>CBDCOW010000003.1:0-865000 GCA_965219875.1 Dehalococcoidia bacterium | reverse complement strand
CGAAGAGCGCTGGGCGAAGCGCCGGCGTTCACGCCGCGCACCCCTGGGTCGGCGCGGGAGAGCATCGCTAACGAGGCTCGCCGGCTACGGGCCGATGCGGGCCCCGCGCTTGGAGAACGCTTCAAGCGCGGCAACGCGGAACTGGCGGCGTTTCTCCGTGGCCTGACTCCCGAGCGCCTTCACGCCAAGCTCCGCGTCGCCGGTTTAGAGACTGAGGCCTGGTTCTACGCCGCGCTCCGTACCGCCGAGCTCTCGATTCACGGGTGGGATATACGCCGTCCGTTCGACTCCGGCGCGGCGCTCTCCGAGGCCGCCGCCGCGGTGCTCGCCGACGTCCATCTCCCGCTCTTCGTCGCGCACGCGGTCAGGCCCGGCGAGAGCGAGTTGCGCGACGGCCGCTTCCGTTTCGATCTCTCCGGGTCTCCCCGTACGTTAGCCCTGTCTCTCGACTGCGGCGCGCCGACGCTGGCACCGGCGCCCGCGTCGACCACAGCCGACGCCGTCTTTGCCATGACCGCGTCGGACTTCGCGCTGCTGCTGTACGGACGCGGCGCCTACGACGCGCTCCTCGCCGAAGGACGCCTGTTCGTCGAGGGCGACCGCGGCCTTGCCGACGCCTTCGGGCGGCTGTGCCGCGGCGTCTAGTCTCGCCGCCGGCCGTGCGTCACCAGGGGATAGGCTGGCCGTCGCGGAAGAAGCCGCCGTTGGGCCCGTCCGCGGGCAGCGTCGCCAGCCATACGACGCCCTCCGCCCCCTGCCGCGCGCTCAACGGCGCAGTCGGCCCGCCCATGCGCGTGCGTGCCCAGCCGGGGCACGCGGCGTTAACCTTCACATCACCGCGCACCTCCGAGGCCAGCTTCACCGTCAAGGCATTGAGGGCGGCCTTCGAGATCCCGTAGGCCGCCGCCCCCGCGATGCCGCCGGCGAAGGCCCCGAGCTGCGAGGAGACGTTGACCACCCGCCCGTAGCGCCGTAACTGCATCGGCGGGACGAACGCCTGGCACGTCCATATGGGCCCTAGGAGGTTGACGTCGAAGGCGCGGCGCATCGTCTCCTCCCCGATAGTCAGGACCTCACCGGTGGGGTAGACGCCGGCGTTGTTCACCAGCACGTCGATGCGCGCCCCCTCTGCGAAGAGGCGCTCAGCGGCCTCGTTAACCGATTCCCGCGAGGCGACGTCCATCATCGCGCCCGCCGCGTCGATCTTCTCGTGCCGCAGATCCTCGACGGCCTCGTCGACCGCCGCCGGGTTGCGCCCCGCGACGATGACCCGCCGCCCCAGCCTCCCCAGCCCCCGGCACACTTCGAGTCCGATGCCGCGGTTGCCGCCGGTTACGAGAGCGGCGCCCGGCTCGCCGGTCACGCGCCGCCTTCCCGAAGCAGGCGCTCCATGATCTTCTCGAACATCTCGTAGGGCTGCGCGCCTTGCAACAGGAATGTCTCGTTGAAGATGAACGCGGGGACGCCGCCGATTCCAAGCTGCCGCGCTACGTCCAGCTGGTAGTCGACGCGCTCGCGGTAGGTCCGCGTCACCGCCGCGGCACGGAGCAGGTTGGCGTCGAGGCCGACGCTTCCGCCGATTTCGGCAAGGACGGCGTCGTCGCCGATGTCTTTCGTGTCAACCCAATAGGCGTGCAAGACGGCCCGGTGGAAGTCGTCGAGCTTGTCTTGATCCCGGGCAAACTCGGCGGCTTCGAGCGCGAGCCGGGAGTTGGAGACCACGTCGCGAAAGTTCATCTCAAGGCCCGACTCGCGGGCCATTGCGGCGAGCCGGGCGCGGGAAGACGCGGCGCGCTCCTCCGAGTGGCCTAGCGACCCGCCCTCAGGCGGCAGCTCGGGGTGCAACTCGAAGGCCCGCCACTTGATCTCGACGTTGTAGTCGCGTGTCAGCCTATCGACCCGGTCCAGGGCGATATAGCAGAACGGTCAGATGTAGTCGGAATAGACCACAACGGATACGGGGCCGGGGTTTGTCATTGCGGAAGTATACATGCCGCCGCACGGGACGTGCCGCCCTCCTACAGAAGCAGCATAGCGTCGCCGAACGAATAGAAGCGGTACCGCTCGCGGACGGCCTCGGCGTACGCGGCGTCGATCAGGTCCTTACCGGCGAAGGCACTCACCAGCATCAGCAGCGTCGAGCGGGGGAGGTGGAAGTTCGTAATCATGGCGTCGACGGCGCGGAACTCGTGGCCGGGCAGGATCATCAGCCCCGTATCGCCATGGTAGGCTTCGACGGAGCCGCTGCTCCCCCGTGCCGCCGACTCCAGCACGCGTACCGACGTCGTGCCCACTGCCACGACTTGCCCACCGTGCTCACGTGCCCGAACGATGGCCCGCGCCGTCTCCGGCGGCAGCACGGCGTACTCGGTGTGGATATGGTGCTCGCGGGGGTCGTCGGCCTCCACGGGCCGGAAGGTGTCGAGGCCGACGTGCAGCGTGACGTAGGCGACGTCCACGCCGCGCGCCGCTAGGCGCTCCATCAACCGCGGCGTGAAGTGCAGTCCGGCGGTGGGCGCGGCGGCGCTGCCTTCCTCCCGCGCGTAGACGGTCTGATAGCGTTCGGGGTCGGCAAGTGGCTCATGGATGTACGGCGGCAGCGGCGCCTCGCCGCACGCCTCGATCAGCGCCTCGTCCTCTAGCCGTGCCTCGAATAGGCCGTCGTCACGCCGCGCGCCGATCTCGATCTCGTAGACGCGCCCGCCGCCCTCGACCGACACCATCGTCCCTGGCCGCAGGCGGCGCGACGGACGGGCCAGCGTGAGCCACCATCCCGCCTCGGTCCGGCGCAGCAACAAGAGTTCGACGGCGCCGCCGGTGGACTTGCGGGTGCGGAGCCGAGCCGGAATCACCCGGCTGTCGTTGGCGACGAGTAAGTCGCCGGGCTGGAGCAGGGCGGGCAGGTCGAAGAAACGGCGGTGCTCCAGCGACCCGTCTCCCCGCCTCGCCACGAGGAGCCGTGCGTGGTCGCGGGGCTCGATGGGGCGCTGCGCGATTAGCTCCGGCGGCAGCGCGTAGTCGAAGTCCGCGGTCCGCATCGTCCGTCGGCCCTCCGCCCGTGGGTGCTAGGAGATATAGCGGGCGAGTCGCTCGGCGGCGGCCACGGTGTTCTGCACCACCGAGGCCACGGTGACCGGTCCCACCCCGCCGGGTACCGGCGTGATCGCCGCCGCTTTCCGCCGCACCGCCTCGAAGTCGACGTCGCCGATGAGCCGCGTCCCGCTCTTCGCCGTGGGGTCGGGGATACGGTGAATGCCGACGTCGATGACGACGGCGCCCTCCTTCACCATGTCCGCCCCCAGCCACCGTGGACGCCCCGTGCTCACGATCACGATGTCGCCGAGGCGGGTCACCGCCCCCACGTCGCGGGTCCGCGTGTGGCACACAGTGACCGTCGCGTCCGCGCCCGACGCCTTCTGCATCAGCAGCATGGCGATGGGCTTGCCCACGATCTCGCTGCGCCCGCAGACGACGACGTGCTTGCCGGCGGGATCGTAGCCGCCGCGCACCAGTATCTGCTGGATACCGAGCGGCGTGGCCGCCACGAAGCTGGGGCGGCCCGCCGCGAGCCGCCCCACGTTGATCGGGTGCAGGCCGTCCACGTCCTTTTCGGGGTCGATGCGCTCGATCACCTCGGCTTCGTTGATATGCGAGGGGAGCGGAAGCTGGACCAGCACGCCGTGGAAGCGGGTGTCGCGGTTGAGGTTGCGGACGGTTGTTAGCAGAGCCTGCTGAGGCGTCGAGGGCGGCAGCCGGACCGTCTCGGTCAGGACGCCGGCGCGTTGGCAGGCGCGCGTCTTGTTACGAACGTAGATTTCCGACGCCGGGTCCTCGCCGACAAGCACGGCGGCGAGGCCGGGGGTGACGCCGTGCTCCCGCCGGAGCCTGGCCGCCGTCGCCGCGGCCTCGTCGAGGATAGCGTCGGCTACCGGTTTCCCCAGGAGCAGCTTCGCTCCCTCCACGGTCACGCCGGCCATCGTTCCCTACTGAGCCCCATCTCCCAGAATCGGTACTCGTAGCGGCTGCTCATCAGGAAGACCTCGTCCAGGCGGGCGCGCTCAGCGGCAGAGGTCTCCTGACCCAGTTCGTCGAGGTAGCCGCGCAGCCAGTCGGACAGGGCCTTGAACTCGTCGGACGCATACGTCCGGATCCACTCGGCGTAGGGGTTCGACTCCGACGTATCGCCTTCGTCGGCAAGCTTCCGGCCGATCTCGTAGTACCCCCACTGGCAGGGGAGCAGCGCCGCGGCGATCTCCATGGCCGTCCCTTGGTAGGCGACGGAGAGCAGGTAGTTGGTGTAGCCCGCCGTCCCCGGCGCGATTTCCGCGCGCTCCAACTCGGCCGCGGCGATGCCGAATCCGGCGCAGTACCGCCGGTGCAGGTCCATCTCCTCGGCGAGCGTGGCGTGGAGCAAGCCGGCGAACCGCGTCATGCCCTCCAGGTCCGGCGCCTTGGCGCTCGCCACCGCGAGCACGCGGGCGTAGTCGATGAGAAAGCGGTAGTCCTGGACCAGGTAGAACTTGAAGCTTTCGAGGGGCAGCGTTCCGTCGCCGAGTCCGGTTACGAAAGGATGGCGAAAGATCCGGTCCCAGATGGGGCCGGCGTGGCGGCGAAGCTCGTCGGAAAGGCCCATCAGCGCCGTATTATAGCGCCGCCTGAAGAGATATTGAGGAAGACATAGGTAGACTAGGGCGCAACCCCGAAAAAAGTTGAGCGGGGGAGCGATCGCCGCGCCGGTGCGAGCGACCGCGAGCCCGGCGGAGGTTCCCGCGCCGAGCCTCTTCCCCAAACGCTAACTTTGCAACTCCGGCATTGCCTGGTTGGCTCCTAGGACACCGGGCCATGCGGAACTCTTCAAGACGACGCTAAGGGTCAGCGTCGTCTCGCTCAAAGCGCCGACAGCCAGCGCTTGGCGCGCCTCCGCGCGAGAGATCTCGGTGGATGCTCCCGCGCGCGCCCACGACCGTCTTTTCCTCTTTTCGAGTGCGGCCGGCGCCAATGGGCTGAGAAGGCATGGGGCCATGGTAGGCGGCGGGGGCGGGGATGGGCAACGGGTGGATGTCGTAGTGGCGGTAATTGGGGCGGAGGCCGGAGTAGGAACAGGAGGCCGACCAGTTGCGGCAGGATGCCGCGGCGCTTGGCCATGATAGCTGGGCGGAAGGGGAGCGGGCGATTCGCGAATCGCCCCTACGGGAGGGCGCCCACAAGGGACGCCCCTACGGGGACCCGCCCCCACCCCGCACGGGAGGCGGGCGTCCACATCGGGACGTCCAGCACCGCCGATAGACGCCCTCCCCGGCCATCCCTATAATCGCGGCGTGTTGACCACCGGCGTGGACATCGTCGAGATCGACCGCGTGGAACGGGCCGTGGCCCGCGGGGGCGATCGCTTCCTGAACCGCATCTACACCGAGGCGGAGATCGCGCTCTACCGCGAGCGTCCCTCGGAGTTAGCGGCGCGTTTCGCGGGCAAGGAAGCGGTGATGAAGGCCCTCGGCACCGGCACGCGCGGCGTCGGCTGGCGCGAGATTGAGATCATCCCCAACCGACGGGGCAAGCCGGTCGTCGTGTTACGGGGCCGGGCGCAAGCGCGGGCGCGGGCGCTGGGCCTCGACGACCTGGCGATCAGCCTCTCGCACTCGAAAGACTTCGCCGTCGCATCTGTCGTAGGAGCCCGGTCATAGAAAGCGGGAGACCCCAAGCGTGAAAGTTGTCACCGTCGACGAGATGCGCCGTATCGAGGTGGAGAGCGAGGCCCGCGGCGTTTCCACGTCGCAACTGATGGAGAACGCCGGGCTGGCCGTCGCCGAGCAGGCGCGGGACGCCCTGGGCGATCTGAAAAGCGAGCACGTCGTCGTGCTCGTTGGGCCGGGCAACAACGGCGGCGACGGCCTCGTCGCGGCGCGCCACCTCGACGACTGGGGCGCGCGCGTCCACGTCTACGTCTGCGGCGAACGCCCCGCCGACGATCCCCACCTCGAAATATTGCGCGACCGCGCCGCCGACGTGCGCGACATCCGCGTCGAGACGCGGCCCGCCGATCTGCGCCGCGCCCTCGACACTGCCGCGATGGTCATCGACGCAATGCTCGGCACGGGGCGTTCGAGGCCCTTGCGGGGCTCCATCGCCGCCGCCTGCGCGGCCCTCGCCGAGGCCAAGACGGAACGCCGCAGCCTGTTCGTCCTCGCCCTCGACGTACCCACCGGGCTCGACGCCGATACAGGCGCCATCGACCCCGCCACGCCGGCGGCGGACGGGACGGTCGCCCTCGGCTATCCCAAGGTCGGCCTCTTTCTCTTCCCCGGCGCCGAGCGCGTGGGCCATCTCTCCGTGGCAGACGTCGGAATACCGGCCGGCCTCGACGAGGACGCCGGCCTTGAGGTCGCCTCTCCCGACTGGGTGGCGGCACGGCTGCCCAACCGCCCGATTTCGGCGAACAAGGGCTCCTTCGGGAAGACGCTCATCGTCGCGGGGTCGGCGAGGTTCATCGGCGCGGCCAATCTCGCCTGCGCCGGCGCGGTGCGCTCGGGCGCGGGCCTGGTGACCCTGGCGGCGCCGCGCAGTCTCATCCCCGCGGTGGCCGCGGCGCTTCCCGAGGTGACCTACGTCCCGCTCGAAGAAACATCGTGGGGCGAGGTGGACGGCCCGCGCGCCGCGGCGCGGGTGTTGGAGGAGCTGCCCGCCTACGACTCGGCGCTCCTCGGTCCCGGCCTTGGACAGGGCGAGGGGTCGGTGGGGCTCGTGACGGGTCTCGCCGAAGGTCTCGGCGGGATCCCCGGGCTTCGGCTGGCGCTCGACGCCGACGCGCTCAACATCCTTTCGCGCATGGCCGCGTGGTGGACGAAGCTCCCCGGCGCGGTGGTCACGCCCCATCCCGGCGAGATGGCCCGGCTGACGGGCCGCTCCGTCGAGGAGGTCCAGTCGAGCCGCATTGAAATCGCCCGCGCCGCCGCGGAGCACTGGGGCGCCGCCGTGTTGCTGAAGGGCGCCTACAGCGTCACGGCGCTCACCGGCGAGAGGACGGTCATCAATCCCTTCGCCAATCCCGCCCTGGCGACGGCGGGAACGGGCGACGTGCTCGCCGGTGTCGCGGCCTCGTTGCTGGCCCAGGGCCTGCCGCCGTTCGACGCCGCCGTCGCCGCCGCCTACCTCCACGGCGCGGCGGGCGAGGACATGCGCGACGCGCTCGGCGACGCCGGGGCCGCGGCCTCCGATCTCCCCATGCGGATCCCGCCCGTCATGCAGCGCCTCCGCGGCGGGTAAATGCGCCCGCGCGCCTGCGGCGCGTGCCCTCTCTCAGTCTCCCCCAGAGGGGGAGAGGTTTAAGTGAATGCCACCTCCGCTCCCCCACCAGGACCCCAGTCGGTTTTGCAAAGGTCTCCAGAGGGGGAGAGGTTTGTGGTCGCCACCGGCGAGGCGGGGCGCATCCCGTATAATGGCCGCTGGAGCGACGGTATGCTTCTGGCCGTAGACATCGGCAACACCAATATCACCTTTGGCGTCTTCGACGGCGATTCCATCGAGGCGACCTGGCGTATGGCCACCGAGGTCCACCGCCAGACCGACGAGTACGCCGCGCTGTGCATGACACTCCTCAGCTACCACGGCGTGCCGCTCAAAGCGCTGGACAAGGGAATCGTGAGTAGCGTCGTGCCGCCGCTGACGCACACCTTTGAGGAGTTCTTCGAACGCTACTTGGACATCAAGGCCATGGTCGTCGGGGCCGGCATCAAGACCGGGATGCGGATTCTCTACGAGAGCCCCCGCGACGTCGGGGCGGACCGTGTAGTGCAGGCCGTGGCGGCCAACCGCCTTTACGGCGCCCCGGTGATCGTCCTCGACTTTGGAACGACGACGGTGCTCGACGCGGTGAACGAGCACGGCGACTACCTGGGCGGGGCCATCGCGCCGGGAATCAACCTCGCCGCCGAGGCCCTCTACGAGCGCGCCTCCAAGCTGCCCCGCATCGAGGTGGCGCGCCCCCCCACCGCCATCGGACGCAATACCGTCGCCAGCATGCAGTCGGGGCTCTACTTCGGCTATATCGGCCTCATCGAGGGTCTCGTCACCCGCTTCCAGCGCGAGTTGGGCGGCGCAGCTAAGGTCGTCGCCACCGGAGGTCTCAGCTTCCACATCGTCGACGACACCAAGCTGATCGACGAGGTCAACGACGACCTTTTGCTGCTCGGCCTACGGATGATTCACGAGATGAACGAGAGCCGATCATGACGCTCGAAGGGCGGAACATCGCGCTGGGGGTCACCGGCAGCATTGCCTCCTACAAGGCCGCCGACCTGGCGAGCAAGCTCACCCAGGCCGGGGCGCTGGTCGACGTCATCATGACGCGCTCCGCCATGGAGTTCGTAACCCCGCTCACCTTCAGCAGTCTCACCCACCGCAGCGTGGTACGGGACCTCTTCGATGCCGATTCGGAAACGAGCGTCGAGCACGTGATGCTCGCCAAGCGCGCCGAGGCCGTCATCATCGCGCCGGCTACGGCCAACGTCATCGCCAAGATCGTCCATGGGCTGGCCGACGACATGCTCACCGCCACGGTCCTCGCCACCGCCGCTCCGCTCATCGTCGCCCCCGCGATGGACGGCAACATGTTCGACAATCCGGCTACGCAGCGGAACCTGGAGATGCTGCGGGAGCGGGGAGCGGAAATCGTCGGTCCCAACACGGGCTACCTGGCCAGTGGACTGAGCGGCGTCGGCAGGCTGGCCGACACCGCCGAGATCATCGGCGTCACCCGCGCCGCCCTGGGAAAGAACGGCGATCTGGCGGGGCGGCGTATCGTGGTGACCGCGGGCGGGACGCAAGAGCCCATCGACCCTGTTCGCGTCATCACCAACCGTTCGTCGGGCAAGATGGGCTTTGCCCTAGCCGAGGCCGCCCGCGACCGCGGCGCGAGCGTTACACTCATCGCCGCGCCCTCGGCCCAGTCCCCGCCGGCGGGCGTCGACCTAGTCCGCGCCGTCACCGCGAGAGAGATGGCGGCCGCCGTGGCTGCCGCGGTCACGGACGCGGACGCCCTCATCATGGCCGCCGCCGTCGCCGACTTCGAGAGCGCCGCCCCCGCCGACCGCAAGATCAAGAAGACCGGCGCGCCCCTCTCCATCGACCTGGCGCCGACGCCAGACATTCTCGCGGAGACGGACGCCGCCTGCGTCCGCGTCGGCTTCGCCGCCGAAAGCGCCGACCTCGTCGCGAACGCGCGCAAGAAGCTCGAAGCCAAGCGCCTCGATCTCATCGTCGCCAACGACATCACCGCCGCCGACGCGGGCTTCTCCGCGGAGAGCAACCGTATCGTTATCATTGACCCCAACGGCGGCGAGGACGCCCTCCCGCTCATGCCCAAGTACGACTGCGCGGGCAGAATATTGGATAGAGTCGCCAAGCTTATCGCGGCCCCTGGGAGGTAGCGATCGTGACTACGAGGATCAGCATCATCGGCATGGGCCTGATCGGAACATCGATCGGGATGGCGTTGAAGGCGGCGAAGAACAAGGACCTGCAGATTGTGGGCCACGACCGCGAGCCGACGGCGGCCCGCGCCGCCAAGAGCCGGGGCGCCGCGAACTCGGTCGAATGGAGCCTCCCGGCTTGCGTCGATGGCGCCGACATGGTGATCATCGCCGTGCCGGTTCTGGCGATCAAAGAGGTGATGGAGCAGATCGCGCCCCATCTCCCCGAAGACTGTGTGGTGACCGACACCGGCAGCACCAAGCAGCAGGTCCTCGAATGGGCGCAGGAACTTCTGCCGCCGAGCGCGCACTTCATAGGCGGCCACCCCATGGCGGGCAAGGAAGAGTCGGGTCCCGGCGCCGCCGACCCAGCCCTCTTCAAGGGCGCCACGTACTGCGTCCTCCCCTCCATCCAGGCCGCGAAGTGGGCCGTGCGGGCGGTCCTCTCACTCGTCGAGACCCTGGGAGCGAAGCCCTACTTCATCGACCCACAGGAGCACGATAGCTACGTCGCCGCCGTCAGCCACCTGCCGATCGCGCTCTCCGCGGCGCTCGTCGCCGCGACGTCGGAGAGCCCGTCGTGGGCGGAGATAGCGCGCCTCTCCGCGGCGGGCTACCGGGACGTTTCGCGGCTGGCCTCCGGCGACCCTGAAATGAACCGCGACATCTGCATGACCAACGCAAACGAGATCTCGACGTGGATCGACCGCGCCGTGCTCAAGCTCCTTGAGCTCAAACGCGGGCTCAACGAACGCGACGAGGAGAGCGTGGCGAGACTGTTCGCCGGTGTCTTCGAGGAGCGGGAAAAGCTCATCGCCGGCGCGATCAGGCCCGTCGATTCCTCTCCCGAGTTGCCCTCGATGGGCGACAACATGCGCGCGCTCTTCGTCGGCGACCTGTTGGCCCGCAAGGGCCGGGATCTCATGGAGCGGTACGAGGACGATCCGCTGCGCAAGGGCAAGGGCAAGCGCAAGTAGCGCGCCGCCCAGAGGCCGGTATGGTCCAACGAGTCCAAGGCCGCCGCTCGGTCCGGGGCCGTCTCCGCGTGCCAGGCGACAAGGCCGTCGCGCACCGCGCCTACGTCTTCAACGCCATGGCCCGGGGCCGGGCGCTGGTGACCGGAATCCCCCGCGGCGAGGACTGCGCCTCGACTCTGCGCTGCCTCCGCGACCTCGGCGTGCCGGTCGAGGAGCGCGATGGCGGCGTCGCCATCGAAGGCGTAGGCAAGACGGGGTTCACCGCGCCCAGCGGCGTCTTGGACGCGGGCAACAGCGGTACGACGATGCGCTTCCTCGCCGGCCTACTGGCCGCGCAGCCCTTCGAGTCCGTGATCACCGGCGACGACTCGTTGCGCCGCCGTCCCATGGCCAGGATCATCGACCCCCTGCGGCGCATGGGCGCCCGGATCGAGGGAGCCGAGGGCGGGCGGGCGCCGCTGCGCATTGCCGGCGGCGCTCTCAAGGGAATCGAATACCACACGCCGGTGGCGAGCGCCCAGGTCAAAACAGCGCTCCTCATCGCGGGCTGCAACGCCCAGGGCGAGACGGTCGTTGTTGAGCCCGCCCCCTCGCGCAATCACAGCGAGCTCATGCTCGCGGCAATGGGGGCGGACATCGAGACCGCCGACGGCCGAATCCGCATCGAGCCCGGCGAGCTGCGGGCGCGGGACGTGGCCGTCCCCGGCGACATCTCGTCGGCGGCCTATTGGATCACACTGGGCGTGGTTCACCCCGACGCCGAGATTACCGTGACCGGCGTGGGGCTAAACCCATCGAGAACCGGGATTATTGACGTGCTTCGTTCCATGGGCGCCGTCGTCGTCGTCGAGAACGTCCGTGACGCCGGCGGGGAGACCGTCGGCGACGTGCGGTCGCGGTCGAGCCGGCTGCGCGGAACCGTCGTCGAGGGCCCGGTCATCCCGCGGGCCATCGACGAGCTTCCCTTGGTCGCGCTCGCCGCCGCGCTCGCCGACGGCCCGACCGAGATCCGCGACGCCGCCGAGCTGCGGGTGAAGGAGAGCGACCGTATCGCAACCACGGCCATGGAGCTCGTCAAGTTCGGCGTGTCCATCGAGGAGCGCCCCGACGGCCTGCGAATCGAGGGTGGGGCCATGCTGCACGGCGCGGAGTGCGCCTCCCACGGCGACCACCGCCTCGCGATGACTCTCGCCGTCGCGGGAATCATCGCCGAGGGCGAGACCGCCATCGGCGGTGCGGAGGCCGCCGCCGTCACCTACCCAGAGTTCTGGGACGACCTCTTAAGCCTCTCTCCCCCTGGGCCTGGGAGAGCGTCTTAAACCTCTCTCCCCCTGGGAGAGACTGAGAGAGGGCGCGCGCCGCTAGGCGCGCGAGCGCCCTTCGGGCGCTTCTCCCTTCCCGGCCCCGCTTTACACAAAGGCTTTTCTAGGGAGAGCGTCTGGATGGCCGAGGTGGGTTTCAAGGAAGGCGAGCGCCTTTCCCCAGCCGTCCTTCGCCGCTACTGCGTCGTGGGTCTTGATCATGGTGTTGACGAAGCCGTGGTCCACCCCCGGATAGGTGTGGAACTCGTGGGTCTTACCCTGACCGTGGAGCAGGTCGCGCAGGAAGCTCACTTGCGAGAAGGGGACCAGCGAGTCGGATTCGCCGTAGGCGAAGAGCGCCGGAATCTTCAGGCCAGCGACGTATTGCAACGGCTGGACGGGGCGGTTCTCGTGCAGCACGGGGTACATGATGACGGGGTAGAAGGCGACGAGCGCGGCGGCCTCCGCCCCGCGGGTGCAGGCGAAAAGCCCATACCGCGCTCCGAACGAGTAGCCGGCGATGGCGACGCGCCCGCCGTCGACGTCCGGGCGCCGCGTCATCGCCGCGACGGAGGCCTTGAGGTCCTCGATCGTGCGGAGGTCGGGGTAGCCGCCGATCTTGGCGATTTCCGCGGTGCGCGGCGGCCAGCCCGGGGCAGGACCGTCGCCCCGCCAGTACATGGTCGGGGTCATCACCGCGTACCCTGCCTCGGCGTAGGCCCGGCCGAGCTCGCGCATGTGCGGCGTGACGCCGTAAACGTCGTGGACGAGCACCACGCCGGGAAGAGTCCGGCCGTCGTCTTGCCGGGTGTACAGGGCCTCCATCTCGCCGTCTGGCACTTCGAACCTGATCGCGCGTTCGGCGATAGCCGGGGCCGTGGCCGTCATGAGTCTCTCCGTCCGTAAGCTCCGGGCATCATAGCGAGGATGTTCTATACTTCACAAACCACCGCAGCTGGTCCCGCACTGGAGGAACGAGTGCCCCAAGACGACATCGTCGTGCGTGGCCTTACCAAGCGCTTCGGGACACTGACGGCGGTCGACGACATCTCCTTTGCCGTACGCCGGGGCGAAGTCTTCGGCATCTTGGGCCCCAACGGCGCGGGCAAGACCACGACTCTGGAGTGCATCGAGGGCCTGCAAGACCCGACCTCCGGATCGATCGCCGTGCTTGGCCTGGACCCCCAGCGCGAACCCCGCACGGTCAAGGAGCGCATCGGCATTCAGCTGCAGGCCTCGACCTATTTCGACAACCTCAAGGTTCGAGAACTGCTCAATCTCTTCGCCAGCCTCTACCCCAAGCGCCTTCCGATTGACGGCCTGCTGGAAAAGTTCGACCTGACCGAGAAGGCCAACGCCTTCCTGCGAGACCTCTCTGGAGGGCAGCAGCAGCGCTTCACCATCGCCGCGACCCTGGTCAGCGACCCCGAGGTCATCTTTCTCGACGAGCCGACGGCAGGGCTCGACCCCCACGCGCGCCACGGCGTGTGGGAGTTCATCGAGGAGATGCGCCGCGAGGGCCGCACCGTCGTCCTCACCACCCACTACATGGAGGAGGCCGAGGCGCTCTGCGACCGCGTCGCCATCATGAACGAAGGACGGATCGCCGCGCTGGACACGCCCAACGGCTTGGTGGAAGGTTTGGACGCACCCCACGAAATTCGCGCCCGTGTGGAACCTATGCCGCCCCCCGCCGCCGGTGACGCGCTGCGCGCGCTGCCCGCGGTGGTCGCCGTCCGCCTGGAGGACGACGGTGGGCTTGCCCTCCGCTCCTCCGACGCGGCGAAGACCGTTCCCGCCTTCTTTCGCTGGGCGGAGGAGTCCAAGACCGCGGTCACGCGGATCGAGATGCGGCCCGCCACGCTCGAAGACGTGTTCCTCGTCGTCACCGGGCGGGCCCTGGTCCAGGAAGCCTGACCGTGCTCGTCACGACAATCCTGACACAGTTCAAGGCATTCGCCCGCGACCGGCAGGCCATCTTCTGGACGCTGGCCTTCCCCCTTATCTTCGTCGCCGCCTTCGGACTCTTCGACATCGGCGGCGACGACCTGTCGGTCTACACGGTGGCCGTCGTGGACCAGGCCGATAACGACCTCTCCCACGGCATCATCGAGGACCTCGACGCGCTGGAGAGCTTCGAGGTCGACCGCCGCGCCGATCCCGCCGCGGCCCGCGATGAGATCCGGAGCGGCGACCTCCGCTACCTCATGACGATACCGGCGGACATCGAGGAGCGGGTCGAGGCGGGGCAGCCCGCCGCGGTCTCGTTCGTGTTTGACGAGACCCGGTCCGACGCCTTCGCCGTGCTAGGACAGCTGCAGCGCTTCCTCGACCAGCAGAACTTGAACTTGGTCGACGCTCCGAGGAGCATCGTCTTCGCGCCCGAAGGCGTGCGGACTGAGGACGAGGACGACTGGGCCTACTTCGACTTCCTTCTCCCCGGCCTGCTGGCGATGGGGGTGATGAACTTTTCGATCATCGGGCTCGCCACGGTCCTGGCGACCTATCGGGAGCGACGGATATTCAAGCGCATTCTCGCCACGCCCATGCCGGTGAGCGTCTTCTTCGCCGGGATGATCTCGTCGAACCTGGTCTTGACGCTCGTGCAGTCCGGCATACTCCTCGCGGCGGGTATCTTCCTCTTCGACGGCTCGGTGCGGGGAAGCTTGGCTCAATTCTTCCTTATCGTGCTGTTGGGGAACCTGATCTTCCTCAGCATCGGCTTCATCACCGGGGCCTTCGCCAAGACCGCGCAGGCGGCGGCGGGCATGGGCAACGCGGTGACGCTGCCCATGATGTTCTTATCGGGGACCTTCTTCCCCACCGACACCCTCCCCACCGTGCTCGGCGCGATCGTCGAGTTCCTCCCCCTCTCGCCGGTGCTCACCCTGCTGCGGGGCATAGCGCTGGACGCGCGGAACTTCTGGGAGTTCCCCTTCGAGCTTGGCTTGCTCGCCGCCTGGATAGTGGTTGCGGCCCTCGTCGCATCGCGCGTCTTCCGGTTCCGCTAGGCCTGACTTCTCCTGAGAGGAGACCCTTGCGCAGCCCGTCGGAGTTTCGGCGAGGGCTGCTAGGGACGCGGGATTCCCCTCCGGCCCTCTCCCCCTCTGGGGGAGACTGAGAGAGGGGGTACAGACCGGGGAGATAGGTAACAGGCAAACCGGGCACATGGGTAACACTCTGGAGGATTGCATGAAGCGATCCATGAGGAGGAGTTGTGTTGCCCTGGCAAGAGACGAGTGTCGAAGCGGAGCGGTTGCAGTTCATAGAGCGACGGGCGGCGGGGGAGGAGCCCCACGCCGAGTCGTGCCGGCAGTTCGGGATCAGCCGCAAGACCGGCTACAAGCTGATCGGCCGGTATGAGGCGTACGGTGAGGAGGGCCTGCGCGACCGGAGCCGCGCCGCCCACGATCATCCCAACGCCACGCCCCGCGAGCTGGAGGAGCGCATCGTCGCGGCGAAGCGCGCCCACCCCTCGTGGGGACCCAAGAAGCTCATCGCCTGGCTCCGCGACGCCGAACCCGGCGTGCCCTGGCCCGCTCCCAGTACCGCCGGCGGCATCCTCGACCGAGCCGGCCTGGTACAGCGCCGACGGCGCCGTCGGCGCGCCTCCCCCTGGAACGAGCCCTTCGCCCACGCCATCGTCGCCAACGACGTCTGGGCCATCGACTTCAAGGGCTGGTTCCGCACCGGCGACGGGACGCGCGTCGATCCCCTCACCGTCCAGGACGCGGCCTCCCGCTACCTCATCGCCTGCCGCGGGCTGGAGCGCCCCACCGGCCCGGAGACGCGGCGCGCGTTAGCGCGCGCCTTCCGGGAGTACGGCCTGCCCCGGGTCATCCGCACCGACAACGGCCCGCCCTTCGCCGGCGTCGGCTTGGGCAGCCTCTCCCCGCTGGCCGTCTGGTGGGTCAAGCTGGGCATCCTCCCTGAGCGCATCGCCCCGGGCCATCCCGAGCAGAACGGACGAGCGCCTCCACCGCACCCTCAAGGCGGAGACGGCCTCGCCGCCCAGAGCCAACGGGCGCCGCCAGCAGCAGACCTTCGACCGCTTCCGGCGCAGCTACAACGCGGAGCGGCCCCACGAGGCCTTGGGGCAACGCCCGCCGGCCCTGCTGTACACGCCCTCGTTCCGCCCCTATCCTGCAGTCCTCGGCTCGCCGGAGTACGGGACCGAGGCCACGGTACGCCGGGTGCGCGGCAACGGCGAGATCAAGTGGAAGGGAGACCTGGTCTACGTGAGCGAGACCCTCAAAGGCGAGCCCATCGGCCTCGTCCCGCAGGACGACTGCAGATGGACGGTCCACTTCGGCCCCCTCCTCATCGGCCTCCTCGACGACCAGACGAAACGCATCGCCAAGACCCCCGTTAAAGTGTTACCTATGTCCCCGGTCTAACTGTTACCCATGTGCCCGGTCGCACAAGAGGGCGCGCGCCGCAGGCGCGCGGGCGGCCGAAGGGCGCCGCCTCCCCTCCACGCCGATTACGCAAAGATCTTCAAAGGGAAGGGCAGCAGAAGAACGAGACGCCCCCCTGAGGAGGCCCGGACTCCGGCGTTACGCGGAGCCGACGGGGTGCTTGGCCGTGGCGGCGGCGCGCGGCGTTCTTGCCGCGGGTGGTACTGCCGCCGTCTCGGGGTGGAGGCGCGCCTCGATGAGGTGACTGGGAACGCGGTAGACGTTCTTCACCAAGCGGAGCGCCCCCAACGTCTTGATCACGTACGAGGATGCGTCGATCTGCCACCAGCGGAGGCCGTGGAAAGCCGACTTGGGGAAAGCGTGATGGTTGTTGTGCCAGCCTTCGCCCATGGCGAGAACCCCGACGAAGATGTTGTTCGTGGCCCGGTCTTTGCCGAGACTGAAGGGTCGCTGTCCCCATATGTGGCACACCGAGTTCACCGACCACGTGGAGTGGTGCATGAGAAAGACGCGGACGAGGCCGCCGTAGAGGAAGCCGCTCCAGCCGCCGATGAGGAAGGGGATCACGAGCCCCAGCACCGTCCACCAGAACGCGGTGCGGCTGATGAACATGACCACGGGGTCTTTCATCTGCTCCTTGGCGTACTTCTCCAGCGCGCCGCGGTTGGTCCCGAACATCCATCCCACGTGCGCGTGCCAGAAGCTCTCCACGGGGTTGTGCGGCGAGTGGGGGTCATTCTCCAGATCGCTGTTCGAGTGATGTTTCAGGTGAATCGCGGCCCACGTAATCGCCGCGCCTTGAATCGACCATGTGCCGAAGATGAGGAAGATAGCCTTGACGATGGGGTTGGTCTCGAAAGCCTTGTGCGTCAGCATCCGGTGGAAGCCGACGGTGACGCCCAAGCCGGTAGCGATGTAGAAGCCGGCGAGCAGCCCCAGGTCCGTCGCGGAGGGATAGACGCCGCCGGCGATTCGGTAGATGGCGTAGGCGAAGGCGGCGAACGGAACCCCCGTCAGTATCAGGGCGAGCAGTTGCTGAAGCCGGTACGCAACGCCGGTGGCGTTAGCGTTCGGGGCGGGGGCGATGCCGCCCTTGAGGTAAGCGAAGGCGTGAAGAGGTCCAGGCATAGGGGAAGGCTCGCGCCGCAGCAACCGAACGCCGCGGCGGTTCATGATGTGCCGCCGCCATTATAGCCCGTTTCCCTATCCCGTGGGCGGCCTAGGCGCGGCGGATTAGCATCAGGCCGTCGCGCACGGTGAGGATGACGTTGCGGACGCGTGGGTCGTTCTGCACGTGCCGGTTGAAGGCGACCATGGCGAAATCGCTCTCCTCCTTGGGGTCGAGGACCCGCCCGCTCCACAGCACGTTGTCCACGGCGATGAGGCCGTCCGGCGCGAGCAGTTCCATCGCCCGCTCGTAGTACCCCTCGTAGTTCAGCTTGTCGGCGTCGATGAAGACGAGGTCGAACGGCCCCTCCACGTCCTTGAGCGTCTCGAGGGCCGGCCCCATGCGTATCGTGATCTTGGCCCCGTGCGGGCTCCGCGCGAAGTACTTCGAGGCCATCGCCTCGGCCTTCGGATCGACGTCGCAGGTGATCAGCTCGCCGTCGTCGGGGAGCGCCGCGGCCATCATCTGGGCGCTGAAGCCGGTAAACATCCCGATCTCGAGTATGCGCTTCGCTCCCGAAAGACCCACGAGAAACTGGAGCAGCGTCCCCTCCAACTGCCCCGACAGCATCTGCGGAGCCCGCATCGACTCGTGCGTCTCCCGCTTCAACTCCTCCAGCAATTCCGGCAACGGCGTGGTGTGCGCCGCCGCGTACGCCTCAATCTCGTCGTCAACAACGAACATGATCGGCCTCCTTTGTTTGCGCATTCCTGGAGTCTCCCCGACCCCAGACAAGCACGCTAAAGGCTATCGAATTCAGCGGGAGTCAACCTAGCCTGCTGCAATATGCTGCGCAGGACACCTACCGATACTTCTCGATGGCGTGGGACGATCGCAGTGAACATCCCTTCGTCGTGCTCCCTGCCGCCGTGAGCCTGCGGGCGACCTCTCGATGGGGCAGCGGCCTAACTGGCGGCAACCTCTATCTCGATGCGGCGAAGTTCGGGAGCGGCCGTTGGGGCGGGTGGATCGAAGTGAAGCACCAGCGCCTCGCGCAGATTAGCGAGTGAGTCATCGACCGTCTCCCCCTGGCTCGCTACGTCGACCTCAAGGGCCTGCGCTACGTACCACGCCCCTTCCTTGCATACGCTCGCGGTAAATACTCGTTTCATTACTCATCACCTCCGCCGTCTGAGCGTGCGGGGTCATGGCCGTTCCGAAAGCATCCTAGCAGACGATCCGGGCTCGCCGCCAAGAAGCGCGCTAATCGGCGTCGGGGTCGGCCATGCGGGTCGACGATGTCACGACCTTCGCCTCTGTCAGCTCCCGGATCTTCTCGTCCGAGTAGCCGATGGCCCGCATCAACTCGTGGGTGTGCTCGCCGACGAAGATGGTCGGCGCGAGCCGGTTCTCCATCTCCGAAAAGCGGACGTAGGGGCCGAAGCGGTTGTAGTCGTCCAGGGACGGGTGGTTCGTCTTGACCCACAGGCCGGCTTCCTGGAGGACCGGCTGCTCGTTGGCGAACGTGGGCAGGTCGCCGTCGAAGACCTCGGCGCAGGCGACGCCGTGCTCCGCGAGCAAGGACTCCCAGGCGTTGGCTGGGCGGGAGACGAAGATTCCCGCAAGCTCTGCGGCGAGGTCGTCGTCATGCTCCAAGCGCGCGTCGGGGGAGGCGAAACGTGCGTCGCCGGCAAGGTCGGCCCGCCCCAAGCCTTCGCAGAGGCCCGCCCATTCCCCCTCCGTCACGCAGGCGAGAAAGACCCACCCGTCGGCGGCACGGTACGACCGGTAAATCGCGTGGATCCCGTTGAGGTCGCGGTCGGGCAGCCGGCGCTCAGGCTTCCCCTCGTACTGGATAAAGTCCTCGCTTTCGGCGTAGAGGCACGAACCGACCATCGTCGTCTCAAGGTACTGACCCTTACCGGTGCGCTCGCGGGAGCGGAGGCCCATTGAGAGGGCCGCGGCCACCGCGAGAGCGGAGGTCACGTCGGGGTTCCCCTCGTTGGCCTGGAAGAGCCGGCTCGACATCTCCCGCAGCTCGGGATAGCTCATCGGCGTGCCGGGATCGGGCGGAACACCGCGCCCAGCCTGATGAAGCGCCCCGCCGCAGATCGCGCCGGGTATCGGGTGCATCGCCGCGCGGTGCGCCATCGGCCCCGACGATCCGTACGACGCTGCGTAGAGATAGACCAGCCCCGGGTTCAGGTTGCGGCATGTCTCGTAGTCGATGCCCAGCCGCTCGGGGACGCCCGGACGGAAGTTGTGCATCAGCAGGTCGGCCCGCTTGATGTACTCGTAGGCAATCTCCCGCCCTTCCGGCTTCTTCAGATCAACCGCCATCGACTTCTTGCCCTGCATCGCCTTCGCCGCCCCGGCCGCGAAGCGGCGGAACGTATCCCCGTCGAGGCTCTCGAACTTGATGACCTCCGCGCCGAGGTCCGCCAGAATAGCCGTGCCGAACGGACCGGCGAAGAACGTGGCGAACTCCACCACCTTGAGTCCTTGCAAGGGATACCGGGGGGAGGAGGCGCCGTTCACCGCCGCCGCCTTCGCCCCCGCTGCCTTCGCGGCGCTCAAGAGTGCCGCCGTGTGCTCGCCCAGCGTCGGCGCCGGGCCCTGCGGCCCCATCGGCGTCTCGGAGCACTTGACCAGCGGCCCGAGTTGCCGGGTCTTGCCCACCGCGGGGTCCGTCACCTCGATCCAGTTCCCGTTGTGCGTGATCTGTGGATGGTCAAAGGCATCCTGCGCCGTCATGAACGGCTCGGCGGCCACGTCGTACTGGTTGATGAAGAGGTCCATCCACTCGTCGGCGGTCTTCGTCTGCATCCGCTCGTGGAGCTTCTCGTACAGCTCCTCCAGGTCGGGGCCCGCCGGAATCTGCGGCACGTTCGCGTACCGCTCCTCGCCCAGCAGGTCGCCGAGGTCGAGCGCCAGAAGGAAGTTGACGAAGAGGTGCGACATCGCGTTGGCGCACTGGATCCACTTGCCGTCCTTCGTCCGCCCCACGAAGTACTGGGCCGTGGGTGACCCTCCCGGAGGCCGCGCAGGCTGGTTCGTCTTCCGGTCCATCTGCCACTGCAGCCACATCCAGTCATAGGCGAGGATGGCCTGCGCCAGGCTGGTCTCGACCTTCTGCCCTCGGCCGGTGCGCTCCCGGGCGTGCAGGGCCGCCATGCTGCCGGTGATGGCGTACATGGCCGCCCCGTAGCTGGCGGCGGGGATGGCGGCGAAGGCGGGGCCTTCCTTCGTCACCTGCTTATCGAAGGCACGGGCGCGCCCCGTCTTGGCATTCACCACCGCGTCCCAGCCCTTGATGTGCGACCAACGTTTGATTGGGCCGAAGCCGGTAATCGAGCAATGCACCAGCCCGGGGTTCGCCTTGGACAGAGTCTCATAGTCGATGCCGAGCCGGCCCTCCGCGCCCGTGTGCACGGCGGCGATGAGCAGATCGGCGGTCGCCGCAAGGTCGCGTACGCCCGCCCGCCCTTCGGAGGTCTTGAGGTCGAGGACCGCGCTCTTCTTCCCGCGGTTCCACATGATCCAGGCGGGCTGCGCGCGCGTCCGGTCGCCGGAGGGGGGCTCGACCTTGATTACTTCGGCGCCGGCGTCGGCCAGGATCATCCCGGCGAGTCCCCCCGCCATCCCTTGGGAGACTTCGATGACGCGCAGACCGTCGCACATTCCCGGCATGATTTCCTCCCGCCGACAAACCGTCCAATTCTTGCACACGGGCCTAGGCGGTTCAAGGAGACCGCGCTCAACCAGCCCTCAGAGAGGAGAGTAAGACCCCGTGGCGACGCGCCCAGCGGGCAGGTCCACCGATGAATCTAGGCGTCGCAAAAACCTGCCCGGCAAAGACAGATAGCGGAACCGGTCTTGGTTAACTACTGCGACGCTTATTGACGTAATGGGGCGCGACTCGTATCCTTATCGTCGTTGTTTCCGCCGAAGGCTTCGCTTTCCGCCATCCCCGCTTCAGGAGTCCCTGCTTGAGAATCGACGATACCGACCGCCGCATTATCGAATTGCTGCAGGGAGACGCCCGGCAGCCGAACGCCACCATCGCCCGCGCGCTCGGAGTCAGCGAAGCGACGATCCGCCGCAGGATCAAAATGATGGTCGATCAGGGCTCATTGACCATTCGCGCCGTCCCCAACCCCAGCAGCTTCGGCCTCAACACCTCCGCCGTCATCGGCATCGACGTGCAGCCCGACGCGCTGGACGGCGTGGCATCGGGCCTCACCGCCCGCGAAGAGGTCATCTTCGTCGGCGTCTCCACGGGGCGCTACGACCTCATCGTCAACGTCCTCGTCGGCACTCTCGACGAACTCCGCGAGTTTCTCGAGAGCGTGATGACCAAGCTCGTCGGCGTCCGAAAGACGGAAACGCTCGTGCTGCTCGACGTAAAGAAACGAACGTTTGGGCGCGTGACCTAGGCCCCGGCCTTTCCTCCTCTGGAGACCTTTGCGCAACCCGCCCGCGGGCTCAAGCCCGGGTGGGGCCGGGAGGTCTTGCCTCTTCTCCCAGCGGGAGACGTTTGCGTAGCCGGGGTCGACGAGGGAGAAGCGCCCTGCGGGCGCTCGCGCGCCTAGCGGCGCGCGCCCTCTCTCAAATCTCCCCCAGAGGGGGAGAGGCCGGAGGGGAGGACGATTCGCGAATCGCCCCTACGCGACTTTCGCGGGAATGACGGAAAGCGGCGGGTTACGCAAAGGTCTCCAGCGGGAGAAGATTGAGATGAGGGCGAAGGCCGCCCATTGGGGCGCCTGCCTCACCTCTCCCCTCGGGAAAACGGACGAATAATACCGGCGGCTTGTGGTATAATTCGCGCGAAGAAAAAGTCTGAAACTTGTACGCTAGGTGCGGGAGTAGTTGGAAAAGGGAAAGAAAGAAGAAGTCCTGAAGGAGTACCAGCGCCACGACGGCGACACGGGCTCGGCGGAAGTGCAAGTCGCGATTCTGACGCAGCGAATCAACGACATCACAGATCACTTACGCCAACATCGTCAGGACCACCATTCGCGGCGCGGCCTCTTCAAAATGGTTGGGCGGCGCCGCCGACTGCTCCGATACGTCCATAAAGAGGGCGTAGGCCGGTACCGGACGCTCATTCAGCGCCTCGGCCTCCGGAGATAGACCTCGCTTCACCGCGGGGTCTTCTTCTTTTCACCTGTTTCGCCCTCCCCCTCAGGAAGGAATGTTTCGCATGTCCCATAGAGTTGAACAAGAGATAGCAGGCCGCCCGCTGATTCTGGAAACCGGAAAGCTGGCCGGCCAGGCGAACGGCGCGGTGACGGTGCGCCAGGGCGACACGATATTGCTGGTGACCGCCGTCGCCGGAATGCCCAGGGAGGGGATCGACTTCTTTCCCCTCACCATCGATTTCGAGGAGCGGCTGTACGCGGTGGGCCGTATCCCGGGGAGCTTCTTCCGCCGAGAGGGAAGGCCCACCCAAGAGGCCATCCTGACCATGCGGCTGACGGACCGCCCCCTCCGCCCCCTCTTCCCCAAGGGGATGCGCTCCGATCTCCAAGTCATCATCACCACGCTCTCCGCCGACCAGGAGCACGACCCGCAGCACCTGGCAATCATCGGCGCATCCGCCGCCCTCTCCATCTCCGACATTCCCTTCGGCGGCCCCATCTCCGCGACCCGCATCGGCTTCATCGACGGCAAGCTGGTGGCCAACCCCACGTTCCAGGAGCAGCAGGAGAGCGCGCTGGACCTGATGGTGGCGGGCACCCGCGAGGCCGTCGTGATGGTGGAGGCGGGCGCCAACGAGGTCTCCGAGGAGATCGTGATCCAGGGCATGAAGCTGGCCCAAATCGTGAATGCGGAGACCATCGACCTCCAGGAAGAGCTGATGCGGTCTGCCGCGAAGCCCAAGTTCGCCGTCACACTCCCCGAACCCGCGCCGCAAGAGCTTGCCGACGCCGTGGCCGAGGCCGCCGGCGACCGGCTGGACTCCGTGCTCTTTAAGCCGGGGCGCAAGGCCGAGCGCGACGCCGACGTGGCCGAGGTGAAGAAGAGCGTCGTGGCGGGTCTATCCGACCGCTTCGAGCCTTCTGAGGTAGGCAAACAGTTCGAGGCGCACCTCAAGAGCCAAGTGCGCAAGAGCGTGGTCAGCCGGGGCGTTCGCCTCGACGGGCGCGGCTTGGACGAGATCCGGCCCATCACCTGCGAGGTCGGCGTGCTGCCCCGGACCCACGGCAGCGGACTCTTCACCCGCGGCGAGACTCAGGCCCTCAGCATCGCCACCCTCGGCTCGCTGAGCCTCAAGCAGCGCCTCGACACCATCGGCATCGAGGACAAGAAGCGGTACATGCATCACTACAACATGCCGCCGTACTCGACCGGCGAGGCCAAGCGCATCGGCAGCTCCGGGCGGCGCGAGATCGGCCACGGCGCGCTCGCCGAGCGGGCGCTCCTCCCCATGCTGCCCGACGAGGACGAGTTCCCCTATGCCCTGCGCGTCGTCTCCGAGATCCTCAGCTCCAACGGCAGCACCTCGATGGCGAGCGTGTGCGGCAGCACCCTCTCGCTCATGGACGCCGGCGTGCCCATCAAGAAGCCGGTCGCCGGCATCGCGATGGGCTTGGTGATCGGCGACACCCCCGACCAATTCTCCGTCCTCACCGACATCCTGGGCTGGGAAGACGCCCTCGGCGACATGGACTTCAAGGTCGCCGGCACCAAGGACGGCATCACCGCCCTGCAAATGGACTTGAAGTCCACCGGTATCACCTTCCCCGTCATCGCGCAGGCCCTCGAACAGGCCAAGGCGGCCCGGATGCACATCCTCGGCAAGATGGCGGAGGCGATCACCGAGGCGAGGCCGGAGCTCAGCCAGTACGCTCCGCGCATGATCCGCATCAAGATCGACCCTGAGAAGATCGGCGCCGTTATTGGCCCCGGCGGCAAGATGATCCGCTCGATCCAAGAGCAGTCCGGCGCCAGCGTCGACATTGAGGACGACGGCACCGTCATCATCGGTTCGAGCTCGGAGTCCGGCGCCAAGAAGGCCATCGAGATGATCGAGGGCCTGACCAAGGATGTCGAGGTCGGCGAGGTCTACACCGGCAAGGTCGTCCGCACCATGAACTTCGGCGCGTTTGTCGAGATTCTGCCCGGCAAGGACGGCATGGTCCACATCAGCGAGCTCGCCGACTACCGCGTCAACTCCGTCGATGAAGTCGTCAAGATCGGCGACGAAGTCACCGTGATGGTGATCGAAATCGACCGCATGGGCCGCATCAACCTCTCGCGCCGGGCGGTGCTCGAAGGGCTCGAGTCCGGCGGCGCGCGCGTCCGCGACGGAGCCGGCGGCGGCGACCGGGACCGCGACCGCGGCGGCGACCGGGATCGCGACCGCGGCGGCGACCGTGACCGGGGCCGCGGCGGCGACCGTGACCGGGGCCCCCGCCCCTACGGCGACCGCTCCGGCGGCCCTCCCCGTGGGGGCTCGGGTGGTCCTCGCGGTGGCTCGGGCGGTCCTCCCCGCGGCGGGAATGGCCGAGGACCGCGTCCTCCGATGCGCGACCGCGACCGGGGTCCCCGGCCGCAGGGCCAGCGCTAACCGCGCCGTCCCTACAACGTTCGACGAATCGAAGGGGCGCCCCACGGGCGCCCCTTCTGCATCTGCTCAATGGACCCTCGGATAGGCGAACGGCCCCTCCGCCTGCACGTTTCGTTCCGGGCGCTCGCGTGGCGGGCTATAATTGATTCCCTGCTGGGGGCTTGCGTTGGGTGAGATTCGCGTTCTAATGCACGGCGCGCTGGGGAAGATGGGGCAGGCGGTCTCCGCCGGCCTTCAGCGCGAGCCGGACATCGTCATCGCCGCCGCGGTCGACGTGGCCGCCGACGGCGGGCGGTTCGTCGTCCCCGGTGTCGACGTCCCGCTCACGGCGTCCGTCGATGAAGTCGCCAATGACGTCTCGGCGTCGGTGCTCGTCGACTTCTCGCACGCCGACGCGACGGCCGGCGCTGTCGAAGCGGCCGCGTCGCGGGGCCTGAGCTTCGTCGTTGGCACCACGGGCCTATCCGACGATACGGTGGCGGCCCTGGAGCGCATCGCGGAGCGGTACGGCGTGAGCGGCGTCGTGGCGCCGAACTTCGCCATCGGGGCCGTCCTGATGATGCACCTCGCCCAACGCGCCGCGCCCTATTTCGACCACGTCGAGATCATCGAGACGCACCACGAGACGAAGATCGACGCGCCATCGGGTACCGCGGCCACCACCGCCCGCATGTTGAACGAGGCCCGAGGCGGCGACTTCGAACGGAATGTCCCCGAACGGGAGACCGTAGCGGGCACCCGCGCGGGGCAGCTCGGCGGCGTCACCATTCATAGCCTCCGGCTGCCCGGTACGATGGCCCATCAAGAAGTGATCTTTGGCATCGCGGGGCAGACGTTGAGCATCCGCCACGACACGGTCAACCGGGACTGCTACGTCCCCGGCATCGCGCGGGCCGTGCGCCGCGCCGCCGAGGGCAAGGGCTTCGTGTTCGGCCTCGACCGGCTGCTCGGTCTTTAGATCACCAACATTAACGGGAGAAGTGGAGTGGGTCTACGTATCGCCTTCGTCGGCGCGACCGGCGCGGTCGGCGCCGAGTTCCTCAAGATACTGGGCAGTTGGGGCACGCGGATCGGCGATCTGCGCCTGCTTGCCTCGGCGCGCTCGGCGGGGTCCAAACTCAGCGTGCGCGGCGAGATGATCGAAGTGATGGAGACGACGCCCGCCTCGTTCGACGGCGTCGATATCGCCTTCCTCTCCGCCAGCGCCGCGGCCTCGAAGGTGTGGGGCCCCGCCGCCGTCGAGGCCGGCGCCGTCGTCATCGACGATAGCTCGGCGTTCCGGCTCGACCCCGCCGTCCCGCTGGTCGTGCCCGAAGTCAACGCCGCCGAGATCGAGCGCCACCAGGGAATCATCTCGCAGCCGAACTGCACCACCGTGCCGCTGGTGATGGCGCTGCACCCGCTCCGCGGTCTCCAGCCCATCAAGCGCGTTGTCACCGCCACCTATCAGGCCGTATCCGGCGCGGGCGCCGCCGCCGTAGCCGAGCTCGACCTCCAGACCGAGCGGCTCGCGCGGGGTAAGGCCGCCGTGCCGGAGGTCTTCCCCCATCAGATTGCGTTCAATCTGATACCGGCGGTGGACGTCTTCCTCGAGGATGGTTACTCAGTGGAAGAATGGAAGATGCAGGAGGAGACGCGGAAGATTCTCGACCTCCCCGCGCTCCCCTTCTCCGCGACCTGTGTGCGCGCGCCGGTCTACCAAGCGCACAGCATGGCGGCCCACGTCGAGTTCGATGGGCCGGTCTCGCCGGAAGAGGCGAGGAACGTCTTGGCCGCCGCGCCCGGTGTGCGCGTCGTCGACAATCCCGCTGAGGACCTCTACCCCCACCCCCTCGCGGCGGCGAACTGCGACGATGTCTTCGTGGGCCGCATTCGGCGCGACACGTCGGTGGAGCACGGTATCGTCCTCTGGCTCTCCGCCGACAACCTACGCAAGGGCGCCGCGCTCAACATGGTGCAGATCGCCGAAGAGCTGCTGGCCCGGGGGCTCGTCAAGCAACCCTAGTCGGCGTGGTTGGCTATAATGGGTCTCCCGTTGGACCGAGAGGCCCGTTGGTTGGAGAAAACAAGGCTCGGAGGAAGCGATGGGCCATCTAGGTAGACTGCTGACCGCTATGGTCACCCCGTTCGATGGGGAGGGCCGCGTCGACTTCGCCCGCGCCAAAGAGCTTGCCATGGCGCTCCTCGCCTCCGGCAGCGACGGCCTCATCGTCTCGGGCACGACGGGCGAGTCGCCCACCCTAACCCGTGACGAGAAGCTGCGTCTCTTTCAGGAGATCAAGTCCGTCGCCGGCGACGCCACCGTCGTGGCGGGGACGGGCGACAACGAGACCGCCTTCAGCATCGAGATGACCCGCGAGGCCGACCGCATCGGCGTCGACGCCGCGCTCCTCGTGGTTCCCTACTACAACAAGCCGACGCAAGAGGGTCTCTACCAACACTTCAAGGCCATTGCGGAGAGCGTCTCGATTCCCTGCATCCTCTACAACGTGCCCAGCCGCACGGTGACGAACTTGAGCGCGGCCACGACGCTCCGGCTGAGCGCCGTCCCCAACATCGTGGGGATCAAAGAGGCCAGCGGCGACCTCGATCAGATCGGCGAGATCATCGACGGCGCGCCCGAAGACTTCTTCGTGTGGAGCGGCAACGACTCCGACTTCCTTCCCGTCCTAGTCCGGGGCGGCTACGGCGTCGTCTCCGTCGCCTCGCACCTCGTGGGGAAGCAGATGCGCGAGATGATGGAGCTCCAGATCGGCGGCGATCCCGTACGGGCGGAGGCGATCCACAACCGTCTCATGCCCGTGTTCCGCGACCTGTTCGTGATCTCCAACCCCATTCCGGTCAAGTATGCGTTGAACCAGGTTGGGTTCCCCGTCGGCGGCTTCCGCCTGCCCCTCACCCAGCCCGACGAAGAATCGGCGCGGACGGTGATGGAGTCGGTGCGCGGCGTCCCGATCGACCTGCCGCTCCCCGCGGCCGCGTCCTAGCCGGCCGCTACAGGCCGCGGATGATCGTGGCGTCGCGGTGGGGGCCCACCGAGACGATCCCCATCGGGCAGCCGAGCAGCTCTTCGAGTCGGCGGATGTAGTCCCGCGCCGCCTCCGGCAGGTCGCCGAATGTGCGCGCCTCCGTCGTCGGCGCCTCCCAGCCCGGCAGCATCTCGATCACCGGCTCGCAGGCTTCCAGCTCCGACCGTGTCGAGGGGAAATGTTCGATCGTCCCGCCGGGCGTTCGGTAGGCGGTGCAGACCCCGATGGAAGGGAGATCGTCGAGCACGTCGAGGCGGGTCACCGCCCCTTCCGTCATGCCGTTCAGGCGTGCGCTGTAGCGCCCCGCGACGGCGTCGAACCAGCCCACACGGCGGGCCCGGCCCGTTGTCACCCCGAACTCGCTGGCCCGTTGCCGGATGGCTTCGCCCACCTCGCCCGTCAGCTCGGTTGGCATGGGACCGGCGCCCACCCGCGTGGTGTACGCCTTGAACACGCCAAGTATCCGGTCGAGTGCCTGCGGGCGCAGACCGGAGCCGGTGAACACGCCGCCTGCGGTCGTGGTCGACGCGGTGACGAAGGGATACGTGCCGAAGTCGACGTCGAGCAGGGTCCCCTGCGCGCCCTCGAAGAGCACCGTCTGACCCGCGTCCACGGCCTCGTTCACCAGGTTCTCGATGGGCTGAATCGTCTCGCCAAGGGCTTCGGCGTAGCAGGCACACTCCCGCATGACTTCATCGAAGTCGATGAGCTCGGCGCCGTAGGCTTTCAGCAGCACGTTCTTGGTCTCGACAATCTCGCCCAGCCGGGCTCCCAACTCGTTGGGATGCAGCAGATCGCCCGCCCTTAGGCCGATGCGGGCCGCCTTGTCGGCGTAGAGCGGGCCGATGCCCCGCTTCGTCGTGCCGATGGCCCCGTCCCCGCGCACGCGCTCCTCGATGCCGTCGAGCCGTGGGTGGTGAGAAAGGACCAGGTGTGCCTTATCGCTGATCCGCAGCCGGCTCAGGTCGACCCCAGCGCTTCGCAGGCTCTCGACCTCCGCCAGCAGGCTGGCCGCGTTGAGGGCTACGCCGTTGCCGATGACGCAGCGGGTGTGCTCGGCGAAGATGCCCGAGGGCACCATGTGCAGGCCGAAGTGGCCCTTGTCGTTGATGACGGTGTGGCCGGCGTTGTCGCCGCCCGAGAAGCGGACGACCACGTCCGCGTTCTGGGCAAGGAGATCGACGATCTTCCCCTTGCCCTCATCGCCCCAATGGGCGCCGATGACCACGATAGACGGCATGCGCGCTTCCCCGTTGACGCTCTTCGAGAAGCGCCGCCGTCAAGTATAGCAAAGGCGTGGCCTAGTCCTTCCCATTGCAGGGGCGCCCCTCGTGGGGTCCCGCCCCGTCCACCCTCGGGGCGGCCACGAGGGACGCCCCCCCAATGGGACGCTGCGGCCCTTAGGCCGCGAGCAGACCGCGCATCTTGTGGAGGCCGAGGCGCATGCGCGTCTTCACCGTGCCCAGCGGCGTGCTCAGCTCGGCGGATATCTCGGACTGTGTCAGCCCTTGGAAGTAGGCCATCATGATCACCTGCTTCTGCGCCGGCGGGAGCCGGTCGAGCGCCTCGAAGAGCGCTTCGCGGTCCAGCGAGTTGAAGACCGCCTTGGTCACCTCTTCGGGCTCTCCCGATGGCTCGATGTGGAGGTCGTCGATGTCGAAGGTGGGAAGGCGGGCGCGGCGCCGCACTTTGCGAAGCTCGTCGATGCACCGGTTGTGCGCGACGCTCATGATCCACGTGGGAAACGAGCCGCGCTCCCTGTTGTAGGTGCCTCCGCGGCGCCACACGGTCAGGAAGACGTCTTGCGCGATCTCCTCGGCTTGGCTCTGGTTCCGCAACATGCGCAGCGCCAGCGAGTACACCCGCCGCCAATACCGGTCGTAGATGCGCCCCAGCGCCTCTCGGTCGCCCTGCGCGGCGCGTTCCGGCATGTCCGGCTCCTCCGCCGGGTCCTCGTTGACTAGCGTGAGGGGAGTCTTGACGGCTGCAGGCTCGCCAACCGCCGCGCCGGCGGTGTCTGCCCTTTCGGTATGAGAGACCAGCTTCAGGTTTGTCATCGCTCGCTCCTTAATCCGCGCTTTGGCGGCGGCCTGTTTCGAATTAGCCTAGCAGCGCAAGATTAGAAAGACTTTTGACCCGCCCGGCGTGACGCCCCAACGTTGACCGGGTTTTCGCGGACTCGGTACAATGGCCACCCGCCTGCGGAGGGGGCCCCACTTGATCATCGACATGCACATCCACACCGCACGGGGTGGACCTGACAGCAACCTAAGTCCTGAAGAACTCATCTCCGAGGCCCGCCGCTTGGGTCTCGACGGCATCTGCCTCAGCGAGCACGGCGGCGGCTGGGACAAGTGGGACTTCGACAAGTTCGCCAAGCAGTACCCCGATCTGCTCCTCATCCGCGCACTCGAAGTCGACACCGAATACGGGCACATCGGCACGGTGGGCTTGGACGGCTATCAGAGCGGAATTCACCGCATCCATCACCTGCGCAAGGTGATCCAGGAGTGCCAAGGCTTCATGGTCTCCGTCCATCCCTTCCGCCGGTTCTTCGAGAAACCCCCGCTCAACAAGTCACTGCTCTTCAAACAGCCCGTACCGCTGGAAGAGGCGATCGAGCACCCCGTGTTCGAAATGACGGACGCGATCGAGGCGGTGAACGGGGCCTGCACCCCCCGCGAGAACCAGTTCGCCCTCAAGGCGGCGAAGCTACTGGGAAAGCCGTGCACCGGCGGCAGCGACGCCCATTCCACCCACGGCATCGGCAGCGGCGCCACCGTCTTCGAGCGCCGCATCACCCGCCAGGACGAGCTCCTCGAAGAGCTGCACGCGGGGCGCTTCTACCCCACCAGCGGCATAATCCAAGGGCACTCGACCCCGTTCGACACCTCGGATGGTTAGCCGGTCTAGGTTGACAGAAGACTCCGGCCATAGAGCGGCGGCCCCCGCGCCGGACGGCGACGAGCCTGTGCTGGTCGCGATCGACCTCGAAACGACCGGCCTCGAACCCGGCGCCGACGAGATCATCGAGGTGGGCGCGGTCAAGTTCCGCGGCCGCGAGGTTCTCGGCCGCTTCACCTCCTACGTCGACCCGGGGCGCGGTATTCCCGCCTTCATTCAACAGCTCACTGGGATCACGCCGGCGGACGTCCATGGCGCGCCCTCCTTCGCCGCCATCGCCGGCGAGCTCGAAGACTTTCTCGGCGACCACCCGATCGTCGGCCAACACGTCTCCTTCGATCTCAACTTCCTCGCCCGCCGCGGCCTGCGCCCGCCGGGCCCCGTCTACGACACCTTCGACCTCGCCTCCGTCCTCTTTCCCACCCGCACCGGCTACTCGCTGCGCGACTTGGCGAGGCATTTCGCCGTCGGCCACGACAACCCGCACCGCGCCCAAGACGACGCCGAGGCCGCGATGGGCGTGCTCCTCGGGCTGATAGACATGCTGCGGGTGCTTCCCCCGCGCGTCCAAGCCGGGATCCGCACCATCGCCGACCGCAGCGACTGGTCCATGCGCCACCTGCTGCGGGCGATGATTCCCCCGGCAACGCCTTCCTTCGGCGCAACCGCCGGTGCGGCGGATGAGATCGGCTTCGAGGGGGTCGACCTCGAAGACCTCATGAAACGCCTCGATACCAGCCCCCGCGAGCCGCGTCCCGACGAGCCCGCCCCCTTCGAGCCGAGCAACGCCGCGTCGTGGTTCGACGGGGAAGGGCCGCTCGCCGCGGTGCTCTCGGACTATGAGCCGCGCTCCGAGCAGACCGCGATGACGGAAGCCGTGGCGGCGTCGCTCAGCCAGGGGAGCCGCCTCGTTGTCGAGGCCGGCACCGGCGTCGGTAAGTCGCTCGCCTACCTGCTGCCCGCGGTCCGCCACGCCGTGGGGAACGGCGAACGGGTCGTCGTCTCCACCAACACGATCAATCTGCAGGAGCAGCTTCTGACGAAAGACATCCCCGCCGCGCTCGAAACCCTGGAGCGCGTTGGCGAGATCGCGGACGGCGAGGCGCGGGCCGCGCTCCTGAAAGGGCGGGCCAATTACCTATGCCTGCGTCGCTGGGCCACGCTGAGGAGGGGCGAGTCGCTGAGCGCCGCCGAGGCGCGGCTTACCGCGAAGGTGCTCGTCTGGCTGCAGACGACCTCGACCGGCGACCGCAACGAGCTCTCGCTCAATCCCCAGGACTTTCCCATCTGGAGCCGGCTTTCCGCGCAGGGCGCCGAGGGCCAGATCGGGCGCTGTCCCTTCGCCAAGCAGGGCCGCTGCTTCTATCAGGCCGCCCGCCGACGCGCCGAAAGCGCCGATGTCGTGGTCGTCAACCACGCCCTGCTCGCGCTCGGCGCGACCAACGACAGCCTCCTTCCCGACTACGACCACCTCGTCGTCGACGAGGCCCATAATCTCGAAGAGGTCGTCACCAACCAGTGGGGCTTCACCGTGAACGAAGAGGCCTTCGACCGCGTCTTGGAGCGCGTCGTGGGCGGCGCGGCGGCGGGGACCGGCGTGGCCACGCCCCTCGACGCTCTGGCCCGCTCCATCGCCGTTTCCCAGCAGCGGCGCGCCGACTACGCCGAAACCGTCGAAGACCTGCAGGCGAGCGTCCTCCAAGCGCGTCGGCATCTCACCATGCTGTTCAAGGAGCTCACCGACTTCGCGACGAAACGCTCAGAGAGCGGCGGCGACTACAACGTGTCGCTCCGGCTGACCGCCGCCCTACGCAGCCAGCCGGCGTGGTCGAAGCTGCAGACCGATTGGGAGCAAGTCGACATCGCTCTGGCGAAGTTGGCCCGTGGCGTCGAGAAGGCGGCGAGCTTGGCGGCGAGCGCCGTCGAAGGCGAAATCCCTGACAAGGAAGGCTTCCTCATGGAAGCCCAAGCCGTCGCCGATCAGCTCGCCGAGCTGCGGGACGGGCTGCGGGCCGGCGTCGCCAACCCCGACGAAGGCGGCATCTATTGGATCGAAGTCGGCGCGCGGGACGGCGTGACGCGGCTCCGGTCGGCCCCGCTCCACGTGGGCGCCGACCTCAACCAGCGCCTCTTCGATCAGAAGAAGAGCGTCGTCCTCACCAGCGCCACCCTCAGCGTGGGGGAGAGCCTCGGCTACATCGAGGAACGGCTCTCCCTCGACTCAGCGAACGAGCTCATGGTCGGCTCGCCGTTCGACTATCCCAACCGCGTGCTTGGCTTCTTCCCCAACGACATCCCCGAGCCCAACCGATCTGGCTACCAGGCGGCGGTCCACGACGCCATCGCTAACGCGGCGCGCGCCGCCGGTGGGCGGATGCTCGTCCTCTTCACGTCGAGGGCCTCCCTGCGGACGGCGCGCCGCTTCCTCCCCGATTTGCTCACGGGAGACGAGGTCGCCGTGCTTGCCCAAGGCCAAGACGGCAACCCCGCCCAGCTCGTCCAGCGCCTCCAGTCCGACCCGCGCGCCGTCGTCCTTGGCACGGGCAGCTTCTGGGAAGGCGTCGATATCCCCGGCGACGCACTCAGCGTGCTTGTCATAACCAAGCTGCCGTTCAACGTGCCCAGCGATCCGGTCTTCGCCGCCCGCTCCCAGCAGTTCGAGGCCCCCTTCGACCAATACGGCCTGCCCCAAGCGGTGCTCCGGTTCAAGCAAGGCTTCGGACGCCTCATCCGCCGCAAGACGGACAAGGGCGTTCTCCTCTGCCTCGACCGGCGCGTGCTGACCAAGCCCTACGGCAAGACCTTCGTCGATTCGATCCCCCGATGCACCTTCCGCGCCGGTCCGGTGGGGGACGTCCCCGCCGCCGTCGCCGAGTGGCTCGCCTCCCGCGGCTAAGGGGGCTCCCTCCGTGTTCCTTCCCGCGAATGGGCCGATCGATCTCGGCCACACCTTGGAGTCGGGCCAGACGTTCCGGTGGCGCAGAGACGGCGCTGTCTACGTTGGCATCGTGGGCGGCAACGTCTTTCGCGTACGCGCCGCCACCGGAGGCGTCGAGTTCGACTCCTCGCCCACGCCGCCGGAGGCTGCCGCCCCCGTGCTGCGCGGCTACCTCCGGCTCGACGACGACCTCGAGCCCTTCTACCGGTTCGCCGCCGGCGACCCCAGGCTGGCCGAGGCCGCCGTCGACTACCGTGGCCTGCGGCTCGCCCGCCAAGACCCGTGGGAGTGCCTGGTGACCTTCGTCATCTCCTCATACTCGAACATCAAGCGCATCACCAAACACGTCGAGGACATCGCGGCGGCCTTCGGCGACCCGATTGCCGGCGAGGCTGTCTACGCCTTTCCCGGTCCGGCGGCCTTGGCCGAGGTCTCCGAGCAGGAGTTCCGGCACATGGGGCTCGGCTACCGGGCTAGGTTCCTCACCAGGACGGCCCGCGCCGTGCTCGACTTACCTCACGGCCTCCTGGCGCTCCGCGGCGCCCCCTACGACGAGGCGAAGGACGCCCTCCTGAGCTTCTACGGGGTCGGCGAGAAGGTCGCAGACTGCGTCCTCGCCTTCTCGCTGGACCAGCCTAGGGCCTTTCCCGTCGACGTCTGGGTGCGGCGGGCCGTGCGCGAGTGGTACTTCGACGGCGAGCCGGTCACCGACCGCCGCGTCCGCGAATGGGCCGCCGACTACTTCGGCGACCACGCCGGCTACGCCCAGCAATACCTCTTCCACCGCCGCCGCCTCGCCCCGCGAGAGGCCAGCCCAAACCTCTCCCCCTCTGGGGGAGACTGAGAGAGGGCACGCGCCGCAGGCGCGTCGGCGGGGTGGAGGTGAAGGGCCCCCGACAACCACCGGCGGTCATCGAAGGCCACCAACCCCCAGCCCCGCCTACGCCAACGACCCCTCCGCGACGCACGCGTTGCACACGAACGCGATACCGCAGCATTGCAGCGGACTCACCACCTGGCTGCACGCCGATTCAGGCGCGCCCTCGGCCCACGCGACGTGCACCGGCCCGCCGCAGATGCGACAGCTCGAGTCCAGCCGCTCATCGGTGGGGTCGCCGCAGATGCGGCACGGCTCGCCGCGGAACCGGGCTGGGTTCTCGTGGGCCTCGGCGAGCGGGCTGGTCTGGGATTGCGTCATGACGGACTCTCAGGGGCGGCCCGCGGCGTCCCGCCGCCGCAGAGGAAGCAGGTGAAGTAGAGGGCCAGCGACTGCTCGTCGAGGGCGAACGCGCCGCAGTCCTTGATTTCCAGGCGCGTGTCCCAAGTCAGGTGGAAGGTGCGCCCGCACGAGGAGCAGAAGGCGCTGTGGTCGGGGTCCATCGCCTCGCCGCAGACCTCGCAGGTGGCCGAAGCGTCAGTCGTCATCGTGCCCCTCCGCCGAGTCCTGCCGCTGTGCGCGGACGGCCTCGATCTCGTCCTGTCTCGTCTCGACCTCGCCGTCCAGACGGGCGCGCAGCAGTTCCGCCAGCAGCCGCCCGATGCGTGGGCCGGGCTCGACGCCGAGGGCGATAACGTCGTCGCCGCTCAGCACGGGCCTGACGTCCGCCAGCCGGCCGGTGAAATCGTCGATTCGCTCGGCCATTATCCCGTCCCCCGCGGTGAATCGGCAAGCAAGCACGGCCTCGCGGACGTAGGGGGAGAGCGCGGCGTAGACCTCGCTGTTCCTCAGCGCGGGCGCCGCCAGCGCCTCCCGGCGTGACGCCAACCGGGACGCATCCGTCATGGCGCGGCGCATGTCGGTCGGCGCGGCGAGGCGCTTCGCCAGCGCTGTGGTCGTGTCCTCCGGGAGTGCCGCGCCCAAGATGGCGAAGCCAAGCGTCCCGCCGCCGCCGGCGGCGGCGTCGAGTGCGCGCGTTGTGGCGGGGCCAAGACGGAAGCCGGGATGGATCGCGGCGAGCGCGCCGAGCCGTTCGGCGAGGTCGAACGCCGCGCCGGGAGCCGCCTCTTCTAGAGTGCGCTCGATTTCGTGTCGGACGCGGCTGCCGCTGATGGCGTGGAGGCGGCCCGTGGTTTCCCTGGCGAGCCGCTCCGTTTCGCCTTCGAGCGCGAAGCCGAAACGGGCCGTGTAGCGGCAAGCCCGCAGGATGCGTGTGGCGTCGTCGATGAAGCTGCGCTCGCGCAGGACGCGGATGAGACCCGCGTCGAGGTCGGCCCGCCCGCCGTAGGGATCGATCACGTCGCCAAAGTGCTGAGGGTCGAGGGAGGCCGCCATCGCGTTGACGGTGAAGTCCCGCCGCGCGAGGTCGGCGTCGACGTCGGCCGGGCGCACCGTGGGCAGCGCCCCGGGGCGAGCGTACCGCTCTTTTCGCGCCGTGGCGAAGTCGGCCCGGACCGCTCCCACCGATACCGTCGCGGTGAGAAAGCGGTCGTGCGTCTTGACCGTCCCGCCGAGCGCTGCGGCGAGCTCACGCGCCGTCTCCCGCGCGTCGCCTTCCACCACCACGTCGAGGTCCAGCCCGTCCGCGTCGAGCAGCAGGTCGCGGACCACGCCGCCGACGAGAAAGGCCCTGCCGCCGCGCGTCGCCGCGCTCTCCGCCGCGGCGAGCAACAAAGACCGCTGCTCCCCGGAGAGGCGCTCGTCGATTCGTCCCGCGATGTTGTCGATGGCTGCGTAGGCGGACATGGGCCGGCGGATCTTTCCAAATGTCTCCGGCGATTATAGGCCCGCGGCCCGCCCGTCACGCCGGTTACAATGAGGTATGCCCCGCTCTCCTGAAGCGATGCTGGAGCGCCGTCTCGGAATCGAGTTCAAAGACCGGTCGCTCCTCAAGCTCGCGCTGACTCACCGCTCCTACGTCCACGAGGCCCCCGACGACGCCCCGGAGAGCAACGAGCGCCTGGAATACCTGGGTGACGCATTCCTCGGGTTCGTCGTCGCCGAGCACCTCTACCGGCGTTTCCCCGGCTTGGCCGAGGGCCGCCTCACCGCGCTCCGCTCGGGCTTGGTGCGCGCGGCGACGCTCGCCGCCGTCGGAGCCGAACTCGGCCTGGGCCGGCGCCTCTACCTCGGGCACGGTGAGGAAACGAGCGGTGGGCGCACCCGCGAGCGCAACCTCGCCCGCGTCTTCGAGGCCGTGCTCGGCGCAATCCTGCTCGACCAGGGTTACGCCAAGGCCAAGCGGTGGACGCTGAAACTGTTCAAGGACAGACTCGAAAGCCTCCCGCCCGACTTGATCGACGACTACAAGTCGCTGCTGCAAGAGCGTGTGCAAGCGGAAGGCCACCCGCCGCCCGTCTACCGCACCACCAAGGCGGAAGGCCCCGACCACAGCCGCGACTTTACCGTCGAAGTCATCGTCGGCGGCGCCGTGGCCGGCGACGGCGTCGGCCCAAGCAAGCAAAAGGCCGAACGCGAAGCCGCCCGCGCCGCCATGGCCAACCTCGGCCTAACCTAACTAAGGGCAGGTAGGGGCGCGCCTTTCCAGCCGCTCCCGTGCGCGGGTCGAAACGGGCGGGGCCGGGAGGTCTTGCCTCTTCTCCCAACGGGAGAAGATTGAGATGAGGGGCCGCCCGACAACCACCAACGCGCCCCTCCGGAGCCCTCTACCCCGCGCGCTTCTCCTCGCGCAGTTGGCGCGTCGCCTCCATGTCCACCGCGTACTCCTCGGGGCCGAGGTCGAGGACGACGCCGTACACGTCACGCGCCTTCAGCTCCGATATCCAGCCGTTGCGTACGTCCTTGCGGACCTGTTCGGCGTCGCGGTCGAGGGGGTTGCCGAAGCCGCCGCCGCCGTTGCCGAAGATTTCGATCGCCTTCCCCTCCTTGATCTCGAACACGCCGCAAAGGGGTAGCTCTTCTTCCTGGACGCCGGTCGCAAGGTCTTGGATGAAACCCTGATTGGGGTGTCCGGCGCCGCCCCCCATGACCCCCGCGGGCGGGTGGACGCCGCCGTCGCCGTAGCCCGCCACGGAGAACGGGCCCTGTCGGTGCCGCACCAGCATCCTGGGGCCCACGCTGCCGATGAACTCCCCATCGCCCGGCGAATCGGTGACGATCTGGGCGCCGACCTCGAAGATGTGCGGGTTATTCTTCTCCCACAGCTCGACGGACGTTGTCGATATGCAGCCCTGCGTGCCGCCGATCCCCCACGCCGGCCAGCCGTCGTGTCCCTTCACCGCCGGGCCGCCCCCCACGAAGCTGCCCACCACGATGGGTTGGCTGACGTAGGGCGCGTTGTTGCGCCGGAAGTCCTGGCCGGAGAACACGCCCTCCTGAAAGCCGATGTAGCCGCCCTCCGCGCCGCCTCTATTCGGGTCCACTCGCGCCATGATCGCCATGGCAAGACTCGTCAAACGGTCGGTCAGGTAGCTGGTCGAGACCGACGTGCCGGCGGGGAATATCGGTATCCCGCAGATGCACCCTTCCCGCAGCTTGAACTGGATGCGCTCGAAGGCCCCGGTGTTGTGGTGCAGCGTCGGGTCGAGGCTGGCGAAAATTCCCTGCGAGGGCCCGGCGATACTCGAAGCCTCCGGCAGGTTGATGCCGCCTTCGACCTGGTCTGGGTTGTCCCGCAGGTCGACGATCATCGCCTCCTGCTCGTGGTCGATGGTCAGCTTCATGTTCAGCGCGAAGCCGTCGGGGATGAAGTCGATGGGGTCGACCCACGTCTCGCCTTCCCACGTCCCCTCCGGCAGGCTCTTGATCTCGGCGATCATCCTGCGCCTGCCGTACTCAATCCACTCGTCGATGAACTCGGTTATGACGTCGTCGCCGTACTCCTCGATCAGCTCCCGAAGGCGCTGTTCCCCGATCCACGAGCTCCCCAGCGCCGCCGCGAAGTCGCCGTACCACTGCTGCGGGACGCGAATGCGGACGAGGCCGATCCGCACGATGTCCTTCAACTCCTCATAGCCCCGCGCCACTCGGACGCACGGCCAGTGCAGGCCCTCCTCGTAGATCTCCTTGGCGTAGGGGAGATAGGCCGTCGGCTCCGGGGCCCCGACGTCGACGTTGTGCATCCGCAGGAGCAGCCAAAAGATGATCTTGTCGCCGGAGAAGATCGGCGTGCAGAACGTGTAGTCGGCGTGGTGGACGTTGCCGTAGAAGGGGCAGTTGTTCAGGAAGCAGTCGCCGGGTTGGATGTCGTCGAACATCTCCACGATCGGCTTGAGGGCCATGTCGATGCTCATCGTGTGGATCGGCAGCCCGCCGTAGATCGTGACGGTGCGGCACTGGCTGTCGGCGATGGTGACGGAGAAGTCGCGAGCGTGGACGGTCGCCGAGCGCGCGCTCTGGACGCACTTGATGGTGACTTCCTGCACGATCCGCTCGATGCGCTTGCCAAGCGTGGTGAAGACAATCTGGTCCATCCGGGTCTCCGTCCCTCAGCCCCAATGCTCCCTCAGGGGAGCGTGGGCAAGATAGTCGCGGGCCGCTGCCGGCCGGCTATTTCTGAAAGCCCCAGTGCCTCGAAATGGGCTTGTAGTAGTTCGTTCGCACGTCGCGCGTCAGGGCGTAGTACGGCTCCGCCGCCGGGTCTTCCCAGAACGCCTTGGCTTCGGGGATTCTCTGGTCGGGATCGCCGAGGCGGAACGCGTCGTCCTCGCTTTCGAGCTCGAAGATGCTGATGTAGTTGTACCCGGGCTCGTACTCGCGCCCCTCGGTCGTGATGCCGTACCAGCCTGCCATGACGACGCCGGGCAGCTTCTCCAACGCCGGGAAGCGCTCCGCGCCGTACCACTCCTTCCATCGCGCGTCGTTCTCCCGCGACACGCTGATCAGCTCCGTGCCGAGGGGATTGTTCGACTTCAGCAGCGGATCGTCCAGCGCCGCCCCGGCAAGGTACCGCCAGCCCCAGTGGCCCTGGTCCAACGGGTTCTTGTCCGTCGCGCCGCCGGTGAAGGTGAACTTGCCGGTGTCCTGGAGGCCCCGGCGCACCTTGTCTTCCCAGTCCTGAAGCGCCGCGGGGTCGATGTTGTCCGTGATCGGGTCCATCTTCCCTTGGTCCACCCGCGGCCACCCCTCGATCAGCTTCAGCGCCTCGTAGTCCTCGACCCGGTACAGCGACACGTACTTCTCGGGGCCGATCAGGTTCATCAGCCGGTAGTTCCACGTCCAGCCCGGCATGCGGCACATCATGAGCTGGTGGTAGTCGTACCACTCCATCCAGATCTCTTCGAGCTCCGGACTCATGCCCGCCGTCTTGGAGAATACCCACTCGAGCAATGGACGTTGCATTGGCTGCCCCCCCCGGCCCAGTCTACCGGCGTTGTAAAGAAACCCGGTTGCGGTGTCAAGGGCCGGTGGCTAGACTTGCCCCATCCTCGCTCTCCTTGGAGACTACTCTTTAATGGGGCTCCTCGACGGTAAAGTTGCCCTCGTCACCGGCGCGGCCCGCTATCCCTCGACGGGCCGGGGCATCGCCTTGCGGCTGGCCGACGAGGGCGCCGATGTCGCGGTGAACGGCCGCCGCTCCGCGAAAGGCCCCACCGACCCCGAGCAGCGCAAGGGCTGGCGTGGCCTCGAAAGCACCAAGGCCGAGATCGAAGCCCTAGGCCGGCGCAGCGTGGCGCTCGAAGCCGACATCACGTCGCCCGACGAAGTGACGGCCATGTTCGACCGCCTGATCGAACAAATGGGCCGCATCGACATCCTGGTCAACAACGCCGCCGAGACTCCCTTGATGCCGTTCCTGGAGCAGGACGAAGCCTCCTGGGACTCATGCATGCGGGCCAACCTCGTCGGCCCGTTCCTCTGCGCCAAGGAAGCCGCCCGCCGCATGATCACGCAGGGCGAAGGCGGCAGAATCATCAATCTCTCGTCAAGACTGGGGAAGGTGGGCACGCCCACCGCCTCCGCCTACTCCGCCTCCAAGTCGGCCCTGATTGGTCTCGGGCAAGTCATGGCGCTCGAATGGGGCGTCCACGGCATCACCGTCAACACCGTCTGCCCCGGTGTGATACGCGATAGCGGCAACCACCGCCCCTTCAACTACTTCCCCGCCGACGACGAAGACCACCACTGGGAGATCGTCCGCGGCCTCGTCCAGAGCCAGCGCGACGCCAGCCCGCTCGGCACCCTCGCCGACCCCGACAGCGTGGGCAACCTCGTCGCCTTTCTCGCCTCGTCCCGCGCCCACAAGATGACGGGCCAAGCCGTGAACCTGACCGCCGGGTTGCTGATGTGACGAGATCCGGCGCACTCACCGGGAAGACCGCGCTCGTGACCGGCGCCGACGGCTACGCCGGCTTCGGACAGGCCATCGCCGCGAAGCTGATGGCCGAGGGCGCCGGCGTCGCCCTGCACTCCCAAACCGTGGCCTCATCGCCGCTCAGCGGCGCCTTCGCGGTATCGGGTGACCTTGCGGACGACGCTGCGGCCCGCTTCGTCGTGGAGCAGACCATCGACCGCTTCGGCCGGCTCGACGTCCTGATCGTCGCCGGTCTCACCGTGCCCGGTGGCCCGCTCCTCGAAACAGAAGCGGACGTATGGGATGAAACGCTGCGGAGCGACCTTAAATCCGCGTTCGTGTCCAGCCGGATCGGAGCCGAGCGCATGGTCGAGGCGGGCGCCGGCGGCTCGATACTCTTCCTGACCTCGCACGCCGCGCGCGCCGGCATCGCGGGGCTCGGCGTGCATTCTGCAACGCAGTTCGGCCTCGTCGGACTCATGCAATGTATGGCGCTCGAATTGGCCGACGACGGCATCCGAGTCAACGCGCTCGCCGTCGGCCTACCGGCGGAGACGAACAACGCCGCTCCCGGCCTCGGCCTGCTCAAAGGCTGGAGCGGCGGCAAGGGCACCGGCGTGGGCCGGACGGAGGGCGAGTCGCCGTCGGCCTTCCCGATGCGAGGCGGCGTGCGTCCCGGCGAGGCCGCCGGCATGATAGCCTTCCTCGTCTCCGACAGCGCCATGCACGTAACCGGTCAGCTTGTCGATTTCACTGGGGGCCTCGTCGTCGGGCGCTAGCCCGGACGGCGGCATGGCCCCACGGCAGTACCTACTTGGGGAGGGAATCTTGAAGTTCATCATTTGCCGAACGAATCGCGCCGACGAAGAGACGATTAGACAGCACGTCGCCACGTCCCGGCCGCTCGTGGATGCCGAGGTGGACGTCGTCGCGCTCACCCGCGGGCCCGATTGGACCGTCTCCGAATACGACGCCGGCCTCATCGCCCCCGAGATGTTCGAGGTAGCCGAGCAGGCGGAGAAGGACGGCTACGACGCCTACATCGTGGGCTCGTGCTCCGACTCGAACGCCAGGGGACTGAAGGAGCTGACCAGCAAGATGCTCATCGTCGAGCCCGGCGCGGCGGCGATGAGCGTGGCGTCGTTCTTGGTTGACCGCTTCTCGGTCCTCACGGTCAAGGAGCCGAACATCCGCGCCATGATCATGAAGTCGGCCGACCGGCTCGCCGTAACCTCGAAGCTCGTCTCCATCAAGTACGTCCAGCCCGCCACGGAGGTGGTCTTCCCCTCCGACGAGGAGCAGCGCCAGAACGAGGCCCGGCAGATGGTCGAAGCCGCCAAGGACGCCGCCGACAACGACGGCGCGGAGGCCGTGATCTTCTACTCGCTCTCTTACCGCGAGCGGGGCATCGTCCCGATGGGGCGGGAGATGCTCGACGCCGAGGGCTACAAGGACCTCTTGGTCATTGATCCCGCGTGCGCGGCGTTGAACTACGCGCGGATGTTGGTCTCGTGCGGCCTTCGCCAGGGAAAGCTTGCCTATCCGCTGCCGCCGTCCACCGCTATCCGAAAGCTCTAGCCTTCGGGCCGGTCAACCCGCGGGTTCGACGTAGTAGTTCCCGAACCGGGTGACGGTGAGGCGGAAGCCCGCGGGCACGACCACGGTCGTCGCGGGCTCCTCGATGATGGCCGGCCCCACCAAGACGTTACCGCTGCGCAGTTTCTCCCCCGCGTACACCTGCGTCTCCACGTAGTCGCGCGCCTCGGTGAAGTATGCCGGACGGCTGCCCTTCAAGGCGGAGCTCGCGTCGGCGGTCGTCATCTCTTGCGGCGCAGTCCGGGCCTTGGGCTGCCGTCCCTGGGCCTTGACGCGCCAGCTCACGAACTGGACCGGCTCCTCGGTTACCGTGAATCCGTACGTCGTCTTATGGACCTCATGGAAGAGCTCGACGAGTTCCGGCAGGCGCTCCGGCGTTACCCGGCCCCAGGGGAGCGGCACTTCGACGTCCCAGGACTGATAGGGGTACTGGGCCATCACCGAGAAAGAGAGCGTCCGGTCGTCCATCGCGACGCTGGCGCGCGCCAGGAAGTCGTCGCCGTCTTCTTCGAGGCTCGCCAGGAGCTCGTTGACGCGTTCGTGCTCGAAGCTGTCGCTTCGCGTGATGAAGCTGTGCGCCCGCTCGTACAGCAGGTCGGCCGCCAGCATACCGAAGGCGCAGAGGCCGGGGGCGATCCTGGGGATGAGAATCTTCGTCATCCCCAGTTCGGTGGCGATGGCGACGAGGTGGGCCGCCGAGCAGCCGCCCCCGCCCACCAGCAGATAGCCCCTCGGGTCGATGCCCTTCTGGATGCTGACTTCGGACAGCCCCAAGACCATGTTGTGGTTGACGATGCTGTAGATGAGGCTCGCGGCTTCCTCGACGCTCCTGCCCAGTGGCCCGGCCACGTGCTCCTGAATCGCGGCGCGTGCCTTATCGGCCTCGATCCGCATCTTTCCGCCCATGAAGTAGTCGGGCGAGATGTAGCCCAGCACCACGTTGGCGTCGGTCACCGTGGGCTTGTCGCCCCCCAAGTCGTAGCAGGCGGGCCCCGGCGAGCTTCCCGCGCTCTGCGGGCCGACGTGCACGAGGCCGCCGCTGTCGACCCAGGCGATGCTGCCCCCGCCGGCCCCGATGCTGTGCACGTCGAGGGTGGGGAAGGAGTAGTGATACGGCCCGACGCTGCCGATGAGCGTCGTGACCACCTCGCCCTTGACCACCATCGAGGCGTCGAAGCTCGTCCCGCCCATGTCGCACACGATCAGGTCTTGCTCCGCCCCTTCTGCCTCCGAGACCGTCATGCCGGCGACCGGCCCCAGCGACGGCCCACTCTTGAGCGCGTACACGGGGAACTCCGTGAGCTCTTCGCCTTTGACCACGCCGCCGTGCGAGTTGACCATGAGCAGGTCGCGCTCGTAGCCGTTCTCCTTCAGCCGGCGGATCAGGTTTTTCACGTACCGTCCAAAGAGCGGCTTGATCGAGGCGTCCAGCGCGCACGTTGAGGTACGCTCGTACTCCCGCACCACCGACGTGATCTGATGTCCGATGGAGACTTGGGCCTCGGGGTATTCCTCCGCGATGATCGCGCGGGCCCGCTCCTCGTGCTCTGGATTCGTGATGGACCAGAGGAAGGAGACGGCGAGCGATTCGACGTTGCGCCGCTTGAACTCGGCGACCGCCGCTCTGATGCCCGCCTCGTCAAGCTCGGTCTCGATTCCGCCCTCGGCGTTTATCCTCCCCCGTATGCCGGCGATCAAGTGCCGCGGAATGATGGGGTCGGGGTAGTCCTGATGCGTCTTGAACATCTCCGAGGGCGGCTTTCCCCGGGACCCGAGCCCGAAGAAGAGCATGTCCTCGTAGCCTTCGTTGGTGAGGAGCGCCGTCTTGGCCATGTTGCCCGAGATCACCGCGTTGGTGACCAGCGTCGTCCCGTGCACGAAGACCCGCGTCTCTTCCAGCAGGCTCCGCATCGCCACGCCCTTCTCTTCCGCTGCCAGAGCTAGGGCGCTGAACACGCCCTCTTCCGGCGAGTCGGGCGTCGACGGCGTCTTGTGCAAATTCCACCGCCCCTCGCCATCCATGATGACGAGGTCCGTGAATGTCCCGCCGATATCGACGCCAATCAAATACATCGCGTTGAAGAGGGGAGGCCTGGGGTTTGGGCCCCCGAAGGGGCCGTCGTCGAGTGCTGCGGCATCGACATGGGACGATAGAAGCAAAGCCGCGCGGGTGTCAAGCGCCGCAGAGGTACGAACGCGCTTTGCTTCTTTACAACAAAAACCCCGCCGTTAGCTAATCGGCGGGGCGATTCTCACGGTTGGGGCCTAGTGGGTCTTCCTTAGCCTCCCACGACCCTCACGACCACGGCGGTGAGCCCGACTGCGGCGGTCAATCCGGCAAGCATCACGCCAAGAGCCCACCGGATAATGTCGGACGTGATACGCTCCAAGTCCGCCTTGGTGGCGTAATGCTGGAGCTCCTCGCGTAGCTCGGCGCGGGTGACGGGATGTCCCTCCGCCAACGCTGCCATTCCTTAGAAGATTAACTTTGCCAAGCCGAGGCCCGCGCCCAGCGTTGCCAGCATCGTTCCGATCATCCAGACCTTGAGATTGACGACGTCGGCCTTCGTCGCCAAGTGCTCATAGGCCCCTTCAATCCGGGCAAGGCGCTCCTCGACTGTCGCCATCGTTCTCCCCCTACGTGACCTACGATAGGGACTGGAAACAGGCCGTCAATGGTAGGGTGTCGCTGTGGCGCCACCGCTCGCCGAGATACGGCAGCGGTCATTCTTGCGCCACGCTTGAGCGCCGCCCCGCCGCGATCATGTCCGACGCGTGCTCCGCGATCATGACGACGCTGCACGTCAGGTCGCCGCGGGGTATGTCGGGCATGATCGACGCGTCCACCACCCGGACGCCCTCCACCCCATACAGCCGGCAATATTGGTCGACCACCGCCATCGGGTCGGTCGTCGGCCCCATCTTGCACGTGCCGCTGGAATGGAACGCCGTGTAGAGGTTGGCCAGGATCCAGCGGTCGAGCGCATCGTCCGAGGCGAGCTCGTCGTCGCTGGGCCCGGCGCGGCCGTCAAAGATGCCCCGGAACTCCCGGCCCTCCCCCAGCCGGACGGCATGGCGCACTCCTTCCCGCACGCGCTCGAAGTCCGCCGGGTCCGTCAGGTAGTTGTAGCGAAGCACGGGCGGATCGCCCGGTTCGGGAGAGATCACCGTGAGCGTTCCCTCCGACCGTACCTTCCACAGGACGACGTAGAAGGGCATGCAGGGCGTCCCGTCCACGTCTTCCTCGACCAGGGGCGCGATCGTGATGCCGTTGCGGTCGTTCGATCCCGGCGGCATATAGCGGAGGACGAGCTGCGCTGGCGGCCCTTCCTCTCGCGCCTCCTCCCTGATGCGAAACTGTGGAGCCACCGCCGGGTGGTTTCGCAGGTTCGCCCCGAGACCGGGTAGGTCTTGTACGAGGGGCGCGCCGATTCCCCGGACTTGGTCGGCGGGCCCGATGCCGGACCGCACCAGCAGGCACGGCGACTCGATAGCCCCCGCGCACACGATGACCTCGCCGCCCCGCACGCGGCGGCGCTCTCCGCCTTCGTCGATCTCCACGCCGGCGGCCCGCCGCCCGTCGAAGAGAATCCGGCGCGCCAGCACGTTCGCCCGTATCGTCAGGTTGGCGCGTTCCCGGCTCCGGCTTAGATAGCCGACCGCCGTGCTGATGCGGAGCCCGTCGGCGCAGTTGACCGGCCTTGGCCCCACCCCTGTCGTGTTAGGCAGATTCATGTCGGGGTCGTCGGGGAAACCGGCCTGGCGGCAGGCCTCGTAGAAGGCCCCCGCGATGGGGCCCCAGGCGTCCTGCTTGGCGCGCCGCACCAGGATCGGGCCGCCTTTGCCGTGGTACGGACCGCCGAAGTCCAAGTCGGTTTCGAGCTTCTTGAAATAGGGAAGGAGCTTCTCGTACGACCATGCGTCGTTGCCCGCGGCGGCCCACTGGTCGTAGTCTTCCGGCGCGCCCCGGTGAAAGTAGGTGGCGTTCACCGCGCTGCCCCCGCCGGTGACCTTGCCCGCTATGATGACGATGGGCTTGCGCCGGTAGGGATGGCCGCTCGCCGTGTACGTCCAGAAGTGGGTCCCGTGGTTCATCGCCTTCACCACGTTGTCCCCGTCCCGGATATCCTCGGGCAGCAGGTCTACCCTTGGGTAGTCCGGCCCCGCCTCAAGCAGAAGCACGGATCGGTGCGGATGCTCGGAAAGCCGGGACGCGACGACCGCTCCCGCCGATCCTCCGCCGACCACGATGACGTCGTAGTCGCGCTCGTACCACTGGGGAGACATGCCGCGCATTGTACTAACCGCCGACGTCGAGCGTCAGCGGTATAATCCGCGGGCAGCCTAGCCCGACCGTTGCGAGGAGGCGTCATGCCGCAGCTTTCCATAGTCGATACCCAAGCGGTGGAGTGGGAGAACGGACTGAGCGTCTACGAGAACATGGCGCCGGCTTGGCGGGAGCACCTTGGCCCGAAGGACAAGGTGATGGAGATGCTCGCAAAGTACAACCAGAAGACGTTGCGCATCGACCCCGCTACGACACGCCGGTGCGACCTCATCTGGCTGGCTCCCGGCTACGTCGACTTGACCCATGCCTATCACGGTTCGGTGGAAGAGTGTTTGGTGCTGGAGGGCGGGATCAAGTTGAACGGGGAGGGCTCTTTCGAAGAGGGCGACTATTTCTGGAGGCCGCCCGGCTGGATCCACTCCGCGGAGGCGCCGGAGGGGGCGCTCGCGGTCCTGAGCCTGGAGGGAACGAGCCCAGGAGATGGGAGCGGCGCCGCGTCCCGCCATATCCGGCCGGCAGAGGAGCTTGGCTCGAACGCGCTCCTTACCGGATCGCCCGCCGACGTCCCTCCCCGGGGGCGCGTCCTACATCTTCGAACAGGCACGCTCGCATGGCTTACCGGAGAGCAGTACGCTCGCGGTCAGCGGGCGCTCGACGGCTTCGACATCGAGCACATTGCGGTCAAAACGCTCAGCGTCAACCAGAAGACGGGGGCGCAATCGGTCCTGCTGCGCCTCGGTCCGGGGTACCGGCAGCAGGGTCCCGGCCGGCACACCGCCGCGCTGGAGTTCTACGTCGTTTCGGGGGCGCTCGCCATCGGCGATACGCCGGTAAACGCCGGCGCCTACGTCTCCCGCGAAGGCCAATCGGTTCAGCCTCCCATGTCGAGCGAACAGGGGGCGACGCTGTTCATGAAGGTCGACGGCTGGCTGGACTACGTCATGGACGCCCGGTGACCGCGGAAAGGCCCCGCATGCGCTTCGGCTACGCTGATACTCCGCTGGGACAAGTCCACTACCGGGAAGCGGGGAGCGGCCCTGCGATCGTGCTGCTCCACGAAAGCCCCATCTCGGGAAGAATCTACGAGCCAAGCTTGTCCTTCCTCGGCCAACGCGCCAGGGCGATAGCTCCCGATACCCCGGGCTACGGCGCCTCCGAGCCGCCGCCCGAACCCCCCACGATCGAGGAATACGCCGAGCGTTTGACGCTGTTTCTCGACACCCTCGGACTCGAAGAGGTCGCCCTTGTGGGCAACCATACCGGCGGAGGCATCGCGGTCCAGATGGCGGTGGATCAGCCGGACAGAGTCCGAGCGCTCATCGTGGTCGGCTCTCCGCTCTTCGGCGAGGAAGAGGGCCGGGACTGGCTGGAAAACTACATCCCCCCCTTTGAGATCGAACGGAAGGGTGAGCACCTGACGTGGTTGTGGGATCGATACCGAAACATATGGGGCGACGACACCCCACCCTGGCTCTTCGACTTGGCCACCACCGAGTTTCTCCGCACCGGCACCCGCTACCACTGGGGCTACCGCGCCGCTTTCCTCTACCGCTTGGAACAAGCCTTGCCTTCGGTGCGCTGTCCCACCCTGTTCCTCACCAGCGACGGCGACATGTTGCGGAACAAGAACGAGCCGTCCGTCGCGCTCACCCCCGGCGCTGAGGGACACATCGTCGAAGGCCCCCACGGCCAGTTCCCCGCCCGACGCCCCGAGGAGTTCGCCCAAGAGGTCTTTCGCTTCCTCACCCGCGTCGGCTACCTGCCCCCGGCCTAGCCCCGCTTCCAGAAAGAAGCCCGGCAGCAACCGCAGAAAGAACAACCCATGCCGAAGACCCTCCAAGCCTCATGACCGGCGCCCTTTCCGACATCCGCGTCATCGAGGTCGGCGACCACGTCTCCGCCCCCTACGCCGCGCGACTGCTCGCCGACGCCGGCGCCGACGTGATCAAGGTCGAACCCCCCTCCGGCGACACCGCCCGCCGCCTCGGCCCCTTCCCCGGCCCAGACCCCGATCCCGACTGGAGCGCGCTCTTCGCTTACCTCAACTGGAACAAGCGCGGGGCGGCCCTCGACCTCGACGACCCCGCCGACCGCCGCACGCTGGACGAGCTCTTGGCGATCTCCGACGTCCTCGTCATCAACCTTCCCCCGCCCGACCTCGAGCGCCTAGGCCTGCGCCACGACCGCCTCCGCCGCGTCAATCCCTCCCTAGTCGTCACCGCCATCACGCCCTTCGGACTCACCGGGCCCAAGAGCGGCTACGCGGGCGACGACCTCATCGCCGTGGCGTCGGGCGGGCTCGCCTACGCCAGCCCCGGCGTCCCCGACCTGCCTACGGACCCCTACGAGGAACCCCCGATTCGTGCCAACACACCCATGGGCGAGATGATGGCCGGGCTCCAGGCGGCGACGGCCACGATGGTCGCGCTCGCCATGCGGACCTTCGACGGCGCGGGCGCGGAGGTCGACGTCAGCGCGCAGGAGTCCATCGCCGCGATCATGACGTGGGAGGTCTCCCACGCCTCCTACCACGAGTCCAAGACCCGCGACCCCGTCGTCGCCGGCGCCCAGCCCAACGCCTACCTCCCCTGCCGCGACGGCTACGTCGTCCTCGCCGCCTTCCTCGATCATCACTGGCGCGGGCTGGTCAAGACCATGGGAAGCCCCGACTGGGGCGACCTAGAGGTCTTCAACACCGGCGCGGAGCGCGCCCTCAACTGGGACGTGCTCGGGCCGCTCATCGCCGAGTGGGCCATGCAGCACACCGGCGAGGAGATCGCGAGCCTGGCTCATCAGAACCGCGTGCCCAGCTTCCCGGCCTACGGCGTCGGAGACATGATGCGCCACGAGCACGTACAAGAGCGCGGTTACCTGCGGACCTGGCAGGCGCCGGGCGGCAAAGAGCTCCAGCTCCCCGGCTTCTCCGTGCGCATGAGCCGGACGCCGTGGAAGGACCCCTCCCCCTGGCCCGCCGTCGGGCAGCACACCGGCGAGCTCGTCCGCGACCTCCTCGGCAAGCCGCCGGGAGGCACGGCATGAGGCCGCCGCCGCTCCAGGGGCTCCGCGTGCTCGACTTCGGCCAGATGATCGCCGTCCCCTACGTCACCCAAGTCCTCGGATGGCTCGGCGCCGAGGTCATCCTCGTCGAGAATCCCCACCTCCAGTCCGTCCGCATCCTGCCCCCCTACGCCGAGGGCGTCCGCGGCATCAACCGCAGCGGCGGATTCAACATGATGAACACCAACAAGCGCAGCCTCGTCCTCGACATCGGCGTTCCCGAAGGGCTCGCCGTCGCCAAGAAGCTCGCCGCGATCAGCGACGTCGTCGTCGAGAACTTCACCACCGGCGTCGCCGACAAGCTCGGCCTGGCCTACGACGACATCCGCCGCGTCAGGCCCGACGTCGTCTACCTCTCCGTCGCCGCCTTCGGACGCACCGGCCCGCTCAAGAACTTCGCCGGATTCCACAGCGTCGTCAATCTGTTCAGCGGCGTCGCCGCCACCACCGCCTATCCGTCGGGACACCCCCGCATCCTCGGTGGCTTTCCCCCCGACTTCATCGGCGGCTGCTACTCTCTCCTCGGCGTGCTGGAAGCCGTGCGCCACCGTGCCAGGACCGGCCAAGGCCAGTCCGTCGAGACCTCCATGACCGAGTCCTTCACCACCTTCATCCCGCAGGCGATGGCCGACTACAGCCTCCACGGCGTCGAGCCCGAGGCCGTCGGCAACCGCCACCCCAACCAGGCCCCCCACGGCGTCTACGTCTGCCGCGGCGACCAGCGATGGATCGCGATCTCCGTCGACGGCGAGGAAGCCTGGGCGGCCCTCTGCGAGGTCGCCGACCGCTCCGACTGGCGCAACGACCCCCGCTTCGCCACCGCCGCCGACCGCTGCGCCAACGTCGAGACCCTGGAGTCCCTGATCGAGGAGTGGACACGCAACGAGGACGCCGCCCCCCTCGCCGAGAAGCTGCAGCGAGCCGGTGTCGCCGCGACCGAAGTCCTAGACTCCGACGACCTGCTCACCGATGAGCACCTCCTCGACCGCGGCTTCGTCGCCAACGTCGACCACCCCGAGGTCGGCCCCCGACCCATGGGCACGACCGCCTGGCGCATCGACGGCCAACGCCCCACCGCCTTCACCCCGGCCCCCCTGCTCGGCGAGCACTCCCGCCACGTCCTGGGAGACCTCCTGCGCATGGATGCGGGAGAGATCGACGACCTCGTGGGCCGCGGCGTCGTCATCGCCCACGAGGAGGCCATGGAGCCCGCCAAGGAATAGATCATGCTCGAAGTCTACTTTCGCCAGGAGACCGCCGACCTTGGAAGCGTCGCCGACGAGGCCCGCCGCGCCGAGGCGCTCGGCTTCGACGGCTACTCCTCCTACGACCTGAACCACGACTCCTTCCTCTCCCTCGCCGTCGCGGCGACCGCGACCACCCGCCTCAAGCTCGAGACGCGAGCCGCCATCGCCTTCCCCCGCAGTCCCACCGTCGTCGCCTATACCTCGTGGGACCTGCAGCAGCTCTCCAAGGGCCGGTTCAAGCTCGGACTGGTCACCCAGTCCAAGGCGCACGTCGAGCAGCGGTACGGAACGCCGTTCTCGCCGGTGACCCCGCGGCTCCGCGACTATGTGGGCGCCCTGCGGGCCGTCTGGGGCGCCTGGGAGAAGGGCGAATCGCTCGATTACCGCGGCGACTACTACCCCATAACCTTGATGCCGCCCGCCTTCCATCCCGGCCGCTTCGACCACGGCAAGCCGCCCATCTACCTCGGCGCCGCGAATCCCCGCAACACCCGCCTCGCCGGCGAGATCGCCGACGGCTTCCAGATCCAGACCTTCAACAGCGCCAAGTACGCCGCCGAGATCGCCCTGCCGGAGCTCGACGCCGGCGCGCGCCAGGCGGACCGCACCCGTGCCGACCTGCGCGTCAACTGCGGCGGCACCGTCGCCTTCGGCCGGACCGCCGACGAGGTCCGCGCCGTCCGCGAGCAGGCCCGCGCCACTGTCGCCTTCTACGCCTCCTACAGCGACGTCTACCGGCAGGTCTTCGCCGCCCACGGCTGGAGCGAGGAGCACAAGAGCCTCCAGGAAGCGGCCCGCGACAACCCCCTCGACGTCGTGGCCAAGGGCGTCACCGACGAGATGCTCGACGCCTTCGCCGTCGTCGGCCCCTACGACGAGGTCGGCGCGATGGCCAGGGAGCGCTACGAGGGCCTGGTCGAGGAGGTGTGCTTTACACTACTCAGGCCAGCCCTGAGTGCCGATGAGGATGGTAGGCTGCTCGGCAGGCTGCTCGCGGACTTGAAGGGCTGACGGCGGAGGGGGCCTTGACCACCACGGAAGAATCGGTCTCGACCGAAGGGCTCATCGGGCGCGACGCCGCCCTCATCGTCGTCGATATGCAGAACTCCTGCCTCGCCGACGAGGGGTCGATGGCGAAGGTCGGCCTCGACATCTCCGACCTGAAGACCACGGTCGAACCCGTTCAGCGCCTGATCGCCGCCTCCCGCGCCGCCGGCATTCCCATCGTCTTCAGCCAGTACGAGTTTCGCTCCGACTACTCCGACGGCGGCCTCCTCGTCGAGCTCTACCCCGCCCTGCGCGAGGTCGGCGGCATGGTTGCGGGCACGTGGGACGCCGCCCTCGAGTCCAGGCTGCCCGTCGAGCCCTCCGACATCGTCATCTCAAAAAGCCGCTACTCCGCCTTCTTCGGCACGGAGCTCGACCAGGTGCTGCGCGCGCGCAACGTCGGCACCCTCATCATCTGCGGCGTCACCACCGAGATGTGCGTCGAGTCCACCCTCCGCGACGGCTTCTTCCACGACTTCCGCATCGTCCTCGCCGCCGACGCCGTCGCTTCCGTAGACCGTGCCCGCCATGCAGCCACCCTGCAAACGGTCGAGTACGGCTTCGGCGCCGTGATCCCCACCACCGACATCATCCAGTCCCTGGAGCGCCTCTCCCGATGAGGAGGGGATCCCTTTTCAAGCGCTCTCCCCACGGAGACCTTCGCGCAACCTGGGCTGGTCCTGTCGTCCGCCAGATTCCACGGGAGGCAATTTTCCGGTCTCCCTTGCCGGCAAGGGGCAATGGGACTGTCTCTCCCGCGTCCACCCGCCGGTCTGGCAACTCCGGAGGATGGCCCACCGGCCGCAGGGGCCATGCCGGTGAGGAACATATGTTCTGTATGGATACTTTACGGCGGGTTGGCGGGCTTGTCAAGCGGGGTTGTCGCAGTGGGGGAGCAGCGCCCCTACGGGCGCTCGCGCGCCGAGCGGCGCGCGCCCTCTCTCAGTCTCCCCCAGAGGGGGAGAGGTTTGAGGTGCTCCCCCAGAGGGGGAGAGGTTTATGGTGCTCCCCCAAGAGGGGGAGAGGTTTGAGGTGCTCCCCCAGAGGGGGAGAGGCCCGGAGGGGACGGGCACCCACAAGGGGTGCCCCTACGGGAGGGAGCGGGCGCCCGCGAGGAGCGCCCCTACTGAATAATAGGAGGTCGAAATGGAGCGAATAGGCGTAGCCTTTCTAGGCGACATGGCCCCGCCGGACTTCGTGGAGTGCGCGCAGTATGCCGAGGAGCTCGGCTACGAGTCCGCCTGGATGGCCGAGGGCCGCTGCGGCGACCAGTTCTCCGTCCTCACCGCCTGCGCCCTGGCCACCGAGCGCATCCAGCTCGGCACCTGCATCACCAGCGTCTTCGTGCGCAGCGCCCCTATCATCGGCATGGCCGCCGCCACCGTCGACTACTTCTCCAAGGGCCGCTTCATCCTCGGCGTCGGCTCCGACCACAAGGCCCAGGTCGGCCCGATGCACGGACTCCCCTACGGCAGCCCCATACGCCGACTCCGCGACGCCGTCGACATCGCCCGCCAGTTGCTGCGCGAGGCGCGCGTCTCCTATCAGGGCGAGCAGATCAGCATCGAAGAGTACGAGCTCTGGTTCGAGCCCTTCCGGCCCGAGATTCCCGTCTACGTCGCCTCCGTCCAGGAGAAGATGACGAAGATCGCGGGCGAGATCGGCGAGGGCGTCATGACCACGTGGCACACCGTCGAGAAGGCCCGCCTCGCCCGCGGCTGGGTCGACACCGGCGCCGCGCGCGCCGGCAAGGCCCCCGGCGACGTCGACCTCGCCCAGATGATCCCCACCTACGTCAGCGACGACGACCAGACCGCCCGCGCCCGCATGCGCCACCGCGCCGCCTTCAAGGCCTACATGCTGCCCCGCTACCGCATGATGATGGAGGAGGCGGGCTTCGCCGAGGAGGTCGCCGTGGTCCGCGCCGCCTGGGGCGAGGGTAAGTACGAGGAAGCCGCCGACCTCGTCCCCGAAGCCCTCATCGAGACCTTCGGCATCGTCGGCGGCCCCGACGAAGCCCGCGAGCAGCTCAACCGCTTCCGCGACGCCGGGGTCACCCTCCCCATGCTCTCCCTGCGCACCCCGCCCGGCATCCCCGTCAGCCGCGAAGAAGCCAAGCGCCAATTCAAAGAAGCGATTCGCGGCTGCGCGCCGCGGTAGGGGACGCTACAATACTTGGGGAGCGCAGAACGAGGGCCCCATGGACGTAAAGGAAGCCGTACGAACCGCGAAAGAGTACCTTGCCGAGATCTTCGCCGACGAAGGTATTGCAAACGTCGGCCTCGAAGAGGTCGTCTTCAATGACGCAGCCAATGCCTGGAGCATTACGATTGGTTTCTCTCGGCCCTGGGATCAGAAGAGGTCCCTGGCCGCTGCGCTATCTGAGGGACGCGCTGACCGTTCCTATAAGGTTCTCCGCATCAATGCCGAGAGCGGCCAGGTCGAATCGCTCACCGACCGGTACCTGAAGGCTTCCTAGCAAGCCGATGGCCCCGGTCGGCCTCTTCATCGACGCGAACCTTCTCGTGCTGCTTGTCGTCGGTAGTGCCGGGCGGGACTTGATTGCCAAGCATCGTCGGTTGAAAGCGTATACCACGGAAGACTACGATATCTTGGTTGACCGGCTTGGCCGGGTGGATCAAGTGTACGTCACGCCAAACACCCTCACGGAAACCTCCAATCTCCTCGCGCAACACGCGGATCCCGAGCGGACCCGCTTCTTCGACAAGCTCCGCATCCTCATTCAAGAAAGCGAAGAGATTGTCGTAGCCAGCGCGCAGGCTTCCAGCAACAGCGCCTTCGGACGGCTGGGGCTGACCGACGCGGCGCTCCTCGAAATCGTCACGGCGGAAGCGCCGCTACTCACTGTGGACCTCGACCTCTACTTGGCAGCTCTAGCGAAAGGGGAAGACGTCGCCGTGAACTTCACGCACCTTCGGGACGTGTAACCGGCGTCACCCTCCCCATGCTCTCCCTCCGCACGCCCCCCGGCATCAAAGTCAGCCGCGAAGAGGCCAAGAGCCAATTCAAGGAAGCCATCCGCGGCTGCGCCCCGCGGTAGGGGCTGCTTGCCGGTCGGACCGACGGTCCCCGCAGGCACTGATAGTCAAAGTGGGCGCCGGGCGCACTCCTACATGGAGTCGTCCTGTAGCGGCTCGATTCGTTGCAGGATGTACGTTTGGCGCTCGCGCCCCATCACGTCCATTTCGTTCTTTTCAAGGCAATGGAACCGGTAACGACGGTCCCCTATAAGGCCAGCAAGACTTGGCCCCCCTTCGTCAACGATTCCGGTGATTCTCTTGCCCCTCTCTGTCTCCAGCCCCCACTGCCCTCTTCGTAGGTTGAGCATGAAGAGATGGCCGACTATTTCACTATCTACGGTGTCGAGGTTGGCAATGCGGGAGAGTGAATCTGCCAGTTGCACTGCAGCGGCCGCCGAGACGCCCCCATAGGCGACCTCGTCACCCACGGGGTCGGCCCAGCCGTACCGCAGCCCCGTCTTCTGCTCCGCCAGGAACTTGACCAGATTCAAATACGCTCCAGCTAGGTGCCCACGGTGTGGCCGAAGAATGCCCTCGGCTGCGGCCGGATTCGCCGCGCTGGAGAATACCTCATCTAGACGTTTCAGTCCTAGCGAAAGCTGGCCTGCACCGAACAGATCCGGCCGGGTCGCGGCCTCCAGTGCCATGCGATATGATCCACCGGTCGCTGGAACCACGACGTCCAGAAGATGCCCGTCCACCGGAACCCCAACCCTCTCGTTCGTGGTCAAGTCGCGCAAGGCGGCCCTATAGGCGTGCCTTACAACCGCCTGGACGTGAATCAGCAGGCTGCCCAGGGTTTCCGCCCGTATACGATGCTCTGCTGCCGTCTCCGGCGGCTCGGCGCTAAACTCGAACACTACGCGCCCGCATTCGCGGGCCTGCCTTAAGGCGAAATCGTCGACGGGGGTATCCTCAAGTAGAACCCCTTCGTCGGGAAGAAGGCCACAATCCACGATGTTGCCATCCTGCGGCTGGAGCACGAAGGGCTCTCCGGATTCGCCGATCCCGGACGTCATAAACCACTCCCCGCCGGGGGCCTTCAAGAGGAGCATCCGCAGGTCAAGTTGACCGCCGCGGAATTGGCGTAGGTCCTCGGGGGTTACGCCCACGACCAGGTAGTTGCCATCTTCGTCGGTGGCCATTCCGACGTAATGACCACCGATGGTGTCCTGGCCGGCGAACACCTCAACGCCATCGTAATAGTCAAGAACCTGCGTTAGGGCTATCGTCTTCATAGAACCACTCGGCAGTGCGACAGTATGCTAAAGCCGGCAAATGGCCACCAGGTAAAGTGTGACCCCTTGCCCGTTTTCAACACGTACCCAGCACCTGGCTGCAGGGTGATCTGGCAAACGAGCTTACCTTTGTGTCTTGGCGTCTTCAATCGGGCCCTCGCCTGCTTCTCGTTGGCGAATAGGGACAGGCCGCTGGCTTGACATTCGTCTGTTCCAGTCTTTGGGGTATAGCCACGTGCTAGGAGTGATACAAAGTCGGCGTCTGTTGGTGGGTTCGTACTGACGAGCCGGAAGAATGTACGTGCTTCGGTAACTATTCTTGCGGCGGAGGGCGGGCATCCATCCGGCAGCTTGTCACGGAATTGAGGCTGATTGGCTGTGGTCATTTTGTGTGGCGGGGGCCTGGACAGGGAGCACCGTCAAGTCTATCGCACAGGATCAGTAGGCCACAATCCCTCCTTTGCACGCGGGGGCACTTGGTCGTGGCACCATTGAGCCGAGCCCTAACGAAATCATCTAGCAATTGCCGTGGCCATCGGCATGGAGTCGACAGGGATAAGCACGCTGGACCTGGACACTGATCGTGGGCGCTGGAATAGTGGTGGCGGTGCCGACGACGGCGGTCTGGCCCGCCCGCTATCCACCGCCGCCCAGAACTGGCGTTCTTGTGCGAGCGTCGCTATTCGTGTTATAAGGGTAAGCCGAGTCCCCGGGATGCTTCGTTTCGCGGGATCTCCGGTGGTCTCGAACTCTGTGGCTCCGCGAGGCGGTTAACGTGAGCGATGCTTGCTCTAGCCCTCCCGGTGCCAAGGAAGGAGGGAATGCCATGAAGTCAGTGGAACAGGCCATCGTCACCGGTGTGACTTTGGCGGTCGCTGGTGTCGTGACGGTCGCGGTCATCGCTGCGAACTGGGACGTTCTTGTCCAGTCCGTGAAGATGGCCCTGCGGTAAGAGGCCAATGCACGCGGCCTGCACGACAAACGGAGCGCCACTGCTTTCGAGCAAGTGGCGCTCCCACCTTTTTGAGGGTGGGCTGTTGTAGCCGATCACCCCTGGTCCGCCCCCCTACCACTGCTGCTTCTTAAACGACCAGTGCTTCGAGATGGGCTGGTAGTAGTCGATGAGGATGTCGGTGGTTAGGGCGTAGTAGGGCTTGGCCGCCGGGTCGTCCCAGAAGGCTTTGGCTTCGGGGCCGCGGCGGGTTGGGTCGCCGAGGTTGAGGGCGGCGGACTCGTCTTCGAGCTCGAAGAGGGTCATGTAGCGGTAACGGGGCTCCTCGTCCCAACCCTCGGTCGTGATGCCGAACCAGCCGCCGGCGACCACGCCCGGCAGTTCGAGGAGTGCCGGGAAGCGCTCCTTGCCGTACCACTCGCTCCACCGTGCCGCGTCGGCCTCGGGGACGGTGACCATCTCCATGCCGAGATGCCGGTTGTCGACCAGGAGCGGGTCGTCGAAGGTCGAGCCGGCGAGCTGCTGCCAGCCCCAGTGACCCGTGTCCTTGCGCGCCCCGCCGTTAAACATGAACTGGCCGGTGTCGGCGAACCCCCGCTTCTGCTTCTCCGCCCAGTCGGCCCGCAGCGCGGGGTGAAGCTGGTGCTCGATCACCTCCGTCCGGCCCGCCTCCACGTCCGGCCAGCCGTAGACCTGCTCCAGCGCCTTGTAGTCCTCGACCCGGTACAGCGCCAGGTATTTCTCCTCCCCGATCAGCGCGTGGTACATCCGCGCCCACGTCCACCCCGGCATCTGCATCACCATGTAGTGGTGATAGTCGTACCACTCGATCCACGCGTCCTCACGGTCCAGCCCGACGCTCCGGTAGAAAACCCATTCCAGCAGTGGTCCGCTCACGAGTTGCCTCCTTATGAGTCCAAGCGAAGACGCGCCGTCATGTCCGTGTGTTCTCCGGAACGACGCCCGACGTCCTCGGATCGAGGAAGTCCCGCATGCCGTCGCCCAAGAGGTTGAATGCCAGCACCACGAAGAAGATCGCGATGCCGGGTATGATCGCCACGTGGGGGTTCGTGCTGATGAAGGCCCGGCCCTCCGACAGCATGGCGCCCCAGTCCGACGTCGGCGGCTGGCTCCCCAGCCCGAGGAAGCTCAGCCCCGCCGTCACGATGATCTTATAGCCGATGTCGATCGAGAGCAGGACGGAGAGCACCGGAATCGTGGCCGGGAAGGCGTGGCGCCACATGATGCGGGATTCCTTCGCGCCCAAGGCGCGGGCCGCCGTGACGTAGTCCATCTCACGCTCTACCAGGATCACGGACCGCACCATCCTCGCGTACAGCGGGATCCCCATGATCCCCGTCGCGATCAACGCGTTGCGCAGCCCCGGCCCCAGTGCTCCCACGATCGCGACCGCGAGCACCAGCGGCGGGAAGGCCATCAGCACGTCCACGACCCGCATGAGGAAGACGTCCCACTTGCCGCCGAGGAACCCCGCGCTCAGTCCCAGGAGCGCGCCGATGCCCACGGAAATCAACGCCGCGAAGATCCCCGCCGCCAGCGACACTCGCGCCCCCCAGATCACGCGGGCCAGCATGTCCCGCCCCACTTGGTCCGTCCCCAGCGGGTGGTCCCCCGACTGGAACGGCGACACCAGCCGGACCGATGTGTCCAGCATGTTCGGATCGGCGATCGGCAACAGCGGCGCGAGGATGGCCGCCAACGCCACGAGGAAGATGATGACCGCTCCCCAGAACGGCGTCTGGCTTTGCCACGCCGTCGTCCACCAGCGACGCCAGGCGCTCGGCCGAGCGTAGGCCGCGCCGAGGTCGGACGCGTCGAATCCTTGTGTGCGCTGCGCCATGGTTCCTCTTAGGCCGCCTTCACTGCGCCTTCACTCGGGGGTCGATCAGCCCGTAGCTCATGTCGACGAGGATGTTCGCCAGCACCACCGCCAGGGCCAGGACGAGCGTCACCCCTTGCAAGAGTGGGAAGTCGCGCCCGTCCACCGCGAGCACCATCAGCGCCCCCAGCCCCGGCCACCCGAACACCGTCTCGACGAGAATGCTCGCGCTCAACAGATAGCCAAGCTGCCAGCCGACGATCGTCACCAGTGGGATCAGAATGTTCCGCAGCGCGTGGCGGCTGAGCACCAGCGACTCCCGCAGCCCCTTCGCCCGCGCCGTCCGGATGTAGTCCTGGCTGATCACCTGGAGGAAGCTCGACCGCGTCAGCCGCGACGTAATCGCGATCTGCGGCACCGCCAGCGTCACCGCCGGCAGCACCAGGTGCTTGGCGAGCTGCCCGATCTCCGTCGTCGTCGACCCCGGCGGCCGCATCCCGGAGGTCGGCAAAATGTCCAGCTCCACGCTGAAGATGATGATCAGCAGGAGCCCCAGCGCGAACTCGGGCATGCTGATCCCCATCGACCCGAAGACCCGCGCCACGCGGTCCATCCACGTATTCGGGCGGCTCCCCGACAGGAGGCCCAGCCCGATCCCCACCACCGCCGCGATCGCCACCGAGGTGAACACCAGCAACGCCGTGTTCCCCGCCTTGTCGACGATCTGCTCCGTGACCGGCCGCCGGAACTGGATCGAACGGCCCAGGTCGCCCTGCGCCGCGTTGCTGATCCAGTTGAAGTACTGGACGATGATCGGCTTGTCGAGCCCGAGCCGCTGCCGCAGCTCCTCGATCTGCTCGTCCGAGGCCACCGGGCCCGCCGCGATCGCCGCCGGGTCTCCGGGCGTGACCTGGATAACCGCGAACACCACCAGCGTCACGCCGAAGATCGTCGGAATGGCGATCAGCAGTCTTCTCGCAAAGAACGCGGCCAACGAGCGGCTCCTCGTGTGGGCGGGGCTAACGGATCATGGATTATAGGCGCACCGGACGATAGGCCGCCAACCGAAAAGGGGGACGGCGCGATGGCCGTCCCCCCTTGGTATCGGCGTGCTACCCGTCGGCCCGCCGCCGCATGGCCGCGGGCCTAGGGGAGGCGCTGGTCCGTTACTTCACCCAGACGTCCTCCATCTCCATGGCGTAGTTGCCGGTGAAGCCGATGTCGCCCTGCACCTCGGTGCGGCGCACCATCGCGTAGACCTCGTGGTAGAGGTACACGAAGGCTTGCTCCTCGCTGAGGGTGACCTGGATCCCGTCGTAGATCGGTTTCCTCTCTTCGAACGTGACCGCCCTGTCTGCCTGTGACATCAGCTCGTCCGCCGCGGGGTTGCTGTAGCGGCCCCAGTTGGAGAACTGGCCCGTCTGGTGAATCAGCGAGATCTGGTTCCACGGCTCCGCCATCCAGTACGTGATCCCGTAGAGGAAGGCGTCGTGCGCCCCATCTTGCAGACCCTGGTAGAGCGTGCCGAACTCGACCGCCTCGATCGTCATGTCGATGCCGACCGCGGCCAGGTCGGCCTGGATCACGGTCGCCACGTCCCTCGGCTCGAGCTGCCCCGCTCCGCCCGACGGTACCAGCAGGCTGAACTCGAACCCGTCCGGGTAGCCGGCCTCCGCCAGCAGGGCCTTGGCCCTCTCTGGGTCGTACGGCCACCTCGGGATGTCCGGGTTGGCCCAGATGTTCGACCTCGACGGGATCGGCCCGTGCGCCACGTACGCGATCGGGTCCAACACGTCGGCGACGATCTTCTCCTTGTTGATGGCCGAGGCCATGGCCTGGCGCACCAGCTTGTTCTTGAACTGTTCGGGACCGTCCGCGCTCTGATTGGGCCAGATTGCCGCGAAGTGCCGCGCCTCGGGGAAGTCAACGCTGATGTTGGAATCGGCCTCCGCCTCTCGGATCGTGGCCGCGTTCAGCTCCGTCGCCAGGTGGATCGTCCCGTTCTGGATCGCCGCCCAGCGCGTCTGCGCCTCCGGCATCACCACCCACGTGAGTTGGTCGAGCAGCGGCTTGTCGCCGTTCCAGTAGTTGTCGTTCCGCTCGTAGATCGTCTGCTCGCCCAGCGAGGCGTCGACGAGCACGAAGGGGCCGGACCCCGTCGGCATGTCGAGGAAGCCCTCGAGGTCGGCCGCCGCCGCCGTGGGACTCATCTGGATGCCGCAGGGGAGCGAGCCCGCCGCAATGATCGGGCCCAGCGTCTCCTTCAGCGTCATCTTGATCTGGTGCGAACCGGTCGTCTCAACCGACTCGATGTACGGGTCGAACAGGATCCATGAGCAGATGAATATGGGTATGCCCCCGCCCTGTCCCTGCGGATGTTCGGGGTCCATCTGCCGGTCGAAGTTCCACTTGACCGCCTCGGCGTCCAAGGTGGTGCCGTCGTGGAAACTCATCCCCTCGCGGATGTCGATGAGGAAGTCGAGCCCGTTGCTGCTGACCTCCCAGCCCGTGGCGGCCTCTGGAGTCAGCGTGCCGTCCGCCTCTTCGAGGAAGAGCCGGTCGAAGTTCGGGTACATGAGCCGCATCTCGGTGCCGGCGGTGATCTGGTGGCCGTCCCGCAGACCGGTGTCCGCCGAGACCGCCGCGATCAGGTGACCGCCGCTCATGGCCTCAGGGGTGGCTGTTGGGGCTGGCGTCGGGGTTGGCGGGACCGGCGTGTCGGTCGGCGGGACTGCCGTCGCGGTCGGCGGCGCCGTCGTTGCCGCTGGCGCCGTCGTTGCCGCCGGAGGCACCGCCGTGGCGGTCGGTTCAGGATCGCTGCACGCGGCAGCGACCAGCGCGACCACCAAGAGCAGGGCTCCCAAAGTCATCATCCTATGGGTAAATCGAAGGCGAGTCGGCATGAGCTCCCCCTACAGAGAGTGTGACGGCGGTGTCCCGGTGCGCGGAGTAGAGGCGGCCCTGTCCAACAAGGGCCGACGCTAGCGCCGGAGCGCCGCTCCCAAGATAGGCGCGATGGTAGGCGACAGAAGTGCCATTGTCAATAAACCGGCCCATTCGCTGCCCCTTGCTTGACAGCGCGCCGCGCCGTGGTCTAATGACGGCATTCTGGTTTGGGGAGGCACTCATGGCCGAGAGGAAAGTAGCGATCGTGACCGGAGCGAGCCGCGGCATTGGGCGGGGCTGCGCCTTGGAGTTGGCGAAGTGCGGCTACGCCGTCGTGCTCGCCGCGCGGTCGGTGAAGGAAGGGACCGCCATCGAGCACTCCTCCACGATCAAGCGATCGGACACCGTCCCCCTGCCCGGCAGCCTGGAGACCACCGCCCGCGAGGTCGAGGAACTCGGCGGCGAGGCGCTCTCCGTCAAACTCGACCTCTTCCAGCGCGTCGACTGCGACGCCTTGATCGACACCACCCTCGAAAAATATGGCCGGATCGACGTGCTGATAAACAACGCCCGCTACATCGGCCCGGGTCACATGGACCACTTCATTGACACCCCCATCGAGGCTCTGGAGAACCATTTCCTCGCCAACGTCATCAATCCCCTGTACCTGACGCGGCTCGCGCTCGATCCGATGATCAAGCAGGGCGGCGGGATCATGATCAGCGTCACCTCCGGCGCGGGCAACCACGAATCGGCCAAGGACATCGGCGAAGGCGGTTGGGGCCTCGGCTACTCGATCTCCAAGGCGTCGGTGAACCGCATGGTCGCCGGGCTCGGCAAGGAGTTCCGCAAGCACAACGTGGCCTTTATCGGCCTCGAACCCGGCTTCGTCATCACCGAGCGCATGACCCAGGACATGGGCGCATTCGGCTTCGACATTCCCGGCCTCACCACCGACGTCCCCGGCGCGGTCGTCGCCTACATCTGCGAGCACCCCTATCCAATGGTCTTTGCGGGCAAGACGATCAACGGGCCGTCGTTCGCCCCCGAGCACAACCTCGTCGACGGGCGCGGCTTCCCCGATCCCTACGGCCCCGGCACGTGGGGTCTTCCCACCGCACCGATCCTCTAAACCCCCGCCGCCGAATCCACAGCAAGCGCGCCGGGCGTACAAGTCCATAGCACCGCAAGCCTCTCCCCTCTGGGGGAGACTGACCGCAAGCCTCTCCCCCTGTGGGGGAGACTGAGAGAGGGCGCCTCCGGCCTCCTCTCCCAACGGGATGAGGATCAAGGTGATGGGCCGCCCGACAACCACCAAAGGCCATCGAAGTGCACCAACGCTTGACAGAGCACCTTAAGCCTCTCCCCCTGTGGGGGAGACTGAGAGAGGGCGCGCGCCGAGAGGCGCGCGGGCGCCCGCAGGGCGCCTCTCCATCCGTCATTCCCGCGGAGGAGGGAATCCATCCCTCCCGTAGGGGCGCCCCTTGTGGGCGCCCTTCCCTCCGGCCTCTCTCCCTCCGGGGGAGACTTGAGAGAGGGCGCGCCCCTTCCGGCCTCTTCTCCCCCCGGGAGAAGATTGAGATGAGGGGCCCCCTCACAACCGCCAAGGCCCATCGAAGCGCACCACGCTCGCCTTCTGAGTGCCCGTCCCCGCCCCCATCCGTCATTCCCGCGAAAGCGGGAACCCATCCCTCGAAGCCGACCGAATGTGAATGACCCACCATGCCCCTCTTTCGCCGACGTGAAAAAGTCGACGCCGGCCTGAAGAAAACCCGCGAGGCGTTCTTCGGTCGCATCGCCGGCCTCCTCAGCCGCTCCACCGTGGACGAGGCCTTGTGGGAGGAGCTTGAAGAGGCCCTCATCTCCGCCGACGCGGGCGCCAAGCTCACCATCGATCTGCTCGAACGCGTCCGAGCGCGGGCCAAGTCTGCCGGCGCCACGACCGGCGAGGCGGTTCGCGGCATCCTGCGCGGCGAGATAGAGTCCATCATGTGCGTGGACGCCCCCTCGTCGCCGCTGCTTAATGAAGACGGAGCGGTCCTCCCCGCCTCCCCCTACGTCGTCCTCGTCGTGGGCGTCAACGGCGCGGGCAAGACGACGAGTATCGCTAAGCTGGCCAATCTCCTCTCAGGGCAGGGCAAGAGCGTTGTGCTCGCCGCGGGGGACACCTTTCGCGCCGCCGGCATCGAGCAGCTTGAAGTCTGGGCCGGACGGGTGAACGCCGAAATCGTCGCGCACCGCCACGGCGCCGACCCCGGCGCGGTCGTCTTCGACGCGCTCCAGGCGGCCAAGGCCCGCGGCGCTGATGTAGTGATTATCGATACCGCGGGTCGGCTCCACACCAAGACCAACCTCATGGAGGAGCTCCGTAAGGTGCGCCGCGTCGCGGAACGCTTCGACGAGCACGCCCCCCACGAGACCCTGCTCGTCCTCGACGCCACCACGGGGCAGAACGGCCTCGCCCAGGCCGGCGCCTTCGCCGAGGTCGTCGGCGTGACCGGCCTCGTGCTGGCCAAGCTCGACGGCAGCGCCCGCGGCGGCGCCGCCATCGGCATCGCCGACACGCTGAAGCTGCCCATCGTCTTCGTCGGCGCAGGCGAGGGGATCGACGACCTCGTCCCGTTCGACGGCGCCGAGTACGCCGCCGCCCTATTCGCCGATGGGGCGCCCACCGTCTAGGCGGGCCGCCTAAGGACACCGCACGTGGGCGCGGCAATACTCTGGTGGGGGACCTTTCTCGGTATCGGTCTGGCCGCCCTTCCAATCACCATCGCCGTCTTCCGCTCCCTGCCCGACCGCGGCTATGGCTTGGCGAAGCCGTTGGGGCTCCTCATCTTCGGCTATCTGTTCTGGATTCTCGGGACGATTCGCGTCATTCCCAACAGTCAGGCCGGTGCCATCGGCGTCCTCGTCATCCTGCTCGCCATTTCGGGCGTCGTGCTCTACCGGCGCAAGGAGTCCCTGAGAACGTTCTTCAAGGAGCATTGGAAGACCGTCCTCGTTACCGAGATCGTCTTCGCCGCGGCCTTCGGCGTCTGGGCCTACATCCGCAGCCAGACTCCGGCGGTGGCCCACACCGAGCAACCGATGGACTTCGCCCTGCTCAACGGTGTCCTCCAGTCGCCGCACTTCCCCCCTGAGGACCCGTGGTACGCCGGGAATCCGATCAGCTACTACTACTTCGGCTACCTCATGTCCGCCGGGGTCACCCAGGCCACCGGCTTCGCCTCGGCCATCGCCTACAACCTCTCACTGGCCTCGTTCGCGGCGATGGCGGCGGCGGCGGTCTTCAGCGTCGTCTTCAACATCGCCGCGGGCCTTCGAAAGACGGTGGCCGGACAAGGCGCGGGACTCTTGGGGCCCATCGCGGCAGGCTTGGCCGGTGTCTTCCTTCTGCTGTTCGTCGGCAACCTTGTCGGCGTGCTGGAGTTCTTCCACGCCAACAACGTCGGCGACGCCGGCTTCTGGAAGCGCGTCTCGATCACCGGCCTCGACGGCACGGGCGGCGGCGTGGCATGGCATCCTAACGACTTCTGGTGGTGGTTCCGCGACACCCGCGTCATCAACAGCATCGCCGAGAGCGGCGCGTTCGCGGGGTCGGGCGTCGACTTCACCATTACCGAGTTCCCGTTCTTCAGTTTCCTGCTCGGCGACATGCACCCCCACGTCATGTCGATGCCGTTCGTTATCCTCGTGGTCGGTCTGGCCTACAACGCCCTCAGGTCGCCGGAGCCGCTCGACACTCGATGGCTGCGCCGCCGGCCCTGGGAAGCGGCCCTCATCGCCGCCGCCATCGGGGCACTCGGCTTCCTCAATAGCTGGGACGCCCCGACCTTCCTGGCGCTCTTCCTCGCCGCGGTCCTGCTCCGCGCCTTCCACGACCGCGCCGGCGGCGGCGCCGTGGATTTCAAGAGCGTCGCCACACTGATGGTCGTCATCGCCGCCGCCGCGGTCGTCCTCTACGTCCCCTTCTACGCCCTCTTCGACTCTCAGTTCGCCGGTATTACGCCGGTGCGCTTCCAGTCCACCGGCCCTATCCATCTCTTCCTCGCTCTCGGCCCCTTGCTTGCCGCTGCCCTCGTCCTCGTCGCCGCCTGGACGTGGAAGGAGTTCGCCGGCCTCGATCCTATGGACGCCGCCCCGCCGCTGCGTCGGCGCCCCCTCTTCTGGGCCGCCGCCATTCCACTCTTGCCCTTCGCGCTTTGGGCGCTCGTGGAGTTGGGCCTGACCCTCGGCGGCGTTTCCCACGGCCTCCTCGACGGCGAACGCTCCATAGCCGAGGGCTTCCTCGCCATCGGCTCCCGCTTCGGACGGCTGCTGCCCGCTTTCGTCGTCATTGCCGCCGGACTATGGGTCTTGTTCCGCAGGGCGTCGCGCGATGGCGCCGGGACCTCGACGGAACAGTTTGCCCTGCTCCTCATCGCCTTCGCCTTCGTCCTGCTCTTGGGCGCCGAGCTCTTCCACATCGAGGACCAGTTCGGCGTCACTCTCGACCGGATGAACACGGTCTTTAAGTTCTACTATCAGGTCTGGATACTCCTTGCCATCGTCGGCGCGGTGGCGCTCTACTACGCCGCGTCGCGCGTCCGGCGCTCGCCCGCCGCGGCCGGAGCCCTGACTCTGATGGCCGTCCTGATCGCCGCCGGATTTGTCTACGTCCCCGCCGCGGCCTACAGCCGGGCCGACGACTTCACCGGCCCCACCACCCTTAATGCCCTCACCGAGGTCGAGGAGCGCGACCCGTGGGAGTATGAGGCCGTCCAGTGGCTGAATGACAACGCCGCCCCAGGCACCGCCCTCATCGAGGCGGCGGTGATCGACGAGTTCGGGCAGCCCCAGGGCGGCTACGACGCCAACGTGGCCCGCTTCTCCCAGCGCACCGGTGTCCCCACCGTCATCGGTTGGGGCGGCCACGAGCGCCAGTGGCGCGGCGAGCCCTTCGAGCCCATCGCCCAGCGGGGCCGTGACGTAGATACCTTCTACCGGACCGACGACCCCGAGTCGGCCCGGGCCATCCTTGATCGGTACGGCGTGACCTACGTGATCCTCGGCGACCTCGAGCGTCGTATCTACGGTAGTGAAGTCGAGGAGCGGCTCGCGTCGTTCCTCGACCCCGTCTTCGAGAATGAGCGTGTAATAATATACGGACGCCTCGTTTCGTAAGCATGAGCTGCAACAACGGCGATACGCCGGAAACCGAGCCCGAGTCCCAGCCTCACGAGGGGGCGGGCCTTGTTATCCGAATCGAACGGGTCCCCTGGGAGCTCATCGGCTACGGGCTGATCTTCCTGGCGGCGCTCGCCATGCGCCTCTGGGACCTCGACGGCCGCGCCTACCACTACGACGAGACGATCCACGCCTTCGATAGCTGGAGCCTCGCCAACGGCGACGGCTACCTCCATAGCCCGTGGTCCCATGGGCCGTTCCTCTACCACCTCTCCGCCGTCGCGATCTTCATCTTCGGCGACAACTTGGCCTCCCCCCGTCTGCCCACCGTCATCTTCGGCGCCGCCCTCGTCGTCATGCCCTGGTTCCTTCGGCACCGGCTCGGCATGTGGGGCGCGCTTGCCGCCGCCGCCATGCTCGCCTTCTCCCCCTCGCTCTTCTACTTCAGCCGCTTCATAAGAAACGACGTCCTCACCCTCGTCTTCGACCTCGCCCTCGTCATCTCGATGTGGCGCTTCCTGGAGACACGGCGGAACGTCTGGCTCTTCGCAGCCGCCGCCGCCCTCGCTTTGGGCTTCTCCTCCAAAGAAACGACGTTCATCTCCTTGGGCATCGTCGGCCTCTTCCTCATCGCCTGGTGGCTCGCCGATATTCCCTCCGTCGCCCACTGCCTCCGCCGCGTCGGACTCGCCCCGCTCGCCCGCCCGCTCGCCGCCGACCCGGACGCCGAGCCGGCCGAGGCCGATGGCCATGCCGAGGAGGCGGTGGACGTGGGACCGGAGGCCGATGGTCCGCCAAACGCCCCAAAAGAGGCCGAAACCGGCGAGGAACCGCCCGCCGGCGAGCCGGGCGCCGACCTCAATGGTGACGCTACAGAACCCCAGGCGGCTGGCGAAACTGGCGAAATTGGCGAAACGCGGGACGCCCCGGACTGCACGCCTGCGGCGGGCTTCCTCATCTTCCTCATCGCCCTCACGCTGCCCCTCTTCGCCGCCCTTCCCGGTCTCCTCTTGGACCAGATCGGGCTCTTCACTACGGTTGTAATCGACCCCTCGCTCACCGCCGGCGCGGTCGGCGCGCCCAGCGGCGCGGGCGGATACACGATGGCGGCGATCATCGCCGGGGTCCTCTTCGTCGTCGGCGCATTCGCCGGCTATCGCTGGAAAGGGAAGACCTTCCTCCTAGCCTGGACTCTGTTCTACGGCGTCTTTCTCGTGTTCCACACCACCTTCTTTACCAACATGCTCGGCTTCGGAACCGGCGTCTGGCAGTCCCTCGGCTACTGGCTCGCCCAACAGGAAGTAGAGCGCGGCGGTCAGCCCTGGTACTACTATTTCACCCTGCTGCCGGTCTACGAGTTCCTGCCGTTCTTCTTCGGCGTCGCCGCGGCCTTCTTCTACATGTTCCGGCGACGGCTTGGCCTCTTCCCCGCCGTGTTCCTGATCCTGGCCGCCGCCGGACTCGCCGCATGGGGCGTCCACGCGCTGGTGGGCGGCCCCGGAGTGCAGGGCAAGGCGCTCTACCTGCCCCTCGTCGCGGGCGCCTTTATCGTCACCTTCCTTGGGCTGCGCGGCGGCGACCGCTTCGAGTGGTTCCTTGTCTTCTGGGCGGGCTTCTCCTTGCTGGCCTATATCGTCGCGGGCGAGAAGATGCCCTGGCTAACTACCCACTTGGCGCTGCCGTTCATCATCCTGTCGGGCAAGTTCATCGGCGACCTGATTGCCGCCGTCTCCTGGCAACGTGTCGTCCGAGGCGGGGCCATCGCGCTCCTCGCCACGGCGCCGCTCGCGCTTGTCCTCATCTACGCGCTCACCACCAGCTTGCCCTGGGAGGGCGACGCCATCGGCTTCTGGAGCTTCATCCTGCCCCTCGTCATCGCCGCCTTCGCGGTCGCGGCGTTCCTCTACGCCCTGCTCACCGTCGGCGCCGCGCGCGTCCTGCCCCTTGCCCTGCTATCGCTCGCCCTCCTGATGAGCGTCTTCACCGTGCGGGCCGCCTTCCAGACCTCCTATGCCAACGGCGACAACCCCGACGAGCTCATCGTCTATTCTCAGCTCGCGCCGGAGGTCGGGACGGTGTCGGCCGAAATCGAGCGCCTCGCCCGGCTCAACGGAAAAGAAGATCTCCGGATACTCGCCGACGCCTCCCACGCTGCCGTCGGCCCCTGGCGCTGGTATCTCCGCAACTTCTCCGAGGTCGCCCTAGTCGATCTCGCCACCTATGAGGGCGACCTCGACCACGACGTCATCCTGGCCAACACAAGCAACCGGGGAATGCTTGAAGATGTGGAAGAGAACTACGACCCGCCCCTCCGCATCACCTTCCTCCAGTGGTTCAACCCCTTCGACGTCTATAGCAACTACACGCCCGGGAAGTTCTGGGACGACGTGCGAAGCGCCGACTCTTGGAACAACGGGCTGCGCTACTTCACCTACCGAGACATATCCACCGAGCCTTCCGATCAGGAAGTGCTGGTTTACTTCCACAAAGACCTGAATGGCCCGCCATGACCCGCGGCCCCCGCAGCGCATCGGCTATACTGCCCTCTTGAGCCGGCCCTCCCGACGCCCGGCCCCGTTCACTGGAGTCCGACCTGTCCCTCTTCATCAGTAAGCGGTTCTGGCTCGGCGTGGCGTTCAGCGCCGGCCTGCTCCTCCTATTCTTCTGGCAACTCGATCCGGGAGACACCTTCGAGGCGCTCAGGGACGCCAACTACATCTGGCTCATTCCGGCGCTCGCCCTCTACTTCCTCGCGGTCTTCTTCCGCGCCCTCCGCTGGCGATTCCTCTTGATGCACATCAAGTCGGTCCCGGCGATCCGCCTCTATTCCCCCGTGGTGGTGGGCTACATGGCCAACAACCTCCTGCCGGTGCGCTTGGGCGAATTCGTACGGGCCTGGTTCTTCAGCGAGCGCGAAGGTGTCAGCAAGAGCGCGGCCCTCGGCACGGTGCTCCTCGAGCGCGTGTTCGACGGCGTCGGTCTGCTCATCATTGCCCTCCTTGTCTGGCCCTTCCTCGACGTCTCCGAGGTCTTTAGCGCCTTCTCCGACGATATCGGCATCCCTGAGGGTGTGCTCATCGGCCTCATCCTCTCGCTCTTTCTCGGCGTCCTGGTTCTCATGTTCGGTGTCGCCATCTTCTCCGGGATGCGCGACGCCGTCGTCAACGTGCTCCTGAAGTTCCTTCCCAAGCGCGTCCGGGAGCCCGCCCAACGCATCCTCTACTCCTTCGTCGATGGGCTGTCCGGCCTGCGCAATCCCAAGCGCGTGGCGCTGATCCTCATCGTCACCATGCCGGTGTGGCTCGCGGAAGGCGCGATGTACCACATCATCGGCTGGGCGTTCGATCTCGGCGTTCCCTACAACGGCTCGCTCTTCATCACCGCGATGGCCAACCTGGCGGTGAGCCTCCCCTCAGCCCCCGGCGGAATCGGTCCGTTCGAATACGCGACCAAGGTCGTGCTCGAAGGATTCAACGAGTCGTCGGAGGTCGCTGCCGCCTACGCGGTCATACTCCACGCCGCGCTGCTCGCGCCGGTGACCGCCCTCGGCCTCTTCTTCATGTGGCTGCACAACCTGAGCTTCAGCGAGATGACCCGCCGCTCGTCCGAAGTCGTCGCCCCCGAGCCTGGGGAGGACGACCAGCCCTCCGCGTAGCCGCCCACGCCGGTACTGCTTTTGCGCTACGCTATGGCGCGATGCCTTCCTCCAAGATTCTGATGCGCCGAAGCGCGGCGATGGCGAACGGCGCCTCCCGCGTGGAGCACTCGATCGCCAGCACCGTCGTCCTCGACGCGGAGCGCGGCGAGGCGATCAAGACGTACGCCCCGCCCTTTGTTGTGCGGCTGCTCTACTGGCTCTCTTTTCAGGCACGATTCCCCTACGAATCGAACGAGCGGGCGCTGACGTCCGCCGTCCACCGGCGCGGCATTGCCGGCTTCCTCACCCGCTGCCGTTTCGGAAAAGACCTGGTGGCCCCGATCTCGACGGAACATACCGGCGGACGGTGGCGCCTGGTGAGCGAGCTTATTCCCGGCGATAAAGTCGAGAACGACGCCGAGGCGCAAGCCTTCCTCCGCGACTTGGCCGAAATGTTCGCCTCAGCGGGGCTGAGCGTGTGGCAGATCAACCCTCGCAACCCCCGCGCCCACACGAATTTGATCCGCAACCGGCATGGCGACATGATCATCGTCGACCTGGAGTCGGCGGTCGTTACTCCGTTCCCCGCGTCCGGTCAGTGGCGCGCCGCTTTTCGCAACGGAAGCATCCCGGTGTTCGACGACATCGACTTCGAGTGCCTGCGCGGCTGGATCTCGGAGAACGAGGCCGACGTGAAGCGCGTGCTCGGGGACGATGGCTTCGCCGCCTTCCACATCACTGTCGCCGAGGGCGAGGCGTCGATGGCCGCTTGGAAGGGATCGGAGCCCCGCCTGTGGGGACGCCTCATCAGCAGCCTTTACCGGCTCCTCACCCGCGAGCCCCACACTCCCCCCAGAGGGGGAGCGCCTTAAACCTCTCTCCCCCTGGAGACCTTTGCGTAACTCGGTGGGCGGGCTACATGGACGTCGGCGTAGACCCCCCACCCGCCCCTCCGACGCGCCCTTTGGGCGCGTGCCCTCTTTCAGTTTCCCCCAGAGGGGGAAAGGCTTAAGGGAATGCCACCTCCCGCTTCCCCCGCCAGGACCCCAGTCGGTTTTGCAAAGGTCTCCCCTGGGAGAGACTGAGAGAGGGCGCGCGCCGCTAGGCGCGCGAGCGCCCGAAGGGCGCTGCTCCCTCCGCCGCCCGTCTCTGCTTGTTCCACCTTGGCCGGTGTGCTAGCATCCCGTTAGTTCCGTATTTCACGAATCAGCCGCTCTTGCGGACAGAAGGGACGCGGTCCGGCCATGGACCCCAAGATGCGGGAGACTCTCGACTCCCAGAAGGGGCGGACGATTACCGTCCTCTCTTCTCTCATTCGCATCCAGGAACGGCTGACCTACCTCCCGCCTGACGCCATCCCCGCCGTCGCTGAGTACACCGGCGCCTCGGTCAACGAAGTCCACGGCGTCGCCACCTTCTACACGCACTTCCGCTTCGAGCCCCCCGGCGACCACACCATCGAGCTCTGCTGGGGGCCGTCGTGCCAGCTCTTCGACTCGAAAGGGCTGATGCGCCAGGCCGAGGCGTTCGCCGGCGCCGTGTTCGACGGCTACAGCGAGGACCGCAAATACTCTCTCCGCGGCCTCGAGTGCGCCGGAGCGTGCGCCCTTGCTCCCGTAGGCAAGATCGATGGTAGGCTCGTGGGCCGCTTGAACGCGGACCGCCTGGGCCATCTCCTCGACGCAACAGCGGGAGGCGGGGCATGACCGAGGCGTTCGGGAAGCTCGCCGAGCGGGCCGAGCGGGAATGGGCGGCCTTCGCGCGTCCCGCCGAGCGGACCCAAATCGCCGTCGGCATGGGAATCCACGGCCTCGCCGCCGGCGCTCCGGACGTGATCGAAGCCCTTGAGTCGGCCATCGCGCGCGCCGGCGTCGAAGCCGATATCCGCGAGACCGGCGGCTTGGGCCTCGACTACGCCGAAGTCATTGTCAGCATTACCAGACCGGGCAAGCCGCGCGTCTATTTCGCCAACGTCACGCCCGATTCCGCGGCGGCCCTAGTCGAAAGCTACGTGGTCGACGGCGCCATTCCCGACGGCGCCGACGTCCTCGGAGCCATCGGCGATCTCGAAAACGGCGGGCTCCCCGACCTGTTTTCCCGCGAAGAGTTCTCACTTCAGCGCCGGGTGGCGACCCAGAACTGCGGTGTCATCGAGCCCGACAACCTGTGGCACTACATCGCGAATGGCGGCTACGCGGCACTGGAGAAGGCCGTGAGCGGCATGACGCCCGAGGACGTCATCGGCGAGATCGAAAAGTCGAACCTGCGCGGGCGCGGCGGCGCGGCCTTCCCCGCGGCGATGAAGTGGAAGTTCCTCATCGGCGCCCCCGGACCTCCCAAGTACCACCTCTGCAACGCCGAGGAGGGCGACTCCGGCGCGTTCAACGACAAACACCTACTCGAGAGCGATCCCTTCCGCGTGATCGAAGGGATCACCATCGCCGGCTACGCCACCAAGGCCGGCGGCGGCAAGGGCTTCATCTTCATACGAACGGGATGGGACCTGCCCATCGACCGCATACAGCGCGCCCTCGACTTGGCCTACGAGCACGGCCTGCTCGGCAAGAACATCCTCGGTACGGACTTCGAATTCGACATCGAAATCTCCCTCACCGGCGAGTCCTACGTCTCCGGCGAGGAGACCGCCCTGATGGAGGCCGTCGAAGGGAAGCGGGCCATGCCCCGGTACAAGCCCCCGTTCCCCGCCGCCGCCGGCCTCTGGCAGAAGCCGTCGAACATCAACAACGTCAAGACGTATTCCTATGCCCCTAGCATCGTGGCCAACGGCGGCGACTGGTTCGCCGGCATCGGCACCGAGCGAAGCAAGGGTACGGCCCTGGTCTGTCTAACGGGCCGCGTCAACCGCCCCGGCCTCTACGAGGTACCCTTCGGGGTGACGCTCCGCCAGGTCATCGAAGTGCTCGGCGGCGGCGTCCCCGGCGGCAAGGCGTTGAAGTTCTTGCAGACCGGGGGGCCGCTGGGCGGTTTCCTCCCCGCCTCGTCGCTCGACATGCCCATCGACTTCGACGCCATGATCGCCGCCGGCGCGATGTTCGGCTCGGGCGGCATCATCGTCGGCGACGAGACGGACTCGGTGGTCGAGATCGCCGCCGTGCTCGGCGAATTCAACGCCGAGGAGTCGTGCGGCAAGTGCTTCCCCTGTAGGCTGGGCACGCGCCAGATCGCCAACATCCTTGAACGCTTGCACGGCAAAGAGGCGACGCGCAAGGAGCTCGACACCGCGCTTGTCATCGGCGAGACGATGAAGTCGTCGCTGTGCGCCCATGGGCACCTCGCGGAGAACCCGATCAAGTCGGGCTACCGCTACTTCCAAGACGAGTTCGAAGCCTCGCTCCAAAACGAGGCTGTTCAGGCGGGTTGACTGAGGGGCGCCGACCGATGACAACCGACAGGATCAAGCTCAAGATCGACGGCGTCGAGGTCGAGGCCAAGCCGGGCCAGACGATCATCGAGGCCGCGCGCGACTACGGGATATACATTCCATACCTCTGCTGGCATCCCATCCTCAAACCCTACGGCGCCTGCCGTATGTGCGTCGTCGAAATCGAGGGAGGGCGGGGCTATCCCGCCGCCTGCCACACGACCGTCGGCGAGGGCATGTCCGTCCTCACCAATCCGGGGCCCGTCGAGGAGATACGGCGCGACATCCTCGCCCTCACCCTGTCAAGCCACCCCCACGGCTGTCTCACCTGCTGGCGCATCGAGCACTGCGGCCCCACCGACGTCTGCCTGCGCAACGTCAGCGTGACCGACCGCTGCGTCGTCTGTCCGCAGAACGAGCGCTGCGAGCTTCAGGACGTGACCTACTCAGTCAAGCTCAACGAGGTCCCGCTCCCCTACCAGTACCGCAACCTCGACTTGGAGACGCGCAATCCCTTCATCGACCACGACATGAACCTCTGCATCGTCTGCGGGAAGTGCGTCCGAGCCTGCGACGAGATCGAGGGCGTCAACGCCATCACCTTCGAGATGCGGGGCAACGACACCATTGTGGGTACCGCCCAGGGCGGGACGCTCGCCGAGTCCGGCTGCACCTTCTGCGGCCTCTGCGTCGACGTCTGTCCCGTGGGCGCCATCACGGAGAAGGACAGCAAGTGGGCGGGGCGCGCCGACGAGATGGTCACCTCGGCTTGCTCCCAGTGCAGCGTCGGCTGCTCGCTCAACCTGAACGTTACGGACGGCAAGCTCATTCGAGTCACGCACGACGTGGACGGTGAGGCGAGCCGCGGTCAGGAGTGCGTCCAGGGCAAGTTCGGCTACAAGTGGGTCTATAGCAAGCAGCGCCTGATGACGCCGATGGTGCGGGGCGCGGACGGCCTCGAAGCGGCGTCGTGGGACGACGCCCTCGCTGCCGTCGCCGAGGCCCTGGGCAAGTACGAGCCCGGCGAGATTGCCTTCCTCGGCTCGGGCAAGGCCACGAACGAGGACAACTACCTGCTCCAGAAGTTCGCGCGCGGCGCCGTCGGCTCCCCCAATGTCGACTTCCCCGATCCCCTCTGCCCGCCCTCCGCGCTCGATCCCCTCACCGACGCCTTCGGCAGCGCCGCGGCGACCAACTCGATGTGGGACCTGCACGACGCGAAGACGGTCCTCATCGTCGATTCCGACATAACCTTCGAGCACCCCGTCGCCGGTCTTCAGGTCAAGGAGGCGGTGAACCGTGGCGCTCACCTGATCGTCATCGATCCCCGAGACACCGAGATCGGACTGCTCGCGGCGGAGAAGGCCGTCTGCGCTCCAGGCTCCGAGGTCGCCGTGCTCGGCGCAATCGCCAAGGTCATCGTCGACGAGGGCCTGTTCGACGCCGATGCGGTGCAGAAGCGGGCGGTGGAGATCGACCGCTTCGTCGAGTCGCTGGCCCCGTACACCCTCGACGCCGTGGAGGCGCTCTCCGGCGTGCCCGCCGAGCAGATACGGCAGGCGGCGCGCCTTCTCGCGGCGCGGAGACCGGCCTCCTTCCTCTTCAGCCCGGCGCTGCTCGGCGGCGGCGCGCTCGCGACGGCCGTCGCGGGGCTCGCGATGCTCACCGGCAACGTCGGCGTCCGCGGAGGCGGTGTCTACCCGCTGCGGGGAGAAAGTAACAGCCAGGGCGCCGAGGACATGGGATGCAGGCCGCACCTGCTCCCTGGCGGGGCGTTCCTCGACGAGGCCGGCGCCCGCCTCCGGCTCGGCGCGCATACCGAACGCCCCGTGCCGGACCGCCCCGGCGTCGGCCTGCCCGACCTGCCCGCCGCCATCGACGCTGGAGAGATCAAGGCCGTGGTGATGATCGGACAGAACCAGGTGCTGCCCGATCCCACGGGCGAGCTTGCACGGGCTTTCGCGAAGCTAGAATTCCTTGCCGTCCACGAGGCCTTCCTGCGCAACCTTGAGCCGTTCGTTACTGTCGCGCTGCCTGCCACGTCGTTCGCGGAGAACGACGGCTCCTCGACCAGCTTCGAGCGGCGGGTGCAGCGCGTGCGTCCGGCCATCGCGCCGCTGGGCGAGTGCCGACCCGCGTGGCGCGCCATCGCCGGCCTGGCCGAGCGCATGGGTGCCGCCGGCTTCTCCTACGACAGCCCGGCGGAGATCATGGACGAGATCGCCCGCGTGGTCCCAGCCTACGCCGGCGTCTCCTACGACCGTCTCGATGACCGTCCCCTGCAGTGGCCTTGCCGCTCCAAGGACGATCCGGGCACGCCGATGCTCCACGTCTCCCAATTCATGCGCGGCATCGGACGGTTCTTGCCGCTGCCCGCGCCGGCCCGCGTGGACGAGGACGGCATGGTCGCCCTCGCCGCCGTCGTGCGCGAGATCAAGGGGACCGTCGAGCTCGACGGCGCGGCGGCGGTCGAGCTCAACGCCGCCGACGCCCGCCGCCTGTCGATAGAGGACGGCGACGCGGTCACCCTCATCGCCGCCATGGGCGAGGTCTCCGCGAAGGCCCGGGTGAACGGACGCGCCGCCCCCGGCATTGCCCTGCTGACCTTGCCGCACCAGAAGATGGTGACCAACATCTGGAACAAGCCCACGCCGGGCGCGCTCACACCTTTCTCCCGCGCCAAGCGCTTCCCCGTCGAGATCGCCAAGGCGTAGCCGCCACCGCCACCCGTCATTCCCACGCACGCGGGAATCCACCCCTCCCGTAGGGGCGTCCCTTGTGGGCGCCCGTCCCCTCCGGCCCCCTGGCCCGCTGGAGACCTTCGCGTAACCCGCCTGCGGGCTCAGGCATGGGTGGGGCCGGGAGGTCTTGCCTCTTCTCCCAGCGGGAGAAGATTGAGATGAGGGGCCGCCTCGCAACCGCCGCGGGTTATCGAAGTCCGCCACCCTCGCGGCCAGTCACCCCGGTTACGCAAACGTCTCCGCTGGGAGAGGGTTGGGGTGAGGGCGGGGCGCGGAGAGGAGATCCTAGCCGGGGCCCAATGGTTCGAGCTTGGCGCGAAGCGTTTGCTCGAAGGCCTCTCTGCGCACTGTCTTTGCCGCGAGGAGTTTGTCGCTCGACTGCTCCAACGTCAGTACTTCCCAGTGCCCTCGCGACAGTTGGTAGCGTCCGGCATCGTCGGGCGTGAGTGTCGGGACCAGCCAAATGACGTCGCCATCGTTGAGGTCGGTGCTTGGGGAAGGACTGGGGCCGCCAATCGCGTCAAAGAAGGGCCGGTCTACGGCCACAGCGATCTTTGACCCCCACCGGCGAAGGGTCGGAACCTTCACCTGTAGCTGTGGCATGAGACGTTTCGCGCTTGAGGATCGCCAATCCGGACGCCGGATTGCGCGTGGAAAGGGCGGTGCGGCGAGCTTGTGGTTGCGGAGGGCTCTGAACTCAAGCTGCATACCCTTGCCTGAAAAGTACACCGCCTGAAATTCCAGGCCATACCAAGCAAGGGCGCCAGCGGATGTCTCGGCAACTACAAGGTCAATCTTTCCCGCCGACTTGCCCGTGCTGGTCCCCTGCATGAATGGGACCTCGCGCGCAACCATCGTCTTGCTCGATGCAAAGTCGACAATCTCAGCAAGCCAGTGAACTATGGCTTGTTTCTCTTCAAACCTTGACGGGCACACGATGACGGGATCGCCCTTGGGAGAACCAAGGAGTCCGTCGTTGTCTTGATCGTAGCGCTGCAGAGAGCAGACGCCGCCACGCTTGCTGCATGGCGGACGACCTTGCTGAAACGGACAGGCAGGTGTCGTGCGGCTCTCCTCTAACGCCGCCTTCGCTAGTGTACGCCGCCGCTCGGGCGACAAGCTGCGCAAGGGATGCCCATACCACTCGGCTATGGAGTAACGAGCCTCGCTCATTGTGTGCTGGGGCCTCGCTCCACAAAGACCGGTTGGCGGGTGATAACCAACTCGGGGTGCCGGGCGTGATGTGTGTTCTTCATCATCACTTTAACGGCGGAGAAACCATGCCGTTGAATCAGTTCCACGATCTCTGGCGCACGGTCGTAGGTCATCAAGAAATTGACGCTGCTCTCGGCTAGCATCTCGAATAGGCGCGCGTGATCGATGATGCTATGAGTATAGAGGCGCGTACCCGCTCGCTTCCCGCCTGCGGTGTAGGGCGGATCAACGAATACTGCTGCTTCCTCGCCGAGACGACCTAGGAGGGCTTCCAAAAGGCGCATGCCGTCTGTCTCGCAGAAGCCGATTCGATCAGCGTAGTTCGCGATTCCGCGAAGGCGCTTCGCTAGGGTGTTCGGGTACCAGCGCGATGCGACGCCGTTGCCGTTCTCCCCTACTCGGGTCAGTGACGCGCCGGGGGCCAGTATGCCTCCGCGGCGCGTCCGGTTAAGGACGAGTGTGCGGAAGCCGTGGTCCACAACGTCATGCGGGTGTTGAAGGGCCAACTCTTGGACTGACTCCCGCGTTAGCATGAATCGCGTCACGCGCTCGGACAATTCGGGGCCATGACGAAGCGCGGCGTGCCAGAACGCGGCGACATCGGGGTCAATCTCGGCCATCAGGCATCGGTCGACAAGCTCTTCCATGACGGCCGTGAGCGAGGCGATGCCCCCGCCGGCAAACGGCTCAATCAGCAGTCTCGGCGCGGGAGCGCCCGTCGATAGCCAGGCTCGAATGTGGGGGACAAGCCAGGTCTTGCCGCCCGGATATCTGAGCGGGCTGCGCTGAGGGACCGTCGCCACGTTGACCGCCGGGATCGGCGAGATAGCTATGTCGGCATCCGCGGCATGCGCCTCTTCAACAAAGGTGCCCTGTAGTCCGGCCTGCGTCATTTAAGACTTCCCCCTGCGCCTGTTTACCCCCGCACGCTAGACATTGTCAACGTCCGCTTGGCGCTCGGCGAGCCTGTCGCTGGCCATCTCCTCTTTTGGATCGACTGCAAGGACTTGAGCGAAGCTCGCTATCTGCTAGGCATTATCAATAGCGACACTCTCTATACGGCGGTAACTCCGCTCATGCCCAAAGGCCAGTTCGGAGCGCGCGACTTGCACAAACACCTGTGGAGGCTGCCCATCCCGGAGTTCGACCCCGCGAACGGCCTGCACGTCGAGGTCTCCCAGGCGGGGCGGGCGGCGGCGGACGGCGCGGCCCAGCGCCTAGCGCAGCTTCGTCAAGAGCGCGACCGCGTCACCGTCACCATCGCCCGCCGCGAGCTCCGCAAATGGCTGCGCCAGTCGCCGGAGGGCAAGGCGGTGGAGGACGCCGTGGGCAGACTCCTGCGAGGCTCCCCGTCCTAGGCGCGGGGTCCGAACCTCCTTTCCCACGGGCGACTGCGTATTCGGGGCCCAAGGGGGAGCGGCGCCCTGCGGCCGCCCGCGCGCCTGCGGCGCGCGCCCTCTCTCAATCTCCCCCAGAGGGGGAGAGGCCGGAGGGCGCCCACAAGGGGCGCCCCTACGGGAGGGGTTGGCGGGCTTTGGTGGCCGGTGGTGGTTGTGAGGGGGCCCCTCATCTCAATCTTCTCCCGTGGGGAGAAGAGGTAAGACCTCCCGGCCCCACCGGCGCGCCTGACGGCGCGCGCCCTCTCTCAATCTCCCCCAGAGGGGGAGAGGCCGGAGGGCGCCCACAAGGGGCGCCCCTACGGGAGGGGTTGGCGGGCTTCGATGGCCGTTGGCGGTTGGCGCGGGGCCCCTCATCTCAATCTTCTCCCGTGGGGAGAAGAGGTAAGACCTCCCGGCCCCACCACCGCCTTTCCCCGCCCCGCTTGCGCAAAGGTCTACGTTGGGGGAGACTTCCGCGGGGAAATAGCGCAGAGCCCCACACAATGTGAGCCTATGGAGTTCGAGCAAGACAAACGCCTGATCGCCCCGTGCGTTGCCGCCTGCCCCGCGGAGGTCGATGTGCCGCGCTACATGGGCTACGTCGCCGAGGGGCGGTTCTCCGAGGCCCATGCTACGGTGCGCGAGGCCATTCCCCTCCCCGTGGTCTGCGGGCTGATCTGTTACCGCCCCTGCGAGCCGTGGTGCCGCCGCGGCATCATGGAGGCGCCGGTCGCCATCAACGCCGTCAAGCGCGCCGCGGCCGAACACGGCTCCGGCGGGCCCAGTCCCACCGCGGCCCCGCCGACGGGGAAGCGCGTAGCCGTCGTCGGCTCGGGGCCGGCGGGTCTCACCGCGGTCTACTACCTCGCCAGCCGCCGCGGCCACCACGTCACGCTCTTCGAAGCGATGCCCAAGCTCGGCGGCATGCTGGCCGTGGGACTCCCCGAGTACAAGGTCCCCCGCGATCTGCTCGAACGCGAAATTGATCTCATATGCGCCACGAGGGTCGACGTACGTACGGGCACGCGAGTGGAGTCGATTAGCGAGCTCATCGGCGAGTACGACGCCGTCCTCCTCGCCGTGGGGCAGACGAAACCGCGCCCCCTCGATCTTCCCAGTACAGCCTCGTCCGGTGGGGAAGTGGGCCAAGAGGTCGAGTACGCCGCCGCCTTCCTTCGCGATGTCAACTTGGGTCGGCGGACCAGCGCCCCGCCAAGCGTCGTCGTGATTGGCGGCGACAATGTTGCGATGGATGCGGCCCGCTCGGCCCTGCGGATCGGTTCAGAGCACGTGACCGTCCTCATGCCGTCCGACCGCGCCACCGCCGAGGCCCACGACCACGAGATAGCCGACGCCGAGGCGGAGGGCGTCGAAGCCCTCCCGGTCATGCGCGTCGTCGCGGTGCGCCGCGCCGCCGCCGGCGTCGAAGTCGCCGCCGAGTCCCTCGAAGTCATCGCCACCGACGAGCTGGGCCGCGAGACGCTGGGCGCCGTCGAGGGGAGCCGCCGGACTATCGCCGCCGACGCGGTGCTCGTCTCGCTGGGCCTCGAAGTCGAGGCTCCGGCCTCCTGGGAGCTCGATCTCGGCCCGCGCGGGCGAGTCCTCACGGATCTCGATTCGTGTATGACGAGCCGCGAGGGCGTCTTCGCCGCCGGCGACGCGGTCACCGGTCCGGGCAGCATCGTCGACGCCATGGACCAAGGGAAGCGCGCCGCCGTCGCTATCGACCGCTTCCTCGGTGGCGACGGCGACATCTCGGAGGTCTTCGCCCCAGCCCCCGGCTCGGAGATGCGGATGCGCGCCGACATCGCGGCGCAGGGCAAGCCGGTCACGCCCATGCCCATGGCCGCCGCCGCGGAACGCAAGGCGACCTTCGAAATCGTCGAGCGGGGCTACGCGAAAGACGAGGCGGTGTCGGAGGCGCGGCGGTGCATCCGCTGCGACCTATGGCGCACCGGCGCCCCCGGCGTGTGGTCGAAGCAGCAGGACTAGAGCGCGCCCTCTCTCAGTCTCCCCCACAGGGGGAGAGGCTTAAGGGAGGCGGCGCGCGCCCTCCCCCAGAGGGGGAGAGGTTTAATGGAGGCGGCGCGCGCCCTCTCTCAGTCTCCCCAGAGGGGGAGAGGCTAAGCGGTTAGGCCTGCACCTTCCCGACGTTCCACCGCTCCTCCACCGGCTCCTTGCCCACCATGTGGTACTTGGCGGGGCCGGGCCGGATGTTCATGAAGCGGACCCCTTCTGGGCCGGTGTCGAACTTGTACTGCGTGTCCGCCTTGATGAACATAACGTGGCCGGGGCCGAGTTCTCGCTTACCGATCGTGAAGCCGCCTTCCAGGATGTGGATGATCTCGTCCTGGGAGTGGCTGTGCAGGTTGCCCGGCTTGTTCGGCGCAAGCGCGATGATCATCGCGCGCAACCCCTCGTCGAGGTCGCCGATGACCTGCGCGCCGAGCTTGCGCGGACCCTTCTGCGGTTCGACCTCGCGGACCCAAGGGGCTTCGTTGATGTGCATGATGTCGACGCGCTTCTGGGGCATGGTCTACCTCCGCCGGTCAGTCCAACGTCGTAAGCCGGTGAACGAAGGATAGGAAGGGACGCGCCGCGGTGTCAACGTTGCACGGCCTTCGGTTCGCGGCAGGGCCTAGCCTTCCGTTCCCTCGGGGAGAGGATCGCGCTCCGCCCGGGGGTCGCAGCGCACCGTCCGCGTGATGAAGCCGGTATGGGCGACCATACGGTGGTCGGGGCGCGCGCTCGATTCCGAGAGGTGCCAGGGACGTTGCATGAGCTCGAAGGTCTCCGCCAGTTCGAAGGCGGGATGCGCGTCGAGCTCGAGGTGTACGCGATGTACCTGGAGCACCGTTGGCAGGTACACGATCAGGATGCCGCCAGGCCGCAGCCGCTTCCCCGCGGACGAAACGACGCGCCAAGGCTCGGGCACGTCGAGCACGATCCGGTCGATGGGGCCGTCCTCGTCGATGCCATCGTAGACGTCGCGCTCGCGGACGGTGTGGTTGGGGCTCTCGCCTAGGTAGCGCTCCACGTTCCGCGGGCCGCCCGCGAGTGGGTCGGGGCGTGTTTCGTAGCTGATCAGCTTGCCGGCAGGGCCGACGGCGCGGAGCAGCGCGAGCGCGAGCGCCCCCGAACCGAGGCCAGCCTCGAACACCGTCGCGCCTGGGTACATGTCGCCGTAGAAGAGGATCGCCGCCGCGTCCTTGGGATAGATGATCTGCGAGTGGCGGGGCATGTTCATTACGTAGTCGGAAAGGGAAGGCTTGAGGGCGATCACCGTTTTCCCCGACGCGCTGCGCACCCGCGCGCCCTGATCGCGGCCGATGATCTCGTCGTGGGGGACGGCCCCAAAGTGGCTATGGAAGACCTGCCCCGCGCCGAGGGTGATGAGATACTGACGTCCCCGGCTGTCGATGAGCAGGGCGAGGTCGCCTTCCGCGAAGGGGCCGGCAAACCTGGTGGAGAAGTCCGTCGTGCTCATGTGGACCCGGCGGCGGACCCGGCCGCGTCGCCGAACGCGGCGATGAAGCGGGCGACGGCTCCGAAGTATTGCGCCATGCCGACCCAGAGCAAGTCGTTATGCCCCGCACCTGGGATCAGCTCGATCTCCTTGTGCTCCGAGGCCGCCATGTCGTACAGCGCCACTGCGGCTTCGGGCGGCACGAGATCGTCGCGCTCGCCGTGGATGATGAGGAGGGGCAGCGTAATCGAGCGCACCTTCTCTTCGTGCCGCCGGAGGGTTTCCTTAATCGCAGGCGATTCGGGGTCGAGTCCGTAGCGGCCCGCCATTCGGTCCATCGCTGCCGAGCCGCTTTCGACGATCAGACCGCGGAGCTCGCCACCGTGGCGGGCGGCCGCCTCCACGGCGGGGTGCGTCCCCAGCGAGCGGCCCTTCACGAACAGGGGGCCGGTAAAGCCCACGTCCTTCAGGTAGCCCTTGGCGAACTCGAAGGAAGTGTTGGCGTCGGCGATCATGGTCGAAAAGCTGGGCGAGCCGCCGCTTCTGCCGTAGCCGCGGAAGTCGACGGCGAAGAAGTTGGCGCCGGCACGGTGGTAGTGCGGGGCGATGTCGTCGTACATATAGGCGACCTCGCCGTTGCCGTGGAAGAAGAGGATGGTGGGGGCGGACGCATCGTGCTTGTAGAAGCGGGCGGAGAGTTCGATGCCGGTGGCGACGGGAACCATGACGTCCTCGGCGCCGTGGGGGGGCGGCGCCCACACCCGCTGCGGGTAGAACGCCATCATGCTGATCTCGGGGATATCGAACGGCGTGTAGTCGATCACGGCCATGACTTCGGCAGCGCGGCTAGCGCGGCAGACCGAGGCCCCGGGTGGCGATGATGTTGCGGTTCACCTCGGAGCTGCCCGCGGCGATGGTGTTGGCCACGTTGCTCAACGACTCGAAGGGAATGGCGCCGTGAACGGGGGCGTACCGGTCGCCGGGCATGGCCTGGCCGTAGAGGCCGAGAAGCTCCAGCCCCGCCTTCGTGATGCGCTGGTGAAGCTCGCTGGCGAATAGCTTCGCCATCGATGCTTCCCGGTCAGGTTGGATTCCATTGTCCTGCATCCATGCCACGTGATAGGAGAGGTTACGGCTCGTCTGTGCCTCGATTGCCAGTTCCGCCAGCCGGTGACGCGCGATGGGGTCGCGGCGGACGGGCGCGAGGGCCGGCGTTTCGCACAGAGCCCTGATTAACCGGTCGTAGGTGCGGCGCGCGCGGGAGACGTCCCGGATGCCCGATCGCTCGTTGTTCAGGGTGGTCATGGCGACGTACCAGCCCTGGTTTTCGTCGCCGATCATGTTGCCCTTCGGCACCCGCACGTTGTCGAAGAAGACCTGGTTGAAGTGGTGCACGTCATCGATGCTGATGAGCGGGCTGATGGTGATCCCCGGCGTCTGCATGTCGAGGAGGAAGTAGGAAATGCCCTTGTGCTTGGGCGCGTCGGGGTCGGTCCGGGTGAGGATGTGGATGTAGTCGGCGCGGTGGGCCTGCGAGGTCCAGATCTTCTGGCCGTTGATCACGTAGTCGTCGCCGTCGGCGGTTGCGGCGGTCTGGAGCCCGGCGAGGTCGGAGCCGGCGTTGGGCTCGGAGAAGCCCTGACACCACAGGATCTCCTGGTTGGCGGTGGCAGAGAGGAACTTCTTCTTCAGGTCCTCCCCGCCGAAATCGATAATGGCGGGGCCGACCTGGTACGCCTGCGGGTCGAGTGGTGCGTTGAGGTAGATCATCTCCTCGTGGAAGATGGCTTGCATCATGGGGGTGGCGCCAAGGCCTCCGTACTCGGTGGGCCAGCCGATGCCGATCCAGCGCTTCGCGCCGAGCCTGCGGCGGAAGGTCATGGCATCGTCGAAATTCTCATCGCTGTAGGCGTCCTCACCGGCGGCGATGCGCGGGGGGAGTTCGTGTTGGATGAACTCGCGGACCTCGCCGCGAAAGGCGTCGTGTTCGGGAGCGAAACTATAGTCCAACTGAGTCCTCCGAAGGCCGCGGCACTTCAGTAGCGGGGCGCCATGAGTCTAGCACAACGCTGCGTGAGGATGCGGGCGGCGGTCGCGGTTGGGCGCTCGTGGGACGCGCCGCGCCGGAACCACGTTTTCACGTGCGGCGTATACCTTAATGCATGGAGTGATCTTGCAAGTTCAACAGCAGACGCGCGTAGCATCGCGGCGCGTCTTTTGGTTGAGAGGAGGAGACGATGGTAGACGAGATGCGAATCACGACGGCTGCGGGCATCCCCGTTGGCGACAATCAGAACAGCCTCACGGCCGGGCCGCGGGGCCCCCTCCTCGTCCAGGACTGGCAACTCTTCGAGAAGCACGCCCACTTCAACCGTGAACGGATTCCGGAACGCGTCGTGCATGCAAAAGGCTCGGGCGCCTACGGGACACTCACCGTCACCGGCGACATCACCCCGTACACGAAGGCGGACCTCTTTTCCGAGGTCGGTAAGCAGACGTCCTGCTTCTTCCGGTTCTCCACGGTGGCCGGTGAGCGGGGCGCCGCCGATGCAGAGCGCGATGTGCGCGGCTTCGCAATGAAGTTCTACACCCGGGAAGGGAACTGGGACCTTGTCGGCAACAACACCCCTGTCTTCTTCGTGCGCGATCCCTACAAGTTCCCCGACTTCATCCACTCCCAGAAGCGCGACCCAAAGACCAACCTCCGCAACCCTACCGCCATGTGGGACTTCTGGTCCCTCTCCCCGGAGAGCCTGCACCAAGTCACCATGCTCTTCTCAGACCGGGGCATCCCAAAGTCGTACCGTCACATGAACGGCTACGGCTCCCACACCTACAGCTTCATCAACGCGGCGAAGCAACGCTTCTGGGTGAAGTTCCACCTCAAGACGCTGCAAGGCATTGAATTCCTGACGGACGAGCAGGCCGCCGCCGTCATCGGTGGCGACAGGGAGTCGCACCAGGCCGATCTCTTTGACGCAATCGAGCGGGGCGACTTCCCCAAGTGGCGCGTGTTCGTCCAAGTCATGCCGGAGGCGGACGCCGAGCGCACCCCCTACAACCCCTTTGACCTCACCAAAGTCTGGCCCCACGGCCAGTACCCGCTCATGGAAGTGGGTGTCGTCGAGCTCAATCGGAACCCGGACAACTACTTCGCCGAGGTCGAACAGTCCACCTTCTCTCCCGCAAATCAGGTCCCTGGGATCGGCCACAGCCCCGACAAAATGCTTCAATTCCGCATCGTCTCCTATGCGGACGCGCACCGCTACCGGCTGGGCGTCAACTACGAGTCGCTGCCGGTCAACAGCGCCCGCTGCCCGGTGCATTCCTACCACCGCGATGGCGCGATGCGGTTCGATGGGAATGGCGGCGGTGCCGTCAACTACGAGCCCAACAGTTTCGGCGGACCTGTGGAAGGCGGAGCCTCGGAGCCGCCGCTCATGATCGACGGCGATGCGGACCGCTACGATCACCGCGCGGGAAACGATGACTACACCCAGGCAGGGGATCTCTTTCGACTCATGACACCGGATCAACGGCAACGGCTGATCGACAACCTGGTGCGGGCCATGCAGTCGGTCCCCGAGGAGATCCAGCAACGCCAGATCAGGCACTTCCAAGAGGCCGACGTGGCCTATGGCGAAGGCGTGGCTCGGGGCCTAGGACTGCTCTTGCCGGTCTAGAACAGCGTGCCGTAGCCCGGTGCCGGGTTCGTTGACCCCCCTCGCGGGGCGGTGCTACGATGGCCGACACGCTCGAAGGGGGCGGATCGGCGCGTATGGAGCAAGAGCAGGACCGGTTCATCTACTTGGACCATGCCGCGACGACCGCGGCGCATCCCAAGGTCGTCGAGGCGATGCTGCCCTTCTTCTCCGACTGCTTCTATAACGCTTCGAGCATGTACGGGCCGGCGCAGGAGTGCCGGCAGGCGATGGAGAACGCCCGGGCCATCGTCGCCGAGGCGCTAGGGTGCAAGCCCAGCGAGGTGATTTTCACCAGCGGCGGCACCGAGTCGGACAACGCCGCCGTCCGCGGCGCCGCCTTGGCCCTGCGCGAGCACGGCGACCACGTCATCACGACGAGCGTAGAGCACCACGCGGTGCTCCACGCCTGCCACGCGCTCGAAAAGCTCGGCTTTGAAGTGACCTACCTCCCCGTCGACTCCGACGGGTTGGTGGATTTGGACGACCTCGAACGGGCGATCGGCGAGCGCACGACCGTCGTCAGCATCATGCTCGCCAACAACGAGGTGGGCACGGTGCAGCCCATCGCCGATATCGCTCGGCTGGTCGAGGCGAAGTCGAAGCAGCTCGGTGCTCAGATCGTCTTCCACACCGACGCGGTGCAGGGCGCTTCTTACCTTGACCTGGACGTCGATACGCTCGGCGTCGATGCCCTCAGCCTCTCGGCGCATAAGTTCAATGGGCCGAAGGGAGTCGGGGTGCTCTACCTCCGGCGAGCGACGCCCTTTGAGTCGCAACAGGTGGGCGGTAGTCACGAGCGTAACCGGCGGGCGGGGACGGAGAACATCGCGGGTATCGTTGGGCTGGCCCGCGCCTTTTCTATCGCGGTCGAGGAACGCGACTCAAACCGGGAGCACGTCCTTGGACTTCGCAACCGCCTGATAGAAGGCGTGCGCGAGCGTATCCCTGGGGCGCACCTTAACGGCTCCGAGGACCGGCGGCTGCCCAATAACGTCAACTTCTCGTTCGACGGCACCGACTCGCAGTGGACGCTGATGGCCCTCGACGACGCGAGAATCGCGGCCTCGACGGGCAGTGCCTGCCGCACCGCCTCGCTCGATCCGTCGCACGTGCTGATGGCGCTTGGCGTGCCGGCGGACCTCGCCATCGGCGCCCTGCGCCTGACCCTCGGCCCGGAGAACACGCGGGAAGAGATCGACTACGTGATCGACACGCTGCCCGGCGTCATCGAGAGCGTGCGGAACCCCAAGAACGGTCCGCGCCCTCTGGCGTAGCGGCTGGCGGAGGGGCGCCGTGGCGTACAGCGAGGTCCTGCTCGACCACTTCAGCCACCCGCGCAACGTGGGCGAGATCGCCGACCCTGATGGCGAGGGCTCCATCACCAACCCGGCGTGCGGCGACATACTGCGCCTCCAGCTTCGAGTTCGCGGCGGCGTGATCGAGCAAGCAAAGTGGCGCGTCGAGGGATGTAGCACATCTATCGCCGCGAGCAGCATGATCAGCGAGCTTATTGTCGGCCTGACCGTGGAGGATGCGGTCAAGATCTCCCGCGCCGATGTCGCCGAGGCCCTTGGGGGGTTGCCGCCGGCGAAAACGCACAGCGCCGTTCTCGTCACCGACGCGGTGAAGGCCGCCGCCGCCGACTACGTGGCGAAGCGTTCGGGGCCCGGGACGCCGCGCGCGGAATAGCACGCCCGGCGCCGCTTCTTTGCTACCCTTGTCGGGATGTCTTCCGCCACGCCCAACGGTCCAGACGAACCCGGTCAGGTGGACCGCCGCGCCGCCGGTATCCAGCGCCGCATCTTTCACCTGACGGCGGGCTCGACCTTCCCCACCCTCTACGTGTTCCTCGACAAGGAACTCGTGCTGCCTGTCGCGGTCGTCGCCGCCGCCGTCGCCATCGCCTTGGAGGTCGCGCGCTTTCGCTCCGACCGGCTCAACCGCGGTCTGATGAAGCTGTTCGGCCCGCTCACCAAGACGGCGGAGGGGCGGGCCGTGTTCGGCTCGACGTGGATGCTCGCCGCCACCGCCATCTGCATCGCGGTCATCGACCGGCCCTTCGCCATCCTCGCGCTCTACTACCTGTCGCTGGGCGACCCGGCGGCCGCGCTGGTCGGGGAGCGATTCGGCTCGGTGCGGATCGGAAAGAAGAGCCTTGAAGGCGCCGCGGCGTTCTTCGCCGTCGCCGTCGCCATCGGCTCGATCCTTCTTGCGGGGGTGGTCGAGACCACCTATCCCTTGATGCTGATCGGGGCCGGTGCCGCCGCCCTTGCCGAATTAACGCCGCTGGGGGGCCTCGACGACAACTTCAAAGTTCCCCTCGTGGCGGGCGGGGTCATGGAACTGGCGGCACGGGGGATTGGCTGACGCGGCGCCAGTCTGTTGGCGACTCCGACGGCTTCCGGTACACTACCACTGCACGCTTTACCCGCTCCGTACGAGGCGACCACGTGGCCACTATTGCAGTCGACTTGATGGGTGGCGACCATGCCCCCGAGGCCATTGCTCTTGGCTGTTTCCAAGCGGCCCGCGACCTCGGCGTCGACATCAAGCTCGTTGGCCAGAAAGAGGCGCTGGCGCAAGAAATCGAGCGCCGCGCCGGACGCAACGGGCGCGTCTTTCCCGTGGAGGCCGAGCAAGTCGTCGGCATGAGCGAGGCGCCGACCGCCGCGTGGCGCGACAAGAAAGGGTCCTCGATATCCGTAGGACTGGATCTCGTGCGCACCGGCGAGGCCCAAGCGTTCGTCTCGGCGGGCAACACCGGCGCCATCGCCACCTACTCGCTCTTCAGCCTGGGCATGATGCGCGGCATCGAGCGCCCCGCCATTGCCACGCTTTACACCAGTCTCGAGGGCCACGTGTCGATGATGCTCGACATCGGGGCCAACGTGGAGTGCCGCCCCCCCTTCCTCGCGCAGTTCGGCCGGGTCGGCAGCGACTTCATGGCGAAAGTCTTCCAAGTGCCCGAACCCCGTGTCGCGCTGGTGAGCAACGGCGAGGAGGAGAGCAAGGGGACGAAGCTGGTGCGAGACGCCCATCAACTGCTCAAGGAGAGCGGTCTCAACTTCATCGGCAACGCCGAGGGCTTCGACCTTCCCAAGGGTACGGCGGACGTCTACGTGATGGACGGCTTCACGGGCAACGTGGTGCTCAAGCTGGCCGAGGGGCTCGCCGAGTCCATTTTCAAGTCGATCAAGGAATCTCTTCGGAAGAGCCTGGGAGCGCGGCTCAGCGCCGCTCTCTGGGCTCCCGCCCTGCGGAATACGCTGGCCCAATGGGACTACAGCCGCATCGGGGGCGCGCCGCTGCTGGGCGTTCAGGGCAACGTAGTCATGGCCCACGGGCGCAGCGACGCCGGCGACATCCAGAACGCCGTGGCCCTCGCATTCCGCATGGTGCAGGAAGGCTGGGCGGACGTGCCCGAGCCGTCGGAGTCCGAACCGGACCCGGCACGTCTCAAGTCCTAATCGACGCGTACGGCATAATAGGAAGGGCGATGACAATCGCTCGACCGGAAGCCGGTGGCAAGCTTCTCTGAAAGTTCGCGTGAACAGGCCCCCGACGGGGGTCCCGGAAAGAGGTGACACAAGGTGTCCAAGGCATTCGAGGTAACCGACAGCAGCTTCGAGAGCGACGTGGTGGGGGCGGCGACCCCCGTCGTGGTGGACTTCTGGGCCGTTTGGTGCGGACCCTGCCGCATGGTGTCTCCCATTGTCGACGAGCTCGCGACGGAGTACGAAGGCAAGGTGAGCTTCGCCAAGCTGAACGTGGACGAAAACCCGGAAGTCTCGATGAAGTACGGGATCCGGAGCATTCCGACGCTGCTGGTCTTCAAGGACGGCAAGCCGGTCGATCAGATCGTCGGCGCGCTGCCCAAGAAGGAAATGCAGAAGCGCGTGGAGGCGGCCATCGCCTAGCCACGCCCCGCGGGAGAGGATGGGTCCCGGTGGGCTTCGCGGGCTTCAAACCCGTTGGCGGGCGCCCTTCGGCGTCCGCGGTGGGTTCGACTCCCACCCTTTCCCGCCACGCGCGTGGCGCGACGGACTGCGGTATAGTCAAGGGCAGTGTTGATTAGGGCCTCGGCGCATGAGCCTGTGACCATGAAGAATACGGGACCCCTAGAGCTAGAAGTCTCCGATTTCGGGCCGATTGTCAGCGCCAAGATCGATCTGCGCCCCCTCACCGTATTCGTCGGGCCTAGTAATACGGGGAAGTCCTACCTGGCCATCCTAATCTATGCACTACATCAGTTTTTCAGCGGTGGTTCACTTGGCATAGGTCAGAGATCACGGGTTGGGGATCTCCCTTCATATCGCCATGCAGTTAGAGCCTCTCGAGGCAAACTGTCTGACAAGACTACCGAGGCGCTGCTTGATTTCTTGAGTTCATTGGCTTCAGAAGATGGTGCAAAAGATGGCAATCTAATCCCTGTACCAGAACCTGTAGCGGCATCGCTCCGGCCCGTGCTCGGAAGTGTCAGCGAAGCCGGCGAGTTGCTCAGCGGACACATTCGACGATGTTTCGGTATCGACGTCGCTAGCCAGCTGATACGCAGCGGAAGCGCGACCAGCGCTAACATCGTTCTGCGGAAATGTGCCTCAAAAGACAATGATCGTACAGTGGCTTTGAGTTACGACTACAACATAGGAAAAGGCAAGACCAGCTTTGCCGCTTCTTTCTCCCCAGATTTCCCACTGCAAATGCAGACGAGCAGAAGGTGGTCATCAAGACTCGATTTTCGTTATCGATCAAGGGGAGAACCTAGTCTCAGGGAAAGTTCATGGTATCCGGTGCTCAATGACCTTCTTGAAGCTGTCGTTCCGTACGTTGTAGACCCTGTAGGCCGTCCTACGTACTATCTTCCGGCAGGCCGCACGGGTGTGATGCATGCACACCGCACGGTCATGGGCTCTCTGATTAGTCAGGCGCCCTATGGCGGCATTCGGGCATTTTCGCCGGGACCCACACTTCCTGGTGGTGTGGCAGACTTTCTTGAGACTCTTATCGAACTGGATACGCGACGAGCCAGACTTCGTACCCGTGATGACCGTCTCGCCAAGCGTCTTGAAACAGAAATACTTGGAGGGTCAGTCCGCAGTAAGAGATCAGCTACGGGCTTCCCTTCGTTCTCCTACCGACCAGATGGCTGGAAGAGGGACCTCCCCTTGATTAATGTATCGTCGATGGTGTCGGAACTGGCGCCGGTGGTCCTCTATCTGCGCCATGTCGTCCGGCCCGGCGATGTGCTGATCATCGAAGAGCCGGAGTCTCACTTGCATCCGGCAATGCAAGTCGCTTTCACGCGCTGGATTGCGGCAGCGGTGCATGAAGACGTTCGGATTATTGTCACGACCCACAGCGAGTGGGTGCTTGAAGCCCTAACAAATCTGGTACGCCTATCGGATCTTTCCGAGAAGGACAGAAAGAACTTCGATGGCGGAGACGTTGCGCTCAGTTCCAAGCATGTGGGAGCGTGGCGATTCGAGCCCAAGCGGCGACCAAGAGGGTCGGTCGTACGAGAAATCCGGCTTGACACCGACTCCGGTGGCTTTCCCGCTGGTTACGGCGATGTCGCCGTAGATCTCTACAACACATGGGCGGAAGCCTCCAGCCGCATACAGGAACGCAACGTTCAATGACGTCGTCCGTAGTGGCGATTCGTGCAAGAATCGACCCCCGGTGCCTCACGAACAAGTGCAAGAAAGATGGCTGCTCGGTGTCGCTGCGCTGCGCACCAGAGCCACGAGTGATCATCGATTTGGACCGGTGCGCATCTCTCGTGCAACGGAACGAGAAGCGCTGCGATTATTTGTTCATAGGGGGCAACAGAGAGGTCGTCCTTGCTCCGATGGAATTGAAGCGCGGTAGGGTTGATGCCAGCGAAGTCGTGGCGCAGCTTCGAGCTGGTGTTCGCTCGGCCAAGAAGGTTGTTCCGAAGGGCCTACGGGTTCTTTTTCGGCCCGTTGTGGCCTATGGAGCCATTCACAAGGCCGAACGTGCTGAGCTTAGGAAGAACGCCAACGCAATAGTGTTCCGCACATCGAAGGAACTCGTTCGTTTGGTCAAGTGTAGCGAGCCCTTGAGCAAGGCTCTCCACCAAACCTAAACGGTGCTTGGTACCTCCCGCCCTAGCGCGGGTCCTTGCCGAAGACGATGCCCCGGCCTGAGTCGAGCAGGTAGCCGGTAGCGACCGCGAGTTCCGCGCCCTCGACTTGCCGTGGGCCGGCGCGGCCCATGAGCTGGAGCACCGAGTCGAGCATCTGGGAGATGCCGTGGGTGCGGCCCGAGCCTAGGTTGCCGCTCGACGTGTTCAGCGGCAGCGAGGTCTCGTTCATCCACGAGAAGCCCTCGCCCTCGCCGCAGAACCCCAGCGCCTCGGCCCACATCGGCGTGAGCATGCTGAAGCCGTCGTAGAGGTTCGCGATGGACACGTCCTCAGGCCCGACGCCGGCCTGCCGCCAGAGGTGCCGACCGATCATCGCGCCGCACCCCATGAACTCCTCCAGCGACATCACCAGGCTCTTGGGAGCGCCCACCGGCGCCGAGGTCCCTCGCACGTAGACCGGCGGGTTCCGCAGGTCTTTGGCCCGCTCCTCGCTGGTGAGCACGAACGCGGCGCAGGCCTGTACCGGAATGTCGCAATCGTGGATGCACAGCGGGTAGCTGATCATGCGTGACGTCATATAGTCGTCGACGGTGAGCCGGCCCCCGCCGTGCTGCGCCCAGTAGCCGTACTCCCACTGCAGCGCGCGGTCGCGGTTCTTCGACGCGAACTCGGCCATCTGCTCCCGCGTGCCGCCGTAGAGGTCCATGTGGCGCTGCGCGTAGTGGGCAAAGCTCCCCGGCGCGAAGATGCCGTAGGGGCCGCGGAACTGCCCCCGGCCCTCGGCCGTCGCCGGACTGCTCGATCCGTAGCGGCGGCCCACCGGGTTGTAGAGGCCGCGAAAAGCCAGCGCGTAGCGGCAGGCCCCCGAGGCGACGGCGTGGGAGGCTTCGATGACGCAGTGCTGCGACGAGCCGGCCACGACCGACTCTGTCCAATTTGCTTCCAGGCCCAGCGCGCCGATCATGAACGACGGCGTCAGCGTGTTCATCCCCGGGCGCTCGGCCTCGCCCACCTCGAACGGCATATACGTCGCCGTCGCCACGCCGTCGATGTCGGACGGGGCCAGGCCCGCGTCCTCGATCGCCTGTTTGCAGGCGTCGAGGGCGAGGATCCCCAAGGGAACGTCGGCCCGGCGGTAGACCTTGGAATGGCCGACCCCTACGACAGCGGCTTTCGCGCCGGAATTGGACATGTCATCGGCTCCTTATGGATGCCCTTGGCTTCGGCCTGGGGCGTGGCGGCTAGGCTACTAGACTAGGTGAAATTGGGGGATGAACCGGCCCGGGATGAGCTCCTCGAACTCGACCTCCACGGCCATGCCGTTCCGCAGCTCGTTTACGTCGGCGCCGGGAATGTTGCTCAGCATGAACAGTCCGGGCTCGTCGTCGAGCTCGACGACGGCGACAGCGTAGGGCTGAATCGCGGAAAAAGCCGGCTGTCGCGCATCGTGGGTGATGGTCAAGCTGTAGATCTTGCCCTTGCCGCTCACCGGCTCGAACGTGAACTCGGTCGAGTGGCATGCGGGGCAGATGTCCACCGGCGGGTGGTTGAAGTGGCGGCACGACGCGCAGCGCTGGACTTCGAGCCGCCCCGCGTCCACGGCGTCCCAGAACGGCTTGGTCAGTTCGTCGGGTACTGGTACGGGCTTGTGCACCGCTCGGCTCCTTGACGTTCGCAGTGTTCGGACCGGCGGCGCGCCGGGGGGCGTCGCCGGCCGCCGATGAAGTCTACACGAAAACCCCCGGAAGCTCCCGCGGATTGTCACCCGGTGTGTGCCACCCGCCTGCGCCTCTGGTATAATCTCTCAAGTTTCGCCCCAGACCTCCCTGCCCACCTATGAACGTCTTTTTTGATGTCGATTACACCCTGATCGCGGACGACGGAAGTCTCAGGCCCCACGTACACGAAGTCTTCGACAAGATCGTCGAAGACGGCCACAAGATCTACATATGGTCCGGCGTGGGCATTCGGTGGGAGGTCGTGAACCGGCACGACCTGCGGAAGTACATCCAGACGTGCTACCTGAAGCCGCTCTCGGACTACAAAGAGACGCTGACCGAACTCGGCGTCGATGTACTCCCCGAGTTCGTGATCGACGACCACTCCGGCATCGTGATGGCGCTCGGCGGCGTCGTCGTCAAGCCGTACTACACGCGGAACCCGGACGACGAAGAGATTCTGCGCGTCTACAACGAGCTCTGCACGTACAAGGGCTAGTTGCTACGGGCCGCCCGGCCCGGATGTTGGCGCCATGAACAGACCCATCGGGGTCGGCGACGCGGCTCCGCCGTTCACCGTTCCGAGTACCCGGGGCGACGTTTCCCTGGCCGGCCTTTTATCGAAAGGGAAGGCGGTTCTCGTCTTCTATGCCGAGGACGACACCCCAACCTGCTCCACGCAAGTCGCCTCGTTCCGCGACGAGCACGAGACGCTGGTAGACCTTGGCGCGCAGGTGCTGGGAATCAGCGCCGACGGCCTTGACCGGCACGCGGCGTTTGACGAACGGCTGGGCGGCCTCCCCTTCCCACTCGCCGCCGATTCCGATCTGGCCATCGCCGCCGCATACGGAGTACTCGACGATACCGGCAAACGGTCGCGCCGCGCCGTCTTCGTCGTTGAAGAGGACGGTAGCGTGGCCCTCGCCAACACTTTCTATAATCCCGGCAATCCGGCCCAGTTCGCCGAGGTCTTCCAGGCCCTCGGCCTGGAGTTCTGACGGCGCAGCCGCCATGCCTTCAGACGCATCCCCCGTCCGCGTGCTCGTCCTCTATGACAGCCGCTACGTCCTCGAAGAACTGGCGCGCGCCGTGGGCGAGGGCGTGGACTCAGTCGATGGCGCGGCGCCGCTGCTTCGGCGGCTCGATGACGCCGTCCCCGACGATCTCTTCGACGCCGATGCGCTGATCCTAGGATCGCCGAACTGGTCGGGCGTTACCGGCAAGATGAAGGACTGGCTCGACCGCGCGGGGGATGTGTGGGCCGATGGGCAACTTCGAGACAAGGTCGGTGCGGCATTCACCGCGGGTGCGTCGCGCAACGCCGGTATCGAGTTCACCCTATGGTCCCTGCTGCATTGGATGCTCGCGGGGGGCATGATCGTCGCTGGCCTTCCCTTCAACGAGACCATGCGCGAGACCGGCTCCTACTACGGGGCGACCGCCGCGGGCGCGGTGCGGGAGGCCGACCGTGAGCAGGCACGGACGCTGGGACGGCGCGTCGCCGAGCTCGCGCTGCGCCTCGCGGCCCACTAGCGAAGCCGCTTACAAACTTGACGCTTCCCGTTACCCTATGGAGCAACCGGACCGCGTCGAAGGAGGTCTTTCATGGCCGACGCCTACCCCGCTTCCATCCGAGGGGAGCTTGATCAGGGCACGAACCGCTTCATGTTCCTTGTCAAGTGGCTGCTGCTCATACCCCACTATGTCCTGCTTTTGTTCCTCGGCATTGCGTCGTTCTTCGCCTGGATCGCCGCCGCCGTGGCGACACTCTTCACCGGAAGCTATCCCCGCGGGCTCTTCGACTTCATGGAAGGGGTGATGCGGTGGAACTGGCGCGTCACCTTCTACGGCAGCGTGTTGGGCACCGACAAGTACCCGCCGTTCAGCCTAACCTCGGATAGCGGCTACCCCGCCGACCTCACCGTCGACTACCCAGAGGGTCTCAGCCGGCTCCTTCTCGTGGCGAAGGTGCTCGTGGGCTGGATAATCCTCCTGCCCCACCTCATCATTCTCTACGTCTTGGGCATTGTCGAATGGCTCCTTGTCCTCGCCGTGATCCTAGTGAAGCTCGTCACCGGAAACTACCCGCAGGGTCTCTTCGACTTCATCATGGGCGTCAACCGCTGGAGCGTCCGGGTCTCGACCTACGGGAACTTGATGACGGACAAGTACCCGCCGTTTAGCCTTTCGGATGACGGGCAGGCATCCGCAGTTCAACCTTCTGGAGCAGCGGGCGGGCCTCCTTCTCCCACTAGTTAGGAGCTTGGCGGCGACGTGTCGCCACCCTCTACCGCTGAGCGGTTGCGCGTCGCGGCACACGCGGCAACGGTTGCGAGTGCTAGAATTGACGCGCCGCGCCGCCGCGTTCCATCATCTATGGACTGGGTCACCGAACAGATCGCGCTCTCGGAGTATCCCTCGTCCAAGACGGACCTGAGCCGCTTCGACGGCATCCTCAACCTCGACCGCTACACGCCGTACAAGACGGACGTTCGCCTGGCGCACATGCCGCTGATCGATGGGCCGGGTAATCCTCCCGGCTCCATTGCCGACGTGCTCGAGTGCATGGACGCATTGCTGGAAGGCGGCGGGTGCGTCCTCGTCCACTGCGCCGCCGGCGTTAGCCGGTCGCCGTTCGTGATCGCGCTCTACCTCAGTTGGAAACGTGGGATGTCGTTCGACGACGCCATCGACCTTGTTGCGGCGCGCCGCTCGCGCAATCTCAACATCGACCCCGGGCTCTCCGCGATCAGCCGCGAGGTCCTCGACGTCATGGACCGGCGCGGCGGCAACGGCCTTCATGGCCGGTGACCTGACCGCAGGGGCCATCCACGGCGCGCTTGCCACCGCCTACGTTGGCCGACACCTCGTCGTAGTCGAGCGTACGACTTCAACCATGGACCTCGCCGCGCGGGAGGCCGCTTCGGGCGCGCCCGAAGGAACCGTCGTGGTCGCCGAGGAGCAGACGGAAGGACGGGGCCGTTTCGGTCGGCCTTGGATATCGCCGGAGGGCGCCTCGCTCTACGTGTCGATACTCCTGCGTCCTCCGACTGGACTGCTGCCCGGCGTCAACATGGCAGCCCCGCTCGCGGCGGCAACGGCGGCGAGTGATGCAGCTCAAGTCGAGGCGGAGATCAAGTGGCCCAATGACGTGCAGGTAAGAGGCCGCAAGCTCGCCGGTGTGCTCGTGGACGCAGCCTCCGGCGCGTCCGGCGCCGGGTACGCCATCGTCGGCGTGGGGCTGAACGTAAACCTCGACGTGGCGGCCCATCCCGAGATCGCGGAAACTGCCACGAGCCTCCGCGTCGAAGCAGGGCGCGAGGTAAGCCGCCTCGATGTTCTCGCCGCGCTGCTGTCGCGCTTCGAGACGCTCTACGACCGGCTCAAGGCCGGGGAATCGTTGCTCGGCGAGTGGCGGGCGAGGCTCAACGTCATCGGCCGGCGCGTCTTGATCACATTTCCCGGTCTTCCCGACGCGCCACCCATCGAGGGCGTTGCCGAGGACGTGGATGTCGACGGCGCACTCCTGTTGCGGAAGGACGACGGCTCCCTCGAACGCCTCATCGCCGGCGAAGTGTCGCTGCGCTAGGGCCAGACCGTCCCGAAATCGGGGGAGCGCACCACGCGCATGGTGAACGTCTCCGCCGTCTGCTGGGCCAGCCAGACGAACGCCTTGGCGACGTCCAAGGGGTCCTGCCATCCTGTCCAGTCGAAGTCCTTGGGGTACACGACCTCCGCGCCCTCCGTCTTCACCATGCCCGGCTGCACCGCGACGACGGAGATGTTGTGCTCCCGCATCTCGTAGGCGAGGCCGAGGGTGAAGCGCTCCACGGCGGCCTTGGTGAGGCCGTAGACGGTGTCGCCAGGATAGCGGAAAGTCTGCGCCGCGCCCGAACTGACGTTGATGATTGCACCGCTCTTCTGGGCGATCATCGTCGGCAGGACGGCCTGCGCGCAGGTGAAGACGCCCGTGACGTTGAGCGCGAGTGCCTTCTCTAAGCGCCATGTGGGGTACGTCTCGATCCGCTCGTACTGGTACGGCCCGCCGGCGTTGTTGACCAACACGTCGATGCGGCCGAACTCGTCAAGCGTGCGCTGAATCATGGAGTCGACCTGCTCGGCGTCGGTCACGTCGCAGCGCGCCGCGAGCGCCGTCCCGCCCTCCGCCCGAATTCGCGCCACGGTCTCATGAATCGTGCCGGGGACCGACTTCGCCTGCTCGGAGCGTGCCGCCACTACCACTGCCGCGCCCTCGCGCGCGAAGCGCGTCGCCACGCCCTTGCCGAGACCCCGGCTTGCGCCCGTCACGATCGCGACCTTGCCGTCTAGCTCGCCCATGGCCGCCTTTCGGGCGTACGGCTTCAAGTGGCCAGGTCCAGACTGGACAATATCTGAACTGCCATCCTTTGACTAGCGGTTGTAAAGACCATCCCGAGCCCTTGTTGCGTCTACCCAGCCCTTTACCAAGAGAGGCAGTCGGCTGACAACCTCCTCACCGAACAGGACCTCGTCAACAAGACCCATATTCAGCATGTCGACAATGCGACACAAGTACGATCGTCCGAGGTCCCACCAGGTGTATCGCGCGTCCAGCATAAGGGAATGATGAACTCGAATCCCAGTATGCTCTTCAAGTTCCCTCACCTCCATGCCATCGAGCAAGGTCTCGTAGACACCGTCAGCGACTCGGCTCCCGAACGTGGTGGTGTAGTAGTACTCCTTCACCTCCCAGATCGCGACAGGATTCACCGTACTTGGGAACGCGCCATCAACCCGCCGTGCGAAGGTACGGATTGGTTTCCTATTTGCGGAGAATGTAGTCAGTTGTCGAGGGTCGTAATCGCAGGGTACCCCTTCAGCGTTGGCCTCAACGAGCATGTTGATGATCCCCGTGAAATAGGCAGGAGCCTTCTTCTCCCCCCTTTGCTTGTTGTCAGGCAGCGGGACAGTAGGTTTCAACTCGGCTCGCAGCTTCTCAAAGAGGACCTTGGCCCTATCCGCGTCCATGAGTTGGGGCCTGACGAATCGGTTCAGAATGTCGGCACGGTACTCGAAGTAATCTATCAACACCTTGCCAAGGCCCTTGAGCCGACGTTTCCCCGCCATGTGTGAATGGTCGAGCCCCAGCGCACGAAGGGCGTCAACCACCTCGCGTGGCGACGGCACTTTGACGGTGCCCCTGCCCCTAACTGTGTACCCGCATTGTTGGCTTATCAGCCGCACCTGTGCCCAAAACTCTTGCGACTGAGACTCAAATCTGCTGTCACCGATCATGCCTGACGTTTCTCCAAAACGGCCAGCAGGTCGTGCAGCGATCGCCTGACAGATCGACATATCGCGTCCACTTCAATGACATCAAGGTGCTTCTCTGCGGTCTCGTACTTGCTTACGTAGGACTGAGGTTTGCCAAGCCGACGCGCCAGGTCGGCTTGGCTCAGGTTGGCCTCGAGGCGGAACTCTCTCAGAGTTGCGCCGATGTCCTCATGGGAGAGCCGCTGGGGGGTAGGCATGGTAGAACCTTAAGGCAGGGTTGACTGATATCCCAAATCGGGATATCCTCGGCGCTAACCCTAAGGTGACACGGGATTACCACCGAACTCACATGCAACTGCCCTTTCCTATCCAAGGCCAGCCGCGATCCTTGAAGGCCTTTAACAAGCCGCTTTTGAAATGGATCGGTAATAAGCAGCGGTTTGCCCATGAGATTATCGGCTACTTTCCCACTGACTTCGGGACTTACTTCGAACCATTCTTGGGGAGCGGCGCCGTGTTGGGCACGCTCGCCCCCGAAAAGGCCATTGGAGCTGACTCCTGTCGGCCGCTTATGGAAATATGGCGTACGCTCAAGACGTCTCCTCTCACGCTCAAGCAATGGTACGCTGAGCGGTGGGCCATGTTGGCAACCGGAGACAAAGTAGAGGTCTACGAAAAGATAAAGGCGAACTACAACGTAGATCCGAAAGGGGCGGATCTGCTATTCCTGTGTAGATCGTGCTACGGCGGCGTTGTGAGGTTTAGACAAAGGGACGGCCACATGTCTACTCCCTGTGGAATCCATAAACCCATAAGCCCGGAGACGTTTGCCCGACGTGTGGACGAATGGGCCCTAAGGGTTCGGGGCGCTGAGTACCTATGCCAAGGATATGAAGACACCCTAGATCTGTCTCGTGCGGGAGACCTCGTATACTGTGATCCGCCCTATACATTTACTCAGTCGATCCTGTACGGAGCCCAAGCGTTCAGCCTGGAAGATCTCCTGGATCGAATTGCGGAGTGCAAAAGGCGTGGCGTATTCGTGGCGCTCAGCATCGACGGTTCGAAGCGTTCGGGCAGACTGATATGCGATGTCCCCATACCTAGTGGCCTCTTTAAGCGCGAAATCTTGGTCAATGCGGGCCCGTCGATGCTCAAGCGGTTTCAAATGAACGGGAAGACCTTAGAGCAAGAGGTCGTTGCGGATCGCCTTCTCCTAACGTACTAGACGATAGTTCCGCATGCGAGACCTCTTGCGACCCTCAAAGGATGGCCGCCCGCGGGAAGGCGCGGGCGGCCGGTCGCAACGGACGGGAAGAAGATTCGGTTAGTTGAACTGCTCGACTTCGGTGGAGCCTGCCAGGGCTAGGGTCGAAGCCTGGCCGCCGGTGACCACCTGGACGACTTCGTCAAAGTAGCCGGCGCCGACCTCGGCCTGATGCTTCGTCGCCGTGTAGCCGTGAGGCTCCGAGGCGAACTCGCTGTCTTGGAGCGTGCTGTAGGCGGACATGCCGCGCGCGCCGTAGCTCCGGGCGAGGTCGAAGCTGTGATAGTTGAGCAGGTGCCAGCCCGCGAGGGTGATGAACTGGAACTTGAAGCCCAGCGCACCGATTTCCTCTTGGAAGCTGGCGATCTCGTCGTCGCTGAGGTGCTGCCGCCAGTTGAAGGAGGGGGAGCAGTTGTAGGCGAGGAGCTTACCGGGGAACCGTGCGTGAACCGTCTCGGCGAACCTCGCGGCCTCTTCGACGTCGGGCTCCGAGGTCTCGAACCACAGAAGATCGGCGTAGGGGGCGTAGCTGAGGGCGCGGGCCGCGGCGGACTCCATGCCGTCGCGCACGCGATGGTAGCCCTCGGGAGTGCGCTCGCCGGTGATGAACTCGCGGTCGCGCTCGTCGGCATCGCTCAAGAGGAGCGTCGCGTCGCGGGCGTCGGTGCGCGCCACGAGGAGCGTGGGTACGTCGAGCACGTCGGCGGCGAGCCGCGCTGCGGACAGGGTGCGAAGGAACTGCGACGTCGGCAGCAGCACCTTGCCGCCCATGTGGCCGCACTTCTTCTCCGCGGCAAGCTGGTCCTCGAAATGGACCCCTGCCGCGCCCGCCTCGATCATGCCCTTCATCAACTCGAAGCCGTGGATCGGGCCACCGAAGCCGGCCTCCGCGTCGGCCACGATCGGCGCGTACCAGTTGGTCGAGTGGTCGCCGTTGATCGACGCGATTTGATCGGCTCGGGTCAGCGCGTTGTTGATCCGCTTGATGACGTTGGGCACGCTGTTCGAAGGGTAGAGGCTCTGGTCGGGGTAGGTCTGGCCTGACAGGTTGGCGTCCGCCGCCACCTGCCAGCCGCTGAGATAGATGGCCTTCAGTCCTGCCTTGACCATCTGGACTGCTTGCGCGCCGGTCATGGCGCCGAAGGTGCGGATGAAGGGCTCGTCGCGGAGGAGGCCCCACAGGCGCTCCGCTCCCGCCCGCGCGATGCTGTACTCGATCCTCAGGCTACCGCGCAGCCGGATGACGTCTTGGGCGGTATAGGCGCGCTCGATACCCTGCCAGCGCGCTTCGTGTGCCCAGCGGGCCTCGAGCGCCGCCGCTTCGTCGGCGTGTCTCCCGTTGCCGTTGATCCCATGGACCGACATAAGAACGACCCCTCCACTCGTTGCCTTGTGTGCCGTCCGCTTCCGAACAAACGCGCTCACATGAGCGCGTTCGTCGATAGGGAATGGGCCACCTGAGCATCCAGTGTAAGGCGTCTAAGCGATACGACAAGACCTTCATTTCGTATCGATGTGATAGAATCTAGCTATCGCACCGCTTGAGGGACGACCATGGAACTAACGCAGATCGAATCGTTTCTGGAGGCGGTCAAGGCGGGCAGTTTTCGCGCCGCGGCTCGTGCGCTGGGTCTGAGCCAGCCATCACTCAGCGCTCGTGTCCAGGCGCTGGAGCACGAGCTTCGCGCCCCGCTCTTTCACCGCCTCGGGCGCGGCGTACGGCTCACCGAGGCGGGCGAGGCGTTCCTCCCCTTCGCTGAGCGCGCCCTGAACGTCATCGAGCAGGGCAGGGAGGCCGTCGATCACGTCCGCGACGCGGAGGGGGGCACGCTCACCATCGGAACGGCGCGGACCATTGGCACGTACACCCTCCCACCGATCCTCGAACACTTCCGCCGACGCTTCCCCGGGGTCTCCACACACATCCGAACCGGACGCTCGTCCGACGTGCTCGAATGGGTCACCGACGGCGTCGTCGACGTGGGCCTGTCGCGCGGGCTCGACTATCCCGACGTTCACTCGCTGCATCTCTACGACGAGGAGATCGTGCTGGTCACCTATCCCGAGCACCCCTTCGCCGAGCAGGGCCGGGCCCGCATCTACGAGGTCGCACGGCAACCGCTCATCCTCTACGACCCCGGCTCAACCTACTTCGTGCTTATCAACCAGGTGTGCCGTGAGGCGGGCATCGTGCCGAAGGTCGAGATGACCCTGGACAGCATCGAGGCCACCAAGCACATGATAGTGCTCGGCCTCGGCGTCTCGTTCCTGCCCCGCAGCGCGATCTCCAGCGAGGTCCAGCGCGGCACGCTACGGCACATCGAGCTGGTGGGCGATCACCGTGTGTATCTGCCGACGCACGTGCTGGTGCGCCGCGCCCAGCATTACAGCTCCGCTGTGCTCGCCTTCCTCGAAGTGCTCAAGCAGCTCTACGGGTGCGACACTTCGGAAGTCACGCCAGCTTCCTAAGCGGGAACAGACCCGAATGGGCTAGAAAAAACGCTTGGCGAGGCCCAGAGCGCCTTGTTTCCAGGGCGCACGGTGGGAAACACCGGCCTTGCCCTGGAATGTGTGGAGGTTTTCCAGGTACCAGCGGTAGTTCCGCACGAGCGCCGCTTGGTTCGAATAGCGCGGATCGTAGCCCAACACCCGCTCCGCCTTCTCGATGGAGACGTAGGAGTCCTTGGCCACGGTCTCGTAGACCCACTTGTAGAGCGGCGAGACGCCGAGCTTCTCCAGCACCCGCAGGACGGCGATGAGCGGCGCCGCGGGGAGCGGTCGGATGCGTTTGCCGAACCCGGCCTCGTCAAGCACCGCTTGGTAGTCCTCGCCCAGGGTCGCGAACTCCCGCGCCCCGACGTTGAACGTGTCGTTGGCCGCCGCCGGCGACGCCGTGGCGGCGAGGAAGATCGCCTCGCACAGGTCCTCGACGTCAAGCAGTTGATAGCGGTTTCGTCCACTGCCGAGGACGGGGAACGACCGCCCCTCGCTGGCCCACTCGTAGAGGATCGCGAAGACGCCGAGGCGCTCCGGCCCCACGAACGACTTCGGGCGGATGATGGGCGCGCAGAGGCCCTTGCGGCGATATTCGAGGCATAACCCCTCCGCCGCGATCTTCGCGCGTCCGTAGGCTCCCACGCCCACCAGAGGGTCGTCCTCTACCAGCGGATGGTGATCGGGGATGCCGTAGACGGCGGTCGAGGAGATGTGAATGACGCGCTCGGCGCCGGCCTCGTAGGCGGCCTCCAGGACGTTGCGGGTGCCATCGATGTCCGTGGTTAGGATGTCCTCCGTCTTGTAGAGAGGAAGCGCGGCGGCGGTGTGGACTACGACGTTCGTGCCCGCCGCCGCCCGCGCGACGGTGCCCTTGTCGCGGATGTCGCCCGTGTGGATGTCGACACGGTCCCGCTCGGGGTAGTCGAACGGGGCGAGGTCGAGCGAGGCGACCTCATGGCCCCGCGCCAGCAGGAGCCGCGCCAGGTTGATTCCCAGAAAGCCCGCGCCGCCGGTGATGAGATAACGCGCCACGGGCGGAATCTACCGGAACCGGACGGCGATCCGGTCGCCTTCCTGAGGGAGATAGCTCATGAAGTCATCGCGCTCCTCGCCGTTGACGGTCACGGCTAGGCGTCCCTGAGAGCCGTCGTTGCAGAGGTCGCCGTCTCGGTACTCGACGTTGTCGTCGACCTGGATGGAGTCTTCCGTAAGAGCGAACGAGGGTACAGCCTCCGTAGCGTTGCGGAAGAAGGTGGCGAGGCTCGCGTTGTCTCCGGCCTCGTCCGAGGACGTGGGGTGGAGGTGGATCAGCCCGTCGCCGTGCGAGTGCACATCGCCGTTGAAGTAGGGAAACTCGTAGGAGTCGTCGTCGCAGACTTGGATGTTGAGCGCGGCGTGCCAGTGGTCGCCGGCATTCGCTCCGCTGCTCGTGCCTTGGAGGATGGCCACGATGACGACGACCGCCGCGATGGCGCCTCCGCCGCCCACCCACCAGACCCAGCCCGGAAGGCGGAACCCTGCCCTGGTCTCGGGTTGTGTTGGACGCCCGCCCCGCTGCGGCCGCAGCCGGCCGCCCCCGGGCCCGCGCCGGCGTCCGCCCTCGTCTTGGTCCCCGCCGCCGGCGGGACCTCCGGCGGCGCTTGGGGAGACCGGTGCGTCCGCGGTTTCGTCCGGCGGCGCGGCGTCTGACCCGCCGGGAGGTGCTGCGGCGGGCGGGCGCGGCGGCCCCGCGGGACGGCGCGGCCCTCGTCCGCCCCGCCTGCCGCGTCCTCCGCGACCTCTGCCTTGTCGACTACTGCTCATACGTTACTTTCCTCGAATCCCTGCTTGCTTGTGCGGCCCGCGGCGCTAGGCGAACCCCGACGGGCTATCGATGTCGCCGGGGGTGAAAACGGCCCGTCCCGGCTGGGCGGCGGCCGGCGCGGCGCGGGCGGCGTCCAGCGCCGCCTCCCGCTCCCGGGTCTGCCGCTCGTTCTTATCAAACCAAACGGAGAAGGTGAAGACGATGGCGATCATGAGCATCATCACGCCCACCACCCACATCATCGCGCCGCCGGCCTGCTGGTCCTCCAATGCGGTCAGTCCCCAGATGCGGACACGGTCTTCGTAGTAAGGATACAGGACGTTTCCTCGAAAGGTCAGGGCCGCCCCGAGCGCAACGTTCTGGAGCACCGTCAGGATGAGCACCGGCACCCGCAGGTGGTAGGGCAGCTTCGACCGGAGCGGCGCGGGGTCGATGATCGTCCACCAGAGCAGGAATGCGGTGAATCCGAAGGTGAAGTGCTGCGCGACATGGACCGCCTCGTTGCGCAGCGACGTCTCGTAGGCCCCGCCGATGAAGTGCCATCCCCAGGTGCTTGCCGCGAACAGGCCCCAAGACACCGGAGGGAACGTCAGCAACTGGTAGAGGCCGCGCACCAGGCGGTCGCGCACCAGGGGGCGCACCACTAACTGCCGGAGTCGCAGAGGTATGCCGAGCAAGACCGGCGTCGTCGGCGCACCCAGTAGCACGAGCGGCGGCGCCATCATCATCAGGATGACGTGCTGGAGCATGTGGAAGGTGAAGAGATCGTCGGCGAGGGCGTCGATTGGAGAAATCAGGGCCGCGGTGATCAAGAGCAGGCCCGTGTAGAAGACGTAGGGTCGCCATCGCGGCCACGTGGCGGGCCGGTCGTTCCATACGATGAGCCCCCGGGCGTAGAGGACGCCGGGGACTAGGACAAAAAGCAGCCACAGGGGGTCGAAGCCCCAGAGGGCGAGGACATCCCAGCCGTCGCCGTCGCCCGGCGTCCAGATATGGGCCAACACACCCATGACGGGCTCGCTAGCGCACCGTCTCGCGGAGCCTTGGCAGGAGCTCGGCGGGCAGCACCCGGTCGCCGGCGGTCTTGCCGATGCGCAGCCAGTCGATCTTGCCGTCGCTTCCGACGATGAACGTCGCCGGGGTCGCGACGCCGTCGCCGAGCAGGTTGAACACGCCGTAGCTCCGTGCGATGGCCTTGTCCGCGTCGGCCGCAATGGGGAACGCGGCGTCGGTGTAGGCCGCCATGTCCGCCGCGCCGCCGAGATCGTCCGTGCTGATTGCCACCAGCTCCGCGTTCAGCCGCGTGACCTCCCCGTAAGCATTCGCCAACTGCTCCAGTTGGACGCGGCAGATGCCTCAGCCAAAGCCCCGGTAGAAGACCACCACCACGGCGTTGTGGCGAGCAGTCAGGCTTGTCAGCGTGACGTTGCCGCCGCCGGCCGCCGGCGCGCTGAACGCGGGGGCGGTGTCGCCGACGGAGAGTGCCCCGTTTCCGTTCCCCGATCCGCACGCCGCCGTCAGGGCAAGCACGAGCACGGCCGGAATTACCGCTAGCCATCGCCGGCCCCGGCGCGTTCTCCCGCTTACTTGGCCTGCGATCAATTCGTACCGCCTCGGCGTTCGATGATGTCGCGCAGTTCCTCGATCTCGGCCTCCGACTCTTGCTGACGCTTCGACAGCAGGAAGACGTAGCCGAAGATCGCGGCGATGACGATAGCGAAGACGACGTAGACGACGGTGATGCCGCTCATGCGCGATTCCTTCTCTGTTTCAACGGAGTGCCTATTCCTCTAGCGCGGCGCGCATCTCGTCGATACGCTCCCGCGTCCTGTCCCAGCGAATGCGTAGCGCGAGCAAGAAGACGAAGAGTGCGAGGAAGCCCGCCGTGGCCACGAGGAAGGTGATGAGCATCGGTTGGGGCATGCCCGCCGGCTCGGGGTGAATCCCTCGCCACAGATAGACAGAGGCGAAGATGAGGGGCACGTCGGCGAAGCCGATGATGCCAAGGACGGAGGCGGACCGCGCCGCCTGGTCGCGGTCGCGCGACGCTTGCCGGAGCATGATGTACCCCAGGAAGATCAGCCAGAGCACGAAGGTGAAGGTGAGCCGGGGCTCCCATTGCCAGAACGTGCCCCACGTAGCCTGCCCCCAGAGTCCGCCGCTGATGATGACCAGCGTGATGAAGAAGAAGCCAATCTCCGCCGCCGAGCGGGCCGCGATGTCGAACTTGGGCCGGCGCGTCCAGAGGTACAGGGCTCCGCCTATCCCTACGATGAGAAAGGCTACGTAGGAGGCGATCGCCATCGGCAGGTGGACGTAGAAGATGCGCTGCGGCTCGCCCTGGATCAGCTCCCTCGGCGCGTAGAGCAGCCCCATCCCCAAAGAGACCGCCACGAGGGTGAAGGCGACCAGCCCCAAGAGGTCGAGGGCCCCGACGCGGAGACGCTTGGAAGGCGCGCCGGACACGGCAATGGGCTGGGCCGCGCTCATCGAACGCCCCTTTGGGTCGTCGGCAGGCCGCTCATCCCCAGTCCTCTAAAACGAACTCGAACACGAGAAACGACACGGTTAAGTAGACTACGTCCACCGCGATGAGGAGGTTTACCCAGGTCCAGATTTCCGAGAATTCGCCGCCGTCGATCAAGACGCCGGTGGCGCGCACCGCTCCGATTATCAGCGGCGTCACGATGGGGAGCAGGAGGACCGGAAGCATGACTTCCTTGGCCCGCGTGTTTACCGACATCGCGCCGAATACCGTCCCCACCGCGGCGAATCCGATGGTGGCTAACAGTATGACAGCCACGACCTCCGGCCTCAAGGCGGCGACGCCGAAGAACGAGTCGTAGACGGGGACGATGACGATCTCGGCCGCCCCGATGAACGTCAAGTTGGCGAGGAACTTGGCCACGAAGATTGTCCCCCGGTCGGCGGGGCAGAGCAGCAGCCCCTCCATCGATCCCCGCTCGCGCTCGTGGGTGAACGCGCGCCCCAGCCCCAGCACGCCCGCGAACAGCACCGCCACCCACAAGACCCCCGGGGCCACTAGGGCGATGCTCTCGGCGCGCAGCTCGAAGGCGAAGTTGAACACCGTCAGCGCCAAGATGCCGAAGACCATCATTGCCACGATCGCGTCGCGCGTCCGTAGCTCGATCAGCACGTCCTTCCACAAAAGCGCTCCCATTTGGCGCAGATGCGAAGGTCGTGGCTCCATAGGCTGCTCAGGCGCCGGTCGCATCGCGATAGAGCTCCTCGATAGCCTCAACGGTCATCCCCGCCGCGTCGCCCTGGCGCGCGATCCGCCCTCGGTGGAGGATGATGAACCGGTCGCACAGGCGCAGCCCCAGGGCGAGGTTGTGCGTCGCAGCGATCACGGTGCGCGGCCCCCGCGCCGCCGAGGTCAGCAAGTCCCCGATCCGGCGCGAGCCGTCCTGATCGAGACCGGTGTCCGGCTCGTCCAGCAGCAGCACGTCGGGATCGTGCAGGGTCGCGCGGGCCAGTGCGGCCCGTTGCTGCATCCCCCGCGAGAAGGCGCGCACCCGGTCGCGCCGCCGCTCGAATAGTCCGGCGCGCTCTAGGGCCTCGGCGGCGGCCCGCTCCGGTTCCGCTAGGCCGAACATCCTGGCGTAGAACACCAGGTTCTCCTCGGCGGTCAGATCGTCGTACAGATAGGTATGGTGCGCTACGACACCGATGCGCCCGCGCAGCCGCCGCGCTCCCTTGGCGTGCGTCAGCCCGCCGATGCGGACCTCGCCGTTGGTGGGGCTCGACAGGCCGGCGAGGATGCGGAGCAGCGTCGTCTTGCCCGAGCCGTTCGGCCCGAACACGGCGAGACACTCGCCGGGGGACGTCTCGATGTCGATTCCCCGCAGCGCTGCCGACCGCCCGAAGCGCTTCGTCACGCCCTGCGCCGACACGTCGAGCGCGCTCACGGCTCGTCCTCGCGCGGCGCCGCCTCGGCCAGCAGCAGCGTCACGTCCACGAGGCGGCGCTTGCCCGCGTAACGCCGCCGGTCGTACTCTGCCTGCGGGACCTGCCCCGCGGCGAAGCCGGCGTCGAGCGCCGCCAGCGACTCGACGAGGCCCGCCCGCTCCCGCGCCAGCGCGCTCGGCGCAGCAGCGTTCAGGTCCGCGGCGAGCCCCGCTCCCGCGCGGCGTCTCAGAGCGAGCGCCAATGCGCCAGCCGCGACTAGCCCGAGCACGGCTACGGCGACGTAGCGGAGCGCGCTATCGAAGTCGAGTCCGCCACCCGAAAGGTCGCGGAAGAGGGGAAGATCGGAGAGCCGGAGCTCGAAGACTTGGCCCGCGGGCAGATCGGAGGCGGTGAACAGCGTATGCGGTTCGCCGCTGACCTCGACGGGCCCTACGGCCTCGAGTTGCGGGCTGTTCAGCGCGCCGACATCGTCCGGCATCAGCACGGTCACGCTGCGCGCGGTGTACAGGTAGCGCCGCTCCAGCGCCGCCGTCGTTCCCGTGTAGGCGACGGTGTAGCCGTAGATCATCTCGGACGGGCCGGGCAGCACCGGCGCCTTGTTGATGACGCCGCCGGGGACCGCGGCGAAGCCGTCGGGGCCGAAGCCGTGGCCCAGGTTGACGTCCAGCGCGTTGTCGGGCAGCGAGATGCGGGCCGCGCCGCCGTTCACCGGGTCTTCGAAGAGGTCGCCGACGTAGGTGCGGTCGCCCTCGTTTTGCAGCGTAATGATTTCTAGCACGCCGAGAAGTCCGATGTTCTCGTCGAGCGATGGAATCGCCACGCTCGCCCGCTCGATGACGATATCGGCGTCTGACGTCGTCGTCTCCCACACCACTACCTCGGTGAATGATGGAGCGCCGGGGAAGATCTGCACCGCCGGCGAGCGGTACGCCACGTCCTGATAGCCCGCCTGGACGAAGTACCGCATGTCGGAATGGACTTCGAGCCCCTCGAAGTGGAACCGGCCCTGGCTGTCGGCCTGCCCGAAGCGTTCCTCTTCCCGCGTCATACGGCGAAAGGTGAGCAACGAGAGCGGCGCCGACCCGGCCTCGCCCCCGCCCTCCGTGGCGTTGACGATGCGCCCTTCGATCACACCGTCGAACGTGCTTTCGCCGCCGCCCCGGTTGACGGGGCCTCCGTTGGCGACGCCGTCTGCGCTCCCGCGGGTAGCGGCGCGGCGGTCACCACGAGGAGCGCCGCCGCGACCGCCGCGATTATGACGCGGCGCGTCATGGCTGCTGCTCCGTGCTGCGTTCTTCCGTGGGCTCCATCTCGGCGCGAGCCCGCTCTACCTCGCGCTCGACTGCGTCGGGCAGAGTGCCGGCGCGCGAGTCGAGTGCCTTGTAGATCTCGACCGCCTCGCGCTCGTAGCCGGCCCGCAGCTGGCGGTAATCCTGCTCGGAAAGGTTGCCCAAGCGCTTGTCGTATTCGAGCTCTCGCAGGGCGCGCAGCAGCGTGTCCCGGCTGTCGAGGATGCGTTGGACGTCGCTGGCGGTGGTGACGGTCGGGGAGGCCCTCCGCCGCGTGCGCCCCGTCAGGGGATAGACGATGGCGGCCAGTGCGGCGAGGACCAGAACGATGGCGACGACCAGGGGCACCGTTACACTCCGACCTCGAGGTCACGGCGCAGGCGCTCCCGGTAGGGGTCGAGCTCGGGGTCGAAGGGCGGCTCGTCCTCGTCGGGAGAAGGCCCGCCGGCGTCCACCGCCGGGGCCTGCCGCCGGCGCAGCGCGCCGTAGATGGCGGCGGCGCCGAGCAGGACGGCCACGCCCGGCGTCCACCACACCAGAGAGTAGAAGCCTGTTCGTGGCGGGTTGCGGAGCACGCCGGGGCCGTATCGGTCCTCGAAGAAGCGCAAGATATCGTCCTCGCCCCGGCCCTCCGCGAGCAGGTTGGCGATGGTCTCCTTCATCCCCACGGCCACCTGCGAGTTGGATTCCGCCACGGACTGCCCTTGGCACACCGGGCATTGGAGCTTGTCGGCGATGCGCCGCACCTCGGTGGCGTCGTTGTAAGCCATCGCCGCTGGGGCGCCGAGTACCGCGCTAAGGACGGCGGCGATGGCCGCGATGCGGACGATACTCCGCGCTAAAGCCGTCATCGCCGCACCTCCTCCGGCTCCGCCCGCGGCGGCTCGGTCGAGCGGGCCGCGCCCGCCGGTGCGGGCCAGAGGGCCACCGCCGTTCCGATGAGGAAGACGACGCCCCCGATCCACATCCACAGCACCAGCGGGTTCACGAAGATGAGGAACGTCGCCGCTTGGTCGTCCCAGGCGGCGAGCAGCACGTAGAGGTCTTCCTTTGCCGTGGTGCGGATCGCGATCTGGGAGGTCGGCTGGCTCTCCTGCCCGTCGTAGACCACCCGCCGGGGGTGGACCTCGTCCCAGAACTCGTTGTTCTTGTACACGGTGAGCGTGGCCTCCGTGACGTTATTATCGACGCCCCGCCGCTGCTGGATGCCCTCGTAGCGCAGTTGGTAGTCGCCGATCACCGCCGCCTCGCCGTTGCGGAGTGTCACGTCGAGGTCCTTCTGGTGCAGCTCGACACCGATGACCCCGAGGGCCACGAGCAGGACGCCCGCGTGGATGATGTAGCCGCCGTAGCGTCTGCGATTGCGCGTCACCAGCGCCGTAAGCGCGGCGGGGACCGCCTCGCCGGTCGCCGCCCGCCTCGCCCGCACCCCTCGATAGTACTCCAATGTAATCACGCCGAATGTGAACGCCACCGCTGTGAAGCCCGCGAGCGACCGGACGTTCGTCACTCCCAACACGGCGATGAGGAAGACCAGCCACAGCGCCGCGCCGATCAGCGGCGCGCGGAAGTTGCGCTTTATAACGTCCCACGTGGTGCGCCGCCAGGCGAGAAGCGGCCCAATGCCCATAAAAACCAGCAGAACCAAGAACAAAGGGCCGTTGACCTTTTCAAAGAAAGGCGCGCCAACAGTGATCTTCGAGCCGTTGTAGACCTCAGTAAGCAAAGGAAAGACGGTCCCCCAAAAGGTGGCGAAGGCGATCCCGACGAAGAGCAGGTTGTTGAGTAGGAACCCGGACTCCTTCGAGACGGCGGAGTCGAAACGCTGCCCTGATTCGATGTCTTGGGCGCGGGTGAAGAAGAGGAAGAGCGAGACGGCGAGGCTGAAGCCGAGAAAGGCAAGGAAGCTCGGCCCCAGCGCCGACGTGGCGAAATTGTGCACCGAATCGAGGAGCCCGCCCCGCACCACGAGCGTGCCGAAGATGGCGAGGAGGAACGTCGAGAGGATGAGGAGCATATTCCACCGGCGCAGTAGGCCGCGGCGCTCCTCGACCATGATGGAGTGCATGAAGGCCGTGCCGGTGAGCCAGGGGAGGAGGGCCACGTTCTCCACGGGGTCCCAGTTCCAGAACCCGCCCCAGCCCAGGACGTGATAGGCCCACCACGCGCCGAGCATCAGCCCGGTGCTGTGGATCAGCCAGGCCACGAGGAGCCATGGCCGGGCCGCCCGCAGCCACTGGCTGTCCGTCCGCCGCGAGACCATCGCGCCGATCGCCAGCGCGAAGGGTATCGTCCACGACATGTAGCCGAACAGCAGGAACGGCGGGTGGATCAGAAAGCCCGGGTCACGCAGCAGCGCATTGACGCCCTGCCCGTCGGCGAGCGGCACGGGCAGGCGCTCGAAGGGGCTCGACAAAAAGACGAGCACGACGAGGAAGAATACCTGCACCGTCATCATCGCCGCGATGGCCCAGGGCATGACTTGGTGCAGGCGGTCGCGGTTGACGTAGACGGCGAGGCCGGAGAACAGCGCCAGCCCCGTGGCCCAGACTAGGAGCGAGCCCGCCTGGCCCCCGTAGAGCCCCGCAAGGTCGAAGTACCACGGCTGCGCGAGGGATGAGTTGCCCACGACGTAGGTCACCCCGAAGTCGTGGCTTACCAGCAGGTAGGCGAGCACGCCTATCGATGCCAGCATCGTTGCGGTGACGACGTAGACCGCGTTGCGGGCGCTGGCCAGCACGGCGGGGTTGTTTTGGCGAAGGCCCAGCGGCGCGGCGAAGACCGCGTAGGCCGCGGCTACGATGGCCACTACGAGCGCGACGAAGCCGATGTCCGAGGCGTGCACCGGGTTTCCCTACCGCTCGACGGGCGCGTGCGTCGAGCCCGGCTCCGCGACTTGGAACTCCGGCGGGTGCTGCGCGATGAGATTGCTCGCGTAGAAAGTCCCGTCGCGGCGCCATTCGCCCTCGACGATGACGTCGACCTCGTCGCCGAAGATATCGGGCGTCACCCCGCGGTAGCGCACCGGCAGCGTGTTCGTGACCGTGTTGTGATAGATGGTGAACGAGAGGTTGTTCTCGGCGTCTTTCTCTATGGTGCCTTCGAGCACGCGGCCCCCCACGCGCCGCCGATCGCCGACCGCCTCCGCGTCGGCCTTGAGTTCGTCGACGGTGTTGTAGTAGGTCAGCGCGTCGCCGAGGCTGGTGACGATCAGCGCCGCCACGGCGACGACGATGACGACGATGCCGGCGAGCACCTTCTTGTTGGCGCGCCGATACCATTCCATGGGGCCGGAGGCGCCGGGCACTGGTGGCTGCGCCGTCATCTACACCACCGTTGCCAAGCTGCGCTCATAGACGTGAACCAGCAGCATTGAGAGGAGGAACGCCGCGAGCCCCATCACCAGAATAATGCGGGACGGGGAGAGCCAAGCGCGGAGGGCGCCGCCGGCCCGTGAAGTGTCGGAGATTGAGGGCTCGACCGGCGCCGTCTTGGGCTTGCGCCAGGGCCGGCCTCCGCGGGTACCCAGGTCGCGCGCCATCAGCAGCATGATGAGGAAGACGAAGAGCTTGAGTCCGAGCACCGCGTAGTACGTGGTGGTGACGGGGAGCGAGGAGAGCCGGTCGAAGGTGATGACGACGCCGGTGACGATCAGGGCAGCGATTGAGACGTCGACGAGGTCGCGGAAGCGGCGGTTGACCGCCGGTTCAATGGCGGAGCGGGACTCGGCGGCGCCGGGGATGGCCAACGAAGGCCGGAGAACGAGCAAGTAAAAGATGCTTCCCCCCACCCAAACGACCGCCGCTATCGCGTGAATCCAGCGGACAACGGCCAAGAGTATATCGATGCCGTCCAAGGCCCTTTGAGCCTCCGCGGCCCCCTTGCGCTTTACGGCGAGGACGGTGGAATGTTACGAGTTTCACAAGCTTCAGTCAAGGAAACGTACAGGTTTGGGCCGTGGATTTCCCGGTCGATAGAAGCGCGTGTAGAATCTGCGTGCCACCTCTTCCAATGAGAAGAGGTAAGACCCGTGCCGGAGGAGATATGACGATACGGCTGTTTCGTTGGAGCGACCTTGATGGCTACGCCGGAGTCGTTGCCGCCGGAGGCCGCCCCTACACGGCGGGCCTCGCCGAGGAATACCTGCGCCAACCGAACCTCTCGCCGGAGCGCGACTGCTTCGTCGTCGAGGGAGACGGGCGGCTCGACGGATTCACGCTCGTCGTGCCTGAGCCCGTCCTGGGCCGCGTAATCCTCGAAGGCGCGATACGTCCCGACGCCAGAGGGCGCGGCCACGGACGAGCGCTCCTCGCCGCGGCGCTGGACCACGGCCGCGCTCTGGGTGCGAAGATCGCCCATGTCTCGGCCTTGCCCGATCAGGCGGACGCGCTCCGCCTCTTCCGGGCCGCCGGCTTCGCAGAGGTCAAGCGCCAGTGGCAGATGCGACTCGAACTCGGCGACTTCGCCCTGCGAGAGGTCGATACGTCCTACGAGACCGCCGAGATGCGGCCTGGCGAGGAGTCGATCATGACGGCCTTGCAGAACGCCGCCTTCGGTGAGAGCTGGGGCTTCGCCCCGAATCTCCCCGAGGAGATTGCCTACCGAGTCCGCATGGCGGGGTCCACGCCCGCCGACGTGCTCCTGCTCCGCGTCGCCGGCGAGCCCGCCGCCTACTGCTGGACGCGGCTCGAACCATCGCCGGACGGAGGCGCCGCGCTGGGGATCATCTGGATGATCGGCTCCGATCCCGCCAAGCGCGGTCTCGGCCTGGGCCGCGCGATGATCAACGAGAGCATCCGCGCGTTGGTAAAGCGGGGCGCGGTCGCCGTCGAGCTTACGGTCTACGCCGACAACGACCCCGCGGTGGGGCTCTACCGCTCCGTCGGCTTTCGGCACAAGCACGACATTATCTGGTGCGAGAAGGCGCTGACTGCGGGCGCGTGACGAGGAGCGGGGGCGGACGAGGCGGGACTACGACTCGCAGAGGACCGCCTGCATCAAGCGCAGCGTCCCGCCCAGGGCCTGATCGTATGCCTCCTCTAGGCGGTCGGCGACCATGCTCCACGTCCAGTTCTGCGCCGCCTCGTAGGCGGCCCGGCCGAGCGACTCGCGCAGCAGGTCGTTGCCCAGCATCAGGTCGAGCCGTTCGGCGTAGGGCTCGGGGCAATGCCACGGCACCAGGTACCCCGTCTTGCCGTCGATGATCGTGGCCTGCAGCCCGCCCACGCGCGCCGCGATGACCGGCGTGCCGCATGCCATGGCTTCCAGGGGGACGAGCCCGAACGTTTCGTAGAAGGAAGGTGCGACGCAGACGTCGGCGGCGCTGTAGTAGAGCGGAAGCCGCCGCTGCTCGACGGTCCCCGCGAAGATCAGCCGCTTTTCGATGCCGAGGCCCCGAGCCATCGCGCCGAGCCGCTGCTGTTCCGCGTCGTCCTCCGAGCCGCCGATGATGACGATCCGGTAGTCGCTGCCGCCCTCCATGGCCGCGGCTGCCCTGAGCAGCACGTCAATGCCCTTGATCGGCTCCATCCTGCCCACGAACAAGATGATCTTGTCGGCGTGGAGGCCGAGTTCCCGCCGCGCCTCGGCGCGGTCGATCGGCTTGAACACGCCGCGGTCGAAGCCGCAGGGGACGACGTGCGTCTTACCCGGGTCGGCCCGGTAAAGGCGTATGAGTTGCTCACGCTCGTGAGGGCTCGCCGTCACCAGCGTGTCGGCCTTGGACGCGATCTCGTGCTCGGTCGCGAGGCGCTGCTCGGCGTCGCCGCCGCCGGTCCCGCTCCGCACCAGGCGTTGGACCTCCCCCAGCGTGTGGAAGCTCGACACGACGGGCACGCCCCAGCGCTTCCCCAGCTCGAGCGCCGTGGGTCCCGACAGCCAGTAGTGGCTGTGAACGAGGTCATAGGAAACGGGGTTCGCCGCCACGTAGTCGAGCAGGCTTTGGGTGAATGCGGGGATGCGGCCGTAGAGGTCCTTCTTTGCCTCTTCCGGCGGCCCCGCGTCGAGGTGAATCACGCGGGCGCCGCCGCCCAGATCGATCGTGGGCGGGTCATTCGGGTCGTGGCTGCGGGTGAAGATGTCCACGCAGACCCCGCGCCGCCCCAGCTCTTTGGCGGCCTCGCGGAGGAAAACGTTCATGCCCCCGGCGTCTTTCTGACCGAGCCGGGCGACGGGGCATCCGTGGACGCTGATAAATGCGATGCGCAAAGAGGACTCCAGGCTAGACGTTACACCACGGCGTCAACGCGACACCAGAAGCTTCATGAGCCGGCCGCCGCCGCCGCCAAGGTCGAACTTGTACGGCTCCGCGCCGCGCAGGAAGTGAAACACCTCCCGGCCCGCCTCGATGGCGTCCTTCAGCGCCAGCGCCTTGAGCATGACGCCGACGCTGAGCGAGGCGAAGCGGGGCTCGTAGCCGCTGTTGTAGAGGTAGTAGGCCCCGCCGTAGTCGAAACACAGCGAAGCGGCGGCGGTCACACCGTCGATTTCGAGAAAGAAGAGCTTGAGCCAGCCCTTGGCTTGCATGGTGTCGGCGAGGGTGAGAAAGAACCGCTCGCGATCCTCGGTAAGAAAATCAGCCTTGTCCTCGTTGCTCTTCCTCGCGAGGTCGAGAAAGACGGGCATCGCGTCGTCGAGGCCGGACTCTTGGGCCGCGTCGTAGACGCGCACCTCACCCGCCGACATGAGCCGCCGCAGCTTGCGCCGGATCTCGTGGCGGTCCTTCTTGGGCAGCCCGCTCAGATAGGCGTCCCAGTCCCCGTCGAGCGAGCGTGACGGGCTTTCCTCGTCGAACGGCTCCTCGACCTTCCACCCGCGCTCGGACGCCGCCGGGGGCAGACCTTCGAGGGTCGCCGAGCCCTCGGGAATCCCTTCGAGCCGCAGGCTGCTCCAGTCGAGCGTGTCCAAGTGCTCCACAAGGGCTTGGAGGACTAGCCGCTCGCGGCCCGACGCCATCGTGATCTCGTGGTGGTCGCAGACGTCCGACCGGCCCACGAACGTTATCGCGTCGCCGGAGCGCATGAGCGGCGCGACGCCGACGAGCTCGCCGCCGCCTCGGACCGAGAGCAGGTGCAGCTCCTCTGTCGAGGCGCAACTCGACCACCATGCCCCGAGCCATGCCGGAGTAGTGAAGACGCCGCTGCCGGAGTGCTGGTTCAGCTCCTCCCATTCCGCCGAGAGCGAGGCGAAGTCCTCGCGACGGACCTGTAGACTCACCGGGCCCCCTGGAGCAGCGACATGAACTCGTCACGGGTCACCTGGCTCTTCTCGAACCGGCCCCGCACCGCCGACGTTACCATGTCCGCCCCGGCCTTTTTCACGCCGCGCATCGTCATACAGAGGTGCTCGGCGCGGAGCACGACGGCGACACCCTGCGGATGGAGCGCGTCCACGATGGTGTCCGCGATCTGCGAGGTCAGCCGTTCCTGCACCTGCGGGCGCTTCGACAGCGTGTCGACCACTCGCGCCAGCTTGCTGATCCCGACGATGCTCCCGTCCGGGATGTAGGCCAGCGCCGCCGAGCCGTAGAACGGCAAGAAGTGGTGCTCGCAGAGCGAGTAGAACGGAATGTCCTTTAGGACCACCATCTCGTGATGGTCTTCGTCGAACCGGACTTTCAGGTCTTCTAGAGGGTTGCGCCGCAGTCCGCTGAAGATCTCGGAATAGGCCTCCGCGATGCGCCGGGGCGTATCGGCCAGCCCATCGCGCCCAGGATCTTCGCCGATGGCCTCGATGATTTCGAGGACCGCGGCCTTTATGCGTTCGATATCCACGGTTTTCTCGCGTTGGGTGGCGGCGACGACCATGACTCTGTCCTTAACTGGAGTGCGGCGCTTTCGGACCTGCGGCCTTCAGGCCGGGAGCGGCAAGGCCACATTCGAGGGTAGCAGAAACGCGAACGGGGCAACAAGCGCGGGCCGGCGCGGGCCGTTCTGGGCTAGCGGTATCCCAGTGCCGCCTCCACCGCGCCCAAGTCGGCGGGGAGCTTGATCTCGTCGGGAACGACGTGCTTAGTGGCGGTGTCCGGGTCCTTGAGGCCGTTACCGGTGAGCACGCAGACGACGGTCTTGTCCGCGAGGTCCCCTTGCCTCGCCCTGCGCCGCAGCCCCGCGACGGAGGCCGCGGAGGCCGGCTCGACGAACAGCCCCTCGGCGCGCGCGAGCAGGCGGTAAGCGTCGAGGATCTCCTCGTCCGTAACCGCTTCGATCACCCCGCCGGACTCGTCGCGCGCCGCAAGGGCGCCCTCCCAGCTTGCCGGATTGCCGATGCGGATGGCGGTGGCCACCGTCTTCGGCTCGGCGACGGGCGCGCCGTGGACGATGGGCGCGGCGCCGGCGGCTTGGAAGCCCATCATCGCCGGCCTGCGTCCGGCCTTGCCATCCTCGTGATATTCCTTGAACCCCTTCCAGTAGGCGGTGATGTTCCCCGCGTTCCCCACGGGGATGAAGAGCGCGTGGGGCGCCTCGCCCAATGCGTCCACGATCTCGAAGGCCGCCGTCTTCTGGCCTTCGATGCGGTTCGGGTTCAACGAGTTCACCAGCGCAATGGGGTGCCGGGAGGTCATGTCGCGGACGATGTCCAGGGCCTCGTCAAAGTTGCCGTCGAGGGAGACCAGCTTCGACCCGTAGGCCGTCGCCTGGGCGAGCTTGCCCGCCGCCACTTCGCCTTTGGGCACGATGACGATGGAGCGCAGCCCGTAACGCGCCGCGTAGGCCGCCGCCGAGGCGCTGGTGTTGCCCGTCGAGGCGCAGATCACGGCGTCCGCGCCCGCTTCCATGGCCTTCGCGAATGCGACGACCATGCCGCGGTCTTTGAACGACCCCGTCGGGTTGCAGCCTTCCAGCTTGAAGTAGAGCGCCCCGCAGCCGGTCTCGCGCTCGATGTTCTGGGATCGCACCAGTGGAGTGCCGCCCTCGCCGAGCGAGATCAACGGCGTGTCGGGGGTCAAGGGCAGACGGTCTCCATAGGCGTGGAGAACTCCCTTGATGGGAAGGCGTCCGGCGGCGCCCGTCATGCCATCGTCGCTATCCAAGCCCGACCCCCTCGCTGACATTATGCCATTTCTTCGGCGGGGGACAGGGCGCCGCGGCTAGGGCAGCCCGAACTGGTTCGGGGAGCTTGCCTGGCGCTGTGCCACGGCAGTGGCGGTGAGCAGCTCCTGCGCGCGCGTCAGCGAGATGTCGTCGATGTCGCTCAGTACTTTGTCGACCTTGACGCTGCCGAAACAGTTGTCCGAGCCGCCGGGGCAGTACTCGATACGATTGGCGTCCCACTCGCGGGACAGCCAGGTTTCCAAGGCCCTGGTCTTGAGTGTGTCGAGGTTGTCCGCGTCGACCTCTCTCGCCGACGTGCGCTCGGAGACCATGATGTACTGTGAGCCGGTCCCTTCGGTGACAGGCGGCGACACCTCGCCGATGGCGAGGCCGCGGATGATCTCGTCGAATAACCCGTCGAAGTCGCCGGCCGTCACGATACCCAGACTCCCCCGCGCCGCCCGGAGGTCGGGGTCGGTCGAGATCTCGGCCGACAAATCCTCGAAGCGCGCCGCTTCAAGCTGATCGCGGACGTCGCGGGCGGTGCGGACATCGGGCACCTTGATGGCGTGCAGCTCAGCGGTCTCGACATCGATGCGCCGCGTCAGCCGGACGACGTAGTATTCGCCGTCCTCGGCCTGGATCGGCTGGCTCAACTCGCCCACGTCGAGCCCAAACAGAAAATCGTCGTACCGCAGATGCGCGGTACGCGGTATCCATCCGAGGCGTCCGCCGTTGGCGCGGCTTTCCTGATCGACTGAGAATTGGAGAGCTATCTTGGCGAAGTCCGCGTCGCTGGCGTTGAGCGCCGACTCGACCTGGTCGGTGACCGCAATGTCGGCGATTTGTATCATGTGCACCTCGGCGTGCGGCTGGACGAGTTGGATGTCCCGTCCCAGCCTCTCCCGAAGCTGATTGCGCATAAGGTCGATCTCGACCAGCGACTTATAAGTGTCAAACGACAGCTGCGTCGTCGAAAGGTAGTTGCTGACGGCCGCCTCGTAGTCTCGCCGCACCTGGCCCTCGATGGGCTGCCCCTCGGCGCCCGGGACCAATCGGCGCAGGATCTCGGCCTCAATCTCCTGCTCGGTTACCGACAGCCCCTCCCGGGGCGCCGCTTGGCGGATGAGCTCGTTCTGGGCCAGGTTCTGCATGAGCTCGTACGGGGCGACGCCGGGGTTGAAGCTCCCGCCGTAGGACTGCGCGTAAAGGCGCTGCGACTTCAGGATCGACGTGTATTCGCTCTGGCTGACGCTGACGTCGTTGACTTCGAGGATGGGTGGGTCCTCGCTCTGCACCGTGGCGTACACGGCGATCGCTATCGCGATCATCGCGGCAAATGCGCCGGCGGGCGCCAGGAACTTCCAGGAAAGATTGCGGGGGCCGCTGGGAGGCCGGCGCCTGCGACTGAGCGTAATGGGAGGCGGCTCGGGAGCTCGCGGCTGACGTCCCGAATCCCGGCGCCTCGACCGGCGTCTATCTGGCACGAATCGACCTCACGCGCATCGGACTCCGGGTCACGAGTGCGGCTCCGGCGGGGTGGGCAAGCAGCATACGAAGGTGTACGAACGAGCCGCGCGGGCGGGTTTCGCCGATGCTGGACATCTCCCCCGGCTCAGTTGCGCCGCGGCCTGTCGTAAGAGATTCCGGTTTCCAGGATATGGCCGATTGTATAGGGGAGAAGTGCGAGGTGCCGGGCGCGCTTGAGGGCCATCGCGAGCGGGCGCTGGTACTTCGCGGAGACGCCGGTCTTCCGCCGGGGCTCGATGCGGCCGCGGTCGGAAATGAAGCGCTTCAGCATGTCGACGTCTTTGTAGTCGATGTGCGTCAGGTGCCCCGCCTTGAACGGGCACACCTTCCGCCGGGGAAAGTACCGCGGCCTGCCCTTGCGCTCACGGCCTCGCCCCCCGCCGCCACCACCACCGCCACCGCCGAACGGCCTTCCGCCGCCGCCGCCGGGGCCGCCGGGCCTCGGCCCGCCGTAGCCGCCGCTCGGGGCTGCGCCGCCGGGGCGCGCCCCTGCTGGGGGTGTGGGAGCGTTCATGTCTGCCATGGTCTCTGCGGTCTCCGTTTCGGTCGTAGCAGGATAGGGTTAAGTCTAGAAGGGAAGGTCGTCGGCGTCTACGCCGCCACCGGCGCCGCTGTAGCCTGCTCTCGCCTCATCGCCACCGCTGGCCTCACCGGCGCGGTCGAGAAAGACAACCTCGTTCGCCGTGATCTCGTTCCGATGTCTGGTCACGCCGTCCTGTCCTTCCCAACTCCGGCTGCGAAAGCGCCCTTCTACGAAGACTTTGCGGCCCTTAGCCACATACTGGCTCACCAACTCGCCCAATCGTCCGAAGGCTGTCACATCGAACCATTCGGTCTCTTCCCTGCGCTCGCCGCCGGCGGTGTACCTGCGGTTGACAGCGATAGAGAAACTAGTCAACGGGGTTCCGTTCGGGGTGTAGCGCATCTCGGGGTCGCGCCCCGCGTTTCCAATGACCGTGATTTTGCAGAGCATGATGTCTCCGAGAGGCGCTCCTAGCGCGTAATGGCCGTGTCTTCGGCCTTGACGATGAGATGGCGGATGATCTCTTCCGTCAGCTTCAAGTTCGACTCCACTTCCACGATGGCCTCTGGGCCGCTGGTGAAGTCGATCTGGACGTAGGTGGCCTCTTCAAAGTCCTGAATGTAGTAGGCGAGCTTGCGCCTGCCCCACCGGTTCACCTTGCCAATCTCACCGCCGCGGGTGGTGACGAATTGCTTCACCCGGTCGACGAGACCGTCGACCTCGTCGTCGGCTACCTGGGGGCTGATCAGGACCACTAGTTCGTAATCGCGCACGCGCCGTTTCTCCTTCGTTCTCTGGGGCGGCTCCAAGCGGATAGCCGCCGGGGAGCGGTGGCATTATAGCATGGGGGCATGGAGCGGCAAGCAACCGGTGTCACCGTCGGACGCGGCGTCCTGAACCTGTTGGGCTCGGGCTGAACGCACTACGCGACGTCGTCGATGCCGGGCAGGGGGAAACTACTTGCCAGCGCCTGCGCTTCGGCACGGACCGCCGCGAGCGCCGCCTCGTCGCCGCGGCCCTCGATGGCCCGAGCGATCAGCTCCGCGGTTTTCCGCATGTCCTCGATCCCGAAGCCGCGCGTGGTGACCGCCGGTGTGCCCAGCCGGAGGCCGCTGGTGACCCGAGGCGGCTGCGTGTCGAACGGGATCGCATTCTTGTTCACCGTGATGTGCGCCGATTCCAGCAGCGTCTCCGCCTCCTGGCCGGTCACTCCCAACGGCGTTAGGTCGACGAGCATCAGGTGGTTGTCGGTCCCACCGCTCACGATCCGGAAGCCGTGCTCTTGCAGTCCCGCGCTCAGAGCTTTGGCGTTGTCGACGACGGCCTGCTGGTAGTCGCGGAAATCGGGCCGCTGCGCCTCGCCGAAGGCGACCGCCTTGGCCGCGATAACGTGCATCAAGGGCCCGCCCTGGAGCCGGGGGAAGACGGCCTTGTCCACGGCGCTCTTGAATTTGGCGGTCGATAGAATCATGCCGCCCCGCGGCCCGCGCAGCGTCTTGTGCGTGGAGGACGTGACCACGTCGGCGTGGGGTGTGGGCGAGGGATGGAGTCCCGCGGCGATGATGCCCGCGGGATGCGCCATGTCCACCATAAGCCGCGCCTCCACCGCATCGGCGATACCGCGGAAACGGGCGAAGTCGATCGTTCGGGGATAGGCGGTCGCGCCCGCCACGATCAGAGTCGGCCGGTGCTCCTTGGCCAGCCGCTCGATCTCGTCGTAGTCGAGCAGCTCGGACTCGCGGTCCACACCGTAGGAGACGAAGTTGTAGAGGACGCCGGAGAAGTTGACCGGGCTGCCGTGAGTGAGGTGGCCTCCCTGATCGAGGCGCATGCCGAGCACGGTGTCGCCGGGCTTGAGCAGGGCGAAGTAGGCCGCCATGTTGGCCTGGGCGCCGCTGTGGGGCTGCACGTTGGCGTGCTCCGCGCCGTAGAGATCCTTCGCGCGGTCGATGGCGAGCTGCTCGCCGATGTCGACGAACTGGCAGCCGCCGTAGTAACGTTTCCCGGGGTAGCCCTCGGCGTACTTGTTGGTCAGCGGCGAGCCGAGCATCTCCAGAACAGGCCCGCTCGCGTAGTTCTCCGACGCGATGAGGACGATGTTGCCGCGCTGCCGGTCGATCTCCCGGTCGAGCGCTTGGGCGATCTCGGGGTCCCTTTCCTGCAGCGTCGTCGAGATCAAGGGGGGCCTCTTCTCTGTGGATTCGGCGTGTATGGGCCTAACATGCAAAGACCCCCGCCGATGCCGGCGGGGGCCCCGCGGCGGCCTGTACCGTTGACGTAAAGTCTAGGCCCCGGACGGAAGGGGTGTCAATCAAAGCCGTTCCTTCCCGGCCCCTTTTTTCTCCGCCGCCGCTCCCGCGTAAAATAGCGTCATGCGCAGAATCGCCGTCACCGGCTCGTCGGGATATCTGGGTGCGCGGCTCGCCGCCCGGCTCGCCGCGCGGGACGACGTTGAGACCGTCGTTGGCGTCGACTTCCGCCCGCCGCGCAATCCCCCCGCAAAATTGCGCTTCTATCAGCGCGACGTCGCCGCCGCCTTCCAGGAGGTGTTCGAGGAGGAGCGCGTCGATACGGCGGTCCACCTCGCGTTTGTGGTGGCCCCGTCGCGGGACCACCGGCGTGTTCGGGCGGTCGGCCTCGATGGCGCGCGCAACTTCCTCGACGCCTGCCGCGCCGCCGGTGTCGAACAGGCCGTCTACATGAGCAGCGCCGCCGCCTACGGCGCCCACCCCGACAACCCTCAGCCGCTCACGGAGGCGTCGCCGCTGCGGCCCAACGAGGCCTTTCTCTACTCCCGCTACAAGGCGGCGGCGGACCGGCTCTTCCAACAGTTCGCCGAGGAGCATCCGGCGACGAGCGTGACGGTCCTGCGGGGCTGCCCGGTGATCGGCCCCGGCGGCCACGGCGCGGTCGGCGCCAAGGTCTTTCAGCGCGTGATGCTCCGCGTCACCGGCCACGACCCATTGACACAGTTCCTCCACGAAGACGACCTCGTCCGTATCTTTGTTCACGCGATGGAGCGCCAGACGCGCGGCATTTTCAACACTGCCGGCGACGGCTTCATCCGCTACTCCGACCTCGCCGGTCTTGCCAAACGGCCCATGGCACCGCTTCCCTATGCCGTCATCGCGCCGTTGATGGAAGCCACGTGGCACGCCCGTCTACAGCGCTCCGCCTCTGCCGTGGGACTGCGGTACATCATGTACCCCTGGGTCGTGGACAACCGGCGCTTTGGCGAACAGACGGGCTTCTCTTACCGCTATTCGAGCGAAGATGCGGTGCGGGCCCTCTTTGAGCGCTAGCGGCTGCCCGAGTGTTCGGTGAAGAAGTCGAGCAGCGCGGCGTTGAAGACGTCCGGCTTCTCGAAGTAGACGGAGTGCCCCGCTCCTGGGACTCCGAGCCAGCGGGCGTTGGGGAACATCTCGTAGCCCATCCGGATGGCGGCGGGCGGCGTGATGCGGTCTTCGGCGCCGGCGATGAATAGCGCCGGTATGGCGAAGTCCGCCAGGTCGGCGGCGGTGACCCCGGGGACGTTGTTCTTCCAATAGAAGGTCTTGGGCCTAGGCTTGTTATAGCCGCGTATTAGCTTGTAGAGGAAGCCGAGATCGGGTCGCTCCCGCCACGTGCGCTCCGAAAGCGCGGCGCGCAGCCGGTCGGCTCCGACGGCCTGGCTCGCCTCCCGCCGCGCCTTATCGAGCGCCGGCGAGCGTAGGTTGGCCAGCGTGTCGGCCAGCACGATTCCGCGCGTCCGCTCGGGGTAGCGCCGCGCGAAGCCGAGCGCCGTCCGCCCGCCCATTGACTGGCCCACAAGAAAGGCCGGTTCGCGCAGTCCAAGGTGGTCGAGTAAGCCCAGGATGTCGTCGGCGAAGACTTCGGCGTAGGGCCCCTCCTGGGGCAGCTTGGTGTTGCAGAACCCGCGCTGATCGAGGATCACGCAGGCGTACCGCTGGGCCAATACGGGGGCCTGCTGCCACCAGCTCAGGTGATTGCCGCCGACGCCGTGGCAAAGCACGACGGGAATCCCCGAACCTTCGACCTCGTAAAAGATCTCGATGCCGTTGACGGGGGCGTAGGGCATGATCGCCGAGACTATAGCCGCCCCGCCGAAACCCTGTCAAAGCAGTTGCGCCCCTTGGCGGGCGGAGCGCAGAATAGGTCGACCGGCTGTATCGAGGTCGCGGGGAACCCCATGGAACATGCCTTTCGCGATGTGTTTGAGCGGTACTTGGAGGACGTGCACGTTGGGGATCGGTTCCGGCATTGGCCCGGCCGCACGATTTCGCAGGCCGCCGCCGATCAGTTCTGCTACTGGACGTCGAATCCGCAGCCGCTCCACCTCGACGCCGAGTACGCCGCCGCCTCGCAGCATGGCCGCGTCCTGGTGAACGGCATCCTCGTCTTCGCCATCGCCGTCGGCCTCAGCGTGCCGAACCTCAGCGGGAACACGATCGCGAACCTGGGCTTCGAGCGCGTCGATCATCACGGCCCCACGTTCGTCGGCGACACGATCTACGCCGATACCGAGATTCTCGAGGTGCGCGCTTCGGCCAGCCGCCCCGACCGCGGCATCGTGAAGGTGCGGACGGAGGCCCGCAACCAGCGCGGCGAGACCGTCCTCAGTTACCTGCGCACTTTCATGCTGCCGCGCCGCGCCGCCTGATGCCCCCGTCTGGCCGCGGTGGTGCTATCCTGATTGTCGCGCCATTCGGCGCCGGATAACCGACATGAAGCTCAAGCTAAACGAGCAGGGGTTGATCCCCGCCATCGCGCAGGACCGCCGGACCAACGAGGTCCTGATGGTGGCCTACATGAACCCCGAGTCGCTGGCCAAGACCATCGAGACCGGCGAGGCGTGGTTCTACAGCCGCAGCCGCCAGTCGCTCTGGCGCAAAGGCGAGACCTCGGGGAACGTCATCAGCGTCGAGCGCATCGAGGTCGACTGCGACGGCGACACGCTGGTCCTGAAAGGCGAGCCCGCGGGCCCCGCGTGCCACACCGGCAAGCCCACCTGCTTCTTTCAGGACCTGAGCGGCCAAGACATCGGCGACATCGAGTTCGACACGGGCGGCCGCGACGTCGTCGCCGAGCTCTTCGAGACCATCGAGCAGCGGAAACGCGAGCGGCCCGAGGGCAGCTACGTCGCCAAGCTCTTGGACGAGGGTGTGGACCGTATCGGCAAGAAGGTGCTCGAAGAGGCCGGCGAGACGGTCATCGCCGCCAAGAACGGTGTCAGGGAAGAGACAGTCCACGAGGTAGCCGATCTCTGGTTCCACAGCCTCGTGCTCCTAGCCGACGCCGGCCTGACCCCCGACGACATCTGGGACGAGCTGCGGTCGCGGCGGCCGTCCCCGGGGCGGGAGTAGGCAGCGGGTGCACGTCCCGAAGTCGGTCACACTGCGCCCCGACGGCGTCCACATCGACTGGGACGACGGCGAGCACGCCGTCATCGAGCACCTCGAGCTGCGGGGGGCCTGCCCCTGCGCCGCCTGCGTCCACGAGATGACCGGCAAGCGCATGGTCGGCCCCGGCGAGGTTCCCGAAAATGTCGAGGCGCTGGACCACATGCCGGTGGGGCGATACGCGCTCCAGCTGCTCTGGAGCGACGCACACGACACCGGCATCTACCCCTACAACCTCCTGCGCAGAATCTCCGGCCTGCCCGAGGCCTAGAGGGGAGACGTTTTGAAGATCGGTATGCACACGGGGCAGCAGGACTGCTCGTTCGACGACCTACGGCGCGCCTGGCGCTTCGCCGACGAGCACGGCTACGCCTGGATTTCGGTGTGGGACCACTTCTACGAGGCACCCTATGTCGACGGGCAGAGCGTGACCTACGAGACCGTCGCCGCCTTCGCCGCCCTCGCCGCCGATACCAGCCAAGCCCGCCTCGGATGCTTGGTCTTCACCCCCGGCTACCGACCTCCTGGGCTTCTGGCCAAGATGATCACCACCATCGACCACATCTCCCACGGGCGCGCCAACCTCGGCATTGGCGCGGGATGGCACCGCGCCGAGTACGAAGCCTTCGGCTATGAGTACGGCCCGAACCGCGAGCGCCTCGACATGCTCGACGAGAGCATGCAAATCGTTCAGGGCTTGCTGACCCAGGAACGCACGACCTTCGAGGGACGCTACTTCCACGTCGTCGATGCGATCAACAACCCCAAGCCGGTGCAGTCGAAGCTGCCCGTGTGGGTGGGCGGGACGGGGCGGAAGCGCACCCTCCGCATCGCCGCGCGGTACGCCGACGGATGGAACGCCGCCTACATCCCCGCCGACCAATTCCAGGAGCTGAACGGCGTCCTCGACGACTGGTGCGACAAGGAAGGCCGCGACCCTGCCTCCATCGAGCGCAGTATCAACCTCGGCTTTTACATGGGCGTCGACGACGCCGAGGCGGACGAGATACGGGCGCGCTTCGACGATAGTTGGAAGGGCCACAGGCGCCCCGTCGGCAACGGGATGCTGATGGGCGCGGCGAACGAGGTCGCTGAGCGGCTCGGTGTCTACGCCGCCATTGGCGCGGAAAACGTGAACATCGCGATACGGCCACCCTTCAACTGGGATGCGCTGCAGAAGTTCACGGAAGACGTGATGCCCCAGTTCACCTAGGCGACGCGGTCCTGACCGCCCTTAGACAGGCTCTGCACGAATGAACGTTACAATGGTAGTATAGGTTTACATTGTTTTAATGGGATTACATTGGAGTGGCATGAGAGAAATCACTACGACCACGACACAGCGCAACCAGGTGACCATTCCCGCCGAAGTGCGACGGCTCTTGGGCCTGAAGCCCAGAGACAAGGTCGCCTTCACGATCGAAGACGGAGGCGCGGTGCGGTTGGCGGCGGCGTCCTTTACCCTGGAGTCAGCTTACGGCTCCGTGAAGCGTTCCAACGATTCCCGGGATATTGAAGAGGTTTCCCGGAACGCCAAGGACGCCAAGGCTGAGGAGACTGCGCGGGAACTCAGAGAGGCATGAGGTTCCTGGACACGAACGTCATCCTTAGGTACCTGACCAGGGATGATGAGGCCAAGGCCGAAGCCTGCTATCAGCTGTTTCAACGTGTAAGCCAAGGGGAGGAAGAGCTCTTCACCTGCGAAGCTATCGTCACAGAGGTCGTCTACGTGCTTTCCTCCCATCGTGCTCCCTACAGGCTGGGCCACGAGGAGATCAGAGCCCGGCTAGTGCCGATACTGACGCTCCGGGGCCTTAGGCTTCCGCAGAAACGCGTCTACATTAGGGCTCTGGACATCTATGCCTCGCTTCCTTTTCTTGACTTTGAGGATGCGCTGGCGGCCGCGCATATGGAGCGGCGAGGCGTGACGGAGATTGTGAGCTACGACAAGGACTTCGACCTAGTAGCGGGACTCCAAAGGGTGGAGCCATGATGCCCCCGCTGGCCGGATCTTGATCTCAACGGAGCAGCCAACATGAAGATCGGCGTCGGTCTCCCCGCCACCATTCCCGGTGTGTCCGGGGAGCACATCCTCGCATGGGCGCGCAAGGTCGAAGCCGGCCCCTTCTCCAGCGTGGGCGCGCTCGACCGGCTCGTGTTCGATAACTACGAACCGCTTATCGCGCTCGCCGCCGCCGCCGCGGTTACCAAGAGGGTGCGGCTCATGACGTCGGTGCTGCTCGCGCCGCTGCGCACGGCCGGCATCCTCGCCAAGCAAGCCGCCAGCCTCGACGCCCTATCGGGCGGACGGCTCACGCTGGGGCTCGGCATCGGCGGGCGCGCCGACGACTTCGCCGCGGCTCCCGCGGAGTTGGCGCGCCGCGGCAAACGTTTCGAGGAGATGCTCGATACGATGAAGCGCATCTGGGCGGGCGGGCCCGCCGCCGACGGAGCCGGCGCGATGGGGCCGCCTCCGGGCCGCGCCGGCGGACCGGAGGTGCTCATCGGCGGGACGTCGCACGGCGCGGTGCGACGCGCCGCCCACTATGCCGACGGTTACATCTCGGGCGGCGCCGCGCCCCCGCAAGTCGTGGACGCCATCTTCAGGAAGGTCGTCGGGCAGTGGAAGGAGGCGGGCCGTGCGGGCGAGCCGCGCCTCGCCGGTCTCGCTTACTTCGCCCTCGGCCCTGACGCCAAGGCCCAGTCCGACGCCTACCTGACGAGCTACTACGGCTTCCTCGGCGACCGGGCGAAGATGATCGCCGACAACGTCATCGCCACTCCTGAAGCCGTCCGCGCCACCATCCGCGGCTACGAGGCCATCGGTATGGACGAGGTTACGCTGTCTCCCGCCGTTCCCAACCTCGAACAGATCGACCGCCTCGCCGACGCCTTACCCTGAGGCGGCCCTCCGGCATCCGCCCTCCGTGGCGGCTTGACCCTGCTTCGAGGACGCCCCTATGCTGAACGTACCGGCATCGGGGCGTAGCGCAGTCCGGTTAGCGCGCCACGTTTGGGACGTGGAGGTCCTGGGTTCGAATCCCAGCGCCCCGACCAACCCGCGGAGCGGCGTGGCCTCAAGAGAAGAGATCGACCTCATCCTCAACAGCCTCGAACAGATCGAGCGCTGTTCCCTGTGCGCCACGCGCCTTCGCTACGGCGACTTCGAGTGCCCCCACTGCGGCGCCGACTTGGAATCCACTCTCTCAGGGTGGGCCGAGCGCCTCGCCGACCGCCTCCGCCGTCCCTAGCGCCCCGCAGACGACCCCGCTCCGCGCGGATTTTCACAATAGGGCGGCGTGGGGGTTGACAGCGCCATGGTCCGTGTGGTTGGATACTCCGCATTGTGAACTATGTGTGCACATAGTTAATTGCTATGTGCGAAGGATGAACAAAGAGGTACATATGCTGAACCGCTTCACGCTCCGTCTGGGCGCCGTGCTCGCCGCTCTCGTCACCGTCTTGATGGTATTGGCCGCTTGCGGCGAGGCCGCGCCCACCGCCACGCCCGCGCCCACCGCCACACCTGCGCCGACAGCCAACCCCTTGGAAGGCGCCGAGATAATCCTTTACTCCGGCCGCAACGAGAATCTCGTCGGGCCCGCCATCGAGGCCTTTATCGAGGCCACGGGCATCCGCGTCCGCACGCGCTACGCCAGCACCGGCGCGATTGCCGCTCAGATTCTGGAAGAGGGCGACAACACCCCGGCCGACGTCGTCCTGCTCCAAGACGCCGGTGCGCTGGGCGCGCTCTCGCTTGAGGGGGTATTGGACAACCTGCCCGCGGAGTACCTTGATCGCGTCGATCCCCGGTTCCGCTCGCCCAAGGGCGAATGGGTAGGGACCTCGGGGCGCGCCCGCGTCGTCGTCTACAACACCGAGCGCCTCTCCCCCGACGACCTGCCCGACTCGATTCTGGGGTTCACCGATCCCGCGTGGAAGGGGCGCATCGGCTGGCCGCCCACCAATGGCTCGTTTCAAGCCTTTGTGACAGCCCTCCGTGTCCAGCTCGGGGAGGACGGTGCGCGCGACTGGCTTCGCGGCATCGTGGCCAACGATCCCATCGCCTACGCGAAGAACACCCCCACGGTGGCCGCCGTCGCCGCGGGTGAGGTGGACGTGGGGTTTGTCAACCACTACTACCTGCACCGCTTCCTCGCTTCCGAAGGCGAGGGCTTCACCGCCCGCAACTTCTACTACGGGGGCGGCGACCCCGGAGCGCTGGTGAACGTCGCAGGCGTCGGCATCGTCAAGGGCACGAACGACATCGAAGCCGCGCGGGTATTCGTCGATTGGATGCTGAGCGAAGAGGCGCAGACCTACTTCGCGACGGAGACCTATGAATTTCCTCTAGTCGAGGGCATTGCCTCTCCCGAAGGTGTGCCGCCGCTGAGCACGTTGGACCCACCTGACATCGACCTCAGCGACCTGGAGGACCTGCGAGGAACGCAGGACCTCCTACGGGATGAGGGCATTCTCAGCTAGGCTCCCCCTCCTTCTCTGGGGACGCGCCCTGGCCGTCTCCGTTCACCCCTTATGGCGGGGGCGGCCGGGGCGCCGTCCGAAGGATCCAAGGGAGAAAGCTCTCGCCGCGGCTACCCCAGACCGTCCTGGAACTGGTAGCCGCGGGCGGTGACGCCAATTGGTTCGAGGCGAGCGCCTACGGTCTTGGCGAAGTGCTCTTGGATGGCTTCCAGCGACCAGCCCTGGATGTTCACCGCAGAAGCGATTGGGCGTGGGTGCGAGAAGAGACTGAGCACGTTGCGGTCGAGACGCGCTACCTGGCCGGTGACGCGCCGCGCCGCATCGCTCGCCAGGTAGGCCACCAGCGGCGCCACGTTCTCGGGACGGCGCAATGGTGGGGGCTCGGCGCCCTCGGGAAGCGGCTCGGACATGCGTGTCTGGGCGGTGGGGGAGACGGCGTTCACCCGGATACCGTAGGGCGCCAGTTCGAGGGCCCACGTGTACGTCATCGCCGCCACCGCCCCCTTCGACGCGGCGTAGGCCGACCGCTGGACGTAGCCCGCCTGCGCCCCCGACGTGACGTTGACGATGCTGCCGCTCCGCCGCGCCATCATGCGCTTCACGGCGTGGTGGGCGACGGCGAACGTTCCCTTGAGGTTGGCCTTGATGATGCGGTCGAGCTGCTCTTCGGTCTCGCTCTCGAAGCTCGCCGCGTGCGTGATGCCGGCGTTGTTGACCACCGCGTCGGGCCCGCCGAACCATGACGCGCAGAGGTCGACTAGCTCCGCGGCGGCGGTCCAGTCGCCGACGTTGCCGGCGTGCGCGGCGGCCTCACCGCCCGCCTGCTCGATCTCTCGCGCCGCGTCCTCGGCCTCGGGGCCGTCGACGTCGTTGACCACGACCCGCGCGCCTTCTCGCGCCATGAACACGGCGTAGGCGCGGCCCAGACCCCGGCCCGCGCCGGTGACGATCACGCTCTTGCCGTCGAGTACGCCCACGGCGCGCCGCTTAGAGCCCGTACAGCTCGGCGGCGTTGCCGCACACGATCCGTTGCTTCTCGGCTTCGGGAACGTTGACGAAGTGGTCGGAGATCACTTTGCGTGAGTAGGGCCAGTCGTTGGGGTGGTGGGGGAAGTCGGTGGACCAGCACATGTTCTCGATGCCCACGGCGTGCCGGCTCTCGATCGCCATGCGGTCTTGGATGAACGTCACCGTCCAGTTGTCCTTGAAGTACCGGCTGGGAAGCTTCTTCAGGGTGAGGCCCGACCACGTGCGGTTGCGCCAATAGCGGTCGTCGAGCTCGTACATGAAGTAGGGGATCCAGCCGGCTCCGCACTCTGCCGCGACGATCTTCAGGTCCGGGTAGCGGTCGAAGAGCCCCGTGAAGATCATCTCCGTCATGAGCTCCATGGTGTACTTGTAGTTGGTGGCGCCGACGGCGGGCTTGACCCCCTGCGCGAAAGGGCGCTGCTTGTCGAGCTGGCTCGCCAGCCACACGTGCAGGCTCACCGGCGTCCCCGTCTCTTCCGCCGCCGCCCAGAACGGTTCGTCGGCCTCGCTGAGCGCCTCGCCGCCCGACGGCCACGCCTTCAACATCACGCCCCGGAACCCCGCCCGCCGCAGCGCGTACAATTCGGAGACGGAGGCCTCGATGCCCACGTTCGGAATCGCCGCGATGGGAAAGAGGCGCTGCGGGTCGGCGGCGCAGAAGCCTTCCTGGACCCAGCGGTTGTAGGCCCGGATGCCGGCGAGCTGGAGGTCGGTGTCCTCGTAGCCCATGAACGTGGCGATGGCGCGCATCGGCGGGTAGAGGAACTCGGCGTCCACGCCGTCCACGTCGAGCGCGGCGATGCGGGCCTCGCCCTCGTAGCAGGCGGTCCGGATCTCGTGACCGTAGCGGACGCCGTTCCAACTGAAGTCCTCGAACTTCCGCCCCATCACGGTGACAAGGCCCAGGGGCTCGGGTTTGCCCTTGGGGTCGTAGAGCCAGGCGTCGCCCCCGTCGGGGTCCTTCATCAGCTTGGGCGCTTGCGGGCGGAACTTGGCTTCGAGCCAGACGTCCCAAAGATCGGGGGGCTCGACCACGTGCGAGTCCGCCGAGATCACCTGATAATCGCGGCCCGTTTTCTCCGCTGCCTTCTCCATGAAACACCCCCATCCGTAGCGAAGCGGCGCGAGTATAGCACGCGCCCCGCCGCCGTCCTTTCCCGCGGCATTTCGAGGGCGTATTCTAGAAGCGCGCCATGCCCGACCTCGACATAACCGATGCCCACGCCTATCCCTTCACGAGCCGCGAGCGAGCCCTCGCGGCCCTCGAAGGCGACGCGCCCGAAGGCGAGGCGGAGGACTCTCTCGGCGACGCGTTCGACGCGCTTCTGGAGTCCCGAGGCACCGAGGTCGTCCGTGTCAACGCCGCCGTCCACGTTCCATGGTGGCCTTATCAGGCGAGGACCGACGCCATTCCTCGGGACGATCCCAACCCCATCGCCAGAGAGGAGGAGGCCGTCGCCGACTACGTCGAGGCCATCGGCGAGCGCAACGAGGCTGCCCTCGCCGAGGCGGAGCGGCGAGAGGGCTTGGCGGTCTCCTGTGGCGTCGATCCCTCCCGGATGACGGAGCGCCAGATGCTGGAGGAGGCGGAGGCCCGGCTGCGCGCGGGCGCGTCCGCCGTCTTCATCGCCCCGGCCAACGCCGGAATCGACGGCAGAGACCGCCGCTATCAGGCCCTCTTCGATTACTGCCAGGACGTCGGGGCGCCCATCCTCTGCGCGCCGCCCGCCTACCACGCCGGCGGGGACTCTACGCTCGGCAGGCCCGCCACGTTTGGATGGACGATCCGCGACTTCCCTCGCGCCCGGGTCGTCTTCGGGGCGATGGGGTGGACCCCCGAGCTCGCCGACTCCGGCGAGCTCGATCTGATCGAAACCATCGGCCGCCTGCCCGACGCCTGCGTCGACCTGTCGTTCGCGCTGGCCCCCCTCGCCGCCGCACCCTCCGGCCCGGCCCGTCCCACTGCCGAGGAGCTTGCCGCCGCGAAACTCGCCGCGCTGATCGGACGGATCGGCGCGGAGCGGGTACTCTTCGCCAGCGGCTGGCCCTTCGCCGACGCCAAGGCGGCGCTGGAAGGCTTTTGGAAGTTGCCCCTGCCCGACCTCGACCTGATCCTTATCGGGAAAGAAAACTGGGCCCGACTGACTTCGTAGCGCCCCGTGTTCGTCGTTAACGATCAGTCAGCGGCCGCCGCAAAGAAGGGCCGGAGGGCGACCACAAGGGTCGCCCCTACGGGCGGGGGTGCTCCTGCAAGGCGCGGCGGGGGTATTACGCCGTGACGAGCGCCGAGCCGGGCCGGTAGATGGCCAGGGCCGCGGCGGAGACGATCTTCTTTTCTGGGTCGAGGAAGTGGGGAGTGACGGTCTCGCGGTGGAAGGAGTCTTTGCTGTAGGCGTCGAGGCCGGCGGGACCGTCGAACTCCGTCTCCCAGCAGTGCGTCCACCCCGAGCGGTTGCCCTCCGCGAGCCGCCGCGACAGCGCCCAATTGGGGAGGCCGTCGATGCGAGCGCCAAGCTCTTGGAGCATCTCCTCCAACTCGGCGGTCTGCGTCTCGGTGGCGGACTCCTCCATTTGAAAGAACATCACGCGCCGGATGGGGTCGTCGACGCCCTCCGCGGCCGAAGCGACGGGCTGGTACCACAGGTAGTCGAGCTTACTCACCAGGGCCTTGTCCGAGGCGGGGTTGAACAGCGGCACAAGGAAGTCCATGTGATAGGGGCTCGGCCCATAGCGCCGGACCGTCTCGACGTCGGCCACGTCCATGTCCCAGACGTGCGACCACGGGCCCGGCGCCTCGTTGCGCCCGACCTCGATCCGCGTCACACCTTCGATCTCGCCCACTGTCGCGCGGGTCAAAGATGTGAGGTCGGCCACCGCCGCCTCGGACGCATCGTCGCGCACCGTAAAGAGCATCGTTCTCCGAATCATCGCCGCCTCCTTGTGGATCCTGTAGAGCCGCTTGGTGTCTTGGGCGCGGTGAGCGCGTAGTATGCCACGCCGCCGCGCGTTCCTAGCCGCTTGACACCGACGCGGCCCGCGCCATACTCGGCGCGGAGGCGCGGGCGTCGCGAATCGCGCCGGGGGAGGCTGCCATGGACGGGACCGAACACCAAGGGCTGATGCTGGTCATGAACTCGCCGGCCGTTCCAGACCAAGAGGCTGACTGGAACCGCTGGCACGACGAAGAGCACCGCCCCGCGATCCTCGGCTCGGGCTTCTTCACCGCCGCCGACCGCTTCCACGTGTTCGGCAAGGCCCAGGCCCCCTCGGAGACGCGCTACCTCTCGTTGTACCAAACGCCGCGCGCCGACGCCGACCAGGCGCAAGTTGACATGGCCGAGGCCAACGCCGCCCACCGCGCCGAGCCGCGTCCGCCCTCCGTCCGCGCCCTCATCGGGACCTACACAAAGCTCTCCGAGTTCGGCGCCCCCGACCGCCCGCGGGCGGGCAGCATCGTCCTCGTGATGACCGACTGCGTCGATCCTGCGGCGGAGGCCGACTTCAACAAATGGAACGACGAGGTCCACGTCCACGAGGTCATGGCCCACCGCCAACATTCCGGCTGCGCCCGCTACGCGGCGATCAACCCCAAGCCCTGGCAGGCGAAGTATCTGGTGGTCTACGAGAATCCCAACGACGATGCGGGCCAGTCGCGGGGCCCGATTCCGCCGACGCTCAGCGCGACGCCGAAGGCGCTGCGGCTCTGGTGCAACATCCCCTACCGCCGGTTGACCTAGCGGGAGCGCAGGTGTTTGGCTAGGAACCGGTCGAGGAGCGCCCAGGCGCGCTCGCTGCGCTCTTCGTCGTAGGCCTTGGGCAGGGTGTGGTTCATGAAGCTGTGTTTCCCGCCTTCGACCACGACCCATTCGTGCGGAACGTCCCAGCGTTCGAGTTCGCCGCGCATGCGGGCGCGGTCCTTCATCGAGATCAGCGGGTCGTCATCGGCCACGATGGCGAGGACTGGGCACGTGATGTGCTTGAACCGGTCGATGGGGTGCTCCGGCTTCTCGCGCGAGAGGTGGTGATAGACCGCCCCGCCGTAGACGTCGACGCAGGCCCCAAGCTCCACCGAATAGGTGGCGAACAGCAGCGCGATGCGCCCGCCCATCGAGAAGCCGACCACGCCGATCGCGTCCGGCGCGAGCGCGGGATGCCCGCGCAGCATCGCCATCCCGGCCTCCATGTCCCGCACCGCCTGCGGGTCGTCCAGCATCCAGTAGCACCACGATTGCTTCTCGCGGTCGCGCAGCTCGTCCATCGTGGCGAGGCGTGAGAAAAGGTTGATGGCGAGGCCGGCGTAGCCCATTTGGGCGAAGCGCCGGGCCACGTCGCGGGGGTATTCGGTGAACCCGAAGACCTCGTGGAGGATGATGACGCTGGGGTGCGGCCCGGGGCTGTCGGGCACGGCGAGGAAGGCCTCGACGCCGCCCGCGCTCGTCGGAATGGTGAGTTCGGTGGCGGTGTATTCCATCAGCGGCTCGGAGGCGGGGGCGCCGCCGGCGCGCATTGTACCGTACGGCCCGTCGCTAGCGGAGGCTGCGCAGCTCGCCGCGGACCACGCCGAGGTAGCTCATCATCGTGAGCAGGGCGCCACCGGAGATGGCGATTGACCAGCGCAGGCCGATGAATTCCGCGATCGATCCCAAGAACAGGGCGCCGATGGGGAGGGCCGAGAAGCTCAGCATCAGGAAGCTCACCACCCGGCCGCGGAACTCCTCTTCCACGTAGGTCTGCGCCAAGATGTTTGCCAGGATGAGCAGGCCCGTGCTCGTGGCGCCCAGCCCGATGAGCAAGGGAATCGCCACCGCGAGGTTCGGCGCCGCCGATAATCCGATTAGCCCCGCCCCCCAGAGGAGCGTCGCGGCGATGAGCATGCGCCCCTTGTGCATGCGAGTGGCTGTCGCGGTGATCCCGATGCTCCCCGCCAGCGCTCCGACGCCGAGCATGGTGAGCAGTAGGCCGAACCCGCGCGGCCCGAGTTCCATAATGTCCTTGGCGTAGGCCGGCATGAGCTCGCGGAAGGGCAGGCCGATGGCCGTGCCCGTCACCAACGCCATCAGAATCCAGAAGATCGTCCTGTCCCGACGCACGTAGGCGAAGCCCTGCTTCATCGCCTCGAACGGCGTCTCCTTCCCCCGCACGGGCGGGCGCTCCCTGCGCCGCACCAGGAACTTGACGATGAACATCGAGAGCACGTAGCCGCCCGCGGCGAGGAAATAGACGCTCTCCGGTCCGGCGTGCGCGATCAACAGCCCCGAGAGGGCAGGGCCGCTCAGACGGATCACGCTGACCGTCGATTGGTTGATCGCCATGGCGCTCGCGATGGCCCGTTTGCCCACGATGTCGAAGAGGTAGGCCTGCCGCGACGGCATGTGCACCGCGGCGACGGCGCCGAAGAGGCCGGCGTGGAGGTAGAGGTGCCACGTCTCGACGTTGCCCGTCGCCACGATGGTCCCCACGACCACCACGCCGATCATGTTGACGCCCTGCGATCCGACGATCCAAGTCTGCCGGTCCAAACGGTCGGCGACCACGCCGCCGATCGGGGCCATTACCCCCTGTACGGCGCCGAGGACGAACATCACCGCGCCGAGCTGGAACGTCGAGTCCGTTAGCTTGAACATCAGCCAGCCGGTGACGACGATGGTGGAGGTGAAGCCGAGGGCGCTCGCGCCGAAGCTAAGGTTGTAGCGGCGGAACTGCGGGTCGCTGAGCGCGGCGCGGGCGGAGCCTTGCGTTGCGGCGCTTGGGGGGCGGTTTCGCCGGCTGTCGGATGGCGAAACGTTGGACGCCGGCTTCTCGCTGAATCGGGGCAATGAGCTCCTTCGACGGCGCCCCGCCACCGTGGACGTCGGGGGCGCGAATCGAGTCTATCACGCGCTGCGGTTCTGCTTGACAGAAGTAGGCTGCGGATTCAGGGCCGCCTCCCCCGCGCCGGTTGGCCTGTGCCGCAAGGGGCGCTACCCTAAGCGGGCTCGCGGACGGTCCGTGAAGGAGACACGCGGAGGAGACCTCGATGGCCCAGGGGGGCTACGCGCTGGTGGAGAGAGACGGAGGCGTCGCCCTGCTGACGCTGAATGAGCCGGACGCGCTCAACGCCTTTACCGCCGCGCAGATGAACGAGCTCGTCGTGGCGTTCAAGGAATTGGACGCGGACCGCTCGGTGCGGGTCGTGGTCGTCACCGGCGCGGGGCGGGCTTTCTGTGCCGGTTCGAATCTTCACCTGGGCAGCGCGGGCAAGCCCCGCGACGACGAGCACCTCTACGAGATGAACGCGAAGGCGCTGGCATGGTGGATGCTCGAAATCTACCGGGTCGAGACGCCGCTGATCGCGGCGGTGAACGGGCCAGCCGCCGGGGCGGGTTTGTCCCTCGCCATGACCTGCGACATCCGCCTTGCCTCCGAGACCGCCAGCTTTGTGGCGAGTTGGGTGGACCGCGGGATCGGCCCCGACGCTGGGGCCAGTCACTACCTGCCGCGCATGGCGGGCCCTTCCGTGGCCAACGAAATGGCGATGACGGCGGAGCCGATGGACGCCCAACGTGCCCTCCAGACCGGCATCGTCAGCCGGCTCTACGCGCCCGCCGACCTCCTACCGGCGGCCCTGGAGATGGCCCGCGGCATCGCCGAGAAGGCCCCCATCGCCCTGATGCACACCAAGCGGAGCATCCGCCTCGGTATGCAGAACGACATGGAGCAGCAGATATGGATCGAGACGGGTCTCCAAGCACTGCTCCAACGTACCAACGACTTCCAGGAAGGCATGGCGGCGTTCAAGGAGCGCCGCAAGCCGAGCTTCAAGGGTCTGTAAACCAGAGAACCATGGGGGCCGCCGTATGATCATCGACACGCACTCGCACATCATCGCCCCCGACAAGGCGAAGTACCCCCTACAGCCCTACGGGCTCGACCAAGGGACTGGCGACGACCGCCGTCCGGCCTCCTGGTTCGAGGACGTCCCCGCCAGCGCCGAGCAACTCCTGCATGAAATGGACGTGGCCGGCGTCGATGGCGCGCTCCTCGTCCAGGCGATGGGCGCCTATTCCTATGACAACGCCTATGTTGCCGACTCCGCGGTCGCCTACCCCGACCGCTTCTCCAGCGTCGTCATCGTCGATATGGAGGCGGCCAATCCCGCCGACACGCTCCGCTATTGGGCCGAGCGCGGCGCGCGGGGCGTCCGCCTCTTCGCCATTACCAAGCCCATGGCGTCGTGGCTCGACGAGCCGCGTTCCTTCCCGGTGTGGGAGGCCGCCGCCGAGCTCGGCATGCCCGTCGTCATCGCGTTACTGCCGACGCTTCTGCCTCAGCTGCGCAACGTCTTGGAACGCTTCCCCGACGTACCCGTCGCCCTTGACCACTTCGCCTTTCCCAACCTTGAAGGCGGCCCGCCTTACGCCAACGCGCCGGAGCACTTCGCGCTCGCGGACTTTCCCAATCTGAACCTGAAGGTGTCGTCGAACCTCCTGGAGCGGGCCGAGGAAACCGGCGGCGCGCGCCCGTTCATGGAGACGCTCGTCGAGCGCTTCGGCGCCGAGCGCCTGATGTGGGGGTCGGACTACTCCCAGACGCACGACCGGTCCTACGCCGAGTTGTTGGAGCTTGCGAAGCACGCCACCGCTGGGCTCTTCTCCGCCGACCGCGCCGCGTACCTCGGCGGGACCGCGCTCCGGCTTTGGCCCGAGCTAGCCCAGAACTCCGGCAAGGAGGCCTAGAGCACCGACATGAGCACGATCTTCGAAGGTGTGCGCGTCCTCGATCTGTCGGAAGGCATGGCCGGCGGCCTCGCCACGATGATCATGGCCGACAACGGTGCGGAGGTGATCAAGGCCGAGCGCCCCGGCGGCGACCCGTTCCGGTCGATGCCGGCGTGGATCATGTGGAACCGTGGGAAACGGGGCGTCGTCCTCGACCTCGACAGCGAGGCGGGCCGCGCCCGGCTTAACGACATGGCGCGGCGCGTGGACGTGCTGGTCGAGAGCGCCCGCACCGGCGACGTAGCCCGGCTCGGCCTCGACCCGGCGCGGCTCGCCGAGATCAACCCCCGGCTCGTCCACGCCTCCATCGTTGCCTTCGCCAGCGACGGCGGCTACGCAGACCTCCCGGCCTACGGCCCCATCGTCGAGGCCAAGGGCGGCGTCTGCCTCAAGTTCCAGACGGAGGCGGGCCGCGATGAGCCGTCGCTGCGTGTGCGCCCCAATGCTTCATGGGCCACGGTCAACACGCTCCTCCAGGCCGTCTCCGCCGCGCTTATCGTCCGTGAGCGCACCGGGCTCGGCCAGCACCTCGAAGCGAGCATGTACGGCTCGCTCACCGCCTACGACATGTTCGCCTCGGTGCGGCGGCAGGTCGACAAGGGGATGCTCGGGCCGGCCACGGAGCCGCCGGGGCCGCCCCGCGCTAGCTCGGTCAACTTCCCCTACATGGTTGTCCGCTGCAAGGACGGGCAGTGGCTCCAGATGGCGAACATGGCCGCCCGCCTCTTTCCACTCTGGATCGAGGCCATGGGCCTCAGCCATATCTACGACGATCCGCGCTTCGCCGGCGCGCCCTTCGTTTGGAAAGATCTGGGCGACCAGATCGTCCTGCACCGTATGATCGTCGCGGCGATGCTCAACAAGACCGCCGACGAGTGGCTCGATGTCTTCCAGGAGAAGGGCGTCGCCGCCGACAAGATCATCAGCACGCAGCAGGCCATGGACCACCCCGTTGTGCTGCACAACAACGGCGTCGTCGAGATCGACGATCCCGCCGTCGGCAGAACAGAGCAGATCGGCCCTCTGGTCAAGTACTCCGACGCGTCGCCGTCCATCGCCGCCCCCGCGCCGCTGCTCGGCCAGCACGACGCCGCTCCGCTGCCCGACCTCCCCGCCGCCCCATCGCCGGTGGACGGCGTGCCGCCGTCCGCGCCCCCCCTCGAGGGCATGACCATCCTCGACTTCTCGACGTGGCTCGCCGCCCCCGTGGGCACGACGCTGCTCGCCGGCCTCGGCGCGCGCGTAATCAAGGTCGAGCCTCCCGGCGGCGACGAGTTCCGCCCCATGAGCAACGGCCTCGGCTTTACCTTCCAAGGGAAGGAGAGTGTTGTCATCGACCTCAAGACGGAAGAAGGCCGCGCCGCGGTGCACAAGCTCGTCGCCAAGGCCGACGCCCTCATGCATAACATGCGCGGCCAGGCACCGGAGCGGTGCGGTATCGACTACGAGACGGTGCGCACCATCAACCCCTCGATCATCTACCACTACGCCGGCTCCTACGGCTCGACGGGGCCCGGCGCGGGCCGGGCCGCCTTTCACCCCATCGGCGGGGCGCTCAGCGGCGGCCAATGGTGGCAAGTGGGACGGGGCAACGAGCCACCGCCCAACGACGTCGAGATGAGCGTCGACGAGATCATCGCCCAGGGCGAACGGCTCCGGCGCGCCAACGAAGGCTCCCCCGACGTCACGTCGGCGCTCGCCGTCGGCGCTGCCCTCGCCATGGCCCTCTACCACCGGCAGCGCACCGGCAAGGGCCAGTACATCGAGACCACGATGGTGATGAGCAACTGCTACATGTGCTCCGACGACTTCATCCGCTACGAGGGTAAGCCCCCGCGCCGCGAGCTCGACCGGGCGCTTCGTGGGACCCACGCGCTGAGCCGCCTCTATCGCGCTAAGGAGGGCTGGGTCTTCCTTGAAGCTCCCACCGGCGACGATTGGGAACGACTGCGCCGGGCGCTTGACCTGCCCGCCGACCCGCGCTTCGACACCCCGGAGGCCCGTGCCCGTTTCGACGACCAACTCGTCGCCGACCTCGCGATGGCCTTCGCCGCCCGCCCCGCCGACGAATGGGAGGCGGACCTTCGCGCCGCCGGCGTCGCCTGCGTCCGCGCCGACGCCGCCGACCAGGACGAGTTCTTCCTCACCGATCCCGTAGTGGAGGCGGGTGGTCTGCGGGTGCATCATGAGCACCACGAGGGCTGGTCGATGTGGCGCCAGGGACCGCCGGTGAAACTGTCAAGAACCCCAGGGCGCGCCGAGATCGCGGCTCCCTTCGGCTACGACACCGCCTCCGTCCTCCGCGAGGTCGGCTACGGCGACGGCGAGCTCCGCTCCCTCGCCGAGCGCGGTATCGCCGTCTGGCACCACAGTTCGCCAGACACGCCCGCGGCCTGATAAAGAGGCTTGCATGGCTGACAACCAAGACCTCGACCCTAGGAAGCTGACCTTCTCGCAGGCACAGAGGTATGAGGACGTTCCCGGCCCTCTGAAGCTCGGAGAGCTCAGCGCTGATGCACGCCGCGAAATATCGGACCTGTTCTTTGATAGCGTTCCCATTCGATATTCCTATTCCGTAATAGGAAAGACGGGCTATATGGACAATCCGTGGGCCTCGATCTTCAGAAAAGTAGATCGCGACTTCTTCAAAGAACCCGCGGACAAATTCAACCCAAGCGAATCTATGCTGGAATTGTACAGGGATCTCATAGTGAACACCCTGGAGTTCAATAGGGTGTTCGACCTCCTGCAGATGATTATGCGCCACCCTGACTGTCCATCGTCCTTTACTACAGGCGTTGTCGAACTATTCGAACGGTGCCGCCTAGCCTACGTTATCGACACGAATGATCCACCAACCATTTTCCCCGCGACTACCAGAGAGGAAGGCGCCGCGATTGGTGAAGCAATCCGGGATCTCCAAGCGGCTGGACTTCACGGGGCTGAGGCGCAGCTTCGAAAGGCAGCGGAACTCATCAACCAGGGTGATTGGGGAGGGTCAGTCCGAGAGAGCATACACGCGGTGGAGTCCGTGGCCCGCCAGTTGGACCCGAAGGCATCCAAGACATTGGGGCCGGCGCTGACGTCCTTGGAGAAGAGCGGTCGCTTGCATCCCGCGCTCAAAGAAGCCTTTAGCAAGTTGTACGGCTACACCTCAAATGAGGAAGGGATCCGGCATTCCCTGATCAACGCGGCGGCATCTCCAGCGGGGCGGGACGAGGCAGTGTTCATGTTGGGGGCCTGCGCTTCCTTTGCAAGCTATCTATGGCGCAAGCATCGAGGCGGAAGCTAGAAGGCCAAGCCTACTCCGGCGCGAGGCTGAGGCTTCGTCCCTCCGGCGGCTTGGGCTCACGCGCGGCGAACATGGTCAGTGCGCCAAGCACGCCGACGACGATGAGGCCGGCGAAGGCGATGTCGTAGCTGTCCCGGAGGTCGTGTATGGCGGCGGCGCCTGTGACACCTGCGAGGCCGAAGAGCGTCTGTACCGTGATCATGAGGCCCGAGATCGTGGCGAAACTCCTCGTCCCGAAGTACGTTGCCCGGATCGCGAACATCGTGCTGCCTCCGGAACCCCAGGCGAAGGCATAGACCGCCATGAAGAGGGCGACCTGCCAGAGCTCGTGTGCCCACAGAAGGATGCCCATGGAGCCGGCGAGCAGCATGGCGATGCCCGTCGCCACGTGCCGAGGATTGAGGCGGTCGATCATCAGCCCGCCGCCCAACCGGCCGGCGATGCCGATCAGTCCGCCCAGCCCGATGAGCTCGGTCGCCGTCGCTGAGGTGAAGCCGCGGTCCTCCACCATCGCCGCGATGAAGTGGGTCGTCACGGACGTGATGATTGCGTTCCGGAACCCGAATGAAGCGCTCATGAACCAGAACGATCTGGTGCGCACGGCCTCCCCGACGGAGAACCCGCTCGCGGCGGTCTGGGGCGTGGGCGCCGCTCCGGGCGGGGCGGCCTCGCCGTCGGGGAGTTGGCCGTATTCCTGAGGACGCGAGCGCATCATCGCGGCGAGGGGCAGCCCGACGGCAATGATGATGATCCCCAGTACGCGCGCCGCCATCCGCCAGTCCGCCCCTTCGATCAGGGCGTCGACGAAGCGCACCAGCAGTGCCCCCATGCTCATGCCAGTTCCCGCGATGCCGAACGCGATGCCCCGCCGCCGGTTGAACCAACGGGCGATCGCGGTAAGGGGCGGCGAGATGAGCCCCATCCCATTGCCCACCGCGACGAACAGGATCCAGAAGACGAAGACGAGCGCCAGCGTGTCGGCGAAGCTGAGCAGGATGAAGCCCACGCCGCTGAACATGATGCCGAGGAACATGACGGGGCGCGGCCCGTACTTGTCCACGAAGTGGCCCTGGAGCGGGCCCAGCGCCGCGCCTTCCAAGGCGGTGAACGACGCGATCAGCGAAATCTGGGTGCGCGTCGTGGAGAACTCCGCTTCCAGCGGCAGGAGGAAGACCCCGAAGCCGAAGGCGATGAACCCCATCCCCATCGAGGCGAGCACGGCGGCCGCACCGGCGATCCACCAGCCGTAGAAGATGCGGCCCGGAACGGCTCTCCAGGGCACGTTCGCCGCCGGTCCTTACCCGAAGACGGGGTAGGCTTCCATGTACCCCATCTCAACGAGCTCGGTCTGGGGCGCGCGGCGAGCCAGCTCGCGGCGGACCGGCTCGACGTCCAGCTCGCGGCTCGCCACCGGCGGCATCCAGTTGTCGTGGTGGCAGAGCGCGACACCGCGCGGGCGCAGCAGGTCGGCTTCTTGCGCCACGAACTCCGCGAGCGATCCCTGGATGGGCTCGCCGTCGATATTGCCCCGCCCCGCCGCGGCGAGGATGGCGAAGTCGGGGCGCAGGTCGCGCAGGACCCCGCCCCAGTGCCCCGAGGTGTCCTTCCATAGGATGCTGCCTTCCGGCGTCTCGATCAGATAGGCCAGCGCCGCGCCATCGCCTCTGGTGCCCTGGTTTGACTCCTTGACGTGCCGCGCCAAGTCGGCGGCGCCGGGACGCTCCGGGTCGCGCGCTTGCCGCCGGTTGCGCCGCAGGTTCTCGTCGCGCTCGTGGAGCTCGAGTCCGTAGTCGCCCAGGCAGACGAACGAGGGATCGCCGTTGTCGGGCGAACCGCCCTGCGTCGCCCAGATGCACGAGTGCTGGCTGGGGAAGACCCGCACCACCACGTCCTCGGAGAGCCGGATGCGCTCGCCCCCGCCCACGGCCACGATCTGGGACTCGGGGACTTCCTCGTTCGTCATGATCCGCGCCGTCTCGTAGGAGCCGATGACCGTGGCGCCGGTGTTGCGGGCGATGGTTTCCGCGCCCCATAGGTGGTCGAAGTGCGAATGGCCCACGAGCACGAAGTCGGCCCGCTCCACGTCCGCCGTCCCCATGCCCACCGGCGGCGCGCCCGGCACGCGGTCCATGTACGCGTCGAGAAAGACGACGGTGTCGTTGACGACGAGCCGGAAGGTCGAGACTCCCAGCCAGTCCAGCGTCACCGTCATGCGCCGCCTCCCTTACGCCGCGCCGCCGCGCGGGCGCGGCGATGGTACCACGGGCGGGCGGGGCCGCATTGGGTAATATTGTCGCCCGGCGCGTTGGCGCTGACAGCTTATTCTGGAACGGGCTCAGTGTTGCGACAGAATAGTGGGAAGCCGGAGCAACCGAGGAATTGCCCGTAGTGTCCATTCCTCAGGATCATCGGACGACCGCAAAGGCCACAGACTTTCTGCCGCGTTTCTTTCCGCTTGTTCCTAGTTGGAGAGGTTTCTTTTCCTGAACTCTTGCGTCTGACGGGTGGCTTGTGAAGAGAGCGGAGATCCGAGAGGCCCTTCGGCTTCGGATCTGGCTCCGGATCGAAGATATGGTTTGGAAGCGGATCAGGGTCCGGCTCAGCATTGACCTTTCCAAGTAAGGCCTGGAGCGCCGACAGATCCTTCACTGGCTCGGCGGTCGTCAGCCGAGTAGCACGCCTTTTTGGTGGCGGCATTGCTGAGGCACCCTCTGTAGTCTTCACACGCACGGCCTGGATGGCACCTTTGAGGGCGGCATCGATGCGGGAGCCGCGGCGCTTGAAACCTAGTTCCCGCCGCATCTCGGACATTAGATCGTCGTCCGTGCGGAGGAGGGTGTCGGAGAGAATCCAGCGGGCAAGCGATCTCAATTCCCGGCGGGTGTAGTCCGTAATGGGGTAGCCGGGACGGAGGTATGGCCGTTGGCCACGGTCAGGAGGGCCGGACTCGGAAGGTATGGTCGTGGATGGCGGTGACGGATCAGGCGTTTGGGGCTGATCCGGTGGATCGGTGTCGTCTCCTTCGTCGTGACGGCGGACCGCCTCCTTCCAGGCCTCGACCGCTCGGTCGGTCTCCTCGTCGCGGTTCTTGAACCAGGCGGTCGACCAGATGCGGTGGAACCGCCAGCCTAGGTTCTCAAGGACCTCCTGGCGCAGGCGGTCCCGGTCGCGGGCGGTGGGCGAAGAGTGGTAGGCGGCGCCGTCGGCCTCGATCGCGAGCACCATGCGTCCCGGCTGGCTCGGGTGGGCGCAGGCGAAGTCGATCCGGTACCCCGATGCTCCGTATTGGGGAATAACGGGGACATCTCTTGCTTCCAGCCGCTGCAAGACGTCCAACTCAAAGGGGTTGAGGGGCGTGTCGCTTAGGGGCGTCCCCAGCTCGCCTCCGCCGGATGCGGCGAATTCCAAGTACTGTCGCAGGAGATCCACGCCTCGGGCGCTCGAGCGCCCTGGATCCATGTCATGGTGGGAGAAGGAAGAAACGACGTGTAACCGGGAACGTGCGCGGGTGATAGCGACGTTGAGCCGCCGCTCGCCGCCCTCTTGGTTCAGCGGGCCGAACCGGTAGGGCAACGACCCGTTGGCGGCCTTGTGGTACCCGACGCTAAGAATAATGGCGTCCCGCTCGTCACCCTGCACCCGCTCAATGTTCTTGACGAAGAACCGCTCCTCGGCATCCTCGGAGAAGAACTCGTCCAGCGAGTGGTCGTTGAGCTCGCGGAGACGTTTGCGCAGCGCCTCGTCGATATTGTCGGCGTGATGAACCCCGAAGGCGATGACCCCCAGGGATTCGCTGGGGCGGTCGCGAGCATTATTGATGATCAGGTCGACCCCCTTCTCCACCTCATCAGGATGGGACCGAGTAGACCGTTGAGGTAGAGAACGGAAGGGCACGAGGTCGTGGGTGATTGGGCCTTCGAGGTTGGCGCCGGGGAAGGTAGTCAGGGCCTCGCCGTAAAGATTGGCGTTGGAGAAGGCGATCAGGCGAGCGTCGCGGCTGCGGTAGTGCCAGCGCAGCATTTCCTCACGGATAGGGCCGGCCTTGACCACATCTAGAATGGACTCGATATCGTCGGTAAGGGCCGTGTTGAGGTCGTCGTCCTCATCCTCTTCGCCCTCGTCGATGACCTGCTTGGCGAAGAAGGATGTTGGAGGAAGCTGACGGTCGTCCCCGGCGATCACGGCCTGCGGGGCGCGAGTAAGGCTGCCGACCGCTTCGGCGGGAGGAATCTGTGAGGCCTCGTCGAAGATGACCACATCAAACAGATCCATGTTAGCCGGAATAGTCTCCGCCACCAGCAGCGGAGACATGGTCCAGCAGGGGCGGATGGCGGTAAGCACGTGGGCGGCGTGTTCGAACAGGCGCCGGACCGGAAGGTGGCGGCTCTTCTTCGCTGCTTCTCTCTTCACCAAAACGGTCTCTTCCGGATATTCATTCATCACGTGAATCGCCGTCGACGCGGCCGCCCGCTTGATCCGCTGAGGGGTGATCTCCAAGTGGTGACGGTCGAGGCCGGCGAATGCCTCCTCACGGTGATCGTGCACGCCGCTCGTGAAGCCAGCCAAGTTGGAATCACCGAAGAGCTTGTCGTCCCATATCGTCCGCAGCCAGGCGTATTCGAAGGCGTCGGCGGCGTGCTCTGGTGAGATTTCTTCTCCTACCGCAGCGGTGATCCTGCCAATGCCGGCATTCTTGAACTCACGTTCCAACTCCCGGATGCGAGGCAAGTTCGCCGCCACATTCTGCTGAGAAGCCATGCGGTGCAGTTTTTGCTCCACCTCACCGTGGGGCTCACGCGCTAGGTCTCTGCAGGATAGTAGGTCCCGAAGCTCATCGAGGCGCCCCCGCAGGGAATCGACGGCTTCCCGGACCGTTTCCAGGTCTGCCGACACTCGAGGGTTCCCATTGGCGCCCAAGCGTTCCCATTCCAGGCAGTGGCGTGCCGCTTCCTCAGCGCCATCGAGCGCTTGGCCCGCGCTCAACCGCTCCCATTCCAGACGGTGACGTGCCGCTTCCTCGATAGCGCTAAGTGCTTGGGCTGCGTCCAGCCGTCGCCATTCCAGACGGTGACGCGCCGCTTCCTCGATGGCGTTGAGTGCTTGGGCTGCGGAGATATTTTGCGGGGTCCGCAGCACGACTCGCACCGAATCCCTGGCGGCACGGTAGTCCCCCGAGAGAAGGCCCGCGAACAGGCTCCGCCAACTCTTAGACGGCGCCAGCGCGGCCGACAGGACGGCGTGGTCGAGTTCATAGATGTCGGTTCCAAAACGTTCAAGCAGGCGCTCGATGTCTGCGAACAACACCGATAGCTCTGCAGCTCGCTTAGGCCAGTTGACCGATTCCCCTGGAACAGGACCTTCCTCGGCGACGGTGACGGAAAGTAAATGGCGTACCTTGGAGAAGTCGCCGGACAGGTATCTGACCAACTGGTCTGCGCGTTCGCGGTCGTAGATCTCGAACCCGAAGCGTACGAGCAGGCGCTCAAGCTCTTGGAATAGCACGGACAACGCCTCAACAAGCTCAGGCCAGTTGACGCCGTCGTCCGGGACCACGCTCTCGTCGTCGGCAGTGGCGGAAAGAAAGCGGCGTGCTCGAGAGAAGTCGGCTGATAGGTGACTAACCAACTGGCCCGCGCACTCGCGGTCGTAAATCTCGGGGCCGAAGCATTTGAGCAGGCTCCCGATGTTAGGGGCCAACGCCGAAAGTTCCGCAACGAGGTCAGACCAGCCGGCTATCGTGTCGGGACAAGGCAGACCCAACTCACCAACGTCGTTAGCCAGCCAATGCCGGGTATTGGGGAGGTCGTCGGCTAAGTCTCTGACCAACTCGAATGCGTCGCGGGCTTCCTCTGGCGTTGTTACGGAGAGCCGTGCCCAGTCGGCATAGAGGGTTCCCATATTCGGGCCCTCTAGCTGGATCCATTCTGCTATCTGGTCTTTGAGCCGATCGACATCCTCCCGGTTCAATTGGCGCGCCTTGCCGGACGGAAGCCGCATATTGGTCTGGGCAGATTCTGGGGTGCCGATCAACCCATTCTGCACTTCGAACAAGGTTACGTTCCAAGGGGACAGAGGCTCGTGAAGCGTGTCTTTGTGGGCAATTAGCTCGCGGCGGCGCTCTGAGAGTTGGTGGTGAAGGATGGCATGGTCAGGCTCAGGAATCGACCCGATGCTGCGAATCGATTCGGCCATGCTCTTGGAGAACTCCCGCTTCGACTGGACGCCGCCGTGGGTGTCGAGGACAAGGTCGGAAAGCCCCACGCGCTGAAGCCGCCCGACGACCATGTCGATGGCGGCCCGCTTTTCGGCGACGAACAAAACGCGTTTCCCTTGGGCAATAAGAGCAGCGATCAGGTTCGCGATGGTCTGGGACTTCCCCGTCCCGGGTGGTCCCCAGATCACCACGGACTCTCCGCCTAGGGCTCGATTGATCGCCCGGTGCTGGCTTGAGTCGGCGTCGAGCACGAGGAACTCCGACTCGGGCGGATCGATATCAGGCTGCTTTTCGGAGGGATCTTGAATCCTGTCGGCGAGAGCCTGGCGAGCCTCCTCCACTCCGGCAATAGCGGCCAGAAGATCGTTGTCGGAAATGGCCTTAACGCTGCGGTCTAGGTCAGCCACCATCGGCATGTTGGTGTATCGGAAGTCCCTTGCCACCAAACGGGGTGTGATACTCAGGCCATGCACCTTCGACCATCGGGTTGCTAGTCCCTCTAGCAGGGTCTTTATCCCGGAAAAGGACTCGGGGATGTCTTCGTCGAGGTTGGTTTCCTCGTCGTCGGGGTCGATGCCTTGCTGGGTTCTGAGTACATGCGCTAGCACCGGATTGAGATGTGGCTCGCCGGACAGCTCGATCGTGAACTCCCGGCGCGCGACGTCCTCGGGGTGCGCGGCGAGCGGCAACAGCAAGACCGGGGCCCTAGGTGTGGTGCCGCTCTCCACAGTCCACGACGCTAGCCCTGCGGCGGCGAACAGGGTGTCGATACCCTTCTCTTCCAAATGCTCTTGGGCTTTTCGGTGGATCGCCGCTAACCGCTTGCGGGCGTCGCCCTGAGAATCTTCGTCGGGGAAGAGACGGGTTAGCCGGACCGCATTACCCGCCAGCAGGGAATCTAGGGCGCGTGGATCGACGCCCGATTCTCCGCTAGGCGTCAGGTCTAGAGTTCCAACCTTCAAATCCCGGTAGTTCAGCAGAGGGTTGCGCCCGGAGACGTCTACCAACTGCTCCTTCCACCGGTCTACCGCACGGTTTACTGCTTCTATTCGTTCCGTTCCGGAATCCAATTCGCCCTATCTTCCGTCCACTGGTCTTCCAATCGCCATTATACGGGCGGGAAAGCGCGGGAGTGGACGCGGCCCCTGCGCGTGGCTACCCTAGCTCCGATACTCGAATCGAGGAGGCGTCATGCGCCGCGTCAACGTGCTGATCGTCGCGCCAATGCTTGGCGAGGATGCCGTGGAGGCGATCTCCGAGGTCTGTCCCGAGGCGGTCATCACGCGCGTCCCTTACTACGAATCGGTGGAGCGCAGGCAGGCGCGCCACGCGGGCCTTGCCGGTCCGCCGGAGAACGAGGAGTTGCCCGACGGCATGCTCGAAGCGATGGCCGAGGCAGAGGTCATCGTCAGTCTGGTGCTTCCCCACGACGCCGTGGCGCGGGCCCCCAAGCTGCGCTGGGTGCAGAACATCGGCGCCGGCATCGAGCAGTACTTCGAAGACCGCGGCTCCGGCGTCTGGGAGAACCCCATCATCCTGACCAACATGGGCGGCTTCAACTCCCGCGCCATCGCCGAGTACGTGCTGGGCATGATCATCGTCTTCTCGAAGGGCATCCGAGGGTACGTCATCAACCAGCAGAGCCATCTTTGGAAGCGGAGCCGCAGTGTCATGGTCGGTGGCCGGACCGTGGGCGTGATCGGCCTGGGACGCATCGGCACCGAGGCGGCCAAGCTGTGCAAGGGGCTCGGCATGCGCGTGCTCGCCAACCGGCGCTCGCCGGGCGAGCCGCCGCCCTACGTGGACCGGCTGTACGGCCCCGACGGGCTCCACGAGATGCTTGGGGAGTCCGACTACGTCGTCCTCGCCCTGCCCTCGATACCGGAGACGATCGACATCATCGGCGCGGAGGAGTTCCGCGCCATGAAGCAGACCGCCGTCTTCATCAACGTCGCGCGTGGGGTGCAGGTCGTTGAGGCCGAGATGGCCGAGGCGCTCAAGAACGGCGAGATCGCCGGCGCGGCCATAGACGTCGTGGAGAACGAGCCGTTGGCCAAAGAGAGTCCGCTGTGGGACCTCGACAACATCATCATCACCCCCCACGCCTCCGCCTCCGTCAGTGACTACGGGTACCAGGTGGCCAAGGAGTTTGCCGCCAACCTCCGCCGCTACATCGACAGCGAGCCCATGCGCCACGTCGTGGACAAGGAGAAGGGCTACTAGGCCGCCGGGGCTAGCCGAACAGGCGGCCGAGGAGGTCGGGGCGGTAGCGCAGGCCGAAGCCCGGCTCGGCGGGGAGGCGGTAGAGGCCGCGCTCGGCGGCCGGGGGCGTCTCGAAGAGGCCGAAGCTCCAGGGGAACCATTCGAGGATCATCCCGTTGGGGAGCGCCGCGATGACCGGGGCGCTGATCTCGGGCATGATGTGGCTGACGATGGGCAGGCCGCCCGCCTCTCGCGCCACCCGCATCCAGGGGGTGATCCCTCCCGCTTCCTTGCCGTCGATCATGAGGATATCGACGGCCTCGGTCTCCACGAGCCGCCGCAGCCCTTCGGGGAAGCGCGTGCTCTCGCCTGTGGTGATGGGGACGCCGACGGCCTCGCGGACTCGCGCGTAGCCCTCGACGTTGCGCTCCGGCAGCAGGTCTTCGACCCACGTCAGGTCGTAGAGCTCTAGGGCTCGGGCGATGGCGACCGCCTCGTCCTCGGTGTAGTACTGCAGGGCGTCGTACATGAGCTGCACGTCGGGGCCGATGGCGTCGCGCACGATGGCGGTGCGGCGGGCCTCGGCGTCGGGGTCCTTCGATCCGCCGGTGCGGATCTTGACGGCCTGGAAGCCGTCGTCTACGAAGCCCTTGGCGGCGCGTGCGGCCTCTCGGTCGGGCACGGACTCCCACATGTCGTAGCTGGCGTAGGTGGGGACCGACTCCCGCTGCGCTCCCAGAAGGCGGTGCACGGGCGCTCCCTCGGCCTTGCCGAGGAGGTCCCACAGGGCGATGTCGAGCGCCGACAGCGTGGCCGCGGCGACCGCCTCGCGTTCCTCCGGCCCGCTCCCTTCCGCCGCGACGGCGCGCTCGACCTCGGCGCGCAGCGCGTCCCAGTTCGTCTCGGTGTCGGATGGGTCGAGCCCCACGACCGCCCTCTCGACCGCCGCGACGGCGCGGGCGATGGCGTCCCCGCCCCCGGGCCGCATGGCGAAGGTGAAGCCGACGCCCTGCTCGCCGCCCGAGCCCGTGAGACCAACGACGACGTAGCGCAGGACGGAGAGCCTACCGTACTTCGACCCCAAGTCGAGGTCGATGGGCAGATCGGCGGTGGTGAAGGCGAGCCGTTCGACGCGCATGACGTGGTCACCCTACCGGCTCGCGCGGGGCGCGGTCAACGCCGGCGCGGCGGGCGCAGCGAGAGGAGGCCGATCGCGGAGATGAGGGCTGCGATGACGAGGTGCCCGAAGGTTCAGGGGAGTAGGTCCAGGAACTCTTCCCTCGTCAGGCCGGCGTCGCGAATCAGCGCCCGCAACAGGCCGCGGCCCAGCTCCTTGTGCCTGGGGACTGGGAGCCTCCGCCCCATGGGGCCCAGCAAAATCATATGGCTGACCTCAATGCGGTCATTGACAAACCCTATCTTGGCGGCCGCCCTGACGAACTCGTCGCCCGATAGAACAGGCAGGCGAGCCACTATGCGGTTAGGTCCAGGACTTCGTACTCGGACGAGGAAGGGATGGGCACACCGTGTTCGCGCATGCTCGCCAGGCACCCCCGAATGGCCTCGCGGATGTTTGCCAGCGCTTCGCTCCGTGTGCGGCCTTGGCTGTGGCATCCTGGGAGTGTCGGACAGCTCGCGACTTCCCAGCCGTCCTCATCGGTCTCGAAAACGACTAGGAGTTTCAGCGCTTGACCGCCATTGTGGTCGTCGGCGGGCGCCACCTGCGAGGATCTGTCCGCCATCACGTCCTTCCGCGCCACTCCATGCTCCTTGCCGCTATCCGGGGCGTTCATCTCAGCTAACCTAGCGATTCTAACCGTAGGAGACCTTTGCGTACCGTAGGGCGCGGAGGAAGCGGGCGCCCACAAGGGACGCCCCTACGGGAGGGAATGCTCCCGTCCTCGAGAGTTGTGCAAGGGTCTTCATCAGAGAATAGAAGTATCGTCAAGAAGCGCGTGTCCGGGAGCGGTGCCATGCCGCCGCGCTAGTCCGTCACCGGTTTAGCCGGCGTACTTCGCGGCGGCGGGCGCAGCGAGAGGAGGCCGATGGCGGAGATGAGCGCGGCGATGGCGAAGGCGACGTAGGCGAGCCGGAACGAGCCGGTCTCCTCGAAGATGCGTCCGGCCACGAACGGGCCGGCGATCTCGCCGAGCCCGATGACGAGCGTGGTGACGCTCGCGATGGCGGCGAAGTGGCGCCGCCCGAAGAATTCGCCGCGGAGCGCCATCGACATCGCGCCGCCGATCCCGCCCCAGAAGGCGCCGTAGAGCACTACGAAGATGATGATTACCGCCAGCGTCTCCGCCCAGATCATGATCAGCATCGATCCCGCGACGGCCGCCATGAGCACGCCGGCGACGACGTTGCGTCGCCAGCGGTCGCCCACGTAGCCCGAGGTCAGCCGGCTGGGCACGGTCATCACCGCGAACACGATCAGCATCGCGGCGCCGGCCGCGGCGGTGAAACCCTTGTCCTCGATGGCGGGAATGAAGTAGGCGCCGAAGCCGGTGGTGACAAAGTTCCGCGCCAGGAACGCGCCGCTCATCACCCAGAAGACCCGCGTGGCCAGGGCCTGCCGTACCGTGAGGCCGCTCTCGGCGGGCAGGGCGGGCGCGGCGGTGGACGTTGCGGGGACTTGGACGCCGGGGCGCGGCGGCTCGCCGTCCGGCAGGAGTCCCTCGTCCTCGGGGCGCGTTCGCATGATCGCCGCCAGGGGCAACCCCGCGGCGAGCACGATGATGCCGAGAATCAGCATCGTGTCCTGCCACCCGATGCTATCGATGAGGAACTGCGTCAGGTTGACCAGCAGCGCGCCGAAGCTCACCCCGGTCATGCCGATGGCGAAGGCGAGTCCCCGCCGCTTGGCGAACCAGTTGTTGATGATCGACCCCGAGCCGTACATCACGATCATGAAGCCGCCCGTCGCCACCAGCAGCGTTTGAATCAAGGCGTAGACCAAGAACGACTCCGCCCGCCCCGCCAGCAGGAAACCGACGCCCATCATGAGCACGCCGGCGAAGGTCATCACGCGGGGGCTGACCCTCGCCACCGCCAGCCCGAAGACGGCGGCGATGGAGCTTGAGATGCCGAACACGAACCCCACGCGGTCGAATCCAACGTCGAACGTTTCAGAGAGGGGAGTCACGAAGGCGGAGAAGCCGAGGAAGTAGAACCCCGAGACCATCGAGGTCAGGCCGAAGACGGCGGTGACGATCCACCATCCGTAGAAGATGGGGCGCCCTAGGATCGATTCCGGCGGCGTCAAGCGAAGTGAGGGGAGGTCCAAGACGCGCGGCTAGCGGAACTTCGCCGGCGCCAGCTCGTCGACGGTCCGCAGCATCGTCTCCATCGGAGAGCCGTTGGGTACGTAGAGGACGGGCGAGTCCAGCCCCTTGTCCGCGAGGTCGGCCAGCTTCTGCCGCGCCTGTTCCGGCGTGCCGCCCGCGCAGATCTCGTCGACCATGGCGTCGGTGACTACGTCGGCGGCCTGCGCGCGCTCGCGCTTCGACCACAGGTCGGTGATGCGGTCGGTCTCCTCGACGTAACCGTACCGCGCGATCAGGTCGCGGTAGTAGCGGCCCATCCCGCCGATGTAGAAGGCGAGGTGCCCCTTGATGAGCCTGCGCGCCACTTGGGGGTCGTCGTCGACGCACGCGACGATGTAGGGGCGGAGGTCCACCTCGCTCGGATCGCGTCCGGACCGCTCCGCGCCCTCGGCCAGCCAGGCCTGCAACTGGGGCAGGTAGTTGGGGGAGACGTAGAGCGGCGCCCAGCCGTCGGCGAGCTCGCCGGTCAACCGGACGTTCTTCGGGCCCAGGGAGGCGACGAAGATGGGTGTGTCGGGGCGCGGCGGCTTCGTCGCGATTCGGAAGTCGCGCAGCCGGTAGATCTCGCCGTCGTAGTTGACCCGCTGACCGCTCAGCGCCAGCCGGACGATCTCGATGTACTCCCGCGTCCGTTGGATCGGCCGGTCGTAGGGGACGCCGTGCCAGTCGCGGATGACTTTCGCCCCGCTCGTCCCGAGGCCGAGGATGGCCCGCTTGCCCGAGATGTCGTCGAGAGTGGCGGCGCACTGCGCCACCAGCGCCGGGGTGCGGCTGTAGACGTTGGCGATGCCCGCCGCGATCTGGATGCGCGACGTGTGGCACGCCAGCGCGGTGAGCATGACGAACAGCTCCCGCCCCCACGACTCCCCCACCCACACCGAGTCGTAGCCCGCCCCTTCGAGCCGCTGGACGAACTCGACGATCTCGGGGACCGGGCGGTCCTCCCGCAGTGTGAGGTTGACCCCGATGCGTTCGAGCATGCCGCGCTAACCGCCGGCCATCTGGGGCCGGGCCGAGGTGCAGCTGAGCCCGCCGTCGGCGTGGATGGTCTGGCCGGTGACGTAGCCGGCGCGCTCCGAGGCGAGCACGGCGACGAGGAAGCCGATGTCCTCCGGCTGCCCCGCCCGCCCGATGGGGATGACCGAGGCGTCCATCTCCGTCCGGCCCGAGTGCCCCAACGCCTCCGGCGTGTTGATCGACGCCGGCGAGACGCAGTTCACGCGGATGCCGCGCGGGGCTAGCTCCATGGCCAGCGTCTGGGTGTAGTGCATGATCCCCGCCTTCGACGCGCCGTAGGGCGAGAGACGCGCCGACGCCCGCAGCCCGCTGATCGAGGCGATGTTGACGATGTTCCCCTTCACCCCGCGCTCGACCATCGACCGGGCCATCTCGCGGGAGCAGAGGTACGTCGAGCGGAGGTTCTGATTGACCACGTAGTCCCAGAACTCGAGCGAGGACTCGACCACCAGCGCGGGGTGCTCCTGGCTCAGCCCGCCGATGTTGCACACGCCGATGTCCAGGCCGCCGAGCTCGGCCACGGTGTCTTCCACCATTTTGCGGACGGCGTCCTCCGACCGCGCGTCGGCGGTGAGGGCGATGGCCCGGCGGCCCATGCCGCGGATCTTGGCGGCGACGCGCTCGGCCTTCTCCGGGTTCAGGTCGACGACGGCCGCGTGGCAGCCGGCCTCGGCGAGGACGGTGGCGATGCCTTCGCCCATCCCCTGCCCCGAACCGGTGACGAGGCAGACCTTATCCTCCAGGCCGAGCAGTGAATCCGCCATTGATTGCCTCCTAGGCTCCGTGTTCGTCTTGGGCCCGGCGCGGGGAGCTACCGTACGATGGGGCGGGTTACCGCGTCCGTCTCCGCGAAGGAGTGGCACGCGATGGCGTGCAGCCCACCGAGGCCGCCGTTGACGATGATGAGGAACTGATCGGGGCTGGCGGCCATGGGTACGACGCCGTTGACGATCCGCCCGCGCTCCTCCATGGGGCCGTGCAGCTCCTCGGGCCAGCGGTCGAGTGGGACCGCGCTGGTCTGCTCGAAGATGAACTGGCGCGCGTCCTCGACCGACCAGCCGTCGCGCGCCACGATGTAGGCGAAGTCGGGGCACAGCGCGAGCAGGACCTGCGCCGATTCCAGCTTCCCCAGCACCATGTTGGTCGCCGAGCAGTCGATGGAGTGCGCCAGGACGGTCAGCAGGCCCGCCGCCGTCTTGCACGCCACGTCTTGCAGGTTGAGGGTGCCCTGCGCGCCGAAGACGGTGACCGCGTCCTGGCCTTCCGCGAGGCCGCGCTGGACGCTGAGCGCCGGCCAGGGGCTCTGCTCCTCCCACTCGCCGACGCAGCCCGTGATGCGCAGCGGGTTGCCCATCGTGCTCTTGCTGACGATGCCTTCGATGGAACCGCCCACGTTCCGCATCAACAGACGCACCGCGCGCCCGATGGTGGTGTTGGCGCGGGCGTTGGCCCCGCCGAACACGCTGTAGCCGCAGTTGATCTCCAGCTCGTTGCGGATGGGGCCGTTGACGATGACCAACTGGCCCACGCTGCTCGTCGTGGTGTTGAGCGCGTAGAGGTTGAACTGCGGGTCGGCGCAGGCCTCGATGGCGCTGACGATGACCGGCATGTATTCCGGCTTGCAGCCCGCCATCACCGCGTTGATGGCGATCTTCTCGATGGTCGCCGGTGCGTTGTTGGGCGGGATGTTGGCGACGTTGTCCTGCGGGTCGCGGGGGACGCCGGCCATCATCCGCTTCACGCGGTCCGGCGTCGGCGGGATGATCGGCAGGCCGTCGATCCAGCCGAGCTCGGCGGCGCGCTCGTAGACGGCCTCGATCGAGTCGTCGTCGAGGGCGACGACCTCCGCCGTCAGGGTTGGGTCGGACATCGGGCCCTCCTAGGCGGCGGTCTCGCCGTCGGTCAGCGCCCTGGCCACGGCCTCGTACTTCTCTTTGGCCAGCGCCTTGATGTCGTCCTTGGGCAGGGGCTCGAAGGGATGGGGCAGGACGACCATCGGGATGTCGCTGCGGTTGCGGGCGCGCAGCAGGCTCTCGGCCAGCTTGACGAACTCGGAGGTCACCATGAGGACCGCCGGCTTCCCTAGCTCGTTGACGCTAATCGTGTCGTGGACACTCCACGCGGTGCAGGAGCCTCAGGCCGCGAGGCCGACGGCGACGGCGTCCACGCTTTCTACGAAGTCGGCCAGCTCCTGCGCGCCCGAGTCGGTCTGGCTCCGGCCGCTCGGGTAGTAGTGCTTCACCTCGAGGGGCTCGTAGTTCTCCTTGAGGTGGGCGTCGACCTCGTCACAGAAGATGTCGAAGTTGGCCCAGTCCACGCGGAAGCCGATCCGCTTCCCGTCGATGGTGTCGAGGGTGGGGGTATCGGTCTTCTCCAACTTGGGCATGACGCCGGTAGGGTCGAGGAGCTCGATCTTCGCCATGACGCTTCCTTTCGCGCCGCCGAACGCGGCCTCGCCGGATATGGCCAGATGTTACGTGGTCTGCCGAGCGGCGGCAACAGCGGAAGGGGAGTGTGGAATTGGATGACGCTTGGATGACCGTTGGCGGTTGTCGGGGCCCCTCACCTCAATCCTCTCCCGGAGGAGACCCTTGCACAACACATGGTGGTAGCAGGGTTTCTTCCCTGTAGGGGCGCCCCTTGTGGGCGCCCGCTCCCGTAGGGGCGATTCGCGAATCGCCCGTTCCCACTCCCTGAGCGGCCTCGTGGAGGCTGGGTTCAAGGTCACGCAGAGGTCTCCGTAGGGAGAGGAGGTCAAGAGCGCCCGCCCGCCGCGGAAGACGCAGGAGGGCCAAGGCGTACCCTTTTCCGCTGAGTTGGGGAGTGACCGCCGCGCGGCGGCGGTCACGGGCCCGGCGGGGGGATAGCCGCGGGGGGCCGTTTCTCCAAACTCCGCTCTGCAACTCCGGCATGGCCTGCCGGTTCCTAGGAGACCGGCCACGCTGAAGTTCTTCAAGTCGAACGCTGAGGTCAGCGTCGTCTCGCTCAAAGCGCCGATAGGTCAGCGCTCGGTGCGCCTACGCGCGGGAGCCTCCCGAGGGAACTCTCGCCCGCACCCACGGCCGTTCTGGCCGGCGCCGATGGGCTGATATCGCATGGGGACATGGTAGAGGGCGGGGGTGGGGATGGGGAAGGGGCGGATGGCGGGGGTGCGGGGGTGGGGGTGGGGGAGTCGGGGCCGCGAATGCGCTCCGTCTAGTCCCACCCGAAAACGCCATAGTACGGACCTAGCTTTAGAATAGACTCCTTCACCTTTTCTAGATTTGCCTTGCAAGCTTCAGGCGTATCACCGAAAAGGCCGTGAGCCACATAGGGGGAAGCCGCCCTGAGTTTGACAATCGAGTCATGAATCTCAGTGAAGATACGATTCCTAGAGCTGCGCCTAAAGATAAATTCGCCAAATGGAACCCACTCTCGTTGCATATGATGGGAGTGGCTAAGCGCTATCAATATCTCAAGTTTGTCAAAAGCCTCTGTATATTGTTCGTCATCAATGATGATATTACTTGTGTGTTGCCGTAGTACATCACGCAACCAAGCGCTGATTGGAAAATGACGCTCCCCAATACCTTCCATATGTCCTCCGAAGTTGATACCAACAAAGGAGCTCGGTAATTCGACCATTCGAATTGGTTTTCCGGCCTCTGAACCTGCTGTTTGCCCCAACACCTCACTTAGGAAGTGCAGACGGTTAGACTCCACCGCTCCCAGGCCTAGAGCATACAATAGAACCAAACTTGGATACCGATAGAGCTTGATCCAAGTGGTATAGCCGCTAGAAGGTGCTGGCGCTAGGCGTCGTACCGCGCGCTCCCACACGTTGTGGTGGTAATCCTCGGCCCAAAAACCTGTGACGATAGCCATCTCAAACAAGATTGAGTACGCACTGTTATACGTAGTGACACGTGCCCCTATCGACTCAGGTGTTGGAGCCACTGCTTCCTGCATCTTAAATTCGCCGTTACGAGTTAATTTATACGCCCTATCGGCAACCTCATCGATGAGGTCTGAATACTCTATCTTGTACTCTGGTTTTGACAGATAAAGTTTCAGTTTGACAATGGGATCAGTTGCAGAAGTGGTTCTGGAGTTCGTGGCCGTGATCGAGTCGATCTGCCCTTCAAGATCTTGAAAGAATGTGTCCGCGTCCGTAATCGCTATCTTCTCAGCTTTGCGGTGCTGGATCAGGGCTTTTGCTTGCTCATCCAGTTCTCCATGCACCGTCCAGTACGTAGTGAAACGTCGTGAGTGGGCCCGGAACATAGCTCTGCGCAGTGCAGTATCCCACTCTGCCGACCATCCGCAGACTATCAAGCCGAATTCGTCAAAGACTTTATCGAGGAAAGAATCAAAGGCCTCTGGATAGCTATCAAGCTCGTCCGGAGTGTTACGGATGCGAGGATCCCGATAGTCGCCGTGAATCTTGAAAACGCAGCAGTTCATGTGAATAAGCGGCAGGGCTCCTTGCAATTGGTCTAGCGAACTAATGATGGTTGCCTCAACACCTGCGTCATCTAGCGCTTTTTCGATCAAGCGGTCAAAGTTTGTTGTGATGATAACCTTGACAAAGCCTTTCGAAACGAGTTGTGCTATCGCACTGTGGGCTAGCGTAGGTTGCTTTGCACCCTGATCGCGTTCCTGATCGGTCGGTTCCCAGTATGAACGTAACAACTGCTGACGCTCTGCAGGCGTTTTTGTTATGGTATCAAGCAAATCGGAGTAGCTAGGAGCTTCCCCATGCTTCTCAACGTACCATGCTGCGAGATCAGATACAGGTGAAGCACCTTCAAGAACGGCAAGTTTACTTATCAAATCGAGAGTGATTTCCCAACCAGTTGGAATTCTTGCTGCTCTAGACACGCCTGACCCAAGAAGAAGAGCGTACACACCTGGGCTAGACTGCATCGACAACGCCAAAGACTGAAGTGGGTCAATCATGTTGCTTCTCGCGGTTCAACCTGCGATCCCCGCGTCGTGTTCACCAGTAGTGGGCGGATTAGCGTAGCATACCCCGACTGCCCCTCTGCGGGGACCTTGCCGTCGTCTTGGGCCGTGGGCTTCAGCAAGGCTGGTCGGCCCCCGCCGCGCCGCACCGTCACGCTAACCCTCTCCCAGCGGAGGCCTTTGCGTAACCGGGGTGACTGACCGCGAAGGTGACGGGCTTCGACAACCCGTGGCGGTTGCGAGGGGGCCCCTCATCTCAATCTTCTCCCGTGGGGAGAAGAGGCAAGACCTCCCGGCCCCACCCAACGCTTGCCCGCGGGCGGGTTGTGCAAAAGCCTCCAGCGGGAGAGAGGGGAAGGGGGCGGGCTTCGATGGGCTTGGGCGCGCCGCTCGCCGCCCCCGCCCGCCTCCGACGCGTCTGGGGCGCGTGCCCTCTTTCAGTTTCCCCCAGAGGGGGAAAGGTTGAAGGTGCACTTCGGCGAGGACTTGGCGTAGGCGGAGGGGCTGACCGCGAAGGTGGCGGGCTTCGATAACCCGTGGCGGTTGCGAGGGGGCCCCTCATCTCAATCTTCTCCCGTGGGGAGAAGAGGCAAGACCTCCCGGCCCCACCCAACGCTTGCCCGTGGGCAGTTGTGCAAAGGTCTCCAGCGGGAGAGAGGGGAAGGGGGCGGGCTTCGATGGGCTTTGGCGCGCCGCTGGCCGTCCCCCCCGCCCGCCCTCCGACGCGCCTGGGGCGCGTGCCCTCTTTCAGTTTCCCCCAGAGGGGGAAAGGTTGAAGGTGCACTTCGGCGAGGATTTGGCGTAGGCGGAGGGCTGACCGCGAAGGCGGCGGACTTCGATAACCCGTGGCGGTTGCGAGGGGGCCCCTCATCTCAATCTTCTCCCGTGGGGAGAAGAGGCAAGACCTCCCGGCCCCACCCAACGCTTTGCCCGCGGGCGGTTGTGCAAAGGGCTCCAGCGGGAGAGGGGGCGAGACCTCCCCCGTCCCCCTCCGGCCCCCGCGCGCCACGCCGCCCTTGACAACCCCCAAACCCCTCCCCTACCATCATGGAAGAACATATGTCCCTAGGCCCGCAGCCCACGGACGCGCGGAACGCGGGCCGCCAGATCATCCCAAAGGAGGACCCAGCCCCGACCGACCACATACGCCCCCCTTCTCGGTGCGGCGCTATCCGTGGACCCCGCCACCGTGGCGGCAAAGTCCATCCCGGACCGTCCTCCCAACGGACCATAAGCCCGGAGGGTCGTCCCGCCTCTCGCCGGCCACGCGGCGGCGACCTGCCTCCGCAACCGCTGCGGACGGCAAAGACCCCGCGCCGCCTTACCGCGGCCCGGGGGACCAATCCCCGTCTAGCCCGCGGGGTGCGCGAACCGCCGGCCTCGCTTCACCCAGCGTGGTGGACCGGACCGTCCGCTCCGTCACAACAGACGGCGCGCGCAACGACCGCCCCGCGTGGCCCGGCCCCCCCAGGCCGTATAAATCAAAGAACGCCGCACCGAGAACCGACAGCCTAGCCAAGGCGGCCTCCCCCACGAGGAGCGAGGCGAAGGGTCACCAACCCGGCGAAGGTCGCCGGACTCCGCGGTCTTGCACGGCAGACGCGGCGCGAAAGCGCGAGGACGGTCAGCCGCGCCAACGGTCGAGCCCCTGCTCGTCCGCTTTCTTAGGGAGCGGGCTGAATCGAGGGCGTGCCCCAAGGCGCGTTGCGTGGTGAGGCGCGCTCAACGAACGGAGACCGCGGGTTCCGCGAGCCGCCGAACGGACGCAAGGGCTGCCAACTCCGCTCGCCCGCCGCCGGGGGGAAGGGCGGCGTTCGTCGTGGTTTACCCTGCCGGACTATGCTACTCTCTGGGGCGCAGGCGGGCCGAAACAGAGCACGGGAACGCGGGCCGCAATTCAGGAGGAATGCCGTGGGCTACCCCTATCGCAGGATCGACGTCGATTCGCATATTCAGGAAAAACCCAACACCTGGACCAGCCGCATGTCGAAAGAGAAATGGGGCGACCGCATCCCCCATATCCGCCAGAGCGCCGAGCGTGATGAGTGGTGGGTGGACGGCAAGCCGACGGGCTATCTCTCGACCTGCCCCGCCGTCATGCCCGACCGCGTCACCAACCCGAACCGGTGGGACATGATCCCCCCGTCCGTCTACGTCGCCGAGGAGCGCATGAAGGCGATGGACTCCGAGGGCACCGACTGCCAGGTGATGTACGCCAACACCACCGGCGTCTCCGGCGACCGCTTCCAGGGCCTCGACCCCGAGTTCGAAGCCGCGTGCGTCCGCGTGTATAACGACTACCAGACCGAGGAGTGGGTCAACGTCAACCCCAACCGGTTCGTGGCCCTCACCGTCCCTGTCTACTACTCGATGGAGAAGACGCTGGAAGAGGTCCATCACAACGCGAAGAACGGGCACCGCGGCGTGATGCTGGTGGGGACGCCGCACACCCGCGGCCTGGAAAACTACAGCTCGCCCTACTGGGAGCCGCTGTGGCAGACGATCGTCGATCTCGACCTCGTGCTCACCGTCCACGGCTCGGGCGCGGCCCCGCAGAGCATGCGCATCGAGAAGCACTCCGCGCAGGAGCCTCGCCGCAACGACGCCGCGCTCGCCGCCTCGGGTTTCAGCATCCAGCCCCAGTACTTCGCCAACTTCCTGTTCGCCGGCGTCTTCGACCGCTACCCCACGCTCACCCTGGTCGCCGCCGAGACCGGCATCGGCTGGCTCCCCTGGCTCCTCGAATCCTGCGACTACGCTTGGGAGCAGGGCCAGTTGTGGAACAAGGGCCTGCCCACCCGCCCCACCGACCTCTTCAAGCAGCATTGCTACGTCGACTTCTGGTACGAGCGCTCGGCGGTGGAACACTACCGCCACGTCATCGGCGTCGACCGGATCATGTGGGAGACGGACTTCCCCCATCCGACCTCCCTGTGGCCCAACACCAACGAGTTCGTGGCCAAGGCGTTCCAGAACGTGCCGGAGGAGGAGCAGTACCAGATACTGGTGGAGAACCCGAAGAAGGTCTTCAAGCTCAACTAGCGACGCGGCGATTCGCCGGCGAAGGGACGCGACTCATGGCTCTCGACTTCCCGATCATCTCCTCAGACGACCACGTGCAGGAGCCGCCCGACCTCTGGACGTCGCGCCTGCCCAAGAGCCTCGCGGAACGCGGCCCCCGCATCGAGCGCCAGGCCGACGGCCGCGACCGCTGGCTGGTCGATGGCGAAGTCCTGGCCGAGTGGCCCGTCTCCCGCGCCCGCGCTATCTCCAACGGCGACCGCTATCTCGACATCGAGACGTGGGACCAGGTCCCTGCCGCAAGCTATGACCGCGCCGAGCGCTTGAAGGCCATGGACGAGGACGGCATCGCCGCCGCCGTGCTCTACCCCTACATCGCGGGCCTCGGCGGCGAGATTCTCGGCGCGATCAAGGACGCCGAGCTCCAAGCCGCCTGCGTCGACGTCTATAACGATTGGCTCTTGGAGACGTGGAGCAGCGACCGCCTCGTTCCGCAGGCGCTGGTGCCGATCAGCTCGATCGAGGCGGCGAGGGCGGGCGCGGTCAAAGCCGTCAAGGCTGGTCATAAGGGGATCGTGCTCCCCGCGGCTCCGTGGCGTATCAACGACGGCACGCCGCACCTCTACGACCCCGACTGGGACCTGTTCTGGAAGCAGATCGGCGACCTCGACGTACCGGTCTGCTTCCACTCGGGCAGCGTGCCGAGTCTGATGATGCATATTTACGAAGGCTTCGACCCCGCCGTGGCCAAGGCGTTCGACGTGGTGCGCCGCCCTTCGAGCAGCGGCATGATCGTCTGCCGCTTCCTCTTCTCCGGCGTCGGCGAGCGCCACCCCGACGTGAAGTTCGTGTTCAGCGCCACCGGCATCGACTGGTTCGCGTTCATGCTCGAAGTCTCCGATCACGAGTGGGAGCGCATCTGCCTGAAGGGCGAGAACGTCGAGATGAAGACAGCGCCCAGCGAGATCTTCCACCGCCAGGGCTTCGTGACCACGTCGTTCGACCAGGTGGGCCTGAAGCTGCTGTACGTCATCGGGGCCAAGAACGTGATGTGGTACTCCGAGTTCCCCCTGGAGAGCTCGACCTTCCCCGACACGGCGAAGACCCTCGAAAAGAACTACGCCGACGTCGCCGCCGACGAGCGCCGCGCCATCCTCCACGACAACGCCGCCGGGCTCTACGGCATCACCGCGTAGTAGCTCTTCACGGGACGCTTCCGTCCGTAACCGCCCGCCGCTCGGTGCGCGTCTAGCCGCTTCTCCGCCGCCCTAGGCGGCGTTGGGTAAAATGGGCGCAACCTGATCGCGGGGCGTGCTAGCGGTGCAAATACGACGTGCGGGTTTGCCGCGTTTGACGTTGCGGTGGTGGGCTCTTGGCATCCTGGCCATGGCCGCCGTCCTCATCGTGGCCGCCTGCTCGGATGGTGGGCCTGGCTCTCAGGATGAGGTTGTCGAGCGGCTTCGGGAGAATGCCGAAGACTTCGAGTATGCCGTCGGGAAGCAGGGCGGGAGTCTGACGTTCGCGACGATCGGGGAGCCGCTGACGTTCAATCCGGCCCTCTCGCTCGACGCCTCGTCTTCCGGCGTTCTGGGCTATCTCTTCGAGGGCCTGACTGAGACCTCGTGGCTGACCGACCGGGTCGAGCCGGTGCTGGCGGAGTCGTGGGAGCATTCCGAGGACGGCTTGACCTGGACGTTCCGGCTCCGTGAGGACGTGACGTGGCACGACGGGCAGCCCTTCACCGCCCGCGACGTGGACTTTACCTTCAACCGGGTCATTTATAACGAGGACGTCCAGTCCAGCGCCCGCCCGACGTTCACCTTCCGCTTCCTCGATGAGGAGAGTGGCGAGTGGAAGGAGGAGCGGATGACGGTGTCGGCGCCGGACGACCACACGGTCCAGTTCGTCCTCCCGACGCCCTTCGCTCCCTTCCTCCGCTCCATGGGCACGGCGATCTATCCGAGGCACGTCCTGGAGCCTCGCGTGGACGACGGCACGTTCGCCGAGACGTGGGGCATCGACACGGACCCCGCCGAGGTCATCGGCACCGGGCCCTTTACCATCGAACGCTACGACCCCGGCGAGCGCATCGTCTTCCAGCGCAACCCGAGCTACTGGCTCGAGGACGACGAGGGCAACCGGCTCCCGTACCTGGACCAGGTTGTTCAGACCATCGTTCCCGACCTCGAGGCTGAGCTGGCCGCGTTCCGATCAGGGGCGTCGGACGTGCACGGCGTGTTGGGCGAGGAGTTCGCGCAGCTCGATCCTCTTCAGGGGGAAGAGAACTTCACGATCCACCGGCGAGGACCGGCTTTCGGGACGACGTTCCTGGGGTTCAACATGAACCCTGGGAGGGACCCGGAGACGGACGAGCCCTACGTCGCGCCGGAGAAGCTGAAGTGGTTCCAGAACAGGGCCTTCCGGCAAGCCGTGGCGCATAGCATCGACAAGGACGCGATCATCGAGGACGTCCTGCACGGGCTCGGCTATCCGCAGTGGGCCTCGGTCAGCCCGGCGGCGGGCGACTTCCACAACCCCAACGTCCGTCGGTACGAGTACGACGTCGACGAGGCCAACAAGATCCTCGACGGCCTCGGTTGGACGGACAGCGACGGGGATGGAATACGCGAAGACGACGCGGGCAATACGATCGAGTTTTCACTCGTGACCAACGGCGTCAGCAACGCCGTGCGCGGACAGGTCACCGAGATCATCGAAGAAGGGCTGCGGAAGATCGGGATCGGGGCGGTCTACGAGCCTGTCGAGTTCGGCGAGCTCGTCTCTCAGTTGACCTCCTCCTACGACTGGGAGGCTATGGTGATCGGCTTCACCGGCGGACCGGACCCGTATGGCGGCATCAATTTCTGGCACAGCAGCGAAGACCTGCACTTGTGGAATCCCAGCCAAGCGCAGCCGGCGACGGAATGGGAGGCGGAGATCGACGACCTCTACGTCAGGGGCAGCCAGGAGCTGGACCATGACCGGCGGGTGGAGATCTATCACCGGGCCCAGGAAGTCGCCGCCGAGAACGTGCCGATTGTCTACACGACGCTCTCGGAACGGCTGAGCGCGGTCCGGAACGTCTTCGGCAACACGACGCCCACGCTGTACGGCCTGTGGGACATCCGCTACCTCTACCGGACGGACCAGTAGCGCCGCGAGGCGGACGCGCCGACGACTCCTAGCGCGTCGCGTCGGTCTAGGCCGGCCGCCAGTGCGTGCAGGTAGCCGCCGGAGAGGTGGCCGCCGTGGGGGTTGGTGGGCAGAGCGCCGTCGAGTGCGACCTTCACGCCCCGCAAGAGCTGCGCCAAGGGCCGCGCCTCCGTACCGTCTAGGCTTCCCCGTCGAGGTTGAAGACGCGGATGGCGTTCTCGACGAGCATCTTGCGCTGCTCGTCCTCAGGCACGCCGGCGAGGGTGCGCTCGATGTAGGCGCGCGAGTTGGGGTAGGAGCCGGTGGGGTGGGGGAAGTCGGATTCCCACATGATGTTGTCGATGCCGATGGCGTGGCGGAGGGCGATGCCGGTCTCTTCATACCAGAAGTTGATGTAACACTGGCGGTGGAAGAGCTCGCTCGGCTTGGTGGGCATGCCGTGCTTGTAGAGGCGCTGCGACTCCCACTGGTGGTCGGCGGTCTCCAGCAGGTAGGGCGCCCACCCCAGGCCGCTTTCCGACGAGACGAATTTGAGCGTGGGGAAGCGGTCGAAGATGCCGGAGTAGAGGAGGGTGCTCATCACCTGGATGTTCGACGCCAGCCCCTTGGTGCTGCCATCGGCGACTTGCACCATGCGGCCCCGTCCGCCCCAGCTTTCGTTGATGATGCCGATGCTGCCGCCCGAGCCGATGTGGAGATTGACCAACAGGCCGGTGTCCTGCGCCGCCTGCCAGAACGGGTCCCAGAATGGGTCGGAGATGTGGGGATAGTTGAACTGCTGGGGGAAGGAGAAGGAGATCGCCTTGACGCCGCGCTCGTGCATCCGGCGCACCTCGGCGGCGGCGAGCTCGGCGTCCCACAGCGGTACAAGGGCGATGGTGATGAAGCGTCCGGGGTAGGGATCGGCCCATTCCTCGATCTGCCAATTGTTGTAGGCGCGGATGCACTCCATGCGGAAGTCAACGTCCTCATAGATCGGGTTGCTGAACGTCTGCCCGGCGACGCCGGCGACGTTGCTGAAGAACGTGTGGACATCGACCCCGTCCTCTTCCATCGCCTTGAGGCGCTCCGTGGGGACGTAGGTCTTCTTGGGCATGTCCTCCCAGCGGTCGGGGCCGAGTCCGTCGGGGAACTCACCGGCGACGGCGCCTTGCACAGTGCCCAGGCTCCGCTGCATCGGGATGTCCCAGATGTGCCACCGCTCGTTGCCGCCCTCGACTTCGCGTATCTGGGGGACCTTGGAGCCCCACTTGCTCTTCGACATGCGGTCGGTCCACACCGTCGAAGATTCCTGCAGGTGGTCGTCGGTCGAGATGACTTCGTAGTGCATGCGCCCTCGCCAAGTCCTCCCTCGAAGGGAGAAGGGGTAAGATCGGCCCTCCCGAGGGTTGCGGGCTGACTATAGCATAGGGGCGGTTCGGAGCAATTCGCCGGCCCTCCTCCCTGCTATACTGCGCCGACATCGGCGGAGCCCTCGAGCAAGGAGTGCGTGGATGCGATTCGGTCCGTTTGTGCTTCAGGACAACCCGGACCCAGACCGGGACGCTGAGGTCATCGACCGGACGCTTCGCGAAGCCATTCTCGCGGACGAACTCGGCTACGATGTCGTGTGGCTCGGCGAGCATCACTTTGGGGGCACCGAAGTGTTTGCCGATCCAGTCGTCTTCGGCGCCGCGCTCGCCCAGTGCACAAAGCGTATCGGCATTGGCTTTGCGGTCGTCCAGATTGCGCTCCACCACCCGGTCCGTTTGGCGGTGCAGACCGCGCTTTTGGACAACCTGAGCCACGGGCGGCTGTTGGTCGGGACTGCTAGAGGGACCGGCGGAAGCCTCTGGGAGTACACCGGCTTTGGGACGACCATCGACGAGGGCTTCGACAGGGTTGCCGAAGCCGAGGAGCTGCTTCTTAAGGCCTGGACTGAGGAGAACCTGGAATTCCACGGGAAGTATTGGGACTCGTCGTTTCCACAGCTGCGGCCCCGCCCCTTTCAGAAACCGCATCCTCCTGTTCTCCGGGCGTGCGTGAGCGAAGGATCGGCGGCCGCCATGGCTAAGATCGGGCGGCCCATCATGCTTTGGAGCGGGTATGGCTCCGACCCGGAAGACAACTTTGCCAAGCGGCAGATGCTTCTATACTCCTCGACCATGCGTGAGACCGGCTTCAGCGAGCCCGAGGTCCAAGACGCGGTCGACCAGTCCTGGCTCTTTCCATTCCGAGCCCTTTACGTAGCGGACAGCGACGAGCAGGCGCAGGAAGAGGCGGTGCCCGCGGCCTTGGAGGAATGGACGAAGTTCTACAACACGCGGGCCAGGCTCAACGCCGCCGACCCGCAGCTACGGAATCCCACGGAGCTCGTGAAGAGGATGACCAAGGGGTCAGGGCTCTTCGACTCGGATCCCACGGTCGAGGGCCCCGAACATGCGTCGAAGCTCCTCGTGGAGAAGCGGCTCGTTGCTGGGTCGCCGAAGTACGTGGCTGAGCGGATTGCCGAGGAGCGGGATACGGGCTTCAAGAACTTGCTGTTTCCGATGAGCCTGACCGGAATTCCAGAAGAAAAGGTGGCGCACTCGATGCGGCTTTTTGCCGAGGAAGTGGCGCCACTGTTTAAGGACTGACCGTTGGAGCAACCTGGCTGATGGAGGAACTCACGTGAAGAAGGCGATGAGGCGGCTTGGTCCAAGCACACTGGTGATCGGATTGCTGGTTGTGGTGCTCGTGGTGGTGGCGTGCGGCGGGCCGGACCCAACGGCAACGCCGGCACCTCCTCCGCCGACGGCGACAACCGCAGCAGTGGCGACAACGGCACCGGCGGCGACAACGGCACCGGCGGCGACAACGGCACCAGTGGCGACAACGACACCGGCGGCGACGACCGCACCGACGGCGACAAGCGCGCCGCCGCAACCAACGGCAACACCGAGGCCGACGTCGACGCCCACGGCCATCCCTCCGACACCGGGCCCCCAGCGTAGAGCTTCGGTCACCGTGGCGTTGGACTTCTTCTCCGAGAGCCGGGTGCCCCTTGTTACGGGACCGAACCAGAGCCTGAACCCGATGTTTGACCCCTTCTTCGAGCTTGACATCACGAGGACGGCCAGCGAAGGGACCTTCGACCTTGTCCCGGCCGTGCTTTCGGAGTGGAGCCCCTCGGCCGATTGGAAGACCCTGTCGTTCAAGGTCGCCGAAGGCATCGTGGCGCAGGACGAATGGGGCGACTTCAACGCAGAAGATGTGGCGTGGGTTATCAACACCTATGCCATCGACAATGAAGTGCAGCTGGGGCTGAACTGGTCATCCATCGGCCTGCAGGCCAACCTCACCGGCTCGCATAGCTTCACCATCACGCGAAGTGACGACGCCCGGTTCACCAGCGACTTCGTCCTCGGCGAGCTGGGGCAGCGAATCCTCGTCGGGCCGCTTCGAAAGCAGGTGGAGGCCGAGGGTATCGAGAACATGGCGAAGACGGCTGTTGGGACAGGGCCTTTCACGCTGGAACGTGATGATCCCGGCCTGCGCGTCTACGAGCGGATCGAGGGCCACTGGCGGGTCGATCCGGCCATGGACGAACTCACCATGCTGAGCGCGCCGGAGAGTGCGACGCGCTTGGGCCTCGTCCTTTCCGGCCAGGCTGACGTCGGGAAGACGATGGACGAGCTCGACGTCAAGCAGGCCACCTCGCGCGGGTTCAAGGTGCACTTCACGCCGGCGACGACCGCCATGTACGTCATTTTCGGGGGAGCGAACGCGCCTGCACCGCGCGGCACGGCGCCCTGGGTTCCTCAGCCGGACGACCCGGAGGCGGACGCGCGGGCCCTTAAGGTGCGCCAGGCCGTGGCCTACTCCATCGACATCGAGACGATGATCGAGCAGTTCTATGATGGCCGCGCCGACCGCTTGACGACGGTCTATCCGGGCGCCAGCTCCAGCGAGTTCCCGCCGTACGAGTACGATCCCGACAAGGCGAGGCAGCTTCTGGAGGAAGCCGGCTACGACTACGACTTCAAGATCGACTTCCCCAACGTGCTGTCGGAGGGGGGACGGCCCCGAGCCCCGCAAGAGGTCGAGGCCGTGTCCATCTACCTCCAGACGGTCGGGATGAACCCCGAAACGACGCAGATATCCGGGGGCGCGTTCTACGGTGACTGGAATGGAGAAGCCGGAATCGATGGGACCATCTTCGCCTTCCCGTACTTCGGCTTTGCGGGCGCTTGGCTCACGATGTTCCAGCTGATGGCCTTCGGGATTTTCTCCCTCTACCACGATGGCACGGTGGCCGACTACTACAACCAACTCGTGGAGTTCCAGGACATTAATCCCGCGGAGTACGATCAAATCGAGGAACAGGCGTTCCGCCACGTGTACGACAACTACTTCGTGATCCCGCTCTACCTGACAGGGTCCACGGATATCCTCGGCCAGGACTTCCTTGCATGGGAGCTACCGGGGTATCAGAGCCAGAGCCAACGCTTCGACCGGCTCTATTTTGAGCCCTAAGCACGACAAGTGACTGGGCGGCCGGGGATGCTCCGCTATGGAGCGCTCCCCGGTCGTGCTTCTTAGGCCGGGTCGGGAGGCGAGGAGAGGCTAGAGCAGATGGGACGCCTTATTGCCGTCCGCCTCTTGCAGACCGTCATCGTCCTGCTTGGCGTGGTGTTTCTCACGGTCGTCCTATCACGGGCGAGCGGAAGCGCGGTTCGGACCCTCATCGGCGCCGGGCCCTACTCGACGGAGGAGCGGGTAGCGCAGCAGGAGGCGGAGTTCGGGCTCGACAAGCCCCTCCATGAGCAGTACGTCGTCTATCTGGGGCAGGTCGTACGGGGAGACTTCGGCAACTCGCTGGTCTCCGGCCGGCCGGTCCTCGATCTGTTTTGGGAGCATCTGAAGAAGACCCTCAAGCTGGCCGGTGTCGCCGCCCCGATTGTGGTGATTGGAGGGGTGTCGCTCGGAATGTTGGCGGCGTCTCGCAGGGGGCGGGGGACCGACATTGTCGTGAGGCTCCTCACTGGGGCCAGCCAGGCCGCTCCGGCGTTCTGGGTCGCGATACTCTTGATCTTCGTCTTCGGCGTCTGGCTCAAGTGGGCGCCGTTTGGCGGCGACCAGGGCTGGTCATACGTCTGGCTGCCCGCGGTCGCCGTGGCCCTCTTTCCCATGGCGGGCGTGGTCCGTATCACGCGGACCGCGGTGCTGAACACCCTCGGACAGCAATACATAACGGTAGCTCGGAGCAAGGGGCTGCCGGAGAGCAAGGTCTACTTCCGCCACGCGTTGCGCAATGCGCTGCTCCCGATCGTGACCTATATCGGCATCATCTTGGTCTCATCGGTGCTGTTGGGCGCCGTGGCGGTTGAGGTCGTATTCGGGTGGCCGGGGATCGGACAGCGAGCGCTCAAGGCGGTGACCGATCGCGACCTCTGGGTCCTTCAGGGGTTTTTCCTCCTGTTCGGGGGAATCTATGCCCTTGGAAACCTGCTCGTCGATATTTCCTACGCCTATATCGATCCGAGGATTCGGCTAGGCGAGTGATCCGCCGCCGCAACCGGCGGCGGCAGGAAGTCCGAGTCTGCCTTCCCCACCGTGAAAGAAGCGGGTAACAGGTCTGTACCGATTCCATCAGCCGGGACGACGCTTTCCCGGATGAGCCTGCTCCGCGTGCCGGGCGCCGTAGTTATGGGCACGCTTCGCGGCCCCTGGCTCTGGCTCGGCATCCTGGTCATCATCGGCGCCGTCGCCATTCTGTCACCATGGATCGCGCCACACTCCGCGACCCTCGGAGACCTGCGAGAGCGGCTCGAAGGGCCATCCTGGGACCACTGGCTGGGCACCGACCACCAGGGTAGAGACGTCCTGAGCCGGCTCATGGTCGGAAGCCGCGTGACGTTGCTCGTCGCCTTCGTTGGAGTCGCAGCGGCGGGGGTCATCGGCACGGTCATGGGGTTGATCGCCGGATACTACGGCAAGGTCGTCGAAAGCGTCATCATGCGAGCGGTCGATCTGTCTTTCGCGCTCCCGGCCCTCGTCTTGGCCCTCGCTCTGGCCGCCGTGTACGGAGCGTCGATGACCAACATCGTGCTGCTGGTCACCGTCGTCTTTTGGGGCCAGTTCGCGAGGCAGGTCCGCGCCGAGGTGCTTTCCCTTCGCGAGCAGGAGTTCGTCACGGCTTCGCGGGCAATAGGCGCGAGCCGCTTCCACATCATCGCGCGGCACATCGCCCCGAACGTCGTCGATAGCGTGGTGGTGGTGGCTTCCTTAGTCTTGGGCCAGCTCGTTCTCGTAGAGGCGACCCTCAGCTTCCTCGGCGCCGGGGTGCCTCCGTCCACCCCGTCTTGGGGCCGGATGATCAACGACGGGAAGTCCTTGTTCGATGCTTGGTGGGTCGCGGTCGCGCCCGGTCTGGCGATCGTGCTTGTCGTGCTTTCGATCAATATGCTCGGCGACTGGCTGCGGGACCGTCTCGATCCGCACCTTCGGAACCGTGACGTGGTCGTGTAGCGAAAGCGGGATCCGGCTAGCATAGGGGCGGTCCGGAGCAATGCGGTTAGGGAGGGATGCGATGGCGAACGAGTCGAAGGTGGCGTTGGTGACTGGCGCGAGCCGGGGCGTGGGCAAGGGTATCTCGATTGAGCTTGGGCGGCTGGGGTTCACCGTCGTCGTGACGGCGCGGTCCGTGGCCGAGCGCGCGGTGAACAACTGGCCGGGCACGATCGGGCAGACCGCCGAGGAAGTCGAGGCCGCGGGCGGGCGGGCCGTCCCCATGCGCCTCGACCTGCGCGACATGGACAACGTTCGCCAAGTCTTCAACGACACGATGAGTCAGCTCGGACGGCTCGACGTGATGGTGAACAACGCGCGCTACGCCGACAGCGGCTACGTGACCAAGCTCGTCGATACCGACTGGAGCGACCTCGAAGCGATGATTGATACGAACTTCCGGGCCGTGCTCCTCTTTCACCACCTCTGCGTGCCGGTGATGATCGAACAGGGCGGCGGCGTCATCATCAACCTGACCTCGGGGGCGGCGCAGCACGACACCGCGGGCATGCCGGGCAAGGGCTCGACGGGCATCGGCTATCCGGTGACGAAGGCGGCGTCGCACCGGATCGCCCCGGCCCTCGCCAAGGAGGTCGCGGAGCACAACATTGCCGTGCTCAACCTCGACCCGGGCCACACGCTCACCGAGCGCCACACCGACACCCAGGGCGGCAACGTTTCGAACGTCAACATCGACCGGTCGGACACGCACGGGGTGTGGATACCGGCGAAGGCCGCGGCCTACATCGCCACCTGCGCCAACCCCATCGCGTTCACCGGCAAGTCGATCGTCGCCCGCCCGTTCGTCGAGGAGATGGGCCTCGCTACGCCGGAGGAGCTTGCCACGCCCTGGAAGGGCTAGGGCGTGTTCACACTAACTGTGCTATGATCTCCGCATGGAAATTACAGAAGCTCAGTACGAACGCATCGCCCCCTACCTCCCCGTGCAACGAGGGAATGTGAGCCTGTCGAACCTCCAAGTGCTCAACGCCATCCTGTACGTTGCAGAGCAGGGGTGCAAGTGGCGGGGCCTGCCGAAACGGTTCGGCAACTGGCACACCATCTACACCCGGATGAACCGGTGGTCGAAGAACGGGGTGCTCGACCGGGTCTTCGAACATCTCCAGCGGGAACAGATTGTGCGCATCAAGCTCGAAGCCGTTTCGATGGACAGCACCATCGTCAAGGTCCATCCCGACGGCACGGGCGCGCTAAAAAAACGGGCCTCAGTCTATTGGCAAGTCCCGGGGAGGCTGGACCACCAAGATTCATATGGTTGCCGCGGATGCTCGAACGGCTGTGACGTTCTCCCTTTCCCCGGGACAGGCCCATGACGCGCCGGAAGGGCGCAAGCTGCTCACACGCCTGGGGCCGCAAGACCAACCCCGCTCGTTGCTGATGGATCGGGCCTATGAAGGTGACGAGACCCGCCAACTCGCGCTTGCCTTGGGGTTCACGCCCGTCGTGCCACCCATCAGCACCCGTATCCGTCCTTGGGAGTACGACCGGGAGCTGTACAAGAGGCGCAACGAGATCGAGCGGCTGTTCCGTCGGCTGAAGGGCTTTCGCCGCATCTTCTCCCGCTTTGAGAAGCTCGACGCGATCTTCTTGGGCTTCATAGTGTTCGGACTCATCTGCGATGCGTTACGTTAGTGTTAACACACCCTAGTCACCCTCTCTCAGTCTCCCCCAGAGGAGACGTTTGCGCGACCGTGGCTCGTCCCGTCTCCGCAATTCCGCGGGAGGCAATGGACCCGTCTCCCTTGCCGGCAAGGGGCAATGGGGCCGTCTCTCCCGCAATCCGTCCACCGCCTCGCCAACTCCGGCGGACGGCCCTCACGGGCCGCAACCGACGTTCTTGCCGCCCCGCCCGGTATCACTGTTAGAGGCAGTGTCTCCGCCCCCTCTAAGGGCGGGCTGGCGGCCAAATGACCGCCGTCACGGGACTAGGCTGATAAGAACGTTCGTTCGCTATCGTTAGACTACCAGCGACGACGCGGGCCGTCAAGGGGGCGGGCGGGGAGGATTGGTTGAGGGGGATGCCCCACCCGCCCTCTCTCAGTCTCCCCCAGAGGGGGAGAGGTTTAAGGGGGCTCCCCTTCGGGGAGCTTGGTTAAGGCTTATCCCCCCGCCTTGGGGATTGGGGATGGCTCGCTTCGCCCTCTCTCAATCTTCCCCAGAGGGGGAGAGGCCGGAGGGCGCCCACAAGGGCGCCCCTACGGGAGGGGAGGGATTCCCGCCTTGGCCGCCTCTTCGATGGTGGTGCCGTTGAAGAAGGCGGGGTTGAGGTCGGTGAAGAAGCGGAGGGGGTTGGCGAAGGTGAAGTCGCGGAAGTCGTCGCCGGTCATGAGGCCGTCCTCTACCATTTCGTAGGCTTCCTCGACTACGTCGCGCATGTCGAGGACGTCCCAGTGGCCGATGTCGGAGCTGAGCATGGCTCCGACGCGCGCGCCGAAGGGGGCGATCTTGCTATCGAAGGCGGCGGCGTTCATGGGGTCGTCGGCCTCGCAGCCGAAGAAGAAGTTGGGGATGAAGCGGTCGCGGATGTCTTCCGGCTTGGTGATGCCGGCGCGGGCGAAGTCGTTGAGGTCGTCGGGCGCGTTCTGCGCGGCGAATAGGCTTGGCGAGCGTAGCGACGCTTTGATCTGCTCGAGCTTGCCTGCCGTCTTCTCGTCGCCGTAGGCCGCGAAAAGCTCCATGACGCGGTCTTCGTCGAGCTGGCGGGGATCGACGTATTGCAGCGCTTCGGGATTGCGTTTCTCCCAGCGGGCGACGATGCCGGCGTAGAGGTCGGCTGCCCATCCCGCTCCACATTCGAGGAAGGCGATGCGGAGCGCGGGGAAGCGATGGGTTACTCCACTGAAGAACAGCGACTTGCACAGTAGGTTGGCCGCATTGGCGAAGTGGCCGAGGTGGTTCTGCATGAAGTTGTTGACGTTGGAGTTGTTGGTGAAGCCGAAGCCGGACGAGTGCGCCGCCAGCGGTATGCCAAGGTCGACGGCCTTGGCCCAGAACGGATCGTAGTCGTACTCGCTGTCCTCGCCGAAGGTGTCGTACCACGAGCCGTCTTGCGGGCCGTACTGCGCCACGGCCCCGGAGTAGTCGCGCCGGGCCTCGCCGATGGGGCGGTGGACGTGGCCCGCGATCATGGCGGTCTTCAGGCCGAGCTCCCGCGAGGCGAACTCAAGCTCCTCGATCCCTTCTTCGGGGGTGTGCATCGGGACCACCGCGGCGGTGGTCATTTGCCGCGCATAGGGGGCGTACATCTCGGCGACGTACTTGTTGTAGGCCCGGCAGCAGACCCTACGTAGCTCCTCGTCGGTCAGATGGGGGAAGTCCAGCCCTAGGGAGGGGTAGAGCACGCAGAAGTCGAGACCGAGATCGTCGAGACGCTCGGCGAGAAGGCGGGGGATCATTGCCGTCGCCCGGTCGAGGCCGTTCTTGGCGGGGACGAGCCACCACGTGATGGCGGGCACTCGCGCGCCGCGCCGTTCGCCGGGCGATAGCCGCGTCCAGTGAGACTGCTCGATCTCCGACCTCAGCCGCCGGACCACTTCCTCGCCGCCCTCGGCGCGGACATAGTCGTAGAGCACCGGCGTCACCTCGATGAGGTGGCCGTCCGCATCGATGATCGGATGCGTCAACTTTGCGCGAATCGCCGCCGACTTGCTCGAAGCCGCCGCCATGGATACCGCCTTCGCTTGGGACGCGCCGGATTCTATCACCCGGCGGAGGGGAGGGGCGGAAGGGAGGGCGATTCCGAGGGACAGGGTCGGCGGACTTCGATTACCCGTGGCGGTTGCGAGGGGCCCCTCATCTCAATCTTTTCCCGTTGGAGACCTTTGCGTAACTCGGTGGGCGGGCTACATGGACGTCGTCGTACCCCTCCCCACCCTGCCCCTCCGACGCGCCCTTTGGGCGCGTGCCCTCTTTCAGTTTCCCCCAGAGGAGACCTTTGCGTAACCGGGGATATGGTTGTGGTGGTGACGCGGGGGCCTGTTCGAGGCCATGAGGGTGGTGTTGTTTGCGGACTCGGCGGCTTGAGGAGCCCCCTGCGAGGACCGATCGGGCCCGCTGAGGGCCCGATTTTGGCCCCGCCAGGCTGCTAGGGCGCACTCCGCCCTGGGACGAGTGCGTCGACAGCCAGGAGGCGCGCCGCCCGGCGCAGGTTGTAGGCCATGCACTTGAGCCACAGCTCCGTCGCGTTCCGCTCCAGTCCCATGTACCGCACCGGTCCATACCCGTAGCAGCGCTTCAGCGTTCCAAACACCTTCTCGACCGGCGCACGCACGCGGGAGATCAGCGCGTTCCGCCGCGTTTGCCAATGCGGCAGCTCCCGCTGGTGCTTGTGCGACCGATGCATGATCCGGTCTTTGATCCCCCGCGACTTCAGCCGGGCGCGCCGTTCCTTCGACTCGTAGGCCTTGTCCGCGTAGACCGCCGCCTCGTCCCCCGACACCAAGGCGTCCGCCGCCTCGGTATCGTTCACGTTCGCGCTCGTCAGCACCGCCTTCCGTATCAGTCCCGACTCCCCGTCCACTCCCAGGTGCGCTTTGTACCCAAAGTGGGCCGCGCCCCCTTTCCGCGTCCATCCCGCGTCGGGGTCGGTCGCGCTCCGCGCTCCAGGGCCTTCCTCCACCGACGGCCGCCGCGCCTGCGCCTTCACGATCGTCGCGTCGAGGAGCGTGCCCTGCTTCACCAGCAGCCGCTGTTCCTCCAACTGGCGGCTCACCTCGGCGAACAGCCGCTCCGTGAGCCCCCGTTCGGTCAACGCTTTCCGGAAACGGCTGATCGTCGAGTGGTCCGGCGTCCCGTCCGTCCAGCCCAACTGCACGAACCGGCGGAAAGAGATCCGGTCTCGCAACGCCTCCTCCATCGCCGGGTCCGACGCCCGGTACCACTGCTGCAGCAGCGCGATCTTCACCATCGTCAGCGGCGGGTAGCCGGGCCTCCCCTCGGGCGAGGCGTGCACTTCCCCCACCACTTTCCCGATCCGTTCCCAGTCCAACATCGCCTCGATATGTTCCAGCGTCTTGTTCGTCCCAAGCCCTTCCGGCACAAAGGCGTCCACGAACGTCGGCAGACCGGTCTGCTGGTGCATGCTTCCCTCCATCCGAGCGCTGCCCTCTACTCTGCCCCGCCCGTCCAGTTTTGCAAAGGTCTCCAGAGGGGGAAAGGCTTAAGTGAATGCCACCTCCCCTCCCCCTGCCAGGACCCCAGTCGGTTTTGCAAAGGTCTCCGTTGGGAGAAGAGGCAAGACCTCCCGGCCCCGCCGACGCGCCCTAGGGCGCGTCGGCCCTCTCTCAGTCTCCCCCAGAGGGGGAGAGGCTTAAGGTGCTCCCCCAGAGGGGGAGAGGTTTAAGGCGTGCGCGCCGCCCTGGCCTCGGCTTCGATGACCGTGCCGTCGAAGAAGGCGGGGTTGAGGTCGGTGAAGAAGCGGAGGGGGTTGGCGAAGGTGAAGTCGCGGAAGTCGTCGGCGGTCATCACTCCGTCCTCCACCAGCTCGTAGGCTTCCTCGACCACGTCGCGCATGTCGATGACGTCCCAGTGGCCGATGTCGGAGCTGAGCATGGCGCCGACGCGGGCGCGGAGGGGAGCGATCTTGGAGTCGAAGGCGATGGCGTTCATGGGGTCGTCGGCCTCGCAGCCGAAGAAGAAGTTCGGGATGAACTGGTCGCGGATATCTTCCGGCTTGGTGACGCCGGACCGGGAGAAGTCGTTGAGGTCTTCCGGCGCGTTCCGCCCGGCGAGGACTCCGGTCCCGACTAACGACTCCTTGATTTCTTCGAGCTTGCTCACCGCGCGCGCGTCGCCGTAGGCCGCGAAGAGCTCCATGATCCGGTCCTCGTCCATGAGGTTCGGGTCGACGCCCTGTAGGGTCTCGGGGTTGCGCTTCTCCCAGCGGGCGATGATGCCGGCGTAGAGGTCGGCGGCCCAGCCCGCGCCGCACTCGAGAAAGGCCATGCGGAGCGCGGGGAAGCGGCGGGTCACCCCGCTGAAGAACATCGACTTGCAGAGGACGTTGGCGGCGTTGGCGAAGTGGCCGAGGTGGTTCTGCATGAAGTTGTTGATGTTGGAGTTGTTGGTGAATCCGAAGCCCGCCGAATGCGTCGACAAGGGCATGCCAAGCTCGATGGCCTTGGCCCAGAAGGGGTCGTAGTCGTATTCGCTGTCCTCGCCGTAGACGTCGTGCCAGACGCTGAACTGTCCCGACGCCCCGGGGAACTCGCGCTGCAACTTCTTGATGGGCCGGCGGACGTAGCCCGCCATCGCGGCCACCTTCAGGCCAAGCTCCCGCGAGGCGAACTCCAGCTCCTCGATCCCCTCCTCGGGCGTGTGCATTGGGATCAGCGCCGCGGGGGTCATCTGCCGCGCGTAGGGGGCGTACATTTCGGCGGCGTACTTGTTGTACGCCCGGCAGCAGACGCGGCGGAGCTCCTCGTCGGCGAGGCTCGGGAAGGGCAGCGCCGTCGAGGGATAGAGCACGCAGAAGTCCAGACCGAGCTCGTCGAGGCGCCCGGCGAGGAGGCGGGGGATCATCGCGGTGGCGCGGTCGAGGCCGTTCTTGGTGGGAACGAGCCACCAGGTGCTCGCGGTCAGCCGCGCGTCGCGGCGCTCGTCGAGCGATACCTGCGTCCAGTGCCGCCCTCCCTGGGCCTTGAACCGCTCCAGCGCCTGCTCGCCGCCCTCGGCGCGGATGTAGTCGTAGAGTACCGGCGTCACCTCGATAAGGTGGCCGTCCGAGTCGATGATCGGGTGCGTCAGCTTCGCGCGAATCTCCGCCGACTTGCTCGATGTTGCCGCCATGGCTTCCGCCTCCGATCAGGGCCGTTGGCCCTGTACTGCGCCGGATTCTACCACCCGGCGGAGGGGAGGGGCGCCCTCCGGGCACCCGCGCGCCTGCGGCGCGCGCCCTCTCTCAGTCTCCCCCGAAGGGGGAGAGGCCGGAGGGCACCCACAAGGGGTGCCCCTACGGGAGGGGAGGGATTTCCGCCTTCGCCGCGTCCTCGATGGCGGTGCCATCGAAGAAGGCGGGGTTGAGGTCGGTGAAGAAGCGGAGCGGGTTGTTGAAGGTGAAGTCGCGGAAGTCGTCGCCGGTCATGAGGCCGTCCTCGACCATCTCGTAGGCTTCCTCGACGACATCGCGCATGTCGATGACGTCCCAGTGGCCGATGTCGGAGCTGAGCATGGCCCCGACCTTCGCGCCGAACGGAGCGATCTTGCTATTGAACGCGGCGGCGTTCATGGGATCGTCGGCCTCGCAACCGAAGAAGAAGTTGGGGATGAAGCGGTCGCGGATATCTTCGGGCTTGGTGATACCCGCCAGGGCGAAGTCGTTGAGCTCGTCGGGTGCGTGGTGGGTGGCGAACATGCTCGGCGAACGCAGGGACTCCTTGATTTCTTCGAGCTTGCCCACCGCCTTCTCGTCGCCGTAGGCGGCGAAGAGCTCCATGATTCGGTCCTCGTCGAGTTGGCTGGGGTCGACGTATTGCAACGCCTCGGGGTTGCGTTTCTCCCAGCGGGCGACGATGCCGGCGTAGAGGTCGGCGGCCCATCCCGCGCCGCACTCCAGGAAGGCCATGCGGAGCTTGGGGAGGCGGCGGGTGACGCCGCTGAAGAAGAGCGACTTGCAGAGCAGGTTGCCGGCGTTGGCGAAGTGGCCGAGGTGGTTCTGCATGAAGTTGTTGATGTTCGAATTGTTGGTGAAGCCGAAGCCGCCGGTGTGCGTCGCCAGAGGCATGCCGAGTTCGATGGACTTGGCCCAGAAGGGGTCGTAGTCGTGCTCGCTGTCCTCGCCGAAGACGTCGTACCACGAGCCGTACTGCGCCACGGCGCCGGGGTGCTCGCGCCGGACCTTGCCGATAGGGCGGCGGACGTGGCCCGCGATCATGGCCACCTTGAGGCCGAGCTCCCGCACGGCGAACTCCATCTCCTCGATGCCCTCTTCGGGGTTGTGCAGAGGGATCAGCGCCGCCGGGGTCATTCGCGACGAATAGGGGCCGTAGGTGTCGGCGACGTACTTGTTGTAGGCCCGGCAGCAGACCCGGCGAAGCTCCTCGTCGGGCAAGCGGGGATAGCCCAAGCCGCCCGAGGGGTAGAGCGCGCAGAAGTCCAGGCCCAGGTCGTCGAGGCGCTCGGCGAGGAGGCGGGGGATCATGGCGGTGGCGCGGTCGAGGCCGTTCTTGGTGGGAGCGAGCCACCAGGTGATGGCGGTCGTTCGCGCGTCGCTCCGCTCGTCGGCGGAGAGCTGCGTCCAGTGCTGGAAATCCGTGTTCTTCTTGACCCGCTGGAGGACGCTCTCCCCGCCCTCGGCGCGGATGTAGTCGTGCAGGACGGGCGTCACCTCGATGAGGTGGCCGTCGGAGTCGATGATCGGGTGGCCTAGCTTTGCGCGAATCGCCGCCGACTTGCTCGAAACCATCGCCATGACGTCCCTCCCAAGCTGGGCCCGCCGCCAGCCCGTCCTGCGCCGGATTCTACCACCCGGCGGAGGGGAGGGGCGCCCTCCGGGCACCCGCGCGCCTGCGGCGCGCGCCCTCTCTCAGTCTCCCCCAGAGGGGGAGAGGCCGGAGGGCACCCACAAGGGGTGCCCCTACGGGAGGGGAGGGATTTCCGCCTTCGCCGCGTCCTCTATGGTGGTGCCGTCGAAGAAGGCGGGGTTGAGGTCGGTGAAGAAGCGGAGGGGGTTGTTGAAGGTGAAGTCGCGGAAGTCGTCGCTGGTCATGAGGCCGTCCTCGACCATCTCGTAGGCTTCCTCGACCACGTCGCGCATGTCGATGACGTCCCAGTGGCCGATGTCGGAGCTGAGCATGGCCCCGATCTTGGCGCCGAAGGGGGTGATCTTGGTGTTGAACGCGGAGGCGTTCATGGGGTCGTCGGCCTCACAGCCGAAGAAGAAGTTGGGGATGAAGCGGTCGCGGATGTCCTCGGCTTTGGTGATGCCCGCGCGGGCGAATTCGTTGAGCTCCTCCGGGGCGTTTTGCGCGGCGAACACGCTGGGCGCGCGCAGCGACTCCTTGATCTCTTCGAGCTTGCCCACCGCCTTCTCGTCGCCGTAGGCGGCGAAGAGCTCCATGACGCGGCCCTCGTCGAGTTGGCGGGGATCGACGTATTGCAGGGCCTCGGGGTTGCGTTTCTCCCAGCGGGCGACGATCCCGGCGTAGAGGTCGGCGGCCCATCCCGTGCCGCATTCCAGAAAGCCCATGCGGAGCTTGGGGAAGCGGTGGGTGACGCCGCTGAAGAACAACGACTTGCAGAGCAGGTTGGCCGCGTTGGCGAAGTGGCCGAGGTGGTTTTGCATGAAGTTGTTGGTGTTCGAGTTGTTGGTGAAACCGAAGCCGCCGTGGTGCGTCGCCAGGGGCAACCCAAGCTCGATGGCCTTGGCCCAGACGGGGTCGTAGTCGTACTCGCTATCCTCGCCGAACGCGTCGAACCACCAGCCGTACCCCGCCACGGCGCCGGGGTGCCGCGACTGGACCTTGCCGACCGGCCGACGGACGTGGCCCGCGATCATGGCGGCCTTCAGCCCGAGCTCCCGTACGGCGAACTCCATCTCCTCGATGGCCTCCTCCGGGGTGTGCATCGGGACGAGTGCCGCCGGGGTCATCCGCGATGAATAGGGGCCGTAGGCGTCGGCAACGTACCGGTTGTAGGCCCGGCAACTGACGCGCCGGACGTCCTCTTCGGCCCACCTTGGGTAGAGCAAGCCCGCTGAGGGGTACAGGACGGAGAAGTCGAGGCCCAGATCGTCGAGGCGCTCGGAAAGGAGGCGCGGGATCATGGCCGTGGCACGGTCGAGGCCGTTCTTGGTGGGGGCAAGCCACCAGGTATTGGCGGTGACACGGGCGTCGAGCCGTTCTTCGGACGAGAGGTGCGTCCAGTGCGGCTCAATGGCCGCCTTGTATCGTGCCAGTCCCTGCTCACCGGCTTCGGCGCGGATGTAATCGTAGAGGACGGGCGTCACCTCGATGAGGTGACCGTCGGAGTCGATGATCGGATGGTCGAGCTTTGCCCGAATCGCCGCAGACTTGCTCGAAACCGCCGCCATGGTTCCCCTCCCCAATCGGGGCCTCGCGGCCCTCGTCCGAGTTGGATTCTACCATTGGAGACCTTTGCGTAAGCGGGGTGACTGACCGCGAAGGTTGCGGACTTCGATAACCCGTGGCGGTTGCGGGGCGACCCCTCATCTCAATCTTCTCCCGTGGGGAGAAGAGGCCGGAGGGGACCGCCGCGCCCCCGCCCCGACCCTCTCTCAGTCTCCCCCAGAGGGGGAGAGGCCGGAGGGGAGGACGATTCGCGAATCGCCCCTACGGGAGGGGTCCCTGCCTGCGGCGAGCGCGGGCCGCGGGTCTGTATACTCTTGCAGACGCGCCGGCGCCCGGGCCCGCTACCCATCCAGATGCAGATCGGACTCAAGTTCACCGGCCCCGGCTCGCTCGCCCGCGCCGACGCCATCGAGCTGTTCGCCCGCGCCGACCGCTTGGGCTATCACTCGCTGCGGGCGAGCGAGCGCTTCGCTCCCGATATCTTTCTTTCCCTGGCCGAGTTGGCCTTCCACACCGAGCGAATCCTGTTGGGCTCGGCGGTGGTCAACGTCTTCAGCCGCACGCCGGCGGCTATCGCCACCGCTGCCGTGACGCTTGATCACATGTCCGCCGGACGGCTGCTTCTCGGCCTCGGCGTGAGCGGCCGGATCGTCGTCGAAGACTGGCACGGCCTGCCCTTTCACCGGCGAGACCGCGGACGGCTGGATTCCGGTTGAACGCGCCGGACGAGATGGAGGGAGACTTCGAGGCGCTGCGCACCGGCGCGGAGTCGGCGGGCCGCGCCGTACAAGACATCGTGGTCGCGCCCGACGTTCTCGCGCTGGTCACGGATGACAAGCCGGAGGCGCGGGACATGATGCGCGCGACGATGGCGCGTTCGATGAGCGGGCGGGGGGCCTACTTCGGCCACCGCGCCGCACGGGCCGGCTTTGCCGAGGAGGTCGGCCGCATGATCGAGCTCTGGCGCGCCCGACGCCGCGACAAGGCTGTCGCGGCGGTCACCGACGCGATGGTCGACACCTTCTGCCTCTACGGCGCCCGCGAAGAGATACTTGAAGGGATCGAACGCCGCGCCGCCGCCGGCTGGGACGTCACTCTCATCCGGCTCCCGGCCCAGGCGAGCCCGGCGCAGATGGCGCAGACGATCGAGGCGCTGGCCCCGCGCTAGAGCCCGCTCAGCGCCTCGACTTGCCCTTCGACGGTGCGGAGGTCGGGAAGCGCGAGCGCGATCTTCCCTTCCTCGTCGATCAGCAGACCGGGACGCCGGCCCTCGGCGTTGTTCGCCACGTACTTCTCTGCGGTGGGCTGCGAGACGCCGAAGGCCGTCCCGATGGCGCGGTCGGCGTCGACGAGGATGCGGAAGGGGAGCTGTTCGCGCTCGACCCACGCCGCGGCGTCCTCGGCGCTCCTGTCGTTCACCCCGAAGACCTCGACGCCCTTTTCCTGCCAAGCCGTCCAGTTGTCACGGTACCCGTGACTGTGGCGGGTTCAGTTCCCGCCTCCGGGAGAGGTATAGAACCAGAGCCAGACCTTCTTGCCGCGAAGGTCGGCGAGGCGCACCTGGGCGCCGGTGTGGTCGGTGGCGGTGAAGTCGGGGGCGGAGTCGCCGATGTTCAGCATGGGCATGGGCCTCTATCCTGCGTGGTCTCGAATGCGCGGCCCATTATAAAACACCCCGCCGGACGTGGTTAGGAGATGACGAGGCGCGCCTCGAAGGACTCCGCCGCGGCGCGGTCGCCGCCGACCTCGAGGTCGGCAAGGCTCGCCCGCCCGCTGAGGAAGAGGGCGATGACGCTCGCCGTCCCCGCCAGCGAGGCGTCGGCGTGGCCGGAGGGCGGGCCGGCGGAGGGCGAATCGCCGCCGGTCACGTCGAACGCGCCGCCCCCGGCGGGCTCGATGCGAGTCCGCGCGTCCGGCCCGGGCCGCAGCCGCCGTCCGATGGTGTCGCGCCACAACTCGATTGACGCCAGCGCGGCGTCTTCGATCAACTCCGCCTGATCGTCGGCGGGGCTGCGCACGTCCCAGGAATGGAGCGCCACCTCGTTGATGCGCAGTCCGATGAGCCGCCGCAGAGGGATGGTGTCGTTAAGGAAGGGGACGGTGAGGGTGTCCCGGACCTTCGGGTCGAGGCCGTCGAGCATGTCGATGAAACCGGCGTTGTGTTCCTCGAACGATTGTAGGAGACCGTCTCCCAGCTTCTCGCGAAGCTCGACGGCGCGGTCGCGGACGAAGTCGGCGGTGATCTTTGGCGCGGCGCCGGCGGCGGGCGCCGGCGGGGGCGCCTCGCCCGTTAGTCCCATGCCGAGGGAGCGGATGTAGAGCCGGGCGTTCCACGCCAGGTGGGCCGCCACGTCGGCGGCGCTCCAGCCCTCGCAGGTGCTGGGCGCGGCGAGTCCGTCCGCGTCCAGCGCGCGCAGATGCCTCGCTAGCCGCTCGTACTCCGAGCGCAGCGCCTCGACCTGGTTTTCGTGACTGAGCATGGGCGTCCTCCGCTTGTTCGTCGGGTGGGCCGCATTATAGGGCCGTAGCTGTGCCGCGGAGGGAGGAGCGCCCTTTGGGCGCTGCGCGCCTGACGGCGCGTGCCCGCTCTCAGTCTCCCCCAGAGGGGGAGAGGCCGAAGGGGAGGCCGACCCCAGTTGACGTGCTATTCCGGCGTCTCTACGCTTCGCCCCATTCCAGACCGCGGCACGTTGCGCGGTGGACAGGGGACGACATGTCTGAAGACCTCGTGCTGCTCGAAGAGAAGGACGGCGTTGGTACGCTCACGCTGAACCGGCCCGAGAAGCTGAATGCGATGAGTCCGCTGGTCCTCGCGGCCTTCGATGAGCGCCTCGCCGAGGCGGGGCGCGACGACGCCATCAAGGTGCTGGTGATACGCGGCGCGGGACGCTCCTTCTCGTCGGGCTACGACCTCACCCGGCCCGCGGACGACTCCCTCGAGGCCGACCGCCTCCGGCTGCAGGCGAACCTGGAGCGCTGGCTGCGCGTCCGCGACCTGCCCAAGCCGGTCATCGCGATGATCCACGGCCATTGCCTCGCCGGGGCGACGCAGCTCTGCGTCTGCTGCGACGTCATCTTTACCGCCGAGGACGCCAAGATCGGCTTCCCTTCGATTCCCGCCGGCGCCGGCCTGATCGGGCAGACGTGGATGTGGCACGTCGGACCCCACCGCGCCAAGTACATGTCGTTCCTCCCCAACAGCCAGATATCGGGCAAAGACGCCGAGGCCTTCGGCTTCGCCACCCGCGCCTTCGCCGCCGACGCGCTGGAAGCGGAGACCTACACCTACGCCGCCCGCATCGCCAAGGTGCCTGCCGATCTTCTACGCATCAAGAAGATGGCGGTGAACCGCGTCATGGACCTCAACGGCTTCCGCGCCGCCATCATGTACGGCGCGGAGTGGGACTCCATCTCCCACCAGACCGACGGCGTCCGCGAGGTCCGCCGCATGATCGACGAGCGGGGGCTCCGCGGCGCGATCCAGTGGTACCAGGACTCTTAGCGCCGCATCGATGGAGTTTCGGTTCACCGAGCGGGAGGAGGCGTTCCGGCGGGAGCTGCGCGCCTTCTTCGACCGCGAGCTTCCTCCCGGCTGGAGCGGCGTCTATCCCGACGCGGAGTTCGAGGACGAGTACTGGGACTTCGTGCGCGGGTTCTCGGCGAAACTCCTCGCCCAAGGTTGGCCCATCATGGGGTGGCCGGAGGAGTACGGCGGACGCGGCGCTTCGGTCATGGAGCAGGTCGTCTACAAGCAAGAGCTTGCCTACCGCCGCGCTCCCGACCGCGACCTCGTCGTCGGGGTCAATCTCGTCGCCCCGACGTTGATGGTCCATGGCACGGAGGAACAGAGGCGCGCCTTCCTGCCGCCCATCGCGTCGGGCGAGCACGTCTACTGCCAGGGCTTCAGTGAGCCGGAATCGGGGTCGGACCTCGCGTCGCTCCAGTGCGCCGCGGTGCGGGACGGCGACGACTACGTCGTCAACGGCTCGAAGATATGGACGAGCGGCGCGCACCGCTCCAACCGCGCGATTCTCCTGACGCGCACGGATCCAAACGCTCCGAAGCACCGCGGCGTCACCGCCTTCCTCATCCCGATGGATCTGCTAGGGATCACGGTGCGCCCGATCGTGAACATGATGGACGTGCACTACTTCAACCAGGTCTTCTTCGACGACGTCCGCATCTCGCGGGAGATGATGCTCGGCGAGGAGAACCGCGGCTGGTACGTCGCCGCCACGACGCTTGACTTCGAGCGGTCTGGGGTCGGCTGGTTCGCCAACAACCAGCGCTCTATCGACGATCTGGCGGCGTTCGCCCGAAGGAAGGCGGCGAACGGCGACCCGCCGCTTCCCGCCGCGCTGCGGCACGCGCTGGCGGAAACGGCCATCGCCAATCAGGCGGGCGTGATGCTGGCCTACCGCATCGCCTCGATGCAGGCCGAGGGCCTCATACCGAACCAGGAAGCCTCGGCCTCCAAGTTGCTCTCCTCCCAGCTATCGCAGCGCATAGCGCAGGTGGGCATGCGGATGCTGGGCCTCTACGGCCAGCCGCTCAAAGGGTCGCGGCGCGCGGTACTCGCCGGCCTGCCCGCCGGCGAGTACCTCTATACGCTCTCGAACACGATCCAGGGCGGCACCACGGAAGTCCAGCAGCACATCATCGCCACGCGCGGCCTGGGGCTTCCGCGGGGTTAGGTGGCGGGCGATAGCCGCCGCGCCCCCGGCAGGAAGCGGCGTGGGGCTACCGGCTGTAACCCGAATTGCCCGGCCGGCCCGACTCGGCGGGAAGGCTGTGGACGATGTGGTCGAGCAAGAAGGCGAAGTCGCGGTAGGCCTCCAGCGTTCCGAGGTCGCGCTCCAGGCGCCGGAGCTCGTCCATGAGGACGGAGAGGTCGCGGCGGACCTCCGGCGCATACCTGCCGTCGGCATAGGGGAGCGCGCTGTAGCGGTCGGCGGCGAGCGCCGCGATGGTGCCGAGCCGCAGCCGCGCGTCGTCCATGGCGGCGAAGTCCGTGCCCCAGTGGCCCCAGACGGGGGCGTGCTGCCGGTTCTTGTCCTGGCTTACCGGCGTGACCCAGCGCAGCTCGATGTCGCCGAGCTTCGCGCCGCCTGCGCTGCTTGTCTCGACGCCGTCCTCTAGGTCGAGCTCGTAGAAGACCGTGGTGGCCGCGCCTGAGGGAATCTCCGCGAACTCCTTCCGGTCTTGGGTGAACGACTCGTCCGACGTGATGCGGTTCTCGTAGCCGATGATGCGCCACGACCGGACGAGATCGGGGTCCCAGGTCACCTGGGCGCGGGTCTGATCGGCAAAAGGAAGCGAGAGCGCGAGCCAGGCGCCGTGCCCGAATGTCTCCCGCGCCTGGGTAGTGGTGCTGAGGTAGCGGTACCAGCCGTTGCCGTGCTGGGCGAGCTGCTCCAGCAGATAGTCGTTGTAGTTGTTGATCCCGACGCCCACCGTGATGAGCCGCAGCGGGTTCCCGTCGTCGCGGCCGCCGGTGGACTCCAGGATAGCGAAGGGGTCGGTGGCGTCGACGTTCGCCACGCCGTCCGACATCAGCACGACGTAGTTGAACGCGTCGGGGCGTTCGCGGCGGGCTTGGTCGGCGAGCCGGACGCCGAGGTCGAGACCGGCCTGCACGTTGGTCGAACCGTGCGGCCCCAATTGCGCGATCGACCACTTCACGTCGCGGTGGTCCGGTCGCAGCGGCCCGACGGTGTACTCATGGATAACGTTTGTGGTGAAGTGCACCACGGAGATGCGGTCGTGGCTGCGCAGGCTTCGCCGGATGCTCTCGGCGGCCTCGCGGGCGATGGCCACCCGGTTGCCGTCCCCCATGGACCCCGAGGCGTCGAGCACGAGTGTCACGTTGAGCGCTCTCTCGCCTCCGTGCAGATCCGGCGCCTGGAAGGCCAAGCGCGCGAGGCGCTTTCCGTCGTCCAAGGGGTGCCTGAAGATGTCGGTGGAGATGGCGAAGCGGTCCTCGGAGCTCGGCGGTTCGTAGGCGTAGTTGAAGCTGTTGACCCACTCCTCGGCGCGAACGGAAGCGGGGTCGATCTCGAAGCCCGATTGGGCCCAGTTGAGCGCGAGGTAGTAGGACGTGCGGTCGGTATCGAGGCTAAAGGTCGACGTCCGGTCTTCAGCCGTCGCGACCGCCGGCGAGCGCGGGTAATCTTGGAAGGTCGTCGCCCCGGGGCTGCCCTGGGCGCCTCTGGGTCCCGACGCTCCTTGTGCCCCGCTAGACCCGCTCGAATAAGGCGCGGCTTGTGGTGCGGCCGTTGCCGTCGGCGCCCCCGTCGGCTGCATCATCATTGGCGCCGGCGTCGCCGCCGGGGCCGCCATCGCTGTCGCCCTTGGCTTCGGCATCATTGCCTGCGACGTCGGTTCCCTCATCGTCCTTGGGCTTGGGGCGCCCGCCGCCGCCGGCGCCATCGTGACCTGGGAGCTGCCTTGAGACCCTGCGAGGCCTTGTTCTCCCTGAGGGCCGCTGACGCCATCTGCTTCGTCCTTTCCGGGCGGTCCCTGGGGACCTGCTGCGCCGATGGGGCTCGATGGCCCGCTTTGCGGCATTGCTGTTGGCATCGGTACCGACGTCGGCGCTGGCATTGCCTCCGTCGGCGTCGCCGGAGCCTTGGTCGGCATCGTTTCGTTCGAGTCTGGGCCGCACGCCGCGAGGACGAGGGCTATTCCGAGAATCAAACTGAGCGTCGAGAAGATGCGTCGAGCCGGCATGTCTGGACCTCCGGTGGAGTGTTCGTACATGCCTAAGACGCACGCGGCGGCCGATTTGTTCCACGCGCGGCGGAACGGGCGGGTGGACTATAATCGTGCCAACCGCGAGCCAAGGAGCGTCATCAATGGGCATCGATCCCGCCACAACCGCGATCCTGGTGATGGACTATGAGGTTGCCGTCACGAGGATGGTCCCAGACGAAGACGCGCTGAGGAATGCCAAGACCGCCATCGAGGCCGGCCGGGCGGCGGGCGTCTCAATCATCTACGGGGTCGTTGAGTTCTCCGACGACTTCCCCGTGGTCCACCCCCGCAACTGGAGCTTCAATCGACTGAAGAACAGCGGGGTCTTTCGAAAGGGAACACCGGACGTCGAGGTGCACCCCGACTTGGCTCCGCAACCGGGGGAGACCGTCATACGCAGGCGGCGCAGCGGGCTTTTCGCGTCCACCGACCTCGATGCGGTCCTCAGGGCAAAGAACATCGACACCCTTGCCTTGATGGGGATCAGCACGGGCGGGCAGGTGCTCTCGGCCGTGAGGGCCGGGGTCGATCTCGACTACGATCTGTACGTGCTGTCGGACTGCTGCACCGACAAGGACCGAGAAGTGCATCGATTGCTCATGGAGAAAGTGCTGCCGATGCACGCAAAGGTGATTACCGTCGGCGAGTTCCAGGAAGCCCTCGCCGGATAATCGATGACGTCATGCTGCCGCTCCGCTTAGACAAGCGGCGGCGATGTTGGTCTGGAAAGGTTCGCACAGTTCTTGACAATGGGAGGTAACCGCTATGGACTTCGATGACATTATCGTCGAGACCCGCGATCACATAGCCGTCGTGACCATGAACCGGCCTGAAAAGCTCAATGCGTTCAGGGCTCAAACGGCCTTTGAAATGAAGGACGCCCTGGACGCCATTGACGCGGACGATGATGTTCGTTGCGTCATCCTCACAGGAGCGGGCCGCAGCTTTTCCTCCGGACACGACACGTCGGAACCGCAGCCGGACGGCGCAACGTGGCTGAGCCGGCATTCCCCCGGACGCATCCATAGCGAGGCCTGCGAGACCCTGTTCCGGCTGCGCCAGCCCGTCATCGCCGCCATTAATGGCTGGTGCGCCGGCGGAGCCTTGGGCTTGGTCCTGTGCAGCGACATCCTCATCGCTTCGGAAGACGCGAAGTTCTACGTGCCGCAGATCGCCTACGGGTACCCGAGCATGCCGACGGTGGGCGCCCTCCTGTACAAGTTCGTCTCCGTCGCGTGGGCGAAAGACATCATCATTGGGCGGGCGAAAGTCGACGCCAAGACCGCGAAGGAGATCGGGCTGGTCACGAGAATCGTCCCGTCCGATAAGCTCCTGGACGAGGCTTGGCGGACCGCCGAGGACATCGCCGAGATCCCGCCCGACGTCATGGCGATGCAGCGCGAGATGATGAACCGTATCTGGTTCAACATGGGCGGTCCGGACGGCGCGTTCGTTGCCGGACGGCACACCGCGATCGCCGGTCATTCTCACCCCGATTGGCGCGAACGAGAGGCCAATTGGAAAACGAGTCAGGGCAGGGGTCGAGACCGCGGCTAGCAGCGCCCTCGGCTGGCTCCCTTCGGCAAGCCCTTGCCGCCGCCTCGTTCGAAGGCATGGGGCTCGATAGCGTCGCCCTCCCGCCAATCAGCGCCGAGTTTCGTCATCTTGACCCAAATTCTCGCCCGTGCTAGAGTCGGCACACGTTTTTCCGGATAAGCAAGTGCTGAACAGAACGGGGTAAGCACAAGGGGGCGGGCTATGCGATTCGGTTCCAAGAGGTTGTTTGGTATCGTTGCGGGGCTCGCCGTTATGGCCCTTGTGGTGGCCGCGTGCTCGGGGGCGGAAGGGCCGCCAGGGCCCGCAGGACCGTCCGGCCCCGCAGGACCGGCCGGCCCCGCAGGAGCCGAAGGGCCGGCGGGCCCTCAGGGACCGGCCGGGGGCGACGCTCCGGCTGCCACGATGGCACCGGCGCCGACGTCCATGCCGGCACCGACGGCCATGCCCGCAGCTCCGGCCGATGAGGATGTCAAACGGGGCGGGACCTTCCTCGTCCCGCAACGGAGCGGCCCTCGGGCGTTCCTGCCAAGCGCAGCCGGGTTCTACTCCGGGAACCAGATGTTCAGCCACGTCTACGACAAGCTGGTGCGCTGGAACTGGGGCGCTCCGAAAGATGAGATCCTCCCCCACCTAGCCGAAAGCTGGGAGATCAGCTCGGCCGCCGACCGTTACACCTTCAATCTCAAGTCCGGCGTCAGGTGGCATGACGGCGAGGCCTTCGCTGCCTCCGACGCAAAGTATTCGTTGGAGAACCAGTCGGGCCGCGTCGCTCCCGAGTACGCGATCATCGGCAGCATCGATACGCCGGATGACACGACCCTCGTCGTCAACCTGGCCGAGCCGAACTCCAACTTCCTCGCCCCGCTTGCGATGCAGCTTTCGCCGATCTACGCGGAGCACGTCGTGGAAGGTTATTCCGGCGAGCCCATAAACGCGCCGCAGATAGGGACCGGCCCGTACCTGTACGAGCAGTTCACGCCGGACGTGAGCATGGACCTGTCCGCCAACCCGGACTACCACGTTCCCGGCATTCCCTACCTCGACGCGGTGAAGTTCTTGTACATCCCAGAGGAAGGCACCAGAGTCGCCGCGTTCAAGGCCGGAAGGCTGCATGTCCTCGGCCCGGGGGCCACCACGGTCTCGGCGCCGGTCGTCGCGGACCTCAGGAGCGCCGTTCCCGACCTGAACGAGAACGAGTTCTTCTCGCTTGAGGTAGCCGGCATCTTCTTCAATACCGCACGGGCGCCTTGGGACGATATCCGAGTCCGGCGCGCGGCATTCCTTGCCTTCGATCACGGGGCCGCTCTCAGCGTGCTGCCCGAGCACGTCCTGACCGCCGGCTTCCAGGTCGGGCCGCCGGGGTGGGGCATCTCGGAAGAAGAGCTGCTCACCAGGCCCGGCTTCCGTTCGGGCGCCGACTTGGAGGCAGACCGCGCCGAGGCCAAAGCGTTGCTCGCGGAGGCTGGATTCGCGGATGGTCTCGACGTGGAGAACGTCGTCGTATCCGGCACCACCTACAACGGGACCTTCTGGCAATTCGCTCAGGACCAGCTGAAAGGCGTGGGCATCAACGCGAGTGGCGTACAACTGCCCTTCGCCGAGCACGCCGCGGCCAAGACGAACGGAGACTTCACGCTCAACGTCGATTCTCCCGCAATGAACTACGCCGACCCCAACGGGGCGATCCTCTCGATCATCCCAGGCATCTTCGTCAAGCTCGAGGATGCGCAGACCGCCGACCTGTTCGGCCAACAGCGTGGCGAGACCGACCCGGCGAAACGGCGCCAGCTCGTCATCGAGATGCAGGAGCGCATGTTCGAGACCATCCCCTACGTGCCGGTGAGCTGGCTCGGCTCGTTCTGGCCCGGACGTCCGGAAGTCCAGAACTACACGTCGCCGCTTGGGCAGTGGGGGAACGTCATTTGGGACCGCGTCTGGCTCGACCAATAGCGGGCCACGGGGCAGCGGACTGGGTCCGCTGCCCCGATAGAAGGATCACCTGGGCTTGAGGAGGGGTACGACATGACCACCGACACCCAGACGCTGTTACTGTCCGCGGACAATCACATCGTCGAACCTCCCGACCTGTGGACCGCCCGCGCCGGCGCGGAATACCTGGAACGGGTCCCCAGGCTCGTGAAAGGCGAGGAGTTCGATTGGTGGTGCGTCGAGGGCAACCAGTCGATGGGATCCATCGGCAACACGACGCAAGCCGGCAATAGGTACACCAGCGACGAACCGCACAAGATGACCGCCAAGGGGCGCTGGGAGAGTGTTCGCCGGGGGGCCTACGATCCCCACGAATCGTTGGCCGACATGGAATACGACGGCGTGTTCGGCGGGACGATCTTTCCCACTGCCGGCGTCGGCGGGATCTGGCGCATCGAGGATACCGGCCTGCTCAACGTGGTCTGCAGCCTCTACAACGAGTGGATCGCCGACTTCTGCAAGCCCTATCCCGATCGCCTTAAGGGCGTCGCGATGCTGAACCTCGACGTCGTCGAGGAAGGCGTGCGAGAGCTTTACCGGGCCCGCGACCTTGGGCTCACCTCCGCCCTCATCACTGTCTACCCGAAGCACGAGCGGCAGTACCACAACCCTGAGTACGAGCCACTCTGGGCGGCCGCCCAGGAGTTGGGGATGCCCCTTTGCCTCCACTCGGGCTCCCACCGCGACGGCGTGCCCATGGACCAGTTCAACGACGAAGACCCCAACAATCCCCTAGGGGTCATGTACTGCACCCAGCAGTACCGGATCATGCGGTCCATCGCTTCAATGATCTGGTCGAAGGTCTTCGAACGGTACCCGGACCTCAAGGTCGCCAGCGTGGAGAACAACGCGGGATGGGCCCCGCACTTCCTTTACATGATGGACCTCCACCATAGAGACCGCGGCATGCTGTGGCCGCGGTTCAAGAACGACATGAAGCCGAGTGACTTCTTCCATCGCAACGTCTTCCTGAGCTTCCAGGAGGACTGGGGGGCGGTCCGCGAGCGTGACGTGATCGGCGTCGAGAACCTCATGTGGGGCTCCGACTATCCGCACACCGAAGGCACCTGGCCCGACTCGCGCCGCGTCATTGGCGACATCTTCAGCGATGTGCCCGAGGATGAGGTGCGAAAGATGACCCACGACAACGTTGCGAAGGTATTTGGGTTCAACTAGCCTCAGAGGTAGGCCGCTGAAGCCGGGCCGGAGGAGACAAGCCATGGCCGAGTATGACCTCGTAATCCGCGGCGGCACGGTCATCGAAGGGACCGGCGTGCCCCGCTACCGCGCCGACTTGGCTATCAAGGATGGACGGATCGCCAAGGTCAGCGGACACATTCCGGCCGGCTCCGCCACCGAGCTCGATGCCGGCGGATGTATCGTGGCGCCGGGCGCCATCAACCTCCATACCCATTACGACGCCCAGTTGAACTGGGACCCGTACGCCACGCTGGACGGATGGTTTGGGCAGACCACGATGACCATCGGCCAGTGCGGGTTCGGCTTCGCGCCGACAAGGGCCGAAGACCGCGACCTCAATATGCGCATGATGAACCGCATCGAGGCAATCCCGCTCGATTCGATGCGCAAGGGCATGCGGTGGGACTGGGAGACGTACCCCGAATACCTCGACAGCCTCGATCGTCAGGGCCTGGGAGTCAACGTGGGCTCCTTGCTTCCCTTCTGCTCGCTTCGGGGCTATGTCTTGGGGATGATCCCCGCCCGGGAACGCACGTCAGTCACCGACCAAGAGCTCAACCGCCTGAAGGAGCTGTTCCACGAGGGGATGCAGGCCGGCTCGTTCGGCTTTGCCATCGACCGAAGCGAGGAGGACCGCTGCGAGGACGGCAGCCCGATTCCCACCCACATGGCTTCGGAAGCGGAGGTCGTGGGCCTGGCCGAAGTCCTCGGCGGGTTCGGCGTCGGCATGATGGGCTGGACGATGATCCGGTCGGTGAACCACGACGCCCAAGAGCGCATGGTCACGAAGATGTTGCGGGCCAGCGGAAGGCCCCTGCACGTGGTCTTGGACCGGAACGACAGCGGCCCCGAATGGTACCGGCGATGCCGGGAGGAAGGGCTCCCGGTGGCGCCGCAGAAGACGCCCCTACGGATCGCCGGCCGGTGGTCCCTCGCCGAGTACAACCTCTTCGACTACATGCCGTCCTGGGTCGATCCGCTTGTCGGCTCCCCGTCCGTTCGGGCGGATAAACTCCGCGCTCCTGGAGTCCGGGAGGCGATGAAGCGGAACGTCGAAGCGCAGCCGGACAGCCGGACCGACTGGGACTCCGTCAGGGTGCTTCAGGTCGTCCACGAGCGGAACTATCCCTACGAAGGGAAGTCCATGCGGCAAGTGGCGGCGATGATGGGCAAGCATCCCGTAGACGCCCTGCTCGACTTGTCGCTCGACGAGGACCTCCTCACCGAGTTCAGCAATCAGGAGTCCTACGAGGACGACGGCGAGCTCGCCGGCAAGATCGCGGACCTCTGCGATCCTTCGACCCACATCTCCACGTCCGACGGCGGCGCCCACACCCGTTTCCAGGCCAACGCCCGGTGGGTGGTGGACATGCTCGCCTATTGGATTCGAGACAAGGAGATCATGTCGCTGGAGCAAGGGCACTACAAGATGAGCGCCTACCCGGCATGGATCGCCGGCTACACCGACCGCGGGACCCTGGCCGTCGGGCGGGCGGCGGACATCATGGTCTACAACCTCGACGAGCTGGGCGTCCTCAACGAAGACCCGGTCTACTCCGACGACTTCCCCGGAGGCGAGCGCCGCCTGATCCAGAAGCCGAAGGGGTTACGGTACACACTCGTCAACGGCAGCGTGACGTTCGAGGAGAATCAGTGCACCGGAGCGCTACCCGGAAAGCTCCTTCGCAGCTACGATATGGCCCGTTAGGGCCGTCCGAGCGGCGCGCGATTCAAGACACCGACCGCCAACGAACCGCCCCGGGGCCGGCGGTCGGCCCAGGAGCAGCGTTCGGCTCGGGGAATCAAGCCTCCGGCGGTCGAGAGCGAAGCTCATGCCTCGTCTGTCCTTGCCGTTCCGGCATCAAGCCGCACAGTATTGTCGGCCCGTGAGTAGTGGCGCCGCATCCGTTGAATAGCTGAGGACGAAGGCCCCCACCCGTGCAACGCTACCTCGTAAACCGCTTTCTCTTGATCATCCCGACGGCGATCATCGTATCGTTCGCGATCTTTCTTATCTTCCGGCTGCTGCCCGGCGACGTGGCCCTCAACATCCTGTCCGACGATGGACGCAAGACCGTCGACCCGGTGGAGTACCAGGAGCTCCGAGACGAGCTCGGCCTCAATGACCCCCTCATGGTGCAGTACGGCGGCTGGCTCTGGGACCTTGTCCGGCTGGACGGTGGCAAGTCGTTGGTTACCGGGACCGCGGTCTTCAGCGACCTGCGGCGCACCTTGCCGATCACCCTCGAGCTCGCGGTCTTCTCCATCTTCATAGGAGTCAGCATCGCCGTGCCCTTGGGCGTTATCGGCGCAATCAATCAAAACGGCCTGTGGGACCTCTCCGGACGGTTCTTTACGACCATCGGCCTCGCTATGCCCAGCTTCCTGGCGGGCGCCCTCCTGCTCCTCTTGCTTGTCAACCAGTTCAGTTGGATCCCGCCACTTGAGTTCACGCCCTTCTTCGACGATCCGCTGACGAACTTGCAGCAGATGATCTTCCCCGCACTCGTGCTCGGCTTCGCGTCATCCGCGGTGCTGGCCAGAATCACCCGCTCCTCCATGCTCGAGGTCCTTCGCCAAGACTATGTTCGCACCGCTAGGGCCAAGGGCCTACCGCCGGGCCTCGTTGTGCGGCGGCATTCCTTACGCAACGCGCTGCTGCCGCTGGTGACGCTTGCGGGACTGGAAGTGGGCTTCCTTCTCGGCGGCTCGATCATCGTCGAGAGGATCTTCGTGCTCCCTGGGATAGGGTCGCAACTCCTGAAGGCCATCGAGGTGCGCGACTGGGTGACCGTCCAGACGGTCGTCACGATCTTCGCGCTCTCCATCCTGCCGCTCAACGTAGCCCTTGACCTCCTCTACGGGTGGCTGGATCCCCGAATCCGTCTCGGAGGCGCAGCCTCGTGAGCTCCGAGGGGGGCATGACGACGAAGTCTGCCTGGGCTTTGGGCCGGCTCCAATGGATGGGGACGCGGACCTACGAATTCGCCCGGACGTCGCCCGCGGGGGGCCTCGGCGCCGTCATGGTGCTCGTCATGGTCGTGCTGGCGGTCTTCGGGCCCTGGATCCAACCATCCGAACCGCTGGAGACGAACTTCGACGACCTTTTCCGAGGTCCCGGCGGCGAGTTCCTTCTCGGCACGGATTACTTGGGCAGAGACCAGCTCAGCCGCTTGATTGCGGGCGCGCGGCCCGCGATCTTCGTGTCCGTCGCCTCCGTTCTGATCGGCAGTATCCTCGGCGGACTGATTGGCATAGTCAGCGGTTTCATCGGGGGAGGGCTCGACCTGAGCGTGCAGCGGATAATGGACGGACTCCTGTCGATGCCGACGCTGATTCTCGCGTTGGCTCTAGTTACGGTGCTCGGCCGCGGGGACATCAACGTGGGCATCGCCATCGCTACGATTAACGTGCCGATAGCCAACCGTCTCGCCCGAGCCATCACGCTATCGAGCAAGGAGGAGACCTACGTGGAAGCCGCCAAGGCGATTGGAGCCTCCAGCGCCAGGGTGATGTTCCGCCACGTGGGGCCGAACCTGATCCCTCCCATGCTTGTCGTCATCACGAACCGAATCTCCTTCGCCATCATCATCGCCGCGGCGCTGAGCTTCCTCGGCGTCTCGGACTCTCCTCCGACTCCTTCTTGGGGACTGATGCTCTCCGAAGGTGTCGACCAGTATTCGACGCAAGCGCCTTGGCTGGTGATCGGTCCGGCCGTCTTCATCTTTACCACCATCCTGGGCTTTACACTGTTGGGCGACGCGGGCCGCGACTATCTTGACCCGCGCATGCGATGACGCGACCGACGGTAGAAAGGACACAGTCATGACTACCGACGTTGGACCCGCCGGCCAAACAGACGCCGGCTTTCGGGTCCTGGGCACGAGGCCCATCCGGCACGACGGCGTGGAGAAGGTCACCGGCCGGGCACGCTACGGTGCCGACGTGCACATGCCCGGTCTCTTGCACGGCAAGATCCTGCGGAGCCCGCACCCGCACGCCCGCATCCGTCGCATCGACACGAGCAGGGCGGAAGCGCTCCCGGACGTCAAAGCCGTGACCACCGCGGCCGACCTTCCCATTCTTGCCGACCGGACCATCGACTTCGCCGAGATTCGCGGCAACGCGAGGATGCTGGCCGAGAACGTCCTCGCGAGGTCGAAGGTTCTTTATAAGGGCCACGCCGTGGCCGCGGTCGCCGCGACCAGCCCCCACGTCGCCGAGGAGGCGCTCGGCCTGATCGACGTCGAATACGAGGTGCTGCCCACGGTGCTCACTCTCCGCGACGCGATGCGGCCCGACGCGCCCTTGCTCCACGAAGACATGACCACACGGTCGACCTTCGCTTTTCTGGAGCGGGGGAACGATACCGAGGTGAAGAGCAACGTTTCGTTCCGCATTCAGTTCAAGAACGGCGACGTGGAGGAAGGCTTTAGGGAAGCCGACGTCATCGTCGAGCGCGAGTTCACCACCCAGACCGTGCATCAGGGCTACATCGAGCCCCAGACATCGACCGCATGGTGGGCGCCGGACGGGCAGGTCACGGTCTGGACGAGCACGCAGGGGCCCTTTGCGATTCGCGCCGAAACCGCGATGATCCTGGGCATTCCCGAATCCCTGGTAAGGGTCATTCCGATGGAGATCGGGGGAGGCTTCGGGGGCAAGCTCGATACCTATCTCGACCCGGTGGCCGCCATCCTTTCCAGAAAGAGCGGCCAGCCCGTGAAGCTCGTCATGACGCGCGCCGAAGTCCTAGAGGCGTCGGGTCCGACGTCGGCCACCAACCTGCGAGCCAAGATCGGGGCCACCGATACCGGGCGGATCACGGCGGCCGAAATCTCGATGATTTATGAGGCGGGAGCCTTTCCGGGCTCGCCCGTTGGGGAAGGCGCCATGAGCGGCTCGGCTGCCTACAAGATCGACAACATTCTCATCGACGGTTGCGATGTGGTCTGCAACAAGCCGAAGGTGGCCGCCTACCGAGCGCCCGGAACGCCGGCCGCGGCCTTCGCCGTCGAGAGCGTCCTCGACGAGTTGGCCCGCCGGCTCGACATGGACCCGCTCGATCTACGGAAAGAGAACCTCGCCCACAAAGGCGACCGGATGCCGAACGGTCTCCCGCAACCGCAGCATGGGGGCGAGCAACTGGTCGACGCGATGAAGCGGCATCCGCATTACCAGTCCGATCGGGGAGGGCCGAACCGCGGACGCGGCATAGCGCTGGGGTACTGGAAGAACGCCAGCATGCAGTCCTGCGCCGCGATCAACGTGAACAGCGACGGGACGATCAGCTTGGTCACCGGCTCCGTCGATATCGGCGGAACACGGGCCGCGGTTGCCATGCAAGCGGCGGAAGCCTTGGGGCTGGCGGCCGCCGACGTGCACCCCGTCGTCGTGGACACGGACTCCGTGGGCTGGACCGGCCTCACCGGCGGCAGCCGCGTCGCGGTGGATACGGGGCGCGCGGCGCTCCAAGCCGCGGAAGAAGCGAAACGCGAGATGGCAGCCCGTGCCGCCTTGCTCTGGGAGGTGGAGGCCAAAGACGTCGCCTTCGACAACGGCGAGTTTGTGTGCACCAAGGGCGAGGGTCGACGAATCACCTGGAAGGAACTGGCGGAGCAGCTCCCGCGCTTGGGCGGCCTTATCTCGGTTTCCTCCGTAGCCCACCCCGCGAAGGCGGCCCCCGCGGTCGCCGGCAATATCGTGGACGTGGAAGTGGAGCCCGAGACCGGGAAGGTGAACATCCTTCGTGTCACCGTGTTCCAGGACGTTGGCCAAGCGGCGCATCCCAGCTATGTCGAGGGCCAGATGCAAGGCGGCACCGTGCAGGGCATCGGCTGGGCGCTGACCGAGACCTACAGTTTCACGAGCGACGGGGTGATGGCCAACGCCAGCTTCTTGGACTATCGCATGCCGACCAGCTTGGACGTGCCCAACATCGACCCCGTGGTGATCGAGATACCCAGCCAGGAGCATCCCTTCGGTATGCGCGGCGTCGGCGAGGTCTCGATCGTCCCGCCCTTGGCAGCGGTGGCCAACGCCGTGTCGGACGCTATCGGGGTCCGGATGACGCGGCTTCCCATCACGCCGGCCGAGGTGCTGACCGCCCTCAGCGACAAGTAGTCTGCAGGCTACGGGTCCTGCGCCAACGCGGCGGGGACCTTGGGAAAGATGACTTCGTTCTCCTCCAGAGAGCGAAGTTCCTGCACCGAACGGCCCAGCAGCTCGCTGACGACGTAGCCGTTGTGCTCGGCGACCAGCGGGGCGGCTGCGCTTATCTTCGCGAGCTTCGAGTTTCGCAACTTGGGAACGGGCCCCGGCACCGTCAGCGCGCCGTGCAGTGGGTGCTCGACCTCGACCAACATCTCGCGGGCCTTGAGGTGTTCGTCCTCGAAGATCTCCGGCAACTCTCGGACCGGGCCGACGACCAAGTCTTCTTCCCGCAAGGCGGCGAGCGCCTCGTCGACGGTGAGCTCGCTCGACCACTTCTCGATCAAAACGTCGAGCTCATCGTGGTTCTCCCAGCGCTTCGGCGTGCGGGCGTAGCGGGGATCATCGGCAAGCTCCGCGTGGCCTATGACCTTGGTCAATCGCTGCCAATTCGCGTCGCCGCCGCCCGCGATGACGATGTGGCCGTCTTTGCATGGATAGGCACCGGACACACCGGCCCCCGCGACCCGGTTGCCGATCCGCTGATAGAAGAGGTCGGCGAACTTGTAGCGGATGGGGTGATAGTTCAGTTGGTAGACCATCGCGTCGAGCATGCCGACGTCGATGTGTTCGCTCCGGCCTGACATGGCCCGCTGGCAGAGCGCCGCCGCGACGCTGAGGGCCCCAAACATGCCCCCGGAGTAGTCGGCCATTTCGACGCCGTACTTCGTGGGAGGGTCGCCGGGCTGGCCGTTGAGGCTCATCAGCCCGCTCATCGCCTGAGCGATGAAGTCAACGCATGGGAGTTGGGAATACGGCCCACTCTGGCCGAAGCCGGAGATCGACGCGAGCACGATCGTGGGGTTGATCTTCTTGAGGTCCTCGTACCCGATGCCAAGCCTGGCCATCACGCCGGGGCGGAAGTTCTCTACGCATGCGTCGGAGACCCGAATCAGATCGCGAAAGAGGGCCTTGCCTTCTTCGGTCTTCAGGTCCACGGTCGTGGACATCTTTCCACGGTTGTGGACTTGGAAGGTGAGACTCTCACCATAGGGAGTAGGGTAGGCCCCGCCATACCGGCCCGCCTCTCCCTGCAGCGGCTCGACCTTAATCACCTCCGCCCCCAAGTCCCGGAGCAATGACGTGCAAACGGGCCCGGCCATGAAATGGGTCAGGTCGGCTACACGTATTCCTTGAAGCGGACCGCTCATTTGGGGCCTCCTTGAATGTGTGCCACGGCCGCCCAATGTTGCGCGGCCAAGGGCGTGCTCCGAGTCTCGCCTGCGATTTCTGGGACGGCACAAGAATGGCAGAATCCCCCTCGCCTCACAACATATCCGCACTCCTTGAAGCTGGCCGCTCGCTGACCGCTGCTCAAGCCCGGCGGCGCGCCGCGCTCAACCGCGTGGCGCTCAACGCGGCGACGCCTGCTCCACCGGCACCGATAAGGAATGAGGGGAGGTAGGAATCCATCAGCCCGCCGAGGAAGACGCCGAGTCCGGCCCCAAGGTTGACCGCCAGCAAGATGATCCCGACGGCCGTTCCCAAAATGTGCTCTCCGACGATGGCCCGGATTACGATGGTCTGCAGCACCACCGCCCCACCGAGACCGATGCCATAGATTGCGGCGAAGCAATACAGCAAGGCGGGATGGGAGAAGGCCGCGAGGAGTCCTACCCCCGCCGCCATCACGACGCAGCTTACCGTCAGGAGTCTGCCGAAGTCCGCCCGGTCGGCGATGGCGCCACCCCCTACCCTCCCGGCCACGCTCACGCCGGTGACTACGGAGAGGAGTCCGGCCGCCGCCACCGCGGAGAGCCCCTCTTCCCGTCCGTGGTTCACGATGTGCAAGATGATGAGCCCCGTACTGATGTTGGCGCTGAAATAGACAAGGCATGCCCACCATAGGGCCCTTTCGCGGAGCGCTTCTCGGATTGACAGTCCCGAGGGCGGCGGCACCGTCGGTCGAGCGCCGGTCTCCCCGTCGGCCGAAGATTCAGCACCGTAGGGGAGCTCGCCCTTCTCTTCAGGCCGGCGATATAAGAATCCAGCCGCGAGGAGAAGGAGCACGAATGGGATGAAACCCAGCAGCGCGAAGGTCCACCGCCAGCCGACGCCGTCGGCGAGCAACGCCGTCATGGGCGAGAAGAGGGCGGCTCCCGCCTGTCCGGCGGAGGAGCCGATGCCCAGAGCCAGGCCCTGATGGCGGTGAAACCATCGGGCGACGATCGCCAGCAGCGGGCCTACCCCAATGCCAAAGGCGACGCTCCCCAGGAGACCGTAGCCGACGTAGATCTGCCACACGTCTGTAGCGCGGGCCGCGAGGAGGTAGCCCCCAAGGTGCAGCAGCGCGAAGATCGGCAACACCCGCCGCGGGCCGTAGCGGTCGACGGCCACGCCGGCGACGATGAACGAAACGCCCATAACGATCTGGCCGAGGGTGGCCGCCCCGGCGACCGAAACGCGGCTCCATCCGGCCTCTTCTTCCAGCGGCCCGTACAAGACGGCAAAGGACGCCCGTGATCCGTTGAGGGCGAACAGGGCCGCCACGATCAGGGATAGGACCCACCAGGCGGGGTGTATCCGGCGAATCAAGGCGAACCGCGAAGTCCGCGATCGCTGTTCGGGTCGGCGATGACCTCAGCAGACCTTGCCCACATCCGCCGTCTCGTGTATCGCCGGGGATGCAGTCTCATTGGCCGGACGTGACGCGGGGCTACCGTCCTTAGAGCGGCAGCCCCGGCGTACTTTCGATTCCGCGCTAACCGTCGGAGAGCCAGACGTAATGGTGGCGAATACGGCTCCATATCCCAAGGCCGCCCTCGTGGCCCTCGACCTGGGGCGCGACCGGGGAGAAGTTCTCCTGCCAGCCGATATAGATCACGGCGGAGGTCTCCATCATGCGGCGCTGCATTTCGGTCACAAGCTGCCGGCGTTTGTCCAGGTCAGCCTCCACCGCCTGTTGGTCGAAGAGCTCGATGAGTCTGGCGTCTTCGAGGAAGTGGAAGATGTTGGGCTTGACGTTTTTCTCCGTAGCGTCAGGGTCGGGGAAGGAGATGTTGTGTCCAAAGGTGGTCACCGTGAACGTTTGTTGTTGCCAGGCCTCCAGGGCTTCGGCCAAGGGGAGACCGTTGGACTTCATCCTTATGCCGACCTTGGCCAATTGGTCTATGGCGAACACCGCGAGGTCCTGCATCCACGCGGCATGGGTGAAGTGCATCAACTCGCTTTCAAAGCCGTCGGGGAAGCCGGCTTCGGCGAGGAGTCGCCGAGCCTCCTCGCGGTCTTGCTCCTTGTCTGCCCCCTTACGGAATCCCGGCAGTGCAAAGAGCTCCTCGTCGGAGAGACCCCACCCGGGTGAGACGATGGGGCCGGCGGGCTTGTACAGGTTCTCGTTGAGCTCCACGGCTTCCCATCGGTCGATGGCCAAGTTGGCGGCCTGCCGTACTCGCTGGTCGTTCCAGGGTTCGGCGTCGGGGTTTATCAGGAGTGTCGAGATCTGCAGCATGTCCCACGGCGTTGGCTTGAGGTCAGGGACGCTTCCCTTCAGCCGCTCCACTTGGGCCCTGTCGATGCCGACGCGCGGGTCCAGCAGCATGATCCGCCCGGCGCGGAATGCGGCCAAGCTGGTCTCCAAGTCGCGGATCATGAACGTCTTGACTCCGTCGAGGTAGGGCAACTGGGTGCCGTCGACCGTCTCGAAGTAATTGGGGTTTCGAATGAGTTCCGCGGCCTCACCCTTCTGGTACTCCGCTTCTAGGAAGGGGCCGGTGCCGATGTTCGGGCCGTTGGACAGGTCCCCGCCGTTGGCTTCGTAGACATGCTGGGCCACGATGGGGACGAAGATGAGGCCGAGTATCTGGAGCACCGAGGCCTGCGGACGCTCCAGATTGAGCACCAGGGTGCCGTCGTCCGGGGCCTCAATCGTAGCGATAGCGGGTAGTTCGGCGGCGTGGCCGCCCTCGGCCATGAGGGTCTCCAGACTCCACTTGGCGTCGGCGGCGCTGAATGCCTGGCCATCGTGCCAATTGACGCCGGGGCGCATCTTGAACGTGTACCGGGTGAGATCGGAGCCTATCTCCCAGCTCTCCGCGAGGTCTGGAATGATCTGGTTCACCGGCTGCCTTGGGTTGTACTGGACCAGGCCGCTATAGATATTGCCCCAGTGCAGGTAGTACTGGCTGGTGACGGCCTTGATGGGGTCGATGTTGGGCGGATCGCCTCCAGAGACCGTCAAGATACCGCCCCGGCGAGGCTGCGACCCCGTGGGCGGAGCCGCCGTGGGTTGCGGTGTAGGCACCGGCGTGGGCGTGGCCGTGGCCGTGGGTGGGACCGCTGTCGCAGTCGGCGCCGGTGGGGGGGCCGGAGCATCGCCCCTGGCCGGCCCTTGTGGGCCCTCGGGGCCTGCCGGTCCCGCTGCGCCTGCCGGTCCCGCTGCGCCCGCCGGTCCTGCCGGGCCCGCCGGTCCCGCTGGGCCCGCCGGTCCTGCCGGACCCGCGCAGGCGGCGACCACCAAGGAGACAATGGCGGCAGCCGCGATGAAAACAGCTAGTCGGCCCTTCATATCCTGCCTCCTCGGGAATTGTCTAGCGCTGTAAGCGTTATCTTGTTCGTTGCCCGGTAGGCGCCCTATGCGACCATGTCGTAGCTGCGGAGCAGCTTGCCGGGCAGGGCGCCGGTGCAGTCGTTCTCCTCGAAGGTGACCGTGCCGTTGACGATGGTGTAGCGGAGGCCGGTGGGCTTCTGAATGATCCGCCGCTCCCCGCCGGGGAAGTCGGTGGCGAAGACGGGCTTGGGGTACATGTAGCCCAGCTTGTCGAAGTCGTAGACGATGATGTCGGCCCAGGCGCCCAGTTGTAAGGTGCCGCGGTCTTTGAAGTCGGCAAACCAGGCAGGGTAGGCGCTCATCTTGACGTGGGCCTCTTCCAGGGTCATGAGCTCTTTGTCTCGGACCCAGTGCGCCAGGAAGTTGACGGGCCAGGTGCTCACGGTGAAGTATCTGGTGTGGGCCCCTCCATCCGACAGAGAGATGTGGAAGTAGGGGTGCTTGATGAGGGGCGCAAGCCCTTCTTCCCCAGGGTCCCCGGCGCCCGACTTGTTCATGAATTCAGTCTCGAGGTTTTCGTCGAGGGCGAGATCGAGGAGCGCGTCGAGGGGGTGTTTCCCGTCCATCCGGGCTATCTCTTCAATCGTTTTGCCCTCGTACTTGCGGTTTCGCTCGTGAACGACTTCCACGACGGCGAAGGTGTCCCAATCCGTACGCGTGGTAATGCCGCTCTGGCCTTCCACATCGCGCTTCATGGCGGCGCGGGTCGCCGGGTCTCGCAGCTTGGCCGCCCGCTCCTCGGCGCCGCCGACTAGAGGTTGCACCCAGTTGGGGTAGATATCGAAAAGGTTGTACTCCGAGAGCTTGAAGATGGCGTCGGGGTAGATGGTGGGCTGCTGGATCAGCAGGGGAAGACCTTCTTCACGAGACTCATTCAGCCAGACCATGTCCTCGGGGGTCGCGAAGATGCAGTTGATGTGCGCCGGACGCCCGCAAATCCGCATCATTTTGCTCACCAGCTTGTGCTGAGCAGGGCGGTCGTCAAAGATAGGGACGCCGATGGTCCAGCCGATGTGACCGACGCCGAACTCTCCGAGGACCTCGGCCATGGCCAGGTATTCTTCATCGGAAGTGACGTGGGTGGGCAGGTACCCGCCGTCGTCGGGCCGGTCCTCGGCGCTCTTGTTGGCGGAGAATCCGAAGGCCCCGGCCTTCATGGCGTCATAGAAGATCTGTTTGATCTGATTGATTTCCGCATCCGTCGCCGACGTTCTCTGCCGGGACTCGAGCATTCCCATGACGTAGCCGCGCATGGGAGACATGGGAAACAGCGCCCCGATGTTGAGTCCCAGGCCCTGTCGATCCAAGCTGTCGAGGTACTCGGGGAAGGTCTCCCAGTCCCACCGCATACCCTTTTGCATCGAGTGGAGGGGGATGGCCTCGACGCGGTTCATCATGCGCATGTTCAGGTCTCGGTCATCGGGCCGCGTGGGCGCGAAGCCGAAGCCGCACTGACCGATGGTGAGTGAGGTCACGCCGAACCAGCCGGACATGGAGCAATAGGGGTCCCAGTTGACCTGGGCGTCGTAGTGGGTGTGGAGGTCGACGGCGCCGGGGGCCACGATGCAGCCGCCGGCGTCAAGCTCCCTGGCACCCCCCGCATTGATCTTCCCGCTGATCATGGCGATCCTGCCGTCCTTGACGGCGAGGTCCGCCTTGTACCGGGGAAGGCCTCTCCCATCGACGATAGTGCCGCCGCGGATAACGAGGTCGTAAATCGCCATGATCTCCTCCTACCGCCTCCTCCAACCCATCGTGCTGTGGTGAGGGTACTCTTTCCTCGTCCCGAAAGGCGCCTAAAGCGAACCGCCCCCGCTGCTGCAGAGGCGATTCGCTTGCTAGGCCGGGAGCGTTACTCGTCTATCCATACGTGGTCCAGGCGCGGTGCGTGGAGCCAGACGCCCAGGGGTGGGAAGAATCCCTTGATTCTCGGCTGAGAGGGCCAGAAGCCCTGTCCCCACGCGATGGGAATCTGCCCTAGCGTCTCGAGCATGCGGCGTTGCATCTCGTAGACCAACTCGCGCCGCTTCGTGGGGTCTTGTTCGGCCCGCTGCTGGGCATAGAGCTCGTTGGTCCGTTCGTCGACCAGGACGTTGGAGAAGGGTTGGACCGAGATGTTGTAGGAGTTGGCGTCGGGGTCGATGTAGAGAACGGAGGACTCCACCGGGAACAGGTCGAAGTCGTTGGAGACCGCTCTGGGGACGAGCTCAGGGAAGGGCAGCGGCGACGACTTCACGCGGATGCCGACCTTGGCGAGCTGGTCTACGACGAAGACTTGCAGCTTCACCAGCCGTGCCACGGGTCCTACGGTGACGGCTTCGGTATCGAACCCGTCGGGGAAACCGGCCTCAGTGAGCAGCCTCTTCGCCTCGTCCAGGTCTTTCTGTTTTTCAGCGCCCTGGCGGTAGCCCGGCATGGAAAGCAGCTCATCTTCGGGCAGCTCCCACCCCGGCGCGAATGCGGGACCCGCGGGCCTGGTCACGTCGTCCAAGACTTCCAGGGCCTCAAACCGGTCGATGGCGAGGAAGATGGCGCGCCTCACGCGCACGTCAGTGAACGGCTCACGGTCGGTGTTGATGATGACGATCTTGGAAGAGAGCCGGTCGTAGGGGTTGGGGCTGAGATCGGGCACGTCGCCTTGGAGCTGCGCAAGCTGGACCTTGTTGATGTCGGTGACGCCGGGCCCCAGAAGGTCCACCCTGCCGGTCCGGAAGGCCGCTATGCGGGTCGACTCGTCGCCGATCATGAGGTATCTGATGGCGTCCAGGTAGGGCTTGCCTTCCAAGTAGTAGCCGTCGAATCGCGTGAAGTCGACGGACTCACCGCGGACATACTCGCCTGCCAGGAAGGGCCCGGTACCCACGGTCGGCCCGTCCGCGATGTCGCCGGCGGCGGCCTCCCAAACGTGCTTGGCTATGATCGGGGCCTGGATGATCCCGAGGACCGCCACGAGGGACGCCCTGGGGGCGCTTAGGCTGATCCGCAGAGTGTCGTTGCCAACCGCCTCAATAGCGGTGACCGACTCCAACTCCGGTATGAGGCGAGGGTTTTCGTCCTTCAGAACTTGGACGGCAAACCTGGCGTCTTCAACGGTGAAGTCTTGACCATCGTGCCACTTGACGCCCGTCCGCAGCTTGAAGGTGTAGACCTTCGAGTCTTCGCTGATCTCCCAGCTCGTAGCCAGGTCGGGGACGACTTCTTCGAGAGGCTCCTCGAAGTTGTAGCGGACCAGCTGGCTGTAGGCCTGGCCCCACATGTGCAGGAGCTGAACGGAGGTGGCGCGGGCCACGTCGAGGTTCGGGGGGTCGCCCGACGAGGCGGCAATCAGTGTTCCACCGTACTTCGGTTCGTCTCCGGGCGGTGGAGCGGGCAGGGGCGTAGCGGTGGGTGGGACCGCTGTCGCAGTCGGCGCCGGTGGGGGAGCCGGAGCATCGCCCCCGGTCGGCCCTTGTGGGCCTTGTGGGCCTTCGGGGCCCGCCGCTCCCGCTGGGCCCGCCGGTCCTGCTGGGCCCGCCGGTCCTGCTGGGCCTGCCGGTCCTGCGCAGGCGGCCACGATGAGCGCAAGTAGGGCCGTCGCGCCAATCAGGAGATACAGCTTCCGGAATCGAGACCGGTGGTTCATTACGGCTTCCTCCGTTTGATCGTGGTGGCGGCTCAGGCCAACGCTAGGCCGATGTGAATTTAAAGATCTTGGCTGCCGTCTCCGAAGTTATCTTGCGGCGTTCCTCGTCGGGGACGCCCTGGAAGATCCTGTCCAGGAACTGCATCGACTGGGGCCAGGTGGACTCCGCGTGGGGGAAGTCGTTCCCCCAGAGCATGTTGTCGACTCCAATGAGGTGACGCATCTGGATGCCGGCGTCGTCTTCCATGAATTCCACAAAGAAGTTCTGGTGCCAGTAATCCGTGGGCAGGAACCCCTGCTTGGAGCGCCATCCCAGCTTCCGGCTCTGCGCCGGCCGTTCCATGTAGATGAAGTCCATCTGCTTGAGCCAGTGGGGGATCCACGCCGTCTCGTGCTCGACGGAGCCCACTTTCAACTTCGGGTAGCGGTCGAACACACCGGCGAAGATCATGCAGGTCATGGAGTATCTGACCCAGTAGTCGATGGTGGCGAAGCCGGCCGCCGTGAGGTCGGCGGTGTCGATGGTGAGCTCGCAGCCCGGGATGCCGCCGCGATTGCTGCCGATATGCAGCAGCAGCGGCATGTCCACGTCCTGAGCGGTCCACCACAGCTTCTCGTAGACGGGGTCGCGGTAGGGCCTCTCCCAGAGGGGCGACGACGGGATGAAGACGCCTACCAGCCCCATCTCGGCGCAGTGCTCCATCTCGGCGCAGGCCTCGTCCACGTCGTCCACGTTGAGAACACCGATGCCTTTGAGCCGATCGGGGTAGGGCTGGCAGAACTCGGCTATCCAGTCGTTGTAGGCGCGGCAGGTCGCGGTGATAATCTCGTGGTCGTCCAACCGGTACCAGAAGAGGCCCTGACTGGGTTGGGGGCATGCCGCCCAGACCCCGTCCATCTCCAACTCTTTGAGCATCTCGTGAGGGTCGTAGGCCGCCTTGCGCACGTCATCCCAGAATCCCAGAAAGTCGATTTTCTCGGGGTCATCGAACCGCTGACCGGCCTTGACGAAGGTGCCCAACATGCCGGCCTCTTGGCCGTCCACGATCCATACGTCGTAGTCCTGGCCGCCCTTCGTCGTCCGGCGCTCTATTCGCGGGGCCCGGTCTCTCAACCCCGGCTCGAACCTCGAGGTGTACAGGTCGGGTGGCTCGACAATATGTGTGTCCGCCGAAATCACCTTGTAGTCGCCCATGGGGCACCCCCTCCGTCAAGCCCGCCACCCCAGCTTGAATGCCCGGGCAAGTAGGCACGGTATAGCATTGCGCCTAAGTGATGTCAAGAATGCCCTTCTGTTGCATAGTCGTGACGTTCGGTCGTTTCTAGCTGTCCATTTCGACGTACACCGTGTCTCCCCTGACCGTGGCCTCGTAGCGGGCCACGTTGGTCGTGTAGGGGCCATCGATGAACGCACCGGTCCGGACGTCGAAGCGAGCGAAGTGCAAGGGGCATTCCACCAGAGCGTCCTCGAGCATGCCTTGCGACAGCGAGGTCCTCTTGTGGGTGCAGGTGTCGCTGATGACGTGGAATACGCCGTCGACGTTCGCCAGGAGCAGCCGCTCCCTGTTGGCCACGACGAGCTTCATCTCGCCCGGCGGCAACTCCGATACCTTGGCAAGCGGATACTGCTTCGCCATCGTCGTACTCGGCGGACCGTCAGCGGCCGCGCAGTCTGGGGTCCAGAGAGTCGCGCAGGACATCGCCCACGAGGTTGAAGCTTAGCACGGTCAAGAATACGAAGACCGCGGGAAAGACGGCGAGCCATGGCGCCCGTTCGGCGAATTCGCGAGCCCCTTCGGACATCATTCTTCCCCAGGAAGGCTCGGGCGGGGGCGAGGCGACTCCCAGGAACGACAATGCGGATGCAACGATGATCGCCCAGCTCAACTGGGTGGTGACGACAACCAAGTATGGGGCCAACACGTTTGGGCCGATGTGCCGCAGACTGATGCGCCAGTCGGAAGCCCCGAGGGCCTTAGCGGCGGTGACGTAGAGCTCTTCTTTGGCGGATAAGGTCGCCGAGCGGATCACCCGGTTGGCAATGGGCACGTTGACCGCGGCAATGGCCCCGATGACGTTGATGTCGTTGCGCCCTAACATCGCCAGGATAGCGAGGGTCAGGACCAGAAGCGGGATGGCCATCATGCTGTCCATGAACCGCTGCAGAATGCTGTCCAGCCATCCGCCGCGATAGCCGCTGATGAGGCCGATCAGGGCTCCGGCGGTGACTCCGATAGCCACGGAGACCACGACGATGGTGAAGATGGAGCGGGTCCCCTCGATCAGCCGGCTGAGTTGATCACGGCCGAACTCATCCGTGCCCATGAGGTAGGTCCCCGAGGGGCTGGCGAACCTATCTTTGGAGTGGAATTCCAGGGGGTCAAATGGGGAGATGAGCGGCCCAAAGGCGGCCAGGAATCCCAGGACGAACAGAATCAACGCGGCGACCGCCGCCACAGGGTTGTCCCGAGCGAAGCGGACGCCTCTCGTCCCCCAGCGGTGCAACGCGGCGTACGCACTCCCCGAGAGACTCGCCGTGATCCCGATTGCTTGGTCGTTCCGCAAGGGCGCGCAGACTCCCTGTTACCCGTACCGAATCCGAGGGTCGAGCCAACCGTAGAGAAGATCGATGAACAGATTGATGAGCAGGATGGCAAGGGCGAAGAGGGTCACCACAGTCTGGAGGGTGACCCAGTCCCGGTTGACGATGGCCTCTAGAAGCTTAAAGCCAAGCCCGGGTATGGCGAAGATGTTCTCGACGATGACGGCCCCTCCAAGGAGCTGGGTCGTTTGAATGCCGGCCACCGTGACTACGGGGAGGAGCGCGTTGCGCAGGGCGTGCCGAATGTAGATGTGCCGGGAGCCCAGCCCCTTGGACCAGGCGGTGCGGATGTAGTCCTGGCCCAGCACCTCAAGCGTCGTCGAGCGGATCATCCGGGCCAGGAATGCCGCTTGGATGTATCCCAGAATCAAGGCCGGCCAGATCATCTGCTGCAGATTGCTGGCGGGGTTCTCGAAGAAGCCGGCGTAGTCGAGGGGCGGTATCCAGTTGAAGAAGACAACCATGATGAAGATGAGCATCGCCCCCACGAGAAAGTCTGGCATGGCCAGTCCCGAGATCGCGACGATCCTCATGGCGTAGTCCAAGAGGCTATTGCGGTGCATGGCGCTCAGGATGCCAAGGGGGATCGCGATAGTGAGGGAAATGAGCAGCGACATGATGGTCAACTGAAGCGTCGCCGGCAAAGCTCGTGAGATGTCTTCAAAGACGGGATTGCCGGTCCACAAGGAATCGCCACCCTCCAGCCGCAGCATGCCCCATACCCAGTCGAAGTACTGCACGTGCCAGGGGTCGTTGAGCCCCAACTGCTGGCGGAGCTCGGCATACTGCTGGGGGTCGATTTGCGTGGTCCCGCCGCCGGTCAGGATGATGAGGACGACGTCACCCGGCAGAAGTCGCAGGATGATGAAAATAAAGACGGAGACAAGGAAAAGCGTGGGAATCGTGAGGAGCAGGCGGCGGACGATATAGGCCTTCACGAGGTCAGGTCCCTGCAGCGCCTAGGCGACTGTGAGCCGCCTCAAGGGAGGATTGCTCCAGCCGTGTCCCCAGCGACTAGGCGATTTCCGAGGAGTATACGTGATTCGACTCGTGCAGGCCGGAGCGTCGTCGATCCTGGCGCTACGCCGGGAGATACGAAGACGCCGACAGTGCTAACGCCGATGGCCTTGGCATGAGGGAGAGCCAGGGGGAAGGCCTTCCCTCCTACGCTGGCGGCCGTTAGCCCTTGTAATCGGGGTCGCGCCGCTCAAGGAAGGAGATCTGGCCCTCGTAGGCGTCCGGGACCACGCGCTGCATGGCCCCAAGGATCCTCGCGTATTGGAGGACCATGCTTCGCGGCACATCGCCGGTGACAGCGGCCATCTCCTTCTGCACTCGCAGGACTTGGGGCGGGATGTTGCTCAGCTTCCGAGCGTACTCCTCGGCCACGGGCAACACTTGGTCCTTGGGAACGACTTTGTTCACCAGGCCCGACCGCCAGGCATCCTGGGCGTCCATCATCTCCCCGGTCAGCAACAGCTCCATGGCGATACAGTGGGGAATCTGCATCGTAACTCCAGTGTTTGCTCCTCCGGCCAGCCCTCGCAAAACCTCGGCGAAGCCGAACTTGGCGTCCTCCGAAGCGACGCGAATATCCGTCATGAGCAGGAGGATTTCCAGCCCCGCCGCCAGGCAATAGCCGTTGACCGCCGCCACGATGGGCTTCCACATCTGCATATTGAAGACATCGTGAAGGAGGGATGGGTAGCCCAAGGGCTCGGTGTGCGGATACCAGATCCGCTCGAAGATCTCCAGGTGGTCCAATTCGTCCGCCGACTTCACCATCCGTTTGAGGTCGCCGCCCACCGAGAACGCCTTGCTTCCCTCGCCGGTGATGATGGCGACGCTCAGCTTCCGGTCGTCGCGGAAGTCTTTGAAGACGTGGTACAGCTCCTCGTACATCTCCGGCGAGAACGGATTGACCTCGTTGCGGCCGTTGATCGTGATATAGGCGATCTTGTCTTTTTTCTCGTAGTCGATAGGCACGCGTTCCCACCTTTCAGCTTGGCCGCCGCATCTTCGTCCCGCGGAGCCTGACCCCCGCCTTATATGTCGGGTATGCCGACGCTGTCAAGGCAGCCGCGCTGATGGGAGACGGCGGTAACCGACCAAACGTCCCGCCGATCTGACCCATACGCCTATTCATGCCGGGGCTCTCTGACGATCACACTGCCTGCCAGCAACTGCTCAACCTGCTGGGCCGAAATACCCAATAGCTCAACTACGTCGTCAAGATGCTGGCCGAAGAGGGGGGCGGGCTGCTGCGGCTCCGACGTGAAGGGCCCCCAGCCGAACCCGGCGAATGGACTTGGGGGCACGTGGGGATGCTGGTCGAACTCGAAATATCCCCGCTGCCACAGGTGCGGCGACCGAAGCTGGTCTTCAGCACTCAGCACGGCCACGGCGGGAACGCCGGCCGCCTGGAGGCGGTCCGCGAGATCGAACCGGTCCTGCGACGCGGTCCCCTCGGCAAGGAGTCGATGGAGGCTCTCCCGCTGTTCCCACCGGGCTTGGGCATGACGCCACCGCTCGTCCCGGCCCCAGGAGGGCCTGCCCATGACGTCGCAGAGCGACAGCCACTGTCGGTCGTTCTCGACGGCTATGACGATCCAGGCGTCGTCGCCCACACAGGGAAAGCAGCCGTGGGGCGCCATCCCTTCGGTGTCGTTGCCGGTCTTGGCGGGAACGGCGGCTCCGGAGGCGGCCGCTACTAGCTCTCCGCCGACGATATGCTCCATGCCCTCGAGCATGGAGAGGTCGATGCGTTCACCCTTGCCCGACTCGCGGCGGCGGTAGACGGCCATCAGCACGGCCCAAGCGAGATACAGACCGGCGATGGGGTCGGGGACGAAGTTCCCCGGCCGCAGAGGTGGGCCGTCCGGATAGCCGGTCAGCCAGGCAATGCCGGAGGCCGCATCGATGGCCGGTCCGGCGGCGCTCCAGGATGCCGCCGGACCTGTGGAGCCGTATCCCGAGACCGTGGCGTAGATGATGTCCGGCCTTACCTTGACGAGGTTCTCGTAGTCGAGGCCGAGGTTGTTCATGACGCGGGTCGAAAAGTTGCTCACGATAACGTCGCTCACGGATGCCAGATCGAGGAGGACTTGCCTCCCCTGCTCCGATGAGAGATCTATGGCGACGCTTCGCTTACGCCGATTGACCTCGTTGAACCACAAGACGCGATTGTAGGATTCGTCCGGGACACCCGGCTTGGCGGGCGGCGTTATTCGCCGTCCCTCGCGCAGCTCCGAGACCCACGGCCGCTCCACCTTGATGACCTCGGCGCCCAAGCTGGCGAGTGCCAGCGTCCCGAAAGGCCCAGCCACGTTGTTCGTGAGGTCCAGGACGCGCAGCCGCTCCAGCGGCTGGATGGACTTGAGCGGAGCCGTGGGTGGGGCGTCGTCCTTCCCCTGGGAGGATGGGGTGACGTTCGCACCAGAACCGCCCAAGAGTTGCTGGAAGACCTGGGCGTTGTGCTCGCCGAGGGCTGGGGCCGGTCCCACCTGCCAGGTGAGTTCATTGCATCGGACCGGCGCGCCAAGGGCCGCAATGTCGCCAAGGGCTGGGTGCCGTGCCGATTGGAAGAATTCTCGGGCGGCGTGTTGGGGATTCTCCAAGACCTCTTGGAGGGTGAGCACCGGGGCGACGGCGATGTTGAGCTCCTGCGCCAGCGCGGTGACTTCTTGTCGTGTCCGCGAGATCGTCCATGCTTCGATTGCGGCGTCAATCTCGTCGGCATGCAGGCCTGGCTGACGCCAAAGCTCGGGGGATGCCAAGTCCTCCCTACCGACAAGCAGTCCAATCATGTCCTGGTTGTGCCCCGTACCGAACCAGAGGTAACCGTCGCTGCACTGCAGAATGTTGCCGGAGTAGGCATGGCGCACCATCGCTTGGGCCACACGAGCTGCGACGCGAGTCTGGGTCTGGCCGAAGTGATGGACCCAGGCAGGACCCCCGCTGAGGAACATTCCGACGGCCTCCTGGACCGAAACGTCGATATGCCGGCCCATACCGGTCACCTGACGAAGGCACAGGGCGGCGGAAGTGGCTACGACGGCCTGGAGGCCGCCGGCGTGGGAGGCAAGGTACGCCCCCGGCTTGATGGGTTCCCGGTCCGGAGCGCCGGTGACGTAGAGCTCGCCTCCGGCGGCCAGTAACCCCAGCTCCGTGGCCTCGTGCCCCCGCATGGGCCCGCTTTGCCCGAAGGCCGTGACCGAGGTGAGAATGACGTCCGGTCTGGCCCGGCGCAGGGACGCATAACCCAGTCCCATGTCGTCGAGTTCGCCGGGCGTCAGGTCTTCTATAACCACGTCGGCAATGGCGGCAAGCCCCATCGCCGCATGCCTACCGGCGGCGGAACTCAGGTCCAGGGTGATTCCCTGCTTGCCGCCGTTGAGGTGCCAGGAGAGCGCACTCCGGTCCAGCCCAGGCTCGTCCCGGAGAAAGGGCGGAATGCCGCGCGTGGGGCTGGGGTGCTGGGGATGCTCGATCTTGATGACCTCAGCGCCATAACCGCAGAGTAGCCGGGCGCAAAACTCGCCGGCAATGCCGCGACTGAGATCGAGCACACGAACGCCGTGCATCTTGCTATCTCCCGCGAATCACGATCCCTTGACCGACCGCGTGGCCTGAGCGCCGCCGTATGGGCCTACCCGCCTCCGGCAAGGGATGGAGAGGCGGGCTAGCCGAGGGCAATCGAAACCAGATGGCAGCTTACCTGTTGGGCGTCCGAGCAGCGCTTGGCGGGAAGTCCTCAGCTAAGGGGCGAGGTAGGCTCGGATGACGTCGGACTTCCCCGTAGCCCAATCGGCTTGGCCGAAGGCGTGGTTGATGTCCGCGAGGTTGAACTTGTGAGAGGCAAGGCGCTCGAAGGGGTAGCGCTCCCGATTCTTCACGAGGAAGTCAAGGACTTTCGGAATCATCGAGGGGTGGGAGCCGGCGGAGCCGATGATCCGTTTCCCCTGAAGAATGGTCGAGGGGTCGAAGGGGACGGTGCGTCCCCACACCATGTTGCCGATCTCGAGGAACGTGCCGCCGCGGCGCAGCATCGCCACACCTTCCGGGAGCAGTTCCGCCTTGCCGACGAGCTCGACGACAAGGTCCGCTCCCACGCCGCCGGCCAGCCCCCGGACATGCTCGATCCGGTCCTCGTCGGAGGGGAAAGCGTCGACCTTGACGGTGTGGTCGGCGCCGAACGCGGCGGCCATTGCCAGACGGTGCTCCAGCATGTCTAGCACGATGATGGGGTGCGCGCCGAGGTCCTTCGCGAAGGCCGTGGCCGAGATGCCCAGAGCTCCGGCGCCTTGAATCACCACCGAGTCGCCCTCGGTGATGCCCACGGAAGACAAGCCCTGTAGAACGGCGGCCATGGCGCAGTTGACCGGAGCGAGGACTTCATCCGACAGCTCCGGGGGCGCTTTGAAGGCAAAGTGGTTGGGAGGCAGGTAAAAGTAGTCCGCGAAGGTGCCGGTGAAGTGCGGCCACTCCCCAGCGGGCAGGGCGCCGCGCCGATTGGGACACATGTTGAAGCTCCCCCGTACACAGATCGGGCAGTGGAAGCAGGGGAAGTGGATGCTGTAGCAGATTCGGTCGCCTTCCCGAAGGGGCTGGCCCATGGCGTCGGTGGTCAGTCCCTTGCCCAGGCGGTAGACGGAGCCGGTCATCTCGTGCCCCTGGGCTAGGCCAGGCGCCTGAGGGCTGCTGAAGGTAGGGGAGGAGGTCTCGGAGAGGTCTCCGCGCCAGGCGTGGAGATCGGAGCCGCAGATGCCCGCAAGGGCGACCTTCGCGACCATAGCTCCCGGCTCGGGTTCGGGGACGGGGTGCTCCTCGAGGTCGTACCCTTCCCCATAGCCCTTTAGGATCGCGACTCGTCCCTTCATCGATTTCTCCTCAGGCAGACACGCGGGCAGCGGGGGTCTGCTGCATCTCCCGGTAGAGGCCCGCTCCGTGCGGTCGCGAAAGCTCGGACAGTCAGGAGAAGTTGTAGTAGCGCGAGCAGTTGTCCCAGAGGAACTTGCGCTTGGTCGCGTCGGGGAACGGCATCTCCAGGAACCGGTCCACCGCCTCCGGGAATTTGGAGTCCAAGTGGGGGTAGTCGGTGGAGAAGAGCACGTTGTCGTTGCCGACCCAGTCGACCATGTACTTGGCGGGCTCCTCATCGCACTCCACGGAGGTGTAGCACTGGCGCCTGAAGTATTCGATCGGGGTGAGCTTGAGGTCGAGATGGAGGAAGCTGGCGTAGGAGCCGGGCTCCAGGTGCTCGTTGAGGCGCCACAACATCCAGGGCACCCACGAACAGTTCGCTTCGAGGAAAGCCACCGTGAGCTTGGGGAAGCGGTCGAGCACGCCGCCGCCGATCAGGCTCACCATCGTCACCATCATTTGCATGGGGTGGGAGCAAGTATGGTAGAGCGCCGAGCTCTCGAAGTTGTTGCCGATCTGCGGCAACCGGATGCGACCGCCTTCGTGGAATCCAAGAGGAATTCCCAAGTCTTGGATTTCAGCCCAGAGCGGGTCGTAGTAGGGGTCGTGCCAGTTCCGTCCGGCCACGACGTTCGGCCGCAGGAAGATCCCTCTGAACCCGAGTTCCTTCACGCAGCGCCGGACCTCTTGGACCGCGGATTCCACGTCGTGCACCGAGAGCATCGCCGCGCCGTACATCCGTTTTGGGTCGGCCTGGCAAAAGTCGTAAAGCCAGTTGTTGTAGGCGGTGGCGATTGCGCCCCCGAGGGCGGGATCCAGACCGTCCATGGCCAGCGGCATGAGCCCGCGGCTGGGGTACAGGACGGCGACGTCCAACCCCTCGTCGTCCATGGCGTCCAACTGGGACGTGGAGTCCCACGACCGGGAGATGGCGTGCTTGTACTGGTCCGCCTGCATCTCTTCGGCCTTCTGCCGCTGGTAGATATTGCCGGCAGACCGGTGGCCCTGAGGGACGGGAATGAGCTGGCCCTCGACCTCGACGGTCATGTCCCTAGGCTCCGTCGTTTGGCAACGCGGCGCCCGGTCGCGGAACGCGGGGTCGATGTAGCGCTCCCAGAGGTCGGGAGGCTCCAGCACGTGCATGTCTGAGTCGAAGACTTGGAAGCCGCCCTTCGCCATACCTGCCCTCCGCGTTTCCCCATCCCTATTAGGGTGGCTAAAATACCTGCCCTCAAGCATCGTACGGGAACACTTGAGTACCGTAGGCGACTATAGGTAGAATCGGCGTTTACTGTCAAGGAAAGCCAGGTGTGCAATGCACTCTGTAGACTCCACTCCCGAGCTGGTCGAGGGAAGCTACCGGAAAACCGAACAGAACCTAGAGGTCGTCCGGTCCAGGCTCGGCAGGCCGTTGACCCTCGCGGAGAAGATCCTCTACGGGCATTTGCGTGACCCCGCAGGTCAGGACCTCTCCTCGGCGGATAGCTACCTCTTCCTCCACCCAGACCGCGTCGCGATGTCCGATTCCTCGGGCCCCATGGCATTGCTTCAGTTCATGCTGGCGGGAAAGAGGGATGCTGCGGCGCCCACGACGGTGCACTGCGATCACCTGATCCAAGCCCGCCAAGGAGCCGGCCGGGACCTGGAAGCGGCTTCCCTCGAGAATCACGAGACGTATGCGTTCCTTCGCTCGGCCGCTCAGAAATACGGCATCGGATTCTGGGGTCCGGGGTCCGGGATCATTCACCAAGTGCTCTTCGAGCGTTACGCCTTTCCCGGCGGCCTCCTGCTGGGCGTCGACTCGCACACGCCGAACGCCGGCGGGCTGGGCATGCTGGGAGTCGGCACCGGAGGCGCCGACGCCGTCGACGTGATGGCCGGCTTCCCCTGGGAGCTCAAGCGGCCCAGCGTCATCGGCGTGCGCCTCAGCGGCGAGATGCAAGGCTGGACGGCGCCGAAGGACGTCATCCTGCTCTTGTGCAGCATCCTCACCACACGCGGCGGCACCAATAGAGTCATCGAGTACTTCGGCCCGGGCGCCGAGAGGATCAGCTGCACCGGAAAAGCCACGATCACCAACATGGGGGCCGAGCTCGGGGCCACCTCCTCGATTTTCCCCTACGACGACGGCATGGGCCGCTACCTCCGCGCGTCTCAGCGGGACGACCTGGCGGCGCTTGCCGACGACCACGCACAGCTGTTGCGGGCCGACCCGGAGATCGAGGCCGACCCGGAGCGGTTCTTCGAGCAGGTTATCGACATCGATCTTTCGACCCTTGAGCCGCACATCGTGGGGCCGCACACCCCCGACCTGGCACGGCCCGTCTCCCGCATGGCCCAGGACGTCGCGGAGAATGACTACCCCGACCGAGTTTCCGTCGCCCTCATTGGCAGTTGTACCAACTCGTCGTACGAGGACATCTCCAGAGCCACGGACATCGCGGAGCAGGCGATTGCGAAGGGGGCCAAGGTCCAGACCCCGCTGATGGTGACGCCGGGCTCGGAGCAAATCAGGGCCACTATCGAGCGCGATGGGCAGATGCGTTCCTTGGAGGCCATCGGCGCCACGGTCTTGGCCAATGCGTGCGGCCCGTGCGTAGGCCAATGGGGGCGCTCCGACGTGAGGCCCGGCGAGCAAAACTCCATCGTGACATCGTTCAACCGGAACTTTCCCCGCCGGAACGACGGCAGCCAGTCGACGCTGGCCTTCATCGGCAGCCCGGAGACGGTCGTGGCCTACGCACTCTCAGGAAAGCTTTCCTTCAACCCGCTGGAAGACACGCTGCCTGCCGGGGACGGAGGCGTGTTCAAGCTCACGCCGCCCAAGTCGGTGCCCGATGTTCCCGAGCAAGGCTTCGTGCGGGATGAGGCAGGCTATCTGCCTCCGGCCGTGGACGGCGACGCGGTGGAGATCGTCATCGACCCCGACAGCCAGCGCATAGCCCCGCTCGAACCCTTCCCGGCATGGGACGGCCAAGACTTCGCGGCGCTGCCGGTCCTGTTCAAGGCTTCGGGCAAATGCACCACGGACCACATCTCACCGGCGGGCCCTTGGCTGGCGTTGCGAGGCCACTTGGACAAGCTGAGCGACAACCTCTTCCTCGGTTTGGTCAACGCCTTCGCCGAAGAACCCGGCAAGGGTGCCAATCAGGTGACGGGTACTAGAGACGAGTCGTTGATGGCCATCGCTCGCGACTACAAGCGCCGCGGCTTGCGGTGGGTGATGGTCGGCGACTGGAACTACGGCGAAGGCAGCAGCCGCGAGCACGCTGCCATGTCGCCGCGTCATTTGGGGGCGGTGTCGGTCATCGCCAGGAGTTTCGCTCGCATCCACGAGACGAACCTCAAGAAGCAGGGTCTCTTGCCTCTGACCTTCGCTGAACCGGCTGACTACGACCGGGTACTGGAGGCGGACCGGGTGAGCATCACCGGCTTGGCGTCGCTTCGGCCGGGCGCACCGGTGCGGGTCGTCTTGCACCACGGCGGCGGTGCGGACGAGGCCATCGAAGCACGCCATTCCCTCAGCGAGGAGCAGATTGGCTGGTTCAGGGCCGGCTCCGCGCTCAACGCGCTGGTGGAGCGGCCCGCCGGCGCGGCGTGACGCAGCCGGCCCTCCCGCCATGTATGCTCCAACGGTCCGCGTTGCTTGGACCACGGTCGGCGGCATGGGCTTAGACACGGCGAGAAGTGAGGGGAGCTTGGACGCGGCAATCGATATTGAGGAAGAACGATGAAACTAGCCGGCAGGAAGGCCTTCGTAACCGGCGGCTCTCGGGGTGTCGGAAGAGCGATCGCCCTGGAGCTGGCGAGGGAAGGCGCGGACACGGCCGTCACCTACCTCAGCCGTAAAGCTCAGGCTGAGGAAACGGTGGCGCAGGTCGAGGCCATGGGCAGGCGAGGCGTCGCGGTCCAGTGCGACGCCGGCGATCCGGACCAGGTAAGACGAGCCGTTGGGCTGGCGGAGACGGCTCTGGGCGGACTGGACATCCTGGTGCACAACGCCGGAGTCCAGGGGCGGCTCTGTCATGTGTCGGAGACGACGGAGGAGGAGTTGAAGGCCGTGCTTGACGTAAACCTCTTCGGCGCCTTCTACCTCACACAGGCCATTCTTCCCTCTATGCGGAAGGGGCCAAGGGGGGACATGCTCTTCATATCCAGCTCGGGGACGAAGCACCGGAGGGACATCGGCCTACCTTACGACGTGGCCAAGAAGGCGCTGGAAGTCATGGCGCAGCAGTTCGCCGCAGGGCTGTCCCAATGGGGAATCCGGGTGAACGTGGTGGCCCCGAGCATGGTGGACACCGACATGACCAGAGAGACCCTGCGAGAGCTAGCCGAGAGGGAAGCTGAGGCGGCCGGGCCCGGCGCCGAAACAAACCTCAAGTTCCTCAAGCCGGCGTCCGAGTTCCCCTTCGGGAGGATTGTAGAAGCTGAAGAGGTGGGCAAAGCCTGCGTCTTCTTCTGTTCAGAGGACGCCGGCTATATCAGCGGCCAGATCCTCTACCTCGACGGCGGCGCGGAGTGGACGTGACGGGTGAGACAGAGCGGGAACCGCAGAGGCACACCGACCGGTTTCTAAGAGGGGCGACTCCACCGAGACCAAGCCCTGTCTACGTTTTGTTTGACAACGCCATTAGTTCTCCATCGCAAAAGACTAGCGCTCCGAAAGTGTAGTTGCCGAAGACGGCGCGGGTGTTGGCGTCCGGGAACTTCTTCGGTAGTCTTCCCCGACACGTACGGCCTGTTGGCCCGCTCCTCCTCAATCTGGACGGGCCTCAGATCGCGCTCCGCCTTGGCCGATTCTGAATCCTGTATATACTAGCTAGCTTGTGGGCAATGAAGGAATCCCTGATAATTCGGCGAGCCGACATGGCTTCCGGCGGATAGGGTAGGAACGAGGGGGTGTTATGAAGCTGAAAGATCAAGTGGCGCTTGTGACTGGGTCTGGCCGAAACATTGGTCGAGCGATCGCACTCGCGTTCGCGAAAGAGGGCGCGGACGTTGTTGTGAATGCGCAGCAGGACCGGGCGTCGGTCGAGGCGGTAAGTGAAGAGATCCAGAGCATGGGTCGGCGCGCGCTGCCGATCGTCGCCGACGTCGGTGACGAACAGCAAGTGCGAACGATGATGGCCGAGGTGATGGATCACTTCGGGCAAGTGGATATCGCCGTAAACAACGCGGCGATCCGGCCCGGGAATCCGTTTGTCGATATCCCAGTGGAAGAATGGCGCCGCGTGTTAGCTGTCAACCTCGACGCGGGGTTCCACATTTGCCAGGCCGTGTTGCCCGGAATGATAGAGAGGAAGAAGGGCAGCCTGATCTTTCTAGCTGGGCCCAACGCGTGGGGCCTGTCCCCGGGGCGCTGCCACGTGGCGGCGTCTAAAGCCGCGATCGTGGGCCTGGCCAAGTGCCTGGCCATGGAGCTCGCGGCCTCGGGCGTCCGCTCCAACGTTATCTCACCGGGGATGATCGAATCGGACCGCCCGCCGCCGCCGGATGCGATGCTTGCAAAGGTGCCGCTCGGACGCCTAGGCACGCAGGCAGACATCGCGAACGCATCGGTCTATCTGGCCTCGGACGATTCGGCATACGTCACCGGTCAGGTCCTTTTCGTCAACGGCGGGGACTACTGGCAGTAGCCAATCAGGTGTTGATCCGACCCGTCACGACTTCGAGGGCGCAAGCGCCTGTATGAAGTGATCGGCGCTCGTGACCGTTGCCTGACTAGGGAAGATGGACGTCATGAGGGCATGGTGGACTTCCTCATTCCCGTCACCGCAGCAGTCCTCGAGGACCACTAGGCCGTAGTCCAAGTCGGCGGCCACCCGGACGGTCGAGAGAACCGCGCCGCTGGTCGCGATGCCAGCGAGAGCGAGCGTCTCGATGCTCGAGCTCCGAAGAATGAGATCCAGGTCGCTGTGAAGAAAAGCCGACGTGCGGCGCTTTGGCACGATTGGCTCTTCCGGCCAAGGACGGAGCTCATCGATGACGGCTGCGCCCGGCGAGCCTTCTTCCTGGACCCGATTGGCTTTCTTCTGCATAAGCCCGGCGTCGCGCGGATTGACTTCCGGGTAGCCTTCACGGTAGCTCCTCGCCGAAAAGACAACCATGACGCCCGCGTCGCGGCAAGCCTCCAGCACCTTGCTGGTCCGTCCGACAAGACCAGACTCGCGGGCGCTTGGCAGGTACTCCAGCGTGAAATTCTGAAAGTCCATCAGGACAAGGGCAGTTGTGCCTGCGTCAATATTCAAACCTTCCATGTTCGCTCCTTTCGAGAAAAGCCCTGCGAAGGGCCGCGATACGTAGTCTAATCCTTGACAGATGACGATAGCGGTCAATAGTATGCGCCCACAAGCCCACGCCTTCCTAGATCGCTGGGCATGCAGTTGCGTGGTGGGTGGGCGAAACGCCCGTTGGGGAGGGGTCGAGATGCGCAAACTCAGGTCCTTGACGTTGGTAGTCGTTCTTGCCGTTGTCGCGGCGCTGGTGGTCGCGGCTTGTGGCGGGGCTGATCCGACCCCCACACCCGCACCGACGGCGACGTCGGTGCCGGCCCCAACAGCCACGCCCGCGCCCACTCCAACCCCACCGCCGCCGCCCACCGACGTGGGCGTTTCCAGAGGCGGAACACTGACGTTAGGCGATCGGGGCTCTTCCAGTGGGCTCGAGCCAATCCTGAGCCGCCTGCCCGCCAACCTTCGTTGGGTGGCCCCGATGTACACCCGCTTGATCCAACTGGACGAAAGCGACGACCTAGCACCCCTGCTGGCCGAGACCTGGTCCGTTGAAGAGAACGGCACCCGCTTCACCTTCAATCTGCGAGACGGCGTGACATTCCACGATGGGACGCCGCTGACCGCCGAGGACGTAGCCTACTCTTGGGACAAGATGGCGAATCCGCCCGAGGGCACGTCTAGCCTGTTCAGCTCCGTTTTTGGGCCCATCATCGATACAATCGCTGCGCCGGACGCCACCACGGTCGTCATCACGACGACGAACACCGTGGGGTGGTTCCTTGGACATGTCCCGGTCGTGAGCATCGTGCCGAAGCACGCTCACGAACCGGTCGCGGCTGATGGCGGGTTCACCGACACCGGACTCGGCAGCGGGCCGTTTGTATTCGAGTCGTACACGCCCAAGGTGGAGTTGGTCATGACGGCCAACCCCGATTACTTCGAAGACGGACTTCCGTTCCTTGATGAGATCCGGTGGCCGTTCATCGCCGAAAGCCAGGCGATGATCGCGGCGTTGATCTCGGGCCGTCTCCTGCACTCAGGCTCAACGGACTTGACGCAGGAGCAGGTGGACGCAATAAAGGCGCAACTCTCTGACCTACAGGTCTACACCGCTCCTCGAGGCATCACGATCGGCATAGGCTTCAACCATAACAACCCCAACCTCGCCAACCCCAAGATCCGTGAGGCCTTGGTCATCGCCATGGACGAGCGCGACATTATCGACGTCGCCTACCCCGGTGGTGTGTTCCCCGGGACCTTCTTCCCCGGAGCCGGAAGGTTCGGCATCCCTGAAGACGAGTGGAACGACTACGCGATGTACGGCTTTGGCAAGTCCCGGGACGAACGGCTCGAGATGGCGAAGCAGATGCTCGATGAGGCGGGCGCCACGGACTTGAGTTTCTACTGGATAAGCCGGGCAAAGAGCCCGCACTTGAAGGTCGGAGAGGCCGCGCAGGATCTTCTGCGGCGCATCGGAGTGGAGATCGAGCTGGAGGCCTTCGCCGACCAGGCCAGCCTTTCCGCCTTTACGAAGAGCGACCCCTTCGACATTGTGACATTCTGGGGCGGGGTAACGGCGTTCGGCGAACCGGAGCACTTCTTGTCCGGTCTCTGGTCTTCGGAAGCTCCGGCGTTCGAGGATGGCGGCCGGCGGCCGTCCGGCTATTCGAACCCCCGTATCGATGAGCTGCTGAGCGAGCTGAAAGTGACGATCGACATTGCCAAGCGCATGCAGATTACGCAGGAAGCCGACCGCCTGCTGTTGCAAGATGCGCCCAGCAAGCAGTTCGGGTTCCTGATGTTGGTCAACGGAGTCGGGCCGCAGGTCCGCAACCTTCGGGCGGCGCCGCTCGCTCACAGCCTCTGGCTCTTGCGGGACGTTTGGATCGACACAAAATAGCGCCCATCGACTCAGGTAAGGGACGCTTGAACTCGCCTCTGGAGAGGCGCGTGGCGCGTGATTGACCACGGGGAATGAGCAGCGTGGACCAAAGCTGGCGGATCACCGAGGACATGATCGCGTGGGTGCGAAGCCTCATCGGCGTCGAGATGCGCCCGCAGAGCACCTACTTCAACACCCAGGCGTCGCGCGACACGGTCCGGCATTTCGTCGATGCCCTAGCCGATCCAAACCCCCTCTACCGAGACGAGTCGTACGCTAGAACGACACGATACGGAACCCTGGCGGCGCCGCCGAGCTTCCTCTATTCCGTCTATCTCCCCGGAGGCGGCATGTCCAACATGGGCAACTGGCTCCCGCCGGGCAACGGGATGGACGGGGGAAACGACTGGGAATGGTTCGCCCCGATCCTCGAGGGAGACTCCTTCACGTACTCAGAGAAGATCACGAGTGTCGTTGAGAAGCATACCCGCATGTGGGGCCGGGCTTATCGAATTGACAGCGAGGTTGAATTCTGGAATCAGCGCGGCGAGAAGGTGGCGAAAGGCTCGGGATGGGTATTTCGTCTCGATCCCGTTGAGGAGCCCGCCGGCGGACGCCGTCCGGTGCAGACCTACACGAACGATGAGCTGCGGCGGATAGTGGAGGGCTATCGCGACGAGACGGTGCGAGGAGCGGAGCCCCGCTACTGGGAAGACGTGCAGCCCGGCGACGAATTGCCGCCCGCGGTCCGCGGACCGTTGGACGCTCAGGACTTAACCGCGTGGGTTGTTGGGGCTGGGACGAGCTCGCTGCAGGCGCACCGGCAGGTCGCCTACCCCGACGTTCGGCCTGACTGGAAGAGATCGCTCGGCAAGGCGGTGGAATACACCTTGAACGAACCGACCTGGATTGAACGGCCTCAGGAGCGTGAACACTACAAGTCCATGCTGGAGCATTTCGACCCTGCGGGCGCGGAGCAACGAGGCGTGGGCGCGCCGTTCGACTTCGGGCCGCAACGGATGTCTTGGCTCATCATGCTCATCACCCACTGGCAAGGGGACGAAGGATTCCTCAAGCGGTTCTACTGCGAGCTGCGCGACCTTAACCAGTTGGGCGACACGACCTGGCTGAAAGGGTATGTCGTTGATAAGACGGTAAGCAACGGAGAACACCTGGTCGAGATAGCGTGCCGGGGCGAGAACCAACTGGGCAAGGCGACTATTGTAGGGAACGCCACGGTCGCGCTGCCTTCGCGGCAAGGTTGACGGCGTTCACCCAAGACCAACAACTCCCGTTGGAGGCTTGATGGCTGGCCGGCCTCTGCAAGACGTCACGGTCGTCGAGTACGCCGAGTCCATCGCGGCCCCGTTCTGTGCGCGGCTCCTTGCGGACTTCGGCGCGACGGTCATCAAGGTCGAGCGGCCATCCGGCGATCCCGCGCGAAGGCTTGGCCCCTTCCCAGACGACGTCCCCCATCCGGAGCGCAGCGCTCTGTATCAGTATGTGAACCGGGGGAAAGAGGGCGTGACCCTCGACATCGAATCGCCGACCGGCAAGGCTCTCTTGCTACGTCTCATCGGGCAGGCGGATATCTTCGTGACGTCCGTCAAAGGCGACGAGGCGCGCGCGCAGGGCCTGGATTACAAGGCGCTCAAGGAGTTGAGACCGCCGCTCCAACTCACGGCAGTGACGCCCTTCGGCTGGGCGGGTCCCTATCGCGGCTACGATGGCAATAGCGCCACACTTTCCCATGCCGGAGGGTGGGGATATATCAATCCGCGGCTGGCGCCAACGAAGGACATTCCGCCGTTGACTCCACCGGGCCACCTGGCGGAGTTTTATGCAGGGCTGTGTGCGGCGAGCGCCTCCATGCTGGCGTTCTTCCTGCGGAACCGGAATGGCACTGGGCAACTGGTGGACGTCTCGATACAAGACACGGCAGTAAACCTCATGATGCTCAATTTCGCCCGATACTCGGGTACCGGCAAGGTCGACAGCCGGGTCGGCCGATCGTTCGGAGCGCCGCTGCACGTCGTTCGTTGTAAGGATGGGTACATCTATGCCCAGTGCGAGACCCAAGAACAATGGGAGCGGTTCGTCGAGCTCATGGGTAGTCCGGACTGGGCCACCGACCCGCTCTTCGCTACCAGATACAGCCGTGCCGACAACTGGGAGGCGCTGGCCCAACTGATGGATACGTGGTTTCTAGACCACACAATGGATGAGATATACCATGAGTCGCAGCGGCATCGGATCCCCTTTGGCCCGGTAGTGACGGCGGCCGATGTCCGCGAGTCGCGGCAACTGGCGGCGCGGGGGTTCTTCGTCCCGGTGGAGGACCCGGAAATGGGCCCCGCGCGCTATCCGGGAAGCCCGGTCAGGATGGAGAAAAGCCCGTGGCACGCCGGGGGACGAGCGCCGAGGCTCGGCGAGCATAGCGACGCCGTATTCTCCGGTCGGCTCGGCCTTTCCAAGGCGGACGTGATGCAGCTTCGCCAGGCAGGCGTCATTTAGCAGGCCCCCGCTTGCCGGAAACTCCCTCATTCGCAACCTGCTAGAAGGGGAAGCAGTAGAGGCATGACAACGACAAACGGAGCACTCGCCGGCATTCGCGTCTTGGATCTGGGGCGAATGATGGCCGGGCCCTACTGCGGCAAGCTTCTCGCCATGATGGGCGCCGAGGTCATCAAGATCGAGAATGAGGCGCGCTTCGACACGACGCGCATCCTCCCGCCCGTGGTCGAGGGCCACGCAGGCAAGAACGGCAGCGTCAGCTACAACACCCTCAACACGGATAAGCAGAGCCTCCTCATCGACCTCAGCCACCCAACGGGGAAGGAGCTGTTCCTCGATCTGGTGCGCTTGAGCGACGTCGTGTTGGAGAACTTCTCGCCGAGGGTCATGCCCAAGCTTGGACTCCACTACGAGGCGCTGCGGGCCGTGCGGCCGGACATCATTCTCGCCTCCCTTTCGGGCTTCGGCGCAACGGGGCCGGAGAAGGACTACATGTCGTATGCGACGGTCATCGAGGGCTTGTCCGGCATCACCGCTTTGAACACCTTTGCCGACGGCGACCCATGGGGCGGCGGCCCTCCGTTCCCCGACTACTTCATGGGCGCGACGGCTTCGTTGGCGATAGCCGCGGCGCTGACACACCGGGACCGCACCGGTGAGGGGCAGCACGTGGACGTCTCACAGTTGCAGTCAGCCGTGATGTTGTTTCCTGAAGCGGTGCTCGACTTCGAGCTGAATGGCCGCGTGGCCGAGCCGATGGGGAACGTCAGGCAGGGGTCTGCTCCCGCTGGGGTGTACCAATGCGCCGGCGAGGACCGCTGGATCGCGCTGGACGTAACGACCGACGAGGAGTGGAAGGGCTTGTGCCAAGCGCTCGGCGAGCCCTCGCTCGCGGCCGACCGCAGGTTCGCGACGGCCGCCGCTAGAACGCAGAACATTGGAGAGCTCGAGGGCTGGCTCGCCGAGAAGGCGAGCTCGCGAGACACCGAAGAGCTATTTCACGCACTCCAGCGCCGGGGGGTCAAGGCGGCCGTATCCACCAGCGTCAAGGACCTGCTTGATGACCCGCACATGCAGGTCAGGGGCCTCCTCACGGAAGTCGACCATCCGCTCAGTGGGAGGGGAATCTCGATTCACGCGCCTTGGCGGCTGGAGGAGACACCCAGCCGTATCGAAAAGGCCGCCGCGCGGCTGGGTGAGCACACCCGTCCGATCCTGAGCGAACTTCTGGGCCTGCGTGAGACTCGCGTTGCCGAGCTGGAGTACGAACGGGTAGTGGTGTAGTAGTGTGGGGCTCGACGTAGCCGGCGCCGCATGGCGTAGAAGCTACGGCTTTGCGCGACGGCAGCCGTTAGGGTTTGTTGGAGCGCTCATCCTCGCCGCGACGCTAGTCATGGCGATTTTTGGGCCGCTGATGGTGGGCGACCCCGCCCTCTTCCGCTTCGACGAACGTTTGCTCGCGCCGTCATGGGCACACCCACTGGGAACGGACGGCTTTGGACGGGACGTACTTGCGCGCATCGTAATTGGCGCACGGACCGAGGTGATCGTCACCGTGGCCGCAGTGGTCCTCGGCTCAGGCTCCGGAGCGATTCTCGGCCTGATTAGCGGATACTATGGCGGAAAGGTGGATGACGTCATCCAGCGCGTCGTAGACGCCCTGATGGCGTTCCCGGTGCTCGTGTTGGCCTTGGCCATTGTGGCGGTGATGGGCGCGGGGGCCTTCAGCATCATCGTGGCGATCTCGGTGCCGTTGGCGGCGAGGTCAAGCCGCGTCGTGCGAGCCACAGCGCTAAGCGTCAAGAGTACGGAGTTCGTCATGGCCGCAAGAGCGATCGGCGGCAGCGGACCACGGATCATGCGCTCGCACATAGCGCCTCAGTGCTTCGCGCCTTTCGTTGTGATCAGCACGGCAATGCTTGGGATAGCGATTCTGGCCGAGGCGGCGCTGAGCTATTTGGGTTTTGGCCCGCCGCCCCCCTCGGTTTCCTGGGGCGGCATGCTCTCGTCTGACGCCACGGAATTCTTCCGAAAGGCCTGGTGGATCGCGGTCTTCCCCGGCGTCGCCATCAGCCTCCTCGTGTTTGCCGTCAACATGCTCGGAGACACCTTGCGCGACGTGACGGACCCGCGTTTGCGGAATCTTGCGGCAGGTGGTGAAGGCCTCCAGAGCCGGTAAGGGCATCCTAAACGCCATGTGTGTTTCGAACCATACGGCCTCCGCTCGGAAAGGGACGTAGCCGTGCATCGGTATATCGCACGCCGGATTGCATCGCTGTTCGTTGTCCTCGTCATCATGTCCGTGGTGGTGTTCATCATTCTGCGGGCCTTGCCGGGCGATGTCGTCGACGTACTCCAAGGCGAAGAGTCAACGACTCTTACGACAGAGCAAGAACAAGCCCTGCGTGAGCGTCTGGGGATAGATAGGCCCCTCCACGAGCAGTACTTCGCGTGGATCGGAGACATCCTGACTCGTGGAGACTTCGGTTCCTCTCTGTACACAAACCAAAGTGTCAACACCCTCTTCAAACAACGCCTCCCAGTTACTATCCTCCTGACTGTTTACAGCATTGGCTTCATGGTGCTGATTGGAATCCCCCTGGGCATCATAAGCGCGCTACGAGCCAACTCCCCAGTCGACCTCCTCGCCCGGATCGTCGCCGTCCTTGGCCTCTCGGTGCCGAGTTTCTGGCTTGGGATCCTTTCGCTCATCGCACTCGTGACGTGGCTGAACTGGAGCCCGCCGCTGGGCTACAGCGGACCGATCGCGGATCTGTCCGAGCACGCGCAGCAAATGGTGTTGCCAGCTGTGATCGGTGGCCTGGCCTTCGGCGCGATCCTGGCTCGGATGACGCGCTCAAGCATGCTGGAAGTGATGGGCGAAGACTACATCCGGACCGCGCGGAGCAAGGGGCTAACCGAGCGGTTCGTCGTCGCCCGCCACGCCGCGCCGAACGTCATGCTCCCCGTCCTCACCGTCATCGGCATACAGGCGGCTGCAGTGATCGGAGGTGTGGTCGTTCTTGAGAGCGTGTTCAGCTTGCCCGGGTTCGGAACCTTGATGATCGACGCGGTGCGCAACCGCGACTACATCGTCGTGCAGTCCGCGTTGATGCTGGTCGCCGCAGCTGTGATTCTGATCAATCTCGTAACCGACATTCTGTACGCGTACGTCGATCCCCGGGTCCGCTACGACTAGGGAGAGCCATCGGCGCTCAACGTATCGGCGCATTGACCCGTCCATTGTGAAACCCAACCGGCTGGCGGGCTGCAGAACCAATCGGAATCTAAGCACGAAAGTTCTTGATTTCGTCCAGCCTGGTACGCCTGACCTGACTGTAGGGAGAACCTTTGCGTGGGTGGTGGCACTCTAGGCCGGGCCCGCCGGTCTCGATGGATTCAACTGAGCTCAGGCCAGTCCTTAGTCAATCCCCGGATGTGGATCGTCCGACCCGTGCCGCTACATCGAGGGGCGCGGTTGGGTCACGGCGCCGGCGTGGGTAGGAGCCAGCGCTTCGGGCCGGGCCCGTGGCGGATGCGGGCGAGGTCGGCGTCCGGGTTTACGAGGCGGGCCGCAGGACGCCCGCCTCGTAGCTGATGCGCGGCCACGGGCTCATGCAGGCCATCGCCCGCGAGCTCGTCGAGACCGTTCGCCACAACGTCACCATCGACTGGACGCTGCGCGAGAACGTCCGCGCCCATCTCCGGGTCCTAGTCCGCCGCATCCTGCGCAAGCACGGCTACCCGCCCGACAAGCAAGAAAAGGCCACGCTGACGGTGCTCGAGCAGGCCGAGGTCCTGTCGGAGGGCTGGGCCGCCGGGTGAGGCGACGTCGACTTTGGTGCGCCCGTTTTCTCTGCGCTGCATAGGGCGCTTGATGGAACGAGGATATCTTTCCCGGGTTGCCTGGAACATCGTGCCGAAATCGGTCAATACGTGTACATAGTGGAAGCCTCGATAGTTCGAGTGCGCCTCGACAACCCATTCGAGAGTTCGCTCTACGATACCGCCTGGCCTTCCAATTCGCTTGCTTCCCGTGCTGCCGATTCAGGCCTCCGCGAGTCCTAGACGCTCCGCTCGTTGGCCTGCGATGCACGCTTCGTGTTGGGCCTAACCCATGATGGAATACCGGCTGCGCTGTGGGGTTTCGGCGGTAGGGTAGAGAACGAGATAAAATCATGCGAGAGACGTGATCGCAGCACCTAGGCGCCGACGCATGAGGCCCGCAGGCGCGCAGGAGGATACGGGCATGGCGCTATCGCAAGATGCGCGTCCAGACGCTGTACAGACAGTAGTGCGCCACATTTGCCAGACCAGCTTCGACGACCTTCCAGACCGAGTGGTGGATGCGGTCAAGAAGATGACGCTCGACAGCCTGGGTGTGGCGTTGGCGGGCACGCTTGCCCCTGGGACGGCGGAGACACTTAGCGTCCTGGGGAGGTGGGGTGGCCGGGAAGAGAGCTCGCTGTGGGTCGTGGGCGGCAAGCTGCCCGTGCCCGCGGCGGCGATGGTCAACAGCTTCTTGATCCACAACCAGGAGTTCGACTGCGTCCACGACGCTGCCGTTCTCCACCCTATGACGGCCGTCCTTCCGGCGGCGTTGGCGACGGCCGAGGCGGTAGGAAATGTATCCGGCAAGGAACTGCTGACCGCCGTCGCTTTGGGCGCGAACGTCGCGTGCTTGTTGGGTACGGCGTCGAGGTCGGCGATGAGGCATTTTCGGCCGGGCACGGCAGGAGCATTCGGCGCCACGGCGGCGGCTGGGAAGATCCTGGGGTTTGAAGAAGCACAACTCGCCAATGCAATGGGCGTCGTCTACAGCCAAATAAGCGGGACGCTACAGCCGCACCACGAAGGCTCCTTGGTCAACTCGATGCAAATCGGTTTCAATGCGAGAAACGCGCTCACCGCAGTGGCGCTGGCGGCTGAGGGGATTCCAGGCCCTCGCAACGTCCTCGAGGGCCCATATGGCTATCTCAAGCTCTTCGAAGGCGAATATGACGTCGCGGATCTGGTGGGCGACCCGGATCCCGTCTGGCAAGTGGACCGCGTGAGCCAAAAGCCGTATCCCTGCGGGAGGCTGACCCACGGCGCAGTCGACGCCGCCCTATCCCTGCGGCGTGAGAAGAGCCTGGCAGGGGCGGACATCGAGGAGTGCCGAGTGACGGTGCCTCCGCTGGTCCGCCGGCTGGTCGGCCGGTCCTTGGATAGAGGCCCGCTGACGGCGCAGTTCGCCAAGCTTTCGATCCCTTTCGTCGTGGCGACAGCCTTCGTCCGAGGCGGCGTGTTCGTAACGGACTTTGCGCAGGAGGCGCTGCGCGATGAGACGGTTCTGAGGCTGGCGGACCGCGTGCGGGTGGACCTTGACGAGACAAATCGGGACGAGAACGCGATGGGGCCGGTCCGTCTAGACGTACGCCTCACGGACGGTACGACGTACACCGCGGTGGTTGAGCATGCTCTGGGACACCCGGACAATCCGCTTACGCGGGAGCAGCACCTCGAGAAGTTCAGGCGCTGCTGGGAGGCTGGAGCAGGCCGGTTGCCGGAGACAAACCGTCAGCAACTCATCGACGTCGTCGACGGTTTGGAGGACGCTGAGGACGCGGCCCTAATCTGCCGGCTGCTGACGCTCTAGCGGCAGCTAAGCTCCTCTTGCTAGGACTGGCTCGCTTTGCGGACGGCGGCTACGATGTTTTGGTAGCCAGTGCAGCGGCACAGGTTGCCATCAATGGCCGACCTTATCTCTGCTTCGGTTGGCTTTGGGTTCTCGGCGAGCAACTCTTTTACAGTGAGGATCATCCCGGGTGTGCAGTAGCCGCACTGGAACCCAAGCTCGTCCCAGAAGGCCTGCTGCACGTTATCCAAATTGCCGTTCTGGGCGACTCCTTCGATAGTACGAATGTCGTCTCCCTGCGCGCTGACCGCAAGGATCGTACACGACTTCGCGATGCTGCCATTGACGACGACGGTGCATGCGCCGCAGTGACCGGTCAAGCAGCCGAAATGGGTGCCGGTGAGACCGAGCTGCTCCCGCAAGAAAAGGACTAGCGGAGTGCGGACGTCCACTTCCGCCTCGCGTGTCTCTCCGTTGACGGTCAGCCTGACGGCGACGGATGGAGAGGAATTGGCCATCGTGGTGCTCCTCTAGACGCTTGCTTTGCGGGCTTTCTCGAAGGCTTCGGTTAGGGCCCGGGTAGCCACGACGCCAGCCATCGCCCGCCGATACCTACCGTCCGCTTGGACGTCGGAGATCGGCCGAGTCACGGACTTCTGTGCCACCGAGCTCACGACCGCCAGGAGTTCGTCGGAGAGCGCGGAGCCGGTCACAGCGTCTTCAACCTTGGATAGCCGAATGGGTGCGGGCGAGACGCCGCCCAAGGCCATGCGGACCATGCCGACGGTGCCGTCCCCATTCAATTGGACGACGCAGGCGGCGCTCGCGATGTTATAGCAGCCGTCGGTGAACTTGAGCTTGTAGTAAGCGAAACCGCTGCCTTTCGAAAGCGATGGCACAATGATCTCAGTCACAAGCTCCTGCGGCTCGAGGCCCGTCACGCCTGCGTTCCGGAAGAAGGCGGCGGCCGGGATCTTGCGGCTTCCCTTCGAGCTTCTGGCCCGGACGGCGGCGTCGAGCGCCACGAGGCAAGGGGCGTAGTCATAGGCCGGGTTGCCGGCGCAGATGGCGCCGCCGATCGTGCCGCGGTTGCGCACCTGCATGCCGCCCCCGATCTGACCCGCGGCGTCGACCAGCAGACCGTTCGCCTCTTGCAGCACACCGGACCGCTCTATCTCGCGGTGCGTCGTTCCCGCTCCGACGGCGATCGATCCATTGCGCCGGGCGATTCCCGAGAGCCCCTTGATTCGCTTGAGGTCGACGATGGCCTTTGGGGCGAATGTCCCCTGGTTCATGAGGGGCGCCACGTCTTGTCCGCCGGCCAGGACCGTCGCCCTGGACCCCAAGGCGTCCAAGCGAGCAAGCACGTCTTTGAGAGTGGCTGGAGCGATGTAATCTACGCTGGGCGCCATAACGTTTGTCCTCGCCGACCGGCTAGCGGTTGGTCATCGAGTGGCTTTCTGTTTCTTGGCGGCTTGGATCGCTCGCCACACGGTCGGCGGCTTGAGAGGAAGCTCGTTGATCTCGACGCCGAGCGGGGAAAGCGCGTCGGAGACCGCGTTGGCGACGGCGACCATGGCCCCTCCGACGCTGGCTTCTCCAGCACCCTTGGTGCCTAGGAGCGTGTAGGGACTCGGTGTCACGTTGTGCCCCAACTCGAAGTTGGGAAGGTCCGCCGCCCTTGGCATGAGGTATTCCTTGAACGACGTCGTGAGGGGCCGGCCGTTGGGGGCGTGGACCACCTCCTCGCCCAGAGCGGCGCCGATGCCAAAGGCCGACCCGCCGTGCGTCTGGCCCGCCGCCAGGAGGGGGTTGATTATGACGCCGCAATCGTGGACGGCGCCGAAGCGCAGCACCTTGACGCGGCCCGTGTCCGCGTCGACGTCGACGACGGCGACGTATGCGCCGTTGGAGTACGTGAGGTAGGGGTTGATGCGTCCGAATGCGTCGGGCGTGTGGCTGATGTGCTCGGGACGGTAGGTACGCGTCGCCTCGAGGGGTGGCTCTACTACGTTCGCAACGTCGTAGGTCCGGCTGTACACAGCGTAGGCAACCTCTTGGAAGCTCAACCCCTCGTCTTCCGAGTCCTCAGGCCGGACGCGGCTCTGCTCGAAGACCAGGCTCTTGGGGTCCTTCTCCAAAAGCCCGCCGGCCACGAGCGCCATCTTTTCGCGTATGTCGCGTGCGGCCAACGCGGCTGAGCTCCCGCCGACGGTCAGACACCGTCCGCTGAAGTTTCCAAAGCCATAGGGACAGATTTCGGTGTCGCCCTGAACAACGCGCACGCGGCCCAAGTCGGCGCCGAGTTCGTCGGCGACGATTTGCGCGATCCCCGTATTGTTGCCACCGCCTGGATTTGTCACTCCCGTCAAGACGGTGATGTTGCCGGAGGGGTCCACTTTGACCGTGGACGTGTCGTGGCCGGCTACGAGGGTTCCCGGCAAGGCGCCGCCTTCCGGGGTCATCTCGTACGCGACGCCGATGCCCAGGTGGCGTCCGGCCTTTCGGGCTTCCTTCTGCTCCTCGCGCAGCGCCGAGTAGCCCACAAGGTCGAGCGCCTGGTTCAGCGTGGCCTCGTAGTCGCCACTGTCCACTATCAGGCCCGGCATCGTCGTGTAGGGGAAGGCGTCCTTCGGGATGAAGTTCTTGAGCCGCACATCCGCGGGGTCCATGCCGAGCCTTTGCGCGACCATGTCCATGACCCGTTCCATGACATAGTTGGCGGACTCTTTACCGAAGCCCCGGCAGGCGTTCCAATGGCTCTTGTTGGTGGCGACGATGGAGAACTTGATGTCGAGATTCTGGATGTCGTAGCCACAGGGCATGGTGAGACCGGTGACGAAGACCATGCCCCAGCCGGGGGTGGCGGAAGGAGCGCCCATGTTGCCGATGATCGAGTCCTTGAGCGCGGTGACACGGCCGTCCTTGTTGAAGGCAACCTCGACGGCGTGGGTTTGCTCTCTCCCTCCGGTGAGCAGACATTCCTCCCGGCTTTCGACCCAGCGGACAGGGCGGCCCGTGAGCATCGAAAGGAGGCAGATAAGCGGCTCTTCCGGGTAGCCGTGCATCTTGAGCCCGAATCCGCCGCCAAGCTTGGGCACGATGATGCGAATCTGGTTTTCGGGGAAGCCGAGCGCGCCGGCTAGGACGGTACGGAGGGGGTGAGGGTTCTGCGCCGTGGCGTGCAGTGTGAGCGTCTCGGCTTTGGCGTCGTAGTCCGCGAGATAGGCCCGCGTTTCGATGGGCTGCGTGGAGAATCGCGGTATCTTGAAAGTAACGCTGAGGCGTTCGTCGCTCGCGTCGAACACATCGTCGATTCCTGGGCTGGCGAAACCGAACGTCAGGAGGACGTTGTCATCCCATTCATCGACGATCCTCGGGGCCTCGGGCTGCATTGCCTCTTCGGCCTCCAGAACGTGAGGCAGCGGCTCGTAGTCGACCTTCACGAGCTTGGCCGCGGCCAAGACATCGGGCAGATTCGTGCCCACAACCGCCACTACCGGCTGTCCGACACAGTTGACTTTGTCCGTTGCAAGGCAGTGTATGTCGGCATGCTTCCCGCCGAACACTGCCGGCTCTATGTAGTGGGGCATGGGGTTGAGCCGTTCTTTTGCCTCGGCTCCGGTGACGACTCTAACGACGCCGGGCGCGCGCTCGGCGCGAGTGGTGTTGATTCCACGAATCTTTGCGTGAGGGTGCGGGCTCCTGACGAGGGCCGCGTGCAACATTCCGGCGAGGCTGATGTCCGAGACGAATTGGGCTTGGCCGGTGACTACTCGGTCGCCTTCGAGGAGCTTCTCTCTTGAGCCAATGTATGGGTGAGCCGATTGAGCCGGGCTTTGCGTGGTCATAGAAGCGTCACCCCTTTGAACCGAAAGTCCGTCAACGTCGCGCTCATCGCCCGCGTTGTCGCGCGGCATTAGAGCAGCATCAGACTCGCCGCGAGTCTGATGCTGAGGCTCTTTCTAACACGCCGGCCTGGAAAAAGCCAGCCTTTGAGTCGAAAAAGCGTGTCGATCACTCGTCTCAGCCCCTAGGGGCTATATTCTGGTTAAGTCGGAAGAAATTCGTGGGGTCGTACCGGTCCTTGAGACCGACTAACCGGTCATAGGTAGTCCGTCCGTAGGCCGCCAGGATTCGGTCTTGTCCTTCGTCTCCCAACTCGTTGACGTAGACGCCTCCGGACACGAACTGCTGCATCGCCCGGTCGCACTGCCTCGCCCATGCGACGTTCACGTCGTCGTCGGCCGGGTCTTCCCATCCTGAAACAATAGCTAGGCGATACGCCGCCCCGCGCTGATGATAGGCGGTGTGCTCGATGGGGAGGCGATCGATAGCGCCACCCAACTGGAACAAAAGTACCAGGGTGTCCGGCGACGGAACGATGGCGAAGTGATCGACCAGAGCGTCGATGGCGCCGTCGGCTATGGTGTTCAACATGTGTGACTTCAGATAGTACCTGCGGCCGTGAGGGCTCGTAGCGTCGAGCGACTTCTGGAAGGCCGGATACGGCATGGGCTCGACCCGGTCCATGACCGGTGGGCCGTACTCTTTGACGGGCCGCACGACCCGCTCCCCTTCTTGGATGGATCCGGAGTGACATACGACGATCCCGACCACGAGGTCTCCGTCGGGGTTCGTGAGAAGAGCGGCGGCGGTCGTCAGCTCATCGGGAGCGGCTTCAGCGTAGGTCCGATAGAAGCGCAGGACTTCTTTCGCCTTTGAGAGCGGGTGCGCTACCAAGCCGGCCATGACCTGGTCGACTGGATGGAGTTGGTAGGTAAAGGACGTGGCGACGCCGAAGTTGCCTCCACCGCCTCGCAACCCCCAGAACAGGTCCTCGTTCTCGGAAGCGCTGGCCGTGATGGACCGGCCGTCGGCCGTCACGAGGTCGACGGACAGCAGGTTGTCGCAGGTAAGCCCGAAGTTGCGTCCCAGCCAGCCGATCCCCCCTCCCAGGGTCAGGCCTGCGATCCCGGTGTGCGATACCAGGCCGCCGGTTGTCCCCAGGCCATGGGCATTCGCCGTCAGGTCGAAGTCCTCCCAGGTCAGCCCGGGATCCGCGGTGGCGGTCCTCGTTTGTGGGTCAACGGCCATGCCCTTCATAAGCGACATGTCGATCATGAGCCCGCCATCGCAGACCGAGTGACCGGGGAAGCTGTGTCCGCCGCCTTTGAGGGCCACGAGCAGTCCGTTCGCCCGCGCGAAGTTAACGGCCTTCGCCACGTCCGACGCGTCCATGCAGCGAGCGATCAGGCCGGGACGCTTGTCGATCATCCCGTTCCACACCTTGCGGGCCTCGTCGTAGCCGGCGTCTGCCGGACTCAGGACGTTGCCGCGCAAGTCGGCGGTGAACTCTCGAAGCGCCCCGCCGGTCACGGCCTCCGCCGCAACGGTTTTCACTTGGGCCATGTATTCGCCTCCGAGCCACCCCATGGACTGGCGCCGTACGGGACTCACTAGTGGTCAGCGAACCGTATACCGGCCCTCTTGTCCTGTCAACGAAAATGCACACCTGCCGCGTTGCGGCGGCCGATCGTAAATTGACATGCAGAGTGCCGGAGAAATATGATAGCGGAGCCAGCCCCGGCACCCCCGGCTATCGGCAGGGAAACCAGGAAGGCGAACGCCGTACCCGGCGACAGAGGAGGCCCCGCAGTGGAAAGAGAACTCGTGGGCTATGGCCCCGACCTTCCGGCGGTCCGGTGGCCCGGCGATGCGCGCATAGCGATTTCGATGGTGGTGAACTACGAGGAGGGGTCGGAATACTCCATTCTCGATGGGGACTCGCATAGAGAAACGAACGGCGAAGTCGCCTCGCCCATGCCCATGGACACGAGGGATCTCCTGAACGAGTCCATGTTCGAGTATGGGAGCCGGGTGGGAGTCTGGCGGCTGATGCGTCTGTTGGACAAATATGATGTGAAAGCGACGTTCTTCTGCTGCGCGCTTGCGGTGGAGCGAAACCTTCGCGTTGGACAGGAGATTACACGCAGGGGGCACGAAGTTTGCGGGCACGGTTATCGATGGGAAGAGTATTACGCTTTCGAGAAGGAAGAGGAGCGCGCGGTCATCGTCAAGGCGACGGACTCGTTGGAAAAGACGACCGGTCAGCGCTCGCAGAGCTGGTTCACTAGGTACGGCGTGAGCGTCAACACCAGGGACTTGCTGGCGGAGATCGGCGGCTTTGTATACGACAGCAACTCCGTGAGCGACGACCTGCCGTACTACACGACGGTCCATGGCAAGCCGTGGCTGGTCCTTCCCTACAGCGTGGAGGTCAACGACGCCCGCTTCTGGAGAGGCGGTCTGACGAGCACCGAGGACTTCTACTCCTACATGAAAGACTCGTTCGACTGCCTGTATGAAGAAGGTGGAGAAACGCCGAGGATGATGAGCGTCGGGCTCCACTGCCGGATCGCTGGGCGGCCTCCTCGTTCGACGGCTGTGGACCGGTTTCTCGAGTACGCGAAGGGACACTCGGACGTCTGGTTCGCGCGCCGCATCGATATAGCGCGATGGTGGCTTGACAACTACCCGCCCGGCGGCGCTTGATAAGCAGTCGAATGAGTCCAGCCCTGTTGGCGAGCGAATGGAGGCACGTTTGAGCCAGGACGCCGTTCCGTCTCAGTTGCCGATCGATCTGACCGAAGACGATGTCCGCGCCCTCGCCAAGGGCCTCGGCCTGGACATCCCGGACGACGTCTTGCCTGAGGTCACCTTCCGCTTCACCGCGCTCATGCAGGAGCTCGGCAAGCTCGATAGGGACAGCCTCAGCTCGATCGACCCACGTCCGCTCTTTGACGTTTGATCCCCGGAGGACGCATGGCTGACAAGGAGTTGGTGTTCGAGACGGTAGCGCGCCAGGCCTCCCTCATCGAACGGCGGGAGGTATCCCCGGTCGTGCTGGTCGAGGCGTACCTGGACCGCATCGACCGGCTCAACGACCGACTGCACGCTTACATCACCGTCTGCCGGGAATCGGCCCTGGCCGAGGCGCGAACGGCCGAGGAGGAGATCGCGAGCGGCCGGTATCGGGGGCCGCTTCATGGGATTCCCATCGGCTTGAAGGACCAGTTCTACACGAAGGGCGTTCGCACTACCGGAGGCTCCAGAATCCATGCTGACCTGACGCCGGATGAAGATGCGACCATCGTCGGCCGGCTGAGGGATGCGGGCGCAATCGTGCTCGGCAAGCACAACATGGCGGAGTTCGCCATGGGCGGCACCCGCGAGCATCCCTATGGGAACCCGCGCAACCCCTGGGACTTGGAGCGGATCCCCGGCCACTCCAGCAGCGGTTCGGGAGTCGCGGTTGCCGCGTCGATTTGCGCCGCGGCCATCGGAGAGGATACGGGGGGCTCGGGGAGAATCCCGGCGGCGGCGTGCGGGATAACCGCTATACGTCCGACGCATGGCCGTATCAGCCGGCACGGGACGTTCCCCATGTCTTGGTCGATGGACTGCGCCTCTCCCATGGGCCGCACGGCGGAAGACTGCGCGCTGTTGTTACAGGCAATTGCCGGGCACGATCCCCGCGATCCGACGTCGAGCGCCTTACCGGTGCCGGACTACAGAAGCGCGCTGCGAAGCGACGTCGGGGATATGCGGGTCGGAGTCGTCCGGGAGTTGGTCCCGCCTGAGTCGGCCGATGTGGGCGTCCGATCTGCGTTCGCGGAGGGCGTACGAGTGTTCGAGAAGCTCGCCGCGTCCGTCGAAGAGGTCTCCATACCACTGATCGGGCTGGCCGCACCGATCTTCGTGGCCATTTGCGATACCGACGGCGCGCACGTGCACTTCGATTCCATTCGGGGGCGGCCGCACGACTACGATTCCGCCACAAGGGCGCGGCTCATGTCGGCCTCGCTCGTGTCCGCCGGCCTCTACAACGTCGCGCAGCGCGCTCGCGGCCTGCTGCGCAGCCAGATGATGGCGGCGCTCGAAGGGGTGGATGTGTTGGTCTCGCCGATGTCGAACGGCCCGCCGCCGACGCTTGCGGCTGAAAAGGTCGTCTTCGAGAGCAAGGAAGACGTTATCGCGCGGCAGTTCGGGTCGAGGTCGTTTACAACGCCGCATAGTCTGGCCGCGCTACCGGCCATGACGGTGCCGTGCGGCTTCAATTCAGTGAGCACCCCCGTTGGACTGCATATCGCGGGGAGGCCATTCGACGAGCAAACGGTCCTCGACGCGGGTTTCGCGTTTCAGTCGGCGACCGACTGGCACGAGCGCCGCCCCGAGCTGTGAGCTAGGACGGCCCCGGCGAGGCGTGTACTCATGAGCGAAGCGAACAAGGCGATGATGCGCCGCTTTTACGACGAAGTGGTCAACAAAGGCAATCTGGACGAGATCGATGCACGCATCGCCCAGGACTTGATCGAGCACAATCCGCCGCCCGGCGTTCCATCCGGCCCCGAAGGGATGGAGCAATCGGTCGCGATGTTTCGCGCCGCGTTCCCCGACATACGAGTGACGATCCACGACACGTTGGCTGAAGGGGACAAGGTAGTGGTCAGGGCGACGGCTTCAGGCACCCATAGGGGCGAGCTGATGGGGATTCCCGCCACGGGGAGGCGCATCGCAGTGGACGAGATTCACATCGTGCGCTGCATTGACGGGAAAGTCGTCGAGCATTGGGGTGTCGAGGACAGCCTTGGCATGATGCAGCAACTCGGCCTTGCCGAGTCTCCCCCACGACCATCGTAGGCCGACGCGCCGGAGCTCCGGCGCCTCCGTCACATGGGGTGTTTTGCGAGGAGGTCGAGCATGAGGTTGGCCAGGAGCGGGGGGTTGAACTCGGCCGCGTTGTCGCCGCCGCCTTCAAGCGTGACCGTCTCGCACTGGGGGATGTACTTTTCCTTCATCACGCTGCCCTGCACGAGATCGGCGTTGACGTAGAGGGAATCAGGCTCGATATAGTACGTCGGCGCCTTGATCAGCGGGAGCCGCGCCTTGGCGTCCCGGGTTCTCAGGGAGTTGCGGACACCCATGTGGCGCCCTTTTCCCTCGAACCAGTCGGCAATGAAGTTGTCCATGAACTGGAGCTGGTCCGGCGTCATGTGCCAGTGGGCGGGACGCATCTGGGTGGGGCTGAAGGGGACATCCGGCACGAACCGCCGGTTGATGATCGAGTCTTCGTGGCGGTAGTAGTCCACGGACGGCCGCGGGAGCATCAACCACTCTCTGATCACGTCGGCGTAGGCGCGCATCCAGACTGCCATTAGATGGCCGCCATCGGGCCTGGTTATTCCGCCGAGGTCACGCCCCCAGAAGTCGAGACCGGCGTCCTGGATGGCCCGGCGCTCCGCCTCGGTCTCGATCAGAGGGTACGACATGACCATGAGCGTCCCTGTCCGGTCGGGGTACGTGGCCGCCACTTCCGCGGCTATCCCAGCGCCGGTATGCAGACCGAAGACATGGCTCTTGTCTATCCCCAATGCGTCGAGGGTGTGGACGACGCTGGCCGCCACGACGCTGACGCTGTCCCCTTCGAGAGGGGGCGAATCGGAAAACCCGTGCCCCAGCATGTCTATGGCGACCGGTCTATACCGCTCCGCCAGCAGGGGAATGACTCGGAGAAACATCCGGGAAGACCGCACGCCTTGATGGAGCAGGATGATGGCCTCCCCATCCCCGGCGGTCACGTAGTGGACTTGGCCTTCCGGGGTGTCCGCGTAGCCGCGCGTCATCTCATCCGCGCGCCAGTCACGCATTAAGCTTTGCCAGTCGAACTCCTCCCACTCAGCCACGACGATTCCTCCTAGTTGCTGATACCGAGAACGAGCCGACCAGCACGGCCTCTGCCGAGAGACCCCAACTCGCCTGATCGTCGCCAGACTCGGTAATCAGGCGTCAAGGCGCCCAGATCACAAGGTATGTTTGTCCAGTAGGTTAAGAATGAAGTTGGCCATGAGCGGGGGGTTGAACTCGGCCACGTTGTCGCCGCCGCCTTCGAGCGTGACCACTTCGCACTGGGGAATGTACTTCTCCTTCATCACCTTGCCCCGGACGAGCTCGGCGTTCACGTAGAGGGAATCAGGCTCGATGTAGTAGGTGGGCGCCTTGACCTGCGGCAGAAGCGATTTGGCGTCGCGGGTCCGCAGGGAGTTACGCACGCCCATGTGACGTCCCTTTGCCTCGAACCAATCAGCTATGAAGCCATCCATGAACTGAAGCTGGTCCGGCGTCATGTGCCAATGGGCGGGTCTCATCTGCGTGGGGGCGAAGGGGACGTCCGGGATGAACCGCCGGTTGATGATCGAGTCTTCGTGGCGGTAGTAGTCCACGGACGGCCGCGGGAGCATCAACCACTCCCTGATCATGTCGGCGTAGGCGCGCATCCAGACGGCCATCAGATGGCCGCCGTCGGGCCTGGTTATTCCGCCCAGGTCACGCCCCCAGAAGTCGTTCCCGGCGTCCTGGGTGGCCCGGCGCTCCGCTTCGGTCTCGAGCAGAGGGTACGACATGAGCATGATGACCCCAACGCGTTCCGGGTAGATCGCGGCGATTTCCGCCGTCGTGCCGGCCCCGGTATGCAGACCGAGGACGTGGGCTTTGGGTATCCCCAATTCGTCCATGGTGTGGACGACGCTATCAGCCAAGATGGACACAGTGTCCCCTTCGATTGGAGGGGAGGCGGAGAATCCGTGCCCCAACATATCGACGGCGACGACCTTATATTTTTCCGCCAGGAGCGGCATCACCTTCAGCCACATGCGGGACGACCGGACCATCTGGTGAATCAGGACAAGGGCGTCCCCCTCGCCGGCGATCACGTAGTGAATCTGGCCTTCCGGCGTATCCGCGTATCCGCGCTTCATCCCATCCGCGCGCCAGTCCTGCATCAAGCTTTGCCAGTCGAACTCCTGCCACTCGGCCATGGTTAACCTTCCTGCCGGCCAATGGGCCAGCGCCTCGCGGGGCTCTAGACCCCGGGGTTGTCGCAGAACTCTAGGATCAAGCGCGAGAATTCCTCCGCCGCGTCAAGCGGGAAGAAGGGGGACCCATCGGGCAAGTTCACTACCTTGGCTCTGCTGATCGCCTGTTCGACTTTGGGCCTGCCCGCGGTAGCCTTCCACCCAAGCGTCTCGGTGAGCTCGAGGTCCTTGCCGCCCCAGATCAACAATGTCGGGCACTGAAGCAGCGGAAGCCGCTCTTCCTGGTGGTACTTGATCACCGCCCACCAGCCGTAGGCCATGGTGTGGCCGGTCTTCAGGATGTCCAGCATGCGCTGGTGGGCCAGGTCCATGTCGCCAAGCAAGAGCGAAGTCTTCCATTCTCGCGCAAGATGAGACCCGTCTTCCTTGCTCTCGAAGTTTGGCCACTTGCCAGCCTGCCGTTCCCGTTCCTCCGCGTCCATGTTGAAAGGGCCGCCGAGGACGAGTTTGTCGACCCGGTCGGGGTAGGCCGCCGCGACCTCGGTGCCGATATAGGCTCCGGTGTGAAAGCCCGTGATGCTCGTCCGCTGTATGTCCAGCGCATCGAGCACGGCGACGGTCGACTTCGCGTAGTCTTCGATGGAATACTCCCGTGGAGGCTTGTCCGAATCGCCGTAGCCGATGCTGTCGATGGCGACGACGCTCCGATGTTGGATCAGAATGGGAAGCATGCGCACGAACTCCCAGGAAGAGCGTGGCGTCTGGTGGAGCAAGAGCAGCGGATCGCCGCTCCCACCGCTCCAATAGTGAATCTGACCATCCGGAGTGTCGACAAAGCCCCGCTTCATCGTGGCCGGCATCGTGGTCATAGTGACCACCTCCTGAAAGGTAAAACTTCGAAGCGTTTACGAGACTAGCGATTTCTGTTGGGAGAGCGCGGACCCAAGCCTCTGCATCACGGCGTCGGCGCTTAGCACCATGCCGTCAGTCGTTACAAAGTCGTTCACGACATACTCATGGACCTCCGGCGTGTACGCGGCGCAGCCGTCTTCGACGATTGTTGTGGTGAAGCCGCGATCGGCGGCGCCGCGGGCAGCCATGATCACGCACCGGTTCGTGACCACGCCGGTCACGTAGAGCTCGTCTTTCCCCGTGGAACGCAGGACTTCTTCGAGGTCCGTAGAGTTAAATACGCCACTGGTGGTCTTCACGAGGACGAGCTCGTCCTTTAGCGGCTCAAGGCCGTTCACGATGCGCTGCTCCGGAGCATCCAAGCTGAGATCGAGGGGCACTCCACTGGCATCTTCCGCCGTGCCGAATCTGAGCGTGTACGTGGGGTTGAGCGCAGCGTCCGGCTTTTGCCCCATGATGGCATGGACCACAGTTAGATCGTGATCGCGAAAGAACGTTAGGAGCCGCTTGATGGAAGGGACCACGATACCCCAAGCGCGGCCCAAGAAGTATGACAAGAAGTCTTGCCCGGCGGTGCTGATCACGGCCTTCACATATCCGTGATCGGGGCTGAGGCTGGTGTTCTGCATGTCGACGACGAGGAGAGCCGACCTATCCGGTCTGGGAAGACGCTTCTCAAGCTCGCGCCCCGCGAGCGGCATGGGCCACCACTCTTGGGCGACCTGGGTCATGCTCTTCTGTCCGGCCATACGAGCGGTCCCCGTAGATCCTGCGTGCGCTTCGGACTCCAAAACCAGCGTGGCTCCCAACCTGTTGTCAGGCCGGGAGCCACGCCCGGCGGTGAGTTAGGCGGGATGCGATCCCAACCTTACTCCCCGCGGGTCTATCGTTCGAAAACGAGGCCGTGGATGGTGCTCCACTCGGACCATCCGGCGTTGTCCCAGCGCACGAAGCCGTCGCCGAGCACATCGACGGTCCCGATGGTGTAGATGGGAATGATCCCCACCACCTCCTCATGGAGATAGGAGAATGCCTCCTGTTCAAGCGCGTTGAAGCGTTCGACGTCCACGCTCCGCGCATCTCGCATCTGCTCGGCAAGGCTTACGAGTTTCTCATCCCGGTAGAGCGGGAACGACGGTGTGTACCATTTGGACCAGTGTGCCAGGGGCGCCCCAAGGTCTGTCGTCCACTTCATCACCCAGATCATGTTGTCGCTGCCCTGCGGGTCAGCGTCAGGGTTGAGCCAGACGGGGAGCGCCTCGTTTACGAAGTCCCACTTCCTGATGTTCGGCTTCAGTCCGATTCTCTCCCAGTAGTTGGCTATGGCCAGATGCTCGTCCGGGATCCAATCAGTGCCTCTGATGACCACCAAGGGCATGTCAAACTCGAAGCCGTCGGGGTACCCGGCGTCCGCCAACAACTGCTTGGCCCTTTCAGGATCGTACTCGATCGGCTCGATGTGGGAGCCGTTGGCCGATGCGTGATGTGTGTTCAGCGGGGTGGCTAGACCCAGTTGGAGCTGTTCGTTCATGGTCTGCCGGTCGATGGCCATGGCCATCGCGAGCCGGACCTCCCGGGAATTCACCCAGGGCGCGGAACCCTTCTCCAGTGCCAGCGTTCCTCCAAAAATGGTCCAGATGTTGAAGGTGGCCGGTTGGCTCCACAGGGTGAAGCCCTCCCGCTTGCCGCGCTGGGCGGCGTCGAGGCCCACGCGCTTTGCGACGTCGGCTCGACCGGCCTCGAGCAGGGCTACTCGCACGGCGTCCTCGCCGACGATCACAATCGTGATCGCATCCATCGGCGGATCGTACAGGTTGTGGTCGCCGGTTCGTTCGTACTTGAAAGAACCGGGGCTGCGATCGACCATCTCGAAGGGTCCCGAGCCGATGGGGTTCTCGGCGGCCTCTTCGTAGCCGACGGACTGGACGTAGTCCTTGCAGGCGACTCCCGCCGCGCGCTGGACGATGTCGAAAGCGATGAAGTCGGGCGCTAATCGAGCGCCATCCTCTTTGAAGAACTCAACCGTCTGGCTGTCAACAGCACGGGCGGCGAGCTGTTTCGCTCTCCAGACGCCGACGATCTGGGATGCGGATACCGGGGTGAAGTCCGTGTTCAGGTAGTACTCCGGCAGGAAGGCGACATCCTCGGCATCCAAGGCCTCTCCGTTATGGCAGACGGACCCCGAGGCTATGCTCATGCTGAGGCTGGTAGAGTCCGAAGAGAAGCTCCAGTCCGTCGCCAGCGCGGGCACGAGGGTAAAGAGCCCTTCACCTTGGCGCAAAGGATCGCCGTCGGGCAAGATCAACAGGTCATAGACTGGGCTCCTGATCGCGAAGCCGCCGCCGTCCGGCAGCATGCTCCGCGGCGGCTCCACGCTCGCCCAGGTGAGGGTGCCGTAGCGCTCCGACGGTTCCGGCGTTGGCGGGGGGGTCGGTGCCGGGCGCGGCGTGGGCGTCTGCACGATGATCTGCGGCGCCGCGGTGGCGGCGGGAGGGGCCGTCTGCACGATGATCTGCGGCGCCGCGGTGGCGGCGGGAGGGGCCGTCTGCACGATGATCTGCGGCGCCGCGGTGGCGGCGGGAGGGGCCGTCTGCACGATGATCTGTGGCGTCGCCGTTGGCCCGGGGGTCGCTGTGATTACCCGAGGTTCAGGAGCCGACGTTGGGTCGGCGCCGCCACAAGCCGACACCAAGAAGACCGCTATTACCGCGATCACGCCCGCATTAACAAGTTTCTTGGATCTTCTGCCCATTGGTTTCCTTTCGGCGGTACCTGGCACTTGATGCCGGGGTACCTGCAGCCAGGGGCCATGGCGACAATGAACTCGCCCCGCCCAGGGGCACGGCAGTTCGGGTTCATCAGCCGTTCAAGAGAGAGATGACGACGAATTAGCCAATGATACGCGGCGCTAACGCCCTGTCAAGCGCAAGTCAACCAAGCTATCTGCATGATTGGGAGCAAAACCTTCGGTTGACATGCGCAAATGCGTCGCCCTACGCTACGGGCCCTGCTTGAAGGGAGGCTCCAAAGCATGGCGAGACTACTCCTGCACCGGGCGTGGCAATCGTGTGTCGTCCTCTTCATCATTATCACGCTCGTCTTCTTTCTGGCCCGAATTACGGGCAGCCCCGAGAATGTTCTGGTCCCGTTAACGGCTACCCCCGCGCAACGGGAGCAGATCCGCGAAGATCTGGGGCTGAACGAGCCGCTCTATAGCCAGTACGGCCTGTTCCTTGGGCGGGTGCTCAAGGGGGATCTTGGAAAGTCGTTCCTCCACGGCAGATCGGTGACAGACCTATTCTGGGAGCGGTTCCCGGCGACCCTTCACCTCACCGGAGTCGCCATGGGTCTCGTTGTCCTCATAGGCATTCCCCTGGGCATCGTTGGGGCCTTAACGAGAGGTAGCCCGGGAGACACCATCGTTCGCTGGTTCGTCGCCATCTCCCAAGCGTCTCCGCCCTTCTGGCTGGCGTTCGTCCTCATCGCGATCTTTGGCGTAGAGCTAGGCTGGCTCCCCTTTGTCGGCCGACAGGAGCCGACGAGCGTGATCCTTCCCGCGGTGGCGATCTCTCTCTATCCAATGGCCGGCGTGGCGCGTCTGACCCGGTCCGGGATGATCGAGGCGCTTGGTCAGGAGTACATCTTCTTCGCCCGGGCGAAGGGGATGCCCGGCTGGAGCGTCGTTCTAAAGCATGCGCTGAGAAACGCGCTTATTCCGGTGGTCACATTCAGCGGAGTCGTGCTCGTTAGTCATTTCCTCGTTGGATCGGTGCTCGTGGAAGTCGTGCACGGCTGGCCGGGCGTTGGACTCTTGGCGTGGAACTCGGCGCTTAACCGCGACTACGCGACGTTGCAGGGGCTCGTTCTCATCTTCGCTGCCATGTTCATCATCGCCAACCTGGTTGTTGATATGTCCTACGCGGCCTTGGACCCGCGCATACGCCGGCTCTCGCCGGCGGCCTAGCTATCATTGGCTGGTGAGAATATCTATCGCGTGAGAATCGCGGCCCGACAGATTCCCGATGCCCTTCGAAAACTCAGGGGCGCCGCCCGCCGCTGGAGCGTAGGCCGCTGGCCCAAGGTCTCGATCCTCGTGTGGGTTTCCGTGTCGGTCATCGCCATCTTCGCACCGCTCCTGGCGCCGCACGCTCCCAACATCGGCGAACTGGGCGACCGCCTGACGCCACCCTTCTGGTATGCAGAGGGAAGTAGCGAGTATCTCTTGGGGACCGACCGGCAGGGTCGCGACGTGTTGAGCAGAATCATCCATGGCTCGCGGGTGAGCATCATGGTGGCGGTCCTGGGCACGCTGATTGCCGGCGGCGTCGGCACGTTTCTCGGCATGCTGGCGGCATACCGGCAGGGTTTCGTCGACTCGATTATCATGCGTCTCGTGGATGTGTCGATGGCCGTCCCTCCGTTGTTGGTGGCCCTTGCCTTGGCGGTGATCTTGGGGCCGGGCTTCTGGAATATCATCTATATCATCGCTTTCGTCTTCTGGGGTCAGTTCGCCCGCCAGGCCAGGGGTGAAGCGCTCTCCGTCATGGCCCGTGACTACGTGGCGGCGAGCCGAGTCGCCGGCGGTGGAGGGTGGCAAATCATGTTCCGCCATGTCCTGCCCAATCTCCAAGACACGATGATCGTGCTGGCGACTCTGGTGTTGGGCCATCTGATTCTGCTTGAGGCCTCGCTGAGCTTCCTCGGCGTTGGCGTGCCTCCGCCAGATCCTTCCTGGGGCAACATGGTGAGCGAGGGAGGAAGTCTGATCAGGGAAGCCCCATGGCTTTCGATCGCCCCAGGTGCCGCGTTACTGGTCTTGGTCCTGGCGACGAACCTGTTCGGGGACTGGCTCCGCGATCACCTCGATCCCCGGCTGAGGCAGGTGTAGCCATGCCGCTGCTCGACGTACAACACCTCTCGGTCGAACTCCAGACGCGCGGCGGCGTCGTCCACGCGGTTAACGACGTCAGCTTCAGTGTGGATGAGGGTGAGATCCTGGGCATCGTCGGCGAGTCCGGCTCCGGCAAGAGCATAACGTGCCGGGCGATTCTCGGGCTGCTGCCGCAACCGGCGGGCCGAATCACCGCAGGGCGCATCTATTACAACGGAAAGGATCTCGTGACGTTGTCTGAGGCCGAGATGCGAGAGCTGCGGGGCTCGGAGATCTGCATCGTTCCGCAGGACCCCAACACGTCGCTGAACCCGGTGTTCACAACCGGGAATCAGGTCGCCGAGTCGCTTCGCAGGCACCTGGGGCTGGTAGGTCACCGATTGCAGCAGCGAAGCTCAGACCTGCTGCAATCGGTGAGGATTCCTGCCCCTAGGGAGCGGTTGAAAAACTACCCACATGAGCTGAGTGGCGGTATGCGACAGCGGGTGGTTAGCGCGATAGCCATCTCAGGCGAGCCGCGTTTGATCTTGGCGGACGAACCCACCACCGCCTTGGACGCGACGACTGAGGTCCAGTATCTCGACCTGCTGTTAGAGCTGCGAGAGAGGACAGGCGTTGCGGTGATTTTTGTGACGCACGACTTCGGCGTGGTCACCAAGGTCTGCGATTCGGTAGCGATCATGTACGCTGGGCAGATCGTAGAGAAGGGCACGATCGATGACGTGTTCCAACGGCCCGCTCATTGGTATACGAAGGGGCTGCTGGCTTCCGTCCCACCGCTGCATCGGAGTGTTGGCAGACTCGTGGCGATTCCGGGAGAGCCACCGGCTCTGACAGGCCACCTACAAGGTTGTCCTTTCGCGCCTCGCTGCGGCGAAGCGGACCCGGAGCTGTGCAGCAAGACACCCGTTGAGGTTGAGATCGGTCCCGGCCATAGCACACGATGCTGGAAGCCCGCGCAATGAGCCAGCCCAACGGCATCCTCATGGAGGTCCATGACCTGCGCAAGTACTTCCCGGTGGAGTCCGGGCTGCTGCGCTGGAGAGATCCCAAGGTCGTCAAGGCCGTGGATGGGGTGAGCCTGACGATCCTCGAAAGCCAGACCTATGCGCTCGTCGGGGAATCGGGATGCGGCAAGACGACTACTTGCCGGATGGTGCTCCGGCTCGAGCCGCCGACGTCGGGAACAGTCCTGTGGCAAGGGCGGGACGTCTGGAGCCTGAGGAACGAGGAACTCCGTGCCTTTCGGAAGGGCATGCAGGCGGTGTTCCAGGATCCGTGGAGCAGCATGAACCCGAGAATGAGAGCCGGCTCAATCGTGGCCGAGCCGCTGACGATGCTGGGGCGCCTCACAGGCGATGAGGTGAAGGGAAGAGCGTCGGCGCTTCTTGAGCGGGTGGGGCTTCCGGCGGATTCGAGCGAACGCTTCCCGCACGAGTTCAGCGGTGGCCAAAGGCAGCGTCTGGCGATCGCTCGCGCGCTGGCGCTCAATCCCAAGCTGATCGTTCTCGACGAGCCGGTGTCCAGCCTGGACGTGTCGATCCGCGCGGAGATCATGAACTTGCTGAAAGACCTTCAGGAAGAGACGGGTATGAGCTATCTCCTTATTGCTCATCACCTGGCGACGGTGCGCTACCTCAGCCACCGAGTCGCCGTGATGTATCTCGGACGGATCGTGGAAGAGTCCGAGAGCGATGAGCTTTTCGATCAGCCGCTTCATCCCTACACGAAGGCGCTGCTGGCCGCGGCCACCCCAACCAGACCTCATGAGCGCAAGACGACGGCCTTGGTGTCGGAGGACGTACCCTCTCCGCTCGATGTTCCTCCAGGCTGCGCCTTCCATCCGCGCTGCCCGCTAGCAGAGGACGTCTGTCGAGACAAGGAGCCGGCCTTGATGGAGGTCAGACCCGATCACAAGGTGGCATGCCACGTGGTTCACAGGGAGATGTCCACGCGACAAGTGGTCACCTCTACTTCAAGGAGTCCTTAGGTGCTGCGCAAGGGTCAAGACGAGCAGTCCACCTAGACTCTCAGGGAGAGATTGTTAGCGTGGTCGTACGTAGTGCTGACCCGCGGCCGGGCACATCACCCGTGGGAAGATCTAGAGAACGCCAACCGGGACCTCAGCACGAAGGTTCTTGATTTTATCCAGCCTGGTACACCTGGCTTTACCGTAGGGAGAACCTTTGCGTGGGCAGTGGCACTCTAGGCCGGGCCCGCCGGTCTCGATGGATTTACCCGCATGTGGATCGCCCGACCCGTGCCGCTACATCGAGGGGCGCGGTTGGGTCACGGTGCCGGCGGGGGTAGGAGCCAGCGCTTTGGGCCGGGCTCGTGGCGGATACGAGCGAGGTCGGCGTCAGCGTCTACGAGGCGGGCGGCGGGACGCCCGTTGTAGCTGACGAAGACGTCGGCGCGGACCTCGGGCGGCTCGCCCCCGGTGGCGGTAAAGTCGTCGCGGACCAGGTGGGCCGTGTCGAGGATCATGTCCGGCTGGTACGCCATGCGCTCCACTTGGGTCGGTGTGAGGTAGGCTTCTGGATAGACCAGCCGCTCCTCGCCCGTCGTCGGATCGGTGACGCGAAAACTCGCGAGGCCTATCTTCTCCGTCACCAGCACCCGCCAGGAGAAGCGGTAGCCCTCCTCGTTCCAGCGCACGTTCCCCGGATAGGCGAGGTGGCGCAGGGGCATGAATACCTGTACGGCGAAGAAGGCGGCGCCGAGAATGAACGCGGCGCGGACTGGCCAAGGGAGCGGCCGGGGGGCTTCCTGCCGAGTCGTGGACGAAGCGGGCGCCAGGGACTGCCTTCGCAGGCGCCGGGCAAGCCGAAGGGGCCAATCGGGCTCGAAGAAGATGAGCGCCGCCCCCATCATGATCCAAGGGAGAGGCCGATGGCCGGGAAGAGCAGCCATGTGGCCACGTGGAAGACGACGAGGACGGCATAGGCGAAGGGCCGAGTCCTCTTCCAGAGGAGCCAGCCCACGATGGTCAGGTCGAAGCCCGCGCCCGCCCAGCTCATGGCGTAGGCGGCCCACGGCTCGATCAGGAAGGGCCCGATCAGCGGAACGTCGGCGCTGTTGTAGAGCCAGATGCGCAGCGGCTCGGCGTGGAACAGCCAATCGGGGTTGAGCTTCGCCACGCCGGCAAAAACGTAGACCAGCCCCACCTGCGCCCGCAGCAGCCACAGGGCGGCCCTGGGAATGGTCGGACTTGCCTCCTTCGGCCCGCGGCGGGCGTCGAGGGACGCCGTACGGCCCAGGGGGAGAAAGATCATGAGGAAGGCGAGCAGGCTGACCAGATAGTAGTGGTTGAGGTACGTCGTCCGGTCGATGAGCTCGACGTAAGTGAACAGGACAAAGAACGCGGCGATGGAGAGCCGGGAGCGGTAGCCCAGTGCGACACCGAGGCTGGCGAGGCCGAGCAGGGCGAAATGGAGATGCATCCCCCATGCGGGCCAGGCCTGCACCCAGCCGAAGCCGTAGTAGCTGAAGTGGTGCGCGGGCTCGACGTAGAGGTCCGATATCCAACCGTTGGCGGCGAAGCGGACGACGGCGATCAGGCCGATGAGTCCGAAGATGATGCGGAACGCGGCCGCCGATCCGGCGGGCGCGGGCTCGGCGCCGGCCCGCATGACCCGTCCGGCGAGTCCGAAGACCCCGGCCAGCACCCGTTCCCGGCCCGCAGGCGCCCCGGTCAGGGCGAGCGTTTCGGGTATAGCGAGGGATGTGGCCATGGGCCGCTAGCTGCTGCTGTCGCCGTCCGTATCAGTGAATCCCACGGAGATGCCGAGGAGGCTGACCACCTCGGTCGAGAGCGTCCGCTGTAGGGCGGCGAGCCGGTCGTAGAGCCCGCGGACCTGGTCGGGCCGTTCGGCGACGGCAGCGCGCAGGGGACCGGCCACGGCATCGACGGCCGCGAGCGAGTCGGCGAAATGCTCGCGCATACGCTCGTCGGTCTCTTCCGATAGGGGCCGCACGAGGTTCGACAAGCCCAGGCCGTCCCCGGCGCCTTCGTAGACCGCCTGCATTCCTAGAAGGTCGTTGCGCAGGTCGCCCAAGCCGTTGTCGGCCGCGCTCCCGGGAATCATCGAGAAGTCGGGTTCGCCTCGGAGGCCCAAGGCGTTGGCGAGCCGCATGTCGACGATGCCGCGAATAAGGAAGACCTGCGTCCGCACGACGTCGGCAACCGCAGCGCTGCTCAACGCCGCCGAGTCCGAGCGTCCCGTGAAGTAGTCCTTGAAGGCGGCGCTGCCCGCCGCGCCGTCCACCCATTCCGCAAGGATCCCGTCCGTCTCCTCCCGCATGACTCCGGTCAAGCCGGTGAGGTAGAAGCAGCGGGCCTCGGATCCGGTGAGGCGGTCGAGGGCCGCGTCGCCGAAGAGCAGGTGCTCGACGGCGCCGAAGCCGCGCCGGTCTGAGGCGACGACCTCGCGGATGTCTCCCACCGGGACCGGGCCCACGGCCAGCGACGCGTCGATGCCGTCGGTGTCGGTCGGCGACCAATCGACTAGGCGGACGGACCGCCGGTCCATCGCCGGCCCGAACCGCATTGCCTCGGACCGCATCCAGGAGGCGCGGGCGGCGCGCCACGATTGACGGGCGGCATCCAACGAAGCCGAACTGGGCGCGCCGCACAGAGCGGCGGCGTCCCGCTCCATTTGGGCGACGTCGCGGGCCAGGGCCTCGTAGGCGGGGACGACGACCTCGTCGGTCATGCCGATCAAGACCTCGTCTTTAGAGGCAGCGCCCGATCCGCACGCCGTGAGGAGCAGTAGGAGCACGCCGAAGACCGGAATGGACCGTATGAGGGCGGGTCGCATAGACGAAAGACCTCCGTGGCGGACTCCGGGACCGCCGGCGTGGCGGACTAAATTGACTCCAGGAATCGGAGCAGGGCTTCCCGCTCCTCCGCGCTCAGGAGCATGAAGCGGTCACGGGCCTCGGCCGCCTCGCCCCCGTGCCAGAGTATCGCCTCCTCGATGCTGCGGGCGCGGCCGTCGTGCAGGAACATGGTGTGACCGCTGACGGTCTCGACGAGGCCGATCCCCCAGAGCGGCGCCGTGCGCCACTCCGTGCCCGACGCTTCACCGTCGGGGCGGTGGTCGGCGAGCCCTTCGCCCATGTCGTGGAGCAGGAGATCGGTGTAGGGGAAGATCACCTGGCCACGAAGCGGCTGAAGGGGGTGCGTCTCTCCGGTCTCGTGGCGTGGCGTGTGGCAGAGCGAGCACTGCGACTCGACGAAGTGCCGGGCGCCCTGCTGCACCGTCTTATCGTCGACGTTGCGCATGGCGGGCACGGCAAGCGTCTGGACGTAGATTGTCACCTTCTGAAGGCGGTCGGTAGGAATCTCCGGTGCGCCTCCGTTCGGGGCGCGGCCGCACGCCGCTTGGCCGGGCGGACAGTTCTCTTCGGGAAAGAGGGCCGACGTAATGCCGATGTCGCCCAAGAAGGCGCCGGCGGCCTGCTGCTCAACGGTGGGTTGGTTCGCCTTCCAGCCGAACCGTCCGAGGGCAGGCCCGTTGCGGCGGACGTCCCACACGTAGTTGGGACGCCCCGAAATGCCGTCGCCGTCGGCGTCGTCCGGGTCGGCCAGTTCGAGGATACGGGCTTCCGGTATCGCTTCGAGGAGGCCCATCCCGATGATGGTGGGCGCGATGCGGGGGGATATCTGCACGTCGGGGTGGAGTGGGCCGAAGGCGAGGTCGGCGATGCCGTAGATGGGACGGCGCAGGGTGTAGGGCGTGCCGTCGGGGTAATGGCCACTGATCTCTTCGTAGACGATCGTGATGCGGCCCTCGGGAGGTGCGCCGATGATGGCGCGGTCCTGTAACTGCCCGCCGTAGACCGGGTCGTCTACCGGCCCGTTCTCGGACGGAACGCTGAGGCGGAGGAGCAGGCCGCGCTCGGGATCGCCGTCGTGGTCGGGAGGCTTGGCCCTACCGTCGTGGTTGTGGCAGGAGGAGCAGGAAATCGCGTTGTGCGTCGGACCCAGACCGTCCCTCGCCTCAGTGCTCGCGGGAGCGGTGACCCAGTTCTGCGTGAAGAAGCTGTCGCCGATTTCAAAGATGCGCCGGAGCTCGTTGGGCAGGTTGCGGGCTGAGAGCTCGAAGGCGTTGCCGGAGGAGCTGAACGCGGTGGTCTCCCCGCCGAGCCGCGGGTTATAGACGAGGTTCAGGTCGATATCGTCATCGCCGCCGCAGGCGGTGATGGTCACGAGTACGACCGCCAGCAGCATCGCTGCCAGCGGCCGTACTCGGGATCTGTTCCGGGGGTTCTTGGGCCGCATTCATCCCCGCCGGCGCTTGGTCCGGCCGGGTTAGCTCACGTTGATAGTGATTCCAACCATGTCGGCTGCGTCGACGATGGTATCGGTCTGCGTCTCCAACGCCTCGATTGTAGCAAGGATGGCACTGCGTCCGGACTCGGAGTCTGGGACGCCTTCCATCAGGTGATTGTCGAACGGCGGCGGAATGTCCTTGGCGAGGTTGACCGAGCGGGCGATCTGATTGGCCAAGCTCTCCGCGAGCGCCTCGTCCTCCGCGGCGATGAGGTCCATGATGCCGGGGCCGGTCACGTCTCCGTACTGACCCAGGTACACACGCTGGACGCCCGAGGCGTTGGCCACGATGTCGGCGATCGTGTTGTCGGCGAAGCAGGAGTGTTCGTCTTCCTGCGACCGTTCCTCGTAGGCCACGGTCATGCGCTCTCCGGCAAGCTCGCCGCGGCTCATTTCGCCGATGCCGGTGATGATGTCGGTGAGCGCCTCATCGGCGTCCTTGCTCGTGAACTGGGCGCGATAGTTGTTCCTACCCGGCGCCCACGCCTCGACCATGTCGTTGAGGTGCGAGACGAGGACGTCGGAAACCGTCGCGAGATAGGTCTTGCGGCGTTCCGCGTTGTCGGCCGTGGTGTAGTCGCTGACCGGCCGGTAACCTGGTCCGTGAGCGTTCAGGTCTTGGCCCCAGAGCAGGAACTCGATGGCATGCCAGCCCGTCGAGACGTTCTCCTCGGCGCCCCCCTCGTTGATGGAGACGAGCAGTGCGGCGTCGATGGTGGGGTAGTCGCCGGGGTTGTTGATGACGCCGGCGCCGGGATCGCCTTCGACGTAGTCGATGTAGGCCTCATCAAGGGGCCAGGCGTTGATCAGGCCCTCGGGCCCGTCCTCTTCGTTGTCGATGGGTCCGCCGTAGAACCGGTAGATCTCGGTCACACCGTAATCGTCCCGGGCGCGGAGCCAGGCGTGCTTGGCGGCGTCGAGCCGGTGCTGCGAGGGGCCCGCCACGAAACTATCGATGGCGGCGTCGAGGGCGCGCGCCGACGAGAGGCTCCGCGCGTAGGAGGCGTGGGCGCCCGCGGCGTAGGTCTCGACGACCGACACCTTGAGGTCGCCGCCCGGACCGCCGCCGCCGCAGGCCGCGATGACGAGGACCGGTATCACCAGTAGAGAGACCGCTAACTTCCGCATGTCTTTCCTTTCCTTAGCCGTGTGGCTTGGTTCCGTTGGGTGTGCTCTGTTCCTGCGGGGGCCTGGCAGATTCGCGTCCGCGGCGGTCCGGGGCTCGGTCGATCCCCCGCGCCTGCCTGTGGGTCCTGCGTTTCTGCCGGGCGCCTGTCATCATGAGCAGAGAGATCGTGGAGTCACGCATGCGCTCCGCCTTTCTGTAAGGGACTGGGGTTCTTCTTGCGCGGTGACAGCCTGCGGCGCGAGGCCGCAGGTCGGTGAGGGCTATCCGCGGCCCTCTCTCAACGGGTCTTCGTCGTCCTCGTCGAACGTCAATTCTTCGATTGCATCCCGAAAGGCTTCGGGGAGGGGTGGGCCGACGTCTTCCTCGTCTTCAAGCCCGGGACAGGCTAGGCTGGCGGCTTCGTGGGCGTCGGCGAGGAGGAGCGGGATGTCGATCTGTTGCGCAAAGGAGATCCCCGCCGCCGCGGACGTGGTGACGTGCCGCTCGCCGCCGGGGCTCTCGAAGATGAGCGATGCGACGATCTGCGGGCGCGCCTCATCCCCCAGTTCGGCCTCCCAGCCCATCACCGGCCGCAGCACGGCGCGGCTCGCGGTCAGGCCCAGCGAGGCGGCCAGCATTTGGAACATCGTGATGTGCGGACACTGGGCCGCGGGCCCGTGGGAGAGGTCGTGAGCGAAGCGCGCCGCCTGCACGAGAGGAATATGGATCGTCAGACAGTGGGGGCTGTCCGGCGGCTGGAGGTGGAGGGCGGCGCGCCCGTCGCGGGCGTCCATTACGATGTTGGAGAGCTCGACCGATTGCATATGATGAATCTCATAGAGTGTATAGCATTACATTTTTACTTTGTCTAGACGTATGTCTTGATCGACCGGTATCCTAGGGCGCGGCTAAGGAGGCGTCAAGCCCCGGCTCAACCCCAACGCACCGGAAGGGAACCGACTATGAAGGCAAGGGACGGCGTGCTCGACTACCTCAATCAGATCCTGACGAACGACCTGACGGCCATCAACCAGTACTTCCTGCACGCCGAGATGTGCCACCAGTGGGGCTACGAGCGGCTCTACCACAAGTTCCGGGAGATGAGCATCGAGGAGATGCGCGACGTCGAACGGCTCATGGAGCACGTCCTGTACCTGGAGGGCCTGCCCAACCTGCAGCGGCTAGGACGGGTCGAGGTGGGTGAGAACGTCGAAGAGGACCTGCGGCTGAACCTTCAGCAGGAGGTGGCCTCCGCCGAGACGCTTGAAGCGGCGGTCGCGCACTGCGGCCAAGAGCAGGACTTCGCCACCCGCGGCATCTTGGAACAGATGATGATTCACCAGGCCGGTGATATAGATTGGCTCGAGACCCAACTCGATACCATCAGCCAGATCGGCATCGAGGAGTACCTGGGTCACCAGATCAAGAAAGAAGAGTAGGCACCGCGCTCCAGGCGCGGTTCTCGCCCGGAGGCGCTAGCGGATCAGCGCGGTGAGACGGTCGGACTCCGCCGCGCACATACCGCAGCAGTCGCTGTCTTCCAATCCGAGAGCCCGGACAAGGTCCTGGGCCGTTCTCGCCCCGTCGCGTACTGATCGCTTCAAATCCGTAATGGTAATCATTTTGCACGTGCAGACAAACATGGGCCATCCTGTACGGTGAATTCTCCTGCGTGCGGCCATAGTAGCATAGCATGTCTAGACTGCAACCCCTCCGGTCTATGGATTTAGTCCGTGGCGACACACGAGCGCACCAGCGTGAGGTCCGCAGACAGCGGGTCATAGCCGCGAGTGGTACCCCTGGTGAGACTCGAACTCACGCACCCGGCTCCGGAGGCCGGTGCTCTATCCGCTGAGCTACAGGGGCGCGCCTGGAGGGCTGGCCCGAAGGCGTTTCGAGAGGGCCTTTCGGGGGATGCTATCGTAATACGCGTCTGAAGCCCGCGCAACGCGGCGCCGGCTTCGCCGTTCGAGGTTCCGCCGTGACCACCAACCCCGCCGCGCACATAGCCGCCAACATCGCCGACGTCCGATCTCGCATCGGGCGCGCCGCCGAGCGGGCAGGCCGCGACCCCGCCGCCGTCCGGCTCGTCGCCGTCACCAAGTCGACCGGTGCCGACGGCGTCCGCGCCGCCTACGACGCGGGGCTGCGAGAGTTCGGCGAGAACCGCGTCGCCGACGCCGCGGCCAAGCTCGCCCAACTCGAAGACTTCCGCGAGTCGGTCACCTGGCGGCTCGTCGGGCATCTTCAGCGCAACAAAGCGCGGGACGCCCTCGGACTGTTCGATATAATCGATAGCGTGGACTCGGAGCGGCTCGCCGAACGTATCGACGGGTTGGCCTCGTCGCCCGTGCCCGTGCTCCTCGAAGTCAACGTTTCCGGAGAGCCGGCCAAGCACGGGTTTGACCTCACGGAGGTTGGTAAGGCGGCGGAGCGCATCGGACGCCGAACGAACCTTGAGGTCCGTGGCTTGATGGCGATGGCCCCGCGAGTCGAAGACCCAGGCGAGGCGAGGCCGTTCTTCCGAGCGCTGCGCGAGGCGACCGAACGCCTCGGGTTGACGGAGCTATCGATGGGTATGACGGGCGATTTCGAGGTGGCGGTCGAGGAGGGCGCGACGATGGTCCGCATCGGGCGCGCGCTCTTCGCCGGGTCGGAGTACGCCGCCCAAGCTGGGCGAAGGACAACATCATGAAGCTAGCGTTCATCGGCGGCGGCGTCATGGCCGAAGCGATCTTGACCGGCGTCCTGCGCGACGGCGTATCGAGTCCATCTGAGGTCACCGTCGCAGACGTCATCGCGGCGCGGCTCGACGAGCTGCGCGAGCGCCACGGCGTCGCTGTCACCGGCGACAACGCGGAGGCCGTCAGTGGGGCCGACCTCATCATCCTCGCCGTCAAGCCGCAGAACGTCCCTGAAGTCCTCGACGGGCTGAAGGGCGCGGTCGGCGATACGCAGACGGTGCTCTCAATTGTCGCCGGCGCCACGATCGGGACTATTGCCAACCGGCTGAATCACCAGTCCATCGTGCGGGCGATGCCGAACACGCCGGGACAGCTCGGCGAAGGGGTTACGGTGTGGACGGCGACGGAATCGGTGGACGCCGATGCCCGCGCGCTCGCCGGCGGGGTGCTCGCCGCGATGGGCAAGCAGGTCTACGTCCCCAACGAGAAGCTCATCGACGTCGCCACCGGGCTCAGCGGCAGCGGCCCAGCCTACGTCTTCCTCTTCATCGAAGCGCTCATCGACGCAGGCGTTTATCTGGGGATGTCCCGCGACATGGCCCGCGAGGTCGTAACGCAGACCGTCTTGGGCAGCGCCAAGATGCTCGATAGCTCGGCGCTCTCCCCGTCGGCCCTACGAGAGCAAGTCACCTCTCCCGGCGGGACCACCGCCGAGGGTCTGCTCGCGATGGAGGACGGGGGATTCCGCGCCGCGGTGATGAACGGCGTCATCGCGTCCTACGAAAAGTCGGCGGCCTTGGGCCAAGGAAAGTAGCACACGGCTCGGCAGGTCGTGAGGGTTCGATAAGAAAGGCGCGGCGGCGTGGACATCGGCGGACTCATCATCATCATCACGAACGTGCTCACCTTCGCCCTCATCGCGCGGGCGATACTCTCGTGGTTCCCCGACATGCAGCACAGCTCCCTGGGCCGCCTGCTGTACAGCTTCACCGAGCCGATCCTAGCCCCGTTCCGGCAAATCATCCCCATGGTCGGGTCGTTCGACATCTCGCCCATCGTGGCGATTATCGTGATCCAAGTCTTGGGAAGCGTCCTAGCGAGCTTCCTCTAGGCGCCGACGCAACTATGGCGAAGCGGGAATGGGTCCGTCAGGCGCTGCGTAAGTCGCTGGGCGGTCACCCTGGCAATGTGGAAGCCAAGCTACGCGCCATTGCCGATGCGTCGCGGCACGACTTTCCAACAGCCGACATGGACCTCATGCTCCGCGAGATTGAAGCGGGGCAACGCCTGCCGTGATCTTCATCGACTCCAATATGCCAATGAAGGTCTGCATTTGCTAGCCAGCTTCGTCTAGGCGCCGCATCGTCTCATCGGCGGTTAGCCCGTTGATCTCGATGGTTTTGCGGCGCGACGACGCGCCCCGCATGACGCCCAGCGCCGACTTGGGCAGGCCCAGCCGCTCCGCGAGGAGCGCGACGACGGCCTCGTTCGCCTTTCCCCGCTCGGCGGGAGCGGTGACCCGCACCCGCAGCTCGCCGCCGTGCCGCGTCACCTCGTTGCGCCGCGCGCCTGGCTGAACACGGACCTCGATGCGGCACGTCACGCCGCCGCCCTCCTGGACTTGCCCCGCTTCTGGGCGCGTTGACGGTTGAAGCCGCTATCTGTTAGAGTTTTGCACATATGGGAATGCGCGGCTGACACGAGCATGCGTTTTCGAGACGGGCCTCCGGGGCGGAGGACCCGCTAAGACCGCTTCTGTCCGAAGGGGTCTTATTTTTTTGCCGGCGGAAGGCGCGCCGGGGCTTGGAGAGCGACGATGGCGTACGCGCGGGCGCTGAAGGCGAAAGAGGGCGGCAGAGAGTACCCCCTCGAGGCCCTGAACATCTGCGAGTGGACGTTCAGCCCCCTCGAGGTAGTCTACGACTACGACGCGATGCGCGGCGTCGTGACCCGCGAGCGCATCGAGTCGGGGCCGCTTTCGATGTGGCGCTACCGCGACCTGCTCCCCGTGGGGGACGGCCCTATCGTCGATATGCAGACCGGCTTCACTCCCCTGGTGAAGGCCGACAACCTCGGCGAGGTCCTGGGCCTCAATAATCTCTACATAAAGAACGATTGCGTGAACCCCACCTATTCGTTCAAAGACCGCGTCGCCGGCGTCGCCGCCTCCGTGGCGCGGGGCCTCGGCTTCGACACGCTGGCCTGTGCCTCGACGGGCAACCTCGCCGGCGCCGTCGCGGCCCATGCCGCCAAGGCCGGCATGAAGTGCTACGTCGTGATACCCGCCGACCTCGAAAAGGTCAAGATCGTGGGCGCCGCGGTCTACGGTCCCACCGTCGTCGCCGTCAACGGCACCTACGACGACGTCAACCGCCTCTGCAGCGAGATCGCCGACACCTACAAGTGGGCCTTCGTCAACATCAACGTCCGCCCCTACTACTCCGAGGGTTCGAAGACGCTCGCCTACGAGGTCGCCGAGCAGCTTGGCTGGCGGGCGCCGGACCACGCCGTCGTCCCCGCCGCCTCCGGCTCGCTCTTCACCAAGATATGGAAGGGCTTCAACGAGTTCTGGAACCTGGGTCTCATCGACGCCGTCCAGACCCGCATGCACCTCGTGCAGCCGCAGGGATGCTCGCCGATCGTCACCGCCTTTTCGGAGGGGACCCGCGACGTGCGCCCCGTCAAGCCCGACACCATCGCCAAGTCGCTGGCCATCGGCAACCCCGCCGACGGCTACTACGCCCTGGACACCCTCGAGGCGTCGTCTGGTTCCGCGGCGGCGGTTACCGACCCCGAGGTCATCGAGGGGATGCTCCTGCTCGCCCGCACCGAGGGTATCTTCGCCGAGACCGCGGGCGGCGTGACCATCTCGGGCCTCAGGCGCCTCGTTGAGTCGGGGGTCATCGGCAAGGACGACCTCACCGTCGCCTACGTCACCGGCAACGGGCTCAAGACGCAGGAGGCGGTGGAGGACAAGGTCGATACGGTCAAGGTCAAGGCGACGATGGAGTCGTTCAAGCAGGCGCTCGGCCTCTAGCCCAGCTCCGCAGAGCCGTCGAAAGCGGGGACGGGTGATGAAGCAGATCGAAGAAGACCTATGGCAGAGCACGCTCCATAGCTCTGGGATATTGAATACCCATGCCTACTTTCTGCGGCGGCCGAAGGGGAACGTGCTCTTCTACAACACCGGCAACAACGGCGACTTGGACGAAGTCGAAGAGCTTGGCGGCCTTCAGTATCAGATCCTCAGCCACCGCGACGAGGCCGCCCCGTCGCTGCGCCGCATCAGAGAGCGGTTTGGCTCAAAGCTCTGTTGCAGCGCGCTGGAGGCTCCGGCCATCGACAAGGTCGCCCGGCCCGACATCCTCTTTGGCCCAAGCGACCGGCGACTGGACGACATCGACATCATCCACACGCCCGGGCATACCGAGGGCAGCCTCAGCTTCTTCTACAAGTCGCCGCATGGAAAGGCCTACCTCTTCACCGGTGACACCATCTTTCTCTGGGACGGGAAGTGGGCAACCCTTGTCCTCTCCGACGCCGGCGGCAGCGAGGCGTCGCTGGCCGAAAGCCTCCTCCGGCTGCGAGACCTCGACCCCGATCTGGTCATGAGCAGCGGTTTTGTCGGCAACGCGGCCTTGGCGGAAGTCGCTGGCGGCGAGTGGCAGCGGGTCATTGACGACAGCGTGAGACGTCTGACAAGAGAATCATCGCCGGCGGTACCGGACTAGGTTCCTGTCCACCGCGGCCGGGCCGCTTGACCGGGGCGGCCAACTAGGCATAACGTAGCTGGGCGTCCGAGTGACAGCGCAGCGATCAAGGGGTGGGGCCATGAAGCAGCGCGTGAAGTTCACCTTTCCTACGAATCTCGTCACCGAGCCGGTCATCTATACGCTCGGCAAGGACTACGACGTGATCACCAATATCCGCCGCGCCGACGTGACGGACACCCAAGGCTGGGTTGTTCTCGAGCTCGACGGGGCCGAGCAGGACATCGAGCGCGGCCTCGCGTGGGTCCGGGAGTGCGGCGTCCGCGTAGACCCCGTCGGCGGCGACGTGCTGACCGGCTAGCCTTTTGCCCGCCGCACGTTCGGTCTGCTACGCTAGGGCCGCCCGTCGAACCCGCAAGGCGCAAGCAAAACCGTTGCGCGAGCCGTAAGGAGAGAGATGCCGATCGTCGTAAGAGTGCCGACCCCCTTGAGGAAAGCCACCAACGGCCAGGAAACGGTGGACGTCAGCGGCGCGACCGTCGAGGAGGGGTTGGCCAACCTCGAAGCGCAGTACCCCGGCATCAAAGAGCGGCTCCTAGACGCGAGCGGCCAGCTTCACCGGTTCGTCAACATCTATGTCAACGGCGAAGACGTGCGCTTCCTCGAAGGCCTCGGCACCGCGATCAAAGACGGCGACGAGGTGAGCATTGTCCCTGCCGTCGCCGGCGGCGTCTAGCGCGCCGCGCCGGCTCAAAGCGCTATGAGTGCTATGGCTCTGCAGGGGATCTTACCCTGATGGCGGATGACTTAACGTTCGTAATCCATCCGGAGACGGAATCTGCTTCTATAGGCTTGTTCATCAAGTCGCTAGAGCGTATCAACCGGCTGCTTCGTGACGTTGATCACGCGATCTATAGAAGCAAGGGTGAGCGGCGATGGGTGATCAGTAGCCTTCACGCAAGCTCCCCGACGGTCACCCTAAGGTCTGTTCTTGGTGACAGCCAGGCCGTCGATGCGGTCGCCGATGGGCTCCGCAGCGTGACCATCGGAACCGACCAGCCGCCGCGGTACTTCACCGAGCAGGCATTGCAGGACCTTCATAAGATGAAGGGATTGTTCAAAGGGAAAGATCGAGCGAAGTCCATCGTCGTCTCCGTAGGTAGCCGGCAGGCGGCCACGATACGACAGGACATTGGGGAGAAAGCAGGACGAATCCTCGCCGCTGGATACCACAACATTGGCTCTCTGCAAGGGACGCTAGAAGCGATCAACGTTCATGGCGCGCTCACCGTGACGATTTGGGACAGAGTGAGCAGAGCTCCTGTCCGGTGCAATATTCCGAGAAGCGACAAGTGGGTGTCGAGTGTCAAGGACCTTCTCGAAAAGAGGGTCATCGTCACAGGGACGATCCACTATTTCGTCAATGGCGTTCCGCGATCGATCTCGAACGTGGTGGAAATAGCGGACGCGACCCCTGACCCCAGCTTGCCGAAAGCGGAGTTTGGCTCCATCCCCGATAGTGAGGCTGCTCGCGCTCCTGCAGAGTTCCTGCGATCAGTCCGAAGATTCGGGCCGGAGTGATCGGTGCCAACACCGCGCAGGCTATGGGACTCCAGCATCGTTATCGGCTACCTTGCGGGCAGCCCGGAGTTGGCCAATGATTGCCCGCAGATCATTGCGCAGGCTGAACGTGGAGAACTTGAAATCGTTGTGTCGGCAATGGCCACCATTGAGGTGGCTTACCTTAAGGGGCTGGACGACCAAGATGCTGAGGCGAAGATTCAAGAATTCTTTGGCCGACGTTACATAATCCCGGTGGCCATCGACGTTCGGGTGGCCGCCATCGCTAGAGACCTCGTTAGGAAGTACAGAGATGGGCCCAAGATCAAGCCTCCCGACGCGGCGCATCTCGCCACGGCGGTCCAATGGAACATTCCGGTGATCGAAACTACCGACCCGGACTTGCTGCGGTTGGATGGGCGTGAAGGGAACCCACCTATCACCGTCCGCCCACCTCTCTACGAAGGGCCTAACCGGCTGCCGGGCATTTGTTAGGGCGTCACTCGCCGCCGTCTTGGCGCGCGGCCCAAGCGCGCCGCGCCGCGAGCCACTTCTCCTTCTGCGCCAGGCGCGTCGCCTCGTCCGTCGGCTGGTAATGGGCGAAGAAGTCGGCGGCGAATGTCTCGAAGCGCCCCGTGACGATGGCCTCACGGGCCTCGTTGGCGAGCCGTAGGACGAACCGCAGGTTGTGGACCGTGGCCAAGCGGTGGTAGAGGATCTCGCCGGCCCGCATGAGGTGGTGAAGGTAGGCCGCCGAGTACTTGCCGCAGGTGTAGCAGTCGCACCCCTCCTCGATGGGCGCCTCCTGCTCGCGGTAGCGGGCGCCGCGCAGGTTGATGCGCCCGGAGCGGGTGAAGAGGCCGCCGTTCCGCGCGATCCGCGTCGGCAGGGTGCAGTCGAACATGTCGATGCCGCGGGCGATGCACTCGATCAGGTCGTCGGGCGCGCCCACGCCCATCAGGTAGCGCGGCTTCGCCTCTGGCAAGTACGGCGCGGTCTGCTCGACGGCGCGGTAGGCGGCCTCCTTCGGCTCGCCGACGGAGACGCCGCCGATGGCCACGCCGGGGAAGCCGAGCGAGGTGATGAACTCCGCCGACTCGCGCCGTAGCTCGGCGCTCGAGCCGCCCTGCACGATGCCGAAGAGGGCTTGGTCTGCGCGCCGGTGCGCCTTCAGACAGCGCTCGGCCCAGCGGTGGGTCCGCTCCATCGATTCGCGGATGGCCGCCTCGCCGTCGCCGTAGCTGGGGCAATGGTCGAGCGCCATGGCGATGTCGCCCCCGATGCGTTCTTGCGCCTCGACCGCGCTCTCGGGGGTGAGGGTGTGCTCCGAGCCGTCGATGTGGGACCGAAACGTCACGCTGTCATCGGTCAGGGTGCGGAGGTGGCCCAGACTGAAGACCTGGAAGCCGCCGCTGTCGGTCAGGATTGGGCCGTCCCACGCCATAAAGCGGTGGAGGCCGCCGAAACGCTCGATGAGGTCGACACCCGGGCGCAGGAGGAGGTGGTAGGTGTTGGCGAGCACGATCTCCGCGCCCGCGCCCCGCGCGTCCTCGGGGGCCAGCGCCTTGACCGCCGCCTGCGTCCCAACCGGCATGAACGCCGGTGTCCGCACCTCGCCGTGCGGGGTGACGAGCACGCCCGCTCGCGCCGCTCCGTCCTTGGCGGTAACGGTGAAGGAGGTCACGGCCCGTCCTCTCGCGATCTCCGGCGCGCGGCGCTCAACGCCACGATCAGCCACACGCTCCAGAGGATGACGGCGGCCCCGATGCCGATGGTGAACCACTCCACCATGTTGTCCATGCCCCCCACGGTGATTCCGGCGGCGGCGCCGAGGGCGGCGCCTATGAGTATGAGGAGGGCGAGAGTATTGAGGGGGCGCTTCATCGCGCTTCTTTCGGGTCGATGCGGCGGGCGTCAGCCCAAGATGGCGGCCATTGCCTCGCGCACCACGTCCTCGGGGACGTCGTTGCGGGAGACGGCGTTGCCGATTCCGTCGAGCAGCACCCAGTTGATGCGCTTGCCGGCCACCTTCTTGTCGAGGGCCATCGCCTCGCGCACCGCTGCTTGATCGATGCCCGCCGGGCCCTTCATCGGCAGGCCGAAAGAACGCAGCGCGTCTGCCTGGCGTTCGAGGTCGGCGCCGGTGAGCATTCGCATCCGCACCGCGATCTCCGCCGCCACGCTCATGCCGATGGCGACCGCCTCGCCGTGGAGCAGCCCTTCGTAGTCGAGCACCGCCTCCAGCGCGTGGCCCACGGTGTGGCCGTAGTTGAGCAGGTTCCGCATCCCCGACGTTTCGCGCTCGTCCTCCGTCACCACACGGGCCTTGATCGCCGCGCTGCGCGTGATGATGTCGGCGAGGGTGCCGGGGTCGCGATCGAGCAGACGGTCCCGCTCGCGGTCGATGTCGTCGAGCAGGGAGCGGTCGAGGATCAGTCCATGCTTGACGACCTCGGCCCAGCCCGCCGTCATTTCCCGGTGGGGGAGGGTCCGCAGGACCTCCACGTCGGCGAGGACGAGGCGGGGTTGGTGGAAGGCGCCGACGAGGTTCTTCCCCGCGGGCAGGTTGACGGCGACCTTGCCCCCGATCGAGGCGTCGACCATGGCGAGGAGGGTGGTGGGGACTTGGACGAACGGCATGCCGCGGAGGTAGGTCGCCGCGATGAAGCCGCCGAGGTCGCCCGCGACGCCGCCGCCGAGCGCGACGATGCAATCGCGCCGCTCGGCGCGCCGCCCCGCGAGCCAGCCGTAGATGTCGCCGGCCAGTTCGAGAGACTTGCTGGCCTCGCCCGGATCGGCGATGCCCTCGTAGGCCTCGAAGCCGGCGTCCTTCAGCGACGCCATCACAGGCTCGCCGTACAGATCGAAGACCTCGCCGTCGGCGATGACGAACGCCGTTCCGTCGAGCCCCGCGTTCCGCATCAGCGCGCCGAGCTTCTCGAGGAGCCCGCTGCCGACGTAGCCGTGGTACGTCCCCGCCTTCGTGGTCACGGTGTAGGACGGCGCGACGCCGGTGATCGTGGGGCGTCCCGCCGTCGCGCCGCGCTCCGCCGCGACGATCTCGTAGCCGCGGGCGATCTCGGCTGCCACGCCAGCGGCGTCTAGTGCGTCGGTGTGGACCGTCCAGTCGGCGGCGTCGGCGTAGGCCTCCCGGCGCTCGGCCTTGAGCTCGGCGATGCGTTGGAGCGGGTCGCCGCCGGCGAGCATGGGCCGCGCCGATTGCTCCGCGCCGCCGTCCGCCGCCGCCTGACGGGCGCGGACCGTCTCGGGACGGGCTTCCAGGAGCACGACCACGCCGGACTCCCGCATACGCCGCCGGTTCTCCTCGTCGACGGGCACGCCGCCGCCGGTGGCGACGACCGCGCCGCCCTCCGCGCAGACCTCCGTCAACGCCTCTCGCTCCAGCGCGCGAAAGGCAGCCTCACCCTCCGCCTCGAAGATCTCCGGTATCGGCCGCCCCGCCCGCCGCTCGATGCCTTCGTCGAGATCGACGAACGGCATGGCAAGCCGCTCCGCCGCAAGCCGCCCCGCCGAGCTCTTGCCGCTGTACGAAAAGCCGATCAGAAACAGGTTACGCATCGCCGCCCCTTAGGAGCCGCCTTCAAGAGTACCGCCCTCCAACCCGCCCCGCAAACGCGCCCTCTGCCGGTCTCCCCTAGGGGAGAGGCCGGAGAGGACGGCGAGTCGCGCGTCGCTCCTACGGGGCGGGCTTCGCTCACCCGTGGCGGTTGGCGCGGGGCCCCTCATCTCAATCTTCTCCCGAGGGGAGAAGAGGCCGGAGCGCGCCCGGCGGCTCTCTTACCCGGCCCCCCGTACACTGTTAGAGGCAGTGTCTCTACCCCCTCTAAGGGCAGGCTAGCGGCCGATGGCCGCCGTCGGAGGGCTAGGCCAGAAAGAACATCCGTTCCATTTATTACTTTAGCAGCGGGGGCGCGGGCCGTCAAGGGGGCGTGTCACAGGCGGGCTGCGGGCGATTCGCGAATCGCCCCTACGGGAAGGGGTGGTGGCGGTTGGCGCTACAATACCCCGCAGCCATGCCGCCCCACATCGACACGAGCGACCCCAAGTACAAGGCGGCCGCCGCGGAAGATTCGTCTCGTTGAAGTCACTGTTACTTGAGGAGGAAGCTTATGGCTTCTGCTCCCGAGCCTTCAGAACAGCGTCCCTATTGGTTCGTAGGAGCAGCTTATGGCGGTACTGACGACCGAACTGCCGAGTTCGTCAAGGATGGCGTTTGGCGCAACGGCTGGCAAAACAGATACCTGGATGACGTTCGGTCGATGCAGCCCGGAGACCGCATTGCTATCAAGTACTCAGCTACTCGAAAGCACAACCTCCCATTCGATGCGGGCGGGAGGAGCGTCTCAGTTATGGGTATCAAAGCGGTAGGTACGGTCACGAGTAACTTAGGGGACGGTCGTACCGTTGGAGTCGACTGGGTTCCAGTGGACCCACCGCGTGAGTGGTACTTCTACACGTACCGGAGAACGGTATGGAAAGTCCTGCCCGGGTCGGGAACGCTTCCCTGGGCTGCCGAAGGGCTGATTCGGTTCGCCTTTGAGGACGAGCCTCAGGACTATGACCGCTTTTTGGCGTATTGGTACGGCGGAGAGGAGCCCTCTATGTCGTCCACTCCGTGGGACCAGTTTGTCGAACTGGCGAGACAATACGTCAACAGCGGACGCCTGGAGGAAGAAGAAATCAACTACAAGCTCCAGGTAGGAGCGTTGAGCGCAGCCGCCCGAGATGCGGTCCTCTCTGGAGCAGATGACTGGAGTGATCGCGTAAAGGGTGCAATCTTCGGAACGTACAACCTAACAACGCACTTTCAAGCCTATCCATTCGAGAGATGGCTTGATGCGTCCGCTGACGATGCCCTAAGCGCGCTGCGAGTCCTGTGGGCGCGCGGCGACGAATCGGTCGTCAATCGAATCCGCGCCTTCAGCGGGCTCTTCCCGAAAGACGAGCTAAGGGGCACCGGGACCCGCATGAACGTGATTTCGATATTGCTCATGGGGCTGGACGTAGAACAGTTCCCGCCCTTCAGGGCAACATGGCTAAACGATACTTACAGCCGTGTTGAGTATGCGCATCCCCTGCCGGGTGCTGACGAAGCGGCGGTTTACGAACACTCCCTTGGCTTCTTGGACCGTTTCATCGAGGAATCCGCAAAGCGCGGCCTCACCCTGCGGCATCGACTTGATGCGCAATCTGTCGCTTGGGCAATTCGCGAGGAGTCACCGGTAGGCCCGCCACCACCCGGATTGGATTCGCTTTCTAGCGACCTGCAGCTTCCAGTAGAGTTCCTCAAAGATATCAAGGCGCTCCTCGACGAAAAGAGGCAAATCGTATTCCAGGGCCCTCCAGGTACCGGCAAGACCTTCGTAGCACAAGCATTGGCGAATTGCCTCGCCGGCACGCCGGAGCGGGTGACGCTCGTACAGTTCCATGCTTCCTACGCCTACGAAGACTTCGTCCAAGGCTTCCGGCCTATGGGTGGGGACAGTCAGCAGCCCGGCTTCGCGCTCACTGACGGACCTCTCCTCCGGGCGGCGGAGGCGGCGCGAGATGAGCCGCAGGAGAAGCACTTCCTCATCATCGACGAGATTAACCGAGGCAACCTCGCGAAGGTATTCGGAGAGTTGTTCTTCTTGTTGGAGTACCGTAACCGAGCGATTCGCTTGCAGTACCAGAGTGATGAGGACGACGATTTCTCCCTTCCCGAAAACCTGTACATCATCGGGACGATGAACACGGCTGATCGATCGATCGCCCTGATGGATCTTGCTCTCCGCCGCCGGTTCTACTTTGTGGACTTCGATACAAGCGTGGAACCGATCAAGAGGCTGCTGCGCCGATGGCTCGATGCCAATGACCTCAGCCATATGGAATGGGTGGCTGACGTCGTCGACCGCGCAAATGAAATATTGGATGACCAAAACGCCGCGCTTGGGCCGAGCTATTTCATGAGGAAGGGTACGGACGGGGCCCCCGCCTTGAAAGAAGAGGAAGTCGAGCACATATGGAAGCACAGCATCCTCCCCTACATCGAGGAACGCCGCTTCGGAGACCGTAGCACTCGCGAGGAGTTTGACCTCGGCAAATTGCGCCGCGAGGTAGCCCGCCGCAGGGATCAGCAGCCCGTGGACCCGGGGACTCTTGGTGGCAATGATGGGGTTTCGGACAACGGCCTTGGCGATGCGAACAATTGAACTTAAGGAGAATCGAAAAAGCGTTCCCCACGCTCTTTCGCAGGATCAGGTCGACGCGCTGCGCCAGATCAAATCGCTGACTATCGAGCGTGCCGACGGTCCCAACCCGGAGTACCACCTCACACCGGGCTCGGTCGTCGGCGCTGTCGAAGTCGACGGTCTGTCCGTTCGCATAAGGCCGAAGATAGGTGTTCGGCAACTGCTGTCACTGGCCTGCTACGCCGAGGCCCGAGTCGATCCCCAGCCGTATGACTTCGACTTCCACCAGGAAGCGGCTTTGCCCGACTTCCTCGCCAGGGCGCTCACCGCTGCGGCGCGCCGGGCATTTTCGCGCGGGCTGCTGCATGGCTACGTTACGCGGGAGGAGGCGATGTACGCCGTCCGCGGGCGCATCCGGTTCGCCGAGCAGATGCGCCGCAGGTTCAGTATGCCCATGCCAGTTGAGGTGCGGTACGACGAATACACGGACGACATCACGGCGAACCGTCTTGTTAAGGCGGCGGCGACTACGTTGGGGATGATGCGGCTGCGATCATCTGAAGCCCGCAACGGCCTCGTGCGGATCGTGGCGACGCTCGACAATGTCTCGCTCGTTGAGTTCCCAGCCGGGAACGTGCCGAAGGTCAAGTTCGACAGGCTGAACGAGCACTACAGGGATGTCGTTGCGCTATCGACCATGGTCCTCCAACACAACGCGCATCAGTTCGAACGAGGGGCGGTGCGCGCCTCCGGGCTGCTTGTAGACATGACCAAGCTCTTCCAGGACTTTGTAACGGTGGCCCTGCGCGAGGAGTTGGGGGTCTCAGAGGAGCGGTTCGGCGAAAGTGAGATCGACACGCTAGATGTCCCGGCGAACGGTGATCGCGGCAGAGTGGGTCTCAGGCCAGACCTAGTGTGGCGGGACGGCTCTCACTGCGTCTTTGTGGGCGACGCAAAGTACAAGAGCTCCGTGCCCAACTCTGACCTTTATCAGATGCTTGCCTACGTCACCGCGCTCGATCTACCTGGCGGTCTCCTGATCTACGCGGAGGGAGAGCCAGAGGCAGCAAAGTACACAGTCCGTAACTCCGGCAAGCTTCTAGAGGTGGTCGCGCTCGACCTGTCGGGCACGCTTGAATGCGTGTTGCAACGTGTCCGCGGCGTGGCGGCACGGGTACGTAATCTGCGCGCCGCCGCCTAAACTGCGTGCGGCGCGTGCGCCCGCCTACCGCTCGCACACCACCCCGTCGTTGTCGCCGTCGCGGGCGGTGGGGACTAGGTTGGCGGGGAAGCCTTGGCCGTTGCCGCGGCTGCCTTTTTGGCGAGGGACGCCGGCCGCTTCCGCTTCGTCGCATGAGGCGTAGACCGTCGCGCCGGGGGCACGTGTGGCGGTCGGGGGCGGTGTTGGTGAGGGAGGGATTTCTTCGCCGCAGGTGGCGGCCATCGCCTGGAGCGCGTCCCATTCCGCCTGGGTGGCGGAGAGGCCCCAGCCGGCCTTGATGGTGGCCCAGTCGATCGCGTACTGGCACCAGTAGGACTCGTCAGGGGGCCGCCAATTCTCGGGGCCGCTGTCGGACTTGGCGCGGTTGACCGAGTTCGTCACCGCGATGAGGTGGTTGGCGTAGGAGAGGTCGTTGGCGTAGGCGCGGCGGCGGGCGTCGTCCCAGGCCCACGCCCCGGAGCGGTGGGCGTTGGACAGCGGCACCATGTGGTCGACGTCGAGGTCTCGCGCCGAAGTAAGGATGTCGCCGGTGAAGGGGTCGAGCCATTCGCCCGTCGCCACCGAGCAGCGCTCCTCGTTGGTGAACGTGACCGCAATCCTCGACTCCTCGACCAGCGTCTCGTGCCTGGCGTTCTGGCAGTCCCTGTCGTCGTCCACCCAGTGACGCCAATCGTCGCGGTCATAGTCGGGCAGAGCGCCCGGCACCGCACGGATCGTCAGTTGCGGGAGGCCGCTGGGCAAGGCCGTCGGTGCGGCGACAAGCAAAGGGCCGGACGTGGGAGTGGGCGAAGGCGCGATTGTTGGCGCGGGAGGATCCGTCGGCGACGAGACGGGTAACTCGATGTCGCACGCGGCGATGACCGCCAGGGCCGCGACCAGCCCTAGCGTTCCCGCCCAGCGCTTCCATTCCCGGAACGGTTTCGGACGACGCATGTCTCAGTATCTCCCGCTCCATACCGCGGCGGATAGCGTACGGTGTTCGGCGGTCGGTGGGTAGGCGAGGGGTGCCCTTTGGGCGCCCGCACGCCTTCGGCGCGCGCCCTCTCTCAGTCTCTCCCAAAGGGAGAGAGGCTTAAGGTGCTCCCAAAGGGGGAGAGGCCGGAGGGGAGGGCGGCGGTCGGCGTGGGGTGGTGGGCTTCGATAACTCGCGGCGGTTGCGAGGGTGCCCCTCATCTCAATCTTCTCCCGTTGGAGACCTTTGCGTAAACGGCGCTTCCGGCTCCATGGACGTCGGCGCACCCCGCCCCGCCCCCCGCCCTCACCCCAACCCTCTCCCAGCGGGAGAGGGGGCGGAGGGGAGGGCGATTCGCGAATCGCCCCTACGGGAGGGATGGATTCCCGCTTTCGCGGGAATGACGGATACGGTTCGGGGCTGTGCAGAGGTCTCCAGAGAGGGAGAGGTTGTGGTGTGGCTAGGCTTGCCCGCTGGCCTGCATGAAGGCGCGGTGGTTGCGGCGGGTCTCGTCGATGTGGTCGCCGCCGAACTTTTCGAGCATCGCCCCGGCGAGTATCAGGGCCATCATCGCCTCGCCGACGACGCAGCCCGGCGGCACCTGGCAGACGTCGCTGCGCTCGTAGTGCGCCTCGACGACCTCGCCGGTGTCCATGTCCACCGAGGGCAGCGGCTTGGCCAGCGTCGAGATCGGCTTGATGGCCACGCGGATGACGATGGGCTGGCCCGTCGTCATGCCGCCTTCCAGACCGCCGGCGTTGTTGCCCCGGCGGGTCCACTTCGGCGCGCCGCCGGCCCACGGCTCGATGATGTCGTGCACCTTCGACCCCATGAGCCGCGTCTGCGGGAAGCCGAGGCCGATCTCGACACCCTTGACGGCGTGGATGCTCATCATCGCCTGCGCCAGCATGCCGTCGAGCTTGCGGTCCCATTGGACGTGGCTGCCGAGGCCGATGGGGACGCCGGTGGCGATGACCTCGAAGACGCCGCCGGCGGTGTCCTTGGCCCGCTTCGCCGCGTCGACCGCGGCCATCATGGGCTGCTCGGCATCGGGGTCGGCGCAGCGCACCGGGGAGGCCTCCACGGCGTCCCAGTCGATGGGGCCCTGGGGCTTGGACTCGACGCCGGCGATGGAGACAACGTGGGCGTTGATCTCGACGCCGAGGTCTTCGAGGAAGCGGCGGGCCACGCCGCCGGCGGCGACACGGGCGGCGGTCTCGCGCGCGCTGGCGCGTTCAAGGATGTTGCGCACGTCGTCCTGGCCGAACTTCACCACGCCGGGGAGGTCGGCGTGGCCGGGGCGCAGCCGGGTCACCCGGTCGAGGCCCTTGCCCTCGTGGGGGCCGTCGTCCAGCGGGTCGGGCGACATGCCGTGCTCCCAGTTCACCCAGTCGCGGTTTTGCACCCAGAGGGAGACAGGGCTGCCCAGCGTGAGACCGTGGCGGACGCCGGCGATGATCTTCGCCTCGTCCTTCTCGATCTTCATGCGCCCGCCGCGGCCGTAGCCCTTCTGGCGGCGCTCCATGTCGCGGCGCAGGTAGTCTTCGGTAAGCGGCAGCCCGGCGGGGACGCCCTCGACGATGACGTTGAGGCCCCTGCCGTGGGACTCGCCGGAGGTGAGGAAACGGAAGTTGCCCAAGAGTCGCAGACCTGCCCGAGGGCCGGTAAATCTGAAGAATGCCGCGCTTTCCAGTGTAGCACGCGGGCGCGTCGGGACGCGTATAATGAGAGCCGTGGCCGCTTTCATCGACAAGCTTCGCCGCGCCGCGCGGGCCAACGACTCCCTCCTCTGCATTGGCCTCGACCCCGACCCTGACCGCTTGCCGGAGGGCGTCCCGACGGCGGACTTCAACCGCGCCATCATCGAGGCGACCAGCGACCTCGTCTGCGCCTACAAGCCCAACATCGCCTTCTACGAGCAGTTTGGGATCGACGGCCTGCGCGCCCTCGAAGCCACCGTCGCCGCCGTCCCCGCCGGCATACCCGTGATCGTCGACGCCAAGCGCGGCGACATCGGCAACACGGCGCGGGCCTACGCCAAGGCGCTCTTCGAGACCTGGGGCTTCGACGCCGCGACGGTCAGTCCGTACTTGGGCCGCGATAGTCTGGAGCCGTTCTTGGATTACGGCGAGAAGGGCGTCTTCATCCTGTGCCGCACCTCGAACCCCGGCTCGTCCGACCTCCAGTCGTTGCTGACGACGGCGCCCACGCCCGGCGGCGCGCCGATGCCGCTCTATCAACGCGTCGCGCTCATGGCGCTGGAATGGAACGGGCGGGGTAACGCCGGGCTGGTGGTCGGGGCGACGCAGGCGGACGAGCTCCGGTGGGTGCGTGAGCATTGCCCCTCGATGCCGCTGCTGATTCCCGGCGTCGGCGCGCAGGGCGGCGACCTCGCGGCGGCGGTGCGCGCCGGGGTCGACGTAAACGGCGAGTTGGCGATCATCAACTCCTCGCGCGAGGTTCTGTACGCGTTCCGAGAGGACGGCGCCGGCGGCTTCGCCGAGGCCGCGCGCCGCGCCGCCGTCCGCGACCGCGACCGCATGCGCGAGGCCCTGCCGGCGCGCCTGTAGCGGCGCGCCAGAGGCGAGAGGACGGCCCATGCCGGAAGAAATCCTCACGCTGCGCTTGGGGGATGTCGTCGTGCTGAAGAAGAAGCATCCCTGCGGGTCCTATGAGTGGACCGTGTCGCGGCTGGGGGCCGACATCGGCCTGGTGTGCCTCCGCTGCGGACGGCGGCAGCTGATGGCGCGCTCGGCGCTGCGTACCCGGTTGAGGTCGGTCAGGCCCGCGCCGTCCTCCTGAAGACAAGCGAGCGACAACAGAAGCGGCGCGCCGTCGTGCGGAGGGTCTTTCGTTGACACCCCCGCGAGGCGGGGCGTAGTATGCCCGCTAATCTCTTTCAGAAACCGGTTGAGCTTCGGAACCATCCGAACCGCGAGGTCCCCGTATGGTTGAGATGACCATCGATAGCATTCGCGTCAGCCTGATGAACTACCAGCGCGTGGTCATCCTCAAGGAGAAGTCGGCCGATCGCTATCTGCCCATCTGGATCGGGCCGGCCGAAGCCGACGCCATCGCGGTCAAGCTCCAGGACGTCAGCGTCCCGCGCCCGCTGACCCACGACCTGCTGGGCAACGTTATCTCGGAGCTCGGCGGCAGCGTCAGCTCGATCATCGTCCACGACCTGCAGAACGACACCTTCTTCGCCAAGATCGTCCTCAACGTCGGTGACAAGAGCGTCGAGATCGACTCGCGGCCCAGCGACGCGCTGGCGCTGGCGGTGCGCTCCAAGGTCCCCGTCTTTACCGAGGAAGCGGTGCTCTCCAAGGCGGCCATCTTCCTCGACAAGGAGACGGGCAAGCCGATCACCGTCGCCGAGGCCGAGCAGGCGGAACATCCCGCCCGCCCGCTGGATGAAGAAGAGATCAAGCGGATGTCGGCGTTCAAGTCGTTCATCGACACGCTTGACCTCAGCGGCTTGGGCAAAGAAGGCAAGGAGAAGGAAGAGGACAAGGAGAAGGAAGAGGGCAAGTAGCCGCCCTCGCCGCCTCCTCTCCGGCCTTCCCCGCTGCAGACGCTGCGTAACCGGGGTGACTGACAACGAAGGTGGCGGACTTCGATACCCCGTGGCGGTTGCGAGGCGGCCCCTCATCTCAATCTTCTCCCGTTGGGAGAAGAGGCAAGACCTCCCGGCCCCACCCATGCTTGAGCACTGACCGCGAAGGTGGCGGGCTTCGATAACCCGTGGTGGTTGGGAGGGTGCCCCTCATCTCAATCTTCTCCCGTGGGGAGAAGAGGCAAGACGTCCCGGCCCCACCCATGTTGAGCACTGACCGCAAGGGTGGCGGACTTCGATAACCCGTGGTGGTTGGGAGGCGGCCCCTCATCTCAATCTTCTCCCGTGGGGAGAAGAGGCAAGACCTCCCGGCCCCACCTTTGCGTAACTGGGATGACTGACCGCGAGGGTGGGGGACTTCGATAACCCGTGGTGGTTGGGAGGCGGCCCCTCATCTCAATCTTCTCCCGCTGGAGACCTTTGCGTAACTGGGGCGGGGTGGTGTGGGGGCCTGTTCGAGGCCATGGGGGTGGTGTTGTTTGCGGACTCAGCGGCTTGAGGAGCCCCTACGAGAGCCGATCGAGCCCCTTCAAGGGCCCCATTTGGCCCCGCCAGGCCGCTAGGGCACACTCCGCCCTGGGACGGGCGCGTCGACAAACAGGAGGCGCGCCGCCCGACGCAGGTTGTAGGCCATGCACTTGAGCCACAGCTCCGTCGCGTTCCGCTCCAGTCCCATGTACCGCACCGGTCCATACCCGTAGCAGCGCTTCAGCGTTCCAAACACCTTCTCGACCGGCGCACGCACGCGGGAGATCAGCGCGTTGCGCCGCGTTTGCCAATGCGGCAGCTCCCGCTGGTGCTTGTGCGACCGATGCATGATCCGGTCTTTGATCCCCCGCGACTTCAGCCGGGCGCGCCGTTCCTTCGACTCGTAGGCCTTGTCCGCGTAGACCGCCGCCTCGTCTCCCGACACCAAGGCGTCCGCCGCCTCGGTATCGTTCACGTTCGCGCTCGTCAGCACCGCCTTCCGTATCAGTCCCGACTCCCCGTCCACTCCCAGGTGCGCCTTGTAGCCAAAGTGGGCCGCGCCCCCTTTCCGCGTCCATCCCGCGTCGGGGTCGGTCGCGCTCCGCGCCCCAGGGCCTTCCTCCACCGACGGCCGCCGCGCCTGCGCCTTCACGATCGTCGCGTCGAGGAGCGTGCCCTTCTTCACCAGCAGCCGCTGCTCCTCAAACTGGCGGTTCACTTCGGTGAACAGCCGCTCGGTGAGCCCCCGTTCGGTCAACGCCTTCCGGAACCGACTGATCGTCGAGTGGTCCGGCGTCCCGTCCGTCCAGCCCAGGTTCACGAATCGGCGGAAAGAGATCCGGTCCCGTAACGCCTCCTCCATCGCCGGGTCCGACGCGGTGTACCACTGCTGCAGCAGCGCGATCTTCACCATCGTCAGCGGGGGGTAGCCCGGCCTGCCCTCCGGTGCCGCGTGCACCTCTCCTACCACCTTCCCGATCCGTTCCCAGTCCAGCATCGCGTCGATCCGTTCCAGGGTCTCGTTTACTCCCAACCCCTCAGGCACAAAGGCGTCCACGAACGTCGGCAGACCGGTCCGCTGGTGCATGGCAACCCCCCACTTCTATCTCTCCCATCACTCTGCCCCGCCCGTCCAGTTTTGCAAAGGTCTCCGTTGGGAGAAGAGGCAAGACCTCCCGGCCCCACCGATGCTTGAGCACTGACCGCGAGGGTGGGGGACTTCGATAACCCGTGGTGGTTGGGAGGGTGCCCCTCATCTCAATCTTCTCCCGTTGGGAGACCTTTGCGTAACCGAGGCCGGGGAGGGAGCAGCGCCCTTCGGGCGCTCGCGCGCCTTGTGGCGCGCGCCCTCTCTCAAATCTCCCCCAGAGGGGGAGAGGCTTAAGGCAGCCCCCCCCCCGCCAAGACTCCGGCGGGTTGCGCAAAGGTCTCCGAAGGCTGAGGCAAGACGCCCGTCAGGCGCTTCTCAATCGCCGCCGCGGCGATTAGAATGGCGCGGCGAACTCCGCCGCCGGCGCATGGACACGTCCGAGGACTGATGCGCGCGCGTTTGTTGACAGTCAAAGGGGTTGTGATAGAATGCACAAGCCCGACGAGGAACCCGATTCGACCCCGACGCTCATACGTCAGAAAGACGTGCTGCGGCTTCTGGGTTTCGGGTGGTACTTCTCCGCTAGCCTGGGTATCGGGATCGGCGGCGGCTACTACCTCGACAGGTGGTTGGGGACCGAGCCGGTCTTTCTCCTCCTCGGGCTGCTGTTAGGGACCGCCTCCGGTTTCTACGGCATGTTCAAAATGCTGATGCCGTTATATAAGCGAGAGGCGCAAGGCCGCGCCCCCCGCCCGGGGAACGACGAGTGACCGGGAAACAGAAAGTCATCCTCCTCGTCCTCGTAGCCTTCGCAGCTACGGTGGCGGGCCGGCTCTTCCTCAACTTCCCTATTCCCTTTATCTCCCTCGCCGCCGAGACGGTCGCCAAGGACATCTTCGGCGTCTGGAACATCACCAACAGCATCATCGCGGCGTGGATCGCGATGGCGGTGGTGGTCCTCATCGTGTGGCTGGGGACGCGGAATCTCACCCTGATTCCCAGCAGCCGGATGCAGAACCTCGTCGAGGGCATGGTCGGCTGGCTTCTTGGCATCGTCGAGGACATGGCGGGCAAGAAGCGGGGCCGGATGTTCTTCCCCCTTATCGCCACCATCTTCATCTTCATCCTTGTCGGCAACTGGACCTCACTCACGCCGATCTACGGCACGATCGGCAAGGTCGAGACCGGCCAGTACGTCCTGTTCCACGGTGTCGAGGAAGCCGCCGCCGACCTCGCGAGCAAGATCGAAACGGCCCTCGCGGCCCCCGGCGCCAACAACGAAGCGCTCCATCACCTCGAAGAGGCCCTGCACCACTACGAGGAAGAGGTCGAGCACTATCACGAGACGGCGACGTTCGAGGGCGCAGGTCCGCCGAACCCTCACGAAGTCGACGTGCTCGCCCACGAGCTTGGCCTGCCCACGCTCACGCAGCTTGTCGAAGACGGGTCCGGCTCGGACAAGCTCGTCATCTTTGACGGCGACGACGGCGCGCGCCTCATCCCCATCGGCTTCGGCAAGGCCAAGGAAATCGAGTTGGGCGAGTGGTGGAGCTTCACCGAGTGGGCGCCGCGGACGGGTGTCGTCGCCACCGGCGAGGCGGAGGCCGACCTCGAAGGCAAGACCGTCGGCCGCCTGCTCCCGTTCTTCCGCGGCATGAACACCGATTTGATGAACACGCTGGCCATCGCCCTCGTCGCCATGTTCATGGTGCAGTGGTGGGGGATTCGGGCCAACGGCTTCTTCAGCTACGTGTCGCGGTTCATTCAGCTCCGCCAGGGCCCGCTCGGGTTCATCATCGGCATCCTCGAGGCGATCAGCGAGTTCGCCAAGATCATCAGCTTCAGCTTCCGGCTCTTCGGCAACATGTTCGCCGGTGAAGTCCTTATCTTCTCCGTCGCCTTCCTGCTGCCGATCATGGCCGGAGTGTTCGTCTTCCCCTTCTTGCTCGAGGTCTTCGTGGGGTTCATTCAGGCCGTCGTCTTCGCGATGCTCACCCTGGTGTTCGCGGTGCTGGCGACGACTTCCCACGACGACCATGGCGAGGAGAGCCACGGGGGCGGTCACTAGCGCGACATTTCCGCCGGGCGCGCCCGGCTTCGATAACGGAACGCGAATCTAGAGAGCAACTGAGTCAGGCAGAAACGTAGGAGGACAGGAATTATGGATGCACTCTTTTCGGTGTTGGCTCAAACCGCGGTCGGCGACAGCGGCATGAAGGCCATCGGGGCCGGTCTCTCGATCGGCGTCGGCGCCATCGGCCCCGGCATCGGCATCGGTATGCTGGTCGCCCGCGCGATGGAGGCTCTGGGCCGCAACCCGGAAGCCGAGAACTCGATTAGGACGAACATGATCCTGGGCATCGCGTTCGCTGAAGCGATCGCGATCTACGCCCTGATCGTGGCCGTCATTATCGCCTTCGTCCTCTAGCGGTTCGAACAGGAGTAAAGGGCCGGAGACCGCTAGAGGTCTCCGGGCGCTCCATTGGTGGAACCAAGGGGGTCTGCGTGGATGCACTAGGGATCAACCTACCAGGTCTGGTCGCCCAGATCATCAACTTCACCATCCTGCTGACGGTGCTGTACCTCTTGTTGTACAAGCCTGTGACGCGGATGCTGGACCAGCGCGGCGAGCGGATCAAGGAAAGCTTGGAGCAGGCCGACCGGCTGAAGGCGGAGAGCGCCGAGGCCGAGGAAGCGGTGCGGAAGCAGATTGAGGAGGCCCGCCAGGAGGGCCGCGGCATCGTGGCCCAGGCGACGCAAGTCGCCGAGCGGGTGCGCGAAGAGGCCCGCGAGCAGGCGCGGCGCGACGCGGAGCAGATCACGGCCCGCGCCCAAGCCGACATCCAACGCGAGCGCGACGAGGCGCTGGAGCAGCTGCGGACGCAGTTCTCCGACCTCGCCATCCTCGCCGCGGAACGCGTCATCAATTCCTCGCTGGACGAGGCGCAGCACCGCGAGTTGATCGAGGAAGTCCTTCAAGAGGGCATGCAGAACGGCGCGAGTCAGAACTAGACAGCCGAGCATTTAAGGAAGTAAGCAGTGCCGTCACCGGGAGCATCGGCGAGACGTTACGCCCAAGCGGCGTTCGAGATCGCCCGCGAGCGCGACACGATGGACGCGTGGGTGGGCGATCTGGAAGCGCTCGCCGAAGGGGCCGGGCAGGAAGGCTTCTCCGAGTTGGTGGAGAGTCCGAAGCTCTCCATCGAACAAAAACGCGAAGTCTTGGCCCGGATTCTCCCCGCGTTGAGCACGGAGGGGCTGAACCTGGCGACGCTGCTGGTCGCCAAGGGGCGGCTGGCCGCCCTCGCCGCGCCCGTCGCCCGTGAGTTTCACCGCCTCCTCGATAAGCACCGCGGCATCGTGCGCGCCGAAGTCGTCACCGCGGTGGACGCCGATCAGGCGGAACGCGGCCGAATCGAGCAGTGGCTCGCGGACGTGACGGGGAAAGAGGTGCGCCTCGAATACCGCACCGACGCGTCCCTCGTCGGCGGCATGGTCGTCAAGATCGGCGACCGGGTCGTCGACGGCAGCGTTCGCTCGAAGTTGAACACCCTGCGCCGCACCCTGCACGAGGGCGCGGCCTAGCGACCGCGGCACAAGGAACGACAAACGACATAACGGCAGCGAGATTACGATAACGAGAGACAAGCGCTAAGACCAATACGGGTAACCCAAGAGGCCGCGAGAGCGGCTGGGGAGCAGAGCATGGCGGCAAACGACATCGCTGCAATTATCAAGCAGCAGATCGAGCAATACGGCGCCTCCACGACGACCGTGGACGTTGGGACCGTCGTCGAGGTTGGCGACGGCATCGCTCGAGTGCACGGACTCACCGGCATCAGCTACGGCGAGCTGGTGGACCTGCCGGGCAACGTCCAGGGCATGGCGCTGAACCTTGAAGAGGAGACCGTCGGCGTCGTGATTTTCGGCGATGACTCGCTCATCAAGGAAGGCGACGAAGTGCGCGCCACGGGGCGCGTCGCCGAGGTGCCCGTGGGCGAAGCCATGGTCGGCCGCGTGGTCGATTCGCTGGGCCGGCCCATCGACGGCAAAGGCCCGATCAAGACGAGCGAGACCCGCCCCGTCGAGAAGATTGCCCCCAACGTCGTGACCCGCAAGTCGGTCGACCGCCCGGTGCAGACCGGCCTCAAGATCATCGATGCGATGATTCCCATCGGGCGCGGCCAGCGCGAGCTCATCATCGGCGACCGCACCACGGGCAAGTCCGCCATCGCGATCGACGCCATCATCAATCAAAAGGGCGGCGACTTGATTTGCGTCTACGTCGCCATTGGCCAGAAGGCCAGCAAGGTGGCCCAGACCGTAGGCATCCTCGAAGCCGCGGGCGCGATGGAGCACACGATCATCGTCGCCGCCAACGCCTCGGACTCCGCGGCGCTCCAGTACCTCTCCCCCTACTCCGGCACCTCCATGGCGGAGTTCTTCATGGACCAGGGCAAGGATGCCCTGATCATCTACGACGACCTCTCGAAGCACGCCTGGGCCTACCGGCAGATGTCGCTGCTGCTGCGGCGCCCGCCGGGACGCGAAGCCTATCCCGGCGACGTCTTCTACCTGCACAGCCGGCTCCTCGAACGCTCGGCCAACCTTGATGCCGAGTTTGGCGGCGGCTCGATCACCGCCTTGCCCATCATCGAGACCCAGGCCGGCGACGTTTCGGCCTACGTGCCCACCAACGTGATCTCGATCACCGACGGGCAGATCTTCCTCGAGACCGACCTGTTCAACTCCGGGGTGCGCCCCGCGATGAACGTGGGCATCTCGGTGTCGCGGGTGGGCGGCTCGGCGCAGACGCGGGCGATGAAGAAAGTCGCCGGCGGCATGCGGCTCGACCTCGCCCAGTTCCGCGCCCTCGCCGCCTTCGCTCAGTTCGGCACCGCCGACCTCGACGCCACCACCCGCGCCCAGATCGAGCGCGGCCAGCGCATGACCGAGCTGCTGAAGCAGGGACAGTACGGCCCCTACTCCCTCGCCGATCAGATCGCGGTGCTTTACGCGGGCGTCAACGGCTTCCTCGACGACGTGCCTGTCGAAAAGGTCACCGCCTTCGACGCCGCCTTCGTCGAGTTCATGCGCACCAACCACCCCGAAATCCTCGCCGCCATCACCGAGGCCAACGACGTGTCCGACGACACCGCCGAGAATCTGAAGACCGCGATCCAGGAGTTCAAGGACTCAGTCCCCTACTAAGCTGAACCATGCCGAACTTACGGACCATACGGCGGCGCATCCGGAGCGTCGAGAATACGGCGAAGATCACTCGTGCCATGGAGATGATCGCGGCGTCGAAGATGCGCCGCGCCCAGGAACGAGTGCTCGCCGGACGGCCCTACGCCGACAAGCTGCAAAGCGTCCTGGGGCACCTCGCGGCCCAGTCGGAGAACCTCGACGACCTGCACCCGCTGCTCGAAAAGCGGGAAGTGCGCAACGTCCAGATTCTCCACGTCACTCCCGACCGCGGCCTCACCGGCGGCCTCAACTCGAACCTCAACCGGCGCGCCTCCCAGTTCGTGCTCGAAGAGAAACAGCCCGTCTCCGCCGTCTCCGTCGGGAAGAAGGGCCGCGACTTTCTGGTGCGCTACGGCCAGAACGTCACCGCCTCCTTCACCGACATGGGCGACCGTTTCAGCGTCCTCGATATTCAGGGGATTACCCGGCTGATTACCGACGCCTATATCTCGGGGCAGGCCGACCGTGTCTATCTGATCTTCGCCGAGTTCGTCTCGATGGTCGTGCAGCGCCCCGTGGTGCGGCAGCTCCTGCCCATCGAGCCGGAGGCGGCGGACAGCGCCGCGGCGTCGCACGCGAGCTATATCTACGAACCGGACGCCGCGGGCGTCCTGCGGGAGCTGCTGCCGCGTTTCATCGACGTGCAGATCTACCAGGCCCTCCTCGAAGCCAACGCGAGTGAGCACTCCGCCCGCATGGTCGCTATGCGGAACGCGACCGACAGCGCTAACGAAATGATTGATGGCCTAACCCTCGAAATGAACAAGGTCCGCCAGGCCACGATTACCGGCGAACTTCTCGACATAACCGGCGGCGTCGTGGCGCTGGAAGGATAAGGTTTCGTGATACCAATACCAACGTCGCTTTCCTCGACGGCTCTCCTTGAGCAGGAGGTTCTAGATGGCAACCGGTAAGGTGGTGCAAATCATTGGCACCGTGGTGGACGTGGAGTTCGCCGCGGCGGAGTTGCCCGCTATCTACAATGCGCTGGAAATCGGCCAGAACGGCGAGAAGCTCGTCCTCGAAGTCGAGCAGCACATCGGGAACAACTGGGTGCGCTGCCTCGCGCTCGGCGCCACCGAGGGCCTCAGCCGCGGCGCCGAAGCCGTGGACACCGGCCAGGCTATCGCCGTCCCCGTGGGACGCACCTCTCTCGGCCGCCTCTTCAACGTCACCGGCGAGACCCTGGATAACCTCGGCGACGTCGTGGCCGAGGAGCGATGGCCCATCCACCGGGCCGCGCCTCCATTCGACGACCAGGTCACCGAAGCGCAGGTCCTCGAGACCGGCATCAAGGTGCTCGACCTCATCACGCCGTTCGCCAAGGGCGGCAAGATCGGGGCCTACGGCGGCGCCGGCGTCGGCAAGACCGTCGTCATCCAGGAGCTCATCCGCAACATCGCCACCGAGCACGGCGGCTTCTCCGTCTTCGCCGGCGTGGGCGAGCGCTCCCGCGAGGGCAACGACCTGTGGCACGAGATGCAGGAGTCGGGCGTCATCGACAAGACCGTGCTCGTCTTCGGGCAGATGAACGAGCCGCCGGGGGTGCGCCTCCGCATCGCCCTCACCGGCCTCACCATGGCGGAGTACTTCCGCGACCGCGAGGGCCAGGACGTCCTCCTCTTCATCGACAACATCTACCGCTACATCCTCGCCGGCATGGAAGTGTCGGCGCTGCTCGGGCGCATGCCCTCGGCGGTGGGCTATCAGCCGACGCTCTCGACCGAGATGGGCGACCTCGAGGAGCGCATCACCTCGACCAAGGACGGCTCGATCACCTCGTTCCAGGCGATCTACGTTCCCGCCGACGACTATACCGACCCCGGCGTGGCCACGACGTTCGGCCACCTCGACGCCGTGATCTCCCTCGACCGCGACCTCGCTTCCCAGGCGCTCTATCCCGCCGTCGACCCGCTGGTGTCGAGCTCGCGCGTCCTCGACGCCAACATCGTGGGCAAGGACCACTACGAGGCCGCGCAGGGCGTCCGCCTGGTGCTCCAGCGCTTCAAGGACTTGCAGGACATCATCGCGATCCTGGGCATGGAGGAACTCTCGGAAGAGGACAAGCAGACCGTGTCCCGGGCCCGCAAGATCCAGCGCTTTCTGACCCAGCCGATGTTCGTGGCCGAGCCGTTCACCGGCATCGAAGGCCGGTACGTGCCCGTCGCCGAAACCGTGCGCGGCTTCAAGGAGATCCTGGAAGGCAAGCACGACGACATCCCCGAGCAGGCCTTCTACATGAAGGGCACCATCGAGGAGGCCGTCGAAGATGGCCAGAAGATGCTGGCCCGCAACTAGACGCCCGGACCGCCGCGCCCGCGTGCAGCGCCGGAGAACAAACCAATGGCGAAGCTGAAAATCGAGATTGTCACCGCCGAGCGCACCGTCCTCGAAGCCGAGGCCGACATGATCATCGCGCCCGGCTCCGAAGGCCAGCTCGGACTGCTGCCCCGTCACGCCCCGCTGCTCACCATGCTCGAACCGGGCGAGATACGCCTCAAGGACGGCGGCCGTGACACGCTCTCTTTCGCCGTGGCCGGCGGCTTCCTTGAAATCCTCGATAACCGGGTCATCGTGCTTGCCGACTCCGCGGAGCGCGCCGACGAGATCGACCTCGCCCGCGCCGAGGCGGCGATGCAGAAGGCCCAGGAGCGCATCGCCTCCCACGCCACCGACCTTGATTTGGAGCGCGCCTTGACTTCCTTGCGGCGGGCGAACATCCGCCTGCGAGTGGCCCGCCGCCGCCGCGCCACCGGCGCTCCCGCGCCGCCGCGACCCGGCTCTTAGGCGCGGGGCGGCTTCCCCGCATCCGCGTCCTGACGCGATGCGAGGTGGTAGGTCATCGTCTGCAGGCCGAGCACGGGGTCGATGTTGCGCACCCGCACGTCTTCGGGCGCCTGCGGCGCGATCGGCGCGTAGTTCAGGATTGCCTTGACTCCGCAGGCGACGAGCTGATCGATGACCGTTTGCGCCGTCTGCGCCGGCACCGCGACGATGGCGATGTCGATCTTCTGCGCGCCGATCACCTTGGGGAGGTCGTTCGTCGAGAGCACGTTGAGGTGGGCTAGCTCGCGCCCGATCTGGTCGGGGTCGTTATCGAACGCGGCGACGACGCGAAAGCCCTCGGGACCGAAGCCGGGATAGTTGATAATGGCCCGCCCCAGGCGGCCCACGCCGATAACGGCGGTATTCCACTCACGGTCGAGCCCCAAGACGCCGCGCAGCTCGCCGACGAGATAACCCACGTTGTAGCCCCGTCCCTGCTTCCCAAAGCGCCCGAAATAGCTCAGGTCTTTTCGTATTTGCGCCGGGGTGACGCCGAGGCGGTCGCCGAGCTCCCGCGAGCTCACGACCTCGGTACCGTCGTCGCGGAGCTGCGTCAGCACACGCACGTAGAGCGGAAGCCGGAGGATCACGACTTCGGGAATATTCTGCGGTACCGGCGCGTGTGCTTGGGTCAAACCGTGGTGGGTGCAGGCTGGGTTGGTAGGCCCGCCGGCTCCTTTCGGCAGAGATGGATGGCGACGGAACCCAGGTTCAGCAGCCGCCAATCGACGCGGGAGAATCCCGCTGCCCGCATGAGGCCGGCCAGCGCGTCGGGCCCGGGAAAGGACTTGATCGAAGCGGTCAGGTAGCGGTAGGCGCCGGCGTCGCCCGTCACCGCGCCGCCGAGGAGCGGCAGCACGTAGTTGAGGTAGGGGCGGTAGAGCGCGCTGACGAGGGCCGAGGGAGGTTGGGTGAACTCCAGGCAGAGGAAGCGCCCCGAGGGCTTGAGCACCCGCGCGATCTCCGCCAGGCCCCGGCCCAAGTCGGCGAAGTTCCGCACGGTGAAGGCCGCCGCCGCGCCGTCGAACACGGCATCGGCGAAGGGGAGGCGCAGCGCGTCGGCGAGGACGTGGGAGATGTCGAGCCCTCCGCCGTTGGCCTCGCGGGCCCGCCGCGCCCCGATCCGCAGCATCGGGGCGCTCAGGTCGCAGGCGGTGACCGACGCCCCTGCCGAGGCCAACGCCAGCGACAGGTCGCCGGTGCCCGATCCCACGTCCAAGATGCGTTCTCCCGCGGCGGGGGCGAAGTCCTTGACCGCCGCTCGCCGCCAGCCCCGGTCGCGGCCGAGGCTGATGACGCGGTTCCCAAGGTCGTACCGGGGAGCGATGCTCCCGAACAGGCGGCGAACGTAGCCTGTCTTCTCCGCGTCTGATGGCCTGACCATAGCTTGTGGGGACACTGCGCGAAAGAGCCGTCGGATTGCTACAAGATTCACAATTCTAAGGAGACACCGGCGGTAGCGTCAATTGCGCCAGTGTAACGAATGGGTGAACGCGGGGGTTATAATCGGTGGACTATGCACGTGGGCGTTTGCAGACTCTCCCTGAGAATCCCCGAAAACGACAACATTAAGGGGAAGCGGCGGATCGCCCACTCGATTGCCTCCAAGGTCCGCGCCAAGTTCAACGTCGCCATCGCGGAGATCGAAGACCAGGAGGCATGGCAGCGGCTCACCTTTGGGCTGACGTGCGTGAGCAACGACGGCCGGCACGCCAACTCCATGCTCTCAAACGTCGTGCACTATATTGAGCGGCAGCTTGGCGATGCCGAGTTGCTGGATTACGAGATAGAAATCATCGACGGCGTGTAGCCGCGGCGCGGTGGGCGCCGGTCGCTACGCCCTGAGCGAGACGGTGGACACACAGGCCTTCCTCGCGCGCCTCCGTGAGCAGGACTGGTACGACGGCCAGATCGTGCATCTGGAAGACGTCCAGCCTCGCCCCGTGCGTCACCGCGAGCTATCCGACCCGCTCCCCGGTGTCCTGGAAACGCATCTCGAATCGCTGGGGTTCCTGCCGCTCTACGAACACCAGGCGCGGGCCATCGAGGCGCTCCGCGAGGGCGGCAACGTGGTCGTCTCCACCGCCACCGCGAGCGGGAAGAGCCTTTGCTATCACGTCCCGGTGTTGGAGCGCCTGCTGCGGACGCGGGGCGCGCGCTCTCTCTATCTCTTTCCCACCAAGGCGCTGGCCCAGGACCAACTGCGCAAGCTCCGCGAGCTTGGCGGCTGCATGGACCCGGCGCTCCGCTGCGCCGCATACGACGGCGACACGGAGTCCCGCGACCGGGCCGAGATACGCCGCGCCGGTCAGGTCGTCATCACCAACCCCGACATGCTGCACCTCGGCATCCTCCCCAACCACGCGGCGTGGAAGCGCTTCTTCGCCGGGCTCCGCTACGTCGTCATCGACGAGAGCCACGTCTACCGGGGGGTCTTCGGGTCGCACGTGGCCAACGTCGTCCGGCGGCTGCGGCGCGTCTGCGCCCTGTATGGCGGCGCCCCGCAGTTCGTGCTGTGCTCGGCGACGGTGGCGAATCCTGGGGAGCACGCCGAGGGCCTGACGGGGCTGCCCTTCGAGGTCATCGACGACGACGGCTCTCCCTACGGCGGGAAAGACTTCGTGCTGTGGAACCCGCCGCTCATCGACGACGAGCAGACGGCGCGCCGCAGCCCGAACTCCGAAGCCACGCACGTCTTCTCCGAGTTGGTGAAGGACGAGGTCCGCACCATCGCCTTCAGCCGCAGCCGCAAGACCGCCGAGCTTGTCTACATCTATACCCGCGACCGTTTGAAGCAGGAGTCGGTGCCGCTCTCGGGGCGTGTGCGGGCCTACCGCGCGGGCTATCTGGCCGAGGACCGCCGCGCCATCGAGCAGGGACTCTTCGAAGGCTCGCTGCTCGGCGTCTCGGCGACCAACGCCCTCGAGCTCGGCATCGACGTGGGCGACCTCGACGCGACGGTGCTCAACGGCTACCCCGGCACGGTCGCAAGCGCCTGGCAGCAGGCGGGCCGCAGCGGACGCGGCGGCGAGCGCTCCCTCAGCGTGATGATTGCCTCCGATAACCCGCTCGATCAGTACCTCATGCGCCACCCCACCGCTTTCTTCGGCAAGCCGCAGGAGCACGTGCTCATCGCGCCCGCCAATCCCTACGTCCTCGAACCGCATCTCGCCTGCGCCGCCTTCGAGGCCCCGCTGGAGCCGAACGATGAGGCGTTGTTCGGCGAGGAGATGCGCGCCCTGCTGCCGCACATGGAGCAACAGGGCGCCGTCCACGAGGCGCGCGGCCGTTGGTTCCCCTCCCCCGACGTCGTCTACCCCGCCGAGCATGTCGACATCCGCTCCGCGTCCGGCGACCGGTTCCTGGTGGTGGAGGAGACGAGCGGCGCGCTCCTTGAACACGTGGACGCCTCGATCGTCTTCTCGCAGCTTCACCCCGGCGCGGTCTATCTGCACCAGGGGGAGCCCTTCTTCGTCACCGATCTCGACATGGCGGCGCGCACCGCCCGCGTCCGGCCCCACGCCGATCCCTACTACACCGTCACCTGCCACACGACCGACATCGACATCGAACGCGTGGCGTCGAGGAAGAACGTGAACGGCGTCGACGTCTTCCTCGGGAACGTGGACGTGACGCGTACCGTCATAGGCTACCGGCGCAAGCGCCAATTCACCGACTCGGTGATCGACGATGTGCCCTTGGAGCCGCAGACGCGGTCGTTCGCCACGACGGCGCTGTGGTCCGACATCGCGGACTCGGCGCTTGCCGAGATCGACCGGCTGAAGCTCGACGTTCCGGGCGGGTTGCACGCCGCCGAGCACGCCGCCATCGGCATGCTGCCTTTCTTCGCCATGTGCGACCGCGCCGACATCGGCGGGGTCTCGACGGCGCTCCACCCCGATACCGGTAAGCCGCAGATATTCATCTACGACGGCCACCCCGGCGGCGTGGGCATCGCCGAGAAGGGCTACGATCTGATCGAGGAGCTTTGGGCGGCGACGCTGCGGGCCATCCGCGAGTGTCCCTGCCGCGAGGGCTGCCCCTCCTGCATTCAGTCGCCCAAGTGCGGCAACAACAACGAGCCGCTCGACAAGCGCGCGGCGGCTGTCCTCCTCGAACGCCATCTGCAAGGCCCACGCCGTTGAGCCGACTTGCTAGGATGGATGGGTTGCGTTGGATGACTGCTGAGTGAGGACGCGTTGAGGTCTTTCAAGCCATGGACGTTGCTCGAGCACGGGGGGCGGGACTACGCCTTCAGCGGGATAGTTCGTCCCGTCGCGCGCTTCATCAAGACCGAACAACTCTCCTCCATCATCCTCTTGGCGGCAACGGCGGCGGCCCTCATATGGGTGAACTCGCCGTTCGACCACGAGTACTTCGAGTTCTGGCATACCGAGCTCGGCTTCGACGCCGGCCTATTCGGGATTCATCTCACCCTCGAAGAATGGGTCAACGACGGCCTGATGGCGATCTTCTTCTTCGTTATCGGCCTCGAAATCAAGCGAGAGGTCGTCCATGGCGAGCTGCGCGAGCCTCGGAAGGCGGCGCTTCCCGTGATGGCGGCCATCGGCGGGATGATCGTGCCCGCCCTCATCTTCTTCGCATTCAACGGCACGGGGGAGGACGGCCGCGGCTGGGGCATTCCCCTCGCCACCGACATCGCCTTCGCGCTCGGCGTGCTCGCACTGTTGGGACGTTTCCTTCCCGCCGAGCTCCGCATCTTCCTCCTCGCCCTCGCCGTCGTCGACGACATCGGTTCGATTCTCGTCATCGCCGTCTTCTACACCGACAGCGTCGATGTCCAAGCTTTGGGCTGGGGCGCGCTGCTTCTCGGCGTCATGGTCGCGGCCTACCGCGTCCGCGTTCGGAGCATTGGACTCTACGTCATTCTTGGCTTCCTCTTCTGGGCCGCCATCGAAGAGTCGGGCATCCATGCCACCATCGCCGGCGTTATTCTCGGCCTCCTCACGCCGGCCCACTCGCGCTATAGCCCTGCTGGATTCCGTCCTTCGATGGAGACGCTGGCGGGCCGCTACGAGACCGCCGCCGAGAAGCACGACGAGCCTGCGATGAGCGCCACCCTCGTCGAAATCGACAACCTCGCCGAGGGGAGCGAATCGATGCTGGAACGGCTGGAGCGCCAGGTCCACCCATGGAGCAGCTATCTCATACTGCCGTTGTTCGCACTGGCCAATGCCGGCATCGTTCTCTCCGGCGGCGCGCTTTCGGACGCCTTCTCCAACTCGGTCACCTTCGGCGTCATCGCCGGACTGGTAGTGGGGAAGACCCTGGGCGTGACGGCGTTCACCTATATCGCGGTCAAAAGCGGGCTGGCCGTACTGCCGCGTGGGGTCACGTGGACCCACATCGTCGGGACCGCCATGCTGGCCGGCATCGGCTTCACCGTCTCGATCTTCATCGCGGGCCTGGCCTACGGTGACGAGCTCGCCTCAGAGGCGAAAATTGGCGTGCTGATCGCTTCCGTGATCGCGGGCGTCTTCGGTTACCTCTTCCTCAGATACTTCGCCACCCGCGCTCCGGCGCCGAGGGACAAGGAGAGCGCGGCGGCATGAGAATCCGCGTTCTCGGCGCGCACAACGCCGCCTCCGCCACCACCGCGCCGGTCTCACTCCTCGTCGACGACGTCATCTGCATCGACGCCGGCGCGGTCCACACCGCCCTCACGATTGAGGAACAGCGCCGCGTCCGCGCCGTGCTCCTCACCCACCGCCACTTCGACCACATCCACGGCGTCCCCCTCCTCGCGATCAACACCGCCGGCCACGGCCTCACCCGTGTCTACGGCCTCGAACCCGTGCTCGCCGAGCTTCGCGAGCACCTGATCAACGGCGTGCTCTACCCGACCTTCCTCCCCGGCGGCAACCTCCCCTCGCTCGACCTTCGCCCCATCGAGCCGTTCGAGGAGATCGAGATCGAGGGGCATACGGCGCTTGCTGTCCCCGTCGAGCACGGCGTGCCCGCCGTGGGCTACGAGGTGCGCTCGGCGGACGGCGGCAGCATGTTCTACACCGGCGACACCGGCGGAGGTCTGGCGGCGGCGTGGGAGCACGTGACCCCCGACGCGCTGTTCTGCGAGGTGACCTACCCCGACGCCCACGGCGGCGCGTCGAAGCATCTCACACCGGCCCGTTTTGAGGCCGAAATGGCCACCTACCTGGGGGGTAAACCGGCCCCCGCTCGGGTGATTACCGTCCACATGACGCCCTGGTTGGAAGAGGCGATATTGGCGGAATTGGCAGAAGTCTCACGCCGCCTGGGCGTCGAAATCGAAGCGGCCTACGAGGGCATGGTCGTCGAAATCTAGCGCGGTCAGGCGATGCGGTAGAGCCGCGCGGCATTCTCCCAAGTGAGCTTGGCGACGACGGCGGGGTCGAGGTCGGCGTGGTCCTCCGCGATGCTCTCCTTCGAGTGGGGCCAACTGCTCCCCGGATGGGGATAGTCTGAAGACCACATAATGCTGTCCGGGGCGAAGTCGGCCATCAGCTTGATGCTCGCCGGATCGCCGAGGTACGTGGTGAGCACCTGCCGCTTGAAGAGTTCCGACGGCGGAACCTCAGGCCGGAAGTCCTTGAACGTGCCCCGGAACTTGTGGAAGACCTCGTCCATCTTGGTGACGAGGAAGGGTATCCACCAGAGGCCGGATTCCCCGAGGACGATCTTGAGCCCCGGGCGCCGCTCCAGCATGCCGCAGAAGCAGATGCTGGACAGCACCTCGTCCAACTGAAGCGCGGAGACGGAGACGTAGGCGCCCATCATCCAGCTCGAGGGGCGCGACCGCAGGCTGTGCGTTCCCGTCTGGGCCAGGTGGACGGAGACCGGCATCTCCGCTGCCTCCGCCTCTGTCCAGAGCGGCTCCCAGACCGGGTCGAAGATTGGACGGTCCTCCTCGGTGTGGTCGAAGATAGCGCCGCGATGCCCGAGAGCGGCGGTCCGCCGGAGCTCGTCCGCCGCCGCTTCGGGGTCGTCGGTGGGGAGCACGGCGAGGTTGTGGATGCGCCCGCCGGAGGCCGCGTCGAACTCGGCCGTCCAGTCGTTATAGACCTTGATGCACTCGCGGCGCAGGGCGGGACCCAGTGCCGGGATCCCCTTCAGCCCAGGGTAGATGACCTGGGCGTAGACGCCGTCCGTGTCCATGTCTTCCAACCGCAGAGCGGGGGTCGAGGGGCGGACGGTCCAGTCGCCGCCGATGCCGGCCCGCTCGAAGAGGCCCGGCATCGAGCCGGGGCGTCCGGGGCCGTGCGGGCCCCATCGCGCGCCGTCCGCTTGCCAGATCGGGCCGCGCTTCGGGTCTTGGACGACCCGCGGCGCGGCGTCCTTGAACTCGGTTGGCAGACGGCTGCTCCAGAGGTCCGCGGGCAGCTCGTTCAGGTCCAGATGGTCGTCGGCGGAGATGTAAGTTGATGTGTTCGTTGCCATGTTCTTGGCCTTCCCTGCGGGAGCATTCCGAGCCCGTCAATACTAGTACACTACGGCCATGAGACGCGCCGCCTTCGTCTACGACGATCAAGTCTCCCGCCACGTGCTGCGCGAGGACCACGTGATGCGTCCCACGCGCCTGCGCTACACCCACGACCTGCTCGACGCCTACGGCGCGTTCGAGCGCTCCGACAAGGTCGCGCCGCGCCACGCCTCCCTCGACGAGCTCGGTTGGTTCCACACCGTGGAGTATGTCCGCGCCGTCCAGGCGATCAGCGGCGGGGAGGGCGGGGTGACCCCGGAGCGCTACAACTTCAGCGCCCACGGCGACAATCCGCCCTACGAGGGCATGTTCGAGGCGTCGGCGCTCTCCACGGGCGGCTCGCTGGTGGCGGCGGAGCTCGTCGCCGAGGGCGGCGTGGACGTGGCCTTCAACGTCGCCGGCGGCCTGCATCACGCCGCGGCGGGCAATGCCTCCGGTTTCTGTATCTTCAACGATCCGGTCATCGCCATCGAGGCGCTGCGCCGCCGCGGCCTGCGAGTGATGTACGTGGACATCGACTGCCATCACGGCGACGGCGTGCAGGCCGCGTTCTACGGGACGAGCGACGTGCTGACCCTGTCGATGCACGAGTCGGGGCGCTACCTCTTCCCTGGCACGGGGGAGGTCGGCGAACTGGGGACGGGCGAGGGCCGGGGCTTCTCGGTGAACGTGCCGCTGGCACCGTATACCGGCGACGAGACGTTCCACTGGGCGTTCGACGCCGTCGTTCCGCGGATTGCCGAGACGTTCGCCCCGGACGTGCTGGTGACGCAGCTTGGCATGGACACGCACTTCGACGATCCCATCACGCATCTGGCGATGACCGTCCAAGGCCACGGCGAGGCGGTGCGCAAGCTGGGCGGCATGGTGGAGAAGTGGGTGGCGCTTGGCGGGGGCGGCTACGACATGTCGGCGGTGGCGCGCGGCTGGGCGCTCGACTTCGGGGTGATGATGGGCGGCGACCTACCCGATGCGATACCGCCCGCGTACGCGGCGGAGTACGGCCTGAGCCGCCTCCGCGACGCCGAGCCCTCGGTCGAGCCGCGCTATCAAGAGGTGGCGCGGGCGTTCGCCGAAGCCTCCGTCGCCGAGGTCAAGCGCCTCGTTTTTCCGTTGCACCGGCTGGCGTGAAACACCGCGGGCTCGCTTGACCCCCGCGGGCGGGCCGCGTACATTCGCCTTGCTCCCGTCAGGTTCAAGCAGGACTTCGTTTGAGCGAGGAGGCCGCGATGCCGATGATCGAAGAGCAGGAGGGCGGCGCGAGGTTGGTGATCGTCCATCAGGACGAGTACCCCTACTCCGAAGTGCGCGTCCAGAAACACGGCGACCGGCGCGTCGGCGTGCACCTGAAGAACTTGTTGCGCACGCCGGAGTACGTGATCAACATCGCCATCTACGACCCCGGAATGGTGCTCGAGCGACACGGGCACGCGAGCAGCCACGTGATCTATGTGGTCGAGGGGTTCGTCGACGTGGGGGGACACGACGCGCCCGCGGGTTCGGTGATCCTCCTTGAGCATGGGGCCAAGTTCGGCCCGCTGATCGCGGGGCCGGAAGGCTCGCTGCTGTTCGAGGTCTACCTGGGAGACTCCCAGCCCGTCCCCGCCGATCCGGAGGGCTTCCTCAAGCTCCTCGAATCGATGGGCATCGAGCCGTTGCCGCACCCGGTCTACGAGTACCCGGCCGACCGGGCCTAGGCCAGGCTTCCCCGAGGGAGACCTTTGCAAAAGGAATTAATATGCTTGTGTACACCCCGACACCGTTGTGTTGACAAGGACTAGCGCCAGCGCTACCTTCGAGGTAGGGGGAAGGGGATGGGCTTGTTCAAAGTGGATATCGAAGTAGGGAATCCTGCGGCCCCGGTCTTTTCTACTGTGGAGGCCGTAGTGGATACGGGCGCGGTCTACTCGATGATGCCGAAGTCCTTCCTAGAAGGATTGGGGATATCAGCCACGGAGGAGCAGCCCTTCAGACTTGCGGACGGCAACCTCCGTAGCTACGGCCTAGGCGAAGCGCGCTTCAGCATCGAAGGGCGGGAGCGGACCACCCCAGTGATATTCGGCGAGGCTGGCGTTTACCTCTTAGGCGCGGTCTCGCTCGAAGCCTTTGGTCTTATCGCGGACACAACGCACCAAAGGCTCATTCCATCCCCAGAGTTGTACCTCGTTGGAATACGCAAGGCCGAGACAACCAAGCGCGACGTAGGACGGCCCTTGCGCGGCTACCCGCCGAAGATAGAGGCAACGCCGGACGAAATCGCGCGGGTGATGCTAACGACGCCAGCGCCCAAGGAAGCGGCAGCTAAGACCTCCCACTGCGCCGCTTGTGGGAAGGCCGTCTACTATCCCGCCACCCTCTACCGCGACGGTAGATGCGAGGAGTGTCACGCCGCTTAGGACGTGACGCATCCGAGATTCCGGCGGCCCGATAAGGTCTTGGTACTGTAGCCGCTTGCCGTCAGCGCCATCGGCCATGCGGCCCATCTGTTCCGCCGTATCGAGCGGGCGGCTGTTATGCCGTCCTTCAAACTCGGTGACGTAGCGGCCCAGGTGCTTTTCGCTCATGTGGTGATATGTCCCTTCAAAGCCGCGTTTGAGCGATGCCCAGAAGGACTCCATGCCGTTTGTATGCGCCATGCCCCGGACAAACTCGCCGACGCTATGCCGCACGGCCACATGGTTCGGGAGGTCCGCGTACATCGTGGCTTCGTCGGTGTAGACGATCGCACCCTCTTCAATCCGGCGGCGGACGAAAGGGTCGAGGATGGGCTTGATTGTTCCGGGTACCACAGCGGCGCTTACTTGCCCAGTGATGCGGTCTTTGACACCCGCAACGGGAACCTTGCCGCCCGTTCCGCTGCCGATGTTGCCGCGCTTCGAACGGTGCTTGTTCTTTTCCTTGCCGCCTACGAACGTCTCATCGGCCTCTACGGGGCCGGAGAACCTAACGTCCGCCGCGCTCCACGTCTGACGAATGCGGTGCGCCAGATGCCACGCTGTCTTTTGCGTGATGCCGAGGTCGCGGTGTAACTTCATGCTCGACACCCCCTTCAGGTTTGTCGAAAAGAGGTAGAAGGCCAAAGCCCACTTGCTCAGGGGCAGCTTGGAATCGTGCATGACCGTTCCAGTCTTGACCGTGAAGTCCTTCTTGCAATCGTTGCAGTGATACATCGGTATCCGGCGCTTGGCGTCCGGCTTGCGGGTGTTGGCGCGGGGGAGCGGGCGCCCACAAGGGGCGCCCCTACGGGAGGGATGGATTCCCGCGTTCGCGGGAATGACGGATATGGACAGGTTACGCAAAGGTCTCCGAGGGGCGTCAAAGCTTGGCTAGGTAGTCGATGCAGGCGGTGATGATGGCCTCGTGGCCGCGTTCCGCGAGGGCGGGGCCGACGACCTCGATGTCGTAGAAGCCGTCGTAGCCCGCCGCCTCGAACGCCCGCAGGATGCGGTCGCAGGGAATGACGCCGTCGCCCAGCGCGACGCGCGACGGGGTGCAGAAGTCGCCGGCCGGCTGATCGTCGATCTGCACCAAGAAGATGCGGTCGAAGCGGCGCGCGATGTTGTCGTAGAGGTGCCGCTCGTACCAGGCGTTGTTCATCTCGAAGAGCACACCAAACTGCGGCGAGTCGACCCGCTCCGCGAGGTCGAGGGCGTCATGGAGCGTGTGGCAAAAGCCCAGGTCGTAGCGAAGGCAGGTGTTCGGCTCCAGGGCCAGGCGCGTCCCGTTGTCGCGGATCGAGGGGAGGAATTGGTCGAGCAGGGCGAGGAACTCCTCCTCGGCCTCCTCGTAGCTCAGCTTTCCTCCGCTGCCGGCGAGCAGCGGCATGCACTCCGCTCCCATGCGCCCCGCCAAGTCGGTGACCCGCTTGCTGCGCTCGATCTCCCCGGGCCACTTGGCGCGGTCGTCGAGCGAGAACATGCCGGCGCCTGTCGCCGCGGCGACGGGGAGGCCGGAGTCGGCGAGCAGCTTCAGGCCCTTCTCGACGCCGAAAGGCTCGAGCTTCGCTACGGGGACGGTGAGGCCGTCCATGCCGAGCCGCAGCGCCAGTTCGACGTCGTGGTCGAGGGGCAGGCCGTGGGTCATCAGGCCGTTGAACGTGAGCTTCATGACGCCTCCCGCCGCCTGAGGCGGCAGGGGCATTCTAGAAGCGGCGTCCGCGGGTGTCCAGGCGGCGCCCGGCTCGGTTGACGCCCTCCGGCGCGCCGCATACAGTGGCCGATGGCGGCTCCGCGCCGCTCTGGGACCATCCGCTTTCATGACTGCCACGCAACGCACGACGCCCCCGGAATGGCGCGCCCATTACGAGTCGCGGACGGTCTCCGCCGAGGAGGCGGTGTCCGCCATCAAGAACGGCGACCGCGTCGCGTTCACCTCAGGAAACGAGCCCACGGCGCTCTCGTTGGCGCTGCTGGCGCGGGCCGATGAGCTTCGCGGCGTGACCCTCTTCCTGCCCACGCCGAGCCGCGACTTGGGCTGGTACGATCCGGGGTTCGAAGAGAGCTTCCAGATCGAGATCGGGTACATCCTGCCCGTGGTGCGGGAGATGGTCGCCGAGCGGCGCTGCGACTACAACGTGCAGACGCTCCTCGTCGAGTACGGGCCACTCGACGAGGCTCCCGACGTCGCGCTCGTTGAGGTCTCGCCGCCCGACGAGCGCGGCTATTGCAGCTTCGGCGCCTCGCTGTGGAACAAGCGTGAGCAGATCGAGATGGCGCCGCTGGTGCTTGCCGAGGTCAACGACCGGCTCATCCGCACCGGCGGCGAGAACTACGTCCACGTTTCCGAGATCGACTCCTTTACGCCGCATCGATCGAGCGGCCGCCGGCCCGGCGCGACCGACCTGCTGGGGCGCAAGACCATCGAGCCCGGCGCCGTGGAGCGTGCCATCGCGGAGCACGCCGGCGCGCTGATCGACGATGGTGCGACGCTGCAGATCGGCGTGGGGAGCACCTCGGAGTGGGTGGCGCGCCTCGGCGTGCTCGGCGAGAAGAACGACCTTGGCTGGCATTCCGAGACGACACCGGCCGGCGTCATCAAGCTGGCGCGCAAGGGCGTGATCAACGGGCGGCGCAAGACCTTGCATCCGGGGTGCGTCGTCGCCACAGCGGTGGGCGGCGGCGATCCTGGCGACATGGCGTTCGTCGACGGCAACCCCATGTTCGAGCTCTATCCGGCGAAGTACGTACTCGACCCGCGGACGGTGGCCGCCAACGACGGCATGACCTCGGTCAACAGCGCGCTGTCTATTGATCTGACGGGGCAGATCGCGGCGGAGTCGCTTGGGCCGGCGTTGGTCAGCGGGACCGGCGGACACCTCGCCTTCGCCATCGGCGCGTCGCTGGCCAAGGACGGCAAGTACATCGCGGTGATGCCCTCGACGGCGCGCGGGGGCACGGTCTCACGCATCACCCCTCATTTCGGGCCCGGCACCGTGGTCACCGTGCCGCGAACGCTGGCGCACTACGTGGTCACGGAGTACGGCGTCGCCGACCTGAAGGCGCGAACGCAGCGGCAGCGCGCCGAGGCTCTGATCGAGATCGCGCACCCCGATTTCAGGAGCGAGCTACGCGCCGAGGCCCACCGGCTCTTCTGGCCCTAACAGTCCGAGTTGGCTGCGGCCGGTGCATCGGAAATCTGGAGGAAAGCATGACGGAACGGCAAGGCGTGTTGGTGGAAGGCACGATCAACGAGGCGGCGCTGGAGGTCTTTCGGTCCCGGGTCGGGGCCCGGCTCCGCATCCCCAACGTGTTCAATGAACACGTGACGCCGGAGGCCATCCGCAAGTTCGTCAACGGCATCGGCGACACCAACCCGCTCTACCTCGATCCCGCCTACGCCGCCGGCACGCGGTTCGGTTCGCTCGTCGCGCCGCAGAACTGGGTCTACAGCGTCTTCCCCACGTGGGTGCTCCAGGGACTCCCCGGCGTCCACGCCTTCCACTCGGGGAACGATTGGGAGTTCTACCGCCCCATACTGCTCGGCGACAAGATCACGCCGGAGTCCGACTTCACCGGCTTCGAGGAGAAGCAGAGCAAGTTCGCCGGACGGTTCATCATGGAGTACCAGGAGGCGCGGTACCGGAACCAGCGCGGCGAGTTGGTGGCCAAGGCCAAGACGTGGCTCGTCCGCGCCGAACGCCCCGCCGCCCGCCAGCGCGGCAAGTACAGCCAGACGGTCCTCCCGCACCCGTGGGCCGAGGACGAGCTCGCGGCGATCGAGGCGGAGACGCTCGCCGAGCGGCCGCGCGGCGGCGAGGTCCGCTATTGGGAGGACGTCGAGGTCGGCGACGAGCTTCCGCCCATCATCAAGGGCCCACTGGGCGTCACCGACATCGTGGCCTACTGCGTCGGCGCCGCGCCGGTGCAGATCATGGCGCACGGCTCGGCGCTCCGAGAGTACGCCCGTCATCCCGCGTGGGCCTTCCGCGACCCCGAGACCAACGCCCTCGAACCGGTCTACGGTGTGCACTACAACAAGCAGGCGGCGAAGTCGGCGGGGCTTCCCTTCCCCTACGACGCCGGCGCCCAGCGCCACGCCTGGCAGATCCAACTCTTTCTTAACTGGATGGGCGACGAGGGTTGGCTCAAGCGCAACTATGGCGAGTACCGCAACTTCGTCTATCTCTCGGACGCGGTGCGTTTTACCGGCAAGGTCGTCAAGAAGTACATCGACCACGGCGGCGAACCGGTGGTCGACATCGAGACGTCGGCGGTGAATCAGCGCGGGGACAACGTGCTGCCCGGCAGTGGAACGGTGGCCCTCCCCTCCCGCGAGCGGGAGATGTGGCCGCTGGCGCACCGCATGCCCGCTGGGTAGCGGCCTAGAGGACTCGCGCGCCGGAGAGGATTACGAGCAGGCCCAGCGCGGGCCGCATCACGCGGTCGGGCGCCACGACGGCGAGCCGCGCCCCGATGAGGACGCCGGGGACCGAGCCCACGAGCAGGTTGCCCGCGAGCGTCCAGTCCACGTTGCCCACGCTCCAATGCGCCAGCGAAGCCACGCTGGCGAGGACCATGGCGTGGAAGATGTCGGTGCCCACGATCCGGTTCATGGGCAGCGGGTAGAAGAGCGACAGCACGGGCACGATGAGCGCGCCGCTCCCGATCGACGTCACGCCGACGAGAAAGCCGACGGCGGCGCCGAGCAACGCGGTGAAGCGGACGCGTTTCTCGAAGGGCACGAAGAAGCGGACATCGGTGCGCTCTCTCTCGCCCTCGCGCCGGTCGAGGATGGGCCGCGCGATCATCAGGACGCCGGCCGCGACCAGCGTCACGCCGAGAACGGTCTGGACTACGCCGGTGGCGTCGAGGTCGTACTTTTCCAGCAGCACGATGAGCCCGACGCCGCCCAGCGCCGCGGGGATGCTTCCCAGCCCTAGATAGAAGGCGAGCCGGTAGCTGATCGTCTCCTGGCGAGCGTGCTGAAGAGATCCGAACAGCTTGGTCGCCGCGTTGAAGACGAGGTCGGTCCCCACCGCGGTGAGGGGGTTCGTCTTGAAGATGACGATCAGCGCGGGCGTGAGCAGCGAGCCTCCGCCGATGCCGGTCAGGCCGATGAGCACGCCGACGATGAGGCCGAGGAGCGCGAGGTCGAAGTCCATGAGTGGTGGGCCGGCGCGCGATGGCCGGCGCCGGCGGACAGGTAAAAATTGTAGGCCAGGGGGAAAGGGGTCACAAGCGAGCGGATTTTGACACCGCGTCGCCTGGGGGGTTGACAAGCGGAAGCAGGGTGTATAAGTATAAGTACGAACATGTACTTAGGAGGTCGCCATGGTCGCCGTGGCTGAGAACCGAAACGTGCAACGGGCGCTCGCTTTGATGGAGCGCGACCTCAAGCGGGCCGCCGTCGAGTACCAACTCTACGGCGCGCGCCGGAACCGCTTGGAGGAGCTGCAGGCCGTCCACAGCAACTTCTCCGCTGGGCTCTTTCCCAAGCCGGCGGCGGTCATGCCCGTTCGCCCCTCCCGCGCGGCAGCCGTCCGCCGCGCCGCATAATCCCTCGACGCAAGGGCGCCCGGTCTCGCCGGGCGCCCTTCTCTGAAGGGGCCCCCGCCGGGGCCCCGTGCTATAATCCCGCGACTCTCTCCATGGCGGGTAGCGTGGCGGGGCGTAAAGCTTGGATCTGAAAGATGTCCTGCGCCAAGTCCCTGGACTCAACCGGCGGTTCGTCTACTATCTCGAGTCCCAGGGGCACATCCGGCCCAAGCGGCTTCCCAAGCGGCGCATCGACCGCCGCGACTACAGCGAGGCCGACGTGGCGGTGGTCCGGGAGACGTGGCGCTATTACTCACGGGGCCTCTCCCTTCAAGCCGCGGCCCGTCTCGCCACGACGCAAGAGCGCCGCTCAGCATACGTGGGGCTCTCGGCCCCGACCGGCACGGAACGGCGGGTCATCGCGCGGATCGCAGAGGCCGACGACGCCGTCGAGGCGGCCGCGGTCTACGCCGACGACTTCAACGTCGTGGCCAAGCTGCTCGTCCGCAGGGACGAGGACGTCTACGAGTTCGCCGCGCCGCTCCTCGCCGAAGGCGTTGTCGACCGGGCGCCGCGCCTGTGGAACGCGGAGCCCGCGTTTGTGCGCGCGGCCCCGAACGGAGGCCCAACGAGCATGATGGCCTATCTCTTGATCAAAGCCCCGGGCAAGGACGTCACCGAGGTGCTGCGCCACCTCGAAGCTATCGATGAGGTCGTCGAGGCGGGCGCCGTCTACGGCGATTCCGACATCATCGCGCGGATCGAAGCTCCGTCACAGGAGGCGCTGGACCGTGTCGTGATGGAGCAGATGCACGAGATCGAGGCTGTCGAATCGACGCGCACCTACATCGTCGTCGGCGGCACGCGGTGGGTCCGCGAGTAACGCCGTGGGAGGCGATGGCTAGCCGAGACGTTCGAGCGAGCCGAGCATCATGGCGCTCGTGGGGATGTCGAACTGATGCGAGGCGCGGTAGATGAAGCGCACCTCGCCCCCGCGGTCAATCAACACAGCGGCGGGGTGGGCCATCTTCCAGGCGTCGTAGGAAACCCGGTTGTAGACGCCGTACTGCCTGATTACGGCGCGGTCGTCGTCGACGAGCCAGGGGACGAGCTGGGGATTCGCGGCGAGCCATCGCTCTACCGAACGCGTGCCTTGGGACGAGATGGCGAAGACGCGCACACCAGCCGCTTCGTAGTTGGGGGCGTCGCGGCTCAACTGAGCCACCCATCGGCGGCAGTTGGGTCATATGGTCCCGCGCAGGAAGACGAGCATGACGCCGCTCTCGGCGAGCTCGTCGGCGAGGCGCATTTCGCCGCCGCCGGCGATGGGTAGCGTGAAGTCGGGAGCCTGGTCGCCCTCGCGCAGGATGGATGTGTGATCGCGCCCTATGGTCCACCGCCTCCTTCGGTCTAGAACTCGAAGGATGCCACGCGCTTTGGACGGTAGAGGCCGCCGCCGGGGGCGGCGCGCCACCCGATCACGTTGGTGCGCTCCGTTTGGCTTAGCAGGATGTTCATGAAGTCTCCACCCCGCACCAGTCCCAGACCCCCGCGCGCGCAGGCGCGCTCGCTGAACGAGGCAACGTCGTCGCGGAGGGCGTTACGCCCCGCGATGGCGAGGGGAACCGGCTCGCCGGAGTGCTGGTCGTGGAACCGGCCTGGGACGAGGCTGCCCGAGACGACGCTGGGGGTGCAGTGGTCGGCGGTCACCACGGTCACGACGTCCTCGTTCTGCAGGACCCCTTCCCGGAGGGTCTCCATTCCGCGGTCCAAGGCTTCGATGGCATCGCGCTTCTTTTCGGGGTCGGCCATGTGGGCGGTCGCGTCCGGCTCCTTGGTGTGGATGTGGACGAAGTCGTAGCCGTCGCTCAGGAATGCGGCCGCCTGGGCGAGCCTCGCGCGGAGGTCGCGCTCGGTGTCGTGGTCCTCCTCCTCCCAGGTGTCCATGCCGAGCTCGCGCGCGACGCCGACGAGGATTTCTTCGGAGGTCAAGATGACAGCCTTGAAGCCGTAGCGCTCCTCGAAGGAGGGCAGGGGCCGCCGTCGGCCCGCCCACTTGGGGAGCAGGAAGTTCATCGGCCGCTCGCCACGTTGGGCGCGGTGAACGTTGACGGGATGTTCTCGTAAGACGCCGTGCGCCCAGCGGAGGTAGGCGTTGATCGCCGCCGCCGTCTTGGCCGCGGCCTCGGGGTCCTCCGCCGAATCCATAGGCTGCGCCGCGATAACCGGCAGGTCGGTCCCCAGCGGGTCGCAGTCGGTGACGGCGTCGCTGACGCCGCCACGCAGGAAGAGCACGCCCTCCGTCGCGCCGGTGTAGACGAGCTCGATCTCCACGCCGTCGTGCGAGAAGGCACGGACGGCCTCCGCGAGCGCCGTCGATTCCTCCTCCGGCGCCGTCATCATGCGCTGCACCAGCGAGCCGCCGCCGTTGGCGCGCTCGACGCTCGCGAAACGCGTCAGGCTGACAACGTCACCCGGCTGAGGAACGATGCCGCGGGCCACGGCGTGGAAGACGGCGCGCCCGGGAAGTTCGTCGTAGCGGTAGCCGAAGAGGAGCGCGTGGCCCACGGGCGTCCCCGCGGCGACCCCGGGGCCGACGGACGTGAAGAGCCCGTTGATCCCTTGGTCGGCGATGGCGTCGAGGTTGGGCGTGTGGGCGGCCTCGAGGGCGGTCCGTCCGCCGAATTGCGGCGCGGGGCGGTCGCCGAGACCGTCGAGGGTGATGACGAGGGCTTGCATGGTGGTCCTTGAGGGCGGTCTTGCCGTGCTGGTTGGGGTCCGTCCCGGCGCGGGCGGCACGGACTCAGTATAGCCGCCGCGTCTCGACATAAGAAAAGCCCGCCGGTCGCGCCGGCGGGCTCTCCGTATTGGACGTGTTGCGGGCGCTAGTAGCCGGGGCGGCGGGAGGCCTCCAAGACGGCGTGGGCCTGGTCGCCGACTCCGGTGTTCACGCAGTCGGTGAGGCTAGCGTAGACGGCGCGGGAGATGAGCTTCCGTTCGAGGTCGTCCTGCTCCTCGCGCTGCAGGTACTCGGCTTGTTGGTGCACCAAGGCCTGCATCCGGTCGAGGAAATGCATCTGCAGATCGGTAAGACCGTCTCGGCTGAGCTTCGTTTCATGAAGCTGAGAGGCGTTCTCGAGTTTTTCAGACATCCGAATCACCTCCTATGGCAGCGCGCTTCGCCAGATTATACGGCATGGGCGCAAGGTCGTATTTCGGGCGTGTTTCAGAATCCCCTAGACTTCGCGGAACTCGCCTTCCACGGTGTCTCCGCCGCCGTTCTCCGGAGGCGGCGCGTCGCCGCCCGGCGCGGCGGGGCCGCCCTCGGCGCCGGTCTGCTGGCTGTAGACGTGCTGCCCCATCTTCTGGAGCGACGCCTGCAAGTCATCTACAGCGGAACGTAGCGTGGTCATATCTTCGGCTTGCAGCGCTGATCGGACCGCGGCGATCTTGCCCTGCACCTCCGACTTGAGATCTTCAGGAATCTTGTCGCCGTGCTCGTTGAGCAGGTTCTCCCCCTGGTAGGCCATGCTGTCCGCGGTGTTCTTGAGCTCGATCGACTCGCGCTTCTGCTTGTCCTCCTCGGCGTGACTCTCCGCTTCCTGCACGAGGCGTTCCACCTGCGTGTCGTCGAGCCCGGAGCTCGGCTGAATCACGATCTTCTGCTCTTTGCCCGTTCCCTTGTCCTTTGCGGACACTTCAAGGATGCCGTTGGCGTTGATGTCGAACGTGACTTCGATCTGGGGCATCCCCCGCGGGGCGGGGAGGATGCCGTCGAGGATGAACCGGCCGATGGACTTGTTATCCGCCGCCATGGGCCGCTCACCCTGGAGAACGTGGATCTCGACCTGCGGCTGGCTGTCCGATGCCGTGGAGAAGGTCTCCGACTTCGCCGACGGGATCGTCGTGTTGCGCTGGATGAGAGGCGTCAACACGCCGCCGAGCGTCTCGATCCCCAGGGTCAGCGGCGTCACGTCGAGTAGGACGACATCGCGCACGTCGCCGGAGAGGACTGCGCCTTGGATCGCCGCGCCGATCGCGACCACCTCGTCGGGGTTCACGCCGCGGTTCGGGTCTTGGCCGAAGTAGTCTTTCACCCGCTGCTGGATGAGAGGCATCCGTGTTTGACCGCCGACGAGGATGATCTCGTCGACGGCCTTGGGGTCCATCTTGGCGTCGGCGAGTGCTTGCTTGACCGAGGCGAAGCTGCGGTCGACCAAGTTACCGACGAGGTTCTCGAGCGAGGCGCGGTTAAGGGTGAGCACCAGGTGCTTGGGTCCGGTTGCGTCGGCGGTGATGAAGGGGAGGTTGATCTCCGTCTGTTGGGTCGAGGAGAGCTCAATCTTGGCCTTCTCCGCCGCTTCCTTCAGGCGCTGAAGGGCGAGGCGGTCCTGGCGCAGGTCGATGCCGTTGTCACGGTTGAACTCGTCGGCCATCCAGTCCAGCAGACGTTGGTCGAAGTCGTCGCCGCCTAGGTGGGTGTCGCCATTGGTCGACTTGACCTCGAAGGTGCCGCCACCGATGTCGAGAATCGAGATGTCGAAGGTGCCGCCGCCCATGTCGTAGACGGCGATGACCTCGTCGCCCTTCTTGTCGAGGCCATAGGCGAGCGCGGCGGCCGTGGGCTCGTTGATGATGCGCAGGACTTCAAGTCCCGCGATCGTGCCGGCGTCCTTCGTCGCCTTGCGCTGGGAGTCGTCGAAGTAGGCGGGGACGGTGATCACGGCCTGGGAGACGCTCTCACCCAGCTTGGTCTCGGCGTCTTCCTTCAGCTTGCGCAGGATCAACGCCGACACTTCCGGCGGCGACACGTTCTTCCCGCTCATCGTCACCTGTGCGTCGCCGTTCGCCGACTTCACCACCTTGTAGGGCAGCGACGCGATGTCCTTCTGGGCGACGGGGTCGTCGAACTTGCGCCCCATCAGGCGTTTCACGGAGAAGACGGTGTTCTCCGGGTTGGTGATGGCCTGCCGTTTCGCCACCTGGCCTACGTACCGCTCGTTGGTCTTGGGGTTGACAGCCACGATCGACGGCGTGGTGCGGCCTCCCTCCGAGCTTTCGATAACCTCGGGGTCGCCGGCCTGCAAGATGGCCATAGCCGAGTTCGTTGTACCGAGGTCGATTCCTAGGATTTTTGCCATACGTCGCCTCCTGCTTTCGCCCTCTCGGACGGTGTTGTTTGTCTTGTCGCGGCGGGATGCGGGCGCGTTCGGCTCCGGTCATGCCGCCTTGGGACTTCCGTGATCAACGCGCGCGCCGGAACGGGCTCATTTCCGGCGGCCCCGCCTCCGGCCGCCGGGTCTCTTCGGTAACGGCGAGGCCGAGCTCGCCGAGGAGCCGGTCGATGGCGCCGGCGGCGGCTTCGCGCAACTTTTCGGGGTCCTTCTCGTTCTCTACCCGGCGCCGCAGCGCGACGAGCCGGTTGATGTGGCGCAGCGCCAACTCGACGCCGGCGAGGTTCAATCCCAGCCCGTCAACGAGATGCTTGATGAGGCGCAGCCGGGCGATGTCCTCGTCGGAGTACAGCCGCAGGGTGCCGAGCCGGGGCGGCTCGATGAACCCCGCCCGCTCGTACTTCCTAAGGGTCTGCGGGTGCATGTCGAGGATCTGCGCCGCCACGCTGATGATGTAGAGTCCTTGTCTTCTGGTCTGCATAGACTTCCTCGTTCCGCGGCCCTCGCCCCACAACGCTCCCACTCGAAGAGTTGTGCGAGGGGCCAGGCCGCGATGGCGCCTGCTCGTTGCTGTATTGAACCACCATATCAGCGAGCTGTCAAATGTGGTGTCATGCTAAACGACTGAAGGCGTATCACTATGTGGCTTGTAATATGTGCGTTGTCTATTGACATGAGGCATATCAAGTCTTACCCTGATTGTCCACCAAAGGGTGGCGGCACCAACGCCGTGGCATAGGAACGGCCGAATCGGCAGATGTAAAGGGGTTGACACCGAAGGTGAGCGGACGTAGAATCGAGGCGAGTTTTGAACCTTTTACAAAAAAAAGTGCAAAACGAGATCAAAAAGGGATAGCCGGGACCGTGGTCCCACGGCGAAGGAGCGGACAATGCTCTACCTCAAGAGTTGCACCAAGTGCGGCGGAGACATGTACGAGGACAAGGACTCCTACGGAGCCTTCCATCAATGCCTACAGTGCGGCCTCATCAGGGATCTCGACGCGCCGTCGATGCTGCTCACCAAGCAGCTCCAAGCCGAAGTTAACAAAGCGAAGCGGGCCCGCCGTTCCAAGCGCGTGAGTAAACCGGCTGCGGCGTAATTTGTCCCTGGCGCCAGTGCGCGGGACCGTGTGGGCGGATGCTCCATGCGTCCGCCTAGGCGAGTGAGGCCAGCAGCCTCACCCGCATTCGGAGTCAACGCCTGTTCGGCCTTTGACGCGACCAGAGGAAGCGGACCCCTTCGGGAGTTCGCTCCCTCTTTTTTCGGCCCGGTGAATCCCGCGGGCGATGGTGACGATGGCGATGGCTGAAACGATGGAGGACGGGGCCGGCCTTCTTGAACTCGTCGAGAACCTCATCGACGCCGAGGACTTCGATGGCGCCGTCGCGGTCATCGCCGACCTTCACATCGCCGACGGCGCCCGCGTCCTTGAGAACCTAGACCGCGAGTCCCAGGCGCTTATCGCCGGCCGTCTGCCCCCGGAACGGGTCGCGCAGACGTTCGAACACCTCGAGACCGAGCACGCCGTCGATCTGTCTTCGGCCCTCGACGCCGCCGTTCTTTCCGCCATCCTCGACGAGGCTTCCCCCGACGTCGCCGCCGACGTGCTGCGCGGCCTGCCCGGGGAGGACCGCGAGGCGGTAATCGGCGCGATGGGCCGGGCGCTCGAAGTCGCGCCGCTCCTCAACTACCCCGACGACACCGCCGGCGGCCTCATGGTCCCGGATTTCGTGTCGCTCCGCGATTGGATGAATACCGAGGACGCGGTGAGCCACCTGCGCCGATTCTCTCCCGATCAGGTCTACTCGAATTACCTGTTGGTGCTCGACCAGCGCAACGTGCTCGTCGGCGTCGTTCATATGCGCGACCTTGTTCTCGCCCCAGCCGCCGCTCCGGTCCCCAGCCTCATGAACCCCGAGGTGGTGCGTGTCGGCCCCGAGGCCGACCAGGAAGAATGCGTTCGAGTCGTACAGCGGGACGACCTCACGCAGCTCCCCGTAGTCGACGATCAGGGCCGCGCGCTCGGCGTCATCCTCGGCGAGGACATCCTCGACGTCATTGAGGAAGAGGCCACGGAGGACATGCTGCGCCTCGCCAGCATCGCGGGCGCGGAGCGGGTGCTCAACCCCATTGGGCGCTCTTTTCGGAACCGCTTCCCCTGGCTGCTGCTGAACCTCGCCACGGTGCTCATCGCCGCGACCGTGATCGACGTCTTCGAGGATACGATCGCGAGCGCCGCGTTCCTCGCCGTGTTCCTGCCCATGGTGGCGAGCCAGGGTGGGATCGCGGGCACGCAAACGCTCACCCTGGTGACCCGCGGCATCGCCTTGGGCGATCTCACGTGGGCCAATGCCAAGCGACCGATCTCGAAAGAGATCCTGCTCGGCGTGGTCAACGGGCGTCGTCTTCGGCGTCGTCGCGGGCGCGCTGGCGTGGGTGTGGAAGGGCAACATCGACCTGGGCCTCATCGTCTTGACGGCGATGACGGGGAACCTGCTGGTCGCCGCCGCCGTCGGCTACGTAACGCCCTTGGCGTTGAAGGCGGCGCGCCTCGATCCGGCGGTCGGGGCCGCGGTGGTGGTGACGACCTTCACCGACGTTGCCGGCTTCGGCTTGCTGCTGGGCCTCGCCGCGTGGTGGCTCTAGCGGCACGGTCCGCGCCGCCGGGCGGCGCGGGCTAAGAGAAGCGCTCTTCCGACCAGGGGTCGGCGTCGTTGTGATAGCCGTGCATTTCCCAGAACCCCGGGCGGTCGGTATCCAGGAACTCGAGGGCGCGCAGCCATTTCGCGCTCTTCCACGCGTAGCGCTTGGGGACGATGAGGCGCAGGGGCCATCCGTGCTCGGAGGCGAGATTCTCACCGTCGTGCTCGTAGGCCAGTAACACGTCGTCGTCGAGGAGCACGTCGATGGGTAGGTTGGTGGTATAGCCCCCGTCGCAGTGGGCCATCACGTGGGTCGCGGTGGGGAGGGGCTTCGCCATCTCGGCGATGGTCTGGATAGCCACGCCGCCCCAGCGGTTGTCCAAGCGGCTCCATTGGGTCACGCAGTGGAAGTCGGCGGTGAGATCGAACTTGGGGAGTGCGCGCAGCTCGGTGTAGTTGAGCGAGATGTCATGCTCGACCAGGCCGAGGACCCGGAACGACCAGGCGTCGGCATCGAACTTGGGCGTCGCGCCGTAAGTGAGGACGGGGAACTTGCCGGTGACGAACTGGCCCGGGGGAACGCGTTCCTTGCTCACGTCGAGCCACTCCCTTCGGAAGCGCGATCGGTCGGCGATCAGTATGAACGATGGCGGCGTCGAGCGCCAGCCGACCCGTCACGCTCCGTTCCCACACCTGAGGCCCGTCGATCGCCTCATGCTCGTATCCGCTTGCCGGGATCTGTCGATGCCTAGGCCCGTGCCGACGCTTCCGCCGACACCGCCGTAGACCCCTGTCCCCGGCGCTAGAAATCGTGTTGACTTTCACAAGCTACGGTATTAACCTAAAACGCCGGTCGGACGTGCTAGGGAACTATGCACAGATTTTGGCAGGTTTAACGGCAATGACACGGGCAGGGGCCTCGAAGTGGATCTCGTTGGGCAGGGCCTGCGAGATGCTCGGCGTCAACGAGAGCACGCTGCGCCACTGGGCTGATTCCGGTCGGCTGCGGACGTTCAGGACACCGGGGGGCCACCGCCGGTTCTTTTCCCAAGATATCGAAGGATTCATTGAGGAGAGCGTCCCCGCCGTCGTTCCGGAGAGCGCGCTGTCTCGAATGCGGCGCCGGTTACACCGTCGGCGTGCCGGCGCACCGGAGATGGACGGCAACTTCGATGAGCCGGCGCGCGCGCGGCTCCGCGTCCTCGGCCGGCGCATGGTGGCACTCGCCTCGGAATGGGCTGCCGCCGCGCGGCCGCGCCCCGAGTTGAGCGAGGAGGCCCGCTATCTCGGCGGTGAATACGGGCGCGAACTCGCCGCCGGCGGTGTCGGTCCCCGCGACGCTGTCGCCGCCTTTATCTTCTTTCGTAACACTCTGCTGGACTCGCTCGCCGTACCCTCACAGGGCGGAACGCGGCCCGACATCGCGGCGCTCGCGGACGAGATACTGCTCGAAATCGCGGGCGCTTACGAAGCCAAACCGCGCAACATGCGCCGAAAGCCGTCGGCGGGTTGAGCAATGCCGGGATCGTACGCGGTCTTTCTGGCGCTCCAAGGACGCAAATGCGTGGTCGTAGGTGCCGGTGACGTGGGCGAGCGAAAGATCGATGGTCTTTTGGACTCGGGCGCGGAGGTCGTCGTGATCGGCCCGGAAGCGACTTCCGAAGTGCGGGAACGTGCCCGCGACGGCCGCATCGCCTGGATCGACCGCGAGTACGCGGCGGGCGACCTGGACGGCGCCTTCCTCGCCATCGCGGCGACCGACGACCGCGAGGTCAACAAGCGGGTCGCCGAGGAGGCGGCCGAGCGCCGGGTACTGCTGAACGTGGTGGACGACCCGGAGCTGTGCACGTTCACCGCGCCGTCTTTGCTCAAGCGCGGCGATCTCACCGTGGCGATCTCGACCAACGGCAGGAGTCCAGCGATGGCACGGAAAGTTCGGGAAGACCTAGAAGGGCGTTTCCCCGAGAACTATGGCGACCTCGTCGCGGCGGCGGCGGAGGCGCGGGACGCCTTGAGGGAAGAAGGGCGGCAGATCACGGGAGAAGTGTGGAAGGCCGCCCTGGGCCCCGTAATCGACCAGTTCGCCGGCGACGGCAAGGGGGCCGAGGCGAAGCAGGCGCTGCTGCGCCTCCTCCGAGCCGAGGCCAAGACCGAACCCAAGGAGCGTTCGTGAGCATTGTAGCCGTCGGCATAAGCCACAAGTCGGCCCCGATTGAGGTTCGAGAGAGGCTGGCGATCGTTCCCGCGCGCCTCAAGGACGCGTTGGCATCGATTGGCGGCTACTTGCCGGAGGCCGTCATTCTCTCGACGTGCAATCGGGTCGAGGTCTACGCCTCGGCTTCCAGCGCCGATGTTGGGACCGAACACGCCGCCGACTTCCTTGCGGAATTCACTGGAACGCCACGAGGCTGGGCCGAGACGTATCTCTATGAGTATCGCGGTACGGAGGCGATCCGCCACCTCTTCCGCGTGGCCTGCGGCCTCGATTCGATGGCGCTCGGCGAAAGCGAGATTCTGGGCCAGGTGCGCGACGCGATGGTCAGCGCATCGGAGGCCGGGAGGCTGGGTACGGCGTTGACCAAACTGTTTCACCGAGGGCTGCGGGTAGGCCGCGCCGCCCGGACACGGACGGGAATCAGCCGTCACGCCCTCTCGGTCAGCACTGCCGGTGTGGAGCGAGCACGGGTGGTCTTGGGCGGCCTCGGCGGTTCCAGGGTGCTGGTCATCAGCGCCGGCGAGGCCGGCAAACTGGCCGCGAAGGGCCTGCGCGATGCCGGTGCGGCGGAGATCGGCGTCGCCAACCGCACCCGTTCGAGAGCCGCCGCGCTTGCCGAGATTCTCGGCGGCCATGTCGTCGGCTTCGACAACATCGCCGCCGTGGCCCACTCCTACGACGTCGTCATCAGCGCTACGGCAGCCGAGGGCTACGTGCTCGACGCCGCCACCGTCGAGGCAGCCATGGTCCGCCGCGAAGGCCGTCCCATGTGCCTGATCGACCTGGCGGCGCCTCGGGACATCGATCCGCGATGCCGCGAGGTTGCGAACGTCTTTCTCTATGATGTTGACGACCTAAAGGCGGTCACGGAGGACAACCGGGCGGCGCGGGACCGCGAGGCGGGGTTGGTCGAAGCGATCATTGAAGAGGCGGTGCGGGAGTACGACGAGTGGGTTCGGGCGCGGGGCGCGGGCGAGGTCGTCGCGCAGATCCAAGGCAGGGCCGAGGCGATTCGCAAACGCGAGCTGGAGAAGAGCCTGCGGAAGCTCGGAGGCCTGTCGGACGAAGAACGGGAGCGCGTCGAGACGCTGACGCGGGCCCTCATCCGTAAGCTCCTCCACGATCCCTCCGCAGTGCTCAAGGCCCGCGGCGAAGACGAGGGAGTCCTCGAGACGGCGCGCGCGCTCTTCCGCCTGGATACCTCCCAAGCCGGCACGGAATAGCCGGCGGGGACCGGGCCGCCACGGCGGAATCGATGCGGATACGGGTAGGTACGAGGGGAAGTCCGCTGGCCTTGGCGCAGACCGAAACCGCGCTCCGGCGGCTGCGGCAGTTGTACCCCCGGGATACGTTCACCGTCGAGGTTATCCAAAGCTCCGCCGATCGGTCGCCGGATGCGCCGCTGGCCTCGATGCCCCGCGGCGTCTTCGCGAAGGAGCTCGAGGTAGCCCTCGCCGACGGCGTGATCGATATGGCCGTCCATAGTTTCAAAGACCTCCCAATCGAGGCGGCGCCAGACTGTGCGGTTGCGGCGGTGACAGAGCGCGCAGACCCCCGGGACGCCCTCGTCTCTCCAAGACACGCCTCGTTGGCCGATATTCCAGCCGGGGGCCGTATCGGGACGAGCAGCCCGCGGCGGAAGGCGCTGCTCTATGCGCTGCGTCCCGACCTCGAAGTCGCTCCTGTGCGCGGGAACGTAGGCACGCGCGTCAACAAGGCAGAGGCCGGCGGGCTTGACGGGGTCGTGGTCGCCGCGGCGGGTCTTGCCAGGTTGGGCTTGCTGGATGTGGCGTGCGAACTCTTCGATCCGGCGTCGTTCGTTCCCGAGGCGGGCCAGGGCGTGCTCGCCCTGCAGATCAGGGCCGGCGACGCCACGATGGCGCGGCTCGTGGAGCCGGCCAACGACCCTGATACGTGGGCCGCCGTCGCCGCGGAGGCCGCCACGGTCCGCGCACTGGGCGGCGGTTGCACCGTCCCCGTCGCGGCCTATGCCCGCGTGGAAGGCGACGAGATGACGATGCACGGCGTCGTGTCCGATGGCGGCGCGAGGCTGGTCCGCGCCGAGGCGCGTGGCGGCCGCGCCGACCCCGAAGGCGTGGGTCTCGCACTGGCGAGCCGCCTTTCCGATCTCGGCGCGGCGGATATTTTGGCGGGGCTGTCGTGACCGCGGGGAAGGTGTACCTCGTTGGCGCGGGTCCCGGCGACCCAGGCCTTATCACGGTGAAGGGGCTGGAAATGCTCCGCGCCGCCGACGTCGTGGTCTACGACCGGCTGGTGAACGAAGCGTTGCTCGACGAGGCGGGACCGGAGGCCGAGCTCGTTTTCGCGGGCGCGAGCCTGCGCCGCAACCCAAACCGCCAGGCCGACATTAATGCGATGCTCGTCCGTTTCGCTGGGGAGGGCAAACGAGTAGTGCGGCTCAAGGGCGGGGACCCGTTCGTCTTCGGGCGGGGCGGCGAAGAGGCCGAGGCGCTGGCCGCGCACGGCGTCGAGTTCGAGGTGGTTCCGGGAATCACGTCAGCGATCGCCGCGCCCGCCTATGCCGGCATCCCCGTCACCGACCGGCGCGCGTCGTCTTCCTTCGCGGTTATCACGGGGCGGGAGGATGCGGGCCGGGAATGGTCGCGGGTCGCGTGGGCCAAGCTGGCCGGCGGCGCCGGCACTCTCGTTATCTTGATGTCGGTCGAAACGCTGGAGTCGGCGCTGGCCCAGCTCAGCGAGCACGGCGTCCCCGCGAGCACGCCGGCGGCGGTCATCGAGTGGGGCTCGCTCCCCCGGCAGCGGAGCGTCGAAGGCACGCTCGGCGACATCGCGGCGCGGGTGGCCGAGGCCGGCCTCGGGCCGCCATCGGTGACGGTGGTTGGGGACGTGGTCCGGCTGCGCTCGCGGATCGGGTGGTTCGAAAGCAAGCCACTATTCGGCATGCGCGTCATGGTGACACGTGCCAAGGCGCAGGCCCGCCCGCTTAGCCAACGCCTCATGAGCGAAGGGGCCGAGCCCATCGAAGCGCCAACCATCGAGATACGACCCGCGCCAGACGTCCGCGCCGTAGACGACGCCATCGGGCGTGTCGGAAGCTTCGACGCGGTCATCTTTACCAGTGTCAACGCCGTTGATGCGTTCTTTGTGCGCCTGGGCGCGCTGGGCCTCGACGCGCGGGCGTTAGGCGGGCTGACCGTCGCCGCCGTTGGCCCCGCCACGGCGGCGGCGCTCGAGCGGCGGGGCGTGCTGGCCGACTTCACCCCGCGCCGGTATACCACCGCGGCGCTGGCGGAAGCGATGCCAGGGCTGGAAGGCAAACGTGTGCTGCTGCCGCGTTCGGCGATCGCGCCGGCAGAGCTGCTCGAATGGCTCGCGGCGCGGAGAGCGCGGGTCGAGCAGGTCCACGTCTACGATACGGTGACGCCCAAGGAAACGCCGGCCCGCGCCCGCGAGCTGCTAGAGAACCGGCGCGTCGACGTCGTCACCTTCACAAGCGCCTCGACGGTCGATAACCTCGTCGACGCGCTCGGCGGCGACGCCGTCGGCCTATTGCAAGGGCCGACGCTGGCGAGCATCGGTCCGGTGACGACCCGAACGGCGGAGGCACGGGGTCTCCGCGTGGCGGTAACGGCGGAGGAGCATACGGTCGATGGGCTGGTGGACGCGCTGAAAATGTTCGTAGGACCAAGAGCGTGAACGGCGCGGGCTTAGGATGAGGCGGAGGAAAGTTAGGAAGAGGATCCCGCCAGTTAAGGCGAGGGAGTCGAGATGACCACGGCATTTCCCGCGATGCGTATGAGACGAATACGGCGGAACGCACCAATGAGGCGGCTCGTGCGGGAGACTACGCTCGCACCATCGGATTTCATCTATCCCATGTTCATTGTCCCTGGTGCCCGGTCGCGCACGGAAGTGGGTTCGATGCCTGGAGTGTTCCAGGTCTCCGCCGACGAGGCACTGCGAGAGGTCGGAGAGGCGGTTGAGCTTGGTGTCTCGGGGGTCATCCTCTTCGGCCTGCCATCGGCCAAGGACGCGGTGGGCTCGGAGGCCTACGCCGCCGATGGGGTGACGCAGCAAGCGGTCCGCACGATCAAGGCCGCGTATCCAGAGATGCTCGTCGTGACCGACGTCTGCCTCTGCGAGTACACCGATCACGGCCACTGCGGCGTGCTCGACGGCGCGCACGTGGTGAACGACGCGACCCTCGATCTGCTGGCACGCACGGCGGTGTCCCATGCCGAGGCGGGCGCCGATGTCGTAGCTCCATCCGACATGATGGACGGGCGCGTCGGGGCGATCCGCGCGGCTCTCGACGATGCCGGCTTCAGCGAGACGCCGATCTTGTCGTACGCGGCGAAGTACGCCTCGGCCTTCTTCGGCCCGTTCAGGGAGGCCGCGGACTCGGCGCCGCAGTTCGGCGACCGGAGGGGCTATCAGATGGACCCCGCCAACGCGCGAGAGGCGATGCGCGAGATCCAGCTCGACGTCAACGAGGGCGCGGACGCGATCATGGTGAAGCCGGCGCTGCCCTATCTGGATATCATCGCGCGGGCGCGCCGGCGGTTCGACCTGCCGCTGGCGGCCTACAATGTGAGCGGCGAGTATGCGATGGTGAAAGCCGCGGCCCGCGCCGGATGGCTCGACGAGGAGCGCGTCGTCCTGGAGGCGCTGACCGGGATCAAACGCGCCGGCGCCGATGTCATCCTGACGTACCACGCGCTGGAAGCGGCACGCTGGTTACGAAATTACTAATATAGGTATTGACGAAGAAAGTAGGTTCGTGGTACGGTGCGTCTTGAGCGAACGGAGCGGTTCAAACGGGCGTATAAGAAACTCTCACGGGACGAGCAGGACCAGTTCAAGAAGGCGCTGCAGAACATGCTGCAGCACGGCGCCCGATATCCTGGCCTGCACATGAAACGCATCAAGGGGACGCGAAGCATCTGGGAAGCGCGAGTCAGCCGGGGATGCCGCATGACCCTCGAGATCGACGGCGACCGGCTCACCCTGAGAAACGTAGGAGAGCACGATGCCACGCTCGAAAGACCCTAACCGCGGACAGAAGCCGGACGAGGGGCCGCACATAGCCGAAACGCCGGCGCTTTATACCACGAGCGCTCCGACGGAAGGGATCGCGTTGACGAAAGTGACGCGGCACGGGCAGATCACGCTGCCCTCCGAGGTGCGCCGCAGGATGGACATCGTCGAAGGAGACCTCATCGAGGTCGGCATCGTGGAAGGGAAGATCATGTTGACGCCAAAGCGCCTGGTGGACAAGAGCCAGGCCTGGTTCTGGACTCCCGGCTGGCAGGCGGCCGAGGCCGAGGCCCAGGCCGATATCGACGCGGGGCGCGTCGCGGCCTTCGGATCGGTGGACGAGCTGATCGCCGACCTCGATGACTAGCCGCTCCGAGCAGCTCTTCGCCGAGGCCAAGCGGCTTATCCCCGGTGGGGTCAACAGCCCCGTCCGGGCCTTCAAGGGTGTCGGAGGCTCGCCACGATTCATCGCCCGCGGCGCCGGGGCGCACATCGTGGACGTCGACGGGCGCGACTACATCGACTATGTCGGCTCGTGGGGACCGCTCATTCTCGGCCACGCGCACCCCGCCGTCGTTGCGGCGGTGCAGCGCGCCGTGGAGCTCGGCGCGAGCTTCGGCGCGCCCACCGAAGCTGAAAACCGGCTTGCCGCGCTCATTATCGAAGCGGTGCCATCCATCGAGATGGTGCGCCTTGTCTCCTCCGGCACCGAAGCCTGCATGAGCGCCCTGCGTGTCGCCCGGGCCCACACCGGGCGCGACAAGATCATCAAGTTCGACGGTTGCTATCACGGCCACGCCGACGGTCTGCTGGTGAAGGCAGGCTCGGGCGGCGCGACATTTGGCATTCCTGACAGCGCCGGCGTCCCCGCCGCCTACGCCCGCGAGACTCTTGTAGCCCGTTACAACGACCCGGAATCGGTCCACGCGCTCCTAGAGGCCAACCCCGACAACGTCGCGGCGGTGATCGTCGAGCCGATCGCGGGGAACATGGGCGTGGTGCCGCCCGCCGAGGGCTTCCTCGCCGCGCTGCGCGACCTGACGCAAGCGGCCGGCGCGCTGCTGATCTTCGACGAGGTGATATCGGGCTTTCGTGCCTCTCCGGGCGGCGCGCAGGCGCTGTACGGCGTGACCCCCGACCTCACCTGTCTCGGCAAGGTGGTCGGTGGGGGTCTGCCCATCGGGGCCTATGGCGGCCCCGCCGAGATCATGGAGAGAGTGTCGCCCCTTGGCCCGGCCTATCAAGCGGGGACGCTTTCGGGGAATCCGGTCGCCGTCGCCGCAGGTCTCGCAACCCTGACCGAGCTCGCCGCCGGCGACGCGTACGACCGCATCGAGCGGACCGCCGCTGCGCTCGAAAATGGGTACCGCGGCATCATAGCCGAGGCGGGCCGCCCGCTCGCCTTCAATCGCGCCGGCTCGGTGATGACGCTCTTCTTCGACGGCGGCCCGATCGTCGATTACGAGAGCGCGGCCCTGTCCGACCGCGGCGCCTTTGCCGACTATTTCCACGCCATGCTCGAGCGGGGTGTCTCTCTGCCGCCCTCGCAGTTCGAGGCGATGTTCGTTTCTGCGGCGCATTCCGACGCGGACGTCGACCGCACGCTTGAAGCGGCCCGCGGGGCGCTCACCGGCCGCTCGTGACGTCCGGCGTGCGGCAAAATAAGCACAAGAGCTACCGTTTGGTGGCGCCGGTCTACCCTATAGGGTATACTCACCCGCACACTTTTTCGGGCTGGAGTCAACCGTGAAAGTTTCCTGTTTGCAAGAGAACCTCAACCGTGGCCTCGCCGTCGTCGGCAGGGCCGTCGCGACCCGCACGACGCTTCCCATCACGAACAACGTCCTGCTCGCTACCGAGAACGGGAGGCTGAAACTCGCCGCTACCAACTTGGAGGTGGCGATCGTGCACTGGATCGGCGCTCAGGTCGAAGAAGAAGGCGCCATTACCGTGCCGGCGCGGATCCTCACCGAGTTCGTCAACTCCTTGCCCAACGACCGGGTGGAGTTGACGATCGCGGAGGAGTCGCGCAGCCTCGAGATGCGGTGCGCGCGGTTCGAAGCGCGGCTGAGCGGTATGGACGCCGACGACTTCCCCCCGATCCCCGAGGTCACCGACGGCGTACGGGTCAAGCTCGACCCTGAGAAGTTGCGCCAGACGATCAGCCGCGTAGTCTTCGCCGCGGCGACCGAGGACTCCCGTCCGGTGCTGACCGGCGTCAATACCGAGTTTAGCGAGATGACGATGACGCTGGCGGCGGCGGATGGCTTTCGCCTATCCGTCGATAAGGCTCCCCTGTTGGAAGAGGCCGCCGAAGTGGTGACGGTCATTGTGCCGGCGCGAGCACTCAGCGAGGTCAACCGCCTCATCGGCGAGTCCAAAGAACCGGTCGTCATCACGGTCAACCACGGAAAGAGCCAGATACTCTTCGAAATGGACAACGTTCGTCTCGTCTCACAACTGGTGCAGGGTTCGTTCCCCAACTACGCGCAGCTCATCCCGCAGGAGCGCACCACCACGACAACCGTCGACGTCGAGGACTTTCTGCGGGCGACGCGCGCCGCCTCGATCTTCGCGCGCGACGCGAGCGGCATCGTGCGGCTACAGTCGGCGCCGGTGAACGACGGGAGCAAGGGCAGCCTGATGGTATCGGCGCGTGCCGAAGAGGTGGGCGACGATCAAGGCGAGATCGACGCCGAAGTCGAAGGCCCGGATTCGAAGATCGCCTTCAACAGCAAGTACCTCACCGACGTGCTCGCTGTCGTCGCCAAGGGGAAGGTGACGCTCGAAACGAACAGCCCGTCCAGCCCCGGTCTTCTTCGCCCCGTCGACGACTCAGACTTCATCCACGTCGTCATGCCTATGTTCGTCCAGTGGTGATGGAATCACCCGCTTAGCGGGCACTCCCTTACGGTTTGATTTCGTCCTGCGCCCCTGCGTGTCTAAGACGTTGGATTGATGGCTTGTTTCGTGACGGTGTAGCGTAGGTCCCTGTCCAACAGGCCGCGAGATACCGTCGTTCGATCAACGCTTATCCGACTGCTTCTTAGGACTTGCGGCGTATGCCGAACGCCCGCTGGAAGCGCGTTGCCGGGTCTTCGTTTCAACGCGTGGCCGCCTGTGTATAAAGGGAAGAAAAGGCGGCGCTTTCCCGTGTGCGAGGCTGGCCAATTAGTTGTATACTACCGCCGAATCAAATGACGTAGGAGGCGAGATGCCGAAGTTCACCACCATCAGTCTGACGGAAGCCAAAGTGAAGACCATGCCGTCGGCGCGGGCGAAGATTATTGCTGAATACGTCGGCTATATTGAGCAAGCCGACCGCGAAGGCAACGCCGGCGTTATCGAGTCCTCCGCCGGTGAGAACCCCAGAACGTTAAGAAGACGGCTGGGCGACGCCATGCGTCAGACCGAGAAGGCTCTGGAGATCCGGAAGGACGGCGACCGCTTAATCTTCTGGAGCAAAGTCCAGAAGAGGCGCCCCGGTCGGCCCAGGAAGTCGTAACCGGCTCCCTCTCGGCCCCTTTTCCCTGAATTATGGACGCGGCCCGCGGGCCGCGTTCTGCTGCGAGTCACCCTTGCTTTCCGCCGGCCCGCATCGAGGCCGGCCGAGTGAGGCTGTTTGGCTTTCTCCGCGCCGTGGCCTACATACGTGGGTGAAAGGCCGGAGCGATACCCTCGTGGAGGTGCGCCATGCCCGTGCAGCGATTCGAGCCGATGACCAAGGACTTCGCGACCTTCGACTGCGACGCCCACGTCACCGAGCCGCCGGTCATTTGGGAGCGGGCGCACGAGTACCTTTCCGAGGACGATCTGCAGGCACTCAAGACGACGATCTGGTTCGATTCCGACAGCAAGAAGCTCATCGTCAACGGCAAAGCTGGCGTGGGCATCGGATCCCAGCGCGTGGGCGGCGTGAAGGGGTTGCTGCACGTGCTGACGTGCGCCGGCCCCGGCATGAAGCACGACGTGCAGCGCGCCTTCAACGTGCGTAACCTCAACCGCGCCACGGCGATGAACGCCGAGCAGGCGGACTATCTCGATCACAAGGGGTCCTACGAGCCGAAGCCTCGCCTGCGCGACATGGATGTCCAGGGCATCGACCAGGTGATGACCATCCCTACGGACATCGACACCTATCCCTGGCTACAGGACTCGCTTGGCGCCAAGGCTTTCTGCAAGGCCTACAACAGTTGGGCCCATGAGTTTTGCCAAGAGGACCCGGAGCGGCTCTACTTCGCCGCCATGCTGCCCCTCCAGAACCCCAAGTACGCCGTCGAGGAGCTCTATCGCGTTGCCGAACAGGGCTGCCGGGTTGGCCTCGTACGCCCGATGGATGCGATGGGCAATTACCCCATCCAGCCGAAGTTCGAGCCACTGTGGAGCGCGATGGAAGAGGCCGGCGTGGTCTATGGGATGCACCCGTTCCCCGCGGCGGGCTCACTCAAACCGCCGGGCTACACCGAGCAATACTCCGGCGCCGAGCTCATCGGCAAGACGGTGCGCTCCGCCGGTTTGCCCCACTTCTTCCTCACCAACGTGCAGAACTTCCAGGCCGAAGCCTCGATGTGGGTCGTCATCACGCTCATGTCCGGCTTCTTCGAGCGGCATCCCAAGATCAAGGCCGCCGTCTTCGAGGCCTCCTCGACGTGGCTCAGCTTCCTTCTCGACGAGTGCGACAAGGCCTACAAACTCTACCGGAACGACCGCCGCTACCGCCCGCTCAAAGACCTTCCTAGCGAAACCTTTAACCGTCACTGTGTCACTGGCTTTGAAGGCGACGAATCACCGCCGTCGCGCCTGCCTGACTTCTACGAGGACATCCTCGCGTGGTCGTCGGATGTCTATCACCACGACGGCGACGACGCGTGGAAGGCGATCGAGACGATGCGGACGTGCGAGCTCCCCGTCGAATACCAGGAGAAGTTCCTCGGCGAGAACGCACGCAAGCTTTACGGCATCGAGCCGCCGCGCGATATCATCCGTGAGCGCATCACCGAGATCGAGCGGCCCGATTGGTGGCCCACCGAAGCCGAGATCGAGGGCGCCCTCGACCCCAAGTTGGCTCTTCGACGCTAGGTCCCACCCGGCGGCTTCGCATGCCCCGCCGCGTGGCACAGGCCGCCGTCATGACTTCCAGGTAAAGGAAACGCCATGCCCGTGAAGAGCTTTCCCGTTTTCGACAGCGACACGCACGTAGTCGAGCCCAAGGAGCTATGGGAGCGCTATCTCGATCCCGACTACCGCGCCCTAGGCAAGGGCGCGTTGTGGCGGGAAGAGGGGCGCTTTGGGTCGTACCTCAAGGTCAACGGCAGGCCGGTCCACGACACGGGGAACCGGAACATTCCCCGACATGCCGTCTGGCGCCCCGGCATGACGTGGGACGACGTGGGCGCGCTCGACCCCGCCATCGTTCATCCCATCAACGAGGGCGCTCAGGACCCTAAGGCGCGGCTCCGCGACATGGACGCGATGGGCGTCGATCAGGCCTTCCTGTATCCCACCTGGTTCGCCGAGGGCTTCCATCTCGTCGAGGACCCCGATGCCGCCTACGCTCTCGCCCGCGCCTATAACGACTGGATCGCGGACTTCTGCTCCGCCGCGCCGGGCCGCCTCTTCGCCGCCGCCATGCTCCCGTTGCAGAACGTGGACTTCGCGCTCGAAGAGTTGTCGCGGGTCTCCAAGACCGCATGCTTCCGGGGCGTGTTCATCCGCCCCATGTTCATCGATGGCCGCTATTTCACCCATCCCTCCTACGATCCGCTATGGGGTGAGCTCGAGGCGCTCGGCCTCGTCGCCGCCGTCCATCCCTCCCCCGGGCTGTGGAGCCCCGAATGGACTTCGCACGGTCCCTTCATCGAGAAGCTACACGGGCGGCTCGCCCAGGCCGCCGGCCTCTTGGGAGGGATCCCCGCGGCCGCGGGCGGCGGGCCTGAGGCCGGCGGTGGCGCGTCCGGCGGGTCCGCCCGCCCCATGGGCCATCCCATCGCCCCGATCCTCTCCTACTGGCTCGACAACCATATGTTCGTCGCCTCCGCCCTCATCGGCTTCACCGTCATGCAGCGCTTCCCCGATATGAAGGTGGTCGTTGCGCATGGCAAGGCCTCGTGGATGGAGGAGGTCATCGAGAAGATGGAGGCCTCCACCCGCGTGATCCCGCTCCTGCACTACTACCCGGTGCGGACCGACCCCGAAAAGATGTGGGAGGAGGGCCACGTCGCGCTTGGATTCGACGCCGAGGAACGCCTCGTGCAGAAGCTCCCCCACGTCTTCGGGGAGAAGGTCGTGTGGGGCTCCCGCTACCCCCACCACGACACGACGAGCGCTTGGGACGCTATCGACATGCTGGTAGACGCAAACGTCCCCGAGCGGGCCATCGCCCGCATGATGGGGGGCAACGCCGCCGAGCAGTTCGGCGTCGCGCTCGCGCCCTCGCCGGTCTAAGCGCCGGTCGTCCCCTCGGCCCAGGAGCGGATGAGGTGATGAGCGATGGCGAAGGGGCCGGGTAGAGAGAGCGTCTCGCTTTCGCCAGCGAGCGCCGCTCGCACTTCGGCGCGGCTGAACCAGCGCACGTCGGTCATCTCTTCGTCGTCTTTGTGGATGTCCGTGGTGGCCGCCGCCGCGTGGCAGCCGATCATGAGCGACGAAGGGAAGGGCCAGGGCTGCGACGAGTGATAGCGGACGTCGACGGCCCGGATGCCCGCCTCTTCCCAGACCTCCCGCGCGACCGCTTCCTCAATTGATTCTCCCTGGTCCATGAACCCCGCCAGTGCGGAGTACATCTTCGAGGCGGCCAGCCGCCCCCACGACTGCCCCAGTAGGCAGCGCTCGCCGTCGGAGACGACGACGATGACGACGGGGTCGGTGCGGGGGAAGTGCTCCGCTCCGCAGGCGGGGCAGGTCCGCACCTGGCCGCCGCGCCCGATGGCGGTGGGTTGCCCACAGACGGAACAGAAGCCGTGCCGGTTGTGCCAGCCCACGTGCGCCCGCGCCTGCGCGATAACCCCGGCGTCCTCACGGGAGACAACACCGGCGGCGGCGCGGGCGTCCTCGAACCGGAATGCCTTGTTTGCTCTGTCGAGCCCGTCGAGCGCGGAGACGTCAGCCGCGAAGTGGGCCAGGCCTTCGCGGAGCCCGAGCAGCACCACCAGCGGGCTCCCACCAAGGCGTTCGAGCTCCGCCGGGCTCAGCCATGCCAACGCGGGCGGGCCGTCGCCCTGGACGGCGACCTTGAGGTCGCGGAGGGGCAGGACCTTGCTGGTGGGATCGACCGCCCTCGCCGCGATCCACGCCTCGTCGCGCCGCTCGCGCTCACCGCGCATCAGCGGATTGCCCGAATAGACGTGCTCGCGCGTCATCGCTCCCTTTCCCGTGCCGCGGCCTTCATGCGGCGGCTATTGTAGACGATTGGGCTTCGCCCCTTATCATGGTCACGCGCCGCCGCTCCGACCCGTTCGGGCCAATCCATCGGCGCGCCGGGCCGACCCATTTCCGTGACGTCTTCGGAATCCCCCAACCGCCTGGGCGAAGTCGCGGCGCTCTTCCTCAAGCTGGGCCTCTTTGCCTTCGGGGGCCCGGCGGCCCACATCGCCATGATGCGGGAGGAGGTCGTCCGGCGTCGGCGCTGGCTCGAGGACCAGGAATTCCTCGACATGGTCGGCGCGACGAACCTCATTCCGGGGCCGAACTCCACCGAGCTCGCGATTCATCTCGGACATCGCCGCGCCGGCTGGAAAGGACTCTTCACGGCGGGCGGCCTCTTCATCGTCCCCGCCGTGCTCATCGTCCTCGGTATCGCCATCCTGTACGTCGAGTACGGGACTACGCCCGCCTTCGAATGGGCGCTCTACGGCATCAAGCCGGTGGTGATCGCCATCATCCTCAAGGCGGTCTTGGGCCTCGGGAAGACGGCGATGGAGGGCCCCATGACGGCGGCGATTGGCGTCGCCGTCCTTGCCGGGTACCTGCTGGGAGTCAACGAGCTGCTGCTTCTGGCCGCCGCGGGCGTCGTTGCCACGGGCGCGAGGTTCGGCGGACGGATGGCGAGCGGGGGCGCCGCCGCGCTCGCCCTGCCCGCGTCGCTGCCGTTTCTTGGCGCGCTCCCCGCCGGCGCCGCGACGTTCAGCATGCTCACGCTCTTCCTGAACTTCCTGAAGGTCGGGTCCGTGCTCTACGGCAGCGGCTACGTGCTGCTCGCCTACCTGCGCGGCGACCTCGTGGAGCGCCTGGGGTGGCTCACCGAAAGCCAACTGCTCGACGCCATCTCCGTCGGCCAGCTGACGCCCGGCCCGGTATTCACCACCGCCACCTTCGTCGGCTACGTGGTCGATGGATGGGAAGCCGCGATCGTGGCCACCGTGGCAATCTTCATCCCGTCGTTCGTCTTCGTCGCCGCGCTAAGCCGCATGCTGCCCTGGGCGCGCCGGACGCCCTCGGCCCGCGCCGCTCTCGACGGAGTCAACGCCGCCTCACTGGCGCTCATGGCGGGGGTGACCTGGCAGCTCGGCCGAGTCTCCTTGGAAGACCCCTTCACTATCATCGTCGCCGTCGTCGCGGCGCTACTCGTCTGGCGCACCGGCCTGAACCCCATGTGGCTCATCATCGGGGGCGGGGCCGCCGGCGCGGTCGTCCGCGCTGTTGGGTCCTGAGCCCGCCGTGACGGTGAAGGGCGACCGGCCCTAAAGGCCGCGGAAGTTCGGCGCGCGCTTCTGTTGGAACGCCGCCACCGCTTCCTTGTGGTCCTCGGTGCGCACGGAGAGCGCCTCCGTCGCCAGGCTCATCTCCAGCACCAAGTTGAGGTTGTCCCACACCATCCGGTTGATCGCCATCTTCGTCCACCGCACCGCCGCCGTGGCGCCGTTGGCCAACTGCCTGGCGTAGGCCGTAGCCTCGTCGAGCAGCTTGTCGGCGGGCACTACGTGGTTCACCAAGCCGATCTTGTCGGCGGTTTCGGCATCGGCGTACTTGCCCGCCATCAGGTACTCCTTGGCGCGGCTCGGGCCGATGAGCAGCGGCCAGATGACAGCCCCGCCGTCGCCGGCCACGAGCCCCAGGTTGACGTGAGTGTCCCCGATGCGCGCCGTATCCGCCATGAACGTCACGTCGCAGAGCAGCGCGATAGTCGCGCCCAGGCCCGACGCGGGGCCGTTGATCGCCGCGATCGTGGGGACCTCCGCGTTCACCATCTGCTGCACAAGGTACTTCGGCCCCCGCGTGATGCCCGTCGGGGCCGACGCGCCGCGGCTCTGGTTCGTCTGCGGCCCAAAGTCGCCGCCCGCGCAGAAGGCGGTCCCCGCTCCGGTCAGCACGATCGCGCCGACCTCCGGGTCGTCGCCTACCTCCCGGAACACTTTCTCTAGTCCAACGTGCAGGGCCGGGTTTATCGCGTTTCGCTTCTCGGGCCGATCCATCGTGATCAGCGCGACCCGGTCGGCGATCTCAATCTTCAGGTGATTCGCTTCGTAATGGTCGTACTTGCCCACGCGTCTGCTCCTTCTTGTATCCGCTTTCTCGGTTCGCCGCCTATGCCGCGGCCTCTTCGTTTACTTGCGACACCAGGTCCATTACGCGCTCGAGCAGCGCGATACGGTCGTTGAGGCCGAGCTCCGCGGGCGGCGTCGATCCCTGGCGCACCGCGACGTTGAGGGTGTTGAAGCCCGCGTCGCGGTAGGCGCGGATCCGCGCCTTGACCGCGTTATCGTCGCCGACGAGGTGCGTCATCGCCGCCAGCTCCCGCGGGACCAGGTTGCGGGCCTCGTCGCGCTTTCCTTCCATCCAGAGGCGTTGGATCTCCTTGGCCTCGTCGGCGAATCCCGCCCGGCTGTAGGAGTTGTTGTAGAAGTTGTTCTGGCGCGACCCCATACCGCCCAGGGTGAAGGCGAGCCGTGTGCTGAGCTCCTCGATGGCGGCCTCGGGTTCGTCGGTGAACCACACCGTGCCGTTCCCCTGGAGGTCGAGGTCGTCGAGGGAGCGCTCCGCCTTGGCCGCGCCTTCGGCGATCGGCTGCATCGAGACGCCGGCATGTTCCGGCATCACGTAGATGCCGCGCCAGCCGTCGGCGAGCTCGCCGGTCAGGCGGAGGTTCGCCGGCCCCATCGCCGCGATGTAGACCGGCACGTCGGCGGGCGGCGCCGACAGCCGCAGCGCTTTGCCCTCGCCCTCGCGGACGGGCAGCCGGAAGTGCTCGCCGGCGTAGGCTAGGCGCTCGCCGGCGAAGGCCTTCTTCAGAATCTCGACGGTCTCGCGAGTGCGGCGCACCGGCTGATCGAACACGACGCCGTGCAGCCCTTCGATCACCTGCGGCCCGCTCGTCCCGATGCCGAGGATGAAGCGGCCGCCCGAAATCGAATGCAACGAGAGGGCGGTCATGGCGAGGTTCGCCGGCGTGCGCGCCCCGATCTGCAGGATGCCGGTCCCCAGCTTGATCGTCGAGGTCTTGCCGGCGAGGAAGGCCAACGGCGTCGCCCCGTCGAAGCCCCAGCCCTCGGGCGACCAGATGCTGTCGACGCCGAGGCGCTCCGCGGCCCGCGCGTACTCCGCGAGGTCGTCCCACGCCATGACCCCGCCATCGAAGTTGAAGCCGATCGAGACCTTCACCAAGCCCTCCCTGAGCCGCGCCGCCCGGCGATTATACGCGTCCCGCCGCGTCCTCCAAGTTCGGCGGGGCTATAATCGAAAGAGACCCGCCCGCGCGAGCGCCACCGCACGCCCCAGGGCGCTCAGCCGATGCACCCCACGCGCCATTACCGGTTCCCCGCCCTCCGCGCCTTCTACTCGCAGGGGTACCGCTATTTCTGGCTGGCGACGTTCTTCAGCTTTGGGTCGTTCCAGATGCAGCAGGTCGCCCGGGCCTTCCTGGCGCGCGATCTGACCCCCTCGCCGATTCTGGTCACCGCCGTGTTCGCCCTCGGCATGATCCCCATGCTCTTCGTCCCCGTCCTCAGCGGGTCGCTGGCCGACCGGGCCGACCGCAAGAAGGTGATGATCGCCGCCGAGATCGCGCAGTTGTCCCTGGCCGCCTTCACCGGCGCGCTCATCGCGGTGGAGGCGATGACCATTCCGATTCTGATGGCGGTCTCTTTCCTCTCGGGCGTCCTCATGGGCGTGATCTTTCCGGTGCGCCAGACCATGATTCGCGAGCTCACCACGCCCGACGCCGCGACCAACGGCCTCTTCCTCTACTCGTCCGTCTTTAGCAGCATGCAAATCATCGCGCCCGCGATAGCGGGGGTGCTCATTGAATTCGCCGGCGTCGCGTCGCCGTTCTACGTCGGCCTCGGCGTCTACGTTCTGGCCTTCTACTACATCGCGCGTACGCCGGTCCGGCCTCCCGCCGCCGACGCTCCGCGACGGACCTTCGCCGAGACGACGGCCGGGTTCCGCTACGTAAGGAAAACACCGCTCCTGCAGATGGTAATGGTCACCTCCATCATCGCCACGGTCCTGCTGCTCCCCGTCTTTTCGCTGATGCCCATATTTCAGGTCGACGTGCTCGACGTGGAGGCCACGGGCTTCGGTATGCTCATCGCCGCGATGGGGGTGGGCTCCCTGCTGGCCTCCGTCACCCTGGCTATATTCGGCGGCGAGCGCCCAGATATCCGCGTCGCCCTCGGCTTTGGCGTCGTGGCGGGCCTCGTCGAGGCCGCCTTCGCTCAGTCGTCGGTCTTCGCGCTCTCGCTCGTTCTGCTGCTCGGCGTCGGCTTCACCCAAGCCGTGTTCATGATCCTGAACATGGCCTTGGTCCAAATCGGCACACCCGACGAGATGCTGGGGCGCGTCTTCGCCGTCCGCATGATGGTGCTCGGCCTCGTGCCGCTGGGCACGATGATCGCGGGGGTGGGTGCGGAGTTCACCTCGGCCCCCACCGCGCTCGCGGTGATGGGCCTAGCCGCCTCCGGCCTCATGCTCCTGAGTCTGCTCTGGAGCCAGCGCCTCGCGTCGTCCGCCTCCGCCCCTTTCCCGCAGGGAGAGGGTTAGGGGGAGGGCGCAGCACCGGCGCCAACCGCAGAGAGCGGCTCGCGGTAGTACTCCATGCCGAGGTGTGTGATCTGGTCCTCGCCCATCAGCCAACGCAGCGTGTTCTTCAACTTGGTCTGCTGTATGAACAGGTCGTGCTCAGGATAGACGTTCCGCGCGTGCTGTGGGCTCTTGAAGTAGAACGAGAGCCACTCCTGTATCCCCGCCATGCCGGCGCGCTTGGCTAGGTCCATGAAGAGGATGAGGTCGAGCACCAAGGGAGCGGCGAGGATCGAGTCGGAGCAGAGGAAGTTGATCTTGAGCTGCATCGGATGGCGCAGCCAGCCGAACAGGTCGATGTTGTCCCAGCCCTCCTTGGCGTCGCCACGGGGCGGATAGTAGTTGATGCGCACCTTGTGATAGGCGTCGGAGTAGAGCTCGGGATACACCTCCGGCTGTAAGATGTACTCCAACACGCCGAGCTTCGACTCCTCTTTTGTTTTGAAGTTTTCGGGCTCGTCGAGCACCTCCCCGTCACGGTTGCCTAGGATGTTGGTGGAGAACCAGCCGTCCATCCCGAGCATTCTCGCCTTGAGCATCGGCCCGAGCACCGTCTTGACAAGGGTCTGGCCGGTCTTGAAGTCCTTTCCGCAGATCGGCACGCCTTCGGCCCTTGCCATCCGTTCGAGGGCGGGTATGTCTGTGGAGAGGTTGGGAGCACCGTTGATGAAGGGGACGCCCTCGAGCAGGGCCGCGTAGGCGTAGACCATGGACGGCGCGATGTTCGCGTCGCTTTCCCGGAGACCCCCGACGAAACGCTCGATGTCTTGGTGCGGCTCGCTCTCGGTAATGAATTTTTCGGTGGAGGCGCACCAGACTATCACCAGTCTGTCGCATGCGTTGTCCGCCTTGAACCGGCGGATGTCCTCGCGTATGGCCTCGACGGCTTCGAGCTTGTTGTCGAAGGACCTGACGTTGGTGCCTTGGAGGCGCTTGACGTAGTCGGGGTCGAAGACGGCCTCCATCGGCTCGATCGTCTTGAGGAAGTCTGCGATCGGCTCAATCTCTTCGTTCCGGTTCAGTACGCCGCTCTTGATCGCGGCCTCATAGGCGTTGTCCGGGATTGGGTCCCAGGCCCCGAAGACAAGCTGGTCGAGCTCTGCCAGGGGAGCGAAGTCTCGGATGAGCGGCGCCCGCCCGTCGGAGCGCTTGCCGAGCCGGATGGTCGCCATCTGGCTGATCGATCCGATGGGCTGTCCGGCGCCGCGCCGTACGTGCTCGACGCCCGCGATGAGGGTTGACGACACGGCGCCAAGACCCACCAGGAGGACGCCAAGCCTGCCGCCGGGCGGCTCTATATGGATCGCGGCTGACGATACGAAGTCCTTGGGTTCGAGGCCGATGCCCTGCTGGCGGGCGAGCTCCAGCAGCCGTGTGTGCCACTGAGCGGGTATTCTCCCGGCCTTGGCCCAGTGCTGTACCGTGCTCTGGCCCTTGCCAAGGAGGGTGGCCAACGCCGACTGGCCTCCGAAACGGTCGATGATCTGCTTTGCGGGGTTCTGTTGGTTGTCCATCGGGCCATGGTACCAATAAAACCGTTAGCCGCCAAGCGGGTGTTTTTCGGCGCGGAGCGCAAGGTGTGAGCGCTCCGTCCTGCCTTGCGCTCGCCGGTGCGCTCCGCTAACGTTCCGCGGGGGCGCGCCCGTCGAAAACGGCTGCGCGCTCGGAGGTCTCCATGAAAGCGAACGGCGCGGTCGTCGGTCTCATCGACGTGCCCCAAGAGCACACTCAGGACTACAACGTCTGGTACGACTTCGACCACCTGCCCGAGTTCGTCGCCCTCGACGACATGCTCTTAGGGCGGCGGTACGTCGCCGACACCGAGTGCAAGGCGGCGCGCCCCGGGCCGTCCAAGCTGCCCGAGCTCGCCGACGGCAAAGGCTCGTACTGCTCCACTTACTTCATGTCCACCGCCGACATCGGCGCTGTGATGGGTTACTGGAACGAGGCCGGCGTCCGCCTTCGCAAGGAGAAGCGTATCTTCCGCCACGGCAAGATCGCCGACGTTACCTTCTACGCGCTCACCCAGGCCCACGCGCGGCCCGGCATCCCCGTTGTCGAGGCGGCGGTGCCTTACCTGGGACACCAGGGGATCTACGTGGTGATGACCGAGGTCGCCGACCCGGCGATGCGCCCCGCCGTTGACGAGTGGTTCGCCGAGGCGCATTCCAAGGACCTGCTCGCGGTGCCCGGCGTCGTCGCGGCGATGCGCCTTGAGGCCCACGCCGAGTTCGGCACGGGCGCCGGCAAGGCCGGCCGCTATATGAACCTCTACCTGCTCGACGAAGACCCGGTGAAGACCGTCGCGGAGATTCAGAAGGCCCGCGAGGGCTGGGTTGCGCGCGGCACCTCGCCCGCCCCCGGCGGCGCCTCCAACGTTCTTTTCCAGAGCCCCTACCGGCTCGTTACCCCCACCCGCTACGGCTTCCGCATCGAGTGATCCTCCAACGCCCCTTTCAGGAGTTCCCCATATGAGCTACGAAGAGATTCTCTACGACGTGAGCGATCACGTCGCCACGATTACGCTGAACTGCCCCGACCGCATGAACTCGTTCAGCGACACGCTGCTCACGGAGTGGGCCGAGGCCATTACCAAGTCGGCGCACGACGAGGCGGTACGCGCGGTGATTATCACCGGGACGGGGCGGGCCTTCTGCGCGGGCGCCAATCTGAAAGCACGCGCCGAGGAGGACAAGGTATTGCGCACGGACGCCACTGTCGCCGAGCGGCGCAACGGGCTGCGCTTCACCGTCCACCAGGTGGCGCGGGCGCTGCACCTGCTCGACAAGCCCTACATCGGGGCGATTAACGGCGCGGCGGTCGGTGCGGGCATGGACATGGCGTCGATGACCGACATCCGCATCGCCTCCGACCAGGCGCGTTTCAGTATGTCCTACGTCAATGTCGGGCTGATCCCCGGTGACGGCGGCGCATGGCTCCTTCCCCGACTCGTGGGGTTGCAAAAGGCGCTCGAACTGCTCTGGTCGGGGGAGCTCTTCGGTGCGGAGAAGGCGCTGGAGATCGGCTACCTGTTGAAAGTCGTCCCCCACGACAGCCTCATGGACGAGGCCCGTGCGTATGCCGAAAAGCTCGCTGCGGGGCCGCCCATCGCGATGCAGCTCACCAAGCGCCTCGTCTACCGCGGCCTCACCTCCTCCTTCCTTGAAGCCATGGACGCGGCCCAAGCCGCCATGACCCTGGCCCAGTCCACCGAGGACGCCAAGGAAGGCCCCCGCGCCTTCGTCGAAAAGCGCCCACCCCAGTTCCAGGGCCGCTAGGGTCAAGAGCCGTGCGTTTCGAATTCTCGCCTGAAGACGAGGCGTTCCGCGCCGAACTCGCGGCCTTCTACGACAACGCTTTCCCCGCCGATTGGGGGCAAGACCCCGTCGCGCAGGAGCGGCCCGAAACGCGCGAGACCGTCCGCCGGGTGCGGCGCGAGCTTGGCGAGCGGCGCTGGCTCTGCATGGCCTGGCCCGAAAGGTACGGCGGCATGGACGCGCCGATCAGCCGGCAGATGGTGTTCTCCGAGGAGACGGCGCGGCGGCGGTTCTACGCCCGCGACCAGGGCGCCACGTTCCTCGGCCCCGCCATCCTGGGAAAGGGGACCGAGGAGCAAAAGGAACGGTTTCTGCTCCCCATCGCCCGGGCCGAGATTTCCTTCCACCAAGGTTTCTCAGAACCCAACGCCGGCTCCGACCTCACCGGCCTCCAGACCCGCGCCGACCGGGACGGCGATTGGTACGTGATCAACGGGCAGAAGATCTGGGGCGGCGACATCGACACCGCCGACTACTCCTTCCTGCTGGCGCGCACCGACCCCAACGCGCCCAAGCACCGCGGCATTAGCTTCTTCGTCATCCCGGCCAAGACGCCAGGCATCCGCTTCGAGAAGATCGAAAACCTGGGCGGCCACGTCCAGAACATCGTCTACTACGACGACGTCCGCGTCCCGGTGCAGGAATCGCTCATCGGCGCCGAGAACGAGGGTTGGTACGTGGCCACGGCGGCGCTCAACCTCGAGCGGACCATGATCGAGCACGCCGCCAACGCCAAGCTCATGCTCGGCGACCTCGTCGCGCTCCTGCGGGAGTACGGGTCCGTGCCACCGGTGACGCGCCACAAGCTGGCCTCGGTCGCCATCGAGGCCGAGGTGGCCCGTATGCTCTCCTTCCGCATTGGCTGGCTCCAATCGCGGGAGGAGGACATAAGCTACGCCGCCTCGCAGATCAAAGTCTTCGGCAGCGAGATGTCGCAACGCCACGCGCGCTTGGGTGCCGAGGCGCTCGGCCTGTACGCACAGGTTTCCGCGCCCGCCGCGGCCCGCCATCTCCGCGCCGGCGGCAGAGTCGAGCTCGCCCTGCGCCAGACCATCGGCCACACCCTGGCCGGCGGCTCCAGCGAGATCCAGCGCAACATCATCGCCGGACGGGGCCTCGGGTTGCCCCGGGCGTAGGACTGCTATCCTGTGCCGCCTAGGGGGGTTCGCTCCATGCGGGATGAGAACGGGACGGCGAGCGGAAGAAGCGAGGCTGCGGCATGACGTGGGCGCTGCGGGGCCAGACGTGCATCGCCGGCGTCGGCGAAACGGAGTACTCGAAGCGGGGACAGGCGAAGCGGCCTGAGTTCGCGTTGGCCTGCGAGGCGGTGCTCAAGGCGGTCGAAGACGCCGGGCTTACCATGCGGGACGTCGACGGCTTCGCCACCTATGCCATGGAGAAGAGCGAGGCGTCCGCCCTGGCGCAGGCGCTCGGCGTCCCTCATTTGCGCTTCGCCAACCTCTACCCCGGCGGGGGCAACGCCGCCTGCGGCATCATCCACAATGCCGCGATGGCCGTCTACAGCGAGACCGCGGAGGTCGTGGTCTGCTACCGCTCGCGATGCCAGGGCGCGTTGCAGGGACGCTCCAGCGCCGGGGTCAACATGGGCATCCGCGGCGATGCGCCCGTCGGCGGAGGGCAGCAGTTCGCCGCGCCCTTCGGCATGCTCGCCCCCGTGGTGGGCTACGCTCTGCAGGCCCGCCGCCACATGCACGAGTTCGGCACTACGAGCCGCCAGTTCGGCGCGATCGCCGTCGCGGCCTACGCCCACGCCCAGCGCAACCCCCGGGCCGTGATGCACGGACGCCCGATCACCATTGACGACCACCAGGCCTCGCGCCTCATCGCCGACCCCTACCGGCTCTACGATTGCTGCCAGGAAAGCGACGGCGCCTGCGCCGTGGTGGTGACGAGTGTGGAGCGCGTCAAGCGCCCGCGGCGTCCGCCGGTCTACATCGCCGGCGCGGCGCAGGGCATGGGCGAAGGCGACGGCCCGAACCGAATGGCGTGGCCCGACGACCTCTGGACGACGGCGGGCCTCTCGGACGTGGCCCGCGAGGTCTACGAGCGCGCCGGCGTCGGCCCCGCCGATATCGACGTCGCGCAGTTCTACGAGAACTTTACCGGCCAGGTGCTCATGGCCATTGAGGACTTCGGCTTCTGCGAGAAGGGCGGGGGCGGGCGCTTCGTCGAGGAAGGGAACCTGCTGTGGCCCGACGGCGCCCTGCCCTCGAATACCAGTGGGGGCAACCTCGCCGAGGGAAACGTTCACGGCTTCGAGATGATCGTCGAGGCGGCGCGGCAGATCCGCGGCGACTCCACCGCGCAGGTCTCCGACGCCGAGCTTTCTCTCGTCGTCGCCGGACCGTCGGCGTCGCCCTCCAGCGCCCTCATCCTGTCAAAGTCGAGCTGACTAATGGCGAACGAACGGACTCCGCTGCACATCTTCGCTCCTGGCATGCCGCCGCCGGCCCCCGATGAGGTCACCGCGCCCTTCTGGGAGGCCTGCCGTGAGCACCGCCTCGTCGTGCAGCGCTGCGCCGATTGTGGGCTCCACCGAGCCCCCCCGTCGGCGGTCTGCCCCAAGTGCCGCGGCTTTGACTTCGAGTTCGACGAGTCCGCCGGCCACGGCCGCGTCTTCACCTACACCGTGGTATATCACGGGGCCCACCCCGCCGTCATGGACGCCGTCCCCTACGCTGTTGTGGTCGTCCGCCTCGACGATTGCGGCGGCGTCAAGCTCATCAGCAACGTCGTCGGCTGCTCGTATGACGAGGTCCGGGTGGACATGCCCGTCGAGCTGGCCTGGGACGACGTCGGCGCCGACATCACCGTGCCCCGCTTCCGCCCCGCCTAGGCCGGAGTTGCGCCTGCCCGCGCTTCGGGCTACTGTCGCGGCGCACTACGCAGCCGGAGGCGCCGCCATGGACTACAGCCGCTACGGCCCCGACATCCTCGTCGAGCACCGCGAGGGTGTCGCCGTCGTCACCTTCAACCGCCCCGACAAGCTCAACGCGCTGACCGCGGCCATGCACGCCGATACCGGCCGCATCTGGCTCGACTTCGCCGCCGATCCCGACGTGCGTTCCGTGCTCGTCACCGGCGCGGGCCGCGCCTTCTCCGTCGGCGGCGACTACGACCTGCTGGATTCCAGCGTCGGCGACCACGCCACCGCCGCCCGTCTGCTCGAAGAGACCCGCGCCATCGCCTACAACATGACCAATCTCGACAAGCCCATCGTCTCCGCCATCAACGGCTACGCTCTCGGCGGTGGGCTGGCGGTGGCGATCATGGCCGACATCAGCATCGCCGCGGAGGACGCCATGCTGCTGGATGGGCACGTCAAGCTCGGCGTCGCCGCCGGCGACCACGCCGCCATGTCCTGGCCCCTCCTGATTGGGATGGCGAAGGCGAAGCGCTACCTGCTCACCGGCGACAGCCTCACCGGCACTGAGGCGGAGCGCATCGGCCTTATCAGCATGGCCGTCCCCGCCGGTGAGCTCATGACGACGGCCATGGACGTCGCCGCCCGCCTCGCCAAGGGCCCGCCTATCGCCATCGGTCACACCAAGCGCGTCCTCAACCAATGGCTGCGTCTCGGGGGACACACCGCCTTCGACTACTCCGCCGCCCTGGAAACCCTGGGCTTCCTCGGTTCCGAGGTGAAGGAAGGTCTCGCCTCTCTCCAGGAGAAGCGCGACCCGAACTTCTAGCCACGCCGCCCGCCACGGATGATCGGCGCTCCGGCGAATCGTACCGGCGAGGCATGACCGGAACGCGTCGCTGTCGCGTATACTGCCACCATGGTCGCCCTTCTCGAAGCCCGTGCGCTCACTAAGCACTACGGCTCCACCATCGCGCTAGAGCAAGCGAGCTTCGACGTTCAAGAAGGAGTTACGGGCTTGCTTGGCCCCAACGGCGCGGGGAAGAGCACGGCGATGAAGCTCTTCCTCGGCCTGATCCTCCCCACCTCAGGAACGGCCATGCTGCTTGGGGAGGAGCCCTACAAGTCGGTGGAGGGCCGGGCCCGCATCGGCTACATGCCGGAGAACGAGTCGCTCCCCCCCAACGTCACCGCGTCAGAGTTCCTGATGCACATGGCGCAGGTCAGCGGCATTCCGCCCGCGTACGCCCGCACCCGCGCCGCGGACACCCTGCGCCACGTGGGGTTGGACGAGGAGCGTTACCGGCCCATCGGCGAATACTCCACCGGCATGAAGCAGCGGGTGAAGCTCGCGCAGGCCCTCGTCCACGACCCGGTCCTTGTGCTGCTCGACGAGCCGACGGCGGGCCTCGACCCGGCGGGGCGCGAGGAAATGCTTGACCTAATCAAGCGGACCGCCCGAGGTTTCGGCATCAGCATCATGCTCTCGACCCACCTGATGGGGGATATCGAGCGCGTCGCCGACTCGGTGATCGTCCTGGAGTCCGGGACCGTGACGAGGCAGGACTCCGTAGCACAGCTCACCGAAGAGACCGAGACCCTGCTTATCGAGGTGGCGGACCGGCGCGAGGAGTTCGCCGCGACGCTGGCGGCCAAGGGCGTGGTCGCCGCTGACGATGGGAAAGTCCTCGTCGTCGAGCAGGCGGGCGAGGCCGAGTACGACCTGATACGCGACGCGGCGGCGGAGTCGGGGGCGCGGTTGCGTCGGCTGATGCCGCGCCGGCGGGACCTCAGGGACATCTTTAGGAAACCGTCGTGAGAGTCGACCAAGCGGAAGTCTTCGATCTCGGCTATCAGCCCTACACCGGTCCGCGGGAGGGCCGGGCCCGGGCGCGCCGCGCCGTCTTCGAGAACGGCGTCCGCAGCCTCCTCGGCGTCGGCCGCGGCGGGCGGGCCAAGGTGCTCCCCGTGCTCCTCTTCATTTCGGCGATGACGCCGGCCCTGGTGTTCGTGGCGATCCTCGCGTTGGGAGGACCAGACGACTTCATTCCGGGCCCGGCGGACTACTATGCCATCATCGGCCTCGTCCTCATGATCTTTGGCGCCATCATGGCCCCCGAGCTTCTGATCCCCGACCGGCGCGACAACGTACTCCAGCTCTATCTTGTGCGCACGTTGAGCCCGACGGACTACTTGGGCGCACGCTTCTTCGCCTTCTTCGGCGTCGTCTTGGCGCTGGTCTACTCCGGGCAGATCGTCCTGCAACTTGGGCTGATTTTCACGGCGACCGAGCCGTTGGAGTACCTGCGGGACAACTGGCTCGATATACCGAGGTTCCTCGCCGCCGGCGTGGTCGTCGCTCTATTCTTCACCGTCCTGCCGATGCTCGTCGCGACGTTTACGACCCGGCGCGCCTACGCGGCGGTCTTCGTCATCGCCGCGGTGCTGGCATCCTCCGCGGTGGCCGACGGTTTCTCCGCTGAGAACTGCACAAGGACTGACGGGGCCGAGGGGTCGACAAGGGTGTGCGAGCGGCCCATCGGCGCCGCCGCGCCTTACGTGGCGCTCCTCCATTTGGGGGATACGCCGGGGCGTCTCAACGCCATGATCTTCGACCGCGACCCCGACGACGCAGGGCCGTCGCGGGAGGCGGTGGCCGAGTTGCACGCCGTCTTCCCCATCGGCTTCTACGTGCTTCTGACCGGCGGGGCAGGTCTGCTGCTGTGGAACAGGTACCGGAGTATCAAGCTGTGACTACCAGCGCCGCCGAACCGAGCATCGAGGTCGACGCCGTCTCCAAGTGGTACGGCAGCGTCGTCGCGGTGAACGACGTCACCTTCGACGTGTTCCCCGGCGTTACCGGCATCCTCGGCCCGAACGGCGCCGGCAAGACGACGCTGCTCCACATGATCGCCGGGCTGGCTAAGCCTTCCGAAGGGGAGGTGTGGGTCTTGGGCCAGCCGGCGCGGGGCAACCCCGACCTCTACCGGCGCATCGGCGTGATGCCGGAGCACGACGCGCTCTATCCCTTCATGACGGGCCGGGAGTTCGTCGAGCTCGCGGCGAAGCTGCAAGGCGTGACGGGCGAGGACGCCGTGGAGGAGGCGGTCCGCTCCGTCGACCTCGTGGATGCGCAGGACCGCGCCGTGGGCACCTACTCGCGCGGCATGCGGCAGCGCATACGCCTTGCCGCCACCCTGGTCCACCAGCCCGACGTCCTGGTGCTCGACGAACCCCTCAACGGCACCGACCCCCGCCAACGCCTCGAGTTCTCCGACCTTGTGGAGCGGCTCGCGGCGGACGGCAAGACGATTCTCATCTCGTCTCACATCCTCGAGGAGGTCGAGCTGCTCGCGCAGCGCATCCTGCTCGTGGTGAGCGGCAAGCTCGCCGCGTCCGGCGACTTCCGGGCCATCCGCGAGAAGCTGGACGAACGCCCCTTCAAAGTTCGCATCGTCGCCTCCAAGCAGCGGGAGATGGCCGCCGCGCTCGTGGGGGTCAAAAACGTGCTCTCGGTCTCCTTGGACGAGGAGGGGATCGACGTCCTCACAGGGAACATCGGCGAGCTGGAGGCCGCCGTGGCGATCCTTGCCCGCGACATCGGCAGCCGGCTCTACCGGGTCGAACCGCTGGACGACTCGTTGGAGAGCGTCTTCACCTACGTGGTGCAGCGATGAGCCTTCCGCTCTTCAACCTGGCGCTCCGTCAGGCGGCAAGCCCTCGGCGACTGCTCCTGCTGGTGCTGCTCGCCGGCCTCCCCATCTTGGTCGCCGCACTTGCGGGCGGGGGTGAGGACGGGATCATTAACGGAACGCTCGACGCGCTGGTGATCGCCGCGGTCTTGCCCATCGCCGTGATGGCGCTGGCGACGGCGGCCTTCGGCAACGAGGTGGAGGACCGGACGCTCAGCCTGCTGGCGATGAAGCCGGTTTCACGCCTCGCCATCGTCCTCCCCAAGGTCGCCGCGACGGTACTCGTGGCCGGCCCGATCGTGGTGATCGCGGCCGTCGTCGTCGCGGCCCTCGCGGTTGACGAGGCTCCTGCGCAGGCCGCGGTCGCGGCGGGCGTCGGTGCGCTCGTCGGTGTGGCGGCGTACACGGCGCTCTTCACCTGGGCCGGACTGGTGAGCAACAAGGCGCTCGGATTCGCGCTGGTCTACGTCCTGCTCTGGGAAGGGCTCATGGCGAGCCTGATCTCCGGCCTCCGGTACCTGAGCATCCGGGGCTACACCATCGGCATCATGCACGGACTGGACGAGCAAGGCTTGGCCGCCTTCTCATCCCGCGCCATCGAGCTTCCCGCCGCGCTGATCGGGGCCGCCGTGGTCACGATCGTCTTCGTCTACCTCACCGTGCGCCGCCTTGGGGAGATGGACATTCCGTAGAGGTCGGCGGCGTTAGAGGCCGTTTTCTTTCGTCAGCCTTGCCAAAAGGGGACCGAACACTCTCTTGAACTCAAGGAGCGTCTCGACCATCCAGGTCTGTGTTTCCGCAAGGGCATCTTCCTCGTCGTCGATGCTTCCAGGGCGACTGGCCGCTATCCGGCAGTACCTCTGGTTCTCCTGCCGCTGCCAGTCCAAGGGCCCAAGTTCCGATTCGATGTGGTCCTTGTGCCGCGACAGATCTTCCAAGAGGCGGATGTTCCGCTCTCCGTCCAGATAGTCGATGTACACTTCGACTCGGGCATTCTCCGATCTCGGACCGAAAAAGTTTGCTCCATATTTGACCCGGCTGTAGCCGCTTGTAAAGCTGTACCACCTCACGGGGCCTGCCTTCTTGGCGTTCGTGAATTGGTGCTTCTCTCGCAGGGTGTCAAAGAGTTGCTGGAAGAAGCCCCTATACCGCTCCTCGCGCTCTGACGTGACGCGGGGTTCACTACGCGATCGCTTGCTCGCCTCTTTGCGCCAACCATTTGGCACGGCGACAAGGTTGAAGTGCGGGGCGGGTCTTGACCCGTCGATCTTCCAGGCTTCCACCGTGACGCCGAAGAAATCCGTGTCCTCATCGGTGTGTTGGTTCAGCCAGTCCAACGCTTGCCGGTGCTCGTCCCGAAACTCCTTGGTGAGCCAGACGACTACGTTGGCGTCCAACCCCGCGGCGTAGGTCAACAGCTTGCCGAGATGGTCGTGGTTAGTGGCTTCTAACTGGTTCTCGATGACGACTTTGCGGTCTCCGTTGGAATCCGTGGCGAGGATGTCAAGTGAGTAACCACCGACAGGAGCTTCCGTCTCCCGCACATCGAGATCCAGCCCAAGCGCCTTGCCCAGCTCCGCGATGTTCTCGGCAAGCCAGGGCGTAAAGTCGTCGGCCTCATTGGGCCAGACCTCGCGCAGGTCCACCCGGTCGATACTTGCTAGCTCGATGTCGCTCACGTGGTGTCGGCGCTATTCCTGCGTCAGGATTTTGATGACGTCGCCGACGCGGCCGCGCACGTCCGCACGGATGTCATCTTCGGGCAGGTGGTCGTAGCGGTGGGGGAGGACGATGATGGGAAGGTTGGGCATCTTCTTGCCGCGGGCGGTGGCGTTGGCCAAGCCCTTGAACTGCTCGGTGACGAAGCCGACGGTGGGGATGCCAAGCTCTTCGAGACTCGCGCTTTCGTGGATACTCCACGCGGTGCAGGAGCCTCAGTTGCCGAGGCCGGTCACCACCGCGTCGACTCTCGCGGCGAGCTCCTCCAGCGCGTCCTGGTATTTCTTGGGGAGGCCCCCCGCGCCGGGCGAGAGGAAGATCGTCTCCGTCTCGGTGACGCCGTGGTCGCGCTTGAGCGTCTCGCCGAGCTCGTCGACGAGGATATGCATCGAGCGCCACAGCTCGTTGTCCACGAAGCCGACCTTCTTGCCGTGGAGGTCGGGCAGCCGCTCGGCGAGCTTGGTCGCGGCCTCGTCGGACTCGCCGTGGGGGAGCAGGATGGTGATTCGATCAGACATCGTCCACCTCGCGCCGGGGATTCTTGCCATCGGACTCTAGGGAGGCGCTTCGAGCGTGTCAAGCGAACGGGCGCGGCTAGCCGAGGCCGCGCTGCGTCAGCTTCTCGGCCGTCGCCACCTCGTAGAACTCGATCTCGTAGGAGGTGACGAGCGGCATCATCTGGCCGCTGACCTCGAAGACGGCCTTGGGGATGTTCTCGAAGAAGTTGGGCTCGATGCGCTCTTGCGTCCATTCGGCGTAGGCCACGTTCTGATCGCCGGGCAGCCCGCCGCCGATGTAGATTCGCGCCTTGTCACGCCCGTTTTCCTCGTAGGCGGCGCAGATCTTCGCCAGATAACCGGCGACTTGCCACGACTTGCCGGGCTGCGTCTTTGCGACTCTTCGGACCAGGTACATAGGCTCAGGGCCCCTTTCTTTGTTTCAGTAGCGCGCTCGTTGGCGCGTTCGGCTTGGCGCAAGCATAGCAGCACGCCGCGCGCCGTTGGCGTCGCGGGAGGCGCGGGCTAGAATGGCGCGAACGTTCGACTCGCCGTATCCGGCGAGAGAGGGGCGCGAGAGGTATGGGCAAACTCGAAGGCAAGACGGTCGTCGTGACCGGCGCGAGCCGGGGCATCGGGCGCGACATGGCGCTCACCTTCGCCGCCGAGGGCGCGAAGGTGGTGGTGTCGGCGCGTACGGAGAACGAGGGCGACTTCCGGATCCCCGGCAGCATCGCGAAGACGGTGGCGCAGATCGAGGAGGCCGGCGGCGAGGCGATCGGCGTCCGCTGCGACGTGACCGACGACACGCAGATCGAGGCGCTGGCCGCGGCGGCGGTCGAGCGGTGGGGCCGGCTCGACGTCTGGGTCAACAACGCCGCGGTGCTGATCCCCGGCAAGATCGAGACCATGCAGACGAAGCACTTCGACCTGCTGTGGAAGATCAACATCCGGCCCATCTTCATCTCGGCGAAGGCCGTGCTGCCGCAGATGAAGGAACAGGGCGGGGGTCACATCCTGAACCTCTCCTCCACCGGCGCCATTGGCCCCGGCGAAGGCCCCTACGACGCCGTGGCCACCGGCGGCACGGCCTACGGCGCGGGCAAACGCCACACCGAACGTCTGACGCAGGGCCTAGCCGGCGAGGTGTGGCCCTACGGGATCGCGGTCAACGTCGTCTCGCCTAAGCGGGGCGTCGCCACCGAGGGGCAAGTCTGGTTCCGAGGCCCCGACCACCCCTTCGTAGGCGCGTGGGAGACGGGCCAAATCACCGCCGACGCCGCCGTCTGGATGGTGTCGCAGGACCCCAAGACCTACACCGGGCGCATCGTCTACGACGAGGACCTGATGACGGAGCTAGGCGTCGACATCTACGAGCGCTACCCGCTGGTGAAGGACTAGACCTTCTCAGGGCGAGGGCGAGCTCGCAGGACTCGTGGAGCGTTTTGGGCGCAGCTCGGCTTAAGTCGCGTACGCCGGCCCCGCCCCCGAAGGGGCGGCCCGGCGCGGGTCGCACGCTCCCCTTGCGGAGAGGCGCGCGCCGGCACACGCTCAGTCGGGTGGTCCGGCGCAGGTGCACACTCCCCTTGCGGGGAGGCGCGGCGCCGGGGGAGGCCCCGAAGGGCGTCTACCGGCGCGGTTGCACGCTCCCTCGCGGGAGGCGCGGCGCTGGGGGAGGCCCCGAAGGGCGTCTACCGGCGCGGTTGCACGCTCCCTTGCGGGAGGCGCGGCGCTGGGGGAGGCCCCGAAGGGCGTCTACCGGCGCGGTTGCACACTCCCTCGCGGGAGGCGCGGCGTCGGGGGAGGCCTCGAAAGGCGTCTACCGGCGCGGTTGCACGCTCCCTCGCGGGAGGCGCGGCGCTGGGGGAAGCCCCGAAGGGCGTCTACCGGCGCGGTTGCACGCTCCCTTGCGGGAGGCGCGGCGCTGGGGGAGGCCTCGAAGGGCGTCTACCGGCGCGGTTGCACACTCCCTCGCGGGAGGCGCGGCGCTGGGGGAAGCCTCGAAGGGCGTCTACCGGCGCAGGTGCACACTCCCTCGCGGGAGGCGCGGCGCTGGAGGAGGCCCCGAAGGGCGTCTACCGGCGCGGTTGCACGCTCCCTCGCGGGAGGCGCGGAACACAGGTCTCTCGCCGCTAAGGGAGACAGCACTAATGTTCTAGGCTAACGATAAACCCCCTTGACAAGGCCTGTCAAGGGTCATCGCCGCGGAAAATTGGTCCGTGGAGAGTTGTCGAGGCGGGTTCGGGGTGGGGGACGGGCGCCCACGAGGGGCGCCCCTACGGGATTGAGGATCCTAGGGTGGGGCGACGGTGGGCCCGTGAATCACCCGCTTGGCCATGCGCCAGCCCTCGGGCGTGCGGCGGAACTGGTCTCGGTAGACGCCCATGCTGGTGATCTGAGGCATGGCGTCGGCGTTGCGGTAGTAGTGGAAGTACGCCTTGCCTGTCGCCGCGTCGCCGTCGACCTCGATGTTGACGTTCGAGATGAGGTGGGAGGAGTTCGTGCCGGGGCCCTGGATGCCGGCGGCGCGCCGCTCCTGGGCGCCGGCGATGATGTCGGGGCGCCCCGTCCGCGTATCGCCGCCGGGCCCGGTCCACGAGCCGTCCTCGGTGAAAAGCCGCGCGTACTCGTTCAGGTCGCCGTCGTCGGCCATCTGCGCCAGCTTTGCGAGGAGCTTGGCGATCTCGACCTCATCCGCCGTGCGTCGGCTCCGCTCGTCCGTCATGTGAACCTCCGTTGTGTTCCCGCTGGGCCGGGAACGTACCAACGGAAGCGTGGGCTGTCAAACGGTACAATGCGCCGGTAACGGTTTTAGGAGATGGATATGGCGGTCTGGATGGTGAGAGCTGGAAAGCACGGTGAATGGGAAGACTGGTCGCTGGGAGAAGGCGGTGTCGGCCGTGTGGCCGTCGCCTTTGGAGTGGCCGAAGATCTAAGTGGCATTGGATCTCGAGAGGAAATGGCTTCACGCGTCCGAGAGGCATCCTCTGACCTAAGTGGCGTTCAGGTCAACATTCGCGCAGGGCAGCTCTGGCGGTTCCGAGAGGGCATCAAGGCTAGGGATACCGTAGTGCTTCCGCTGAAGACGCGGTCGGCGATCGCCGTTGGTGAGGTCACCGGGCCTTATGAACACCAGCCTGCTTCTTCAACAGGGGCGCACCACACTCGCCGCGTCAAATGGCTGCGAGACGATATCCCGCGGTCCTCCGTGGATCAGGACATCCTGTACTCCTTGGGCTCCTTGTTGACGGTGTGCGCTGTCAAGCCCGAGAGGGCGGAGGAGCGCCTCCGCGCTCTGGCAGGGGGACGACTTCCCGCACCACTCGCGGTCGTCGATAAGCCAAACGGTGACGAGCCAGCCGACGATGCGCCAACCGACATTGCGCAAGCAGCAGATGATGCGATTCGAGAGTACATCGGCCGGAAGTTTCAGGGCCACGAGCTGGAGCGGTTGATCGAGGAAATTCTGAAGGCGGAGGGCTATGAGACCTGGCGTTCGCCCGTGGGAGCAGATGGCGGGGTCGACATTCTGGCGGGGAATGGCCCGATGGGTTTCGACTCGCCCCGCTTGGTTGTCCAAGTGAAATCAGGCGCACAAGTCGTGGACGTGAAAGTGTTGCGCGAGCTGCGTGGCGCTATGCAGAGTTTCAATGGGGAGCAGGGGCTTCTCGTCTCTTGGGGTGGCTTCAAGGACTCGACGCGCAAGGAGGCGCGGCAAGACTTCTTCAAGACTCGCCTTTGGGACGATGGGGACGTCGTGGAGGCTCTGCTGGACAACTACGAGAAGTTGTCGCCGGATCTCCAGAAGGAAATTCCCCTGAAGCCCATTTGGACGCTGGTGCAGTCGGACGTGAGTGTGGGCTGAGCCGCACCCTACATCGCACGGCGACACTTCCCTCACCCCCGCTCTTTCCAGTTGCAGACGTTCGCGAAACTCAGGGTAGCCGGGTCCGCGAGGTTGGGCGGCCCCCGCCTCCCCCGCCCTCTCTCAGTCTCCCCCAGAGGGGGAGAGGCCGGATGGGACCCACCTCGGGGATCCCGCCCGAACTTTCGGCGGGTATGCAAAGGTCTCCGTTGGGAGGGGTAATATCTTCTACCCGGCAACCACGTACCGCGCCGGCAGCTCTTCGACTCGGCCGTCCTTCTTGAGCTTGACGAGGTGTTGGCGGACGTTGCCGGCGGCGGCTTGGCGCAGGGCCTTCTTGAGGTTCTTGGGGTAGATGCGGCGCGCGATCTCGTCGGCGTCGCCGAGGCCGTCCTTGAGGGCGCCGAGGACTTGGCGCTCGCGCAGGTTGCGGTGCTTGATGTAGCCGGCGACCCACTCGGGCGCGTTGTGGACGATCTTGCCGTGGGCGGGGCAGATGACGCGCGGCTTGAAGCGCTCGATGAGGGCGAGCGACTTCATGTAGCTGGCGAGGTCTTGGACGACGCTGGTGCTGGATCCGAGGATCGTGTCGCCGGTGAGGGCGATCTTCTCAGCGTTGAGGAAGTAGCATGCGTGGTCTTCGGCGTGGCCCGGGGTGAAGCGGGCTTCGAGGACCGCCCCGCCGCCGGCGGCGATGCGCTCGCGGGAGCGAAGCTTCGTCACCCAATCCGCGCCGAGGTAGGGGGTGAGCTTCTCGACGAGCTTGGGGTGGCAGCGCACCGGCGCCCGCATGACCTCGTGGATGCGGTCGAGCCCGCCGATGTGGTCGATGTGTCCGTGGGTGATGAGGATGGCGGCGATCTTGGGCTCGCCGAGGTCGCGGTAGGCGTCGAGGATCAGGCGTGTCCACTCGCGGTCCTGCTCGCCGGTGTCGACGAGGGTCATCTCCGTGGCGGGGTCGCCGACAAAGTAGATATTCGTCCCGCCGGGGTGGAAGGCGTGGGTGTCCTTGATGTGCAGCCGGTGGATGTGCTGGCCGATGCGTTCCAAGGCGGTCATCGAGTCCTCCGTAGGGCCGCGGTGGCGGCGGGCGAATCATACCGCGAATCGTGAGGGGCGTTACCGGCCCTCTCTCAGTCTCTCCCGGAGGAGACCCTTGCGTAACCGGGGTGACTGACCGCGAAGGTGGCGGACTTCGATAACCCGTGGCGGTTGCGAGGGTGCCCCTCATCTCAATCTTCTCCCGTGGGGAGAAGAGGCAAGACCTCCCGGCCCCACTCATACTTGCCCGTGGGCGGTTGCGCAAAGGTCTCCAGAGAGAGAGAGAGGTTTGTGGCGCTTCCCCACGGGGGAGAGGCTTAAGGTGGCGGCTGCGCTACAATCGCGGCGTTCGACAGCATCGCATTGAGGGGGGCGGCTCAATGGAGAAACGGGCGCCGACGGAAGCCGAGGTCTTGGGCTACCTCACCGACCGGAGGAATTGGGGCCGGTGGGGGAAGGATGACTCCGCCGGCACGGTGAACCTGATCACGCCGGAGAAGCGCGTGGCGGCTGCCGGTCTCGTGAAATCGGGCCGGACGGTGTCGCTGAGCCGTCCGTTGGACAAGACGATGGGGGCGCACAATCCGCGTCCCGTGCAGCACTACATGACCCGGTCGCCGGTGGAGGGCGCCCCCGTCGGGGCCGCCGGCGACTACTTCGGCATCTACCACCACGGGATGACGATGACCCACTTAGACGCGCTCTGTCACTTCTGGTACAAGGGCGAGTTGTACAACGGCCGCGACCCCGAGAGAGAGATTGCGTTCACCGGAGCGACGTTCGGCGCGATCGACGTCTGGGCCGACGGGATCGTCACCCGCGGCGTGCTGATCGACATCCCGCGGCTGCGCGGCGGGGCGTTCGTGACGCGGGAGACACCCATTCACGGGTGGGAGATCGAGGAGGCGGCGGAGGCGGAGGGCGTCGAGCTGCTGCCCGGCGACGCGGTGGTGCTCTACGCGGGGCGCGAGCGTTGGCAGGCCGCCAACCCTGACACTCCCTATGGAATCCCTCCGGCCCCCTGGCCGGGGGCGCACGCCTCGTGTCTGCCGATGCTCCGTGACCTCGACGTGGCGCTCCTAGTCTGGGACATGCTCGACCACAATCCCAGCGGCTACGCGATGCCGATGCCGGTGCACGGTGCCATCCCGACGCTGGGGATGCCGCTGCTGGACAACGCCCTCCTCGAGCCGCTGGCCGACGCCTGCGCGGAGGAGGGGCGCTACGAGTTCATGCTGACGGTGGCCCCGCTCAACATGCCCGGCGGCACCGGCTCGGCGGTGAACCCCATCGCGCTGTTCTGACTGAAAGGGCGGCTAGCGACGGATGTTCAACCGCACCCGGCCGCCGACGTCTACGGAAGGGGCCGCGACCGGCGACCAGAATGCGAGGCCCCCTGCGGCGACCGCCAACGGCGGGTCCTCCCCTGATGCGTCGATCACCAGGACGTGCGACTCGGGGGTTGCGCCGTCGCCCGCCAGGGATCCGCTGAACGCGAGGTAACGGCCGTCCGCCGACCATACGCGGTGCGATTCCTTGTATTGGTCGAAGAACGAGAGCATGACCCGCAGGTCCGACGAGGGGATGAACTCGGCGACCTGACGGCCCGCGCCCGTCTCAACGTCGATCACCGTGACGATGAGGTGGCCGCTTTGCTCCGACAGGCCGATCAGGGCCAAGCGGTCCCCGCCGGGCGACCAGAAGAAGGCGATGGTGGGTGCTTCGGTCAGGAGCCGGCTCCGGCCATTCTCCGGTTCGACCAAGAGGACGCGGTCGAACACGGGGACGTTCGCCGTCACCGTCGAGGCAAAGGCGATGAGGCTTCCGTCGGGCGACCAGGCGAACGCGCTGGTGTTTGACGCGGGCGCCAGCGTTCTGGGGTCGGTCCCGTCGGCGTTAGCGACCATGAGGGAAGCGGCGTCTTCCGTGTCGCCGACGAAGGCGAAGCGCCGCCCGTCTGGCGACCAGTCCGGCGCCCGGTAGTCCCAGGAGAGCGGTAGGTCGAGGAGTGTCAGCGTGTCGCCGACGTCCGGTTGGAACAGCAGCAAGCTGTCTTGAAGGTGAATCAGCAGACTTGCCGAATCATCCGTCCACGCATAGTAGAGCGGCGATCCTTGTACGACGGACCGCGCCGGGGCATCGCCCGCGACGTCGCTGAGAAACAGCGTCATATTCCCCGCGACGGCCAAGAACGCCACCTGTTGGCCGTCGGGAGAACCGTTGGTGTAGTGCGGAGCGTTCCGGCCCACGAATGGAGCTCCGGGAGGATTCTCGTAGACGACGCTGGGAGTGCCGCCGGGCGTGGCCGATTGGAGGAAGAAGCGCGGCCCGTCCGTGCCTACCACGACCTGTGAGAACACCACCGATGCGCCGTCTCCGGACCACATGGGCCAGGTGTGCGCCGTCCGCTCGCCGCTGGAGTGAGGTTCGCTAATCCTCACCTTGCCGGACCCGTCGGCGCGCATCACGTAGACATGGCCGTCGTTCCCGACATAGAGAAGGCTGCCGACGGCTGCACCGTCGGCGCCGGCCTCCGCCGTGGCGCTGGGGGCGTCGACGGTCGGCGTATCGGTTGGGGCGTCGCGGTCGGCGGATGGCGTCGGTGTCTCTCGCTCCTGCGCCGGGGCCGAGGACGGTGTGGGCTCCGGGGTAGCCGCCGGCGCTCCGCTCGAGCACGCCGCGACGACCGCGGTCATGATCGCGACCGAGAGGCTCCAGCGCAGGAGAGTCGTCGGAGGTGGTGTCATGGGAACGCACGGCGAAGGGAGGCCGGCTCAGTATACGTCCGTTGCGGAGCTGGGGGCGCGGCGCAAAAGAAAGGCCCGAGGTCAGCGACCTCGGGCCTTCATTGCGGTTCGGTTGGTAGCGGGGGCAGGACTCGAACCTGCGACCTTCGGGTTATGAGCCCGACGAGCTGCCACTGCTCCACCCCGCGACGGGTGAGCGGGAACCGAAGAGAAAGTACGAACGAACGAAGGGATGCTTCTCACCGTGACTTAATGTAGGTCAAGCCCTCGACCGATTAGTACGGCTTAGCTGAACACATTGCTGTGCTTACACCTGCCGCCTATCAACCAGGTGTTCTTCCTGGGGTCTTACTCCTTCCCGAAGGAAGGACTGGAAGTCTCATCTTGAGGTGGGCTTCGTGCTTAGATGCTTTCAGCGCTTATCCCTTCCCAACAATAGCTACCCAGCGATGCTCCTGGCGGAACAGCTGGCACACCAGAGGTTGGTCCCTCCTGGTCCTCTCGTACTAAGGAGAGATCCTCTCAAACTTCCTACGCCCGCAGAGGATAGAGACCGAACTGTCTCACGACGTTCTGAACCCAGCTCGCGTACCGCTTTAACCGGCGAACAGCCGGACCCTTGGGACCGCCTTCAGCCCCAGGATGCGACGAGCCGACATCGAGGTGCCAAACCGTGCCGTCGATGTGAACTCTTGGGCACGATCAGCCTGTTATCCCCGGAGTAGCTTTTATCCGTTAAGCCACGGCCCTTCCACACGGAACCGTGGGATCACTTTGCCCTGGTTTCCCACCTGCTCGACTTGTAGGTCTCGCAGTCAAGCTCCCTTATACCAATGCGCTCCACGGGCGATTTCCATCCGCCCTGAGGGAACCTTTGGGCGCCTCCGTTACTGTTTAGGAGGCGACCGCCCCAGTCAAACTGCCCACCAGGCACGGTCTCCGAACCGGTTTCACGGTCCGGGTTAGACCAAGCACAAACGAAGAGTGGTATTTCACCATTGGCTCCCCCCAGTCCGCAAACCGGGGTTCACAGCCTCCCACCTATCCTACGCATCGCAAGCACCGAGTCAATGCCAAGCTGCAGTAAAGCTTCACGGGGTCTTTTTGTCCTTCTGCGGGTAACCCGCATCTTCACGGGTACTTCAATTTCGCCGAGTCCCTCGTTGAGACAGCGCCCAAGTCGTTACGCGTTTCATGCGGGTCGGAACTTACCCGACAAGGGGTTTCGCTACCTTAGGACCGTTATAGTTACGGCCGCCGTTCACCGGGGCTTCGGTTCAAGGCTCTCACCTCTCCCCTTAACCTTCCGGCACTGGGCACGCGTCAGCCCCTATACCTCATCTTTCGATTTGGCAGAGACCTGTGTTTTTGTTAAACAGTCGCCCGGGCCAATTATCTGCGGCTCCGCGGTGCTCCAGGAGCAAGTCCCTTCACACGGCGGAGCCCCCCTTCTCCCAAAGTTACGGGGTAATTTTGCCGAGTTCCTTAACGAGGGTTCTCTCGTCCACCTTATCTGATTTCAGACTGCCTACCAGTGTCGGATTGCGGTACGGACGGTCACGGCCCTCGCTCCGAGGATTTTCTTGGCAGTGTGGACTCACCGGAATCGCCCTTCCCGAGGGAAAAACTTTCCCCGCACCTCAGCTCAAACGGCCGCCGTGGATTTGCCTGCGGCGACCTCGCCTACGTTTAGGGACGCGCCATGTCCAATGGGCGCGCTCCGACTATCCTCCTGCGTCCCCCCTGAGCTCAAACGGATCGTGACCGGGGCAGGAATATTGACCTGCTGTCCATCGGTTACGCCTTTCGGCCTCACCTTAGGCCCGCCTAACCCTACGTCGATTGACGTTGCGTAGGAAACCTTAGGCATTCGGTGTCACGGGTTTTCACCGTGATTACGCTACTCATGCCAGCATTCTCACTTCCCAGCGCTCCACCGCCCCTCACAGGACGGCTTCAATGCCCTGGGAACGCTCCCCTACCACTTGCGGAGTGCAAGTCCATAGCTTCGGTGGAAAGCTTGAGCCCCGTTGAATTGTCGGCGCCAGTTACCTCGACCAGTGGGCTATTACGCACTCTTTAAAGGGTGGCTGCTTCTAAGCCAACCTCCTGGCTGTCTTCGGGAACTGACTTCCTTTCACACTGAGCTTTCACTTAGGGACCTTAGCTGATGGTCTGGGCTGTTCCCCTCGCGACAATGGAGCTTATCCCCCACTGTCTCACTCCAAGGCTTGCGACCATGGGTATTCGTGGTTTGGTTGGGTTTGGTAAGCTCACGCCCCCTAGCCCATCCAGTGCCCTACCCCCCATGGTTAATACCAAAGGCTGCACCTAAATGCATTTCGGGGAGAACCAGCTATCTCCGGGTTCGATTGGCATTTCACCTCTACCCACAGCTCATCCCCGCTTTTTGCACAAAACGTGGGTTCGGGCCTCCATGAGTTGTTACACTCACTTCACCCTGGCCATGGGTAGCTCACCCGGTTTCGGGTCTGCTCGAATCGACTAATCGCCTTATTCAGACTCGCTTTCGCTTCGGCTCCGGAACTTAGTTCCTTAACCTAACGCCGATCCGAGCAACTCGCTGGCTCATTCTTCAATAGGCACGCTATCACCCTTCCGAAAAAGGGCTCTAACCGCTTGTAGGCCAACGGTTTCAGGTCTATTTCACTCCCCTCCCGGGGTTCTTTTCACCTTTCCCTCACGGTACTGGTACGCTATCGGTCGCCAAGAGTATTTAGCCTTAGAGCGTGGTCACCCTAGATTCCCACCAGGCTCCACGGTTCCCCAGTGGTACTCAAGAACACCGCGGGAGTCTCAACCCTTTCGTCTACGGGGCTATCACCCTCTATGGCCGCCCGTTCCAGGGAACGTTCGTCTAGAGTTGAGATTTGTAACTCCCTGGATCACCTGGGGGATCACCAGCAGTGTCTTACAACCCCCCGAACACACAGGACCCCAGTCCGTTTGGTGCTCGAGGTTTAGGCTGTTCCCCTTTCGCTCGCCACTACTCAGGGAATACTTTCTTTTCCTCGGGGTACTAAGATGTTTCAGTTCCCCCACTTACCCCTCACTAGCCTATGTATTCAGCTAGGAGTCTCCGACTTTCAGTCGGAGGGGTTACCCCATTCGGGAATCCCCGGCTAAGCCCGCTAGACGGCTAACCGAGGCATATCGCAGTCTTGCTGCGCCCTTCATCGGCTCTTGGCGCCAAGGCATCCACCGTTGGCCCTTAATAGCTTGACCTACATTAAGGCACGACGAGAAGCTTCGACGTTCAGAAGTAATTTCTCTTCGGTTGTTAACGTGCGCGCCTTCGAAGCTCTTGCTTCAAAGGCCCGGACTCCGCCGAGGCGGACGCCCTCGGCGGCCTCGGAGCGTGGGCTCCGGAACCGCCGAGGATGGCCGGCTCTTTCTGGTCTCGTTGCCCCGGCATGGCCGCTTCGGGGCGAAAAAAATCGACTCGATGTCTCACCGAGCCGATGTGCTCAGCAACACCTGGGCCGAATTGTTAGGTGGTCTCGGTCATAGGCGGTCCCCTCAGCTCGCTTTCCTGGGAGGCGCTCCTTGAACAGTGCAACTACGCAGTATAGGGAGCAGCCTGGGCGATGTCAACCGGCCCCGCACGGCGTTTTTCTCGAAGTGGGCGGGCTCGGATACCGCCCCCGGCGTCGCGCTGACCGCCTATCATGAATGCGATCTGCGCAAGCGCCGCCGTCCGCGGCCGATGGGAGAGAGACGATGAGCGCCTCGGAGCCTTTGCGGGACCGTCCCAGCATGCCGCCGGGCTATGGCATCGAGCCGGAGGAGTCCGGCGGCATGATCGAGTGGAGCGCCGTCGCGGAGCGGCTCGCCGCCGCCCGCAGCTACTGGGTCGCCACGACGCGGGCCGACGGTCGGCCCCACGCCTCGCCGGTGTGGGGTCTGTGGCTCGACGGCGCGGTAATGTTCGACGCCGACGTGAAGTCGGTCAAGGCGCTGAACCTGGGGCACGACCCGCGGGCGGTCGTGCACCTCGAAAGCGGCGACGACGTCGTGATCGTCGAGGGCGTAGCCGAGCCGATGCTGGGCGACAGTCTCCGGGAGCGCTACGTCGACGCCTACGAGCGGAAGTACGCCTTTCGCCCCGAAGGCATGGAGGGCGCCGTCACCTTCCGGCTTGCGCCCCAAGTCGTCCTCGCCTGGCACGAGGAGGACTTCCCGAAGTCGGCCACCCGCTTCCGCTTCGCCTAGCCGCCGTGACACGCCTTCCTTGCGCGTGCTGCCTCCGGCTCGGTAGTCTCCGCGCTCGCAGCGTGGAGGCGACAACTGGAAGAGCAGAATGATCGGTCGTTGCCGAGTCTCGACTTAGCGTTCGATTGGGTGAAGGGCGTGCTCTATGACCAGAGCCGGGCGGCGGACGCGCTCGATACTAAGGCGGCGACGTTCTTCAGCATCGCCACCCTTGTGCTCGGTGTGGGTATCTCGCTGACCATCTCTCAGAGCGAGTCCCTACCCGCGCCGGCACTCGCGTTTTCCGTGTTGGCCATGGCCCTCTACCTTGCCCTAGTGGTGTTTGCCGTGAAGGCCCTCGGCGTCAGAGGCTACGATACTTTGGACAATCCGGAAACGATACGCGAGTTCTACTGGGATGTAGAGCCAACGCAGTTCAAGACTGAACTGTTGGTTCACATGGAAGAGGCCTATAGGCGGAACGAATTGCGCCTGGTTGCAAAAGTCAGCGCTGTAAAGAAGCTGACGTATCTTGCGGCCCCACAAGCTCTGAGCATCGTGCTTTCAGCATTGCTCGTTCAGGTCTAGAACCCTAACCGGTTCTACGGGTTGACCCGGGTTGGCGGCGGGAGCGTCGGGATGGGCTTTGGCAGTGGCTTCGGTTGGGCTGGCATAGTGCGCACTCAGTAGTTCTGACGCTGCGAGGACGACTACCTCTTTTCGACTGCGGGGTTCTTCGCGTCTTTCTCAGTGATGCGAGTCGGCGGCGGGAGCGTCGTTACAGGCTTTGGCAAGGGCTTCGGCTGGTCTGGCATAGTGTGCTGAGTATAGCGACCGCCGGGCCTGTCCCGCAAACAGGGCTTGTCAGCGAAGATGCCTAGGCGATGGCGCCTACCTCTTCCAGGCGCGCTGTCTGCTCGCCGGTCATGCCGAGCAACTCGCGGAAGACGTCGTAGTTGTGCCCGCCGAGGAGCGGGGCCGCCTTGCGGACCGCGCCGGGCGCGCCGCCGATCTTCCACGGGACGCCGTTCAGCATCATCTTGCCGAAGGGATGATCGACCTCGACCCAGCCGCCGCGGGCGGTGTAGTGCGGGTCGTCGAAGGCCTCAGCGTCGCTGAGGACGGGAAAGGCGGGGACGCCGGCGCGCTGCAGCGTCATCGCCGTCTCGCGGGCGTCGCGGTTCTTGGTCCACGCGCCGATGCGCTCGTCGAGGGCGTCCTGGTTGCGCAAGCGGCGGTACATGTCGGCGAACCGGGGCTCGCGGGCCCACGCGGGGCCGCCCAGGGCGCGGCGGAAGGCGCGCCACTGCGACTCGTTCTCCACCGCGACGGCGACCCAGGTGTCCGCGCCCCGCGTCGGATAGACGCCGTGGGGGGCCATCGAAACGTCGCGGTTGCCCATCGTCCCCTGCACGCGGCCGTTCCACTGGTAGTCCAGCATCGGCGCGCCGAACAGGGTCGTCGTGGCCTCCCACTGGCCTAGGTCGATGTACTGCCCTTGGCCGGTGCGCTCGCGGTGGCGGAGGGCGGAGAGTGCCGTGGTAAGGCCGAAGTAGGCGTTGAGCGGGTCGATGTGGGCCGTGCCGAAGGCCTGGGGCTCATCTTGGAAGTAGCCCTGGATGCTGTCGAGGCCGGTGAGACAGGAGAGGGTGGAGCCGAAGGTGGTGATCTTGCTGAGCGGGCCGGTCTGCCCGCCGGCGGAGAGCGAGACCATGATGACGTCGGGCCGCGCCCGCCGCACCGATTCGTAGTCGAGACCCCAGCGGGCGACTGTGCCGGGCCGGTAGTTCTCGACGACGAGGTCGGAGGCGGCGATGATCTCCAGCGCGACGCCGCGGCTCTCGGGGTTGGCGAGGTCGAGCGTGACGCTGCGCTGCCCCCGCAGCAGGGTCAGCGACGAGTGGTTGAGCAGTTCCACGTCCTTATAGAGCGCGCCGCTGCGGCGGGTATTGTCGATGCGGCGGCCTGTCTCGATCTTGATCACGTCGGCGCCCATATCGGCCATGGCGCCGGCGAGGGCCGGCGCGGCCCAGATCCAGCCGAGGTTGACGACGCGCACGCCGCCGAGGGGCTGGGTCGCCGCGCCGCGTCGGCCCGCGTGGGCCGTCACTTGTATCCCCCGTAGACGGCGTGCCCGGCGTGCATCCAGAAGCAGTCGACCTCGCGGAAGCCGGCCTCTTCGAGCCAGCGGAGTTGGGCGGCGAGGGGCGAGGGCTTGTCGTAGGGGTCGATAGCGCCGAGCTCGTAGTAGTTCCACTTGGAGTTGCGGAAGAAGCGCAGACCCTCCTCACCGGTCTGGTCCAGGATGGCCTCGTTCCATTGGTCGGCGTAGACGGCGCGGGCGCGGTCGTTCCCGGGCTCGACGATGTCGGCGATGAGCAGCGCGCCGCCGACTTCCAGGCGCATGGCGACGTCGCGGAAGAGCTCGCGCTTGCCGTCCGCCGTGAGGTGGTGCAGCACGAGGGAGGCGAGAACGGCGTCGAGGGGCTTGGGAAGCTCCCGCCGCCACCGCTTGTCTTCAAGCATGAAGCGGCGGACGGCGGCCCGGTCGCCGTAGCCGGTGAGGACCTCGTCCAGCCGCTCCAACATCGTGTCCGAGCCGTCGAGCGCGGTGTAGGAGCACGCCGGATAGCGGTCGAGGACGGCCTGAGCGAGCGTCCCGCCGCCCGCGCCGAGCTCGACGACGTGGCGCGGGGCGCCACCGGCGGTGGGCATGAGGTCGCGCAGCGCCTCGATCATCACGCGCCGAGAGGGGATGTACTGGACGCCGTTTTCGAGGAAGAGCCGCGAGTCTCCCTCGGTCCAGCCTTCGATCTCGCCTGAGGGTTTTTCTTGCATGGGGCTCAGTATCCCACGAGGGGGGCGGCGCCTAGACGACGCCCGCCCGCCGGAGGTCGGTGAGGGCCTGCCGGTCGAGTCCGAGCCCCTCGCGCAAAACCTCGTCGTTGTGCTCGCCGAGGCGGGGCGCGGGCCGCCGCAATGCCCACGGGGCCGCGCCGAGCTTGTAGGGAGCGCCGGGCTGACGCATCGGGCCAGCGACGGGGTGGGACGTCGTGACGAAGAACCCGCGCTCGGCGAGATGGGCGTTGCCTAGCACCTCGGCCATGTCGTAGACGGCGGTCGAGGGGACGCGGTTTTCTTGGCAGCGCTGGAAGATCTCCTCCTTGCCGGTCGCGTCGAGCCACGGCTGCATCATCCCGTAGACCTCGGGGCCGTAGCGGGAACGGTCGCGGTAGTGGCCCTTGAAGATGTCGGCTTGCGCCCACTCGGGGTCACCCATCGCCTGCACCAGGCCGTCCCACATATAGGACTCCGAGGCGAAGATGAAGACGTATCCGTCGCGGCAGGGAAGCATGGCGGCGGGAACGCCGAGGCGCTGGCTGTTCCCGGGGCGGCGGTTGGAGAGCCCGCGCTCGTGGTAGAGGGCCACCAGCCCGTAGCCCAGGATGCCCACCGCGAGCACGTCGGCGACGGAGATGTCGACCTGCGTTCCCCGCCCCGTCGCTTCGCGGGCGCGGAGGGCCAGCAGTGTCGCGGCTGCGGCGTTGATCGCGGCGTAGTAGCTGGCGAACGAGCCGCCGCTCCGCAGGGGCTCGCGGTCGGGCTCGCCCAGGTAACGGTGTCCGAGAGCGGAGGCGTGCCAAGTGATGAGGTCGGAGCCGAGCAGGCCGCGGTAGGGGCCGGTGAGTCCGAAGGGGCGCACCGAGGTGACGATGAGACGGGGGTGAGCGGGGGCGAGGAGCGAATAGGTGAGGCCCCGCGCCTCCATCTCACCGGGCTCGGCGTTTTCGAGGAGGATGTCGGCGCCGCGGAGCAGGCCGTCGAGCAGCGCCCGCCCCGAACGCCGGTCGAGGTCGAGGGTGACGCCGCGCTTGTTGCCGTTGAGGTAGATGAACTGGGCCGCTGCCTCGGGATTCGGCGCGTCGCTCTGGAAGGGGCCGAGCGAGCGGGCCGGCTCGCCTTCCGGTGGCTCAACCTTGATCACGTCGGCGCCGAGGTCGGCGAGTATCTTCCCGGCGAAGGGCGCGGTGATATTGCGCCCGTACTCGACGACACGCACGCCGGAGAGGAGGCCGGGCGGAGTCGAGTCAGGCGCCATGGCGGACATGATACGCCGCGCCGCGTGGTGCTTCAGTCGGCGCTGTCGAGTTCCATGCGGCCCAATGCGATCAAGCTCTCGACATCGTCGGCGTCTTCCGGCGCGTAGTCGGCGAGGGCGCGGCGTACCGCTCCGAGCGCGGCGTCGTCCGCTTGTCCCAGCATCCTAGTGATGTCGGCGATGTCTTGCACCCTGCCCGCGTCGAGCTTCATGAGCACGAGGTAGGCGAGCGGAAGGACGGGTAAGTCTCGCGTATCGAGGTTGCCGGACGCGGCCTCCAATGCCGCGTCCGTCCAAGGGTAGGCCAACTCGATGACGTCGATCGGCACACGTCCAGGACTCGACGAGGAAGATCCGCCGATGCCGAGCTCGGAACGATAGCCGTAGCCCGCCGCCTTCAGGGCCTCGCGTGCCGCGGCGGCGTCCGATCTATTCACGACGATATCGACGTCCGCCGTGGCTCGCTCCGGCATATAGAGGCGCGCCGCCGCCGCGCCCGTCAGCGCCCAGCGCAGTCCGCGGAGCGCGGTGTTGAGGTCGGGTATGTCCATCGTGCTTGTCCGGGCCCGAAGCGTGGCGAGGGCCGTGCCCGACCCTCGGCGTTGCCGCCGTTGTGCGATCGCGATGATCCGCGCTCGCAGGCTTGTCTTCCCCTTGGTTGTCATGGCGTCGCCAGTTGCTCGGGTGCGGAGGCCGCTACTCACTCCACTATAGGCAGGGGGAAGCGGGCGGTGTCGGCGGCGCGCCCGGTCATGACCGGAGTTGGCGGTCGAGCCACGACAGTTGTTTCCCGATGGGCAGTCCCTCCATGGGAACCTTCACATTGAGGCCGAGTGCGCGTAAGTCGGGTTCGAGATGCTCGCGGTAGCGTTGACCGGCCAGGAAGACGATGAATCGAGCCTCCGCGATATGCGGCTCGAGCTGCGCGAGAACCCTCCTTGCCCACGCGTTCCGCTCGCCGGCAGGCATGGCGTTCAGCGTCCGTTCATAAGGAGAGATTACCGTCTCCGGGTGAACGAGACCGTACTGCGCGGATAGGATGAACCACGGCTGGCCCTTTCGCTCGACGTAGGTGCGCGACTTCACGAACAAAGGCGATGTGTAGAGGTCTCTCGCCTTCGCCCGCGTCGAACGCTTTCTGCTCACGCAGGAAACGAGGTAGAGCGCACCGCCGCTGGATTGCTTGGCTGCGTCGGTTGTCATTGCTTCCTGCCGCGTGTGGCGTAGTAGAACGTGGTCGTCGTGCTTTCCTTCGGACCTGTATGGTTCTGGAGTTCCAACTCCGCTTGATCAAGGAATATCTTTCCGCGAAGCGTCTGGCAAACCTTCGGCAGGCGGCCAGGTGGCAGCAAGCCCATGCCTTTGCTCACGTCGCCGGCCCGTATCATTATTGTGGATCTGCCAGCACGGCGCGCCGGCTTGACGTAATGTTTGAGGGCGTATTCCCGGATGCTGTCAGCTTGCGTCATGGTCGTGCGCGCGCTCCCAATGCAAGGTATCGGTCATGCGGCGCAGTATAGCGAGCGCCGCCGCTGCGTCGGCTATTGCAGCGCCTCGGCCTGCTCCAGCGCCGCGTACTCCGCCTCCGACAAGCCGAGGAAGTCCTTTAGGACGTGCTCGGTGTGCTCGCCGATGAGGGCGCCCTGGCCGATGTTCGCGGGGGTCTCGCTGAGGTGGAAGGCGGGGTGGGTGACGCGGTGGGGGCCGATGCGGGGATGGTCGACCTCGGCGAGGACGCCGAGATGGGCGAGCTGCGGGTCGGCGTGGAGGCCGCGCCCGTCGGCGACCGCGGCGGCGGGCACGCCATGCGCTTGCAGCAGCTCGGCGGCCTCGCCGGCGGTGTGGCGCGAGGCCCACGCCTCCACCAGGGCATCGATCTCTTCACCCGCGGCGACGCGGCCGAGAGCGGTCTGGAAGCGCTCCTGTTCGACCCACGGCGCGTCGTCGAGGGCACGCTTGAATCCGGCCCACTGCTCTTCCGACGCGACGGCGACCGCGATCCATTCGTCCTGGCCGCTGTCCGGCGCCGCGTCCGAGTCGCGGCAGCGGTAGGCGCCGTGGGGCGCGGCGCTGGGGGATGCGTTCCCCACGCGTCCCGGGGCCGCGCCGTTGACGGTGTGGTCGAGCAGGGCGGGGGCGATCATGTGCATCGTCGCCTCGTACTGCGACAGGTCGATGTGCTGGCCTTCGCCGGTGCGGTCGCGATGTTCGAGGGCGGCGAGGACGGCGGCGGCCCCGAACCACGGCGCGATGGTGTCGGTGTAGGGGCGGGCAATGCCGACGGGCTCCGCGTCGGGCCAGCCGGTGAAATGGTTGATGCCCACGAGCGCCCCCAGCGTCGCGCCGATGCCGGGATGCTTGGCGTGGGGGCCGTCGGCGCCCTGCATCGACGAGCTGAGCATGATGGTCGACGGCTTCTTCACGGCGAGGTCGTCGTAGCCAAGACCCCAGCGGGCCATGACGCCGGGGCTGAAGTTCTCGTTCACCACGTCGGCCCAGTGGCAGAGGCGCTTGGCGACGTCGAGGGCCTTCGGCTTGCGCAAGTCGAGGGTGACGCTGAGCTTGCCTGGGTTGATGTCGGTGTAGTAGGCGGAGCCGTTGCGGCTGGGCTTGCCGCGGAAGGGCGGCCCAACGCGCGTGCCGTCGAGGCGGTGGTTCGTCTCGACCTTGACCACCGTGGCCCCATGGACGGCGAGCATCTTGGTGACGAGCGGCCCGGCGACGGCCCAGGCGAAGTCGGCCACCTTCACCCCGTCGAGCGCGCCGCGCGTTTCGTCAATGCTCCGCATCTGCCGACTGGCTACTTCAGCTTGACGGCGGTGCCGTAGGCTAGGAGCTCGGACATGCCGGCGGCGACGGCACTGGTCGTGTACCGCACGTTGACGATGGCGTCGGCGCCGACCGCCGCGGCGTCTTCGATCATGAGCTTCGTCGCCTGGTCGCGGGACTCGGTGAGCATCTCGGTATAGCCCCCGACCGTGCCGCCGACGAGGCTCCTGAGGGCGGCCTGGATGTCGCGGCCTAGGTGCTTGGTCCGGACGATGTTTCCCCGAGCGAGGCCGAGTATTTCGACGATTTCGCGTGCGGGTATGGTCTCGGTGGTGCTGACGATCATGACGTCTCCTTGCGTTTTGCGGGTGCTTTCCTCATTAAATTACTCCAGATCCGCGGAGTGTGAGGGCCTCGCCGCGGCCGATCCCGGCGAGCGCGAGTGCGTCGAGGGTGTGCTCGCCGACGCGCGGCGGCGGGAGCCGCGGAGCATAGTCGGCGGCGGTGCTGGTGACGAACGGCCCCGGATAGAGGACGGGGGCCTCGCGCCCGGGGTGGCGCAGCTCACGGAAGAAGCCGCGGGCCCGCATCTGGGGATCGGCCACGACATCTTCCGGCGTGTGGACGGGAAAGCAGAGGAAGCGCCGCGCCAGCGCCTCCCGGTAGATCTCCGCCTTGGTGCGCGTGGAGAGGAAGCGCTGCACCGTCTCCTCCATGTGATCGACCTGCTCCTGGGTGAGGCTGTAGAGCGTCAGGGCCTCGTAGTCCCAATCGGCGACGCCATCGTCGGCGCCCTCATCCCGCATCCACTCCATCAGGCCGCGGTTGCGCCGCCCCCGCCCGCGGTCGACGAACCATTTCCAGGTCACGTAGCCGTCCTTGCATGAGAACAACCAGCGCTGCATCAGAGGTCCCCACTCGGATCGGACGCCGCGCCGCGCGATCTTGCCGCCCACGTCCCACATGGCGGGTATCTCGATCAACGTGTTGACCACCGCGGCCTGCATCGAGACGTCGACATGCTGGCCGCGTCCGGTCAGACGCCGATGGTGGTGCGCGACCATGGCGCCCATCGCCGCCTGCGCCCCCGCCTGAGGGTCGGCCTGGGGCGCCGAGCATCGCAGCGGCGCCCGGTCCTCGTTGCCCGCGAGGTGCATCCACCCGCCGGCGGCCATCAGGGTGATGTCGTCGGCGGCCCATCCGGCGCGAGGCCCGTCGCTGCCGTAGGGCGTGATCGAGACCCACACCAGGCTGGGATTGATGCGGCGCAGGTGCGCATAGTCGAGGTCCATCTCCGCCAACCGCCCCGGCGAGAACGACTCGATGACGAAGTCGGAGGCCGCCGCCAGCGCGGTCAGGACCGCCCGCCCGTCGTCGGTGGCGAGGTCGAGGACGGCCGACCGCTTGTTGTAGTTCGACGCCCACCACGAGAGGCTGCCGTTGGGTCCGGGTCGCCCATCGGCGAAGGGCGGGAGCCGGCGCGCCGGGTCGCCACCGGGCCGCTCGATCTTGATGACGTCCGCGCCCAAGTCGCCGAGAATGCGTCCGCAGAGCGCCCCGAACTGCTCGGTCAAGTCGAGCACACGGTAGGGGGCGAGGGGCAGCGGACCGGCGGGGACCGCCATCGGGGGCGCTCCTTCCTGCGTCGCGGTTGCCCACAGTATAAGTCGGCGTCTGCCGCTTTCCTTGACGGCGGCTTTGGCGCGGTGGGAGACTCGGACGGATGCTTATCGACCTGCACGCGCACACCTCGTTGGAGTCGTGGGACAGCACGCTCACCCCGGACGAGCTAGTCGAGGGGGCCAAGGCGGCGGGCCTCGATGGGCTCTGCCTGACGGAGCACGACCAGTTCTGGGACCTTCGCCGCGCCGAGGAACTGGCGAAGCGGCACGACTTCACCATCATCCCCGGCTGCGAGATCACCACCGAGGAAGGGCACGTGCTTGTCTTCGGGATCGAGTCCTACGTCTACGGGATGCACCGCGCGCCCTTCCTGCGGGAGTACGTGGACCGGGCCGGCGGCGTCCTCCTCGTCGTGCACCCCTACCGCCGGGCGTATACCGACGAGAGCGAACCGTGGTCGTTGCCGTTCGACGAGCAGGTGCGGCGAGCGGCGAGCGGCAACGCGGCCTTCGGCCTGACGGAAGGCGTCGAGTCGCTCAACGGACGGGGCACCCCGCGACAGAACGAGTTCTCGGCGGCCCTGTGTGCGTTCACGGGTCTGCCTTCCTTCGGGGGCAGCGATACCCACGACCCGGACGACATGGGCGTCTGCGCTACCGAGTTCGAGCGGCCCGTCTCCGGGCTCGGCGACTTCATCGCCGAGGTGAAGGCGGGACGGTTCCGCGCCGCGCGGTTACGGTGACGCGGCGGCCCTCACCCCCACCCTCTCCCACTGGGAGAGGGGGCAGAAACGGAAGGCGCGCTGGCTTCCGCGACGAACATTTCGAGGCCGAGCTCGTCCGACACCTTGCCGGTCTTGATCGCGAGGTCGGTCTCCAGCAGCCGCTCGTAGAGTTGCTTTAGGGCGTCGAGGCTGTACCTTCGCGCCTGCTCCTTCGTCTTGCGCACCACGAAGTCGGAGCGCGTGCCGAGCGCGGCCATGATCTCGTCGTCGCCCGCGTTGCGCGCGGCGAGCGCCTTGACGTGTGTCATGAGCCGCAACTGCCGCGCCAGCATCGTCATCGTCACCGGAGGCGGCGCGCCTTGCGTCAACAAACGCTCCAGCGCCTGCATGGCCGGGCCCTGCCGACGCGTCGCCACGGCGTCGACCAATTCGAAGATGCTCGTCTCCTTCGCTTGGGATACCAGCGCTTCGACGTCGTCCCGCTCGATCGTCCGGCCGCGGGCGTACGTGGCCAGCTTGTCGATCTCGCCGTCGAGCAGGCGGAGGTTGCCCCCGACGAGGGCGGCGAGCATCTGCACGGCGGGGCCGGCAATGTTCGCGCCCTTGTCCCTAGCCCGCGCCGTGATCCACCCCGCGACCTCCCGGTCCCTGAGAGCGTTGAAGACCTTCGCCTCGCCCTTGCCGGCGCGCACGGCCTTGACCAAGGGGTTGCCCGCCGTCAGCGGGCCGTCGAGGAAGAGGAGCACGGTCGTCGGCGGCAGGCCGGTCACCAGACCGGGGAGCCCGGCCCAATCTTTCGGGGCGTCCTTGCCGCCGTCCTTGCCCTCGCCGTCCGCGGCTTTCTTGGCCCTGGCCACGAGCCGCCGTCCCAGGCCTTCGACGACGACCAGGCGCTTCGACCCGAGGAAGGGCATCGCCTGAGCGGCCATCGCGATTTCGCCGAAGGTCACGCGCTCGCCGTCGAAGGTCGTGGTATTGGTGGACAGCTCCTCGGCAGGGCCGAGGGTGGCGGCGACGCGCTGGTACGCCTCGTAGGCGGAGAATTCATCCTCGCCGTAGAACAGGTGGCACGGCATGAGCGGGGCCTCGACTGGCGGTTGGTGGAGCGGTGGGGCGTCCGGCGCCCCAAGGATAGTATCCTGGGGCCTGCCGGCGCCAGATAGCCCCGCCGTCGCGCCCGTCTAGAGAACATGGCCCTCGCGCTCTACATCCACGTTCCGTTCTGCGAGACGAAGTGCTCCTACTGCAACTTCAATACGTACGAGCGGATCGAACGTCTGATCCCCGGCTACCTGGAGGCGGTGAAAAGCGAGGCCGCCTACTGGGGCGGCGCGCTCGAACGGCCCGCGACGGGGTCGGTCTTCTTCGGCGGCGGGACGCCGTCGTGGCTGCCCCCGGCCGAGCTCGCGGGCGTCCTCGACGCGGTGCGGCGCGTCTTTCACGTCGAAGAGGACGCCGAGATCACGGCGGAGGTAAACCCCGGCGACGCTGAGGCAGCCAGCCTCGCGGTCTGGCGCGAAGCGGGGATCAACCGCCTCAGCTTCGGGGTCCAGAGCCTGCGCGACGACGAGCTTACCCTGCTGACCCGCCGCCATTCGGCGCGCGAGGCGGTCGACGCCGTGGCGCGGGCACGGGAGGCCGGCTTCGACAACGTCTCGGTCGATCTCATCTACGGCCTGCCGCGCCAGACGGTGGCGCAATGGGAGGAGTCGCTGGAGGGTGCGGCGGCGTTGGGCATGGAGCACCTGTCGCTCTACGCCCTGGGGATAGAGGAAGGGACGCCCCTGCACCGCGACGTGGGGGCGGGCCGCGTCCCGGCGCCCGATCCCGACCTGGCCGCGGAGATGTACGAGCTTGCCGAGCGCCGTCTCGCCGGGGCGGGCTACGAGCACTACGAGATATCGAACTGGGCGAAGCCGGGCCGCGCGTCGCGGCACAACCTGACCTACTGGGAGAACGGACCGTTCGTGGGACTGGGGCCGGGAGCGCATTCCTACCTGCCGCCGGCCCGTTTCTGGAACATCAAGCCGCCCGCGGAGTACGTCCGGCGCCTCCGCCAACCGCCTCCGGCGCCGCCAACAGCGGCGGGCGCGGACGAACGGAACGCCGCCGCCATCGGGGCAAGCCCCGTCGTCGAGGAACGGCGGACGCTCGACGAGGCCGAGCTGGCGGCGGAGACGGCGATCCTCAAGCTGCGTCTCGCGTCGGGGTTGGCCGAGGCGGACATCCCGCCGGGGGACGCGCCCGTCCTCGACGAGTTCGAGGGCTACGGCATGGTCGAGCGCGCCGGCGGCATCGTCCGCCTGACACCGAAAGGGCGGCTCCTCAGCAACGAGCTCTTCGCCCGCCTTCTCCCCGACGGAAACTAGCCGCGCGGCCTGCCCGGTGCGGGGCCGCGGTGGTATTCTCTCTTCCGTAGGAACACGCATGTACGTCATAGGCACGGCGGGCCACGTAGACCACGGAAAATCGACGCTGGTGAAGGCGCTCACCGGCATCGATCCCGACCGTCTAAAAGAAGAGAAAGAGCGTCAGATGACGCTCGATCTCGGCTTCGCCTGGCTCCTTCTTCCCAACGGCGAGGAGGTCGGGGTCGTCGACGTGCCGGGGCATGAGCGCCTGGTCAAGAACATGCTCGCCGGCGTCGGCGGCGTCGATCTCGCGATGCTCATCGTCGCGGCGGATGAAGGCGTCATGCCCCAGACGCGGGAGCATCTCGCGATCCTCGACCTCCTGCGCGTCGAGCGCGGCCTCGTCGTGCTGACCAAGAAGGACCTGGTGGACGACGACTGGCTCGAGCTGGTCGGCGCCGACGTCCGCGAGGCGTTGGAGGGCGCGGCGTTCGAAGGCGCGCCGATGATCGCGGCCTCCGCGATGACCGGCGAGGGCCTCGACGAGCTCAAGCAGACGATCGCTGAGCTTCTGGCCCAAACCGAGCCCCGCAAGGACCTGGGCCGTCCCCGTCTCCCCATCGACCGCTCCTTCGTGATGCCGGGTTTCGGGGCCGTGGTGACCGGCACCCTGTCGGACGGGTCGTTCTCGGTGGGTCAGGAAGTCGAGCTGGTCCCCAAGGGGCTGCGGGGCCGCATCCGCGGCTTGCAGACGCACCGGAAGAAGCTCGATGAGGCTGGGCCGGGGCGGCGGCTCGCGGTCAACATCAGCGGCATCGGCCATGAAGAGGTCAGCCGGGGCGACGTGGTGGCGGTGCCCGGCTGGCTCGCCGCGACCGCCGCCGTCGACGCGAGGGTGCGGATGGTCAAGGACGCGCCGGCCCCGCTGAAGCACAATGCTACGGTGCTCTTCCATACCGGAACGTCGGAGACGCCGGCACGTTTCCGTCTCCTCGAGAACGACGAGCTTGGGCCGGGGGAGACGGAGCTGGCGCAGCTGAAGCTCCAGCGGCCCGTCGCGCTGGTGAAGGGCGACCTCTTCATCCTGCGGAACTCGTGGGGAACGGTGGGCGGCGGTGAGATTATCGAGCCGCGGGCGAAGCGGCACCGGCGTTTCGACGAAGGCGTGATTGGACGCCTCGAAGTGCTCGAAGCGGGGTCTCCCGATGAACTCGTGATGGAGGCGATCGCCGCCAAGGAGCCATGCCAGGTCAGGAGCCTGCCCGACACGGTGAATATGTCGGCGGCCGAGGTCGAGGCCGTGGTCGGTCGGCTCGTCGTTTCGGGGGAGGTCGTTCACCTGGGAAGCGGCGCGCTTCGCCCCGCGTCGCACGTGCACACCGAGCACGGCTTGGCGCGGCGCGGGCGGGCGCTCGCGGGTCTTCTCGGTGATTTCCACACGCGCTATCCGGCCCGCCGTGGTATGGCGAAGGAGGAGGTGCGGAGTCGGCTCAATCTCAATCCCGCCCAATTCGGGCTGGTGCTCGACGCGCTCCAGGCACGGGGCGACGCCGCGGAGCGCGGGTCGCTGCTCCACCTGCCGGGACGCGCGCCGTCGGTCTCGCCGCAGCAGCAGGCCCAGATCGACGCCTATCTCGCCGCCCTCGCCTCGTCGCCCTACAGCCCGCCGCCCGAGGCCAAACTTGATCCCGAGCTAGTGAACTATCTGCTCGACGAGGGCAAGGTCGTCCGCGCCGCGCCTGACGTGGTCTTCGCCGCCGCGGCCTTCGAGGAGATGCGCGGCAGGGTCGTGGCCCGCCTTCAGGAGGAAGGAACGATCACGGTGGGGCAGGTCCGCGACATGTTCGGCAGCAGCCGCAAGTACGTGCTCGCCTTCCTCGAATATCTCGACCAAAGCCGGGTCACCCGCCGGCAGGGCGACGAGCGGGTGCTGCGATGAACGGACTGGAGAGGACGGCGAGGCCGTGACGCCGCTCGACCTGCACCGCACCGTCCCGCAGGTAGAGGGCATGACCCGCGGGCTCGACGACGGCTTCGATGCCTGGCGGGGACGCCTCGACCGCGCCGCTGCGGTGCTCCGCGATCCGTCGTCATCGGGCCTGGCCGAGTCCGAGATCTTGCATCGGATCGAGGCCGCCGCGCCGCCGCGCCGCCGCGTCACCTGGATCGTGGCGGGCACTCCCGGCGGTCTCCGCCCCGGTCTCGCCGAGGCCTCGCCCGCGCCGCCGCTCCCCGCCAGCTACACCGCGTTCGCGACCGATGGCTCGCAGATTCACGTGGACCGTCACGGGTCGGCGCACTGCTACCTCATTAACGTGGGCGGCGTTCGGCTGCGCTACGGCGCGGAGCCCGACGCGGAGCTATTCGGCGAGCCGGTTCTCTTTAGCGAACCGCGCGACATGGTCTGGGCCGACCCTGCCGGGATGCAGGACGCGACGGTCGACGAGACGTTGGTGGGGCTGCTGCGCACCGCTATGGAGGCGCGGGTGCTCGCCGACCGCGTCGAGGCGACCGCCGGCGCCGAGCCCGCCGCCGCGCTCCTCGACGGCAGCCTGGTGCTCTGGCAGCTTGCGCGCCATCCCGAACACGTACGCGATCGCATCCTGCGCGACGGCCTGGTCGACGCCCTCAACCGCCTGCGCGAGGTGTCCCGCCGCCGCCGCATCGCCGTCGGCAGCTATATCAGCCGCCCCCGGGCTCGGGAGGTCACCAACGTGGCGCGGGTCGCCGCGTGCCCCCACGACGAGGTCGCCGCCACCGGCTGCGACAACATCTGCGGCGCCGGCCTCGGCAAGCGCGAGTGCGAGGGAGCCGTCGCCGGCCTTATGGACCGCGACCTGTTCGCCGAATTGCTCGGGCCGGGTGAACGCTCGCGCGTCTTCGCCAGCGCTTCGAGTATCGTCGAGGAGTACGAGCCGCACGAGGTTCGCTTCTTCTACGTGAACGTCGGCGACGAGATCGCGCGCGTCGAGACGACCCAGTGGGTCGCCGACGACCCCGATTCCCTCGACCTGCTGCACGCCGCCGTCCTCGATCAGTGCGCCAAGGGCCGGGGCTATCCGCTCGCGTTGCAGGAGGCCCACGAGCGCGCCGTCCTCACCGCCGCCGACCACAGGGCGTTCTGGGCCCTCGTCGAAGGCTCGATGCGGCGGCGGGGCCTCTCGACGTCGGGCTCACGGAAAGCGCAGAGCAAGCGGTCGCGGGCCATTTAGGGAGGGCGGACGTCTATGACTGGGGATAATCGAAACGGTGGCGGCGCGGCGCGGGCCGGTGAGGTCATCGAAGCGTCGACCGGCGAGTTCACCGCCGAGTGCTACCGCAACGCCGACCCCCCGCCGTTGGGTAGCCTGGTGACGACGCGCGACGGGGAGACCGAGATCTTCGGCGTCGTCTTCCACGCCGCCGCGACGGGTCTCGACCGCTCGCGGCCCGTCGCCGCCGTCGGCGAGGACGCCGAAACGGAGGCCGAGCTGCACGCCCGGCATCCGGAGCTGACGGAGCTGCTGCGCGCCGAGTTCTCGGCGATCGTGGTGGGGTATCGGGGCGCGGGCGGCGTCTCGCACGTCCTGCCGCCGCGGCCGGCCCGCCTGCACGGGTTCGTTCACCTGGCTGACCCCGGGGCGGTGCGGGAGTTCACCCGCTCGCCGCACTTCCTCGCCAATCTCGTGAGCGCCGCACCCCCGGAAGCCGACCATGCCGCCGCGGCCTTCGTCCGCCTCGCCCGCCGCGCCCACCCCGACCCCGCCGCCTTCCAACTGACCGCGGGCAAGGAGCTCGCCCGCCTCCTCGCCCGCGACGTGCAGCGGCTCAACACGCTCCTCCGCATGATCCAGGGCTAAGTCTGGCCTCCCCTCCCTCCCGTAGGGGCGCCCCTTGTGGGCGCCCTCTGATCCCCTGTAGGGGCGATTCGCGAATCGCCCCCGCCCCATCCCGGCACGCGGGTAGAATGGCGGCGGCCCAACAGGGCCGAGGAGGTACGCCATGCGGGGACTGCCAAGGAAAGCGCGGGCGATGTATGACAAGATCGCGCCGCGGTATGGGGAGATCACCGACGACTTGCTGTTCGGGGAGATCTGGGACCGGCCGGACCTGACCCATCGGGAGCGGAGCCTGTGCGTGATCGCGGCGCTGACGGCGCTCTACCGCACGGACCAGATTCGCGCTCACGTGCAGTTGGGCCTCAACAACGGCTGCTCCCAGGACGAGATCGCCGAGGTGATGCTGATGATGGCCTTCTACGCGAGCTGGCCCTGCGCGGGGAACGCGCTGCGGGTGGCGTCGGAGGTGTTCGAGGAGCGCGCCGGCTCGGACGCGTAGCCCGGAAACTTTGTTAAAAAATTCACTTGAAAGCCCTAGGGCCCTGTGCTACATTGAGCGCCCGCACTTCAGGCGCGCATGGAGGGGCCGCGTTACTCCTAAGACGAGGCATCGCGTGATTCATCTAATGCGCTTCACGTTTTGGGGGCCGTCGTGAGTGAGTTCGGCTTCATCGGGATCTTCCTCATCTTCGCCGTGGCGATCCCGTTGAGCATGCTGCTCATCCCCTACCTGCTCACCGTAGTCGGGATCAAGCCCCAGGTCCGCGACAGCGTGAAGAGCGACACCTACGAGTGCGGCGTCCGCACCATCGGCGGCTCCTGGGTTCGGTTCAACTTCCGCTACTACTACTTCGCGCTCTCGTTTCTCATCTTCGATATCGAGGCCGTCTTCCTGTTTCCCTGGGCGGTCAACGCGCGCGGGCTTGAATGGTTCGGCTTCGGCGCGGTGGCCGTCTTCGTGGGGATCATCACCCTGGGCCTCCTCTATGAATGGCGCAAGCGCGCCCTGCAGTGGAGCTAGCCGTGCCCGAGCCAGACGACACCCAGCCCGCCAACCCCTACGCGATCCCCCGCGAGCTGTCGCGCCGCCTCGACGCCGAAGAGGGCGCCGAGATTAACCAGCTCATCCTCGACTCGCCCCGCCAGGTGATGGACGACCCACTGGTGATCTCCGAGGAGACGCAGCGCAACGTCTTGGTCACGTCGGTCGACGCGTTGGTCTCCTGGGGGCGCAAGAACTCGATGTGGCCTCTGACCTTCGGGCTGGCCTGCTGCGCCTTCGAGATGATCGGCAGCGCGATGTCGCGTTTCGACATTGCGCGCTTCGGCATGGAAGCCTTCCGCGCCTCGCCGCGCCAGGCCGATCTGATGATCGTGTCGGGGACGGTGACCTGGAAGATGGCGGTTCCCATCCGGCGGATCTACCAGCAGATGGCGGAGCCGCGCTGGGTTATCTCGATGGGGGTGTGCGCCACCAGCGGCGGCCCCTACTACGATTCGTACAGCGTGACGCCGGGAGTCAACCGCATCGTACCCGTGGACGTCTACGTGCCCGGCTGCCCGCCCCGGCCCGACGCGCTGCTCTACGCGATCATGAAGCTTCACGAGAAGGTCACGCGGGGCAGTATCGGGAAGCGCAGGACGTTCGCCCGTGACTAAGGCCCTCTCCGGCAACGAGCTTGCGGACCGGCTCCGCGCCGCCGTCCCCGGGTCGGTCGCCGAAAGCGGCGAGGCGGCGGTGGTGCTGAACGCGCCCTCGGTAGTGGACGCGGCGCGCTTCCTCTGCGACGACCCCGAACTCGACTTCGCCGCGCTGATTCACCTCACCGCGGTGGACTACGTGGACTACTTCGAAATTATCTACCGGTTGACCTCCTACCGGCGGAATCACGGAGCCCTGGTGAAGACACGGGCCTATGGCCGCACCACGCCGGAGGTCCCCAGCGTGACCGGCGTGTGGAAGTCGGCCAACTTCCAGGAACGCGAGGTCTTCGACCTGATGGGGGTGCGCTTCGACGGGCATCCCGACCTGAAACGCATCGTCCTGTGGGAGGGCTTCGAGGGCTATCCCCTGCGGAAGGATTTCCTGCTCCGCAGGCCGTAGCCCGGGGCGCTCAAGCGATACGCCGTGACCCTTAAGTCAGAGCCGATCACCGTCAACCTGGGGCCGCATCACCCCAGCACCCACGGCGTCTTTCGTGTGCGGGTGGTGTTCGACGGCGAGGTCATCCAGGACGTCGAGCCCATCTTCGGCTACCTGCACCGCGGCTCGGAGAAGCTGGCCGAGGAGCGCACGTGGACGCAGGTGGTCACCCTCACCGACCGGCTCGATTACACCGCGTCGATGTCGAACAACCTGGCCTACGTGATCGGCGTCGAGCGGCTGCTCGGCGTCGAGGTCCCGGAGCGCGGTCAGTACATCAGGGTGCTGATGGCGGAGCTGATGCGTATCGCGTCGCATCAGGTCGCCACCGGGTTCTTCCTCCAAGACCTCGGCGCCTTCGCTACCCCGCTCATGTATATGTTCCGCGACCGTGAGCGCATCCTCGACTTGTTCGAGATGGTGTGCGGGGCGCGGATTACGCACACCTACATGCGGGCCGGCGGGGTGAACGACGACCTGCCTCCGGAGTTCTTCCCCGCGCTGGCCGAGGTGGTCAACGAGCTGCCCCGCAAGTTCGACGAGTACGAGCAGCTCATGCGCGAGAACGAGATCCTGATCAGCCGGTGCAAGGGCGTCGGCGTGCTCCCGCTCGACCTAGCGGTGAACGCCGGCGCGACCGGTCCCGTCCTCCGCGCCAGCGGCCTGGCCTGGGACCTGCGAAAGTCGGACCCCTATGAGGTCTACGACCGGTTCGAGTTCGACATTCCGACGGGGAGCGACGGCGACAACTACGACCGCTTCCTGGTGCGGCTGGAGGAGATGCGCCAGAGCCTGCGCATCATCCATCAGTGCGTGGAGCAGATGCCGCCGGGACCGCACCGCACCGACCTTCCCATGCTGCTGCGCCCGCCCGCCGGCGAGGCCTATGGAAAGGTCGAAGCGCCCAAGGGTGAGCTCGGCTTCCACCTGGTGAGCGACGGGAGCGTTGCCCCCTACCGCTGTGCCATCCGCTCGCCCTCCCTGATCAACCTCACCGCGCTGCCTGAAATGCTCATCGGCTGGAAGATGGCCGACCTGGTCACCATCTTCGGCAGCATCGACATCAACATGGGCGAGGTGGACCGCTAGTGGAACACCTCGCGACCGGGTGCAAGCCCGATGGTTTCTGGACCGACATGTCTCTGTGGCAGGAGTGGGGCATCAACTTCCTGCCCCGCATGGGCGACGGCCTGTGCCGCGCGATGGGCGGCGCCGTTCCCGGCGGCTGGCCCGATCCGCTGATCTACATTGTCCTGGGCGTCATCGGGAGCCTGCTTGTGGTGAACGTCGCGACGCTTGGTGTGCCCTACGTCATCCTGATGGAGCGCAAGCTGTTGGGGCGCTTCACGCAACGCCCCGGCCCCAACCGCGTCGGAGTGTTCGGTCTCCTCCAGCCTGTTGCCGACGCGCTGAAGCTGATGACGAAGGAAGACACGACACCGCGCGCCGCCGACAAGTTCCTCTTCGGCCTGGCGCCGCTCGCGTTCGCGGCCATGATCATCGCGATGTTCGCGGTGATTCCCTGGGGGCCGTTCGGCGCCGTCCTGGCCAACATCGATGTCGGGATCCTCTACGTCATCGGCGTGACCACGGCGGCGGAGATCGCCGTGTTCATGGGCGGGTGGAGCTCGAACAACAAGTATTCATTGTTCGGCGCGATGCGCGCCGTCGCGTTGTTGGTGAGCTACGAGATACCGCTGGTGCTCTCGATCATGGGCGTGGTGGTGCTCACCGGCAGCCTGAACCTCACCGAGATCGTCGAGCAGCAGCGGTTCGCGCCCAACCTGGCGTGGATGCCGCTTGGGTTCATCGTCTTCGCCATCGCCGTCTCCGCCGAGCTCAACCGCGCGCCATTCGACCTGCTGGAGGCGGAGTCGGAGATCATTTCAGGGTTCCACACCGAGTACAGCGGGATGAAGTGGACGGTGGTGCAGCTCGCCGAATACGCGGCGATCATCGGCTTCGCGGCCATCACCGCCACGCTGTTCCTCAGCGGCTTCAAGGGCCCCGAGCCGATTCCGCCCTATCTGTGGCTGGTGCTGAAGATGGGCTTCGTGATCGGGGTGCTGATCTGGGTGCGGGCGACGATCCCCCGGATGCGCGTCGATCAGATCATGGGGTTTGGCTGGAAGTTCCTCCTGCCGCTCTCTATCGTGAACCTGTTCGTAGTCGCCGCCGAGGTCGTGGCCTTCCGCGACGCAGCAGACTTGCCCTATTGGATCATTCCGGTCAATTTCGCCATCGCCATCGGCTCCATTGTCGTCATGACACGTATCTTGGGCTTCCAAGGCCGGACCCGCCGGATCGTCGATCCTTCGCGCCCGGTCATCGCCGGAGAGCCAGCCGCCGTGCGCGGCGAGGCAGGGGGAGGGTAGGGATGTACGGAGAAGGAATCCTCAAGGGGATGGCGCTCACACTGAAGCACCTCTTCCGCAAGCCCGTTACCGTCGAATACCCCGAGCAGCGGCTGCCGGAGCATCCGCGCTACCGGGGCTACGAGTTCGTGTGGTACGAGGACCGCTGCACCGGCTGCGCCTCCTGCGCCAAGTATTGCCCCCTGGGCACCATCCGCATCGAGACGGCCCCGCAGGAGAACCCGAACGTGGGGGACGACTACGCCCTAGAGGTCTTCGACATCGACACCGGGCGCTGCATGTTCTGCGGCCTCTGCGTCGAGGCCTGTCCCTACGATGCGCTGTTCATGGGCACCGGCTACGAGCGCGCCACCTATACCCGCAAGAGCATGGTGGTCCACATCGACGAGCTTCGCACGTCGCGCAAGAAGCCGAGCGCCTTCGCCAGGCCGCACCTCCACGGCGTCGACTTCGAGAGCGGGACCTCGCTGACCGGCGGGGAGGCCGGCCGCTAAGACCATGGACGTTGGCGCGGGCAACTCGATCGCTTTCTGGATACTGGGCGCGGCGGCGGCGGGCTCCGCACTCGGCGTCGTGCTGGTGCGCGACATCTTCCGCGCGGCGCTGCTGCTGGTCGTGACGTTCCTCTGTGTCGCCGGGCTCTTCATCACGCTGAACGCCGACTTCCTCGCCGTGGTGCAGATTCTCATTTACGGCGGCGGCATCTCGATTCTGATCGTCTTCGCCATCCTGCTCACGCGCGACGTGCAGCAGGGCAACCCCTCCGGCAAACTCCTGCGGCCCGCGATGGGCCTGGCGGCGCTCCTGCTGGCCACGTTCGTCACCGCCATCGTCAACACGGACTGGCGGCTCTCCAAGAGCGAGCCGCTCGACAACACCACGACGGCCATCGCCGACCTCATCGTGAACGTCTACGTGCTCGCCTTCATCATCGCCGGGGTGCTCCTGCTCGCGGTGATGATCGGCGCCATCGTCATCGCCAAGGGCAAGGACGAGGACTAAGAAGAAGCATGGCGGGCCTCGAACACTATCTGGTTCTCTCCGCGATCATCTTCAGCATCGGTCTGGCGGGTGCGCTGGCGAAGCGCAACATCGTCACCGTCCTGATGTCCATCGAGCTGATGTTCAACGCGTCGAACCTGGCCTTCATCGCCTTCACCCGCTTCGTGACGCCGCAGGCGCTGACGGGCCACGTGTTCGCCATGTTCGTGATCACGGTCGCGGCGGCGGAGGTTGCTCTCGCGCTGGCCATTGTCATCGCACTCTTCAGGAACAAGGAATCCGTCGACATCACCGCCGTCGACGGCATGAAAGGCTAACGCGTGTCCTGGTCCCCCTATAAACAGGCGCCGAACCTGCTCCTCGCAGAGATGTGGAAGGAGCTGTTCGAGGCCGAGGGTCTGCCGTCACGGATCCTTCCCGACGGCGACATTACGAGCTGGAGCGAGACCACGAAGTTCATCGTCTACGTGCCCCGAGGCAGGGAGCACGTGGCCGACGAGATCATGCGGAAAATCTAAGTGCCCGAAATCGACGTCTGGTCCATCTTCTTTCTCCCCCTGGGGTCGTTCGTCCTGATCGCCCTGCTGCGGCCCGTCATGGGGTCGCGATGGCGCGGCGCGGGGTATCTGACCGTGGCCGCGATGGCCGCCGCCTTCGTTCTTTCGCTGTGGGCACTGGTCGAGGTCATCAACGCCCCGGGGCACGACCTCGGCTTCGAGACCCGCGAATGGCTGACCATCGGCTCGCTCGACATCAACGTCGGCGTCACGATGGACGGTCTGACCGCGGTGATGGCGGTCATCGTGACCGGCGTGAGCCTCCTCGTACAGGTCTACGGCCTGGAGTATATGAAGGACGACGAGAGCTTCACGCGCTACTTCGCCTACATGTCGCTGTTCACCGCGTCGATGCTGGGGCTGGTGATGGCATCGGGGCTCGTCTTCCTATTCGTTTTCTGGGAGCTGGTGGGGCTGAGCTCGTACCTGCTCATCGGCTTCTGGTTCCGCAAGCCCGAGGCGGCGCGGGCGGCGAAGAAGGCGTTCCTCGTTACGAGGCTGGGCGACGTCGGCTTCATGATCGCCATCGCTTGGGCCTTCGTGTTCGCGGGAACGCTCGACATCGAGGCGCTCAATCACGCCGCGGAAGTCGGCGCGATCGCGGGGGTGGGCCTGACGTGGCTCTGCCTGGGAATCTTCGCCGGGGCCGTGGGCAAGTCGGGCCAGTTCCCCCTGCACGTGTGGCTGCCCGACGCGATGGAGGGCCCCACGCCGGTGAGCGCGCTCATCCACGCCGCAACGATGGTTGCCGCGGGCGTGTTCCTGGTGGCGCGGATGTTCCCGCTGTTCGAGCACTCCGAGTCGGCGCTGACCGTCGTGGCGTGGATCGGCGGCGGGACGGCGATGCTGGCGGCGACGATGGCGCTGGTGAACAACGATATCAAGCGCGTGCTCGCCTTCTCGACGGTGAGCCAGCTCGGCTACATGTTCCTCGCGTTGGGGACGGGGGCGTTCGGCGCGGCGATCTTCCACCTGCTCGCCCACGCCTTCTTCAAGGCGCTGCTCTTTCTGGGCGCGGGCAGCGTCCACCACACCACTGAGACCTACGACATGCGTTACATGGGCGGCCTGCGCCGGTTCATGCCCCGCACCTACGGGACGATGATGATCGGGGCGCTGGCGCTGGTGGGGATCTTCCCCTTGGCCGGCTTCTGGAGCAAGGACGCGATCCTGCTTGCGGCTTCGGAGAACACGTTCGGGATCGGCGGCGGGGCCGCGCTCTACTGGATTGCCGTGCTGACCGCCGGCATCACCGGGTTCTACGTCTTCCGTATGTTGTTCATGACGTTCTCCGGCGAGTACAAGGGTGGCGCGGCAGCCGAGGCGGCGGCCCACGCTCCCGCCGGGAACGGCGAGCCGGACGCGGCTGTGGCAGCGTCCGATCACGGGTCGGAGCACGGGCACGGCGCGCCCCACGAATCGCCGTGGCTCATTACCCTGCCGCTGGTGGCGCTAGCCGTTCCGGCGATCTTCTTTGGGCTGGCCGACCTGCCCTGGGACTTCCTCGACATCGGCGCCTTCAGCCTGTCGATCTTCCTCGGCGAGGCCCACCCGCACGAGTTCAACGTCGGCGTCGCCGCGGTCTCGTCGGCCGTGGGCGCGGCGGGGGTCGTCCTCGCCTACTCCATGTACCGGTTGGGCGCGCCGTCGCCGGCGGCGGTGGCGCGGCGCTTTGCGCCCGTCTACCGAGTCCTCGCGAACCGCTACTACATCGACACCCTCTACGAAGAGATCATCGTGCGCCGCCTCTTCATCGACGGCGCCGGCGCGGTGGTCGAGTTCATCGACACACACCTCGTGGACCGGGCGGTGAACTTCACCGGCTGGTTGGGCCGGAATCTGGGACGGTGGCCGTCCACGCTCCAGAACGGTCAGGTGCAGGCCTACGGGGCCGTCATCGCCTCGGGCGTCATCCTTATTGCCGCGGCATTCTGGATATGGGGCTAGCCGGATGTATGTGGTAATCGACAGCGTTGCGCGTCCGGCCGGCGCCCTTGAGAACGGGGGCGCGCGGTGTTAACGGCGACGGTCTTCCTGCCCGCGGCGGCGGCCCTCTTCATCCTGCTCTTCCTTAGGGAAGACCGCCATGTCCGGTGGGCAGCCCTAGCGGCGACGATCGCGGTGCTCGTCCTCGGGCTGATCGTCTGGGCGGGCATCGACCTCGACGCGGGCGAGCCGCAGTGGGTGCAGCAACATAGTTGGCTGTCGGCCCTGAAGGTGCAGTACTTCGTCGGCGTCGACGGACTGAGCGCGCCGCTGCTGGCGCTGACGGGGCTGCTCGGCGTGGGCGCGGTGTTGGTCTCCTGGGGGGTGAAGGACCGCGTCAGGGAGTTCTTCTTCTGGTTGCTGCTGCTGGAGACGGGCATTCTCGGCGTCTTCGTCTCGCTCGACCTGCTGCTCTTCTTCCTGTTCTGGGAAGTCGAGCTGATCCCCATGTACATGCTCATCAGCATCTGGGGAAGCGGGCGCAAAGAGTACTCGGCGATGAAGTTCCTGCTGTTCACGGCGGGAAGCAGCGCGCTGATGCTCGCCGGATTCCTGGTGATCTTCTTCTCGACGGGCACGTTCGACATGATGGAACTGCGGGATACGCCGTTCACCACGGCGCTGATCACCGCCGAGGGTGTCTTCTTCCTGCTGCTGGCGGCCTTCGCGGTGAAGCTGCCCGTGTGGCCCTTCCACACCTGGCTCCCCGACGCTCACACCGATGCTCCTACCGCCGCCAGCGTGATGCTGGCCGGCGTGATGTTGAAGATGGGCGGCTACGCGATCCTGCGGCTCAACGTCAGCCTCTTCCCTGAAGTGACGGCGAACTGGGCCTGGCTGTTGGCCACGCTGGCGGTGGTGAACGTCCTCTACGGCGCGGTCATGGTCTTCCGGCAACGTGACATAAAACGCCTCATCGCCTATAGCTCCATCAGCCACATGGGCTTCGTCCTGCTCGGTGTCGCGTCGCTGCACCAGATCGGCCTGACCGGGGCGGCGTTGCAGATGTTCACCCACGGCACGATCACGGGGCTGCTGTTCATGCTCGCGGGGTACGTGTATGAGAAGGCGCACACGCGGCACATTCCCGACCTCGGTGGCCTGGCGGGCCGGATGCCGGTGTTGGCCGTCGCCTTTGTCGCCGCCGGCTTCGCCGCCATCGGCCTGCCGACGATGAGCGGGTTTGTGGCCGAGGTGCTGGTGTTCATCGGCTCGTTCGAGGCGTACCGCGAGGCGACGATCCTCTCCATCGTCGGCGTCTTCCTGAGCGCGGGCTATATTCTCTGGACGGTGCGCCGCATCTTCTTCGGGCCGGAGCAGCGCCGCTTCGCCTCAATCAGCGATGCCACGCTCACCGAGGCCGTGCCGCTGGCCGGCATGATCATCGTTATCTTCATCGTCGGCATCTATCCCGCGCTGGTAACCGACTACTTCGACGCCGGGCTCGCGCCGATCATGAACATCCTGGAGGCGGCCTCATGACCCGGGGCCGCGCACGGAGAGGGCCGCGGAGACGATGATCGAAGCCCGCGACTTCTATCTGCTCTCGCCGGAGATCAGCATGGCGGGAATCGCCGTGCTGGTGATCCTGGCCGATCTGTTCATCGAACGGAAGAGTCTGCTCGCGCCGCTGGCGACGCTGCTGCTCGGCATCCCGCTCGGCTTCACGATCGTCCTCTGGGGCGAACAGGACACGGCCTTCAACGGCTTCTTCATCGTCGATAACTACGCGGTGTTCTTCAAGCTGCTGTTCATCGGCGTCGCCGGCATGGCGGCGATGGCGTCGCAGAGCGCGGCGTCGCAGTTCCCCCGGTTCCAGGGCGAGTACTACGCACTGGTGCTGTTCGCCACGTCCGGCCTGATGCTCCTCTCCGGCACGGGCGAGCTGCTCACCATCTATGTTTCGCTCGAACTCAGCACCCTTTCCGCCATCGCGCTGGTGACGTTCTTCAAGGACCAGCGCTCCACGGAGGCGGGGGCGAAGTACCTCGTGCTCTCCGGCGTGAGCTCGGGGCTGATGATCTACGGCATGGCCTTCATCTTCGGCTTTACCGGCGAGACCGAGCTCGGCGAGATCGCCCGCGCCGTGGGAACCGTGGGTCTGCTCGATCAGCCCGGCCTGCTGGTCGGCGTGGTGCTGCTTGTCGCCGGCTTCGGGTTCAAGATCTCCGCGTTCCCCTTCCACATGTGGGTCCCCGACGTGTATCAGGGCGCGCCGACGCCGATTACGGCCTTTCTCTCCGTCGCCAGCAAGGCGGCGGGATTCGCGCTGCTCCTCCGCGTCTTCTACGCCGCCTTCCCCGGCCTCGTGCTGGACTGGAGCATGCTCTTCGCGGTCCTCGCCGTCATTACGATGACGGTGGGCAACCTGACCGCGATGTTCCAGCAAGACATCAAGCGCCTGCTCGCCTATAGCGCGGTAGCGCACGCGGGGTACATCCTCATCGGCGTAGCCGCCGTGGCGGCGCGGGCGCCCGGAAGCGAGGCGCTCGGCCCGCAGGGCGTCCTCTTCTACCTCGGCGGCTACGCCTTTACCAATCTCGCCGCCTTCTTCGTCGTCATCGCGGTCGATCATCGGCTCCGGAGCAACGAGATCGACGACTACGCCGGCCTGGGTAAGCGGGCGCCGCTGCTCGCCGCGCTGCTCGCCATCGCCCTGATTTCGCTCACCGGCCTGCCGCCGACGGTGGGGTTCTGGGGCAAGCTCTATGTCTTCAACGCTGCGGTCAACGCCGACCTCGTCTGGCTCGCGGTCGCGGGGGGGATCAACTCGACGATCTCCGCCTACTACTATCTCCGCGTGGTGAAAACGATGTTCATGAGCCCCGCGAAATCGGAGGAGCCGATCACCGCGGCGCCTTCGATGGCGGTGCCGCTCCTGCTCACCACGGCTGGGGTGCTCTTCTTCGGCTTCGCGCCCGGCTTCCTCTTGGACTTCGCGGTAAACGCCGTCAAGGCCTTCCCCGTCTGACGGTGAAGGTGACGGGCTTCGATGGCCGATGGCGGTTGTCGGGGGGCCCCTCATGCATCGCCGCCACCATCATCACGGAAACGACAAAGAGCATGGGCACACGCATGGCGTGGTCGCCCCCTCCATTGCGACGACCAGCCGGGGCATCTGGGCCATCAAATGGTCGTTCGTGGGACTGGCCGTCACCGCCGCTCTGCAGACGGTCGTCGTCGTACTCTCCGGCAGCGTAGCACTGCTGGCGGACACCATCCACAACGCCGGCGACGCGCTGACTGCGGTCCCCTTGTGGATAGCCTTCCTGTTTGCCCGCCGACCACCGACCAGGCGGTTCACCTACGGTTTCGGTAGAGTCGAAGACTTCGCCGGGGCAGTCATCGTCCTAGTCATCCTGTCCAGCGCTATAGTGGCCGCCTACCAATCCGTCGACAGGCTGCTCAACCCCCGCGACGTTGAATGGGTATGGGTAGTCGTCGCAGCAGGCGCGATAGGGTTCATTGGCAATGAGGGAGTCGCCATCTTCCGTATACGCGTCGGACGCGAAATAAACAGCGTCGCTCTGGTGGCAGACGGCTACCACGCGCGCACTGACGGACTGGCCAGCCTCGCCGTCTTCTTCGGATCCATTGCCGTCTGGGCCGGCTTCCCGATAGCCGACCCGATCGTTGGATTGGGCATCAGCGTGCTCATCGCGAAGATTGCGTACGACTCCGCCAAGTCGGTGTTTGAGCGCATGCTCGATGGAGTCGACCCCGAGGTGCTCGAAGCCATTGAGCGCGAGGCCCTGGACGTCCCCGGTGTGCGAAGCATCACCTACTCGAGGGCGCGGTGGATAGGCCATCGGTTGCACGCTGAAGTGCACCTCACAACGAGCGACGGAGCTTCACTCGAGGAGGCGCACGAGCTAGGGAAGCGAGTATCCCATTCGCTCAGCCACGCCCTTCCCTACATTGGCGAGACAATCGTTCACGTGGACCCCGTTCAACAAGCAGGAATCGCATACCATCGGACGCCTGTGCACGAGCACGACGGGTTCCCGCCCCACGGCCACTAACCCCGCCCGACGTTGGTTGAGCGTTCTTGGCGCATCGTTCAGCCGGGGGTGAGCTTCCTCGCTTCGATGGCCGGCGAGGCCGCTGCCTCCAGGCGTCTCCGTTCGCTGACGAGGTCCTCCAGCAGCCGTATCGCCGCAGTTGCCCGGCACCCTCGCTGTTCATCTTCCTGCTGGCCATGGAGGAGGTCATGGTGGACGGGGAGAACAACCTGGACATCACGTTGGCCGTACCCATAGGAGAGGAAGGGGAGTCAGTGGCGATTGCATCGCAACCATCCCCTGGGGGAGAGGTTGAAATGCGCCCCTTCTGGGGGAGAGGTGTGTGGTTGCCGCCAGAGGGGGAGAGGTGTAAGGGGCGACTTGTGAATCGCCGGACGCGAGGGGCAGGCGAGTTGCGCAAGGGTCTTCAACGGCTGTTATCCTTTGCGGCATAAACTTGTCCGGTCTCCACATCGGGCCCTGCTCCGAGTCCACCCGTGAAACGCATCGGCATCGTTTACAACGCGGCGAACCCGGCCTCCCTCGAGTTGGCTTGCGCCCTCCGTGATCGCCTGAAGGCGCTGTCCTACGACTGCCCGCTGGCGAACTCGCGGAACGAGGCGGAGATCCTCGACTCGTGCGCCGAGTCGGAGGTCCTCGTCACCGTCGGCGGCGATGGGACCATCCTCCGCACGGCCAAGTTGGCCGTGGTGCTCGGTGCGCCCATTCTCGGCGTCAATATGGGCAAGCTTGGATTCATGACCGAGATGCGCGGCGCCGACGCCTTGGAGCGAGTCCCCGACTATCTGAAGCCTGGCGTGTGGGTGGAGGAGCGCGCCACCCTGGACGTCGAGGTGACGCGCGAGGGCGAGTCGTTGACGGACTGGGCGCTGAACGAGGCCGTGGTGAGCCGCGGCGGCGTAGCGCAGCTCATTACGGTGCGCGCCTACGTGGACGGCGCGTTCCTCGCCGTCTACCGCGCCGACGGAGTGATCCTGGCCACGGCCACGGGCAGTACCGGCTACGCCATGGCGGTGGGCGGCCCCGTCCTGGAACCGCAGAGCCGGCAGCTCGTGCTGGCGCCGGTGTCCCCCCATCTCTCCATGGCGACGCCTCTGGTCTTGGGCGAGGAGAGCCGGGTCGCGCTCGAAATCGCCGGTGGTGGCGGCGCCGTCGTCAGTCTCGACGGCCACAACGACCACGACCTCGGGCCCGGCGACGTGGTGCGGGCGAGCAAGAGCGCCAAGACGGCCAAGTTCCTCCGCGCCCGCAAGCCCCCCTACTTCTTCGAGACGCTGGCGCAACGGCTGGGGCTGGACCGGCTACCCGGCGCCGCCGCCGCCGGCCCGCCTTAGGACCGGCTTATTCTCCCTGAACGGAGCGGTAAGGTATGAAGGTCGTCGACTCGAAGCTCGTGGCCGAGGGGCGCGTCATCAAGGTGCGTGTCGATCTGATCGAGACCCCCGACGGGCAGCGCGTCAAACGGGACATCGTCGAGCACCGCGCCGCGGTGGCGATGGTCCCCATCGATGCGGATGGCCGGGTCATCCTGGTGCGCCAATACCGCCACGCCGCGGGCAAATGGCTCCTAGAGATTCCGGCGGGGACCCTCGACCCCGGTGAGGACCCCCTTGAAGCGGCGCAACGCGAGCTCCGCGAGGAGACCGGTTTCGCGGCGGGCCGGATCGATCCTATCGGCGGCTGCTACGCCTCACCGGGCTACAGCACGGAGTACCTGCGCCTCTACGTGGCCCGCGACCTAACCGAGGACCCCTTGGAAGGCGACGTGGACGAGGAGATCGAGCTCGCGCCCACGGCCCTCTCCGAGGTGCGGAAGCTCATCGCCGGGGGCGAGATCGAGGACGCCAAGAGCATTGCGGCGCTACTCCTCGTCCTCGCCGACGAGGACGCCTAGCCGGCTCCGGCCCGCGCCACTCTCCGAGAGAGTCGGTGAGGGCGCGCGGCGACCTCATGGCGTTTCCTTAGGTGCGCCACCGCCTGGTTTGAAAAGGTTGAAGGCTTCCCTATAATGTGCCGAACGATGAGCAAGCCCGCGAGCTCGCCTCTCCTTCCTCGATTGTTCGTCAAGGCCGGCGCCGGCTTGGATCGGCTCTTGCGCGCCAATGGCGGGGTCGTCCCCCGCCTCGACCCCGACCGGGCGGGGCAGCGCGCCGAGGTCGCCTTGCGCTACTTCTCATGGCGCAAGCTCTTCAACGTCCTCATGATGGAGGCGGAGCTCAAGCTCACCCGAAAGCGCGTGTTCGCCAAGCCCTACGAGTGGGAAATCGACACCACAAACATCTGCCAGCTCAAGTGCCCCCTCTGCCACACCGGCCTGGGCAATATCCACCGCGATAAGGGCGTCATGAGCTTCGAGACGTATCGGAAGACGGTCGATGAGATTAAGAACTACTGCGTGTGGCTCACCCTCTATAGCTGGGGTGAGCCGTTCTTGAACAAGGACATCGACGAGTACATCGCCTATGCTCACCGGGCGCGCCTCGCCACCATCATCAGCACGAACCTCAACAAGCCGCTCACGCCGGAAATGGCGGAAGCGGTGGTGCGCTCGGGCCTGGACACCATGATCGTCTCGCTGGACGGCGTGACGCAGGAGGTCTACGAGCAGTACCGCGTGGCGGGCCGCCTCGACCGCGTACTCGACAACCTGCGCCTGCTGGTGGAGACGAAGCGGCGGCTCGGGTTCGAGACGCCCTACCTGGAATGGCAATTCATCGTGATGAAGCAGAACGAGCACCAGATCGAGGCGGCGCGCGTCTTGGCCGAGGAACTCGGGGTGAACGGCATCATCTTCAAGAAGGTCGACTTCCCTTGGGGGATGGACGACCCCGCGCTGGCGGAGAAGTGGGTGCCGGCGGGCGACTCCCGCTACATCCGCGAGGCCGCGTTCGACCGGCCCTACAAAGAGGACGGCGCGGCGTGCTGGCGTTTATGGCGGAGCGCGGTGGTGAATTGGGACGGCGGCGTGGCGCCCTGCTGCTATCTCACCGACAAGGAGCAGGACTTCGGCGACGTCGGCGAGCACAGCGTCCGCGACATTTGGAATAACGAGCGCTACACCGCCGCGCGCGCGCTTTTCAAGGGCGAGGCGCCGGAGGAACGCGTCGGTTGCCTGGACTGCAGCGTCTTTCTGAGCTCACCCCACGGCGCGCGGTGGGCCGCCCGGAGCCGCGTCAACGGGACCGCGCCGCATCGGGTCGAGCTTCCGGTATTGAATGGCGCCGGCGTCGCCAAGAGTGCGCGGGAAGGCGAACTAGCCAAGCGCGGGTGAGACCGGACCTATGCGGGATTCAGCGCAACAGCCCCCCTTGCTTCGGGGCATAGCGGACAACCTCTTGGCCACGGACGGCTATAAGTCGGTCGTGCGCGAAGTGGTCCTGATCGCCGGGGCGTACTTTGCGTACATGTTCGTGCGCAACGGCCTCGTCTCCGAGGTCGAGGTTCTCGGCTTCGAGAACGCGAGCTCGCTCATCTCCTTCGAGCAGGCGGCCGGCGCGTTCTGGGAGGCGTCGTGGCAGGCGTGGGCGCTGGAAAACGGCGGCGCTTGGGTGATGCAGCTCTTCAACTACCTCTATATCGTCACGTACTTCCCCATCATTGCGGTGACGGCGGTCTTCTTCTACTGGAAGCGCCGAGAGCGGTATTTCTACTACCGGGCGCTGATACTCCTCACGTTCGTCGCGTCGCTGATCATCTTCGCCTCGTTCCCGCTGGCGCCTCCCCGGCTGGTCGAGGGCTTCGGCTTCGTCGACGGCATCGCAGTCTATGGGCCGGGATGGTACGCGAGCCGCGAGACGGCCTCGTACTACAACATCTACGCCGCGATGCCGAGTCTGCATTTCTCCTGGACGTTCATCTTCGGCTTCCTGTTCTGGAACACCGGCCCCAAGGTACTCAAGCTCCTGGGCGTGCTCTATCCCACGGTGACGTTCTTCGCCATCATCATCACCGGGAATCACTACATCGCCGACGCCGTCGTCGGCATTGCGATGGTGGCCGTGGTCTTCGTCCTGTTCGAGGGATGGCGGCGGCGGGAGTGGATTCTGGAGAAGATACCGCAGAGCCGCCAGGGCCGGCGGACGGCGGGAGCGGGGTCTGGCTTCGAGCGGAGCCGGCGCGCCCTTTCCTGAAATACACCGCCGTATGCGGCGGTGGTCAATCTGTTGACGCGCTCCGCGCCGCCCTCGGTTTTCGTTGAACGCCGGATTGGGTTGTGATAAGATTCACGCGCCTTTGGGAGGGGCCCCTATGCACCAGCACGATGTCCTCGTCATCGGTGCCGGCCTTGCCGGTATGCGCGCCGCAATTGAAGCATTTCGCCTCGGCGCGGACGTAGCGGTGCTGACGAAGGTACACCCGGTGCGGAGCCACTCGAACGCCGCCCAGGGCGGCATCAACGCCGCCATGGGCGCCGAGGGCGACGACGACACGTGGGAAGTCCACGCCTACGACACCGTCAAGGGCAGCGACTGGCTCGGCGACCAAGACTCCATTGAAGTCATGGCGAGGGACGCCCCCCAAGACATCTACGAACTCGAGCACATGGGCGTGATCTTCGCCCGCGACGAGTACGGCCGCCTCAAGACACGAGCCTTCGGCGGCGCGACGAACCAGCGGACCTTCTTCGTCGGCGACATCACCGGCCAGGCCTGTCTGCACGTGATGTACGAACAGCTCATGAAGGCGGGTATGCGCGTCTACGAGGAGTGGTTCGTCCTCGAATTGCTGAAGGACGAAGGCGTCTGCACCGGTGTCGTCGCCATGGACATCAAGACCGGCGACATCGAGGTGATCCAGGCGAAAGCCGTCATCCTGGCGGGCGGCGGTCTGGGCCGCGTCTACGAGCCCAGCACCAACGGGCTCATTTGCACCGGGGACGTGCAGGCGCTGGCGTATCAGATCGGCGCCCCGCTCATGGACATGGAGATGGTGCAATACCACCCCACCACGCTGAAGGGTAACGGAGCGCTGCTCACCGAGGGCGCCCGGGGTGAGGGCGCCTATCTAGTCAACGCCGAGGGCGACCGCTTCATGTCGAAGTACGCCCCGAACAAGCTGGAGCTCGCCTCGCGCGACGTGGTCTCCCGCGCGGAGGCGATAGAGATCCGCGAGGGGCGGGGCGTGGACGGCTGCGTCCTCCTCGATTGCCGCCACTTGGGGGAGAAGCTCATCAAGGAGCGCCTGGGGCAGATCGCGGAGCTTGCGACGCTCTTCGCCGGTGTCGATATCGTGAAAGACCCCGTGCCCATCCGGCCCGGCATGCACTACATCATGGGGGGGATCAAGACGGACGCCACCGGAGCGACGGCGGTCCCCGGCCTCTTCTCCGCCGGCGAATGCGCCAACGTGAGCATCCATGGCGGCAACCGCTTGGGCGCAAACTCCCTCCTCGAAACGGTCGTCTTCGGGCGGCGCTCCGGCGCCTACGCCGTCGAGTACGCCCGCCAAGCCGGCCCCTTCCGTATGGTCAACGAGGAGGATCTGGTCGGGAAGCACACCTCCAAGTTCCAAGACCTGACGGAGCGTCCCTATCCGGGCTACACTGCGGCGTCGCTGCGCCTTGAGCTCGGCGACGCCATGGACAAGAACATTAGCGTCTTCCGCAACGAGCAGGGCATGCAAGAGGCCCTGGACACGGTCCGCGACTTGAGCCGGCGCTTCCAGGCTCTGACGGTGCGGGACCGGGGCAAGGTCTTCAACTGGAACCTTCTCTCGACGCTGGAGTTGGAGAACATGCTCGTCTGCGCCGAGACCATCGCCGTCTCCGGCCTCGCTCGCAAGGAAAGCCGCGGCGCCCACGCGCGGGAGGACTACCCCGAGCGCAACGACGCGGAATGGCTCAAGCACACGATGGCCTACCACTCGCCGGAGGGCCCGGTTATCGGCTACGAGCCCGTCACGATCACCAACTGGCCTCCAGAGAGGAGAGTCTATTGAAGACCGTCAACGTGAAGGTCAAGCGCTACGATCCCGAGACTAAGGAGTCGCGCTACGAAGACTTCTCCGTCGAGGTCGAGGACAACGACGCCGTCCTCGACGCGCTGATCCGAATTCGCGAGTATCAAGACGAAACGCTGGCGGTGCGCTGCTCCTGCCGAAGCGCGATCTGCGGCTCCTGCGCCATGCGGGTGAACGGCGGAGCGAAGCTCGCCTGCATCACCAAGGTTGAAGACGTCGCCGACGATGAGGGCGCGTTCACCGTCGAGCCCATGGGCAACATGAAGCCGTTGAAGGATCTGGTCACCGATATGTCGGGCTTCTGGAGCAAGGTCCGCCAGGTGCAGCCCTTCCTGCGGGCGCATCAGCCGGCGCCCGACCGCGAGTACATCGCCTCCCAGGACGCTATGGGCGATCTGGCCCACACGATGAACTGCATCATGTGCGGCGCCTGCGTCTCCGACTGCGCCTCGCTCGAAGTCGATGAGAACTTCATCGGCCCGGCCGCCTTGGCCAAGGCCTACCGCTTCGTCGCCGACCCCAGAGAGACGCAGGAGTCCCGCGACGATAGGCTCAAGGAGTTGAGCAAATATAGCGGCGTTTGGGACTGCACCCACTGCTTTGCCTGCGTCGAGGTCTGCCCCAAGGACGTGGCTCCCATGGAACGCATCGTCGACCTGCGGCGCACCGCCCAGGAGTCGGGGTTCACCGACAACAACGGGACGCGGCACAGCGACTCGTTCGCCAAGTCGGTCTCGGAGAGCGGTTGGGTGGACGAGCTGAAGATCGGCTACGAGTCGTTCGGGCTCGACGACGCGCCGGCGCAGATTCGTATGGCGCCCACGGCGGTGCGGGCGCTGCTCAAGGGCAAGTTCCCTCCGATCATGCACCACAAGCGCCCCGGGCACGAGCAGGTGAAACGGATCTTCCAGGAGATGGAGAAAGAGTAAATGCGCTACGCCTACTACCCGGGATGCGTCGCTCAGGGCGGCGCGCCCGAGCTGTTCCAAGCCATGAAGCTCGTGGGCGAGCGCTTGGGCTTCACCCTCGAACACCTGAAAGAGGCGGCGTGCACCGGCGCGGGCGTGCTCCAGGAGCGCGACCCTGAGCTGGGCGACACCCTTAACGCCCGCACCTTCGCCATGGCGGAGCAGCGGGGCCTCCCGCTCATGACCATTTGCAGCACCTGCCAGGGCGTCATGAGCCAGGCCAACCACCGGCTGAAGGCCGATCCCGACTACCGCGCCTTCATCAACAAATACCTCGAACCGGAGGGCCTGAGCTACAACGGCACCACGGAAGTGAAGCACTTCATGTGGATCCTCGTCGAGGACTACGGCCTGGACCGGCTGAAGGAGCACGTGACCAAGCCGCTTACCGGCCTCGCGTTGGCCCCGTTCTACGGGTGCTATGTGGTGCGGCCCACGGAGAAGCTGGGCTACGACGAATTTCCGGAGCGCGGCTCGTACCTCGAACAGTTGATCACCGTGATTGGCGGGACGCCCGTCGACTTCAGCGGCAAGACGAAGTGCTGCGGCTTCCCTATCCTGACGATGAACCGGGACAACTCGCTGAGGATGGCGGGGGCGCATCTGTTGGAGGCCAAGGGCGAGGGCGCCGACGCGATGGTCACGCCGTGCCCGCTGTGCCACCTCAACCTGGATGGGCAGCAGCCCGAGGCCGCCAAGGCCCGCAAGACGCAGATCAACCTGCCCGTGATCCATCTGCCGCAGATCCTCGGCTTGGCGATGAACATCGAGCCGCACCGGCTCGGGCTCAACAAGCACATCGTCTCGACCAGCGCGCTCGCGGCCAAAGTTCCGGCCTAGCGCCCAAATGCGGGCTTGCGGCAGGATTGTCCTGTAGGGGTGCCCTTGTGGGTTGTGGGTGCCCGCTCCCTCCCGTAGGGGCGAGTCGCGACTCGCCCGTCCCCTCTCCGAAGCAGCACCTTAAACTCTCCCCCTCTGGGGGAGACTGAGAGAGGGCGCGCGCCGCCAGGCGCGCCGGTGGGGCCGGGAGGTCTTACCTCTTCTCCCAGCGGGAGAAGACTGAGATGAGGGGCCCCCTAATCATCACCAGAGGCCGCCAGCCGCTGGCCCCGCGTCCCACGGACGCGGCTGGAGAATGCCGCATGGGGGCGGGCTATGGTTGTGCGGGGACCGGGGGGTGCTGCCGCTTGAGCGTGGGCCGTCTCGCGTGCCAGATGACGAGGCCGGAGACGAGCGAGAGGGCGGCGAAGCCGAGGAAGGTGGGGTCGTAGGTGTCGACGGCGTCGTGGACGTAGCCGGCGATGGCGGGGCCGGCTACGGAGCCCGCGGTCATGAAGAGGTTGGCGAAGCCGTTGATCTTGGCGTAGTGGAGGCGTCCGAAGTATTCTCCGCGGATCGCCTGTTGGGTGGGGCTCGCCCCGCCCCAGGCCACCGCGAAGAGCGCCGCGAAGAGGCCCAAGGCCCACAGGCTGTCGCTCATCAGGTAGAAGGCGAGCGACAGCGAGGTGACGACGCCCACGGCGGCGCCCACCTTGCGCTTCTCTATGCGGTCCTGCACCAGGCCGGAGATGATCCGGCTGGGGATGCTGATGGCGGCCATGATGGCGAGGACTGTGGCACCGAATTCCTGGGAGTGGCCGCGGTCGACGACGGCGGCGATGAGGTGGATTAGGACGGCGGACGAGAGCATGTTTCGGAGCCCGAAGCCGACGCCAAGCTGCCAGAAAGCCGCCGAGGTGAGGGCCTCCTTTACGGTGAAGTCGATTTCGGTGTGCATGCTCACCGCGCCCGCGGGGGCCTCGGCGTCGCGGCGGGCCTCCTCCTCGGTGATGCCATCGGGGAGCAGGCCGTAGTGCTCGGGCCGCTGACGCATGAGCAGAGTGAAGGGCAGGCCGACGATCAGGATGATGACGCCGATGATGAAGGCGGCGTCCTGCCAGCCGTATGCGGCGATGAGGTAGCGGGTCAGCGGCACGAGGAGCCCGCCGATGCCGATGCCGGTCATCGCGATGCCGAAGGCGACGCCGCGCTTCTTGATGAACCAATTGCTCACGGCAACGAAGGCGGGGGACATAATGCCGAGACCCGCTCCGATGCCGATGAAGGGGATGAAGAAGAGATAGAACTCGAGGAGGGAATCGGCGGTGCTCAGGAGCATGAAGCCGACGCCCATGAGGGTGACGCCGAGCATCATGACGGGCCTTGGGCCGTACCGGTCGACGAAGTAGCCCTGGATGGGGCCGAGGGCTGCGCCTTCGAGGGTCGAGATGCTCACGGCGAGAGAGAGGGGGCCGCGGTCGGTCATGAGGCTTTCTTCGACGGGAAGCAGGAAGGCGCCGAAGCCGAAGAAGTAGAACGCGCCACCGAGCATGGTGAGACCGCCGGCGGAGAAGACGATCCACCAACCGTAGAAGACGGAGCGCCCGTCGCGGTGGAGGACGTGATGAACGAAGGGAGGTTTCACGGAGTGGACGGGACGCTACACCGCGTCCAAACCTGTGTCAAACGCGCGAGGGCAATCGCTCAGTCCCTCCTAGAGGGAGGGAGGTCTTGGTCGGGCGGGGACGCGTGAGGTGGCGGGCTTTGATAACCGATGGTGGTTGTGAGGGGGCCCCTCATCTCAGTCTTCTCCCGCCGGGAGAAGAGGCAAGACCTCCCGGCCCCCCCCTCGGACGCGCCCGTCGGGCGCGCGCCCTCTCTCAATCTCCCCCAGAGTCGGGAAGGGCGATTCTCGAATCGCCCCTACGGGAGGGGAGTGGAGTCCCACTTTCGTGGGAATGACGGATAGGGGCAGGGAAGGGACCGGAGGGAATGGCGGGTGCGACTCGCCCCTGCGGGATAGAGGCGCCGCGCCGCGGCGCGGGTTGTGTCAAACGTTCGTTGCCATTGGCGGGGAGCGTCGGCTATAGTAATCGGCGGCTCTTCTGTTGGCGCTCGCTGGGGCGTCAGGCGCCGCGATACCAAGCGGCGGCCGCCCGCGCGGAGAGGTGGCGGAGCCTGGCTGAACGTGCCGCACTCGAAATGCGGTGTACCTTCGGGTACCGCGGGTTCGAATCCCGCCCTCTCCGCCAGCCTACCCTACAAGGAGGTGCCGGCGGCGCTAGAGATCATCGCGGCGTCCACGGCGGGAGTGGCCACAAAGGCGTGCTTTGAGTTTCTGGTGCTTACCGCCGCGAGGTCCGGCGAGGCCAGGGGCGCGACGTGGGGCGAGATCGACCTTGACGCCGGTCTGTGGACGATACCGGCGGAACGAATGAAGGGCGGTGTAGAGCACCGCGTACCGCTGAGTGAGGCGGCTATCGGGGCCCTAGAGGAAGCGGCGCCCCTACGGGACGAATCCGGGCTGGTGTTCCCCTCGCCGGTAGGGGGCCGCCAGCTTTCCGACATGACGCTCACGAAGATACTGCGAACTGTGGGCCTCGCGGAGCGGGCTACCGTGCACGGTTTCCGGTCTAGCTTTCGCGACTGGGCCGCCGAGTGCACCAACGCCAGCTACGCCGCGATGGAGCTTTCCCTGGCCCACCACGTCGGCAATGCCGTTGAACGGGCCTACGCGCGGTCTGACCTTCTCGAACAACGGCGGGCGCTGATGGATCAGTGGGCCGAGTACGTGATCGGCTGAGGTCCGCCTATCTGAGAATCCACCCTGAAGGCGGGCCCCATCCGGGCAGGGACGTGGAGGAAGTCGCCCCCTGGTGGCGAGTTCTGGATGTATCGGTTCTGCGACGGTCCTAGGCTTCCTTCTCAGCGGTAGTCGGAGGAGTTGGAGAAGGCGAAGCACCTTCGGCCCGGTGAGGCTACCTCGGCTACTCCCGCCTCCGCCGCGCATGCCGTCGCCTTCGAGTTAGGCGCTACCTCGGCTAAGGCGGCAAGAGATGATGTGCCCCATAGGGTTCGAGTCCAGTTTGGTGGGCCTTTTTTCACGGTAGACAGAACCATCTTCGAGATGTGGCTGGGCGGCCTGTGATCCCCGGCGCCGTGACTCTTCCAAGAAAGTGCCAGCCCCTGCTGGTGGGTCTAAGTGTATAGTAGGCAGAACCGTTGTGGATTCTGGCGTGCCTTGAGGTTGCGGCGTCAGAATGATGTTCGTCGGCGATGGGGCTATGGAGCTTGGTTCCGTCGTTCCCGCGACAGGCGTTGGGGTCGCCGCCGGTATCGGCGCCTGGCCTGAGCAGGCCACCAAAATAGTGAGGATTGGCAGGAGTGCCCAAAGTGAGAATCGTGTCATTAGGGTTTTGCTCTCTTTTTGATTGAGAACACGAGAACGCCCGAATATGCCAAACCCGGAAGCCTTTCTTGACGGTAACCCGAACTGTTTTCGAGGTGTGACTGGGACCCATTTGCCAGCCCCAGCATGTCTACCCCGCAATGGTAAGGAGGAGTTGTCGATTTGTAAGGGAGACCACTCGTGTAGGTACAGGCGCGCTCTTATGTGCTTGAATGCTCTGCACTCTCAGCACGGTTTCATGTCTTCACCCTTTACGTAGTCCACCATCTCCTCGTAGGCAGAATCCGCCGTCAGTTGTTTTCTTGACTCAAGGCAAAGCCGAACGGCTCTCTCCACGGCTGATTCCATGGATGGTGCCCAACTGCCCCAACCGTTCGGAAGTCTGACATTGAGGTTTCCAGAGTCATAGTCAATTGTAACTGTGGTGCCCCTCTCATCGGTGACGGTTGCCTTCTTCTCGTCCTCTGAAAGTTCGACTATGAATTCCTCATCATTACGCTTGATACGACGAGTCAACATGCTGTTTCTCCTCTCTTCAGAAACTCATGGTCTTGTCAACGACTCCTCTCTTGCACGGAAGTCCATCAGAAGCCTACGTGCTGTTCATCCAAAGCAAATCGTCCCAGCCAGCAAGCTCGCCTCCCATCATGAACCCCCACGTTACCAGGAGAAAGGCCGCCACACCCGCATAGGTGAACCTCTCTATGCGAGTTCCAGACACCCATCGCTGCTTCATGTCCCTATAGGCATCAATCGCCCATCGAACCATCATAATGATGAAAATGACCATCATTGGAGTCAACACAATCAGGAATATGTTGGCAAATTCCTCTGGCGACACAACATCTGCAAGCCGCCCTTGGGGAAGTACCAGCATTGCCGCCACCAATGGCAACATCGTAGCTACGAAATACGTCGTGGCTATGACTGAGAGCAGGTCCCACTTGCTTGTAGGCCACCTCCGGATGTTCTCCATGAGGTCATTCCGTAGTTCCCCTCTCGTGAGATGCTTCCAGCCTGCCGCGAACGACCTCCAAATTGCTGCGACAAGGCCTAGCAAGAACAGTATAGTGAACGTAGTCATGAAGATGCTGTAGAGAATGAATGGCGCCTTTGGCAAGAAAGGTATGGTCGGTGTGATCAAGTATTCGTAGACAGCGTTCCCTGCCACTGTACCGACAACAGGCAGCCCAAAGAACAGCAGCACTCGTCTAATCCTTGTTTGACTATTCGCCTCCATCTCCGGCACCTCCTTCATCTGTCATCAAGTCTCGTTGCCAGACGTCTTGGCCTAACCCCGCCACCGGCAGCGGCTCGGCCGCGTTCCCGTTCGAGCCTGAAGCAGGGGCACTCCGCCTGCCACGGTTCCGAACCTTGTCTGCTGCCTTGACCACTTGGGTCATCAGGTTTAGGACTATGGGGTCGTTAGGACTCACGTGTGGGTTGAGAGCCTTCAGAGTCATCTCAACGTGAACTTCCTCTGACCCGACCGGGACGACGAATCGCTGCGTTCCGTCGTTCGCACTTCTAATCGCACCCAACAGAATCCGACCTAGGTCCTGCTCTAGTGTCTGGCGCATTGAGACGACCGCATCGTGTTCGTCCATGAGCCTCTCGTGCTCAAGGACCTCCATAGCTTTGTCACATCCCCATGAGCACAGCTCCGCGACAATCAGGTCTCCCGTCCTCGGAAAAGTGGGGCCGGCCAAGTCGGGTGGCGAGCCGTGGAAGCTCGCAAAAACCAGATTCCCGGCGTCATCCAGCATCATATCCAGGTTGGTCCACGTTGAGTCGCCATCGCCACTCCGGTGCGTCAACTCGTCTGCCACCTGCTCCATGAAATGCATCTGCCGTTTGGCGTCCGCTGGCAGGGTAGGGTCAAAATCCCACCAGGGCTGAGACGGCCTTAGCCCGGGAATGATTGACCGTCTGTGAGGGGCGAGAATCGTGAAAAGCGGGATTCTCAACTCTTCTGCCACTCTAAGGGAGTTAGTAGGACGATTGGAGCGAACGATTTCTATGAATGCCATCGGCTCACGATGAGTGCCTAGGATAGTGAGGTCGGGGCGGCATCTGCCGCTGACTGGGGCGGACTGTTGCTGCTCCATCACTACGAACCCGGCGCCGCGCAGCAGATCGTAGCTGTGAGGGTGCATACTTTCGCATGTCCAGAGGATCTGTTGGGAAGGCACACGGTGCCTCCCCTGATGAGTGGGGGCGTGATTATCCCTGCTCTCTCCGAACTCGCAAGAGATGCATCCGCTCAGCTTGCGGTCCAGGTGGTCGAAGAGGTCTTGTTTCCACTGTTCGTGCTGTAGCGATGGCATCTGCCTCTACCTCACTTTGGGTCGTTAGACGAGAGTGACGCGAATCGCGAACCCTGAATTGCGGCTTGGTGTATGGTCGCATCCTTTAGCTCACAGACGCATCCCGCCTTACGATTGAGCGCCACGGCCCGAACTAAGGTGGGTGTACGCGGCTCGAAGAAGACACGATTACGACCGACTGCCTTTCCTGTGAGGGCGACCTTTGCAATCTCCGCCGCGGCCATGAGGCCGGCTGCGTAGGATAGAAACGGTAATGCCACGTCGTCCTCATCGGCACTGTCAGGCGAAGCAGGCGGAGCAGTAGCGCAGAGTGCTGGCATCGGCATCGTCTCGGCGCTTGGCACACAGAGGGAGCAGGCGTCATTCAGCGGTATGTGACGAAACAACGTGGATTGCCAGTTCCTTCCAGTAGTCCCATACACTTGGAGGGGTGGGAACCCAAGCTCGATATGGCTTCGGACACTCCGCTCGTTGGCAGCTGAGATTAGGATGTCAGGCGTCCCCAGTCCACGACCGAGCCAGCGCCCATGCATTTCATCCAACCACGCGATATGCGGTTCTATCCGTTGGACTCCGACCTCGCTCAACCAACGGCTCGCAACGTCAACCTTGGGGTCCTCACTAAGTGCATCCTGCGATGTAAACAACGCGGAGCGCCTGACGTTCTCGACCTTAACGACGTCTCGGTCGACGAGGACGGCGCGAAAGGCCCTCGTGACCAGGCCCAAGAAGAAGAGGGCACAACTGCCGACTGAGCCCACTCCAATGCACCACAGCTCCCCAAGATCGAAATGGGGCGAAACCGTTGCCGCACCAGAAGAGGCCAGATCGGTGCTCCAGGTGTAGGTATCTACCAGGACCGGCTCAATGGCTACCGCCTCCCTATCCTTTGGTAGTCGCGATGCTGCTGCAACTACGGCGAAGGCGGCCCCAAAGGGATTCAATTCGTCCGACTGCGGGATAGGAGACGGTTCCCTCCCGCAATACGCACCCCAGCCGGAGCCGTGTACCACAAGCCCGTCTCCATGAGCGCCTAGCACCACCCGCAGGTCTCCGGGCCGCGACGGCCGCTGCTCATAAAGGCCATAGGGGTCCGCAGCCTTCAACGAACGCATAGCAACTGCATCGAGCGCCTCACCCACCCATGGCAGGGGCGCGAGTATCGGCTTGGCAGGCACATCCATTGAGACCGAGGCACTCATCCGCCCGAAGAGGCTGGCGGCGGTGATAGCGGCCACCTGTCCAGCGTACGTGGCGGCGTATCCGGGGTCGACATGAATGTGGACGCGACGGTCGGCCAAAAGCGGTTTCCATTCCGGGTAGCGCGTCTCGCGTTCCAACAGCCGTCGTTGGTATTCCTGCTGGTTCATGCCCCAAGTCCATCAAAGAAAGTGATCGGCTTCTCGACCTCTTGGAAGCCTGCCGGGGTCCACATCAGGGTATGGGCATCTCTAAATGATGGGAGCTCAGCGCCATATTTGGGGACCACAATAGAGAAGTACCCAGGATGGCGAATCCTCATCCCTGTGAGGTCGCCATCGCTGTGGTAGGCGCCGCATGGGTGCGTATGGAGTTGGCCCACGACCTGCAGTTCAGCCATCGCGGCAAATCGGATGACCTTGCCAAGCTCAAACGCGGATACATCGACGCTTCCGGCGGTCGCGGCCGCCTCGGGGGCCATTGCCGACAGGGCCAGCGAGGTAGACCCGGTCGTCAATCCTACGAAGTAGACGATGCCCTCGTGCTCGTGCCGGACGCTTCCACGAAGTCTCTCCGTAAGCTGATCACGGCATTCACTTGTCATGACGACCGCATACCTTGGGAGAGGCTGCGGGGTTCGACGGAACCGACGTGCCAGCGTCGCCCAGAATCTGCCTATCACTACCGCCGCCCTCCGTATTGCTTGCTGCGCAGCTCGTGGTGCAGGCGCGTGACCATCGCGGCCAACGTGACCGTGCCTTTGGTTTCAGGCTGCTGCATCCAATTAGCCTGAACCCACTCTCGGTGAGGCCCGCCTTCCGTCGAGGCAAGGCGGTTCCAGGGTGCGCAGATCCGACCTGTGGAATGGAAGAAGCCGTATGGCGCGGGAGAGTCGGCAGGTTCGTCCATCTCGCTGGTTTCCTGGTTGCTCCAGTGAAACGCGGCTGGCCGCACGGGGAAGCCCTCGCACTCCACCTCTACCTGGTATATGTCGTCGTTGTGGGCGGTGAGGGTGACACGGAAGCAGCGTGGGCCGACCCGCTCGAAGGGCCAACCGTGGAGCTCCGCGTTCTCCCTCACCGCCTCGATCTGGCGCTCGACGGCAAGGTTTTCGACCGTTGCCACCGTTACACCGCCGAGCCCGAAGCAACAAGGTCCAGGACCGTCCCGTCCTCAAAGCCGAAGCTCCCGATCGGGCGGTCATCGTCGAGCGGAACGCCATCGGAGGCCAACTCGAAGGTGTCCCCCTTCTGCAGGCCCTTCTCCTTGACGACGATCTCCACCACCTCACGGACCTTCAGGGTCGCCTCAAATGTGTTCTCGTACACGCCTGCCGGAGTCGCCACCTTCAACGTGATCTTTCCGTCTGTACTCATTCCTCAAGCTCCTCATCCTACGGCCATCCTGCCGTATGTAGATTTCGGTCTGCCATACGCAGCACCCACTATGGGAGCTCCGGAGCAGACACGCTGGATCGCCGCCCTCTCTCCTTTGCTCTAACTATGTCCCAGCTTGCGTTTTGGAAGTCCGGGCTGTACCATAGGAGCGAGAGTGATGAACCAAGCGCTTCCATAAAATCAGTATATTTCCTACATTCCGGTATGTCAAGGCTGAAAGCGGGGAAACTATGTCGCAACTGGATACTGTGGGCCGGAGGATCAACCACATACGGAACGAACTGGGCCTTACCCTTGAAGGCCTAGCGGACCGTTCTGGTCTGTCGAAGAGCTTCATCTGGGAGGTTGAACAAGACCGATCCGGAATTAGCGGTAGACGCCTACTCCAGGTGGCCGATGCCCTCAATGCGTCGGTAGAGTATCTGCTCAGGGGAGGGTCGCCCAAGGAATATCAGCCGCCTTCGATTGAGGTCCCTAGGAGTCTCGGCGAACTCGCCGAAGAAGAAGGACTGACATATCGACAGACGATGACGCTTCTCTCAATCGAACAATCAATTGTCGCCCGTCGGGGCGGTGGCCCACAGGCGACGAAGGCAAAAGAAGACTGGCGCTTCCTTTATCAGAGGGTAAAGCCTTTCCTGGAGGATGCGAAGTGAGCAGGACCCGAAACGACAACTACGAGCTGGAGCTCAAGCGCGTTGCTAAGGAATTGCGCCTCGGCTCAGCCGGCAACTTTGAGGACATGATCGTTCACCATTGCCTTACGCGGCTCCGAGCCTGGGTGGCTGCTCATGGCACACCTCCGACCCTAAGCGACCTGGTGGCTGAATTTGCTGCTTCACTGAATCTGAGCATCACCGAAGTGAACTCCGAAGAGGAAATTGATGCAGTTCTTGGGGAGGAGGCGCCCGTCCAGAAGGCCGTCATCGGCGACATGAAGACCGAATTCCGTGGAGACACGGACGCCATTACCATTCGTCGCCTGGACCCAAAGCCCTGGCACCGGGAGTACTGGGCGATAATCAACTGCCAAGGATGGCATGGATACCGCCGATACTGGAGCAAGTGGCACGAAATCGTCCACCGCCTTCTCGACGGCCAACAGCTGGCCTTCGCCTTTCGCCGGACAAGGCAACACCGGCCCGAACCCGGGGAGGCCCTGGTCGACCGCGTGGTCGCCACTTTGGCCTTCTTCCCCGATATGTTCGAGCCCGTTGTGAAGGAGGAGTGCGCGCGGGAGGGCCGCTTCACTTTTGATGTAATAGACAGGGTCCGCGAACGGATCGCACCGGACGCCAGCCGGGAAGCCACGGCAAACGCCTGCTTGCGGTACGTTACCTCTCCGGTTTGGTTCCTGCAGTGCCACATGGGCCTGAAGGCCTCTGAAGTGCGAAGACTAAACAATCCCCAGATGTCCTTCCTCCCCGAGGAACCCCCCGAGGACAAGCTGCGAGTGAGGCATGGCTCATACAGCCCTTCGGCAGAAGACCTAGGGATACGGTTCCACCCGAATATGCGGGTCCCCGATTCCAGCATTGTGACGCTAGGCTTCCATGATGAGTGGGGGGAGCCTAAAGAGGGGACTGAGGCACTTTACGCCTGGGAGACGAGCTCAGGAGGGCCCATCGGCTACGGGGAAATCCACTTCGAGGCAATGAAGATCGGCGACGAAGAGGTTTGGGCGATTGCTCACTTGCAGTAGGTGTTTCCGGACTCCCTACTGTGCAACGCTGGTGGCCCCAGGAAACTCCTTATGAACCTGAGAAGTCCGCGTCAGTGATATTGTGCCAAATGGCTAAGCGAAACAAAGGCCGCGGAAGGCAGAATAAGAAACACGCTACGAAGCAACCGCTGATGACTGAGGGGATGGTAGCCGAGGTCAAGGTGTGGCTGGAACGAATGCGGGACCAAGCGGGAAGGGCAGTCAGCCTTTCTGAACGTCTGTCTCCCTCCGACATGGACGAATCCAACGATCTGTTTTGGGCTCTTGCCAAATATGCCGAAAACGTCCAGGAGTCCATTGTCAAACTAGACGATATCAACAAGAGAATCTATCCCGAGCTCATCGAATTGAATGGGGACACCTGGCAGGGTCTGAAGGGAATGCGGTCCCGTTTGGCACATGCATTCTGGAACATTGATCCTCAAATCTTATGGTCAACGGTGACGAGAGACTTTCCTGATCTCCTTGCCCTCGTGTCAACGATGATCGTCATAGATAGGCCGATTGGGGAACAGGAACCGTTCGAGGTCATCCTCAAGACCGAGCGACTCCTCAGCTTGCCGGACGTCACGCCAGAGTCAATGGTGGAAGCCGGGCACAGCATTGTCGTGATGGTTCTTGGTTACGACGGGAGGGTTGGGGTCTTTCGAATCGGACACGATGGCACCAAGAGACTAGCCATCAATGCCAACTTTGACACGCAGTTTACCGTATACGGGCGGAGGCGGAGGTAGTCCCGCGGCCTAGACCCCTGGCCTGACATTGGCCACTGACTGCGGACTCACCCTCGAAGGAAGAGTGGCTTCTCTTGCTACCGAGGAGAGCACCGTGACAAAGCATGAACTGGAAGCATCGCCTGTTGCGAACTTCCCTGATCCTCCATCTGACCCCTCGTTTTCCAATCCGAGAGACCCCGGAGTCTGTCCACCGCCTCGCTGTCCCTACCTCCGCCAGTTGCGCCGCAGTTCTGACACGTACCGTCTCCCCAGTCCGTCCGCGTTCTCTGCCAGCCAGTCGGCCAGCGTGGTCGTGCAGGTCGGCGGTTCGCTCGATGTCAGCAGGCCATCCATGAGACCGACAACCTCGTCGTGGGTGAGCGCCATATCACGCATCAGCAGGCCCACCAGCCCGGTCAAGGCGAGACCCACGCGCGGAGGCGTGTGTAGGAACCACCTTCGGACGCCCATTGAGGAGGCTAGCAGGCGAAGCAGGGCCTCGAAAGAGAACGTGTCCGGCCCGGGCAGCGTCGGCAACCGGAGCTCTCGCCCTGCGAGCCGGCCTCCACAGGCTGGGCCGCAAGGACTTCGACGTAGACGGGTTGGACGGGGTAGTCGCCGCTCCCGTAGACGGGGAAGACGGGAAAGCGCCGCAGCGCACAGGCCATGTTGTTGAGCAGCAGGTCGCCGACCCCGAAGACCAGGGTAGGCCTGATGATGGCGTAGGGGACTCCGAGGCCTTTCAGCATATCCTCCACCTGTGCCTTGCCTCTGAAATAGGGCAGCTCAGGCTCAGAGGATGGGTTCGTCACCGAGAAGTAGACTATCGTGCCGACGCCAGCCCTCCTGGCGGCCTCGAACAGCGTCCCGGTGTTCTCGACCGCGAGGTCGAAGGTGATTCGGCCATGCGCGTAACGCACCCAGTGGGTGTTGTAGAAGACGCCCGCTCCCTGCATCGAGCGGCACAGCCCATCGGGGTCGGAGAAGTCCAAGGGGGCCGCCTCCACCCAGCCATGCCGAAGGGGTCCTCCGCATCCGGGCTGCGCGTCAGCGTCCTGACGCGGACGTCTTGGTCAAGTAGACGACGGGTCACATACCTGCCTGTGCAGCTGAAGGCGCCGGTGACGACGTCAAGGTCGGGGTGCGACATCCTTCTTCCACCGTTCATGATTGTGATCGTCATTCCTCTAACTGCTCCTGCGTCTTCCCCTACGGCATCCGGTAGCCGACGCGGAGCTCGGTCAGGATGTACTTGGGGTCTTGGGCGTCGTCGCCCAGCTTGCGAAGATGTTTACTCTAGCTGCGCTGGATCAGATCATTGCCCATTCGCGGCTTCAGCAGGCCTAGAGAAGAGCATAGGATGACTAGTCTTCCAATCGAACAGAAAGTATTCTTTCTGGAATGGGAACAAAGCTATCCGTAGCATTTCTGTCTACGAAATCTTCCAAGTCAAGTTGGCGAATGATGTCATCGATGTCTATTGTGTCATCGTCCACCGACGTTAGTTCCGACAGGGAGTCAGCGGAGCTGCTGCCTCTGTTGATGGCTTCAGAGTTTTGGGTGGAAACGTTGTGTATACCGAATGTAGTGCAGGCTGGGTGAAACAGACATCGCCAAGGAACGGCGTCAGGATCCGAGTGAACCGAGGAGAATGTTCTTGGGCCTGGACTATTGTGAATCTTCCGTACTGCATCCAGGGCGACGAGTGTGCATCCCATCTGGGGAACATCTGGTTGCGGCTGTTGACGACAATGCCAGTGGCTTGCTGCCGTCCCAGAGTCTAGGTTGTTGTAGAAGCAATATAGTGGAGTCGCGCCGATTTTCTTAGCGAACCTGTCGAGAGCATCTATTTGGTAAGGTGGACGCGGTGGATATTTCAGCGTTCCGTATGAATAGAACATGGATTGCCGGAGTCTCAGTTTCTTGGCTTGGACAACATATGCGTGAGGAGGCAGCGCGGGCCTACGAATCACCCACAGCCAATCGAATCCGACGCGCCGCTCCTTCCGTTTGGAAACTGTCTGAACGCTGATTCCATTGGGACGACTTCGCGCAATTTGAAGCGCCGTCAAGTCGGTTATGGTGTCTTCTGAGAAACCGAGACTCAGTCGCCTGGCGTAGTCTAGCCAATCCCACGCTGCCTCGGCTAAAGATTCGAATAGTTTGAGGGCCCCGGCATTGCTAACCGTATTCCAAGATTGAATGCTGCTCATTTGTCCTTACGACCTTCCTTGTTAATTGCTCCCTCTCCGAGATTCAGTCACCACTCTCAATCCGACTGTCAGGCCAATTGGAAGCAGTCGTAGCGAGTGGGTCCAACGGGTCAGCGACGACCCGTGGAGGAATGAGATAAGTGATCGCACTCGCACTCATTCTCCCTCCTGTCCCTGGCCTTCCCCCTTCGCCATCCGGTAGCCGACGCGCGGCTCGGTAAAGATGTACTTGGGGCTCCCCGCGTCGTCGCCCAGCTTGCGGCGGAGGTTCTTCACGGTGGTGCGCAGCGGCCGCGAGTCGCCGGAGCTTCCCAGGCCCCAGACCCGTTGCAGCAGATGGTCGTGGGTCAATACCAGACCGGCGTGGACCGATAGCTCGACGAGCAGCTGGTGCTCGATGGCGGTCAACCGGACCGGACGACCGGCGACGCTCACCCTGCGTTCGGCGTAGTCGATGGTCAACTCGCCCAGTACATAGGGTCCCGTGGGTTCGGGCCGGGCGGCGGCACCCCGCCGGCGCAGGGCCGCCCTGATCCGCGCCGCCAGCTCCGTCGGCGAGAAGGGCTTGACCACATAGTCGGCAGCCCCCGCATCGAAGGCCCTGGCGATGACATCGTCCTGACCGTACACCGACAGGAAGATGACCGGCACGTCGGCAATATCGAAAATGCCCTTCATCAGCTCGATCCCGTCGGTCCCCGGCAGCATCAGGTCCAGCAGCACCAGGTGGGGCTTCTCCTCCTCCATGAGGCGTCCCACCGCTTCCGGGTCGGCGGTCACTATCGGCGCGTAACCCAGCTTGGAGAGGGCGTCGCGGACGAGCCTGAGCGCCTGCGGGTCGTCGTCCACGACGAGTATGCGCTTCCGCCCACGCTCCGACCGCCGCGAGGGGGCGGAGAGCCGGGCGGGTCCGGCTGCCGCGTCAGTCCCGGCCTCCACGAGCACCGGAATCGTAAAGGTGAACCGCGCGCCCAGACTTTCTCCGTCGCTCTCGGCCCAGATTCGGCCCCCGTGCGCCTCCACGATCCCCTTGCAGATGGCCAGGCCCAGCCCCGAACCCCCAAGACCGCGCCCCAGGTCCTCGTCGCCGCTCCGGGAGAACTTCCGGAACAGGTGGGGCAGGCGCTCGGCCGACACGCCTCTGCCCTCGTCGGCCACGGAGACCGCGACGTGAATGTCCTCCCGCGCGGCGGCCACCCGGATGGGGGACGACTCCGGCGAGTGAGTGGCGGCGTTGGAGAGGAGGTTGCCCAGGACCTGGACGATGCGCCGCCGGTCCGCCATGACCCAGGGCAGGTCCGGCGGCAGGTCGATAAGGAGCTGGTTCCCGCCCCCTGCGCTCAGGAAAGCGTTCCTGGCCTCGTCCACCAGGACGCCCACCTCCGCAGGTCCGGGAGCGACCGGCAGCGTGCCCGTCTCGATGCGCGCCACGTCCAGCAGGTCGCTGATCAGGCCCCGCATCCGGCTGGCCTCCCGTTCGATGATCCGGTGGAACTGGCGCATCTCGGCGGGGTCCAGGTCGGGCTCGTCGTCCAGCAGGGTGGTCGCCGAGCCCCGTATGGAGGCCAGCGGCGTTTGCAGCTCGTGGCTGACCATGCCCAGGAACTCGGCCCGCAGCCGTTCCAGGTCCTCCAGGGGCGTCATGTCCTGTAGGGTCACGACCACGGAATCGACCTGACCCTCCTCCGAGTGGATGGGCGTGGCGTTGATGATGGTGGTGACGCTCCGCCCGTCGGGGATTTGAATGACGATCTCCTCGGCGCGCACCGTCTCCCCGGTGCTCAGCGCCTGCGCCAGGGGGAACTCCTCCAGGGAAATCTCCCGCCCATCGGCCCGCCGGAAGGTCAGCACGCCCAGGAGCTGCTCCAGGGGGCGGCCCGGCGTATGCAGGTCGTTGACGATCCTTCTCGCTTCCCGGTTCAGCGACGCCAGGGCCCCGGTCGTGGCGTCGAACACCAGGACGCCCACGGGCGAGGTATTGATCAGGGCCTCCAGATCGGCCCTGGCCCGCTGTTCGTCCCGGTGCCTGCGGGCGTTGACCACGACCATCGTCGCCTGGGACGCGAACATCACCAGCGTCTCTTCGTCTTCCCGGGTGAACTCCCGGCCGCCTTCCTTCTCGGCCACGTAGAGATTGCCGACGTGCTCGCCCCGGTGACGCATCGGCGCTCCCAGCAGGGTCTTGATCGGCAGGTCGGGAAAGCCCAGCGACCGCATCTGGCTGGCGACGTCCCCGAATCTCAGAGAGCCTTGAATCGAGCTGAAGTACTCGAAGAGCGCCGGACCCTCCGGCAGGTCCAACATCCGCTGCTGCTCTTCGGGAGGCAGACCGGAGGTGATGAACTCCAGCAGTTGCCCCGATTCGTCGAAGGCCGTAATCCCGCCGAACCGGGCGCCGGTCAAGGACCGGGCGCTGTCCATGACCTCTTGCAGCACCGTGTCCGGGTCCAGGCTTTCATTGACGCGCAGGCTGGCCTCGCTCAACCTGGTCAGCCGCTCCCGCAGCGCCTCCATCTCCCGCCGGTGCTCGTCGGCTTCCTTCATTTCTCCACCTCAATTGGGCTGTGGCAGACCCGAGGTTCGCCGTCTTCAGGAACCGGCCGGATGCAGATCGGACTTCGAGGCGCCCTCGGCCAGCCGGTGCCAATTGTACCGGATCGGCCAGATACTCACAATAACGTCACGGAAATAGGCGTTGATAATCACACCATACTCACATGAGCAGTTTACAATGAATGCTGGGCCATAGTGCAGTCCGCATGGTCTATGTCTGCCCGTTAGAGGGGTTGTATTGGTCTGCCTTTCGCATAGGATACAAAATGCAGTAGCGTCAGAGAGCGCACCGGCGGTATCCGCCGCCGTGAGGACGCGTCTCGACGAGCGCAATCTCTCTACCCCCCCCCCCCCCGACGAATATCGTCACCGGATAACCCCAAACCCCCGTCCATCTCCTTTTTTCGAACCCCCTCGCTCCTCCGCATCGCCGCTTGCCCTGAGCGGCTGCTTCTGAACGCCCGTGCGCAGGCCCGAAGGTCTCTCCTTGCCTTCCGGGCAGCGTCCCTGCCTGCCATCCATACCTTGCAGCTGCCAAAAGTGAGGTCATTGTCGTGAAACGCAAACTGTCCTTCGCCGTCCTTGCCGCCCTGGGAGCCTTCGTGCTCGTCCTTCTCTCCGGCGTCCCGTTGCCCTACCCGGCCCACGCCCAGGCGTCGCCGTCGGTGGCGGTCAGCCTCTCCTCCGACACCGTGGAGGAGGGATCGGCGATCACCGTCACCATGAGCTTCGGCGGCCTGGAGTCCGACGCCGACACCGCAACCAGGGATTACGTCTTCCGGGCCGACGTGATGGGGGCAGACGAATGCGAGGACCGGGCCAATGGCTACGGCCTGGGCGTGGACCGCTACATGTACCAGGTGGACGAGGACCCGGAAACCCGCACCGGGACCATATCCGCCGACTGTCCGGCGGGCGACTACACTCTCGAAGCCAGCATCTCCTCGCCCGACAGTGTAGAACTCGCGTCGGCGAGGGCGAGCTTCACCGTGACGGCCCCGGCCCCAACGCCAACGCCTGAGCCGACGCCGCTGGTGGCGATTGCCCTCTTCCCCTCCAGCTCCGTGGAGCAGGGAACCGCCATCGCGGTCACCATGGGATTCATCGGCTTGCAGTCCGACTGGGACACCGGCACCACTGACTACATCTTTCGCGCCGACGTGGTGGGGGCCGACGCCTGCGAGGGCGACGGCCTGGGCGTGGACCGCTACATGTACCAGGTGGACGATGACCCGGAAACCCGCACGGGGACCATATCCGCCGGCTGCCCGGCGGGCGACTACACCCTCGAAGCGAGCATCTCCTCTTCAGACGGCGTGAAGCTGGCCTCGGCGAGGGCGGGCTTCCGCGTGGCGGAGCCGGAAGAAGAGGAAGACGACCCGCCGGATTCGGCGCGACAGCAGTCCACGCCCGTCGACATCACCTTCGCCTCCGAGAACGGGAGTCCCCGGGGCATCTGGTCGGACGGCACGACGGTCTGGGTGGTGGATGCGGCCCGTTACAAGCTCTACGCCTACTCGCTGTCCGGCGGCGCCCGCGACTCGGGCAAGGACATCACGCTGGATGGCGCCAACCGTAATCCTAATGGCGTCTGGTCGGACGGCACGACCATCTGGGTGGCGGACGCCTCTGACGCTAAGCTCTACGCCCACGCGCTGTCCGGCGGCGCCCGCGACTCGGGCAAGGACATCACGCTGAACAGCGCCAACGGTAATGCTAGCGGCGTTTGGTCGGACGGCACGACCATCTGGGTGGCGGACAAGAACGACAGGAAGCTCTACGCCTACGCGCTGTCCAACGGTAACCGCGACACAGCTAAGGAGTTCAGCGTGAGGCAGGGCAGCCAGCGCCAAGCTGGAGTCTGGGCGGACGGCACGACCATGTGGGTGGTATATCAGGGATTCAACAAAGCCCTCGCCTATACGATCAGCAGCGGGAGCCGCAACGCCGGCCTGGACTTGAGCCTGCGCATCTCCTCAAACAATTGGGGCGCATGGTCCGATGGAACGACCATGTGGGTGGGGAACTCCGGCACCGGCAACCAGAAGCTCTTTCATCATCCGCTGCCCGGGACTTCTTCTACTGACGCGGCGTTGAGCGACTTGTCGGTGAGCGGCGTCACGCTGGAGCCGACCTTCTCCGCCGACACCACCAGCTACACGGCCTCCGTCGCCAACAGCGTGACGTCCACCACGGTGACGGCGACGACGAACGATGCCGCCGCGTCGGTCCTCATCACCCCCACCGACGCCGACGCCAACAGGGCCGGAGATCAGGTCAACCTGGACGTGGGCAGCAACACGATCAGCGTGAAGGTGACCGCCGAGGACGGCACGACCACCCAGACCTACACGATGACCATCACGAGGGCCGATCCCCCCCGCGACGTGGTGGCCGTCCCCGCAGACTGGACGCTGAAGCCGTCGGGCCTGGGCGTCGGCGACCAGTTCCGGCTGCTCATCGTCACCTCGACGACGCGCAACGCCAATTCCACCGACATCAGCGACTACGACACCCACGTGCAGACCGCCGTCGCCGCGGGCCATGCCGGCATTCAGAGCCACAGCTCGCAGTTCAAGGTCCTCGGCTGCACGGCCGCCGTGGACGCCCGCGACCATACCGGCACCACTTATACCAGCGCCGACAAGGGCGTGCCGATCTACTGGCTGGACGGGAACAAGGCGGCCGACGAGTACGAGGACTTCTACGACGGCTCGTGGGACGAGGAGGCGACGGGCAAGAACGAGAGCGGGACCGACGTGTCGTTTCCACCTCCCTCCTACGCGCGCCCGCACACCGGGTGCGGCCACGACGGGACGGAGTCTTTCTTCGGTTCCACCTCCTACGCGCTGGGCTTATCGCTAGTAAGGGTCGCAAGAGCCAACGCCGCCGGCCAAGGTCCGCTCAGCAGCAACTCCGCCACCGGCAGCGGTAACGCACGGCCCTTCTACGGCCTCTCCGCCGTCTTCCAGGTAGCCGGGGCCGCGACGCCCCCCACCCTGAGCGGGCTGACGGTGAGCGCCGGGACGCTGACGCCGGCCTTCGCCGGCGGCACCCTGGAGTACGCCGTCCCCGACGTGCCCAACGCCACCGGCCGCATCACCGTCACGGCGACCCCGGAGACCGGGGCGGCCGTCACCTACGAGGACGGCTCCGGCAACACGCTGACCGACGCCGACGCCGGTACCGCCGGGTTCCAGACGGACCTGGAGGTGGGCGAGAACACCATCAAGGTCAAGGTGACCAAGGGCGGCGCCAGCCAGACCTACACGCTGAAGGTCACCAGGGCGGCGCCCGCGGCGTCCAGCGACGCCAGCCTGAGCGGGCTGGCCCTGAGCGGCGTCACGCTGGACCCGGTCTTTGCCGGCGCCACCACCGGCTACACCGCATCCGTATACAACAGCGTGGAGTCCACCACGGTGACGGCGACGCCGAACCATGCCGCCGCCACGGTGGTGATCACCCCGGTCGACGACGCCGACCTGAGCGCGGAGGGGTACCAGGTGAGCCTGGACGTGGGAAGCAACGTCGTCAGCGTCAAGGTGACCGCCGAGGACGGCACGACCACCCGGACCTACACGGTGACCGTGACCCGGGCGGCGAACTCGGCGACAGTCGTGGTCACCGCCCCCGATGGGGCTACCGATGGGACCAGGGCATTCGAGGTCACCTGGGTGGACACGCAGGATTGCACTGACGGGTACAAGGCCTATCTGGGCCTTGTCTCGAATGGGGTGGTCGTTGGCGCCACCGAGATCGTGGACGATGCCACGGGCACGGCGGACGTCATCACGGCGACTTACGATCGCCTAGTCAACGTTGGCGTGGTGCAGGTCTGGTGCGGAGAGCGGGGCTCGGGCCGCATGGTCGGGGAGGTGGCAGTCCCCTCCAACGCCGCCACCAACAACCGGGTCATTCCCGGCAGGTATAGCTCGGCCGCCGGCGAGCCCCCCACCCTGAGCGGTCTGACGGTGAGCGCCGGGACGCTGACGCCAACCTTCGCCGGCGGCACCCTGGAGTACGCCGTCCCCGGCCTGGCCTACGGCCACAACCGCATCACCGTCACGGCCACGGCGGACGCCGACGCGACCGTCTCCTACGAGGACGGGGCGGGCGCCGCGCTCAGCGACGTTGACGCCGCCACCGCCGGCGACCAGTTCGACCTGGCGGTGGGCGAGAACACCATCAAGGTCAGGGTGACCGAGGGCGGCCTCAGCCAGACCTACACCCTGACGCTCACGCGAACGGCGCCCGCGGTCAGCGTCAGCGCGGCGGCGGGCACGGCCGGGGAGGGCGACGCCCTGACCTTCACCGTGACCCGCACGCCCGCCGCCGGGGACGCGCTGACACTGACGGTGAACGTCGCCGAGAGCGGGGACCTGGTTCCCGCCGCCTCCGAGGGCGCCTACCCGGTGACCATCGCCGCCAACGCCACCGCGGCGACCATGACGGTGGCCACCGGCGCCGACGACAGCGACTGGGAGGAGCACTCCACGGTCAGCGTCACGGCGTCGCCCAGCACCGGCTACACCCTGGGCGCCGCCAGCGCCTCGACGCTGGTGGAAGACGACGACTTCCCGGCGGCGACGGCGCATCTGGTCGTCAGCCCCGCCTCGGTGAGCGAGCCGGGCACGGCGAGGGTGACCGTCAGTGTGACCACGCAGCGGAACGAGATGCCCCACGGGCCGGGCGGGACGCTGACGGTCGTCAGCAGCGACGTCACGGCCAGCGCCGGCAGCGACTACGACACTTACAACCAGTCCTATGCCCTGGACGCCGCCGGGTTCAGCGCGATAACCATCGGCGGGGGCCGACACTGGTGGCGGGAGTACAGCGGAACGGTGACCGTCAGGGAAGACACCACCCAGGAGAGCGCCGAGACCTTCCACCTCGTGCTGACCAAGAGCGGCGCACCCAAGGTCACCCTGGCCCTGTCGACGGCGGCGGTGACCATCCCCGCCAACGACGCGCCCGCAGCGCCCCCCGCCCTGAGCGGGCTGACGGTGAGCGCAGGGACGCTGACGCCGGACTTCGCCAGCGGCACCCTGGAGTACGCCGTCCCCGACGTGCCCAACGCCGACGGCCGGATCATCGTCACGGCCACGGCGGACGCCGACGTGACCGTCGCCTACGAAGACGGCTCCGGCAACACGCTGACCGACGCCGACGCCGATACCGCCGGGTTCCAGGCGGACCTGGTAGTGGGCGAGAACACCATCAAGGTCAAGGTGACCAAGGGCGGCGCCAGCTGCAGACCTACACGCTGACGCTCACCCGGGCCGATCCCCCCCGCGACGTGGTGACCGTCCCCGCGGACTGGCCGCTGAAGCCGTCGGGCCTGGGCGTTGGCGACCAGTTTCGGCTGCTCATCGTCACCTCGACGACGCGCAACGCCAATTCCACCGACATCAGCGACTACGACACCCACGTGCAGACCGCCGTCGCCGCGGGCCATGCCGGCATTCAGAGCCACAGCTCGCAGTTCAAGGTCCTCGGCAGCACCGCGAGTGTTGCCGCCCGCGACCATACCGAAACCACCTATACCAGCGCCGACAAGGGCGTGCCCATCTACTGGCTGGGCGGCGCCAAGGCCGCCGACGAGTACGAGGATTTCTACGACGGCTCGTGGGACAGCTACGTGTTCAGAGCGCAAACCGGGCAGGAGACCTCACCCCATCGGGTCTGGACCGGGACCAACAACGACGGAACCGCCGCCACCAACTTTTTGGGGTCGACTAGTGGAGTCGGCGCTGGAACCAAGGCTTCTGGCAAGCACTTCGTAAACTCGGTTCTCTCTTCAGGGACCACCTATCCGTTCTACGGCCTCTCCCCCGTCTTCCAGGTAGCCGCCGCCGTGACGCCCCCCACCTTGAGCGCGCTGACGGTGAGCGCGGGCACGCTGACGCCGGGCTTCGCCAGCCGCACGCTGGAGTACGCCGTCCCCGGCCTGGCCTACGGCAACAATCGCATCACCGTCACCGCCACGGCGGACGCCGACGCGACCGTCTCCTACGAGGACGGGGCGGGCAACGCGCTCAGCGACGCCGATGCCGATACCGCCGGCGACCAGTTCGACCTGGCGGTGGGCGAGAACACCATCAAGGTCAAGCTGGCCAAGGGCAGCGCCAGCCAGACCTACACGCTGACGCTCACGCGAGCCGCCCCCGCGGTCAGCATCGGCGCGGCGGCGGCCACGGCCGGCGAGGGCGACTCCCTGACGTTCACCGTGACCCGCACGCCCGCCGCCGGGGACCCGCTGACGCTGACGGTGAACGTCGCCGAGACCGGGGACCTGGTTCCCGCCGCCTCCGAGGGCGCCTACCCGGTGACCATCGCCGCCAACGCCACCGCGGCGACCATGACGGTGGCCACCGGCGCCGACGACAGCGACTGGGAGGAGCACTCCACGGTCAGCGTCACGGCGTCGCCCAGCACCGGCTACACCCTGGGCGCCGCCAGCGCCTCGACGCTGGTGGAAGACGACGACTTCCCGGCGGCGACGGCGGCGCTGGCGGTCAGCCCCACCACGGTGAGCGAGCCGGGCGCGGTCTCGGTGAGCGTCACCGTGACCACCAACGCGGACCAGGAGCCCCACGGGCCGGGCGGGACGGTGACCGCCACCGCCGGGGGCGGCACGGCGACCTCCGGCAGCGACTACGACGCCTTCAGCCCCTCCTATACCCTGGACCCCGACGGGTTCAGCGTCGTCACCGTCGGCGGGAGCCAACGCTGGCAGCGGGTGTACACCGGAACGGTGGCGGTCCGGGACGACACTACCCAGGAGAGCGCCGAGACCTTCAACGTGGCGCTGACCAAGGCCAACGCGCCCCAGGTCACCCTGGCCCTTCCCTCCGCGTTCGTGGTGACCATCCCCGCCAACGACGCGCCCACGGCGTCCAGCGACGCCAGCCTGAGCGCGCTGAGTCTGAGCAGCGGCACGCTGACGCCGGACTTTGCCAGCGCCACCATCAGCTACGCCGCCTCCGTCGTCAACAGCGTCTCCTGGACCACGGTAACGGCGACGAAGAACCATGCCGCCGCGTCGGTCCTCATCACCCCCACCGACGCCGACGCCAACAGGGCCGGAGATCAGGTCAACCTGGACGTGGGGAGCAACACGATCAGCGTCAAGGTGACCGCCGAGGACGGCACCACCCGGACCTACACGGTGACGGTCACCCGGGCCGCGCCCGTGGCGTCCAGCGACGCCAGCCTCAGCGCGCTGAGTCTGAGCAGTGGCACGCTGTCGCCGGGCTTCGCCGGCGACACCATCAGCTACGCCGCCTCCGTCGCCAGCAACGTGTCGTCCACCACGGTAACGGCGACGACGAACCATGCCGCCGCGTCGGTCCTCATCACCCCCACCGACGCCGACGCCAACAGGGCCGGAGATCAGGTCAACCTGGACGTGGGGAGCAACACGATCAGCGTCAAGGTGACCGCCGAGGACGGCACGACCACCCGGACCTACACGGTGACGGTCACCCGGGCCGCGCCCGCGGCGTCCAGCGACGCCAGCCTGAGCGCGCTGAGTCTGAGCAGTGGCACGCTGTCGCCGGTCTTCGCCGCCGCCACCACCAGCTACGCCGCCTCCGTCGCCAACAACGTGTCGTCCACCACGGTGACGGCGACGAAGAACCACGCCGCCGCCGATGTCCTCATCACCCCCACCGACGCCGACACCAACAGGGACGGGCACCAGGTCAACCTGAACGTGGGCAGCAACGCCATCACCGTCAAGGTGACCGCCGAGGACGGCGCCACGCGGACCTATACGGTGACCGTCACCCGGGCCGCGCCCCCGCCGTCCAGCGACGCCAGCCTGAGCGCGCTGGCTCTGAGCGGCGTCACGCTGTCGCCCGCCTTCGCCGGCGCCGCCACCAGCTACACCGCCTCCGTCGCCAACAGCGTGTCGTCCACCACGGTCACTGCGACGAAGAACCAGGCCGCCGCCACGGTCGTCATCACCCCGGACGACGCGGACGCGAGCGCCACTGGATACCAAGTAGGTCTGAACGTAGGCAGCAACACGATCACCGTGAAGGTCACCGCCCCGGACGGCGTGACCACCCGGACCTACACGGTGACGATCACCCGGGCCGCGACGGGCGCCGCGCCCTCGGACATCACCCTACAGGCCAAAGTGTTAGTCACCGAGACGGTCTACGAGCCTCAGGGAGGGGTCATCGTAGCCGTCAGGGTGAGGACGGACTCCTACGAAAAACCGCAAGGGTCTTTGACCTTGACCGTGCAATCCTTCCCGGATACGGCGCACGAAGGGACCGACTACCTTCCGTTTACCACTACTACGGTAACGTTCAACCCTGACGATTTCTTTGGCTACTATGACAGCGGGTTCTTCGAGGCTATCAAGCACGTAGCGCAATTCAGGATCGTGGACGACAATACCCAGGAAAGCAACGAACAACTCATCATATCCGTGTCGACGGCGGCATCCTCCGCGTCGACGGCGGCCACGCAGGGGGCGATAGTCACCATCGAGGACGGTGACGAACCGCTCGCCCCCACCAGCCTCCGGCAACCCCGCGTTACCTCCGCAATCTATGACGCCGACGAGGACGCGGTGGTCCTGAAATGGGCCGCCGGCAGCGACACCCAGGACCTGACCGGCTACCGGATAGATCGCTCCGCGCCAGGCGGCGCGACCGAGCTTACCCACGCCGACCTGAGAGGCGACGACCGACCAGCGGTTGGGTCCGGCGTGTCATCCTGGAACGACACGACCGTGCCGGCCTCCTATTTGGTGTTGTACCGCGTCTGGGCGGTGTTCAGCGACGGCAGCGAGGTGGCGTCCTACGCCTTCCCGGCCACCATGGACCGGGGCATCGTCAGGGCCAGGGTGACTCACGAGGGCGGCGACAACAGGTACGACGTCAGCTGGACTGACGCCGCCTACCCTCTCGGCGATGGCAGCCTCCACTACGGCGTGTGCCCCGGAGGTTACAAGGTCTATGTGCAAGTAAGTATTGGCGGCACTACCAGCTGGCATGATGTATCCGCAAATGATACTGATCCTGCTGAGAGAACATACGTAGCCACTGGCATCACCGCGCTAGTGAAGGGGGCTGAATTACCATTTATGGTCAGGTGCGGGGGCGATAGCGCAACCACCGGCCTGCTCATCGGGGAGGACACCGCGACCGTCCAGTAAGAGGTCGCGGACTGCCATGCCGCTTTCCGGCTGAACATGTAGAGCGTCCCACACAGGAAAGGGAGGAAATGCCGAGGTCCGTCACCAGTCCGGTCGCCGGCGTGATGCTCGCCGTACTCTTGGCCGGATGCTCACTCTTCCAGTCTTCCGATGGTCAGCCCTCCGGGGCTGCCGCGCCTACTCGGTCAGCCGGTACCGCTCCGAGTCCCACTTTCACCACGACGCCTGCCGTCGCCCCTGCCCCGGCGGACACGCCAACGGGTGCTCCCGCCGCCACTCCCACGGACACACCCCCGCCTACGCGGTCAAGTGAAAGGAGACCACGGAAATGACCGTATCCCCTCTTGGCATCCGCCAGCTCGCAGTCGTGGCAGTTCTGGCCATCGCCGTCGTTCTAAGCGCCTGCAGCGACGATCCGGCCCCCACGCCGGAGCCAACGGTTGCTCCGACCGCCATTCCAACGAGCACACCCACGCCGGAGCCAACGGCTACTACGGCCGCCACTCCAACGAGCACCCCCACGTCGGAGCCAACGGCTGCTCCGACCGCCACACTCACGGACACCCCCACGCCGGAGCCAACAGCGACTCCGACTGCCGCGCCAACGGACACCCCCACGCCCGCCGCAGTTGATAGGGCCGCGCTGGTGGCGCTCTACGAAGCGACGGATGGAGCCAACTGGACGAGCAACGACAACTGGCTGAGCAATGCTCCTCTGGGGGAATGGCACGGCGTAATCACTGACCGCAACGGACGGGTCACGGGGCTGGACCTTCGTGAGAACCAGTTGACCGGGGAGATACCGGCCGAACTGGGCAGCCTCTCAAACCTTGAATGGGTGTACCTCCATGGGAACCAGTTGCGTGGGACGATACCGCCGGATCTGGGCAGCCTTACCAACCTAGAATTGCTGGACCTCATCGGTAATCAGTTGAGCGGAGAGATACCGCCGGAATTGGGCAGCCTCTCTAATCTGCGAAGTCTGTACCTCGACGGGAACGAGTTGACCGGCGAGATACCGCCGGAGTTGGGCAGCCTCTCAAACCTGATACAACTGTGGCTCTATGAGAACCAGTTGGGTGGCGAGATACCGGCGGAGTTGGGCAACCTCGTCAACCTGCAAGAGCTGTTCCTCTCTGAGAACCAGTTGAGCGGGTGCGTACCAACAAGTTTGCGAGACCAGTTGGATATGGACCATTCCAACCTGGGAGGGCTGCCCTTCTGCGAAGGGACTCCCACCGCACAATTGACGGCTGCCGAAGTGTATTCGCTTGTCTCCCCTTCGATACCGTTCATTGAAACGCCAACGGGTACCGGGAGCGGCGTCCTGATCGAAGGCGGTTACGTAGTAACCAACTACCACGTGGTATGGCCCTACCAGGCGGTCTGGGTCGTATTTCCCGACGACCAGGTGTTGCAGAACGTGCCGGTCGTGGGGTGGGACTCCATGGCAGACCTGGCGGTGCTCGGCCCGGTGGACGTACCGGCTCGTCCGTTGGGGGTGAAAGGCGGTGGCCCATTGCAACTGGGCGATGGAGAGGACTTGGCCCCCGGCAGCGAGCTGTTTCTGGTGGGATACCCCGCCGAAGTGGACGAGCTCCCGGAGCCTAGCATCACCCGCGGCATCCTCTCGCGTTTCCGCGAGTGGGAGCGCCTTGGGATGACCTATCTCCAGACCGACGCGGCCATTGCGGGCGGTCAGAGCGGCGGGGCGCTGGTCGACACCCAGGGGCAGGTAGTCGGCATATCCACGTTTTCTTTCAGCGAGGCCGGGTTCGGGCTGGCGACATCGGCGGCTGACATTGCGCCCATCGTGGAGCGGCTGATTCAGGGCGAGTACACGTCCGGGCTGGGTGACCGCCGGTTGCCAGCCGGGGGCGTCGCCTTCGAGTTCTACGTGGACTTGGCCAACGTCTGGGACTCCCGCACCTTCGTCTTGGACGCAACGGCGGGAACGATACTCCAAGCCGAGATCGACGGCCCGGAAGATGGGTTGTTCCGGGTGTACGACCCATCCGGGTTGCTCTTGGAAGTGGACGGCGTCGCAACCGGTATTGAGTCCGGGACAGTGGAGTTGTTGGTGGACGGGGTTCATTTCCTGCAAGTCGAGTTGTTCGCGGGAGAATCAGCCAGCTTCGACCTGACCAGCACTGTTGGATTGAAGCCCTTCCATGACCCGGATGACGGCCGGACTATCGCGGTAGGAGAAACAGTTGTTGGAAACCTCGACTTCTTCTTCGACCTGGACTGGTATTCAATCCGCCTGGAGGAGGGAGAGACGGTAAGGATTTCCACTGACTCTATCAATGTGGACACTCTCCTTGCCGTCGACTTCCCTAACTCCCGAGACGATCAGGTGGTCTCTGACGACGACAGCGGAGGAGGGCTGTCCGGGCTAAACTCCGAACTGGTCTATCGCGCCCCGAATACCGGAGAGTATTTCATCGTCGTCACCGACGCGGTGGGCGATAGCTTTGGTGGTTACTACCTGTCGGTGGAACGGGCGCCGGTTGGTACGGAAACAGTACACGTGCCAACCGGCTCACAGGTAGTCGAGGGGCAGGGAGTGGAGAGCCCCTTTGGGGAGATGCTGGTTCTCGAAGACCCGTTGGGCTACTTCGAGGTGCAGGTGCCGGCGCACTGGGTAGAAGAGACGGACTCGTCAGACGGCAAGGTTTTCGAAGCTCACGATCCAGAGGGGAACGGCGGAATTCTGATATATGTCGAGGAGGGCGTTCTCGTCTCCTTGACGGAGTACGCCGACGCACTTGAATCCGAGTTGCTTGAAGGGCAGAAGGTCATCACGAGAGAAATCGTGCAGACGGCGCAGGGTCTCCCGGCAGCCATCCTTGAGTATTCATTTGACGTTGACGGCGACGTAGTGTCTGGAACTACGCTCATCTACCTATCCGACGGCGGGAAAGCCATCACCATCACCTACTTTTTCCTCGCTGCCCAATTCGACGCGGGAAGGGAGCTGGCCTACTACTCCTTCGACACCTTTACCGCGACCGCCACGCCCATGCCTGCGCCTGCCTCAACGGACACAGCCTATGAAGGGCTGTTGAGAACTATCCCCGACACGCCCGAACTGCGCCGGCAGGTATACATCAATGACTACGCTCTGGTCCGCCAGATGTTTGACATCCCCCTGCCTGGGCCGGGGGACGACGAGGATGCGCTGGCGGAATTCTACGAGCGGCCTCCTCCAACAGGATTCGCGGAGGAGGCCGACGATCCCCCGGTCACGGGGTTTGGGGCCATTTCATTCTTCGGCCCGTTCAACCAATACAGGAACTTTACGGCTGAGAATCTCCGACATCTTGCCTTCGACGTGCGGAGCATGGACCAGAGCATTGTAGCCCTTGCGCTCCCCGCCACCCTGGATGTAGTCCGGGGCCGCTTCGACCCCCAGGCTACCGGCAAGGCCCTGGAGTCCTGCCCCGAGTGCGAACCGCCCAGCCGGGAGGAGTACGGGGGCGTCTCCTACTATAGCTGGGGCGAGGACTACGCCTTCAATCCGCAACTGAGATTCGCGCCCCCGGCCTTCGACGAGACTGGCAGAGGGGGGCGTATCGCCGTCCTGGACGAGTACGTATTCCGCACCCTCGGCACTCCCGACATGGAGGCATTGATAGACGCTGGCCTGAACGAGGGCGCCTCCCTGGCGGACGTGAAGGAGTTCCGGCTTCTGGCAGGCGGGATGTCCCGGCTGGGGGCCTACACCATGCTCCTGAGCGATGACGTCGAGGTCTGGGACGCGGATGACTATGCCGCGGAGGGGGGTCCCTGGCTGCGTCCCTACGAGGCGTTTGCCACCGGCGCAGGCAAGGATGAGAACGGGCACTATATGGCCCTCGTGCTGGTCCACGCCGACGACGTCTCTGCGGAAGAGAACGTGGGACTGCTGCGCAGGATCATCGAAGAGGAAGGCTCGGTCCTTAACGACACCTCATGGTCAGACTACATCGACGTCGAGAGATCGGTAATCCACGCCGAGGGACGTGTGCTTCTGGCCAAGCTCAGAGGCGGGTTCGCCAACAATTGGCTTGATTGGGTGAACCAGCGCGACAGTCTCATTTTGTACGAATAGAAACCGGCCCCCCGCCCACGGTACTTCCGGGCAACAAAAAGAGCCCGCATACATGGCGGGATAGGGGGAGGACGATGGCTTCCCTCGGGGTGGATTCGCCCTCCCCCCTAGGGATGGACAGACAGCAGACGCCTGCGCTCCGCGTATGCCGAAGGGCTTGGACGTTGCCATCCGGGGAGGCTTCCGAATGTCCTACGGAGAGGACCGGCTCCATGCCTCGACAGCGCGTATACCACAGCAGAGAGACCCACGCCTTCCTAGACGACTTCCCGCAGCGGCTGGTGTGGTTCAAGCACGCTTCCGGCCTGTCGTGGGTGGAGATCGCCCGTCGTCTCGGCGTCGATCCTGTCACAGTAAGGCGTTGGAGGCAGCGAGGAGTGCGGCCCAACTATCGGCATCTGAAGTTGCTACAGGACCTGGCGGACTCGCTGGGCCTCGGCCACCTGTTCGCCGACTGAGGCGGCCGGCGACGGCATCGGCCTGAAACGCAAAAAAGGCCGCATACATCGACGAGCAGGGGGGGACACCGTGATTCGGTGTCCCCCCTGTGTGTTGCGGCCAAGCGTCCCGCGCCGACCGGCTCCCTTAGAACAGCCGGAGCGTCTCCGGCTGCTGTTGCTCCGCGTCTCCCTCGGCGGTCCCGGCCTGCGCCGTCCCCTGCTCACGCCGGTTCCGACGCCTGGCCGGGGGAGCGGGTCTCTCGTGGGCCGGATGCTTCGGTTCGTCCTCCCACTTGGCCCGCGCCCGTTCGATCACCGCCGGGACCTCCTGGGTCAGCCCGGAGAGGTCAGGGTCGTCGAAAGTCTCGATATGGGGGTCCGACGAGGGCTGTTGCACGCCGATGGTGGCCCTGCCGCCCTTGATGGATACCACGACCTTCAGGTCATCCGATGTATCGGCTTGGTTCTCGGCGTCATCGGAATTCTGCGGGTCCTGTGAGGCCTCCTTGCTTGCGTCCTGCCCCTCGGCGTCGTCAGCGCCCTGCGAGTCCTGTTCGGTCTCCTCATTGGCGTCCTGCTCGTCGTCAACCGCGGCTTCCGTGTCGTCCGCCGCTTCGCCGAAGAGACTCTCGTCGGTGCTCGGGGCATCCGAGCGGGTTGCTTCCGTTCCGTTGTCGTCAGGCATGGTTGCTCCTTTCCTTTGAGTCTTCTCCCTTCGCTTATGCCGCGAGTCTCGACTGTCTCCTGATCTCGCCGAGGGTCTGCGGCTTCCAGTACAGGTCGCGCTCCACGGCGGGGACCTTGCCGAACACGGTTACCTCAGCCAGCTCGGTCAGGTCAAAGTACCCCAACTCTGTCTCAAACCCTTCGACGAGGCCGAAGCACGTTCCGGTCTCGGCGTCCCACTCGGTGACGTACCAGCGCCAGCCGTTGTACGGGCTGAAAAACTTCACCCTGGCGACGACGGCGTCGGGGTCGTCCGCGCCGTCATTGGCGTACAGGGGCGGGATGGTGTCGGCAAGCTCTTTGGTCATCAGCTTGTGCCTGCGGAGCCCGCTGTGGTTGTCCTGCCAGGTCGTGGTCGTGGTGGTGGTTCCGTTCTTGTCAGACATGATTTCTCCTTGTTGTTCTCTGATTGGATTCGTGAACGCAGTGATCTAGGACGCTGGCTCGGAGTGGGACCGCGCCACCCGCGCCACCGTCTCCGGGGTGGCGTAGGTCGGGGTGACCGTCCCTTGCTCCATGTCCAGGTAGAGACCCATGAAGGGGCAGGAGCCCGCCACCATGCGGCGGACCACTTGTAAGACCAGCGACGCCATCATCTGGTTGATGGTCGGGTCCTGGTCGGTGAGGTCGAGGGCGGCCGCGCAGTCCACGTCCGGCGGCCTGGTCGACACGGCGGTCAGCAGGTCGGGCCGCTGCACCGTGGGCGCGGGGAGCAGGTGGCAGGTCTCGCCCGCGAAGGCTTGTTCGTCCCCGAAGTCCCGGTCGGCGACGTTGCCTATAAGTACCTGCCCCCAGTTGGTGTCGTTGCCCGCGTCGATGAGCCACCGGCGCGGGTCGCCCGGCAGGGACTCGGCCATCGCCCTGCGCGCCGCGGCGTTGTCTGCGCAGCCGATGAGCAGGGAGTTCCCGTAGGGGGGAAGGCCGGGGTAGCGGCCCCCATCGGACTGGGAGTCCTCCTCCCGGAAGGCGTACACCGAGTAGCCGACAGGCCGCCGGAAGGCCCTGGCCAGCCGGTCGGCGAGGGCCTGGCTCTTGAACTTGCCCACGTCCTCTGCGTAGAAGTTCTGCCGCAGCAGGTTGTGGGGCTCCACCCGGTCGTGGTCGACCAGGACGATGGTGGCCTCCCGCCCCTGGAAGAGGCGGCAGAGGCCCTCTGCCACGAAGCCGCCGGTCCCGCCGCAGCCCACCACGGTGATCCAGGGGTTGTCCAGCAGGAATGCGTTGTCCAGGTAGTAGGGCATCTTCAGTTCACCTCCTTGTCGTTGGATTTTTGTCTTGTGTTGACTCCGACTCTGCGTCCATGAGCCGGATGTCCGGGACGGGGCCGTCGAAGACCTGCGGCCAGTCCACCGGGGCGAAGTGGCCGTAGACCCCGACCCGGAGCCGCAGCTCCGGTAGTGGGGCGTCGAGGCGTCCGACGACGCCGTAGATGCGGAAGCCCTGCTCGTCCCGGTCGTCGGTGGCCGAGAAGAAGGCGCGGGAGCCTCCGTGAGAGTGGAACTCGACGACCACCCCGGCGGGTGGCACGTAGGCGAGTCTCGTTGCGGTCCCCGCCTGCGGGGGGACCACCAGCCGGTAGCCGTCCCCGTTCCAGCGCACGGCAAACAGCCGCTCGGTGTCCGGGTCGTCCTGGAACCAGCGAAGCCCCAGCTCGAAGAGTTGCGACGGGATGGGGCCGTGGGTGAGCTGCACCTTCTCGGTCACGGGAGCGAGGCCCCGCACCGTGCAGGGGGCGACGGTTACCCGCGCCGTCAGGTGGGCGCTCTCGGACTGGACGTAGAGGCCGCCAGCGCCGAGAACGTAGTCGTAGCCGATGCCGTGGACTCCCGCCAAGCCGCCGGGGTGGTTGACCAGGTAGCCCACCGGCCCCGGCGCTGAGCTAGCGGTAGCCCCGTCTCCCTTCGGAGACCGCGATAGCCTGGGCCACCGTACACTGGGGAACAAGGTCCTCCATCGGGTATTCGGTCTGTCCATCAATCTCCTCCCATAGCACTTGCAGGTTTTCGGGGTGCTTCTTCGAGCGGTTGTGGGTGTCTCCGGTAAGGGAGAAGAAGGACTGGAAGAAGCCTTCCGGTATCAGGTCCACCTCCTCGGGGAACCTGTGGCTCCCGGGGCAGACCCGCCCGTCCCTGAAGACGTTGAAGGCCGGGGCCCGGAAGAGACGCTGCTCGGGGTCGGTGGGCCGCTGTGTTGCGGCGTAGACCCAGGGCGCACGGCCCGGCGAGCAGACGAAGACCAGCCCCGGCATGGGAAGCCGGAGCCGGGCGGGAGGCTTGAACGCCTCCCGTTGCAGGGCCACGGACCACACCTGCGGCGGCCGCCAGAGGGCCACCACCTGCCCGGTCTCGCCCTGGTTCCACCAGAGGGCCTCCTGGGGCAGCAGCCCCGAGGAGAAGCCCAGGTGCTGGGTGAACACGTTGGCTATCTCGTCCGCCGAGACGGTCCTGACCCATGCGGAGTCGCCGTCGAAGCCCCGCAGGAGGATGGTCTCGCCGTAGACCTCGAGCTGTAGCTTGAGGTCGTCACGGGGCGCGTCCGCCGGACCCGGCAGGGACCATTGGGTCGTGTCGGGTTCATTGCTCATCGTCGTTGTCCTCCTTTCCTTGTTCGGGGAGCCGCTCCAGGACGAAGTCCAGCAGCTCGGCGAAGCGGCCGGGAATGTCCTCCTCCAGCCAGTCGATCAACCGGCTGACCGAGTCCATCAGGGCGCTGGCCTTGCGCCACTCCTCCGTCCCCTCCGCGATGATGTCGTCGTCCCAGGGGTCGGAGAAGCCGTCGTAATTGCCGTCCTCGTAGGTGTGGTCGAGGAAGAAGTTGCCGGTCTCGGCGAGGACCCAGGAGCAGGCTTGCGCCGCCCCCTCGAACTTCGTCTCTTTGAGCGCCTCGGCGAGGTCGTCCAGGGGTATGCCGCCCTGGGGAATCCTCTCCAATGTCTCTTGCGGGATGCGTTCGGCGGCTGACTCCAGCCAGGCCACCCGTATCCCGTCGGGGCCGTCGTAGTAGGCGTCAGCGGGCTTGACCAGCAGGGCCATTGCCGAGAGCCCCTCGCGGTAGCCGTCCCACATCTCGTGGAGGCCGTCGTAGCCGAAGCCCATCAGGTCGAAGGGGATGCCCTGCCTCAGCCAGGACCACGGAGGCTGTTCCCCCTCCTCCTCCGTCCAGAACTCGATGAACGGCGCGTAGAGGGGGAAGTGCCGCTCTCCGAAGAGATTGGCGAAGCGTTCCACTCTCCCGCGTACGTCGGGGGCCGAAAGCGCCGCCTCCGCCTCCTGGGGGAAGAGGCGGCGCACCAGCCCCACGAACCATGCGTAGTCGTCGGCGTATCCGACCAGCGTGACCAGCTCCCGCAGCGACGGCGGACGCCGCAGGAGCAGTCCCGCCAGGCCGCTCAGTTGCGCCGGGGCCGGAGCTGCCATCGCAGCGCCTCCAGCAGGCGGCCCGTGGCCGCCGCGTAGTCCTGGGCCTGGACGCAGGCCGACTCCACGTCTGACTGCCGTGCGGCCGCGGCCTCCAGGTCGAAGGAGCCGTCGGGCCGTGTGAGCTCCGCCGTGAGCTCAAGGATTCTCAGGTCCGCCGCCGGCGTTGCCGCCAGCAGACCGGCAAGGGTACGGTTGTCCATCGGACTCCCTCCTCTAGCTCCGGGCGGGGGTGAAGACCCCCTTGGTGCCCACCCGCCGCTGGAACTCGTAGATGGTGTCTTCGCCGCGCTTGGTCTCCTTGACCGAGGCGTTGGCGATCTCTCCGTAGAAGTCGGAGAGGGTTGCCTTCACCTGGTCGACGCTCATCTGGGGGTCCGGGTCGGGGAACTCTCTGTCGTCGTATACGAATACTCTTGCCATCGTTCTTCTCCTTTTCTTGCTTGGTGCTGTTGCATTGCCATTTGCGGGGAGGCCGCCGCTCCGTTAGCGACGACCTCTCCCGTGCCTTGCGGTCTAGCGTCCCGCGCCGACCGGCTCTTCCTCCCGCTCCTGTTCCACCGCCCACGCAAACAGGGACAGTGACGGGGCCTGGGTCTTGCGGCCCCTGGGCTTGACCGGCTCTTCGGCCATGAACTCCGCCCAGGAGAAGAGCGACTGCTGCGCCTCCGGGGCCTCGTCCTCGTGGTGGCCGTTCCCGTTGGCGTTGGCGTGTCGGCCGTTGACCGGGACAAGCTCCACCGTCGGCCCGAACAGGTCGTCGTGGTGGCCGTTGCCGTTGCCGTTGACCGCGACGGCCTCCGGCTCCACTTCGACGACCTTCCAGCCGTCGTCCACCAGCAGCTCCTCGGCCTCGCTCTCGGCGTTCCTGGCCTGGGCGAACACCTCCTCCATCGTCTCGGTGCCCTCCTCGTCGCCGCTGACGATCCTGCGGGCCAGGGCCATCATCATGTCGTCGCCGTCGTCGCCGTATGCGGCCAGCCCGTCCTCCGGCAGCTCCCCCTCGACAGCCAGGGAGCTCTGCATCTTCTTCGCCACCAGCTTCAGCGCGTCCGCCTGGAGGGTGTTCCGGTAGGACATGAACACCACCTTCACCGGGCGGGTTTGCCCGATGCGCCACGACCGCCGCGACGCCTGCCGGACGACGTAGACGCTATAGTCCGTTTCGTCCCAGACGATTGTCGGGAAGTCGATGAGGTCGAGGCCGGTCTGCACCAGCCTGGGGTGGCAGATGAGCACGTCGATGCCCTCCTTCACCTTGTCGGCCACCCACGCCTCACGGCGGTTCGGGGCCACCGCGTCAGCCTTCATCACCGCCACCCGGAACCCGTGCCGGGTGAGGAAGTCGTCCATCCGCCCGGTGATGTCACGCGTCCCCGTATGGGTGACGTAGACCAGCACCCGCCTTCCCTCCAGCCGCTCTGCGGCCACCAGGTCGATGAGCGCCTGCTCCTTCGGGTAGAGCTTCTCCTCGGACAGGGGCGGCACCTGCACGATCACGTCGCCCGTCCTGGGGTCGAAGACCGTCTCCCCCCTGGTGCAGCCGTCCGGGTAGGCCAACAGGGTCTGGAGGTAGGTCGCCAACAGGCGTTTGGAGCCGCTCTTGAGGGCGGCCGCCAGCTCTTTCTTCAGCTCTTCGAACACGTGGTTGTAGGCGCTGCGCTGGGAGTAGCCCGTCGCGTCCTCCTCCGAGTCCATCGAGGACACGAGGATCTTCTCCTCGTAGTCCGGCAGGCCGGAGGCAACGTCCGCCAGTCTGAGGAAGACGGTGTTCCCGATGATGTGGAAGAGGGCGCTGGGCACCAGCCCCGGCCGCTCCCTGGTAACCTTGCGGAAGCTGCGGCGCCTGCTGTTGCGCCCGTCCTCCACCGCGTCGTCGTCGGGCTTGCCGACGGTGACCTCCTCGAAGCCGTACCGCTGTATCCAGCGGTGCTCGTCGGAGCGCCCGAACTCCGTCCTGATCTCCGGCGAGAACCGGTAGAGCAGGTGGAAGATGGTCGAGGAGTAGCCGCCGAGGAGCGTGCCCGTCAGGGAGAGGGACTTGCCGCACACGTCTGCGAGGATGCCGGCGGCGATGCCCTGGGCAGAGCCGCGCCCCTTGAACTCATGGACCTCGTCACCGATGAGCAGGTCGAAGAAGCCCTTCATCCGGTGCTTGATGTAGTCGGCCAAGGGATAGCGGGCCGGGCCGGACCTGTCGGCCTGCCAGAGGGGGGCGTCGCAGACGGCGCAGGTGTGCTTGCGGCGGTTCAGGTCGGCGTCGGTCAGCGGCACGCCGTCCTTGTCCACCACCTGCGCCGTGCAGTCGGGGCAGCAGGGGATGCGGAAGGGCTCCCCCGTCTCCTCGTCCCGCAGGAGCCTTCCCTTCGAGACGGCCCACCGCTGTATCACGGCGGGCATCCAGCGGTAGGACAGCTTGGCCTTCTCACGGCTCATCACTACGAACAGCGGGCCGGACCCGACGGAGAGGCGAAGCCGCTCCAGGTCGGTGATGGACTCGACGATGGCGGCGCGGACGCCGTGCACCGTCATCTCCACCTCCCGCTTCCACTTGGGCACCAGGTGGGGCGGGCAGATGATGAGCACCCGCTGGAATCCCGCCATGTATGCCGCCGCCGCGCCGATGAAGGTCTTGCCGGTGCCCATCTCGCCGACGACCGTGGTGCCCCGGTGGGCCTTGAGCGAGAGGGCCGCGCCCCTGATGGCATCGGCCTGCGCCCCCAGGGGCTTGCGGAGCAGCCTGGGGATCGTGCCGCCGTTCTCCGAGGGCCGGTAGAGCGGCGGGTAGGACTCGACAACCCTCTTGGCTATCGCGTCCTTGAACGTGTCTATGAAACCTCCGAGGTTCATGTAAGTCGTCCTCCTATTCCGTGGTGGGCCGGAGGACGACGCCGGGACCCTAGACGCACCACGCCCCCGGTGGGGACGTTTGCGTGTCGCGGGTCCCCGGAAACGTCCCCAGGCGGTTGCTTGAACGTGCGAGGCCCGCGCCGTTGGCGGGCCTCGTGAGTGCGGCTCGGTGCGAGCCGTCTATGCGGCTTTCAGGGTCTCCCTGCGGGCGGTCTCGGCAGCTTTTGCGTCGTCGTAGCAGCGTCCCGTCAGGTGGTATGCCTTCACCGGCGAGGAAACGGCCCTGCCGTAGGCGTCGATGTCCACCGAGGCGGTCTGCATGGCCGGTTCGCCGGGGGCGATGGGCTGCCCGCACCGGCAGCAGGCTTCGAGGGTCATGGTCGTCTGCATCGTTCGACCTTCCTTTCCTTGATAAGAGGGGTCTTCAGAGTCGTTCCGATAGAGCGAAGGCCCCGCAGGTCGAATGGACCAACGGGGCCTCGTTGCGCGGCTCGGGGTGAGCCGTCCGAGCTAGGCGGCGATGTCCTCGATCCGTCCGTCGTCGAGGTCGAGGGCCACCACGGTCGTCGTCAGCTTCTCGCGGTGGACCTCCTTCTCCGGGGCGTCCTCCACCAGCACCATATCCTTCGACGTGCGGCCCTTGACCAGGATGCGCCTGTCGTCGGCTTCGAGCACCAGGTTGTCGAGGAAGCCCGCCGCCACCAGCATCGCCATGTGCCCCCGTCTGAGGGGCATCAGCGGCCGGGTGCGGCTGTCTTTCGCGGGCCACAGAGAGTCGGTTATCTCCGTGCTGGCCCAGAGCCCCGACCGCCGTGCCTCGGCAGCAGCCGCGGCCGGATCAACGGTGCGGGTGGTGAACAGGACGTCGCCGCTCGGCGTCGTGGCGGGGGTGTACTCCGGGTAGGAGTAGGAGTTGCGCTGGGAGCGCAAAGGCTCCGGCTCCCCCACCGCCCACTCCAGCGCCATGCTCTCGGCTGTGGCGTCGGGAACGGGGTCGGCCTTGCGGTAGCCCATCAGGACCACCTGGTCGAAGACCTCCCGCTCGGGGTCGGGGAAGGCCCAGCAGCGCATCCGCCCGTAGTGGGTGGAGAGATACCGGGCCGAGACCGCGAGGCGCTGCCGGGGCACGATGAAGACCAGCAGGCCGCTCTCGGCCAGGTAGCGCGTGGTTTGCGTCAGGAAGGCGTGCTCCGTCCGCTTGTCTTCCGAGTCATAGTCGTAGGGAGGATTCAATAGCAGCAGGCCGAAGGCCCCGTTCGCTATGGACGTGGCGAACAGGTCCGCCGCGAGGGTGCGGTGGAGCCGCTTCTCGGCCTCCTCGGCCCTGTCCCGGTGCAGCTCCACGCCGTAGGTCTCGATGGGGATGGCGTTGGGCCTGGACAGGCCCTCGGCCAGCCTCTCCAGCGCGTCCCCGGCCCCGCAGCAGGGGTCGAGGATGCGGATGGTCTCCCGGCCCCGGTGGTAGGAGCCGGTGGGGGTGTGAATCAGCTCGGCGACCAGGTCCACCACCCGGTCGGGAGTCGGATAGTAGCCCCCTTTGGCTTGTGCAGCGAGTCTCATGTCGTCTCTCCTTTCATGTCTGGTGTCGTGCGCCGCGTCAGGCGGCGATTGCCAGGTCCTTGTGGCGAGTGTCGATGCCGACCACCTCGCCGATAGCCACGTTGCGCTGGTAGCACAGGACCTGGTGCGTCCCGATGCTCTCGGCGCAGGCCGTGCAGAAGGCGGTGACAAGCTCGGCGTGGTTGGCGACGGTCATCCGCCGCACCAGCATCGAGCCGCCGTCCGGCAGTGTGTGGCGGTAGAGCATGACCGAGGGGTCCCGCCGCTCCGCCTCCGCCGCGGGCCGGAAGAAGTGCGGCTGCCCCGACCGGCACAGGTGCTGCGAGCCGTCGTGCTCGCAGTAGCGGCAGGTCGTCCCGTCGGGGGAGAACCGCTGCCAGGCCCCGTGGTTGCGCTGTCCGCGCCGCTTGTTGTTGCGCTTGGCCCGCTTCAGCGTCCTATCCATCGGACGCCTCCCTGGGCAGCGTGAGCCTGCCCGACGCCACGGCGTCGGAGAGGTCGTCCCGCAGCTTCTTGGCCTTGGGAGAGCACCGGTAGGCGGAGACGCCCACCGATTGCAGGGGGACTATCTCCTCTTCTTCGATGCCCCGCTCCCAGAGCCAGTCCGCCCAGGAGCCGTGCAACGGCAGAGGGCTGCGCTTGTCGAGGAAGCGGTGGTGCAGCGCCGGGGCCTCCTCCTCCGACTGCGCCAGCAGGAGGAAGGAGTCCTTCTCGTAGCCGTACTCCGCGGTCTTCGTATAGACGAGCGCGTGCCAGCCGCCGGACACCGGCAGGCGGGCGATCTTGGTCGTCCACGTTCCTATCGTCTCGTACGGGATGATGCACCGCTCGTAGCCGCCGTGGAGCGCCATGCCGTCGGCCCCCCTGATGATGTGGGCGACGTCGGGGGGCTGCTTGAGGAGCGACGCCCAGATCGCCTTCAGCGCCGTCTGGGAGCCGACCATCGAGACGAACCAGAGGCCGTCCGTCCGGTCGTCGCGGGCGAAGGCGTCGGCGGTGGCGTTGAAGCCGCCTGCGCTTATCGTGAACAGGTCTTCGGGGTCTATGGTGTGCGTCGCGAGCATTGCGACCTCCTTGCGTGTGGGTTGAGAGCGAAGCGCTGGGGAGCATGTCCCCCGCGTGAGAGCCGGACGGCGTGGGCCGTCAGGACATGAGGCCCCGTTCCTTGAGGCTGACGGACCGCTCCCCGCCGATGACCACGTGGTCCAGCAGTTCGATGCCCAGGAGCTTGCCCGCCTGTGCCAGCTCCCTGGTGATGGCGGCGTCCTCCGGGCTGGGCGTCGGGTCCTGGCTGGGGTGGTTATGGCAGACGATGATGCTGGGAACGGCCTCCATGACGGCGGGGCGCAGCACCTCGGCCGGCCGGATCATCGAGGAGTTCACGTTGCCCTGGTAGACGACCCGCTGGCCGACGACCAGGTTCTTGGTGTTCAGGAGCAGCACCCGGAGCTGCTCCTGGGCCAGGCCGGACATCTCCGGCCCCAGCAGCTTCCGCACGTCTTCGGGGCAGCCGATGGAGGGCGGGTCCTCCGGGCCTTCCGGCCTCGTCGCCACGTCGTAGCGGACCGCCAACTCCCCCAGCAGGCTCAGGTTGATGCGGAGCGCGTTCAGCAGAACAGCGTCCTTGGTGAAAGTCTTCTTCCTGGTCATGTCGGCCTCCTTCGCTATCGGTTAGGACAGAGAGCGGGGCCGCCCCCTGTAGTGGGAAGCGGCCCCGTGGTGCGCCTCTGAAAAGGCGTCGCTCTGCGGTTGTGGGTCTACCGGCTAGAAGGGAGAGGCGCCGACCGGCTGCTCGATGTCCGCGGCGTCGCCGTTGCCGTTGCCGTTGTGGGAGTCGAGGAACACGACCTCGGAGGCGTGTATCTCGGTGCGGTGGCGGCGCTGGCCGTCGTCGGTCTCCCAGGAGTTCTGGACAAGGCGGCCTGAGAGGTAGATGCGCTGGCCCTTGCCCACGTACTGGTTCACGGCCTCGGCGAGCCCGGCCCAGCACGTCACGTCGTGCCAGTCCGTCTCCGTCTCCCCGTTGGAGCGGGGTCGGTCGGTCGCCAGCCGCAGCTTGGTGACGGCGGTGCCGTTCGGCGTGTAGCGCATCTCGGGGTCGGTCCCAACCCTGCCCAGAAGCTCGACTTTGTTGATGGTGCGTGACATGTGATTCTCCTTGTGTGTGTAGTGGCGCGGTGTTGCCGCGCCCGGTTGAATGAGAGCGGGGCCGACTCCCCGATAAGGGCAGACGGCCCCGTCCTGCGCTCCCAGCAGGGGAAGCGTCTAGGTGTTCACCCGCACGTACTCCGACTCGCTCTCCGTGACGATCTCGGCCCGGACCTCCGGGTCGAGGGCCTCGTTGAGCCTTCGGTGGTTCACCGAGTAACTGGTGGAGCTGACGAGGGTGACCGTCCGGCCCCCCACCGTCGCCTTCGAGTCGCCCTGCCGGCGCATCCACGCCTTCAGGGTGTCCAGCGCGGCGCGCTTGGCCTTCTCGGGCTCTTTGATGGATTCCTGAGCCTCTGCGTAGGCCGCCACCGCGTCCCGTGCCTCTTCGTCGCTCACCTCCTCTGTCTCTGTCTCGTTCTCCGTCTCTTCGCTCGCTTCCGCGGCTCCCGGCAGGCAGACCGCCAGGAAGGGGCAGCTTCGGCACTGCCAGCTGGTTGCGGAGAAGTCCCGCTCCGGCAGCGCGTCGGGGTCAGTCCCGCTCCGGACGTGGTGAGCGGCAAGCTCACCCAGCCACTCGCTGGCGTCCCGCAAGGCCCGCTCCAGCCGTACCGCGGGAATCCGCTCCCAGTCCCAGGTGCGAGCCCCCGTGTCCATCGTGGCGATCACCGCGTCCCGCAGGTCGCCGAACTCGCCGAGCGAGTAGAGGGCGGCCTGGGCCACCGACGCCGGGTGGCTGCGCTCCGCTCCCAGCGTCCGCCAGCGCTTGAACGCCTCCGGTCCCCGCGTCTTGATCTCGACGACCATCGGGTCGCCGTAGGCGGGTCCCTGCGTCTCTCCCTCGAAGAGGAAGAGCTGGGGCGCAGCCGCTTCGTCTCCCTCTATCGGCATCCGCACCGTGCCGTCGGGGTGGCCGGTCACAATCATGTTGGGGCCTACCCGCACCGCCACCTGCTTCGGGTCCTGGGGATCGGGGGCATCGACCTTCCAGCCAGCCCGCTCCATCGCCCGCACCACCACCGGCTCAAGGGCGTTGCCCGCCTCCATCGCCGTCAGCGACTCCTCGCTGGGGGGATTCGTGGGCTCGTAGCCCGTTGCGGCGTACCAGAGGGCGCGGCGGCAGCCCAGGGCTGACGATGCCCGCACCTCCAGATTGCCGTCGTCGTCGAACCGCGCCGCAGGGCGGGAGAAGACCTCCGCCCGCTCGTCAATCGTCGTTACCATCGTCGTCGCCTCCTTCCTGTAAGTGAGAAGCGGGGCAGCCCCCGAAGGAGACAGCCCCGCCTCGATGCTGGTGTCCTGGCCGTTCATGCGGCCGCTTTCATCTCAATCGCCGCCTCTTGCGCCGTCTCCCCCTCTATCTCCTCCCTGGCCTTCAGGTGCGCCTTGAGGATGTGCGCTATCCCGTCGCCGAGGCCGAGCACCGCAACGCTCTTGCCGTCGGGCATCTGGTTGAAGAAGGGCTGCATCTCGGCTATCCCCTGGCACTGGTCAATCACCTCTTCGAGGGGAGTCCCGCGCCGCAGGTGCAGGGAGATCAACCGGCAGGCCAGCTCGGTGACGCCATGCTGGAAGCTGCCTCCCTTGCCCAGCCAGCCGAAGACCTCGAAGGGCTCGCCGTCCTCGTCCGTCGAGACGGTGACGTAGAGGTTGCCGAACTCCGTCTGGAGCTTGGTCGTTGTGCTGGGCAGGGTGCGGGGCCTGGGCCGTGTCGCCGCGGTCATGGCCTGCCCCCTCCCGCCCGGCAGAGGGGGAGCGTCCGGCTGCACTCGACGGCCTTCAGCTTCCCGTAGGCCCGCACCATCTCGGCGTCGCCCACGAAGGACTCGGCCTCGATGCGGGTGTCGAACCGCCCGAACGGGTCCGTCCCGAAGCCGCTCCGGTAGGCGACGGCGTGGTAGTGGATGCCCGGCGGGCAGTCGCGGAGGTGCGGGAGGGCCGGAGCGTAGCGGTCGAAGTAGCCCGCGACCTTCAGGGCCATCTCCCTTTCGTTGTCGTCGCCCAGGCCGAGGAGCGTCCTGACGATTGGCTCCTCGCAGTCCTCCTCGGCGAAGGTGGGCGTGAACATGGCGGACCGGACGCAGGCGGGGATGTCGGCCCACCGCTCGCGGCTGAGCTTCAGCCCGCCGTGGCTGGGCGTCCAGACTCGCCAGACGCCCTCGGCCAGCTCCTCGATGTCGTGTGTCCAACCCCAGGGTGTGCTTACCAAGGTCTCAGTCGTTGTCATGGCTCGTAGCCTCCTTGTCCTGTAATGAAGGAGCGGGGCCGCCCCCGAAGAGACGACCCCGCTCGATTGCGAACCCGATGGACCGGCAGACTAGGCGGCCTGGCCCTGCTGCATCTGCCGGAGCTTGTTGGCGGCGGCCTCCACCAGCGGCCCGAGCTCGGCGGCCGTCAGGTCGTCGAGGCTCTTGCCCGTCCGGTCCGTGACGGCGCTCCGCACCTGGTCCTCGTCGAGGCCCTGTTCGGCGGCGATCTCGATGAGCCGCCTGCGCAGCTTCTCGGCCTGCGACTCGGCCCGGTCGTTGGCCTGGGCCTGCCCGGAGTTGCCGTTGGCGCCGTTTCCAGTACGGGGCTGGCTCTGAGCGGGGACGCGCTGCGGTTGCGGCGCATTGCCGGCCTGCGGCTGGTCGCCGTAGAACCCGTTGCCGAACTGGAGGCCGAAGCTGCGGAACGCCCGCTTCATGCCGTCCGTCACCGCGCCCTTGATGGCCGTGTCGTGGCCGTCCAGGGTGTCCTCGGCCACCGGGTGGACGCCGATGTCGGTGCGGGGCAGCGCGCCCGCGACGGTGACCCGCACCGGGGCGCTGTAGGCGGACGCGACCTTCACCTCGCCGGTCTGGGTGTCGACCGTCTCGATCTGGCGCAGCGTCACGTCGCCGGCCAGCTCGTAGCCCCAGCCGCCGAATCCGAAGATGCGGTTGGCCTGGTCGATGACGGCGTGGCCTTCGAGGTAGTCGTAGCTGCGCCCCGCGCGGCCCTTGCGCTGGGAGGCCAGCGCTGGGTCGAGGGGCTGTCCGAGCGCCTGGCTGACGGCGGGCGAGAGCCCGTCCCAGAGCAGCTCGTGCTCGCTGACGATGGCGGCGTCGGGCTTGTGCCCGTTGCCGTTGACGTGGACGAGGCCGTTGCCCGTCCCGTTGCCGTTGTGTCCGTTGTTGCTTCCGTTCCTGTTCACCATGTCTGTCTCCTTCTGTCTGTGTGGTGTGTTCCTGTAGCGAATGGCCGATGCGGGTTCCCTACGGGAATCCGTGGGCGGGCAAAGCCCGTCGTGCATTGGGCATAGGTCCTCCTGGGTGGTGAGAGTGGGGACGGTGAGGGGGGCGGGCGGGGAAGCCCGCAGAGGAGCGGCGGGGAGCCGCTAGCGGGCGGAGCGGGCCGCCTGTGAGAGCAGGCGAAGGAAGGCGGCCTGTCCGTGGGGAAGGGCGGCAAGCTCGGCCACGTCGCCGACGCCTGCGGGAAGGGCGACGACGGCGGCCCTGCGCCCGAGCAGGGTCATAAGCCGCTCCGTCGCCTCGCGCCCCGCGTCGTCGCCATCGAAGGCGAGGAAGACGCGGGGGCAGCCCCGGAGGGCTGAGGCGACCCGCTCCATGCCCTGGGTGCCCAGGGCGGCGCAGGCCGGAAGGCCCCAGCCGGTAAGGCCGAGCCAGTCGAAGACGCCCTCGGCGACCACCGCCCAGGGCGGCGCAGGGCCGAGACGCCCGAGGCCAAGCACCGGCTTGGGGCCGGGCGGGGCCTGGAAGCGGGGCGTCCGGTGGGGATCGACGGCCCGGCCCACGAGCCAGCGGACGAGGCCGCCGGAGGCGTCGGGTACGACGACCATGCCGGCGAACCGCTCCGCTCCCCGCTCCATGAACAGCCCGGAGTCCCTGATGCGCTTCTCGGAGAAGCCGAGGGACTCCAGGGCCAGCCGCAGCCCGTTGCCCGGCGAGTAGCCGAGGCCCAGGCGGGCTGCGGCGTCCGGGCCGACGCCCCGCGTGGCCAGGTACTCCCGCGCCTCTGAAGAACGCCGGAGACTACCGGCGTAGAAGCGCGCCGCCGCCGTCAGCAGAGCGGGGTCCCGTGGAGGAAGCGCGGCGGACTTGGGACGCCGCGTTGGGGCTGGACGAGTGGCAGACCGGGGCGCAAGCCCTGGGCTGCCGTCCAGCCGCGCGATGGCTTCGGGCAGCGTGAGGCTCTCGGCCTGCTGGATGAAGTCCAGCACGTCGCCGCCGAGACCGCAACCGAAGCAGTAAAACCGCTCCGAGTCGGCGTACACCGTGAAGCTTCCCTCGGCCTCTTCGTGGAAGGGGCAGACGCCCTGGCGGACCTTGCCCCTTCCCCTGAGTCTGACTCCCGACGCCTCCACCGTGTCGCCCAGCGGGTGCCGGGCCTTCAGCGCGGGGATGTCCACGTTGGCCGTGACCATCACGCACCTCCGGCCAGGGGCCTGAGCCCCCGGAGGCTGCGACCCGAGACTACCTTGCCGGGCCGCCAGCGCATCCCCAGGACCGCCGCGACCTCCAGCGTCCCGCCGTCGCCGGTGGGCACCAGGGCAGCGGCCCGACCTGTGCCCTGGCTGTAGACCAGGGCGCCGCGGCCGCCGAACCGCCGCTTCACCAGCTGCGTCCACTCGGAGAAGGCCCACCGAGCCTCCTTCGTCTCCGCCTTCTCCGCGTCCACGCCGGCGAGGACCGCCAGCGCGCCGTCCACGTCTCCGGCCTGCCGGAGACGCCTCGCCTCATGGACGCTCTTGGCCACGCTCGGTATCTCCGTCGCCGATGCCGTCTCCGGCTCCTGCTCCTTGAATCCCATCGCCGCCATGAGCTGGTCGACCAGCTCCTCCAGGCTGCGCCGGGGCCTGTCCACCGTGTCCATCGACCGAGTTCCAGTTGCCAGTGTTGCCGTCGTCATCGTGCACCTCCTTAGTGCCTGTGCTTTGTTGCCTTGCCGATTGCGCCCGCTTGCGGGCAAAGAAAGAGGGCCGCCCCCGGATGGGAGACGGCCCTTTGCGTTGAGTTGGGTTGTGAGGGAGCCGGAGGCCTCGTCGTCAGCGGCGACGGACCCTCCCTGCCGGACTCCGGGGCATGAACCGCCGGAGCAGCAGCGCCCCGATGCCCAGCCCGACGAGGTTCAGGAAGAAGAGCTCCACGTCGAGCGTCAGCAGCGGCGCCGCAATGACCAGGGCCACCGCCCCGGCCACCATGACCTTCTTCCGCTTCCACCACGGCTGCTTCTCAGGGGCCTTGACCGGGGTGTCATGCACCTGGGCGTAGGCCGTCCAGATGGGCAGCCCGATGAGCGCCTCCAGCTCGGTGATCACCACGCCGGCCGAGCAGCCCCCGGTGTGGCACTTGACCTCGATGCCGTTGCCGTCCGGTCGCTGCCGGAACGCCAGTCCGTCCGACTTTCCGCCGTGACAGAGGGCCGTCGTCGTCCAGAACCAGCCCCGCTCGAAGCTGACCCGGTGCCCCAGCAGGTTCGCTATCCGCATTGCGCTCGGCCCCACGTACTGTTCCGTCCTGTCCTGTGTCCGTGATTCGTCCATGCCTATGTACCTCCTTGCTGATTGGTATTCCGTTGCCGTTGAACCCGTGACTCCGTTCCGAAGACGCACTCCGCCCACGGTCGCATGTCGAACGCGGAAGACGGAGTGGGGTGAAAGAAGACGCAGCTCGGCCCAGGGGGGATACCGTCCGAGTTGAGGGAAAGCTGCGAAACGTGAAGCGGCCAGCCTGCTTCTCAGTCGCAGACCGGCGCGTGTCGAAGCTGCGGCATGACTGTCAGACAGCCACGTCGCAGGCATGTTGAATCGGCCGGGGCGAAAGACGCACTCCGACCGACTGGGCGAGGACGAGGCGCAGAAGGCGCTCCATCCTCAGAGTCCAGCGGGAGAAGCGATCAACTCCAACCACCGGACAGGTGCCCGACGGGAGAAGGACTTACGTCAAACTCCAACCGACGGACGTGGACCGAGGACGAAGGACCTACGTCAAACTTCGTCGTTTCGGCCCGTGCTGCTTGCGGAGAGCTACGTCAAATCCGCAGCGGCAGCAATTCCCTCGTGGGAGACCTTTCAGAGAGCGAATCATCCGTCAAGTCAGACCCGGGCAACAGGGATCGCGCCCCCAGGTTTCTATGGTCGGAAACCTTGGATGAAAGCCAAACAGTGCAGACATTATTACCCCACCAAAGACCCGATGTGAAGGCTTTCGGGCCGTCCGCGCTAACATCGTTCACAAAACTTCACGCAAGTTCACTGGAAGACGGAGCGGCACAACCCGCTGGCCTATTTCCACAAAACTCCGAAGGTCAGTGAGTTCAGAAGCTCACGCTTTCTCAGCGCTCTCCGCGTGTCGGAGAGCGCTGTCTTCCGCCAGTTGACCTGCCCGTTGCGGTCGAAGCCCCGCAGCGGAAACGTCGCCGGGGGAAGCGTCAGCCCGTGCTCCTCCAACAGCGTCAACTCCAACGCCAGGAACCGCTCCTCGGTGCGCAGCCAGGACAGGCTCTTTCCCTCGTCGGGATGAACGCCCTTCAGCTCCCGCCACTCGACGATCAGGGGCCAGACCTCTCCGAACACGTCCTCGTCGTCCTCGGCGGGCTCCAACGTCACGAGGTCGGGGTACTCCCGCCTGAGCGTCGCCCTTCGCCTGGGCTGCGGGCCGGCGCCGTTCGCCTGCGCCTCGTCCCCAGCGTCCCCCGCCGACCTCCGCTCCGCCTGTTCCCGCTCCCGCTGGCGAAACCCCTGCGCCATCTCCTCACGAATGGCCCTGTCTCTGTCCTCGCTGGCCCTGTTGTTCTCCCGTATCTCCTTGCCAAGCTCCTCGAAGCCTCCCTCCAAGTCCTCCAGACGGTCCGCCAGCCGGTCGTTGCGGTCCCGCTGCTCGGCGGCTGCGGAGCCCACCCCCGACTGGAGCGCCTTCTCCAGCGCCCCCCGGATGCGTCGCGTCAGCACACCCTCGTCGAGGCTGGCGTCCAGGGTCCTGCGGTCCACCCCCAGCATCTCCGCCGTCTTCTTCCGCCCGTTGTCCCGCTCCAGCTCCTGCAACAGCGACATAAGCCGCAGGTGGTGCATGTCCCGCACGCTCCTGCCCTTCTCGACCACGTCCTTCTTCGGTTCCATAAGTCCTCCTTCTTTCACCGGCCTCAGTCCCCGGTCTCGCCCACGAACAAGGCCCGGCTCTTCACGGGCTGCGACATGTGGACCACCTGTAGGGGGAAATGCGGGATTCCGACCCGTTTCCGCCCTTCTTTCTTGCGGCCCCGCTGCGCCCCTTTTTGCGGAGGGAGGCCGACCTGGGGACTTAAGTCCAAGTGTTCACAACTTCTGCGCAATTCCGGCCCCATTTGTTCCTGTTTCAGCTTTGCCGTGACCTCACAGACAACTTCGCCACCAACTTCGTTTTCTTGTACAGCCCCCATACTGCACGGGAGGGTGTCTTTTGCCTAGAACCTCAAAAGGGGCGACATTTTTGTCGTCCCTTTTGGGCAGTTTCCACCGTCATTTTGTTTGTTCAAACTCTTCTGCGAGTGCCGCGATCCGATGAATCGCGACGAACGGAAGAGAGGTGAACGAGTTGGCGCTGAAATCGAAACTCCGGTCGGCAAGACGGCTTCTACCCCTGGCATCCGCGCTGCTTCTGGCGGCGCTGGTGGCAATTCCGTCCAGCGGCGTCGCCCTGGCCCAGGCCCCGCCTGACGAGCTGACCCTCGTCAACGCCGACCGGGATTTCGTCGAGCGCAAGAAGGGCGGAGAGTTCGTCGCCCGGCCCCTCTTCGACCGCGAGATCGCGGACCTCTTCTACGCCGTCCGGGACGCCGATACCGGCGACTGGATAAGCGCCATGTACCGGGTGAAGGGCGGCGAGAAGAAGAGAGGCGACGGCTGGGAGTACTCCTGGGAGTACCCCGACCTGGACGAACACACCGAGCTCGACCGCGACCGTGCCTACCTACTGGTGATGCTGGCCACGGCCGAGGACGGGCTGAGGGGCGACTTCTACGCCGTCGTCCCCATCTACCAGCCGGGCCGCATCTGGGACAAGATCCTGTCCGCCCTCAACCCCGGACGCTGGGCGAGGGCCTTCGCCGGCTGGATGATCGAGGGCGTCCACGGAACCCTCTGCGGCGTCGTGGAGCGTGCCAGCGGCGAGGACGCCGACAACTGCCGGAGGGAATCCGGCTCATGAGCGACATCCTCACCGGCACCCCTCCCGACCTCACCTACGCCCACGACCTGGTGCGCCAGGCGTGGATGGTCGTCTGGGCCATCACGTCGGGCGCCCTGGTGGTGATCCTCGGCTGGATGGGCCTCAGCCTCATCGTCTCCGAGCATCTTGGCCGCCAGCAGGCGGGCTGGCGCGAGATGGTCCCCCGGCTCGTGCTCGGACTGGTGGCCGCAGCGTCGTCCCTGTGGTGGTGCGCCCTGGTCCTGGACGTTGCCGACGCCGTGTCCGGCTTCATCGCAGTCTCCCTGAACGTCACCGCCGGAGACATGCTCCGCTCGACGCTTCGCACCCTGATGACGGCGGTGGAGGCCGGGAGCGTGGGCATGGCCCTGCTCCTGGCGGTCCTCTACCTGGTCTACGGCTTCTTCGTCCTCTACGTCATCGTGCAGATGGTGCTGCGCTTGGCGTTGATAGACATCCTCCTTGCCCTGGCCCCGATTGGCCTGGGGCTTTGGATTCTGCCCCACACGGCGGGCTGGGGCCGCCACTGGCTGCGCCTCTTCATGACGACGGTGTTCCAGCAGGCCATCCAGCTCATCGCGTTGGCGCTTGGGTTCGGCTTCCTGAAGGAGTTCGCGGCCATCGCCGCCTTCGAGCCGGTGCAGGACCTGATCTGGAAGCTGCTGTTGTCCCTGGCCTTCGTCTACATGGCGACCCGGGTGCCGTCGATGCTCGGCAACTCAGGGACCTTCGACTCCTGGCTCTCGATGCTCTACTTCGGCATGAACCTGCCCTCGTCGCTGGCGCGTTCGGCCCGGACCATCGGCTTGGTGGCGGGCGGCGCGGCGGGAGGGCCGGGAGGCATGGCGGTGGGAGCGATGGCGGCCAGCGCGGGCGTTTCGGCCGCCGCCAGCGGCCTCAGCTCGGCGGCTTCGATGGCCACCCCATCGGCTGCCGGGGGAGACGGGGGCGGCGAGCCCAGGAGCAGCGGGGAGTAGCCCCACCACGCGACAACAACGCAACGGCGCGGACGAGACCCGTGCCGGGCGAACGACACGACGGAGGAGCAGCCATGTGCAGCTAACGGGGAGTCACCGAGGAGACAAGACGAAGGGATGAACGCCGGTTGTGGGAGACCCGCCCGGCGGCAGAGAGGAGCAATAGCAATGGAACAACTGACACAGACCATCTCGAACCTGGTGGGCATCCTGCTGGGCGTCGTGGGAGCGGTGGGCGTGGGCTTCTTCATCTACGGCGCGTACATGTACCTCACCGCCAGCGGAGCGCCCAACCAGATGGAGCGCGGCAAGAGCGCCATGATGACCGCCCTCGCCGGCATCGTCCTGGCCCTGGTCGCCTACGGCGTCGTGGAGCTGGTGATGAACGCGGTCGTGGACCCGGGAATCGAAATCGACGACGTGCTGCCCGAGCCGGATGTGCCGGACGCCGGCGACGGCGGCGGCGACAGCGGCTAGGCCACGTGAGGAAGGAGAACGAGAGATGAGAGAACACGAGGTACCGACTCACGTGCAGGCCGAGGACAGGGTGCTGCTGGGGTTCACCTTCCCGCAGGTCGTGGCGGTGATGGCCGTATTCGCTTTGTCCTATGGGGCCTACCGCTACGCCCCCGTCGGCCCCTCCGAGGTGCGCATGGCCCTGGCCGTCCTCTTCGGGCTGGTTGGCGTGGCGATGGTGGTGGGCAAGATAGGCGGTCGGCGGCTGCCCCTGGTGGCCGCCGACCTGCTGAAGTACCGGCTGGGGGCGCGGTGCTACGCCGGGCAAACCGCCCAGCTGGTGCGAAGCGAGCCGCCCGCACCGGCACAGCCGCTAAAGACCGGCCCCGGCCCCATCCGGCTGATGGTCAGGAAGGCGCGGCGCGGCCTGCGGAGGCAGCGCAAGAAGACCCGCCAGAGCAAGGAGCGCCGCAACGGACGGATGCGCTGGTTCGGGAAGCGCAGAGGTAAGGACGGCGGGAACCGCCAGCGTCACGACAACATGGCCGAGACGCTGGAGATCAGGCGCCGGAAACCCCACAGGGGCTTTCTCGCCATCGCGGCTCTGGCCGTCCTGGCGGCGGCGGTCATGACCGTCCCCCAGGCGGCCCTGGCCGACGACAACGAGCCCTGGCGGGACGAGATCGACTTCGAGGTCGAGGAGCCGCTGGAGGGACGGCGGATATTCGTCGAGGGGCTCACCGTCACCGGCGACCGGGCCGCCGTCACCCTGCGGGCCGCAACCGCCCTGGACATCCGGGTGCGGGCCTTCGGCGGGCCGCAGGGGAGCTGGCTACGCTTCTGGGGCTCGGCAACGCTGGCCGAGGGGGAGAGCACCGACTACTCCCTCCCCCTCCACGGCCCGGCGCCGTCCTTCACCGTGTCCTGGGAGGACACCCTCGGCCAAGCCGGGGCGCTGACCGTCGAGCACGAGCAGGTCCCGTACCCGCTGCCCGCCGTCGAGGGCGAGCTCTGCGACCTTCGCATGACTTCCCTGGGCTGGACGCCGGGAGCGGTCAGCGGCGTCATCACGTCCGAGTGCGCTGCCGTCGTCGAGGAGAGGGTGGAGCTTCAGGTGGTGGCGGGACACGCCAGCGTCACCGAGACGGCCCTGTTGGACGCCCAGGTGACGGCAATCACGGGGACCGTCGCCGCCGCGACCGGCGCGTCGCATACGAGCGTCTCGTTCGTCCCCAATGGCGAGACCAGCTTCCGGCTTCCCATCGGGGATGGTCAGGCGATTCACGCCGTGAGCGTGGACGTGAGCCTGGAGGCGAGCCTCCGCATTCCCATCCCACCGCTGACGCAGCTCACCCATCACCCGGAGCGGGTGGAGCAGGTCACCAGGACCGTGCACCTCCATCGCCCGGGGGACAGCGACTCCGACAGTGATACCGCGACGGCCACCTGTGAGGACGGAGTCACGGCGTACGCCACCGCGACGGCGTACGCCTATGTCCCCAGCGCCACCATCGCCAAGCAGGTGACGGTGGACGTCCTGCACAAGGAGCACGTCAAGGCCGAGACGGTGGCGCGGTCGCCCATCACGAGGACCAGGGGCGAAACGATGTCTCTGGCGTCCGGCGTCGGCAGCGACGACCCCTTCGAGGCGCTGGTCCTGCCCGAGCCGGAACCGGAAGAGCCGCCCGCCGAGCAGGAGCCCGCCGACGGCCTGCGCCAGTGGTTCGACATGCTGGGATGGGAGTGGCCCTGGTGAGGCCCGCGATTGCGGTCACCCTGCTGGCCGGGGCTGCGCTGGCGACCACCGGCGCAGCCCCGGCGGAGGAGCAGGAGATGCTCCGCCAGTTCGACCGCGTGCTCACGGCAATGGCCTACGCCGCCTCCGGCATCTGCGTCTTCGCCATCGTCTGGGCCGGTTTCATCCTGATGGCCGAGGGAGGTGAGGAGCGGGGCGGGGGCAAGGCCAAGGCCGCCGTCGTCATGGCGGTGGTGGGCCTCGTCCTGGTCCTGTCGGCCAAGGGCGTGGCGGCGCTACTGAGCAGCGGCCTTGTGGACTTCCCAACCCCATAGAGAAAAGGAAGACACCCTGTTGAAAGAGCTTATTCGACGACTGACAAGACGAGGAGCGCAGGGGGCGCAAGAAGACCTCTCCGCTCCCCACGAGACGCCCGGAGGAGCGGTCGAGCCATCCGCTCCCAAGCTCCCGCCCGAGCTGCCCCTGTTCTTCATGCTGTCGCACCTGGACAAGGACGGTCCCGTGCGCCTGGACGGGGTGAAGCTGGGGGTGTGCGAGGTGATGGGCCTGGAGCTGGACGAGCCGAAGCTGGGCGCCTTCGCCGGGGCGCTCAACGCCCTGGACTTCCCGGCGCAACTTCTCATCAGACAGCACCCGCCGCGCCTGGGCAGTCTGAGAGAGAACCTTCAACAGACGCAGCCGGAGGACCTGCCCCCGCAGACGAAGGCGGCCTCGGAGTCCCTTGGGCGCCTGCTGACCGAGCTTGAGTCCCGCGACGGCATCCTCGACCGCCGCTTCTACGCCGTGTGCGAGTTCGGGCGCATCGACGACCTGCGCGGCCTGCTGGCTAGGGCCGGGCTGTCCGTCCACCCGCTGAAGGGCAGGCAACTCCGCATGTTCCTGGCGGCAGCCGCCCTGGGCGGCTCACCCACAGAGTTCGACGAGGAGAGTCCCACCGAGGTGGCGGTTGGCCGCCGCGACATCCGCGTCGGCGGGAGCCTCGTGCGCTCCCTTCACCTGGGCAAGTGGCCCCGGTCATTGGCCCCCGGCTTCCTCCAGGGGCTGATGGCAGCCGGAGCGCCGATGGACCTGTCTGTCCACGTCGGCCCGATACCGGCGGAGCAGGCGGCCAGGACGCTGGAGTGGCAGAAGGTGCGCTTCGAGTCGGCCCAGTCCCTCTCCTTCAAGCGGGGCCGCACCATGTCCCCGGAGGCGGAGATCGCCCTGGAGGACATCACCCGGCTGCGCGACGAGGTGCAGCGAGGGAGGGAGAGGCTGTTCCACGCCTCCCTGTCCGTGACCCTTCACGCGAAGGACGAGGCGTCGCTGAGGGAGATGACCCAGAGAGCCAAGGCCCACTTCGCCGCCACCCTGGGCAAGCTGGACAATCTGGCCTTCCGGCAAAGAGAAGGTCTGTTGTCCACTCTGCCCCTGGCCCTCAATGCAGTGGCCGAGTGGCGCAGCTTGGACACGTCCAGCATCGCCCGGCTCTTCCCCTTCTCGCCGCCGGACCTGGACACCCGGAGCGGCACCCTCTACGGCATCGACATGCGGGCCTGCTCCCCCGTGGTCTACGACCCCTGGGACGGGACGCACATGAACGCCAACACCGCCGTCCTCGCACGGTCGGGCAGCGGCAAGAGCTTCGCCACCAAGCTGGGCGTGCTGCGCGGCATCACGCGCGGCATCACGGCCTACGTCATCGACCCCGAGGGCGAGTACGCGGACATGGCCCGCGCCGCAGGTGGGCGGGTGCTGTCCCCCGGCGTCCCCGGCCAGGGCATGAACCCCTTCGTCATCGACAAGGGCGACTCGGAGGAGATGCTCCAGCGCATCGGCAGCCTGAGACGGCTCATCGAGGTCATGGTGGGAGAGAGTCTCGGGGCGGAGCGCCGCGCCTCCCTAGACCACGCCCTAGCGGGCTACTACGCCAAGCCCCGCGAGCGCACCGGCTTCCGCGATTTCTACGCATATCTGCAAGAGGACGAGGCGGGAGACCGCGACCCCGAATCGAGTTCGGGGCAGGCTCTGGCCCGCCTGCTGCGGCCCTTCGCCACCGGCAGCCTGCGCCACCTGCTCTCCGACGAGGGCGACGACCTGCTGGGCAACGAGGCCCTCGTCACCGTCTTCGACCTGCGGCTCCTCGAACCGGAGCTGCGGCCCGCCGCCGCGATGGTCTGCACCGAGACGGTGTGGGCCGCCGCCGCCCAGGACCCCAAGCCCCGGCTGCTGGTCGTCGATGAGGTGTGGTCGATCATGCAGCACCCCGAGGGCGCGGCCTTCATGGTGTCTATGGCCAAGCGCGCCCGCAAGCACCGCCTGGGGTTGCAGTTCATCACCCAGGACGTCCAGGACCTCCTCTCCGAGGACTCCTCCCGCACCATCACCGGACATTCGGGAAGGGCGCTCCTTCAGAACGCCGCCTTCAAGCTCCTGCTCCAGCAGGACGCCGCCGCCATCAGGACCGTCGGCGACGCCTTCGACCTGCCCGAAGACCTCCAACGCTGGCTGCTGTCGTGCCCCCGTGGAGACGGGTTGCTGCTGTCGAAGGGCAACCGCTTCCCCGTCCGCATCGAGGCCACCCCGGAGGAGACGGCGGTCATCGAGTGGACGCCCGGACGCCATTAGAGAAAGGAATAACACCATGAAGCTGAACCCGAAGGAAATCCTGTTTGGAAACGACACCGAGAAGAAGCCCGTCCTGCTGACGGTGACGCCGCCCCGCGCCGGGGAGCGCACCCTGCTGGGCGTGGAGAACATGCTCGGCTCCATCGCGGTGCCGGAGCCCTTCTCTCTTGAGCTGGCGGGGGACATGGACGGCGTCACCCTCCTGGCCCGCTGCCTCGACGACGAGGTGGTGCGCGGCCAGCTCTCGGCCCACTATCCCCAGGCCCGCATCCAGCAGGTGGACCCTGACGACGATCCCCTGCGCATGGGCGATGGCGAGCAGGCGTGGGCCGTCACCCTGCGGGCCGACGCCCCCGAGTACGTCCCCCTGAGGACCTTCCGGGACGACGACCTGCTCGACCCCGGCTCAGACCCCCTCATCGCCCTGATGGGCGCTCTCTCCAACATCAACAAGGGTGAGCGCATCGTGGCGCGGCTGATGCTGCGCTCCCTCGGCCCCGACTGGTCGCAGGCCCACCTGGACAAGGCCCACAAGCGGCCCGGCATGGAGCCGAGGGAACCCGCCTACACCTTCCAGACCAAGCCGCTCCAGATGGACGGCATCACGATGGCCGTGCTCGGCCTGGGCGCGCTCGCGGCCCTGAAGGGCTACCTGTGGGTGCAGGACGGCGAGATATGGAAGGCGGCGCTCCTGGGGATAGGCTCGGCCCTGGGGCTGGCGGTCGGCGGCTGGGCATGGCACCGCTGGAAGAAGGCCCGTTCCCGCGTTGAGGACCCGCTCCTCATCAAGGAGAAGGTGTCCCGCATCGCCTTCGACGCCGAGCTTCAGGTCACCGCCATACTGCCCGCCGGGACCAGACCCCAGCGCGCCGGCGAGCTCCTGGGGCCGGTGGCCGCCGCCTACCGCCACTTCGACAACCCCGCCGGGGCGCGCTTCAAGGTCGGCAAAGTCCGGCCAACCGCGACCGACCCCGACATGATGCACCCGGCAGGCCCCGGCCTGTTCGGCGGGCGCAGCGTCCTGGGCGTCCGCGAGATCGCCTGCCTGTGGCACCCGCCCGGCGCGGGGGACGAGACGCCCCTGGTGGAGCGGTCCGGCGCACGGGCGCTCCTGCCATTCGCCAAGGGCGTCAGAGGGGGCGCGTTGGTGGGGGACACCACCGCGGGCAAGCCCCGGCCCATCCGCTTCCCCGAAGACCTGCTCAGACGCCACCACCTCTACGTCGCCCGCACCCGCATGGGCAAGTCCACCCTCATGCACCACCTCGTCACGCACAAGATGAGGGAGAAGGCCGAGGGCAGGGACCCGGACGCCATCGTCGTCGTCGACCCCCACGCCGACCTGGTGGCCGGCATCCTCCGGCAGGTGCCGGAGTCCCTCATCGACCGGGTGCGGCTCATCGACTTGGCCGACCAGCGGAGGGCGCCGGGCATCAACCTTCTCGACACCCGTATGTTCGCCGACCGCGACCGCACCGCCGACTCGGTGGTGCGCGTCGCCAGGGGCCTGTGGGAGCAGTGGGGGCCGAGGATGCAGTCCATCCTCGAACAGACCGTCAAGACGCTGCACGAGGCCAACGAGCACCCCGAGACGGACGAGGGCAGCCAGCACACCATCCTCGACGGCCTCAAGCTCCTCTCAGACAGGAAGTTCCGGGACGGCGTGCTCAAGAGGATCGAGGACCCCTATCTCCTTGAATGGTGGGCCAGGGACTTCGGAAGCTGGCATCAGCAGTACCGCGCCGAGGCCCTCGCCCCCGTGCAGACCCGCCTCTCCTACTATGCATCTTCCAAGCGGGCACGGGCCATCCTCGGCCAGCGCCGCTCCACCATCGACCTGCGCGACACCATCCTGGAGGGCGGCATCCTGCTGGTCTCCACCGCCCAGGGCACGGTGGGCAGGGACGTGTCCGCCCTGGTGGGAGCGTCCCTCCTCAACCTGGTCGATTCGGTGATACGGGAGCAGGAGAGCGTTTCACTCAGCCAGCGGCGCGGCGCGCTGGTCGTCGTGGACGAGATGCAGTCGATGCCGGGCGTGGACTACGAGTCGATGCTCTCTGAGCTGGGCAAGTTCGGGGCGTCCTTCATCCTCGCCACCCAGAGCCTGGCCAAGCTCGACGACCTCTCCCGCACCATGCGGGACACCCTGCTGGCCAACGTCGGCTGCCTGGCCGTCTTCCAGGTGGCCGGGAACGACGCGAGGCAACTGGTGTGGGAGCTGGGCAAGGAGCGGGTGACCGAGGACGACATCACGTCGCTCCCTGTCCACCACTGCTACGTCAGGGCCACCGTGGGCATCGAGCGGATGCCCGCCTTCTCGATGATGGTCAGAAAGCCGGAGGACGGAGACCCCGCCGTCGCCGCCCGCATCCGCAGCGCGGCCTCCGCATACACCCTGACGGCCCAGGACCTGGAGGATGCCGGGTCCGCCAACCAGAAGAAGGTCCGGGACTTCAAGGACCGCGCAGCCGACCTGGAGAAGGACGGCGGGGAGACGGACGAGAAGCGGGAGGACAAAGCCTCGAAAAACCCGAACACGACGGAGGAAGAGGAGGCCGAGCAATGAGAACTGAAGGATGTGAAGCCCAGACCCTCCGAGCCCTGGCGTCGATGCCCTTCCTCGACCGGACGGAGATGGTGGCCGTCACCGGCTGGTCGAAGGCCGCGGTCCACGAGGCCGTCGACAGGCTGGACTCCGGCGGCTTCTGCGCCGCCGTGCCCCACGCCACCGCCCTCTTCCCCTCATCGACCCAGAGGTTCCACCTCACCGCCGCCGGGCTGGGGCGGTTGGCCGAGGAGGAGGAGGCCTCCCTGGACGAGCTTGTCCGCGACCGCCCCGTCTCCGCCCAGTGGCGGCGCAACCTGATGGGACGGCTCGACTCCCTCGCCGCGATCTACCGGCTGGCGGCCGCCGTCTCCGCCGTCGCATACCCCATACGGTTCCGGTGGTACAGGGCCTCGACCCTGGACGCCGCCGTCGAGCTTCCCGGCGGCCGCACCGTCGGCATCGTCAGGCAGGGGCTCACCGCCGACAGGACCGGCTTCTCCAACCGGATGTGGAGGCTGCGCCAGGGGCCGCTCCCCGGAGCCGTGCTCGTGCTGATGGCCGACGACGTGCGGCTCAGGCACGTCCGCAGGACGCTGGCCGGCGCCCCCGTTCCCTTCTATCTCGCCCTCGAGCGCGAGGCGGTCGAGGCGTCGCCGGACGACCCGGTGTGGAGTCCGCCCGCGGTCAGCGCCTCCGTCGAGCTGCGCTCTGTCCTCGACCGGATAGAGAAGGGAAGCCTCCTTCCCGAGGAGGACGAGCCCCGGATGGTCTCGGTCCCAGCCGACCTCTCCGTCGAGGGTCCGGGGTGGAAGGTCCCCGACTATCTGCTGCCCGCCACCCTCAAGCCCGCCGAGAAGCGCGCCCTCGACCTGATCTCCGACTGGCCCTGGATCACCCTGACGGACCTGGCCGGAATGTTGGCCGTCTCGGTCCCCAGGGCCTCCCAGCTGGTGACGCCCCTCGAAGGGTTCCGCCTCGTCACCCGGCCCATCGCAGGGAGCGGGCGCATGGCCCTCACCGACCGGGCCCTGGCCCTCCTGGCCCGCAGGGACCGGACGTCCGTGGCCGTCGCGAAGAAGCGGTGGAGCGCCGCTCCCCTGTTTCCCGGCACCCCATTCGTCTGGGACAACGTGACGGGCGCGAGGAGCCGCCAGCTGCTCAGGAACGTCGAGCACACCGCCGCCGTCCACTCCTTCCTTGCCTCCATGACCGTGCAGGCGGGACTCCTGGATTGGGAGGTCTCCCAGGTCGACCCGCCCCGCAGGGCATCCCGGCACTTCAAGCACGGCGACGGGATGCGCTCGGTCAACCCCGACGCCTTCGGCGTCCTCAGAAAGGGCGAGACGGCATGGCCCTTCCTGCTGGAGTGGGAGCGGAGGGCCGTGCGGCCCTCGACCATGTCGGAGCGCCTCGCCCCCTATCTGCGCTATTTCTCCTCTCACCGGCCCACCGACGACCACGGCACGCGGCCCTCCGTCCTCATCGTCTTCGACGACGAGATCGTCCAGACCCACTTCCTGCGCCTGGCGCGGGACGAGATGCAGGCCAGGGGCGTGGACGTGCCCCTGTGGGTCTCCCACAGGGCCGCCATCGAGCAGATGGGGCCGCTGGGACGCGCATGGCGCGCCCCGGGCGACTGGCAGTCCCCCCAAGCCATGCCGCCGCAATGACCAACGACTGACATCGGGGAAGCGGCGCGACGGCTCGCGCTCCCTTCCCCAAAGGAAGGCTGAGAGCCATGCGTTCGCAAGACGACCACAACAATAAGAAAGGCCCCCGGAGGCGTGGTGGACGGACCGTTGTCCGGCTCAACACGGCGGCCCTATGGGAACGGCTCACGCTGATGAACCGCTCCCAGAACTGGCTCGCCAGGGAGGTCGGGGTCAGCCCCGGCTACATCTCGATGCTGGTCAACGCGGGGCGCACACCCTCCGGTCGCATTCGTCGCCGGATGCTCAGGGCCCTGGGTTTCGACGACTTCGACCAACTATTCACTATGGAGGATAGAGATGACGAACCATAACGATTCGTCCCGTTTCGACGGGATCACGGAACAGACCTTCGACGAGGAACAGGACCTGGCCCTCCAGGCCGCCGTGCTGGCGGAGGACTTCCCAAAGCGCCTCGAAAGGCTGCACGAGGTCAGCGGCCTCACGTGGGCAGCCTTCGCCAGGGCCATCGGCGTGGACCCCAAGCTGGTCCACCGGTGGCGCAACGGCGTCGAGCCCCGCGGCTGGGCCATGCACGCCCTCTTCCGCTTCGCGGCTCGGATGCCCGGAGGCATGGCGATCCTCGTGACCGAGAGCTTCCAGATGAGCTTCTTCAAGGAGCACAGCTAGACAAGCGGCCCCGCCGGGCGCAGGCGCAACGGCGGCACGGCGGGGCCTGAGACGGCTGGATGCCGCCGGCGCTCGCCCGTTCCGTCAGCGCCGGCGGCCCAGCCGCAATCCCGTGTCGAGAGGCCAGCGGCCCACCAGACGCCGCTGCGACTACGCAACATGAAAGATTCCAACGGACATAACAGGCACAAGAGACGAGAGAGGCCCGCCGGGGACGCCCCCGACGACTCTCTGGCCGACCTGATGCCGTCCTACACGCCCAAGCAGCGCGAGACGGTCCTCAAGGGGTTCCGCATCCTGGCAGAGGTCGCCGTCCGCGCCCACATGAGGCGGCAGGAGTCGGCGGACGCCGACGCGCCGGACGGCCGCGAGGAGGACGGCCGACCACTGCCCGGAAAGGACAGACACATGGAGGCTGACGGATGAGCGAGCGCCAGGCCCCCACGCCGGCGGCGCTCTACGCCAGGGTGTCCAGCGACAGGCAGGACGTGGACCTTTCCATTGCCGCACAACTGCGAGCCCTCAGGGACTACGCCCGCAAAAACGACTACGTCGTCACCGGCGAGTACGTGGACGAGGCCGAGAGTGGGCGCATCGCCGACAGGCCGGAGTTCGGCAAGATGATCGACGAGGCCAGAACGCCCAACGCTCCTTTCAGGGAGATCCTGGTCTGGAAGTTCTCCCGCTTCACCAGAAAGCGCGAGCACGCCGTCGCCTTCAAGTCCATGCTCAGGCGCAGGGGCATCAGGGTGGTCTCCATCACCGAGCATGCCGACGACTCCCCGACGGGAAAGCTCCTGGAGGCCATCATAGAGAGCGTGGACGAGTTCTACAGCGAAAATCTCGCCCAGGAGGTCACCAGGGGGATGCGGGAGGCCGCCTCTCGCGGCTTCTGGGTCGCCAGCAGGACACCCTACGGGTACAGCAGGGTCATGGTGCAGGATGGGCCGAAGAAACGCCCCACCCTGGAACCCAACGAGGATGCGGCCCGTGTCGTCAAGCGCATGTTCGCGATGGCCGAGGCCGGAACGGGGATGCTGCCCATCGCCAAGACCCTCAACGACGAGGGTGTCGCCAGCCCCACGGGACGGCTCTGGTCCAAGAGAGGCGTCAACTTCATCCTCAGCAACGAGGTCTACACGGGGACGCTGGTCTGGGGCGCCAGAGCCAAGGACAACGCCGATCCGGTGCGCATCGAAGAGGCGTTCCCCGCCATCGTCTCCAAGACCCAGTTCCGTCGCGTCAACGGCCTGATGCGCTCCCGGGCGCCCAGGGTCGCCCACCCACGGAGAGTCGCAAGCTCCTATCTGCTCAGCGGGCTGGTCAAGTGCAAGGCCTGCAACGGGGCGCTCAGCGGCCAGGACGCCAAGAGCGGCCAGTTCTCCTACTACGTCTGCCAGTCGATCATGAAGCGCGGCAAGGATGCCTGCGAGACTCCCAGGCTCAATGCCCGCCGGTTCGAGGGGATGGTCGTAGATAGGATTCGTTCCAACGTCCTCACCGAGGGCAACGTCCGCGCTCTGGTGGAGGTCGTGGACGAGCAGATCGACCGCGTAGCCAGCGAGCAACGCAAGAGACTGGAGACCATCGAGAAAGAGCTTGAAGACGCGAAGCGGGCGCTGGGCCGCATCTGGCACGCAATCGAGACATCAGACATCCAGCTATCCGACGCCTCAGACCGCATCAGGGAACATCGGGAGCGGCGCGAGCGCCTTGAGGACGCAGCGGCCGATGCGAAGGCCATCCTGTCTCAGCGCAGGGCTGTCCTGGACGACGCAGAGACCATTGCAGCCTGCGCCCAGGACATGAGCGAGTTCTTGAACGAGAGCCAGACGACCGAACGCAGGGCCTTCATCGAGACCTTCGTGAAGGAGATCGTCGTGACGCCCGGAAGCGTCCTGGTGCGCTACACCATTCCCATGCCCGTCGATGGCCTGATGCCCGGCAGGAACGCCGAGGAGATGGCGCTTGACGGCTCGGTCCTGTCTGGTCGTTGATAAAGGTGAACGCGCCTCCCCCCTTTGGCCATGAAGACGGACCGCCCTCAAGAAACTGGTCGGCTGGCGGCAGTCATCGAAGGCGACTCGAGTTAGGACCCACGGCAGCAGCCCCCAGGGCATTACACCTGTGGGCGTGCGTCCCGGTCTCCCGAGCACCGTCCCTCTCTCCCGACTTTCTCCTCGCCTGTACGGTCCTGCAGGAGATGGCCCCGTTTTGCAGCCGGGGCCTCGCGTTCACCGGAACCAGCCCTTTCAGCCAAGTGTTCACTGAACGGGGTCTATACCCCCGAAATCTGCATGTTTGCAAAGCTGAATTGGCCCAGAATGCCCCATTCTCCCCCAGGGAACTTTTGACTGTACACCCCTTGCACTGGGATTTGGGGCCGAAACGGGGGGGCCAAACGGGGCCACCCCCCACTCTCCGGTTTCGCAGACACGGCAATCCCCTGACTCCACACGCATCAACGACTCCGCCATCCACTGGGCCTCAACCTTCGTAACGAATGGCCCATGCCAGTCCTTTTGGGAGCCTCCTCGATAGCACTCGGGAATACGTCCCGGCTCTCCCTCGATATCCCTCTAGGTCGCGTGGTGTCTTGACAGCTCTTGCCACACAATAGTATTGTTGTGTGTATGATACCTCAGTTCAACAGGGACGGACTCCTACCGCCAGGGGTCCACTGGGCTGACTGGAGTGAATTGATAGATAGATTCGGGAGCAATCCTTGGAGACTTCGCCTCGCGGCAGGATTCCGGGCTGCGATGGAGAATTTGGAGAGCGCGGGCTGCCGTACCGTTTATCTCAATGGGAGCTTCGTGACCCGCAAGGCCATGCCCAATGACTATGACGCATGTTGGGAAGAGACCGGCGTCGACCCGACGGCTCTCGACCCCGTGTTGCTAACCTTCGACCCAGGGCGGGTTGCGCAGAAGGCCAAGTTCCTCGGAGAGCTGTTTCCCGCCTCAATCATCGCGGACACCAATGGTCTCTCGTTTCTAGAGTTCTTTCAGACAGATAAGGAAACAGGGAGACCCAAAGGAATCCTCGCCATAGATCTGGGAGGCCTCTAATGATCAAGAACGAACGGCAATACCGCATTACGAAGAATCAGGCTGGGCGGTTCTCGGATACCCTGGAAGACCTCAAGCGGCGCTCCAAGGAGTCGCTTGAAGGGACACACCCGTTGATCGCCAGGGCGCAGGAAGACGCGCTGAGGAGTCAACTAGAGGACCTTGAGGAACAATTGCGCGAGTATGAGTCCCTGAAGGCAGGCAACTTTGAGATTGAGGACCTGAACATGGTCTCAGAGTTGCCGACCACTCTAATCAAAGCCCGAATCTCTCAAGGCTTAAGCCAGAAAGACTTGGCGGAGCGGCTCCGGCTCAAGGAGCAGCAGATACAGAGGTATGAGGCTACTGACTACGCAGCGGCAAGCCTAGCGCGGATCAAAGAGGTAGTTGAGGCATTGGGCGTAGCCACCAGCAATCCTGCTCCAAATTAAAGGTAAACGACTTCCACATAGGAGTCACATTGTGACAACTCAACAGCCCAAATACTTGCCGCAGGGCGTGAACTATCTCGGCTTTCTGTCGCAGCAGCTGGGAGACCTAGCTGGGAAGACGACGCTGGCCCACGAACTGATCCAGAACGCCGATGATGCGAAAGACGATGACGGGACGCTCAGCGCCACACGAATCACCTTCGATGTTACTGACTCGGCCCTAGTTGTCAGCAACGACGCAATCTTCAGGGAGATTGACTTCGAACGGATGAGGGACGTCGCCAGTGGCTCGAAGCGTGCCGAGTCAGGAGAACGCACCACGGGAGCGTTCGGCGTTGGGTTCATTTCGGTTTACCAAGTCACGGACAGGCCGGAGATCCACTCTGCCGGTCGGACCTGGATACTGAGGCCTGACAGTCCAGAAGACAGAAGGATTGAGGAATGGAAGGCCCCCTCACTTACCAAGGACAAGGGCACGTTGTTCAGGCTTCCGTGGGCCTTCGAAGAGTCTGGCGTGCGAAGGGCGCTGAAGGCGCCAACTGTAGATACGGCGTTCATAGAGATGCTTGTCGATGAACTCAATGAATCCTTGCCCACAGCGATCCTTTTCCTGAAGAAGCTTGAGAGAATCGAGTTGCTTCGCAATGGTGAGCGAGTTGGCATTGTCACGAGGAGGGTCAGCGGCAACACAGTCCAAGTTGACCAGGACGGCGACGTTAGGTGCTGGCGTGTCCTGGAAGCGAACTTCTCTGACGATGGCATGAAGCTGAAGGCTCGATTCACAGACAGCATTGATCAAGGGCGTTCGGACCGCGTCCGAGTGGCGGTCCCTGACTCGTTCTTCGACGACGGATTGCTGTTCGCGACTCTGCCGACCGAGCAGTCGACTGGGCTGCCATTCCACATTGACGCCGACTTCTACCCTGCGTCTGACAGAAAGTCAATCGCATTCGGAGATACACACGACCCAAGGTCCGAGTGGAACCGAGCAGCGATACGTGCAGCAGCATCGACGATCCATTCAAACCTCATTCCGTTGCGGGACATGTACAGCCATGACGCCCCAACGCTATGGGCCTTTCTGTCATGCATTCAAGAGGTACACCAAGGAGCCAAAGACAACACTCGCCTCCCGCTTGGCGAGTTCTGGGAATCGCTCTTGCCCTCTCTGGCAGAGGCTCAGATCGTGTACACGGAATCCGGCAAGTGGCTCGTGCCGAGGCTCACCCGAATTCCCACGGGGCCACAGGAAGAGGAGGCGGTCCACGCGTTCCAAGAAATCGGGATCGACATAGTCCATCGCGACCTATGGACCAGCCGTAATCTACTGACTCGTAGTGATGTCGGTGTAGGCCGTATAAGCGCTTCTGACTTGCATCATCACCTTAGGTTGAGAGGCTACGCAAAGGGACCTGTGTCTTCTGTTCCAGTGGAGTCTGTTCCTCTAGATGTTCTCTGGCGAGGGATAGAAGGCGTCCTCGCGAAGGAACAGGGACGCCAAAAGGAGACTGCCGAAGACCTACTAGGTGCTTGCGCTCTTGCCCCAGGACTAGATGGCCGCCTCTGGCCATGCGGGTCTGCCTCACGATCTGACAAACGCACCCGTGAGCGATTCGCGTCTCTGATGCCGAGCGATGAGACCTTCCTTATACGCGAGGGTATTTCATTGCTGGAGCAGCTCTGCCCTGAATTCACTGTACAAGATGCCATCGATATGCTGACATCGTTAGATTCGGGACAGTTGGAAGAACGGCGAAGGAGTGGGGACTACAATCCGCTGGCTGTGCTCCAGTGGTTTGAGGAACACAAACTCGCTCTGACCGCCGACCTGGGTGCACAGCTTGCCACCCTCTCCATATTCCCATCCGCGACGAATCTTCGTCCATTGTCGGAATTGTGGCTTCCCGGCGGGTTCGAGGACTCGTTGGGTGTGGCCGGCATCTTGGACTCGAATATACCAGACAGCCTCGCCAGCTTCCTCCGGAACCTCGGGGTCAGACAGCTTACTTTCGAAGACTATGCCAAGCTCTACGTTCCAGGTGCCTTCGAAAAGGACGGCACAGTTGATTCTGACACCAAGCGGAAGCTTCTCGGCACTCTGGAGAGGCACATTGGAGAAATCAAGGACAGCGATGAGGTGAAGATATCTCTGTCTCTGGCATGGGTCGTGGAATGTGATGACGGCGTGTTCCGGCAGCCAAGTACAGCCTACTTCCGCAACAACGAGGTTAGTGGGGTCCTCGGAAATCGAGCGGTCTACGCACTAGTCCCTGAAGATTCGGCATTGAGACGGGACCTGTACGAGTGGCTAGGAGTCCAGCCCAGACCTCGCATCACGGACATTCTGCGGATTGTGGACCAAGCGACGGCTGCTAAGCCAACCCGTGGGGCGATGTCCACAGTAGTAAAGATGTTAGAAGCCCTAGGGGTACGCTGGGCGGAGTTCAGTGCCTCCGATGAATCGAGCAGTCTGAAACTTAAGACCATGGCCTGGTTGCCGGGGGAGGCAGATGCAAGCAGGTGGCACAGACCAGATGAGTTGTACGCGGCGTACAGCAAGAACCTCTTCGCCTCTCAGGCCAGGTTCCTGGATGCGTCGGTTCGGCTCCAGCAGAACATCAGTGAGTTCCTGGCATGGCTGGGAGTGAACCCCAGTCCTAGACCTCTCCAGGTCGTCCGACACCTGCTCAGATGTTCGAAGGCGGGTGTGGAACCCCCGGGTGGCATTTACGACTGGTTGAACGACAACGCAAAGCCGAGCGATCTGCGGGAGATGCGGGACGCAGCATGTCTCAGGGTTCAGAATAGATACCTTCGACCCGACCAAGTCTTCTGGGGCAGCCATCCATTTGGAAGTTACCGAGCGCAACTTGGCCCTGAACTCGTGAGATACCAGAGTCTGCTGGAAGGACTCGGTGTCCGCGAGAAGCCCGACTTCAATGATGCGATCGAGGTCTTGAAGGACATCTCTAAAGGGGCCGGGAGCGGTGTACTCGAAGCGAATGACGAGAATGTCGTCATCCAATGCTGGTTCATGCTGTCTGACGCGTTGGAGACGGAAGACTTGGACGCAGAATCGCTGAGCAATGTATTGCGGGATGTTTCGTGTGTACCGACGAAGCAGAGCCGTTTACACCGTCCGACATGGATGTTCTTCGAGGACCGGCCAGGGCTTGCGGACAAGTTCCCTGGGATACTTGACCAAAACTGCATCCGTCGCACCGAGCGAGCCTGGGTGGCGATGAAGGCTGCTGGGGTTAGGTTGGTTTCTGAAGTCGTCCGCGGCTATGTCGCGGAGTATGAGAATCCTCATGAAGGCAACGGAGTTACTGAGCGGGTCTCGGGTCGTGCCGACCTGATAAAGACAATACTGGACGGGGTAGCCGTTACGGCACACGAGGAAGACCATACTTCCATCTTAGACGGCATACGCTTCATCCAAGTGGACCAGCTAACGGTGCGGTGGAGACTCCAGGCATTCAATAAACAATGGCCAGACACATCTCCTGAATCGACATCCGCCCACTGGGACATTGAAGAGCAGGTTGTCTTCTTCGCGAAACGCGAGGATGGCACTACCCCATGGTCCGCCATCGCCCGGGAGTTGACCCTTGCGTTGGCCCCCAGCGAGAATCCCGCCTCAATCGCGCCCGGACTGAAGAGCGTACTGGAAGCAGGTTCGGCCGGTGATGCCGAGGCACAACTAAGCGAACTCGGCATAGCATCGGTTCACGTATTCCATGGAGTCCCGGCCGAGGGATCGGTTGTCGATGCGCTGGGTGGTGTCGAATCCGGTATCAACGGTGGGGGGCAACTGGGGAACGGCATGCCGAACATCCCAGGAGGTCCTCAAATGCCCGGTGAATCTGGCGATCCTGGAGACTGGTTCGCCCAGCACCTCCATGATGTCCAAACCACAACGCCGTCATCCGGCCCCGACAACCCGGTTACGCTGCCTCCAGGAGGCCCCAATACAACACAGTCGGCCAGGGACTATACGGCCAGATCGGGCAGAGTGGGGAGGAATGAACCCCATGAATTGAGATTGGTAGCAAGGTATGAACTTGGACCAGAGGGACAGGCGCTTGAGGATGAGTTCAGGAGCATGGTGGAGGGAGACTACGGGAAACGCTGCCAAATTTGCACCAGGACGTTCGTTAGAACCGGAGGGGGATGGCTGGTGAACGTGGTCCACGTAGTACCTCCGAGGGAAGGCTATCCCACGAACCACTTCGGCGACCTGCTTGGACTGTGTGGCTGGCACTTCAATCTACTGCGATACGGAGAATGGGCTCTGCTGAACCCCGACACCGACCGACCATTCGAGGACCTGGACGGAACACGAGGCTGGGAACGGATGCGGACCTTCATATTGAATCGCGCGCCGGAAACGGACGACTTGGGCAATCAGTTTGTCGGGTTGCCCGTACGGTTCACAAATGTCTACCTTGAGGGGCAATCCGAGCCAACTTCAATCAATGAGCATATCAGCTACAGCATCCCACACTGGGAATTCCTGTGCAGACTCCTCAGAGTATAGGCAGCGTGTCATGAGTGCGGTTCAACCAGACATGAAGGTTAGGTATAAGTCTGATCCGGCCACCGCCGGCTGGGTGATAGCCGTCGCAGGCGAGACAGCCAGAGTGTTCATAGATGGGTCCGCGAAGCTCGTGCCCACAGAGGAACTCGAGCCAGTCCCGGGGGTCACCGAAGTAAGTCTGGAGAGCCTTAGGGTGGCGTTGACACAGCGCAGACTCGAACATCCGGCCACAGACCAACTTCTGTCATACAGGTCATCCAGGACAAGGTTGCTATACCACCAGTTCCTGCCTGTGAAGAAGATGCTGGAATCGCCGGATCAGCGCCTCCTCATCGCTGACGAGGTGGGCACAGGCAAGACAATCGAGGCTGGCCTAATCTGGTCTGAGCTGGAGTCGCGGTCGGCGCGCGGGCTTGAGAACGTGTGGATTGTCTGCCCGAAGTCCCTGGTAGGGAAGTGGCAGGAAGAGATGCTCCAGCGATTCGACCTGCGACTAGAGGTGTTGTCCTCCGAAAACATCCGGCAGGCGCTTGTGTCCTTGGATCGAGACGGAGTTCTGCCCCCCAGGTTTGCGAGGGCGGTGGTCAACTTGGAGTTGATCCGCATTGAGGATCACATGCTCCGCTTGGTTCAGTCACCTATAGCTTGGGACTTGGCCATCTTCGATGAGGCCCACCACCTGCGTAACGCGGACACTCTGTCGCACGTGGTGGCGCAGTTCATTTGTGAGCGTTCGAGGGCAGCGGTGTTTCTGACCGCCACGCCCCTCCAAACCCACCTGCGGGATATCGTTCACCTGATGGAGGTCCTGGGCGTGGACGTGGCCGAGGACCCAGCGCTCTTGGAGGAACAGCTTCACTGGGACATGCAACTGAATGACTGGATTGGCCTAGTAAGGAGAAGACCGCCGGGATGGAGGCTCGAGGCCGAGCATGCGATTCAGAGGCTTGAAACGTCTGGAGGTCACTCACGTCCGGGTTGGAGTAGATTTCGACATCTTGTAGCCGGGTCGGACCTGGAGGACATGCGGCAGCGGACAGTCGTTGTCGACTCGGCACGCGACCTTCAGGCGTTGAGTCCTTATATGACGCGGACGCTTCGATCCGAGGTCGATGAGCATCGACCCACAAGGGAAGCCGCAACAAGGATAGTAAAGTTCACCACCGAAGAAGAAATGTTCTACAAAGAGGTGTACCGGATCTGCCTGGAGCGTGCGCTTGCTCAGGGGACGCCACCCGGATTCGCCACCCAGATGCCGGAGCGGAGGACGGCCAGCTGCGTCCCGGCGGTGGCGTCGGAGATACTGAGGTACGCCGGCGAGGATGAGGACGACGAGCACGAGGCCCGCTTCACCGCCTCGGAGATCAGCGCACTGGAACCGCTCGCTCGTGCAACCCTTCAGACTTGGGACCAGAAACTCCAGGCTCTCATGGAGATGCTCGAACAGGCCTTTGAAGAGGTCGACACCGACCGGGTCATGATTTTCTCAACATTCAGGGGCACCCTCAGATACCTCGCTGAGAAGCTCAGGGAGAGAGGATTTTCGTTGGAGCTCATGTACGGTCCTACCCCCGCCAGGGATGAGGACTGCCGACGAGGGGAGAAGAGCAGGGAGCGAATCGCAGCTGAGTTCAGGCAGGGCGGATTCCAGATTCTACTTGCAAGCGAAGTCGCTGGAGAGGGGCTTGACTTCGAGCACTGCCACGTACTCATAAACTACGACCTCCCATGGAACCCGATGCGTGTCGAACAGCGAATAGGGCGATGTGACCGCATCGGGCAGTCTTCAGACAAGGTCCACGTTCGCAGCCTTGCCAGCGAAGGAACAATCGAGTCAAGGATTCTGTCCAGGCTATACGAAAGGCTTGGCATTTTTGAACGGGCCTTGGGTGAGTTGGAGGAAGTACTTGGTGAAACCATCGCCGCCTTCGAACGGGACCTGTTCAGGCGAGGTCTGACCCCCCTTGAGCAAGAGGAGCGGCTTGAGCGGGCTGCGCAGGCGATAGAAAACAATCAACAACACCGAGAACTGATAAGCAGAGCGGGAGTCATCTCCGAGCAAGGTCGACATCTGATCGATTCCGATCAACAGGAAATCAGAGAAGCCGAGTCCAGATTCCTGTCGCCTGTCGAACTAGCCGTATTTGTAGTATCCGTTCTCGCGCGGCACCTGCCAAACAGCATAGCATCGACGACAGTTGACGGTCAGTTCGATGTGATTAGTAGTCAGGGGCTTCGCGATGCATTACAGGGACTGCTGACATCGTACCCTGCCACGCACCACGCGCGAATCGAGATAGTACGGTTCCGCAATAGAATGGACCAGCAGAGAAGATTGAGGGTTTCGTTTGCCGCAGAGAAGGAAGAAGTCGAATTCGTCCATACCAGGCACCCGCTGCTGCTGCTGGCAAGACACCTTGAAAGGAGGCAGCCGTCCGATATCCCGTGGTGTATGGGCGTGGTTCCAACAGACATGCTGTCAAGGCCCACGACGATAGTCTGGGCGATCGGCTCGCTGGACGGGTATTCTACCAGGGCAGAGTTGCTGTGCGCCGCTTTAGACAGTGCCACAGGTGATGTTGGTCCGATAACCATTGAGCGGGCGCAGCAACTTCTCCTGACGATGTCTGCGCTCGAAAATGGCACGTCGCCCGACAGTCTTGCTGTGGAGAACCTCAAGACGAGGGCAGAACAGTTTCTGTTGTCGGAGTTTAGAGGCATCGCCTCCGTATTTGGTGAGCGCGACAGATTGCTGACCGAGAAAGCGGAAAGCGCAGTTCGCTCCCACGCTAGGCGCCAACTCAACAGGAACGAGCGTCAGCTTGCAAAGGATGACCTGAATGTCAACCTAAGGAACATGTATCTCGGCTGGAACCGCAGAATCGAGGGTGAGACCGAGTCCAGGCTGGCTGAGATCAGTCGCAAGAGCGGGGTCCGATCATCTCTCGAAATCATCGGAATGGCTGCCTTGGTTCCTCAGGTGGGAACGGGAGCCTAAATATGTGTCGCAGGAGGGAAGAGGCGTGCAGGATGCCAACAGACTAAGAATCGTCTCCGAGGCACTCGATTGGGCGAACGAGCTGAATCCTCAGGACACGGACGGCACGTGGCTTGAGGACCTGACGGTTCAAGTAGGTCCCCACATCAAAGAGTGGGACATCGACCAGTGCTACCCCTGGTCGGAATGGCCGGAGCGAGAAGAACACTACCCAAATAGCACAAAGCAGGATGTGGGAATTGACGCGGTCGCGACCCGCAGCGGCGACGGCGAGTTCGTCGCCATCCAATGCAAGTCCCGACAGCTAAACACTGACGGTCAGGGCGACCCCATTCGCAAGTCCGAAATCGACAAGTTCGCAAACACATCCTCTGGCTCATTCTGGGCGGAACGCTGGGTAGTAACCAACGGCGACAATCCCCTAAGCGCTAACATATTGCAAGCTGTTTCAGCTGACGAGAAGCCAATCAAACTGGTGAACCTCACCAACGACCTGCGGCAAGCGCAAACGGCACCACCCGAAGAAGAGTGTCCGCACTGCGCCCCCAACCCGGAAGGCGAACAACGGCGGCAAACCAAGTCCTGCATGCAGGCCGAGGCCATCGCCGAGAGCGTTCGCATCCTCAGGGAACATGAACAGTCCAAGAGCGGTGGATCGCCCGTCGGCCAGGCTCGCGGCAAGATCATTTTGCCCTGTGGAACCGGCAAGACCCGCATCTCTCTGCGCATGATTGAGGAAATGACGCAGCCGGGGGAGTTGTCCATCGTCCTCTGCCCCTCCATCGCGCTAGTGGCGCAAATCAGGCGTGAATACCTCCAGTACACAAACACCCGGTTGCGAGCTCTTGCCGTGTGCTCCGATGTGACCGCCGGCTATGATCCCGCAAAGGAAGGCGCCCGTGATACCGCCTCCGACCCGACCTTGGACAACAGTAACGTCAGCGCCTCCGTGGTGAAGGGAAGGGTCACCACGGACCCGGGCGAGATCGCCCAGTGGGTCCGCGACGGCCAAGGGGGTGGTCGCATAAGCGTCATCTTCGGCACCTACCAGAGCGGCCGCCCCATCGCCGACGCCCTGCAAGAGACCGGCGTAACCGTCCGTGTCCTAGTCGCCGACGAGGCGCACCGCACCGCTGGTCTGCGTCGCAAGAAGAGCGCCAAGAGCACTCTGCTCTCCCTGGACGAGCAGCGAGTCCGCAACTTCACTCTCTGCCATGACAACGACGCCATGCCCGCCGCCTACCGCATCTATCAGACTGCTACCCCTCGGGTGTACGACACCACTAGGGTCAGGCTTGACCGCAACAGCGACTGGATTGTCCGGTCCATGGATGACGAAGAGGTCTTCGGTGTCGACCTGTACCGCAAGAGCTACGTGGAAGCCGTCAAGAACGGCTGGCTCGCCGACTACCGAATCATCGCCGTGGCCCTCAATGACCCAGACGCCTACGACGTCGCCAACGAGCTTGCCACAATCACCGAGAGCAAGGGACGCCACAGGCTCACCACAACCCATTTCCTCCGCGGCTTGGCTTTTACGCTGGCTATGGGCGGCGCCACCGTGGACACGGAGAACGGCAGCGTACCCATCAAGTCGTGCATCGCCTTCATGAACACAGTGGACAAGTCCAAGAATCTTGCGAGAGACCTCCAACAACCCATAGTGCGGGACTGGCTCCAAGGCTGGCTAAACGAGCACTCCGCAGGTCAACCGGCAGCGGCATACTCCCTGGAACACCTAGATGCCACAAGCAACGTCTCCCAACGGGAGAACGGCAAGCGCCGCCTGGCGGCGGCCACCGCGGCCGAGCCCCATGGCGTCATCAACGTGGGCATCTTCGGGGAGGGAACCGACTCGCCTTCGCTGAGCGCCGTCGCATTCCTGGAGTCCCGCAAAAGTCCCATCGACGTTATACAGGCCGTTGGCCGCGCCATGCGTACCGCGCCCGACAAGTCCCTGGGCTACATCATCTGCCCGTTTGTCATTCCTCCCAACGCAGACGCTGAAGCATGGCTCAGCAACAGCTCTCCAGAGGAGGGGTGGCAGGAGTTGGGGCAGATACTCCTAGCCCTGCGCGCCCACGATCACCGCATCGAGGAGAACCTTGCAGAACTGCTGCAGTTGTACCTGCCCAAGATCCCCGAAAAGGTGCATACGTTCATTGGCGTCGCCAAGGGGGAGAACAAGCGCATCCAGTATTGGATGCACGAGGGCGCTCCCGGGGATGCGCAGGAGGCTGTCGAGCAGGTGCTCAAGGGGGCCAGCCCGCGCGCCAGCAGCTTTGCCCCTCTGCCTGAGTCAATGGAATACGACCTGCCGCAACCCGAAGCGCTCGGCGGGGGCAGGGAGCAGCAAGCACCCTATCAGGCTGGCGCTCCCACGACTGTCCTCACAGGCAAACTGAACTACGACGGCAGCTTCGATCTGCGAACGGACACCGTCGCCAGAGAGAAGCCAGATGCCAACGGAAAGCCCGGAGTTATCAACATCAGAAGAACGAAGGCCAAGGCCAAGGACATGATCAACAAGGGCGAGGGCAATTCCCTGCCGTCCTTGGAAGAGAAGAAGAGAAAGCGGGCAAAGGGCGACCAGACAGCAATCGACCGCCAGCTTCGCCTGCTGAAAGAGATGCAGGAGTTCGGTGAGGCCATACGGATGAACCTGCTGGAAAAGTCCGGCCTCACGGACGATCGCGTCTCGCGGGACCTGAACATCCTGGAGGACAGCGTCAGAGAGGCCGCCCACCATTTGAACGCCGACGAGCTGCGCCCTGCCCTCGACCGCCACTTCGGGCTGGACAACCTCAGGGAGAGCGAGCTCAACAAGCAAGCCGACGGATGCACCATCGCAGCCCTGCTGATGATGAACGCCGCCATGCTGCACCAGCGCATCGCCAATGGGCGATGGCTCTCCGGCGTGAGTGACCTTGCGGCCATTAAGAACGACACGAATGTGGTGCGCCGGATCAGCAGGGAGTGGGACCGGGTCATGCGCCACGACTTCCTGCCCGTCTTGGAACCGGCGGTCGAAGCAATCCAGGCAATCGAGGACACGGGCAAGCTGGCCGGGCTGGAACGCTCCCTGCGCCACATCGCAGCCGAGGCTGAGCGCATCGCGGAGACCTACGCCGATATGGGGGCCGACCACGCAGGTCCCCTGTTCAACAAGGTCATGGGCAATCAGGCCAGCGACGGCGCATATTTCACCCGCCCCGTGGCCGCGTCCATCGCCGCCAGTCTAACCTTGGATGCCTGCGGTGGCCAGGATTGGACAGACCCGGCGGTATGGAGAGCGCACAAGACGGTGGACCTGGCCTGCGGCAGCGGCACCCTGCTGGCTGCCATCCTCACCGACATGAAGCGCCGCGCCCGGGAGCAGGGTGCTGACGAGGACAAATTGGCCGCACTCCAGAAATTGGCGGTGGAGGAGACCATCAAGGGACTGGACATCAACCCCGTGTCGTTGCAGCTTGCTGCATCGCAACTGACTGCCGGCAACCACAACATCAGCTACCGGCAGATGGGCCTGCACCTCATGCCCTACGGGCCGCAGCCGCACGATCCGGGCCGCGTCGCCGCCGGCACCCTGGAGCTGTTAGGGCAGAAGGCCGTCGTAGAACGAAGAAACGAGTTGGGCCTAACCGACGACCGCATAGCATCCGAGGCCACGTGGAGGCCCGCCGATGACACCGAGTTGGAAGACGCAGTGTCTGCCGTCAAAGACGCCCGCATCATCATCATGAACCCGCCCTTCACCAACAGGGCTAAGATGGGCGAAAAGTTCTCGAATGAGACGCAGCGACTCCTACGTGCCCGCGCCGATGCCATGGAGCGCATACTTGTCCGCAATGACAGCCACTTGGAGGACTTTGTAGACAAGAACTCACTGGCGCCCTTGTTCGTCGCGCTTGCGGACAAGTGCGCCGTACCACAAGATGGAATACTTGCAATGGTGCACCCAACGATCGCCCTCACTAACCCGTCAGGACAGCAGGAACGCCAGATACTCGCCCAGCGCTTCCACATCCACACCGTGCTGACCTGCCACCAGCCGGGCAACATCAACATGAGCCAGAACACGAGCATCAACGAGAGCATCGTGGTAATGCGCCGCCACCCCGACGGCCCCAAGCCACCGACGCGTTTCATCCACCTAGACAGGATGCCGGTAGACGAGAGCGAGGTAGAAGACCTGCATCGCTGCCTCTTGGAGTGCCCCCTCGGCCAAATCCCAAACGGCTGGGGAGAGATATCGCAGTGGCCTGCAGACCGAATGACAGGGGGCAACTGGACGCCGGCGATATGGCGTTCGCCTGCACTTGCGCAAGTTACATACGCCTACGCAGAGCGTGAAGGCATGCAAAGCATTGAGCAAGAGGATATCTACCAGTCCGGGAGAAGAGTGAGTGAGTTCTGCAAAGAGGCTCAAGCAAGCGACGAAGACAGCTTTGCTCTACTTCACTCAAAAGGGGCTGACGGCCAGACCAAGATAACCGCAGTGCCCGACAGGTACTACAAGCCGCAAGACCCGGCCAGCGCGAAATGCTTGCAAGGCGTAAACAACCTGAAAGCAAGGGCAGGTCACCTGCTTATCACAGATGGACAACGCAACACCACCGCGCGTCTAACAGCAGTAGCAAGCGATAGCACCTACGTGGGAGTGGGCTGGATGCCCGTCACAGGATTCTCGCCAGAAGAGTCGAAGGCAATCGCGGTGTTCCTGAACTCCACGATAGGCCGAATACAAATTATGTCCAATGCGGGCCGAACATTGGAATTCCCGATGTACAGGCCAGCGACATACGCGAACATCCGCATCCCCGACATCAAGAGCGCCCGCATCCGCGACATCCTGGCCGATTGCTGGGAGCGCACTAAGGACACGGAAGTGCCGCAGTTCCGCGACGGCGAGTGCGAGGTCCGACGCCTCTGGGACGAGGCCGTTGCCGAGGCCATGGGCTGGCACCCGGAAGAGTTGGCCCGCCTGCGCAGCCTACTTCACATCGAGCCCCACGTTCGGGGTCTTGGCTACAACCAGTATGCAGACGAGATAGAGGACATTGAGGATACGGAAACTGTTTCTGATGACGAGGATACCGAAGATGAAGACTGAGTCTGTCCGGTATTAGGCTCCGGTTTGGACGATGGTAGATCGAGCCATTCCCAGACCGTGACTTGTTCTGCAACATAGAGGGTGCGAAAGGAGTTTGATGAAGCCTCATCGGGTTCCCTATGTTGCGATATACCGCGGATCCCTGGTTCCCCCCGAGGACGGTGTGATGACCGAAATCAACGACGTCCGATTGAGAGTAGAGAATGGCCCCTTTTCGTTCTCTTACTCGGTACCGATAGTAACTCTCCGTCCAAGCCAGGCGATGATGACCCTTGGCGAGAGAAGTATCAACGTACCTCAAGGCCCCTGCATTCTTGTCGAGGTTGAGGCAGACCCTACGGTTGAATCTGAACGACAGCGCGTTGCTCTGAGGGTTGCCGAAGTAGCCAGTCTAATCACACTACGCTTCCCACACGTGCTTGACGAGAAATTCTACGAAGGTCCGGTCAATACTGATGACATGAAGATGTTGTGGGATGAAGGGCCTAGAACCCTTACAGTGTCTCCCGAAGTCACCCCTATTCAATTATCGGAAGGGCTGGCTAGTGACATGTCTTTCACTCAACAACTAAGCCCAGAGAAGCGAACACGCTTCCAACTGGCCTCTCGCTGGTATCGACGCGGGTGCGAAGCAATGAATCTTGCGGATAAGTTCTTGTTCTGGTGGACCGTGCTGGAAATCTTCCCGGGGCAAGGGACCACCAATATTGTAAGAAGCATCACACAAGTGCTGAGTGATCAAGTGTGTTCGCAATTGAGTCCACAAGAGGTGGGGGACAAGCTACGCATCGGGCGCATATATGGAGAACGCAAGAGAATCGTGCACGAGGGCAGAGCTTTTGTCGCTTTTGACGATCAGCAATTCCAAGAACTACTAAAGAGACTTCAAGCTATTGCCGCCGTGTGCCTTCGGCTCTTGTGTGGCTTAGCGCCCAGTGAGGACCTTCAAGAGTTCATTAATTCGGGAAACTAGCTCCACCAGGCTTGGTATCGCATATGTGCGTTCCTATCTGATCGTCCCTGCTTTCACGACGATGCCGTGACAGCTGCGACTCGGCGCTGGATCGATTACGCAATTGAGAAATTCAAGCGAGTTTTGAAGCAGGCCGCTGAGACGAGAGAGCTATAGGAATGGTAAAGCGCTACCCCCGGGGCAGTTCAACTTGGCCCTACAGGAAATGTAGACTCGTGCCTGTCTTTCCAGTTCCTGCGAGGGTATATCTTAGATCCGCCCAGCAAGTGGGGCAGTAGGGTCTCTTCAAGCGATTCTCCGTCAACTGAACCGTTCCAGCTCGTAACGTCCCGGTTCTCCCTCGATCTCTCTGTAGGTGGCAAGTTCGAACTCGGGAAGGTAGTTGGCATCAGGCGTCCACACGAACGGAATGGGGACCTCGCCGAGGTTCCTCCGGGCGCACCCATGCTCCTTCAGCCACTCCTCGGAGACCCACCGCGGCATCGAGTGCTCGCCGCCCTCTCCCTTGTATACCAAATGGAACCTGCGGCACCGCTTGCACCGCCGCACAAAGCCCTGGCAGGTCTCGCACACCCTGAGCACGGCGTGATCGCCGCGGGAGAAGCTGACGTGTACCGGCACTCCCCATGTGTGGGTGCAGGGCTCCGGCCCCACGCGCGATTCGGGAGGCGGGGGCAGCACGCTGAGCGCCGGTACGCGCCTGTCCTTGCGCTGCTTGACCTCGCGCGACTCCCTTCCGTTTACGTACCCCTCGCCGTAACTTGGCGCGAGTCATAGCCGGTGATCCACGCTGTTGCTTGGCCCGGCCTGCTGAGGAAGCATGACCTCCGCCCCGCCGGGAATCGACAACGCCAGACCCTCCAGAGTGTAGGACCCAGCAGCGGAGGGGCCTCTTTGTCGCAGTCTCTATCGGCCCATTTTACTCGATTTGCAGCGCCTCACACAGACGCCCGGCCCTTGACAACGGCGTGCAGAATCGCGCATGATAAGGGTATGACTTTGTCATACTTATGGAGGCATAAAGAGAGAATGCCCACGACGCGAAAGGCCATCACCTTTTCCATGCCGCCGGAAATGGCCGAGCAGGTGCAGCAGGTGTTGAAGGAAGAGGGCCGCACCATGAGCGAGTTCCTCCGCGAGGCCATCCGCCTGTACATGCAGGAGCGGGCGTGGCTGCGGCAAGAGCGCCGCCAACGGGCCGATGCCCGCCGGAACGATCAGGAGTGAGCAAGGAGGACACACCGATGAACCAGCTGACCGACTACACGCCCGCAGCCCTCTACGCCAGAGTATCCAGCGACAGGCAGGACGTGGACCTTTCCGTCGCCGCACAGATGCGGGCGCTCAGGGACTATGCGCGCAAGAACGGGTACCTCGTCGCCCGCGAGTACGTGGACGAGGCCGAGAGTGGGCGCATCGCCGACAGGCCGGAGTTCCGCAAGATGATCGACGCGGCCACTAAGACCAACGCTCCGTTCAGGGAGATTCTGGTCTGGAAATTCTCCCGCTTCACGCGCAAGCGCGAGCACGCAGTCGCCTTCAAGTCCTTGCTCCGGCGCAAGGGCGTCCGAGTCATCTCAATCACCGAGCAGGCCGACGACACCCCCACCGGCAAGCTGCTTGAGGGAATCATCGAGAGCGTGGACGAGTTCTACAGCGAGAATCTCGCCCAGGAGGTCCTGAGGGGGATGCGGGAGGCCGCCTCTCGCGGCTTCTGGATCGGCAGCAGGAAGCCCTACGGATACAACAGGGTCATGGTGCAGGATGGGCCCAAGAAGAGGCCCACGCTGGAACGCGACCCGGATACGTCTCCCGTGGTCGAGCGCATCTTCGACATGGCACAGGCCGGAAAGGGGATGCTGCCCATCGCTGAGACCCTCAACGACGAGGGTGTCGCCAGCCCCGCAGGCAAGCTCTGGTCCAAGAACACCGTTCACTTCATCCTCAAGAACGAGGTCTACACGGGCACGCTGATCTGGGGCGCCAAGTCTAAGGACAAGGCAGAGCCGGTGCGGGTGGAGAAGGCGTTTCCCGCCATCGTCTCCAAGACCCGCTTCCGCCGGGTCAACAGCCTGATGCGCTCCCGCGCACCCAAGATCGCCCACCCCCGGAGAGTCGCAAGCTCCTACCTGCTCAGCGGACTCGTCAAGTGTAAGGCCTGCAACAGGGCGCTGAGCGGCCAGGACGCCAAGAGCGGCCAGTTCTCCTACTACGTCTGCCAGTCGATCATGAAGCGCGGCAAGGATGCCTGCAAGACTCCCAGGCTCAACGCCCGCCGCTTCGAAGAGATGGTCGTAGGCAAGATTCGCTCCAACGTCCTTACCGACGGCAATATCCGCGCTCTGGTCAAGGTGGTCGACGAGCAGATGGACGGCGTGGCCCAAGAGCAGCGGACGAAGCTGGAGACCATTGAGGATGAGCTTGAGGACGTGAAGCGAAAGCTGGGCCGCATCTGGCACTTCGTAGAGACGACCGACATCGACATGGCCGACGCAGCAGCCCGCATCAGGGAGCACCGGGACCGCCAAGAGTGCCTGGAGGACTTGGCGACCGAGGCCAGGGCCATCCTCTCACAGCGCAGGGCCGAGCTGGACGACGTGGAGACCATCGCGGCCTACGCCCAGGACATGAGCGAGTTCCTCAACGAGAGCGAGCTGACCGAGCGCAGGGCTTTCATCGAAACCTTCGTCAAGGAGATCGTCGTGATGCCCGGGGACGCCCTGATGCGCTACACCATCCCCATGCCCGACGATAGCCGCATACCCGGCGGGAACGCCGAGGAGATGCCCCTGAACGGCTCGGTTCTGTCTACAGTGAAACTTGGTGGGCCGGAGCGTACCGAACTGCGAACTTTTCGCGGGGAAGTCCTTATATGAGGAGCCGCTCGGAGAAACACCGGCTTAGGCCCCCAGGAGGAGCCTCCGGCCATCCGAGCCAGACCTAGAAGGCGACTGACATGAACAATGCAGGCCGGTTCGGTCCAGGCTCTCTTGCCGTGTCTCCAATCCGTCCTCACGAGCCTTTGGCCTGTTCGAACATCCCGGCTGCTTGTAATATCGGTCTAGCCGTCTCTCCCACTGAGAGCAGCTAGTCGTCCTCGACGCTTGCTTGGGTTGCCGCCACGCCGATGGTATTGGGACCGAGGTGAGTACCCAGGACAGGGCCAAACCGGGACTCGATGAGGCGTTCCGGCTTCACAAGGTCGGCCAACTCGTCGCGAACGGCCATGGCGTTATCGGGGCCCGTGCTATAGCTCAGGTGCAACTGGTGAATGGGAGCCAGCTCGCGCACTACTCGACAATCCGTGCCTGCGCCCGCCTGCGGGTGCGGGGCCGGTCAACAGGGTGGGTCTCGCCGTCGCGGATGCCGACGATGGGTTTGAATTGGAGCACCCCGCCCAGGAGGGCCTGGGCCCTGCCGATGCGTCCGCCCATCGCCAGATACTTCAGGGTGTCGACCAATACGAAGCCGTGATTCCTCCCAATCGACTGTTCAACCCGCTGAGCAACCTCGCGATGGTCGGCCATCTCACCTGCCCACCGGGCGGCGCTGAGCGCCAGCAGGGCCTGTGCGCCCCCGGCGAGCCGCGAGTCCACCACCTCGATCTGCTGCGCCGCGGCCCCCAGCGACTCCCTCGCCTGGGCCGCGGAGTTGGGTGTCCCGCTCAGCTTTGAACTGACGTGAATCGAGAATATCTGGTGGCCCTCGCCCAGCAATCGCCGGTAAACCTCTTGAAAGTCGGCCACGGAGGGTTGGGAGGGTCGTGGGCAGGCTGGGAAGCTCCACCAGGCGGGAATAGAAGCCGTCGGTGGTCATGTCCACGCCGTCCCTGTAGGTCTCGCCGCCGATGATGACGTAGAGAGGCACGACCGTAATGCCGTTGGTCCGGGCTGCCTCCGCGGGCAAGTCCGAACAGCTGTCAGTCACAATTCTAATCGCCATGGGGCTTCCTAACCATGCGTCCTCGGCCTCATCCGTCCGGCTTTGCCATGCGGTATCCGACGCGAGGCTCTGTAGAGATGTAGGTTGGGCTCTTCGCGTCGTCGCCCAGCTTGTTGCGGAGATATGTCACGTAGGTGCGCAAGAGCTGTGAACCCTCGGGGTAGTCCTGATCCCAGACCCGCCGTAGCAGTTGGTCGTGGGTCAACACCCGTCCGGCGTTGACCGAAAGCTCGAAGAGCAGCTTTTACTCGGTCGCGCTCAGATGTACCGAACGCCCGGCCACCGTCACGAGGCGTTCGGCGTAGTTGATGGTCAGGTCCCCGAGCACATAGGGTTCGCGCGGCTCGGTCCGGCCGGACGCCGCACCCTTACGCAGGGCTGCCCTGATTCTCGCCACCAGTTCGGTCGGTGAGAATGGCTTGACGACATAGTCGGCGGCGCCCATTTCGAGGCCCCGGGAGATACCCTGGTTCGTGGCGTGCCCGGACAGGAACATGACCGGCGCGTCGGTCATGTCGGGGATACGCTTCATCAATTCGAACCCGTTGGTGCCGGGCAGCGCCAAGTCCAGCAGGATGAGGTGGGGCTTCTCCACCTCGATGAGCCGGTCCACCTCCTCCGGATCGCCGGTAACGATGGTGGTATAGCCTGCCTCTGAAAACGTGTGGCGAACGTACCATAGTATTTGCGGATCGTCGTCGACTGCGAGAATGCGGGTCCGGTGCCTTGCCGCCTCCCTTGGCAGGGCAGCGAGTTCGTCAGGGCCGTCCGCTGCGTCAGTCCCGTCCTCTACGGCCACCGGGATCGTAAAGGTGAATCGCGTGCCGAGGCCCAGTCCGTCACTCTCGGCCCATATCCGGCCCCCGAGAGCTTCCACTATCCCCTTGCAGATGGCAAGGCCCAGACCCTCTCCTCCGACCTCCGTCTTTCCGTCCGCGCCATTGATCCGCAAGAACTTCCTGAACAGTTGCGGCAGTTCTTCAGAGGACACTCCTCTACCCTCGTCGGCGACGGAGACCGCGACGTGGGAGTCCTGCTGCGAAGCGGTCACCATGATCGTGGAAGACGCGGGCGAGTACTTGGAGGCATTGGAGAAGAGGTTGGTCAGGACCTGGACCACGCGCTGCCTGTCCGCCGCGACTGGGGGGAGGTCCGGCGGCAGGTCGACTTCCACGCTGTTCGCTGCCCCGCCGCCCAGGAAGGCGGCCCTTGCCTGATCGACCAGAGACGCCACGCTGGAAGTCTCCGGAGTGATTGAAAGCGCCCCCGCCTCAATCCGCGTCACGTCGAGAAGGTCGTTGATCAGACTGCGCATATGGTCGGCCTGCTCGTCGATGATCCGGAAGAACTGGTACGCCTCGGCGGGATTGAAGGGAGACGTGGAGCTCAGGGCGCTGGCCGCGGAGCCCTTGATGGCGGTCAACGGCATGCGCAACTCGTGGCTCACCATGCCCAGGAACTCGGTGCGCAGCCGTTCCAGCTCTTCCAACGGCGTCATGTCCTGCAGGGTGGCAATGACGGACACGATTTCGGCCACCCCGACCACGTCGCCCACGCCATCCTCTACCTCGTCTCGCAGACCGGCGACTTCGTCACCGGCCAGATCATCCGCCCCAACGGCGGCCTCCAGATGCCCTGGTAACCCCTGGAGACCCCCCGCCGCGCAACGGCGCACATCCCATAGGGGCGAGTCGCGACTCGCCCTCCCCTCCGCCTCCCCCTCTGGGGGATGGTTGCGATGCAATCGCTACTGCATCATCGTCGATGGGTATCGCCAGGGTGATGTCGAGGTTGTTCTCCCGATCCACGGTGATCTGGTCCACGACCATCTCGAGGACCTCTTTGCGCTGCTCGGGGATCAACTCGTCAAGGCCCTCGCCAACGTTCCTGGACCATGCCAGCACGGCTTCCGTCAACTCCCGCTTCCTGGCCCCGCTGGCCTCCCGGGCATGATAGTCGTCCACCTTCGCCTTGAGGCTCTCCAGCCGCTCTGTGATGAACTTGCGCTGCAGGTCCAACTGCTGTTCGGTGATCTTCCCCGACACGTACAGCCGGATGGCTCGGTCCTCCTCCATCTGGACGGTCCGAAGCTCGCGCTCCCCCTTGGCGATCTCGTCGGCGAGCCCGGCGCCCTCCCGGTCGTCCAAGCCCTCGATGCCGGCGACGATCAGCGCGGGGTTCTGCAGCACTCGCTTCACCTCGCTCCAGACCAAGCCTTCCAGCCGCTCTGCTCGGATGTAGGGGCGCTCCCGGCAGCGTAGACGGCGGTTGAGACCGTGGCAGTGGTAGTACCGGAGGGGAATGGGCCGCGTCGTACGGATATGTCTCACATCGGTCATGACGCGGACCAGCGAAGGCAGGGAGTGTGAAGGCGCTCCCGCCGGGGCTCCGCGCCTTCTTCACAGGTTTTGGCGAGATCATCCTCTGCGGGAGCGTCGCTAGTCCCTGAGCTTGGGGTCCAAAGCATCTCGAAGACTGTCACCGAATAGATTGAAGGCAAGCACGGTTATCGTGATAGCGACTCCCGGGAACACCACCAGCCACCAGATCGGTATCAAAGTAGCTGAGACTGCGCCGCCTAGCATCGTCCCCCAGCTCGGAGTGGGAGGGGGTATACCCACGCCCAAGAAACTCAGGGAGGCTTCCAGGACTATGACTGCACCCAGGTGGGTTGTGACGAGCACCAAGATCGGGGCAACGCATTGGGGGAATATATGCCTGGTCATGATGCGTGTTTCAGAGGCCCCAATAGCTCTGGCAGCGTCTACATAGGCATTCTCTTTCACCGAGAGGGCCACCGAGCGAATCACGCGGACGGCCAAAGGAATTCGGGTTATCGCTATGGCGATGACTACAGTGTGAACTCCCGCTCCAAGGCCAACTACCAGGGCAACGGCCAGAATGAGCGTTGGAAAGGCCATTAGCAACTCTAGGAAACGCTGACCGATCAGGTCGAACTTCCCGCCGATGTATCCACTAGCCACGCCCCAGGCGGCTCCTAGGGAATCGCCCAGCAGGACAGATGCAAAGGCTACTAGAAGCGACATTCGAGAGCCGAAAATAATTCTACTCAGAGCATCCCTGCCGATATGATCCGTGCCTAACAAGTGCTCGCTCGAGGGCGATGCCTGTAGGCTCGTAAAGTCGGGGTGAAGAGGATCGTGGGGGGCCACGAGCGGGGCGGCAGCCGCTATTATTCCCACGAGAACCAGGACAAACCCCGAAGCCGCGCCAACAGGGTACTTCCTGGAGAACCCCAGTAAGTGGAGCGCCCCTTTCCGGAGCCGTTCAATAGCGCCGAGAATGATGCCCCGTGTCTCTAAGAGGGCAACTCCGTTCAGGCTCCCGGCGGGGCTGCCTGTTTTATCAGACATGGTCTTGTTACCTATACCTTATCCTGGGGTCAATCCAGACATACGCGAGGTCAACGAATAGGTTTATGAAAACAAAAATGAGCGCATACACCAAGACCAGGTTCTGAATCACAATTAGATCTCGCTCGGAGATAGCGGTCACGAGCGTTCCCCCGAGGCCCGATACTCCAAAAGCCTGTTCAACCACTACAGACCCTCCCAGGAGGTATCCCATGAGGGCGCCGGAAAGTGTTACGACAGGCAACAACGCATTTGGGAGGGCGTGCCTGATGATCACGACTTGCGCCTTGAGCCCCTTAGCTCGAGCAGTTCGAACATAGTCCTCCCGAATCACTTCCAGCAATGTGGAGCGGGCCATGCGAGCGATCAGCGCCGCCTGAGTAATTCCCAACACTAGAGCAGGCAGCACCACAATCTGCATGTTCTCAACAAAGTTGTCCCAGGGTTGGATCACCCCGGGCGGGGCTAGCCAATCGAAGTAGAGAAGAAGGATAAGGACGATCACCGAGCCTAGCCAAAAATGAGGAACCGCCAGAAAGAGAATCGTGAGCACTCTTGCTGAGTAGTCCGCGGCGCTGTTCTGTTTCAGAGCGCCCAGAATTCCCGCCGGCAATCCGATCAGCCACGAAAAGATCAACGCTAGGACCGCAATTTCTCCGCTGATGAAGCCGCGGCGAAGGACCGTGTCCGCAATACTGTCCCCACGCCAGAACGACTCGCCGAGCTTCAGCGTCGCAATGTCTTTGAGCCAGCTGAAATATTGCTGGTACAGAGGTTCGTTCAGCCCCAGGCTGTCACGGATACTTTGACGCTCTACCTCCGAGAGGCGCCGAAACCCCTCTTCACCAAAGATCACGCTGGTCGGGTCCCCAGGCAACAGACGCATGACCAGAAAGACTATGAGGGTCACGCCCAGGATCGTGGGCACTACGAACAGGAGCCTACGAACAAGGTAATTCTGCATTCGAGACCCTAGCTACTCTTCTTCTTGCACGCGATGGCTGATCGTACCTAAAGGGCGACTCTTATCGATGTCTCCTAGTGAGTCTAGCGGGAACAGACCGGCCGGCCTAGTTCCGCCCAACCCGACCCGCCCCTTCCAGCAGCCGCTCCTCTAGGCCTCAATAGAGGACGCCACAAAATAACCCGACCACCCCTGTGCCCCCGGGTGAACCTGCCACAGGGACTACGAGTCTGGAGTGAGCCGCAGGCCTTTTGGACGGTCGCAGGATACCGGCAGAGGAGCGACTCGCGGTTGGCGCTAACGAAACGACTCTTCTGCGACCTTACGGATTGGCGCAGTCCGACACACTACTACAGACCCTGGTCCTACCTTGGAGCCAGTGAGGCCGGATCGACCCGGCAAGCCCGCGCACCCAAAGCGCCCCGGAGGCTGGCCACCTCGAACCGCGGTTGGCCACACCTCCCTGTCAGCCTGTCCCTTCGAGAGCAGCGGACGGCCTAGGCATCCTCGATGCGGAGCCGACCTACCTTTCGAGCCACACGGTGTCGTAGCGACGCAGACTATAAATGCCGGCGGCTTCTCTCGAGGGAACGCCTTTGACGTTAGAGTGCCATATGTCGACGTACGTGAGATAGCCGAGTTCCAACGCCGGGACGTCTTGATCAAGAATTTCTGCGGCATCCCGGACAAGCGCAATTCGCTTCGCAGTATCGAGCTCGCTTGCAATTTGGTCCAATATGGAGTCCAACGTCGGGTTGCTGTAGAAAGAGAAGTTCGCCCCACCATCGGTCCCGTAGAACGCCCTCATGTACTCGGCTGGGTCGAAGGTTTGGGCGCCCAGGGCGCTTATGGTGATGTCAAAGGTTCGCTGCGATGCCTCCTCTGACCATACAGCGCTGTCGACCAAGCGGATGTTGCTTTCGATATTCAGATTCTCCTTCAACATTGCCTGCAGGCCTTCCGCCAGCACGATGTGCGTGGAGAACTGCCTCGCCAGGAGGTCGATCGGCCCGAACCCGTCGGCGTATCCCGCCTCGGCCATGAGTCTCTTGGCCTCCGCTATCGCCTCTGCTTTGTCTTCCCTCAAGGGTAAGAGATTCGAAAGCTCTTCGTCAGACAGCGAAAACTTCGTCCGAGGTATGATCCACCTGCTGGGAGTCAGGGGCCAGAGAGCCTTGACCGACTGGATCAGTGCGTTATGGTCGGCGGCCAGGTCGATGGCCTTGCGCACCCTGGGGTCGCTGAAAGGCTCCCTGGTCGTGTTGAACCAGATGCCGGTATTCACGGATGAGTTGTAGATAATCCCTTCCATCGACCTTTCTTTGGCCAACTCCAAAGCCTTCCGCTCTACGGCCAAACCGATGTCCGCGCGGCCCGAGAGCACGAGGGCGGTGTTCTGGGGAGGAAGTGCATGGAAGATTTCCAGCCCATCCAGATAGGGGAGCCCTTCATTCCAATATTCCGTATGCTTATCCAGGTCCCACTTCTCGCCCGGGGAGAAGGCCACGAACCGGAAGGCTCCGGTTCCAGGAATGTCACTGATCTTCTTTAGGTCAAAGTTGTTATCCTCAAGGGTCTGCTTTCGGACAATCACGTTCCACTCGACGGCTACAACCTGAAGGAACAGGGCGTCGGGCTGGCTCAATATGAACTCGACCGTAAGATCGTCGACTGCCCTGACCTCTTGGACGTTTCTGAACAAGTCCTTCCTGGGGCTGGTTATCCCTTCCGGAGGGTTCATGATTCGCGAATATGTCGCGACCACATCGGCCGACGTCAGAAGCCCCCCATCATGGAACGTCACTCCATCCCTGAGCGTGAAAGTGTAGCGAAGGCCTCCATCCGCGACCTCCCAAGCGTGGGCCAAGTCTCCGGCTATCGTCCGTCCCCCATCCGCAGGGTTGTATCTCACGATACCGTTGAACATGGGCGCCTGGGGAAACAGATTGGCAACGGTTCCGGACTGATGGATGTCGAAATGAGCCGGGTTGGCCACGATCGAGGCAACCCTGAGAGTCCCTCCAGATTGCGCTTCTTGTGCCGGCATGACCTGTGGGCGAGGTGTAGCCACGACCACTCTATCGACTACCACGGTCCTCTCGACGACCACCGTTTGCTGGACAGGCACTTCTCTCTCGACGACCACCGTTTGCTGGACAGGCACTTCTCTCTCGACGACCACCGTTTGCTGGACAGGCACTTCTCTCTCGACGACTACCGTTTGCTGGACAGGCACTTCTCTCTCGACGACCACCGTTTGCTGGACAGGCACTTCTCTCTCGACGACCACCGTTTGCTCGACAATAACCGGCGTCGGTGGAGGCACCGGCCCCCGCGTGGGTGTGGGGTCTGCGCCGCCGCAGGCCGCGAGTACCAAGCTCAGGGCTAACGCCAGCCCAAAACATCCTGCCACCCGAGTCTTCAGTTGACGCATGATTGCCCCCCGCTTGGCTGAACAGAATTGACAAACTGATCCGCCGGATGCGCGTAGACTATGTGCTGAATGACACCCCTGTCAAGCTGGGTATGCCGAAATGCGTCACAACAGGGCTGCCCGGCTAGTGTTCGTTGGGGAAGAAAAGGTCCGAGCGACGAAAATCGTGAGTAACGTATGATCGGGCCGCAGAATCGTGTGTCTCTGTGACGCCTCGTGCGGACCGGACACCGGGATGGGAGAACCTTGAAGAGGGGGACTTCGCCTGGGATCTCCACGCCGGTAAGCAGGCACGCCATCAGGGAGAGGGCCGCTTTACCTACGCTCGGGAAACGGGAGACGTATTACCCCGTCGTTGGCGATCGCTTCGATCGATTAGCGGCTTGGGGCCTGGCGTCGGACGCACAGTCCCGAAGGCTAATGCGGCAGCCGGTACAGCTTGGCGACGTTGTCGCAGGTGAGCTTTCGCCGTACTGTTTCATCAACGCCGGCAAGGTCCTCCGCGATGAACTGGCGAGAAATAGGCCAGGTGCCGTCGGGGTGGGGATAGTCAGAGCCCCACATGACGTTGTCCTCGCCGACATACCGGACGAAGTTGGCAACCCCAGGCTCGTGTTGGTAGGTGGTGAACCCCTGGCGACGCCAGTACTCGCTTGGGTTTAGCGTGAGGTCAAGGTGACGAAATTGATCATCGTACTCCTTGTCCATCCTCGAGAGGACGTAGGGAATCCAGCCCACCCCGCATTCGCCCAACACGAAGTTCATGCCGGGGTATCGTTGCAGCGCTCCGGAGAAGACCAGGCTCGAGATAAACTCGGCTCCAGCCATCTGCATACAGGTAAGCCTTATGGCCATATGCTCTGATGCATACTCTCTGGCCATCTGCTCGTCCGTGGGCTGCCTGACTGGATACCCGGTCTCATGGAAGGAAAGGGGCGTGGCGCATTCCTGAGCTGTAGCCCACAACAGATCCCAATCCTTGTGCCATATTGGCTTTACCGCCGACGGAGCGGCCAACTCGGCCCCTTTAAGGCCCAACTTGGCTGCACGGCGCAGCTCATTAGCCGCGACTTCCGGATCATGATTGGGGAGCGTCGCCAAGGGGAAGAGACGCTGGGGATAGGCGTTGTGAAAACCGGCCGCCCAAGAGTTGTAGATCCCATAGATCGCGCTCCGGAGCTCCAGGTCCGTGACGCACCACCCTATCCCCAGGATCCCGTAGATCATTTCGGCGTTGACGCCATCCAGGTCTTGGTCCTTCACCCTGAGATCCGGGGTGGTGGGATGTGGCGGACCTTCGTAGAAGCCCGAATCAAGCATTCTATCGACCGTTTTCCACGTTCCCCTTGGAGGGGGGTCGATATTAGCGACCATAAAGCCATGCAGGTCCGTGAGGTCCCGCCCTTCCGAAAACCATCGCTTCCCCTGCGCCGTCTCCACGATCCGAGGCGCCACATCTTTCCACTTCGCCGGAACGTTGGAGACGAACAGGTCGCCGGGCATCCAGCTTATGTCGATGTGACTATCGGCGGAAATTAGGTCGTATTCCACGGCATTTAGGCCTCCGCAGTTTTCCCTTGACCCACAACGCGTCATGCTCCCCGACAAGCTATGCGGACAAGGGATGGTCTCATCATACGAATGGCGCCAAACCCGTGCAAGCTTCCCCTCGTCAGGCCGAGCCGTTCCGAGCAGAGTATATCGAGCTGGGCCATCGGCACGTTTTCTTGACCGTCCACCGAGGCGCGTCTATAGTCGGCGGCACCCTGGCCTCCAGACCATATGCCAGCGGTGAGAGTCGGCGGGACCCAGGAGGAGCGGCGGTGCAGAGAAGTCAGCTTGTTGTCAACAAGACAGAAGTAATCGCCGACGAGGGCTGCGTCGTAGCGGAGCATCCGCTGGCGGCGGAGGTGGGAGCCAAGGCACTGGCGGACGGTGGCAATGCCGTGGACGCCGCAGTCGCCATGGCCTTTGCCCTGGGGGTGGTGGAGCCCATGATGAGCGGCATCGGCGGTGGGGGTTTCATGCTCATTCACCTAGCGAAACAGAGGAAGAACGTAGGCATCGAATTTCTTCCTCGAGTCCCCATGGCCGCTCGCCCTGATATGTACGAATTGGACCCCGAGCGGCAGGCCGCCGGAATATTCGGCTGGCCCGGCGTGAAGGAAGACGCCAACTCCGTTGGCTATCTGTCTGTGGGGGTGCCGGGGGCCGTTGCGGGACTCAGCGAGGCCCAGCGCAGGTACGGCGCCAAGTCGTTGGCTTGGACGCTTGAGCCCGCTATCGGCCTCGCCAACGAAGGTTTCATCGTGGACTGGTACATCGCCGCGTTGACGGGGGCAAGCATGGACAGGCTGCGCCGGTTTCCGGAAACGGCGGCCATCTTCCTTCCGAATGACGCGCCGCCCCTGACCCCAGTCCGCACCTATACGCCGGTAGAGCCTTTGCGGCAGCCGGAACTTGGGAGGACGCTTAGCCGCCTGGCCAAGCGTGGCCCCGAAGAATTCTACAGAGGCGAGACCGCCCGCGCCATCGTGGCGGACATGACCGCCAACGGGGGCCTCTTGAGTATGGAGGACCTGGCAAGCTACCAACCCACTCACTACGACGAGGTGCTAGAGGGGAGCTACCGAGGCTATACGATAGTGGCAACGCCGCGCACTACCGCCGGACCAACGATCGTCGAGATGCTGAACATCCTCGAAGGCTTCAGCCTCGAACAGCTGGGGTCCCTCTCAGCTGCAGCGCTTCACCGGATGGCGGAAGCACAGCGCCTCGCGTTCGTGGATCGCTTCACCTACATCGCGGATCCCGCTTTCGCAGATGTGCCGTTCGGGGGACTGGTTTCGAAAACGTATGCCGAGGAGAGGCGACGGGAGATTCTTCCGGACAAAGCCACGCCCGGAAACGGCGCGGGTGACCCGTGGAGATTTGAACCGGGCGCCACCCAGCGGACTCCCGGTCAGGGGGCGGGGGTCTCTGCCGATCCGGCCTTCACAACCCATCTCTGCGTCGTTGACAGGGATCGCAACATGGTCTCCCTGATGAACACGATCGGAGACCTATGGGGCTCCTACGCGACTTCACCGGGAACCGGGGTCCTCCTCAACGACGCCATGGTGTGGTTCAATCCGGTTCCTGGACAAGTTAACTCGGTCGCGCCCGGCAAGACCCCGGTCTCCAACCTTACGGCGCTGCTGGCCTTGAAGGACGGGCAGCCGCTTCTGACCATAGGCGCCCCAGGTGGTCGGAAGGTCATCACGGGCGTGCTCCAATCCGTCATCAACTTCATCGACCATGGTCAGAGTTTGCAAGACGCCATCGCCGCTCCCCGAGTTCATTGCGAAGGCGAGACGGTGCAAGTGGACTCGCGCATCTCACCGGCAGTTCGGGCCGAGCTTGAGGCGATGGGCCATAAGCTCCAGGTCCTTGACGAAACGCACATCATGGCAAACTTTGCTCGGCCTGTTGGCATAACGGTGGATCCCACCACGGGGAAACTGCGAAGTGGGGTTGACGTTCTGCGACCCGCGGCCGCCGTTGGATTCTAACGGCCCGGAGCAGGGGAGATAAGGTAGGCTTATGGCTCAGCTAAGGGGCGGTCAAGCCGTCGTTGAGTCCCTGCTGACCCACGGGGTTGACACCGTCTTTGGCATCATTTCGATCCACACGATGGACATCTTCGACGCGCTGTTCGACCGTCAGGATGCGATCCGTTTCATCAGCACGCGCCACGAGCAGGCGGCGGCGTTCATGGCCGACGGGTATGCCAGAGCCACCGGCAGGCCCGGAGTGTGCTTGACCAGCACAGGCCCGGGAGCGGCGAACTCGATGGGCGGCATGGGCGAAGCGTATACCGCCTCTTCCCCTGTCCTGAACGTCACCTCCACTGGCGAAGAAGCGCTCCATGGACGTCTACTGGGCCTCGGCCACGAGATGAAAGACCAGCTCGGTATGTTCGCCTCCGTCACCCAGTGGGGCTGTCACGTCAGTCGCCCAGAGGAGATCCCCGACAGAATCCACGAAGCCTTTGAGCGGTTCCAGGCAGGTCGGCCCAGACCAATCGTGATAGAGGTGCCGGTGAACGTCCAGGCCGAGTCGGCCGACATGGAAATCCCTCAATCGCGCCCTATGCCCCTTCAAGAAGGTGACTCGGAGTCCGTGCGGCGGGCGGCGAATCTGCTACTCTCTGGTGAAAGAGTGGCAATATGGGCTGGCAACGGAGTACATCGCTCAGGCGCCGCCCCCGAGCTAGTCCGGCTAGCCGAGACGTTAGGGCTTCCCGTGCTCACCACCGCGGCTGGCAAGGGCGCTATCCCCGATGACCACCCCCTCGCTCTGGGAGTTTTTGGTAGATTCCAAGGAGGCTGGACACCCGGCAAGGCCGAGAATCCCCTGAGAGCGTTCTTTGACAGCCTCGACGGACTCTTGGTGGTTGGGTCCAGCCTCGCCTACTCCAGGACCAAGGCCATGGGACTGGAGCTCCCGGCAGCCTTCGTTCAGGTAGATATCGACGATGAATCAATTGGGAAACTTTACAAACCTCGGGTTGGGATCGTTGGCGATGCCAAAGCGGTCTTGGGCCAACTCCGTACCGCCATTCAGGGCAAGTCAACCAGACTAGCGGCCGGCTTCAACCGGGAAATCCAGTCCTTGAAGGACGCTTTGATGACGTATTGGGAGCAGGCCATGCCCAACGAGATGCGGGCTATGGAGGCGATCCGCAGCGTGGCGGCGCGGGATGCCATCTTCGTCGGCGACGCCACCACCGCTGTTCATCGCGGGGCCACCTGGTGCCTCAAAACCTACGGCTCTGGCACCTACATGGCCACGCAGTGGCTAGGCTTGGGCTTCGCCTTTCCCGCCGCCGCCGGCGCCAAGGCGGGCCTCCCCGACCGGCAGGTCATCTGCTTGACCGGAGATGGCGGATTTCAGTTCAATATTCAGGAGCTAGCCACCTGTGTCCAGTACGGCCTGAACCCAGTGGTGCTGCTGTTCAACGACAACGCTTGGGGAGTCCTGCGAGACTTGCAGCGAGACGCTTACAAGGGCCGGTTAATAGGCTCGGAATTGAAGAACCCCGATTTCGTTAAGCTGGCCGAATCGTATGGGGTCAACGTTGCGCAAGCGAGATCGGTGGAAGAGATGGTCCCGGCGATGGAGTCGGCTCTTAGGTCGGATACAGTCAGCGTGATCGAAGTCCTGACACCCGACGGCTTCTCCAATTTCAAATAGCAAGGCCCACGGCTTTCATTCTTTGTTCAGTTTCTCGATCACCTCAAGACGTGTAGCGTCAGGGCCTTCTATGAAGGCGTAGCGAGCACCTATAGGGCTTTCCTGGGGCGGTTCGAGCACCGCGACTCCCTTTTTCTTGAGCCGTTCCAAAAGCGCATCCAAGTCCTCCACCTCAAGGCCCAGGTGCTCAAGACCCAGGTGGACGCCAGCGTCGCCAGGGGGAAGACTCGCTGCGTGGGCGTGCTGGGTAAAGTAAACCGGCACGCCGTCCAGGACCATACCGGTTATGAAGTCGTCGCCCATAGAGGCCTCCATCACCTTCTCCAGGCCAAAGTTGTCAACGAACCACTGGACGGCGGCGCTGGCATCCTTGCTCTTGATATGGATGTGGTTCAAGCGAGTCACGTTAGCCTCCGCACACCGCCCGAGGAAAGGATGAAGCGTCTCCCGGGACCCCTCTATCGGCTCGCGGCATACCAATCCACGATCTCCTGTCCAGTGGCCTTCCACACTCGCTGCTGGTTGCTAATGTGAGCCAACGCCCTGTCCAGGTACTTGATCCGATACGGCTGGCCGATGAACCACGGGTGGAGGTTGAGCACCATCAGGCGACCGTTTTCGCGGCCATCTCGATAGAGCCCGTCGAATGCCTCCCCCACTTGGCGGCTCCACTCCATTATGGGAGCCCGGCGAGTCCAGCTCGCGAGCACGTCATCCAAGTCCAGGAACATAGGGAGGAAAAAGAACGATCCTGAGGCTCCCCTCATCGGATATGGCTGCTCGTCGTTGGGCCAGTCGCAAACATATTTGAGGCCAGCCTCCGCTAGGAGCCTGGGGGTACGCATCGACTCCCCATATTCAGGGCCTAACCACCCGGCGGGGCGGGTTCCCGTTGCCTTTTTGATGGCTTCGATGGCCGTCGAGATGTACTGGCGCTCCTCGTCCTCCGACATAGAGGAGGTGATCATTCGATTGACTGTCATGCCATGGCTGATGAATTCCCAACCGCGCTTCTGGCACTCCTCTATGAGGAACGGACAGCGCTCCGCGATTGCTGCATCCACGGCGACGGTGGCTCTGATGTCGTGCTTGTCCAAGACGCTCATCACCCGAAAGATCCCCACCCGGTTGCCATACTCCCTATGGGAGACGTTGCAGATGTCGGGAAAGGGGTTGCGTCCCACGCCGCCGGGCATGGTCGGCGACGTGTACGCCTCGGCGGGTGGCTCCCACTCGTAGTGCTCGAGGCTGACGACTACGCATAAGGCCACCCGCGCTCCTTCCGGCCAACGCAGTGGCGTCCGTGTCGCAATGGGCGTCCACTCATAGTACTCATGGTCCATCCCGGGCTGACGCATTCCAGGCATGAGTCTCACTCCACTCGGTTTGTCCGCGACTCGTGAAGCCCCCTATCGCCGGGGGCGGCCGCGTCACACCTGCGGCTGTCGCTCAGCTACATGAGCAACAACTTGATCGTAATAGTGAGTAATGTAGTGTTCGGCAATCTCATCGCCGGTGGCCATCCACACGCCGTCGTGGGAGAAGATGTAGGCTAGGGCATCGCCCAAGTATTTGACTCGGTGCGGCTGCCCTATCCAGTAAGGGTGCAAGGAAATGCACATGACGCGGCCACTCTCAGCCCCTTCGCTGTAGAGGGTGTCGAACTGATCTTTGATGATCTGGTAGAAGTAGGCGGCGCTATGCCCTTGGAGCATCATCAGGACGTCATTGAGTTCAACGCTATAGGGCATGGAGATGAGTTTGCCCTTTCGCACGTTGATAGGGAAGGGTTGATCGTCGTGGAGCCAATCAGCGTGATAGAGAAAGCCAGCCTCGGCCATCAAGTCAGGAGTCCTCTCCGTATTGGTCAGCAAAGGACCGAGCATCCCTTTGAGCTTCTTGCCCGTGTGGGTCTTGACCGTTTCAATCGTGTCTTTATAGAACACCCGTTCCTCCTCTTCATTCATTCCGCTGAGAGGGCGGGTGTTGTATATCCCATGTGACATGTAGTCCCAATCACGAGCCACCATCGCATCCCGGATTTCGGGGTAGTGTTCCAAGACCGCTACGTTTAATGAAACCGTGCAGCGGACGTTGTGTTCATCTGTAACCTCGAGCATCCGCCAGAAGCCTACCCGATTGCCATAATCCCGGGAGCCATAGTTCATGACGTCGGGATGGGGGGTTCGAGGCCAGGGATTACGGTACTTGTTGGGAACGGGCAAATATTCGTAATGTTCCAGATTGGGAGCCACCCATAGAGCGACTCGCGCGCCGCCTGGCCAACGAATAGTGGGCCTATCGACGATAGGGGAATACGAAACCAGACCGGGCCTCATGGCCTCCCTTCCCTTTTCAAAACAGCTGTTGTCTCCTTTGGCGAGGTCACGCCATTATAGGCAAGAATGAGAAGGGCGCAATGATTCATCGACCTGGGAAGTGGAGCGTCGCGGTAATTGGGCTTGCCGCGTTCGTCACCGCCTGTGGGACTGCTTCTTCGACCCACACCCTCTCCAAGGCGTATCGTCCAAGGCCAAACTGACCCCCGGCGATCGTCAGCGGGACACTGGCTAGCGAGTCGCAAGGGGAGGCCACCGCACGGCTCACCGAACGATCGATTGGCCTTGGCGTTACCCAGGCAGCTCATCTGAAGTAGCCTATTTGGCGCCCGACTGAACCTCAGCAGTCGCGGGGTTTCTGGGTTTCGCCCTATGTCGCCTTACGGCTACCGGCAGGTGTTCGACCAAGACGGCACACAAGAACAGCCCAAGCTGGAGTTGGGCTCGCTAGCGGATGGTGTGGTGTGGCGAATATTCCGCATGTCCCTCCAAGATACACTCGAACTGCACGAGAGTCCCGTCACCTGCTGCAAGCCTTCATCTCTTTGGAGCCTACGGCCCACGAGTAGCGCAATTTTCCGTTGCTATTGCCTCGCAACCATGGGGAGATATGAGAGAGGGGGTACAGACCGGGGAGATAGGTAACATCTAAACCGGGCACATGGGTAACACAGTGTGTGATGGTGGGAGGCAATCCCACAGGAGGAAGCTGTGTTGCCTTGGAAAGAGATGAGTGTCGAATCGGAGCGGTTGCGCTTTATCGAGCGCGTGACCGCAGGGGAGGAGCCCGTCACGGAACTGTGCCGACAGTCGGGGATCAGCCGCAAGACCGGCTACAAGCTGATCTATCGCTATGAGGCCCACGGCGAAGACGGCCTGCGCGACCGGAGCCGGGCGCCCCATTACCACCCCAACGCCACGCCCCGCGAGCTGGCGGAGCGTATCGTTGAGGCGAAGCGCGCCCACCCCACGTGGGGCCCGAAGAAACTCGTCGCCTGGCTGCACGACATGGAGCCGGATACGCTCTGGCCGGCCCACAGCACCGCGGGGGGCATCCTGGACCGCGCGGGGCTCGTGCAGCGGCGACGTCGCCGCCGCAGGGCCTCGCCTTGGAGCGAGCCCTTCGCCCACGCCACGCACCCCAACGACGTGTGGTCGATCGACTTCAAAGGCTGGTTCCGCACCGCCGACGGTGTGCGTATCGATCCCCTGACCGTGCAGGACGCGGCCTCTCGCTACCTCATCGCCTGCCGCGGGCTGGAGCGCCCCACCGGCCCGGAGACGCGGCGGGCGTTAGCGCGCGCCTTCCACGAGTACGGCCTGCCCAAGGTCATCCGCACCGACAACGGACCGCCCTTCGCCGGCGTCGGCCTGGGCAGCCTCTCACCCCTCTCCGCATGGTGGATCAAGCTCGGGATCGTCCCCGAGCGCATCGAGCCGGGACACCCCGAACAGAACGGGCGTCTCGAGCGCCTTCACCGCACCCTCAAGGCGGAGACGGCGTCGCCGCCCAGGGCCAACCGGAGACGGCAGCGGCGAGCCTTCGACCACTTCCGGCACAGCTACAACAACGAGCGACCCCACGAGGCCCTGGGACAGCGACCGCCGGTCCGGCTCTACACCCCCTCGTTCCGGCCCTATCCCTCACGCCTCAGCTCGCCGGAATACGGGGCCGAGGTCACCGTGCGCCGAGTGCGCCACAACGGCGAGATCAAGTGGAAGGGGGACAGAGTCTATGTGAGCGAGTCTCTTCGGGGCGAGCCCATCGGCCTCGTCCAGCAAGACGAGCGCACCTGGTCGATACAGTTCGGACCCCTCCTCATTGGCGTCCTCGACGACCATGCGCGCCGGATCGACAAGACCCCGGTACACGTGTTACCCATGTGCCCGGTCGCACAGACTACGGTGTTCCTCCCCCTGTGTGTTGCGGTCTAATGTGCCGCGCCGACCGGCTCTAAGGCCCAGTCCCTAGAACAGCCGCAGCGTCTCCGGCTGCTGCTGTTCCGCCCCTCCCTCGGCGGTCCCGGCCTGCGCCGTCCCCTGCTCGCGCCGGTTCCGGCGCCTGGCCTGGGGAGCGGGTCCTGTGCGACCTCCTTGCTTGCGTCCTGCTCATCGGCGTCGTCAGCACCTTGCGGGTCCTGTTCGGTCTCCTCGTTGGCGTCCTGCTCATCGGTTACCGCAGCTTCCGTATCGTCCGCTGCATCGCCGAAGAGACTCTCGTCAACGCTCGGGGCGTCCGAGCGAGTTGTTTCCGTTCCGTTCTCGTCAGGCATGGTTGCTCCTCTCCTTGTTGCTTCTCTGACTGCGTTCACGGGCGCGACTGTCTCCTGATCTCGCTGAGGGTTTGCGGCGCCCAGTAGAGGTATTCAGGCGTGGGGCCCGAGTTTCGCCAACGCTCCTTCACCCTTCCCGGCGCTCCTGGGTCGCCGGTGCTGTTCGAGATGACGTATTCGGGCACCGATGAATTCAAGTTCTTCGTCGTGGACACCAACCACGGCGCCAGCATGAGCGGCGCCTGACGCCGGACCGCCTGTTTGGCCCCTACGAAGGTGTGCGCGCCATTGCCCACAAAGACGGCAGGTTCGAGGACCAGCAGAAAACCGCCGACGGATTCAACATTCACGTCGAGGGCACCGGCGCGTGGGAGGTGAAGGTGGGTCTTCCCGACTCCGGGGTGCCTCCGGTCACGTCGGCGAAGGGACTAGGCGATGAGGTGATCGGGCCGTTCGTCTTGAGGAGCGGGAATCCATTTGTCACCGACTTCGTATTCGAAGTGACACACCAGGGCCGCGACTTCCAGGCGCGGCTCATTGCCTCTGACGGGACGGCGAGGGCGCTGGTGCCACAGCAGATCGCCCCATTCAAGAACAAGACGCTGCGCAAGGTTTCGGGGTGGGGTTGCTCCGCTGGAGCCTAGACGACGAGAAGGAAAAGGGGAAATGAGCACGACCACGATGTGTCAAGACTGCGGCGAAGAGCCGGCAGAGCCCGGCAAGAAGGTCTGTGGGTGGTGCAGCGACTATGCCGACTACCGCGCCTCTGTGGCTCGTCAGAATCAGCAGGCGCAGCTCGCCGCCCTCGACCGCGAGCTCGGGCCGGGGGGCTAGCCGGTCGGCATCTGCCGCTAGAGCCGCCCGTCGAGGAGCGCCTTGTCCTTCCCCCGCTTGTCGCTTGGCGCACCGAGTTGCTTCAGGAAGTAGGCCACCCCGCTCTCCGCGCACTGGTCCCGAAGCGAGCGCGCGGTTTCTCCCATCGCAACGGGACCTCGAACCAGGTCGTCGTGCAGCGTCACGTTGAAGCCGTCGCGGTAGCGCGGCGAGCCCTTCAGACGTCCCAGGGCCAGCCGTTCGGTGTAGCAGTTGGCGCACCCTGGCTGATCTTCTCGCAGCCCGTCACCGGATACCACGACTGCTCGGTCCACTCGATATTGCTCATCGCTTAGACTCCACAGTGCCCCTCACATTCGTTCTCAAACCCATCGCCGAGGGGTAGCCGCCCCCGCATCGCGTCGCCGGCAACGGCCTCGGCCAGCGGGCGCCGAGAGACGTGCAGGAAGTTCCGATAGTGCGTCTCCGTGTTGCGTATCTTCGCGCCCGCCCCCGTCGAGGTCGCGGTCTAGCAGTGAGAGCTCGTACCGCTGATACGCCCGCGCCTCCGCAGCCTTTTACTCGTTATAGTCGTCGCACCACTTGCAGATCGCCTTCCCCGGCTGCTGCGGTTCCTCGCCGCAGTCTTCGCAGAGCACGCCATGGCTTTACCTCCAAGGGCAGGGAGATGGTGTCGAGCCGCTAATGGCTGCTGCGGCGACGATGAGGCCCCCCGAGGCCTATGGCGAGCGCAGCTATCAACTCTCTGGGGGACTATATCCTGCCGCGCCGCTGGCGGCCCATGCTTTAGCCAGACACTACTCGCCAGGCGCTTCCCTCACGGCGGCGCTTTCGACATCAGGTGTCCAATCCTGAACGGTACGGGCCTCGGGCCAGTGGCCGGTGGCGACCTCGCACTTCCCGCCGGACTTGTGGATGACTTCGACCTTCCACTGCCAGGGACGGCTGGAGTCTCTTGGCCACCAGCTTGAGGGCGTCGGCCTGGAGGTTGTTCCGGTAGGCCATGAGGACGACTTTGACTGGCCGGGACAGGCCGATGCGCCAGGAGCGACGTGAGGCCTGGCGCATGGTGGAGACTTGGTAGTCCGTCTCGAACCCGGCGATGGTAGGGAAGTCCACGAGGTCGAGGCCCGTCTGCACCAGCCTGGGGTGGCAGCCAAGGCGCTCCCGTGCCTTGCTGGCAAGGCCCGCGCACGGTTCCTGCCCTCGGCGGGCGCACCCCATTAAGAGAGAGATTAATAGTGCCCCTTCGCAGGGGCAGCCTACCCCGCGGGGTAGCCTATTGCATTCGCGGGATGTCCCCTAGCATTTCTGGCAACGTTCCTTCACACAGGCAGGCCGTGCGCCTCCAGGATGTCATTCATGCCCGTGACCCCCAGCCGCATAGCCAAGGCTCCCGTGTCTTGTCGGCAAGACCCGCGCACGGTTCCTGCCCTCGGCGGGCACACCCCATTAAGAGAGAGTCAATAATGCCTTGAGGCTAAGGGATAGCCTATCCCGCGGGATAGGGTATTGCTTTCCACTGGCGGAGACTAGAATTTCCGACAACGTTTCCTTTCGCAAGGACTTCATTAATGAAGCCGGCCAGGAAACTTCGCCCCAGCGGGATAAGGCGGCGACACGGAGCGATGGACGACACGACGATCCAGCAAGAGGCGGCGCAACGACGCCCGGGACGGGGGCAAGCGCGTCGCCGCGCCTCTCCGCCGAGCAGCGGGAGACGCTCGATTGACCGAACAGCGGCAAAGGCAACAAGCGGCGAGAGTGAAGGCAAGGGTTGGGAGCGACCGGGGGGCAACAGAATGCCGAGAGGCACCACGAGGCAGGCGAAGGTGAACCGAGCAGCGACCTGTGCCCGCGTCTCAGGCAAGGGCAGGGGAGGGAGGGCAAGACCTCCACCTCCAAGCAAATCGGCGCATGTAGGCCCACTCCGTACGCGGGGACTGATCCTTTTCGCGGGATACACAGGATGTCGGTCCAGCCTGGTCCTCGAAGCGAGCGGAGTTCCAGCGCATGGCGGTCTACGGCAGCGCAGGCACTTCGGCACGATAGTCTGCCAGGAGAGTCCGCATGAACCGGTTACTTAGGCGGAGAGAGGTTGAGCAGATGGTCAGCCTGAGCCGCGCTTCCATCTACCGTTTAGCGGACCTTGGTGACTTCCCCCATCCCGTCCGCGTCGGCCCTCGTGCCGTGCGCTGGCGCTTGGGAGACATCGAGCGGTGGATTTCGGAACGCCCTCTCACAACCGACGAAGTCAATGCAAGTCAGCAAGCAGGCTAGACACAAGCCCGTATTGGCAGACGTGGCGAGACGTGAGGAACGAGCGACAGTTGACGTTGTGCGCCTCCGCACCTTTCGCTGACGGTCCTTCTGCCGTTCAGGCTACCGAGGCGTTGGGAATCGACGAAGACCGCGCCCAGCGCTTGATTGAGAAGGGCGCGGGTCACCGGCAAGCCGGTTGAGCTAATCACCGCCCGGAGCGATGGGGCCGCCGTGCGGGAAGCGTGGTGGCGCTATGCCCATGCATTCCTTACGCCCGGTGGGGGAGATCGTGACCGCAGAGCTTGCCGACAAGCTCGACCGCCCCGGTCTCGCTCTTGACTTCTCCGCGCTCTTCGCCTCGGACATTACGGGCCGCGCCCGCGCCTTCGCCTCGATGGTTCAGGCGGGCATGGAGGTAGAGCGGGCGGCGGCGCTGTCAGGCTTGCTCGCGCATGCGGGGGCCGAATGAGCTACCGCCCCTCCCCTCCAAAACGCACCACGACTACCGCAATGCCCCCGTCGAACCACCAACGTAGCCATTTGTCGCCAGGGTTGTCCCGCATGATTTCTCTTAGTGCAAGGTTTCGCCTTTCCCCGCCCCTCTGTAGTAGTATGCACCGTGCTTTGGTGAGCGGAGAGGGAGACGGGACGGAAGAGGATCGCAGGATTCTGAAGGATGTAGTGGGCTGGTTTGCTGCAAGGGCGCTAGGGGGCCTTGGCACGGCGGCTCCCGCACCTTCACAAGGTGATAAAGATAACCCACGAGGAGGTCCGCCAAGCCTTGGTCGAGATGAGCGGCCCGTCCGCAAAGCCGATCCGCCAGCTATGACAAACGGGCGGTGACAGGGCCGCCCCGCCGGGAATAAACTTTCCGGCGCTAGCGTGGGCAATGGCGGGGGAAAAGCGCGCCGAATCGCCGTCCTAACTGGTTCGACGCGAATCCCGCCCTCCGCCAGCCTGATGCGATTACACGGAGCGGTGCTGGAGTCTGGTTGAACAGGCACGCCTGGAGAGCGTGTGTACCTTCGGGTACCGTGGGTTCAAATCCCACCCGCTCCGCCACTCCTCGTCATAACCCCCCATACCCCCCCTGATGAACGACCCCTCCCCACCCCGCTCGATAGAAGCCGACGCTCCCTACTGGATCGCCTTTCACCGCATCCACGGCATGGGACGGGTGCGGTTCAACGCGCTGATCGCCGGCTTCGACTCGATGGAGGAAGCGTGGAGCGCCCCAGCCTCGGCGCTGCGGCGCGCCGGCCTCGACTCCAAGGTCGTCAGCGCCGTCGTCGAGGCGCGGCCGTCCATGGACCCGCGGGCGGAAGCCGACCGCCTTGAGCGGGTCGGAGTCCGGGCCCTCACGCTCCGCGACGAGGCCTATCCCGCGCGCCTGCGCGAGACCTACGATCCGCCGCCGGTGCTCTACGTCCGGGGGACGCTGACCAAGACGGACGAGCGTTCGATCACGGTTGTTGGCACGCGCCACATGACGAGCTACGGCCGCGAGGTCACCCGCATGTTGACTGAAGAGCTCGCCCGCAACGGCATGACGATTGTCAGCGGCCTGGCCCTCGGCATCGACGCCGTGGCCCACAAGGCGGCGCTGGACGCGCAGGGCCGGACCCTCGCGGTGCTGGCGTGCGGGCTCGACATGGTCTATCCCACCAGCCACCGGGCGCTGGCGGAGCGCATCACAGAGAACGGCGCGCTTCTCAGCGACTACCCCCTAGGGACGAAACCCAAGCCGGAGTACTTCCCCCGGCGCAACCGGATACTGGCCGGCCTCACGCTGGGGACGATCGTGACGGAGGCGCCGGAGCGAAGCGGCGCCTTGATCACCACGACCTACGCATTGAACGAGAACCGCGAGGTGTTCGCGGTCCCGGGGAGTGTGCTGTCGCCGGCCAGTGCGGGGACGAACCACTTGGTCCAGGAGGGCGGCGCGAAGCTGGTGCGCAACGCGTCGGACGTGCTCGAAGAGCTCAATCTGACCGTCCCGGCCCGCCAGCTTCCCCTGCCGAGCGTGGAGCCGGCGGACGAGACCGAGGCGGCGCTGCTCGCGCTGGTGTCCCGCGAACCGATGCACATCGACGCGATCCACGAGGAGTCGGGGCTGCCGATGCCGGTGGTGAGCAGCGCGCTGGCGCTCATGGAGATCAAGGGTTTGGTGAAAGAAATTGGACAGATGAGTTATATTTCCCAAATCGACGGGCCGACCCAAACCGGAAGGCCCGCCGCGCCGCGTCCCGGTTGACGCTTGTGAAGCGGTGCACTAACGTGGTGACGCTATGACAAAGAACCTTGTGATCGTCGAGTCGCCGGCCAAGGCCCGGACTATCGGGCGCTTTCTTGGCCGCGACTACGACGTGAAAGCATCCATCGGTCACATCCGCGACCTTCCCGAGCGCACGCTCGGCGTCGACGTCAAGAACGACTTCGAGCCGAAGTACGTTGTGCCCGAGGATAAGAAGGCCTTGGTCAAAGAGCTCGACCAAGCGGTGAAGAAAGCCGACGCACTGTATCTGGCGACCGACCCCGACCGTGAGGGCGAGGCCATCGCGTGGCACTTGAGCGAGGCGATCAAGACGGGCAAGAAGCCCGTCCGCCGCGTTGTGTTCCATGAGATTACCAAACCGGCCATCGGCGCGGCTTTCGAGCATCCCCGCGAGATCAACATCGATCTGGTGAACGCCCAGCAGACGCGGCGCATCCTCGACCGGCTCGTCGGCTACCGTCTCAGCCCGCTGTTGGGCAAGAAGGTGCGCCGCGGCCTCTCGGCGGGGAGGGTACAGTCCGTCGCGCTCCGCATCATCGTTGAACGCGAGCGTGAGATCGAGAACTTCGTGCCCGTCGAGTATTGGCGCATTCTGGCGAACCTCGCCAAGCAGTCGGCCAACGGCGGCAAGGTGAAGAGCTTCGATGCGGCGTTGGCCTCGGTGAAGGGCGAAAAGGGCAAGCTGGAAGTCCACGATGAGCAGACGGCGACGGCGCTGGTCGAAGACCTGCGGGGCGCAATCTACACCGTCGGCTCGGTGAAGAAGCGCGAGACGCAGCGCAGGCCGACAGCACCGTTCATCACGAGTACGCTGCAACAGGAGGCCTGGCGCAAGCTGCGGTTCTCCGCCCGCAAGACGATGACCGTGGCGCAGCAGCTCTACGAGGGGCTGTCGCTCGGCGCGGAGACGATGGGTCTCATCACCTACATGCGGACCGACTCGCCGGTGGTCAGCGCGAGCGCGGTCGCGGAAGCGCGAGAATACGTCGCGCGCAAGTACGGCAAGGAGTACCTGCCGCCGCGGGCGCGGGCCTACGCCGCGAAGTCGAAGGGAGCGCAGGAAGCCCACGAGGCGATTCGTCCCACTTCGATCATGCGCGATCCGGCGAGCGTCCGGTCGGCGCTCTCCAACGATCAGTTCAGGCTCTACGACCTTGTCTGGAAACGCATGGTCGCGAGCCAAATGGCGAACGCCGTCTTCGACGCTACGTCGGTGCAGGTCGAGGCCGCGGGCACGCCGCGGACGTACGTGCTCACCGTGACCGGGTCGGTGCAGAAGTTCGCCGGCTTCCTCACGCTCTACGTCGAAGGCTCGGACAGCAACGACGAGGACGAAAAAGAGGAGCGCGCGCTGCCTCCGCTGGAGAAGGGCGAGCGGCTGGACCTCAAGAAGCTCGACCCGCAGCAGAAGTTCACCCAGCCGCCGCCGCGCTACTCGGAGGCGTCACTGGTGAAGGCGTTGGAGGAGGCGGGAATCGGCCGTCCCTCGACCTACGCCGCCATCGTCTCCACGATCCAGAACCGGGGCTACGTGAAGAAGGACAACGGGCTGCTGCAGCCCGAGAATCTGGGCGTCATCGTTAACGACCTGCTGGTCGAGGCGTTCTCCAACTACATCAACCCCAGTTTCACCGCCGTCATGGAGGAGGGCCTCGACGAGATCGCCCGCGGTGAGAAGGGGTGGACGCCCTACCTGAGCGACTTCTACGGTCCATTCGAGGCGGCGGTGGCGACGGCGAACGACACCCTGGAGCGCAAGCCGGAGGTCTCCGACGAGGTGTGCGACCTCGACGGCAAGCCGATGGTGATCAAGAAGGGGCGCTTCGGTCTCTTCCTCTCGTGCACCGGCTACCCCGAGTGCAAGGGAACGAAGCCGCTCAACAAGGTCGAGGTGAAGGTGGACAAGGCCCTAGAAGAGGCGTACGCCAACGAGGTCTGCGAGCTCGATGGCAAGCCGATGATCGTGAAGCACGGCCGGTATGGGCCGTTCCTCTCCTGCACCGGCTACCCAGAGTGCAAGGGGATGAAGCGGATCGAGAAGAAGGCCGATGCGCCATGCCCGGAGGACGGCGGGGACCTCGTCGAGCGGCGCAACCGCAAGGGCAGGACGTTCTACGGCTGCGCGAACTATCCGAAGTGCAAGTTCCTCACCGGCCGGAAGCCCCTCGCCGAGCCGTGCCCCGAGTGCGGGGGTCTCCTGACGGAGGCGGCGCGCAACGGCGCCCGCTGCGTCAAGTGCGACTACAAGGGCGCGCGCCCCGAGCCTGAGGAAGCGCCCGCGCCGGAGCGCGAGCCCGTCGCGGCGGGATAGGACGGGGTATCGCCGCCTCCTTTCCGTAGGGGCGAGTCGCGACTCGTCCTTTCCTTCGGCCCTCTCCACCGCTCAGACCTTTGCGTGACTCTCTCGTGGGAGGGGCGCCCTGAGGGTGCCCGTGCGCCTGGCGGCGCGCGCCCTCTCTACAGTCTCCCCCACAGGAGACCTTTGCATAACCAGCGGCGAGAGAGCGCGCGCCGTCCGCCGGCTTGGGAGAGGGAGACGGAGAGGGGTCTTGCCCCCTCTCCCGCTGGGAGAGGGTTGGGGTGAGGGCGGGGGGAGGCGGGGGCTGCGCGACCTTGCCGGAGCCTGCGGACCAAGGTTACGCAAGGGTCCCCAGAGGAGGAGAGGCCTGACCAGCGGGGAGGGCGCCCTTTGACATAGGGGGACGTCACTGGTTAGCATGAAAGAGGTTCGGAACCATTTCAGAAGCTCTTTCCGCCATGAATGCCGACTTCGAAGCGCGCGTGCATGAATTTATCCGCCACTTGGACGCGGAGCGGGGTCTCTCGCCGCGCACTGAAGAGGCCTATGCGACGCATACGCGCCGGTTCCTCGCCTTCCTGGAGGTCGAGGGCGTCGACGACCTAGCGTCTGTCGAACGCCCGATCATACGGCGGTATATGGCGTCGCTGGGCAATTCGGGCCTAGCCAAGAGCGGCATCGCGCTGCGTCTGAGTGCGGTCCGCGCCTTCTTCCGCTTCCTCTCGATGCGGGGCGTCGTCCCGGCGCGCCCGCTGTGGAGCAAGCGGTCGCGGGAGGGGCGGGCCCTCGCGCCCAAGCAGGAGAAAAGGCTGCCGAGCTTCCTCACGCAAACGGAGGCGGTGCGTATGCTGGCCGCCGTCGACACGAGCACGGTGCAGGGGCTGCGGGACCAGGCGATCCTCGAGCTGGTGTACGCCGCCGGCCTGCGCGTCAGTGAGGCGGCGGGCCTCGATGTCGCCGACATGGACCTGACCGAGCGCGAGCTTCGCGTCCGAGGCAAGGGGTCGAAGGAGCGGATGGCCTACATCGGCGAGCCCGCCGCAGCCGCGCTACGGCGGTACCTCCGCGAGCGCCATGTGTTCACCGGAGAGAAGGCGGCGCGGGAGAACGGATCGAACGGGCATCGCGGCCGGCGCAGCGACGCGGTCTTCCTCAACCGCTACGGGCGGCGGCTCACGCCGCGCTCGATCCAGCGCATCGTCAAGGAGACGGCGCGGCGCGCCGGACTCGACGCCGAGCGCATCCATACCCATACGCTGCGCCACAGCTTCGCGACGCACATGCTCGACGGCGGCGCCGACCTCCGCGTGGTCCAGGAGCTTTTGGGTCACAGCAGCCCCGCGACGACGCAGATCTACACGCACATCACCCAGGTGCAGGCCCGCAAGATGTACGAATCGGCCCACCCGCTGGCGCGGGGCGGGCGCGACGATGATGGCCCGAAGGAGGGCTAGGATGGCCCGCTACCTCGTGATTCACGGTCCCAACTTGAACCGGCTCGGCCGGCGCGACCCGGCCCTCTACGGCAGCCAAACGCTGGACGAGGTGAATGGCTTGATCTCGGAGCGTGCCGCGGCGCTGGGCGTCGAGGTCTCGTTCTTCCAGGGCAACGCGGAGGGGGCCATCATCGACCATCTTCAGGCCGAGGCGGGTGGGGCCGACGGCATCGTCATCAACCCCGGGGCGTTCGGTCACTACAGCTACGCCATTCACGACGCGCTGGTCGACACGGGGAAGCCGATCGCGGAGGTCCACCTGTCCAACGTCTTCGCCCGCGATGAGTGGCGTCGCACGTCGGTGATCTCGCCCATCGCGCGGGGCGTGGTCAGCGGCTTCGGCTGGCGGGGCTACGTAGCGGCCCTCGAAATGCTGGCGGCCCTGGCGAACGAGTAGCGCGGGGTAGAGCGGGAAGGGCGCTGGGGCTAGAATGGGCGGGCCGCCGTGCCTCGCCGGCGCGGCCAGATCCCTCCGAGGAGCCCCGCATGAACCAACGCGTACAGCGCCTCCGCGACCGTCTCGCGGACGAGGGCGTCGATGCGGTCCTGATCTCGAATCCCCAGAACCGGCGCTACCTCTCGGGGTTCACCGGCTCGGCGGGGCACCTGTTCATCTCGCCGGAACGGGCGTACATCGCCACCGACTTCCGCTACTGGGAGCAGTCGAAGATCCAGGCGCCGGATTTCGAGCTGGTGAAGATGACCGGCGAGATGAAGACCTGGCTGCACCCGCTCATCGAGGACGGCGGGCCGGGCAAGCTGGGTTTCGAGGCCCATGACGCGACCTACGCCTTCCACGAGATGCTGAAGTCGACGCTGCGTAAGCTGAAGCCGGCCCTGCGTCCCAAGCTGGTCCCGACGGCGGACCTCGCCGAATCGCTGCGCATCTACAAGGACGCAGAGGAGCTCGCGCTCCTGACCCGGTCCGTGGAGATCGCCGACCGGGCGATGGTGGAGGTGTCGGAGCGGCTGGAGCCGGGGATGACGGAGCGGGAGATCGCGTGGCGGCTGGAGCGGTCGATGCGGGAGCAGGGCGCGGAGAGCACGTCGTTTGACATCATTGTCGGCGCGGGGCCGAACGCGGCGCGGCCCCACCACCGGCCCAGCGATACCAGGATCAAGGCGAACGAACCCATCGTGATCGACATGGGGGCCAAGCTCCAGGGCTACTGCTCCGACATCACGCGCACCCACTACATCGGCGCGCCCGACGACACCTACAAGCGCGTCTACGACACGGTGCTGGTGGCGCAGGAGACGGCGATCAACGCGGTGGAGGCCGGGATGTCGGGCCATGACGCGGACAAGCTGGCGCGGGACGTGATCGAGAAGGCGGGCTACGGCGATAAGTTCGGCCACGGCACGGGGCACGGCGTCGGCCTCAACATTCATGAGAACCCGCGCGTCTCGCGCAACATGAAGGACGAGCTACAGGACGGGATGGTGTTCACCATCGAGCCGGGCGTCTACCTCCCCGAGTGGGGCGGCGTCCGCATCGAGGACATCGTGGTGCTGGAGAACGGCAAGGCGCGCGATCTGACCACGGCCCCGAAGATGGACGCCACCGCTGCATAGGCGTCGCTAGACCCTTGCCCCACGGTGGCCTCGGCGCGATGATGGGGCCGCTATGCCTGTCTACACCGTCACCCAAGTATCGCGCTACCTCCGCGATACGCTCGACGCCGACGCCAACCTCGCCGATCTCTACATAACGGGCGAGGTGTCGAACCTGTCGCGGTCCGGCGCGGGGCACTCGTACTTCTCGTTGAAGGACGCGGAGGCGCAGCTCCGCGGTGTGATGTTCCGCAACGGCGGCATCGGCGCGGAACATCTGGAGAACGGGGCGTCGGTGACGGTGCACGGGCGCGTAGCGTTCTATACGGCGCGCGGCGAGGTGCAGGTCTACGCCGATCAGGTCCAGCCTGAGGGCGTCGGCGTCCTGCACATGGCGTTCCTGCGCCTCAAAGCGAAGCTGGAGGAAGAAGGACTCTTCGACCCGTCGCGGAAGCGGCCCATTCCCTCCATGCCGCGCCGCGTCGCCGCGATCACGTCGCGCACGGGCTCGGTGCGCCACGACATTCAGACGGTTATCGAGCGGCGCTTTCCCCTCATCGAGCTGGTCATGGCGCATACGCCGGTGCAGGGCGCCGACGCCGCGCCGGGGGTCGTCGCGGCGCTGCGGGCGGTGAACGACCTGGGCGGCGTCGACGTGGTGATTCTGGCGCGGGGCGGCGGATCGCTCGAAGATTTGTGGGCGTTCAACGAAGAGGCGGTAGCGCGGGCGATTCACGCCAGCCGTGTCCCCGTCGTCAGCGCCATCGGCCACGAGACCGATACGACCATCGCCGACCTCGTTGCCGATCTGCGCGCCCCGACGCCCTCGGCCGCCGCCGAGCTCTGCGTGCCCGACCGTCGCGACCTCTCGCAGCGGCTCGCCGAGGCGCGCGCGGCGCTCGGCGGCGAGTTGACGCGGTTGCTCGACTCGAAACGGGATGAGGTGGGCCAGTTGACCCTCGGCGTCCAGCGCGGCGCTCCGGATATTGCGTCGCGCCGCCAGCGGCTCGACGAGCTATCGCGCGTAGCGTTCGCCGCCGCCGCCCGCGAGGCGGCGCTGATGCGTGAACGCCTTCGAAGCCGCCGCCTGCAGTTGGCGTCGTTGAATCCGGCGAACACCCTCGACCGGGGCTACGCGCTCGTCGAAAGGGAGCGGGACAGCGGCGTCGTATCGCGGACGGCGCAGGTCTCCGGCGGCGACGCGATCGTGGCCCACGTCAGCGACGGCGCCTTCCGTGCCGTGGTAGCGGAGGCGGGTCATCCGCCGCCGCCTCCGGCCCGCCGCCGTCGAAGCGCCAAGGCGCGCGCGGCGGAGCAGATGGCGCTCTGGGAGTCGTAGGGCGCCGTTCCGCTGGAGGGCGGTAGCGTTCGGGCTTACCTCTCTCCCGTAGGGGCGACCCTTGTGGTCGCCCATCCCCTCATCCACCACCAACGACCAGCGGAGCCCTCCATCCGCTCCCGTAGGGGCGAGTCGCGACTCGCCCGTCCCTGGGGTGGGGCATCACCCTAACTCTCCCCCGAAGGGGGAGCACCTTAAACCTCTCCCCCTCTGGGGGAGACTGAGAGAGGGCCGGTGGGGTGGTCTTTCCTCTTCTCCCCCGGGAGAAGATTGAGATGAGGGGTCCCCTGATCACCACCACCGGTCATCGAAGCCCGCCGGCCCCTCCCGTAGGGGCGCCCCTTGTGGGCGCCCGTCCCCTCCGCTCCGGCCCCCCTTGTATGGTGATGAGAAGGCGGGGGAGGCGGGAGCCGCGCGACCTTGCTGAAGCCCGCCATCCCCTCCCGTAGGGGCGCCCCTTGTGGGCGCCCTCCGGCCTCTCCCCCTCTGGGGGAGATTGAGAGAGGGCGCGCGCCGCTAGGCGCGCGAGCGCCCGAAGGGCGCTTCTTGCCTCTTCTCCCCACGGGAGAAGATTGAGATGAGGGGCCCCCTCGCAACCACCAACGCCCATCGCAGCCCGCCAACCCGCGCCGCGCTGCGGCCCCTCCCGTAGGCGCCCGTCCCCTCCGCCCCCACCCGCCACACCGCCCTTGACAACCCCCACCCCCCTCCCCTACCATCAAGCAAGAACATATGTTCCCAGGCCCGCGCCCACGGACGCGCGGAACGCGGGCCGCCAGATCACCCCAAAGGAGGACCCAGCCCCAACCGACCACATACGCCCCCTTCTCGGTGCGGCGCTATCCGTGGACCCCGCCACCGTGGCGGCAAAGTCCATCCCGGCCCGTCCTCCCAACGGACCATAAGCCCGGAGGGTCGTCCCGCCTCTCGTCGGCCACGCGGCGACGACCTGCCTCCGTAACCGCTACGGACGGCAAAGACCCCGCGCCGCCTTACCGCGGCCCGGGGGACCTATCCCCGCCTAGCCCGCGGGGTGCGCGAACCGCCGGCCTCGCTTCACCCAGCGTGGTGGACCGGACCGTCCGCTCCGTCATACCCGACGGCGCGCGCAACGACCGCCCCGCGTGGCCCGGCCCCCCAAGGCCGTACAAATCAAAGAACGCCGCACCGAGAAACAAGAGCCTAGCCAAGGCGGTCTCCCCCGAAAGGGCGAGGCGAAGGGCCACCAACCCGGCGAAGGTCGCCGGACTCCGCGGTCTTGCACGGCAGACGCGGCGCGAAAGCGCGAGGACGGTCAGCCGCACCAACGGTCGAGCTCCCGCTCGTCCGCCGGCGCGTTGCGTGGTGAGGCGCTGACGCGAGGAACGGAGACCGCCCGTTCCGAGCGCCGCCGAACGGACGCAAGGGCTAGCGCTTGCTCTCCCTAGGGACAGGGCGTTCTGGAATGCGAGGGCGTTCCGGGCTAAGATAGCGTGGTGAGCGACGCGGCGGCGGATGCAGTCGATTTCGAGGCGGCCTTCCGGCGGCTGGAGGAGACGGTGCAGGCCCTGGAGAAGGGCGGCCTGACGCTGGCGGAGGCGACCTCGCTGTACGAGCAGGGCATGGGCTTGGTGAAGGCCTGCTCGGAGCGCCTCGACACCGCGGAGCTCCGGATCAAGGAGCTGCAGACGTCCTTCGTCGCGAGGACGGAGTCCGGGGAGATGCGCGAGGACGACCCAGATAGCTGAGGCCGGAAACACCGAAGGCTACGTGAGGCAACCAATCTGATGCTGCGCGGCGATTTCCATATGCACACCTGGCGCTCCAGGGACTGCGGCACGCCGCCGAAGTCGTTGGTGAAGCGCGCGCTCAAGGTGGGCCTGTCGTGCATCGCGGTCACCGACCACAACGAGGTGGACGGCGCGTTCGAGGTCCGCGATCTAGCGCCGCCGGAGCTCAAGGTGATCGTGGCGGAGGAGATCAAGACGCCGTACGGCGAGATCACCGGATTCTTCCTGCGCGAGCGCATCCCGCCGGGTCTCGGGCCGGTGGAGACCTGCCGCGCTATCAAGGATCAGGGGGGCTTGGTCTCGATACCGCACCCCTACGACCGCGTGCGGAACTCCCCGCTGGACGAGGACCAAGTCTCCGGCATTCTTCCGTACATCGACATCGTCGAAGTGTTCAACGCCCGCACCACGTTGGACCGCGACAACGAGCGGGCCAAGGCGTTCGCGGCGGAGCACGGCTTCGCGATGGGCGCGGGCAGCGACGCCCACTGCACCCTAGAGCTCGGCGCGGTGGCCGTGGTGATGCCGCCTTTCGAAGGCCCCGATGGCTTCCTCGCCTCGCTGCGAGAAGCGAGCATCACGGGGCGGCGCTCCTCGCCGCTGGTGCACCTTGTGTCGACGGTCAACAAAGTGCGCTCGAAGTACCTGCGCTTCACCCTGCGCAACTAGGCCGGCGCCCGGCCGGAGGACGTGAAGCCCGCGTGTTTCGCATCGGTCTCTTCGCTACCGGACGGGGGCAGGGATCGCTCCAACTCGTTACCGCGGTCCGCGACGCGATCGAGCAGGGCCGACTGCCGGCGCGCGTCGAGTTCGTGTTTAGCAACCGCGAGCCGGGGGAGTTCGAGCCGACCGACCGCTTCTTCGAGGCTGTGCGCGGCTTCGGCTATCCGCTGGTGACGCGCTCCTTCCGCCGCTTCAAGGCCAGCCTGAAAGATGACGCCGCCGGCTGGCGGGTGAAGTACGACCACGAGGTGATCGAGCGGCTGGCCCCCTATGAGCCGGACCTGTGTGTCCTGGCCGGCTATCTCCTCATCTTCAGCCCCGCGCTCTGCGAGCGGTACACCGCGATCAACCTGCATCCGGCGGCCCCCGGCGGGCCCATCGGTATGTGGCAGGACGTTATCTGGCGGCTCATCGAGACGAGGGCGTCCGCGAGCGGCAACATGATGCAGTCGGTGATCCCGGAGGTAGACCGCGGCCCCATCGTCTCGTTCTCGACCTTTCCCATCGCGGGGGGCTCCTTCGAGCCGTTGTGGGACGAGGTGCGGGGCCGGTCCGTCGAGGAGCTGCGGGAGAGCGCGGGAGAGGCGCTGCGGCTGTTCCAAGCGATTCGGGAGGCGGGGACGGCCCGCGAGAGGCTGCTGGTGGTGGAAACGCTGCGGGCTTTCGCCCAGGGCCGCGTGCGCATCGAGGGCGGGGCGGTGACCGGTGGGCAGGGCCGGCCCATCGAAGGGCTGGACCTGACAGGGGAGATCGAAGCCGGGCTGGGCGGGTCGGCTTAGGCCGTCTTCTGCTGATCGGGAGCGGCGGCGGGAATCTCCTGGCCCGCGCCGGTCAGCAACAACGGCCGGCGCTTCCGCACGATGCAGTCCGCCGTGATCACGCACTTGCGGACCTTGGGCATGGATGGGATGTCGTACATGACTTCCATCAGAACTTCTTCGATGACGGTGCGGAGCCCGCGCGCGCCGGTCTTGCGCTGCATGGCCTCTTGGGCGGCGGCTTCGATGGCGTCGTCGTCGAAGACGAGCTCGACCTTGTCGAGGTGGAGGAGCCGCTGGTACTGCTTGGTGAGGGCGTTCTTCGGCTCGGTGAGGATGCGGACGAGCGACTCTTGGGTCAGCGGGTCGAGGCTGCAAGCGACGGGGAGGCGTCCCACGAATTCGGGGATGAGGCCGAACTCGAGAAGGTCGTCAGGAATCATGTAGTCGAGGATGCGCTGGCGGTCGATGGCCTCAGGCTCCTCGCCGCCGGTGGGCCGCGCCGCCTTGAAGCCGAGGCTCGAGGTGAGCCCCGTGCGCCGGCTCACGATCTTGTCGAGGCCTTCGAAGGCGCCGCCGCAGATAAAGAGGATGTTGTCCGTCTTGATCTGGATGAATTCCTGGTAGGGGTGCTTGCGCCCGCCCTGAGAGGGCACGTTGGCGGAGGAGCCTTCAATGATCTTGAGGAGCGCCTGCTGGACGCCCTCCCCGGAAACGTCGCGGGTGATCGAGGGGTTGGAGCCCTTGCGAGCGATCTTGTCGATCTCGTCGATGTAGATGATGCCCCTCTCGGCGCGGGGGATGTCCCAATCGGCGGCCTGGATAAGACGGAGGAGGATGTTCTCGACATCCTCCCCTACATAACCGGCTTCGGTCAGGCACGTGGCGTCGGCGATGGCAAAGGGTACATCGAGGATGCGGGCGAGAGTCTGGGCGAGGAGGGTCTTGCCGCAGCCGGTGGGCCCGACGAGCATGATGTTGCTCTTGTCGACCTCGATGTCGTCGCTGAGCCCTTGGGGGCGGATGCGCTTGAAGTGATTGTAGACGGCGACGCTGAGGACCTTCTTGGCGCGCTCCTGGCCGACGACGTACTCGCTGAGCTGGGCGTAGAGCTGCTGCGGGGCGAGGTTGCCGATGGCCGCCGCGGACTTCGTCTCCGCGGCCGCGGGAGCCTCTTCGTCGATGATGCGCTGGCAGAGGCGCACGCATTCGTCGCAGATGTAAACTTTGCCGGGACCGGCGATGAGTCGCTTGACTTGGTGCTGCTGCTTGCCGCAGAAGGAGCACTCGTACTGCGACCGTGATGAACGTCCTGCAGGCATTCGGCTAGGCCTCCGTGTCTGGTTGCGGCGCGTTCGGCGGGTGCTCAGTCTACTTTAGATTGCTGCGGGTCCGATAGCACTTCGTCCACCAGACCGTACTCCTTGGCCTGCGCCGCGTCCAGATAGAAGTCGCGGTCCGAGTCCTGGGCGATTCTATCGTAGCTTTGGCCGGTGTTGTTGGCCAGGATGTTCCGAATGACGTCCTGCATGCGCAGGATTTCCCTGGCCGCGATCTCGATGTCGGACGCCTGGCCCTGGGCCCCGCCCATCGCTTGGTGCATGTGGATCGTGGAGTTGGGGAGGGCGTACCGCTTGCCTTTCGATCCCGAGCTGAGAAGCACGGTGGCCATGCTCGCGCAGCTTCCGACGCAGATCGTGGCCACGTTGCAGCGTAGGAGCTTCATCGTGTCGTGGATGGCGAGCCCGGCGCTGATCACACCGCCTGGGCTGTTGATGTAGAGGCTGATGTCCTTCTCAGGGTCCTCGCGTTCGAGGTAGAGAAGCTGCGCGATGATGAGATTCGCGATCTGGTCTTGGATCGGCGTGCCCAGGAAGACAATGCGCTCCTTGAGCAGCAGTGAGTAGATGTCGAAGGCCCGTTCGCCGCGAGCGCTCTGCTCGATGACCATTGGGATGATGTTGCTGGGCTGAGGGGTGTGGTCGTAAGGGGTCATCGTCACGGAGTGGGCTCCTCTTGTTCCTGTTCTTCCGACGCCGCGCCGGTCTCGGGCGGGGCTGTTTCGGTCGTTTCTTGCGTTTCGTCTCCGGTCATGATCGCCGCCAAACGGTCGAGCGTCTTGCGGGTCAGGACCGACTGCTCCATTCTCTGGCGGCTGTCTTCAGTATCGAAGATGCGCCGGAACTCCTCGCGGTACCCGGGCGCGGCGGAGCCAAGGAGGGTCTCGACCTCGGCGTCGATCTCCTCAGGGGCAACCTCGATTTCCTCTGCGGTCTTGAGCTCGGCCGCGACGAGCGAGCGGACGATACGCGCCCGGGCCGCCGGCTTCATCTCCTCGACGAGCTCGTCCTTCTCTTTCCCGATGGTCTGCACGTAGGCGTCGACGCCACCGGAGTCTTGGCCTGCTTGGCGGGCCTGCTCTTCGAGCAGGTGCTCGGCCTCGTGATCGACGAGGGTGGGAGGGAATGCGACCGTTGCGTTTTCGATCAGCCGGTCGAGGGCGCGCTCGCGGAGGCGCTCCTTGGCGGCTGCCGCGGCGCGCTCTTCAAGCCGCCCGCGCACATGCGCCCGCAGGGCGGTGAGGTCTTCGAAGCCGTCCTCGACGCCCTTGGCGAACTCGTCGTCGATCTCGGGAAGGTTCTTGGCCTTGATCTCTTTGACTGTGACGGCGAAGCCGAACGAACGTCCCGCGAATTCCTTGCGCTCGTCCGACTCCTCGAACTCGATGGTGAACCGCTTCTCGCCGCCGGGCTCGATCCCCACGAGCTCTTCCGAGAAACCGGGGATGGGTCTGGGCTCGCCTTCGGTGGGCCGAAACTGAGCGTCCTTTTGATCGGCGATGGTCTGGCCGGCTTCCTCGATAACGGCGTCGAGGGTGACCAAGTCGCCCAATTCGACGGGCCGCTCGACGGGTTCCCAGGGGGCGTCGTTGAACCGGATGTCTTCGATGACGCGCTCGACCTCGTCTTCGTCTACCACAACCGGCTCAGACTCGATGCGGAGGTTGCGGTAGTCGCCGAGGTCGACGGTTGGGATGAGGGGGACGGTGGCCTTCCAGGCGACGGGGTCGAGGCCGGAGACTTCGATGCTGGGGGCGCCGGCGGCTTCGACCTCTTGGTCTTCGATGGCCTTGCCGGTGGCGTCGGGGATAAGGAAGTTGAGGGCCTCCTCGAGCAGGGCTTCCTTGCCGATCCAGCGTTCGAGCATAGCGAGGGGCGCCTTACCCTTTCGGAACCCTGGGATGTTGACGCGCCCCACGAGCTTCCGGTAGGCCTTCTTGCGAGACGCCTCAACCTCCTCAGGGTCTGCCTCGATATCGAGGACAACCTGACGCTCGGGAAGCTGTTCGAGGGTGACTTTCACGGGAGAAGGGCCTCTGAGGTTGCGGGCTGCGCCGCTAACCGTCCGTTTTAGTATAGCAACCGCCTCACTATGCGCCAACGGCGGGGGCGGATGGGGCGGGCCTTCGAGGGCTTAGCCGCGCTGTCCAGGGGGCGGCTCCACGACGCGGAGATGGAGGTCGCGAAGCTGGGCTTCGTCCACTGCCGAGGGGGCGTTCAACAGAAGGTCGGCGGCGTTCTGGGTCTTGGGGAAGGGGATCACCTCGCGGATGGTCTCGGCTCCGGCGAGGAGCATGACGATTCGGTCGATTCCCGCCGCCATGCCGCCGTGGGGCGGCGTGCCGTACTCGAAGGCCCGCAGCATGTGGCCGAACCGCTCTTCGATATCGTCGGGGGCGTAGCCGAGGGCGGCAAACATGCGCTCCTGCAGGGTGCGGTCGTGGATTCGGATGCTGCCGCTGAGGAGCTCGACGCCCTGGGCGACGCAGTCGTAGGCGCGGGCGCGGACCTTACCCGGCTCGACGCTTAGGAGGTCGACGTCGTTGGGGTGGGGCGCGGTAAAGGGATGGTGCAGGGCGTCCCACCGGCCCTCGTCTTCGTTCCATTCCATGAGGGGGAAACCGACCACGAAGGTGAAGCCCATGGCGTCCTCGTCGATCATGCCGAGCCGGTGTCCCATCTCGACGCGGAGCTGGGAGAGGGCGGTGTTGGCGACCGCCTCGTCGGCGGCCACGATGAGGACTAGGCCGTCTTTCTCCGCTCCGGTGCGCTCGGCGATGGTCCGCACCTGCTCCACGGTGAGGAACTTTGCCACGGGCGACTTGACGTCCGCGGCGGTGAGTTGGGCGGGCGGCGCACCGAGCCCGATGGGAACGAGGCCACGGGCGCCGCGAATCTTCACGAAGTCGATGAGCTCGTCGATCTGGCGGCGGCTGTAATCGCCGCATCCCGGCGCGGCGAAGCCTTTCACGACGCCGCCGGCGTCGGCGACGGCCTTGAAGACGTTGAGGTCGGTTTCACGGGCCACGTCGGTGAGGTCGGCGAGCTCCATGCCAAAGCGGAGGTCGGGCTTTTCGGTCCCGAAGCGCGCCATGACGTTGGCGAAGCTGAGGCGGGGGAAGGGGGTGACGACTTTGAGGTGCGGAGCGGTCTCGGCCACGAGCCCGACGAAGAGGCCCTCGACGAGGTCGAGGATGTCGGCCTCGTCGACGAAGCTCATTTCGAGGTCGAGCTGGGTGAATTCGGGCTGACGGTCGGCGCGCTGGTCTTCGTCGCGGAAGCAGCGGGCGATCTGGTAGTAACGCTCGAGGCCGGCGACCATGAGGAGTTGCTTGAGTTGCTGGGGCGATTGGGGGAGCGCGTAGAACTCGCCGGGGCTGAGCCGGCTGGGGACGAGGTAGTCGCGGGCGCCCTCGGGCGTGCTCTTGACCAGCACCGGCGTCTCGATCTCCCAGAAGTCGCGCTCGTCGAGATAGTCGCGGATGTACTTGACCACCTTGCGGCGCAGCCCGAGGTTCGCCTGCATCCGTTCCTTGCGCAGATCGAGGTAGCGGTATTGCAGGCGCAGGCTCTCGTCGACAGCGGCGTCTTCGTTGATGTTGAAGGGCGGCGTCTTGGCCTGGTTGAGGACGGTGAGCGACGCCGCGCTCACCTCGATCTCTCCGGTGGCGAGCTTGGGGTTTTCCGTGCCTTCGGGACGCGGCCCGACGGCACCGGCGATCTGGACGACCCACTCGCCGCGCAGGTCTTGGGCTTGGGCGTGGGCCTCGGCGTTCGTTTCGGGGTTGAAGACGACCTGGATGAGACCGGAGCGGTCCCGCAGATCGATGAAGGTGAGGCCGCCGTGGTCGCGCCGCCGGTGGACCCATCCCGCGAGGGTGACGGTCTGGCCGGCATGCGCGGGGCGAAGCTCACCGCAGCCATGAGTCTTGAGCAAGGAGGGGCCTCCGGAAAGGCGAGGAGTCCGAGGCTGTTGCAGCCTGGTTCAACGAAGATTATAGGGGTTGGGGGCGGCGCTCACAACGAAGGCGGGCAGTCCGGCGGCGAGACAGCGCTCGTGCAGCGCCTCGGCCTCGTCCCGGCTTCGCGCCAGCGAGAAGAGCGACGGCCCCGCGCCGCAGAGGTGGACGTTGTCCGCGCCGGCCTCCTCGAAACGGGACCAGTAGCCTTCGAGTCCGTCGAAGCGTTCGAGGGCGGCGCGGGTGAAGCCGTTGAAGAGGTCGTCGGGCGTGGGCGGAAGGCGCTTGCGAAGCCCGGCGACGAGGGCGCGGGTGACCTCGCCGCCGGTGAAGTCGGCGGGGTCTAGTGAACGGTAGAGCGTCGCGGTCTTGGAAGGCAGATCGATGGGGGGCGCGAGGATCACGAGGTCGGCGTGGCGCAGGGGCGGAAGGGGGGTGACACGCTCGCCGCGCCCCTCGGCCAACGCCGAGCCACCGTAGAGGAAGAAGGGAACGTCGGACCCAAGCTCGGCGGCCAAGGAGGCGAGTTCTCCTCGGCGCAACTCTCGTTCCCAGAGCCGACAGAGGCCCACGAGCGCGGCCGCGGCGTCGGTGCTGCCGCCGCCGAGTCCGGCGGCCATGGGGATGCGCTTGTGGAGCGTGAAACGCGCGCCGCGGGTCTCACCGAGATGTGTCTGAAGCAGGCGCGCGGCGCGGTAGACCAGGTTCTCGTCTAAGGGTATGCCCTCGGTGTCGCCTTCGACGATGATCTCGGAGGCGGGCGCGATCTCGAGCTCGTCGGCGAGGTCGACGGTCTGCAGCACCGTGGCGACGTCGTGGTAGCCGTCGTCCCGCCGGCCCAGGATTTCGAGCGAAAGATTGATCTTCGCGAGGGCGGCGACACTGAGGGGCGGCTCAGGCGGCATGGGTGCGGGTCTCTTGGAAGGCGCGGTGGAGCGCGCCCCATTCGTCAATGGTCAGCGTCTCGGCGCGGCGCTTGGGGTCGACGCCCGCGCTGTTGAGCGCCGCTACGATGCGGCTGCGATCCTCGGCGAGTCCGTGCGTCAGGGCGTTGGCGAGCTGCTTGCGGCGGGTGCCGAATCCGGCCCGGACGATCTCGAAGAAGGCGTCGGCCTCGCCGGGCGCGAAGCCTCGGGGCCGTGGATAGGGATCGAGCCGAACGATGGAGGACTCGACCTTCGGCGGCGGCGTGAAACTCCCCGGCTTCACGTGCCCCACGATCCGCGCCGCGGCGTAGGCCTGGATGGCGACGGAGAAGAGCGACATGACGCCGGGCTTGGCGGCGGCGCTCTCGGCGACTTCGCGCTGGAGCAGCACGACGAGCCGCTCGGGCCGGTGCGAAGCTTCGAGGAAGCGGCGCAGGATCGGCGAGGCCGCGTAGTAGGGAAGGTTGGCGACGACGCTATAGGCGGCGCCGCCGGTCAGCTCCCTGGGGTCGGTGGCGAGCATGTCGGCGGTGACGACGCGAAGCCGGGGGTCGCCGGCGTAGCCGTCGCGCAGCCCCTCGGCGGCGCGCTCGTCCTTCTCGACGGCGATGACGGAGCCGGCGCGGGCGAGAAGCTCACGGGTGAGCGTCCCCGGCCCGGGGCCGACCTCGACGACGAGGCCGGTAGGCGTAAGCTCGGCGGCGTCGGCGATGCGGCGCAGGGCGCCGGCGTCGATGAGGAAGTGCTGCCCAAGGCTCTTGCGCGGCCTGAGCCCGTGGCGGTTGAGGAAGGCGCGGACGAGCCGCGCGGGGCTGGGGCCGCTCCGCGGGGAGGGCGCGTCGGTCGTGGTCGGCGGCATGGGACTCGTTTGGCGGGACGACAAGAAACGAAAGATAGGCCGTGCACCCACCTTCGATCGTCGTAGCGGCGAGATCACCGGCGTCGAGCGGCTCGGAGCAGGCGCGCCTGCGGCGCCCGAAGGCGGCTACTTACCGTTGCTTCCTTCCGGACCTGGCGGAGTTCATAGACCTTCGCCGCGCAGGACCCGCTCGTCAACGCCGCCGCCGCCGGCTCAACCCGGAGCCCTCGGACCTCTAGGTGGGAATTCAGCCCCGCTGTAGCGGATTGCGGATACAGGGCACCGCTAGCTCCCCGCCTAGCACGGCACCTCAATGCTACGGCCCAGCGCGGGGCACGTCAATTTTGCCACGGGCATGTATGCTGCGAGTGCTATGGAGCAGGGTAGAGCGGAGGGCTGCGTACGGGCTGCGGTCGAGGCGAAGGGGCGGATTACCTTCGCCGAATTCATGGGACTTGCGCTGTATGGGCCCGGCGGATACTACGTCGTCGGCGGTGAGGCGGCCCGCATCGGCGCGGCGGGGGATTTCTTTACCAGCCCGCACGCGCATCCGGCCTTTGGCGCCGTGATCGCGGTGCAGCTTGAACAGATGTGGCGGCTGATGGGGCGCCCCGAGCGGTTCGACGTCGTCGAGGCCGGCGCGGGGGGCGGGCGGCTGGCGCGCGACGTGACCGACTTCGCTTCGGCGCTGGACGCCGCTTTCGCCGCCGCCATCGCGTACCAGGAAGTCGAGGGCCGGCGTTCCGCGCTTCCCTCCGGCGTCGTGGGCTGCCTGCTGAGTAACGAGCTCTTCGACGCTTTCCCCGTCCACCGCGTCCGGATGGTTGGGCGGGAGCTCCGAGAAGTCTACGTAACGTTGGCGGACGATGGGCGCTTCGTCGAGGCGCTGGATGAGCCCTCCACGCCCCGGGTCGCGGCGCGGTTGGCGTCGGAGCGGGTCGAATTGGGGGAGGGTTGGACGGCGGAAGTCTCGCTGGAGGCCGCGGACTGGATGGGGGACGCCGCGGCGCGGTTGGCGCGGGGCTACGCGGTCACCATCGACTACGGGGATCCCGCCGAACGGCTGTACTCGGAGCGCCGCCGTGAGGGCACGCTGCGAGCGCACTATCGGCACACGGCGAGCGATGACCCCTACGCGCGGGTGGGGCGGCAGGACTTGACGGCGCACGTGGATTTCACCGCCCTGATCGAAGCGGGCGAGGACGCGGGCCTCATGCCGGTCACGCTGATGACGCAGCGGGAGTTCCTGACCAACCTCGGCGCGGAGGTCTTTCTCGACGCCATCGCCGCGTCGGATGCGCCGAAGCAGGCCGACCTGAAGGGCCTACGCAGCATCCTCGATCCGGCGGGACTCGGGGGCTTCCGTGTGCTGGTCCAGGCAAAAGAGGCTCCCGCCGCCGGGTTGGTGTGTCTGGACGGCGAGGCCGAGCGGCGGGGTTTGGCGGCGCGAATCGAAGCCGGTCTGCCGCCGCCGCGTTTGACCGCGGCGCATCTGAACCAGTTGGCGGGCCGCCCTGGCGGCTGGACGGAGTGGGCGCCGTCCTCGTCGGCGGGGGAGATCTCTAGCTAGCCGCTACGGCTGATGTGAGCGAGCGGTCTGTTCTGAATTTTGACGGATTTTCCGCGTCAATGATACTTGACAGGCCTTGTCAAGGGGGTTTATCGTTACCATAGCGAACATGTGTTCTTTGGTCGGGCGGCCTCCGCGGGGGCGTCCGACGCAAGCAAGGCCCGCCCTGTCGAGAGCGGGCCTTTTGGTTTAAGGGGGCGCGGAGTTGATGGATTCGACGGATTTTGGTGGCTGTTGGGAAGGGGCGCCCTGCGGGCGCCAAGTGCTCCCAGTCTCTTCCACAGCGGGAGAGGTGGAGGGGGACAGGAGGAGGAGGCTAGCGGCCGGTGAGGCCCTGCGCCGTGCGAATGAGCTTTTGTGCCTGGAGGGCCATGGCTGTGTCGATCATCTTGCCGTCGAGGGCGCAGGTGCCGCGGCCCTCCGACTCGGCCTGCTGGAAGGCGCGGATCACGCGCCGCGCCTGCTCCAGTTCCTCCTCGGAGGGGCTGAAGATCTCGTTCAGGGTGCCGACCTGGTCGGGGTGGATGGCGAACTTGCCCTTGAAGCCGAGACGCAGGGCCTGTTGGGCGTCGGCCTCGATCCCCGCAATGTCCTGGTAGGCGACGAAAGGGGCGTCGATGGCGAGCTTGTGTGCTGCGCGGGCGGCGATGGCGACGTGGCTGCGCGCGTAGAGAATCTCCTCGCTGCCCTGGCTACGGGGAATCCCCATGTCGGCGGAGAAGTCCTCGGCGCCGAAGGCGATGGCGGCGACGCGGGAGGAGGCGGTGGCGATCTCGAAAGCGCGGATGACGCCAAGGCCGCTTTCGACGAACGGGATGATGCGCGTCAGCCCGAAGGGGAGATGCTTCCCGTGCTCGAGGCTGGTGATCATCTCGTCGAGACGGCGGATGTCGTCCGCCGAGGAGATTTGGGGCAGGATCACGCCATCGAGGTTTTCGGAGATGAGCGAATTGAGATCGGCCCAGATGTGGCTGGAGTCGATGGAGCTCACCCGCGCGAGCACGGTCTGTCCCTTGCTCTTGAGCGTGGGCAGGGCGTCGCGGATCATCTCCCTCGCCGCGCCCTTTTCCGATTCGGGGACGCCGCTCTCCAAGTCGGGCACGAGAGCATCGGCCCCGACAGCGGGAGCCTTTTCCAAGAAACGTTCGCGGTTACCTGGGATGAAGAGAAGGGATCGCAGTGGCTCCAAGGGTCCTCCCGGGGCTAGCGGCGCGCCGCCGCTTCTTGCCGCTCGACCTTCTCAGCTACGTCGAGCAGCTTGACGGCCCGCTTCCAGACGGGCGTATCGACCATCTTGCCGTCGAGGGCGACGGCGGCCTTGCCTTCTTGCGTGGCCTCCTCGAATACTTGCACGACGCGGTGCGCGTGCTCGACTTCCGCCGCGGAGGGGCGAAAGACGTCGTTGACCGGGCCCACCTGGTTGGGGTGGATGACGAACTTGCCCTTGCAGCCCACGGCCTTGGCCCGCTTCGCGTCGGCGACCATGCCGTCGATGTCGTTGTAGTCGGGGTCTGGGGTGTCGAAGCAGACGAGATCGGCGGCGCGGGCCGCGATCGCGGTCATGGCGCGGGCCGTGGCAATCTCTTCGGAGCCTTTGGTGCGGGTGACGCCCATGTCGGCGGTGTAGTCCTCGGCGCCGAAGGCGAGGCCGAGCATGCGGGGCGTGGAGCGCGCGATCTCTAGCACGTTTGCCACGCCGAGGCCGGTCTCGATCCAGGGGATGATGCGGGTGTGGCCGATGGGCAGGCCGCGCTCGCGCTCGATAGCGGTGAGGAGGGCGGCGAGCTCGATCGCCATTTCCCGCGACTCCATCTTGCCGATGCTGATGCCCTCGATGTGCGGCGAGACGACGGCGAGCAGGTCGTCGTAGGTCCAGTCGGTCTGCATCCCGTTGATCCGGACGAAGACGCGCTTACCGGCCATCTTGGGGAGGAACTCGGAGACGATGCCGCGGGCGTTGGCCTTCTCGTCCGGAGGTATGGAGTCTTCGATGTCGGGGACGAGGGCATCGGCGGGCTGGCCCAGGCTCTTGTCGAGCATTCGGGGGTTGTTGCCGGGGACGAAGAGCAGGCTGCGAATCAGGTCCAAGGATGGCCTCCCTGCTTCGGGCGCGAAGCAGGCCACATTATAGCATCGCGCCTGGTGGGGCGGCCCTCACCTGGGGGCGGCGGGCTTAGTCCTGAATGCCGCGAGTGAAGACTTCCTGCGCTTTCGGCGTACCGACTAGGGCGTTTTCGCGGCGGTGGACTTGCCAGCGCCCGTCGCGCCGCTCGAACTCCCAGCGGTTCGTCGAGAGCCGCCAGAGAGTGAACTCGTTGTCCTTGCGCACGTAGACGCGGGAGTAGCCGGTGGCGGTGGCTTTGTCGCCGTCCACCTTGATGGTGGCCGGGCCCATGGTGTGGGCGCAGTTGGGCAGGAGCGACTGGTGAGCGCGGCCGGTGACCATCGCCTGCACGCCCTCGCGGCCTACCATCGGCGGCCGGCCGGCGTCGGTCTCGTAGATGGTGTCCTCGGTGTAGAGCCGGCCCGTAGCCTCGGCGTTGCCGGTATCGACGGCGGGGCCGTAGGCGTGCATGAGGTTGGTGATTTCCAGCTCGTCCTCGAGCGCTTGTATTCGCCGTTCGAGATCGGTGACTTGCGCTTCGACGTCGTTGGCCATGTCGTTCTCCTGCGCCGCCTTCGTCCGGACGGCGGTTAGCTCTCCGGGCCAGCGCGTCGCAGGCCCTCGGCGAGGTGGTCTTGGGCGCCCTCGTTGCCGAGGATGCGGGAGGAGCGGTGGGCGACCCGCCAGGCGCCGCTCGCGTCCCGCGTCAGCCGCCATTGGTTGAGGCCGATGCGGAAGAGAGTGAAGCGATCATTGTCGCCGCCCTTGTCGTCGCGGTGGTAGATGCGGGAGTAGCCCGCTGCGACGGCAGTGTCGCCTTCGACCCGCACCATGAAGGGGCCGATGGTATGGGCGCAGTTGGGCAGGAGGCGCTGGTGGCCCTCGCCGAGGACGAGGTCGTTAATGATGCCGTCGCGGCCGTGGATAACGACGGGCGTCCCGTCGCCGGTGGACAAGGGGCCGATGTCGTACTCGGTGTCGTCGGTGAAGGTGTCGGCGGTACCCTCGGCGTCGCCGATATCGATGGCGAGTCCGTAGCGCACCACGACGTTGCGGATGGCGAGTTCGTCCTCGGTGCGCCGGACGCGCTCGTCAAGGGCGCGCAAGCGGCTCTCGATGTCGGCCATGCCGCGTCTCCCTGCGCGCCGCCCCGCCCTAGATGCGGTGGCTAGCTCGTCTTCTGCCGCGCTCTGGCGGCGAGGTGGTCGACGTGATGGTCCTCGATGCAACCTTGCACCGAGGTCTCCAGTAAGAACGGCGTTCGGAGAGTGGAGACGTTTACATTCATGACGTAGCGCGGCGTATCTAACCATAGACCAGAGGCCAGGGCAATACTGGGCAATAGCGAGACATTCGCGCTGTTCCCGGTGTGTCTACGCCGGATCTTCGAGCGCCGACGCTGTCGCGTCGCGGAGGGCGGCGAGGGATTGGCTGATTTCGACGCTGTATGCCGGGGGTGATTCAAGGCGCTTGAAGGGGTCGGGCAGAGTGGCGAATCGCTCGCGGAAGCGGTGCCGGAGGTTGGCGAGGGCGGGCGCGGCGGCGACGCGCTCCCCGCTACGGACGGCGGCGCGCAGCAAGGGCGACGCGCCCGGCGGCGTGGGCTCCGCCGCGAGGCCGATGACGTCGCCCGCCATCATGCCGCCGTCGAAGCGCCGGAAGACCTGTTTGACGCCGGGAAGCGATGCCTTCGACTCGCTTAGCTTCATCACCGGCCGACCGGCGTGCTCGACGAGCTTGTACGCGGTTTCAGGGGCGGGGGCGTCGGAAGAGACGGCGAGACTGGTGCCGACACCGAAGCCGTCGATGAGGGCGCCGTCCCGCAGGAGGCGCTCGATGGCGGTCTCGTCGAGGCCGCCGCTGACGAAGATGCTCACGCCGGGGAAGCCGGCCTCGTCGAGCCGCCGGCGGGCCAAGATGGACAGTGTGGTAAGGTCGCCGCTGTCGATCCGCACGGCGCGAAGCTCGCTCCCGCGGCGACGCAGGTCGCGGCCAGCCTCGATGGCGGCGGAGATGCCTTCGACTGGGTCGTAGGTGTCGATGAGGAGGGTCGCCGAGTCGGGGAAGGCCTCGGTGTAGGCGCGGAAGGCCCCGGCCTCGGACTCGAAGCTCATGACGAAGGAGTGGGCCATGGTGCCCCGGACAGGGATGCCGTAACGGACGCCGACGCGGACATTGCTGGTGCCGTCGAAGCCGGTGAGGTAGGTGAGGCGGGCGAGGGCGTCGGCGGCGTCGAGGCCGTGGGCGCGTCGTGCCCCGAAGTCGACGACGGCGCGACCGGCGGCGGCGTGGGCGGTCCGGGCCGCCTTTGTGGCGATAAAGGTTTGGAAGCCGACGCGGTTGAGCAGATAGGTCTCGACGATCTGGGCTTCGATGAGCGGGGCGCTGACCTCGATGATGGGCTCGTTGGCGAAGACGACCTCACCTTCCTCGACGCAGCGCGCCTCGCCGGTGAAGCGGAGCCCGCCGAGGGTGTCGAGGAATCCTGCATCGAAGAGTCCGAGGGTGTCGAGGTGGGTGAGATCTTCGGGGGTGAATCGCAGCGAGCTGAGGTGATCGAGGCATTCCTCGACGCCGGCGGCGACGAGGTAGCCGCGGCTGGGGGGCAGCGAGCGAAAGAACAGGCTGAAGGAGGCCCGCGCGTCCATGCCCCGCCGCCAGAAGGCCTGGGCCATCGTCAGCTCGTAGAGATCGGTAAAAAGCGCGTTAGAGGAGTCCGTCGGCATGAGGGCAGTGTAGCCGCGCGCCGCGCCCCGCGCACGAGGCCGACCCACACAGGTAGAATGGCGGAGCGCGGTTTCCTCGCGGGCCCTTAGCTCAGTGGTAGAGCAGTCGGCTCATAACCGATCGGTCGTTGGTTCGATCCCAGCAGGGCCCACATTTTGACGGCAGGCAGAACCGCGCTGAACCCCGCCATGGCCTTGCGCCGGTGAACCGCCTGACCCGATCCGTCTTCGTTAGGGCGTGGCGGTTGGGGCGGGCGCGAACCGGCCCTTGGGTCATGAAGCCGCGGCGTCAGTTACTCCCGCAGGTCGTTGGGGAGGCGGCGCTGGGTGAAGCCGAGGACGGCTCCCATGGCGTCCTCCCGGTACAGCACCATCGTCTCGGCGTCCTCGAATTCGAGGCGCACGTTCTTTGACCGCAGGAAGTCCGCCGCCTTCCGGATGTCCTTGACCTTGAAGGTGACCGCGTAGAGCGCCTCGCCCGCCCGATCGAGCTCCCGGCCTTCCGGGCCGGAGGATGAGAGAGGCTCGGCGGCCTCCATGACGGACACGTCGCCCAGGGCGAAGTAGCTGCTCCTCTTTCGTCCTGCGATCTCTTCCTGGAGCAGGAGCTTGCCTCCGAGCGCCTCTTCGTAGAGGGTCTTCGCCTTGGCTAGGTCCCTGACAACGGCGGTGAAGTGGGAGACCCGCTCGATTCCAAGGGGATGTTCGTCGCGCCAAAAGGCCGTCGACCAGCCGGGTTTCAGCCGGGGGTCGAGATGCGGACTGAGGCCCCCGTATGGAGAGAACTCCAGCATCCCGTGAGTGTCCTTGGGATGGGTCCAGACCGCGCGCCCCGGCTGGGGCTCCTCAAGGCGGTCGCCGCCGAGGCTGTACATCCTCACGTTGTGCCGGCTGAGCGCCTTGAAGACCTCGGGGACGCTGTCCACGAACCAGGCAACCGAGTGCAGGCGCTGGCCGAACCTGGCGGAGAACCGGCCGAGCGCGGAGTGCTCCACGCCGGGCACCTTCGCCGGCGCTACGACCTCCATGACGAAATCCCCGATGGCCAGCAAGGAGGCGTCCCGCATCGCCTCCGCGTTGTATCCCCGGTAATACCGATTCGGCGCGAAGACCTCGTCGTACCACGCATCGGCGGCGTCGAGGTCGCTGACGACGTGGACGACGTGGTACACCATCCCGATCTTGAACACGCTTGCCTCCCGACTGGACGGGTCCGCATCTCCGCCAGTTCGCTGCGTCCCAGAAGAAGTGCCGCGATTGTACGAGAAATCAGCAAGCTCTGAACGCGTCATCGGCGCGATGAGCAACCTCGCCAAGGGCGAAGGCGAGCGCACCATCCTCAGAATGCAGCCCGTCTCTAGCCGCCGAAGCCGCGGCCGCCCTGCCCGCCCCCGAAGAGCCCGCCGAGCAGCGATTGCAGGTTGGGCGCCCCGACGATCGACTCCGCCGAGCCGTCTTCGGCGAGGGTCACGACGACCGGCTGACCCGGCGGTAGCTCCGCGATGGGTGTCTCGGTCAGCACCTGGAGCAGCGTGGCTTCGGGGTCGATGGCGGCAGAGACGGCGCCGCGTTCGGTCTCAATGGTGACCGTGTCGCCGTCGATGGCGGTTATGGGGCCAACGAGGAGGTTCGCGGCGAAGCCGCCTTGTCCCGCTGCCCCTTGTCTCGCCGCCCCTTGTCCCGCGCCCTGCCTTCCCGCTCCCTGACCCGCGCCAAGCCCCGGCCGACCGGCGCCCGCCGCGAAATTGTCCAGTACGCCGGAGCCCGCGGGGGCGGCGAGGAGGAACTGGGCCGTGACACCGCCCTCGCCGGGCAGACCGAAGAGCACCGCCTCCTGTCCCGCCTCGAGGTCGGTCGCAGCGCCGGGAACGAAGGTCAGCACCGTCACCCCCTCGGCGAGCGCGACTTCCGTGTCCACGCCGTCCGCGCCGGCGATCACGATGGCGTTCTCGCTCACGCTGCGCAGGACGCCGTTGAGCGTCTCTGCCTCGCCCGTACCGGGCGGGGCGGTGGCCTCGGACGGCGGTGGCGCCGCCGTTTGTCCGCCGTCTTCCGGCACAGCGGCACCGGCTCCCGCGCCGGCGGCGCCGAACTGGGCCGCCTGAATCTCGCGGAGCCGCTCCATGTCGCCGCTCTGGATCGCGGCCAGGACGTCGGCGGGGCCGGCGGCCTCCGGCTGGGCCGCGCCGTCGCCCTCGGAGGTGAGCGATCCGATGAGTCCGCCGGCCGCGCCGCCGACAGCGAGGGTGAAGATGAGGGTTGCGATGAACGGGATGGGCCGCATGGATGTGGTCTCCGAGAGGGGGCTACTCGTGGCGCAGGGCTTCGATGGGGTGCAGCCGCGCTGCTCGAATGGCGGGATAGATGCCGAAGAAGAGGCCGACGGCGGCGGAGACGACGAGCGCGAGCAGCGCTACGTCACCGCTGAAGACGGTGGCGAGCGTGTCGTCGCCGATGGTGAGGCCGTCGGCGAGCTCCGAGAGGCCCAGCCCGAGACCGACCCCGATGATGCCGCCGCCGATGCTGAGCACCGTCGCCTCGGTTAGGAACTGCAGGGCGATGTCGCGCCGCCGCGCCCCGACGGCCTTCCGTATGCCGATCTCGCGTATGCGCTCGGTCACGGAGACCATCATGATGTTCATGATGCCGATGCCGCCGACGAACAGCGAAATGCCGGCGATCGCGGCGAGCAGGATCACGAACGTCGATTCGGTGGCTTGGAGCGTCTCGATGGTGTCTTCCTGGTTGGTGATGGTGAAGTCTTCCTCGCCGTGGCGCAGATAGAGCGTGCCGGTGATCTCGTCGGTTGCCTGCTCGGTGCGGTCGACGTCCGTCACCTGCACGTTGATGCTGGTCACCGTCACCTCGCCCAGGGCGGTGCGCTGCGCGGAGAGCCGGTAGTACGCCGTCGTGATCGGGACCATCACCTGCAGGTCTTCGATGCCGAAGGCGTTGCCGCCTTTGCTTTCAAGCACACCGATGACCCGGAACCGGCGGCCGGTGACACGCACCTCGGCGCCCACGGGGTCGCGGTTCCCGAACAGGGCCTCGGCCACCGACGAACCGAGCACGACGACCTGTTCGTTGTTGATGACGTGGGCCGGCGAGATGAAGAAGCCCGAGAGCAGATCGAAGTTTCGGACCTCGGCATAGTTCGAGGTCACCCCCGTGATCTGGGCGAACGTGAAGTCGGTCCCCGCCTCGATTGAGCCGCCGGTGCGGATGTCGGGGGCGACTTCACGCACGCTGGGGAGGAGGTCTTTGTTGGCGAGCGCCGACGCGTCGCTCAGCGTCAGCGCGGCGTCGCCGCCCTGACTGGACTGGACGAAGAGCAAGTTCGTGCCCAACGCCTCAATCTGATCGCTCACCTGCTCCTGAGAGCCGCGGCCTATCGCGATGGACGTAATGACGGCGGCCACGCCGATGATGATGCCGAGGAGGGTGAGACCGGCCCGCAGCTTGTTGGTGGAGAGCGAGATCAGGGCGGTCTGTATGACGAGGAAGGGCGTCACCGTGGGCCTCCCCTGGTCGGGTCCGAGGGCGGGCCGTCGGAGACGATGCGTCCGTCGTGGAGCGCGACCACGCGGTCGGTCCGCGCCGCGATTTCAGGGTCGTGGGTCACCACGACGACGGTGATGCCCTCGTCGCGGTTGAGGGAGCGCAGGAGGGCGATGATCTCGGCGCTCGACTTGGAGTCGAGGTTGCCGGTGGGCTCGTCGGCGAACAGGATGCGGGGATGCTTGACGAGGGCCCGGGCGATGCCGACGCGCTGCTGCTGGCCGCCGGAAAGCTCCGTGGGCCTGTGGTTGGCGCGGTCGCCGAGGCCGACGAGGTCGAGGGCGCGCAGCGCGCGGGTGCGCCGGTCGCGGCTCCCGCCGTAGAGGGTGGGCAGCTCGACGTTTGCCGCCGCGGTCAACCGGGGCAGCAGATTGTAGGTCTGGAAGACGAAGCCGATCTTGCTCCCGCGGATGCCGGCGAGCCGGTCGTCGTCGAGCGCGCCGACCTCTTCGCCGTCGAGGACGTAGCTCCCCGACGTCGGAACGTCGAGGCAGCCGAGGATGTTCATCATCGTCGACTTGCCCGACCCGGAGGGGCCCATGATGGCGATCATCTCGCCGCCGCCGATGGTGAGGCTGACGCCGTCGAGGGCGCGCACCTCGACGGCGCCCATCCGGTAGACCTTGGTGACGTCGGTGAGGGTGATCACGTGTTCGGTTCCTGCTACCGGGCTACCTGCCGGCGCCCGGCCGGCCCTGTCCACCGAAGATCTGCCGGAGTCCTTGGCCACCACCGAAGAACGCGCCGAAGATGCCGAAGTCGCCGCCGGCGGTCTCGACGACGACCGTGTCGCCCTCGTTTAGGCCGTCCAGCACCACCACGTTGAAGTCGTCGCCGTCGCCCAGGCTCACCGGCTGCTCCGTGACGGCTCCGTCCCGCTGGACGAGGACGGTGGGTTGTAGGAAGCTGCCCCCGATGGCTGCCGAGGGAACGAGCAGCGCGTCCGTCGTCTCGCGGAGCACGACGCTGGCGGCGGCGCTCAGACCCTCGCGCAGATCGACGCCGGGCGGGGCCTCGACGCGCACCCGCACGGGGAAGCTGACCACGCCGCCGGTCGCTGACCCCGTCGTCTCGATGGAGGAGACCACGCCGGCCAGGGTCTGGCCGAGCAGGGCGTCCATCGTCACCGCCGCCTCCGCGCCCAGGTTGAGGAAGAGCACGTCGATCTCATCCACTACACCGTCGATTTCGGCCACGGAGGTGTCGACGATCTCAACCGCGAAAGCCATCGGCGTAGCCTGATCGCCGACTTCGACGTTCACGGTCTCGACAATGCCGCCGATAGGCGCCGTGATCATGGTACGGGTCAGGTCCTTCTCGGCGATCACCAGGTTGGACTCGGCCGTCTCTATCTCGCGCTCGCGAAGCGCGCGGACAAGCGGGTCGAGGCCGTCGATAAGGTCGGCGAGCGACTCTTCGGCGTCGCCGAGCTTGGCGGCGGCCACCCCTACGTCGGCTTCGCGCTGCGCGACGAGGAGGGCGTCGGAAGGGCCTAGCATGTCGACGAGCTGCGCTTCCTCGTCGGCGAGGGCTGCCACGGCGGTGGCGATGCGTGCCTGTTTGAGCTCCAGGTCGAGCGGGTCGGGGGGAGTCTCGGTAAGCATGTCGGCGAGCTGCGCTTCTTCGTCGGCGAGGGCCGCTACAGCGGTGGCGATGCGCGCTCGCTTGAGCTCCAGGTCGAGCGGGTCGGGGGGAGTCTCGGTAAGCATGTCTGCCAATTGCGCTTCCTCGTCGGCGAGGTTGGCCACGGCGGTGGCGATGCGCGACCGTTTGAGCTCTAGGTCGAGCGGGTCGGCGGTCTCGTTGAGGATGTCGGCGAGGGTCTGCTCTGCCTGGGCTAGGTCTTCCTCTGCCGTGGCGACGCCGGCCTCTTTGAGGGCGATGTCGAGCGGGTCGGGCGAGGCGGTCAGCGCGGCGAGAGCCTCATGGGCGTCGGCCAAATCCTGTTCCTTGCGGGTCAGGTCCCGCCGTGGCTCGGTGACCGCCTGCCCGGCCTCTGCCGCCTCGATGGCGTCCCGCGCCTCGATGAGGGCGGTCCATGCGTCGAGCGCCGCGTCCGAGACCGTCGCATGCGGGGCGATACGCTCCTTGAGCACTCGCGGGTCCAATAGCAATTGGTCGTCCCCCAGCGCCACGTGCGTCCTGGGATCGAGGGGCGGGCCGCCGCTGGGGTGGACGAAGGCGATCTCCGAGTCCACGAGCGCCTGGCCATAGACCTGCTGGGCGGCATCGAAGGCGTCCTCGGCTGCTTCGATCATGCCAGGCTGATCCTCTTCGGCTTCGATCAGCGTCAGGGCGGCGTCGTCGCGGTCGGCTTTGGCGGACTCGATCTTCGCCTGGGCGGCGTCGATGGCGGCGGAGGTCGCCGGCTCCTGTGCCTTGACCAACGCCTCCCGCGCGTCGGCGAGCTTGACCCTGGCCGCGGCCACAGCCTCTTCTTGCTTGAGTATCTTCTGAAGATCGAGCGACGGCTCGGCGTTGGCGAGCGCGTCCTCCGCAGCCTGCAGGTCGATCTCCGCCTGGACGACCGCTTGCCGCTGGGTCACCACGGCGAGCCTGTCGGCGTCGGCCACGGTCAGAGCGTCGGCGAGGGCCTCTTCCGCATTTTGTAGATCGGTCTTCGCCTGGACAATCGCTTGGCGCTGGGTTGGGACGGCCAGTTCGTCGGCGTCGACTACGGCCAGAGCGTCGGCCAGCGCCTCTTCCGCGTTCCGGAGGTCGGTCTTTGCTTGGACGACCGCTTGGCGCTGAGTGAGAAGCTGGAGCTCGGTGAAGGGAGTGCGGGCGTCGTCCACGGCCTCGCGTGCGGCGTCGAGGTCGGCGCGGGCCTTGACGACAGCGGCCTCCGCTTCGGCAACCTCGACGGCGCTCGGTGGGTCGAGGCGCTTCCGTGCCTCGTCGAGCGTGACCCTGCCCTTGGCCGCGGCCTCCTCGAGCTTGGCGACGGTCGCCGCGTCGAGCGCCGCGAGGGGCTGACCGGCGCTCACCCGTTCGCCCTCCTCGACGAAGACCTCGCCGACGGTCCCGCTGATCTCGAACTGCACCCGCTCGCGGTTGGGGAAAACGATGGAGCCGTTGATGTCGACGGCGTCGATCAAGTCGCCGCGCCTGACGGGAACGAGCTGCTGGTTCTCGCTCAACGCCGCCGCGGCGGAGGACTCGAAGCCGCCGGTAAGGGTGAAGGCGCCGAGCCCGGAGCCCAGCAGGGCGGCGATGAGGGTGAGCGCCTGCCAGAGCCGGATTGGGGTGAAGAGCGAAACGGCCCGCTGCATGTGCTGTGCTCCTTGGAAACGGCCGCGCCGCGGCGGGCGTCTACGGGGATTACGGAGATGCTCCCTACCCCGGTTCTACTCCGAGAATATCGAGAGACTATCGAGGTTCTGCTACACTCGCGCGGCGGCAATCATACGCCAATCAACGGAGACGACGGTAAGGAGGGGGCTCAATGGCGACCCAGGCGCCGCCGAATCCAGCCGCACTTGACGATACGCAGCACCCGAGTGCCGTGAGTCCCCAGGTGTGCGGTGAAGGGCCTGTCGGCTTTCCGGCCCTATTGCTATCCGCGCGAGAGGTGCGTGCCGATGACCAAGGATAGTCTGCTTGCGGCGCTGGGAACGGCGTCATGCGGTGCCTATGCCGTGTCTATCGATCAGACGATCGTGTTCTGGAACCGAGCCGCAGAACGGATCCTTGGTTATGCGTCCGACGAGGTCGTGGGCCGCCGGTGCTACGAGGTGGTTGCTCCCGGGGGCTTGACGCCGCAGTGTTTGGGCGGCTGCCCTTCGATCCGTTACCTCCGTGCCGGCTTGGTGCCGTCGACGACGCAGCTTCGAATGACCTGCTCTTCCGGGCAGCGCAAGTGGGTCTCCGTCACTCCCATGGTAGTCGCGGGCACCCTCGAGGACGCACCTCTGCTGGTGCACCTCTTCGAGGACGTTGCGGATGCGGACGACTTCGGTGAAGCGGAAGCCTCGCTACGGGATGCGCTCGAGGTGGGCGGTGCTGACATTCTGTCGGATCATCCCCCCGCGCCGGCAACGCCCGGAGCGGCATCAGCCCTGACGGGGCGAGAGGTTGAAGTGCTGCGTCTGGTTGCGCTGGGCCGGGATACCGTGCGGATTTCTCAAGAATTGGGCATAAGCCAGCACACGGTGCGCAACCACATTCGCAATCTGCGGCACAAGCTCAACGCGACCACCAAGCTCGACGCCGTAGTCGAAGGCATACGCCTGGGCATCCTGTCTGTCGACCGATTGCGGTGATGCCCGTCTGGCGCGCTCTGCTTGACACCCCCTTGGAGGCAGCCATATCATGCTGCCCAACACAACATAAGAATCACAGCCCGTTCAGGTGCCCACCCAGGGAGAATAGGGAAGGCGGTGCGAATCCGCCGCGGTAGCGCCACTGTAAGCGGGATTTTGGAGCCGGTGCCCACTGTCGAGAAGTCGGCGGGAAGGGTCTGGCGGATAAGATCCACCCGCGAGCCAGGAGACCTGCCTGAACGGGAGGTGACCACTCTCCGCTGCAGAGAGGGTCCCTCGCCCGTCGGGTAGCAATCCCCGGCAGAACGAAACCAGAACCTCCAGCGAAGAGCCGCTGGAGGTTTTTCTGTTGAGGGCCGCCGGACTCACCACTCTGCGAGGTTACCGCGAGGCGCGCATTAGCACCCGCCTGGCGATCGGCTCCGCGATCCTTCTTCTGTTGGTCCTCGCGACCGCCCTTGTCTCGCTAAGCCTCGGGCCTGCCGACATACCCGTAAGCCACGTTGGTTCGGTCCTGCTGTCGCTGTTGGGCCTCGAACTCGCGGGCTTCAGCCGTACCGAGCAGCTTGTCATCGAGCAGATCAGACTTCCCAGGATCCTCGTGGGCGCCTCAGTCGGCGCGGCCCTGGGCGTGGCGGGAGCGACGATGCAGGGCCTTTTCCGCAACCCGATGGCCGATCCTGGGATCATCGGCGTCTCCGCCGGGGCCGCCGTGGGTGCGGTGGTCGCCATCGCCACCGGGATGGCCAGCCTCTTCTTTCTCGCCCTTCCGGCCTTCGCCTTCGGGGGCGCCATCGCGGCCTCCTTCCTGGTCTACGGGATTGCCGCCGTTGGCGGGCACTTCTCGATGGCGACACTCCTGCTTGCGGGCGTCGCGGTCAACGCATTTCTTGGCGCTGTCGTGTCCGCCATCATCCTGCTCCTCCCCAGCAACGAGGCACTTCGAGAGATCCTTTTTTGGCTTGCGGGGGGGCTCGACTCCCGTTCCTGGGAGCACGTCCGGATCTCCGCGCCGCTGATTTTCGGGGGCGCCGCCGTGATTCTGCTGATGTCCCGTGACCTGAATCTGCTGATGCTGGGCGATGACGAGGCTCGCTCCATGGGGGTCCGGGTGGGCCTGGCGCGTGTGACGCTTCTCGCGGCGGCAGCACTGGCGACCGGAGCCGCCGTGGCGGTAAGCGGGACGATTGCCTTCGTCGGCCTTGTCACTCCCCACATCCTCCGGCTGGTGCTTGGGCCGGACCATCGTGTGTTGATTCCGATGAGTGCCCTGGGAGGCGCCGTCTTTGTGATCCTCGCCGACACCGTGGCCAGGACGATCATCCAACCGGCTGAGTTTCGCGTCGGTGTCCTTACCGCCTTCGTCGGCGCGCCGTTCTTCATCCTCTTGCTGATCAGAAACAAGCGTCAGGCCTACTCGCTTTGAAGTAGGACCCACCAAAAGGAGTCATTGTGCCGATTCGACAGTCCTGCGTGTTCACCGTCTCTCTTGCCGTCCTCCTTGCTTTGGTGTTGGCGGCATGCTCGTCGCCCACACCAACCCCGACCACGGCGCCCGCGACGTCGACCCCAGCGCCCACGATTGCCCCAACGGCGGCGCCGACTCCTGAGCCTCTATCGAAGTTGCTCGAAGGCGTCCGTGGAATCGTCGACCCGACCAACTTCGGCTGGCCCCGTGAAGTCGAGGGGCTGAATGGTGTTGTGAGCATCCCGGCCAAGCCGCTACGAATCATCACGGCTTCCGTGGGGCACGACGAAATGACCCTCGCCTTGGTGCCCCGGGACCGGTTGGTCGCGGTAGGGGGCTCAACGAAGGACGCCGTCTACTCCAACGTCGCGGCGCTGGTACAGGAGAAACCCCAGATTTCTCGCGACCCGGAGACCATCATCGCTCAGGCGCCGGACATCATTGTCACCAGCCCATTCTTCTCGGCGGAGGGGGTCGATGCCTTGTCGAGGACTGGGATTCCGGTGATCCAGACGGAGTTGAAGCACGACCCCGAGGCACGGATTACCGGCATCCTGCTCATGGGCTATATCTTCGGCGAGGAGGAGCGCGCTCTCGAATTCGCGGAAGAGGTGCGGGACCGGCACGACGCTCTAGTCGCAGTGACAAGTAGGCTGGAGCCGCGCCCCCGGGTTCTTGCCCTCACGCAGTACTCGGACACGCTGTGGGTCGCGGGCGGCAACTCCACAGAGGGCGGCGTGATCACGGCCGCCGGCGGGGTCAACGCGGCCGAAGAGGCCGGCATCGAAGAGAATCACCCCACCAGTCTCGAAGGGGTCATTGCCATGGACCCCGAGGTCATCATCATTGCCCAGCCGCTCGAGTTTGGCGCCGAAGAGTTCCGACAGAGCCTTCTTTCCCACGAGGCACTCGCCGAGGTCCCGGCAATCAAGAACGGCGAGGTCCACGTGGTAGAAAGCAAACACTTCACTACACTGTCCTATTGGAACATCCGCGGGGCTGAGGGCCTTGCCCGGATACTTTGGCCGGAGGACTTCCCCGAGCCCACCGCCGCTCCGTTCACGCTTGCCGAGTAACTGAGATGAACGGCGACAGACCACCGACAATCAGGGCGCAGGACCTCTTCTATGAGGTCGAAGCGGAAACGCTCTTGGACGGCGTGGACCTGCACGCTGATCGAGGAGAGCTCGTTGGCCTGATAGGCCCGAATGGTGCGGGAAAGTCTACGTTGCTCAGAGCCATAGCGGGCATCCTCCGCTGCCAGCGCGGCACCGTCTGGTTGGATGGTGCGGAGCTGCACTCCATAGCATCGAAAGACATCGCTGCCCGCCTCGCGCTCATTCCCCAGATCGCGCCCTACACCCATGGATTTACGGCCCTCGAGCTCGTGCTCATGGGCCGGTACCCGCACCTGGGGCGCTTTCAGGTCGAGGGCAAGGAAGACGACCGCATCGCCAGAGACGCGATGCGGCGGACTGAGACTGAGCAGTTCGCCGATAGGACCCTCGACACCTTATCCGGAGGAGAGCGCCAAAGGGTGTTCGTATCCCGTGCCTTGGCACAACAACCCCGCATCCTCTTGCTCGACGAGCCAACGTCGGACCTGGACATCTTTCACCAGATCAAGGTGCTCGACCTAGTCCGACAGCTCGTCGACGACGGCCTGACGGCGGTTGCGGCCATCCACGACCTGCACATGGCGGCGCGCTACTGCGACCGTCTCGTACTGCTGAGCAATGGACGGGTGCTCGCCGACGGATCGCCCGAGGATGTCCTATCGCCGGAGATAGTCGAGTCCGCCTTCGGTGTGAAGTCGGCCGTCTACCGAGACCCGATCACCGGATCCCTGGCGATAAGCGTGATTGGCCCGGCGGACGAGCGTCCGCTAAATGGGAAGGGGCCGACGGCCGGCGGTTTCCTGCGAAAAGGAGGACCGGTTGGAGAACGCTTCGGGGGAAGCGGAGCAACTGGCGGAGCGGGTGAGGTGACGCATGAGCAAACGAGACCCCGCGGAAGCACCCGCGAAGGTCGTTAAGCGGCCTCGTGTACGAAAGGGCCTCGTCATCGTCAATACCGGCGATGGCAAGGGCAAGACGACTGCCGCACTGGGGGTGGTCTTCCGCGCCTGGGGCCGGAACTTCCGTATCAGAATGTTCCAGTTCATCAAGCACACCGGCGCCCAATTCGGAGAGCAGCGGGCTGCGGCTCGGCTCGGCATACCAATCGAGGCGCTGGGCGACGGTTTCACCTGGCTCTCGAAGGACATGGACCGAACGGCGGCCCTGGCGGTGGAGCAATGGCAGCGCTGTAAGGAGGTGATGCTCAAGGGGGAGGAGGACATCATCGTCCTGGATGAGTTCACCTACGCGATGCACTATGGCTGGGTTCCCGTTGCCGACGTCATCGACGCCTTGCGGCAGCGGCCCAAGGCGCTGCACGTCATCATCACCGGACGGTATGCGCCCCAAGAACTGATCGACTGTGCTGACCTCGTCACGGAAATGAAGCTGATCAAGCATCCCTATCAAGAGCAAGGTATCAAGGCCCAACAGGGGATTGAGTTCTAGGGATGACGCTAGACGAGGTTCTTGCCGGTATCACACCGGCCGATCCCCAAGCGAAACGAGCGGCCCAGCTTCGCCAGGACCGTCTGACCAAACCGCCTGGCAGCCTGGGCCGGTTGGAAGAACTGTCCATCCAACTGGCGGGCGTATTCGGTACTGCGCAGCCAACGGTGCGAGGGAAGACCATCGTTGTGGCCGCTGCCGATCACGGCGTGGTCACTCAGGGGGTCACGGGGTACCCCCAGGAAGTCACGGCCCAGATGGTGCTGAACTTCTTGGCGGGCGGTGCGGCGATCAACGTCATGGCGCGTAGGGCGGGAGTGGACCTCGTCATCGTCGATGCCGGGGTGGCCACGCCGCTGCCCGACCATCCTGACCTGCGCGTTGTCGCGACGGAGCGCGGTACTGCCGACATAACACAGGGTCCGGCCATGACGCGCGAAAAGGCTGAGGCGTGCGTCATGGCGGGAGTCGGTCTTGCGCTGGAGGCGGTCGAGGGTGGGGCTGACATTCTTGGTACCGGCGACATGGGTATCGGGAACACCACGCCTTCGAGCGCCATAACCGCGGCCTTGACTCGTCGACCGCCAAGCGAGACGACGGGCCGGGGAACGGGACGAAACGATGAGGAGATGGAGCGCAAGATTGCTAGTGTCGCCCGCGCCTTGGAGGTGAACCAGCCCGATCCCAGCGATGGGCTGGACGTGCTGAGCAAGGTCGGCGGATTCGAGATTGGTGTGCTGGCTGGGGTGGTGTTGGGAGGGTCGCTCGCCCGTCGTCCGGTGGTACTCGACGGCTTCATTTCCGGCGCCGCGGGTCTCATTGTGCATAGCCTCTGCCCCAACGTCAAAGACTACGTCGTTGCCGCTCACCTATCGGCCGAGATGGGGCATCGATCTGTGCTGTCGCACCTGGGACTGCGGCCCCTCGTGGACCTCGGCATGAGGCTGGGTGAGGGTACGGGTGCGGTGCTGGCGATGGGCCTGGTTGAAGCCGCCGCGGTCTGCTTGTCCGAAATGGCCACCTTTGCCGAGGCCGGCGTTTCCGGTGAGAACCCAAAGGACGCAAGCGGGTAGGCACCTTGAGAAGCTTGCGACTGGCCATTGGTTTCCTGACAGTCTTCCCACTTGCGCCAAGCGGCCCAGCCCAAATGGGGCCGACGCGGGCCTACTTCCCGCTTGTAGGACTGGTGCTGGGAGGTGTCTTAGCAGGGCTCGACTTAGCGGCAAGGCAAGCGTTGCCGTTGCCGGTCGTCGGCGCGCTGCTGGTGGTGGCGCTGCTGGTGCTGACGCGGGCGATACACACGGAAGGGTTCCTCGACTCCTGCGATGGGCTGTTCGGCGGCTATACCCCGGCGAAACGGCTGGAAATTCTCCGGGACTCCCACGTCGGGGCATTCGCGGTGGTTGGCGGTGCGGGGCTCCTATTGCTGAAGTGGACGCTCCTGACGGGCATCCCCGACGACGTGCGCGTGGGGCTGCTGGTGGTGTTTCCGTGCCTGTCGCGGTTTGGGATGGTGTCGACGATGGCCGTCTTTCGATATGTCAGAGAGCAGGGAATCGGCACTTCGTTTCAGGTCGGACGCAATCGGTGGCAGGTTGTGTTCGGATTCGCCACCGCCGGTGCGGCGGGCGGACTGCTACTCGGCGTTGGAGGACTTATCCTCTTGGCCGCGGCTATCGGCGTGTCCCTTGTGGTGGGCTGGTGGGTCACACGACTGCTGGGAGGAATGACCGGCGACACCTATGGCGCCGTCAACGAGGTGGCGGAGGTGGCCGTGCTCCTGCTGGGGCTCGTCCTGTTCCACGTGTCGTCCGTGCTCTTTGATGTACCGTTCTGGTAGGGGTCTGGGAGATGGGTAGCTGGTACCTCGTGCGGCACGGCGAAACGTTGTGGAACCGGACTAGTCGGGTCCAAGGGCATACGGACGTGCCCCTGAGCGAGCGCGGCAGGCGACAGGCGCGGGCGTTGGGGAAGAGGCTCGCCGGGACCAGCTTCTCCTCGGTCTACACGAGCGATCTTTCTCGTGCCAGAGAGAGCGCGGAGGCCATTGTCCACGGCAGCGAGGTCTCGATCACGGCCGAGGCGGACCTCCGTGAATTCTCCTATGGAGCGTGGGAAGGGCTGACGCTTGCGGAGGCCGAGGCTCGGGATCCGGAGGTATTCGCGGCGCGGATGAGCATTAGGGCCCCTGCCTTTGCGGCTCCTGGCGGTGAAGACACCGCGCAGCTACTCGACCGCGTGCGGCGGTTCTCTACAAGGGCCGCAAAGCGCCATGACCCCGCCGAGGACCTGCTGATCGTGGCGCACGCGGGTTCGATTCGGGCCTTGCTCGTCTACCTGCTGGATTTGACGGATGAGTATTTCTGGCGGTCCCGGGTTGACTGCACCGGTCTCTCCATCATCAGCAATCAGCTCGGCGGACGCGTGCTCGAGCTCTGGAACGACACGAGTCATCTGCCCGGAGGGGCTGAGGAAAGTAACCCATGGGTAAGCGGCTGACGTTGGTCTTGGGGGGAGTCCGAGCAGGAAAAAGCAGCTACGCCCAACGACTGGCGTCGAACGGTAAGCGCGTCCTGTTCGTGGCGACCGCGGAAGCGGGCGACCAAGAGATGGCGGTGCGGATCCGAGCCCATCGAGAGAGCCGATCCGAAGATTGGGACACCCTGGAAGAGCCCATCAACCTCGTGAACGCGCTGGCGCCACTGCTGCACCGCTACGACACGGTGCTGCTCGACTGCATGGCCCTTTGGGTTAGCAACTTGCTTTTATGGAACCAGGGCCCGAAGCCAGGGCTCGTGGATATCCTGTCGGAAACGAAAAGGCTGCTCGGTCTGTATGAGGAGAGCGACGCCACTTGGATCGTTGTCAGCAACGAGGTAGGACTCGGCGTCGTACCGGCGACCGAACTGGGACGCACCTACGCTGACGAGCTCGGACGGGTGAACCAGATCGTAGCCGGGGCGGCGGACGAGGTGTATTTCATGGCCGCTGGACTGCCGCTGCGGGTGAAACCTCCTGATCGTAGCGGCGGGGTTCCGTCCGGTACGCCCAGGCGTGATTAGGGGGCGTAGTGAGGGAGGTGGGGTCGCGGCTGACCAGATTGCACAGACTGGTCCTCGTGGCATCCAACCGACCCTCGTCGAGGGCTCGGCGCGTCTGGTCTGCCGCCGACGAGAGACCTCCACGCGCGGGATGTTTGGTGCGTCGGAGGGCACAGGCCGGTCGGGTTCCTGGGCTGTGCTACGCGCGCTAGTACAGGTGGCACGAGACGGTGTGGCCGGGGGTAACTTCCTTCTTGACCGGCTCTATCTCGGAGCACATTGGCATCGCCGCGGGACAGCGCGGGTGGAAGCTGCAGCCTGAAGGCGGGTTGATGGGCGACGGTGCCTCGCCTTGCAGGAGATCTTCGTCCATGTCATCGTCGGGGTGCGCGGGGAGCGCCGCAGAGAACAAGCTCTTTGTGTAGGGGTGGAGGGGACTCTCGACCAGCTCCCGCGTTGACGCGTGTTCGACGATGCGTCCCAGGTACATGACTGCGGTCTCGTGCGCCATGTAGCGGATGGTCGAAAGATTGTGGGTGACCAGCAGGTAGCTCAGGTGGTACTGGTCTTGGAGGTCTTTGAGCAGGTTCATGATCTGCGCGCGTATGGACACGTCGAGGGCGGAGACCGGCTCGTCCAAAATGATGAGCTTCGGGTCTGGGGCCAGCGCGCTCGCGACGGCGATCCGCTGCCGCTGTCCCCCACTGAACTGATGGGGGTAAAGCTCGGCTTGCCCTGGATGCAGACCGACGTCCTGAAGGAGCTCCGCAACCCGCACTCTAGCTTCCTCGCGCGGCGTCGCGCGGCTGACGACCAAGGGCTCCGATACGATGTCCTCCACTCGCATCCGTGGACTGAGCGACGACCAGGGGTCCTGGAAGACCGCCTGCACCTTGGCGCGGTAGTCCCTGAGCGGCTTACCTTTGAGGGTGGAGACCTCTTCGCCGTCGACGAGGATCTCCCCGTCCGTCGGCGTCTCCAGCCGCAGCAGGAGCCGGGCCGTCGTCGTTTTCCCGCAGCCGGACTCGCCGACGAGCCCCAGCGTCTCTCCTTGCTTGATCGAGAAGTCAACGCCGTCCACGGCCTTCACCCAACCGACCACTTTGCTTAGGATCAGGCCCTTGACGACGGGGAAGTGCTTCTTCAGCCCCCTGACTTCGACTAGTGGAGGGGCGTCTGGGGTTTCGGCTCTAGTTTCCAGCATTGTGCGGTGTGGCCGTCTTCCAGCGTGAACGCGGGCGGATACTGTGCGTGGCAGCGGGCATCGGCATATGGGCATCGGGGAGCGAAGTGGCAGCCTTCCGGCAGATTCCAGAGGTCGGGGGGCTGGCCTTCGATTGAGAAAAGCCGCTCTTCGCCGGCATCCATCGAAGGGACACAGCCGAACAGTGCCTGCGTGTAAGGGTGCGAGGGGTTGTTGAAGACGGATCGGACGGGGCCGCTCTCCACGATGCGACCCGCGTACATGACCATCACTCGGTCGCAGAGCTTCGCCACGATGCCGAAGTCGTGGGTGATGAAGATGATGGAGATGCCGGTCTCTTTTTGGATGTCCTTCAAGAGCCGGAGGTATTGGGCTTGTATGGTCACGTCGAGCGACGTCGTTGGCTCGTCGGCGATCAGCACCTTTGGCTCGCATGAGATCGCGATGGCGCCAACGATGCGTTGCTTCATGCCGCCGCTCATTTGGTGGGGGTAGTCGTGCACCCGCCGCTCCGGGGCGGCCACCCGGACTTGTTGGAGCGCGTCGACGGCCCGCTCCATCAGCCCTCGCCCTTCGCGGCGCCCGCGGAGGCCGATTGCTTCGATCACCTGGTTTCCGATTGAGAAGACGGGGTTGAGCGAGGTCTGGGGATCCTGAAGGATCATGGAGATCTTCTTGCCGCGGATGCTCCGCATGGCCTTCTCGTCCTTCTGGAGCAGGTCTTCGTCTGCCAGCCAGACCTCGCCGCGGACAATCTGGCCCGCCGGTTTGGGTACGAGCTGGAGCAGGGAGAGGGCGAGCATGCTCTTGCCGCTTCCCGACTCGCCGACGATGCCCAGCGTCTCCCCGCGCCGGAGCGGGAAGGAGACGCCGTCCACGGCCTTGACGACGCCCCAACGCGTTCGCAGGTGGGTATGCAGGTCGTTGACTTCCAGAATGACCGGGGCGTCTGACGTCTTCATAGGGCTTTCCGCCGTTGCCGCTTATCGGAAAACGCGCGTTGGGCGCAGGCGAACCCTAACACCTTTGCCGCGAGCGGCGCAAACCAGTTGCGACCCCGCTGTCATACCGAACGAAGCTTCTCAGCCCCTCCCCTTGGGTGTACCATCCCCAATGGTCGGCGCCGCATGGCGCCAGGGCTAAGGGTTGACTGTGACACCGAGCCTGCTCCCCCTCGTCCACGTCATCGGCATGGGCGGCACGATCGCCGTCAACGCCGACGACCGTCTTGACCTCAGCGACTACGTCTACGTCTGGCAGACGGGCCAGTACTACACTATCGACGAGTTCATGACGAGGATCCCGGAAGTGGCAAACTTTGCGCGGGTGCGTGCCGCGCAGTTCGCCAGCGCGGGCAGCATCGACTTCCAACCGAGGCACTGGCTTGATCTCGTCGGTCAAGTCAATGGCGCGCTCGCGGACGACGAGGTGGCCGGCGTCGTGGTGACCCACGGCACGGCCACGCTGGAGGAGACCGCCTTCTTCCTCAACCTCACCGTAAAGAGCGAGAAGCCGGTGGTGGTCACCGGGTCGATGCGCCCGCCGAGCGCCCTATCGAGCGACGCCGACCTGAACCTTGTCGACAGCATCCGCGTGGCGGCGACGGCGGAGTCGCGAGACAAGGGCGTGCTGGTCGTGCTCAACAACCAGATTCACGCGTCGCGCGATGTGACCAAGTCCAACACGACGCGCCTCGACACGTTCGCCTCCGCCGACTTCGGCGCTTTGGGGATGGTGAGCGCCGATCATCAGGTGGCCTTCTATCGCGGGCCGCAGCGGAGCCACACGTCCCACACCGAGTTCGACATGTCGAACGTCGACGACCTGGCCCGCGTCGATATCGTTGCCGGGTATCTCGGCGCCGACGGAGCGTTGGTGCGCGCCGCCGTGGACGCCGGGGCGGCCGGGATCGTCATCAGCGGTCTCGGCGCCGGCTATTCGACACCGGGCATCATGGAGGCGGTCAAGGAGGCGACCGGCAACGGGGTCGTCGTCGCACTGAGCTCCCAGGCGTCCGGAGGCCGGGTCGCCATGACCCGCGGGTTCAAGGACGCCGGTGTCGTCGTGGCGGACAACCTATCCCCGAAGAAGGCTCGGATACTGCTGATGCTGGCCCTCACCGTCACCAATAACGTGGACCGAATCCAGCAGGTGATGGCGACGTATTGACCTGCGGCGTTGACGCCGGCCTCAGGAGGCTTTCTTGATCGACTTGGTAGTCCGCGGCGGTACGGTCGTCACCCCCTGGGGCGTCGGCGCGTGGGAAGTCGCGGTCCAGGGCGAGAAGATTGCCGCAATCGCTGAAACCGGCACGTTGAACACGGAGGGGGCCCGCGTCATCGACGCGACGGGCAAGATCGTGGTGCCGGGCGGCATCGAGCCGCACGCGCATGTGGCGACGCCCATCTTCGGCCAGCCGGACGCCGAGACCGCGCCTCCCGATCAGACCAGCAGGGCCGCGCTCTTCGGCGGCGTCACGACCGTCACAGACTTTGCGGTGACCGGGCCAGACGGGAGTCTCTTCGAGGCCGTCGAGGAGCGGCACAACCGCTGGAAAGGTAACGCCTTCTGCGACTACTCCTACCATGCCATGTTCTTCGGCGACATCCCTTCGAGCATGATTGCCCAGGTTCCCGAAGCGATCCAGTCAGGGTTGCCGACGCTGAAGGTGTTCACCAGCGACATAACGGACCGCCCCGAGGTCAAGGGCGCCATGATGGGTCTGGGCCGCATCCACGCGCTGATGGAGCTCGCGGCGCGGCACGGCGGCCTCGTCCTCGTGCACGCGGAAGACGACGACCTCGTCCAATACGGACACGAGCGGCTGGTGGAGGAAGGCCGTACCGCGTTTCACTACATCCACGAGGTGCACAGCAACATGTCGGAGGACCTCTCGTTCCGACGCATCCTCCGGGCCGCCGAGTGGGCCAACGCCGGGGTCTACATGGTTCACGTCAGCGCCCGCGAGGGGGTCGAGGCGATACGGGAGGCCCGGGCCAAGGGCCTCCCGGCCTACGGGGAAACGCTCCACAACTACGTTTCATTCACCTGCGAGGATTACCAGCGGCCCGGGGGCCAGAAGTACCACACCTACCCATCCCTCAAGTCGGAAGAAGACCGGCAATCTTTGTGGGACGGACTCCTCGCCGGTGGCCTCTCCACCACGGCAACCGACGAGTATTGCATGGACAGGGCGATGAAGCTCGCCGGGGAGACCATCCACGACGTCGCCGGTGGCCACAACGGCATTGAGACCCGCATGGGAATCGTCTACACAGAAGGCGTCGCCAAGCGGGGCATGTCCCTCGAGCGTTTCGTCGACGTGACCTCCGCCAACGCGGCCCGCATCTTGGGCTACTACCCGCGGAAGGGCGCCCTGGCGCCCGGCAGTGACGCCGATATCGTGATCATTGATCCGGCGGTGCGCAGGCCGTTGTCTATGGCCGACCTACACGTCGGCGACTACAGCATCTGGGAAGGCTGGCCAATCGAGGGGTGGCCCGTTGTCACGATACTCCGCGGCAGGGTGGTGGTGGAGAACGGGCGGTTCTTTGGCGATCGGGCCGATGGGCGCTTCATTCCGCGGAAGATCGACGGCGCGACGCTCAGCCGGCCCGTCTGCTAGCCTGGGGTCTCGCCGTTTTCGGGCGGCGGAGTCCAGCCCCATTCGTGCGGCGCCGGCCCCGGCTCCACCACCTCGCCGCCCTTTACCGTGACGACGGGGACCAAGGCCTGCGCGCCGGTCCTGGTCTGGCCCGCGACGTCTTCGAGGCTCCAGCGGCCCTCCACCAGTTCCAGCACCGAGAGGTCCGCGTCTCTGCCGGCAGCTAGGCTGCCGGCTCGTTCCTCGATCCCAAGCGCCTTCGCCGCGTTGACAGTCGTCATCCGCACGACCTCATCCAGCGAGAATCCAAGCGCCAGGAAGTAGGCGGTGTATTCGAGCAGGCCTCTCGTCAGCGCCGTGCGCATACCGAACGAGGGCTGTATCTCCAGGTCCGTCCCTATGACGTCCGGACGGAGCCCTTGGGAGAGGACGGCGTCGGCCCGTTCCCACCCGAAGTTGAAGTCGCCGTACGAGGGATCCATCACCACGCCGCGCTGTTGCGCTTCAACGAGCGCGGAAAGGACTTTGCCGTCTTGGCCGAGGGCTCCCCCGGTCAGTGGCGTAAAGATGTGCGTCACGATGTCCCCGAGCTCCAGCATGGCGAGCGCCCGACTCGTGACCTCTGCCGGGGTCGGCGTCTGGCCCTTCGGCCCGATGTCACCAATGTGAAGCATCAGCTTGACGCCTGCGTCGCGGGCCGCCTTGGTCGACGCTTCGAGATGTCGGAGTCCGTGCGCCTCCACCATGCGAGGCGAGAGGATTACCTTGACGCCTATCATCAAGTCCGGATGCTCAGCCGCGATCCGTGCAACCCCTTCGGGGTCCATGTCCCACGTGTCCGGCGGCGCCGTGTACGCCAAGGCGCGGTTGTGGAACACGCTCAGGAACAGGTAGACCGTCGTCCGGGCTTGGCGGAGGACCGCCTCTTGGAATTCATCGAAGTTTCCCGGTCCTGCCCCGCCCGCGTCGACGATAGTGGTGACACCGGCTTGCACGCCTGCTATGTCTGGGTGTTTCTCGTTGTGGCCGGAGTTGAAGACGTGGGTGTGGATGTCGATCAGGCCGGGCGCAACGATCTTCCCCGAGGCGTCGATGACGCGGACGGCTTCCGCCCGGTCGATGGACGGCGCCGCCTTGGCGATTCGCCCCGCGGCCACCGCCACGTCGAGACGCGCGTGGACATCTTGGGACGGATCAACGACCGTCCCTCCTGTTATCAGCAGGTCGAACATCACCGCACCTTGCCGTGGCCTTGCCGCCCCTTAGCCATGGTGTCCCGGTGTGACTTCCCGCACGCGCCACTCGGCTGTGTAGTAGTTCCGCGTGATCGTATCCACGGACCGGCCGAAGAGCGCGAGCAGCCAGATCGCGTCGTCGATGGGCTCGTGGCCGTGTATGTCGGAGGGTTCGTCCGTGATAAAGGTGGCGTCGCCCGGCCCCAGGACGAAGAACTCCTCCTGCTTGAGCTTGGCGTAGCCCTGTTTGGACTTGTCGTCTATGCGCCGCCAGGACGTATACAGCTCCCGGCCCCGGTACCCGCAGAAGACGCCCCAGGACCCGTGGCTGTGCACCTCTTCGCTGGGCTGGGACTTCAGGAACTCGCCAATACCCAGCGAGAGCGAGTTGTCTGGCTCGACGTGGTATCTCCGCGCCCGGACGGCGTTGACCGGCTCATACTCCGTTCCGATTTCCAAGAGGTCCCCACGACGGCTCAACCGGCTCATGCGCTCCGCGATGTCGCTTAGGAACGATTCGGTGACGTGATTCCCGGGATGGAGTCTTTTGACGTCGCTGATGAACTGTTCGACCGTGTAGTCGCTGGGCAATCGGATGTAGGACATGCAGCGGTCTCCCCGAGGTTGACTGTGGGCTATAACCTAGCATACGTCCCCGAAGTGGTCTACAAACGAACCGCGCCCAAAGCTATGGGACTTCCGAGAGGAACCACAAAGACCCCACATGCGGGAGCAAGCCCATGGGTGACCGACTCAGAGGAAAAGCCGCTATTGTCACCGGCGCCGCCTCCGGCATCGGGCGGGCCACCGCGCTTACGTTCGCCCGTGAGGGGGCCGTCGTCGTCATCACCGACGTCAATCGAGATGGCGGCCTGGAGACCCAAGGGATGGCCAAGGAGCTTGGCTTTGATCTGGAGTTCGTTCAGGCCGACGTGGGCGACGCGGCCCAGGTCGAGCGCGTCGTCGACGCCGCGTCGCGGCGTTTCGGCCGCCTGGACGTGCTGGCGAACGTCGCCGGCACCTTTCTGGGGATGCCCCGGCTGGCGGACGTCGACGAGCGAGACTGGGACGTCATGATCAACACGAACTTGAAGGGCATGCTGCTCTGCTGCAAGCACGCCGTCCCGATCATGGTCGAGAGCGGGGGCGGCGCCATCGTCAACGTTTCTTCGTTGGCGGGTATCCTACCGGGCCCTTCCATCGGCTACAACGCGAGTAAGGCGGGCGTCAACCTGCTCACCCTGAGCGCAGCCCAGCAGTACGCCGCGCAAGGCATTCGCGTCAACGCGATTGCCCCGGGGCCCGTGGATACGCCGCAGATGCGGGGCTCCACCGGCACCGACGAGATGTTCCGGAGCATGGCGACGGCCCACCCCATGGGACGTGTCGGCACGGCCCAGGAGGTCGCGGAGGTCATCCTCTTTCTGGTTTCCGACGACGCGTCCTACGTAAGCGGCGCGATTCTCGTCGTGGACGGCGGTTGGAGCACCCTTGGCATCATGGGGCCGCTTAAGCTCCAGGACTGATCCGGCTGCGCGCCGTCCAGGGTTACTGCCGGCTTAACCGCTGGATTGCTTCCGCCGCTGTGGCGACCTCGAACCAGTATTCGCTGTTGAGCGTAAGGAAGGCGTCGTGGTCGTCCGGGCGGTGGGCCGCCGCGCCGTCGCTGACCAGCACCGAGAAGAAGTTTCTGTCGGCGGCGTTGATCGCGGAGTGGCCGACGTCGTAGTTGGTCGTCACACCTGCGAAGACGAGATGCCGCACGCCGAGCCGGTTCAGGATGGGCTCCAGCCCCGTCGAGGTGAAAGCGCTGAGCGACCGCTTTTCGAGCACGAGGTCCCCTGTTATCGGCTCCAACTCCGGCAGCCAGTCGTACCCCTCCATGCCTGGCCGGCAGGGGAGCGCCCCGTTCCGAAGCAAATCCACGCGGTAGCAGGCCGGCCAGTCCCGACCCTGCTCGTCGTCGCCTCTGCTGCGAACGAAAAGGACCCGCAGGCCCCGCGCCCGAAAGAACTCCAGCAGCCGCCGCGCCGCGGGGATGACAGTGGTCTTTACTCGATCGTAGTAGGCTTCGTCCGGCCTTTTCCCGTTCTGAGGACGGGGCCGACACTTGCCGAAGGTCATGTCCACGATCACCAGCGCGGTTGTTTCCGGGCTGAGGGGAGGCCGTTCGAACGCGACCCCAAGTCCGGACTGCCCGCCGTTGCTGCCGCTGCCCGTCATGCCGCGGCGCCCCTTCTGAGCTCGCGCATGACCGCCTCCGTTTCGAGCGCCTGGAGGTAGACCGGCACATTGCGCCGCAGCCATTCGTCGTGGAGGTCTTGGCTGAAGGTCGCCGTCGCATCGTCCACGACTGTGACGGAGAACCCCCGGTCAGCGGCGTCGATGGCAGCGGCCCCCACGCCGAGATGGGTCGCGACGCCGGTGAAAACGACCTTGGAGACGCCCATGCCGCGCAGGAGGCCTTCCAGCCCTGTGGTGGTGAAGGCGCTCACCGATCGTTTCTCCACCACGACCTCGCCGGGCTCCGGGCCGACCCCGTCGAGCCAGTCGTACTCCCGCATCCCCGGCCGGCAGGGCATGACGCCGCGTCGCACGATGTGGAGCCGGCTATTGGGCGACCAGTCAGCCGCGGTGTCGTCGTCACCTCGGACGCGCACGTGGACTACGGGGAGCCGATGCTCGCGGAAGAACATGAGCAAACGCCGTAGGTTGGGGACCACGACGCGCTCGACGCGGTCGAAGTAGTAGGCGTTGGAGCGCCCTTCCTCTCGGGCGACCCTTCCCATGCCGTAGTCGGGGTGGGCGTCGGCATGGATAACGTCGATTGCGATGAGAGCGGTGCCGCTAGGGTCGAGGGAGCCGGCGCTAGCTGATGACACCCTCTTCCACCAATGCCTTCATCTCGTCCAACTGCAGGCCCAGCATGCCGCAGAAGATTTCCTCGTTGTGCTGTCCCATGTCGGCCGCGCCTTCGGTGATGGGAGGGCGGACTCCGTCGTACACCCAGGGAGACTGGAACATCGTCAGGGGACCGCCAGCCGTTCCCATCGTCATCGGATAGGCTCGGGTCTTGAGGTGTGCGTCCTCGAACAACTCCTTGTTGCTGAACGACGGGACCGCGGCGACGCCCGCGCGCTGCAGCTCATGCATCAAGGCTTGGGAGTCTTGGTCCGACGTCCATTCGCCGATGATCGCGTCCAACTGCTCTTGATTCCGCCATCGGGCCGCCATCTCCGCGAATCGGTCCTCCGCCGCCAACTCGGGCTTGCCCATTGCCTCGCAGAGCGCCCGCCACTCCGTTTCGTTCGTAACCGCAATGGATATCCAGGCGTCGTCGCCTCGGCAGGGGTAGACGCCGTGCGGAGCCCAGGCGATGTCGCGATTGCCTATCCGGGGCGGCGTGTGGTTGTTGACCAGATAGTCGAGGAAGGCTTCCCCGGCGACCATGGAGCAGAGCTCGCGGACCGACATGTCGATGTACGTGCCCAACCCGGTGGTCTTCTTGCGCACCAGCGCCGCCTGCGTTGCAAACGCTGCGGCAGTCCCGGCCATGTAATCGACCATCAACCGCAGCTCCGACGGCTCTCCTCCCGGGTACCCTGTAAGGGATGCAAGGCCGCCCAGCGCGGAGAAGATCGGGGCGTAGCCGGCGTAGTGGGCGTGCGGGCCGCTGTTCCCGAGGGCCGACACCTCCACCATGATGATGTCCTCTTTGACCTTCCGGAGATCTTCGTATGCCAGGCCAAACCGCTTCATCACGCCGGGCCGGAAGTTGTCCATCACCACGTCGCTCTCCGCCACCAAGCGCTTGGCTAGGTCGGCGCCTTTCGGCGTGGCGAGGTTGAGGGTGATGGACTTCTTGTGGACGTTGACCGGGTACTCGATGTATTGCAGCGACCAGCCCGAGGTGGCCCGCGCGCCGCTGCTGATCTTGATCACCTCGGCCCCGCGCAGCGCCAGCATCAGGATCGCGTAGGGCCCCGCTCCGGCCCAGGTGAAGTCGGTGATCCGGACGCCGGAAAGCGGGCCGGGCCCGGTCGGAGTATTTGATACCACGGCCTTGGTCGCGAGGGCGCCGGGGGCTGGTCTTTTCGCGTCGGCCATGTCTAGATCACTCCAACCTGCCGTAGCTTAGACAGATGCTCTTGCGGCCGGCCAAGCCGACCGCAGAAGACGGCTTCGTTGTGCTCACCGAGCCGGGGAGGCGGTAGCCTCAGTCCCCACTCTCCCGGCGACAGCTTCCACGGCGCGGAGGGCATATTGACCTTGCCGATGCCCGGCAGCTCGACTTCCTGGAAGAAGTCCCGGCCCACCTCCTGCGGGTCGCGGGTTACCTCGTCCACGCCGTACACCGGACCACACGCCACGCGGCGGGCCTGCAACTCCTCATACAACTCGTCTTTGTCGTGCTGCTGCGCCCACGCTTCGAGCTGTGCCTCGACTTCTACGCGATGTTCGAGCCGCCCCGGCCGGGTCTCGTAATCCTTCTTCAGGGCCCATTCGGGGCTCCCCATGAAGTCCACGATCCCCTGCCACTGGTGGTCCTGATGGATGTTGGTCTGCCAGAAGCCGTCCTTGCAGCGGAGCAGCCCGCCGAGGTAGGGCGGAACGCGGTTGCGCCGGCTCCAGATACGTCCCTCGTTAGGGTACAGCGCGAGGTCCGAGCTATTCAGGTGCATCAACGCTTCTTGCTTCGACACGTCGACGTGCGAGCCTTCGCCCGTGTTCAAGCTCTGGAACACCGCCGAGAGACTCGCCGCCGCGGCGCTGATCCCAGCCTGGTACTCACCGATATAGCCGCCGGCCTTCAGGGGCTCGCGGTCCTTGTACAGGCTGATTGCCAACTGGCCTCCGGGGAGCATGTAGCCGTCGCCCCCGGCGTGATAGACGTTCAGATAGTGTGCCTTGTAGTCCCGGTAGGGGCCGGTCCAGCCGAACGGCGTCAATGTCGTCACGACCAACCCTTGATTGACCGCCTTCAGGCTGGCGTAGTCGAGCCCCCACGCTTCGAGCGTCGCCGCGCGCTCGTCGGCAATGAGCAAGTGCGACTGCCGGAGCAGGTCTCGGAAGATGTCGCGGCCCGTGGCCATGCCGTGGTCCAAGGTTACGCCGAGCTTGTTTGTGTTGAGGTACGCGAAGAGCAGGCTCCGGTCGGGTCCGGTCTCGCCCCGGGCGAAGGGGCCGCGCGCACGGGCTTGGTCCCCTTGCGTCGGCTCGACTTTGACTACGTCGGCGCCCATGTCCGCAAGCAGCTTGCCCGCGAATGGGGCCGCCACGAGGGAGCCCCATTCGACGACTTTGGTGCCTTCCAAGAGTTGGAATGGCATGCTAAAGCACGGCCCCCGCGCTCGTGAGGATGGGCGGCAGGCTGTCTGGGTCATTCGACACCAACGCTACGGTGGCGCTTCCTACCGCCGTCTCTTCACCGCGCTGGTCTTCGCACCGCAGGCGCAAGTCGATGAGATATTCCGCGCCCTCCTGGTACTTCTTGACGACCGCGCCCTTGCACCAGGTCGAGTCCCCATGAATGCACGGGCGGGTGAGCTTGACTGCGAGGCGTCTGAGGAAGGCGTGGTCGCCCATCCAGTTTGTCACCAGGTCTTCGATCCAGGCGACTCGCTGGAGGCCGGTATCGTGCGCCGCCGGAAAACCGAAAAGCCGCGCCGGTTCGTCCTTTAAGAGGGACGCGTCCCAACTGTCCGGCATCCCCGTTAGCTGATCGATATAGGCGTCGGCGGGATGGCGCCGCCAATGCTCGAGGAACGACCGGTATGCCAGCGTGCCCCGCGTGCACGCTACGAACAGGTTGATGTCCTCGGTCGTCAGTGGGCCACGCACAATCGGCGGCAGGTCTTCCTTATCGGGCTGGTCCTCCCAATAGCGCGGCAACTCGCCACGGATGTATTCATCGTCATAGGCTTGATAGATGCGCTGGATGTCGCTTGCGGAGTAATTGGAGCGGTCCAGAGATCCATACTTGTCCATAGCCTTGGCGCTGTCTCTCGGTGTGCGGAGGACCTCCGAGGCGGCGGTTGCCACCAGCTGGCCGTGCTGGTTCCGATACTCCACCTCGCCCGACTGGACGACCATCCGGCCGCAAAACGCTCCGCTCGTTTCCCGCATGCCGGTGAGCTTGGCGGTGGTGTTGAACGAGTCGCCGAGGCGGATGGGATGACGCCACTCCCAGGCCACGCTCCCATAGACCGCGTGGAGACCGGGCAGCTTCGCGTAGACGTCGGTGTTGTCGACGCAGAAGAGCCAGGTCGGATGCGCTACGAGGCTGCCGTAGTAGGTCCCCGAGGCATAGGTGTCCTGGAGGTACAAGGGATTCCGGCTGCCAAGTGCCCGGGTGTACTCGATGATGGCGTCTTTCGACGCGACGCGCTTGCGCGGGCGAGGCCGCCGAAGCGGCGTCCCAAGAAGCTTCCGCGCCGCCTCTAGCGCGTCCCTAGTCAGCGACGGGGGCTTTTCTTCGACCGTAGTCATGGCGCGTTACCGGGGACGTACGATTCATGGTCCCTGGAGGGCAGCACCGCGATCGCCCCGCCCGGCGTGCTGACATCACCGCGCTGGTTCTCGATCCATACGTCGACCTCGACGAGGTGCTCCGGTCCTTCTTTCCACTTCCTGGTTATCTTGCCGTAGATCCAGTTCGCGTCTCCCTCAACATTGAACAAGCGGAACTGATTCCACACTCGCTTGAGCCAGCCGTGATCGCCGATCCAGTTGGTCAAGAACATGCTCATCCAGTGCGTCCGCATCACCGCGACGTCATACGCGCCCGGGACGCCGATGAACCGCGCGAATTGGTCCTCCCAGTGCCCCCGATGGGGATGGTCGTCTACGCCGGTCTCGCTCGTCTCGGCGAACCCGGCCCGCTTCCGGTATTCGTTTAGGTGGTAGATGTGCGCCCCTTCCGCTAGGGCTCCGGCGCCTCCTAATCGGCCGCCGCCGTAAACGGAGCGGAAGGCGATCTCCCCGATGCGCAGCGGCCCGCGCACGATGGTCGGGATTTCGTCGCCCTCGTTCACGTCCTCCCAGTAGCGAGGCGTATCTCCGCGCATCTCCTCACGGTCGTAGGCGTCCCAGATTTCCTGGAGCTGCTTGTCCGTGTATCGGGTCTTCTCCACCTCTTTGTACTTGCCTCGCTCTCGGGCTTGCCGGCGCTCCACCCTGAAGCATGGTCCATGCGCCTTCGCGACGATCTCCCCGCGTTGGTTGAAGTACCAGATGATGACGTCTATCGAGATCATCCGCCCCGCGAACTGCCCTTGCTTCTCACTCATCTTGTAGGGGCGATAGACGGTCCCGATCCTGTCCCCAAGCCGTACCGGCCTGTAGAACGTGACGTCATTCCCCGAGTGGAATTGATGGACGCCGGCCAGCCCGCCAACCATCCCGGCGGTGTAGTGCTTGATGACGTCCACTATGGCCGGCGGCGCGATGATACCCCCGAAGCGGCTTCGCCCCGCGTAGTCGGGATCGATGTAGAGCGGGTTTGCGTCCCCGTTGTCGACGGCGTAGTTATAGATGGCATCTTCGGTGATTTCGACCAGCGTCGGGCCACCCTTGTAGTAGGAGCCTAACCGAGTTCCAAGGTTCTCGACGCCCTCGTCCGTGATCCGTCCTATGCTGACCATGACTTCCCCTTGGCCCGCCGCCCGTTAGTGCAGGATGCCGCTTTGGACGAGGTCCTGTAGCTGATCCGAACCCAGACCGAGCACCTCGCCGAAGACGTATTCGTTGTGCTCGCCGAGCTCCGGTGCATGCCGCTGGATGCCCGCTTTGCTCTCGCTCAGCTTCCACGGCGCGCCCGGTACCCACATGACGCCGATGCGCGGGTGGTCGTTCTCTACGTAGTACTGGCGCTCACGGAAATGGGGATCGACCGACTTGTCCTGGACGTGGTAGCACGGGAAGGCCGCAACGCCGCCCGCTTGCAGCCGCCGTGTGAGCTCGTCGGCGGGCTCGCCCTTCGTCCAAGCGTTGATGATCTCGTTCAACTCGTCCTGGTTCTGCCACCGTTTGAAGCCGTCGGCGAACTTGTCCGACGACGCCAGCTCCGGCTGCCCCATCTCCCCGCACAGCGCCCGCCACTGATCCTCCGTTTCGACCGCGATCGAGATCCACCGGTCGTCGCCCGCGCATCGGTAGATGCCATTCGGAACGTTCACGGGATGGGTGTTTCCCTGGGGGCCCGCCACCCGCCCGTTCATCTGATAGTCCAGCAAGGGTTCGTCCAGTCCGGAGATATTGCAGTCCAACTCCGAGACGTCGATGTACTGGCCCTCGCCGGTCCGCTTCCGATGATAGAGGGCCATCGCGATGGCCCCCACCCCGCGGATGGTGGCGCAGGCGTCGCCCCAAGCGAATTGACTCGCCCCCATGGGCTCGTTGGGAGGATAGCCCAGCAGCAGCCCCACGCCGCTCAACGGCCCCAGCGTGTTGGCGTACACCGGGACATCCTTGAGGGGCCCGTACTGCCCTGCCCCGGATAGCGAAGCGCAGATGATATCGGGCTTGATCTCACGCAGCTCCTCGTAGCCGAAGCCCAGACGGCTCAACACCCCCGCCGAGAAGTTGTCCGTGACCACGTCGCTCACCGCGATCAAGTCGTGGATCAGCGCCCTGCCCGTGTCCTCGCGGATATCGATTGTGATGCTGTGCTTGTTTCTGTTGAGCGCGTGATAAAGCGGTTGCAGCTCAGGTTGAAGCCCTTCGTCGCCCTTGGCGATCTCGTCGCCGATGATCGGACGCCCTAGCCTTGTGCCGTCGAGTCGCTTATGGCTTTCGACCTTGATCACTTCGGCGCCGTAGTCCGCGAGCGTTCGCGTCATCAGCGGCCCGGCGTACACCCAACAGAAGTCGACGACGCGAATTCCCGAAAGCGGGTACGTGCTCTGCTGGGAAGCATTGCCGTTTGTGGCCATGCGTTAGACCACTCCCACCGTGCGGAGCCGCTCCAACTCGTCGCTTGCCACGCCGAGGCCCTCGCTCAAGACCTCTTGATTGTGCTCGCCGAGCTGTGGCGCCCGGCCTTTTACCGAAAGGGGCGTGCCCGTCATCTCGAAGTTGGGGCCGGTGAACTTCAGCGTTCCCGCCTGAGGATGATCGATGGGGACCCAGAACCCCCGCTCCTGAAGGTGCGGCAGGTCCAGCAGTTCCTTCACCGTGTAGGCCGGAGTCAGCGGCACGTCGCGCTCGACGCACATCTGGAATAGCTCTTCCCGGGTGTGTTCTTTGAGCCATGCGATCAAGAGATCATCGACCTCGTCGGGATAGTCTTCGGTCATGGCCCTCCTGTCCCGATAGCGCCGTTCCTCCGTCCACTTCGGCGTTCCCATTAACTCCAGAAATCGTATCCACTGCGCTATCTGGTTACAGACCAACCCGATATAGCCGTCCTTACAGGGCAAGAACACGTCGGGATAGAGGAAACTTCCGTGGTTGCCGTTTCGCAGCAGCGTGATACCGCGATAGAGCAGCGTGGTGATCGCAATCGAGTACAGGGTCGCGATCGTGTCCGTCGCCGATACGTCTACGTGCTCCCCAATGCCGGACGACTCCCGCGCGACAAGTGCCAGCATCGTCGCCGAGTAGCCGGCCGCCCCGGCTTGGTAGGCGACGAGGTCGAAGGGCATCGTCAGAGGCTCCCGGTCGGGATGTCCCAAACCCATGGCGAGCCCGCACGCCGCTGCCGTCGTCAGGTGCGTGGCGTTGTAGTCCCGCCACGGGCCCGTCGACCCGAACGGCGTGATCGAAGTCACGATCAGCCGTGGGTTGATCTCCTTGAGGTGGTCGTGGTCGAGCCCGCGCTCTTCCATAAGCCGCGGTGTCTGGTCTTCCACCAGCACGTCGGCTTCGCGGACGAGGTCAAGGAACAACTCTCGTCCTCGATTCGTCTCGACGTTCAGCGTAACGCCGCGCTTGCCGAGGTTGGCCGCCAGGTAGACTCCGCTCGCTTCGGGGTTGGGTATGTCGCCGGGGAACGGGCCGCGGCGGCGGAGGCTGTTGCCCGCCGGCGGCTCCACCGTGATGACGTGCGCTCCACAGTCCGCCAGCATCCGGGCGCACCACGCGCCGGGGATATCGCTGCTGAGTTCGACGACGCTGAGGTCTTGAAGGGCCTGACGCTTTGCGGTTGACATGGAACTCGGCTGTCGCCTCCAACGCCATGACATCCTACAGGGAATGGGGACAGCGCTACTCTATCGGCGCGCTTGCGCGCATGTCAAGAACAGGCACGGTAGTGGCCCCCTCGCCAGACCCGCCCGGCTACTTCGCGCCTGCATGATAGAATCCCGTGGCCGGCCCCGACGAACCGCACGAAAAAGAAGGTCTGAGCCTTGCCTGCGCTATGGATAGGGATTGACGTCGGCGGCACGTTCACGGACGTGGTTGGGGTCGATCTAGAGTCGTTCCAATATTGGACCGCCAAGGTTCCGAGTTCCTCCACCGATCCCGCCGGCGCCCTCGCCGAGGGCATCTCCGAGCTTCTCTCCCGCAGCCAAAAGCGGCCTAGCGACGTTCAACGTGTCATCTATGGGACCACCGTCGCCCTCAACGTTCTGCTCGAACGAAAAGGGGCGACCGTCTCCATGATCACCACCAAGGGCTTCAAGGACGTCGTCGAGATTGGCCGCATGCTTCGCGACGAACTCTACGACATCATGTTCGACAAACCGAAGCCGCTCGTCGCCCGCCATCGACGCTACGAGGTCGACGAGCGCGTCAACGCAGCGGGCCAACAGGTACGCCCGCTGCAAAGCGACGATGTCCAACGCGTTCTGGACCAAATCGCAGACGCCGGTCCGGAGGCCCTTGCCGTCTGTTTTCTCCATGCGTACGCGAACGAGGCCCATGAGCGATACGTGGGCGACGCCGTCAAGCAGCGCTTTCCCGGACTCCCGGTCTCGCTCTCCTCGGAAGTGTCCCCCGAATACTCGGAGTATGAGCGGTTCGCCACGACAGTGCTCAACAGCTACCTCATGCCGAAGACTCGGTCGGCCTTGGGCAGTGTCGCCGACCGGCTTGCTTCGCTCGGGATAGCGGCGTCCGTCGAGGTGATGCAGTCCAACGGTGGCATCACGACGACGGACGTCGCCGCGCGCTTCCCTGTCCGGCTTTTGGGATCGGGGCCTGTCGGCGGCGTCGCCGGCGCCGTCGGCCTGTCCGCGGCGGTGGGCGTCTCCAACCTGATCACGCTGGACATGGGTGGCACCAGCACCGATGTTTGTCTCGTGACCAACGGCGTTCCCTCATACACGACGCAGCGGCGGTTCGAAGGCCAACCCGTCCGCACGCTCATGACCGACGTGCAGTCCATCGGCACGGGCGGCGGAAGCATCGCGCGCGTCGACGTCGCCGGCTCTCTCCAAGTCGGGCCCGACAGCGCCGGCGCCGATCCCGGCCCCATCTGCTATGGGCGCGGCGGGCGAAGGGTCACCGTCACCGACGCCGACGTGGTGCTCGGCTACCTGAATCCAGAACGGTTTCTCGGCGGCAAGCAGAGGCTCGACGCGAAGGCCGCCTCGGCCGGGCTGCGGGACCAGATCGCTTCTCCGACCGATACCGGCCTGATCTCGGCGGCGCTTGGCGTCGTTACTGTGGCCGTCAATAACATGGTAGGCGCACTTCGCCGGGTGACCACGCAACGAGGCCACGACCCCCGCGATTTCACGTTGGTCGCGTTCGGGGGCGCTGGCCCCGTTCACGCGGGCCTCTTAGCCAGAGAGGCCGGCATTCCGCGCGTGCTGGCGCCGGCGTATCCGGGGCTGTTGTCCGCCAGGGGCCTACTCCTCGCCGACCTTCGGACCGAGGCGAGCCTTACCCTCTCCAAGACCCTCGACTCGGTAAGCCCCGGGGAGCTAACCAGTATCTTCGAACAGCTCGAAGGCGAAGCCAGGAGCGTGCTGCCCGGCGGATCCTCGCCGGACTCGCTGGAGGTCGAGCGGCTGGCCGAAATGTGTTACCAAGGGCAACGCCACGAGCTACCTGTTCCCTTTCCAGCCGGCGGGCTTACCGGCGCGGACTTGGGCGACGCGTCAAGCCGGCTCGACGAGAGCTTCATGGATCTCTACGGGTTCTTGCCCATCAACCACATCCCCCAGATCGTGCACCTGCGCGTGTTCCTCCGCAAGCGGATCGAGGAGGCTGAAAAGCTCCGCGCGTGCGGAATCGCCGTTGGCGACGGTTCCGGCGACGCCCAACTTGGAGAACGGCGGCTCTACTTCGATGACACCGGCGAGGCGGGCCGAGCCTGTCCGGTCTACGACCGCTCCCGGCTCGGCGTCGGCCGGTCGATTGTGGGCCCGGCCGTCGTCGAGGAAGATTACTCGACGACGGTGGTGTACCCGGGTCAGTCGCTGACCGTCGACGACCACGGCAATCTCGTGATTGATACCGGGGTGACGGCACAATGACCAAACCCGACGGCTTCGCCTTCGAAGTGCTTCGCGACAACTTGTACTTCACGTGCGAGGAGATGATGGCGCATCTCCTCAAGGTGGCCTATTCGACCATCATTCGCGAGTCGCACGACTGCGCCACGGGCATAACCGATGCGCGCGGGAGAGTCGTAGCGCAGTCCACGGGGACGCCGGGCCATTTCTGCTCCATCCCGGCTGCCGCGAAGGGGATGCTGCAAGCCTATCCCGTCGCCAAGATACGCCCCGGCGACGTCCTCATGACCAACGATCCCTGGATCAGCGCAGGCCACCTGCCCGACCTGTTCCTCTTCACGCCCTTCTTCTACAACGGCGAGCTCCTGGCGTTACTCGTCACGGTGGCGCATCACCTCGACGTGGGCGGCAAGAATCCCGGCAGCACCACCCCGGATACCACCGACATCTACCAGGAAGGCATCCAGATTCCCATCGTCAAACTCTATGAGGAGGGCCGCCGAAACGAGGCACTGTTCCGCCTGGTGCTGCAGAACATACGCCTGCCCGAGGTGGTGTCCACCGACATTCAGGGGCAGATGGCCGTCAATGAGCGGGGCAGGGTCAGGTTGCACGAGCTTGCCGAGAAGTTCGGCCCGGAGACGCTCGTTTCGGTGTTCGAGGAGACCATCGAGCGATCAGAGGCCCTCACGCGGGCCGAGATTGCCCGGATGCCCGACGGCACGTACACCGCCGAGGACTGGGTCGACGACGATGGCATCGATGACGCCCCCATCCCCATCCGGGTCGCCGTCACCATCAAGGGCGACTCCATGGTCATTGACTTCGCCGGGACCGGGCCCGAAGCCAAGGGCGGCATCAATACGACCCCGCCCTATCGCGACGCCTACACGCAAATGATCGTCCGCTGCTTCACCAGCCCGGATATTCCCACCAACGAGGGCTGTTACATCCCCGTCGAGATCAAGGCTCCCGAGGGCTCTTTGCTCAACCCGCGGTACCCGGCCGCCGTCGCGGGCCGTGTGGTGTGCGTGCCGCGCCTATCCGATGTCGTGACCGCGGCGTTGTCCCAGGCCGTGCCCGCCAAGGCGATGGCTGGCTACGGAGGGATGATCGGCCAGCCCGTCGTCAGCGGCGTCGATCCAAGGACCGGCAAGCCGTTCATCTATATGGACAACTCCCACGGAGGGACCGGCGGGCGGCAGGGCAAGGACGGTGTCGATTGCATCTCCTGGCCCTACAACGGAGGTAACCACAGCATCGAGGTTCTTGAGACCATTGCTCCGGTAGAGGTCGCCCGGTACCAGGTACATGAGAACTCGGAGGGGCCCGGACGGTGGCGGGGCGGCTTGGGGCTCATCAAGGACTACAAGATGCTGACGCAGCCGATTGAGGTGCACAACGTCGGCGATCGTTTCAAGTTCCCGCCGTTCGGTTGGTCGGGGGGCAAGGCCGCTGTGCCGCAAGCGTACTACCTCGTGCGCGGCGGCGCCGAGACGCTCATGAAATCGAAGGCCCCATATGAGCTCCAAACGGGGGACATCCTTAGCGTCCGCATGCCCGGCGGCGGCGGCCTCGGCGACCCCTTGATCCGAGAACCTTCCCTTGTCCTGAACGACGTCATCGACGGCTATGTGTCTCCGGAGCGGGCCCGGTCCGAATACGGCGTTGTCATCGGCCCTGACGGCGCCGTCGATCAGGCGGCGACCGATGCGATGCGCCGCGAGCGGTCTACCGGTGCGCCGTGAAGGCGGTCCGGTTCCACGAGTTCGGCGGCCCCGAAGTCCTGTCGTTCGAGGATGTCGAGGATCCTGAGCCGCTTCCCGGCGAGGCGCTCATTCGCGTCCGGGCCGCGGCGATCAATCACGTCGATCTCGACGTCCGCGCCGGCGTTTCCCGCATGCCCGTCTCGCTACCGCACGTTCCAGGGCTGGAGTTTGCCGGGGAAGTCGCCGCGATTCACGGTGCCGGCGCCAACGTCAAGGAGGGCGACCGCGTATGGGCCCCCTACACCATACCCTGCCGCCGCTGCGAGTTTTGCCTCACCGGCCGCGACAACTCCTGTGACGACCGAGACACGTTTGGACTGACCCGGCAAGGCGGCTACGCGGAGCTTGTCGCGGCCCCGACGGCCTACCTTCGTCCACTGCCGGACACCCTTCCCTTCGAGGATGCCGCAGCGGCCCAGATCGCCTTTTCCACCGCGTGGCACGTCCTGATCAATCGGGCCTCCCTGCAAGCGGGACAGACAGTTCTGATTCACGCGGCCGGGTCCGGTATTGGAAGCGCCGCAATCCAGATTGCAAACTTCGCCGGAGCGGCGGTCTTCACCACGGCGAGCACGGACGAAAAGCTCCGGCGAGCCAAAGAGTTGGGTGCTCAACACCTCATCAACTACGCGCGGGACGACTTCGCTGAGTGCGTGATGGACCTCACCGCGGGCCGCGGCGTGGACGTGATCATGGAGCACGTCGGTGGCGACGTCTTCGCCAAAAGCCTCGAATGCCTGAAAAAAGACGGCGTTATGGTGGTCGTCGGCGGCCATGCCGGCGAAGTCGCGCCCTTGGACATCATCCCTTTCTTTAGGCGGCAGCTTCGGCTGGTGGGATCGAGCCGGGCCACGCAGCTCGAACTCGACACGATAATGGGGCTCGCTGCCGAAGGAGCACTGAAGCCGGTCGTCCATCGCGCGCTGCCCCTAGCCGAGGCGGCGGAGGCGCACCGGACCGTCGACTCGCGGGAGGCGTTCGGGAAGGTGCTGCTCGTTCCCTAGCGATGCGGCCTACTGAACCGTGATCCCGCCGTCGACCGACAGCTCGGCCCCGGTGATGAACGAGGACTCGTCGGAGGCCAGGTAGAGAGCGGCGTACGCCATGTCGTCGGGCTTGCCGAATCTCCCCAGAGGGATGCGGGCGAGCCGGTCTTCCAGTCCGACGGGATCCGTGGCGGCCCCTTGCAGCATCGGCGTATCGATCATGCCCGGATAGATCTCGTTGCACCGAATCTGCTCCCCGGCATGATGCAGAGCGACGTGTTTCGTGAGCAGGCGCACCGCCCCCTTGCTGGCGACGTAGGTCGCTCCGCCGGTCTTGCTGCCGACGTGCGCCGCGATGGAGGTGACGTTGATGATGGACCCGCCGCCGCCGCGGCGCATCACGGGAATAACGTGCTTCATACCCAGGAAGGGGCCCTTGGCGTTCACCGCCATCGTGACGTCCCATTCTTCTTCCGTCGAATCCTCGACTCTGTTGAACACGCCGATCCCCGCGTTATTCACCAGGATGTCGATCCGGTCGTAGCGGGCGACCGTCGTTTCGACGGCTGCGCGCCAGTCCACGTTTTTGCTCACGTCGAGGTGCACGTACGTCACGTCCCCGCCGTCGGCACGGACGGTTTCTTCGAGCTGGCGGCCTTCGCCGTCCCTGATGTCGCCGAAAACGACCTTCGCCCCCTCTTTCGCGAAGAGTATGACTTCCGCCTCGCCTTGCCCTCGCGCCCCGCCGCTGATCAAGGCGACCTTGCCGGCTAGCCTTCCCATGACACCCTCCTGAAGCTCGACTGACGATACGCGGCCTCAGTCTAACATCGGCAACGAAAGGAAGCGGCGCCGGGTTTGACCGCCCCGCCCCTGGTATGCACAATGCGTTCACTTGGAGGAGTGCGATGCCGAAGCCGTACATCGGGGGGACCAGACCGGACTACCGGATTATCGACTCGGACTCCCACGTCAACGAGCACCTGATACATCACTGGAAGTCCTTCCCCAAGGAGCTCCAGGGTCTCGCCCCCAGAGAGTTCGTAGACCCGGCCCAGGCTCTGGACACGGACGAAGAACGGAACGTCCAGACGGGCGCCTATCTCAAGTACGACCGCACATGGGTGGTCGAGCACTCGAAGCTCTGGCCCAACGCCGACTTCCGCTCGGGTCCCGATGGGCGGCTACCGAATCCGTGGGCGCCACAGGGCGAATGGGTGAACCGCGACGGCGAGCGGGAGCCGGACAAACGCCTCGTCGATATGGACCACGAGGGCGTGGACATAACCTTTATCTTCGGGAGTGCCTCGCAGAACATTCTGTGCCTTATCGACAACCCCGAAGTCGCTCTCTATTGGTGCAAGGCCTGGAACGATTGGGCCTTCCGTTTCTGCAGCCACGACCCCGATCGCATCCAAGCGACCGCGTTGATCCCGCTCCACGACGTAGACGCGGCGGTGGGTGAGCTGCGCCGCGCCATCATGGAGCTTGGCCTCGGCGCTGCGTTCATACCGGCGCAGTTCAAGACCGAGTGGACGTGGAAGGAGAAGTACTACCCCATCTTTGAAGAGTGCGTGCGGTTGAACGTCCCGGTCTCGATCCATCAGAACATGGTCTTCGGTGTCGGCCAGCGCCGCCTCGACAACGTCTTCTACAAACACATCTTCATGGCGTCGGACGGCCCGTATTCGGTCGTGGGATTTCTGGCCAGCGGCGTCCTAGAGACGTTCCCCAAGCTCCGCGTCGGCTGGCTCGAGCATGGTGCTGGATGGCTCCCCTACTACCTGGACCGCTTAGGCGAGCACCACAAGATGTTCCCTGGTTTCACACCGCCTCCGAAGAAGGATCCGCGAGATTACTTCGGCGACCAATGCTTTATCGCCTTCGAGCCCGAAGAAGTAGACTACGTGCCGTTCCTTGCGCGGAAGATGGGCGACGACGGCATCATCTTCGGCACCGACTATTCGCACCCCGACAGCATCTCGCCGCGGTCCGTGCAGAAGATTCTCGACTACCCCGAGCTGAGCGACGACGTGAAGCGGAAGGTCCTGTCCGACAATCCCGCTCGTTTCTGGGGCGTCCAGCCCAACGGCGCGTAGCCCGATTTCCCGATTCGGGGCCTAGCCCATGTACGCTCCGCCGTCCACCATGAACGTCTGGCCCGTGATGTAGTCGGATGCGTCGCTGGCCAGGAAGACGGCGGTGCGGCCGATGTCTTCGACGGGGTCGCCGAGACGCTGGATCGGCAAGTCCTTGCGGTAGTCGGCCAGGAACCCCTGCCATTCCGTCATCTCCGGCGAGTCCGCTCCATACGTCCGCTCGATCTTGTCGGTCCGCTTCGCTTGCGCCAGCGGGCAGATCACGTTGACGTTGATGCCGTACTGCCCCCACTCCCTGGCCGCGACCTTGCTCAGCGCGCGGATCGCCTCCTTGTTCGCGGCATAGTCGGCCATGCCCGCAAGCCCCTCTACGCCCGCCAGCGAGCCGAAGTTGACGATCTTGCCGCCGCGCTCCTTCATGTGGGGCAGCACGGCCTTGCTGAAATACCACGTGGCCTTGACGCCGGTCTGGAAGACCTCGTCCCACTGCTCTTCCGGTATCGTCTCCAAAGGCATCCATTCGCTCAGCGAGGGGTTCGCCCCTCCCCAGCTCTGAGCGCAGTTGATCACGGCGTCGATGCGGCCGAATCGCTCGACCGTCTCGGCCACGGCGTGTTGCACCTGGCGCTCCGACCCCACGTCGCACGGCAGGGCGAGCGCCTCGCCTCCCATAGTGCTAAGTTCGTCGGCGACGCGTTCCGCTCCCGACTTGTCGAGGTCGACCACCGCTACCCGTGCCCCCTCCCGCGCGAAGGCGACCGCGATGCCGCGGCCGAGGTAGCCGCCGCCGCCGGTGATGATGGCGACCTTGTCCTGCAGGGCGTTCAGCGCCGTACCTCCCCCGCTACGATTCGCCGTTCTCCTCGGAGACGTCCGCGGCCAGCGTGCGCGGCATCAACTCGGCCAACTCATCGACTGTCCAACGCCGCTCCTTGGAGATCCGCCGGGTCACTTCCATGGGCTTGCACCAGCCATAGCTGTTGCCCAGCCCAAAGAAGACGTGCCCGTTGATGTAGCCGGCCTCCTCGGTGCAGAGGTAGGTTACCAAAGGGGCGAGGTCCTCAGGCGGCGTGAGCTCCAAGTCGGCGATCATGCCCTCCAGCGTTTGGGTCAGCGGATCGCCTTCCGCCATCGCCGACTCGTGCTCGCTGATGGCCGCCTCCGACATGCGGGTGCGCGAGCCTCCGGGGAGCACGGTGTTGACCGTGATGCCGGCGGCGCCGAGCTCCGGGTAGGCGAGGTTGGTCAGGCCGTAGATCCCGCCCTTGGTCGCGCCGTAGGCGACCCGTCGCCCGCCGACGGCGCCTCCCCGTATCACGCCCGCGGTCGATGAGATGTTGACAATGCGTCCGTAGCCTCGCTCCCGCATGGGGATGCATGCATGGCGGACGCAGTTGAACGTGCCCTTCAGGTTGACGCGGTAGACCTGCTCCCAGTCGTGCTCGGTCATGAGGTGCAGCCACGTGCGTCTTGTAATGCCGGCGTTGTTCACCAAGATGTCGAGTTGCCCGAAGTGGTCGAGCGCGGCCTGGACGAGCCGCCGCGCGCCTTCGAAATCGGAGACGTCTTCGAAGTTCGCTACCGCCACGCCTCCGGCGTTGGTGATTTGCGCCACCGCCTCGGCCGCCACGGCGGACGAGTTCCCCTCCCCGCCGAGGCTACCGCCGAGGTCGTTGACCATGACGTTGGCCTGTTCCCGCGCCAAGAGCTCGGCGACGGCGCGACCGATCCCCCTGCCGGCGCCGGTGACGATGGCCGTTTTCCCTTGCAGTCCCTTCATCGACCTTACCTCGACGGGTGTGGAGAGAAAGAGACGGCCCCAGCATCCGGGCGTCCGTCATGCTGGGGCCGTGCTTCTCTCTGATGTTTGGCGCGCGTTAGGTAGCTGCCTTGATGTACTCCAAGTGGCGAGGCGGCCGCTGGCCGGACGTCCGGTACTCGGCGATAACCTCGGGGTTCATCACGAACTGCGCCTGGATCCACCACAACGGCACGGTCGAGTATTGCTCGAACAGGTGGGTGTAGGCTTCCAGGAAGAGCGCCTCGCGGGCCGCAAAGTTATCGGTCCCTCCCAACGCCTCGAACTTCTCGTCGAGGAACTCGCTGTCGAAGATGTGACAGCACCCGCCGCTGTAGTAGATCAGCCGGTAGAGCGCAAGGGGCTGGTCGCGGTCGGCTGCCAGGATGGTGAACTCGTTGACGTTCTGCTTCTGAACGATCTTCCCGATGTACGTCGCCCACTCCGCCTCTTCGAAAGTCACGTTGACGCCGATGTCCTGCCACGCGTTCCCGATCGTTTCACCCACGTCTTCGACGCCGGGAAGCTGGACGCGCGGGACGAGAAACACCGTCGTGTCGAAGCCATTCGGGTAGCCGGCCTCGGCTAGGAGCGCCCGCGCTCTATCTGGATCGTAGCCGTAGGCGTCGTTGAACCTGGCCTGTAGGGTCTCGGTGACGCCGGGGCGTTCGTCACCCCAAAGGGCGACGGCCATGTCGATGCCCCGGCCTCCGAGGATGGAGTCCTGGATCGTATCGCGGTCGATGGCCCGGTTGAGCGCCTCGCGGACCTTCACGTTGGTGAACGGATTGTTTGGGTCGTAGGCCTCGTCGGACTCGAGGAAGAGCCCGCCGAACATACCGGCCACCAGCACGCTCGGCGAGACGGCGTCCACGACTTCCATGCCGCCCGCGATCGCCGCCGCGTTAAGGTCCGAGGGGAGCAGGGTCAGGTGGATGCCCCCATTTACGAGGAGCGCCAGCCTCGTTGAGGCCTCGCCGATGTTGCGGACCTCGACTTCGGGGAATTCGGGCGTCACGCGGTAGTGTTCGTACGCCACGCGCTCGAAGATGACCGACTCGCCCGGCTTGCGCTCGACGAATTGGTACGGCCCGGTGCCTACCATTCGGTCCTGCAGTCCTTGCGGGCCCGTCGCATCGAAGTAGGCCTTGCTGAGCATCATGCCCCAGGTCGCGCGGTCGATCCCTTGGTCGCAACACATCACGGGGTCGATCGTTTCGGACGTGATGATGACGGTGTAGTCGTCAGGGGTCTGCAGCGTTTCGAGCCAGCCGGCGATCTTGTCCTTCTCGGTGACGAGGGAGTCCTCTCTCGTCTGCTGCTCCATGGTGAAGCGGACGTCCGCCGAGGTGAACTCGCCGTTATCGAAGTGGAACGGGACGCCTTGTCTCAGCTTGAACGTCCAGGTCTTGAGGTCGGACGTCTCCCAGCTCTCGGCAAGCTGCGGCTGGAAGGTGTAGTCGGGGTCCTCTTCGGAGAGGCCCTCGAAAGGCAGCCCTTGGACCGCGATCTCGGCCGGGCGTACCGCGTAGGGGTCGTTCCCCTCCAGCTCGAACGGCGCGGCCACAACCAAGCGGCTCACTGCCGGCATCATCATCGCGGTTGGCTCGGGCATGGCCTCCGGCGTCGGCGTCGGCGTTGGCGCTGGCATGGCCGTGGCCGTCGGCTCCGGCATGGCTGTGGGCGTGTCCTTCGGCATCATGGCATCGCCCCCTGCCGGTCCTTGCGGTCCCGCCGGTCCTTGCGATCCCGCCGGTCCTTGCGATCCCGCCGGTCCTGCCGGCCCGGCCGGTCCTGGTGGTCCTTCAACCCCCGTGCAGGCTGCCGCAATTAGGGCCACGACGGCTAGCCCCACAACGAAACTAATCCAGGTCTTGGAACGCATGGCTCCCCTCCCTTATGCCCGCATGGGCATCCCGCAAGAGATGGCGGATTCTAGACCGCCCTTTTCTGGGTTGTCAAACTGAAGTCTTCGTAATCGCCTTAACCAAAAGTGCTTCCAGCGTGCGGCAAACGACGACCCTGAACACCTAGCCCGCCGCGCTCTGCGATTCCCGCAACTGCCGGACTTGCTCGTTGAACGTGTCGTTGAACCAGTCCTCGGCGATTTTCTCGTCCACGATCCGGTAGATGGCGATCCCGGTCCAGGTGACGGGCTTCCCGGTCGGCTCGACGCCTGGAAGCGGCCCTGTGTGAATGCCCGTCGCCGTGAACCGCGCCACGACCTTGTCGTCTTCCGCGACCATGTCGTCGATGGTGGCGTGAAGGCCGGAGAAGGCGTTCTTGATCTGGTCGTGGAGATCGACCGAGCTCTCCAGTCCTTGGCCCGCCCCTTCCGCCTGGTTTCCGTGCCAGACGATGTCTTCGGCCCAGAAGGTGTCCCTGGCCGCCACGTCGCCCCGGTTCATCGAATCGTAGTACCGCCGAATGATTTCCTTGTTTTGCTCTGACATGCGCTGCCCCTTCTCACCCGTCGACGTTGGGAGGCTACAAGTGCCTCAGTTTCGGATCGAGCTCGTCGCGGAGCCAGTCGCCTAGCAGGTTGGCGGAGAGCACCGTCAACGCGATCGCGGCGCCGGAGAAGATGGAGACCCACCAGCCCGACTGGATGATGAGGTCGCGGCCGTCCGCGACGATGCTGCCCCATGACGGAGCGGGGCTCGGGATCCCGACGCCGAGGAAGCTGAGGGCCGACTCGAAGATGATGACGAACCCGATCTGGAGCGTGCTGAGCACGATAAGGCTGTTGACCAAGTTCGGGAACAGATGGCGGGCAATGATGCGGGCTCCCGACGCGCCCGCCACGCGGGCCCGGTCGATGTACCCCTGCTCCATCAAGGTCAACGTCTCGCCCCGCACCATGCGCGCGTAGACCGCCCACAGCTGGACGGCGATGACGATGACCACAATCCACAGGCTCGTTCGGTAAACGAGCACGAGGACAAGCGCGATCAGCAGCGGCGGGATGGCCAGGAAAAAGTCGACGGCCCTGGAGATGAGAAAGTCCGCCCACCCCCTCTGGTACCCGGCGATCAGCCCGAGCGACGTCCCGAGCGCCCCGGAGGTCCCTATGACAAGCAGCGCCACGATGAGGGAGAGACGGGAGCCGTGGATCAGACGGCTGACGATATCGCGCCCCAGCTTGTCCGTCCCTAGCGGCCGGGACCAATTGCCTCCCACGCCGGTGACGATTTGGACCTCGTCGCCCACCGAGGCGAGCTCGGGCAGGTTCGGACTCTGCCCCAGGCCGTTCCCGGGACGAAGCGACCGCGCCGCCGCTAGGGACATCTCCGTGTCACGGTCTTGGACTCTGTCGACGACGGTCTTGCTGATGACCTTTGGCCCGACCCATCCCGGCGGCTGGAGCCGCTGGGCAGGGTCGACGGAAAGATGATCGTGCGGTGCTATGAGGTCCGCGAAGATGGCCGGTATGATCAGCACGAGGAGCAGCACCGTCACCGGTATGACGGGATAGCGGCGCGTCTTGGCTATGACCGACTTTGGGCTGGGCAGACGGCTGAAACTGTCTCTGATCAGCGCCGCGGCCTTGTCGCCTGGAACCCGCATCACGCCCCGCTACCGTTCGACGTACCGGATACGAGGATCAACGTATCCGTAAAGGATATCGACCGTGAGGTTGATCGTGAGGAACGCCACCGCCGTCAGAATCACCACGGCCTGCACCACGTGGAAGTCCCGTCCGGTGATCGCGTCAAACGCAAGCAAGCCAATCCCGGGCCACGCGAACACCGTCTCGACGACGACGGTACCGGTGACGAGAAAGCCCGCGATGAGCCCGAAATAGGTCAGCGGCACGATCGCGGCATTGCGCAGGCAGTGTTTCCAGACAACCTTCCACTCCGGCACGCCCTTGATCCGGGCCAGCTTTACGTATTCGCTCTCCAGGGCGTCCAGCATCGATGAGCGGACGAGGCGCATGAGCGGGGCCATCTGAAACCACCCGAGCGTGACCACCGGCAAGATGAAGTGGGAGAACCCCCCGCGGCCCGCCACTGGCAGCCAATCGAGCGTGACCGCGAAGACCCACACGAGCACGATCCCCGTCCAGAACGGCGGCACCGATTGGCCCAGAATGGCGAACGTCTTGCCGAAGAAGTCTAAGGGCGTATCCTTCTTCACCGCGCTGATCACGCCCAAGGGCAGCGCGACCGCGCCGGCCAGGAGGAGAGCGCCCAGGGCTAACTGCAAGCTGGCGACCGTGCGTTCTCCGATAACACCAAGCGCCGTTTTGCCGGGGAACTTGATCGAGTCCCCAAAGTCGCCGCGCGCGGCGTTCTTGACGAACGTCCAGTATTGACTCAGGAGCGGATCGTCCAGTCCCCACAGAGCGGTAAGCCGTGCCCGGTCTTCCGGGGTCGCGTTGATCGGAAGGATGACGTTCACCGGGTCGCCGGATAGCCGAACTAGGACGAACACGATGATCGAAACCGCGACGGCGACGAAGAGCGCCTGAACGATTCGAAGGAAGATGTATCTGCGCAACGGCGTCCTCCAACGACTACCGCTCTGTCGCGCCCTGGTTACGTCCGGCGGGTTGCGGCCAAGCGGCTAGACGTAGGTCCGCGCTATCGGCCGAGCGGACCGCCGCTCCCGAGACTGAAGGGCATCCGGGCTAATTTAGAAATCCGTAGAGCGTCCCGGTGTTGTCGCGGATCACCTTCTGGCGAACACGGTCATTCAGAGGGCCCAAGTCCTTCGCGATAACGTCCTGTGAGTCGGGCCAAACGCCATCGGAATGCGGGTAGTCCGAGCCCCAGAGAACATTGTCCTCGCCCACCAGCTGAATCACATCCGCGACGGTGGACTCCTGCTGAAACGTCGTATAACCCTGACGCCGCCAATAGCCGCTCGGCGGCATCGAGAAGTTGAGATAGGTGTAGCGGTCCTCGTACTTCTCGTCCACTCGCCCGAGTATGAACGGGATCCACGCGACCCCCGACTCGCCCAACACGAACTTGAAGTCCGGGAAGCGGTCGAGGGCGCCGGAGAAGAGGATACTCGCGAGAGACTCCGCGCCGGCGAGCTGGAACATCGTCAGCCATGTGCCGAGGTACTGCGCGGTGTACTCCTTGGTCTCCGCGTCGTCAGGCTCCCGCGTCGGAAGGCCGGTCGTGTGGAACGATATGGGGGTGTTGCATTCCGCCGCGGCCTCCCAGAGCGGAAACCAGTCCTTGTGCCACACCGGCTTCGCCGCGGTCGATACCGCGAACTCGGCCCCCCTGATCCCCAGCGCGGCTACCCGTCGCAGCTCGGCGGCGGCGGCCACGGGATCTTCGTTCGGCAAACAGGCCAGCCCGGCCAGACGGTCCGGGTTTGCTTTGCAGAAGTCGGCCACCCAGGTGTTGTAGGTCCGGTAGATAAGGTTGAGCAACTCCCGGCTCTCGATGTGATTGCCGAGGTGCAGGACGCCGTAGATGACCTCCGCGTCGATGCCGTCGATGTCCTGGTGCTTCATGCGCAGCTCGGGATCGGTCGGGTGAGACCGCCCATCGAAAAAGCCCGCGTCGAACATGCGGTCGATACGTTTGGAGAAGCCGCGCTCGAAGAATCCCATGTTGGCGTTGGGCAAGCGGGCCGATAGGTCGGTCCCCTCGGAAAACCACTTCTTTCCTTCGCTTGTTTCCACGATGCGGGGGACCTGGTCCTTCCATTCCGCCGGTGCGTTTGAAACGAAGAGGTCCTCTGGCAGGTACTTGACGTCGATGTGGCTGTCCGCTGAGATAACGTTGTAGTGCATCGGACCCCTCGCTTCGGTTCCGATCAGTCTTGGGTTCGGGATTGGCGGAGTGTAGCAGAACGCCGTGAGCCCGCCAACGACGCTTGCTCGGCGGCCGCACGCTGTCCTTGACCGGACGCGTTGGAGATGTGGGCATCGCCGCTGCGAGGCACGAACAAAGCGAGCGCGTGGGCGGCATAGGCAGGAGCCTCGACCGCAGGCCGGGGCGTGGCGAGCGACAGCGCCCGGACGATGCCGACTGCCGGAATCGCGGCGACGCCGGCGGAACTCCCCAGTCACCCCTTTTTGCACTCGGGAGTGCGTGGGCCTGCCGCTAGTGTTCGCCCTTGGCGTCCAGCAGCATTAGGTCCAGGATGTCGCGGCTGGTGATCGTGCCCAGGAACGCGTTGCTTTCCCTGTCCACCACCGGGATGACGGTCAGCGAGTGCTCCGTCATGCGCTGCAGCGCGTCCTCGAGGTGCTCGTCGGGCCAGGTCTTAGGCGTGTCGTGGCTCAGGACGTTCTCCAGCGGGGTCTTGGACCATTCGCTTTTCGGGAGGTACCGCAGCTTGCTCACCGACACGATCCCCGCGAGGGCTCCCTTCTCGACAACCACGTAGTCCTGTTGGTGTGGCACGGTCCAACGGTCGGCGAAGTTCCGCACCGATAGCGTTGACTCGGGGTAATTCCACGATCGGTCGAGGATGTCCTGTACGGTGGCGTCGTCAAGGGTGAAGCGGGCGAGGGAGGGCGGAATCGTCTCGGGCAGGGCACTGCTCTCCGGCGTCTTGGCCCGATTGACAGCGAAGCTAATAACGGGGGGCATGAGCAGGATGTAGACGAACATGATGAGCACGAGCAGCGAGAAGACATCCTGTTCGATCACGTGGGTTTCGAAGAGCACGAGGAGCAGGGCGACCTCGGCGACGCCCTTCGCCAGCAGGCCGGTGGCCAGCGGGACCAAGATGTTCAGCCGCGTCAGACTGGCCCCGATGAAGGCGCCGGCGAACTTGCCCGCTAGGGGGATCAGGACAAGTGCCACGATCGTCCACGGGGGCAGGTCGGTAAACGAAAGGCTGATGTGAAGGCCCGCGGAGGCGAAGAAGAGCGGCACGAACAGCCCTTCCGCCGTACTTCTTATGCCGGGCATGACGCTCTGGCGCACCTGATGGGGCAGCCCCGACAAAGCTGCGCCGAAGAGCAGCGCGCCGATGGAGCCGTGGAGACCGATCTCCTCGGCGCCGACAACCATCAGGAAGAGCCCGCCGAGCAGCAAACCAAAGGAAAGTTGAGGTACGTGGAGGACGCGCTGCAGGAGAACAAGCAAGCGGGGGATCACTCGTGTCGCGAGGAACCAGGTCAACACAGTGAAGCCTACGATTTGGCCGAGCAGGATCAGCACGCTGGTCACGCTCATCTCTTCGGCGTGCTCGCCGATGGAGAACCCGACGACAAGCAGGGCGAGCAGCTCGGCTATGATCACCGTGGTGAAGAGCTGGAGGCCGAGCGGGTCCTTGAGGCGGCCCTTGTCGGCCAGTACTTTCGCCACGAGGCCGAGGCTTGACAGTGACAAGATTCCCGCGAGAGCGAGCGCGTGATTGAAGTCGAGGCCGAGCTGGAAGTCGTAGAGAATGTCGGATGTGACGGCCAGAGCCGCGAGCAGCGATATAACCACCGATACCGTTGCCGCCACAAAAAACCGGCCGCGAATCGCCGACAAGAAACCGGCAATATCGATCTCATCAAGGCCAATGAGGAAGAAAAAGACGAAGACGCCGATGCCTAACAGAATCTGGAGATCGCCCGTCGGCTCGACGATTCCGGCGACAGGCCCAAGCATGAGGCCGGTCACCGCGTACGCTACGATCGAGTTCAGCCCGAACCGGCGGAAGATCCCCTCGGCGAGCTTAGCGACGACAATGAGCAGCCCGATGGAGAGCAGTGCCTCGTGGATCATGGCCGCGTCACCAAGTGAAACCTAGCAACCCTCTCGAATGTTCTGGGGATGGCGTTGGAAGCCGCTGCCTACCTTCGCGCCAGCGCTCCAAGAGAGCCTTGGCTAAGATTCTCCATCCCGGAGTTTGGGATGGCCTCCGGCCATGTCGACCGGGCTGACCCTAGGGTTCGCGCCCGCCGGAGGCGGTAGTCTATCATGGGCGTACGATGGCAGTGCGCGTTCGCGACAGAGCTACTGGGCTAAGAGGGAGGGCTCCATGAGTCAGTCCGGATATCCCCCACAGCACATGATCCCCGTCACGCAGCCCTACCATTGGCGGGCCGATCCGCCCGGCTACGGAGGGCCGTCGTGGACGCATGCGGGGCTACTGCAGCCGCGCGCCGATGAGGCAGCCCGGCGCAACGCCGCCGCGATCGACGCGCGTATGTCGGAGTGGACCTTCCCCGTCGAGCAGACGACCCGCCTTCCCCTCGACCGCGGCTAGCTTCGAGGTCGTGCCGCGTCCCCGTTAGCATGCTTCCCTACAGGGAGAGCGTTGAAGTGCGCCCGCCCTTGAGAGGTGTGAGTGCGTGCTAGACTTGCCGGGCGTCTCCTTTGGGGCGCGTCCCCCTTATGACAGAGCGACCGCCGCCATCCGCCTCCGCTTCTCGGGCCGGCGCCCGCCGGAGACGCCGGTCGCGCTCCCGCCTGGGCGGGACGTTCCAGTCGCTCAGTGTCCAGCAGTACCGCCGTTACATGGTGTCGTTCGTGGGGAGCGGCATCGGGTTCCAGAGCATGCTCGTAGTCACGAGCTGGTTGGCCTGGGAGCTGACGGAATCAGAGTTCATGCTCGGCGCGGTCCTGCTGATGAGCGGCGTCGCCCAGGTGTTCATCGCGCCGGTGGGCGGCGTGATCGCCGACCGTTTTGCCCACAAGCCGATCATGATCTCGATGCAGAGCCTGATTTTGGCCAACGGCGCGGTGCTGGGCGTGCTGGTAGCGGCGGACCGGATCGAAGTGTGGCACCTGTTCGTGAGCGCCGGATTATTCGGAGCGGCGAATAGCCTGCACATGCCGTCGCGGCAGGCGTTCGTGTTCAACCTGGTGGGCAAGGAGCACCTGCAGAACGCGCTGGCGCTGAACGCGGGGGCGATGAGCTCGATGCGGCTGATCGGGCCGGCGGTCGGGGGCGTCATGATCGGGTGGTTGGGGGCGGAGGCGGTGTACTTCACCGTCGCGGGCGGCTACGTGGTCTCGATTGCGATCATGGCGCTGTTCCTCACGGCGGACGGCGCGCCGGCGCGGGTGAAGGAAGAGTCGGCGTTCACTTCTTTCACCGAAGGCGTCGGCTACCTGATGCGTCACTCGGTTCTGAAGTGGCTGGTGCTTGGACTACTGGGGGCGACGCTTATCGGACTGCCCTTCCGCGACCTGCTCCCCGCGGTCGCCGACGTGCTGGGCCAGGGGCCGAAGGGATTCGGGCTGCTGCTGAGCATGTCGGGGTTGGGGGCGCTCCTTGGCAGCTTGGTCATCGCAGCCTGGTCGAACATGCGGGCGAAAGGGAAGGCCTACATCGTATCCGGTGTGGCCTGGGGCGCGGCGGTGGCGCTCCTGGCGGTATCGCCCAATATGGCCTCGGCCCTCGTCATGATGATCGTCCTCGGAGCCATCAGCACGGGCTTCAACACGATCAACAATATCTTGGTGCAGACGAACGTCGATGACGCCTATCGGGGGCGTGTGCTCAGCTTCCTGATGGTCATGTTCGGGATGCATCTGGTCGGCGCGGTGATCATCGGCTCGATCGCCGAGTTCACCGGCATCCGGTGGGCCCTTGCCGGCTCGGGGGCGGTGATGGGGCTGTTCGCGCTCTACCTCGGCCTCGGCCGCACCGAGATCCGCCGCCTCGACTAGCTCGCCGCCTGCGCGGCGCCTCGCCCCTCCCTCAGCGATGGGTCGCGACTGCCCCTCTCTCCATTTTTGAGGACGTCCCTTGCGGGCGTGCTGAGTATCGGGCTTCTGCAACCCGCCGGCGGCGTGGATGTGCGCACATTTTGGTGAATCGCGGAGGGATGTATTGACAATGGTAGGTTGGAATTGGTATAAACTGGCGCTAATTGGTAAGAAATAGGGCCTTAATGGTGAAGCTGGTCCGCCATGGGCGGAGGGGTTGGCCGCTTGCTCTTAGGAACGTTCGAGGGCCGAATGGACGCACAGGGGCGCATTGTGGCGCCTCAGAAGTTCCGCGCCGCGGTCCAGAACGGCATGGTCCTGGCCCGCGGCGCCGACGGCTGCGTCGAGGTCTACCCGCCGACCGAGTGGCAAGAGGTGGCCGGCAGCGTATCGCGGTTCTCCCGGTACGATCCGAACGCGCGGAGGCTGCAGCGGCTGACCTTTTCGGGAGCGTTCGAGGCGGCGCCGGACCGGCAGGGGCGAGTGGTCGTACCGGCGAATCTACGAAGCTTCGCCGGGATCGACGTCAACCAGCCCGTGGTGATCGCGGGGCAGAACTCCTACTTCGAGATCTGGTCGGTCGAGGGTTGGAACGAGCAACTGGCCGAGCAGGAGAACCTATCGGACATCGCGGAGAAGCTGGAGCGTGGCCATGGCGAGTCTTGACGAGACTGGACATGAGCCGGTGCTCGCCGCCGAGCTCGTCGCGGGGCTCGATGTTCGCCCCGGGGGCCGGTACGTGGACTGCACGCTCGGCGCGGGCGGGCACGCCGCGGCGGTGCTCGAGGCCAGCGGCCCCGGCGGGCGGTTGCTCGGGATCGACGCGGACGGGGATGCCCTCGCACTCGCCGGCCAACGCCTCCGGGCTTACGGCCGCGCCCTGACCTTGACGCAAGGCAATTTCCGCGACCTTCGCGGTCTCTGCGCCAATCATGACTCTCTCGACGCCGACGGCGTCTATTTCGATCTTGGTCTTTCCTCGATGCAGCTTGAGGCCGCGGAGCGGGGCTTCAGCTTCTTAAAGGAAGGCCCCCTGGATATGCGCTTCTCGAAAGCGGGGGCGGTCTCTGGCCGGGACGTGGTGAACACCTACCCCGTCGATGAGCTCGCCGGCGTGCTCCGACGGTACGGAGAGGAACGCAAGAGCCGGCTCATCGCCCGCCGTATCGCCGCCCGACGCCCCATCGAAACGACGACCGAGTTGGCGCGCATCGTCGCGGGGGCCTATCCGCCGGGCCGGCATCGGATCCATCCGGCCACGCGCACCTTCCAGGCGCTGCGCATCTGCGTCAACGACGAGCTCACGGGCATCGAGCAGGCCCTAGAGGGCACGGTCGACGTACTCAAGCCGGAGGGTCGGGTCGCCGTCATCAGCTATCACTCCTTGGAAGACCGGATCGTGAAGAACTTCTTCCGCGACCGGTCCGCCGACTTTGCCCACGTACCTAGAGCGCCCGGCGGCGGTCATCCTCTCACACCCTCCTTGGCGGTGGTGACGCGTCGCGCCGTCGTCCCCAGCGCCGCCGAGACGGCGCGCAATCCGCGCAGCCGCAGCGCCAAGCTGCGCATCGCCCGGAAGCTTGCCGTGCAAGGGAGCCGCTGTGGCTAGGGGCCGATCGGAAAGTCGCGACGGCACCGAGATGGTCGTTGCCGTCGACGTGGGCAGTGCGATGGTCCGCGTAGTCGGCGCGGAAATCGAAGCCGACGGCGGGGCCGAGATCTTCTCGTTCGGTCAGACCAAAGCGGTGGGAATAAAACGCGGGATCGTCGAGGACGTGGACGAGGCCAGCTACGCGATCCGTGCAGCCTTGGAGTCCGCCGGCTTGGAAGCGGTCGTCCGTGGCGCTCTGGTCGTCGCGGGCATCTCCGGCGTGCACGTCCGGTCGTTCAACGCCGTCGGCGAGGCCGCGGTGAACCGCGGCGACAGTGTGATTACCGAGCGTGACGTGGTGAAGGCCCGCGCGGCGGCGCAGACACGGGCCGCGGCCTGCGATGACGTCGTGCTGCATAGCGCCCCGGGAGGAATCCGAGTCGACGGCTACCTCTGCCGTCGCAGCCCGGTGGGCATGCGAGGCGCGCTGGTCCAAGCCGAAACCCGCGTCGTCACCGCCGGCGAGGAGGCCGTCGAACGTCTCCGGCGGGCCGCCCGCATGGCCGGCGTCGAGATCGACGAGGTCTTGTCGAGCGTGGTTGCGGCGGGACGCGCCGCGGTCCAACGGACGGAGGCCGAGGGCGGCGTCGTTCACATGGACATCGGGGCCGGCACGACGGATGCGGCGGCCTACTTCAACAACGCGCTACTGCATACCGGGTCGGCGCCCGTCGGCGGCGATCATCTCTCGAACGACATCGCGATGGCGCTTAATACCTCGTTCTCGGTGGGCGAGGGCGTCCTCCACGATCACGGCGCGGCGTCCTTGGAGGGCGCGGCCTTGAGGGAAGAGGTCACGATTCCCTGCTATGGCGTGAGCGGCTACCGCCGTTTCCGCCGAAGCTATCTATTGGAAGTCATACGGCTCCGTGTGACGGAGCTGTTGCAGCTTGGCTGGGCGGCGGCGGTGGGCGCGCGGCGCCGGAAACGCCCCGCGGGCCTGGTGCTCACTGGCGGAGTCGCCGCGCTTCCCAGCATCGCTGACTTGGCGCACGAAGTGCTCGGCGTTCCCGCCCGGGTGGGCGAGGCGGCGGGTGGCGGCGTCTTGTACCGCGAGGGCGGTGCGGTGAGCGATCTGCGAGGCCCGGCGCACGCGTCCCTGCTGGGCCTGCTGCGGCTCTACCGCGACCCGGTCTTTGGTCCCTTGTGTCGGCGGCAAGCCGACCGGCCGAGAGGCTTCCGCCTCTTCGGACAACTCGAAGGGCTCCGGGCCTGACCGGCTCGGGGCGTGAAGGAATGGAGAAATCGGCAGTCATAGCGAGAGCATCAATCGACTACTGGAAGCGAGCACACAGCTAACGGAATCGCCGGATTCGAGACCGGTGGTAGTAACACGGAGGGAGAGGCACCTATGGGCGGACAGAGCGAATTCAAAGGGATGGCGGATGTAAAGGTCATCGGCGTGGGCGGCGGAGGATGCAACGCCGTCGCGCGGATGCTGAAGGAGCAGGTCAACGGAGTCAGCTTCGTCTGCGTCAACACGGACGCGCAGGCGCTGATGCGCGCCGAAGCCCCCCTGCGCATTCGTATCGGCGACCAGGTGAGCCGTGGCCTCGGCGTGGGCGGCGATCCTGAGAAGGGGCGCCAGGCCGCGGAGGAGAGCCGCGACGATCTCATCGAGACCATCGGCGATACCGACATGGTCTTCCTCACCGCGGGGATGGGCGGCGGCACGGGCACCGGCGCGGTGCCCGTCATCGCCGAGGTGGCGCGGGCCAGCGGTGCGCTCACCGTGGCCGTCGTGACGCGTCCGTTCGAGTGGGAAGGGGCCCACCGGCGCAGCCGTGCAGAGGAAGGGATCAACCGGCTGCGCGAGAAAGTCGATACGCTACTCGTCATTCCCAACGACGCACTAGTGGCAGTGTGCGACCGCAAGGTCACCGTGGGCGACGCCTTCAAGCTCGCCGACGAGGTGCTGCGCCGTGCCATCCAAGCAATCTCGGACCTCATCACGGTACCGGGCGACATCAACCTCGACTTCGCCGACGTGCGCGCGGTGATGAGCGACGCCGGCTCGGCGATGATGGGCGTGGGCTACGGCAAGGGCGACAACCGGGCGACGGACGCGGCCCGGGCCTCTATCTCGAACCCACTGCTCGATGTCTCCATCGAGGGCGCCAAGGGCGTGCTCTTCAACATCACCGGCGGCCCCGACCTCACCCTCGCCGAGGTCCACGCCGCCTCCGAAATCATCAGTAAGGCCGTGGACCCGGCCGCCGACATCTTCTTCGGCATGTCCACGGACACCCGGATGGAGAGCGACGTGAAGATTACGCTCATCGCGACGGGGTTCCCCTCGGAGCAGAGCACGGCCTTCGCGAGCCCGGACACCATTCAACGCCTCATGAACGGCGGCAGCGGCGCCGACGATCCCGACTTGGACGTCCCGCCGTTCCTGCGCAAGCGGTCGCCGATGGCCTCGGAGCCGATCAAGACGCACTCGAAGCTGCCCATCGAGTTCTAACGACGCCCCCCTCCTTCGGGCCCGCCCTGGGACGTCACCCCCTCCAGGGCGGGCCCGTTTTTCTTCACCGGTGGGCGCCGAGCGCGTGTGCGTGAAGGGTGCGCTCAATGTGGGAAAGAGACAGGAAATGTGCGTGAATCGTCGGGAATGTGCGCGGCTTGTCGAAAAGGCTATCTGGTAGTCTAAGCCGTGCCGAGGTACAATACATAGTGGAAAGAGGCTTGACATATCCCCTCGCCGTGGGTAAGGTCTTACGACCCTTCCGGTGAAACATTCGTGAGTGGCCATTCCGGAAAACTGTTTCACTGAAGGGAAGGTCGCCACAGCCGGTTCCAGGTGGCAGTCTTGTCAACGGCGAGGTAGCGAGATCATCGGAGTGTTACAACGTGCGGTGCCCCCATTGCGCCCACGAGGACAGCAAAGTCACCGACTCGCGGGCCGCGGAGAGCGGGATACGCCGGCGCCGGGAGTGCCTGCGGTGCAAAAAGCGGTTCACGACCTACGAGCGCGTCCAGTCGGCGGCGGTGCAAGTCATCAAGCGCGACGAGCGCCGCGAGGAGTTCAACCGCGAGAAGCTGGCCTCGAGTATCCGCAAGGCCAGCGGCAAGCGTCCCCTGCCGGTCAACGCCATCGACAAACTGGCCGGCGAGGTAGAGGCCGAGGTGCAGCATCTTGGCCGCGCCGAGATATCGTCCTCGCTGATCGGCGAGATGGTCATGGAACGGCTCAAGGCGCTCGACCGCGTGGCCTACATCCGGTTCGCCTCGGTGTACCGCGACTTTGCCGATATCGACAACTTCCGCGACGAGATCGAATCGCTCATGGCGGCGCGGGAGAGCCGGGCCGCCTCCGCGCAGCTCCCCCTGTTGCCGGGAGAGAAGCCGATGCCGCGCGCGGCGCGGCGCCGGCCACGGCGGCCTCGAGGAGTGCGGCTCCCCCCGGTGGAGGAGGGGCCGCCCGAGGAGGCGCCCGACCCCGAGGCGCCCGGCGGCCCCGGGACTGCGGAGGACGGGTAAGCGGCCCGGCCTACGTTCTGACGCCGCCGTCTTGCTCATAGCGGCAAGTATTGTCTAAGAAGAGAAGCCCAAGAATGCAAATTGTCCCGCCCGCTGGGCTAAGGTAAGCAGAGCTAATGGTTAGCCAGCAATCCTTCTACATGTGCAATGAATGCGGTAGCGAGTTCTCTACACCAATGGAGTGCAGCGCGCACGAGCGAAGCGTACATGTGGCACTCTATCGAAAATCCGGGTTGCTTACTGATGATCAGGCGGCTCGGATCAGAGAGCGCATACCATTCGGTCCTCCAAACATGCCGCTTGTGCGGCAGCTAGCTGATGAATGGGGGATCAATCCCATGACTGTCTTCAACATTGCGACGGGCTTGAGTTATAGGCGCCCCAAGGCTTGTCCTCCAGGGCACCCTTTGCGACTGGCATTAAACGAACGTAATGCAGCCAAGCAACGCATCAGGGACAAAGTCAAGCCTTCAATGCGCAAGGAGATTGGAGATCGTCAGGAATGGCGATGTGTGTACTGTTCCGCTGATATCTCAAAGAGGTCCAGCATCGATCACATCGTGCCAATTGAGCATGGTGGTGAGAGCACTATGGAGAATCTGCAGCTCACTTGTTTGCGATGCAATCTGAGCAAGAATGTACTGTCGGACTCCGACTACCGAGTGAAGCTCAACAGAATAGAACAGGCATTGTACAGGCGAGAGGGACAAGCCCGCCAGTGGGGTTTTTCTTCTTATATGGCTGAGCAACAATTCTTTGACTGCCCCTGTCACCATTACGGATGTCCACCTGGATGTCCCAGTTGTGAGATGTGTGACCATGAACCTGGATTCCCAACCAATCTAGTGTGTCCAATGGGTGAGACAGGCCTTGAGAGATGTACAGATAACGGTTGTCGTACTAGCTGTAAGGGAATAGTGATTAGTGATTCAGAGGAAAGACATTTGGAATCTGAACAAACACAGACGACTCTTTGTCTGAGCACTTCAAAAGCTTGAGTACGGATGGAGAAAAGCGATGCCTTCTAGTCCAGCCGGTGACCATATGGAAGAGGTGCTGCGCGCCGCGACGTCGGCTCTGAACGGCGACGGCCTGAACGGCTACGCCCATGAAGATGTGCTGCAGGACCATCCCGTATTACGGGGGGAGGCGTTCCACGCTCCCCTTGTCGAGGTCGAGTCCCAGGTCCCCGGCCTTGAGATCACCGCCAACGCACTTGAGGTGCTTCGGCGGCGCTATCTGGCGAAGAACCGCGAAGGCGAGATCGTCGAGACGCCCGACGAGATGTTCCGCCGCGTGGCGCGGAACCTCGCCGAAGGAGATCGCGTCGAGGAGCCGGGCCACGACATCGAGCCCATCGCCGAGGAGTTCTACCAGATGCTGGCGAGCCTGGAGTTCCTCCCCAACTCGCCCACGTTGATGAACGCGGGCCGCGAGCTTCAACAGCTCTCCGCCTGCTTCGTCCTGCCTGTTCCCGACAACATGGAGGGCATCTTCGAGTCGGCGACGCACACTGCCCTCATCCACAAGAGCGGCGGCGGCACCGGATTCGGCTTCTCCCAGCTTCGCCCTGAAAAGGACGTCGTCGGCTCGACGGGCGGCGTGGCCTCGGGCCCGGTCTCCTTCATCAAGATATTCGACACCGCGACCGACGTCGTGAAGCAGGGAGGCACGCGACGGGGCGCCAACATGGGCATCCTGAACATCGAGCACCCCGACATCCTGAAGTTCATCCACGTCAAGGACGACGACAAGTCGCTGCAGAACTTTAATATCTCCGTCGCCCTCACCGAGCGCTTCATGGAGAAGGCGCGTTCCGGCGAGGACTATGAGTTGATCAACCCGCGCACGGGACGCGTGACGGGCACGCTGAACGCCGGCGAGGTCTTCGAGCAGCTCGTCAACAGCGCGTGGAAGACGGGCGATCCGGGCATTGTCTTCATCGACCGCATCAACGCCGATCATCCCACGCCGCACGAGGGCCTGATCGAGGCGACGAACCCCTGCGGCGAGCAGCCCCTGATGGCCTATGAGTCGTGCAACCTAGGCTCGATCAACCTGGCCAAGATGGTCAAGGGCGGCGGTACGGCGGATGCGGTCGAGGTGGATTGGGAGCGCCTTGAGCGCACCGTCTACACGTCGGTGCGGTTCCTCGACAACGTGGTGACGATGAACCGCTATCCCGTGTCCAAGATCGAGGAAGTCACGAAGCGGACCCGCAAGATCGGCCTTGGCGTTATGGGCTGGGCCGACATGCTGCTCGTGCTCGGCGTTCCCTACGACTCGCAACAGGCAGTCGAGACCGCCGAGAAGGTGATGGGCTTCATCCAGAGGAAGGCCGACGAGGCCTCCATGGCGCTGGCGGAGGAGCGGGGCGTCTTTCCCGCATGGCATGGCAGCGTCTACGACCAGAACGACGGTCCCCGCTTCCGCAACTCGACGCGCACCACCATCGCGCCCACCGGCACCATCAGCATCATCGCCGGCTGCTCCAGCGGCTGCGAGCCCCTGTTCGCGCTCAGCTACGTGCGCACCGTCATGGACGGTACGCGGCTTGTCGAGGTCAATCCCTACTTCGAGGCGGTGGCCCGGCGCGAAGGCTTCTACAGCAGCGAACTCATGGAAGAGCTCGCGGCGCGCGGTACGGTGCACGGCATGCCCGGCGTTCCCGAGTGGGTGCAGCGGGTCTTTGTCACCTCGCACGACATCTCGCCGGAGTGGCACGTCAGGATGCAGGCCGCCTTCCAGCGCTATACGGACAACGCCGTCTCCAAGACGGTGAACTTTAGCCACGACGCCAAGGTCGATGACGTACGCATGGTCTATGACCTCGCCTACGACCTCGGCTGCAAGGGCGTGACCATCTACCGCGATGGCTCGAAGAGCATGCAAGTGCTCAGCACGGGCCAGACGGAGAAGGCGCGCAGCGGCGAGACGACAGACGTGTTACCGGACTCGCCGGGCGTGCTGCAAGAGGCTGAGGAGATCGCCGCCGGCCCCGTTCCTCGCCGCCCCCGCGAGCGTCCGCGCGCCATGGTGGGCATGACCCACAAGGTGCGCACCGGCAACGGCACGATGTACGTCACAGTGAACGTCGACGCGACGGGTAAGCCGTTCGAGGTCTTCTCGCAGTTGGGCAAGGCCGGAACGACGGACGCGGCCCATCTGGAGGCGATCTCACGGCTCATCTCGCTCTCGCTGCGCGCCGGTGTCGATCTCGAATCGATCATTCATCACCTCAAGGGCATCACCAGCAACCCGATTTGGGACGATGGGGTGCTGGTCGCGTCGCCGCCCGACGCCGTAGCGCTGGTGCTGGCTAAGTACCTGCCCGGCGAGAACGGCACGCCCGAAATGTGGAACGAGCCGACGATGCAGGGAGCGCAGCTCGGTCTGTTCAACCCCGAAAAGGCCGAGGCCGCCCAGGACGAGAAGCTCACGCCGTGGAAGGAAACGGAGTCGGCGGTCACGTGCCCCGACTGCTCCGGCGCGCTGGCCTACCAAGAGGGCTGCCTCATGTGCCACGCCTGCGGCTTCAACAAATGCGGATAGATAGCGAGGAGGCCGCGCGGGACCGGCGCGGCGAGGGAGCGAGAATCGAACGATGAATTAACACCTCCGGCCCTGCCCTAGCCAGGGGTCGAAGGCAGCCTGCGCCCACCGCCTCCAGGGCGCTTTACATGAGCCCGTTCTCCTCCAGGACGGGTGTCCCACCGGCGTCCTCTGCCCTCACCCAGAGGACGCCGCCTTTTAACCCTTAGTCGAGGCGCGGCCCCACTGGTCTGTGCGTCGCTCCGATTTTGAGTAGAATCACGGGGCCGCCAAACGGCGGGGGAGGGTTCCATGCAGATCGGAGTCTCTGTTCCCGGCGTCACGTTGCAACCGAACGCCGTCGAGTCCTGGGCCGCGAAGGCGACCGCCGACGACATGCTGCGCGTGGCGCGGAAGGCCGACGACCTCGGCTTCGACTTTCTCGGCGTCCCCGAGCACGCCATCATGCTCGAAAAGATGGTCCCCGTCATGGGGCCGCGTTGGCCGCACCCCTTGGTGACGCTGGGCGTCTTTGCCGGGGCGACGCGGCGCATCCGTTTGGTTAACACCGTGATTGTGCTCGGCTATCACCATCCGGTCGAGCTGGCGAAAATGATCTCGACGCTGGACTGGCTCTCCGGCGGGCGGGCCATCGCGGGGCTTGGCGTCGGCTACCTGCGGCGCGAGTTCGCTATCGTGGGCGGGGACCACGCTAACCGCGGCGAGGTCGCCAACGAGATGATCGAGTCGATGATCGAGCTGTGGTCCAGCGACGAGCCCGCCTATCACGGCAAGCACTTCCAATTCGACCGCCTCGCGTTTGATCCCAAGCCGCTGCAGAAGCCCTATCCGCCGATCTGGATCGGTGGGCACTCGCGGCCCTCCATGCGCCGCGCCGCCGCTTACGGCGACGGCTGGCAGCCGTGGCAGATCACCCGCGAACAGCTTCCCGAAAAGCTGGAATATATCCACGAACGGCGAGAGCAGGACGGCGCTCGCCCCTTCGAGGTCATCCTGCCGCTGTTCGAGGCCAAGATGGACATGCGGCACACCGTGCTCGAACCCCCCAAGCTGACCACGAACAAGGACGAGCTCTTAGCGGAGCTCGACGCGCTCGAACGCGCCGGGGCAACAGGTACGACGTTCGCGACGACGCCGACGAGCAGCGTCGACGAGTACATCGAGCGTCTTGAAGCTTTCGCCTCGGACATCTTCCCGGCAATTGGCAAGTAGCCGGCGCTAGGCAAGGGATGGCGTGCGACGGCGCTAGTGGCCGGTGTCCTGGGGCGTCGGCGGTACCGTGGCTTCCTGGCCGGGAGGGTCGTCGTCGCCGCTGCCGGGGCCGGGCTTGCGCAGGCCCGAACCGCCGCCGGTAAAGAGCGGCTTGAGGGCGATGGGCGCGACGATGGTGGTCACGATGGTCATGAATATCGCGATGTCGAAGAGGTCTTGTTGGATGACGCCCTCGGAGAGGCCGATGCCGGCCACGATGAGGGCAACCTCGCCGCGCGGCAGCATGCCGAAGCCGATCCGCGACGCGCCCCGCAAGTTGAACCCAACGGCAAGGGCCGGCACGCCCGACCCGAAGACCTTTCCGCCGATGGCCAACGCGGTGACCACCGCGCCGACGCCGATGGCCCCCACCAGGGATCCAACGTCGACGAGCATCCCCATCGTGCAGAAGAAGATCGGAACGATGGCATTGGCGAGGACGCCCATCTTCTCCTCGACGGCGTGGCGCAAACGGCTCCCGGAGAGCGCTAGGCCCATGGCGTAGGCGCCGATGATCATGGCGAGGCCGAAGGTCTCCGCCAGGCCGGAGGCAAGCAGCGCAAGGAAGAAGGCGAGCCCGATGGCCGCGCCGTTGGTGCGGAAAGATAGGATAGCCCGCGAGATGAAGCGCTGGCCCAGGAAGCCTACCGCCAACAAGGCGCCGAGGAAGATGAGCGCCTTCGCCCCGATCCAAACGATCTCGTCCACGCTGACGGTTCCGCTCGCGTGGATGCCGATGACCACGGTGAGCAGGAGGATGCCCAGAACGTCGTCGAGGACCGCCGCGGCGAGCACGGTGACGCCCTCCGGGCTGTCGAGCTTCCGCTGCTCTTCGAGCACGCGCGCGGTGATGCCCACCGAGGTGGCCACCATGATCGCGCCCATGAACAGCGCCTCCGTATCGCCGAAGCCGATGTCGTCTTCAAAGAAGGCGATGGCGCCCGCTCCGAAAATGAAGGGGAGAATCACGCCGCCGGCGGCGACCGGAACGCTCGGCCCGGCGTAGCGGAAGAAGAGCTTCGAGTTCGTTTCGAGGCCGGCGAGGAAGAGCAGAACGATGGCGGCGATCTGGCCGAGCGCCCAGAGCTCGATAGATACCGGAAGTGCCGGGCCGCCTTCCATCCCATAGCCGAGGGGCAGCGGGAACAGCGCCCCGAAATCGGCGGGGAGCGCGAACTGCCCGAGGGCGAAGGGGCCGATAGCGACGCCGGCGAGCAGCTCGCCGATGACGGAGGGAATCTTCAGGTAGCGGTCGCAGATTTCCCCGAAAACCTTGGCGGCGAGCAGGATTGCGGCAAGCTGAAAGGCCAGCCGCATGAGCGTCTCGACGATCTCCGATTCGGCGGGGAGGATAGTAAGGGGCACGGCGGTTTATTCAGGGCGCGTGGACGTGGCGTGAGTGTGCAAAGCGGGGTGAAGGCCGTCCGAGAGAGCCTGGCGTCGGCGATTATAGCATTGGCCGCCCTGACACCTGCGCCACCCTCATATAATGTCCCCCGGTATGACCACGCATCTGCTCTTCATCCGCCACGGCGAGGCGCGCTACGGCTCGGATGACGGCCTCACGCCACGAGGTGCCCGGCAGGCTTCGGCCCTGGCGCGCCATCTCCTTGCTGAAGGGATCGATCATCTGTATGCGAGTCCGCTGCCGCGGGCGCGCGATACGGCGGAGGCCGTGGCTCAAGCCACGGGCCGCGAGATTCGTTTTGACGCGCGACTCCGCGAGATCGACGTCGGTGGTTTCTCCCGCCTGCCCGACGCCGAAATCAAGCGCCGCTCGGAGGAGTATTTCCGCCCCGACATTCTCCCCGTCCTGGACTTCAGCGATCGCAACGGCGAGGGCCCCACCGAGCTGCACGTCCGCGCCGCCGGCGTGCTTGGCGACCTTTTTCTCGACGGCGCGCCGGACCTCGGCAGAGTTGCCGTGGTCTCCCACGGCGGCTTCATCAACGCCGCACTCTGCGTGCTGCTCGGCATGGAGTTCTCCGGCCCGCTGCGCTTCCTTCTGGCGAACGCCTCGATCACCACGGCGCGCATCACAAGCGGGGGTGCGGTGCTGCTCGCCGTCAACGACACCGCGCACCTCGAAGTCTCGGCCGACTGATGCCCCGCGGCGACGTGCTGGCCTCCCTCGACCCTCCATGCTGGATAAGGCTTGATGGCTGACCGCGACCCCCGCTTCCCCATCGTCGGCCCGCCGCCCGCTTCAGGCGTGCGGAAGGCCGACTTGGTCCTCCACAACGCCCGGCTGTTCCTTCCCCAGACGACGGGGCCGGAGGCAACGCTGGTGAGCGCCGTGGGCGAGTGGGTGCAGTGGGTGGGCGGCGAGCGCGACCTCGACACGGTGCGCGGGCCGGATACCCGAGTGATCGATTGCGCGGGCCGGCGCGTCGTCCCCGGGTTCATCGACGCGCACGCGCATCTCTTTGCCTACGCCGCCAACTTGGGGGCGGTCGATTGCAGCCCGCGAAACGTGTCGTCGATCGCGGATATTCAACGTGCCATTCGCGAGCGCGCCGCCGCCTCGGGCGAGGGCGCGTGGCTGCGGGCCTGGGGCTACGACGAGTTCCAGCTCGCCGAGGGGCGCGCGCCGACGCGGTGGGAGTTAGACGAGGCCGCCCCGCGCAACCCCGTCAAGCTGACCCATCGCTCCGGTCACGCCTCGGTATTGAATAGTGCCGCGCTGCGGGCCATGGGCATCGGCAACGAGACGCCGGAGCCTGTCGGCGCGGTGATCAAGCGCGACGCCTCGGGCGAGCTCACCGGCTACGTACAGGAGATGGAGGCCGAGCTCGGAGCGCGCGGCGCTCCCATAGCGGCCCCTCACGAGGCCGAAACGCTCCTCGAACAGGCGTTTCGCCAGTTGCTTTCATTTGGGGTGACATCGCTGCAGGACGCCACCCCCGACGGCGCGCTCGGCCAGTGGGACATGCTCGAAGACCTGCGGCGGCGGGAGCGGCTGCCCCTCCGCGTCACCAAGATGGTTGGGACCGGGGACATCGACGAGCTCGCGGAGCGCGAGCTCGGCTACGGCGGCGGCGATGCATGGCTGAGCGTCGGCCCAGTCAAGATCATGCTCAACGAGACGGGCCGCCGAACGCTTCCCGAAGCGGCGGAGCTTCTCGAACGGGCTTGGCCCGCGCACGCCGCCGGCTATCAGGTCGCGTTCCACGCCGTCGAGGAAGGCGGGCTTAACGCCGCGGCGGAGGCCGTCGAGGGACTCCTGCGGCTGACCTTGGAGCGGACGACGGACGTGGCCGGCGGCGGGCTGCGCCTTCACGACCACCGCCACCGCGTCGAGCATTGCGGCGTCTGTCCGCCGGAGCTGGCGCGGCGGTTGCGGGCCGCGGGCGTCGTCGTCGTTGCGCAGCCGGGATTCGTCCACGAGCACGGCGACCGCTATCTGCAACAGATCGACGTGGAGCGGCATGGGTGGCTTCACCCCCTTAAATCGCTGGTGGAGGGAGGGCTGCGCGTGGCCCTAGGCTCCGACATGCCTGTGGCCCCGCCCGGCCCCTTAACGGCGGTCGCAGCGGCGGTGACCCGGGCCTCAAGGCGGGGTGCGCCGATCAACGCCGCCGAAGCGGTGGACGCGGCGGCGGCGCTCCGCCTGCACACGGCGGGCGGTGCCTACGCCGCTGCCGACGAGCATCTGAAGGGAAGTATCGCGCCCGGCCGGCTTGCCGACCTCGTGGTGCTCGACGGCGACCCGCTCACCGCCGAACCCGCTGCGCTCGGCGACATCGGCGTCGCGATGACGGTCGTGGGCGGGCGGATTGCCTACGAGGCCTAGTTCGTCGCGTCCAACCGACTAAGGGTGCCGGGCCAGCCTAATATCCGTTGATCGGCGGTCAACAGTTGGTGGCCTTCCATCGCGGTGGCGATGATCAAACGGTCGGCGGGGTCGCCATGAGCCCCTTCCAGGAGTGCGGCTCGGACGCCTATAGCGCCGTCGATGGGAATCTCGATCAGCCCCTGCTCCAGTTGTTCCCGCCGCCAAAGGCCAACATCCTCGGGGAACCGTATGCGCCCTTTTTCCTTCAACATCGCCACTTCCCAGAACGAGATTGCGGAGACTCCCAGCTCGTCGGACTCCCAGGCCCGATCGATTTGCCGCCGCGCGCGCGGTCCTAGCCTAGGATTTCCCAGCCTCAGCCACAGTAGCACCTGGGTGTCGAGCAGCATCAAGGCAGGTGATCCAATTCTGTACCGGCCTCGGCTTCCCAAGCCACGTCAACGGGCTCACCGATGTCGCCGAGGACCTCTATCCTCCCGCGGTCGATGCCAAAGAGCGTCTTCGGCTTCTTCCGGTACGGTGTCAGCCGCGAGACCGGATGACCGTTCTTGGTGATGACGATCTCCTCGCCGCTCTCGGCGACCTCGTCCATGAGCTTCAGGCACTTGGCCTTGAACTCGGAGGCCTTGATGGTCTTGGGCCCGCCGCCGGCCTTGCTGCTGCCTTCTTCCATGCTCCCATCCCAACTTGTCAGACTGGTGCAATTCTACCATGGTCACGACTATAGTCATTCGCGGGCATCCAAGACGCTCGTAGCTATGACTGGCCGGTGGAGCCAAGAGAGCCGAACCTACGCCCAGCGGTCGGTCTGCGCGATGATGCCCCGGCCTTCGAGGTCCGCGACCTCGTCCTCGGAGTAGCCGATTTCGGCCATGATGGCGTGGGTTTGCTCGCCGATGAAAGACGGCGGACCGGCGCGGGTCTCCATATCCGAGAACGATACGGTCGGGCCGTGGCGGTTGTAGTCGCCGCCGAAGACGGGCGAATGGGTCTGAACGCGGAAGCCGTTCTCCGCCATCTGCGGGTCGCTGATGTAGAAGCGGCCCCAGGTAGTGTCGTCGGCGCGAACGCAGGCCACGTCGCGGGCGAGCAGTAAGGCTTCGACTTCTTGGGAGGCCCGTCCCTTCATCTCCGCGGCCAACTCCGAGACAAGGGCCTCGTCGTGCTCCTTGCGACTCTCCGGCGAGACGAACCGGTCATCCTCGATCAGGTCGCCTCGGTTGAGCGCGTGGCAGAGATCTTGCCACTCGGACTGCGTCGGGCATTCCAGCATCACCCAGCCGTCGCTCGTCTGGTAGAGGCGTTGGAGGGCGTGATAGCCGCGCTGACCGGAGTCGGGAAGCGGCTCCTCGGGCATGCCCTCGTATTCCATGAACCAGTCCGACGTCCCGTAGCTGCCGCTGGCGATCATGCGGGACTCCATGTACTGGCCCTTGCCGGTGCGCTCCCGCGCCTGGAGGCCGAGGAGGAGGGCCGTGGCGGCGCAGATGGCCGCGTCGGGGTCGCCTTGCATCGAGTCCATGGGCGGGTTGCCCTCACCGGACATGCGGACGCCGGCCCCGGCAATGGCGCTGACGGTGGGATGGAAGGCAGGCATCGTCGCCTGCGGGCCCTTGGCGCCGTAGGAGGCGGCGAAGAGGTAGACAAGGCGCGGGTTGACCTTCTGGACGTCTTCGTATTCGAGGCCGAGGTTCTTCCACGTGTTGCGGCGGAAGTTCTGCATCAGCGCGTCGGCCCTGGCGATGATGCGGTAGAGAATCTCGCGGCCCTCTGGCGTCTTCAGGTCTAAGGCGATGCTCTCCTTGTTCTGGATGGCCTTGTGCGAGACCTCGTGGATGCGGCGCATGAGGTCACCGAAGACGGGCTCGATCTTGATGACGCGGGCCCCCATCTCGGAGAGCAGCGTGGTCGAGAACGGGCCGGCGTAGTACGAGGCCATCTCAAGGACGGTGTAGCCTTCCAGCGGCAGTCGGGGCTTGGGGCCGGCGGGCGCGCCGGACGAGGCGGCCGTCCGCCACGGTCCGCCAGCGTCGAGCGAGGCGAGGACGGCATCCGTATGCTCACCCATCTCTGGCGCGTGGCCCTGCGGCCGCGACGGGGTGGCGGTCATCTCGGCGATGGGGCCGACCTGGCGCATCGGGCCCACGCGGGGGTCGTCCATCTCGAAGTAGAGGTTGTTGGCCTCGACCTGCGGATGGTGGACGAACTCCCTGGTGGTGACGTACGGCTCCGCGCCGATGTTGCCGTTCGCGATGAAGAGCTGCATCCACTCGTCGGAGTTCTTTTCCCGCATCTTCTCGCGGATCAGGCCGTGGACGCGCTTGCGGTCATCCTCGGACGGGAAGACGTAGGGCATGTCGCGGTAGCCGGGGTCGTCATAGAGGTAGTCGAGCCCGAGCAGCTCCATGAAGAAACGGAAGATCTTTACGCTGGTGGAGGCCATCTGAATCCAGCGACCGTCCTTGCATTGGACGATCTGGTAGCCGGTGGGCATCTGGGTGTGCGGGTTGTCGCCGGGCCGCCGGGCAGAGTACCGCTCGGCGGCCTCCTCCTCCGTGCCGACGGGGACGGCCCATTGGCCCATGGCGTGCGCGGTGGCGACTTGGAGGAGAGAGGTCTGCACGTGCTGGCCGCGTCCGGTCTTGTCGCGGGCCAGCAGTGCGGCAAGGATGCCTTGGACCGCGAGTTGACCGGAGCCGTAGGTCATGCGGGGCAGCGAATCGAAGACCGGTCCTTCGCGCTCCCAGGGTGGCACCCAGTTCATGCGGCCCGACTTGGCGGCCACGATCGAGTCGTAGCCTTTGACGTCCCGGTACGGCCCCTTGGGGCCGAAGCCGGTGATAGAGCAGTAGACGAGCCCCGGATTGTCCTTGGAGAGGTCGCCGTAGCCGATGCCGATGCGGTCGGCGACTCCGGGGCGGAAGTTCTCCAGCGCGCCGTCGGCGGTCGCGGCGAGCTTTCGGGCCGCCTCGACGCCCTCGCTCGTCTTGAGGTCGAGCACGACGCTGCGCTTGCCGCGGCCCCACTGCAGGAAGGCCGGCATCTGTCGCTCCGGCGCCCCGCCGGGCGGCTCGACCTTGATCACGTCCGCGCCGTTGTCCGCCAGCATCATCGTGGCGATGGCGCCGCCCATCCCCCGGCTGAAGTCGAGCACTCGAATCCCGTCGCAGGCTTGCGCTGACATGGCTGCTCCCCGCCGGTGTTCCCCCGGCGGCGCTACTCTAGTCCCGCGACGCCGGACGGGTCAAACGAGCCGCGACGTTGAGGACGTCTTCCCGGGACGCGGGTGCTAAGATGGCGGCGTCCGCTCAGAGCGGCAGGCGAACGCGCGGAAGCGAGGTAGACCATGGGCGCCGACATTCTCATCAAAGACGGGCTGATCGTTGACGGCACGGGGGCACCGGCGTACCGGGGGAACGTTGCCGTGAAGGACGGCAAGATCACCTCCGTGGGCAACGGGACCGAGACTGCCGACCGAGTGATCGACGCCGATGGCCTTGCCGTCGCGCCCGGCTTCTGGGACATGCATACCCACTACGACGCGCAGCTCCTGTGGGACCCCATTGCCACCTCGACGTGCTGGCACGGTGTCACCACCGTGATCATGGGCAACTGCGGTTTCACCATCGCCCCCTGCAAGCCGGAAGACCAGGACTGGATGGCCCACATGCTCGCCCGTGTCGAGGGGATGGACATCGGCGTCCTCAAGCGCACGCTCCCTTGGCCGTGGGAGTCGTTCGGCGAGTACCTCGACACCCTGGACAAGGGGATCGGCCTCAACGCGATCGCGCAGGTGGGGCATAGCGCGGTCCGGCGCTACGTGATGGGCGCCGACGCCTCCGAGCGCGAGGCGACCGCCGAGGAGATCGAGAAGATGAAGGCGGTGATCGCCGAGTCGCTCGACGCCGGCGGCGCCGGCCTGACTACGTCGCGGGGCTTCTCCCACTGGGACGGCGACGGTCGGCCCGTGCCTAGCCGCGCCGCCGCGCTCGACGAGTTTATGGACCTGGCTGCCGTCCTGAAGGGGACGAAGGTCGGCTTCATAGAGATGGCGGCCGGCAGCGAGTTCACCCACACGCGCAGCGAGGGGCGGGCGCGCCTGAAGCGGCTCGCCGAGATCAGCGGCCGGCCCGTCTGCTGGAGCGCGATCTCGGCGACGCTGGACAAACCGGACGCCTGGGAGCAGCGCCTCGCCGACTTCAACGCCCTGCGCGCCGAGGGCGTACCCTTCTTTGCTCTGGGCTACACCCAGCCCGACGACTTCGAGTTCAACTTCCGCTTCACCAACGTCTTCGACCGCTTCCCCAAATGGCAGAGGGTGCTGATGCTGGGCCGCGAGGAGAAGCTGCGCGCGATGCGCGACCCGGCGACCCGCGCCGTCCTCCGCGAGGAGATGAAGTCCGACCCACTGCCCGGTCTGCCCGCCCGCTGGGACCGCATCGTCCTAGTGAAGGCCGCCACCCCCAAGTACGAGCGGTTTAACATGATGAAGGTGAGCGACATCGCCGCCGATCTGGGCAAAGACCCGCTCGATACGGCCTTCGACATCGCGCTCGACGAGGACTTGGGGACGCAGATGCGGCTGCTCGACTCGCGGAACCCGGACGAGAACGTGATTCCGGCGGTGCTCAGTACGCCGCATATCGCGGCCGGCTTCACCGACGCCGGGGCGCACCTCATCACCGAGGTCAACACCGGCTTCTGCACGCGGTTGCTCGGCTATTGGGTGCGCGAGAAGCAGGCTATGACGCTGGAGCACGCCGTGCGGTTGATCACCGGCGTCCCCGCCGAGGAGTCGGGGATCACCGACCGCGGCTTCCTCAAGGAGGGCCTGGCCGCCGATATCACCATCTTCGATCCGCAGACGGTGAACACCAGCGCCCGCGAGTTCGTCGACGATATGCCCGGCGGCGCGACGCGGCTCGTGCAGCACGCCAAGGGGATCGAGTACACCCTGGTCAACGGCCGGGTGCTCCTAGAACACGGCAAGCACTCCGGCCACCTCCCCGGCCGCACGCTGCGCAGCACGTACTACAACTAGGTCGGCCGCGCCGCCCGACCCGCCGACCCGCCGGCGATCTTGCCGAAGACGGCCCCCGCCATGAGCCCGGAGCCGCCCGGGTAGTTGTAGTAAAAGAGGCCGCCCACCAGCTCGCCGGCAGCGAAGAGTCCCGGGATGGGCCGGTCTTCCGTATCCAGCACCTGGGCGTGCCGGTCGATGCGCAGCCCGCCGAAGGTGAATGTGATGCCGCAGGTGACCGCGAAGCCAACGTAGGGCGGCGTATCCAGCGGCAGCGCCCAGTTCGACTTAGGGGGATCGATGCCCTCGGTACGTTTCCCGTCGAGGGCGGCGGGGGTGAACTCCCCCGGCTGCACCGCGGCGTTGAACCGCTCGACGGTGCGGACCAACCCCTGCACGTCGACGCCGAGGCCATCGGCGAGGCCATCGATGCTGTCCGACTCGATCTTTGACACCTGCGCGATGCGGTACTCGTCGCGCAGCAAGTCCGCGACCTTGGCGTCGAAGATCTGGAACGCGGCGCGCCGCGGTTGGCGTAGGATCTCGCGGCCGTACTTCGCGTAGGTGTAGTTGCGGAAGTCCGCTCCTTCATCGACGAAGCGCTCCCCATCGACGTTGACGATCAGCCCGAGGGGGTAGGAGTGCTTCTGGAAGAGGTCGGCGACGTTGCGGTCACCGAAGGGCGGGGCATTGAGGTCCCACGCCACCGCATGGCAGCCGCTCCAGTGGCCGAAGGGCTGCGCGCCGACGTCCAGGGCCATGCGGATGCCGTCGCCGGTGTTGAAGCGGACGCCCCGGACCTTGGCGAGGTCCCAGCCGGGCCCGAGATACCGGGTGCGCATCTCGGGGTTCGCCTCGAATCCGCCGCTGGCGAGCACGACCGCGCGAGCCGCGATAGTCCGGCGTCCGTCGTCGTCCTGCACCGCGACCCCACGCGCCGCGCCGTCGCCGCCCACGTCGAGGGCGACGGCCTTGGCGTCATAGACGACCTCGACGCCGGAACGCTCCGCCAACTCAAACAGGCGGTCGGAAAGGCCCTTGCCGCCGCCCACGGCCTCCACGGTGAGGCCGCCCCAGAACCTCATCACCCCGTTCTCCCGGAAGGCCTGCCGTCCGTAAGCCAAGACCCAGCGTGCGCCCCGGTCGCTCATCCACTTCATGGTGGGGAACGATTCCGTGACGAGGATGTCGGTGAGTTCCGCGTCGGCCAGGCTTTCGGTCACCCGCATGACGTCGTCGTAGAAGGCGGCGGCGGGATAGGCGCCGACGTCCACGGTGGCGCGTTCTTGCTCCGACGTGTCGCGGATGAGTTGGGCGATCTCGTCCCACCCTTCGTAGGCGAAGCGGAAGAGCCCGCCGGTGAAGTAGGTGTTGCCGCCGCGGAGGTGACGGGGAGCCTTTTCGATAATCAGAACGGACGCGCCGGCCTCCCGCGCCGCCAGGGCGGCGGCGAGGCCGGCGTTGCCGCCGCCCACGATTACAACGTCGGCGGCAAGGACGGGCGCGCGAGTTGTCATGCCTCCATGATACGCGAAGCGGCGCGAGCCGCGCGGCGTCAGTCTGAGGTCGCGGCGGTGGCGCTTGGGAGCGCGGGGTCTTATCATCGGTGACGCCCGCGACGGCGGGCGGGAGGCGCTGATGATCGAAGGTCCTATTGGAGTGATTGGCGCGGGTCAGATGGGCGGCGGCATCGCCCAAGTGATCGCGCAAGCGGGGCTTCCCGCCGTGCTGACCGACGAGCGGCCGGGGCAGGCCGAGCAGGCCGTCGCCGACACTCGTAAGCGGCTGATGCGGCGCGTGAAGGACGGGCGCATGGACCAGGCGGTCGTCGACCAAGTCTGCGGCCTGATCACGCCCGTCGACTCCTACGACGGCTTCGCCTCGTGCGAGATGGTCATCGAGGCGGTCTACGAGGACGCGGGCGTCAAGGCCGGGGTCCTCGCCGCCGTCGAGAAGCATCTCTCCGAGAACGCCGTCATCGCGTCGAACACCTCGACCATCCCCATCACCGGCATGGCGAGCGTCCTCGAACGCCCGTGGAACTTTTGCGGCATCCACTTCTTCAACCCGGCCCCGGTGATGAAGCTCGTCGAGATCGTGCGCGCCCTGCTCACCTCCGACGAGACCATCGCACGCGCCGTCGAGCTTTCCGAGCGCATCGGCAAGACGAAGGTCACCGTCAAGGACTCGCCCGGCTTCGTGGCGAACCGCCTCCTCGGACCGATGATCAACGAGGCCGTCTTCCTCTACTCCGAGGGCATCGCGTCGAAGGAAGACATCGACACCGTCATGAAACTGGGGACGAACCACCCCATGGGGCCGCTCGAGCTCGCCGACCTCATCGGGCTCGATATCTGTCTCGCCGTCATCGAAGTCCTGCACCGCGATCTCGCCGACTCGAAGTACCGCCCCGCGCCGCTGCTGCGGCAGATGGTCCAATCGGGACTGCTGGGACAGAAAACGGGGCGGGGCTTCTACGACTACAGCGGCTAGGGCGCGGCGTCCGGCCCGGCCCAAAGCCCCGACCCCGTTATCTGCGCGCGGCCATGTCCCGCCAGACGACATGACCCCAGACAATCTGAAGGGAGCGAAAGCATGAACCCGATGGAACGATTCAAGGTCGGTGCCAAGGGCAGCGTGACCAAGACGATCAGCCAGGAGGCCGTGGCAAGCTTCGCCGAGCTCACCGGCGACACCCAGCCCCTGCACCTCGACCCCAGCTACGGCGGGCAGACCCGCTTCGGGAAGCAGGTCGCCCACGGCGTCATATCGGCGGGCCTCATCTCCGCCGTCCTCGGCGTCGAGATGGCCGGCCCCAACGTCACCGTCATCTTCCTCGGCATGAACATCCGGTTCGTGGCCCCGGTCTTCCCCGGCGACACCGTCACCGCCGAATGCATCGTCACCCGTGTCCGCGACGACAAACCCATCGTCACCCTCGACGCGAAATGCGTGAACCAAGACGGCGCCGAAGTCCTCACCGGCGAAGCCACGATCATGGTGGACCCCTACCCGCGCGGCTAGGTGGCGGCGAGCGCAATAAGCGGCCCGAGATTGATCCGGCTTGGTGCGTTAGAGTAATCGGTGATCCATTGCGGCGCGACACGCAGCCAGGTGGCCGTATTCGCTTCTGGGGAGAGGTTATGCGCCCGGGAGAAACCGTCCCGCGAATCCTGCGGGTCGTCACGCTTGAAGAACGGGGAGACCATTCACAATGCCTTCTTCGACCGCGGCTTTCGAAAGGATGATGCATCATGAAGCTCCACTACTACCCCGAGACTGACAGTCTGTACATCGAGCTCAAGGGCAAGACAAGCGCCGAGACACGCGAAATCTGAGATGGCGTCAACGTCGATCTTGACGCTACCGGGGGATTGATCGGCTTCGACATTGACCATGCCGCCGAGCGGCTCGACCTCTCGACTCTCGAGATGGTTGCCCTGCCTGTGCACTCAGCCCGGCTTGCCTGACTCCCATATGCCCCCCAACCTTGCCGGGCGGAATGGCTTGCACCTAGGGTAGTGGCGGCGCCTAGGAGGACTCCTTGGAATATAAGGATCTGCTGTACGAAAAGAACGGCCACGTCGCCAGCATTACGTTCAACCGGCCTGAGCGACTCAATGCCCTGTCGTGGGAGATGCTCGAGTCCATCGCCGCCGTCTGCGAGGAGATCAATAGGGACGACGACGTCCGCGTCGCGGTGTTCACCGGCGCGGGCCGCGCCTTCTGCGCCGGCCTCGACCTGAAAGAGAACTCCCTCGCCAGCGGCGGGATGCGGTGGCTCGAGGTCAAGCCGCAGTACAGCGACGTCAACAAGATCCTCGACTGCGACAAGCCGACGATCGGCGCGCTCAACGGCGTCGCGCTGGGTGGGGGCTTCGTCATGGCGCTCCAATGCGACATCCGCATAGCCTCCGACCGCGCCAGCATGTCGCCCATCAATGCGAAGGTCGGCATGCCTGTGGTGGACACCGTCGGCGAACTGCTCCCGCGCGCCGTCGGGCTCTCCAAGGCCCTTGAGTGGCTCTACACCGCCGACATCATCGACGCCGAGGAGTGCGAACGGATCGGCTTGGTGAGCCGCGTCGTCCCCCACGACCGGCTCATGGACGATGTGTACGCCCTGGCGAACAAGATCGCCAGGCGGCCTCCCGTCGCGGTGCGGCTGACCAAGAACGTCGTCATGGCCCCGGTGCGGCAGAGCTACGTGGACTCCATGCCGCTCCACGCCTTCGCCGCCGCGATGAACCGCAAAGTGGCCAAGCACGACATCGAGGAGGGCACCCGCGCCTTCCACGAGAAGCGCGCCCCTGAGTTCAAGGGCCTGCTGAAGGGCGAGGGCCCGCCCGGCCCATAGCCCGGCGTCGTCTCGCCCTATCGCGGCAAGGAAAAAGACTGTAGGGTTCGGTGCAATTCCCGCAGGCACCCTTATGGGCCCCTCGCGGACGTCGAGGGGTGGGGGCATGCCGAGCGGATGGCTTCCGAGTCGGTTGCCTGTGCGCAGGACACTAGTGGCGGCACTATTCCTTGCCGCGCTCACCGTCGGCGTGTTCGCTGCCTGCACCTTCGGCGATCCTCCGCCGCCGACCGCGACGCCCACGCTGGCGCCGACAGCTACACCTACACCCCCGCCGCCAACGGCCACACCGACCGCGGTGCCAACGGCCACACCGACCGCGGTGCCAACGGCCACGCCGACCGCGGTGCCAACGGCCACGCCGACCCCGCCGCCAACGGCCACGCCGACCGCCGCGCCCACGGCCACGCCGACCGCGGCACCAACAGCCACGCCGACCGCGGCACCAACAGCCACGCCGACCATGGAAGTCGATGAGCGAAGCGCGTTGAGGTGGCTGGAAGAAAACAGGCCGACGTTGGCGTCCGCAATCACCTCCCTCCCCTGGGTCGCCGACGGCATTGAGGGGATCGAACGACAGGCCCTGCGGGCGTTAGTGGATATCGAGACCCTGTACGGGGCGGAGGCGGACCCCGCGCTGGTGAATAAGGACTGGCTCGCGGACGGGGTGGATCAACGAGAAGTGTTGGTCCTGATGTGGCTCTATGACTTCGTCAGCTACGGCGAAGCTGAGGCGGGCAAGCTCGTCCGGATGCCGTTCTTGGACAGCCTGGAAGAGGTTGCAACCGACACCCTCGAGGCACTGGACGGCTTGGGCAAGCCTGTGAACTGGCGGTGGCTCTATCGCGCAGTGTTGGCTGAGTCCTGGGTCGAGGACGGCCTCGACCAGTCTGAGATTGAGTTCGTCCATATTCTTCAAGGACTCGGCCGCGAGGCGCTGGTGACCCCGCTCTTGGAGAAGGCGTGGATCGCCGACGGCTTCGACGACCTAGGGGTCTCCGTAATGGTGCAACTACGGACCCTCGCAACGTATGACGAGGTGTCGGCAGAGAGCATCGTCCGTATGCCGTTCTTGGACACCTTGGAGACGATCGATGTCGACACGCTTGGGGCGCTAGATAATCTGGGCCGGCCTGCGCAGCGGCGGTGGCTCTTCCGCGCCGTGGTGGGTGAGCCGTGGGTCGAGGACGGCCTCGACGAATCTGAGATCGTGTTTGTACAGCGTCTTGAATTGCTCGCCAACAGCGGAGAGGCTCTGGCGCCAGCGGTTATGGCCAAGCCGTGGATCGAGGACGGCCTCGACGAGGCCGAGGCTCGAGTATTGGAGCTACTTGCGTGGATTGCACGGGGGGGCGAAGACATCGCCTTGCGCATTGTCGCCGCACCTTTCCTGCGGACCATAGAACCCGTCGATAGTGCCGCGATAGAGACGCTGCGGGCCTTGGGAGTCTCTAGCCAAGACACTCTCCACGCGGTCGTGGAGAAGCCTTGGATTGAGGACGGCCTTGACGATCCCGAGACGGCGTTTGTGCAGAAGCTTGTGCGCCTAGCGGGTAGGGACGAGGCTACGGCGTCGCGAATAGCCGAAAGGCTAGGAGCCGTTGACACAAACGCGGTGGATGTCCTGGCCGACTTGGCGGCTCGCCACCGAGAGACATTCGATGCTGCCTTGGAGAAGCCGTGGATCGAGGACGGCCTCGACGAGACCGAGACCGCGTTCGTGCAGCATCTTGAGAGGCTCGCGCGCAGCGACGCAGCGTCGGCGCTGCGCGTCATCGCTCTGCCCTTTCCGGAGGCCCTCGGGGCTGGCGATGTCGAGGCGGTGGGCGTACTGCGGTGGTTCTCACGTCATCCGTCGGAGCTTCTCCGCACCGTCCTGGATAGGCCGTGGGTCCAGGACGGCTTGGACGAGTCTGAGACCGACCTGTTGAAGCACCTCGAGTGGACGGCACGAGGAGGCGAGGACGTGGCTCTGTGGTTGGTGGGGCTCGTGCCGACTGTCGAGTCGGACGACGGCGACGCAATAGGGGCCCTTTGGGCACTAGGAGCCTACAGCCAGGTAACGCTTCGCGCTGTTCTGGAGAGGCCGTGGGTTGGGGACGGTATCGACGAGGCTGAGACCGTGGTGATCCGGAATCTCGGATGGCTCGCGGATCGGAATGAAGCGGTGGCGCTAGAGATTCTTGGGATGCCTTTTCTGCAGACGGTCGAGCCCCCCGATGGCGACGTGGTGAGCGCCCTGCAGTCCTTGGGCCGTTACAGCGAAGAGGCGCTCGGTGCTGTCTTAGCGAGGCCGTGGGTCGAGGACGATCTTGAGGACGATGAGATTGTGGTGGTGCGGAGCTTTGCGAGGCTCGCACACCATGATGAAGCGGCAGCACTTGAGATTCTTCAGATGCCATTTCTGCAGACTATTGAGCCGGCGGACGGCGGTGCAATGGAAGCGCTATGGCGTATGGCGGCTTACAGGGCGGAGAACTTCGAAAGGGTCATGGCCCACCCGACCCTCAGCGGCGGCATTTCGGACGAATGGGCCAAGGTTCTGGTGGTGCTTGCCGCGGCGGGCGGTCTTGCCCCCGACCTCATCGACGTCTTGCTGGATCCCCGGCGGGTGAGTGTGGAAGAGCGCATCATCGACCTGCCCCTGGTCGGCGAGGTGACCCTGGCTATCATCCGTACCCGCCCGGGAGCGGACGGAGTCATGATGGACTTCTTGGAACACAGCGTGCGCAGGTCCGAAGCGTTCATGGGCACGCCGCTTCCGGCTTCCCGCGTCACCCTGCACTTTGACGAGGTCTACGGAGCCCTCGGCGCTGGCGTACATTTTGGGACCCACATCGGCATGCTCTCCAGGTATGACGTTGACGATGGCAGCGCCGTCGCGAGGGACGCCGCGCCCATCATCGCGCATGAGGTCGGTCACTACTATTGGAGGGTCGGCAAGCCATGGGTTGTCGAAGGCGGCGCGAGCTTCCTGGAGGCGATCTCGGAGAATTCCCGCACCGGTCAGCCGGTGGACGCGGGCGGTCATCCCTGTACCCATGCCCGAGACATCTCGCAGTTGGAGGGCCAAGGGGCGGAGGGAGAGTTCGGCTGCTATTACGCATTCGGCGAGCGCCTGCTCTTGGATCTCTATCGCAACCTCGGCGAAGAAACATTTCGCCGAGGATTCCTCAATCTTTATGAGATGGCGAAGGCCGGGCCGCTCGAGATCGAAGAGTACAAGGCCGCGTTCACCGCCGTTGCGCCCGACCTCGCCGCCGATATCGAGAGAATCGCCGCGCGCTGGTATGAGGGAGCGGAGACGACCGACGCTTTCACGCCCGACGAGAGCCCGGTCAACCCCAGCCTTCCAGGTTTCTCAGGTCGCATCGCTGATGCCTACGTCACCACGATCGGAGGGCTGCGGCTGGTCGGCTTCTCCACGCGGCACATCTACGATATCTGGCTGGAAATGCGCTTCATCGTTCATCCCGAGGAGGAGCGGCGCGAATTGCGCCTCTCGATCGAGGGCTACTTCGAGGACGGCTTCGCGTTCTGGCTCCGCGAGATGACGATACCGGTGCTGGCGGGCCAGCCCTCCGGCAACATCGAGGTCTTCCGCGGGGCGGCGCCCACGTACCAGTGGGCCCCGGGACGGTACATCGTGTACGTCTACAGCGAGGGGCAGAAGGTGGCCGAAGTGCAGTTCGAGGTGGTTCCCTAGCCCAACGGTCTGCAACCAGACGCAGCTGTGGTCTCGGTTGGACGCGTCCCGCTCCCGGCGGTAGACTGCCGCAACGCGACTACCGGAGGCCGCCCATGACCGTGTCCAGCCCGCGCCCCGGCCCCACCGGCGCCCTTAAAGGCGCGCACGTCGTCGAATTCGGACGATACATACCTGGGCCGCTGCTGGGGATGCTGCTTGCCGACCAAGGCGCCGACGTCGTCAAGGTCGAGCCGCCCGGCGGTGACCCGGCCCGCTCCCATCCCGCCTTCGCGACGTGGAACCGGGGGAAGCGCTCCGTCGCGCTCGACCTCAAGTCGCGGGCCGGCCTCGAACGGGCACTCGACCTGGCCTGCGAGGCCGACGTGGTAATCGAGAACTACCGGCCCGGCGTCGCTGCCCGCCTCGGTATGGGCTATGAGGCTCTGTCCAGGGACAATCCCCGGCTGGTCTACGTCTCCCTGCCCGGCTACGGGGAGGGTCACCCCAAGCGCAACGCGGCAGGGTGGGACGCCGCCATCGGTGCGGAGACAGGCTTCTTTTCGCCGCCGGACGGTGTCGAGGGGCCGGTGTTCAGCCCGCTCCCGATGCCGAGCATCTTCGCGGCAGTGCTCGGCGCGTTGGGGGTTGCGGCGGCGCTGCTGACGCGGGAACGGACCGGCAGAGGTCAACGCATCGAGGCGCCGCTGCATGCGTCGATGTTCAGCGCCATCGGTCTGCGCCTCGTCCAGTTCCACGGGAGTGATCTGAATAGCGGCAGCGGCTTCGTGAACATCGGGACGTTGATGTCGCGCCAGTACCGCTGCGCCGATGGCCGGTGGGTGCATAACCACGGCATGTACGAGCGCTTCGTCCACCAGTTCCTGAAGGCCGCGGGCCGCGAGGAGTGGACCGACGAGATCATCTCCTACGTGCGAGGGTCGGAAGACCCCGAGGCGCAGGCGGCCTGGCGGCGGCGGTTCGAGGCCGTCTTCCTCGAGCGCAGCGCCTGGGACTGGGAGCGCGACATCAACGCCGTGGGAGGCGCCTGCACGGTGTGCAAGACGGTGGACGAGTGGCTGGTTCACGAGCACCCCAACGCCGCGGGCATGGTGATCGAGGTGGACGACGCCGATCGCGGGCCGATGAAGCAGCCTGGCGTCTCGGTGAACCTACGGGGCTCGCCCGGCGGCGTCCGAAGCGGCGCCCCCGGGCTTGGCGAGCACACTGCGCAGCCCTGGCCGACCGTGGCCTTCGAGACCCCGCGTCCGTCCCCGCCGGAGGCGCCCCCGGTCACGGCCGTCCTCGAAGGCGTTCGAGTCCTCGATCTCTGCATCGTACTAGCGGGGCCTACCTGCGGCCGGGCGCTGGCCGAGTTCGGCGCCGACGTGATCACCATCGACGACCCACGCCGCCCCTCGCAGCCGATTTGGACCGTCGACGTGAACCGCGGCAAGCGCAGCATCGTGCTCGACCTCAAGACGCCGGAGGGCCTGGAGGTGTTCTGGGACCTCGTGGACACTGCCGAGGTCATCGTCCAGAGCCATCGCGCGGGGGCCTTGGACCGCCTCGGCATCGGCTACGAGGCCGTGAAGCGACGGCGTCCGGGGATCATCTATACCTCGATTAACGCCTACGGCTTTGGCGGGCCGTGGGAGGAGCGCCCCGGCTGGGAGCAGCTCGCCCAGGCCACCAGCGGGATGCAGGTGCGCCACGGCGGGCGGGACGCCCAACCCAAGCTGGTCACCTACCCCGTCAACGACTACGGGACAGGGTTGCTCGCCGCCTACGGCGTCGCGCTGGCGCTGCTCGAACGCGAACGCACCGGCGAGGGCCAGCAAGTCGACGCAGGCCTCGCGCTGACCGCCGGCCTGCTGCAGTCGCCGTACTTCCTCGACTACGAAGGCTACCGGCGGAACGATCCCGAGGGCTTGGCGTTGCGGGGGTTTGGGGCGCTATCGCGTCTCTATGAGGCGAGCGACGGATGGCTCTATCTGCACTGCACCGGCGAGGCGTCATGGCGGGCGCTCGCGAACGCCGATGGATTCGAGGCGGTCGCCGCCGACCCCCGGTTCACCAACCCCGGAGCGCGGGCGGCGAACGACGATGCCCTGACGGCGACCCTCGCCGGCGTCTTCTCCACGCGCCCGCGGGAGGCTTGGGCTAGGGTCTTGGCGACGGCGGGCGTCAGCGTCTCCCTCGTCCGCGCCGTCCCCGACTTCTACGAGGAGCCGTTCCTGCGCGAGGCGGGCCTTGTGGTGACCCGGGATCATCCCGGCCTCGGCGTCGTTGACCACGTCGGGCCTCCGCCGCTGCTCTCGGCGGCGCCCGCACGACTCGGCGCGCCCGCGCCGCGGCGCGGCGGCGACACCCGCGACATCCTCGCCGAGTTGGGCTACACCCCCGAGCGCATCGCCGCCCTCGAACGGGCCGGCGCGGTGGCGCAGTCCTAGCCTCGACGCTGCCTCCGGCCCTTCCTCCCACTGGAGCACTCTTTCGCAACTGTTGTCGTGGGGAGAGGTGCCCCTTGGGCGCCGTGTGTGCGTGTGGTGTGGGCTAGGGCATGACCGTGCCGGCGTTGACGTGGATGGTCATGCCGGTGACTTGGTCGGTGTTCGGCCCGCAGAAGTAGAGCAGCGCTTGGGCGATTTCGTCCTCGGTCGCCAGCCGGTGCGGCTGGACGACGGAACCGGCCCGGATCTGCTCGTCGACCTGGTCCTGCATGCTGCCGTAGGTGTCGCGGGTCATGGGGCTGAGCACCATGCCGGGCGCGACGTTGTTCACGGTGACGCCGAACTCGCCGAACTCGGCGGCCATCACCCGCGCCATGCCCGTCATCGCCGCCTTCGCGGCCCCGTAGGCCGCGGTGCCGGGCCGTCCGCGCCAGCCGGCGCGCGACGTGATGTTGACGATGCGCCCGTAGCGCTGCTCGATCATCTTGGGTAGCACTGCCTGGGAGGCGAACATCATGCTCTTCAGGTGGGAGGCGACGACCTGGCCAAGCAACTCGCCGGTGTGCTCCAGGAATGGCGCGTTACTTGCGAGGCCGGCGGCGTTGATGAGGATGTCGATCTTGCCGAAGCGTTCGTTCGCGGCGGCGACGATGCGGTCGACCTGTGCCTTGTCGGTAGTGTCGGTCTCCATGGCGAGGGCCTCGCGCCCCAGCGCCTCGACCTCGGCGGCAACCTTGCCCGCGTTATCCGCGTTGATGTCGGCGGACACGATGGTGGCCCCTTCCCTCGCCGCCATCAGGCTCGTGGCGCGGCCGATGCCGCCGCCTCCGCCGGTGACCATCATCACGCGCCCTTCGAACAGCATGGGAAGACCTCCTAAGGCAGCGGGAAGCCCGAGCCGCGGAGAGAGTACCACGCGCGCCGCGGAGGTCAGCGGCGCCGGACGACGCGGAACTTGAAGCGCTTATTGGGCTTCGCTGTCGGCGCGGAGACGGTACGGAGCTCGTAGTCGGGAGGGTCGAGCTCCACGTCGACGTAATGAACGATCGCCGCCATCGTAAGGGCGATCTGGAACTCGGCGAAGCCGAAGCCCAAGCAGCGGTGCGTCCCCAGGCTGAACGGGGCGTACCGGCCCGGTTGCACGTGCTCCTTACGCTCGGCGGTGTACCGGTCGATGTCGAATTGTTCCGGGTTAGGGAAGTACTCCGGCAGGTAGTGGGGCACCGTCGTGCCGATGAGCACTTTGGACCCCGCCGGGACGGTGTAGCCGCCGAACTCGAACGACTCGGCCGCCGTGCGGAAGACCGCGGGCGCTATGGGATACATGCGCAGGGTCTCCATCGCAACGCGGTGCGCCACGTCGAGCGTGCGTACCCGTTCGATGGTGGGAGTCCCGCCGCGGAAGAGCTCGTCGGCTTCCTCACGCATCTGCGCCAACACGTCGGGGTGTTTCAGCAGCGCGTAGAGCATGAACGCGCAGCTGGCCGCCGCGGTGTCCAGTCCGGCGATGAACGGCCCCAACATGGCGAACTGCATGTCGCTCGCGGGAAAGAACTCGGGGTCGCGCCGGTGCAGGTCGAGCAAGTCGTCGATCAGGTCGGGGGGCTTGCCCTCGCGTTTCTCCGGCGCGTGCGCGGTTAGGACTTTCTGGAACAGGCGGTCGACGCGCTTACGTGCGCGGCGAATGTGCGGGAGTTGCAAATAGAGCCTCGGACGTTGGTGGAGGACGTGGGTGAGCAGCATCGCTTCGACAAAGACGATCAGGTCGTCGAGATACTCTCGGGGCGACGTCGCGGCGGCCAAGACGCCGAGCTGCTCGGTGATGATCCGTTGGAGGGCGTAGTGGCCGCGGATCGGCTCGGCGATGGGCCACGTCTCGATCTCGCGCCGGGCGATATTGGCGGCCTCCTCCAAGTGCCCCTCGGCGAAGCGCCGCGAGTAGGCGCGCTTCTGCTCCCGGCGGTGCCGGAGGTGATCGGGACCATCGAGGGTGAGCATGGCCCGCTCCGCCCCCATCTCCTCGACGAAGTCCTGCCACGTCTCGCGGTTCCGGAAGTAGCCCTTCCCAGGGCCCGCAAAGAAGCGGTTGGCCTCCACGCCCGCGAGCACGACGTATGAGCGATGGAACGCCGTGACCCGGAAGACGGGGCCGAGTTGCAGGTATTGCTCGGTAAGGAAGGCGCGAAGGTCGCCCGCGAGGTCGAAGGCGTTGCCGATCAGAGGCGGCCCGGGAACGCGGGGAATCTCGGCCAAGGCACGACGTGCCATCTCCGGCGCGGACCGCCCGTCATTGGCGGACGGACTCCACCACGGTCTCAACCAAGAACGCCGAGGCGCCGCTTGGGAAGGTTGCACGAGAGTCCTACCTTTCTCCCTTAAATGATACTACCTACGCATTAAAAAATACGACCCGCGCGCTTCCTTGGATTTTCTCGGCCTCGCGAGTTTTCGTAGCCCGCTACGCCGCCAGGAGCCAGGCGGCGACGTCGGGCCAAGCGCGCTCGTCTTGCCACATGAAGAGGTGGCCACCTGCGTAGAGTTGGAGGCGGGCGTTCGGGATGCGGTCGGCGAGCGCCTCTAGATTCTTGACGGGGGCGATGACGTCGTAGCGCCCGCCGCAGACGAGCACCGGCATCGTCAGTCGATGAAGGCGGTCGTAGGTGTCGTGTGCCATGCGGGCCTCGAGCTGGCGGTGCGCCCCGATGGGCTTCGCCGGATCGTCGGCGCCGAGGTCGCGGTTCTGTGCGGCGCGGTCGATGATCGCGGCGAAGCTGGCAGGCCACTGCTCCCGCGGCATGTCGCCGAAGCGCGCGTCGTAGAGGCCGATGCGCCGCGCCAGCGCCTCGTCCGGGGACAGGCCTTCAAGCTCGTGCAGGGGGTAGGAACTCCCGCCCGCGCCGCCGCTCGACGTGCAGGCGAGGACGAGCCGCTCGACGCGCTCCGGGTAGCGGGCCGCAAGCTCCTGGGAGACCATGCCGCCGAAGGAGACTCCGATGACCCGCGCCCGGTCCCAGCCGACGTGGTCGAGGAGCGCCGCCGCGTCCTCGGCGTAGTCGCCCATGGTGTAGGGAACGTCGGGCTTGTCGGTCTGGCCGAGGCCGCGCTGATCGTAGGCCAGCAGGGCGAACGCCTCCGCTAGGGGGCCTTCGAAGACCCGACCCGCGCGCAGGTCGCCGCCCGTCCCGCTGATGTAGAGGAGCCGGGGCCCCGACCCGCGCTGCTCGTAATACATGCGGATGTCCCGGATCTGCGCGAAGGGCATCGCTGCCTCCCTACGAATACCTGCCCAGGTTGTGGTAGACCCGCTCCGCGACCACCACGATGCCCCGGCGCTGCTGCTCGACCATGGCGCGGTCGTAATCGTCCCAGTCGGGGTGTTCCTTGCGGGCCGCGGCACGGTAGATGTCCCGGAGCGCCATGCGCAGGACCTCGGGGTCGGTGACGCCCGGCGCGTACAGGTCGGCGTGGCCCTCGAGGGTGACATAAGACCGTCCGTTGGGGCTCACGACGATGTACGAGCAGCGGGGGTCGCGGGTCAGGTTGCGCACCTTCACCAGGTTACCGGCGGAGGTGAAGGCCGGCGCGCCCCGGTAAAGGCCGTGAGTGACCACGGTAAGCTGCGCCGCTCCGTTCTTCCCGAACGTCGCGATCACGCCGTTCCGCTGCTCGGCGATGAATTGCTGGACCGCTTCCGAAAGCTCGACGCTCATAGCAGCCCCTTCTCCTTAACTAGGTCCGCCGCCACGACCACTTGGCCGGTGTACGACATCGGGTCGTGGGTGATGACGTAGACCGTCGCCAGCGCGGGGACGGTCATGGGGTGGGCGTCCTCGGCGCTCATCCCGATGCCGGAGGCGGCAATCTCGGCGATCTCGGTGCGGGTAAACCCCGGGTCCAGGGCGATAACGGGGATGCCCGCGTCGCGGTAGTCGTGGGCCATGCCCATCGTCATGCGGTTGAGCGCCGCCTTCGAGACACCGTAGGCCAGCCCCGACACGACGGTGGTGGCCGATCCCGAGGTGACGTTGACGATGATCCCGCCGCCGCGCTCCTTCATGCCCGGTGCGAAGGCCCGACAGAGCAGGAAAGGCGCGGTGACGTTGAGCGCCATCTGCAGGTCCCAGCTCTTGGCGGAGAGGTCCCAGCTCGAATGGTAGGCGGCCTTGCCGAAGAACGCGGCGTTGTTGACCAGCACGTCGCAGCGGCCGAAGTCGGCCTCGACGCCCCGGACAAGCGCCTCGACGCTATCGCGTCGGGTGAGGTCGGCCTGCACCGCGAAGGCCCGCCGGCCCAGCGACTCGATCTCGGCCACCGTGGTGCCGATCGTACCGGGGATCCAGTCCTTCTCCTCGACGGTGCGCGCCGTGACGACCACCTCGGCGCCGAGCTTGGCGAGCTCGACGGCGACCACCTTGCCGATGCCGCGGCTGCTTCCCGTCACCACCGCGACCTTGCCTTCCAAGCTCCCCGAATCGGACATGCGCCGCCTCCCTTCCGATACGTGGGCGCACTGTACCCGCAATCCAAGGACGGGAGCAAACGCCGCCGGCGGGGCGGCGTGGTAGTCTTGCCGCGCGGAGCGGGGCCAGCTTCGAGGAGGCGGTATGTATACGGAGAAGTTCGGCTTTAAGGGGAAGAATGTGCTCTTGACCGGCGGCACGGGGAACCTTGGCGCGCACCTGGCGCGGGGGTTCGCCGAGGCGGGGGCCGGCGTCATTCTCGCCGGACGCTCGCTCGCGAAAATGACCAAGCTGGCCGGGGAGATAAGGGCCGCCGGCGGCTCGTGCGACTACGTCCTGTGCGACCTCACTCGCCCCGAGACCGTGGTACCGATGTGCGGCGAGGCGTGGGAGAAGCGCGGCGGCGTCCACGTCATCGTCCACAACGCCGTGCCCAACAATTTAAGGACCGGCAACATTGTTACCACGACCTCCGAAGGCTGGGCGGCGCAGCACAACGTTATCTTCGAGGCGGCGCTTGCCATGTTCCGCACACTCTGCCCCCGCATGGTGGAGGGCGACGGTGGCAGCATCGTCTCCGTCGTCTCCACCACGGCATTCACGCCCACGCGCGGCAACCGGCTGGCCTACGGCATCGCGAAGAGTTCGCTGCTGATGCTCACCGCGAAGAGTTCGCTGCTGATGCTCACGAAGTACGCGGCGCAAGAGTTCGGCCCTAAAGTACGCGCCAACTGCATTAACCCGGGCACTATCGAGACGTATCCCGGGATGCCGTCGACGCCGGAGGGACTGGCGATCCTGCCCCGCATCTCGGCGGGCCGCCGCGGGACGAGCGAGGAGTGCGTCGGCGCGGCGCTCTTCCTCGCCTCGGAGGCCGCCTCCTATATCTCGGGCCAGGTTATCAACATCGACGGCGGCCGGTTCTAGGCCGGCGGTTTCCCTCACGATTCCCTTGACACCGAAGGCGTAGCGGCTATCGTAAAAGCTTGATGAATAGGCGGCCGACGGCCCGAAAAGGGCGTGTTGGGCGCTAGCATGAACAGAGGAAGAGAGACTGATGGCAGAGCCGTACAAGATACTCGTGGTCGACGACGAGCCGGACCTCGAGCCGCTTATGTTGCAGCGCATGCGGCGCCACATCAGGGGCGGCCGCTATCAGTTCGTCTTCGCCGGCAACGGAGTCGAGGCGCTCCAGCGCCTGAACGAAGACGCGAGCATCGACATGGTGCTCTCGGACATCAACATGCCGCAGATGGACGGGCTGACGCTGCTCGATCAGATACCGGACGTAAGCCCCAACATACGCGCCGTGATCATCTCGGCTTACGGCGACATGAAGAACATCCGCACTGCGATGAACCGCGGGGCCTTCGATTTCGTCACCAAGCCGGTCGATTTCGAGGACCTGCAAGTCACGATTGACCGGACGCTGCGGCATCTTGACGAGTGGCGGGAGGCGGTTTCGTCGCACGACAAGCTCGTCGCGTTGGAGAACGAGCTCGACATCGCTAGCAAGATACAGCAGTCGATTCTTCCGGGGCAGTTTCCAACGCCCCCCGGCTTCCAGGTTTTCGCCAACATGGAGCCGGCGCGTAACGTGGGAGGTGATTTCTACGATGTCATACGGCTGGAGAACGGACGGATGGGGCTCGCCATCGCGGACGTTTCGGGCAAAGGCGTGCCTGCGGCGCTTTTCATGATGTCCAGCCGAACACTGCTGAAGGGCACGGCGATTGGCGGCGCCGACCCCGCCGAAGTGCTGACCCAAGTGAACGATCTACTCTGCGAACAGAACGAGGCCGCGATGTTCGTCACCGTCCTCTACGCGGCCTATGATCCGGAGAGGGGCGAATTTACCTATGCCTGCGGCGGCCACGATCCGCCGCTCGTCGTGCACGCCGATGGAAGCTCGACGTCCCTTCCGCTGACCGGCGGGTTGGCCCTTGGCGTGGCGCCAGGATTCCAGTACCTGCAGAACACCGTTCCCGTCGCGCCCGGTGATACCCTTGTACTGTATACCGACGGGGTCACTGAGGCCATGAATAGCGGAAACGAACAGTTTGGGCTGGAGCGTTTGCGCGAGATCTTTGCCGGTGCCCCGCCGAAGAGCGTGAGGGAAGCGATCGACTCGATTTTCGCCGCCGTCAGCGGCTTCGCAGGCGATGCGCCGCAATTCGATGACGTTACCTGCCTAGCAGTGCACCGCAGTGAGTTGGGGACATGAGCGCGGAACTGTCGTTGAAGGTCGAACCTAATCGCGGCGAGCTGGAGCGCATCGCCGCGGCGGTGGAGGACCTGGCGGAGCAGGAAGACTGGTCTCCCGGGCTCGCCTTTCGCGTGAACTTGATACTCGAAGAGTTGGCGATCAACATCATGGACTACGGCGATGCTCAGGGCCGCCACAGGATCGAGATCACGCTGACTTCGGGACCGGACGAGGTGGTCATGCAGCTCGTGGACTCGGGCCGTCCGTTTGACCCGACACACGACGCGCCCGCTCCGGACTTGGACACCTCGCTGGACGACCGGCGCGTGGGCGGGCTCGGCGTCTACTTCACGCGGACAATGGTGAAGGAGATGCGCTACCGCCGCGAGGCAGAGCACAACCATCTGACGCTGGTCATGAGCCGGGAAGAGTAGGGCGATGAAGAGGCCGCGCCGCCTGCCGGCCGTCTACTCGGCCGCCTTGGCGTTCGGCGCAACCGTAGCGGCTGCCGTGGTCTTGGCTGGCTGCTCGGGCGGTGAGTCTCCGGGGAACGGAGGCGGCCCACCCACGCCGGACGCCGAGCCGGCCACACCCACGGCCCCGCCTCTGGAACGGACCCTCGGCGTCTTCGACGACCACATCGTCTTTGGCCAGTCCGCCGCCTTTACCGGTCCTGCTCAGGAGCTGGGCAAGAACATGCGGTTGGGCATCCAAGCGGCCTTCCAGGAAGTGAACGAAAGGGGCGGCGTCCACGGCCGAACGTTGGAGCTCACCTCGTTGGACGACGGCTATGAGCCGGAGGCGGCGGCGATCAATACCCGGCACTTGATCGAGGAGCAAGATGTCTTCGCCCTCATCGGCGCCGTGGGAACACCGACCTCACGCTCCGCCGCTCCCGTTGCCGAGGAGCACGGCGTTCCCTACATCGGCCCGTTCACCGGCGCCGCCTTCCTGCGTGACGCGGAGAGGCTGAGCACCGTGATCAACCTGCGGGCCTCCTACAACCAGGAAACCGAAGAGATGGTGGCCCGGTTGACCGAAGACCTTGGCATCACCCGCATCGCGGTGATGTACCAGGACGATTCCTTCGGCCGGGCCGGCTACAACGGAGCGCAGAGCGCGCTCCAGCGCCGCGGCATGGTGCCGGCGGCGATCGGGATCTATCCGCGTAATACGACGTCGGTGAAGTCGGCCCTGCTCGATCTTCGCGATGGGAACCCTGAGGCGGTGATCATCGTTGGGGCCTACGAGCCGGTGGCGGCCCTGATCGCGTGGGCGCGCCATACCGGCTTCGACCCGGTCTTCATCACGATCTCCTTCGTCGGGAGCAATGCCTTGGCCAGGGAGCTCGGCCCTGCCGGCCCGGGAGTCTTCGTCACCCAGGTCGTGCCCTCTCCGACTGACGAATCGAACCCGACCGCTGCCGCCTATCTTCGCGCCCTCAAGGCCTACGCGGTCGGCGCAGTTCCAGGCTTCGTGTCGTTCGAGGGGTACCTTGCCGCCCGCCTGGCCATCGCAAGCCTCGAAGGGTGTGGCCGGGAGGTGAGCCGGGCCTGCCTGTCCGATAGTCTGCACCGCGCGGAGATGCTGGACTTGGATGGGTTCGAGCTCCGCTATGATCGCGACGGCGACAACCAGGGCTCCGACACGGTGTTCCTCACGGTGATCGGTGATGACGGACGCTATCACACCATCGAAACGCTCCGGGATGCAGGACTGTGATTGACCGACTGAAACGCCTGCTCGAGATCCGCTTTCGCATCTCGACGCAGCTCTACTTCGGCTTTGGCGTAGCGGTCGCGCTGACGATCGGCGCGAGCCTGGTCGGCTGGTTTTCGTTTAACCAGGTGGGCGACGCCCAAAGCCGGGTGAACGAAGGTAGCGTTCCTGAGCTTGCCGCGGCGTTCGGCGTCGCGCAATACAGCGGCGAGCTCGTCAACGCCGCTCCCCGCCTGTCGGCCGCCGAAACGCGGCCGAGTTTCGCCCGCGTCGTCTCCAGCATCGACGAGTCGCGCGCCGCCTTTGAAGAACAATTGACTGGGCTGGAGGGGAGCGAGGCCGACGAGCGCTTCGACCGTATCGGCGTAGATGCAGAGACGCTGTTCTCCAACATTGAGGCCATCAAGCAAGATCGGCTGACACTCTTCGAGTTGGCCGATAACAAGGCGGCCCTGCGGACCGAGATCGAGAAACTGACCGTCCAACTCAACGACTACTTGGGCCCGGCTATCGATGATCAACTGTTCTACACCGTCACGGGCTACCGCGAGCTTGGCGAACCGCCGGCGCGCCGGTCGGAGCACTTCTCGGAAGAGGAGGTCGAGCGTTACCGCCACCTCGCCGAGTTGCAGGTGGACGTCAATATCGCGACGCAGCTGCTCGCGGACGCGTTCGGCGTCTCGGACGCCTCGCTCGTCGAGCCACTGCGCGAGCGCTTCGAATCCGCTGCCGGCCGTATCGAGCGCAATCTCTCGACGCAGAGTGCGGTCTCCCTGCCCAACGAAATGGTCCCGGTCCTCGCCCGCCTGTTCGAGTTGGGCGGCCTAGAGATCAGGCTTCCCGAGAGCCTTGCCAAGTTCGTCGTCGGCGTCGGTGGAGCCGCGGAGCAGCAGAGCGGGTTCGACCTGATCGACCAAGAGCTGAGGCTGGCCGACCGGCAGCAGGACCTCCTCACTGACAACCGAAACCTGGCCGTCACGCTCCTCAGTGAAGTCAATGGCCTGGTGAGCGCGGCCGAGGCCAGTGCGCAGGAAGCCACCGACGCCTCGACGCAGGCAATCACGACGGGCCGGACGCTCCTCCTCGTAATCAGCGGAATCAGCATCGCCGGCGCGGTGCTCATAATCTGGGTGCTCGTCGGCCGAGTGTTGCTGCGCCGGCTCGAGATGCTCTCGGACTGGATGCGTCGCATGGCCGGCGGCGACCTGGAGGCGCACGTCGAAATAGGTGGCCGGGACGAGGTCGCCGACATGGCGGCCGCGCTCGAGGTTTTCCGCCGCCACGCGCTGGAAGTGCAGCGCCTCAACCTCGTGGAGAAGCTTGCGGAGGAGTTGCAGGGAAAGAACGCCGAGCTGGAAACGGTGCTGGCCGACCTCCAACGGGCGCAGGACCAGATCGTCGTGCGCGAGAAGCTCGCGGCCCTCGGTCAGCTCACCGCGGGCGTGGCTCACGAGATCAAGAACCCGCTGAACTTCGTCAGGAACTTTTCCGAGGTCTCGGAAGAGCTGATCAAAGAGCTGGTGGAGGTTATCGAAGAGGGCGGGGAGCAGTTACCCGAGGAGCAGCAGAGCTATATCAAGGAGATCGCGGAGGATCTCGTCGGCAACCTCGGACGCATCCGCAGCCACGGTGACCGCGCCAACCGGATCGTCCAAGACATGCTGATGATGGGCCGCGACTCGGGTGGGTTCCAGCCTACCGACATCAACCGCCTGCTCGATGAACACGCCCGGCTGGCCTACCATAGCGCGCGGGCGACGGACTCGGACTTCAACCTCGATCTGAAGCAGGACCTGGATCCGGAAGTGGGGGAGATCGAGGTCATCCCGCAAGACCTGGGACGCGTCTTCCTAAACCTCGTGAGCAACGCCTGCGACGCCACGGACGAGAAGCGGCGCGAAATCGACGGGGGCACGAGTGGCGAGGCCGTCTACCAAACGGAGGATGGCGGGCCCTACTTCCCCACGCTGTGGCTCGCCACGCGGCGGGAGGAGGACAGGATCGAGGTCCGCGTCCGGGACAACGGGAAGGGGATGCCCCCCGAGGTCATCGATAAGATCTTCAATCCGTTCTTCACCACGAAACCTACCGACCGCGGCACCGGCCTCGGCCTGGCGATATCCAACGACATCATCCGGAAGCACGGCGGCTCGATCCATGTCGAGTCCGAGGCCGGCCGGTTTACCGAGATGATCGTCGAGCTGCCCTTGACGCCGCCCCCCGGCGCCGCAGAGGAAGCGGCGGGGCAAGCGGCTGGGGCCGCGCAGTAAGCCGGTCCGCGCGGCGCGCCCGAGTCGGCGCGCTACGGCTTGACGGCGACCGCCTCGCCAAAGGCGAGGGCTCCGCAGGCCCCGGGCTCTTCCTTCCACTTGTCGAGTTCAACGCGCCACGTGTCGAACTGCTCGTGCGTCGCTTAATCGGCTGCCGGAGCGTCATGCGTCATTGTTCGGCGCTCGTTCGTCAGGGGCGTCCTCAGTCGCGTCGCTCCATGTGGCGTCGTCGTCCTGCGGCGCCTCTTCCTGCCATGTCGACTCTTCCGTCTCCTCCTCCGGCGGCGAAGGCTCCACCTCTTCGGCAGGGGCGGGTTCCTCCACTACGCGGTTTCTCGCGGCGGCAACGACGGTGACGACCGCCATGACGACACGCAACGCGAACTCCACGGCGATGAGGAAGAGCAGGTAGTAGAGGATGGTCTCTCGGTGGTCGTTGGCCTGCTTCAGGATGTCCAGCGATCCGCTGATTTCGAAGAACGAAACGTCGATGAGAAAGATGGCCAAGACGGCGAACGGCAGAATCTTGGCCAAGTCCCGAGAGAGGTCTTCGCTGTAATAGGAGGTGATGCGGATCGCGCCGACGGTGGCCATGGCCACCAGCAGCACGTCCGTGAATACCTGCTCTTTCGAAAGGAAGGCCAGGATGATGGTGAGGACCGCGAACCAGAAGAACGCGAAGACCGGAAAGAGAATGAGGTACCTCAAGACGTAGAAGACGAAGTGCAAGACGGTCCGCACGAATTTGAACCGCGACGCCTCGTACTTGGAAAAGTCCAACTCGAACATGTCGCGGGAAGCGAGGAACCGATAGAACTTGAAGATAAAGACGGCGTAGATGGCCATGCCCACGAGGTAGACCGCCAGGGGCCGCAGTAGATCGAGGGCAACATCGATGCTCAACCCTTGTGGGAAGATGTCGTTCATTTCCATAGACCCCGCCTTTCGTGGTGGAACACGTGGACTTGGACGCGGCTATTCGGCCGGCAGTGAAAGTGGACGCGCCAGTGAGCGATCAGCCCCCCGCGGATCGGTTGGTGCGCGGCGTCACGCGGGGCGGACGCGCTTGCCGTTCGGCATCGTCTCAGCGGAGTATAGCGGACGCAAAGCCGATAGACGACCGCCTAACGCGTGCTCTCGACGCTCACCGTCACGATGTCTACGCCGTGATATTTCTGGTGGCGCACGGAAGAGGCGTAGTGCCGTAGCAGGCGGAACGACACCTCGCGCTCGTCCGGAACGGGAGGCAGTTCGCTCAGGTACGCCAGGCGGTCCTCCAGGTTCTCTCCCTCCATCGCCGTGATGAAGTCCACCTCTGCCGAACGGCCTTCCATGCGCGCGGCGATGGACAACCGCCGCGGCGCGCCTGCCGTGACCTCGTCATCCTCCTGCAGCAGGATCGTCAGCGTTTCCTCCCCCGCCGACGCCAGCCGGTCTGTCGAGGCGGCGCTCCATCCCGCTCTCGACGCGAACCTGCGGAGGAACGTGTCGATGCTCGCCAGGGCGTCCATCTCCAGGGCGACCTCGAGACGCTTGCGCCGCGGACCCGTCAGCTCGGTGAAGATCATCATGATGACCGCAACGAGCGCGCCCGCCGTCATGCCGTTGCCGAGCAACACGGCCAGAAACCCCTCTCCCAGCAGGTCTGGGAAAATCATCTCGTTCTGGAAGCCCACGCCGACCCAAAACGCCACGCCCACGACGATGGCCTTCCGGTGATCGACGCCGTCTTGAATGATGATCTTCATGCCCTGCACAAAGAGCAGCCCCAAGAGAACGATGAGGTAGGCGGACGCCACGGGACCCGGAATGGCGCCCAACAGGGCCGCGATCTTGGGAAAGAACGCCAGCGCTAGGAAGGCGAGGCCGATCACGACGCCTACCCGCCGTGCGGCAATTCCCGTGACCTCGGCGAGTGAGATGCTTGTCGAATAGGTTGTGTTGGGCAGCGTCCCCGTGATGCCGGAGAGCAGGTTCCCCACGCCGTCGGCGTTGAGCGCGCCCTGCACCACCCGGAAATCGGTCGCCTGCGGGCTCCGGCGGGAGACCCGTTGAATGGCGACGCCGTCGCCGATGGTCTCGATGGCCCCGACGAGAGTGACCACCACGAAGGCCGGCAGCAGGGCCCAGAACTCCGTGTCCGGGGTCACGTCGAACCCGGGCCAAGAGCCCAGGGGAACGCCGACCCAAGACGCTTCCACGACCCGTTGTGTGTCGTACAGCCCGAAGGCGGCGGCCACGATACACCCCGCCAAGATGCCGATGAGCGGCGACCAGAGCCGCCACGCCGGTGGTCCCCGCAACACAAGCGCCCCGACGACGAACAGGGTGACCAAGGCCGTCGCCGGTGCTGCGGCCCCCGAGGCGTCTTCGGGCACGTCCTTCAACGTGTCGAAGACGAGCGGCATGACCGTGGCCGCGATCAACATAATCACCGTGCCGGAAACGACCGGGGTGAAGATTCGCCGTAGCAGCGAGAGCCGCGCCGCCATCGCAAACTGGAACAGCGAGGACACCACGATGAGGCTTGCCATCAGGGACGGACCGCCCTCCAACAGGGCCGCGACGCAGATCGCGATGAACGCCCCGGACGGCCCCATAATGAGCACGTGCCCGGCCCCGATCCGCCCGACCTTGGAAGCCTGGAGAATCGTGGTGACGCCGCTGACGAGCAGCGCCGCAAAGATGGCCCACGAGATGTAGCTCTCGGACTGCTCGGCAATCCGCATCACGATGACGATCGTGACGACCACCGGCGCGACAATGATTAGGGCAGCCTGAAGCCCCGCGCCAATAGCCACGGCCGGCGAAGGACGCTCGTCCGGCTCGTAGCGGATGTTCTCGTTTGCCTGCGCCGAGGCCAACGGTCACACCTCGGTCATGGCGGCATGACTCTTGGCGATCTCAATTGTCCTCACTCTGACGCCGCCGTTCGCGGTAGCTCGATTTCCCCGCTGCGGAGCCAGACGCGAGCCGGGAGGTCGGGGCCGGCGGGGAGATAGCGGATGCCGGGCGCGATCTCCCCGCCGTCGGCGGTCAGGAAGCCCAGTTCGATGCGGCCATCGGCCACACGCCGCGCACGGACCTGCCCGATGGAGCTCCCGTCCACCTCGACGTCGCCGCTCACCAACCACTCATCGACGGCGGCGTCGGGCGGCACGAAGCGCATGGATGGCAGGACCTGCCCACCGCCGGCAAGCTCCACGCCCAGTTCGATCCGGGCGTCAACGGTCCGCATGGCGATGATACGGAACCGCAGCGGCGGCGGCTCCACCACGGGCGTTTCTGGGGCCAACAACCGGCGCAGCTCGGCGCTGCCCCCGATCGACAAGAGCTGCAGGAACCGGGAGTTTGCCGCGTCCACAGCCGCCGCCGAGCAGAGCGCGGCATCGTTCACCGGACCGTAGAAGGGCACGACCGCGCGCAGCTCGCCATCGAGGGCGAGCAACCCGTCCACATCCGCCACGCCGGCGGCATCGAGCGCGCCGCGCAGCGCCGCCGGCCCGCCGCAGGAGGCCTGCGCTCTCAGGCCGGAGACCATCCCCTGGACCTCGGGGTCTTGCCACCGCAGCGTAGCGTCGCGGGCCGCCTCGACGATTTCGCCGGCCGTCACCGCCGGCGCGATGATCCGTTCGGCATAGGCGAGTTGGGACTGGAGAGCGAATGCGTCCTCGAACGATAGCGCCTCGCCGCCGTCGATCCGTTCTTGGAGAGCCTTCCAGGAGGCGGCCAGGGAGGCATACCGCGCCGCCGCGGTCTGGGAGGTGCTAAGGGCCATGTCCTCGACCGCGATCGGACTGATCGTTTCGCCCGCGGCAAGGCTCTCGATCAGCCCGGACGCGCCGACGGCGCTCGCGTATTGACTCGCGAACGCCTTCAACAGGGTGCTCGACGATGGGTTCGCCACGTTGAGCGACTCCGGCTCGGCCGTCGTCGGTAGCGCGGCGATCGCCGGCCGCTCGAAGATCCCGTCCAACACCTGCGTGCGCACGCCGGCCGCGTAGATCGCCTTCGCCCGCACCGCCGCGTCGACGTCCGCGTCCGGGTCGGCGGCGGAGCTGACGGAGACGGTTACTAGCCCATTCTCGTCGGCCTCCGCTGAGACGACGTAGTCCGCATCGTCGACCTTCACGGTAACCGCGTCGAACGCCGCACTGCTCAGTACCGTCAAGTTCCGCCAGAGCCCGTGGAACGCAATTTCTTCTCCGAATTGGTCGAACGCGATGATCGCGACAAACACCCATGAGGGCCCCGGTCTCCCGAGCGTGATCTCGAACGGCGTCACATCGCCAATCTCGATGCTTGCCGTACTCGCGGCCTGTTCGCCGGAGTGGTAGGAGACTCCGGCCTCCCAATCCCCTGCCGACGTGATGATCGAGGACTTCCGCTCGAAGACACGGGGCGCTGCCAGATAGACAATGACCCTGCCGTCGGTGCTGGCCAGATCGCCGCCGCCAAGGTTGCCGATGCGGTAGTGGACGGGGAAGGGCTCGCCCGCGACCACCTGGTTGGGCGTGTGGGACGCCTCAACCTTGAGTTGGAAGCTGCGCTGCTCCGCCACCTCGTCCACCAGGTGGATCACGAGGGTGAAGGCGGCCATCAAGGGTTGGAGGTCACGTTCCAAATAGGTCGTCGCCTCGATCAGGTAGGTGCCTGCCGAAAGGTATTGCTCGACGCGTGAGTTGCGACCCCCGCCACCGTCGTCGTTGGCGGCGATCACACCGAGGGTGGGCGACACCACGGAGAGGACGGGATCGCCGTCTTCAGATATCAGGTCAATGAGTACGCGGCCGCCTTGTGGCAGGTTGAAGGAATAGCTGTGGGCGGGGTGTTCCACGACGAAGCGTGAGCCGCAGGTGTCGAGCGTCCAGGAGCCGGATGCGGTCAGGTCGGCGCCAGGTTCAAGCGCACCAAGATGTACCGGCTCGCAACCCATGACACGGCTAACGGAAAGCGTGAAGTCCGCCGGGCCGCGCTGGCGCCCGCCGACCGTTGTGGCCTCAACGAGGTAGACACCCGGCGCGAGGTCGCGTTCGACACGTGCATCAAGGTTGGCGGCGCCGTCATCGTTGTCGGTGATACGGCTGCCGTCTTCAGCCAGCAGGTAGAGGTAGGAGTCACCTTCGGCGGACGTCAGGTCAATCCTGACCCGGCCACCCTGGGTGATTTGAAAGCGATAGGTGTGGGCGTCGCTGCCCGCACGGAAGCGCGAGTCGCAGTCTTCCGTCGTCCAGCGCCCGCTTGCCTCCAGCACGCCGTCCGCATCGGAGCTCAGCGTCCCCAGATCGGTAACCTCGCAGGATGACTCCTGCGCCGACGCCGTGCCGGGTCCCCCCAGGGCCAGGGCGGCGGCGATCACGGCAATGGCCGCGCACGCTACCACCAGCATGCGGATACCGAGTCGGGCGAGTACGTCGGACGTTGTGGTAGGCATTCGTAGCTCCTTCGGTGGCATAGCACGGCCTCGTCTACAGAGTTCTCGTTGGGCGGTTCTTCATCCTCAACCGCCGGTGCCGGAAGTGGGGACCATCTTTCCGCAAGCGGGGTACACAGTACGAGCCGCCGTGCGCATCGTCAATACTCAGTATCAAAAAGTACGTGAATTGGTGGGCGGAGCGTCCACCCTAACCTCTCCGCCATCGGCGGAGAGTACCTTAAACCTCTCCCCCTTTGGAGACCTTTGCAAACTCCGTCGAGGGGAAGAACGCCGCTCGCTGGCCTTGGGAAGGGGAGGCGGCGCGGGGTCTTGCCCCCCTCTCCCGCTGGGAGAGGATTGGGGTGAGGGCGGGGGGGAGGCGGGGGCCGCGCAACCTTGCTGAAGCCCGCCCGCCAAGTTACGCAAGGGTCTTCGTAGGGGGGCAGCACAAACCTCTCCCCCTCTGGGGGAGATTGAGAGAGGGCCGGGCCGGGGCATCCACCCCTAACCTCTCCGCCATCGGCGGAGAGCGCCTTAGAAGACCTCCGCGTCTGACCCCAGCCACTCCTTGATAAGCGCGTTCAACGAGCCGTCCGCCTTCATCGCATCGATGGCGCGGTTCAGCTTGTCCTTCAAGTCGGTGTCGTCCTCCCGGACGCCGACGCCGGTTCCGGCGTCCAGCGGGGCCTCCGGACCGACGAGTGTCAGCCTTCCCCCACTCTCCGCGATGGCCTCTCTCGCGAAAGCCCGGTCGACCAACGCCGCGTCCGCGTCGCCGCTGAGGACGGCCTCGACGACTTCCGGCGCCAGCGCGAACTCGACCAGCGCCGCGCCGGAATCGGCCAGAAAATCGGCTTGTACCGTGGCGGTTTGGGCCGCTACCCGGCCGCTAACCGCTTCGTCACCGGCTTCGGCCAGAGCGATATAGACTGACGGAACTGGCGGAACGTACGGTTGCGTGAAATCGATCACCTCGTCCCGCTCATCCGTGATGCTCATGCCGGCGAGGATCGTGTCATACTTCCCGTCCAACAGGTTCGGGATCATGCTATCCCACTCGTTGGTCACCCACTCGCACTCCAGATCGGCGCGCCGGCACAGCTCGTCGCCCAGCTCCCGCTCAAGTCCGTCGATCTCGCCGTCGTCGTTGATGAAATTGAAGGGCGGGTAGGCCCCCTCGGTCCCCATCCGGACAGTGTCGGACCCGCCGCACGACACCGAAACAACGGCGACGACGGCAAGCATCGCAACGGCAAGGAGCGGCCTCATCATGTGCCCCCTTCTCGTTCGCCCCGCCCCCACATCGGATGGCGAAACGACGGATTGGCCTCAGTATGCCACGACCGCTGGGCCGGAGCCGCCACAACCTCCGTGGTCTCCACCGCTGCTGGGGGAGACTGCTTGCGCACCGGCCAACTTGTCGCCAGGCCGTTCAAGTGGCGCGCGAGGTCCAGCAACGCCGCCAGATTGTGCACCGGCAGCAGATCGTCAATATACGGAGCCGCGGCGCGCATCCCCTGGGTCAGCGGCTCATAGTCTTCATTGCCCGCCAGCGGATTGAGCCAGATCAAGCGCCGGCAACTCCGTTGCAGGCGTGCCATCTCGCCGCTCAACGCTTCCGGCTCGCCCCGGTCCCAGCCGTCCGACACGATGAGCACGATCGACCCCCAGCCCAACGTCCTCCGCGCCCACCTGAAGTTGAATTCCTTGAGCGCCGCCCCGATGCGCGTCCCGCCCGACCAGTCAGGGACCGCCTTGGCGACATCTCCCACGGCTTGGTCGATGTCCCGCCGCCTCAGTTGCTTCGTCACTCTGGTGAGCCGCGTAGCGAACAGGAACGCCTCGACTTGGTTCTCCAACCCCCCGTAGAGGCTGTGGATGAAGTGGAGCAACATCCGCGTGTAACGCTCCATCGAGCCGCTCACGTCGCAGATAACCACCAGCCTGCGCGGTTTCTCCTTCCGCCGCCGGCGCTTCAGACGCAAGAGCTCGCCTCCGAACTGCGCGTTCTCCCGCAGCGTCCTCCGCACGTCCAGCCCCGGACCATTGCCCCGTTCCTTGCGCCGCGTGCGCCGCACGCCGGGATTCCAGTCCAAAGAAGCCATGAACCGTCTAGCCTGCGACATCTCCTCCGCGGTGAACTCCGCGAAGTCCTTCTCCCGCAGCACCTCTCGCACGCTGAACGTCCGCGTTAGGTCGATCCGGTCGTGCCCCTCGTCGGAATCCGTGGGCTCGGCGGAGGCGCCGTCCGCCGGCTGCCCCGGTGGAGGCGGCCCGGCCTCTACTCTCCGGTACCGGCGCTGCTCGCCCATCGAACGCAGGTCGAGCGACGTCATCCGGTCTTTCCGCTGGCGCCAGAACACGTCGAACGCCTCGTCAAACACGGGCAGGTCGTCCCGCCGGTGCACCAGCAGCGTCCGCAGGGCCGATCGCACGTCGGCCCGGCGTGACACGCCGATGTCCTCCAGCACGCGGACTGCGTCCAGCATCCGCCCCGCGTGAACGTCGAGGCCGAGACGCCTCAGTAGGCGGCCGAAGATCAGGAGGTTGTGGAGCAGGTGGTCGGCTTCTCCACTAGCCACGCCGGCCCCCGCGCCGCGTTCCTCGATTCAGTGCCCGGTTCAGCAGCGCACGGGTCTGCTCTCCGCGCACCGCCTGCACGTCCTCCCGGTACTTGAGCATGACGCCCAACGTGTCGTCGATCACCGACGGACTGAGCTCGCGCTCGTTCAGACTGACGAGTGCCGCCGTCCAGTCGAGGGTCTCCGCGACCCCCGGCACCTTGTACAGCTCGGTTCCCCGCAGCTCCTGAACGAAGGCGGTGACCTGTTCCGCCAGTTTCTGCGCCGCCCCAGGGACCTTGCTCCGCACGATCTGCATCTCCTTTTGGAGGTCCGGGTAGTCAATCCAGTAATACAGACAGCGCCGTTTCAGGGCGTCGTGGATTTCGCGTGTGCGGTTCGACGTGATCACTACGACCGGCGGCTCGTCCGCCGTGTACGTTCCAATCTCCGGAATCGTGATCTGAAAGTCGGACAGCATCTCCAAGAGATAGCCTTCGAACTCTTCGTCGGCGCGGTCGAGCTCGTCTATCAGGAGCACCGTCGGACCCGCGCCCTCCAGCGCCTGCAGGAGAGGACGCTTGATCAGGAACTCCTCGCTGAAGAGCTCCCGCTCCGCATCCTTCCGGTCAACGCCGCCCGCCGCCTCGAGCAGTCTGACGTGCAGCAGTTGGCGCGAGTAGTTCCACTCGTAGACCGCCTGGGTCACGTCCAGCCCCTCGTAGCATTGCAGCCGGATCAGACGCGCCCCCAGCGCGGACGCCAGCGCCCTCGCGACCTCCGTCTTCCCAACGCCGGCCTCTCCTTCGAGGAACAGCGGCCGCCGCAACCGAAGCGCCAGGTAGATAGACATCGCCAGACCGCGGTCGGCGACGTACAACTCCTTCTGAAGGGTCGCTTGCAAGGCGTCAACCGACGTCGGCATGGAAGCGACGGGAGTGTGCTCCAAGGTTTCCTCCGTGCGTCCCGCGTCGCTCCCGAATAGGTAGAGGGTGAAGCCCTAGCCCGCCCGCGACACGGCGGTCCCGAGAGCGCGGCGCACGTACACTTCCGCCATCGCCCGCCGGTATTCGGCGGAGGCGAAGATGTCGCTCATTGGATCGCCTCCGAGGTCGTTCGCGACGGCCGCCGCGGCTTCGTCCAGCGCTCCGTCACTCAAGTCCGATCCCACCAGCGCCCGCTCGACGGACGACGCCCTGATCGGCGTCGCCTCGACGCCCCCGACTACGACGCTGGCCGAGGAGCACCTTCCCCCCTCGACGGTCACGATCGCCGCGGCCGCGACCACCGCGTAGCGTGAGGCCGGGTGCGGGAACTTGACGTACGCCGAGCCGGAACCCGCCGGAACGGAGGGGACGGACACGCTCGTCAGAATCTCATGCTCCTCCAGCGCGTTCTCTAGCAGCCCCGTCGCGAAATCGGACGCCGCTATGCTGCGCTCGCCCCCAGGCCCGGTTACGTTGAACGTCGCGCCGAGCGCCTTGAGCGCCGTGGGCGGGTCGGACGCCGGGTCGCCGTGGGAGATGTTCCCCCCGATCGTGCCCCGGTTCCGCACCGCTGGGTCTCCCACCATTCCCGCCGCCTCCGCCAGCAGCGGTGCATGCTCCTGCACTAGGCCGGACGACGCGATCTCCGCGTATGTCGTCAGCGCCCCGATGGACAGGCCGTCGTCGCCGGCGGTAATGCCCTTCAACGCCTCGATTCGGCCGATGTCCACCAGCACGGCGGGCGCCGCGATCCGCAGCTTCATCAGCGGAATCAGACTGTGTCCGCCCGCCAGCACCTTGGCGCCCTCGTTGTTAGCGAGCAACTCCACCGCCTCGGAAACCGAACTCGCCCGATGGTACGTCGTCTGTGATGGATACATCCCTAGCCTCCGTTCCGCGCGTCGCCGATCGCCCGCCAGACCTTCTCCGGCGTCAGCGGCATGTCGATACGGTTAATCCCCAAGGGCCGCAGCGCGTCCATCACCGCGTTGTACACCGTCGGCGTGGACGCGATCGTCCCAGCCTCTCCCACGCCCTTCACTCCCAGAGGGTGGTGCGGCGAGGGCGTCGTGTTCGACTGCACCTCGATCTCCGGCAGACCGTCCGCGCGCGGCAGCGCGTAGTCCAGCATCGTCCCTGTCAAGAGCTGCCCGTCGTCGTCATAGACGGCGCCTTCCCACAGCGCCGGCCCCACGCCCTGAACGACCCCGCCGTGCACCTGACCTTCCACGATCATCGGGTTGATCTGCACACCGCAATCATCGACCGCGTAGTACCGTTGCAGGTCGATTTGCCCCGTAGCCGGGTCGACTTCGACCACCGCCAGGTGCGCCCCGAACGGAAAGGTGAAGTTCGGCGGGTCGTAGAACGCGCTCGCCTCCAGGCCCGGCTCCATGCCCTCCGGCATGTCCCACGCCACGTTCGCCATGAGCGCGATGTCCTGTATCGTCTTGTGCTGGTCGGGGGACCCGCGGACGAAGAACCGGCCGTCCTCGTATTCGATGTCCTCGGTCGCCGCCTCCAACAGGTGCGCCGCCAGCGCCTTCGACTTCTCCTTGATCTTCCGTACCGCCACCGCCACCGCGGCGCCCGACACCGCCGTCGTCCGGCTGCCGTATGTTCCCCAGCCCATTGGGGTCAGGTCGGTATCGCCGTGGATGATCTCAACGTCGTCCACGTCCACGCCGACCTCGCCCGCGATGATCTGAGCGAACGTCGTCTCTTCCCCCTGGCCGTGCGGCGAGGACCCCACCATCACGTTCACCTTCCCCGTGGGGTGGAAACGAACGATGGCGCTCTCCCAGAGCCCCCCTTGGAATCCAACCGCGCCCGCCACCTGTGAAGGCCCGAGGCCGCATATCTCCACGTAGGTGCAAACCCCGATGCCCACGTAGCGGCCTTCCGTCCGCGCCCGAGCCTGCTCCGCGCGGAGCGACGAGTAGTCCGCGGCGTTCAGGCAGGTATCCAGCGTTGCCTCGTAGTCGCCGCTGTCATAGGTGATGCCGGTCGCGACGTCGTGCCCATTCTCGAACTTGGGGATCAGGTTCTTCCGGCGCAACTCCACCGGGTCCATATCCAGCTCCGCCGCGAGCAGGTCCACTAGACGCTCGACCAGCATCGTCGCCTCGGGACGTCCTGCACCCCGGTAGGCGTCCACCGGGGTGCCGTTGTTGAACACCCCGTAGACCGTCCCCCCGATGTTCGCGATGTCGTACGCGCCTGAGTACATCAGCCCGTGCAGGATCGTCGGGATTCCCGGGCTCGCGGTCGAGAGGTACGCCCCGAGCCCCGCGTACACCTTGGTGCGAATGCCCGTGATCTTCCCCTCCGCCGTCGCCGCCATCTCAACCTCTTCGACGTGATCGCGGCCCTGGGTCGTCACCTGATAGTTCTCGCTTCGAGTCTCCGTCCATTTCACCGGCACGCCCAGACGCATCGAACAGAACGCGGTGATCGCCTCGTCCGGGTAGTACGGAATCTTGCTTCCAAAGCCTCCGCCAACCTCCGGCGCGATCACGCGTATCTTGTGTTCCGGCACCCCCGTCACAACGGACGTCAGGAACCGCGCGATGTGCGGGTTCTGCGACGTGCTCCAGAGCGTCAGGTCTCCCGTCACGTCGACCCACTGCGCGACCGCCGAGCGCGGCTCCATCGGATTCGCGATCAACCTTGGCAGCGTGATCGTGTCGCTCACCGTCACATCCGCCTCCGCGAACGCCGCATCCGTGTCCCCTCCGGCCACCGCCCACGTGAACGCGATGTTGTTCGGAACGTCGTCGTGTAGCTGCGGCGCGCCGTCCTGCGCGGCGTCCTTCGGATTGATGACGACGCCGAGCGGCTCGTACTCCACCTCGATGTGCTCCAGCGCGTCCTCGGCTTCGTACCGGCTTTCCGCCACGACCACCGCGACCGCGTCGCCGACGTAGCGCACCCGGTCTTTGGCGATGGCGGGATGCGTCGGCGTCTTCAGGTCGGAGTTCGGGATGAGCCAAGCGCAAGGGAGGCCGTTAAGCGCCCCCTCCGTGTCCTCTCCCGTGTAGACCGCGATGACGCCCGGTTGGCCCGCGGCCCCGCTCGTGTCTATCGACTTGATTGTCGCGTGGGCGTAGGGACTGCGAAGGATCGCCGCGTGCACCATCCCTGGCAACTTAATATCGTCCGTGTACGACGCCCGCCCCGTGATGAGCCTCGGGTCCTCACGGCGGCGGATGCCGGAGCCAAATACTCGTGTAGTCATGGCCTAACTACCTCCCATGGCGCCGGCGGCCTCCTCGACCGCCCGCACGATATTCTGGTAGCCCGTGCAACGGCAGATGTTCCCCTCAAGACCGTGGCGGATCTCCTCTCGCGTCGGCGAGGGGTTCGTCCGCAACAGCTCCTCCGCCGCCATAATCATCCCCGGCGTGCAGAACCCGCATTGCAGCCCGTGCTTGTTCCAGAACGCCTCCTGAAGGGGGTGCAGCGCGGCCCCGTCAGCAAGCCCCTCGATCGTTCTGACTGAGGAGCCTGACGCCTGAACGGCGAGCACCGTGCAGGCCTTCGCGGACACCCCGTCCAACTGCACCGTGCAGGTGCCGCACTGGCTCGTGTCGCACCCCACCTTCGTGCCCGTCAGCCCCGCGCTCTCGCGGATGAAGTGGACGAGCAACTGACGTGGCTCGACCTCCCCCCTGTAGGCTTGTCCATTGATCGTAATCTCTACCGGGACTCCCACCATGCTTCTCCTCCCGTGACCGCTTGGGATTCGCGCACGTACGCCTTAGCAGGCGGAGTGTAGCAGATACCACCCGTCTGTTAACCGGTAATTTCCGCAGGCGGCTCGATCCGTTTCAATTCGGGGCAGCCCGAGCCCCCGCGCAGTACCCCCTCCGAGCCTTTGCCCCCTGCTATAGTTCCCCTATGAAGCTGAACGGGACCTACCGTTTCGACATTCCCCGCGAGCGTCTCTGGGACGCCCTCTTAGACCCCGCCGTGGTGAGCGAGTGCGTGCCCGGCATTCGGACCTTTACCACCCTGGCCCCCGACCGCTACGAGGTCGAGGTGGCCGTGCGCGTCGGCATCGTCTCCGGTTCCTACAAGGCCACACTCGAAGTCGTGGAGAAGACGGCTCCCGCCTCCTACCGCATGGTCGTCCAGGGCGCCGGCGCGCGGACGAACTTAAGAGGAGAGGGCTTCGTCGTCCTCGCGGAGGAGGACGGCGCGACAACGCTCACCTTCGACGGCGACGTGCAAGTGACCGGCGTCCTCGCGAGAGCCGGCCAGCGCCTCATGTCCAGCGTAGCCAAGACGCAGATCGACCGCTACTTCCAATGCCTCAGTTCCAAGGCGGCGTGAATATGGTGTTGTGGATGCGGTTCGCCGGGCGTGACCCCCTCGGATGAGGACGAACGGTACATACGACGTCATCGTCGTAGGCGTCGGGGGAATGGGTTCGGCGACGGTGTACGAGCTGGCGAGCCGCGGCCTTCGCGTGTTGGGTCTCGAACGCTTCGACATACCGAACGACTTCGGATCGTCACACGGCGTCAACCGCATCATCCGGCTGGCCTACTTCGAAGACCCCTCCTACGTGCCCCTCCTGCGCCGTTCCTACGAGCGTTGGCGCGAGTTGGAGGCGGCCGGCGGCGAGAAACTCTTGCACGTCACCGGATCGGTGGATACGGGCAGGGAGGACGGCGAGGTGTTTCCGGGCGCTCTGCGCTCCTGCCTGGAGCACGATCTGCCCCACGAGCCGCTCACAAGCGCCGAGCTGACCCGGCGCTTCCCCGGCTGCCGGGTCCCGAAGGACTGGATGGGCGTCTACCAGCCCGACGGCGGGTTCCTGCTGTCCGAGCGGTGCATCGTCAACCATGTCTTCGCCGCACTAGAGCGCGGCGCCGACGTGAGGGCCCGCGAGGCGGTGTTGGATTGGGATTGCACCGGGGGCGCCGTGAGGGTCGAGACCACCCGCGGGTCGTACGAGGCGGGGGCGTTGGTCATCAGCGCCGGCGCCTGGACGGGGCCCCTCTTGCCGTCCGTGGATCACCTGTTGACGCCGGAGCGCCAGGTCATGGGCTGGTTCCAACCGCTGCGCCCGGAGTTCTACACGCCCGGCGCCTGCCCGGTCGTCATCGGCGAGTTCGAGGAAGGGAACTACTATTCCTTCCCCGTGTTCGGCGTCCCGGGCTTCAAGATCGGTAAGCTCCACCACCTGAACGAGGCGACGACCGCCGATGATCTAGACAGGGACTGCCGGGATGAGGACGAGGCTGTATTGCGTCAGGCCGTCGCCCGCTACTTCCCCGACGCGAACGGGCCGACGGTGGCTTTGAGGGCCTGCATGTTCACCAACACGCCCGACGAGCACTTCATCATCGACGCGCTGCCCGGCTTGCCTAACGTCTTCATGGCGGCGGGCTTCTCGGGCCACGGGTTCAAGTTCTGCAGCGTCGTGGGCGAAGTCATGGCCGACCTCGCCACGCGGGGAGAGACGCCCCACGACATCTCGCTCCTCCGCCTGAGCCGCTTCGAGTCAGGCGTCTGAGGCGTCCAGAGTGTCGAGGAAAGGCTAGGCCGAGGGTGCGCCACCACCGGCTACCCATTTAGGGAGAGTAACGCTCTTCTCCCGACGCCGACTCCCCATGGCGCATCCGTACTTCCACCTCGAGCCGGGTCTCGCCACCGCCGTGCATAACGCCTCGGGTCGGGGCTACGTCCTGGTAGTCGCGGCCCACTGCTATGCGTACGTGACCTTGTCCAGGCAGGCAGCCGTTGGTGGGGTCGAAGCCGGTCCAGCCCAAGCCGGGCAGCAGGCATTCGACCCAGGCATGAGACGCCGATGCCGGCGCCATGCTGCCGGACTCCATTGGGACATAACCCGAAACGTAGCGGGTAGGTACGCCCCAGGAGCGCGCAATGGCGATCATGACGTGCGCGTAGTCCTGACACACCCCCCGGCCGCTCTCCAGGATGTGGTCGATCGGCGAGGCCACCGACGTGCTCCCAGGGACGTATTCGAGGCCGTGGTGGAGCGCGTCCGAGAGAGTGGTGAGAGCTTCCAGCGGGTCGCCCTCTGCCTTGATCCCCATCCGGTTGACGAATTCTCCGAGGGCGGCGGTCGGCCGGGTCAATGCGCTCGGATGCGTGAAGTCCCAGTACCCGAACGAGTCCCGCCAAGACTGCATCTTCGCCCAAGCGCCGGCGCCCAGGTGGCCGGAGATAGGCGCGGCGGCCATGGTCTCGACCGTGGACAAGGCGGCAATCTCCAAAGCTTTGTGTTCTCGGTGGATATCCAGAACGTGCTTGGTGTTGCCAAAGCTGTCTGTTTCGCCGTTCATAGAAGAAGGCGGCACCGTCGTGAGTTCGAAGCTCAGCAGGCGCTGTGCGGCATCGTCGCGAGGCTTCAAGCAGAGCGACATCACGCAGCCCCGTAGCGGCAGGGAATAGAAGTACCGGGAGACGTGACTGATCTCGTAGCGGCTCGTGTCCTGCATGCGTCAGCCTGCCCGAAAGTCTTCTACCGGGTAGTCGAAATAGGCCGAGGCCACGAGGTGGTGTAGCTCCCTTCCGTACTCCAAGACTTGGCGCAGAAGCTCCGCGTGGTCCTCGCGGTCCGGCCAGTCGTAACGTATCAGAGAGGTCATGCGTCCGATGAGCCGCACCGCCGCTGCACTGGCGTTCGTGTCCGGGCCAGGGCCCAGGGTATCGAGATCCGAGGCCACCCTATCAAGTGATCGGCACAGTGAGTCGGGCAGGTTGGGGTCCGTCGCCAGCAGGTCCAGCACCTGTCGCGGCCGCACCTCGACGCTGTACCTGTGGTTGTACACCTCGAAGGCGTGCCATGCGCGCAGCAGGCCCGTCCAGTCCGCGTCCGATTCATCCACCGTGTTCGTTGCGGCCTCTAGCTGGGTGAGCAGGAGCGAGGCCGAGAGCTGGGAACGCTCGATAAAGCGGCCGATCTGCAGGAACCGCCACCCTTCGTCGCGGTACATGGTGGCGCCGGCCACGCCCGAGAAGGTGGCAAACTCAGCCACGAGTTCGTCGTAGAAACTTTCCGGGGAGTTCCAGATGTCCCGGACCCTCAGCTTCTGCACGCGCAGATAGGCCAGGTTCAGCCGGGTCCACATCTCGGCGCTGATACAGTGGCGCATCTGGCGGGCGTTCTCCCGTCCCAGCGCGAAGCAACTCCATACGGAGTCGGGGTTGGAGCGCTCGAACGTGAGGTCGTCCGCCAAGGTGTAGGCGTCGGCCAGCGTGAAGTTGTCGTCGCTGATCTCGAGAACGTCGCCGGGAGGCCGCCGGTCCAAGCTCCCGTAGATGCGGCTCCACCCGTAGTAGATCTGGCGCGCCGGCCGGTCGACCAAAGCCTCGGTCTCAAGCCGCAGCAAGCGGCACAAATTCTCCGCCCGCTCGAGATAGCGGCCCATCCAGTAAAGGCCTTGTGCGCTGCGTGCGAGCATACGCTCAGTCCTCAAGCACCCAGAGGTCTTTGCCGCCCCCACCCTGGCTGGAGTTGACCACGAGGCTCCCCCTTCGCAATGCGACGCGGCAGAACGCGCCGGGCACGATGCGGGTCTCGCGTCCCTGCAGCACGAATGGGCGAAGGTCCACGTGGCGCGGTTCGAACCGGCCTTCGATAAGACATGGCGCGCGGGAGAGGTCGAGTACCGGCTGCGAGATGAAGCCGGCCGGATCCGCGCGCAACTGCTCGGCGTACGCGGCGCGCTCCTCCGGCGTCGAGTGAGGGCCGACGAGCATGCCGTATCCTCCAGACTCCCCCACCCGCTTGACCACGAGGTCCTGCAGGTTGTCGAGGGTGTACTCCAGGTCTTCTGGTCGGCGGCAGAGCCGGGTATCGACGTTGGCGAGGATTGGCTCCTCGCTCAGGTAGTACCGGACCATGTCGGGCACGTAGGCATAGACGCTCTTGTCGTCGGCCACGCCCGTCCCCGGCGCGTTCGCCAGCGTCACGTTCCCCAGCTTGTAGGCATGGATCAGGCCGGGCACGCCCAGCAAGGAGTCGGGCCGGAAGACCAGCGGGTCGAGGAAGTCGTCTTCCACCCGTCTGTAGATGACGTCCACGCGCTGCAGCCCCTGCGTGGTGCGCATGAAGACGAAGCCGTCGTTGATAAGGAGGTCGCGGCCCTCCACCAGCTCGGCGCCAAGCTCGCGGGCCAGGAAGATGTGCTCATAGAAGGCGGAGTTGTAGACCCCGGGCGTGAGCAGCGCGATACACGGGTCGGACTGCCCCTTCGGTGCGAGCTCACGCAACGTTTCCTGGAGCAGGCCCCCGTAGTGTGATACTTCCCGGACGTGGGACCTTCGATAGAGGCGGGGCAGGCTCGACTTGGCTACTTTCCGGTTCGCCAGCATGTACGACACGCCGGAGGGGACGCGTAGGTTGTCCTCCAGAACCATGAATCCGTCGTTGGTGCGCACGAGGTCGGTGCCGCAGATGGCTACCCAAGCACCCTGGGGTGCGGAGAAGCCGCGCATCTCTATCCGGTATTGAGGACATCCGCGGATCATGTCGACGGGGATTACGCCGTCGTGGACGATCCGGGGCTCCCTGTAAGGGCCGTTGGTGCTGGGCCGACCGTAGATGTCCTCCAAGAAGAGGTTCAGCGCCTTGAGGCGCTGGGTTAGTCCCGCTTCAAGATGCCTCCACTCGGCGCTCGAGAGCATCCGGGGGACGCAGTCGACGGGTAGCGTCCGCTCCTGGGCCTCCTCGTCCCCGTAGACCGCGAAGGTGATGCCCTCGTTCGAGAACGAGCGGGTGACTCGGTCCTGAATACTGGCCAACCGCTCAGCGGAGACCCGCGTCAGGATGTCATGCACGTGACGCCAATGCTCCCGCGGGGAGCCGTCCGGCAGGAACATCTCGTCGTAGAAGGACGGATTGAGGTCGTAGTCGTCGATGTCCACGTCAGCGCACTGAGCCCTTTGGGGACAACCGGTCGCGTCTCCCGATGCCGCCTGCAGCGGCAATCACCGCCCAAGGGGGTGCTACCACTTGGCCGCAAGGAAGAACTTAGGGTGTGGCCGCGGCTCCCAGCACGCGGTAGCCCAGATTCTCCTCGGTCCGCTCCGCCAGCGGCAGGACCTCGACGACGACGTTGGACAAGCCGACGACGTCGCCGTTTTCGTCGAAGCCGTAGTTATCGCCGATGGCGCCGCTCCAGGTGATGTCGCGGAGGCAGTCCCGGAAGCCGTCGGCGTCCTGGTCGTCCTCGGTCTTCTTCAGGCACTCAGCGGCGATGTACACGTCGTCGTAGGCGGAACCTTGGAACCAAGGCAACGTCGCGACGTTGCCGTAGCGGGCGCGGAAGTTCGCGAGGAAATCCTTGCCGGTGCTCGTGACCAAATCGGGGTTGGGGATGATGGCCTTCAGGCCCGTGGCGGCGTCGCCCGCGATGTTCAGGGCTTCGGGTCCCGTTGGCACGATCTCCGAGTAGATGGGGCCGTCGTAGCCCAGCTCACGGGCCTGCTTCATGATGGTCCCCCCGGCGGCCTCGCCTTGGGCTGCCAGGAGCAGTGCGTCGGGGTTCGCGTTGATCAGCTTCGTCAGTTGGCTGCGGAAGTCGACGGTGTCGGAGGAGAAGCCCTCCGCCGCTACCACGGAGCCGCCCAGCTCCTCGAACCTTGCAACGGACGTGCCGCGGGCGCCCTCCGCGTAGTCGGTGGACTCGGTGATGGTGGCGATGGTGCGGGCGCCGTCGACCCAGAGCGTGTTGCCGATGTCGATGCCCAGTTGGAGGTCGTTGATGGCGGTGCGGAAGATGTAGTCTCCGGCGCCGGCGATGTCCGGGCTGGTCGCCGATGCGGAAAGCATGACGACGCCCTCTGCCTCGGCTAGGGGCGCGGCGCCGAGCGTGGAGCCGCTGCACGTGGCGCCGAGGATGATCTTGACGTCGTCCACGTCAGTCAACTTGTTGTAGGCGGTAATCGCATCCTGCGCGGCGCACTTGGAGTCCTCGACGATGAGCTCCAACATCCGGCCGTTGATACCGCCGGCGGCATTGATTTCCTCCACCGCCAGCAGCTTGGCCTGAAGCAACGGGTTGCCGTAGGACTCGGCGACCCCGCTGAGCGCGTCCATCGCGCCAATCACGTAGGGCTCGTCTGAGTCTGAGCCTGAGCAGGCGAGGACCAGACACAGTGGTAAAGCTAGTAAGAAGAGCGGTTTCCAGACCATGGAACGCATCGCACCCTCCGCTGGCCTAGGCATTCGCCTGGGACTTCTCGTCTAAGTGTGTCTCGCGGCAGTATAGCACGCAGCATTCGATGCGGAGTTGAGGAGAGCGCCGTGGTGCGGCGGCCGGCCACCACACCTGACCCCCTTGTCGGCCGGCCCAGCAGCGATGCCGAGCGGGTTCAACGAGATTGCCGGAAGGCGCCCTGTATTACGTCGTTCGTGAAGAGAGCCGGGACCTGGCCGGTGGCGGCGTAGTTGTACAGCGCCGCCTTGTAAATGCCGTCCATGGTTACAAAGACCGCCGCAAGGCCACCGCCGAACACGACGCTGATTCCGATCCCCGTGACTATGCCTGCCGTCCCGAGCGGCGACAGGATCGTGAAGAGCAACGCGATGATACCGGCGGCGGCGATGGAGGCGAGGAAAGCCGCGATGCCCAGACCGAAGCTGCCCGCCACCTGCTCGCCCCAAGTGCGGCGAAGCATTGGCAGCGAACTCCTGAAGGCGTCACTGAGCGGGCGCCCTTCGATCACGATCAGCGGTACGACAAAGAAGGTGATGAGTGTCCATGAGCCTCTCAGCAGCCAGGTGACTATGTCGCCAAAGATGCCGGCGCGCTGTCGCACGATAGCGGACACGATGTTCAGAATCAGCCCGACTGTTCCGGCGATGACTGCCCACATGAAAATTGTGCCCACGCGGTTCAAAGCTCCGTTCAGGCCCGAGCGGATGGTGGGGTCGCCCCCGGCCAACCTTTCGTGCGCGGCATAGACGAGCGCGCTGTTGAAAAAGATGATGACGAATGAGATGAGGATGTAGCAGACCAAGGCAAGGAGAATTTCGGCTCCACCAAGCGATCCGTCGTCGATCCGGTCGAGCGCGCCGATCCCGATCCAGATTCCCACAGACGCCAGCACCAAGACGGCCACACCGATCGCGGAAAAGACCGGAAACAGCAAGAGCTCCTTGTCGGCTGCGAGAACCCGGAGACAGAGTCTAAGGAGCGTGAGACTTCTGCCAATCGCCCCAAACATATGCATCCCCAGCCGTATCCACCCCCAGCGGGCGCATGGGGGTCGGAAGTCGGCATTCTACTGCCGCCAGTGTCAAAGGCGTTGTAGCGTCTGTCAATGGCGGAAGGGATTCTCGACGGTGCCGACCAGTTCAACCGCGACCCCAAGTCGAGAACGGCGGGCAATCGGCGTCAAAAGCTCGGCTTGGTGGTAAAGGGGGTCAATTGGAGTTCGTGGGTCCAGCAGGACTTGTCCTGAGTGTGCAGATAGTAGAAGGCCTCGGCGATCTTAGCGGGATTTATCAGCAATTCAGGCTGCTGCTGGGCATACGGGAGGGCTCGGGTGCCCGGAGAATCGATGGTGCCGTCGATCACCACATTGGCAACATGCACACCGTACTCGGAATATTCCTCCGTCAACACCTGTGCCAGCGTCCGCGTCAGCGCCCTCGGATAGTACAACGACTGTCCCGTGTGCCGCTTTCTCCCTCGCAACGAGAATGGCGTGTTGGAAATCAGAATAGAGCCCTCGCCCCGCTCCCGCATGGCGGGCAAGACCTCCTTGGCCACCAGGAAGGGTCCGCTGCTGGCGATGTGCTGCGTGGTTTCGTACATTTCGAAGGAAATGTGTTCCAGCAGTTCTTTTTCCGGCGGAAGGTCGCGTCCTTCCATATAGCCTGCGTTATAGACTAGGACGTTTGGGTCGCCGGCTTGGTCCCGGATCTCGGCGAACGCGTTCGATATGGAGTCGCGAGACGACAGGTCCAACTCGACGATCAGGCTTTCGCCACCCTGTTCCCGGATCGCCTCCTCTAACGCAGCCGCGTTGGAGGCATTGCGGGTGGTCAACACGATGAAGAAGCCCTCTTTCGCAAACTTCTGCGAGATGGCTCCTCCTACGCCCCAGCGCGCGGCGACGGGCAACTCGCTGTCGTCGAGCGCCCTACCGTGGGCAAAGTGGGTGTTGCGCCCATCTGACTGCCACTTGGATGTCGCCCCGACCACGACGGCGACTGGTTTTCGGGTTGAGTTCATGTCGGATTCCTTTTGTAGAGATGTCGACTGCCCGCCGTCACCCAAAAGTTGAGCCTGCTGCTGGCGATCATTCCGTCCACGAGGCATCACACCCTGGGAGGAGTCGGGTTGTGGGCCGTCTTGGCCGCGGGCAGAACCGTCTTCGAGATGTGGCTGGGGCGCTTGTGAGACTACGGGCGAAGCGGATGTCAGGTCAAATCCCAGCCGGGTATGGCGGCCGCCTGCCGGATCCACACCGTCAGCTGCTCCTCGTCAAGCTCGCCTTCGTAGATGTCGACCCAGCGAGAGTTCGGGTCCTTGCCCGACCCGGGTGGAACGGGTCGCAGCGACGCGCCCTGAAAGAAAGTCACCTTCACGTTGCCGGCCCCGCGGGGCCGGTGACGATCCCGCACCGTCAGGTGCCGGACGTTCTCTTCTACGTGGCGCGCCGGGGCTGCGCCTGGCGTGGACAGAGCCGACACCATCGCGGCCTTCGCCGCCGAGATGAGCGAGTTCCTCAAGACCGGCGAGCTGACTCAGACCCAGGCCTTCGTCGGCTCCTTCGTCAAGAAGATATAGGTGAAGCCCTGCAGGGCCGCTATCCTCTACTCCATACCCACGCCGGATGACGGTCCGATGGGAGGAACGGACGCCTCCGAGGTCGCCCTGAACGGCTGAGTTCGCGGTACAGTACGGCCTGGTGGGCCTAGAGCACGTCGAGCACTTCCGAGAATGAACCCAGATTGCGATGGTGCCACCTCGCCATGGCCTCTAGATGGCTCTTGCTGCGACGTGGGTCTTCGTGCGGGAGTCTAAGCAACCAAGGAGTCATCCAACACGACCCGCGCCGTCTAATTCGGCGTCATCTCCGTCGCCAACATACAGACACCTCTGTGGTGCTATCTCCAACCGCGAGAGTGCTCGTAAGAAAATCTCGGCATCCGGTTTAGCAAGGCCTTCAGACGCGGAGAATACACAAGTGTCGAACAACGAACCGAAAGGAGTTTCACTCCACAACTCGGGAATCTCAATCGAGCAATTGCTCAGCAGGCCGAGTGAATAATCTTGCGCCTTCAGGGACTTCAACAGGCTGATTGCACCTGGGCGCGGCGCTAACTGTGCCCGTATTGACTGGTATCTAGCGGCCTTCGCGGCCCGGATTGCGTCCCGTTCGACTACTACTCCCAGATAGTCAACCGTAGCCACGATTGACTCTTCCACGGTCAATAGGCCCTTATCTCGCTGCAATCGGAATCGTCCCCATGCCTCTAGAAACCTGTCGACTTCGATTCCCAGAGTGCTAGCCATCCGAGCGCGCCCCTGTTCCTGCGTGCCAGGAAGGTCAATGAGAGTCCCATACAGGTCAAATATCACCGCATCGTATTTTCTGGCGGACTGGGCGGCTTCGTCGGGCATAAGAACTCCACCTAGTGGAACCTGATCTTTCCTGCCAAAGCTGTTCGACGTTTACCATCTTAACGCATCAACGCTGGGTCAGAAAAGTAGAGTCCCAGGAGGTGGTGTAAGAAGGGGATCTGGAAGAAAGAGAGACCACCGCGTCATCCTTAACTGGCAAAGGCCAAAGCTCGAGATAGGAGGACAACGGTGGTCGATGGGCCTGCTGGAGCTGTTACGCAAGAGGGGATCAGACGGAGACGTGGACTTTTTGAGGGAGGCTCTGAGGGTCCTGGTCTACTCCATACCCACGCCGGATGACGGCCCGATGGGAGGAACGAACGTCGCGGAGGTCGCCCTGAACGGCTGAGTTCGCGGTACAGTACGGCCTGGTGAGCGCTAGTGGACTCGAACCACTGACCTCTTCCTTGTAAGGGAAGCGCTCTAACCCGCTGAGCTAAGCCCCTGCCTCAGCCGCCTGCCGCGAGGTCCACAGGTTTGCCGTGCGGCGTGTTCAGATAGGCCCTGCGCCAGGCCTCCTTGCGCTCCGATCCCTCCGCCTCCGATACGAGCCCCCGCTCCCGGCATAGCCGCTCCAGCGCGCGCAGCCAGTGCCGGTAGTACGTATCGCCTATGTCCGGGTCGCCTTCTTGCTGCGCCGCGCGTATCTCCTCGCTCAGCGTCGCGGCCCACTCGTCCCACGTGAAGTGGCCTGCGCCGGAGAGGTGCACCGCGAGGGCGAACGACGACGCCTCCCACGGCTCTGCAAAAGCCAGCCTGCCGTCGTCGTCCAAGGGGATGCCTCTTAGTCCGCCGATGCCTGCGGGAGGTTGTGCGTCCGTCATGGCGCAGCCTCCAGGTATTCCTCCCAGAGGTCGACGTACACGGCACTGTTGACGTCCGCCGACTCGCCCCACAGCTCGCGCGCATCGAAGCGCACGCTGTAGAGATGGCGCCCCTCGACCACCCCCTCCGCGCTGAGGTCCGGAAACACCTGGGACCCATAGTGCTCGTCCACCGTCCCGACGTGGCCCCGAACGTAGCGCGGCTCGCGGGTGTGTCCGCGCGGGTGGCGGTTACGGGCCCGCACGTGGTCGCCCGGCACGAACCGGGCCGGCGCCGGCCCGGGACGGCGATAGCTCGTGGTCATGAACGGCATGGCTCGCACCCGCTCGGCGCGCATCACCCGCTCCAGGATGGGCCCGGAGACGGCCGATGACGCCCTGCCCGTCCGCAACTCCTCCTCCGAAACCAGACCGGCTTCAACCAGTTGCTTCTGCAAGGCTGCGAACCAGATCTCGTAATAGGAATAGGCCAGGTAGTCCGCGGGGCGCAGGTTCTCCCGGGTGTGGCGCACCATGTCCAGGTTCCACAGCCCGAGGCCCCCGATGAGCCGGACCATGGCGTACACCCGGCCCTCCCACTCCTCGTGGAAGACCGGCTCCTCCGACTCTGGCTCGGGCCGCACCGGCCCGAATCCCTGCACCCCACCGAGGTCGTGGACTCCGTTCATGGCGTTCCCGTCGTTGCCGGCCGCTGCGCCTCCCCCACGCCAATCATGGAGTTGCGGGTCACGAGGTCCCGGAGTTCCTCCTCGCTCCAGCCCTCCGTGCCTGGGGGACGCTGGGGGAGGACGAGGTAGCGCATCTCGGAGGTGGAGTCCCACACGCGCACCTCCTTCTCGTCCCCTATTTCCGAACCGAACTGCCGCATCACGCCGCGCGGGTCGGCGACCGCCTGCGCCCGGTACGGCGCGGACTTGTACCACACCGGCGGCAGACCCAAGAGCGGCCAGGGATAGCAGGAGCACAGCGTGCACACCACGAGGTTGTGGACGTCATCCGTGTTCTCGACCACCCGCACCTGTTCGCCCTGCGAGCCCACGTAGCCCATTGAGGCGATCGCGGCGTTGGGGTCATCCAGAAGCCAACGTTTGAACTCCTCGTCCGCCCATGCCCTCGCCACCACGCGCTTGCCGTTCGACGGGCCGATCTTGTCCTCGTACAGCTCGATGAGCGCGTCAACCGCCTCCGGGTCGACCAGCCCCCTCTCGATCAGGAGCGACTCGAGCGCCTTCACGCTCAGCTCGATGTCGGAGGGCGGCTCGGTGTGGTCGTGGTGGTCCTTCGTCATAGCGTCGCTCGCGTACTCCGTGCTTCCGCCCGAGTGTGCCTGACCTCCTCCATTAGGGCGTCGACAGGGCTATTTTGACAGAAGAGTGCCGGGCCTGGTGGGCGCTAGTGGACTCGAACCACTGACCTCTTCCTTGTAAGGGAAGCGCTCTAACCGGCTGAGCTAAGCGCCCGCGGCGGACTGGCCGGTCACAACCGTCGAACAGTCGGGGCAGAACCGCCAGTAAACGTAATCGAACATCTCGCAGGTGTACAGATCGTCGGCGGCGAAGGCGATGCGGGACTGGCAGCCGGGGCACGTCATCTCGAACCGGTTGGGGCCGACGACCTCGAGCGCCAGGCGGTCGCGGTACCAGCGGAGCGCCGCCTCTGCGGGCGGCTCTCCCGAGGGGAACGGCGACATCTCCAACTTGTCGTAACCGAACCACTCCTGCACAGCCGCGACCAGCTCGTCCAACGTCGTGATCGTGGGCGCATCGCCCGCGCCGTCCGGCATCGATTCGGCCTCCGCCGACGTACGTCCTATCGACGGTACCGGCGGGGACGCCGTCGTGTCAACGCTCGCGGACGTGGCGTCCGCCCCGGCGGGGCTGTCGGGTGTATAAAGAGACCATGGACCGTGCGCGCTTCATCGCTGTCGCCATCGTGGCCTTCGTTGGCGCAGCCGCGTGCGTATCCGGCGCGACGCCGACCGCTCCTCCAGAGCCGCCGCCGACTGCCTCCCCAAGTCCGACGCCACCCGCGGCCGAGCCGTCGCTGCCCGAGATCGACATGGGACGGCTCTACCAAGTCCTCGATCTCGACGAGATCGTTCCGATCTACGATCCCCTGTTCGAGACGGCGGGGCGGACGCGCTTGGGCGACGAACAGCTCGTGATGGGCGTCGCGCTCAACGGCGAGGCCAAGGCCTACCCCGTCGCCATCCTCGAGTTCCGCGAGATAGTGAACGACGAGGTGGGAGGGATGCCGGTCCTCGTCACCTGGTGACCGCTCTGCTTCACCGGTCTGGTGCACGACCGGCGGCTCGACGGGGAAACCGAGAAGTTCGGCAACAACGGGGCGCTCTTCATGAATGCAATGACGTGGTGGGACTGGTCGACGGGAAGCGTGTGGGCGCAACCGTGGGGCCTGGCCATCGACGGCGAGCTGCGTGGCGCGCGGCTGCGCCAGCTTCCGATGAGCCTGGCGACATGGGGTGAGTGGCGGGCCGACTACCCGGACAGCCTGGTACTCGCCGACGACCGGTACCACCCGCCGCGCCTCCAGAACGTCGAGTTCCAGACCGACTTCGTGGTAGGCATTGCGCTAGACGCCGCCGCGAAATCGTTCGCTTTTTCCACGCTTCGAGAAGAGGTGGTCGTCAACGACTCCGTCGGCGCCGTCCCCGTCGCGCTCTACACGCCCCCCGGCGGGGGGAACGTCCATGCATTCGTACGCCGCCTCGGCGACCGTGTACTCACCTTCGAGCTTGCCGAGGGCGGCGGACCGCGACTGCGCGACATCGAGACGGGGAGCCTGTGGGACGCCGCGCTCGGCCTGGCGGTCGAGGGCCCGCTCACCGGTCAGGCACTGCAACGGGCGCCGACGGCGAGCGCCTTCGACTGGGCGTGGCGCGACTTCTACCCGCACTCCGTGGAATACCAGGGCCGCGGCGCGGGGTAGGGGTCAGGCCGTCCCTGGGAAGGGGTGGTGCGCTCGGCGGGATTCGAACCCGCAACCTCAGCCTTCGCAGGGCTGCGCTCTGTCCTGTTGAGCTACGAGCGCGCGGGGGACGAAGTGAAACCGGTCTGGCGGGGCCGGGTCCGGCCCTTGCGGAGGGGACGGAAGACGGCGCGGGTTCCACTTCTGTTAGACGCTCGTTCCACTATAGCAAAGGGGCGTCGCCCGCGCTAGCGGCGCGGCCCGCGCCCGCTATAATCCCTCCGCGCCTTGACGACCCATACCCGGTGGCGCGGAGAGTGTGCCATGCGTTTCGGTCTGAGCTTCGATCTGCGGAATCCTCCGTGGTCGGGCAAGCCGTTCGACCGGTTTTACGCCGACTTCCTCGACCTTGCCGCTTGGGCCGACGGCCAGGGATTCGAACGGATCGGCCTGTCGGAGCATCACTTCGTGGAGGACGGCTATCTGCCCTCTCCGTTCGTGGCCGCCGGCGCCGTCGCTGCCCGCACCAAGAACATGCGCATTTCGATCAGCCTCGTGCTGCTTCCGTTGAAGCATCCGGTGCAGACGGCGGAGGACGGAGCGCTGGTGGACATTATCAGCGGGGGCCGCCTCGAGCTCATGGTGGGCGCGGGCTACCGCAACGAGGAGTACGAAGGCTACGGTATCTCCATCAGGACGCGGCCGGGCCGTATGGAGGAAGGCGTCGAGATCATCAAGAAGTGCTGGGCCGACGAGACGTTCAGCCACGAGGGTCGCTACTGGACGCTGAAGAACGTGAACGTCATGCCCAAGCCGGTACAGAAGCCGCGTCCGCCGATCATCATGGGCGGAGCCTCTCCGGCGTCGGCGCGGCGCGCGGCGCGGGTCGCCGACGGCTACTCGCCGGTGTCGGCGCGGCTGATGGAGTTCTATCGAGAAGAACTGCGGGCGCAGGGGAAGGACCCGGGCCCGATTCCTCCCGCCGACGCGCCACGCCCGCCGCGGAACTTCTTGCACGTGGCCAAAGATCCCGAGGCGGCGTGGAAGATCGTCGGGCCGCACGCAATGCACACCGCGAACAGCTACGCGGAGTTCGCCGGATCGCTGCGCCACGGCCCGTTCCAAGCCGTCGAGAACCCCGACGACCTGCGGGGCAAGGGCACCGATGAGGTGATGACGCCGGAGCAGGTCGTCGAGCTGGGCAAAGCCATGGAGGCCGCTGACCCCGCCGGGGCGGTGCTCAGCTTCCGCCCCCTCATGGGTGGGATGCCGGTCGAAGAAGGCCGCCGCTGTCTGGAGATCGTCGTCTCCGAGGTCATGCCGCACTTCCGCTAGACGCGGGCCTTTCCTACGCTCCCGTGCGGTAGTCGGGGCGCTCAAAGCGCGCCGGGTTCAGGATGTGCCGCGGGTCGAGGGCGTCCCGGACGCGGCTCACCACGGCGGCGTGCTCGGGGCCGTAGTAGCGGTGGAACCACTCGTAGTGCTGCGGGAAGACGCCCTGCTCGCCGGTGGTGCAGCCGAACTCGAGCTGGAGATCGAGCATGCGCCCGTGCATATCCGCCGCCAGGGCCTGCAGCCGATCGAACTCCCACGACTGCGGGGCAAAGAATACCGGGTGGAAGGTCCCGCCGCCGATGTGGCCGATGCGGACGCCGTAGAGTCCGGGGTTGGCGGCGCAGACCTCGTCGAGCATCCGGCCCGACGCCTCCATGCAGGGGGCCATGGCGTCGAGCGGCCCGTCCATGACGCCGCCGAGGAGCGGGAAGAGGCCGAGCTCCTTGATCATGTCCGCCTTCTCGCCCACGTTGCGGAACCCGACGAAGCGCTGGAACTCCTTGTAGGTCACGTGCTCCGTCCTCCGCGCGTTCTCTTCGCGCGCGACCTCGAAGATGGCGTCGAGCTTCGCCTGCGCCTCGACCTCCGTCCAACCGTCGGTCCCAATCAGAATGACGGCGTCGTGCTCCTCGTTGGCGAGCCCGCCGAGCTCTAGGAACTGGTCGTCCATGAGCTCCATGAGGCGCGGAGGAGGCAGGCCTTGCCGGTAGAGCCGGGCTACGGTGCGGCCCGCCGCCTCGACGGTCGGGATGTAGACGACGCCCCAACGCGTGTTGCGCGGCGTGGGGACGAGCCGCAGACGGAGGTTGGTGATGACGCCGGCCATGGTCTGGAAGCCAGCGAACAGACGCGTAAGGTCGACGCCGCAGGGCCTCCGGTGGGAGCGTGTCCCCGTCCAGATGATCTCGCCCGTGGGCAGTGCCACCTCCAGGCCCATGAGGTAGTCGCCGGGCTTGCCCCAGTAAGGATCGACAGAGCGCCCGCTGGTGTTTGAGGACACCAGGCCGCCCCACGTGACGGGGCCGACGAACTCGGGGTAGGTGAAGCCGTGCGGCGCGAGGGTCTTGTTAAGCGCGCTCTCCGGCACGGCGGGGCCGACCTCTACATAACCCCCGTCGAGGTTCGGGCGTATCCAGTTCAGGCGGCGGAGGTCGAGGACGAGCGAGCCCGGCGGCTCGGGGCGGATGATGTCCAACGTGACGCCGCCCACGCCCTGCCGGACGTAGACCGGCGTCTCCTCGGCGTTGGCCTTCTTCAGGACCGCGGCGACTTCCGCGGCGCTCTCTACCTCGACGAGCGTGATCGGCTCGCCCTGCCGCAGCGACTCGGGCACACGCACGTGCATGTACTTGCCGGCCTTGATGATCGGTGAGTACTTGAGCGTCCGCACCCGCGCCGGATCGACGAGCCCGTCCACGAACGCCCGCGCCGTTGCACTATCCATGCCGTACTCCTTCCGCCCGAACACGCTTAAGTGACCGCCGCCGTCCTCAGAACCTGGCTGTTGTAGGCGTGCCAGCCTGCGACATCGCGTACTCGTACCCCGACTCGGCGGCAACCTTCCCAGTGATCAGGGCGATGCCGAGGCCGCCCATGTACCCGCCGCCGCCGGCCTTGCCGTGGATCCCTCCCGAAGAGCAGCCCGCCGCATAGAGACCTGAGATGACGCCGCCGGACTCGTGGAGCACTTCGGTCTTCTCGCTAATGGCGATGCCTGGGAACGTGAAGGTGATCCCCGGGCTCACCGGGATGCAGTAATACGGCGCCGTAGTCACCTTCGTGTCGCTGTTCGCGTTGTGACGCTCGACGGCTTCGGCCAGCGACTTCGGGTCCATACCGCAACGCTGCGCCAGCTCCTCCAGCGTGCCCCCTCTTTCGACTCTGCCGCCGCGCTCCTCGATGGCGGGGTTGACGCTTGGATGGTAAGGGCCGCCGCCGGTGGCCGGCCCGGTCCACATCGGCTCATCGAGCACGACCCAGTACGCGGCCGGGTCGGGGGACGCCAGCATCATGGCGGTGAGCTCAGGGCCATCGGCAGCGGTGTGTTCCAGAAGAACGCCCCCACTGTCAACGACAGGAGCCATCAAGCACAGTTGGTCGAACATAGGGTAGGGGAGGAAATTCTCGTCGGAGGCCGCGTTCCGGTGCAGGATATGCCCATAGACGCCCCGGCCCTCCCCCGCGACGTAGGCGCCGTGCTCCTGCGCCATGGTCAACCCGTCGCCGCTCCCTGTATGAAGCGCCCGGAGAGAGGCCTTGCTGGCCTTGGGCCCGAGATAGCGGTCCAGCAGTTGGGGGTTCGCTTGAAAGCCGCCGTCGGCGATGATGATAGAAGGCGCCTGGACCTCAAGGTCTCCGGCCACCGTTGCCGTGGCTGCCACTATCCACTGTTTACCGTCGCTCGACCGGGTCAAGGACTGGGCCCTGGCCCCGTAATAGATGACGCCGCCCTTTTCGACGAACTTGAAATGCAGCTCCCGCATAGCCCGGTCCGGTGCCGCCGCCCGGTTGAACTTCCTCCCCGGCGTCGAAGGGCCGCGGGGATCGATGGTGAACTTTCCGTGCTCCCCACCCTGAGGCTTGAAGGGGATGCCTTGCGTCGCCAGCCATTCGATGCTGGGCTTTGACTCGTCGGCCACCATCCTCGCGAGGTTCGGGGCGATCTCGCCGCCGGTCACCTTGTTGATGTGCGCGAGCATGGCCTCGGGCTCCAAGTCCATGGAGCCCATAGCCAGATGGAAAGCGCCTCCTGACAATCGAATCCCTGCCGCCCCGCCGAGCTCTTGGCCGCGCTCGAGAGCGATGACGTTCGCTCCGAGCTCTTGGGCCCGCAGCGCGGCCGCGATTCCAGCCGTCCCCGCACCGATGATGATGACGTCACATGAATCCATGGAGTTGCCTCCGGTGGCGCTGCCTTAGCCTGACACACTCACGCTGAGGCAACGTACTGGGTTGGCCGGGTGACCTTCAGGCCCAGAGATGGGGCAGTGCCGAAGTGGTGGGCCATTCTAACAGATACGGATGGTGCGCCTCGCGAGCACCGGCCTCACGTCGAAACCCACCACAGGACGCCCGCGAATACGCAGGCGCTAAACCCCGTCAACCACCCGCCAACGTCGCGGTATGCCCAATCGCGGATGCGCAACCCCTCGGTGACCTCATAGGCCAGGAAACCGGCGAACATGATGCCAACGGTCCCCAGCGCCAGGACCTCGGGAAGCCGGCCGAACAGAGCGCCGACGATCAGCAGGCCGGACAGTGCGCCGAGGACCGCGTGCATCCCCTCGCGCTTCCAGCCCCACCGGCCCACCGGGTCCTTGCGCCATTGTCCGCCGTCGCCGATGTACCAGGCCGGGTTCTCGTCGGGCGGCGGCGACGTTCGGGTGGCGCCGGGGTGTTCGCGGATCGCAGCCAGCAGGTTCGGGTAGCGGACCCGCTGCGTGCTCCCTTCGCGCACCACCACACTGTCGCTCCCGTTGGGGTCGTCGTACACGTAGCGGTTCAGTTGCTACCTCCGCACAAGGAAGGAAGACCGGTCAAGGCGCGGCACACCCTCCATTGCTTGCACACTTCGCCTAGGGCTTGAGAGGGTAGGCCTGCGATTGACGCTACGGCTCGGCCGTGCGCAGAGTCAAGCACCGCGTGTCTCTGCGTGTACTAGCGTTGCGCCGAGACTGCCGTACGGGGCCACGGTGAGGCTGAGTATGGTGCCGAAGGTGAGATTCGAGCTAAACCTGTTGAAGGCACCTAAGCAGGTATGCGTACCACGCTGCGTACCACGTTCGCGCTTGGCTGGCCGCGACAAGGGGCATTCGGCCCGTGGGAGTGTCAGGCGAACCGAATCAGTTGAAGTGGGGTTTCGCAGGTTTTCCCACACTCTTCCCCATACAAGCGCTCGGCGCTCAATCAGTTTGGGAGAGCGCAGCTCTAGAGCCCCCGATCTGAGGCGAGCGCCACATCCAAGTCGCGCACGTCAAAGGTGGCTGTGGTTGTGGTTTCCTCGCCCCAGTGGTAGGTGGTCAGCACAGCAAGCTCTTCAACGTCGAACAACTGCCTGATGAACGCTGTAGCTGGCGCTTGTCTCAGCACCAGGAGTCTGCCCTTGCGAAGGAATTTTCGTTCCCAGTCGCTCTTTATCCAGCGCCCTTCTTCGCCAGCGGCAGCGGGGATGAAATAGGCATCTCCAAGGAACAGCGCTCTCATCCTGATTAACGGAGTAGAAGTTCTTTCCTTCCCTAGGATTGTCATGAACGACCCTTACTACATCCGAAGGAACGAGTGTGCATCCCATCTGCGGAGCATCAGGCTGTCGAAGACAATGCCAGTACTTCCTTGCTGTGGATTCAGCTAACATTGTTTGTAAAAGCAATACAACGGGAATTGCACCAAGCCAATCTACAAAATCTTCCAATGCAGCTACCTGATTGGTAAAGGGCGGAGTAATAGTGGACCGGCGAGGGTGGACGGGATGAGCACGCGGGAGGCTACCCGAGTGTTCGGTCTGCACCGGGATACGGTGCGCAAGATGCTGGAGTACTTCGTGCCTCCCGGGTACCGTCCGCAGTCGCCGCCCCGTCGACCTAAGCTGGACCCGTACCGTGGATCGAGGTCTTCGGCTCGGAGAGACTCACCGGCGCCCTGCTGGACCGCCTCACTCACCGTGTTCACATCCTTGAGATAAACAGCGAGAGCTACCGCCTCAGGCAGAGCAGGCAGGCGACTGCCCTGCGGTCTGCCGGCGACACTGCTGACGCTTAGACCCCACCGCACTCACTCCCGATGACGGCTCCACCCGAACCCCATCCACGGGTGACATTTATGCTGGACATCGCCGACTGAGTGGTACACGTTTGCTCCGCCCTTGACAGTTCATCCTCGCAGGGCCATGATCGCACAGGTGGAGAAGGTCTACTTCATGAAAGTTTGGAGAATACGATGGAAGTGATGGCGATTCCGGACCGTCGTGCCAATCGACAGTTTTTCACAGACCCGGAGAACACCGAATACATCGAGGCAGGTCCGGTCGTGTTCGGCGTTGAGTATCGATTCCTATGGGAACGTGACGCCGACGGTGAGTTCACAGACATCGTCAAGGACCTCGGGATTAGTGTTCATGTTTTTGAAGGGGGCACGGATCAGGAGTTAGAGCGCCTGCGTTTCGACTGTTTCCTCATATGCCCTCATTATCACTACATGAACTGGTCTGGAGGACTGGAAGAGCACGTCTGGCTCGATACTGCTGTGACGGGAGACGCGTTCCAGTGGACGTTGGAATGTTTGCGGACGAGGTTGCCTGGCATGCTGCCGAAGGCAGGCGCGGCCGAACTCGCACGCAGGCTGGACCAGAGAGATATCGAAAGAGCCCTACCCAAGATAGTTGCCTGCGCTGAGGCACTGAAGGAACGTGTGCTGACCAACTGGGAGGGATCCGTTCGCCTGATCGGTGCTGGAAGGTCTGCAGGGTGAAACGAACTTACGCGGTGCGATAGCTCTTTCGCAGCTACAACCCGCGGGCCGCTCGATGACGTTCCAGTTTGTGCTTGATGTAAAGACACAAAGGGGGCTCATGAGAACGAACAACGAAATTCGTTTGTGAATTCCTTCTCATACTGCGGAACCAGTCACGATTTGGAGGAAAGGTGGCTATTATCCGTTAGAATCCCCTTGACAAGCGCTCGATGCTATGTTAATAGATGCAAGCAACGCTGCCCCCACCTCGGATGAATCTATCGCGGGGGGCTCAGATTCGGGGGCGACGCGCCCACGCGCAGCGCGCCCGCGCTCAGGAGGCCGGAAGATGGCTCCCTCTATTTCCCGCAAATTGATGGTGATCTTCGCAGTAGGCATCGTCATCGCGCTTGTCGCGGCGGCATGCGGAGGCGCGCAAGGACCACCTGGGCCAGCAGGGCCGGCGGGCGCCCAAGGGCCAGCGGGCCCCGAAGGACCGGCGGGCCCCGAAGGGCCGGCGGGCGCTCAAGGACCAGCGGCGGGTGAGGCTCCGGCTCCCACGGCCATGCCGGCTCCGACGGCGACGCCGAGGCCGGCTCCGACGGCTACGCCGCCTCCACCCACGCCGACGGAGGGTCCCAGCATCACGCGCGGCGGCGTGCTTACCTACCCGCTGGGCCGACCCGCTTCCAACCAGGACCCAACTCGAATGGCGTACTTCGCTTACTTCGCGTTTGGTTCCAACGTCTACAACCGCCTCACCAGGTTCAACTGGGTTCCGCCGCAAGACCAGATTCTCCCTGAATTGGCGGAAAGTTGGGAGATCTCGTCGGACGTCAAGACATACACCCTCCACCTGCGGCCGGGTGTTCTGTTCCACGATGGAGCGCCCCTCACAGCAGACGACGCCAAGTTCTCCTTAGAGCAGAACCGAGGTAGGTTCGCACCACAGTTGGAGATTATTGAGCGCATAGAGGTACCCGACCCAGTTACCCTGGTGCTTCACCTAAGCAGGCCGTCAGCGTCCCTCCCCTCCGTCCTGGCGCTTCCGCGAATTCCGATCTTCGCCAAGAGCGTGTACGACGCCGCCGGGGGCGACCTCGAGAACGGACCGAGCATAGGCACCGGGCCCTTTGTCCTCACGGACTTTGACCGGACCGTGGCAGTTGAGGTGGAACGCAATCCCAACTACTTCCTGCCGGGGCGCCCCTATCTGGACGCTATCAGGGCAGTGGTCGTCGATGACTTAGGGACACGGCTCGCCCTTTTCCGCGCCGGACGGCTCCACGTCCTCGGGACTGCTGCCACGGGCGTGAATATTGAGCAGGTAGAAGACTTGAAGGCGACTAACCCAGATATCCAAGCTCCTCCGCACAACGTTCTCGACATTGTCAACATCGTTATCAACTCCGCAGTGGAGCCGTTGAACGATGTCCGCGTGCGTAGGGCGCTTTTCTTGGCCATCGACCGCTGGAGTGCGGTTGAGCAAGTGGTGGGTCTCGATCGGCCTGCCGGGCCGCCAGTGGGGCCACCTGGCTGGGGGCTCGGGCAGGAAGAGCTTTACAAGCTCCCGGGGTACAGAATGGGCGCAGAGTTGCAGCAAGACCAGGAGGAGGCCAAGCGGCTGCTGGCGGAGGCCGGGTTCCCCGACGGGATCGAGCTTGAGATCTTGAGTGCCCTAGCGCCACCTAACGTTCCGACGATGGAGTGGCTGGTGGGCAACCTCGCTTCGTTGGGCATCAAGCTGAACGGTTTGGCCCCACCGACCGCTGAGGTCACTGCCCGGCGGAGCGCAGGAGATTTTGAGCTTAGCATGCAGACCCTTGCACCCTTCATGCCAGACCCGGACGGAGCGGCGCTGGCAGTCCAGCCCGGTCTCTTCACCAAGCTAGACGATGCCGAGATCCTTGAGCTGTTTGAGCGGCAGTCCGTCGAGGGTGACGAAGCCAAGCGGAGGGAGTTGGTCGTCCAGTTGCAGGAGCGGATGCTGGAGGTAGCCAACATCGTGCCGGTGGCGTGGACCCAGATATTCTGGGTACAGCAGCCAGAAGTACGGGACATGCTGCCCCCGTTAAGCTGGTCGACTGTTCTCTACGACCATGTCTGGTTGGACGTATAGGGCAGGGGCCAAGGCGATGTTTCTGGTGGGACGGAGAACCACGAATGGTCCTGTGGCCGCCAGGCCTGCGCTATGTGCTGGTGTCAACGGCACTGTGACGTTCGAAGAGAATGCATGCACGAGGGGCGTTGCCGCGTAGCTACGAGATGGCGGGTAAGACGGGTTGCGCCGGCGTTCTCCTGTGGTTGAAGTCATTCACGCAAATACGCGCGCGCGTCTTGGGCTCAGACTCCAGCCAGGAGAATTGGGTACGGGCGGTTCAGGAGGGGCACGATGCCTGACTTCAAAATAATCTCTTCAGATGGTCACGTGATTGAGCCACGGGATCTGTGGACAACTAGGATAGAAGCTAAGTTTAAGGACCGTGCCCCCCACATGGTGCGAGAAGAGGACGCCGATTGGTGGTATTGCGACGGCCAACGGCTCAGCAGCGCCAAGATCGGGTCGGAAGCCGGGATCCGATTTCAGGACCAGCCAATACTCAAGACCAGGTGGGAAGACACCCGGCTCGGCGGTTATATTCCTGACGAACATGTTAAAGACATGGATTTAGAGGGGGTCTACGGCGGCGTTATCTACCCCACCGTTGGCTTGCTGCTGTTCTCCAGGATTAAGGATAGCCAGTTTCTTACCGGCCTTTTCAAGGCATATAACGACTGGTTGGCGGACTTTTGTAGTCCCTATCCTGATCGCCTGAAGGGTATTGCCGCCATCAACCTTGATGACGTGGAAGCGGGCGTGAAAGAGCTCGAACGGGCGAAGAAGAAGGGTCTCGTGGGAGGCATCATTACGGTTTGCCCTCCGCCTGAACGGTCATACAGTCAGTCAATGTATGATCCTTTTTGGAGTGCTGCTCAAGACCTGAACGTTCCTTTGAGCCTTCATGTGTTCACCGTACGTCCGGCGGCATGGCCGGACTTGCTCGGGCACGAGCTCGAGAAACGAGTTAATCAAGATCATTGGGTACGAAAGTCACTGTCCCTGATCATCTACTCGGGAGTCTTCGAGCGCTTTCCTCAGCTGCGGATCGGGACCGTGGAGCATGAGCTGTCGTGGATCCCCTTCTTCTTGGAGAGACTCGATTTCTGGTATAAGACAAAGCGCGGCATCGAAGGCTGGATACCTTTCAAGAATGGCATGGTGCCAAGCGATTTTTTCCATCGGAACGGCTTCAGCAGTTTCCAGGAAGACGCTTTGGGCATCAAACTCCGCCATCTCATAGGAATCGATAACATGACATGGGGTTGGGACTATCCACATGAGGTGTCGACCTTTTCCAAAACCCAAGAGATCCTGGCCGAAGTGTTTGAAGATGTTCCAGAGAACGAAAAACGCAAGATTATCAGTGAAAATGCATCTAGATTGTATGGCTTCAGTAACGGTAAAGCGGGAGTCTGATCCGGTAGAGCGGTGATCCTGCGATAGCCGTACCTGCCATACCGACTGGCCAACTCCACGATCTCCTCGGTCAGGCCCTGCTCATCCTCTACAGGTAGCGGCTCATACCGTTGAGTCGACCTGGGATGGCCCAGCACCTTGCAGGCGGCCACCGCTCTCTGGAGGCGGCCGTTCTCCGCCTTCAGTCGCTTCAGCCGTCTGGCCTGGTCGATCCTTAGACCCCCATACTCGGGAGCAGGGAGAAGCAACGTGAAAGGCCCGCATCAGCTAGATGCAGGCTGGCCAAACACGGAACACCGGCCATCCCGGGTTCGAGGCGGAGATGCAACAAGGTGAAGCAGGAGATCGAGTTCCTTGAGCGACATCTGGCCGACGCGGAGTAGCATCGGCAGGAGGCCCAGCGAGGAGCTCGATAAAGTCGCGCTTGAGGAGCCAGAAGAGCAGGTCCCGGATAAACAGCCGGCCCGCGAAGCTCTCGCCCAAGCGGTAACCTGGTTATCAGCCTGAGAGCCTTTCGCTTGAAAGACGCCCTTATGTGTACCCTGGTCGTGCGAGGGCTAGCTCAGCCCACCATGTCGTAGCTGCGCATCAATTTGCCCGGCAACGCCCCTGTGCAGGTGTTCTCCTCGAAAGTGACGGTCCCATTGACCATCACATACCGTACACCCTTTGGCCACTGAATGGCTCGACGATCTCCGCCTGGGAAATCGTTAGCGTAGGTAATCGTGTCGTAGACGAAGCCAAGCCCATCTAAGTCGTAGATCATCATGTCCGCCCAGGCCCCGACGCGTAGCGTCCCCCGGTCCTTGAAGCCGGCAATCCAGGCTGGGAAGGCGCTCATCTGTGTATGGGCTTCCTCCAGGGTCAATAGATCCTTGTCCCGCACGAGCTCGGCAAGGCAGACGATTGGCCATTGGCCGGTGGCGCGGTATTTGATATGGGCCCCGCCGTCGGAGACACAGATGTGGGTATACGGGTCCTTTAGCCGAGCCTGGCGCTCCCTGTCCACATCCACCGAGTGTCCCGCTGAGTGGGTTTGATAGACCGTTTCCAGGTCTTCGTCTAGAGCCAAGTCGAGAAAGGCATCCAGCGGGTGTTTACCTTGCATACTCGCCAACTCTTCAATTGTCCGGCCCTGGTATTTGCGGTTACGGTCGTGGACGACCTCGACAACTCGCATCGTCTTCCAGTCGGCCCTCGGATGCCCAGATTCTTCGACATCCTTTTTCATAGCGGCGCGATGAGCAGGATCTCGCAGCTTGATGGCCCGTTCCGGCGGAGTACCAACAAGGGGCTGCACCCAATTGGGGTAGACGTCGAAAAGATTGTACTCAGCCAGTTTGAATACCTGGATATTGGAAGAAATCACATGCTGGATCACCACCGGGAGCCCCTCAGCTCGCATCTCTTCCACCCAGTCCCGGCCTTCCTGCTGAAGCCCGACAAGAGCCTGGAGCCCCCGACCGCTGGTCCGCATGAGTTGGGCCAGCAGTCCAAACTGCTCCTCCCGCGAATGTAGAAATGGAATATCGCCGACGTCCCAGCTGATCAGCCCCACGCCGAACTCGCTAAGAACTTCAGCCAACCCGATATACTCCCGCGGAGATGCAACATGGCTGGGCAGAAAGCCGCCATCCTCCGGATGATCCTCCCCGCTCTGGTTGGACGAGAATCCGAATGCGCCGGCCTCCATACCTTCGTGGAAAAGCCGCTTCATTTCGTCCAATTCCTGATCGGTGACCGATTTGCGCTCGCGGGCAGGGAGCATTCCGAGGACATAACCGCGCAACGTCGAGAACGGGAACTGCGAAGCCACATTGAGCCCAAGCCCCTGGCGGTCCAGGCTATCGAGGTATTCGGGAAACGTCTCCCAGTCCCACCGCATGCCCAACCGCATGGCGTCCAGTGGTATCGATTCGATGCGGTTCATCATTCGCATGTTCAATTCCCGGTCTTCGGGCCGGGTCGGTGCGAAGCCGAACCCGCACATGCCGATGAGGACCGAAGTCGCCCCGAACCAGCTTCCGGGTGAAGCATAAGGGTCCCAGTTCAGCTGGCCATCGTAGTGGGTGTGGAGGTCGACTGCTCCGGGTCCGACGATGCACCCTGAAGCATCGATCTCTTTGGCACTGCCCCGTGGGATCTTCCCGCTTATCTTGGCTATCCTGCCGTTCGAAACTGCAATATCTGAGCGATACCTCGCGACCCCCGTCCCATCCACGATAGTCCCACCGCGAACAACCAGATCGTACTCCCCCATCTGACCCCCCCATTCCTCCGCCTGCCAGCGACGGAAGTGATGAGGCCATAATGGCATCAGTCACGAAATCGGTCAACCATCCCGTCCAGCCCGCAAGAACACGTCTTGGTGTCGGTGAGTTAGCGTTCGACGCGCAACGGAGGCGGCTTTAGCCACGTCCGCACTCCCAACGAAACTCTTCCAGGCCCACACCTCCCCCTCGGTCGCTCTTTGATTCAACACGGACCCCGCTCGTCCCCGAAGTCGGGAAATGGCTCTCAACCCTCAGCAAACCACTGACCCATTTGGCTGAACCATTGGGGGGGGGGGTGGAACCGTGGCTCTAACAGCCCTCCTCGAAAGCCGACCGCACAATGCTCGTGACACCTTCGAGTACGGAAGGCCTTGCCGACCCGCGGGGGCTCCCAAGGGCCTGAGGCTCGAACGCCAAACGGGTCTCGGAACGGCCAGCTAGAGTTCGCTTCTAGGCGGACTTCCCGGGCCGCCGCCTGACCGCAGCCGAGGGTCCAGCAGGTCGCGGGCAGCGTCTCCGACCAAAATGAAACTGAGAACGGTCACGAAGATGACTAGGCCGGAGGAAATGGCAAGCCAGGGTGCCAGCCTCGCGTACTCGGTGACCGCTATGTTCAGCATGGAGCCCCAGGCCGGGGCTTGGGGCGGCGCGCCAATGCCCAAGAAGCTCAGGGAAGCCGCGATGATGATAGCCGCGGCGACCTGGTTGGTAACGAGCGCAAGCAGCGGCCCCATGGCATTTGGGGCGATATGCCGGCCCATGATGCGCCAGTCCGAAGCACCTATCGCTCTGGCCGCCTCGACGTACTCTTCTTCCTTTAGGCTAAGGGCCGCCCCCCGTATCAGCCGGTTGGCGATGGGGAAGTTGATGACGGCGATGGCGATGCCGACATTGGTATCTGTGTGCCCAAGGGCCGCGACCAACGCCAGTGCGAGGATGAGCGTCGGCATCGCCATCAGAGCATCCATGAGACGCTGGAGCAGTAAGTCCATGAGTCCACCCCAAAACGCGCTGACTAGGCCCACCACAGCTCCCGCTATCGTTCCAGCCAACACGGAGGCTATCGCCAGAGTCAGAGCGGGGCGGGCGCCCACAAGCAGCCGGCTAAACTGGTCCCGCCCGAGATGGTCGGTTCCGAAGAGGTGATCCCATCGCGGCTCCAATAGCCGGTCGGTGGCCGGGAACAGAGGTGGGTAGGGAGCGATCCAGGGGCCAATAATAGCTAGCATGATGAGGATCAAGACGAGCAGGGCCCCGATAGCCCCCATGGGCTTGGCCCTCGCCAGCTGCGAGACCCTGGGCCAGAACCGGCCAGCCAGAGCAAAGAACGGCCGAGGCCGGCCCGCTACTGCCCTGGTCCCACGATGCCGGTCTCCGCTTGCCTTCAAGATTGGTACCGTATCCTTGGGTCTAGCCAGGCATACACCAGATCGACGACCAGGTTCAGGACCAGGAATGTTGCCGCGAACAAGGTGACGATGGTCTGGACTGTCACCCAGTCGCGGTCCTCGATAGCACTGATCAGCTGCTTGCCGACCCCCGGAAGGACGAAGATGGTCTCCGCGATAACTGAGCCACCGAGGAGGGTGCCCGCCTCGATGCCCGCTATGGTCACGACAGGCAAAAGGGCGTTACGCAAGGCGTGGCGCCTTACGGACACGCGGGGGTGCAGGCCTTTGGCGAGGGCAGTCCGCATATAGTCCTGGCGCAGGACTTCCAGCATGGATGAGCGCGTCATCCTGGCCAGTATTGCCGAATTGTGAAATCCCAAGATCAGGGCAGGCCATATCATCTGGCCGAGGTTGCTACGCGGGTCTTCCAGAAAGCTCTTGTACTCCAGCGGCGGCAGCCAATGGAAATATACGACGAGAACCAGGATGAGCATGGCGCCCGCCAGGAAGCTGGGCGCGGCTAGCCCGATGGTGGTGAAGAGCCGTCCGGCGTAGTCCCACAGCCCGTCCTGCCGGATGGCGGTCAAGACCCCAAGTGGGACGGAGATCAACAGCGAGATGACAAGGGCAAGAATTGCCAGTTCAATAGTGATGGGAATGCTCTTCTGCAGCTCCTTAAAGACTGGCTGGCCGCTGACGAGCGAGTCGCCGCCGTCTAGCTGCATCAAGCCCCAGATCCAGTCGCCGTACTGCACGACTGCAGGCCGGTCCAGCCCCAATTCCTTGCGCAGTTCTTCGTACTGCTCGGGGTCCAGGTTTCCCACTCCCCCCTCGCTCGCCCTCACAAGGGCCGCGTCCCCGGGGAGCATACGGAAGATGGAAAAAATGATCAGCGTGACCAGGAAAACAGTTGGGATCATGAGCAGCAACCGGCGCGCAATGTAGTTCGTCATAGGCTAGGGGCCCGTTGTTGCTACAACCGTTGCGAGGGAAATTACGTTCACGCCACCGGACTACTGGTTGCTTTCGGAATGCGTCGCTGGGGAGATTGTTTGCCGTTCTGCTAGGGCACCGCCCCCACGTCACCGCGACGGGTCAGCCTCCCAGGCTCCTCCGTCGGAGAACCAACGCTGCCGGATCCGTCATGAGACAGGCAGGTAACACCGCACCCGTACAAGGCACCGTATTAACTAGGCCTATTAGGCGTTTTTCATCGGGCGCGCCAAGATAGACGTCCGAGACTATCTGTCGCGAATCGGGCGAGGTGCATTTAGGTTGGGTGTCCGATGCCCACATGATGTCATCGAACCCTATGGATGCGCACCTTACAACAGCGACTGTGGGAGCACAAGCGCCCGACAGGGAAAGGCAAGCGTAGTTCCCATACGACTGTAGATGTGCGAACCGCTTTCCCAGGAAACAGGGCAGGACACGCTGCCTGTAAACCAAGGCCCGCCCGGTTGCTACCCCTTGCGTTTGACGGGACCGGAAGATCAGTCACGTAGGCAGGCCTTGTGGTTCCAGGAGATGGTCCATGCTCTGCAGCGACAGTCACAAAGCAAGGCGCTTCCATGCCCTGGCGGCAAGGCACGCGTCTGTTCCCACCGTCAGCGGGCAGGGACCATTCAAGAAGAGACACTAACGCCGCTGATACGTTCAGTATGGAAGGTTCATCGCCGCGGCCCAAAGATGGCGCACGTGGCAAGTGGCGATTGTGAAGGGCGACAAGGATTGAGAACGACCAAGGGAGTCAGCAGTATGTCGAGAGCGGCGGTGGCGAACCGAGCGGAGATCTATGCCATGCTGGCCGACGACAAAGCAGGACGCTTCGGCACGATTCGTCTGGTGAGAGAATGCCTATGAGCCGGTTACTTAGGCGGAAAGAGGTTGAGCAGATGCTCAGCCTGATCCGCGCTTCTATCTACCGTTTGGCAGACCTTGGTGACTTCCCCCATCCGGTCCGAGTCGGCCCCCGTGCCGTGCGCTGCCGCTTGGGAGATATCGAGCGGTGGACCTCGGAGCGCCCTCTCACAACCCAAGAAGTAAGCAAAGTCAGCAAGAAGGCTAGTCGCGAGCCCGCATCGCAGAGGTAGCGAGACCTGGAACGAGCGACAGCTGACGAGGTGCGCGGCTCAAGTCGGCGTGCTGTTCGGCATATGCGAGGCTCGCCACCGCGTGGTACTTGGGCCCGAAAATAGACGACTCCGACTGGTATAGTACTATTGACGCCATGCTCGCCCTCGCATGAGCGGCCAGAGCCGCAGCAACAGCCGGAGAGCTATACGTAGGGCCGGACGCCCGCCCGATGCTGCGGGCTTGGGGCGTCTACTGGCATCCCGCGAAAAGGATCAGTCCCTGCGTACGGAGTGGGCCTACATTCGCCGATTTGCTCGGAGGTGGAGGTCTGTCCTCCCTCCCCTGCCCTCACCTGAGACGCGGGCACAGGTCGCTGCTCGGTCCGCTTCTGCCTGCCTCGTGGTGCCTCTCGGCATTCTGTTGCCCCCCGGTCGCTCCCAACCCTTGCCTTCACCCTCGCCGCTTGTTGCCTTTGCCGCTGTTCGGTCAATCGAGCGTCTCCCGCTGCGCGGCGGCGACGCTCTTGCCCCCGTCCCGGGCGTCGTTGCGCCACCTCTTGCTGGATCGTCGTGTCGTCCATCGCTCCGTGTCGCTGCCTTATCCCGCTGGGGCGGAGTTCCTGGCCGGCTTCGTCAATGAAGTCCTTGCGAAAGGAAACGTTGTCGGAAATGGTAGTCTCCGCCAGTAGAAAGCAATACCCTACCTCTATAGGGGTAGGCTACCCCTTGCCCCACGGCACTATTAATCTCTCTTAAAGGGTGCGCCCGCCGAGGGCAGGAACCGTGCGCGGGCCTTGCCGACAAGACACGGGAGCCGCCTTGGCTGCCACGCCAGATGTCCCAGGGCCAGCCGTTCGGCGTAGCAGTTGGCGCACCGCGAACGCATCCCGGTTGTGCCGGTGCGTAGGCTGGTGCAGACGGGCCTCGACTTGGTGGACTTCCCTACCATCGCCGGGTTCGAGACGGACTACCCGGTCTCCACCATGCGCCAGGCCTCACGTCGTTCCTGCGCGAACGTCTTAGGACCGGAAGAGACGGCGAAGGGACCGAGAAACCCAGCCGTGCGCCCGCGCACGCATGGGACGGCCTCATCGCCGACCACGGCCAGCAAGCGCGCCGCTGGGCTGTTCAGCGGCGCGCTTGAACGCGTGCTAAGCCGCCGCCGCGGTCTGCGATAGAAGGGTGATGTAGTCGGCCCACGCTTCCAGGCCCACCGGCCCACCGGGTTCTTGCGCCATTGTCCGCCCGCGCCGATGTACCAGGCCGGGCTCTCGTCGGGCGGCGGCGACGTTCGGGTGGCCCCGGGGTGTTCGCGGATCGCAGCCAACAGGTTCGGGAAGCGGACCCGCTGCGTGCTCCCCTCGCGCACCACCACGCTGTCGTTCCCGTTGGGGTCGTCGTACACGTAGCGGTTCAGTTGCTACCTCCGCACAAGGCTAGGAAGACCGGTCAAGGCGCGGCCCGCCCTCCTATTGCCCGCACCTTCCCCTGGGTTTTGGGAGGGTAGGCTTGCGATCGACGCTACGGCTTGGTCGTGCCCAGAGTCAAGCACCGCGTGTCCGTGCGTGTGCTAAGAGGTGCGCCGAGACCGCCGTACGGGGCCACGGTGAGGCTGAGTATGGTGCCGAAGGTGAGATTCGAACTCACACGCCCGTAAGGACACTGCGCCCTGAACACAGCGCGTCTGCCTGTTCCGCCACTTCGGCCCGGCTGTTCATTCTACTTGAAGCGCCGGAACACTGGCAACGCGGCGCGGCCCGCCGCGGACGCTAGTCGATGTAGACCGGCGCGTCGGGGCGGATGACGTGGCGCTCGGCGGCGAGCTGTTCCCGCAGCCACTTGGGGAGGGAGAAGACACCCCGGTGGGTCTCGCCGTCGTAGAAGCGCAGGGGGCGCTCGACGCGTTCGGCGACGCGGCGGTTCGCCTCGGCGTCGTCGAGGGCGGCGGCCTCGGGACCGCCGGCGACGACGAAACCCCACCCGCCGCCAAACGAGGGGACCTCGGCGGCGTAGGCGGCGGCGCGCCCGAAGGCTTGCGCGACGGTGTGACGGATGGCGGTCAGCGCCTGCGTCATGCCGAGGGTCGCCGGCCCCGCCTGAGTCACCAGCATACCGCCCCGCTTCAGCCGCCCCGCCGCCATGGCATAGAAGTCGGCGGTGAACAGCGGCAGCGACGGACCCGCCTCGGTGGGGTCGGTCACGTCGATCACAATCACGTCGAACTCGGCGCCGCGGCGTTCGAGGGCGGCGCGGGCGTCGCCGATTTCAAGCTCGGCCCGGGGGTCGTCGAAGGCCCCCGCATGCCACTCGGGGAGGTGCTCGCGGCAGAGGCCGACGAGCTCGCCGTCGAGGTCTGCCATGACCGCGCGGCGCACCGTGCGGTGGGCCAGGACCTCGCGCAGCGTGGCGCCCTCGCCGCCCCCGGCGATAAAGACGTCGGCGGGAGCGTCGTGGGCCACGAGGGCGGGGTGGACCAAGGCCTCGTGGTAGATGAACTCATCGGCGGCGGCGGACTGCGTCTTGCCGTCGAGGACGAGCGTCTTGCCGAAGGGGTCGGTGTCGAGGATGTCGACGCGCTGGAGAGCGGTGGCGCCGGAGAAGATGACGCGCTTTAGGACGAGGCTATGGTGCAGACTCGCCCGGACCGGCTCGGTGTACCACGCTTGTCCCGGCGGAAGGTCTGGGAGCCCGGACGGGCCCGCCGTCTCGACCATCAGTGGGCGGCGACGGGAACCGGCCCGCGTTGCATCTCGATGATTTCGGGATATTTGGACCGGAGCCTGCGGGCGATCTCCTCAGCGGCGCGCCGTGGCTGGAACGAGGCGCCGCAGGTGAAGATGTCGACGGCCGCGTAGGCGAACTCGGGCCAGGTGTGGATGCTGATGTGGGACTCGGCTATCGAGACGATGCCGGTGACGCCCTGGGGCGAGAATTGGTGGAAGTTGTGGTCTAGCACCGTGACGCCCAGATCATGGGCGGCGGTGAGAAGGGTGCTTCTGATAAAGGAAAGATCGTCCAAGAGAACGGGATCGCTCTCTCGAAGCTCGACGAGAAGGTGCGTACCTAATGCATTCAACCACCTGCCCCCCTTTAGAATTTGAGTCACGAAAAGGAATTATAAACCCAATCGGCGCGGATTCAATAGTTCCTTCTGGACGGCGTCTCGGCGGAAAGCATGCCGGCGAGGAACAAGCAGGGCAGGCCTGCAGCCGACGCGGGCGCGGCGCTAGAAGCCGAGCTTGGCGAGATCGAGGTGGCGCTCGATGAGCGCGGCGGCGCGTTCCAGCTTCTGGGGGTAGTGGAACCTGGGCGCGGCGGCGAAGGCGGCGATGCCGTCGATGGTTTCAGGGGTGTGCGTGGGGACGACGACGAGGGGCACGTCGAAGGCGCCGGCCTTGTCTCGGACGTAGGCGATGGGACTCCCGCCGCCGGTGAGGATCAAACACTTGGTGTGCTCGTTGATGGCGTTCCACTGCAGATCGGGGCGGTCGGTGCGGGTCACCAGCGCCTTATTGTCGTAGCGGTCGTAGTAGGGGCCGCTGGCGTCGACGATCATCGCGCCCAGCAGGACGTGCTCGATGAGCTCGCCGGTGTGCTCCCCAGCGTTCAGCACTTCGCCCTCCAGGGCGTCCGCGTAGTCCTGGACGCTGAAGCTGAGGAGCCGACGGTCTTCGGGAATCGCGCCGAGCACCTCGACGCCGCGTCTGGCCAGCTCCGGAGCGGCCTCGTCGCGGGCAATCCGCTCACTCGTGGGAGGAACGGCGTTCAGCACCACGCCAAGCAGCCGTTCGCCGAAGGCTGCCTTGAGCCCCGCGATCGCGTCCAGATCAACGTCGCGCCGGTAGCGGACGATCGCCACGACCGGCGCGTCGACGAGGCCGGCAAGCTCGGCACTGGCGGCCGCGAGCGTGCCGCCGGCGGGCAGTCCCTCGATCACGAGGTCGGTGCCGGTGGCGGCGGCTTGCCGGAGCGCCTTGCCGACGGCTTCGGCCTGGCGCCCTAAGCCCCCCGCGAGATCGTCGGCGGAGGCCGAGACCGGCGGCTCAAAACCGGCGAAGGCGGCGTCGGGATCGGGCACGCCGTCGTCGATGGCGACGGGCTTGAAATAGCCGGCCTTCCCCCCGCGGGAGACCAAGAGAGCGGCCAGTCCGGCGGCGAGGGTGGTGCGGCCCTCGCCCCTGTCCAGCGATATGACGTGGAGGTTCGGCATACGGCGGTGATTCGACAGGGCCGAATCCGGGCGTAAAGTGTAGCACAAGGAGCGCCAAAGGGGCCTGGGCATGTTGAGCACCGACCCTAAACCGGTCCTTTTGAGGTCCAGTAACGGGTTGGCAAATTGGCAAGAATGGCGCGCTAGACGCCCCGGTGAATGGCGTAGTCGCAGAGCTTCAGGAGGGAGGCCTTGGCGGGAACGTCGGGGAAGATGTCGAGCGCGCTCCGGGCGCGGTCACAGTAGTCCCGGGCCACGGTGTAGGCCTGCTTGATGGCGGGCGATCCCTGGATAAGCTCGAAGGCGGCATCCAGCTTGTCGGCATCGTTACGGTGGTCGAAGACCGCCTGGATGGCGCCCTCGTTGTGGCGCTCGCGGGCGAGGAATATCGCCGGCAGCGTCATGACGCCGTGGCGGAGGTCGTTCCGCAGCGGCTTGCCGACGGTCTCCTCCGACCCCTCGAAGTCGAGGATGTCGTCGGCCACCTGGTAGGCCATGCCCAAGTTCCATCCGTAGCTGCTCAACGCGGCGATCTCCTCTTCCGAGGCGCCGCTGAGGACGGCGCCCGATTCCGACGCGGTCTGGAAGAGGGAGGCGGTCTTGTCGCCGATGCGCGACTCGTACTGCTCTTGGGTCTGGCCCGCGTCGAAGCTGGTGAGATACTCGCGAAGCTCGCCGGCGGACAGGGCCATGATGGTCTCGGCGAAGCGCCTCATCACGCGGACGTTGCCGGTGTCGCAGACGTAGGTGGCGGACTTGGCGAAGACGTAGTCGCCGAGGAGCACCGCGACGTTGCGGCCCCAGAGCGAGCTCACCGTGGGGCGGCCGCGGCGGAACTCGGCCTCGTCCACCGTGTCGTCGTGCACAAGCGTCGCGATATGGAGCAGCTCGACGCCAGTGGCCATGAGGATCGACAGCTTGGGGTCGTGAGCGTGGAACTTGGAGGCGAGAAGGGTGAGCGTCGGCCTGATCTGCTTTCCGCGGAGGCTGAGGAGCCCCCGCAGCATCTCGCCATGGCCGTCGAAGCTCGAGGCGTTGCTCATCTCGATCAACATCTCGCCCACCTGGGCGAGCTCGGTCTGCACCGGCTCGTAGATGGAGGCGATCGTGTCCCGCGTGCGCTGTTCTTCAGGCATCCGGACCGGCGCCGGCGGCGCTCATCTCCTTGGCCACTTCCGCTTCGTCCAGCTTTTCGAACAGGGGTTTCGGCCGCTCGAAGGGCGCGCCCGGCGTGGGCGGCTGCAAGACCCACCCCGCGTCCTCAACGGCGCCGCTCAGTCCCAAGTACTCGTGCACCTTCTGTGAGCTGTGCGGCATGAAGGGGCACATCGCCGTCTTGAGCGCCGCTATCGCGTAGCAGCCCGCCCAGAGCGCCGTGGCCGCGGCTTGGCGGTCGGTCTTCACGGTCTTCCAGGGCGATTGCTCTTCGAGATAGCGGTTGCCGTGGTGGGCCAGACCCATCGCCGCATTGATCGCCGCTTTGAACTTGGTCGCGCCGAGCAGCGTGCCGACATGTTCGAGTACACCGTCCGCCGCCGCAATGAGCTCGCGCGTCGGCTCGTCGAACGCCGCGGCGTCGCCGGGGTCGGGGATGCGGCCATCGAACGCGCGGTGCGTGAAGCTGAGGACGCGGTTGACAAAGTTGCCGTAGGTGGCGACGAGCTCGTCGTTGTTGCGGCGCACGAACTCCTGCCATCGAAAGTCGGCGTCCGAGGACTCGGGCATGATCGCCGAAAGTACGTAGCGCAGCGGGTCGGGGTCGAAGCGGTCAAGGTAGTCCGGCACCCAGACCGCCCAGTTGCGGCTCTTGGAGAACTTGAGCCCCTGGAGATTGAGGTATTCGTTCGCCGCCACGTCGTAGGGCAGCGCGAGACCGCCGAAGCCCATGAGCATCGCGGGCCAGATGATGGTGTGGAAGGGGATGTTGTCCTTGGCCATGAAGTAGTAGGCCCGGTCGTCGTCCTCCCAGAAGGGCCGCCATGCCTCGGGCTCGCCGCGGTCTTGCGCCCACTGCTTCGCCGCCGAGAGGTAGCCGATGACGGCCTCGAACCACACGTAGATGCGCTTGCTGGCGTAGCCATCGAGGGGGATCGGGACCCCCCATGTCAGGTCGCGGGTGACGGCGCGGTCCTGGAGACCCTCGCGTAGGTACCCCAGGGTGAAGTTCCGCACGTTCGGGCGCCAATGCTCCTGCGCGCCGACCCAGGCTTCGAGCTGCTCCTGGAAGGCGGAGAGTTTGAGGAAGAAGTGCTCGGTGTCGCGGAACTCGGGCGTGTCGCCCGAGATGGCGCTGCGTATGCCGATGAGGTCCTTTGCGTCGAGTTGGCGGCCGCAGCCGTCGCACTGATCGCCGCGCGCGGCCTCGAACCCGCAATGGGGGCACGTCCCAGTAACGTAGCGGTCGGGGAGGAAGCGCTGATCGACGACCGAATAGGGCATCGACATCGTGGCCTTGTACACGTAGCCCTCGTCGAGGAGACGGTTGAAGACCTCATGCGTCGTGGCCGCGTGGTTGGCCGTCCCTGTGTGGGTGAAGAGGTCCCACGAAATGCCGAGCCGCCGCCAAGAGTCCTCGAACTCGGCCTGGTAACGCTCGACGATTTCGCGAGGGGTCTTGCCCTCCTCGTCGGCCCGCACGGTGACCGGGGTACCGTGCCAGTCGCTCCCCGACACCATGAGGACGTCGTCGCCCTTTAGCCGGTGGTAGCGCGCGAAGATGTCGGCGGGGAGATAGGCGCCTGCGACGTGGCCAAGATGCAGCGAGCTATTGGCGTAGGGCCAGGCGACGGCGACGAAGATGCGTTCGGGCATCGCGACCTATGGTCGATGCGGCTGGGCGTGTGGTCGAAAAGATGAAGTGTGCTTCATGGCGCGCCGGCGCAGCGGGATGCGTCATTTTAGCATGGGGCAGGGGGTCTGCGATGCGAGGGCGACGGGGCTCGCGCGGTGACGACTTACCTGGGTCGTTGTCATAATGCGACGCCTTGCGCTTACAATAGTAGGCGGCCCCCATCGGGGCGCCTACGCTAGCAAATGCTGACCGCACGCGACATCATGACCACGGACGTGGTCACCATTGGGCCCGAGGCTACGGTGCGGGAAGCGGCGGCGCTCATGGTTGAGAGCGGCGCGGGTGCGTTGCCTGTGCTGAAGGACGGCCGCCTCGTGGGCATCCTCAGCCACACCGACTACACGCTGCACGAGGGCAGCCGACCGGTGAGCGGCGCCTATACCATGATGCGGCGGCTGCTTTCGCCGGAGCACATGGAAGCGACGTTGGCGGAGCTCGCCGACGGTCCGGTCTCGGAAGTGATGGCATCCGACGTGTCTACGGCCAACGAAGACACGCCGATCTGGCGGATCGCGCAGCGTATGGCCCGCGAGCGCATCCGCCACATTCCCATCATGAACGGCGGCGACGTCGTGGGGATGGTCACCTTGCAGGACTTCCTCAAGACGCTGCTCCGCTAGCCGGGCGGCGGCGTGAATGCCGCGACCCGGCACGAGTAGAGCTCGCGCCCCACGCCTTCGAGCACGCGGAGCCGCGGATCGGGCACGTTCAGCACCGTGGGCAGGCGGCGGCTCTTCAGGCGCTGGACGAAGGGGCAGCGCTTCTCGAAGTCGGTGAGGGTGAGGCGGTCGCCCCCGACGGCGAAGTGCTCGATAGAGCTCAGGACTGGCTCGATCTTCTCCCGCAGCGTCTCACACGCCTTGTCGTAGAGCATCCGTGCCTGTCCCTCGCGGCGGCGGGCGAAGCGCCCCGACGAGCTGCCGCCCTTCTTGTGCCGTCCCTTCACGAAGGGCGATCCGACCTTGGAGACGGTGAGCCGCTGGCCCTCGAAGATTCCGACGGCGAAGCCCCCAAGCCGCAGCAGCAGCACCGCAACGGTGCGGGGCCGGTCGAGGTGGCTGAGCAGCGGGCCGGTATGCCAGCCTTCCCGCTCGACGGCCCGCTCGACGGGGAACGGAGGGATGACAAGGTGGGACTCGGCGGCGCTGTAGAAGAGGAAGGCGCCGTTCGGCGAGCCGGCGATGGCGTCGGAGGCGGCGGCGCCCACCGAGACGGGCGGCGTCCGCGACGGCGTCAGGACGAAGGTCATGCCGCTCATCGACTCGTCGTGCCACCGCGACGCGGCTCGGCGCATGCGGTCGCGGGACATGACGGCGAAGCGCAGGGGCTGGGAGTGGGCCGGGGAAGACAGGGCAGCCCCACTCAGAACAGGACGTCGCCCAGCGAGCCGTCGCCCTCGGGCGCGGGGGGCGCGAAGTAGTAGCCGCCGCTCACCGTCGTGTAGAAGTCCTCGATGGCGTCCTTACCCACCCGCTCGCCGCCGGTGTGGTCGCTCACCATCTGGCCCTTCACCTGCTCGAATTGCAGCAGGTCCGCGACGAAGCAGATGAAGATCAGCCCCGCCTCGCCGCCCTCGTCGTAGGGGAAGCTGCGGCGCAGGATTTCCACCTCCTCCCCGTCGGCGTCGCGGTAGCTGGACTTCAGGCGGTGGCTGGTGCGGGGGGTGGATTCCGCCGGGTCGAGCTTGGCGCTGTCGGCCTTCTTCCTGCCCACGACGCGCTCCTGCTCGTCGACGGCGAGGCGGTCCCAACGGGAGAGGTCTTCGCGAATCTTTCGGAGGACGAGGAAGGATCCCCCGGCGTGGGGCTCCCCTTCCGGTATCGCGACGACGGGGACCCGGTCGTCGCCCTTGGGGTTCCCCGTGCCGTCCACGAAGCCGAGCACGCCCCGCGACTCGGGCAGCCCGAACCCCACGTGCCGCTCTTTGACGGTGAGCACGCCGCGAAGATGCGTTAGCAGGCTCTTCTCGACCTGGTAGGTCGTCGAGCGTTCGTCGGCGCAGATCTGGACGACGACGTCGCCCTGGGCCGCCGCGGGATCGAAGTCGTCGCCCTCCCAGCCTGGCATGAGCCGGAGGCCCGCCGGGGCCGCGTCACGGACGCCGAGCTTGTCGAACAATGGCAGTCCGTAGCCGATGGTGACGGTGAGCCCGTCGCCGGCGTACCAGTCGTGGAGGCGCTCGTGCAGGTCTTCGGTGAGCGTGTCCAAGGCGTCTTGAAGCGCGGACGCATCGGCAAGATCGAGGACGAGCACGGTCGCGTGTTTCTGCGGAGGCTTGACGATTCCAGGTTGGAGGGCCACGGCTTCAGTCGCTCCTGTCGTCAGATGTGCAAGCCCATGATACGACGGGGCGGAACGGGCGTCGATGCGCGGCGAGAACGCCGCCGCCATCCACCGCTTTCCTCCTCCGCCCAAAGGTCGCGGAGCCGTTTGACACCTGTTAGGGCCGTCGATAGACTCGCCGTTGCTCCCCCGCCGCCCTTTGCTTGGCCGGGAGGCGCAAACCCCGGCAGGAGGCGGTATATGAAGGACTTCGCAGGCAAGGTAGCGGTGGTGACCGGGGGCGCGAGCGGCATCGGCTTCGCCCTGTGCGAGCGCGCCGCGGCGGAGGGCATGAAGGTCGTCCTCGCCGACATCGAGGACCAGGCCCTCGCCGACGCGGCGGCCAAGCTGGAAGCGAACGGCGCGTCGACGCTGTCGGTGCGCGTCGACGTCTCGTCCTTCGACGACGTGCAGGCCCTCGCCGATAAGGCGCTGGCGGCGTTCGGGTCGGTGGACCTGGCGTTCAACAACGCCGGCGTCGCAACCTACCTCACCACGCCCATTTGGGAGAACACCATCGACACCTGGAAGTGGATCATCGGGGTCAACCTCTGGGGCGTGATTCACGGCATGAGGGTCTTCACCCCCCTCATGCTGGAGCAGGAGAGCGGCGGGCACATGGTGAACACCGCCTCGTCGGTGGCCTTCGTCTCGTCGCCCGCCGTGGGCGTGTACAAGGCGACGAAGCACGCCGTGGCGTCGATCTCGGAGACGCTCTTCCACGAGCTTGGGGCGAGAGGCTCGAACGTCAAGGTCTCTGTCCTGGCGCCCGAGATGGTGGCCACGGGGCTCCGGCAGTCGCGGCGCAACATGCCGTCCGGCTTCGACGAGGGCGTCACGGACAAGACCGACGCCGAGCGCGCCATCGAGGAGCGCACCTCCCAGATGCCTAAGATGACACCGCCGGAGGTGGCCGAGCAGGTCTTCGACGCGATTCGCGAGGAGCGCTTCTACATCCTCCCCGGCTGGGGCGGCGTAGTGAGCGGCGCGGAACAGCGCCTCGCAGATATCAAGGCGGGCTCACCCAAACTGCTCGCCGGACTCGGCGACCGGTAGCCCAAGCACACCCTCCCCTCCGGCTGCCTCTCTCGGTGTAGAGCCATCCGTAGTCGGGACCAAGAGGGGCCGCTCGCGGTGCGTGTGGGGCGCAGCTCGGCCTTTGCGCGCGTGCGCCGGGAGGCCCCGGAGGGCCTCCCGGCGCGGTCGCACACTCCCCTTGCGGAGAGGCGCGCGCCGGCACACGCTCAGTCGGGTGGACCGGCGCAGGTGCACGCTCCCCTTGCGGGGAGGCGCTCGCCGGTCACGCTGTGGAGGGCGGACCGGCGCAGGTGCACGCTCCCTTACGGGAGGCGCGGCGCCGGTCGCGCTGTGGAGGGCGGACCGGCGCAGGTGCACGCTCCCCTTGCGGGGAGGCGCTCGTCGGTGACGCTGTGGAGGGCGGACCGGCGCAGGTGCACGCTCCCCTTGCGGGGAGGCGCGGCGTCGGTACACCTTGGATAGGCGGACCGGCGCAGGTGCACGCTCCCCTTGCGGGGAGGCGCGGCGTCGGTACACCTTGGATAGGCGAACCGGCGCAGGTGCACGCTCCCTTACGGGAGGCGCTCGCCGGTCGGGCCGTGGTGGGCGGACCGGCGCAGGTGCACGCTCCCCTCGCGGGGAGGCGCGGAACCGGTCACGTTGTGGTGGGCGGACCGGCATGGGTGCACGCTCCCTTACGGGAGGCGCGGCGCCGGTCGCGCTGTGGAGGGCGGACCGGCGCAGGTGCACGCTCCCTTACGGGAGGCGCGGCGCCGGTCGCGCTGTGGTGGGCGGCCCGGCGCGGGTGCACGCTCCCTTGCGGGAGGCGCGGAACATAGGTTGCCTATCGCCGCACGGGACAGGACATATGTTCGTACTCTAACGATAAACCCCCTTGACAAGGCGTGTCAAGGGTCATTGGCGCGCGAAATTGGGTGTGGGTGGCTAAGGTCGCGCGGCCCCCGCCTATCCCCGCCCTCACCCCAACCCTCTCCCAGCGGAGACCTTTGCGGAACCGGGGCCGACTGGCGCGAGGGTGGCGGGCTTCGATGGCCCGTGGTGGTTGAAAGGGGGCCCCTCATCTCAATCTTCTCCCGTGGGGAGAAGAGGCAAGACCTCCCGGCCCCACCCATTCTTGAGCCCGCGGGCGGGTTGCGCAAAGGTCTCCGTGGGGAGAAGAGGCAAGACCTCCCGGCCCCACCCATTCTTGAGCCCGCGGGCGGGTTGCGCAAAGGTCTCCAGCGGGAGGGGAGGGTAAGACCACCCCCAGCCGCCCACCCCCGACGCGCCTGTGGCGCGTGCCCTCTCTCAGTCTCTCCCGGAGGGAGAGAGGTTTAAGGGTGCGCTCCCCGCGGTCACCTTTGCGTATCCTCGTGGCGTGGGGAGCGGGCGGCCACAAGGGCCGCCCCTACGGGAGGGGCTCCTTCCCCTACGCTAGGTCGGCGGAGGTGAGGGTGCGGACGGCTTCGAGCAGGGACTCGCGGGGGTCGCCGGCGGGGGCGGCGTAGACGATGGGCTGGGTGGCGCCGGCGGCGCGGTAGCGTTGGAGGGTCGAGCGCCAGCGGTCCGGTGGGCCGGACAGGGTGAGCTCTTCGAGCAGCTGGTCGCTCAGCAGGTTGGGGATGCGGTGGTCGTCGCCATTGGCCTGCGCCTCCTGAATCGCGGTGACCTCCGGGCCGAAGCCGTTGACGCGCAGCATCTTCTGATAGAAGGGCATCCGCGCGTAGCGGCCGACGTTGGCGCGCAACGCTTTCTCGACGAGGGCCGAGTCGGAGCCGGCGACGGCGATGATGAAGGGCGCGATGTCGATGTCGCTGAGCTCGCGCCCCGCCGACCGCGCGCCGTTCACGATGTCCTCGCGCAGCGCGCCGATGCCCATGGGGCTCGCGAGCAGCGGGACGACGCCCTCGGCCACCCGCCCCGCGAGCTGGGCCCCCGGCCCGCCGAGGGTGGCGATGTAGACCGGCACGTCGTTCAGCGGCTCGTCGGCCCCGATGCGGAACTCGAAGTTGGGCACGCTGACCGCCTTGCCCTCGTGGCGGGCGCGGCCTTCGCGGAGCACTTGCCGCAGCACGGCGACGTAGTCCTCCATACGCGAGATGGGCTTAGAGAAGGGAAGGCCCTGGCCGTCTTCCACGGAGGCCTTGTGCCCCGTGCCGAGGCCGAGGATGAACCGCCCGCCGCTGAGCTGCGCCATGCCGTGCGCCGTCTGCGCCACCAGTGCCGGCGTCCGCGAGAAGATGGTGATGATGCCGGTGGCGAGCCCGATCCGCTCGGTGTGCGCCGCCACGTAGGCCAACTGGCTGATCGCGTCCTTCCCGCCGCCCTCGGTGAGCCAGAAGCTGGCGTAGCCCTGGGCCTCGGCGGCCTGTGCTACCTCGACAACGAGGGAGGTGTGGAAGCTGAGGGGGAAGGCGAATCCGGTGCGGGCCATGGCGATGTCCTTTCTCTTGTCCCTACCGTCCCAACGAGGCGATGACGTCGTCGGCGGTGGTGACTTCCGCGGCGCGGGCGAAGACCTTGCCGGTGAGCACGCGGTGGACCTCTTCGTCCTGGTCGGCGCAGCAGTCGGCGACGACGGTCATCTCGAAGTCGAGGTCGGCGGCGACGCGGACGGTGGTGAGCACGACGCCGCTGGTGGCGATGCCCATGAGGATGAGATGCTCGATGTCGCGGGCGCGGAGCAGCATGTCGAGGTCGGAGCCGGCGAAGGCGCCGGTGCGCTTCTTGGTTACGATGAGGTCGCCGTCTTCCGGCGCGACGTCGGGGTGGATCTCGGCCTCGGTCGCGCCGAGCACGAACCGCCCTGCGCCCTTTATGGCCTTGAAGTTGCCGCGCGGCGCGATTTCGGGATGTCCGGGGCGAAACGCGACGATCACGTGGACGACGAGCAAGCCCGCCGCGCGGGCCGCGGCGAGGACGGCGGCGGCGCGCGTGGTGAGCTCCGCGTCGCCGCCCGCGTAATTGGCGACGATCTCGCGCTGGTAGTCCATGATGAGAACGGCGGTCTTGTCCCTGTCATAGGTGGTCATTGCGCTGCTCCTTACCGAGTGAAGATAGGGGCCGGGGTCAGCCCGCGAACTGGCGCGCCGCGCCGCTTGCGATCAGCGCCTCGATCTGGTCTTGGGTGCGGCCGATTTCGGCGAGCACGGCCCTGGTGTCGCGCCCCGCGGGCGGCCCCTCGTTGCGGATGCTGCCGGGCGTCTCGCTGAGCTTGGTCGGTATACCGACTTGCGTCACGGTCAGGCCGCCCTGGGCCTCGACCTCGACGAACATGCCGCGGTGGCGAAGCTGGGGGTCGCCTGGGGCCTCGTCGACGTCGTAGACCTTGCCGATGGCGAGGTCGAGCCCGCCGAGCAGGTCGAACCACTCGTCGCGGGTCCGCTCGGCGAACCGCGCGCCCATCTCGGCGGCGACGGCCGCGGGCTCGGAGCGCCGCCGATCGACCCAGTCCGGCCGCTCCAAGGCCTCGCAGAGCGTGCGCCAGAACTTGAATTCAAGGCTGCCCACGGAGAGGAAGCGCCCGTCCTTGCACGGGTAGACGCGGTAGTCGGGGTTGCCCCCGTTGAGCGGGGCTTGCCCGGGGCGGTTCTTCTCGCCGTGGAGGAAGAAGTTCTTCATCACCATGGCGTTAAGGTAGACGCTGCCGTCGGTCAGGGAAAGATCGACGTATTGGCCGCGTCCGGTCCGCTCCCTGGCCCAGAGGGCGGTGACAATCGAGAAGGCGCCGAGGAGTCCGCCGGCGGCGAAGTCGGCGATGATGTTGTTGGGGATGACGGGTGTGCCGTCGGGCGAGCCAATGCCACCCAGGACGCCGGCGAACGAGATGTAGTTCACGTCGTGGCCCGGCATCGCACGGTAGGGGCCGTCCTGCCCGTAGCCCGAGAGGGAGCAGTAGACCAGCCCTTCGTTCACGCCGCGGAGCGTCTCGTAGTCCGCCCCCAGCCGTTCGACCGTGCCGGGCTTGAAGCCTTCCATGAACACGTCGGCGCCGGCCGCGAGGTCGTACAGCGCCTGCCGCGCTCCGGCGTCCTTGAGGTCGAGGACGATGCTCCGCTTGTTGCGGCGTAGGGGGTCGAAGGCGGCCTCGCGCACCTCGTCGGGGCCGGGCCCGCCCTGACTACTCACGCCCGCGGGCGCCTCCACCAGTACGACCTCGGCTCCCATGTCGGCCAGCGCCATGGAGCAGAACGGCCCCGGCGCCCGCGTGGTGAGGTCGATGACCTTGATGTTGTCGAAGGGAAGCACGGCGCGCCTCGCTTGGATGGACTCGCTTGCGGCGGGGCCAGAATAGCCGGGCCGCCCCACGCCCGCAACGGCGCGAGGTCAGGCGGCGTCCGGCTCGTAGAGGAAGCAGGAGACGAAATGGCCCGGCTTCACCTCGGCAAGCTCGGGGACGCGGGTCTCGCAGACGCCGGGCATGGCGCGCGGGCAACGGGGATGGAAGGCGCAGCCCGGTGGGATGTTCGAGGGAGAGGGCGGCTCGCCGGGCACGACGTCGCGCTGGCGGTGGCGGTTGGCGGGGTCGGGGACGGGGACGGCGGCGACGAGCGCCTTGGTGTAGGGGTGCAGCGGCTCGCCGATGACCGCGCCCGGCGGTCCGATCTCGACGATCCGCCCGAGGTACATCACGGCGACGCGGTCGGAGAAATGCGCCGCGCTGGCGATGTCGTGGGTGATGTAGAGGAAGGCATTGCCGTACTGGCGCTGCAAGTCCCGCATCAGGTAGAGGATCTCGGCGCGGCTGGAGGCGTCGATCATCGAGACCGGCTCGTCGGCAACGACGTAGTCCGGGCCCATGACCAACGCCCTAGCGATCCCGACGCGCTGTCGCTGGCCACCGGAGAGGGTGTGTGGGAACTTGGAGATGAACGCCTCGACGGGGGTGAGGCCGACGGAGGCAAGCGCCTCGTGCACCCGGTCCTCCCGTTCGGACTTGCCGCCCGCGTCGTGGATCACCAGCGGTTCCTCGACGATCTGGGCCACGTTCATAAAGCTGTTGATGCTGGAATAGGGGTCTTGGAAGACGGCTTGGGCGCGGCGGCGGAAGGGCTTGATTTCCTCCTCGCCGAGGGCCGTGATGTCCTGGCCGTCGAACCACACCGAGCCACGGGCCGGCTTGACGACGCGCAGCGACGCCTTCCCCAGCGTCGTCTTACCGCTCCCCGACTCTCCGACGACGGCGACGGTCTCGTTGCGGTGGATGTCGAGGGAGAGGTCGGAGACGGCGCGGATCTCGGTGCGCCCGAAGAAGCCCTTACGGGCATAGAAGGTGATGTCGACGTGATCCAAGCGGAGCAGCGGCGGGGCGGCGCTCTCCGTTGGGCCATTCCCGTTCTCGCTCGCCGCGCCCATGCGCTTTGTGGCCGCCTCGTACGTCGTGGGCGCTAATCCGCCCCGTCTTTCCCTAGCCCGTACAACCGCATGATAGCATTGAATCGTATGTCTAAGAGAACACTACTTCGAGTTGGGAGACACCCGTGCGCAGATCCCCGCTGATTGTTTTCCTGGTCCTTGCGATTGCGGCCATTCTGGCCGTGGCGTCGTGTTCCGGCGCTGACCCAACGCCTACCCCCGTGCCGGTTCCGCCGACCGAAGCGGCGCAGCCCGATCCCACCGCGCCGCCTGAGCCGACGGAGCCGCCCGCCGCGACGATGGCCCCAGACGCCACCGCGACGCCGTTCCCCACCGTCACGCCGTTCCCGACGCTCACCCCAACGGCCGAGCCCGGCGCGACGCCCACCGCCACGCCGGCGCCCCGCGCCACCGCGACCCCGGAGCCCACGACGGCGCCCACCGCCGCTCCGAGGCCCCTGGGGGCGTTGTCGCCGGTCGAGAATGATCTCTTCGGTTTCGCCATCGACGTGCCCGAGGCATGGGCTCTCGATGAGGGGAGCATATTGGTGCGCGCCTCCGACCCTGAGTTCGGGATACCCAGGCTCACGGTTGAAGTGCTGCTGCCAGGGGAGTTGGGGACGAACGAAGATTACGGCGAGATAGCCTTGGAGCTGCTTGAGAGCGCCGCTCCTGAGGTCGTCTCCGAGGGTGCTGTCACCTTTGACGATGGGACGGAGGGCTACGGCTACGTCCTCAACGTTACCGCCGAGACGGCCCTGCGCGCCCATCTCTACATTGTGGGTCGCGGCTCGCAGGTCTACCAGGTCTTCGTAGGGTCGGTCCCCGGCGACTTTGACGCCCGCGCCGACGAGTTCGAGGCGATCGCGAAGAGCTTCCGCTTCCGCGACCCGGCCCCGTTCGGAGCCCGCCTCGACCGGTCGCTCGTGATGCAGTCGATCACGCCGCAGACGTTCGATCCCCACCTCATCGAGAACATCACCTCCTACCGGTTCGCGGCGCAGATCTTCGGCGGGCTGGTCCGGCTCGACCGTGACCTGCGCGTTGTGCCGGCCGCGGCTGAAAGCTGGGACATTTCCGACGACGGGCTGGTCTATGACTTCCATCTGCACCCCGATGCGGTGTTCCACAGCGGCAAGCCAGTTACCCCGGAGGACGTGAAGTGGTCGTTCGAGCGGGCCGCCGATCCGGCGACGGATTCGCGCGTCTCGCGGCTCTACATCGCCGACATCGAGGGAGTCGACGAGAAGCTGGACGGCGAGGCCGACGAAATATCTGGCATCGAAATCATCGACGAAGACACGATCCGCTTCACGCTCACCGACCCCGTACCCTACTTCCTCGCCAAGATGACGCACACGGCGGCGTTTATCCTGAACCGGGAGAACGTTGAGGCGGGCGGCGAGACGTGGGCCCTGACCCCCGACGGCACTGGGCCGTTCAAGGTGCGGGGTTGGACCCCCGGCATCGTGCTCGTCCTCGACCGGCACGAGGCGCACCATCTCGGCGCGCCGACGGTGGAAAGCGTGGTGATCTGGCTCTACGGCAATCCCCTGCTGCGGTATCAGGCGGGCGAGCTTGACGTGGCGTCGGTCGGCGCGCTCCTGGGCGAGGAAGTCCGCGATCCGGAGCATCCGCTGAACGCCGAGCTGAAGATCGTTCCCAGCCTCACCATCTTTTACGTCGGCTTCAATACCCGCGTCGTCCCGTTCGACGATCCGCGGGCCCGCCGCGCCTTAGCGATGGCGGTCGACCCCGCGGCGCTCGACATTGGCCTAGCCCCGCCGGTGGGCTTCCTGCCGCCGGGCATGCCCGGCTTCTCAGAAGACTTGGAGCCCATTCCCTTCGATCCCGTGGAGGCCAAGCGGCTCTGGGACGAGGCGCTGGCGGACACGGACGATTTCGAGGCGGTCCGGTTCCAGGTCTTCGGCTCCTTTGTGAGTCCCGAGAACGAGGCCCTCGCCGCGATGTGGCAGGAGCATCTGGGCGTCGGGATAGCGTTCGTGGGGACAGCGACGAACGATCTTCGCGGAGCGATCGCGGAGTCGGGGGCGCACGTCTTCGAGTACGGCTGGGTCGCCGACTATCCCGACCCCGAGAACTTCCTCGACGTGCTCTTCCACAGCCGGTCGGTGAACAACACCGGCAGGTATACCAACGCCGCGGTTGACCGCCTGCTGGAGCGGGCGCGCGTCGAACAGGACCCGGACACCCGCTTCGCACTCTACGAGGAGGCGAACCGGCTGATGCTGGAAGATACGGCTGCCATACCGCTGGGCTACCAGAGCGATCACATCCTGGTGAAGCCCTACGTGAGCGGCTGGTATCTCTCGGCCCAGGACCTCTGGTACATGACGGAGGCCACGGTCGACAAGCCGACCGACGTCTAGGGCGCGTCGGCGCTCTGGTCAGGGTCCGGGTCCGCGGGCGGTGTGTCCGTGGCGTAGAGCCAGCAGCGCACCCCGCGGGACTTGCCGACGCTAAAGCTTGGCGGCGGCTCCTTAGCGCACGGCTCGAAGGCGTAGGGGCACCGCGGGTGGAAGCGGCACCCCGTCGGCGGATCGACGAGGTCGGGCGGCGAGCCTTCGAGAAACTCCGGCTTCTCGGCGCCGTCCATGCGCGGGATGCTCGCGAGGAGCTTCTGCGTATAGGGATGCTTCGGCGCGAGGATGACCTCGTCGGCGCTGCCCGACTCGACGTGCTCCCCGCCGTAGGCGACGACGATGCGGTCGCACAGGTCGCTGGCCAGCGCGATGTCGTGGGTGATGAAGATCATCCCCAAGGCCCGCTCCGCCTTGAGCCGCTTGAGCAGGTTCATCACCTGGGCCTGCACGCTCACGTCGAGCGCCGAGGTAGGCTCATCGAGAATGACGATCCGGGGTGACATAATCAGGGCCGTGGCGATGCCGACGCGCTGTTTCATCCCGCCGCTGAGCTCGTGCGGGTAGCGGTCGAGAATTTCCCGGGGCAGGCCCACCATCTCGACGATCTCGGCGGCCCTGCCCATCGCTTCGGCCTTCGAGACTTCGCCGTCGGCGAGCAGCCGCTCCACGATCTGCCCCCCGACACGCAGCACGGGGTTGAGCGAGTTCATCGCGCCCTGGGCCACCATGGCGATGGACCGCGCCCGTATGCGCGACCGGAACGCCTCGTCGGAGAGCGCCGTCAGATCTTCGCCGTCGAGGCTGACCGACCCGCCGCTTTGGGTAACGTTGGTGGGGACCAGGCGCATGAGCGCGAGGGCCAGGCTCGTCTTGCCGCTGCCCGACTCGCCCACGATGCCGACGGCCTCGCCGGGCTTGTCGATGACGAAGCTGACGCCGTCGACGGCGCGCACATCACCCCGTGTCGTGCCGTAGTAGAGGCGGAGGTCGCGGACGTCGAGGAAAGCCATCAGCCCCCCCGCCGCAGCCGTGGATTGACCACCGGCTCCATGCCCAGGGAGATCAGCATGAACGCCACCGCGGTGATGATGATGAGCGCCCCCGGTGGAACGATCCACCACCAGTAGCCGAGGAAGGCGGCGCCGGTGCGGAAGCCGCTTTCCAGGATCTGCCCCCAGGTGGGGATCGAGGGATCCCCCAGGCCGAGGAAGCTGAGCCCCGCCTCGGCGAGGATCGCGGCGGGCGCGAAGAAGATCATCTGCGCGAAAACGTAGGGCGCGATCTGGGGGAAGATGTGCCGGTACATGATCCGCCACCGGGACGCCCCCATGGTAATGGCCGACTCGACCAGTTGCCCTTCCCGGATCTGGAGCACCATTGACCGAACAAGGATGGTCAGTCCCGGCCAACCGAAGATGATGAGCAGCGCGATGATGAGATAGAGGTTCGATCCCACCACGAAGACGAAGAAGATGAGGAGCGGCAGCAGCGGCACGTTGGCGACGAGGTCGGCGAGTCGCTGGATGAAGAGGTCGGTGCGGCCTCCGGCGTAGCCCCCGATCACGCCCAGCGACGTCCCCACGACGGTGGTGACGACGGATGCCATGAGCCCGATGAAGAGCGCCACGGGCAGGCCGAAGAGCAGCCCGTCCTTCAGATCGCGCCCCAGGCTATCGGTGCCCATGAGACCGAAGACCGTACCGCCCACGACGAAGCGCGCCTCTTCAAGCGAGTCGCGCGGGTCTTGGAAAGAGGCCCGCAGCCGCAGCTCGTAGGTTCCCTTGAGCACGGCGAAGCCCCCAGGCGCTTCGGGGTCGGGGACGCCGAAGAGGGCTCGGTCGAGGTCTTGGGCCAGCTCATCTCCGCGGAACGAGGCGCCGTACTCGTCGCGCAGGAAGTCGACCACGGCGTCGGCCGCCGAGGGCTGAGACGAGAGGTTCACCCGTAGCGCGTCTTCGTGGAAGCGGAGATACGGTGCGGTCTCGTCCTCGCGGGGGCCGCGGACGGGCTGGCGGAACAGCACGACGGTGGTGCCGTCGGGCCGCGCCAGCGACACGGTGAGGACCGGCGGACGGTCGTAGTAGGTGATGCCGGCCGCGGAGAAGTTCGTGAACGAAGGTGGGCGGTCCGAGTCGTACTCCACCGCGGCGATATAGGTGCGGAGCGCGCCGGACTGCGTAGGCTGGACCTCGGTGGGCTCGCTAACGACGTAGTCGCGATGGGGCGCGTCGGCCCGCGTGGTGAGCACCGTCGACCACACCGGCGGGACGGCGACGGGATTATCGGCCCACTGCGCCGGGTCGCTCCAAGTCTCTTCGCCCCAGCTCAGAGGGAAGTGTATCAACACGTAGAGCGAGAGAATGACGAGGACCGCGAAGAGGCCCACGCCGAGCTTGCCCGGCCACGACGCGAGGAGCTCCTTGAAGATGTTGCGCCCCGTCACGACGTGTACCGCACCCGTGGGTCGAGGACGACGTACAAGACTTCGAGGAGGAAGCGCGCACCCACGTAGAGCAGGGTGAAGACAAAGGTGAGCGCGACGATCACGTTCTCATCGGGCGTGCCCGCCACCGCGTCGAAGTAGAGCCTCCCCATCCCTTGCCAGTTGAAGATCGTCTCGACGAGGATCGAGCCGCCGAGCGACCCCGCGAGGCCCAGGATCAGCCCGGTCACGATGGGCGGCGCGGCGACGCGGAGGATGTGCCGCCGGTTGACCACGCTCTCCGGCATTCCCTTGGCCCGCGCCATGGTGACGTGGTCTTCCTGGGCGACCGTCATCGTCATCGTGCGCACCGAGTAGATGTAGGGCCCGACGCTCACCAGGACCAGCGTGATCACCGGCAAGATCGAGTGCTTGAGCAGATCGACGAAGCGAAGAAAGCCGCCCTCGGGCGGCGGCGTACTGTACATGCCCCCGGAGGGCAGGATGTCGAGCTTGAACGCGAAGATGAGGATCATGAGTATCCCCATCCACCACGCGGGCATGGCGAACGACACCGCGGAGAAGTACGAGACGGTGCGGTCCAGCTTCGTGCCGATTCGTGTCGCGAGCTTCACGCCGAGCGCCAGGCCGAGGACAGCGGTGATGACGAGGCTCGTCGTCAGCAGCAGCGCGGTGTTGGGAAGCCGGTCCCACACGATGTCCGAGACCCGGCGGCTTCCCGAGAAGCTCTTCAGTGAGCGCGCCTCGCCCAGATCGAGCGTGATGACGCTGAGGACGGTGGCGGGAAGCCGCCGCACCCAGCTCTCGTCGAGGTCGTAGAACTCGACGAGCTCTTGGCGGCGGATGTCGAGCGTCTCCTCCAGCTCCGCGGGGTCCCGGATCGTCTGCGACAGACTGGTGCGCAGGCCGCGAAGGTCCTCGCCGATCTGCGCCCCTAGGAGGCGGTCGGAGAAGCCGGTGGCGCCGAGGGTGACCACCAGCGCCACGAGGACCAGGAAGAGCACGGCCACCAGCGTGAACAGGCGGACCGCCAGCGGCTTGACGACTGTCATGATCTCAGCGTCATGATACCGCCCCGCGGACGGGTATGTCCGGCCTCTTCCCCTCCGGCGGGCGGGCGCTCAAAGGGCTACGCGTGATGGCTCAGCCGATGATCTCGATGTCGATGCGCCGCTCGGTCAGACTGACGATCTCGTCGGAGTACGCCGCGACGAAGAGTTGGTAGAGTCCCGGCTCGAGATCGGCGGTCAACGTTCCGGGGAGCGACACCGTCAGGGCGCCGGCGCCTGCGTCCGCTTCGCCCGAGGCCACGACGCGGCCGGCGGCGGGGTCGAAGAAGACGTAACGCAGGCCGATCCGGCCCGGCCCTTGCGCCTCCACCGATACCTCCGCGTCCACCCCGCTCTCGACGTCGCCCGCCTCGACGCGGGTGATGTCCACGCGGGGGGCGCTGCCCAGATAGAAGTCGCCCGGCTTGTAGGGATAGGACGGATCGCGGAAGGCTTCAAGCTCGGCGAACTGCGCGGGCGGGTCGTACCGCTTCAGGAAGAAGGGGCCGTTGCCGATCACCAACATGTCGCGCTCGCCGAACCAATCGATGGCCGCCTGGTAGCGCGCCGCCGCTTCCTCTTCGCTGACCAGCGAGCGGCCGTTGACCACGAACACGCCTTCGGGCGTGAAGCTGTCGTTGCGGAACTCGACGAGTGTGCGCTCGACGAGGTTGGCGTCCTGCTTCATGGCGAGACTGATCCAGGGCACGCTAAACCGCGCCGCTGTCGTGTCGCTGTAGGCGGCGCGCCGCTTCTCGAACACGAGCTCGTCCATCGCGGCGAGCAACTCCCACGGCGTACTCAGACTGGAAGGGCTGGCGTAGGAGCCGATGAGGCTCTCCTCGAAGTGCCAGAAGTCGAGATAGACCTCCAGGGTGTTGCCGTCCGCGATGCGGTAGCCGCGGAACGTGTCGAGATAGGGGCGGGCCGTCGCGCCCAAGGCGAACTCGATGGCCGACTTCGCGGGGTCGAACGAGATCTCATACTGCTGGGCGATCGAGTACATCACGTCGGCCATGGTGATGGGCTGGCCGTGGTGCCAGTTCGACCTGAAATAGTTGGAGAAGTCGAACGTCACCTTGCTCGTCGCCTGGCTCGCCTCGACTGGCGCCCACTCGTTGTCCACCGGGTCCCACGCGACGGCGTCGGTGGGAATAGGCAGCTTGCCGGTGGGGCCGGCGGTCTCGACGCCGAATGTCGCGCGGAACGGCGTGGGCAGTCCGGTGAACGGATGGTTCGAGATCGGTTGATCGACGAGGTGGCGGAAGATGTCGCTGCTATAGAGGTCGCCGAAGCCGCCGATGGGGTTCCACGTCGAGCGCTCCGTCCAGACCCAGAGACTGCCCAGCGTCAGTTCGTCCTTCCCAGGGATATACGCCTCACGGATGGATCGGGCCGTCTTGGGCCCGGCGACGAGGTCGGACGTGACGCCCTCGACCTCCTCACGGACCGGGAAGCTGTTCTTGACCGTTGCGACCCAGACGCGGACCGACTCGTCGAGGCCGATCTCTGTCATGCGGCGGTAGAGCTCGTTGCGCTCCTCGACGCCGTTGAAGTCGCCGGTGAAGATACGCTGGCCGAGATCGTCGAGTTCCTCGTTCCGGTATTGCCAGAAGCCGGAGGCGAGCCAGCCGGGCATGTTGCCCTGCCACGGCGCGAGCATCTGATTGATCGTTCCGAAGTCGTAGCGTTGAGGCGCGCCGCGGCTCCAACCCTCCGTGTAGAGGTGCCACTGGAACGCCAGCGGGTCGGAGGAGTAGACGTTGAGGACGGCGGGGGCGAATTCTTGATAGGAGGGCGAGACGAGGAAGCCGGCGCGTTCCAGCTCGGCGCGCAGCAGGTCGCCGATAGCGCGCCGCTCGTCTTCGACGCGGACGATGAACTTGAGGCGGATGGGTTCGCCGTCGAAGTTCCACACGCCGCCGATCTTCTCCGCCCCGGCGGCGGTCATCGCTCGGTCGATGACATCGCGGGCGAACTCGGGATCGAAGCGGTAGTCGGACTCTTTGACCGCCTCGAACACGGTGAGGTAGTCGAAGTCGGTGGGGCTCAGGTGGGTGAGCATGGGGAGCGCCTGACCCTGATAGATGTCGCTCGCGATGAAATCGCGGTCGACGAGCTGCTGGACGGCGCGGCGCACTTCTTTGATCGAGAAGGGGTTGAGTTGCCCCTCCGGCGCGGGCGCGGGGTTGAGCACGATGGAGAGGGTCGTGGCCGGCGCCTCTTCGAGACGGATGCCGGGCTCGCCTCGAAGCTCCGCCGCCCCCGAGGTTTTCAGGCCGAAGAGGTAGAAGTCCATCTCGCCGTTCTGGAAATCGAGCGGGGCGCGGTCGACGAAGAAGCTCTTGAAGAAGACACGGTCTGCCGCCGGCCCGGGCCGCTCGTGCGGAGGCGTGTAAACCGCGGGCTGGGCCGTGGGAACGGGCGTGGCGGCAGGCGCGGCGCTCGTCGCGGTTGGAGCATCCTCCCCAGGCGTGGCCGTGGGCGCGGCCGTCGGACTCTCGCCGCCGCCCGAGCAGGCCGCCGCCACGAGCATCGCGGCGAGCACAACGGGAACGCCCTTGATGAGGAAGTGCCGTCGCATCTGCCTACCTACCTCCCGTGTCTTGCCCGCCTACATTGTCCGGGGTCCCAGGCGCGTCCGGCATGTCCGGCGGTGCCGGCGTCTCCGGTGAAGGTGCCATGTTCGAGGGCTCCGGCTGCGCTGGCGAGTCAGGCGTCGCCGGGGGTTGAGGGGGCCCGCCGCCGCGTCTCGCGGCGCGGAGCAGGATGCCGCCCGCGATGAGGCCGCCCGCCAGTGCGCCGGCGAGCGCGGCGAGCAGCACGGTCCACCACTCGGAGCCGCCGCCGCCGCCGCCGGGGTGTACCACCACGATGTCGCCGTCGCCGTCGTCGTCGGGCGCTTCCGGAGTCCGGCCCTTATCGGTATCGGTGGCCGGCGCGCCGACCATGAGCCCTTGGATGGCTTCCGCCAGCGCCTGCGTCTCTTTCTGAATGTCCCCGAAGCCGAAGTCGGTGTAGTACGACGCCTGGGCGAAGTTGCCCGATTCGTCGAAGACGCGCACGTTCTGCGCGCCCTCGCTCGACACCGGCATGAACAACGTCGTGGTGAAGCGTCCGCTGGCGTTGGTCCGCTCGGTGGCGATGGTGACCCCGCCGGCTTGAATGAAGACGTTGAGGTCGGGCTGGAGGTTGAAGCCCTGGACGGTTACCTGCTGGCCGCCGGGGCCGGAGGGCGGGCTGATGAAGATCTCGGGCGACGCGATGGCCTGCCGTCGGGCGAAGCCGATCTTCTGATTGGTGGGGCCGAACTCGCCCAAGCGCGTATCGGGCCAGACGAGGTAGACTTCGTCGCCGCCCGTGGCCATGGCGAAGTAGTCGCCGATGAACCGGCCTCCGGGGAAGCCCTTGTTCGGATTCGACGGGAAGTCGGTCACCCGCGCGTCGTCGGAGCGGATGTTCAGCCGGTCGTCGACGAAGCCCCACGTTGCGCCGTTGTCTTCGGAGCGGGTGTAGTAGACGTGGTAGCGCGCCTGCTCGGGACTGTCCCGCATGTCGCCCCACATCACGTGGATGCCGCCCTGCTCGTCGACGTCGATGGCGGGGAAGAACTGAAGCGACGAGCCTAGGTCGCCGCCGAGCGTGACGGGGCGCGACCACGTCTCGGCGGAGTCCTCGGAGCGGATGAAGTAGATGTCGCCGTCGTCAACCGGCCTGGCGGGGTTGAGTGCGCCGTAGGCGATGTTGACCGCGCCGTCGGGCCCCACCGACGTCTGAGGGAAGGAAGTGGCCCAGTAGCGGAAGCCGGCCGTGCGGGGGGTGTACGCCGCCTCGCGTATGGTGGCGGCCAGGATAGGCTTGTTGAAGCTGACGCCGTCGTCGGAGCGCGCGACGTAGAGCTCGCCGACGCCTTCTTGGGACTCGTCGTCGGTGGAGTCGAGCCAGGTCACGTAGACCGAGCCGTCGGGCGCGATGTTCGGCGAAGACCCCTGCACCACGCGCTTCAGGCCGACCGCGTTGGCGTCGCCGGCCCCGGGCGTGTCGCCCGAGACGCGCCGCACCACCGGGCTCACGTTAACGGGGTCGGACCATGTCAGCCCCCCGTCGGCGGAGCGCACCAATTGGATGGTGCTCTGCACCTCGTTGGTGGAGAGCAGGGTAAGCTCGTCGGAATAAAGGACACTGTTGATGACGTTGAAGCGGGTATAGGTCACGTAGATGACGTCGACCTCGGGATTGCTCGGATCGGGGCCGATGCCGATCCAGGGTTTGTCGAGGAAGGAGATGTGGACCGTGCCGCGGGTTTTCTGCTCCGCGTCGACCGTCAATTGTGTATCGATGATGCTGCGCGACGTCGAGATCGGATCGTCCCAGGTGAACCCCCCGTCCCGCGACTTGGCGATCTGGATGGACGAGATCGCGGCGAGGCCGATGGCGTTGCCTACGGTGAACTCGTCGACGCCAATGGAGATGGAGAGCATGTAGACGTTGCCCTCGCGGTCGAAACCGACGACGGGGTCGCCCGCACCGATCAGGTCGTCCCGCAGGAACGGACTCTGGAAGGGGCCTTCCCAGTTCTCGCCGGCGTCGAAGGTGACATAGGCGACGACGCCGGGGAAGCTGTAGTCGATGGCGCCGACGACGACGTGGTCGGGGTCGTTGGGATCGACGGCGATGTGCGGCTCGGTCTGGATAGGCGCGTTGCTGAAGTCGCGGGTCACCAGGATGTTGCGGCTGAAGGCCGGGGCGGGGTCGCGGAACGGCACGAGGGCGCCGCCGGCCTGACGCGCCGGCGCCTGCAGGTTGGTAGTGATCGGTCCGCCCGGCGCGACTTCGAAGCGGTGGTCGAGATCGAGGCCCACGAGCCCGGTCACCACTTCCCATACCGCCTCCGGCCTGAAGATGCGGGAGGGATTGCCGTCGAGCCGGAAGATGAAGCCGGGTTCGGCGGCCGTCTCTTGTTCCTGCCCGGTCTGCGCGTCGGCCGAGGGGGTAAGGACGCCCGCCGCGGCGGCGACGGCCCCGGCTAGGGCCAGCGTGAGAATGAGCCGCAGGGGGCGCGGGAGAGTCGGGCGGGCGAGCCGCATCGCGTTGCTCCTTCGGGTGGCTTGTGGACGAGTGATTGGGCTCCACCGGCCCGCAGGCTGGTGAGCGGCTTGAGGTCTTTATTGCTCGACGTTGTCGGACACGATGGTGAGCCGGTCGATGAGCGAGAGTGCGAAGGCGCGCCAGAAATCGTCCGTTGCATCCTCGTAGTCCGACGCGCCGGTCAATTGGAAGGTCAGAATAGCGTCTTGTTGGGTGGTGAAATCGGTTTCCAGGTAGTTGAAGTAGGCGGGCAGCGCGGTGATCACGATGTTCGCCTTGCCCACGAGCGAGCTATCCGAGATGGCCGCAAGGGCCTTGACGTTGTTCCAGTAGGCCACGGCCTCGCTGCGGTCGACCGGCAACTCTTTCCGCATCTCGACGAGCAGGAGCCGGTCGGCTTCGATCTGGGCGGCGAAGCGCTCGACGTCGGGGATACCGGGGAAGGCCGGCTGCGTCTCGAGTGCGGCCTCCATCCGCTGCTGCAGACGGGCGAGCTCGGCGTCTCGCTCGTCCAGCTGTGCCCGAATCTCGTCCAACTGCGCGCGGATATCGGCGACTTGGGCGTCGCGCTCCTCGATGCGTGTGTCCTTCTGCGAAGCTTCGGTCTCAAGGGCGGCGATGCGGTCGCGGAGATCGTCCTCGACCGAGGTATCAACCGGAGGGACTTCGGTGGGCGGGGCCGCGGTCGGTGTGGCTTCGGCGCACGCGCTTAGCGCGCCGCCAAGCAGGGCCAGGGCAAGGGCCGTGAGGACGAGGCGGGCGGCGCGTGCGCGCTTTGGGGGCGAGATTAGGCTGTTCGCCGCTGCGTTCATGTCGTTTTGTAGGAGGCTCAGCCGCCGCTTCAGCGGCGTTTGGCTGCGGGTTATTGTCGCACATCCGGCTAGGGAGTTACGGGTCCCATGTCGCGGCCCGCTCACCTGTGCATACGCTTCGCCGCCGCTGGAAGATTCGCCCGACGGCGCGCGGTTGACGAGCGCGCGGCCTGTGACTATCGTATCTCTACGCTTTACGTCAGGAAGAAGCGGCTCCCATGGCCTACCCCAAAGAACTACTGAAAGGGAACACCGAGTCCCTGCTCTTGGCCCTCGTTGCCGACACGCCGATGTATGGCTACCAGCTCGTAAAGGAGTTGGAGCACCGGAGCCGCGGCTACTTCCAGTTTAAGGAAGGCACGCTGTATCCGGCGTTGCACCGCCTGGAAAGGGACGGCCTCTTGGAGGCGAAATGGATGCCGTCGCCGTCCGGGAAGCAGCGTCGGTACTATTCCCTGACGGACCAGGGCCGGCAGGCCCTCATGTCCCGTGTGAACCTCTGGGCCGGCTTCTCGAAAGCCGTGTCGATGGTGCTGGCCCCCAGCTCGTAGCGGTGAGACCCAAATGATTCCAGGCCTAGTCCGGTATCTGGAAGAGATCAGCGTTCACCTGCGCCTGAACCCGCTTCGCGAGAAGCAGTTGCTCCGCGAGCTCTACACGCACCTGGAAGACCGCGTCGAGGAGTTCGAAGAGGACGGCCGCCCCCACGAAACAGCGGTGACGGAAGCGACGCGGACGTTCGGCTCGCCGCGCCTCGTCGCCCACGAAATGTACCAGGTGCACGGCTTGGGTACCTGGGTCAGCGCCGCCATCGCCAGCGTCCCCTATATCGCCGTCGCTTTCCTCTTCGCGCTGCATCTGTGGACGTCGCTGGCCTGGCTGGCCGCGTTCATGACGGTCAGCGTCTTGGTGACGCTATTGGGCTGGTGGAAGGGCAAGCCGCCGTGGATGTACCCATGGGCGGGCTTCTCACTGGTGCTGCCCGTGGCGTCGGGCTTCATCGCCGCCGGCGCGGTCTGGCGAGACGCCACTGCCCTAGCCTCCGGGGAGAGCGCCGCGCTGCCCCTGTGGGCGCTCGCCGGCCTGCTGGTCTACGCCGCGCTAGCCCTCCGGCTGGTGGTGTCGGTGTTGGTGAAAGTCGTGCGGATGGACTGGACGTACGCCTCGCTGATGCTCCTGCCCATCCCCATCGTGGCGCGCTGGCTCCTTTCGCTCCAGATGGAGGGGAGCGTACTGGCCTACGAGCGTACCTCGTTCCAGGCGGGAGCCGATGGTGTGGTTGCCCTGGTCTTTCTCATGCTGGCGGCGCTCCCAATGATCTTCGTTCGAGTCAGCCGCCGCCGTTTCAAGATTGCGGCCCTGATGATTGCCGCGCCTGTGGCCTTCATCGCCGCCGCGCAGAACATCTCTGGAGCGATGAGCCTGCCCGCCCTGTTCCTCTCGACCACGCTGGCAATACTGCTGCTGCTGGTCCCTGCTTTCCTTGATTCAAGAGTCGGGCGGGGCAGCCCAAACTACCGGGCCGTGGCGAGCCGCGAGACGCAGAACGCCCTCAGCGGGCTCTTCTAGCGCCGTGGCGCCGGCCTTCGGCTCCGTCACCGAAGCCGATCTCGCGCTCGCTTGTCCCGCGCTGCCGCGTTCCCCGCGTTCGGCGGGAGGCTCCGTGCTCGTGATGCTCTCCGGCCTCCCCGGCGACGGCAAGTCCTATCTGGCCCGCCGGCTCGCCGAGGCGTGCGGCGCCGAGGTGGTCGAGTCCGACGCCGTCCGCCTCCGCCTCACCGGCAAACCGCGCTTCACCCGCGCCGAGAACCGGCGAGTCTTCGATGTCTGCCACGCGCTCATCGAACGCCTTCTCAGCGAGGGCCGGACCGTCATCATGGATGCGACGAATCTGGTCGAGGCCCACCGCGGGACGGTCTACGCCATCGCCGAACGCACCGGCGCACGGCTGATCATCGTCCGGGTCGACGCTCCCGAGGCGATTGCGCGACGGCGGTTGGAAGCGCGCACGGCGCGTGGCGAAGGGCTTGCCGATTGGGCGGTGCGCCAACGGATGCGCCGGACACGGGAGCCTATCGAGCGTCCGCACCGCCGGGTCGATACGTCGGGGGATGTCGCCGTATCGGTAAAGGAGATCGCCGCCGAGGTCTTGACTCCGACGGCCTAGGGACGCACAGCCCGCCGGCTGTGCCCGGCGATACCGAAAGAAACGCAGGAGGAATGTCGATGCAGGTCAAAGCCGCTGCGAGAGATGCCGCCAAGGTCCGCGCCGACGCACTGATCGTGAGCCTATTTCAAGGCGTGAAGAAGCCCGGCGGCGTTACGGGCGCCGTCGACCGCGCGCTGGACGGCGCGATCTCGAAGCTCATCGCCGCGGGCGAGATCAAGGGGACGCTGGGCCAGATCACCACGATTCACGTCTTCGGACAGATCCCGGCCTCACGGGTGGTCGTCGCCGGCCTCGGCCGGAAGCGTGACTTCGGTCTCGACGAGGCGCGGCGCGTGGCGGCGGTCGCGATGCGGGCGATGCGGAGCGTCGGCGCGAAGCGGGTCGCCACGGCTCTGCACGGCGCGGGAGAGGGCGGACTCGACCCCGAGGCCGCGGCACAGGCGGCCACCGAGGGCGCGCTCCTCGGCCTCTACGAGTACCAACGCCCCGGCAAGCCGCCGAAGAAGGAAAGCGTGACGGAGCTGAGCATCGTCGAAAAGGCGCGGGGCAAGCTGCCCGCCATACGGGCGGGAATCGAGCGCGGGCGCATCATCGCCGACGGGGTCATGCTCGCCCGCGACATGAGCAACGCGCCCGCCAACCACATGACGCCGTCCGACATGGCGGTACGGGCGGAGCAGGCCGCCGCGGACGCCGGACTCGACATAACCGTCTTCGACCGCGACGAGATGGAGCGGGAGGGTATGGGGGCGCTGCTCGGCGTCTCCAAAGGCAGCGCTCAGCCGCCCAAGTTCATCATCCTGCGCTACGACGGCGACCCTTCCTCGGAGAAGGCCATCGGGCTGGTGGGCAAGGGCGTCACCTTCGACTCCGGCGGCATCTCCCTCAAGCCGGCGGGCGGCATGGCGGAGATGAAGACCGACATGTCCGGCGGGGCCGCCGTCATCGGCGCGATGCGCGCCATCGGTCTCTTGAAGCCCAAGATCAACGTCACCGGACTCGTCCCCACGGCGGAGAACCTGCCCTCCTCGACTGCGCAGAAGCCGGGCGACATCGTCACCGCGCTGAATGGCAAAACCATCGAAGTGGACAACACCGACGCCGAGGGCCGGCTCCTCCTAGCCGACGCCCTCAGCTACGGGAACAAGATGGGGCTCTCCCCCATGATCGACATCGCCACGCTAACGGGCGCGATCGTCGTCTCGTTGGGCAAGGTCGCTACCGGCGCCTTCACCAACAACCAACGGACCCTGGACCGGTTGCTCAAGTCGGCACGCACGACGGGCGAGAAGACGTGGCAGCTCCCGATGTTCGATGAATACAAGAAACAGAACAAGAGCGAGGTGGCCGACGTGAAGAACACCGGCGGACGGAACGCCGGCTCGATCACCGCCGCCCTCTTCCTCGCCGAGTTCAGCGAAAAGACGCCCTGGGTCCACCTCGACATCGCGGGAACGGCGCGCGCCGCCTCGACGGACGGCTACACACCGAAGGGATCGAGCGGGGTCCCGGTGCGCACCCTCGTCCAGTTCGTCCTCGACTCGGCCTCGACCGGACGCGGCTAACCCCGGATTTCTCGCTGGAGGACTTGCATAACTGGGGCCGGGGAGGGAGCAGCGCCCTCCCTCAGTCTCCTCCAGAGGGGACCCTTGCGTAACTCCGGCCCCGGCCACGTGGGTGCTCAGGGAGGGCGATTCGCGAATCGCCCCTACGGGAGGGAGGGCGCCCACAAGGGACGCCCCTACGGGATGCGCCGCTACGCGGCGCGGGTTGCAAAAGGTCTCCAGAGGGGAGAGGCTTGCGTACTTGGCGGACGGACTTGCCGGAGCCTGCAGATGGGCTTCCACCAAGGTCTCTAGGGGACGAAACGCATGGTGCGAACACAGCCCGCCGCCCCACAGTTCTAGCGTTTCGCTTACCTTTCCGTACAGGGTAAAACCGGCGTGGTGCCCCGCCTCGTTCCGCTTGCCCAAGTAACTTACCCGATGGTATAATGTAATTCTTGAACATGAGTCACACTTCAGGAAACAGCGGAAGGGCTGGGGCGCAATGAAAGCAGGGGGATCCGACTGGAAGTTCCTTACCAATCACGCGCTGGTGTTAAGCTGGATCGCCCAGCACCAGCAGAGCACGGCGCGGGAAATCGCCATTGCGATCGGCATCACCGAACGCACGGCGCTCAAGATCGTCGGCGAGCTTGTCGAAGGCGGCTACCTCGACCGCCGGCGCAAGGGCCGCCGGAACGTCTACCGCGTCAACTCCGGCATCCCGCTGCGCCACGAGCTGGAGCACAATGTCCCCGTCGGCGATCTGCTCGACGTGATCGCCCCCAAGCGGAAGCGCGGCGCCGCGTAGCGCTCGCCGCGGACGTTTGCGGGGCCGCTTTCGCCCGCGCCGCCCGTGGGCTACACTGAAAGACGGTCGAAATCGGCCGCTCGGTGGGCGTGGCCAAGAGGTTAAGGCGCCAGGTTGTGGCCCTGGAGATCGAGGGTTCGAGTCCCTTCGCCCACCCCAGTAAACTCCGGCTTAGGCCGGCGTGCGCCGGTCTAGCATACCCGCCCTCCGGTCTATAATGAAAGCGCGGCCATCAGCTCCGCGTTCCGCCCGCGCCCGTAGCTCAACTGGACAGAGCATCAGACTTCGGATCTGAGGGTTGGGGGTTCGAATCCCTTCGGGCGCGCCATTCGCCGCACGCTTCCCGCCGCGCCGTCATCATGCGGCGCGCCTACCGCAGTGGATCGACCTCTTCCGGTTCGTCCAAAATGCGGTAGAGCTCCTCCCGGTTGGAGACGTCCACAAGTTCCCTGCCGCCCTGCCAACTGGGTAGGGGCGGCAGGTCGTCGCTCTCGCCGTCCTTCGTAGGGTTGTCCTCGGGTTTGGTCTTCTTCATGTGAGATACCTGGGCCCGACATGGGCCTCCGTCAACCGGAGCTGTCGGCGGTGAACTTGCGCTCGATTTCCTTGTAGTGCGGGACGCCGACGATCTCCTCGAAATCGTGGAAGGAGACCATGCCCTCTTGCAGCGCCGCCGTCGTCTTCTCCTCTTTCAGCGCGCGGTAGACGTTCCCGATGGACCGGGCGGCGGTGAAGAGCGCGGAAAGCGGGTAGACGACCATCTTGAATCCAAGCGCTTGCAACTCCGCCGAGCTAAGGAACGGTGTCTTGCCGCCCTCGATCATGTTGGCGAAGAGCGGCGCGTCGGGCACGTTGGCCACGATGCCGGAGAGCTCCTCCATCGACTGCGGCGCTTCGACGAAGACCACGTCCGCGCCGGCGTCGCGGTAGAGATTCCCCCGGCGCACCGCCTCGTCGAACCCTAAGGGGGCGCGGGAGTCGGTCCTGGCGATGATGACGAGGTCGTCGCTCCCGCGGGCGTGTACGGCGGCCCTGAGCTTCGAGGCGTGGTCCTCCGCGGGGATCACGCGCTTGCCGTCGAAGTGGCCGCACTTCTTGGGCCATTGTTGGTCTTCCAGTATCACGCCTGCGACGCCGGCCTCGACACACTCCTCGATAGTCCGGATGACGTTGAGCTCGTTCCCGTAGCCGGTGTCCATGTCGGCGACTAGGGGAATCGACACGGCGCGCGTGATGTGCCGGGTGCGCTCCATGATCTCCGACATGGTCATCAACCCGTAGTCGGGCGCGCCAAGGGCCGCCGCCGCGAAGCCGAAGCCCGTGGTGAAGACGGCGTCGAAACCCGCCTGCTCCGCCAAGCGCGCCGACAGCGCGTCGTACGCCCCCGGCAGCACGATGATCTCCGGCCCCTCCAGCATCTTCCGCAACGTCGTCGATCCGCGCATTCCCGCCTCCTTGCGATTCGCGTCCTTGGAGCCCTGGACCTCGCTACCAGGCGCCGGTCTCTTCACGCAGGGCCTCGTCCTCCCCGACCCAGCCGGTCAGCGTCTCCGGAGTCTGCTGGGCGAGATAGAGGGCCGCTTGGGCCATGTTCTCGGGCCCGACGCCCCAGTTCTCCGGGACGTTGCCCTTGAAGTAGGCGATGGCCCCTTCCGTGAGCACGGCGCGGGCGGGCATCAGGCCGGTGACGCTGATTCCGTGGTCGCGTAGCTCGGCGGAGAGGCCGAGCGTCATTCGGTCCTCCGCGGCCTTCGATATGCCGTAGACCAGGTTGCGCGGCGACTCGGCGACCATCTTCCCCGCCCCCGAGCTGATGTTGATGATGACGCCGCTTCCCCGCTCCCGCATCGCGGGCAGCACCGCCCGGATGAATAGGAAGTACCCCTTCACGTTGACGTCCATGATCAGGTCGAAGTGCTTGACCGAGATCTCCTGGAACGTCGTCATGACGCTCGCCGCTGCGTTGTTCACCAGGATGTCCACCGGGCCGTAGGCCGCCGCGACCTGATCGACCAGCCCGAACACCTGGTCGTCGAAGCGCTGATCGCAGCGAATCGCCATGGCGTCGCCGCCGGCCTCCCGGATCTCCTGGACGGTGAGGTGGATGCTGCCCGCCAGCTTCTCCGTCTCGACCTCCGAGCGGCCCGTGACGACCACCTTGGCGCCCTCGGCGGCGTAGAGCTTGGCGATAGCCTTGCCGATCCCCCGGCTCGATCCGGTGACGATGGCGACTTTGCCCTTCAGCTTCATGCGCGTTCCTTACTCGTGGGCCGTGCGGCGTGCTTCTCAGAGTGGCCCCGTAACTTGAGTGGGAGTGTAGCAGCCTCGCTGCCGCCGCGTTGACAGGCCGGGCCAGCGCCGTAAGATTGCGGCGACTAGGGTGGAGGACGCCATGAAGTTTGGGATGCTCTACGAGCTCCAGTTCCCCAAACCGTGGGACGGCAAGACCGAGGCGGACATCTTCCGCGAGGCCCTCGATCAGATCGTGCTCGCGGAGGAAGTCGGCTTCGAGTACGTCTGGTTCGTCGAGCACCACTTCCTCACCGAGTTCGCCCACTCCTGCTCGCCCGAGGTCTTCCTCGGCGCTGTCAGCCAGCGGACCAGCACGATCCGGCTCGGCCACGCCGTCGTGCTCCTCCCGGTGAACCATCCGGTGCGCGTGGCCGAGTACGTCGCCACCCTCGACATCATGAGCGGCGGGCGTGTCGAGTTCGGCACCGGCCGCTCCGGCACGCCCTACCAGCTCACGCCCTTCGGCGTCGATATCAACGACACCCTCGGCATGTGGGAGGAGTCGCTCGAGATCATCCCGCGGATGTGGACCGAGGAGGTCTTCGAGCATAAGGGCAAGTACTACGACATCCCCCGCCGTGAGGTGATCCCCAAGCCGGTGCAGAAGCCGCACCCGCCGATGTGGGTTGCCTGCACCCGCGAGGAAACGTTCCAGGCCGCGGGCGAGAAAGGCCTTGGAGCGCTCTGCTTCACGTTGGGCAACCCCGGCGACATGCAGCGGCGCATCCGGACCTACCGGGAGGCTTCCCGCACCGCCCGCCCGGTGGGCAAGTTCGTCAACGAGCAGGTGTCGGCCTTCACCATCGCCCACTGCGACCTCGACAACGCCAAGGCGCGCAAGCTCGGCGGCGATGCCGGCATGTGGTACTTCGCCAACTCGCGCATGCGGCACTCCAACGATTGGGCCGGCGTCGACCCCAGCCTCGTCCCCAAGGACTACGAGTACCACCTGCGGCGAAACCAGTACGAGGCCGAGCGCGTCACGGGCGCCAGCGTGGACGAACTGATCGACGGCGGCTCATTCTGCGCCGGCGACCCCGACGCCTGTGCCCGCACCGTCGAGCGCTATGCGGCCCTCGGCATCGATCAGCTGATGCCGATCTTCCAGGCGGGCCGGACGCCGCACGAGGAGATCATGACCTCGATACGGCTCTTCGGGGAGCAGGTGATCCCGCGGTTCGCCGAGAAGTCGCCGAGCCCCGCAGCGGACGCCGCCCGCTAGAGCGGGCCGTTACCAGCCGGCAGGCGCGGCCGCGAGATCGAGGCCGGCCTCCGCGCGCGCGGCGTTGGCGTGATCGAGGAGGCGTCGGCGCAGCGGGGGAAGCTCGTAGCCGATGTCGCGGAGCATGCGGCTGTTGTCCACCAGGTAGACGTGGGGAACTTTGGCCTCGCCGAAGGTGACCTTCGCCCCGGGGACGATCTCGGCGACCATGCCGGCGACTTCACGAACGCTCGCGAGATGCCCGCCGGTGTTGTACACCGGGCTCCGCAGGTCGCCGCTGAGGACGGCGCGGGTGAAGATCTCCGCCGCGTCGTCCACGTAGATCATCGACGACGCTTCGGCGGGGTCCACGGGTATCTCGGCGGGAAGCCCGACGGCGGGCCGTGAGATCAGCGCGCCCCCGATCAGTCCGGTGAGCCCCGTGGCGCGCCCATGTCCGAATACGGTCGAGATGCGGATCCCGCGCAGGTCGAGACCCCAACGCTCGCGGTAGCGCGCCGCGGTGAAGTCGTTCACCGCCTTCGTCTGGCCGTAGACGTTGAAGGGCTGGGAGGGGTCGTCCTCGGTGACGGCCCGCTCGCCGAAGTTCGACTGGTCGCCGTAGCAGGCGATGGAGCTCGCGTAAACGACGCGCTCGATCTTGGCCCACCGGGCCGCCTCGAAGACGTTCGCCGCGCCCTGGACGTTGACCAGCAGCCCGGTGTGGGGCCGCTCCTCGGTCGTCGGCGGCAGGAGGGCCGCCAGGTGCACGATGCGCGTCACGCCGTGATCGGCGATGGCCTCGAGCAGGTGCGTCAACTGGGTGATGTCGCCGCGCACGTCGCCGGCGCCCTCGGCGGGCGGGGCGGCTACGGTGTCGAAGCGGACCACGCGCTCGCCGCGCGCGATGAGCAGTCCCGACACCCGCCGGCCTATGAAGCCGGCGCCGCCGGTCACCATGATGGTCATGGACGTGATCCCTTCCTCGCGTTAGGAGTCGCGGTGCTTGCGGAGTTCGAGGCGGCCGATCTGGTTGCGGTGCACCTCATCCGGGCCGTCGGCGAGGCGGAGGGCGCGGGTGCGGGCGTAGGCGTAGGCGAGGCCGAAGTCGCCCGACATGCCGCCGCCGCCGTGAAGCTGGATGGCCCAGTCCAGGATCTTGCACGCCATGTTGGTGGCGGCGACCTTGATCAGGGCGATGTCGAGGCGCGCCTCCTTGTTGCCCACGGTGTCCATCCTGTAGGCCGCCTTCAGCGTCAGCAGCCGCGCCTGCTCGATCATGATGCGGCTCTCCGCGATGCGCTCCAGCGTGACCGTCTGCTCGGAAAGGGGCCGCCCGAACGGCGACCGCGACTGTGCGCGGCGGCACATCTTCTCCAGGGCGCGCTCGGCCACGCCGATTACGCGCATGCAGTGGTGAATGCGCCCCGGCCCGAGCCGCCCCTGGGCGATCTCGAAGCCCCGGCCCTCACCGAGCATGATGTTCGTCAGCGGCACGCGGACGTCGTCGTAGTCGATTTCGGCGTGGCCGTGGGGCGCGTCGTCGTAGCCGAAGACCGTCAGGTGGCGCTGGATGTTCACCCCGGGCGTGTCGATGGGGATGAGGATCATTGAGTGGCTGCCGTAGCGGTCCTGCGAGGGCGGGGGTTCGGCGCGCCCCATGAAGATGATGATCTTGCACCGCGGGTCGAGGGCGCCGGACGTCCACCACTTGCGCCCGTTGATGACGTACTCGTCCCCGTCGCGCCGGATCGTGCTCTGGATGTTCGTCGCGTCCGACGAGGCGACGTCCGGCTCCGTCATCGAGAAGCACGACCGTATCTCGCCGGCGAGCAGCGGGTCGAGCCACCGCCGCTTGTGCTCCTCGGAGCCGAAGCGCTCCAGCGTCTCCATGTTTCCCGTGTCGGGGGCCGAGCAGTTAAACACCTCGGGCGCGATGGGCGAGCGTCCCATGGTCTCGCACAGAGGGGCGTATTCGAGGTTGGACAGGCCCGCCCCCCGTTCGGAATCGGGGAGGAAGAGGTTCCACAGCCCGGCCTGCTTGGCCTGTGCCTTGAGCTCCTCCATGATCGGCGGCGGCTGCCAGCGCCCTACCTCGTCGAGTTGGCGCTCGTAGACGCTCTCGTTGGGGTAGATGCGGCGCTCCATGAAGTCGGTGAGCCGCTCGCGGAGGTCGCGGGTCTTCGGCGACTCTTGCCAGATTGCTGCTTCGCCGGTCATACGGGTGTGCTCCTTTTACCGCCGCGCGGCTCAGCCGCCGATGCGTTCGAGCTCGCGCAGCCCCGTCTCGGCGATGCCCCTAGCGCGTAGGCCCTTCTCCATGGCCTGCTCGCTGGAGGCGGTGCCGGCGAGGGCGCGCGCCACGATGCCTTGATTGATCGCCGCCAGCCGGAACATGTTGAAGATGACGTAGAAGTCCCAATCCTCAATCCCCGCCCGGCCCGTGCGCCGGCAGTAGGCCGCAACGTACTCGTCCTCGGGCGGGATGTTGTGCTCGGCGAGGTCAAGCTCGGCCATGCCGTCGACGCTTTGGGGCAGCCGCCGGTGCATGCAGTGGTACGCGAAGTCGCCGAGAGGGTGACCGATGGTCGAGAGCTCCCAATCGAGCACGGCGGTGATCCGCGGCTCGTCGGGGTGAAAGATGACGTTGGCCGAACGGAAGTCCCCATGCACGATCGAGCTTTCGTCCCCTGCGGGAATGTGGTCGGGGAGCCACGCGATCAGGCGCTCCATCGCCTCGATCCGCTCCGTCTCCGAGGCGCGGTACTGGCGCGTCCACCGGCTGATCTGGCGCTCGAAGTAGTTTCCCGGCCGCCCGAAGGAGCCGAGACCGGCCTGTTCGTAGTCGACCTGATGCAGCAGGGCCATCACCCGGTTCATTTCGTCGAAGAGCGCCGGCCGATCGTCGCGGGGCGCGTCGGGCAGCCACGGGTCCCATAGGATCCGGCCCTCCACGTAGTCCATGACGTAAAACGCGGTGCCGATGATCTCGGGGTCTTCGCACAGGGCGTAGGTGCGCGGCACGGGGACGCCGCTCTCCTGCAACCCGGTGATGACGCGGTACTCGCGGTCGACGGCGTGGGCCGAGGGCAGGAGCTCGCCCGGCGGTTTGCGGCGCAGCACGTAGCGCCGGCTCCCCGACGTGACGCGGTAGGTGGGGTTCGACTGCCCCGTGCGGAACTGCTCGACCTCAGCCTTGCCCGAGAAGCCCTCGACGTGGGCCGCCATGTAGCGTTCGAGGGCCGCCGTATTGAACCGGTGGCGCTCCAGAACGGGCATCACGCCCACGACGTCGTCGATTCCCATGATCTCCCATCGCCCGCCGCCCCGCCGGCGGCGAATGCGCGCGCATCTTATACCAAAACCCCCCGGCGGCGGGGTAGAATCGATACGTTTGAGCCAGTCCCAGGAGGAAGACGCTGGAGCTTCTACTGATACGCCACGGCGAGGCCCTCTACGGTTCCGAAGACGGCCTGACCGAGCTTGGGGTTCGGCAGGCGGACCTGCTCGCGGAGCGGTTGGCCTCCGCAGGGCTGAAGGGCATCTATTCGAGCACGATGGCACGGGCGCGGCAGACCGCCGAGTCCGTCGCCGCCCGCGTCGGCCTCCCTATCACCTTCGACCGCCGCTTCCGCGAGATCGACACCGGCGACCGTGACCCGCTGACTCCTGAGGGGCACCGCGAGCGGGCGGGGCGCTACCTGAAGCGCACCAAGGTCTACTACATCGACTACGCGGACCAGAACGGCGAGGGGCCGGCGCAGCTCTACGAGCGTGCCTCCACGGTGTTGAACGAGGTCTTCTCCGGCCCCGTCAAGGACGGCGGCGGCACCTACGCCCTCGTGGCCCACGGCGGCTTCATCAACGCCGCCCTCTGCTACGTCCTCGATAGGCCGTTCGACGGCGCGATGCGGTTCCGCTTGCAGAACACCTCGATCTCCACTGTCAGCCTTGTCGACGACAGCAAGCTCGTCTTCGGTGTCAACGACGTCGCCCACCTCGCCCCCATTGGCGGCGCCCCGCTCTAGCGCGCTTCCGCGGATTCCGCACCCCTCTGGTGTAAGATTAAAATCTATGGAAGTTGGGATCATTGGCGGCGGCGCGCTTGGACTGTCGGCCGCATACGAACTCACGCGCCGCGGCCACAAGCCCGTCGTGTACGAACGGGCCCCGTTCCTCGGCGGTCAGGCGTCGACCTTCGACGTCGGCGGAGGCCGGCTCGAACGCGGCTACCACCACCTCTTCCGCAGCGACACGTCCATCGTCGAGCTCATCGAGGAACTCGGCCTCGGCGACAAGATGGCGTGGATCGAGTCCAGCGTCGGCTTCTACAGCCAAGGCGCGGTCCACCCCTTCACCACGCCGCTCGACCTGCTCCGCTTCAAGCCGCTGACGCTCTTCCAGCGACTGCGGCTGGGCCTAGTCACGTTCTACCTCCAGCGCAAGAAATACTGGCCGCGCGAGTACGAACAAGTCACCGCCCGCGACTGGCTGCGCCGCCGCATCGGACAGCGGGCGCTGGACGTGGTCTGGGGCCCCCTGCTGCGCGGCAAGTTCGGCGACCACGCCGACGAGGTCTCGATGGCGTGGCTCTGGGGCAAGATCTACCTTCGCACCACCTCCCGCGACAAGGGACTGCGGGGCCGCGAGCGCTTGGGCTACCCCATGGGCAGCTTCGCCGAGATCTTCGAGGCTCTAGAGCGCGCCATCCCCGCCGGCGGCGGGGAGTTGCACTACCCCGCCACGGTGAAGCGCGTCGTCGTCGAGGACGGCCGCGCCACCGGCCTCGTCGTGGAGCGCGACGGCAAAGAGGAGACGCGCCGCTTCGACGCCGTCCTCGCCACCTCGCCCTCCTCCGTCGTCCCCGCCCTCGTCCCCGAGTTGCCCGACGACTACAAGGCCCTCCTCACCAAAGTCCGCTACGAGGCGGCCATCCTGATCGTGATGCAGCTCGACCGGCCCCTCACCCCCTACTACTGGATCAACATCGCCGACTCTTCGATTCCGTTCGTGGGGATGATCGAGCACACAAACTTCGTGGACAAGTCGCTCTACGGCGGGCGGCATCTCGTCTACCTGTCGAACTACGTGGCCCGCGAGGACAAGTTCTACAACATGCCCCCCGACGAGCTTTGGGCCCACTACGTGCCCGCCATCAAGCGCATCGCGCCGGACTTCGACGAGTCGTCGGTGATCGAGTGGAGCTACCACCGCGAGAACGCGGCGCAGCCCATCATCGGCGTCGACTATTCGAAGCAGATCCCCTCGCTGAAGACGCCCATCGAAGACCTCTGGCTGGCCAACACCACCCAGATCTACCCCGAGGACCGCGGCACCAACTACAGCGTCCGGCTGGGACGGCTCATGGCCCGCATCCTCACTGGCGACGCCCCCAATAGGATGTGGTGGGAGTAGCCCTCCTTCTCGAGGCGGACGGTGAGGAGAGCGGTGCGGCCAGCCGACGAAAGTCGGCCAAATATGGCCAGTCGGCGCGGGTGATTTGGGCCACTGGACGGCAAGGCCGCCGGATATGGAATCGGCCAAAAGGTAACAGAAAAGTTACATAGGCGTGGTAGTGTCTGTGCATGAGCCGGCGTACACGGCAATATCACGCTCCGATGTTGGCTACGTGCCGGCCAGCTATGACAAAGGTGCGCCCCGATCTCTTGCGCGGCCATCTTAGCTTTCTCCCAGAGGCTCGCGCATGACGACGTACGCCGCACTGATCCGATACTCGCTTGTCGGGAGTGCAACCATCCTGGTGCTCGTGATGGGCTTGGCGGCCTGTGCGGGCGGCGACCCCGCCACGTCCCACCAGACGGCCCCCGCGATGTCAGGTCGCGAGCTAGTGGACGTCGTCTCCCCTTTGGGCGCCACCTCGCTGAAGGAGCGCATCGCGAGGTCCGACGTGGTCGCCAAGGTGCGGCTGCAGTCGGTTGCCGCTGGGGCGGTGCGTTGGGATTCCGATTGGAACGAATGGTCTGGCACGCACGTCGGCACGATGGAGCATTGGCTCAGGGTGCTTGAATACCTGAAAGGCAGCGGCGGCAACGAGATCACAGCGGTGGCGTATGACGATAACCTCTCGCTTGCTTTCGGCACTGCGGAACTCGCCCGCGCGCACGGCGAGGCCCTTGTCGCTGGTCGCGACACACGGTGGGATGCGCGGGATGCGATTGTCTTCCTGCGGGCCGACCGCCCGTGGTTGCCAGACTTTCCGCAACAGGGACGCTACGTCTTGGGTCACGTCAGCACCGATCGACGCGCTGACTTCTACTCGATCGATAGCCCGTGGGACAAGACGTGGCTCCCTGCGGAGACTTCCGGCGGTGCAGCCGGAGCATCCGGGACATCCGGTACCCAGCGGTTCCTGTTGGATGCGCCCGTGGACGCGGGCACGGGAGGGGCGTCGGGCCAGTCTGAGGGGACGCCAACGATCACGCTGGACGAGATGAAGGCGGAGATCGCCGGGGTGGAACGTGAGGTCGCGGCTTTCGACGGATCGGACGCCTACCGTGCCTGTATCTATGAAAAGCACATGTGGGAGCGACAGTTCAACGCCAAGAAGAGACCAGACGGAACCTACCCGTATGGACGATATGACGAATCCATAGGTTCCGGCCAGCCGGCCGGGGCGCGGGCGCACACGTACCAGAACGATCCGGAGTTGGAGCCGGAGTTTCAGACGGTGGGGGAATTCTTTGTCGCGGGCCGAGACCAGGCCCTCTTCGTCCCGCGGCTGTCAGGAGCGTTCGACACGGCGCGCCCACTGCCCGCCGGGGAGTACAAGTTCAACCCATATTACATGTTCCACAGTGAAATCCTCTGCGACGCCATTCCCGAGGCGGCAAAGAAGCGGGTCGAGGTGTTCGTCGCCGTCACCGCGCCTAGCGGGACGGCGCACGAGGCGTTCTTCGACCCCGTGGCGATCGGCACGGCGGTGGGCGCGGACGCGGCGAACGGCGTGCTCGATGCAGCCGGGTTCACCGTCGGGGGCGCGGCCACGACGATCGACGGCCTGAAGTGGGAAGGCGGCACTCTGACGCTGGAGCTGAGCCCCGCGGCGTCGCTGTCGGGCCACGCGCTGGACTTCATCGCCCTGGACGGGTCGGTGTCGCTGTCGCTGGACGGCGGCGCGGCGACGGTCTCCGGCGGGACGCTGACGTGGAGCGTCACGGACCAGCCGTGGCAGGCTGGCGACCTGCTGATGCTGCGCATCCGCACGGGCAGCCCTGCGTAGCCGTCGGCGGCGCGGTGACGTACTCGATCACGGCGGGCAACGGCGACGGCGCGTTCGCCATCGATTCGGCGGCGTGGACAGCGCCACGGTCACCGTCACGGTGACGGACGTCGAGGGGAGCTAGGCGGCCGGCGGGGTGTGTGTCCCTCGCGCGGCGCTAGAGCTCGATCACCGAGCGCAGCGTCTCGCCACGCTCCATGGCCTCGAAGGCCGGCTCCGTCTCATCGAGCTTGATGAGCCTCGTCACCACGCGGTCGAGGTCGAGCGCCCCCTTGGCGTACCAGTCGGCGAGCATGGGGAAGTCGCGGGAGGGCAGGCAGTCGCCGTACCAGCTCACCCGGAGCGCCCCACCGAGCCCGAAGAACTGGAGCATGGGAATCTCGACCTTCATGTCGGGGCTGGGCACGCCGATGAGGGTGCAGGCCCCCGCGAGGTCGCGGCTCCACAGCGCCTGGAGCAGCGTCTGCGGCGTGCCCACGGCCTCGAAGGAGTGATCGACGCCGTTGCCGCCGGTGAGTGCCTTGACCGCCTCCACCGGGTCGCCCGCGGTCGCGTCGACCACGTCGGTGGCGCCGAACTGGCGTGCCCAGTCGAGCTTGTTCGCCGCGATGTCGACGCCGATGATCTTGGCCGCCCCCGCCAGCTTGGCTCCCATGATCACGCTGCACCCGACCCCGCCGCAGCCGTAGACGGCCACCGTGCTCCCCCGGCGCACCTGCCCCGAGTACAGCGCCGCGCCCACGCCCGTCATCACGCCGCAGCCGATGAGCGACGCCTGCGGCGGCGGGCAGCTTTCGGGCACCGGCACCGCCTGCTTGGCGGCGACGACGGTGTGAGTGCAGAACGTCCCGATCCCCAGCGCGGGGTTCAGCGTCAGGTTGTCCCGCTTGGTTTTCATCCGGGGCTCGGCGTTGAGGCTGGCCGAGCACAGGTGCGGCTGGCCGATGGCGCAGAACCGGCAGGAGCCGCACGGGGCGCGCCAGGCGAGGACCACGTAGTCGCCGACCTTGGGCTCGCTCACGCCCTCGCCGACGGCCTCGATGATGCCCGCGCCCTCGTGGCCGAGCAGGATGGGATACTCGTCAGTGATGTTGCCCAGCTTGTAGTGCAGGTCGGTGTGGCAGACCCCGCTGGCCTGAATCCGCACCAGCACCTCGCCGGGCCCCGGATCGTCGATAACGATGTCTTCGACGAGGGCGGGCTCGCCCGCCGCGCGGGATACGACTCCGAGTCCATCGATCGGCATGGGACGCCTCCTTGTTTCGGCTTGTGCTTTCGGGTCTAGCGGAGCGGGCGGAAGAACTCGCGGACTTCGTGGACGAGCCCGCCGGGGTTCTCCATCGCGGGGAAGTGGCCGCCCTGCTCCATGTCCGTCCAGCGCTTGAGATTGTAGGCGTGTTCGGCCAGCACGCGCGGCGGCCGGTTCGCCTCCTTGAACGTGGCTACCCCGGTCGGGACTTCGATGCGCGGAGAAGGCCGCGGCGTCGTCGAGCCCCGGAACGTCTCCTTGTACAGGCGCATGGATGAGGCGATGCTCTGGGTGAACCAGTAGAGCGAGATATTAGTGAGCAGCTCGTCCTTGGTGTAGCTGCGCTCAACCTCGCCGCCGCAATCGCTCCAGCGCCGCCATTTCTCGACGATCCACGCCGCCAGCCCCGAGGGCGAGTCGTTGAGTCCGTAAGACGCAGTCTGCGGCTTGGTGCCCTGCAGATGGACGTAGCCCCACTCCTCCTGCCGGTAAGCCTTCAGGTTCTCCCACCACTCGCGCTGTTCGGGGGTCAGGTTCTCCTCGTCGATCTGGGCGGTGACCATGTTGAGATGGACGCCGATCATCCGCTCGGGATGGCTGACCGCGAGCGCGGTGGTGACGCCGGCGCCCCAGTCGCCGCCCTGAGAGCCGAACCGCTCGTAGCCCAGTTGGCCCATCAGCTTCACCCAGAGGGCGGCGATGGCTTTGGTGTTCATGCCGCGCTCGCGGGCAGGGTCGGAGAAGCCGTAGCCGGGCAGCGAGGGGGCGACGACGTCGAAGGCGTCGGCGGCGTTGCCGCCGTGGCTCGCGGGATCGGACAGCGGCCCGATGACCTTGTACATCTCGAAGAAGGAGCTTGGCCAGCCGTGGGTGATCACTAGGGGCATGGGGTTTGGCCCTTTGCCCTTCACGTGAATGAAGTGAATCCCAAGACCGTCCACGTCGGCGTTGAACTGCGGGAACTCGTTGAGCATGCGCTCGTGGACGCGCCAGTCATACGCGTCACGCCAGTACTCGCACAGTTCCTTGACGTAAGCGAGGTTCGAGCCGTAGTCCCAGCCGGAGCCGGGGATCTCGTCGGGCCAGCGCGTCTCTTCAAGCCGATGCTTCAGGTCGGCCAGGTCTTCGTTGGGAATGTCGATGGTGAACGGCGTGATTGCCACGGCGGTCTCCTTCAGGCCGTTGTCGTCGATTGTGGAGGCGCGGCGGTTTGGTGGCGCACCCTAGCGCCGGACCGCTTCGAGCGCGCGGGGATTCTCGAACGCGGACTGGTGGTCGCCGCCGATGTAGAGATTGTGCGCGCCGGGGATCTCGGCCGACCACCGGGTGGAGCGCAGGTTCCACAGCGTGATACCGGCGGCGGCGAGCGGCGCGGGCAGCCGCTTGCTCAGCAGGAAGCGGCGGATCTCGCCGATGTCGAGCCGATCGAAGCGAGGCTCGCCGGAGAGCCGCCCGTGGAGCCACGGCCACTTCGACGCCGCCGCGCCCAGCCGGACCCCGAAGCTGGCCCGCTTTGAGATCGACGGGTCGAGCGTCGTTACTGTCGTGATCCCGGGATTGCGCCGCCCCTTGACTATCTCGACGATGGCCTGGAGCGCCACCGCGCCGCCCTTGCTGTGACCGACCACCCGCGTCGAGGCGTGACGGCAGGCGTCGATCTGATCGAGAAGCTGCCCCGCGGCCTTGATGACCGCGGCGCCGACGCCGACGGAGGCGGCGCTCGAACGGCGAGCCGCCTCGCTGAATCCCGCCGCGCCCCACTCGATCAGGCGGCCCTCGCTCCAGTCGAAGGCGAAGACGTCCACGGCGTCTTCCGCCGAGGCCGCCATGTGGTCGAACTGGTCGAACGTCCCCTGTCGCCCATGAATGAAGATGGTGGCCGTCACCGTCATGGGGCCTGAGTTTACGCGCGGGGCCGCGGAGCGTCAAAGAGACAGCTAGGAGGAAAGCGCCCGCAGCGACGGCCCGTCGTCGGTCATCTCCACGTCGATCGTGTCGCCTTGGATGTGCTCGACGAGGTGCTCGCTGATCGAGGCGTCTATGACCAGAATCGGACGTCCCTCGAACTCGACGACTTGGTCCGTCTCCTTGCGCTCGCCGTAGACGAGGTGGAAGCCACCGTAGATGTCCGAGAGCATACGGATGAGATGGCCCGGCTCGTGCTCCTCCGAGTCGAGGAGGGCCGCCAGCGCCTCGCGGGCCCGGTCGGTGAACTTGAGCGGCATCTAGGGGATGCCCGCGCCGGCCACTTCGACCCGCGTGTAGCGGATGCGGGCGTTGCCCCGGCCCTCGATGTTCTGGGGGTTCGATTCCTTCGCTTCGAGGAGGAAGAGCGTCCGGCGGTCCTCGCCGCCGAGCGCGCAGGCGATCCCCAGCATGTCGGACTCGATGGTCTCCCTGATCTCGCCCCCCTCGGCGACGCGGATGAAACCCGGTCCCCGAGGCGTCGCGACCCAGATGCAGCCCTCCTCGTCGAGCGCGATGCCGTCGGGCGTGACGCCGAGGTCGGCCCAGACCCGGCGGTTGGACAGCGAGCCGTCCTCTTCGATGTCGAAGGCGGTAAGCCGCAGTCCCCGCGACTCGCCGACGATGAGCGTCTTGCCGTCGGGCGTGACCACCGCCCCGTTGGGGAAGGAAAGCCCGTCGGCGACGGCGCGGACTTCGCCGTCGGGCGTGACGAGTATGAGCACGGTGTCCTTCTGTGCTTCACCGGCGAAGGTGTCGAAGCCGAAGTTCCCCACGTAGGCCCGGCCCTTCGCGTCGACCACCATGTCGTTGCAGGGTCCGCCGGCGAGGGCGCTCAGGTCGGCGACCTCTTCGAGCCCGGCGTCGGTGTGGCGCAGCAGCTTCCGGTCGGTCATCGAAATGACCAGCAGGCGCCCGTCGGGATCGAAGCCGAGGCCGGAGGGGCGGTCCGGTACGTGGACCACGGTGTCGGGGCGGCCACCCTCCACCTCGACGCGGACGACCTCGTGGGCGTGCATGTCGGAGAACCACAGCGCGCCCTCATGCCAGCGGGGGCCTTCGCCGAACAGAAGGTCGTCGAGCAGGGTGTGGATGTCTCGCGGGGGCATCGCGGCGCTCCTGGACCCGCGCGTCGTGCGGGCGCGCCGCCATTGTAGTGGGGGCGCCTTGACCGCGCCAGCGCGTCCACCGCCGTAGCCCCGACGCCGTCTCCGGCGTATCATGCGCCGAGCGGATCCGGAGTGAGTCCCCTCCAAACCTCTCTCCCTCTGGGAGAGATTGAGAGAGGGCGCGCGCCGCAGGGGCGTGGGCGCCCAATAAGGGCGCCGCCCCCATCGAGAGGGCGAAGCGAGGAACGGAGCGCGTAAGGTCTTGGCACCGTGGAGGTTTCCGGCATGGCGTACGACCTCGTAATCGAGAACGGGCGGATCGTGGACGGCTCGGGGCGGGCGGAGTTCCCCGGAGGCGTCGCGGTGAACGATGGCAAGATCGTTGAGGTCGGCGAGGTCTCCGGCGCGGCCAAGCGCCGCATCGACGCCAAGGGCCTCGTCATCGCCCCCGGCATCGTCGATATCCACACCCACTACGATGCCCAAGTCCTGTGGGACCCCCTTCTCACGTCGAGTGTCTGGCACGGCGTCACCACCGTCGTTATGGGCAACTGCGGCTTCACCATCGCTCCTTGCAAGCCCGATGATCAGGACTACATCATGCGTATGCTGGCGCGCGTCGAGGGGATGTCGCTCGGGGCGATGCGGCAGGGCCCGGAGTGGGACTGGCGCACCTTCGAGGAGTATATGGAGCGCGTCGGCCAAACGCTGGGGCTGAACGCCGCTTGCCAGGTGGGGCACTCCGCGCTGCGCTACTCCGTTATGGGCCCCAAGGCGCTAGAGCGCGAGGCCACGCCGGACGAGGTCGAGGCGATGTGCGGACTCCTCCGCGACGCCCTAGCGGTGGGCGCGGTGGGCTTCACCACCTCGATCTCACGGGCCCACGTCGATTGGGAGGGCAACCCTGTCCCCAGCCGCTTCGCCGCGGTCTCGGAGATCGACGCCTTGGTCGACGTGGTCGGCGAGCGCGGCTTCGGCCAGATCGAAATCGCGCCCCGCTCCGGCACCAACCTCCCCGACGACGACCAGGAGGACATCGCGCGGTGGGCGCGCACGTCGGGCCGCGTGCTGAGTTGGAACGAGCTCGGCCAGTACCCCCAGGCGCCGGAGGGCCGGTGGCGGGAGATCCTCGACTTCATGGAGCGGACGCACCGCGAGGGCGGGCGTGTCTACGGCGTCTGCTCGTGCCGCCCCACCACGCAGGACTTCGACCTGAAGGACAACAACCTCGTGCTCACCGTGCTGCCCGAATGGCTGGCAGTGCTCCCCAAGCCGGACGTTGAGAAGAAGGCCCTGCTCGCCGACCAAGCCTATCGTGACGGCATGAAACCAGGTATCGACGCAGCGTGGGAGTCGGGCCCGAAGCCGGTGCGGTGGGACTCGACGATGCTCACCGGCCCCAAGCGCCCCGAGCACGCCGACCTGAAGGGCCTCACCCTCCGCGAGCTTGGGCGTCGCATGGGCAAGCATCCCCTCGACGTCATGATCGATATCGCCCTGGCGGAGGACCTCCAAACGGAGTTCACCTTCAGCGGTACCCGAAACACCGACCCTGAGGCCATCGCCTCCATCATCCGCAGCCCCTACACCATCCTCGGCGTCTCCGATGCCGGCGCGCACCTCAACATGATCGCGGGCGCGGAGTATTCGACGCAGGTGCTCAGCCAGTGGGTGCGCGACAAGGGCGTCCTGACCCTTGAAGAGGGCGTCCACAAGCTCACCGGCATGCCGGCCGGCTACATGGGCTTCACCGACCGCGGCCGCTTGGAGCCCGGCCTCGCCGCGGACATCATGGTCTTCGACCCCGACACCATCGGCGCGCTGCCCAAGGAGAAGGTCCCCGACCTCCCCAACGGCGAGGAGCGCATCGTCATCAAGGCCAAGGGCATCGAGCACACCATCGTCAACGGCGTCCCCGTCGTCGAAGCCGCCGAACACACCGGCGCCTACCCCGGCCGCCTCATCCGCAGCACCGACTACGCCTAGGCCCGTTTGAGTCCTACCCCACTCTCGTGCCGGGGTGGATGAGCGACTCGCCCCGCAGGAACGTGGCGGTTGGCTGGCTGTATTGTCACCGATGGCCAGACCGCACGCCGTCGTGCCTATCGGCGCATAGGTCATTGTCACGGCTCCAGGCAGGTGTCGCCTTTCACATCGTCAATCTCCTGGAGCCAGGCTTGGAACTCGGCGTCACACGGCGCGCAGAGCCCCGCGTTGTCGTGGAAGTGGAAGGTGCTCAGTGCGGTCAGCGCTGTGAAACCCGACGGAATTGTCCCCGTCAGTTCGTTCCAGCCGAGATATAGCTCTTGCAGTTTGGAGAGGGTGGCGAGTTGGGCCGGAATCGGCCCCGTTAGTTCGTTGGAGTCGAGGTATAACTCCTGGAGGTTGGAGAGGTTGCCGAGTTGAACGGGGATGGGTTCCGTCAATTGGTTTTCGCCGAGATACAGCAGTTCTAGGCTATGAAGGTTCCCAAGCTGAACCGGGATCGGCCCCGTGAGTTCGTTGGAGTAAAGCGATAGTTCCTGGAGGTTGGAGAGGTTGCCGAGTTGAGCCGGGATAGGCCCTGTCAGCTCATTGTCCTCAAGCCTCAGAATCTGGAGGTTGGAGAGGTTGCCGAGTTGAGTGGGGATCGGTCCTGTCAGCCGGTTGGAGTTGGGCATCCACCAGTTTGTAAGTTGGCTGCGACCGAGCGCGAGTCCTTGCAGCTTGAAGAGGTTGCCGAGTTGGGTCGGGATCGGCCCCGTCAGTTGGTTGTCGGCAAGACTCAGGAACTGCAAGTTGGAAAGGTTGCCGAGTTGGGTGGGGATAGATCCCGTCAGTGGACTATCGGAAAGGTTCAGAATCTGCAAGTTGGAGAGGTTGCCGAGTTGGGTGGGGATGGGGCCCGTCAGTTTGTTGGCGTTGAGATTCAGGCGCTCTAGGTTGGAAAGGTCGCCGAGTTCTGGAGGGATCGACCCGGTTAGTTCGTTGGCTCCGAGAATCAGGCATTCCAGGTTGGAGAGGTTGGAGAATTGGGCCGGTATAGGTCCCGTGAGTTCGTTGGCGTTGAGGTACAGCGCCCGCAGGTTGGATAGGTTGCCAACTTGAGAGGGGATCGGCCCTGTCAGTTTGTTGCCGGCAAGACTCAATAACTCCAGGTTGGATAGGTTGGCAAGTTGAGGAGGGATCCGGCCCGTCAGTTTGTTGCCAGCAAGGTCAAATGACTCCAGGTTGGACAGGTTGGCAAGTTGAGGAGGGATCCGGCCCGTCAGTTTGTTACCGGCAAGGTCCAAGACCTCCAGATTAGCAAGATTGGCGAGTTCAGGAGGGATCGGTCCCTTCAGTTGGTTACGGTCGGAGTCGATCTGCTCAGGGTCTAATATGCCGAGCGCGAGTCCTCTCAGGTTGGAGAGGTTGGCGAGTTGGGCGGCTAGAGTCCCCGTTAGTCGGTTGTCGGCGAGGTCAAGCTCGATAACACGGCCATTATGATCACTGGTAACCCCGTACCATTCGTCAAGCGGCCTGTTGCTTAGCCAGCCATGGTTGTACTTCCAGTTGGGCCCGTCCGTGGCGTTGTACAACGCCACCAGTGCGACCCGGTCTTGATTCGCGGGGTCTCTTGGCGAAGAAGGTGGGTGGCGGCTCGCTGACGTTGCGGGGGGAGCTTCCGACGTGGCCAGTGTGGGAGGCGTCGTGGGCGTTGCGGGGGGAGCTTCCGATGTGGCCGGTGTGGGAGGCATCGTGGGTGTTCCTGTGAGCACCGTACGGATCGTGCGCCAAATGGACATGGCATCTCGCTTTCGGACGGGGTCTCTTCCAGGTGGAAGAGGGATCCCCCCTACCCCACCTTCGTGCCGGGATGGATCAGCGACTCGCCGCGCAGGAAGTCGTAGCGCATCAGCCGGTCGACGATCAACCACTGCCCGTCGCGCCGTTGGAGCTTGTCGAGGTAGCGGATGCCGATCACGTACTCCTGCTCCTCGCCGTCCTTGTCGTAGTAGTGGCTGGCGACGGCGTACGTCTCCGCATCGGCGTCGTCCCCGTTGACCCAGGCGATGTGGTTGCCCATGAAGTGGAAGGTGCGCTTGTAGACCCCGACGCGGCTCGTGGAGGCGATGATGGCGGCGCGGCCATGCTGCTCTAGGCGAGGCGGCGATCTGAACACCGCGTCGTCGGCGTAGACGTCGGCCAGGGCGTCCCAGTCCCGGCGGTCTATGGCGCGGTAGTACGAGGCCAGCACGTCTTGGATGGCGAGCCGGTCGATCAGGTGTTGGGCGTCGTCGCTCATAAGGGGCCTCGCGCCGGGATATTGAGGCGGAATCGTAGGAGAGGGCGGAAGGCGCTGTCAATCGCACTTTCGGGAATGAACGGCGCCCCGCTTGCTATAATGGGCTTGTCCTTAATCCCTTTGCCTAGGAGCGTTTCCGTGTCCGACGAGATCAAGAGCGCCTTCGAGAAGGCGATGGAGAAGGTCGAGCGCATGAACCTCGCGCCGCCCTCCGAGGAGGAGCGGCTCTCCTGGGAGGCGGTGCCCGAGGGCAGGAAGATCGCCGCCGCCTACCTCAAGGGCGAGGAGACCCTGACCTCGGCGGTCGCCGCGGCCGACGCCAAAGAACGGCCCTACGTCATCGAGGGGGCCGTCGAGGTGCTGACCGCGAGCCTTCAGTTGGCTAAGCACGAGGGGGCGGAGAAGACGACGGCGCGGGCGTTGAGCGGTATCAAGAGCGTGCTAGCCGGCGCGCCCGGCGTACAAGAGGTGACCGAGCGGGTGGCCTACGTCAACGAGCAGTTCAAGACCTACGGCGAGCAGCAGCGCCAGCAGGCGATGCAGCAACTGAAGCAACAGTTCACCGCGCAGTTGGAGCAGGTGATGCGGCAGCGGGGCGCGGCAGGCGCGCCGCCGGGGAACGTCGAGACGATGCCCGAGTTCCAGCAGGAGTGGATGCGCGTGCGGCTGCATCTCGACCAGCAGTACGAAGGGCACCTCGAAGGCTACCGCAACGAGATACGGGCTTTGGCCAAGAAGCGTTAGCTTGTCCAACGAAGACGAACGTATCACCGCCGCCCTCGAGCAATCGCGGGTGGTGCGCGCTCCGAAACAGCAGTTGGCGACGTTCGGCGTCACCAACCTGCGCTACTTCATGGTCACCGAGCCGGTCTACCGTGAGCTGACCGGCGGCGAGTCCGAGTCGGTGCTGCGGGAGGGCAAGCTCATCTCCCGGCAGCCCGAGGTGGTGACCCCCTCCTACCTGATGAACGTGCAGGGCTTCGGCGACGAGGCGCGGCGCATGTTCCAAATGCTCGCCTCGCAGTTCGGCGGGAGCTCGCCGGGCCTGATGTACTCCTACCGCAACGAGTCCGAGAAGATGGACATCCTCAGCGGCGACCCCGACGGCGTGGCGGAGCGGGTGAAGGACGATCTCGACCGCAAGAGCGAGAGTCTGGCGGTGGTGCTGCGCGGGCCGGACGACCTGTGGGACGTGGCCTTACTAAAATTCATCTTCGAGTACACCGCCGCCTCGGTCTCCGCCAACGTGGGCGAGCTCGAGGAGCGCGGCATGCTGCGCACGGACCCCTTCTCGGGCCTGCCCGGCGCCGCCGTTGAGAGCATTGAGACGATGTTCCGCCGATTCGAGTCACGCCAAGGTGGCGACCCCAGGGAGCTCAAGGAAGAGCTCGACCGGTGGGGCGTCTTCGACCGCTACGAAGACCGCTTCCTCGCCCTCTTCCGTCGCCGCTTCTTCTAGGCCGGCGCCCCGCGCGCGCCGCCGCCTACGCCTCCGCCGGACGCAGCACGTGGCGCCCCCGCGCGTCGACCTCCAGGTAGCCTGCCTTGTGCTCCGTCTCGTGGTCGAAGAGGACGAGCCACTGCTCGTCGTAGGCCCGCGCCAGCAAGTCCCGTTTTACGTTCAGCGTATCGATGGGGTAGAGGTCGAAGCTCTGCGCGTAAGGCATGGGCAGGTGGTGGACGGAGGGGATGAGGTCGCCGAAGAAACAGGCCTTCCGGCCATCGACGTCGAGAAGCACGATCTGGTGCCCCGCGGTGTGGCCGCCGGTGCGCTGGCAATGGACGCCGGGGACGATCTCGGTGTCGCCGTCGAGCAGCTCGATCTGGCCGCTTTGCTCAAGCGGGGCGAGGTCGGCCTCGACGTAGCCCGCGCCGTTGCGCTCGTTGGGATGGGTGGCCTCCTCCCAGTCGGCCCGCTGCGCGAGGTACTGAGCGTTGGGAAAGGTCGTGGCGAGCGCGCCCGTGGGTGTCGTGTAGGTCGCGCCCCCGGCGTGGTCGAAGTGCAAGTGGCTGAAGACCACGTAGTCGACGTCGCTGGGTTCGAGGCCGTGGCCGCGGAGCTCCTCGAGAAGGCGCCCGGCCTGCATCGCGAACTGGTTCTGGAGCTTCTCAGAGTGCTTCAGGCCGAGGCCGGTATCGACGACGATGTTCTTGCCGCCGGCGCGGATGAGAGGGCAGTTGATGTCGAGGGTGACGCGGTTGCGCTCGTCGGGAGGCATCCCTCGTTCCCAGAGGGCGCGGGGCACGACACCGAAGTAGGCGCCGCCGTCAATCCGCATCGAGCCGTCAACCAGGAAGTCGAATCGCAAATCGCCGATGCGCACGGTTTCCCTCCCGCCGTTTCTTCCATTATAGGAGTCAGGATGCGGAACCGGCGGAGCGTGCGGGGCGTCAGGAGCCGGCCTCGGCCTTCGCCGAGTTCTCGTACAAGCGCCGCGGGTTCTTCGCCATCATCTCGTCGATCATGGCCTCCGGCACCCGGGCCTCGCGGAGGCGGGGCAGGAACTCGCGAAGTAGGTAGCTGTGCCTGTGCTCGCGGATCATGTCCATCATGTACGCCACGCGCTCGTAGGGAGCGCCAATGATGCAGCACATGTGGTCCTGGGAGAGCAGCAGCCGGTCGGCGTAGCCCAAGGCGAGCAGGGCGCTGAGCATCGCCAGGCGGTTGTCGTCGGTCTGAATGTAGTTCAGCCCGATCTGGTCGAAGCCCATGAAGCAGCCCGTATCCAGGATGCGGCGGAGGTAGGGGAGGTCCGTCGATTGGCAGCAGTGGCCGATCATGAACTTGCCGGGAGAAAGACCCTCGCCCATGAACATCTCGGCCTGCTCGACGCCCATCGTGCCGTGGGTGGTGTGGGTCACGATCGGCGCGTTTGTCTTCAGCGCCGCCCGCGCCGCCGCCCGGACCGCGCGCCCCTCGTTTTTCGTGATGGCTCCCTCGCCGGTGGCTACCTTGATGATCCCGGCCTTGATGCCGGTGGACCCGATGCCTTGGGTGAGGTCGCTCACGTACGTCTCCGCGATCTCGTCCGTCGTCCGCACCTTGAAGTAGGGCGGCATTGCACGGAACTCGTGGTCGACTCCCGTCGAGATGATGACCTGCATCCCGGAGGCTTGGGCTACCTCGGCGGAGAACTCGGGGTCCCGCCCCAGCCCCATGGGTAGCGGATCGACGACGGTGGAGACGCCAAGCTCCCGCAGCTCCTTCATGTTGTCCACTGCGTCGTGAAGCGCGGCGGGGCGGTCGTAGGTGTTGAAAGGGTCCATCTCGAAGCCGAGCAGGGCGACCTTGAGGTGCTCGTGGATGAGGGTAACCCCCAGCCGGCTGGAATCGATTGGGCCGAGAACGGTGTTGACCTGGACGGACATCGGATGCTCCACAGCAGTAGAGGGCGCGGGCATTATAGCGCCGCCCCACCCGTCGGCGCGGGGCCGTTGCCATAGTCCAGGCCACCGTATAAGCTATGTGACGCCTTCGCTGCGGGCGGCGGGCTCCCGCGGGTTGGGCGACCGCTAAGTACTGCGAGCTACACTGCAGAGGATCGCGTATGCCTTCGGACGACCTCACGGTCATCGACAATAGGACCGGCCGGGAGTACACCATTCCCGTTGCCGACGGCGCCATCAGGGCGATCGACCTCCGACAGATAAAGGTATCGGAAGACGACTTCGGACTCCTGAGCTTCGACCCCGCCTTCGACAATACGGCGTCGTGCCGCAGCGCGGTCACCTACATCGACGGTGACAAGGGCATTCTCGAGTACCGCGGCTACCCCATTGAGGAGCTTGCGGCGAAGAGCACCTTCCTTGAGGTGGCCTACCTGCTGATTTACGGCGAGCTTCCGTCGGAGGCCGCGCTCAAGCAGTGGACTACCGACATCACTCTGCACACGCTGGTGCACGAGAACATCCGCAAGACGATGGATGGCTTCCACTACGACGCCCATCCCATGGGGATGCTGTTGAGCGCGATCGCGGCCCTCTCCGCCTTCTACCCCGACGCGAAGGACATCCAAGACGAGGCGTCGAGAGAGCTCCAAACGCACCGGGCGATCGGCAAGATGCCAACCCTCGCCGCCTTCGCCTACCGCCACCGCCTCGGCCTCTACTACTCCTATCCCGACAATAACCTCTCCTACACCGGCAACTTCCTGAACATGCTCTTCAGGATGGGCGAGCCGACGTACGACCCCGACCCCGTGCTGGAGAGGGCGCTGGACATATTGTTCATCCTCCACGCCGATCACGAACAGAATTGCAGCACCAACGCCATGCGCGCGATCGGCAGCTCGAACGTCGATCCCTACTCGGCGCTGGCGGGTTCGATCGCGGCGCTCTACGGGCCGCTCCACGGCGGCGCCAACGAGGCCGCGCTGCGCATGCTCGAACGCATCGGCTCGAAAGACAAGGTCTACGATTTCATCAAGGGCGTGAAGGCCGGCGAAGAACGGCTGATGGGGTTCGGCCATCGGGTGTACAAGAACTACGACCCGCGCGCGAAGATCATCCGCGAGACGGCGGAGAAGGTCTTCGAAATCACGGGCCGGAACCCCCTCATCGAAGTGGCGACGGAGCTAGAACGCATCGCGCTCCAGGACGACTACTTCGCCAAGCGCCGCCTCTACCCCAACGTCGACTTCTACTCCGGCATCATCTACCAGGCGATGGGCTTCCACGTGGACATGTACCCCGTCCTCTTCGCCATCCCCCGCACCGTGGGCTGGATGGCCCAGTGGAACGAGATGATCGCCGACCCCTCGACGAGGATCGCGCGCCCCCGCCAGCTCTATTCCGGCGCGCCGACGCGCTCCTACGTCCCCGTCGAGGAACGGGACTCCTAGGCGTCTTCGCGGCCGCGACCTCTCCCTCCACGGCCGCCGAGGAAGCGGGAATCTAGCCCTGCCGCAGGGGCGCCCCTTGCGGGTGCCCGCTCCCTCCGCGACGAGTTCTTCGCAAGGGTCTCCGTTTGGGAGAGTGAGTTAGGACTCCGCGGCCCCCCTCCCCCGTGCTCCAAAGGGCGCACCCTCCCAAGGGCCTGGTTAAAAGGCATTCCTAGGAGAGAGTGCGAAAAGCGGAGAGGCGGCTGCTACGCCGGGACCGCTAGGCGGTGGAGTGCTCGCGCGGCCTCGCGGAGAGGCTCTTTTCGAGCAGTTGGATGCCGGTCCGGTAGGTGGGCAGCGCGGAGAGCGTCCCATACTGACCGAGGAAGCGGCCCACGCTACGGCGGGTCGTTGAGACCTCTTGCAGCATCTTCCTGGCGCGGCCCACGCCGCCGCCGCCGACGGTGCGCCACAGCGCGGCGTATTCCTCGTAGAAGCGCTGCGGGCTGAGCCGCGTCGGTAGGACGCTGTGGAGGAAGTCGAAGAACTGGTGCGCCTTGGTCACCAGCTTGTGCTCCGTGGTCGTCCACTGGCCGGTGCCGGGCAGTGGGGTGAGAATGGTGAACTGGGGAAACTCGATGTTGTATTCGTGGACCTTGCGCTTCAGGTTCTCGAAGTTGCTCTCCGACCAGTCCTGGAAGATGATGACCGCACCCCAGATCCGCACGCCGAACGAGTGCAGGATCTCGATGGCCTTCTGGTTGTCATCCGACTTGGTACCCTTGCTCACCGCATTCAGATCGTTCTGATCGAATGATTCGAGGCCGATCAGCGTAGTGTCGAGGCCGGCCTCGGCCCATTTCTCGAACTTCCGGGGGTTCCGCACCACGTTATCGGCGCGGACCTGCATCCAGTACCGGTGGCCCATCTTCATCTCGATGATCTGGTCGGCGAGCTGCTCCATTGGATCCGGCGCATTGGGATGGAGCCGCCGCTCCGTCGCCGGCGGCTCCTGGATCGCCAAGTCGTCGACGACGTTGACCCATGAGTTTGCGGGAAGCGAGGCCAGCTCGTTGAGCGTCCGATCGTTCCCCTGCACGCGGAAGGTCCCGTTGAAGAACTCGTGGACGGAGCAGAAGTTGCACCGGTAGATGCAGCCGCGGGCCATCTCGATCGAGTAGGGGCGCTCGTGGTAGAGGAAGTAGTAATCGGGGCGGTACCGGTCTACCAGATGCCTTGCCGGCTGGGGTCGCTCGTTCATGGCCGGGGAGTCAAACTCTTTGAGAGAGCTCTTGGCGATGGCCCTCACGTTGGAGCGGTCGTATTCGCCGGAGCGGGTGCGGTGGATCACGTCGACGCCGTCGAGACTGGACGAGGCCTGGAGCTGCTGCACCATTCGGCGGAAGATCCACTCGCCCTCGCCGACGACGATGGCGTCGACATCTGGGGAGAAGGCGTCCTCGGGGCACAGGCTCACGTGATGCCCGCCGACGACGACGGGAATGTCGGACGCGATGTGCTTCACCTCACGTGCGACTTCCTTCACGGAGTCGGCATCCACCATGTAGTTCTGACGCAGCCCAACGAGATCGGGGACGAAGTCGCGCAGCACATCGCTCAGGGGCGTGGGATCGACGCGCATATCGTGAATGCGAACGTCGGCGATGTCGGCGATAGCCCCGCCAAGGTACTCGAGTCCCAAGGGCTCGACGACCACGGTGGCGTTGAAGCCGACGACCAGCTTATTCGGAGGTTCTATGAGCAGAACCTTCGACGGTCGGGGTTGGAGCGGTGAAGCGGAGATTGGACTGCTGGCTTTCTCAGATTGCGAAGGTTGGCCACTGCCAGGGGGTGGTCGTTGGAGGTGCTACCTACCTTGCAATTCGCACTGGTAAGGCTTGATTCATCACTACAGGGCTGAGAGCGCCTGCATCATACCACAGCTTGAAGACGGCAACCCCAAGAACACGGCGCAAGAGACACGCTGGTATGACCTCTACTCCCTGCAAGCCTGGGACTTGGTCAAAGCGATCGCCAGCCGCGCCGAACGGTGACGGCTCCCCTCGCGGTGAAGGGTAGCCAGGCCACCGGCCGCCGATGGCTAGTCCATCCTATCCGCCCTGTCCGCACCGAAATCTCGAGCCTGCGCGGGCCGGCGGTCCCGCGCCCACATGAGACAACTTTCCTAATTCGTTCTCTACACCGGGCAGGTGTCGCCCTCTAAGTTTTCAATCTCCCGAAGCCATGCCTGGAACGCGGTGTCCCCCGGTGCGCAAAGTCCCGCATTGTCCTGGAAGTGGAGGGACTTCAGTGCTGTCAGCGCCGCTAAACCCGACGGGAGCGTCCCTGTCAGTTGGTTGGAGCCAAGATGCAGAAGCTGGAGATTGGAGAGGTTGGCGAGCTGAGGGGGGACCGCCCCCGTCAGCTGGTTGCGGCCGAGATTCAGCCACTCAAGGTTGGGGAGGTTGGCGAGTTGGGAGGGGAGATGTCCCGTCAGTTCATTCCCGCTGAGCTCCAGAGACTGCAGGCTTGAGAGGTTAGCGAGTTGCGGTGGAATCGTTCCCATCAGTCGGTTCCTGCCGAGCGACAGCACCCGTAGGTTGGAGAGGTTGGCAAGTTCGACGGGGATAGGCCCCATGAGTTGGTTCCCGCTGAGCTCGAGGGACTCCAGGTTGGACAGGTTGGCGAGTTGTGGTGGAATCGATCCCGTCAGTTGGTTGTCGGAGAGCCACAATCCCCGCAGGCTGGAGAGATTGGCGAGTTCGACAGGGATAGGCCCAGTGAGTTGGTTTGCGTTAAGCAGTAGGGACTCCAGGTTGGAGAGACTGCCGATTTGGGGCGGGATGGGCCCTGTCAGTTGGTTTGCGTGGAGCCACAGGCTCTGGAGCTTGGAGGGGTTGCCCAGTTGGGGTGGGATAGGCCCTGTCAGTTGGTTTGCGTTGAGCAGTAGGGACTCCAGGTTGGGGAGATTGCCGATTTGGGGCGGGATAGCCCCTGTCAATTGGTTGTAGCCGAGAGCTAGGCTCTGCAGGTTGGAGAGGTCGGCGAGTTGCGAGGGGATAGGCCCCGTCAGTTGGTTGCCTGCCAGGCTTAGCTCCTCGAGGTTGGAGAGGTTAGCGAGTTGGGAGGGGATGGGCCCTGTCAGTTGGTTGGAGCTAAGCCACAGGCTCTGCAGGTTGGAGAGGTCGGCGAGTTGCGAGGGGATAGGCCCCGTCAGTTGGTTGAAGTGGAGCCACAGTTGCTGCAAGTTGGAAAGGTTGGCGAGTTGGGTTGGAATCGGCCCCGTGAGCTGGTTGCCTCCCAGGCTTAATTCCTCGAGGTTGGAGAGGTTGGCGAGTTCGACAGGGATAGGCCCCGTCAGTTGGTTGCCTCCCAGGCTTAGTTCCTGCAGGTTGGAGAGGTTGGCGAGTTTGACAGGGATAGGCCCAGTGAGTTGGTTTGCGTTAAGCAGTAGGGACTCCAGGTTGGAGAGATTGCCTAGTTGCGACGGGATCGGCCCCGTCAGTTGGTTTTGGCTGAGGTCTACGCCAGTAACGCGGCCGCTGCCGCCGGTCGTAACGCCGTACCATTCGCCAAGGGGCCTATCGCTCAGCCAGTTGGTGTTGTTTGTCCAGTTGGAGCCGCCGGTGGCGCTGTAGAGGGCCACGAGCGCGGCCCTGTCCGGGCTTGCGGGAAGCGTGGGTGTGGGCATTGGCGTGGGAGTCGCGGTTACGACGATGACCATCGTCGGCCGTGGCGTCGGGGTCGGCGTGGGAGAGGGCCGTGGCGTCGAGGTCGGTGTGGGAGAGGGCCGTGGCGTCGGGGTCAGCGTGGGAGAGGGCTGTGGCGTCGGGGTTGGCGTGGGAGAGGGCTGTGGCGTCGGGGTCGGTGTGGGAGAGGGCTGTGGCGTCGGGGTCGGCGTGGGAGAGGGCTGTGGCGTCGGGGTCGGCGTGGTGGCTCTGTCTGAGCTTGCCGATGTCGTGGCCGGGGCCGTTGCGATGGTGACCGGCGAGGGCGGCGGCGTTGGTCTCGGCGCGGCTGTGGGTGTCGGTGTGGTGGTTGGAGTGTGGGTAGGGCTTGGTGTGGAAGTAGTGGCCGGTGTCGCCGGGTCCTCGCAGGCCACGAGGATCGCGATCGCACAGCAGAGCAAGGTGCACCAGAGGGCGGTGCGCCACAGGGAGGACACGCCTCCCCTGCGGTGTGGTCGTTCGGGGTTGGGCTCACGCATCAGTTCAGTCTGTCTCCGTGCGGAGTCGGAACTGGTGAGCCGGGTGGGGATCGAACCCACGACCTACTGATTAAAAGTCAGTTGCTCTACCACTGAGCTACCGGCCCGAGCGATGGGCACGCTCCAATTATACGGTGTGGGCACACTCCCTCTATCTCCCGACGGAGAGCAGAGCCCTTGTGTAGCAGTCGCTCAAGGGAAGCGGCGGGCCTGCCTCCGCGATAGTGATGGGATGGGTGGGGCCAACCAGCCGCTTAGTAGGAGCGGGGCATGCCGAGGACGTTCTGGCCGAGGTAGGCGAGGACGAGGTTGTTGCTCACCGGGGCGGTCATGAAGAGGCGGGTCTCGCGGAACTTGCGCTCGACGCCGTACTCAGCGGCGAACCCGTAGCCGCCGTAGGTGGTCATGCAGGCGTTGGCGGCTTCCCACGAGGCCTGCGAAGCGAGCAGCTTGGCCATGTTGGCCTCCTTGCCGCAGGACTCGCCGCGGTCGAACTTTTCCGCCGCGGCGAAGCGCACGAGGTCAGCGGCCTCCACGTTGGCGTAGGCCTGGGAGATGGGGAACTGCACGCCCTGGTTCGCGCCGATGGGGCGTCCGAAGACCTTGCGCTGGTTGGAGTACTCGACGGCGCGGTCGATGAACCACCGGCCGTCGCCGATGCATTCCGCGGCGATGAGGATGCGCTCGGCGTTCCACGAGTCGATGATGTAGCGGAAGCCTCGCCCCTCCTCGCCGATCAGGTTTTCGGCGGGGACCTCGACGTCGTCGAAGAAGATCTGGTTCGTCTGATGGTTCAGCATCACGTCGATTGGGCGGATGTCGATGCTCTTGCCCGCCGCCTTCAGGTCGACGATGAACGTTGAGAGCCCCTGCGTCTTGTTGTCGAGCTCGTCGTAGGGAGTGGTGCGGGCGAGGAGGAGCATGAGGTCGGACTGGCGGGCGCGGGAGATGAAGATCTTCTGGCCGTTGACGATATAACGGTCGCCCTTGCGCACCGCCATCGTTTCGAGGCGGGTGGTCTCCGATCCGGCGTTGGGCTCGGTGACGCCAAACGCCTGGAGGCGGAGGTCACCACGGGCGATGGCGGGAAGGTAGCGCCGCTTCTGCTCTTCGCTGCCGTGGCGGAGCAGCACGCCCATGGTGTACATCTGGGCGTGTCCGGCGGCGGCGTTGCCGCCCGAGCGATTGACCTCTTCGAGGATGACGGCGCCTTCGGTCACGCCGAGGCCGCCGCCGCCGTACTCCTCGGGGATCATCGCGCCGAGCCAGCCCAGGCGGGTCAGCTCGCGGATGAACTCCTCGGGGTACTCCGACTTCTTATCGAGCTCGCGCCAGTAGGCGTCGGGGAACTGGGCGCAGACTTCGCGCACGGCGGTCCGGATCGATTCGAGGCTTGCGGGGGTTGTTGTCGTCGTCAACCGCGTCCTCCTGCCCCGGCGTCTAGGTCCCTTCGAGGGCTCCCAGACAGGCGGCGGCGATGCTCTCCGCGTCGATGCGGTATTCAGAATAGAGCGCGCCCTGCGAGCCCGATTGGCCGTAGAGCGAGACGCCCAGCGGCAGGCACCGCGTCCCTAAGGCGCCGCCAAGCCAAGCCAGCGTCTGCGGGTGGCCGTCGATCACGGTGACCGCCGGCGCCCGCGCGGCTTCGGGCGGCAGCACGTCGCTGAGGAAGCGGCCGGGGTCGGCGCCCTCGGTGAGCCGTATCGAGGCCCGCTGGTAGCGTTGGAAGAGCCGGTCGGGCGAAGTCACGTTGACCACGTTAGCGGCCACCGAGTCCTCGGCCAGCAGCGCCTGCGCCTTCACCGCCTCCTCCGCCATCACGCCCGCGGTGAAGATGTTGACGGTGTCCTCGGCCGGCCCCGCCGCCGAGAGCAGGTGCGCTCCGTCGATCACCTGACGCCGGAGCCTCTCGCGGGCCACCGGGTCCTCGGGCAGCGCGAGCAGGCTCTGGTCGATGCGCTTCGTGGAGAGCCGCAGGTAGACCGACGACTCCCGGGTCGCCATGAGGCGCAGTCCTTCGAGCACGATCCACTCGAGCTCCTGGGCGAAGCAGGGCTCGTAGTAGACCAGGCCGGGCACGCCGATGCCGATGGGTGGCGTTACGATCGACTGGTGGGCCCCGCCCTCCCTGCTCAGGCTGATCCCCGAGGGCGTACCGACGACCATGAACTTCGAGTCCACGTAGGTGCCGTACATCAGCGCTTCAAGGGCGCGCGCGATGAACGGGTCGTAGAGGGTGCCGATGGGCAGCAGGAGCTCGTCGAATAGCTCCTGGGAAAGGCCGAGCTGGCCCAGCAGCATGAAGAGGTTCGATTCCGAAATTCCGAGCTGGATGTGGCGTCCACCGGCGTGTTCGTGCCAGTTCAGGGCGCGCTGGGTGGTGTCCTCCGGCGTCTCCGCGCCCTCCTCCGCGTTCCACACGCCCACGCGGTTGATCCAGCCGCCGAGGTTGGTGCTCGACGCCACGTCGGGGCTGACCGTCACCATGCGCTCGGCGACGCCGGGCCACTCCCGCGCCAGGTCGACGAGCATGACGCCGAACGCCTGCTGCGTCGACATCGAGCGGGGATAGGCATGGCCCAGGGCTTCGGGGACGTGCAACTCCGGCACGGGTCTCGGCTTCGTTGAGGAGCGGGAGCGCTCGCCGATCTCGGCGCAGAGCCTGCCCTCCGGCGAGCCGGGGTCGGGGCGGGGCCACGTCTCGGTGATCGCGAGGCTTTCGCGAAACTCCTCCAACTGCTCGTTGGAGAGCAGCACGGAGTGGTTCTGAGGGTCGCCCACGGTGGGCAGGCGCCAACCCTTGAAGGTGTAGGCGAAGATGATGCTGGGACGGTCGGCGGCGTCGGCCTCGGCGTAGGCCTCGCGGAGCGTGGCGAAGTCGTGGCCGCCGAGGTTCTGGTAGACGCGACGAAGGTGGTCGTCGTCCCACTCGCCGATGAGCTTGGCGAGGTCTTGGGGGAAGCGGCTGTAGCGGGGCAGCCATTCGCGCATCACGTTGTCCGGCTCGCGCAGCAGGCGTTGGTACGTCTCGTTGGGCATCGAGTCGATGGCCTCTCTGAGCAGTTCGCCCTTAGGGGCGGCGAAGGCTTCTTGGAGGAGCGAGCCGTACTTGGCGTCGATGACCCGCCATCCGTTCGCGGCCAGCATCTCGCGCCAGACTTGAACGCGGATGCCGGGGATGATGCGGTCGAGGCTCTGCCGGTTCACGTCCACGACCCAGAGCACGCGCGGGCTGGTGGCCAAGGCGGGCTCGATCACCGCTTCCCACACCGTCCCCTCGTCGAGCTCGGCGTCGCCGACCGTGGAGACGAACCGGTGCGTCGGCTCCGGCGAGTCGGTGAAGCGGCCGTGCACGTACTGCTCGGCGAGCGAGGCGAAGTTGGGCGCGATCGCTCCCAAGCCCACGGAGCCCATCGAGAAGTCGACGTAGTCAGGGTCTTTGGTGCGGCTGGGATAGGCTTGGAGGCCCTTGAAGTCGCGAAGGGTGGTGAGGTACCGCTGGTCGAGGTTCCCCAGCAAATACTGGATTGCGTGGAAGACGGGGGAGGCGTGCGGCTTCACCGCCAGCCGGTCGCGGGGCCCGAGCAGGTCGAAGACAAGGGAGGTGAGGATAGTGACCGACGAGGCGCAGGAGGCCTGATGGCCGCCGATCTTGATCCCGTCGGGGTTGGGGCGCTCGCTGTTGGCGTGGTGCACCATGCGCACCGCGGTCCACAGCACGAGGTCTTGGATACGGGCGAGGGCGAGGTCTCTGACCGCGCTGTCTCCGCCGCCGCGGGCGTGCCCGTTCACGTCCCCGGCTCCGGCGGCTCTTTCTTTACTGCGTGTGGTCACGTTCGGCCTCGGCGGACGCCGACGTTCGGCCCCCGCCGCCCGTCCGCCGCACCAGTGTATCATGCGGCCCTTCTCCGCTCTCCCGCTATCGGCTACGCTGAAGCGCGCACGCGCATGCGCTTCCGCCTTCTCTTTTGAACGCTTCAACTTTCGTCAACTTTCCCTCGAACTGGCTGCTCCGCCGCCGGGCCTTCTACGGCTGGTGGATCGTCGCGGCGAGCTTCGGCCTAGCCGGGCTCGTGTCGGGGTTCATCTTCCTTGGCTTCACCGCCTTTCTCGTTCCCTTCACCGAGTCTTTCGATGTGGGACGTGGGCAGATCTCCTTCGTGTTCGGGCTCTCCAGCGTGTTCGGGGTGGCTGCCTCGCCGCTGGTGGGGCGCTACGGGGCGCGGCAGGTCACGATGGCGGGCGTGGTCTCGATGTGCGTGGGGCTGTGCCTGCTGAGCCTGGCGCAAAACCTGCTGCACTACGCTCTGATTCACCTAACGCTGGTGACGATGGGCGGCTTCGTCGTCCTGTTCTACGGCTCAGCCACCGTGGTCAACAACTGGTTCGACAAGCGGCGCGGGCTCGCCTTCGGCGTCTTCTTCACCGGCATCAGCCTGGGCGCGGCCCTGGTGTTCGTAGTGAACTACCTCGTCGAGAGCCTAGGCTGGCGCGACGCGACGCTGGTGATGGGGGCTGCCGGCCTCGTGGTGGGACTTCCCCTCGCGTCGCTCCTGCGCGACCGCCCCGAGGACTTCGGCATGCTCCCCGACGGCGCGCCGCCCCCCGCCGACACCTCCTCCGGGATCCCGTCGCGGCCTGCCGCCGCGCGCGGCTTTGCCGAGCACGGCCTCACGCTGCACCAGGCGCTGCGGACGCCCGCGTTCTGGATGTTGAGCATCGGCTTCTCGTCGCGGAACTTCGTGATCGCGGGTATGGCCGCGCATCTCATCCCCGCGGTCATCGACAAGGGCTTCTCGTCCACGACGGGCGCGCAGATGCTGCTCGTCTTCGCCGGCGCCGGCTTCGTGAGCCGCCTCCTCACCAGTTACATCTCCGACTACGTGCCCAAGACCAAGATGACCGCGGTGATGGTGGCCATCGGCGCCGGCGCCTTTTTCATATTGACGCGGGCCGACACGATCATGGGCATCGTGCTCTTCGTCCTGGTCTACAGCCTGGCGTGGGCCGGCAGCGGCGGGGGGATGATAAGCGCGATCCGCGGCGAGTTCTTCGGGCGGGCCAACTACGCCGTCATCTCCGGCGCCGGCAATCTGGTGCAGGCCGCCGGTGAAGTCCTGGGCCCCGCCACCGCCGGGATTCTCTTTGACCGGACCGGCTCCTACACCAACACCTACTTCGTCTTCATGGGTATGCTCATGGTGTCTACCCTCGCGTTGCTGTTGACCCGCCCTCCCCGCGCGTCGGCGGGGGCGTCCTGACGGGGCCGCCCCGGGCCGGTGCTATACTTTCGCGCGGCGCGCTGGGGTCGAAGGCCCTGGGCGGCAGAGAACGAGGCCCGATGGACTTCCAGTTCACCCCCGAAGACGAGGCCTTTCGCCTCGAAGTCCGCGACTTTCTGCGGCGGGAGCTTCCCCCGGACTGGGTGGGCATCGTCAACAACGACATGCTCGCCGACGACGAGTTCGACATCGAAGTCCGCATGCGCAAGGCCCTGGCGAAACAGGGCTGGCTGACGCTCGCCTGGCCCAAAGAATACGGCGGCGCGGAGGCCTCGCCGATGCGGCAGGTCATCTTCACCGAGGAGGTCTCCTACGCGCTCGCGCCGGGCCGCGACAGCCAGGGCATTGGCATGGTGGGGCCGTGCCTGATGGCCCACGGGACCGAGGAGCAGAAGCGGCGGCATATCCCGCCCATCGCCGGCGGCGAGGCGGTCTGGTGCCAGGGCTACAGCGAGCCGGGATCGGGCTCCGACCTCGCATCGCTGCAGACGCGGGCAGAGCGCGACGGCGACGACTACGTGATCAACGGCCAGAAGGTGTGGACGTCGTACGCGCACCGGGCCGATTGGATGCACGTCCTCACGCGGACGGACCCCGAGGCGCCGAAGCACCGCGGCATCTCCTACTTCATGCTCGACATGAAGACGCCGGGCATCGACATCAGGCCGCTCATCAACATCACCGGCGGGCACGGGTTCAACGAGATCTACTTCGACAACGTGCGGGTTCCCGCCGAGAACATGCTGGGCGAGGAGAACCGGGGCTGGTACGTGGCGACGACGACGCTGGACTTCGAGCGGTCGTCGCTCAACTTCGCCGCCGCGCTGCGCCGCGTGCTCGAGGAGTTCGTGCGCTATCTGAAGGAGTCGCGGCCCGCCGGGGCGCCCTCGCCCGCCGATCCTATTCTGCGGAACAAGCTCGCCGACCTCTTCCTGTCGCTGCGGGTGGGCCGGAACCTAGGGTACCGGGTGGCCTGGCTACAGAGCCAGGGTAAGACTCCGAACATGGAGGCATCCCTGAGCAAGCTCTACGCCACCGAGGTCTACCAGAAGGTGGCGCGGGGACTCGTCCCGCTCCTCGGCCTCGTGGGGCAGCTTGGCATGGACGACCGGCGCGCGCCGCTTCATGGTCTCCTGGCGCACATGTACCAGCACTGCATCAGCACGACCATCGCCGGCGGGACGTCGGAGATCCAGCGCAACATCGTCGCGACGCGCGGGCTGGGCCTGCCGCGGTAGGCCGGGGCGCGGGGCGGCCGCGCCTCGGCGCCCACCCTTCGTTGTCCGTCGCCGCCACCTTCCTTTACCTATTCTGCAAGAAAGCCAAGGCGTTTGGGGTCGCGTTGAGTGTCGAGTGCGTTGGGGATAACCTCCGGTTAGCCCCCCGCTGAAGGGCCGCGGGAGGCTCGTTTGGAAGGGTTTTTGGCCCTCCCCCGGCGTTCGCGAATATTCAACAGGGTAGGGGGTTAGGCCCCGTGCGCACCATCAGGCCAAATTCCGCCAATTCTGCCGCCAGTTCCGCCAATTCCGCCAATTCCGCCAGTTTTGGCGCTAGTTTCGCCAAGGGTTTTGGAGGGCATGCGGGCGGGTGCTGTGCTCCCCAGCCCTCTCATAGTCTCCCCTGAGGAGAGGGAGGCCGGAGGGGTAGGGCGAGTCGCGACTCGCCCCTACGGGAGGGAGGATTCCCGCGCAAGCCTCGCGCCGGCACTCTGGCCACCGGCGAAACGTGGAGCGCCGCTGCGACGGGGTGTATCAGTTTGAAATGAGTTCGACAATCCAGCGTATGTCGCGGGGGCTGGTCAGGAGGTCAAGCGCAACCGGGACAGTCACAGGGCTCGGTACGGCTCTTGTAATGATGAAGACCGTGGACGACGCTTCCCTCGCGGTCAAAAGCATCCGAGACCGCATTGAAGAACTCGTCATCCTGCTTCTCGAACTTCCGCCACAACGCGTAAGAAACGAGATCGGCGTACTGGATTAGGCGCGTCGCCTTAGAATCGACGAAGAATGGCACGTCGGCCAGATTCCGGGTGACGCCCCATCGATGTCCTGCTGTTTTGAATTCAGCAGCAAGGGATTGGAGCCGTGTTTCTCTCGTAGACTTGTCCAGAACGATCAGCCCTCTCTGGCTGTCACCCTGATGGTGCAAGCGATTCAGAAATCGATCAAACCTGTTGCAAAGTTGCTCGAAGGCGTATTCGATTGGGTCCTCAGGCGAGCGTTCACGCTTGTCGATCACAGCTCCGAAGAGTCGCCACTCTCCGCGGAGCGCCCACGCCGTCTCTAGCCCGCATCGTATGATGCTACGGCGCTCAGCTCTTGGCGTCCGTCGCCACGGGCCTCGGCCCGAAAGAATCTGGCTCCCATGAAACTCGAGGTCGGCGGGATTGCTATACCCAAGACTTCCAGCCAGCTTCTCCAGTTCGGCGTCAAGCCAATAGGCCTGACGCTCGAATACGGCGATTCCCGCCAGAATGAAGTGCTTGTCGTTCGGATTTCCAGCCGAACCAGCGTCGTCTAGATATAACAGGTGCATGCAAAGGAAAGGCGGCCGGGCGAGAACCATGCCTCGACGGACCGCTAAGGCAGCCCTCCCAACCGCGTAGTCTGATCTTGGCAGCCCTACTAGAGAATGTCAAGAAAAATAGAGGGTATTAGCTCAAAAGCAATTCAACGACGCTGCGCGTGCCCATCGGTCTCTCCGCTAATCCCACTGCCATCATTCGGCTGACGTTGTAGTCTTCAGGCTGTCGCGGCTAGCACTCCCAGCCCACCTCGTCAGAGGCGAGCGCGGTACCTAGACCCCGTACATCAAAGACCGCTGTGGTGTTCCGACCATAGTCGTCGGTGATGAGGACGGCGAACTCTTCGACCTGCGAGAGTTCATGAATAAATGCCGCAGCAGGAGTCTGCCATAGACGCAAGCCCCCGTTCTCCAGCAGGCTGTTGAAGCCGCTCTTCATCCACCTGCCAGCCTCGCCCATGTTCCTGCGAGAGATGTGCACGTCGTCGATCTTGTAGGCCCGCTTGACACGGGCAACCGCCGTTGCTCGCTCCCTACTGCTAAACCCGGCTTCCGCCGTTGCGATGCTCGTCCAAAGCTCTGGCATGGAGAAAGCCATGCGAACCTCTGGGACACGAGAGTCGGAAGAGCACAGAATGAAGAGGAAAGCTAGGTCCGCTTGTCCTTCGGAGGGCTTTACGAGTTTGAAGACCCCACGAGCTCCGTCAAAGATCTCGGTGCCGCCGCCAACTTGCCGACGCACCTGGTTCAACTCCTCCAAGGTATCCCACTGCCCTTCCCAAGGGAAAGGCGTTGGCTTTGTCGTGGGCGGAAGCGGAGTCTCGGTGGGTGGAAGCGGAGTGTTGGTCGGCGCTGGCGCAACTTCACAGGCGGCAAGAAACACGAGGGCGAGAGCGGCGACTATGACAGCGCGCATAGAGTGGTAGGAATGTGCGAATACGGCGTGCGGCTAGTGTAGCAGTCCTACGGAAACGCTACGCTATGATGGGCGGCAGCCCCGAAGGAGCCTTCCTTATGACCACTGACGGCATGACGATTGCGATGGTCGGTGACTTGCTGATTCAGCACCGGCTTTCTCCCTATGGCGGCGATGGGCGGTTCGAGGATTTCTTGCGGGTGCTACGCGAGGCCGACGTGGGTATCGGCAACCTGGAGTGCGCGGTCTATGACGGGGAGGACTCGCCGGCTTTCGTCGCCGGGGGCAGCCGCGGCGGGGGCGTCATGGCCGCGCCGCCGGGGAGCCTGGAGGAGATCCGGTGGATGGGGATCGAGGCGGTGTGGGCGGCGAACAACCACAGTGCCGATCTTGGCGAGGGCGGGGTTGTCACGACGCTGGACTACCTCGACGAAGCCGGCATCAGTCACGCGGGCACCGGCAGGAGCTTAAGTGAGGCGACGGCGCCGGCGTACCGCGACACGGGCCGGGGCCGCATGGCGCTGATCTCGGCCTCCGATTGGGGGCCGCGCGGCAAGGCCGATCTTCCCTATCCGATACCCCACGGCGTCATGGCCGCCGACCAAGGAGCCGCCTTCCCCGACCGGCCCGGCCTCAATCTGCTGCGCTTCGACGCTCCGCTCCACGTCGACCGCGAGGCCCTCGACGCGCTGCGCCGCATCAGTGCGAAGCTGGGGTGGGAGGAGGCGAAGGAGCGCCGGCGGCGGGGCGGCGGGCGCGATGAACCGCTGGTGGGCCCGGAGCTCGTCGGCGGCGAGCAGGACGACGACGATTCGTTCCACTTCATGGGGACAAAATTCGTGGCCGGCGACGCCTTCTCCTTCGAGACCGTCCCCTACCAGGCTGACCTCGAACGCAACTACAAGTGGGTCGCCGAGGCGCGGCGTCAGGCCGACACGGTCGTGGTCGGTCTGCACCAGCAGGGGGCGTCGCGGAGCGAGCGCGAGCCTCCCGACCATACCCGCATCTTCGCGCATGGGGCCATCGACGCCGGGGCCGACGTCTTCGTGGCCCACGGGCGGAGCCGCATCGGCGGCGTCGAGGTCTACAAGGGCAAGGTGATCCTCTACGGGCTCCCCGGCTTCGTGCGCCAGCGCGAGCAGCTCCGGCACGTCCCGCTGGAGCACATGGAGCGGTGGGGACTGTCGTACGGGGCCGCCGCGGGAGAGTTCCTCGAACGCCGCGACGAGGGCGAGCAGGGCCACACCATGCCGCCGGGCTTCCGCCGCACCGCGATCTACGTCGTGGAAGCCGCGGACGACGGCGCGCCGCGCGAGGTGCGGGTCTACCCCGGCGAGATGAGCGAGGGCTCGCGGGCGCAGTCGGGGCGTCCGCTGCGAGCGCTCCCCGGCAGCGAGATGGAGCGCCGCGTGCTCGACGCCGTGGTGCAGCGCTGCGAGACCTTGGGCACGAAGGTCGAGGTCCGGGACGGCGTGGCGGTGATTCCCGTCTCGTAGCGGCCCTCTCTCAGTCTCCCCCAGAGGAGACCTTTGCGTAACTCGGCGGGCGGGCTTCAGCAAGGACGCGCGGCCCCCGCCTCCCCCCGCCCTCACCCCAACCCTCTCCCAAGCGGGAGAGGGTGTAAGACCCCGCGCCGCCTCCCCTTCCCCGCCAGCGGGCACCGTTCTTCCCCCTCGACGGAGTTTTGCAAAGGCCCCCGGTGGAAGAGGAGGTAAGAAGGGAGGGCGCCGTGCGGGCGCCCGCGCGCCTAACGGCGCGTGCCCTCTCTCAGTCTCCCCCAGAGGGGGCTTTGCGCAACCGGGGTGACTGACCGCGAAGGTGGCGGGCTTCGATATCCCGTGGTGGTTGCGAGGGTGCCCCTCATCTCAATCTTCTCCCGTGGGGAGAAGAGGCAAGACCTCCCGGCCCCGCCCCTCCGACGCGCCCTTGGGGCGCGTGCCCTCTTTCAGTTTCCCCCAGAGGGGGAAAGGTTTAAGGCGCTCCCCTTCGGGGAGAGGCGGGCTTCGATAAGCCGTGGTGGTTGCGGGGGGGGGGCCTCATCTCAATCTTCTCCCGTTGGGAGAAGAGGCAAGACCTCCCGGCCCCACCCCTCCGACGCGCCCATGGGGCGCGTGCCCTCTTTCAGTTTCCCCCAGACAGGGGGAGAGGCATCGTAAGGATGCTCTCTAGAAGTACTTCTCGATGCCGCCGTAACCTATCTGCTTGCCCTTCTCGGTGGCCCGTATGAAGCTCTTCAGCCGGCTTTCGTAGACCTCCGGGCGCTTCCTGGCGGCGTCGATGTATGCCACGCGGATTCGCCGGTATGCGGGGGAGGAGTCCTGGAAGTGTTCCCACGCCCGTTCGTTCGCCTGGACCGCCAGCAGAATGTCCTCAGGAAACACGAACTCTTCGATCAGGATGTCCTCGACCGACTCCCGCACCGACGGGAGCAGCAAGCCCTCGTCGGCGAGCCAGCGAAGCCGCTCTTTGTTCTGCTGCGAGTAGCCGCTCCTGGGGTTCCTTGGCGTGAAGCGCTGGACGGCGTGCAGGCTGTCCAGCTTCTTGATGATGCTGTCTATCCAGCCGAAGCACAGGGCCTCCTCCACGGCGTCGTTGTACACGATGCGCGGTTCGCCGGAGGCCTTGTTGGAATAGACCAGCCATATCTCCTTGGCGGTCTGGAAGTTAGCCTCCAGCCACGCACGCCAAGGCTTCCGGTCGGAGACGTAGAGCGTCTCTCCGATGTCCATGGAACCTCCTTGCAATGAGTCTAGCCGCGCGAGCGGTTTGACGGGGCGCTGCGCCGGCGCGCCACTGCCTGCTGTCGGTGTCCAATGAAAATGTCAGGGTAAATGTTCAATGACTATGTCAGTAGGGGGCTCCTCCAAGGGTGGTTGGGCGATGGCTTGGTTGGGGTGCGGGCCTTGGTTTTGGTCTGTGGGTAGTGAAGGCCATGGGATGGGGGGCCGGGCTTGCCGGCTGGGAGGCGGCCGTTGGAGCGGCGGCCCTTGCGAGCGCGCAGCACGACGGGCGCGTCGGGGGCCGGGGCGACGGCCACGGTCCTGCCCTGATGGACGACGACGATGCGGCCGTCCAGCCGCTCCTGGACTTCGACCGTGGCGCGAGCGTAGCCGGCGCGGTGGCCGTCCGGCAGGAGCTGGAGAGCGGCGCCGTTGAACCGGACGGTGTCGTCGTTGGCCACGGTGCGAAGATACTTGAAGCACAAGACCGCATCGAGGTCGAGGCCCGGCGCCGGCCGGCGATAGGCTGGTCCCGGCTGAGCCGGCGCCACGCCGAAGCGCCGATCGTAGCGCGGCAGGAAGTCCCAGAGCAGGGCGTTGGCCTCCTCGATGGCGGTGACGCCGGCGAGGCGCAGCTCGGAGACCAGGCGGTCCTGGAAGGTCTCCCAGGCGCGCTCGACGCGCCCCTTCGCCTGCGGCGTGTGGGCCAGGATGAGCTCAATGCCCAGTTCCTCAAGCGCCCTGGCGAACTGGGTCGGGTCGCGCCGGCCGCGGCGCTGCTCCTCCAGGCTCTCGGGGTCCTTGGGAGCGCGCTGGAAGATAGCATGCCGGTCGCTGTAGAGGGCCAGCGGGACGCCGTGCCGGTCGATGATCTCCTTGAGCATGATCAGGTAGCCGTGGGCGTCCTCTTGCTCCCGGAACAGGGCGAAGGGGACCGTCCCGGTGGCGTCGTCTACGGCGCCGATGAGCGTCAGGTAGGGGCCGCGGCCCTCCAGCCAGTCGTGCCGGCTCCCGTCGATCTGCAGCAGCATCCCCTCCTGGGGGTAGCGCTCCCTTCGACGGTAGCGCTTGGCCGACCGGCGGCGGCGAGGACTGCCGACGCCCCCGGCCAGCAGGACCCGCCGGACGGTGGAGCGGGAGAGGCGGACGCCCTCCCGCTCCGCCAGCAGCTCGGTGAGATGCGTGTGGTTGAAGCCCGCATAGGGGCCTCGGGCCAGCGCCAGCACCTTCTCCCGCATCTCCGGGGACGTGGCGGTCGTCGGCTTCCTGCCTCGGTTCCCGTGAGCCACGGACGCAGCGCCCTCCCTTCGGTACGCCGCCAAGAGCCGCCACCCATGGCGCTCGCTCACCCCCATCAGCCCGGCCGCCTCAGCCACCGACGCCTTCCGCTCCAGCACGCCGTTCAACACCTGGAGCCTCGACTCTTCTCTCCTCGTCAACGTCAGTCCTTTCATAGACTGACATTTTCATTGAACAGTTACCTACTGACGGAATCATTGCACACCGACACGCGCCACTGCCTGCTTGACACGGCCCTTGACGAGGGGGTAATATCGCAATAACGAACAATTGTTCTTGTGCCGGGCGACAGGTTGCCATCGTCTGCGGACGCGTAGAAAGATGAAGTCCCACTGCCCCGGCCAGGGTCAGCGAAGGTCTCGGAAGGGGATGGTCCTAGGGTGTTCCCCTCACGGGGCCGCTAGCTGATGCGGTAGATGGCGGCGGCGTTGTCCCAGAGGATCATGCGGCGCTCGTCGTCGGTGAGCTTGCCGAGCTTCTTGGAGATGAAGTCCATGGAGTTGGGCCAGGTGCTCACGGGATGGGGGTAGTCGGAGGCCCACATCACGCTGCCCGCGCCGATGATGGGGATCATCTCCACGCCAAAGTCTTCGTCTTCGAACGTGGCGTAGACCTGGCGGCGGAAGAGATCGGAGGGGGTGATCGCGCCGCGGTAGTCGCGGGTGTTGGTCGCGTAGTCGCGGTACTTCTTGTCCATCTGTTCGAGCACGTAGGGAATCCAGCCGAGCCCCGACTCGCCGAGGATGATGTTGAGCTTGGGGTGCCTCTCCAGGATGCCGGAGAGGCAGACGACGGAGACGACCTCGTCGAGCTGCATGCCGATCACGCTGGACCGCGCCGTCATGATCCAGCTGCCGACCTTGCGGGGCAGCATGTAGGCGCCGCCCCCGAGATGGACGGAGATCGACATCTCGGCGTCCTCGGCCGCCTGCCACATGGGCTCCCAGACGGGGTCGTACATCGGCGGGTCCATGGTGAAGTGGTCGATGACGGCGCCGCGGTGACCGGCGGCCGCGGCGCGCTCGATCTCGGCGCGCGCGGCTTCGGCGTCGTGCGCCGGGACTAGCGCCAGGTTCAGGAGACGGGCGGGGTTGTAGGCGTTGAACTCCGCGCTCCAGTCGTTGTAGGCGCGGAGGCAGGCGTCCTTGAGCAGGGCGTCCTTGATGGGGAATCCGCCGGGGCCGGGATAGATCACCGAGGCGTAGACGCCGTCGCGCTCCATGTCCTCGATGCGCAGCGCCGAGGTCGAGGGGCGCTCGATCCAGTCCTCCTCGCCCACGCGGTCGAAGATGCTAGGGAGGCCGCGAATCCGCCGGGGGCGGGCGCGCCCCCAACGCTCGCCCTCGCAGAACCAGTAGGTGCCCCGCTCCATCTCCACCACGCGGGGGCCGACCTCGCGGAGCTCCTTGGGCAGCCGCGACTCGAACAAGTCGAATGGCAGCACGTGGAGGTCCATGTGGTCGTCGGCCGAGATGATGCGCGGCGGGAGGGTCGTGGAGTCGGGCATGGCTAGCGTCCCATGAACTTGGGCGGGCGTTTCTCGGTGAATGACCTCGTGCCCTCGGCGTGGTCTTCGGTGGCGAAGCTGATGTCCTCGACGGCGACGGAGAAGTGGTGGGTGTTGATGACCTGCTGCCATATCTGCTGGTTCAGCGAGGCTTTGGTCCACTTCACGGCGAGGGGGGCGCCGGCGGCGAGCTCGCGGGCAAGGCGCATCGCTTCGGGGAGGCAGTCCTGCTGGGGGGTGACCTTGTTGACGAGGCCGATGCGCTCGCACTCGTCGGCGTGGAGCAGGCGCCCGGTCATGAGCGCCTCCTTGGCGCGGTTCATGCCGATGAGGAAGGGCCACATGAGCGGGCCGCCGTCGCCGGCCACGATGCCGACCTTGACGTGGGTGTCGCCGATGCGGGCGGTGTCGGCCATGACGGTGATGTCGCACATGAGAGCGACGGTCGCGCCGAGGCCGACGGCGTCGCCGTTGATCGCGGCGACCATCGGCACCTCGACGTTGAGGAAGTGGTGAATGAGCCACTTGGCGCCCCGGAGGGTATTCCCCGGCGGGCGGGTCCCCGACGCCTTGGTCGCCTGGAGACCGCGGACGTCGGCGCCGGCGCAGAAGGCCTTGTCGCCCTCGCCGGTGATGACGATGACGCGGATGTCTTCGTCGTTGTTCACCGTCGTCAGGATTTCCTCCAGCGCTTCGTGCATGCCGGGGCCGATGGCGTTGCGCCGGTCGGGGCGGTTGAACTTGATCGTCATGATGTGGTCGTCGACGGTCACGGGCATGTTCACGTCGGCGTACTTGCTGTAGTCGGCCATGCGGGCCTCCCTAAACGGCGAGTTGGCGGGGTGCCTCGGACAGCGCCGGGAATAGCGGCCGAGTCCGAGCGGAGGGAGTATAGGCCACGGGTTGGGCGGGGCGCAAAAGGAGGGAGGGGCCTGCTTCTAGGCCGGGAGGCGCAGCAGGGCGGCGGGGCAGGGGCGCCGGATGGGACAGCGGAGGGACGATTCCTGGCATCGTTACCCCTGCCGGCGGCACTGCTGGCATAATGTGTTCATGCCAAGCTGGGGAACGTTGAAGGATGCTTGACCAAGACACGCTAGACAGCATTGTTGGGCGCATCGTCGAGGTTGCCCAACCGGAGAGGATCATCCTCTTCGGCTCCGCCGCTCGCGGCGAGATGGGCCGTAACAGCGATGTCGACTTACTCATCGTCAAAGACGGGGTGGACGCGCTTAACCTCATGGCCCAAATCTACCGAAGGCTGCATGGGGTTGGCGCCGCGGTCGACGCGATCGTGGTCTCCCCCGCCGACGTGGAGCGTTACAAGGACAGCCACGCGCTCGTCATCAAGCCCGCGCTCCGAGAGGGAAGGGTGGTCTATGAAGCCCCCTGAACGCTTCTCTCCCGACGACGGAAACGTCATGGACCGAGTAGGGAACTACGTGCTTATCAATGGCCGGTGGCTGCTAGAGGTGCCGCCGATTGATGAAAGCTCGCTCGGAGCCATTGCTGAGTTGATCTGCGGGTCGAGTGCTGGCGGCGGGGGCGGATACACGTCTCCTGGTCCCTATCGAAGCATGAATGACATCCACGCATTCTTCCGGCGGGCGGGAGTCACACCTCAAGGGCAATCTGAAACCAGGAAGTGGTTTGTGTTGGAGTCTTTGCTATCCATAGACGGGATGAATGAACTGGAAAGAGTACTACTAAGGCTCGCTTCACCGAAAGAATATCGCGGTGATGCGACTACAGCAAAAAAGGTGCTTGGACACTTGAATAATATCCTTCAGATCGAGGGGCTAAAGGTTGATCTTCTTGGCGTTGAGCCACAACTGGGTGAATGTCAGGCATCTGCGCCTGTTCCAGAACCCGAAGAGGCCGTAGCGGAAGCTCCTCCCGACTTCCATAAGGCAGTCCAAGATGGTGCATTAGCGGAGGTTTTGGTTTTCCGATGGAAAGAAGCGCAGCGGTGCGTGCAAGCGGAAGCGTATCTTTCCGCGGTTGTAATGATGGGGAGTGTGTTGGAGGGCGTACTACTCCACAAGTTTGAGAAGAATCTTGAAATCGGAAATCGGGCCAGGAACTCTCCGCAGGACAAGAAGACTGGAAAGCCCAAACCAGTCAAGGACTGGGGCCTCTCGGCCATGATTGATGTTGCTCATGAAGTGGGCTGGCTTGAGGGAGACGTAAAGCGGTTCAGCCATGCGCTAAGAGAGTCCCGTAATCTCATTCATCCATACGTGCAGAGGCAACTTGGTGACGTGCCGACTCAGCATACTTGTTCCATTTGCTGGGAGGTCGTCCGAGCAGCCATCACCGAATTGTCGAGAATGGCCTGAATGAAGGACACCTCCCAAGAATCCAAGCAGCTTGCCAGAGGCGGCCTCCTGGTCGCCGACGTGCTACCGCTGGCCGGCGCGCACTGCTGCTGCTAGCGCTCGCGACCTTCGCGGATGATCGCGACGATCTCTTCGGTGGTCAGGCCTAGGTCGACGCCTTCAACGTCGAGGGGGGACGGCTTTGGGGGTTCAGGATCCTTGGGCTGATCTTTCGATGTACTCATAGTTCGACTACGGGCAGGCCGTCGCGCGTGCCTACTCCAGGGCGTTTTCGCCGGTGATTTCGCGGCCGAGGATGAGGGTGTGGACGTCGTGGGTGCCTTCGTAGGTGTAGACGGTCTCGAGGTTGAGCATGTGGCGGATGGAGTTGTATTCGAGGGTGATGCCGGAGCCGCCGAGGATTTCGCGGGCGGTGCGGGCTCCTCGGAGCGCCGCGAGCACGTTCTGGCGCTTTGCCAGTGAGACGTGGGTGTAGCTGAGCGTTCCCTCGTCCTTCATCTTTGCCAAGCGCCAGGCGAGCATGAGGCCCGCGGTGTGGTCGGTGAGCATGCCGGCGAGCTTGTCCTGGACGAGCTGGCGGGCCGCGATGGGCTTGCCGAAGGTGGAGCGGCTCTTGGCGAAGGCCAGGGCCTCGGTGTAGACCGACTCCAGCGCGCCGAGGGCGCCCCAAGCGATGCCGAAGCGTGCCTGGGTGAGGCAGGAGAGAGGCGCGCCGAGTCCCTTGCCGCCGGGCAGCATGCAGTCCTTGGGGATGCGGGCGTCCTCCAACACGAGCTCGCTGGTGACTGAGGCGCGGAGGCTCATCTTGTGCTTGATCTCGTTGGCGGTGAAGCCGGGCGTGTCGGTGGGCACGAGGAAGCCCCGCACGACGCCGGCGTCGTCCTTGGCCCAGATGAGGGCGACGTCGGCGATGCCGCCGTTGCTGATCCACATCTTCACGCCGTTGAGGATGTAGAAGTCGCCGTCGGAGCGGGCGGTGGTCTTCATCGCGCCGGGGTCGGAGCCGCCGTCGTGCTCGGTGAGGCCGAAGCAGCCGATGATCTCGCCGGAGGCCATCTTGGGGAGGTAGTGGCGCTTCTGTTCCTCGGAGCCGTAGGAGTAGATGGGGTACATGACCAGCGAACCCTGGACGCTGGCGAAGCTGCGCAGGCCGGAGTCGACGCGCTCGAGCTCGTACATCATCAGGCCGTAGGAGACGTTGTCGAGGCCGGCGGCGCCGTATTCCGCGGGCAGCGACGGCCCAAGCAGCCCCAGCGAGCCGAACTTCTCGGCGAGGTGGCGGGGTGGGGCGCCCTCTTCCCACCAGTCGCGGATGTGGGGCGCGGCCTCGTTGTCGAGGAAGTCGCGCGTCGTCGTCTGGACCTGCTTTTGCTCGGGGGTGAGCATGTCGCTGACTTGGTAGAAATCGAGCATGGGCGTCCTTTATTCCGAAGGAGGATCGCGGCCTAGAGTCCGCGGCCATCAGAGTATAGCAAGGCGCACCGGGCGCTTCGGCTGGAGACCGTTGCGTAACCGGGCTGACGCGAGGGTGACGGGAGGCGCGCCCGTTTAGCTGCGTTGCAGTGTCGCCGGACCGTTCATTGACGTCGCCCAGCCCTAAAGCGGTAGGGAGTCGACCGCGACGAAGCGGACTGCGGTGATGGTGGCCGGATGCCCATACCCGCGCAAAGCTCGCGTGGGTATGGGCTTCTCGTTCGGCTCAGTTCGCGGGCACCGGGTCCTTCATCGCATAGAGCCGGGCGCAGTTGTCCCATAGGGCCTTGCGCTTGGTCTCGTCACTGATGCCTGGGAGGGCCAAGAACGTGTCTATGGCGTGGGGAAACGGCGAGTCGAAATGAGGAAAGTCGGTTGAGAGCACGACGTTTTCATTCCCAATGGCGTCGAAGGCAAACTTCGCGATGTCCTCGCCCGCCTCCACGGAGACCACGCACTGGCTGAGGAAGTACTCGCTGGGCTTCTTCGCAAGCTCCACGTCTTCGCCGGGACCGTACATCTCCCACTGCTCGTCGAGGCGCCACAGCAGCCAGGGCACCCAGCTGAAGTTCCCCTCGAGGAACGCAACCCGAAGGCGTGGGAACGTCTCCAAGACGCCCCCCATGGTGAAGCTGCCGACCGCTTCCATCAGACCGAGGGGAAAGGCAAACGTGTTGCCGAAGACCCCAGGGCTGGGATGGCTGCGCATAAAGTTCGCGTGATGGGTGGCGTTGTGCCCAACGGCGGTGTCATGGAGGCATACCGGAATGTCGAGCTCTTGCGCCACGTCCCACAAAGGAGCGCACTCGTGGTCGTGAAAGAACCTGCCATTGATGGGGTTGGGCTCGAACGTCACCCCGAGCATCCCGAGTTCGGTCACGGCTCGTCTCGTCTCCTTCACGGCCAGTTCGATGCTGTGGAGAGAGATCAGAGCGGCGCCTTTGAGGCGGTCAGGGTCCTTGTTGCAGTAGTCCGCAAGCCAGTTGTTGTAGGCGCGGCAGAGGGCGGCGGCGAACTCCGGGTCCATGGCGTCGAAGGAGACATGCCCCTGAGCCCAGGTACGGAACAGGGTGGCAACGTCAACGCCTTCCATATCCATGGCCCGCAGCATGCTGTCGGGGCCGTAGCCATCTTGCTCGGCGTCCTTGAGATAGTGGCCAACCCTCGCGACTCTTGCTTCTCGGAACTTCTCATGTATCGCGTACTGCTGCACCTTCCGGTCTTCGCCGGGAACATTGACCAGCCAGTTGTTGCGGAATTTGCGCCCTGGTGACGGGATAAACGTGGGCGCGTATGCCTGATACTTTTGATCGAGATAGCGCTCGTACAGATCCGGAGGCTCAATCACGTGGATGTCGCTATCGAGAACGCGGAACCCGTTCTTCATGAAAAGACCTCCTGGTCCTCTTACAGTCGGGCCCCAAAGATTGGCGGCCTAGAGCGCCGCGTGGGCCAAGCGCCATTTTACACCTCGGAGCAATTGCCGCAAACGTGCGTGGGACACGCTCACGGTCTGCGTGGCGCGGGTCTTCCTTGACACCCCTATGGGGCCGTGATGGAGGGAGAGCGCCTCCTGTTTGCGAGCTGAAGAGGTGCGGTGAGTGTAGGATAGGCTGGGGAGTCTGCCTATGAACGCCGAGACCGCCGGACTGGACGTCGCTACCGCTCTAGTCGAACGCTGCCCCCTCGTGTCGTCGGACTCGCACGTCCTCGAGCCGGCGGACCTTTGGTCTCGACGTACGGATGCCCGCTTCCGGCACCGGGCCCCGAGAGTCGTCCGAGTTGCTGACAACGACGAGTGGCACGCGGACGGCGTCAGATTTCAGAGCATCCGAGGCACGGCCTATCAAGCAGGCCTCCGGTTCACGCGGCCGGAGGAACTTTCTTTCGATGGCCAGTTCGAGGCCATCCGCCCCGGCGCCCTCGACCCCGATGCGCACGTGCAGGATATGGATCTGGACGGAGTGGCCGGAGCGGTCCTCTATCCCACGGCAGGTATGCAGATCTACAAGGTCGAGGACTCCGATCTGCTTTCGGCATGTGTCCGCGCGTACAACGACCACGTCGCGGAATTCTGTGGCCGCCACCCCGGCCGACTCAAAGGCATCGCCATCCTCAACGTCGACAGCATCGAGGAAAGCGTTGGGGAGCTGGAACGATCCCGGGCGTTGGGGCTGGCCGGGGCACTGGTCCCGGTCGGTCCGAAGGTCCGTTACGACCACCCGAGCTATGAGCCACTCTGGGCCGCCGCCGAGCAATCCGAGACACCGCTGACCCTGCATATCGGCACCGAGCGCGGGGCCCCGAATACCGGCATCGCAGCGTCGGCAATGGACCCCGTCTCGATGTCGGCATGGGCGCACGAGCTGCGCATTTCCCTAGCAGCGCTGATCTTCGGGGGCGTCTTCGAGCGCCATCCCAATCTCAAGATCGTCGTGGCGGAGTTCGAGATCTCCTGGGCCTTCTACCTACTGCACCGCATGGACGACACCTATCAGCACCGGGTTGCCGGGCTCAAGGGCCGCCGGTTTCAGACGAGCGCGCTCCCCAGCGACTTCTTCCGGCAGAATGTGTATATCAGCTTTCAGGAGGATGCCGTCGGCATCCAGATGCGCAGACACATCGGGCCGGACCGTCTGATGTGGGGCGCGGACTATCCACACGCGGAGGCGACGTTCCCGCGCTCCCGGGAGATCGTAGACGATATTTTCGAAGGCGTTCCATTGGAGGAGAAGGTGAGGATGACGCGGGACAATGCCGCCCGCCTCTACGACTTCTCCTTTGGGTCGTGATCCAAGCGCGGAAGGACTGGGAGGGCTGCACAGATGCCGCAGGCGACGCTGAGACTCCTTTCGGCTGACAACCACATAGTCGAGCCGCCAGACCTCTGGACGAGCCGCATCGACGCCAAATACCGCGACCGCGCTCCCCGCCTGGTCAAAGGGGAGACCGCGGACTGGTATGTCGTGGAGGGCGACAAGTCCATCGGTTCGCTGGGGACGGCAACGCATCCCGGACTCCGCTTGCAGGCCGACAAGCCGTACGAGATTTCGCTTGAGGACCGCTGGGAGAACGTGCGCCCCGGCGGGTATGAACCCGACGAGGCGGTCAAGGACATGGACCTCGACGGGGTCGATGGAGCTGTCGTGTTTCCGACGCGAGGCGTGGGAGGCATCTGGCGGCTTCAAGATTCCGGTTTACTGTCCGCGATCTGCCGCAGCTACAACGATTGGATCGCCGAATTCTGTGCGCCCCACCCCGAACGGCTGAAAGGGGCGGCGATGATTAACCTGGATGACGTCCCGTGGGCGGTCGAGGAGATCAGCCGGGCGAAGGGGCTAGGGCTCGAGGCGGCCGTCATCACCGTGCATCCCCCGCACGAGCGGGGATACGACAAGGACGTGTACGAGCCGTTCTGGGCGGTGGCTGAGGAGCTGGACATGCCGCTATGCCTGCACTCAGGTTCCAATCGGACCGTTCGCGACGGCATTCCCATGTACCACCATGACCCTACCATGGACCCGGACGAGCCTCTGGAGGTCGTCTATATCAACGCGGACCACTGGATCAAACGGTCGCTGACGTCCATGATCCTGTCACGAGTATTCGAGCGGCATCCCAGGTTGAAAGTCGTCAGTGTTGAAAACCAGGCCGGCTGGGTGGCGCATTGGCTCTATCGGCTCGACCTGTGGTATCGTGAACGGCCAGTGCGGTGGGGGCGATATGACAGCGGCATGATGCCGAGCGACTACTTCCACAGAAATGTATTCGTAAGCTTTCAGGATGACCCCACGGCCCCGGCTCTTCGCTCGCTCATAGGAGTCGAGAATCTGCTCTGGGGCTCCGACTATCCTCACACCGAATGTACGTGGCCGGAATCGCAGCGGGTTGTCAGAGAGATCTTCGAAGGCGTCCCTGAAGAAGAGGTTCGCCGCATTACGTATCTGAATGCGGCTGAGGTGTTCGGGTTCCCCGTGCCCAGCAACTGGGAAACGGCGACGCCGGCTTAGGGAGTAAGCAATGCAGGAATTCGATACGGTCATCCGCGGGGGCACTATCGTCGACGGCACGGGGATTCCCCGGTACCGGAGCGACATCGCGATCAAAGATGGCCGCATGGTCATGATCAGCGGAAAGATCCCCAGCGGGGCGGCAAAGGAGATCGACGCCAGCGGCTGCATCGTCGCTCCGGGCGCTATCGATTTGCACACCCACTATGACGCGCAGTTGAACTGGGATCCCTACGCGACGCTCAGCGGCTGGTTCGGCGTAACGACGGTCACGATAGGCCAGTGCGGCTTCGGATTTGCTCCCGTGAGGCCCGACGATCGTGACCTGTCCATGCGCATGATGAACCGTATCGAAGCCATACCGCTCAAGTCCATGAGGCTCGGCATCCGTTGGGACTGGGAGACGTATCCGGAGTTCCTCGATAGCCTGGATGGTCAGGGGCTGGGGCTGAACGTCGCCTCGCTCTTTCCGTTTTCCCCGTTGCGGGCCTACGTCATGGGCATGATACCGGCGCGCGAGAGACGACACGTCACGCCGGACGAGCTTGCCCAAATGAAGACGCTTTTCCATGAGGGCATGCGGGCCGGGGCATTCGGTTTCGCGGTGGACAAGAACGAGGAAGACCGGGCGGAAGACGGCGGGCCCATACCAAGCCACGCAGCTTCAGAGGAAGAGTCTTTGGCGCTTGCGGAGGTCTTGGGTGAGTTTGGCGTGGGGTTCATGGGCTGGACCGTGGGCATCTCTCCGGACCAGGACGGCCAGCTTGCGCATCTGACGAAGATGCTCGAGGCAAGCGGGCGGCCGCTTCATATTGGAACCGGACCAGGCCCGTCCGGCCCAGCGTGGATCGCCGACCGACGGTCCGAAGGGTTCCCCGTCGCCCACCAGCGTGTGGGCGCGTTCGTCGATACGCGATTCAGCCTCGCGGAATTCAATCAATTCGACTATATGCCCAGTTGGGCTCTAGGGCTCGTCGGCACACCCGCGGAACGGGCCGCCAAGTTGCGGCAACCCGATATCCGGGAGGGCATGAAGCGCGAAGCCGAGGTCCCGCTCCATCCGAGGACCAATTGGGAGAAGACCAGGGTCTTCCAGGTGTTCAACGAACGAAATTACCGGTACGAGGGTCTGACAGTCCCGCAACTGGCGGAGGCGATGGGTGGAATACACCCGGTGGAAGCCTTGATAGACCTCTCGCTAGACGAGGAGCTGCGGACCGAGTTCGGGTTCCGCAACGAGGGGCCGGAGGTCGAGGAAGCGATGGCCAAGGGCATCAAGGACCCTTACACCCACGTGTCGGTCTCCGACGGTGGCGCGCACACGCGGTTCAGCGTGCTCGCACGGTGGCCGGTGGAATTCTTGGCCCATTGGGCGCGTGATACCGAAGTCCTCAGCCTGGAGCAGGCCCACTACAAGATCAGCGCCTATCCTGCCTGGATCGCCAGCTACCATAACCGGGGCACGCTACGGGTCGGGAAGGCAGCCGACATCATCGTGTACGACTTGGACGAGCTTGGGCTGCTCTACGAACGGCCGATCTATTCCAACGATTTCCCCGGGGAGGAGCGGCGGCTGATACAGAAGGCGAAGGGCCTTCGCTTTACAATCGTCAACGGCACGGTGACCTTCGAAGACTCGGTGTGCACGGACGCGCTTCCCGGCAAACTCCTGCGCAGCTACGAGGAAGCTATCCCATAGTTCCATACGCGACGCGCGCGCGGGCGGGCGGGACCGGACCAGAGCCCGCCGCAGCAAGAACACCCTAATGGGCGCACCATGATCCACGAGCTACGGACCTACGACGTTGTTCCCGGCAAGCTGCCGGCGCTCCACGAGCGGATGGCGAAGCGCATGATTCCGTTGTTCCAAAAGCACGGCATCGAGATGACCGCGGCGTGGATTCCGGAAGTGGGCGAAAAAGTCAACCACCGCTTGATCTATATCCTGGCATACGAGAGCTTGGCGGACCGCGAGAGGAAATGGGCAGCTTTTCTGGCGGATGACGAAGTCCGGCAACTCGTCGCGGAAACGGAAGGCGACAAACCCTGGGTGCTCCACAGCCACAACACGCTCCTGCGGCCCACGGAATACTCACCGCTCACGTAGCCGTTCCAGGGGTCGACTCACTAGAATAAGAGACTTGACAGGAGAGAAGGGGAAACGTATATTTCGCCGACCCGACTCGAAGCGATGAGTTGGGAGTCTTTTGACGCAGAGAGTATCGTTCCCCCCACGGAGATGAAGCTCTAAGTAGCGCCGTAGGGGTCAAGGAGAAAAACCATGCGATTCGGTTCCAAGAGGTGGTTTAGTATCGTTGTGGGGCTTGCCGTCGTGGCCCTCGTTGCGGGGGCCTGCACGGGGGCGGAAGGACCGCCAGGGCCCGCAGGCCCAGCGGGACCGGCGGGCGCTCAGGGACCGGCGGGATCAGACGGATCAGACGGATCGGCAGGAGCTCAAGGGGCTCAAGGAGCTCAAGGGCCTCAAGGGCCGGCAGCGGGCGAGACTCCGATTCCCACGGCGGCGCCGACGGCGACGGCTATGCCCGCGCCGACGGCGACGGCTATGCCCGCGCCGACCGCAACGCCTGAGCCAGAGCCCACGGCGGCGATGATGATGCCGGAGGGTGAGTACGGCGGTGTCTTGAACATACCGCTGATCGCGGACATCGGCAATCGCGACCCAAGCCTGGCGGGCTTCTTCTTCAACTATGGGGTCGGCGCTAATGTCTACAGCGAAATGCTCCGGTTCAACTGGGAGCCGCCTCGAGACAAGGTCCTCCCGAGCTTGGCTGAGACCTGGGAGACCTCGTCTGACGGCATGGTCCTGACGCTCAACTTCCGCGAGGGCGTGACGTGGCATGATGGCGAGCCGTTCACCGCGTCGGACGCCGCGTTCTCGATCGAGATGAACAACGGCCGGTTCGCGCCGCAGCTCGAGATCATCGAGAGCATGGACGTGCCGGACGACACCACGCTCGTACTGAACTTGACCGGGCCGAAGGCGTCGCTTCCCAGCCTGCTGGCGCATACGCGCATCATCGTATTCGGCGAGCATACGTGGGATGCGGCCGGTGGCGATCTCACCGATGGCCCCAATATCGGCACGGGCCCCTTCATGGTCGACCTCGACGACTTCAACAGAGGCGTGTCCTACGGCCTTGTGCGGAATGAGGATTACTTCCTGCCGGGGCTGCCTTTCCTCGACGGTATCAAGGCCTTCCTCGTCGGCGAGGAGGGGACGCGGCTGGGTCTCTTCCGGACGGGCCGGCTCGATGTCCTCGGGACTGCCGCATCGACTCTGAACGAGGAACAGGTAAACGATCTCAAGGGCGATGTACCCGACCTTCAGGCAGCCCCGTTTAACGCCCTGAACCAATTGGTCATTGTGGTCAACTCGCAAAAGTCGCCGTACGACAACGTAAACGTGCGGCGGGCGATCTCCCTCTCCATCAACCGGCATGAGACGGCCCAGCTCCCTCACGTGGCGAGGCCGTCCGGGCCCCTGGTAGGACCTCCCGGATGGGGCCTGTCTGAGGAAGAGATCCTGGCGCTTCCGGGGTACGGCGACGGAGATCGCTACCTCGCGGACGTGGAGGAGGCCAAGCGGCTGCTGGCGGAAGCCGGTTACCCCAACGGCCTCGACGTTGAGATGATCAGCTCGCCCACGTCGTATCACCGCACCTCGCAGGTGGTTCTCATCGATCACCTCAGCCGTGCCGGGATCAGGGCCTCTGGGGCGCCGGTCACGAGCGCGGAGGACGTGGCGAGGAGGAACGAAGGTAACTTCGAGCTGAACGTACAGGGCGTCGGCCTGAGCTTCCCCGATCCCGACGGAGCTTTCCTAGCCGTCGAGTCGACCCTGTTCACGAAGCTGGAGGATGCCCAGATCTCGGACCTGTTCGCACGCCAGTCCGTGGAATCGGATCCTGCGGCACGGGCGGACTTGGTCAGACAGCTACAGGAGCGGATGATCGACCAGGTGAGCATCATCACCGTAGGGTGGCAACAGTTCTTCTGGGCGATTCAGCCCAAGGTGCGGGACCTCTATCCACCGCTTGGGTGGACCGACTCCAACTGGGACCACGTTTGGTTCGAAGAGTAGGGAACCCTTAGCCAAAGCCTTGAACCTCGGCTGCACGGAGCTCGTGCAGCCGAGGTTGATCTGGGGTGGACATGATTCAGTTCACCGAGCCCGTCAACGATCAGAAACTTGAGCCGGCCGATGAGGTTGGGACAGAGTTCATCGAGGCCGGCCCGATCACGTTCGCCGTCGAATACCGTTTCTTGTGTCAGAGAGACGCCGAGGGCGAGCTGACGGATGAAATCAACGATCACGGATTGACCATCCATGTGTATGAGGGGTCGTCCGGGATCAGGGCCCCTGAGCACCTGCGTTTCGACTGCTTCCTGATCAGGCCCCACTATCACTACATCAGCTGGGCTACCCAGCGCCAGGAGCACGTGTGGTACGACCCAGCCGCGTCCGGCGACATGGTCGAGTGGTCGATTGAACGGCTGCGGGACCGGCTCGTCCCGATGCTCATCGAGGCGGGCGCCACGGAGTTGGCTTCCCGGATCGATCTCCGAGATGTCGACGCCGCGCTCCCGAAGGTCGCCGGGTGGGCGGAGGCGTTGCGCGAACGGGCGCAGAGGAACTGGCAAGGCCCGGTCTATCTGACCGGCGCCGGCGTCTATCCGCACTGGCGCCCTGCCGACGTTCCCGGTCAATGACCCGCGGGTCCGCGGCGCGGCCTGCGAAGGTGGCTTCCGTGCTTTTCCCTAGCTGGGTCTCCCATCGGCGCCCTAGCGCCGGGAGAACAACGGCGCCACGTGGAGCCGTCTCGGCATGACTGGCTACACGGCTCGCCGGCTTCTGCTGATCGTCCCGACGGTCCTCATCGTCTCGATCATCATCTTCGTTATCTTCCATCTGCTGCCCGGCGACGCCGCCCTTATTCAGGTGACGGAAGGCGGCACATCCTCGATTAGCGTCAAGCAGTACGAGAGGGCGCTCGAGGAGCTTGGGCTGGACCGTCCCCCGGTAGAGCGGTATGCCGACTGGATTTGGGGCCTGCTGCAGGGGGATGGCGGCAACTCGCTGGTCACCGGACAGCCCGTCTTCAAAGAGCTGGCGAAAAGCCTTCCGGTGACATTGGAGCTGGCGATTCTCGCTTCCATCATGGGCTTGGTGATCTCGATCCCCATTGGGGTAATGAGCGCGGTCAAGCAGGACGGCGCCTGGGACTATGTAGGGCGGCTGTTCACCGTCTTCGGTCTTGCCATGCCCAGTTTTCTGGCCGGCTCCATGCTGCTTCTGATCATGTCCGTGTATTTCAAGTGGCTTCCACCCCTCGAATACACGCCGTTCCTCGAGGCCCCGATGAACAACCTCGCCCACGTCATCTGGCCTGCCCTAATCCTTGCGTTGCACGAAACAGCGATTCTCGTGAGGATGACCCGCTCATCGATGCTCGAGGTCCTCCGCCAGGACTATATGCGGACGGCCCACGCGAAGGGGCTAACTCCTCTCGTAGCGGTCTTGCGACACGGGCTCCGCAACGCGCTCCTCCCCGTGGTAACCATAGCCGGGCTGCAGTTGGCCAACCTGTTGGCGGGGTCCGTCATCGCGGAGACCATCTTCGTGCTTCCGGGGGTTGGCTCACAGCTGCTCAATGGGATAGGAAACAGAGACTGGGTAGTCGTGCAGACGATCGTCTTCCTGATCGCGGCGGGAGTCTTGCTGCTCAACCTGTCGCTCGATTTGATCTACGGGTTCCTCGATCCGAGAATTCGATACCAATCATGAAGGCGCGGGTACCCTAGATGCGTTGGCAGACCTTCATAGCCAGGAAGATCCCCCTGGCTCTTCGGTGGGCCCGTAGGGCCGCCCCCTATTACGGAGCGAGGGCCTGGTGGCTCGCGAAGGCGAAACCGTTGGGTGCGTTCGGGGCCTTCATCATTTTCGCGCTGATCGTGATAGCCATCTTCGAGTCACAGATCGCCACGAGTCCACCGTTACATACCAACGTAGCCCTGCGGCTGGAGTCGCCCAACTCAACGTTTCTATTCGGGACCGACGAGGTCGGCCGCGATCAGTTCAGCCGGCTAGTCCACGCCACCCGGCCCGCCCTCTTTGTCGCGTTCGGATCAGTCGTGGCGGGAGTCGCCATAGGGGGCCTCGTGGGTCTGGCGAGCGGGTTCTGGGGCGGCCCTTTCGACCTCATCGTGCAACGCTTCATGGACGGCGTGATGGCCATGCCGGCGCTGATCATGGCGCTCGCGCTGGTCGCCTCTCTCGGTCCTAGCAACCTGAACGTCGCCATCGCCATTGGGTTCATCAACATTCCGTACGCGAATCGGCTGGTCCGTGCAACCGTGCTCAGTCTCAAAGAAGAGGTCTATGTCGAGGCGGCGAGGGCACTTGGGGCCTCCGATCTGCGCGTCATGGGTAGGCACATCACGCCCAACACGATGGCCCCGGTGCTCGTCTTGATGACGAACCAGTTCGCGGCCGCGCTCATCATCGCGGCCTCGTTGAGCTTCCTGGGCGTCGGCTCCCCACCCCCGGCGCCTTCGTGGGGCGGCATGCTCAACGTCGGAGTGACCGAGTTCGCCACGCTGGCGCCGTGGTTGGCAATCTCCACCGCTGTTATCATCTTCGTGACGATCTTGAGCTTCATCATGGTAGGCGACGCGATCCGGGACGTCCTCGACCCTCGACTTCGAGCGGGTGGGATTGGCCCTGCGGCAGAGGCTCCAACCGCAACCTGATCATCCTCTTGCTCGGTCCGCTCCAAAGGAGTAAGTCGTACATGAGCACGCAGACCGGAACCGACCCAACGGAAACGCTCGCGGAGCGCTGTCCGCTGATCTCTTCGGACTCTCATATCCTCGAGACGGCGGAACTGTGGCCGACAAGGGTGGACAAAGCTTATCGAGACCGGGCGCCGAGGGTGGTCCGCGTCGGCGAGTATGATGAATGGCATGCCGACGGCGTCAGAGTCCATAGTGTCCGGGCCACGGGCTATCAGGCCGGCGTCCGGTTCACGAACCCGCAGGACCTATCGTTGGACGGGCGGATCGAGGAGATCCGTCCCGGCGCACTAGATCCGCATCCGCACGTTCAGGATATGGACCTGGACGGCGTGGCCGCGACGGTCCTGTATCCCACGGTCGGTCTGCAGCTCTACCGCATCGCGGACACGGACCTCTGCTCGGCATGCGTGCGAGCGTATAACGACCACGTGGCCGACTTCTGCGCCCCCTACCCGCAGCGGCTCAAGGGGATCGCGATGCTCAACGTGGACAGCATGCAAGAATGCGTCAGAGAGCTTGAGCGGGCAGCCAAGATGGGCCTGGCCGGGGCGATGATCCCGGTGCGTCCCTACGTGCGTTACGACCATGCCAACTACGAGCCTCTGTGGGCGGCGGCGCAGGACTTGGACCTCCCGCTGACCCTCCACGTCGGCTCTGAACGGTGGCGGCCCGATATCGGGGTCCCCGCGGCGCCCCTCGATCCCGTAGTATTCTCGGCAGCGGCGCAGGACCTGCGTCTTTCCATCGCCGCCCTAACCTTCGGGGGAGTGTTCGAACGCTTTCCACGCTTGAAAGTGGTTGCCGCGGAGTTCGAAATCTCCTGGGCGCTCTACCTGTTGAATCGGATGGACGATACGTACAGACATCGAGTCGCCGGGTTGCAGGGGCGCCGGTTCGAGGGCAGCGCAATTCCCAGCGACTTCTTCCGCCGTAACGTCTACATCAGCTTCCAAGAGGACGCGATGGGAGTCGAGGCGCGTCACCACGTGGGGGTGGACCACCTGATGTGGGGGGCTGACTACCCGCATGCGGAGTCAACGTTTCCGAAGTCCCGGGAGATCGTCGACCGCATCTTCGAGGGCATTCCCGTCGAGGATAAGACCAAGATTACGCGAGACAACGCGGTTCGGCTGTACGGCTTCCCGATCGGTGAGGCCGGCTAAGCGTCCGTGGACGAATGAGCCGACCCGCCCGCGGTGAAGCGACGGGTGGGTCCGAACGTGGAGGAGGCCCCATGGATCAGGCGACGCTGAGACTGCTATCCGCCGACAATCACATCGTCGAACCGCCGGACCTTTGGACGAGTCGCATCGAGGCCAAGTATCGGGACCGGGCGCCACGACTGGTCAGCGGCGAAACAGCCGATTGGTACGTTGTCGAGGATAACCGGTCCATCGGCTCGCTCGGCACGGCCACCCATGCGGGTGAGCGGTACCAGACGGACCGGCCGTATGAGATATCACTCGAGGACCGTTGGGCGAACGTGCGCCCTGGCGGATATGACCCCCATGAGGCGATCAAGGATATGGAGCTCGATGGTGTAGAGGGCGCGGTCCTCTTCCCTACGCGCGGCGTGGGCGGCATTTGGCGGCTGGAGGATTCAGGGCTCTTGTCCGCGATCTGTCACACGTACAACGATTGGATTGCGGAGTTCTGTCGTCCCTACCCCGAAAAGCTCAAGGGGGCGGCCATGATCAACCTGGATGACGTCCAGGAGGGTGTGGACGAGCTTCGCCGGGCCCGGGCGCTGGGTCTAGAGGCCGCCATCATCAGCGTCCATCCAGCCCACGGCCACGGATATCACCGCCAGGACTACGAGCCTTTCTGGTCAACCGCGGAGGAATTGGGCATGCCGCTCTGCCTGCACTCCGGGTCGAACCGCACGGTCCGCGACGGCCTCCCCATGTACCACCACGACCCGACCATGGACCCGAACGAGCCGCTGGAAATCGTGTACATCAACGGCGACCATTGGATCAGGCGGTCGCTCACGTCCATGATCATGGCGGGCGTGTTCGAGCGGCACCCGAAACTCAAGGTTGTGAGCGTTGAGAACCAGGGCGGCTGGGTGGCGCACTGGCTGTTCCGAATGGACCTACGCTATCGAGAACGCAGGGGCAGCTGGGAGCGATTCAGCACCGAAATGATGCCGAGCGACTTCTTTCACCAGAATATCTCGGTGAGCTTTCAGGACGACTGGACCGCGGTGGCCATGCGATCGCTCATCGGCGTGGACAACCTGCTTTGGGGATCGGACTACCCGCATACGGAATGCACCTGGCCCGAGTCACGGCGAGTAGTCCGCGAGATATTCGACGGCGTCTCCGAGGAAGACCTCGGCAAGATCACCTATTCCAACACCGCGCGAGTATTTGGCTTCAGCCTGTCGTAGCTCAGCGGGCTAACGGCCCAGGTCAGCCGGCACACTCACGGACCCCGTCGACTGACGCCTAGTACTTGTGTCCGGCGTGGCCCTGCAGGATGTAGATCTGGGTACCGTCTGGGCCCGTGGCGTAGCACGACATCTTCCCGTCCGCATCGCGCTGTTCCTTGAACGGAAGACCCTGAGCCTTCAGTCCCTCGATCACGCCGGGGAGATCGTCGGTGTCCAGCGAGATGTGCTCCAGTCCGTGGGCCTGCTCGGTAGGCGATTCTGCGTGAAACGTCGTGATCCGTATGCGGACGCCGCAGAGTTCGACGTCGATCATCCAATCTTCTTTGCGGCCGGTCTCCTTCGCACCGAGGCAGTCGACATAAAACCGCGCCGCCTTCTCGATGTCCGTTGCCTTGTGGTGGAGGTGGTGAAGGTCGAAGTTAGCCATGCTTGGTCTCCCTAAACCGTGAACTACGGTAGTCCTGATTATAGGCGGGCCGAGGTGTCGGGTACAGCGAACTGGCGCGGGGCGCTGCTATACTCCGGCGAGTCCGCGCGCGGCGCCCGCGGCGCGTAGAGGCAAGGAGGGAGCGACTTTATGGCCGGCTTCAAAATCGGGGACTTCGAGGCGTTCGAGATCGTCGAGGGCGTCATGCACCCCGACCCTAAGGAGTTCTTTCCCCGCGCCGCGCCCGAAGAGCTCGCCGAGCTCACTCCCACGCTCGACCGGCGCCTCTTTGGGCCCGAGGGCCAGTCCACGCTGATCTTTCGCTGCTACGTGCTCCGGACATCCCGAAGCACCATCATGATCGATACCTGCTTGGGCAACGACAAGCCCCGTGACAGGGAGAACGCCAGTATGCTCAAGACGCCGTTCCTCGCCGACCTCCGCAAGAATGGGGTCGAGCCGGAATCGGTCGACTACGTGTTCTGCACCCATATGCACTTCGACCACGTCGGTTGGAACACGCGGCTCGAGGACGGCAAGTGGGTCCCCACCTTCCCCAACGCCAAGCACCTTTTCAGGCGGAAAGAGTACGAGCACTGGACGTCCCCCGCGGGCGAGGAGTGGGGCCGCGACGTCATGGCGGACAGCGTCGCCCCAGTCGTGGACGCCGGCTTAGCCGTGATGGTGGGCGATGAGTACGCCATCGACGACGACGCCTGGATCGAGCCGCTGGAGGGGCACACGCCGGGGCACGCCGGACTGCACGTGAAGTCCAACGGCGCCGAGGCGGTGTTCACCGGCGACATGCTGCATCACGCGCTCCAGGTGGCGCAGCCGAGTTGGGAGATCGCGGTCACGGTGAACAAGAAGCTCGCGGGCGTGACGCGCCGCGACTTCCTCGAACGCTACGCCGACACCGACACGCTCGTGGTGCCGACGCACTTCACGATTGCCGAGGGCGGCCGCATCGTCGACAGGAACGGGCGGTTCGGCTACGAGCCCGCGGCGTAAGGGGCGTTGGTCTGTTGTAGTTGAAGTTCTGAAGAGGAGATGTGATGAAGGGTAGAGCCGCGATCTTGAAGGCGCATGCTCAGCCGGTGGCGATCGAGGAGTTCGACGTGCCCGATCCCGCGCCGGGGTGCATGGTCTTGAAGATCACGCAGGCGGGGCTGTGCGGCTCCGACATGCACCTGTGGCGCGGCGACACGACGTATCCCCTGCCACCGCAGGGCTCCCACTTGGGGCACGAGGGCGCGGGCGTCGTCTACAAGCTGGGGAAGGGAGTCACGACGGATTCCCTCGGCGCGCCGCTGCACGAGGGCGATCGCATCGTCCACGCCGCCATCGACCCCTGCGGCCGTTGCCATCTCTGCCTGGAGGGCCGGATCAACCTCTGCCTCTACAAGCACGGGAACCGGTCGAAGGTCGGCGAATTTCCCTACTTCCAGGGCACCTTCGCCGACTACTACTACATCCACGCCAACAAGTCCGTCTTCAAGGTGCCCGGCGAGGTCCGGGACGAGCTTCTGGGGCCGGTGAACTGCGCCTACGGAACCGTGCTGCAAGGACTGACAGTCGCCCAGGCGGGCCATGGCCAGAGCATCGTCTTTCAGGGCGCGGGCGGGCTTGGGCTGATCGGCACGGCGCTCGCCAAGGACATGGGCGCCGACCAGATCATCGTCCTCGACCGGCTTGAGAACCGCCTCGAACTCGCCGAGGAGCTTGGCGCCACGCACACGATCAACATCGACGAGTACAACACGCCGGAGATGCGCGTGGGGCGCGTGCGCGAGATCACCGGCGGGCGCGGCGCCGACCTCGCGGTCGAAGTCGTGGGTATGGCCGATCTGCTCCCCGAAGGGCTGGCGATGATCACCAACGGCGGGACGTATCTCGGCATCGGACTCTTTTTCAGCGGCAGGACGGTCGAGTTCGACCCGTCCTCGTTCGTGCTGAGCGGCAAGAAGCTCATGGGCACCGCGATGTACGAGCCTCTCGTCCTCCCCCAAGTGCTCGACTTCCTGGCGCGGAATCAGGACCGCGTGCCGCTGCACAAGCTGGTGTCGCACCGCTTCCCGCTCGACGCGGTGAACGACGCGCTCAACCAGTCCGAGTGGGTGACGGGCCCCACGCCGGTGACCCGCGCCGTCATCGAGCCGTAGGGCGGGGGCCGCTAGTCCCGGTCGAGACCGTAGATTTCGACGGCGTTGGCGCAGGTCAGGCGGCGGCGCTCCTCGTCGGGGACGCCGACGAACATCTGGTCCATGACCTTGCGGCTGTTGGGCCAATCGCAGCCGTGGTGCGGGTAGTCGGTGGACCACATGATGTTGTTCAGGCCGATCTCGTGCCGGTTGCGCACGGCGTACTTGTCGATGATGAAGGTGGCGGCCCAGTTTCGCTCGAAGTACTCGCTGGGGAGGTGCTTGAGGGTGCTGCCCGCCATGGTGCGGTTGCGCCAGAAGCGGTCGTCATAGAACTCGAGGGCGCAGGGAATCCAGCCCGCCTGGGTCTCGACGGCGATCATCTTGAGCCGGGGGAAGCGGTCGAACATCCCGGAGATGATGAACTTGATCATGATGTCGCTGAAGGCGCCGACCACCCCGCCGAGCAGCCCCGAGGGGTCGGGGTTGGCGATGACCTGGGGTTTGCCCTGTTTGGCGAGATCGGCGCGCGTCGCCCCGCCGATGGAGATGTGGACGTTGATCGGCATGTCGAGGTCCTGCGCCTCGGCCCAGAAGGGGTCGTCGTCGGGGCTGAGGGCGGCGGCCCCGCTGGGGAAGCGGGAGAGCACGATCCCCTTGTAGCCCTCCCTCTTCGCCCGGCGCAGCTCCGCGAGGCTGGTCTCGATGCCGAGGTTGGGCATCTGGAACATGGGGAAGAGGCGGGCGTGGTCCGCCGCGGCGAAGTCGTTGTAGACCCAATCGTTGTAGGCGTGGATCGCCGCCTCGTGGAGGCCGTCGTCGGGGTGGTCGAGGAAGTAGTTGATCATGCTGGGCCATGGATAGATGATCTCGGCGTCCCGCCCGTCGATGTCCATGTCTTCGAGGCGGCCATGACCGTCGTAGCAGCCCTTGCGGATCGAGTCGTACGTCGCGCCGAGCCAGTGCATATCCTCGTAGTTCTTCCCTGGGGTGGAGACCATGCCGATGGGCCGGGCCGGGGCGTCGGGGCCGAACTTCCAGGCGTCGCCGCCCCGGGAGTCCTTTACCAGCGTGGGCGCTTGGTCCCGGAACTTGGCGGGGAGGAAGCGCCGCCACATGTCAGGCGGTTCGACGGTGTGGGTGTCGGCGTCGACGACTCGGTAGTCCATACTCGCGCTCCCTTCGTGCTTGGGCCTGGTCTTACTGGGGGCCTAGCGCCCCTTCCACTCCGGCTCCCGTTTCTCGGCGAAGGCGAGGGGGCCTTCGCGGGCGTCCTCGGAGCCGAAGACGGCGCGGCTGATCCACTCGTTCAGCTTCTCCGCCTCCTGCATGCCGTGCCGCCGCCAGAAGGCGGCCATCGACTTCGAGCCCTGCACCGCCAGCGGCGCGTTGCTCGCGATCATGGTAGCGAGCTCGACGGCGCGGGGCATGAGGTCGTCCGGCTCGTGAATCTCGTTCACGAAGCCGTAGCGGTAGGCGTCCTCGACGCTCAGCCGGTCGGCGGTGAGCAACATCTGCTGCACCGCGCCGTAGGGGATGAGGCGGGTGAGGTGCTGCACGGCGTAGGCCGCCATGATGCCCCGCTTCACCTCGAACAGGCCGAAGTAGGCGTCTTTGGACGCGATCCTGAAGTCGCAGTCGGTGGCGAGCTCCATGCCGCCGGCCAGGCAGAGCCCGTTAATCGCGCCGATGAACGGCTTGGCGTGGGTGGACATTCGGAAAGCGCTGCCGGTGTGCCGCCATGCGTCGAGGCGGCGCTTGCGTTCGTCGGCGTCGATCTCGCCGGCCTCGAAGGCGGCCTCGATCTCTTGGGTGGCGGCGTTGCGCTCCGCCATCTCTTTCAGGTCGGCACCGGCGGAGAAGGCCCGGCCCGTGCCGGTGACGATGCCGCATCGCATCGCAGGGTCCTGCTCGAAGTCGTCGAGCGCGTCGGAGAATTCCCGCAACAGGCCGCGCCCCAGGGCGTTGAGGCGTTGGGGACGATTGAGCCGGAGGATGGCGTAGTGCTCGCCGGGGTGCTTTTCGTAGTCAAGTTCCGCCATGGGCCGGACTCCTTGGCGCGCTTGCGTTAGACTGTCGCGGCACGATACTAGCCGATTTCCGGGAGGCTTGGGCAGCTATGAAGTTCGGTTTCTTTCTCATGCCGTGCCACGCACCTTCAGAGAACCCGACGCTTGCCTTCGACCGCGACCTCGAATTGATCGAATACGCGGAGAGCCTGGGGTTCGACGAGGTCTGGATCGGCGAGCATCACACCGCCGGCTGGGAAACGATCGTCGCGCCCGACATCTTCATCGCCGCCGCGGCGCAGCGCACCTCGCGCATCCGGCTCGGCACCGGCGTCGTCAGCCTGCCGTATCACCACCCCTTCGAGGTCGCCGAGCGCATCGCCTTCCTCGACCACCTCACCCATGGCCGCCTCGACTTCGGCGTCGGCCCGGGGCTGCTCACCACCGACGTCGAGATGTTCGGCGTCGACCCCGGCGAGGTCCGCCCCATGATGGACGAATCGCTGGAGATCATCCTGAAGCTCTTCACCGAGCCCGGCCCGCTGAACTACGAGGGCACGTACTGGACGATCAAGGACATGGAGCTGATGGTGAAGCCGTACCAGCTTCCCCATCCGCCGATGGCGGTGGCGACGATGGGTGGCGAGCACGGGACGGGGCTGGCGGCCAAGCACGGCTTCAAGCTGCTCGCGGCAGACTTCTTCAACGGCCTCAAGAGCGAGAAACTGGCGCAACAGTGGGCCATGCTGGAGGAGATGGCGAAGCCCTACGGACGCGCCCCGCGCCGCGAGGACTGGCGGGCCGCGGCCTACGTCTACCTCGCTGAGGACGAGGACAAGGCTCTCGACCTCATCGCGGAACGCGCCACCAAGGAGCAGCGCGAGTACTTCATCCCCCTGCGGCGGCGCCGTTCGGACCCGCCGCTCGACCTCGATAGTCCACTCGACGTGCGGGAGACGGCCCGCAACAGTGGCTGGCTCGTCACCACGCCCGACAAGTGCGTCGAGTGGCTCCGCGAGCTCGACGAAGGCTCGGGCGGGCTCGGCGGCCTGCTCCTCATCGCCACCGAGTGGTCGGACTGGGAGGCGTGGAAACACTCGCTGGAGCTCTTCGCGCGCTTCGTCATGCCCGAGTTCCGCGGGCATAGCGCCGGCCCCACCGCCTCCTGGCAGCGTCTGCTCAGCAGCCGGGGCGCCTGAGTCGTCTCATGGACAAGCTGATCATCAAGGTCGCCCTCAACGAGTGGGTGCCGAAGGACGTGAACCCGCACGTGCCCTACGGGCCGCGCGAGGTCGCCGACGACATCCTAGCGTGTGCCGCGGAGGGGGCCGGCGTCTTTCACTTCCACGCCCGGGAACCGGAGACCGGCGAGCAGCGGCGCAGCGATCCGGCGCTCTACGCCGAGGCGATGCGCATCGTGGCGGAGTCGAGCGACGCGATCATCTGCCCCGGCTATCAGGGCCTGCCCATCGAGCGCCGCTTCGATCATTGGGAGGCGCTGGCGGCGGACGATTCGGTGACGCTGGAGATGGGGCCGCTCGACATAGGGGCCTTCAACCTGACGACCTACGAGGAGCTGCGGGCGGGCCGGCCCACGCAGCTCGAAACGTTCCACAACAGCCACGCCGACATGATGCACTCGCTGCGGCTCATCGAACGGTTGGGGATGGTGTGCACGCTGGGGTTGCGCGAGCCGGGCCACCTGCGGCAGGTCTTGGCCTACCACGAGATGGGGCTGGTGAAGGCGCCGCTGCTCCTGAAGTTCTACTTCACCGACCGGCACCCCTACGGCCTGCCGCCCACGGCGCGGGGCCTGGAGACGTATCTTTCGATGGTCCCGCCGGACGTCCCGCACCTGTGGTTCATTGAGGCGAAGGGCGGGGCCTACGTGCCGATGGAGAGCCTAGCCGTGTTGCAGGGCGGGCACGTCCGCATCGGCATCGGCGACTGTCCGGTGCTCGACGGCGAGCCGCTCTCGAACGCGGAGCAGGTGCGGCGCTTCGCGGCGCTGGCGCGCCACGCGGGCCGCGGCGTCGCGACCCCGTCGGAAGCCCGCGCCATGATGGGGATTCCGTCCCGCAGCTAGCGTGCCGCCCGCCGGTCGCGTGCGCGCTGCCCGAGCCTTGGACTAGTCTTCAGCGCCGGATGCTTGTCCGCCACCCGTCACGTCGTAGAGCGCCACGGGTCGACCCACGTCCTTCGCTTCAAGCCACCGTTTGAACGATCGGCGGCTCTCTCCCGAGGGCCGGCCCGCGATCAGCCCCTCTACACTCAGGTCCTCGTCCAAGTCGGGCCAGTGGATTCCCTGCCCGTCGCCGATCAGCTCCCAGTTCTCCCGCTCCTGCGGTGTGGCGTGGACAAGCCGTGGATACCAGCCCAGCGGGGTGGAAATGGCGCGTCCGTCGGAAAGGTCGACCGTTATGGTGTCGTCGGTAACGGTCACGCCCTTTGCTTCCGGTAGCCTCACGAGTCAACCCCACTGGAAGAGGGCGTTGTTGTGGCCCGGCATGAGGACCATCTCCTCCGATTCATCGATGGTCTCCTCGCGGTAGCGGAACCAGGACTGCAGGGCGGGGTCGGTGTCGCGGGCGGCGAAGAGGTCGGCCATGTGCCGCCACTCGCGCATGAAGAAGACGGTGAGCACCTCGCGGGGGCTCATAGCGACGGTGTAAGCGCCGAAGAGCAGCCATTCGTAGCGGACCGCGGCGGGGAGGAAGTCGCGCTCCAACCGCGCGAGATAGTCGTCCGTTTCGCCCCAGGCGACCTTGATGAACTCGTGGAGGAAGACGCGCCCCTTGAGCCCCTTGCTCAGAAGGTCTTTGCGCGGAGGGCTGAACGACGTCGGCAGCAGCCAGCGGTCGAAGCCGTGGGTGCGGAGGCTGGTGTTGCGCTGCCACCAGTCCTCCATGTCGGTGGACATGCCCGTTCCGCTGAACTGGGAGCGGAGGCTGTGCATAGCCCGCTCGAAGGAGCCCGGCTCGGCGAGATTTACGGACTTCGGCCAGGGCCCGGAGACGTCGGTGGTGCGGAAGCGGCTCGTCGACGTCGCGCTGGAGATGTCGCCCCGCCGTGCCCCGATGTTGCGCGACACCACGTCGTCCTCCAGGGAGAGGACGCTGGCCATGTACGGCTCCTCCTGACCGGGGACCGTGTCCATGATTTCGTGCAGGTGGATCGTCGTCATCTTCCGGGCCTCCGTTGAAACTAAGTGGTCTCCGTTGCCGGTTAGGTGCGGAGCGCGCCTTCGGGCGGTCTCACGATGAGGTGGGCGCGGAAGTCGGCCAGCAACTCGCCGGCGCGGCGTCGCCATTCTTGGGCCTGTGGCCCGTCCTGCTCGGCTTCCCAGACGGCGCGGGCGTGGTCCCAGTCCTTCAAAAACCAGAGGTTGATACCCTCGTTGGGGCGGATGGCGTGGCGGTAGGCGCCCATGAGCTCGACGCCGCGCTCCCTGGCCGCGGGGACGAGCTCCGACTCGATGGCGGCGTGGTACTCGGCCATTTTGCCTTTCTTGGTCTTGATCCGCTCGAACTGGACCACGGGCGCCTCAATGCCGCGCGCCTCCCGTTCGGCGCGGTCGGGGGAGAACGCCGACGGTTCGAGGAGGTCGCTGACCCCGCCGGAGCGCCAGTCGAGGGCCTGGCGCCAGAGCTCGTTGAGGTAGGGGTCTTTGTCCTCGCGGGGGTACTGGTCCTGCGAGGCTTCGGCGAAGTGCGCCCAGTCGCGGTACTCCCACAGCACGTTGGCCTCGGGCCAATCGGCGGTCTGGCCCGCGGTGGCCCAGAGTCCGGCCATGTGCACGCCGTGTTTCGCCTCGTTCTGCGGCCCCCACTTGCCCCGCATCAGGTCGATGAACTTACCGCGCCCGCCCTTGACGACGGTGATGCGCTCGAAGATATAGACTGCCATCAGGAGCCTCCTGCGTGGCCGGATACTACCACGCACGAGTGGGCGCCGGGCCGACGCGGGTTAGAGGGGCTGGACGACCTCGCCGTAGAGGTCGGGGCGGCGGTCGCGGAAGCGGTTGTAGGACGCCCGCGCCAGCTCCATCTCCTCCCGGCGCAGCGTGGCGATCAGCACCTCTTCGTCGTCGCCCTCGGAGATGGCGAGGTAGCGCCCGAAGGGGTCGCAGATGCAGCTCCGGCCCATGAACGAGCCTTCGCCCTCCTCGCCGACGCGGTCGCAGGCAATCATGAAGTTGCTGTTTTCGAAGGCGCGGGCCGCGCCCATCCGGTTGAAGATCACGGGGTCGGGGTAGGCGCCGGTGGGGTTGGCGAAGGGAGCGCACAGGATCTCAGCGCCCTGAAGCGTGAGCGAGCGGGCCAGTTCGGGGTAGCAGTAGTCGGCGCAGATCATCATGCCGATCTTGCCCACGTCGGTCTCCGTCACCGAAAGCGTGTTGCCGGGATAGAAGTAGAACTTCTCGTGGCCGGGGATGTGGGACTTGCGGTGGACATCGATCACTTGGCCTTGGGGATCGATGAGCACGCACGAGTTGTACAGCGACCCGGTCACGGCGGGGTGCGCTTCGGCCATGCCGGCGACGACGTAGCAGTCGTTCGCCTTGGCCATCTCGCCCAGCGCGCCGGTGAAGGGGCCGGGTATCTTCTCGGCGCACCGGCGGTAGGCCAGCGCGAACTCCTTGTAGTCGTCGTCGGTCGAGGGCTTGACGTAACCCTGGTTGACGAGCTCGGGGAAGACGACGAGGTCGGCGCCGCCCATCGACGCGATTTCGTCGAAGGCGCGGCTCATCCGTTCGAGGTTGGCCTTGGGGTCGAGCCAGTCCACCGCCATCTGGACCGCGGCGGCGCGGACTTCGGGCTTGGGCCGGCTTTCGGAGTGACTGCCGCCCATGCTAGGCCGCCGCTTCCTGCAGGCCGTAGAGCTCGGCGGCCGTGGTGTAGGTGACCCGTTCGATCAGCGCCTCGTCGTGGCCGTCGAAGGCCTCGCGTATCTCCTCGGCCGAGCGGGGAAACGTGCTGTCGGGGTGGGGATAGTCGGAGGCCCACATGACGTTGGCCTCGCCGATCTGCGGGATGAGCCCCACGCCGAAACGGTCCTCCTCGAAAGTGGCGTAGACCTGGCGGGCGAAGATCTCGCTCGGCTTCATTTCGATCCGGTAGTCCTTGGCGTTGGGGGTGTGCTTGGTGAATTCGAGGTCCATCCGTTCGAGCATGTAGGGAATCCAGCCCAGGCCCGACTCGCCGAGGATGAGCCGCATCTTGGGATGGCGTTCGAGCGCGCCGGAGAAGGTCATGAGGGCGAGGGCCTCGTCCAACTGGAGCGGGATCGCCGCGGCGAAGGCGGCGAACTCCCAGCCGCCCACTGCGGGCTTGGTCGTATGCAGCCCGCCGCCGAGATGGAAGCTGAGAGGCAGGCCGACCCTCTCGGCTGCCGCCCAGAGGTGGTCCCATTCGGGGTCGCAGACCCGCGAGGCGGCGTCGAAGTAGCTCACCACCGCGCCCTTGTGGCCGATGCCGGCGGCGCGCCCGAGTTCGGCGGCGGCGGCCTCCGGCGACTCCGTGGGGAGGTAGGCGAGCAGGCAGAGGCGGCCGGGGTCGTGGCCGTTGAACTCCGCGCCCCAGTCGTTGTAGGCCCGCAGGCAGGCCGTCTTGAAGCCGGCCTCGCCCATCTTGAAACCCATGGGCGGGCCGTAGATCACCTGGGCGTGGACGCCGTCCAGGTCCATGTCTTGAAGGCGAAGGTCCGGCGTCGAGGCGCGGAAGCCGTCGTCCTCGATGCCGGCGCGCGTGATGGCGCTCTGGACCCCGCCGGGCCGGGTCCCGCTGAAGCCGAGGAGGTTGCCGTCGATCTCCCAGAAGGCGCCGTTCTCCGTTTCCCGCACGTGCGGCGCGCGGTCGCGCCACTCCGCGGGGAGCCGCGCCTCCCAGAGGTCGCGGGGCATCGCGGTCATGTCCATGTGGTCGTCGGCGGAGACGATCTTGCGCGCGGACATCCTGGGCCTCCTCAGCGCGTCAATGCTTCCTACGCGCCATTATAGTGGCCGGAACGCCGGGAGCGCCGCCGCCGCGGCGCGTCTCTTGCTAAGATTGTTCAACTTGCCATGCCCTCATCTACCCTCTCCGAGGAGCGCCCTCTCTCAATCTCCCCCAGAGGGGGAGAGGTGGTGACCCTCTCTCACGCCACCCAGGCCGCGGACGGCGCTCCTCCGTTGACCGGTGTCCGCGTCGTTGAGGTCTGCGAATCGATCGCGGGGGCGCACTGCGGCAAGCTCCTCGCTCACATGGGGGCCGAGGTCACCAAGGTGGAGCCGCCGGAGGGCGACCCCGCCCGTGGCCACGGCGCCTTCCCCGGCGGCGCTCCGCATGACGAGACGAGCGCACTCTTCCTGCACCTGAACGCGAACAAGCGCTCGGCGACACTCGCCGTTGACTCGGCGACGGGCCGCGCCATCCTCGACCGGCTCGCCGCCGCGTCCGACGTACTGGTCTACGACGCGCCGGAGCTTTCCGATACAGCGGCGGGCGTGGACGGCCTGGTGCGCGTCGCCATCACGCCGTTTGGGCTGGACGGGCCGAACGCCGGCTACCGCGCCAGCGACCTCACCTCGTTCGCTGCGGGCGGCGAGGCGTATACCCTGCCGGGAAATCTCTCCTACGAACTGTTTCCTGAGCGCGGCCCCGTCCGCGCCGGCGGCTACCTGGCGGAGCACGACGCGGGCGTGCTGGGGGCGCTCGCGGCGCTGTCGGCGCTGCTGTCGCGGTCGCGCAACGGCGCGGGGGAGCGCGTCGACCTGTCGAAGCAGGAGGCGTCGATGGCGATGGCGCGGGAGACGCTGCAACGGTTCGCCGGCTACGACGAGCTGATCGATTGGCGGCGGACGTACTTCTTCGGCGGCATCTTTCCAGCCGCCGACGGCCACGTGATTCTCTTTCCCCGCGAAGACCGGCACTGGGCGGCGCTGTGCGATGCGATGGGCCGGCCCGACCTTGCCACCGACTCCAGGTTCGCCACCTTCGACGAACGCCGCGCCCATCGCCCCGAGATCAACGCCGTGATGCGCGCGTGGGCCGCCGGCCTGGAGAAGCGGACGATCTATCACGCCGCCGCGTCCCGAGGCTGCCCCGCGGCGCTCTTCGCCGACGCCCGCGACGTGGCCGCCTCGCCGCAGCTTCGCGCCCGCGGCTTCTTCGGGCGCGCCGTCCATTCCAAGGCGGGCGTGCTGGAGTACACGGCGCAGGCCTACCGGCTCTCGCGGACCCCGCCGGCGCAGCCGCGAGGGGCGCCGCTCCTCGGTGAACATAACGCGGAGGTCTATTGCGACGAGCTCGGCTACGCCCGCCGCGACCTCACCGGCCTCCGGCGGGCGGGTGTGGTATGAGCGGCGCCCCGCGTGCCCCTCTGAGCGGCGTGCGCGTCCTGGACTTCACCTGGAACCTTGCGGGGCCGTACTGCTCGCTCCAGCTTGCCCTGCTTGGAGCCGAGGTCATCAAGGTCGAAACGGCTTCGAACCTCGACGGCATGCGCCGCGGCCAGTACGCGATCGATCTCGACCCCGACGCCTCGCCGACGTTCAACAGCGTCAACCTGAACAAGCTGGGGCTCCGGCTCAACCTGAAGCGCGCCGGCGGTGTGGAGACGATTGAATCGCTGGCGGCGGTCAGCGACGTGCTCGTGGAGAACTTCCGCACCGGCGTCCTCGACCGCATGGGCATCGGTTACGAGGCGCTGCGGCGGCGCAACCCGACGATCATCGTGGCGTCGAGCTCGGCCTTCGGGGGCAGCGGGCCGGAGAGCGCCTATCCGGGCTACGCCTCCGTCTTCAACGCCAGCGGCGGCTTGGGGAGCCTCACCGGCTACGAGGACGGCCCGCCCGCCGAGCTGCGGGACTCCATCGACCTGCGCGTCGGCGCCGCCCTCGCCTACGCCGTGCTCTGCGCGCTTTGGCGCCGCGAGCACACCGGCGAAGGGCAATACGTCGACCACTCGTCCGTCGAGGCCATCGCGGCGCTCGCGGGGACCGCCGTGTTCGAGCACCTGATGACCGGTACCGTTCCCACACGGGTGGGGAACCGCGACCCGCGGCGCGCCCCCCACGGTCTGTACCGCTGCCGAGGCGACGATTGGATCACGATCTCGGTGGGGTCCGACGCCGAGTTCCGCGCGCTGTGCGGGGTGATGGGGCGTCCCGCCCTGGCCCGCGACCGACGCTTCGCCGACGCCTACCGCCGTCTCCGCCGCGCCGCGGAGCTCGACGCCGAGGTGGAGGCCTGGACGCGGCGGAGGGCGGCGGTCCCGCTGGCGCGGTCGTTGCAGCGGGCCGGCGTCGCGGCCTATCCCGCGGCGAGCGGCGAGATGCTGTTCGACGATGCGCACCTGCGCGAGCGGGGGGCCTGGCGCGACGTGGAGCACCCCCGCATGGGGCGGCGCGCGGTGCAGGGCCTGGCCTGGCGCTCCACGCCGGACGGAACGCCCACGCAGCGCCCATCTCCCTTGCTCGGCGAGCATAACGGCTATATCCTCGGCGACGTGCTCGGCCTTTCGAGCGCCGCGATCAACACGCTCGCGGAGGCGGGCGCTTTCGAGTAACCCCATGTCCCCAGAGCGACCCCGCCCCGCGTCCGCGCCGCCGGGCCCGCTGGCCGGGGTCGCCGTCGTCGAGATCGCCGAAGGGGTCGCCGGCGCGTTCTGCTCGCGGACGCTGGCCGACTTGGGCGCCGATACGATCAAGGTCGAGCCGCCCCAGGGCGACCCGCTCCGCTCCCACGGCCCCTTCCCCGGCGACGCCCCGGACTCCGAGGCGAGCGGCCTCTTTCGTTTTCTCAATGCCAACAAGCGCTCGGTCACCATCGACGCCGCTACGGCGACGGGGGCGGCGCTGGTGGACCGCCTGCTGGAGGGCGCCGACGTGCTCGTAGCGCAGGGCCGCGTCCGCAGTGCGCTCGATCTCGACGCCCTCCGCGAGCGGCGACCCGGGTTGATCGCGGCCTCAATCACGCCGTTCGGCGAGACGGGGCCGTACCGAGACTACGCGGCCTACGACATCAACATCAGCGCCGCCGGCGGCCTGAGCTTCGGAACGGGCTTCCCCGACCGCGAGCCGCTGACGATCCCGTTGCAGCAGAACGCCTACCTTGGCGGTTTCGCCGCGGCGCTCGCCGTCGTCATGGCCCTGCAGGCGCGCGACCGCGACGGCGAGGGGCAGGTCGTCGACGCCGCGGTCGCGGAGGCGCCGGCACTCCTCCTCAACGGCTACCACCTTCCAACCTACATATACAAAGGGATTCCGGGCCGACGCTGGGGCAACCGCATGAGTCTGGGGCTCTTCCCCAACTGTGTGCTGCCCGCCCTCGACGGCCACATCTGCATCGACGCGCCGCAGCTGGCGCAGTACCGGCGCTTCCTGGAGGTGCTCGGCGATCAGCCGTGGTACTCGGAGCCGCGGTTCCGCAACCGCCGCGCCATGTCGGAGGAGTACCCCGAGGAGGCGGAGGCGTTGATAGCGCCCTGGTTCGCCGAGCGCACCAAGGAGGAGATCTTCGAGACGACGAGGGCACGGCGCGTCCCTTGCGTTCCGGTGAAGACCATCGGCGAGGCAGTCGCCGATTCCCACCTCGCCGAACGTGGCTTCTGGCAAACGGTCGACGCCGAGGGCGGCGACAGCGTGCTCTATCCCGGTCCGCCCTACCGCTTCTCCGAAAGTCCGTGGCGGCTTGACCGCCCCGCGCCGCGTCTGGGCGAGCACAACGCCGAGGTGCTTCGAGACCGGCTCGGGCTCCACCTGGCCGGCCTACGCCGCGCGGGGGTGGTCTGACCATGGACGCGCTCGCGGGCTACCGGGTGATCGACTTGGGGAGCGCGTGGGCCGCGCCGATGGCGGCCCATCTCCTCGCCGACATGGGCGCCGAGGTCATCAAGGTCGAGAGCCGGGTCAAGATGGACGGCATGCGGCTCGGCCGGCCGATGGTGGGAGAGGACGCTGCGGGCGGCGACGAGGGTCGCTGGCCCGAGCTGCAACCCGTCTTCCACGGTCTCAACCGCAACAAGCAGAGCGTGACCCTGAACCTCAAGGAGTCCGAGGGGCTCGACCTGCTCCGCGGCCTCATCGCCCGCTCCGACATCGTGATCGACAACTTCTCCCCCGGCGTGATGGACCGGCTCGGCCTCGACTACGCCGCCCTCCGCCGCCTTCGCCCCGACATCGTGGTTGTGGCCATGCCGGCGGCGGGGAACAGCGGGCCGCTGCGCGACGTCATCGCCTACGCGCCCATCGTGCTGGCGCTCTCCGGCCTGATGAGTCTGGTGGGCTACGAGGACGGTGCGCTGGTGGGCGAGCTTCAATCCGCGTGGAGCGACGCAGTCGCCGGACTGCACGCGGCGATGGCCGCAACCGCGGCCCTGCGCCACCGGTCGCGCACCGGACGAGGGCAGTACATCGAGGCGGCGCAGCTCGAGGGCACCGTGTCGTGGCTCGGCGAGGCGGTCATGGACGTCACCATGAACCGGCGCGCCCCTGCGCCCATCGGCAATGCCGGCGTCGGCCTCGCCCCGCACGGCGCCTATCCCTGCGCCGGCGCCGACCGGTGGATCAGCATCGCGGTGGGCGGCGAGGACGAGTGGCGCGGTCTATGCGCCGCGGCGAGTCGCCTCGGACCCGCTCCTTGGACCCGCGACCCGCGCTTCGCCGACTCCTACCGCCGGCTGCGCCGGCGCGAGGCGCTGGACGCGGCGCTGCGCCAATGGACTGTCCGCTTCGACGCCGGCGAGCTCACCGCGGACCTACAAGCGGAAGGCGTCGCGGCCTTTCCCGTGATGAACATCGAGGACCAGTTCCTCGACCCGCACTTCCGCGAACGCGGCGCGTGGGTCGAGATGGAGCACCCCATGGCCGGCGCCGAGTGGCTCTACGGCCTCGCTTGGCGCCTGTCTCGGACGCCGGGGCGCATCGCGTCGCCCGCGCCGCTGCTGGGCCAGCACAACGAGAGCGTCCTCGGCGGGCTGCTCGGCACGCCGCCCGACGAGCTGCGGCGTCTCGAAGCGTCCGGCGCCGTCTACTAGATCAGTTGGCAGGCTCGTACCAGCCCGACAGGAAGAGCAGACCGTCGTACTTGATGACCCAGGTGTGCTTCTGCTCGGTCTCACCGGAAGTGGGATTGACGAACACGTAGTCCACCCAGCGGCCTTCTTCGGTAGCGGCGACGACCTCTAGTCCGTAGGGCTTGCCGTTGACGTCGGAGCGCTCCCTGGGACTCGTGCCGAGGAAGTCCTTGCGTAGGGGATGCGCGATGGTGTTCGTATCCTCGTCGTACATGGCCACGTACCAGGGGCCGTCGACGCTCTCGGGGGAGTTGTAGAAGTCGACGGTCTCGCCGCGGCCCAGGGCGTCGTAGAGGCGCAGCGCCTGCCGCACAAAGGCCTGGGTGTAGGCGGCCGGGTCCGACTTCGACGGGCCGGGCTCGTACCACCCCGACCCAAACAAGAGTCCATCGTGTCTGATCACCCAAGAATGCTTCGTATCCACACTGCCGGCGGCCGGGTTCAGGTGGCTATACTCCACCCAGGCGCCATCCTCGGTGGCGGCGGCGGCGATTTGCCGGCCGGTGGGATAGCCGTCCGGCCCTCGAACAGCGTCGGGGAGCTTTCCTAAGAGGTCCGGGATGGTGGCGTGGGCGACCACGACGTCATTCTCAGCGCCGATGAAGACGTACCAAGGGCCGTCCACGCTCTCGGGGGAGTTGTAGAAGTCGACGGTCTCGCCGCGGCCGTTGTCGTCGTAGTAGTCGATGGCCTGTTGCACGACGGCCTTGGTGTAGGCGGCGGGGTCCGACTTGGGGGGCAGGGTCGGGTCGCCGTCGCCGCAGGCGGCGATGGCAAGGGCGGCGATGAACGCCATGCCGATGATCAGGCAGAATCGTGCGCCGATTCGTCTCATGCAACCCCTCCTGCACGGGCTGGCTTCCAGTGTACCAAGAGCGCAAACGCAGCCAGCCGTCCACCGTCATGTATCATGACCACCGCCCGCGCCGCGGACCGGCCGGGCGCGAGACTCCTAGGGAGGCACGCCATGGCCGATAGCGCCGCCGAAAAGCCCAAGATCGCCGAGGGCAAGATCACCGAGGAGGCGCTCGAACGGCTGCGGAGCCGCATCGGGACCTATAACCGCCCCAGCTTCTACGGTATGGGGCCGCTCCACGAGGCGGCGACCCGGGACAACATCCGCCACTTCATCCGGGGCATCGGCGACCCCAATCCTCTCTGGGTCGACGCGGAGTACGCCCAGAAGACCCGCTGGGGCAAGATCATCGCGCCGCCGACGTTCCTCTACAGCGTCTACTGGACCTCGGGGCGCACCGGCGGCCTTCCCGGCGTCCACGGCTTCCACGCCGGCAACGATTGGCTGTGGCACCGGCCCATCTACCTCGACGACGAGATCACGGTGCAGGAGCAGTTCACCGATCTCGAAGAGAAGAAGGGCGAGTTCGCCGGGCGCGTCTTCATTCAGTCGAGTATTTCGACCTACCGGAACCAGCGGGGCGAGACGATCGCCGAGTGCAAGGGCTGGCAGTTCCGCGCCGAGCGCCGCGCCGCCAGGGAGCGGGGCAAGTACCAGCGCGAGCCCCACCGCTACACCGAGGACGAGATACTCGCCATCGAAGACCACATGCTCAACGAGGAGATTCGCGGCGCCGCCCCCCGCTTCTGGGAGGACGTCAGCGAGGGCGACGAGATTCCCTCGGTGGTGAAGGGGCCGCTGAGCATGGGCGACATCGCGGCGTTCGAGGCGGGCTGCATCGGCGGGTTGGGGCACGTCTTCGCGCTGCGCGAGTTCCGCCGCCATCCCGCCTGGGGCTACCGCGACCCGCGCAGCGGCGCGCTGGAAGCGGTGATCCGCGTCCACGCCGCCTCCGACACCGCGGGCGTGGCGGGCCTTCCCATGGCCTACGACTACGGCTGCCAGCGCATGTCCTGGCTCGGCCATCCGCTGACCAACTGGATGGGCGACGACGGCTTCCTCAAGCGGCTCTACGGCGAGGTGCGCCGCTTCAACTACGTCGGCGACACGACGTGGCTGAAGGGCAGGGTCACCGGCAAGCAAAGCACGGACGGCGAGCACCTGGTCGACCTCGACGTGTGGGCCGAGAACCAGATCGGCGAGATCACGGCGACGGGCCGTGCCCAGGTCGCCCTGCCGACCAAGGTGCCGGTCTGGGAGAAGTGGTAAGCGCCGCTAGGCGGTGACGCCGGCGGCGTTCAGCGCCGCGATCTGGGCGGCGTCGTAGCCGAGCTCGCGGAGGATGGCTTCGGTGTCGGTCCCCATGAGCGTGGGGCCCCGGGTCAGCGCCGCTGGCGTGCGAGAGAACTTGAGGGCGAAGCCCGGCTCGTAGCGCCGCTTTCCGGTGACGGGGTGAGTCACGTCAAGGAGCATCTCGCGGGCTTGGAGATGGAGGTCGGCGGCGAGCTCCTCGATGGTGCGGTTCACCGGCCCGTACTGCTGGTCGTTCTCGCGCAGCAGGTCGAGCCATTCGTCGAGCGTCTTGCCCCGCACCGCCTCGGCGATGAAGGCGGCCATCTCCGCGCGTAGGGGCTCATCGGGCCGGGAATGAGGCAGCCACTCCTCTTTGCCAAGCAGCTTGCAAAAACGCTTCCAGAACCACGGTTCTCGGATGCTGAGGGTCAGATAGCGCCCGTCGCGCGTCTCGTAGACGCTGTAGGCGGGGTCGGTCCCGCGGAGCGTCCGGTCCTCGACGCCTCCCGGCGGAATGGTGACCGAGACGTCGGTGAAGGCGACGTCGATGTACTGGCCCTCGCCGTCCTTCTCCCGCCGCAGCAGCGCCATGAGCACCGACATGGCCCCGAACCACGAGGCGTTGAGGTCGGCCTGGTTGTAGGGAGGGACGAAGGGCTTCCCCTCCTCGTCCTGGGGCAGCATCCCTGAGATGCCCTGGTACGACAGGTCGTGCGCCGCGATGCCGGCGTAGGGGCTCTCTTGTCCGAAGCCCGACAGCGAGCAGTAGACGACCCCAGGGTTGCGCGCGCTGACGGTCTCGTAGTCGATGCCGAGGCGCTTGACGACGCCGGGCCGGTTGCTTTCGATAATGGCGTCGGAGCGGTCGGCGAGTTTGAGGAAGACCTCGACGCCATCGGGGGCGCGGAGGTTGAGGTCGAGGCTGCGCTTGTTGCGGAGGTTGACGCCGTAGCGGGCGGCCGCCTCGGGGCCGCCCCGCTTCTGTGCAAAGCCGGGCTCGACGACGGTGATCACGTCGGCGCCGTAGTCGGCGAGCACACCCGAGGCCATCTGCCCCGGCCGCGTCCGGCACAGGTCGATGATGCGGAAGCCTTCCAGTGGTCCGGCCATACGCTTCGCTTGTCCTCGCCCTAGGCCGCCGCGGCGGTAGTGACGTGGGCCGATTTCGCGGGCGCCTCGGCGATGCGGAAGGCGCGGCGGGGGTTCTCCCAGAGGATCTTGCGCCGGCTCTCGTCGGACAGCGGCTGCCGGTCGAAATCGCCCAGCGCCCAGGGCCACGTGCCGTCGGGGTGGGGATAGTCGGAGTTCCAAAGCAGGTTGTCGTCGCCGGCGAGCTCGACCACGCTCTTCAGCATCGGCTCGTCGGCCCGCGCCGCGACGAAGATGTTGCTCTCGAAGTAGTCCGTGGGCCGTCGCTTCAAGTCGGGGTGCTCGGCGGTCCCGCTGAAGTCGTAGTGCTGTTCCATGCGCTGGAGCCAGAACGGCAGCCAGCCGGCGTCGCACTCGACGTGGACGAGGGTGAGCTTGGGAAAGCGCTCGAACATGCCGTGCCAGATGAACGTCATCATCGTGGCCATAGCCTCGAAGGGGTGCGAGACGATGTGGCCGGAAGTATGGGTGACGAACCGGTCGCCGAACGACGGCAGATAGCACGACGCGGAGTCGTGGACCGAGATGGGCCGGTCGAGCCGCTCGATGGTCTCCCACAGCGGCCAGTAGTCCTCGTGGGGCAGGAGCCGGTCCTTCACCGGCTGGGGCCGGACGTAGAAGGAGACGGCCCCGAGCCCCGCGGCGCGCTCCGCCTCCTCAACGGCGAGGGCGACATCCTGGATGGGGAGGATGGCCGCCCAGCGCAGCCGGTCGGCGTGATCGGCGCAGTAGGCGCGGCTCCAATCGTTGTAGGCGCGGCAGCAGGCGGCGAGTAGCTCAGGGTCGTCGAACTCGCGCCCCAGCATCTGCCCGCCGGCGCTGGGGTAGATGATCTGGACGTCGACGCCCTCCGAGTCCATGTCCTCGACGCGCTTCGCGGGGCTGAAGCCGGTCTTCGCGGCGCCGGAGAAGGGGTCGCGGGCCTTCTTGGCCGCCTCAAGGAACTCGGGGGCGGCCATGGGGTACTTGCCGTGCTCGTAGGTGAAGGGCTTGCCCTCGACGACGTAGCGCCGCCCCGACTCCAACCTCTGCAGGCGCGGCGCCCTATCGACAAATGCGGCGTCGATCCACTCCAGGAAGAAGTCCGGCGGCTCCATCTGATGCGCGTCGGCGTCGACGACGTACGTCCCGTTCCGCACCGTCCACCTCCCTACCGCCGCCTACCGCCTATGGACCGGGGAACAACCAGACGTTGTCGGGCTGTTGGGCGGCGAGCCGCCAGCGCGGGACTTTCTTGCCGTCGTCGCTGACCTGGTCGAAATAGAGCTCGACCTTCGCGTTGATCCCGACTTGGTCCTCGCCTTCGTCGATGACCCCCTGCAGCCGCACCGGGTTGCCGTCGACGTTCTTCACGTCGTCGAGGTCGATCATGGCGGGGATGTAGGGGACGGCGTCGAGGAACGGCGCGATGATCGGCTGCATGATGACGATGAAGGTGTGGATCGTCCCGGTGCCCTTGCTCTCGACGTAGCCGAGGTCTTCGAGCTCGCCGCAGCTGGCGCAGCCGGGCACGCTCGGCGGCCACCATGCGTGGCCGCAGGCGTTGCAGCTTCGGACGAGGAGCTTGTCGTCCTTCGTCCCGTCCCACCACTCCTGGGTGTCGTAGTCGGGCACGATGTTGAGTCTGGACCAATTGATGTTGGGCGGCATGACGGCTCCTCAACTTGCTTCTTGGAACGCTTCAACCTGTCCGGGGATCTGCTCTTCCCCAGTGTCATCATCGCTGTCGCCCTGTTCCTCGTCTACAGGATCGGGCTCTGCCTCGTCGAGGCCGCTGAAGTCCATGTTCCATCGCTCCTTCGCCCACGCGAGCAACTTGGCGCGACGTTTGTCGATGGCCTCCGGGGTCCAGTCGTCGCACTCAGCAATCTCTCGCTCTTGGAACAAGCGCGACCTCGCGTAGCAATACCCGTCGGCATCAGAGCTGCCTCTCTTCTCGGTGAACTCCTTGTTGCTCAGCTCGGAGTTCCCCTCCGTGAGCGTGAGGTTGCCGATGTCGTGGACGTAACGCTCGTGGGTGTCCGCATTGAAACACTTCTGCCAGCCGGGCCGATTCTCTATGAACTGAGGAAGCACATGCTCAATGGAGTCGCTTCGGCCTCGAATCTCCATCCATCCGACCTTCGGCCGGACCTTCGTCTTCGCGCCTCCGGCTGATGCTAGGTGCTGCTCGTATTCGTACAGGAAATAGGAGAGGTATCCCCTCCAGTACCAGTTCTGAGGCTCCGACGAGTCGGTAAACTCGTCGAAATGACGCCGCGCGTACCCGTCGAGATCACTGTACAGATGCCTGATCGCCTTGATTGCGTCATCGAACTCCATCCCGTGCGCCACCTCGTACGCGAGGCCGAACATCTGGGACTGTCGATAGTTGGCGCGGAAATCCGCTACGCGGTAGAAGCGGAAGGCGATGCGCTCGAAGATCTCCACGATCTCAAGGTACTTCTTCGGCTCGGACGGCCAGCGTTTCCGCACGGCCATCAGGAGGGGCAAGAAGGTTGCGGTTATCCTGGTCCGGACAAGTCTGGAGTTCCAGAGCTTCACATCCTCCCGGACCGCGGGCTCCGACGAGAAGCGGCCGAAGGACGCGTCTCTGGCCGGTTTGAGCGCGTCGCAGTAGCAAGTGCAGGCCTCGCGGAGTCCCCCAATGTACTCATGTAGTTCGCCCAAGAGCTCGGGGTGACGCCCTTGGTAATTCCGTAGATCAAATCGGCTCTTGACGCTCTTGCTTCCATCCCAGTTTCGCGGGTCATGCTGCATGATCCAGTGCGCGCGGAGCAGTTGGTCTTCTCCCGCGGGCGAGCCCAGCTTGGCGGCCGTCAATTGCTTCAGGATGTCGGCCCAGGCATCGTTTACGCCCTTCGTGAGGTCATCCCTAGAGGTGGGTTCTATATCGAGCGTCGCCGCCGTGTACAGCAGATAGTTCTTGACCTTCTCCAAGTTGGTCAACGGTTTGCCGCGGTCGTTCACTAATTCGAATACGATCCCGACTTCCGACGGGTGATCGACTTCGTATACGTTGAAGTGGAGCCGGGTTGTAATCTTGGTCAGCAGGTCTTGCAGCCAATGTTCCCCGTTTGCCGCATTTCCCGCCGCCGCGCGCAGATAGCCGGCGATCTGCTCCTTCGCGTCCTGGAGCCGCTGCGCCGCCGCTGTCGACGGCCCGTCGACTCCCGGCGTCCTCGGCAGCACACTGTCCTTGAAGAACCGATCGGTTTCCTCGTTAAGTGACAGCTTGTAGAGCGGTTGGCCGTCGCGGCTCTTTACCTCGACGTAGTCCTTCCTGATTCCTTCCGAGAGCTCGCCGGCGCTCCCGTGATTGTTCAGGGCGCCGCTGATCTCATTGAGCAGCAGGACGATAGTCGTGAGACGCTGCTGTCCGTCCACGACGTCCGCCTCGACGTAGCTCCTCCCTTCGGCAGACGTCTTCATTATGGCGTTGGGAGGCTGGTGTAGGACGATAGTGCCCGTGTAGTGGTGGCGGTGGTAAGTGGAGCCCAGCAGATCCAAGTCGTCGAGGAACTCTCCGATTTGCAGCTTCTCCCATGCGTAGCCGCGTTGGTAGTCGGGCACCCGGAAAACCCGGTTGTTGAACAACTCTTGGAGGGGGATGGTGTTATTCACGGTAGCCCATCCGGGCTTCTCAGGCGCTAGCTGGGGTGCCGGCTGAGCATGAGCGAGCTGCTGGTGACCGGGCTTCCCCATCCGGCGCAGAAGCCGTTCTCGTGCTTGCGCACTTGGCGGCAGCCCTGATCGCGGTCGTAGGTGTGGACGCCGCGCTCCCAATTAGGGCAGACGTCGTCGGCGCGGCCCCGGAGCTGGCGGGTCATCTCGATCACCATCTGGATGCCGTGCGAGTAGCCCTCCGACAGGTGGGAGCCCGAGGTGTTCACCGGAAGCTCGGCGTCGATCCGTCCACGGCCCTCTTCGTACCAGAAGCCGGCCTCGCCGGGGCCGACGAAGCCGTAGCCCTCCAACTGGAGCAGCGGCGTGATGGTGAAGGCGTCGTAGAACGAGGCGACGTCGACGTCCTCGCGGGAGCGGCCCGACATGGCGAAGACGCGGTTGCGCCCCCAGTTGCTGGCGTGGTGGTAGACCGCCGTGGAGCGGCGCCCGGGGTTGTAGCCGGGGCTCTCCGCCATGGTGCGGGCGGTGCCGCCCATCACGAAGACCGGCGGGTGCTTGAGGTCGTAGGAGCGCTCCGCGCGGGTGAGGACGAGCGCGCAGGAAACGTCCATTTCGAGGCAGCAGTCGAAGAGTCGGAACGGTTTCGAGACCCAGCGTGCCTGGAGGTAGTCCTCCATCGTTAGGGGCCGCTTGTAGAAGAAGGCCTTGGGATTCATGGTGGCGTGGTAGCGGTGGGTCATGGCCACCGCGCCGAGCTGGCGGGTCGTCATGCCGAAGTCGTGCATGTAGCGCATGGCGGCGAGCCCGAACATCTGGGCCGGCGTGGTGACGCCGATGTACTGGTTCTCGGCGTGGCCGACGACGGTCATGGGCGGCGCGGGGCCGGTGGGCGCCTGACCGCCGGGGCGGCGTCCGGTGCGTCCGCGCATCGAGCGGAAGATCACCATTGCGTTGCAGTAGCCGCCGGCGAGCAGGCCGGCGGCGTGGGCGACGAGGGCCTCGGTGCTCGATCCGCCGCCCATGATGTCGAGGCTGTAGTTCAGGCGCATACCCAGCGCTTGGGCCATGTCGTTCGAGCTGTGGGAGTCGTTGCCCTGATAGCTCGTCATGGCGTCGATGTCGCTGAGCTCGAGGCCGGCGTCCATGACGGCGCGCTTGATCGCCTCGATGCCCAGGGAATAGGTCGTCCGCTTGGCGTCGCGGTAATACGTCGTCTCGCCAACGCCGACGATCGCGGTCTTGCCGGTCAGCAGGCCCATAGATGCCTCCGCACGAGAAGAAGAGGGGTGTTCTGAAGGGGGTGCGCCGCCGCGCCCCCTACCGCGGCCAATTCTAGTGAGGCGCGGCGGGGTGTCAAGAAAGGGGACGCTGCCCCGCCGTTGTGGCTGCGCTATCATCGGCGTCGAGCGGGTGCCCAGCATGAACGACGACTTCCTGGCAGGGACGAGCGTGCTCGACCTGGGGCGTTGGTACGCCGCGCCCCTGGCAGCGCGGTTGCTCGGCGACTTCGGGGCCGAGGTGATTCGCGTCGAGCCGCCCGAGGGCGACCCCACCCGCGCCGAGGGGCCGTTCCCCCCCGGCTTCGAGGGCCATCCCGACCACAGCGGCGTCTACCACTACTTCAACGGCGGCAAGCTCGGCGTGACCCTCGACGTTGCCTCGGAGCGGGGGCGCGGCCTGCTCGGCGACCTCATCGCCCGCGCCGACGTGGTCGTTGTCGACCGCCTGCCCGCCGAGGCGCGCGCGCTCCGCCTGACCTGGGACGACGTGCGCGAGGCGAACCCGAACGCGGTGCTGCTCTCGATCACGCCGTGGGGGCTCGACGGTCCGTATAGCAACTACCGGGCCTACCCCATGAACGAGCTCCACGCCTCGGGGGCGGCCTACGCGCTTGGAGTGCCCGACCGGGAGCCGATCACGCTGCCGGGCCCGCAGTCGTCCTATATGGCGGGGGCCAACGGAGCTGGGGCGGCGGTGACGGCGCTCTACGCGCGCGACATAACCGGCCAAGGCCAACTCGTCGACATCTCGACGATCGAGACGGTGATCACGGTGCTCATGGGCCACGCGGTGGTAAAGGCTCACCATCTCGGCGAGCGGACGATGCGCACCGGACACCGGCTCGCGGGGATGGCGCCGCACACCCACTTCCCCTGCAAGGACGGTCACTTCTGCGTCATCGGCACGCAGCCGCCGCACTGGGAGCGGCTCAAGGACGTGTTGGGCCGGCCCGATTGGGCCGAATCGGAGCTCTTCGCCAACGCCCGCTCGCGCTACCGCTACGTCGAGGACTTCGAGGCCCTGCTCATCGACGAGCTCGCCAAGCGGTCGAAGGAGGAGTGGTTCGACATCTTCTGGGAGCGTCGAGCGCCTGGGATGCCCCTGAACACAGTCGCCGATGTGGTGGAGATGGAGCATCTCGCCGAGCGCGGCTTCTTCCAGCCGATTGAGATCGCGCCGGGCTTCAAGACGCGGCTCCCCGGCGCGCCGTTCTTGTACGACGGCCGGGACCGTCCCCCGGCTCGGCCAGGCCCCGCGCTCGGCCAGCACAACGACGAGGTCTTCGCGCGGCGGGCCCCTACGGGCGCCCGCGCGCGTGCGGCGCGTGCCCTCTCTCAGTCTCCCCCAAGGGGGGAGAGGCCCGGAGGAAGGCCGCTCAAGGGGGTGCGTGTCGTCGAGTTTTGCTGGGTGCTGGCGGGGCCGCTTGTGGGGCAGATGCTGGCCGACCTGGGCGCCGAGGTGATCAAGGTCGAGCACCCCTACCGGCCCGATATCCAGCGGGCGATGTTCCCCTTCCTGGGCGAGCCGTCGCCCAACAACTCGGTGTCGTTCAACACACTGCACCGGGGAAAGCAGGCGGTGGCGGTGGACATGGGCAACGAGGCCGGGGCGGAGGCGGTACGGGAACTCGTCGCCGTTTCCGACGTGGTGATCGAGAACCTGAGCCCCCGCGTGCTGGCGGGGTTCGGTCTGGGCTACGACGATCTGAAGCAGGTGCGGCCCGACCTCGTCATGGCGTCGATGACGGCGGCGGGGCATACCGGCCCCCTTGCCGGCATGATTGGCTACGGACCGAGCACCGGGGCCCTCGCCGGCTTCGAGGGGCTGGTGGGCTATCAGGGAGGGCCGCCCCTCGGCGCGCAGCAGATCACCTACGGCGACCCCGTCGTCGCGAGCTTTACCGCGAGCGCCGTCGCCGCCGCGCTGCACCGTCGTCGTCGCACCGGCCAAGGCGTCCACATCGACGTGTCGCAGATCGAGGTGACGGTGGCGGCGATGGGGCATCAGGTGCTCGACTACGTCGTCGCTGGGGTGCTGCCGGAGCGGGCGGGCAACCGCCATCCCCGCATGGCGCCGCATGGCTGCTATCCCTGTTCGGGCGACGACGAGTGGGTCAGCATCGCGGTCGAGTCGGATGCCGAGTGGCGCGCGCTGGCCGCCGCCATCGGAGCGCCTTGGGCTGCTGAGGCATGGTTCGCCGACCTGGAAGGCCGCAAGCGTCAAGAGGACGAGCTCGACCGCCTGATCGGCGAATGGACGCGCTCACAGACGAAGTACGAGGCTGCCGAGACACTACAGGCGGCGGGCATCGCGGCGCTGCCCACCCTCAACACCCTCGACTTGCCCCACAACCCGCATCTCCAAGCCCGCGGCGTCTACCCCGCCGGTGGCCATCCCCATCTGCCGCCGGCCGGATTCGCCCGCGGGGCGTGGAACCTGAAGGGAACGCCGCCGGCAGTCGCGGCGCGCGCCCCCTTCGCGGCGGAGCACGACCGCGATGTGTTTATCGGCTTGCTTGGCAAGTCGCCACAGGAGTACCATCGCCTCACCACCGGCGGCGCCGTCGTCGAGGCCGACGACCTCTCCTGGGACATGCGGTTCCTGGGGTCGAAAGAGTAACGGCTTCGAGGAGCGGCCGTCGGAATGCGCAACCGCGAGGAGGACGCGTCATGACCTGCGACTACAACCTTATCTCCGCCGATTCCCATGCGATCCAACCCCCGGATTTGTGGGAGAAGTGGCTGCCGCGGCAGTTCCACGACAAGGCTCCCAAGCTGGTCAAGGACCCCCGTGGCGGCGACCAGTGGGAGTACCCGCAGACGGGAACCCTGGAGCCGATGGGGCTGGTGACCAACCTCCAGACGCGACCCGAGGATCTGAACTGGCACGGCGCGAGCTACGGCGACGGCGGCGCCTACACCATCCATCCCGGCTGCTACCAGGGGAAGGAGCGGCTCGGGCTGCTCGACATCGACGGCGTCGACGCCGAGGTCATGTTCCCGCCGCAGCGCGCCATCATGTATTTCATGCAGTTCGAGGACATCGAGCTGCAGCTCGCCGGCATTCGCGCCTACAACGATTGGTTGTCCGATGGCTTCTGCGCCGCCGACCCCGAGCGTCTGGTCCCCCTGGCCCAGATGCCCAACGCCGGCGTGGAGAACAACATCGCGGAGATGAAGCGGGCCAAGGAGATGGGCCACAAGGGCGTCATCGTCACGTCATGGCCCAGCGGCGGCGACTTCATCCGGCCCGAGGACGATCCCTTCTGGGCCGCCGCCGAAGAACTGAATATGCCGGTGCACCTGCACCTCATCCTCGTCACCCGGAACGTGCGCCGCACCGAGGATACGCCCGCCGGCGTGCAGGACGCGCTGGGCGCTCTGGGCTTCGCCAACGTCGCCGGGCTCATTGCCCAGCTCATCTTCTCCGGCGTCAACGAGCGCTTCCCCAACCTCAAGTTCCTCACCGTTGAGTCGGGAGCCGGCTGGGTCCCGTACTTCCTCGAGGCCATTGACGACCGCTGGTGGCGGAACCGTCACCGCACTGGATCGGTGCTCACGAAGAAGCCCAGCCAATACTGGTTCGACAACTGGTTGGCCACGTTCATGGTCGATCACAGCGGCGTCTTTTCGCGGCACCTCGCCGGGGTCAAGAACATCATGTGGTCCACCGACTTCCCCCACCACGGGAACGACTGGCCCTACTCCCGCAAGCTCATCGACTCCATGATGACCGGCGTCCCCGACGAGGAGCGCCACCGGATGCTCGCCCTCAACTGCGCCGAGCTTTACGGGCTGGAGCACGCCCACTAGGGCAGCGCCTCGTCCCGCCCTCCGGCCTCTCCCCCTCTGGAGACCCTTGGACAACCCAGCCTTGGGAGCGAGGGGTTGGCCGTGGGGAGGTCCGGCCCCCTTGTATCTTGGGGAGGAGAGCGGTAGACCGATACCCCCCTGGTCCAAGAAAGACCGTGGGAGAGCGATGGTCGCCGCTCCTACTCCAAGGAAGAGCCCGAACAGTTGCCAGGGCATGCAAAGCCCGAATCTGCAAGGTAGGGCCAAAGGAGAGGGATTGTGGAGTCAGCGGAATGTTTCGTCGGGATCGACGTCTCCAAGAAGGTGCTGGACATCGCCGTCCTGCCGGACGGGACGCAGTGGAGCGTCCCCAACACACCGCAGGGTATCGACGAATTGGTCGCCGCGCTCGGACCCTTGGCGCCGGTGCTGGTGGTGCTGGAATCGACGGGCGGACTGCAGCGGGCGGTCGTGGCGGGGCTCGCCGCGGCGCAGATCCCGACGGCGGTGGTCAATCCGCGCCAGGTGCGGGACTTCGCCAAGGCGAGCGGACGGCTGGCCAAGACGGACCGGCTGGACGCGGAGGTCATTGCGCGCTTCGGCATGGCCATCCGGCCGCGTCCCACCCGTCTGCCCGACGCGGAAGCACAGGCGCTGGAGGCGCAACTGGAGCGAAGGCGGCAGGTGGTGACGATGATCACGGCGGAGAAGAACCGTCTGAGCAGCACCGTGGGGCCGGTCCGCAAGGACATCCAGCGCCACATCGCCTGGCTGGAAAGGGAGTTGCGCAAGCTGGACGAGGATCTGAGCAAGCGCATCCAACGGAACCCGGTATGGCGGGAGCGAGAGGACCTGCTTCGGAGCGTCCCCGGGGTGGGGCCGGTGCTGGGCATGACGCTGCTGGCGGAGGTCCCCGAGCTCGGGGAGCTGGGCGGCAAGCAGATCGCGAGCCTGCTCGGGGTCGCCCCGTTCAACCGCGACAGCGGGATGCTGCGCGGGCGGCGCACCGTGTGGGGAGGTCGGGCGCCAGCTCGTCAGACCCTGTACATGGCCACGCTTACGGCCACCCGCCACAATCCGGTGATCCGGGACTTCTATCTGCGGCTCTGCGGGTCGGGCAAGGCAAAGAAGGTCGCGCTGACCGCCTGCATGCGCAAACTGCTGGTCATCCTCAACAGCATGCTCAAGCACGGCGCTGCGTGGAACCCGTCGTTCGCGAGAACGGAGGTCCCAGCCGTAGAGAACCCTTGACTTTCAACACAGTTGCTCTCCCGCTGGGAGAGGGTTGGGGCGAGGGCGGGGGGAGGCGGGGGCGCCGACGTTCATGGAGCCGGAAGCGCCGGTTACGCAAAGGTCTCCTCTGGGGGAGCACCTTAGCCTCTCCCCCTCTGAAGACCCTTGGACAACCCAGCCTTGGGAGCGAGGGGTTGGCCGTGGGGAGGTCTTGCCCCCTCTCCCGCTGGGAGAGGGTTGGGGTGAGGGCGGGGGGAGGCGGGGGCCGCGCGACCTTGCCGGAGCCTGTGGCTCAAGGTTACGCAAAGATCTCCTCTGGGGGAGCACCTTAGCCTCTCCCCCTCTGAAGAGACTGAGAGAGGGCGCGCGCCGCTAGGCGCGCGGGTGCCCGCAGGGCACCTTCTTGCCTCTTCTCCCCACGGGAGAAGATTGAGATGAGGGGCCCCCTCGCAACCACCACGGGTTATCGAAGTCCGCCACCTTCCCGGTCAGTCATCTCGATTACGCAAAGGTCTCCTTCTGGGAGACCGTTCGCAACCCGCGCCGCGCTGCGGCCTCTCCCGTAGGGGCGTCCCTTGTGGGCGCCCTCCCCTCCGAACATCTCCCCATTTGGGAGACACTGACGAACGCCCCCCGCGCCACACCGCCCTTGACAACCCCGACCCCCCTCACCTACCGTCAATGAAGAACATATGTTCCCGGCCCGCCGCCCGCGGACGCGCGGTACACGGGCCGCCAAACAACCCACACCCTTAAGGAGGTCCAGCCCCAACCGACCACATACGCCCCCTTCTCGGTGCGGCGCTATCCGTGGACCCCGCCACCGTGGCGGCAAAGTCCATCCCGGCCCGTCCTCCCAACGGACCATAAGCCCGGAGGGTCGTCCCGCCTCTCGCCGGCCACGCGACGACGACCTGCCTCCGTAACCGCTACGGACGGCAAAGACCCCGCGCCGCCTTACCGTGGCCCGGGGGACCAATCCCCGTCTAGCCCGCGGGGTGCGCGAACCGCCGGCCTCGCTTCACCCTGCGTGGTGGACCGGACCGTCCGCTCCGTCAAAAGACGGCGCGCGCAACGACCGCCCCGCGTGGCCCGGCCCCCCAAGGCCGTACAAATCAAAGAACGCCGCACCGAGAACCGGCAGCCTAGCCAAGGCAGCCTCCTCCCAGGGAGCGAGGCGAAGGGCCACCAACCCGGCGAAAGTCGCCGGACTCCGCGGTCTTGCACGGCATACGCGGCGCGAAAGCGCGAGGACGGTCAGCCGCGCCAACGGTCGGGCTCCGGCTCGCCCGCTTCCTTCGGGAGCGGGCTGCGTCGAGAGCGCCGCCCCAAGGCGCGTTGCGTGGTGAGGCGCGGACTCAACGAACGGAGACCGCGGGTTCCGCGAGCCGCCGAACGGACGCAAGGGCTTCTAGACCCGCTTGCCTTCCGCCGGGGTGGACCACAAAGGCTCCCTCGGGTGGGGAGCGGCCGTCGCTATACTGGGCGGCGGAGGGGCGGATGCTCGACCGCTATAAGGAGAAGCGCGACTTCGCCCGGACGCCGGAGCCGCGGGGCGGCGAGGGTTCGGGATGGGGCAGCCTGCGCTTTGTGGTGCAGAAGCACGCCGCGCGGCGGCTGCACTATGACGTGCGGCTGGAGATTGGCGGGACGCTGAAGTCGTGGCCCGTACCCAAGGGGCCGTCGTTCGATCCCAACGAGAAGCGGCTGGCGGTCATGGTCGAGGACCACCCGCTGGACTATCTGACCTTCGAGGCGGTGATCGCGCCGGGGAACTACGGCGCCGGCCAGATGATCGTCTGGGACACCGGCGTATATTCCCCGGACGAGGACGGCGCCCTCTCCTTCGGCGACCGCGAGACGTCGGATCGGCGCATGCAGGAAGGCCTGGCGGCGGGCAAGCTCTCCTTCACCCTCCGTGGCCGCAAGCTGCGCGGCTCGTGGACGTTGGTGAAGACCTCACGCGGAGAGCGCGAGTGGCTGCTCATCAAGCACAAGGACGCCTACGCGCGGACCGGCCCCGACGTGCTCGACGATGGCGCGTCGGTGCTCTCGAAGCTGACCATCGACGACCTCAAGGCGGGGCGGCTTCCCGACCCCACGCCGCTCGACCGCCGTCTCGCCCGCTGCGGGACCGAAGCGCGCTTTCCCGCCTCGGTCAAGCCGATGCTGGCCAAGCTCACCGACGGACCGTTCGACGGCGAGGGCTGGCTCTTCGAGCCCAAGATGGATGGCTTCCGCCTGATCGCGTTTGTGGAGCGTGGCTCGGTCCGGCTGCGCAGCCGCAACGGGAACGATATGACCGCGCTCTACCCTGAAGTAGCGGAGGAGCTGCGCGCCCAGCCGCACGAGTCGTTCGTCCTCGACGGCGAGGTCGTGGTGCTCGACGAGGCAGGTCTGCCGAGCTTCGGACTGATGCAGCAGCGCATGGGCGGGTCGAAGGTGGAAGGGGCGCCCGGCGCCGCCGGCGTGCTGATGTACTACCCCTTCGACCTGCTGTATCTCGACGGCTACAACGTCCGCAGGGCGCCGCTGTCGGAGCGGAAGGACCTGCTCGCCCGCATGCTGGCCCCCGGCGACATGGTGCGGCCCATCGAGTACGCCGTGGGCGGCGGGGAGGCGTTCTACACCGCGGCAACACGGCTTGGACTCGAAGGCGTCGTGGCCAAGCGCGTGGACAGCGTCTACGAGCCGGGGCGCCGTGGGACCGCGTGGCTCAAGATCAAGGCGACGCAATCGCAGGAGATGGTCGTCGGCGGCTACAGTGCGGGGGTGGGGGCGCGGGCCTCGACGTTCGGCTCGCTGCTCGTCGGCTATTACGACGACGACACGCTGCACTTCGCGGCCAGGGTCGGCACGGGCTTCGACCAGGCGACGCTGGATGATCTGAACGAGCGGCTACAGCCGCTGCGCGTGAAGGAGTCGCCGTTCGCCCCCGACCCCGAGCTCGGCATCGCGGGCGACGTTTGGCTGCGGCCCGAACTGGTGGCGCGGGTGAAGTTCGCCGAGTGGGGCGCGGGCGAGCATCTGCGCGCGCCGGTCTTCCTGGGGCTCGAACCCGACCGCGACCCGCGCTCGGTCGTCCGCGAGCGGCCGGCGGCGGCACCCCCCGTGGCGCTGAGTACGAGCGAGCGGACGCCGCCCTCGCCGCCCCGCCGCCCTGGCATAGCGGACGCCGCAGCGGCGGCCGTCGAGCAGCTTGCCGGCAAAGCCGCCAGGGATGGATCGATGTCGGTCGATGCTGGGGGGCATACCGTCCGCGTCACCAACCTCGACAAGGCGCTCTGGCCCGAAACGCCGGAGCGGGCGGCGATCACCAAGCGCGACATGCTGACCTACTACGCCCGCCTTGCGCCGGCGATCCTGCCCCACCTGCGGGACCGTCCGCTGACCCTGACCCGCTACCCCAACGGCGTCGATGCTCCGAGCTTCTATCAGAAGAACTGGAGCTACGAGCCTCCCGAATTCGTGGAGACGGTGAAGCTCTTCTCGTCGCACAACGAGGGCGACGTCGAGTACGTTATGGTGAACAACCTGGCCACGCTGCTGTGGCTGGGGCAGCTCGCGGACATCGAGATGCACCCCTGGCTGTCGCGCCGCGCGGCTGGCCCCGACGGGGCGGGCCTAGGAAGCACGTTCATCGGCTCGAAGGAGAACATCGAGGCCAGCATCCTCAACTACCCCGACTTCCTCGTCTTCGACTTCGACCCCTACATCTACTCTGGCGAGGAGGGGGCGGGGGCCGAGCCCGAGCTCAACCGCCGCGCCTTCGCCAAGGCCGTGGAGACCGCGCGGGCGCTGAAGGGCATCCTCGACGAGCTCTCGCTGTCGTCGTTCCTGAAGACATCGGGGAGGACGGGCCTGCACGTCTACGTCCCCGTGCGCCGCGAGCACCCCTACCCGGTCACCCGCAAGGTGACGGAGCTGATCGGTCGGTTCCTGATGGAGCAACGCCCGCTCGAAGTAACCATGGAATGGGCGGTGAGCAAGCGTGAGGGGAAGATCTTCCTCGACCACAACCAGAACGTGCGCGGCAAGAACATGGCGTCGGTCTACTCACTGCGGCCGTTGCCGGGCGCGCCGGTGTCTACCCCGCTGCGCTGGGACGAGCTCGACGGTGTCTACCCCGCCGATTTCACCATTGACGTGGTCCCCGACCGGGTGGAGCGCCTCGGCGACCTCTGGGCGGACATCCACGACGCCAAGCACGACCTGCGGAGTCTGGTGGAGGGGGAGTAGCGTGGACGGGGGGCAAGGTGGCGTAAACCGCTCGTCGCTCGTATACTACGTGAGCTTAACGAACGTTAGACGCACGTATGACGTACGTAATTAGTATAGGTGCGAAGGCGGTGGAACAACTGCAGGGGATACGGGACCGGCGCATCGTTGGACTGCTCGCCGAGCGTGTCCGGCGTCTGGGGGAGGACGCGCATTTGCAAGGGAGGCCTCTCGCTGATGAGTTGACGGGGCTCAGGAGTGTCCGGGCGGTGGGCCAGCGCTATCGCATCATTTACCAGGTCCAGCTGGAGGCTGGACGTGCAACTGTTCTGACGCTTGGCATTCGGCGTGAGGGCGACAAGCAGGACGTGTACCGAGTAGCCGAGAGGCTCCGGCAGAGAGGGTTCATCTAGGAGCGCTGGCTTTGTTGGTGACCCACGCCCGTATGCGGCTGCAATTGGGGAAGGAAAGGGTGTGGCGATGGCGATGACATCAAGCGGGCTGCGCGCGGCGCGCAAGATCGGCATGAATGACGCGCGAGCCGCGCTGACGCGGCTGCCCGAGGAGTTGGAGGCGGAGCCCGGTGTGGTGTCGGTGACCCGGCACGGCCGACCCGTGCTCGCCATCATGACCTGGGACGATTACGAGGGCATCCTCGAGACCTTCGAGATATTGAAGGACCCGGAGGCCATGGCGGATCTGCGCCAGGCGATCCAGGATAAGGAAGACGGTAAGGTGCGCGACTTCGAGGAGGTCGCCGCCGAACTTGGAGCCTAGCCGAGACGTCAAAGAGGGCGGTGGGTGCCTCCCTGAATCGCTAGGCGCCGGTAGCCGCCGCGCGGTGACGTCAGGGCTGCGCCCCGGTTATAATCCGCGGCGGGCGCGGGCCGGCCGCGTCCGTCGGCGACGTAACGTTCAAGGAGGCGACAGTGGACTACAGTAGCGTGGAGAAGGGCCACCTCAGCGTCGAGGTGCGGCCGAACAAAGTAGCAATCGCGACGCTCAACCGGCCCGACCGGCTGAACGCGATGGGCGACGGGATGCACGAGGCCATCGAAGAGTTCCTGCACATGGTGAACTACGACCGCGACGTGAACGCGGTGGTCTTTACCGGCGCGGGCAGGGCTTTCTGCGCGGGCGGCGACGTGAAGGCGATGGGCGACCGCGCCACGGGCGCCGCCGAGAAGCTCGATCCGGGGAATCTGCTGCGCGGCGCGAAGTACATCGTGCAGCGCTTCGTGAACTGCGAAGTGCCCCTGATTTCGGCGATCAACGGGCCGGCTATCGGTCTCGGCGCGACCATCGGGCTCCTCTGCGACGTGACGTTCATCGCCGAGGACGCCAAGATCGGCGACAACCACGTGCGGGTCGGCATCACCGCCGGCGACGGTGGGGCGCTGATCTGGCCGTACCTGATTGGTATCCACAAGGCCAAGGATATGCTGATGACGGGCCGGCTGATCTCGGGCAGGGAAGCCCATGATCTCGGCGTCACCAACTACTGCTATCCGAAGGAAGAGGTGCTCGACCGCGCGATTGCCTACGCGGAGGAGATCGCCGCCGGCGCGCGGGTCGCGGTGCGCTTCACCAAAATCGCGCTCAACAAGCACCTGTGGGACGGCCTCAACCGGGTCATGGACTTCTGCCTCATCTCCGAGCAGGTGGCTATGGGGACGGAGGACCACAAGGAGGCCACGACAGCTTTCAAGGAGAAGCGGGCTCCGACTTTCACCGGTTACTAGCTTTTGGCGCGCTAGGGCGTCCGCCGCCTGCTATCCAATTCTCAAAAGAGAGGGGCCGCGTGAATGCGGCCCCTCTCTTGCGTCCAGTCTTTCGCCCGAGCGGCTACTTGAAGCCGAGGTCTTCCCAGACGGCGTTGAGGCGGCGCATGCCTTCCTTGTTGCCGTACTTGTTGCGCTCGCGGAGGAAGTTGTGCTCGTCCTCGCGCCAGACCATGTTGGTGAAGAGGGGATGGGCGACCTCGGCGTAGTTGAAATAGGTGTCCACGCCGAGGAGGCGGAAGAACATGGTCATGGACTTCCGCCCCAGCATCAGGTTGTCCGTGGAGTGGGCGGCGATGGCGCGGGCGTAGCGGAGCGCCTCGTCCATCAGCTTGTCGCGGGGCACGACGGAGGAGACGACGCCCCATTCGTGCATCTCCTGAGCGGAGACGCTGCGGCCGGTGATGTTGAGCTCGTAGCCGCGGTTGATGCCGCAGCGGAGCAGGGTGAGCGGTAGCTGCACCTCGAAGCTGGCGAAGCCGATGCGGCTCTGCCGCCGCGTGAAGTAGGCGTCCTCCGAGGCCACGATCAGGTCGACGGTCATCACGATGCCGAAGCCCTGGCCGATCACCCCGCCCTGGCAGGCGGCTATGACGGTCTTCGTGCCCCACGTCATCGAATCATGCATCGTCTTGAACGTCTTCGAGATGCCCTGCATTCGGAGCGACTGGGGCAGCCGCTGCCCCTTCTTTAGGCCGAATGACTCGATGGGCATGCGACGGTTGTCCTCGCCGGCGCAGAAGTCTTGGCCCTCGCCGGCGATGATGATGACCTTCACCGAGTCGTCTTCCTGGGCCCTCTGGAACTTGGCGAGGAGCTCGTAGTTCATGTCTGGTGTCAGGACCGCGTTGCGGCGCTCCGGCCGGTTCAGCGTGATCTTACAGATGTGGGGCTCGATGATCTCGTAGAGCACCATCTCCTCGGGCGGCTTGTCCGTCTGCAGGTCCGTCCCGTAGCCGTGGGGGTTGTCGTTCTTGGTGGTCATCTTTTCTCCATGCGCCTTGGGAGGCGGCGCTGAAAGGCCGCCTACTTGAAGCCGAGGTCTTCCCATACGGCGTTCAGCCGCTGCATACCTTCTTTGTTGCCGTACTGGTTCCGCATCTTGAACCAGTTGTGCTCATCCTCTCGCCACACCATGTTGGTGAAGAGGGGGTGGGCCACCTTGACGTAATCGGCGTAGGAGGCCATGCCGAGCAGGTCCCAGAAGATCTGCATCGAGTGACGGCCCAGCATGAGGGTGTCGGTCCCGTGGGCGGCGACGGCCCTGGCGTAGCGCATCGCCTCAGCTTCAAGCTGCTCCCTGGGCACGACTGACGTGACCACGCCCCATTTCTTGAGCTCCTCTGCCGAGACGCGCCGCCCCGTGATGTTCATCTCGTAGCCGCGGTTGATTCCGCAGCGCATGAGGGTGAGGGGGAGCTGGACGTCGAAGCCGGCGAAGCCGATGCGGCTCTGCGGGCGGGCGAAGAAGGCGTCCTCCGATGCGACGACCATGTCGACAGTCATGATCATGCCGAAGCCCGCGCCGAGACAGGCGCCCTGCACCGCGGCGACGACCGTCTTCGAGCTGTAGAGGAACCAGTTGCGCATCCGTTGGGCGCTCGCCGCCTGCCCCCGCATCCGGAACGACTGAGGGAGCTTCTGCCCCTTCTTCAGGCCGTAGGTCTCGATGGGCATGCGACGGTTGTCCTCGCCGGAGCAGAAGTGCCGTCCGTTGCCCGCGAGGACGACGCACTTGATCCGGTCGTCGTCCTCGGCGATGCCCATCTTCCGCGCGATCTCCTCGTTCATGTCGGGGGTGAGGATTGAGTTACCCTTCTCGGGGCGGTTGAGGGTGATCTTGGCGATGTGAGGCTCGACGACCTCGTAGAGCACCATCTCGTCCGCCGACTTCTCCGACGGCATCTCGCCGCCGTAGCCGCGGGGGTTTTCCTTCGCCGAATCTTTGTCGGGGTCTTTCTCGTCTGCCATGCCGTCCTCGTGTTTCCGCGCGCGCCGCGACTAGCTGCCCAGCCCCAGGCCGCGCCGAGCGATAATGTTGCGCTGTATCTCGGAAGTGCCACCCGCGATGGTGCTGGCGATCGTCGTCTTGAAGTTGCGTTCGACCTTGCCTCGGAGTGGGGCCCAGCGGTCGCCACGCTGCACCGTACCGTACATGCCGAAGAGATCCATGCCGAAGGCGGCGACGCGCTGGGAAAGCTCGCTGGTGAAGAGCTTGTTCACCGAGGCCTCGTGCCTGAAGGGGACGTCGGCGGTCTGCATCCACGCGATGCGGTAGCACTGGGCGCGGGCGACTTCGGCGCGGACGAGCAGGTCGGCGGCCCGCCTGCGAAGCCCGTCCGTCCACCGGACGCGGCTCTCCGGCGAGGCCGCGTAGGCGATCAGGTCGAGGAGCATCCGCTTCGAGCCGGCGGCGGCAGAGATCCCCGACCGCTCCACGTTGAGGACGTTGCGGCTAAGCATCCAGCCCTGGTCTTTGGGGCCGATCAGGCAGTCGCGCGGGATGCGCACGTCGTCGAAGAAGACTTGGTTGAATCGGTGCACGCCGACCATGCTGATGAGAGGCTTGACGGTGACCCCGGGCGTCTTCATGTCGAGGAAGAGATAGCTGAGGCCCTGGTGTTTGGGGGCGTCCTTGTTGGTGCGCGCTAGCAGGAAGCCCCAATCGGCGACGTGGGCGAAGGACGACCATATCTTGGCGCCGTTGACGAGGAAGTAGTCGCCGTGGTCTTCGGCGACGGTCTCGACGCCGGCGAGGTCGGAGCCGGCGTTGGGCTCGCTAAAGAGCTGGCACCAACGCACGTCCGCCTTCGCGATGGGGGGCAGGAAACAGTCCTTCTGGGCCTTGGTGCCGTGGCCGATGAGCAGCGAGCCGACCATGCGCGGGCCGATACTGTCGCCGCGAGGGGCTTGGTGGGAGACGACCTCTTCAGCGTAGACGACCTGCTTGAAGTACGACCACTCCTGCCCTCCGTACTCCTTGGGCCAAGCCACCACCAGCCAGCCCTTTTGGGCCAGCTTGCGGTTGAACTCCCACTGGAAGTCGTAGGCGTCTCCGCCGCCCTCCTCATCGTCGCCGGCGTTGCGGACGCCCCAATCGGATGGCAGCGCCTCCCCCAAGAAGTCGCGGACCTCGGCACGGAACGTCTCTTCTTCTTCGGTGAAGGCGAAATTCATCGTGGGCTTGGCGGGGCTAGAGGGGGCCGACGGAACGGCCCAGAAGGGACGGAGGCATACTAGGCGGGCGCCAGGAGCATGTCAACGCGGCGGGCGCCGGCCGCTGGGAGTGCTGCGGAGAGCCTTCCGCCTGCTTCAGTCCCCCTCGCCGGTGGCGAGGCGGCTCATGGCGGCGCTCAGCTCGTCGTCGAAGCCCCTGATCGTGAGCTGGTTCATGTCGTATCGCCCTTGTGACTCAGAACTCGATTCGTTATGAGTCACCCGAGTAGTCGCCCACGCGCGGGATCAAGAGGTCGCAGCCAAGCCGGCCCGGCGAACAGGTGAGGCGAGCCACGAGCCCGGCCCGCACAACTGCCTAATCGTCATCGAAAATGTAGGCGACCTCATCATGCTGAGATACATCCAGGCCAACTTCCTCATCACGGTTGTCCACTCGAAGGCCCATCGTATATTTGATAGCCAGTAGGATTACCGCCGTCGCTGCGAACGACCAGCCCCATGCCGCGCCCACGCTTATCAGTTGGTACAGTATCTGCTCGCCGCGGCTAACGCCTTCGGCCAGGGCCCCGTAGCCCACACCCACAAAGAGCCCCGTGGCGATGGCCCCCCACGTACCGCCGATGCCGTGGACCCCCAATACCGCCAGGGAGTCGTCGATCCGGAGCCTACCGAGGAGCTCCACTGCCCAGTAGCAAGCGATGCCCGCTACCAGACCGATGGCGATCGCGGGCATGGCGCCGACGAATCCCGCGGCCGGAGTTATCGCGACAAGGCCGGCGATGGCGCCGGACGCCGCACCGATGACGCTGGGCTTTCTATCGAATAGCCATGACGTCCCTGTCCAGGATATGACGCCGGCCGCGGCAGCCGTGTTGGTGACGACGAAAGCATTTACGGCGTTTCCATCGGGGGCTAAGGCGCTTCCCGCGTTGAACCCGAACCAGCCAAACCAGAGGAGGCCCGCGCCGAGGACCACCAAGGGTACGTGATGCGGGATCATCTTCTCTTCGCCGTAGCCGAGGCGCTTGCCTACTATTATGGCTGCGACCAGCGCGGCCACGCCGGATTTGATATGGACAACCGTGCCTCCGGCATAGTCCAAGGCGCCCACTGAGCCAATCCAGCCGTCGATGGCCCATACCCAGTGAGCGAGGGGCGCGTACACCACGGTGAGCCATACGACCACGAACACCAGGAAGGAAGAGAATTTCATACGCTCGGCGAACCCGCCTATGACGACGGCGGGCGTAATCATGGCGAACATACCCTGAAAAACCATGAACGCCTGATGCGGGATCGAATCCGAGTACGGCCCCGCCTCCGTTGCGCTTACTCCCGATAGCGCAAACCAATCAAGGTTGCCGACGAAGCCGCCCATCGACGGGCCGAACGCGAGGCTATAGCCCCAAAGCACCCATACGACGCCGACTAGGCCCATGGTCACGATGACCTGCATGAGTGTCCCAGCGACGTTCTTCTTCCGAACAAGGCCACCGTAGAAAAACGCGAGTCCAGGGATCATCAGCAAGACGAGCGCCGAACTGATGAGGACCCAGGCCGTATCCGCTGCATTGACCATGTGTCAGTACCTCAACCGGGGGATTGTACTCTGCTGGCGATGAGTCCGGCGCCTGGAACAACCCCTGATCAATTCTGCCGTACTAGACGCTATGAGCGCAGGCGCGGCGCGCAGCGCCCCGGTGAGCGGGCGCACTGCCGGGTCGCGACGAGTGTTTCCGGCGCGCTCGAGCCAGGACGGTTGCAGTGTGCGTACCTGCTACTCGAAGCGGCTGGCGTCAGTATGCCAATCGCTTTAACCCAGGCGGGCACCTGGGCCGGAGAGCGCCGCGGGGTCAGGTCAGGACGCCCCGCTCGAGCAGCGCGTCGATCTCGTCCTCGCCCATGCCGAGCAGGTCGCGGCAGACCTCGACGGTGTGCTCGCCGAGGAGCGGGGCGCGGGTAAAACGGGGCGGCGCGCCTTCGATGTCGAAGGCCGGCGTGGTGGTGGGATATTTCCCCATACGGGGGTGGTCGAGCATCGTGAAGTGGCCCCGGTGGACGAGCTGCGGGTCCTCGTGGAGGTCGCGGGCGTCGTTGACCTTGGACGCGGGCACGCCGGCCGCCTGCAGCGCCTCCTGAAGCTCGAAGGCGTCCCACGACGCTGTCCACCCGCCGATCAGTGCGTCGAGCGCCTCCGCGTTGCGGTGGCGTTCGAGGAAGGACGCGAAGCGCGGCTGGTCGGTCCACGCAGGACTGCCCATCGCGGCGGCGAGGGCGTCCCACTGCGCGTCGGTGCGGACGGAGACGGCGCACCAGGCGTCCTCGCCACGGCAGGGGTAGACCCCGTGGGGGGCGGCCTTGAGGCCGCGGTTGCTCCGCCGACCGCCTTCCTCTCCGTTCACGGTGAAGTCGAGGATGGTGGGGCTGAAGAACTGAAGAGTGGCCTCGATTTGCGACAGGTCGAGGTGCTGGCCCTTGCCGGTGCGGTCGCGGTAGTCCAGCGCCGCCACGATGGAGATCACCGAGAACCACGGCGCGATCATGTCGGGGTAGGGAATGGCGGGGCCGCGCGGGTCGCGGTCGGGCCAGCCGGTGACGTGGTTGACCCCGGCGAGGGCCTGGAGCAGGTTGCCGATGCCGGGGTGCGACGCTTGGGGGCCCTTCTGCCCTAGCTGGCTGGAACTGAGCATGACGACACGCGGGTTGATGTCGCGCAGCCGCTCGTAGCCGAGCCCCCATGACTCCATCTGCCCAGGACTGAAATTCTCCACCACGACGTCGGCCCACGCCGCCAGGCGCTTGGCGACCTCAAGCCCCTCCGGCGACCCTAGGTTCAGGCCCAAACTCCGCTTCGAAGGGTTGAGGTCGGCGAAGGGCAGACTGCTCTGGCGGCTCGGCTTGCGCAGGAACGGGGGTTGCAGACGGAAGCGGTCGGGCCGCACGTGGGCCTCGACCTTGACGACGTCCGCCCCGTAGATGGCGAGGTATTTCGTCAGCATGGGGCCGGCGATAATCCAGGAGAAGTCGGCGACCTTGACGCCTTCCAGGGGCAGCGGGCCGGGTGGTGGGGAGGCCATGTCAGACGACTCCGGCTTCGGCCAGCGTGACGATCTGATCGCGGCTCAGCCCGAGTTCTTCGTAGACCTCGACGTTGTGCTCGCCGGGGAGCGGGGCGGGCCGCCGGATCAATAGCGGCGTTTCGCTGAAGGCGCAGAAGGCGCCGGGATAGGTGATCGCGTCGCCGAGCTGGGGATGTTCGACTTCCTGGAAGAAGCCGCGCGCCTCCAACTGGCCGTTGTTGAGCAGGTCGCGCGGCGAGCTGACGGGAAAGATGAAGAGCCGCCGTTCGAGAGCCTCGTTGAAGATGCGGGCCTTGGTGAAGCGCGAGAAGAAGGCGGCGAGTTCGTCCTCCCACGCTTCGAGGTCGGACTGGTCGATGGTGTCGCCCGTCGCCTTGTCGAAGTCGAAGTCGGCGAAGGAAGGAGGGAAGCCCTCTTCCGTCATCCACTCGATGATGGGGCGGAGCCGGACGCCCGCGCCGGGGCTCCAGAAGAACTGGGTCACGACGTAGCCGTCGCTCGCCGGGAATACGGTGCGGATCAGCCGCCCGCCGTAGAGGCTTCGCGCCCCCCGCCGCTGGACCACGTTGCTCGCGAACCAGTAGTGGGGCGTCGTGGTGAGCGTATTGGCGACGGCCTCCTGCATCGAAACGGTCACGAGGCTCCCTTGCCCGCTACGGTTGCGGGCGTAGTGCGCCAGCATGGTCCCCGTTGCCGCCTGGGCCGAGGCGAGCATGTAGGCCTGTGGCTCGCCGATGCGCACCGGCGGCCGGTCGTCGTCGCCGCAGATGCTCATCAGGCCGCCGGCGGCCATCGCGACGAGGTCGTCGGCCTGGTAGGCGGCGTGGGGGCCGGTGGGGCCGAAGGGCGTGATCGAGGTCATCACCAGCGCAGGGTTGGCCTCGCGCAGGGTCTCGTAGCCAAGCCCGAGGGCTTCCATCCGCCCCGGCGGAGCCGTCTCGATGACGAAGTGGGCGCTCCGGGCTAACCGCAGGAAAAGGTCGCGCCCGTCGGCGGTGGCGAGGTCGAGCGTCACCCCGCGCTTGTTGTAGTTGTGCGCGAACCAGTAGAGGCTGCGGTCGGCTCGGGCGTCGCCGTGGTAGTAGGGGCCGCGCCGACGCGACGGGTCGCCGCCGGGCGGCTCGATCTTGATCACGTCGGCGCCGAGGTCGCCGAGGATGCGGCCGCAGAGGAACCCCTTCTCGTCGGAAAGGTCAAGGACTCGGTACGGCGAGAGCGGGAGCTCGGGCGGGTCGGTGGAGGCCATCCTTGCGCTGGGGTTTGGCTAGGCCTCCCAGTTGCTCACGTCGACGCCGAGACCCTTGATCGCGGCGAGGGTCCCCGGTGGGTCCCCGGTGCCTTGCACCCAGTCGTAGTCCCATTGCCGGTTGTCGGCGACGGCCTTGACCAAGCCGTGGGCCTGCTGACGGTTGAAGAGGACGCCGCGCCGCGAGGTCATGCGCTCGTAGCGGTCGGCGTGCTGAGCGTCGAGGACGAAGTTCATCGTGTCGCACATGGGATTGTGGTTGACCCGGTTCCACTCGTGGGGAGTCAGGCCGACGTGCACCAGCAGCCCTTCGGGCCAGTCCGTGGCCTCGCCGTTCTTACTCTTGACGGTGACCGGGGTGAGGCAGCAGGCGCAATAGGATTCGAGCCGCACTTCCTGGTTCTGGTAGGCGGGCATCTTGGAGAAGGCCACCGACTCCATGGCGCAGCCCACGTAGCCGAGGAACTTGTCGCCGATGAAGCCCTTGACGACCGTTGGATAGGCAGCGTAGGGGAGGAAGCGCAGCAGAGAGAGATGGGGACTGTCGAGGTCGAGGGTGCACATGCCGCCGAGCTGCAGCTCGTAGAGCGCGTTGTGTATCTCGCGGCGTCCGAGGCCCACGCCTTGGTGGATGTCGAGCGTGCTGGGGGGGTGCGCGTGTTCTCCCCAGTAGGCATAGACGAACTCGCGGACCTTCTTCGCGTTGTCGCTCCAATCGAACGAGGGAATGAGCTGCATGGCGCCTCCTTAGAGTCTGGGGAGGGCGGCGTGCGGCACCCTCCGGCGGTAGGGAGTGTAGTGGGGGGAGTGGGAGGGGTCAACGGCGCGGCGTTGACCCGCCGTCGATACTGTCTACGCCATGACCAACGCCGCCGAGCCCCCCAACTCATCGCCTCTTGCGCCCTACCGCGTCCTCGACCTGACGGAAGGCGGCTTCAACTGGTGCTGCAAGGTGCTCGCCGACCTGGGCGCCGACGTGATCAAGGTCGAGCCGCCGGGCGGTAGCCTGACGCGCCGGCGCGGGCCGTTTGTCGTCGGCGTCGAGGACCCCGAAGGCAGCCTCTTCTGGGCCGCCTACTGCCTCAACAAGCGCAGCATCGTCCTTGACGTCGACCGCGCCGACGGGGCCGAGGCGCTCCGCGACCTCGCGCGCGGCGCCGACGTGCTGGTCGAGTCGTTCGCACCGGGCTATCTGAAAGAGCGGGGGCTGGGCTTCGATGACCTCGCCGCGGTCAACCCCGGCCTCGTCTACACCTCGATTACGCCCTACGGGCAGACTGGACCCCGGGCGCACCACCGCGTCGCCGACATCGCCGGCTGGGCCATGGGCGGGATGCAGTACCTCTGCGGCGACGAGGACCGCACGCCGGTGCGCGTCGCGGTGCCCCAGGCCGAGTTGCACGCCGGCGCCCAGGCGGCGGCGGGAACGATGATCGCGCTGCGGGCCCGCAACCGCTCCGGCGCGGGGCGTCACGTCGACGTCAACATGCAGGCTTCCGTCATCTGGACAATGCACAACGTCGCGCCCTACCCCAAGCTCGCCGGCGGGAGCCTGGAGCGCGGGGGCGCCGTCCGCCGCGTGGGCAACGCCCTCAACCGCGTTGTTTTCTCCTGCAAGGACGGCTTCCTCCGACCCTACGCCTATGGGGGCTGGGTCAGCGGGGACTCGATGACCAAGCTGACGCGGTGGATGGACGAGGAGGGGGCGGCGCCGGAGTTCATGAAGCGCACCGACTGGCCGACGCAGGACATGAACCGCCTGGAAGGCCTGGCGGAGGACTCGGCGGAGGTCCAGGAGTTCTATGCCATGCAGGAGGCGCTCCAGCGCTTCTTCGCGGGCAAGACGAAGGTCGAGATACTGGAGCGGGCTGTCGCCGAGAAGCTGCTCATCGCGCCGTGCCAGACCCCGCGCGACCTGCGGGAGAACGCGCACCTCGCCGCTCGCGGCTTCTGGGTCGACGTTCCCTACCCGGAGGGGCGGACGGTGACGCACCCCGGTCCGTACATCAAGCTCAGCGAGACGCCGCTGTCGTACCGGCGCGCCGCGCCGCGCGTCGGTGAGCACACCGCCGAACTGCTGGGTGAGGCCCGCAAGCCCGCACCGCTGCCTGAATCGCCGCTCTCCGGCCAGCCGTTCGAGGGGCTGCGCGTCCTCGACATGAGCTGGGTAGGCGTCGGGCCGATGACGATGAAGTTCCTCGCCGACCACGGCGCGACGGTGATCCGCGTCGAGTCGGAAAGCCGCGCCGATCCGTCGCGCTCGGTGGGGCCGTTCAAGGACGGGAAGCCCGGTCTCAACCGCGGCCAGTTTTCGGCCAACTTCAACACTGGCAAGTACGGTCTGGGGCTCAATCTGAAAACCGAGGAGGCGCGCGCGCTCATTCGCCGCATCGTCCGCGTGTGGCGGCCCGACGTGATGGCGGAGAGCTTCACGCCGGGGACGATGGCCCGTTGGGGCCTCGACTACGCCTCGATGCGCGCACTGCACCCGGACATCGTCTACTTCAGCACGACGCTGCTCGGTCAGACGGGGCCGCACCGCACCTATGGCGGTTACGGCGGGACGGCGGCGGCGATGTCGGGGTTTCACAACATGGCGGGGTGGCCCGACCGCATGCCGGCGGAGGTTTACGGCGCCTACACTGACTTCATCAACCCGCCCAACGCCGTCGCGGCGGTGATCGCGGCCTTGGACCACCGCGACCGCACCGGCCAGGGCCAGCATGTCGATCTCGCTCAGGCCGAGTGCGCCGCGCACTACCTGGCCCCCGCGCTGCTCGACTACACCGTCAACGGCGTCGTGCAGGCGCGCAGCGGTAACCGCGACAGCTTCGCCGCGCCCCACGGCGCTTATCCCTGCGCGCCGCGCCCGACGGCTCCCGGCGGCTCGTTCATCGCCATCGCCGTGACCAGCGACGACGAGTGGGCCGCGCTCGGCCGGGTGCTCGGCAGCCCCTCTTGGGCGGGGGAGGCGCGGTTCGCCGACCGCGCCGGGCGGCTCCGCCTCGCCGACGAGCTCGACGCGCTAATCGGCGAGGCGACGAAGGAGCGCGACGCCTACGCGCTGATGGAGGCGCTGCAAGATGCCGGTGTCGCAGCGGGCGTCGTCCAGAGCGCGGAAGAGCTATGGAGCGACCCGCAGCTGGAGCACTGGGGTTTCTTCCACTGGCTCGACCACAACGAGTGCGGTCCGATGCCGTACAACGGGCCGCAGTTCAAGGTGTCCGGCGAGTCCAACCGCCCCCGCTGGGCGGCGCCCACGGTAGGGCAACATAACGTGCAGGTGCTGCGGGAGATCCTCGGCCTCACCGAGGACGACGTCGCCGACCTCTTCGCCGCCGGCGCCCTCGAATCCTCGTTCTAGCGGGCTCTCCCCTCCGTCCCCTCCCGTAGGGGCGCCCCTTGTGGGCGCCCGTCCCCTCCGGCCTCCTCTCCCCACGGAGACCTTTGCGCAACCCGCCGTGGCAAATGCCCTGTCTCCCGCGCGTCCGCAGGGCATTGGGCCAACTCCAGCGCCCGCCATGGCATCGGCCCTGTCTCCTGCGCGTCCGCAGGGCATTGGGCCAACTCCAGCGCCCGGCCATGGCATCGGCCCTGTCTCCTGCGCGTCCGCAGGGCATTGGGCCAACTCCAGCGCCCGCCACGGCATCGGCCCTGTCTCCTGCGCGTCCGCAGGGCATTGGGCCGCTCCCAGCGCCCGCCACGGCATCGGCCCTGTCTCCTGCGCGTCCGCAGGGCATTGGGCCGCTCCCAGCGCCCGCCACGGCATCGGCCCTGTCTCCTGCGCGTCCGCAGGGCATTGGGCCGCTCCCAGCGCCCGCCGGGACAATGAGCTCATCTCCTACGCGTCCGCAGGCGACGGTTCCGTATCCCGGCCGAAGAACGTACGTTCTGACATGATGATAGCCCCGCGTGGAGGGCATGTCAAGCGGGTTGTGGCGCGTGCCGTCTCCCAGAGGAGACCCTTGCATAATCGGGATACCGACGACGACGACGGCGGGCTCGTGTGACCTGTGGCGGTAATCAGGGGGCCCCTCCTCTCAGTCTTCTCCCGTGGGGAGATCTTTGCGTAACTGGAGAGCAGCGCCCTTCGGGCGCTCGCGCGCCTGACGGCGCGCGCCCTCTCTCAATCTCCCCCAGAGGGGGAGAGGCCGGAGGGCGCCCACAAGGGGCGCCCCTACGGGAGGGATGGATTCCCGCGTTCGCGGGAAAGACGGAGACGGACAGGTTACGCAAAGGTCTCCCACGGGAGAGGATCTAGGTGAGGGGCCGCCCGACAACCGCCAAGGGCCACCGAAGTCCACTGGCGCTGTGGTCTACCCCTCCCGTAGGGGCGAGTCGCGACTCGCCCTCTCCTCTGGCTTCCTCAATCCCCCCGCCGCGCTTCCGCTATCATGGGCGCATGAACGTGTTCCTCCTAGCCGCCGCCGCGGCGCTGCTCGCGGCGGGCGGCGTGTGGTACTTCCGCGCCTATCAGGACGCGCGGGAGTGGCGCGAGATCCACGGCTTCTGGGGATCGGGCGACCGCGAGCAGGCCCTCGTCATGCGCGAGGAACTGGTGAAGCGCGGCGTCCGGGTGAAGCTCAAGGCCCTTGGCGGCCCCGACCTTCTCCGGATGCCGAGGCAGCGCTTCACCTCGGTCCGCGTGCACCGCGACGACTACGACCAAGCCGCGGCGATAGTCCGTTCGTTACGGAACGGCTAGACGCTTCCTTGCTCCGTCTCCCCCCACAGGAGACCTTTGCGGAAACCGCCCGCGGACAAGAATGGGTGGGCCCGGGAGGTCTTGCCTCTTCTCCCCACGGGAGAAGATTGAGATGAGGGGCCGCCTCGCAACCACCACGGGTTATCGAAGTCCGCCACCCTCGCGGTCAGTCACCCTAGTTGCGCAAGGGTCTCTAGAGGGGGAGAGCCCTAGGGCGATCCTCCAAAGAGGGAGGACGGAAGGGGAGGGCGCCCACAAGGGGCTCCCCTACGCGGAGTCGTCGCCGTCTGCGTCCTCGTCGCCGTTGTCGTCCGTCTCCGCATCCTCGTCGGCGTCCGTGTCCTCGTCGTCACCTTCGCCTTCGTCGCCGTCTTCCTCTTCGGCGGGGGGCGCGACGGGCGGCGGGTCGAGGACGAGGTTGGCGAACGCGGCGCCCCATTCCGTCTCGATCATAATGACAGATTCGGCGTCGTTGATCTGTGCGTATTGGCGCATGCCGTCGGGCGTCAGCCCGCCCAGCCGCACCTGGACCGGTTCACTGCCGCTGAAGGTGAGGTCCACCACCGTTGCCGGTGCGTCAAGCCCGTAGGGTTCGAGACTGTCGGGGGGGTCCTCGGTCTCGAAGCGGAAGCGCGGGCTGCGCAGAAGCTCGAGCACGCTCTCCCAGCGCTCCTCGTCGACGGGGTCGCCCTCGGCGGAGTCGAAGCGCCACGTGCCTTCCCCGTCCACCAGCCAGGTCTGCGCGCCGCCCTGGTGCTCGACCTTCAGAGCATTCACCACGATGTCGGTGCTCCAGAGGGTCTGATGGGGCAGTTCGCGCACGAGTTTCGTCAGCGCCTCGCCCCACGTGGCGTCGATCAGGAAGACGCCGGGGTCGTCGTCCTTCTGCGCGTAGTGGCTGATGCCGTCGGGCGTCCTGTCGCCGAGGCGTACCTCAAGGGCGATGGCCCCTTCCTCGACGCCGACTCGGATGACCGTGTCCGGGGAGACGAGGCCGTAGCGGTCGAGATGGGCGGCGGCGCCGGCAAGCTCGCGGCGGTGCTGCGGGCCGCTGAGTAGCAGCGTGACGCCGCCCCACCGGGCAGGATCGACGGGGTCGCCGTCGGTGGTATCGAAGTGCCAGCGGCGGTTGTCGTCCTTGATCCACATCTGCTCAGAGGTGCCGGTGCGGATCGACACGGTCCGGATCTCGTCGTCGTCGATGGTCCAGAGGAACTCGCGCTGCACGCGGACGCGGTCGGGCGTGCCGGGGTCGTCGTTGAGGACGACGATCGCGGAGATGGCCGTCACGATGGCGAGCGCGACGACGAGTCCGATGGTGAGACGGTAGTTCATCAGATAGGCCGTTCGGTCATGGCGCCGGTTGGTCTTAACTCGCTACGCGCGGCGGCTCGGGACGGTTTTGTGGGCCCTAGCGCTGCTTCCACCAGACGAAGGCGCCGGCGAGCCCGACGGCGATGGGCAGGATGAGCAAGCTCGACCAGCGGATGAAGTTCCATTCTTCCTGCTTCACGATGAGCAGGCGGGCGTCCCGCAGCTTCGGGCGGACCGAGATCAGGTCGACGTCGCCGGTGAGCCAGTTCACCGAGTTCAACAGAACGTCGCCGTTGCTGAACGAACTGAAGAAGCGGTTGCTGGCGAAGTCGGAATCGCCGATGACGACGATCTTGGTCCGGGGCGCGCCGGGCGTGGGTTCCACGCCGTAAGGGCCGGCGGCGTCGATAGTGACGCCGATGGCGAGCGGGCCGGTGAGTTCGTCGTCGTCGCGGGTCTCGGCATCGGCGTCGCGTTCCAGCCAGCTGAACACGGGCGAGGAAGTGAGGAAGGGGGCGATCGTCGTCGTGTTCCCCGCGTAGAAGATATTGGGTAATTCGAGGTCGTCGGCCTGCTCCGCGAGCGGAATGATGGCCGCGGCGTGGTCGTAGAAGCTGAAGTCGTCGATGGGCTGCGTGATCGGGCTGTATCGAACGGCGTTGAACAACTCGTCGCCAGGTCCGTTGAGTGCCGCGTGGAGGCTGTAGCCGCCCTCGCCCACGAAGGGCGCGCGCGTATTGTTCGAGACGGAGCTGGCGAGATCGATGATCGTGCCTACGCCGAGCCGCACGCCCCATTCTTCCAAGATTGTCGTGAAGCTCTCCGGCGGGTTGGGGTCGAGCAGGAACAAAGCGTTGCCCCCGCCCCGTAAGTAGTCGCCTAGCGGCCCGGCTTCCTCTTCGAGCAGTTCGCGCTGCGGGCCGGCGACCACGACCGCCGCCGCGTCTTCGGGGACCGCGCCCGCGGTGACGATGTCGAGCGGGCGGATGGTGTAGTTGTCGGCCTCAATACCGAGGCGGGCGAGACCGTAGCCGGCGTCGTCGGCGCTGCTGATGTTGCGCTCGCCGTGGCGGATGGTGAAGTAGACCACCTTCTGCTGCGTCCGCGTCACCGCGAGGACGGCCTGGCTGAAGTCCTTCTCCAGCGTCAGGTTGGGCAGGAAGCCGCCCTCCTGCTGGAAGATCAGCGTGTTGACGGGCTGGAGCGCGCCTTGCGAAGAGAACACGACCGTCCCCGGCTGGCTGTTGGGGTTGATGCCGAAGTTCCGCGCCCTCTCCGGGTTCAGGTCGGGGTCCACCACCTCGAAGGAGAACAGCCCGGACTGGCGTCCGTACTCTTCCAGGAGGTCGAGGGAGGTGGAGCGCACGACGGCCTGGTTGGTGTCGCCCGGCACGAAGAAGGCGAGGGCGCGCACTTCCTGCTGTAGGTCCTTGAGGATCGACTCGGTCTGCGGCGCGATGCTGAACTGGCGAGTGGCGGTCACGTCCCACTTGGCGGCGCTCTGCGCGCCCACCCAAATGATTACCGCGGCGATGGCGAGGAAGAGCAGCGTCATCGCCGTGGCGTTCAGTCCGTAGAAGCCGCGCCGCGTCATGATGGCGGCGCGGATCGAGGAGTAACCGGAGACGAAGGCGGTGAGCAGCAGCACAAGGCCGACGATCAGGAGACCGAGGGCGGCGCCCCGCAGGTCGCGGGCCACGAGGGCCAGCACCCCGGCGGTGATCAGCGCCATCGCCGCCCCCACCAATGCGGCGGCGGCAGTGTTGCCAACGTACTCGGTGAGGGCGTCGGAGAGGGCGCTAAAGCGCTTCTTCGCCATCTACCGCCATCTCCTGGTCTCGAGGCTTCGCACCGTGAGGAAGATGAACATGGCGGTGAGGCCAAGGAAGTAAATGACCGAGTCGAGATAGATGAGCCCGCGCGCGAAGTCGTCGAAGTGGGAGCGCGGCGAGACGAACTGGAGGATCGTCTCCGGCTGCCCCCGGAAGAAGTCGGCGCCCTCGTTGATGAACCAGAACATGAGCAGGATCACGAGGCCGACGACGGCGCTGACGATCTGGTTGCTGCTGAGCGACGAGGCGAAGAGGCCCACGGAGACGAAGAAGGCGCCGAGCAGGACGAGTCCGAAGTACCCGGAGAAGAGAGGGCCGAACTCCGGATCGCCGAACACGTAGAGCATGATCGGGTAGTAGATGGTGAGAAGGAGCAGAATGGCCACGATGCCGAGCGCGGCGATGAACTTGCCGGCCACGACCTCGAAGTCGCGCACCGGCGAGGTGAGCAGCAGTTCGAGCGTACCCAGCTTCGATTCCTCCGCGAGCAGCCGCATGGTGATCACCGGGCCCAGCAGCAGCAGGACGAAGGCCCCGGTGACCGTGCCGGTGGTGATGCCGCCGGAGGCTTGCCCGGAGAAGAACTCGCGGAGGGAAGCCTCGCGGAAGGGCCCGCTGAGGCTGTCGATAAAGAGCAGGCCGGTGAAGAAGAGGAACGCGGCCATGATCACGTACGCGATGGGCGACGCGAAGTAGGTGCGCAGCTCCTTCTTGGCGATGAGGAGGGCGTTCATGAGGCCGTCTTTTTCTCGCCGGATGCGGCGGGGGCTCCCTCGCGGGTGGTGAGCTCCAGGAAGATGTCTTCAAGGCTCATGCTGGCGGATTCGAGGCCGAGCAGTCCCCAGCCTTGGTCCACGACGAGCTTGGCCAGGGCTTCCTTGAGATCGGAGCCCGGCTCGCATTCGAGGACGTAGCTGAAGACGCCGCTGCCGACCTCGGTGCGCTCGACCCGGCGCACCCCGTTGAGGTCGCGGAAGCGGGCGGCCACGTCGCGGGACGGCCCGCGGACTTCGACGCGGACCTGCTCCGATCCGCGGAGATGAACCGACAGGTTTTCGGGCTTGTCCACCGCAACGATGCGGCCTTCGTTGATCACCACCACGCGCTCACACATCGTGCTCACCTCGGGGAGGATGTGCGTGCTGAGCACGATGGTGTGGTCCTGCCCCAGGCCGCGGATGAGTTCGCGGGTCTCAACGACCTGCACTGGGTCGATGCCGATGGTGGGCTCGTCGAGGACGAGCACCGTGGGCTCGTGGAGCATGGCCTGGGCCAGCCCGACGCGCTGCCGGAAGCCCTTGGACAACCGCCCGATGAAGGTGTTGACGTAATCTCCGATGGCGAGGCGCTCGATCACGTAGTCGGAGCGGCTCTTGCGCTCCGCCGGCGTCATTTGGCGCAGGCTCCCCATGAAGTCGAGGTAGTCCCGCACCGTCATGTCGGTGTAGAGCGGCACCGTCTCGGGGAGGTAGCCGATGTTGCGCCGGGCTTCGAGCGAGTCTTGCAGCACGTCGTGCCCGGCGACACGGACGGTTCCCTCACTCGGCGGGGTGAAGCCGGTGATGATCCGCATCGTCGTCGTCTTCCCGGCGCCGTTGGGCCCCAGGAAGCCGAGGATCTCGCCGCGTTCGGCTACGAACGACACGTCTTCGATGGCGATAAAGTCACCGAAGAACTTGCTGACGTGTTCAACTTCGATCAAGAGCGTTTCGATCCCTATAGGTGTGGGCGCACTGCCCGGTGCCCCGCTCATGGAGCACAAAGCGCCGTGGATTATACCATTCCGTACAACGGAAAGCCCGCCCACGGTTCTGAGCAAGGGTACGCCATCGCCGCCGCCCCGGATTCGCAGGCGGGCGCGGCTATCTCGCGCCGTTTGCCGCGGGACGCGCCGCGCCGCTAGAATCCCACCCTGGGACTCCCTGATGTTCTGCCCAAGCTGCAACACCGAAAACGACGACCGCGCCACCTCCTGCCGCAACTGCGGCCACGACCTGTCCTCCATCGCGGAGCGGGGCGGCGGCGTCAAGTCGCCCATGCTCCTGGCGCGGATGTACCGCGCCGCCATGCTCGACCGCGAGGTCTACGAGGACCTTCGCGGCGACCCGGTCGCCATGGCGCAGGGGTTCACCGTCGTCGCCTTGGCGACGCTGGCCCTGCTCGTCGGCGCCTTCATCGAGCAGGCCGGCAGTGGGGGTAACCTCGCCGCGACGCTCTCGGCCCTCGTGGCGATGCCCGGCGTATGGCTCCTCCAAGCGGTCAGCGGCTACGTGCTCGGCATCATGGCGGCGCCGGAGGTCGACCGGACGGAGATGGCCCGCCCGCTCATCGGCGCGATCGGACTCTCCGCCGCGCCGGGGATGCTCTTCCTCTTCATCAGCATCCCCGTAGCTGGAGCCTTCATCGGCTTTCTCGTCACGCTGTGGATGGTGGTGACCATGATCATGGCGGTGCAGGGAACGCTGGGCATCCCCGCCTTCCGTGCCACGATCGCCGTGCTCCCCGGCTTCGTGCTCCGCTTCATCGTGCTCGGCATCCTGTTCGGCGCCGGTGGCGGGGGCGGCTAGCGCGCGTTGGCCCGCGCCTTCAACGCCAGCAGGGCGTCGTTGCGGGCGTCGATCATCCCCGGATGCACGAGGTCGCCGTGTTCGAGGAAGGCGGCGGCCTGACGGTCGATGAAGAGCCGCATCCCCTCGTCGAGGTCCCGGTGCGCCGCCGCCTCGACCTCGGGCAGGAAGGGGTAGCGCCCGATCTTCGACGCGTCGAGCTTGTCGGCGATGAAGACCGCCTGCTCCAGCGGAGTCATGCCGGCGCGGCCCATCGTGTGATACCGGATAGCGTTGAGGACCTCCTCGTCGTCGAGGCCGAAGTCACGCTTCAAGACTTCCGCGCCCACGGGCCCGTGCAGGAAGACGGGGAAGGCGTCGTCGATGGGCGTGACGGGAATCCCGAAACGCCGCGCCATGTCGAGCAGGTCGCCGGCCTTGACGACGCGGCAGACGTCGTGGGCCGAAGCGGCGAGCTCGGCGCGGTCGGCGTCGAGGCCGTGCGACCGCGCCAGCGCCACGGCGTGTCGGCGCACTTGTTCGATATGCGCCCGCACACCGTCGGGAAGGCTGGCCATGTGCGCCCGCACCCGGTCGAGAACGTCCATAACCGGAGTGTAGCGGCGCCGCCCCCTCCGCCGCCAGCCGTCGTCGCTCAATCCCTTCACCCGTCGAATCCGTTGGGCTATCATGGGGCGCGGCGGCCCACCTAAACCGCGTGCGCGAACATCACCCCCTGGAGTATCAATGAAGCTCGCCAACCGCATCGAACAGCTTCCGCCCTACCTTTTCGTCGAGATCAGCAAGAAGATCAACGAGAAGCGCGCCCAGGGCATCGACGTCATCACCTTCGCCATCGGCGACCCCGACCTGCCCACCCCCGAGCGCATCCTCGACGTCCTGCACGCCGCGTCGGACGATCCCGCCAACCACCGCTACCCCGAGTCCGAGGGTCTGCCCGAGCTGCGTCAGGCCGTCGCCGACTGGTACGGGTCGCGCTTCGGCGTCACCCTTGACCGCGATACTGAAGTGCTGCCGCTGATCGGCGCCAAAGAGGGCATCGGCCACATGGCGCTCTGCCTGATCGACCCCGGCGACGTCGCCCTCGTGCCCGACCCCGCCTACCCCGTCTACTCGATCGGGACCATGTTCGCCGGCGGCGAGACGCACTGGCTGCCGCTGGAGGAAGAGAACGGCTGGCTGCCCGACCTCGGCGCGATTCCCGAAGACGTCGCCCGCAAGGCCAAGGTCATCTGGGTCAACTATCCCAACAACCCCACCGGCGCCGTGGCCGGTATCGACTTCTACAACGACCTCGTCGCCTTCGCTAAGAAGTACGACATCGCCGTCTGCCACGACGCCCCCTACAGCGAGATCGCCTACGATGGCTACCGTCCGGTGAGCTTGCTGGAGGCGAAGGGCGCCATGGACGTGGGCATCGAGTTCCACTCCCTTTCCAAGAGCTACAACATGACCGGCTGGCGGGTGGGCATGGCCGTGGGGAACGCGGGGCTCATCAACGCGCTGATGCGGGTGAAGTCGAACCTCGACTCTGGGATCCCCCAAGCCGTCCAACTGATGGCGATCGAGGCCCTTCGAGGTTCGCAGGACTGCGTCGCCGAGAACGTCGCCGTCTACCAACGGCGGCGCGACAAGCTCGTTGATGCGCTTACCAAGATCGGAATGTCCGTCGTTCCGCCGCAGGCCAGCCTCTACGTCTGGGCGCGCATCCCCGAGGGCTACACTTCCGCGAGCTACGCCGCCAAGCTCATCGAGGAGGCCGCCGTCGTTGTGACGCCGGGGAGCGGCTACGGCAAGTACGGCGAGGGCTACGTGCGCCTCTCCCTCACCCTCGCCGACGATCAGCTCGATGAGGGGGCCCGGCGCATCGCGGAGCTGGCGTCCTGAGCCGCCGCGCCGGAGAAGGAGCGCGGGCATAGCCAAACGTCCCACGCCAACGCGCCGGCCGGCTGAACGGGCCGTCCTTGCCGGAGTCTCGGTACGGTCCGAGCGCTCCGTGCTGACGCTCGACGACTCTCTCGACGAGCTCGCCGAGCTCGCCAGGTCCGCTGGCGCGGAGGTCGTCGGCGTCTTCGGCCAGCGCCTCCCAAAGCGCACCAACACCTATCTCGGACGCGGCAAGCTGGAAGAGATCGCGCAAGCGGCCCGCGACCGCCGCGCCGAGGTCGTCATCCTCGACGACGAGCTCACGCCGGCGCAGCAACGCGTCGTCGAGGATGCGACCCACGTGAAGGTCATCGACCGCACTGCCCTCATCATTGACATCTTCGCCAAGCGCGCCCAAACCCGCGAAGGCCGCCTCCAGGTCGAGCTTGCCCAGCACGAATACCTGCTCCCCCGGCTCGCGGGCCAGTGGTCGCACCTCGAACGGCTCGGCGGCGGCATCGGCACCCGCGGCCCCGGTGAGACGCAGATCGAGACTGACCGCCGCTTGGTCCGGGGACGCATCGCCAAGCTGAAGCGCGAGATCGAATCGGTGCGCAACCGGCGCACCCTCTACCGCGAGCGCCGCAAGAAGCAGGGCGTCCCCATCGTCTCGATGGTTGGCTACACCAACGCGGGAAAGAGCACCTTGTTCAACCACATCGGCCGCGCCGACGTGCGGGTTCGCGATCAGCTCTTCGCCACCCTCGACCCGGTGACGCGCCGCGCTCGGCTCCCTTCGGGTCGGCCCTTCCTCGTCACCGACACCGTCGGCTTCATCAACAAGCTGCCCACGACCCTCGTCGCCGCGTTCCGCGCCACCCTCGAAGAGATCGCCGAGGCGGATGCACTCGTCCACGTCGTCGATATGACCCACCCCAACGCCGCCGGTCAGGTCGACGTGGTGACGCGCACCCTTGAGGAGATGGGCCTCGCCGACAAGCCCGCCGTCCTCGTCTTGAACAAAGCCGACCGGGCGCTTCCCGAAGCGCGCAGCGAGGCGGAGCTCTACGAGGCGGCCTCCGATCTCTTCGACGGCGCGGGCCCGCCGGAGGAAGGCGTCGTGCTCGCCTCCGCCCTCAACGGCTGGGGCGTCGGCAAGCTGCTCGCCGCCATCGAGGAACGCCTAGAGCACGAGGCGCTCCCCGACGGCGTCTACGAAATCGGCTGACGCCGCCCCTCCCCTCCGGCCTCTCCTCCTCGGGAGGCCTTTGCGCAACCCGCCCGCGGGCTGAAACACAGGTGGGGCCGGGAGGTCTTGCCTCTTCTCCCAACGGGAGAAGATTGAGATGATGGGCCCCCTCGCAACCACTACGGGTTATCGAAGTTCGCCGCCCTCACGCCAGTCACCCCCGGATACGCAAGGTGTCTCTCCAACCCGTTGGCAGGCCGAGTTGGAACAAGCGTTCCAAAAACGCTTGACACGATTAGAACTACTGTGCTACCTTTGCCACACGGTCTTAGAACGCACGTTCCGATTCAGGAACGCGCACGGTGTGGAGGCACGGCATGGCGGTCACGACACGGCAACGAAAGCAGGAGAACGGCAGCCTTCAGCCGGTGCTCTTCCGCCCCGAAGCACTGACCCTCCCGGTGCGGCGCGAGGACGAGCGTTGCGGCCAGCGACCTCTCTCGCAAGAAGGCGGACGCGCCGGACGCCTCTTCTCCCTGGCCCAGCGCTCGAACATGCGCGGCGTCCACGAGCGGCGGTCCGTCCCGTTCCCGGGTAAACGCTATGCGGCCTCCATTGTGGTGAGCCACGCCGGCGGTCTTGGCGGCGCGGCGACGGCCACGGTCACCATCGGCGAGCTCCCCGGCGACGGCGGCGAGCTGCTCGTGGTGGACCATGAGCGGGTCGGCGTTGACGGGCAGCTTGCGCTCGCGGGCCTGATCGCGTCCGTCGAACGGACGTGGGGATGCGACCCAACGCTTTCCCTTGAGGGAAAAGGGCCGGCGGCGCACGGTGGGCTTGCGGAGATGCTGAGGAACGCCGCGGCCAACGGCCGCATCCACGTCTACCAGCCGGATGGCTCGCGGGAGTGGCGCGACTTCGAGGCCCAGGTCGTCGGAGCCCGGGCGCGGCTCAGTGAGGGTGGGCTCGTCCTCGACAACGGCCCGCGCGACGACGCTTACGTCGTGGGCCTTGGCCTCCTCCTGCAAGCCGCCGAGCGCGTCGCGATTCCAACACGTCGTGCCGCATAGCACTGAAGAAACCTAGCTGAACGAAACGCAAGAATACACGCCAGAACGGATGGATTGGAAACAGCGGAGGTTACCGGCAATGCGAAAGAACGAGCCCGTCCTGGACCGTCTCCCCGAATTCACGAGCTACGACGACAACGGCTGCGATCTGTACCCCTCATGTCTGTCCTGTCCCTTGCCCCAGTGCCGCTACGATGATCCGGGCTGGATTCAGCGCGAAGATCGTCGTCGGCGCGACGTGGCGGTCATCGAGGCCCGCCTCGCCGAGGCGCTCGGCGTGCCGCAGCTTGCCAACCGCTTCGGGGTGAGCACCCGGACGGTCCACCGTATCCTCCGGCGCGACGTGGTCCCGCAGGCGCTCGCCGGGTAGCCAGTCAAAGCGCGGCAGGTCGGACGCGGTCATATAATGGGGCCGCGTGCCGCGCGGACGCGCCGATTCCCCGCCGCGTGGCCCGCCGCGGCATGACCCTCTACCGTCACCTCCTCTGGCCCCTCCTCGCCCGCCTCGAACCGGAGCGGGCCCACGGCCTCACGCTTTCCCTGCTGGCGTCGGCCCAGCGCGTCCCGTTCGGCGCGTCGGTCGTGGAGCGTGTGGCCGGCGGGGGCGGCACCCGCCTCGGATTCGAGTGGCGCGGTATCCGGTTCGCCGGCCCCGCCGGTATCGCGGCGGGCTGGGACAAGGACGGACGTGCCGCGCGCATGGCCGAGGCGCTGGGCGCGGGCTTCGTCGAAGTGGGGACGGTGACGCCGCTGCCGCAGCCGGGGAATCCGGGTCGGCGCATCTTCCGCCTCCGCTCCCGCGACGCGCTGGTGAACCGCCTCGGCTTCCCCAGCCTGGGAGCCGCCCGCGTCGTGGAGAACCTCTCCCGCCACCGGCCCACGCGCGTTCCCGTCGGTGTCAATATCGGCAAAAACGCGTCCACGCCCCTCGACGCCGCCGCGGATGACTATGCCGCTTGCCTGCGGGCGCTCCACGATGTCGGCGACTACTTCGTCGTCAACGTTAGCTCGCCGAATACGCCGGGGCTGACGTCGCTCCAGTCGCCGGAGGCGCTGGACGGGCTGCTCGCCGCGCTGGACGAGGCGCGCCGCGGTCCGGCGGGCGGACCGCCGAAGCCGTTGCTAGTGAAGCTGTCGGCGGACCTGAGCGCGTCTGAGATCGAAGAGGCCGCCGCCGTCTGCCGCCGCCGCGCCGTCGACGGCGCTATCGCCGTCAATACTTCCCTCGACCCCGCGCTGCGTTCCGAGGAGACCCGCGAGCTCGAAGGCGGGCTTTCGGGACGCCCTATCTTCGGGCGCGCCCTCGCCGCCGTGGAACGGCTGCGCGCCGTTGTCCCGCCGGACTTCCTCATCGTCGGCGCGGGCGGCGTCTTCGATGCCGACGACGCGCTGCGACTGCTGAATGCGGGCGCCGACGCGGTGCAGGTCTATACCGGCCTCGTCTATCGGGGCCCCGGCATCCTGACCGAGATCACTCGCGGCCTCGCCGAGGCGGGATGGTCGCCGCGTCCCGGTCTGGCGTAACGCGGATCGCGCGGCGGCGTCCTCGTTTGCCCCCTCCCATCCCCCGTAGTAGCATCACGCCGTCTACGGAAGCTCACGATTCAAGGAAGGAAGGCGCGCTATGGCCGACCAGCCCATGAAGTTCGGCGTCGCCACACCGGTGACGTCGATGCATCCCCGCCGTCAGGTGACGTGGGAGCGCGACGCCGGCCCCGACGAGCTCAAGCGTATCGCCGTGGCGGCGGACGACCTTGGCTACTACTGGCTGACGTGCCCCGAGCACGTGGGCATCCCTACCGAGGTCGCCAAGATTCGCGGCGGCCGCTACTACGATCCGCTGGCAACGCTCTCCTATTTCGCCGCGGTCACCAACCAAATCAAGCTCTTCACCACGGTCATCGTCTTGGGCTATCACCATCCGCTGGCGGTGGCCAAGCGCTACGGCACCCTCGACAAGCTCTCCAACGGGCGGCTGGTCCTAGGTGTCGGCGTCGGCTCGCTGCGGGAGGAGTTCGACCTGCTCGGCGCCGAGTTCGACAACCGGGGCGCCGTCTACACCGACGCGCTGAAGGCGCTGCGGGCGGCGCTGGGCCAACACCAGCCCAAGTACGAGGGTGAGTTCTACACCTTCGACGACTTCATCATCGACCCCCACGCGGTGCAGGAGCGCGTCCCGATCTGGTTGGGCGGCCGCACCGCGCTGTCGCTGCGCCGCGCGCTGACGTCGGGGCAGGGTTGGGACCCGTTCGGCCTCACCACCGAACAGGCCGCCGAACTAATCGGGCGGGCGAAGTCCTGGCCGGAGTGGACCTCGCGCACCGAGCCGTTCGAAATCGCGCTGACGTTCGAGCCGGCGCTGGACATAACGCAGCCGGGCCAGATCGACGTCATGGTCGACAACCTCGGTCGGCTCCAGGCGGCGGGGGCGACGGTCTACAACGCCATGTTCCGGTCGGAAAGCGTCGAACACTACCTGGAGCAGTTGGCGCTGTTCCAGGAGAAGGTCGCTCCCCGGTTCGCCTAGCCGCGCTTGGGCAGGCGCACCTTGGCGGCGGCGGTGACGGTGACGCGTCCGTCCTGGTTCTCGCCCCAGGTGTCGAGGAAGACGAGTGGCTCGCCATCCACGATCTGCTTGTCGGTGACGCGCGCCTTGCACCAGGTGGCGTCGCCCTGGACGTTGAAGCCGGTAAGCTTGCCGTCGACTCCCCGCACCATGCCGGCGTCGCCGCACCAGTTGGTGAGCCCGTGGATGATCCAGGCGATGCGCTGGCCGCCGTAGTCGTAGGCCGAGGGCGCACCGACCTCGCGGGCGAAGCCGCGATCCCAATGGGCGCGCATGGGGAAGTCGGGCGCGTTGGTGTCGCGGTCGGGGACGTTGGCCTTGGGGTGGGCGCGGGCGTAGCGCTGCGCGATCTCGCTGGCGAGGATGAAGGGGCCGCCCCAGCCGGTGTTGAAGGCCACGATCTCGCACTGGCTTAGCGGGCCCTTGACCACCTGCGGGATCTCTTCGCCGACCTCAACGTCGTCCCAGTAGAGCGGTGCCGCGCCGCGGACCTTCTCCTCGTCGATGTCTGCCCACAGGCCTTGAATCTCGTCCTCGGTCCAGACGTGCTCCGTGAACTCGCGGTGCTTTCCCTTCTTCGCCGCCGAGCGCCGCTCCGTGTTGAAGAACCGCAGCTCGTGCTCCGCGACCTTGTCTCCGCGCTGGTTGTAGAAGGTCTGCATCGCCACGTCCTCGACGGCGAGCCCGCCCCCGATCCTCGAGTTGGGATGCTCGATGAACTCCTTGATGTACGTCTCGCCGGAGATCAAGTCGCCCCGCTCGATCACCTGGAAGTACTCCCACGAGTCGCCCGACCAAAACCGGTGGACGCCGGGGAATCCGCGGAATCCGCCCGATGTCGCGCCGCGCCACGCCGGCCCCTGGTTGCAGCTGAACAGGAAGCTCGGCGGCGCGATGATGTCGCCGTAGGGCGTTCCCTTCGCGTACTCGGGGTCCGTCCACAGCGGGTTGTCGTCGCCGAGCGCTTCGACCCAATGCCGGATCGTGTCGCGTGACGCCTCGTTGTTGAACGGGTGCGAGATCGGCGTCACGTCGCCGATGCGCCTCCGTGCCCGATCGAGCGCCTCGGGCGTGATCTTGCTATCGACGTTCCTGTCCATCGTCATGGGCCGCGACCTTCTTTCGTTCTTGAGCCGGTGGGCACGTTAGAGCCGGTGGTCGTCGCCGCCGTTGACCAGCATCACCTGGCCGGAGACGAACTTGCTATCGTCGGAGGCGAAGTAGATGAGGAGGCCGAGCAGGTCATCGGTCGTTCCGCGCCGCCCCAGGGGAAGCTGCTTCACCATCATGTCCATGGCGGGCTCCCCGACGGTGACCCGCGTCGCCTCGGTGTCGATCACGCCGGGCGCGATGCAGTTGACGCGGATGCCGAACTTCCCAAGCTCGCTGGCGAAGCCCCGCGTCAGGCCGACCACGGTGAGCTTGGAGAGGCAGTAGGGACTGCTCGCCGAACGGTAGGCCGCGCCCGACGATTGGAAGATGACGCTCCCGCCGCCGCGCTCCCGCATCGAAGGCAGGACGGCGCGTGTCATGAGCATTTGCCCCGTCATGTTCACCGCCATGAAGTGGTTAAAGTAGTCGAAATCGACGGTCATGAACGTGTCGGGGCGCATACTGTGGTAGATCGCGCCGTTATTGACCAGTATGTCCACGCCGCCGTAGCGCTCCTGGGCCGCCGCCGCGACCTCCAGACAGGACGCCTCGCTGGCCAGATCGAGGCGAACGAAGGAGGCGTCGCCGCCGAGCCCGCTGATCTCCTCGGCGACGGCCCGCCCCGTCTCTTCGTTGATCTCGGCCACGACGACCTTCGCGCCTTCCCGCGACAGCGCCTTCGCGTATTCGCGCCCGATCCCCTGACCGGCCCCCGTCACAATCGCCACTTTGCCTTCGAGCTTCATCGCGGCCTCTTGTTAGATGTCCCGGAGATCGATGATACGTGCCGAGGGGGGCCGTCCCCTGGTCAACTCCAGGATGCCCACCGTGCCCAGGCGGTCGGTCAGATTGTGCGGCAGCGTCGGGCTGCCCGGGTTCACCAGAAAGAGGTCGTCGTCCTGGTAGATCTTCTCGACGTGGGTGTCGCCGCAGACCACGACGTCCACCGGCTCCCCGAAGAGCCGGTCCATGGTCGCCTCGTGGGTGCTCCAAGGAGCCTCGTCGACGGTGGGGAAGGCGTGCGTCAGGCCAAGGGCGAAGCCCTCAAAGCGCAGCACCGTAGAGGCATGCACGCGAGGGTCGTCGGGGACGCCGGGGCGGTTCTTGTTCCAGGGGTCGGGCGCGTCGCCGTTCCCCCGCACCGCGATGATCGGCGCGATTTCTTCAAGGCGGTCGAGCACGCCGATGACGTGCATGTCGCCCGCGTGCAGGATGAGATCGACGCCCTCGAAGACGCGGGCGACCTGCTCGGGGAGCTCGGGGCCCGCCTCGGGGATGTGGGTGTCGGATATCAGGCCGAAGCGCATCGTCGTTATCGGCTGCGAGCCTAGCCCCGCCCCGCTTACCCTGTCAACCGAGCGCGCCGTCAAACGGCTAACCTAGAACTCAGGTCACGACTTCGGGATGAAGCGTGCAAGAAGCACCAAGGAGAGGCTCATGGGACTGTTGCGAAGATCGAAGCGGGTTGGCGTGATCGAGATGAACGGCATGATCGGCCGGGGCGTGCGGCCGGACGTGCATCTGCCGCTGCTCGAGCGGGCGCGCGATAGCAAGCGGATCGGCGCTCTGGTGCTTGCAATAAGCTCGCCCGGCGGCGCGGCGTCGGCCTCGGAGGAAATCTACCTAGGCGTGGCCCGCGTGGCCGAAGTGAAGCCCGTCGTCGCCTATATCCGGGATATGGGGGCCTCGGGGGCGTTCTACATCGCCAGCGGCACTCACAAGATCGTGGCGCTCCGGAACGCCTTGGTCGGCTCCATCGGGGTCATCTTCTCGCGGCCCATCCTGGACCGCCTCATCGATCGCGTCGGGATTGGACTCTCGGTCCAGAAGACGGGGCCGCACAAAGACATGTACGGCCCGTGGCGCTCTCCGACCGATGACGAAGTCGACAAGATGAACGCCCTCATGGGGGATGTCTTCGAGCGCTTCGTTGAGGTGGTCGCCAGGGGGCGCAACCTCAGTGAGGACGCGGTCCGCGAGGTCGCCACGGGCGAGCTCTTCACCGCGAAGATGGCGCAAGGGGTTGGCCTCATCGATGACCTGGGCGATCTGGAAACGGCGAAGGCACTCGCCGCGAACCTCGCCGGCATGAAGCCTGGGCCGAAGCTTGCCTACCTGCGGCCCCGCCGGCGGTTCAGCCCGATCGTCCGCGCCGGCTTCGGACGGGAGATGGTCTCCGCCTTCCTCGACGAGATGGAGGAGCGGTCGTTGGGACGGCTGAGCTATTGACCACCCGCGTGCCCATCCTTTCGGGCCGGACCGACGTAGTCCGTGGTGGCACGGCACCCGCGCGGAGTTGACCCGCCGAATCCCTAGGCGATAATGCTAGCGTACCGGCTTATAGGAGGGACCCACCATGACGCAAACGAAAGAGTCCATCGGAAACTGGGGCCGCTGGGGCGACGACGATGAGCGGGGAACGCTGAACCTGCTGACGCCGGAGGTGGTCCGCGCCGCGGCGGGGTCCATCAAGTCGGGCAAGGTCTACAACCTAGGGCTGCCGATCCAGCAGATGGGCATGCCGACGCTGGACTACCGCAATCCGCCCATGCGCCTCTCGCTGGTGCATTCCGCCGACGAGGGCCGGTACGCCCAGTTCGGCCCCTTCGCCGAGAAGCTCTTCGTGAACGAGGACTTCCTCATGATGGCCTCTCACAACGAGACCCACATGGACCCGCTCTGCCACGCGGGGTGGGACGGCTCGATGTACAACGGCTTCGGCGCCGAAACGGCCCAGCCGAACGTGGGCGCCACCAAGCTCGGCATCGACAAGGTCAAGGCCGTCGTGGGCCGCATGGTGCTGCTCGACGTCGCGGGCCACTACGGGGTGAACCTGCTGGGCGAGGACCGCACCTTCATCACCTCCGCCGACCTGGAGGCCACGGCGGCGGCTCAAGGCGTCGAGGTCCGAGCCGGCGACATCGTCCTGGTCCGGACCGGTTGGGTTGGGGCCTTCTTCAACGACCAAGAGGCCATCGCGGCTCGCGGCATGGGCCAGTCGGGGCTGGGGCTCGATGGGGTCGAGTTCATGCGGAAGCACGACGTGGCCGCCGTGGGTGCCGACAACACCGCCGTCGAGGGCATTCCGTTCGACGAGAACCGGTTCATGAGCGTGCATGTCGAGATGCTGCGCAACGACGGGCGGATCATGATGGAACTGCTTAACCTCGAAGAGTTGGCCCAAGACAAGGTCTACGAGGGCTTCTTCGCCTGTGCGCCGCTGGTGGTGACCGGCGGGATGGGCAGCCCGGTCAATCCCATCGTCATCGGGTAGACCGGGCCGCGTTGACCATGCCCCCGCCCGCTGCCACACTACCGGACGCATCCGCGGCCCCCACGGGGCCGATTCTCTCGTGACGGAGCCGACATGGACCTCGGGATCTTCTTAAGCGCGCCCGTTCCCAAGCCGTGGACGGAAGGGAAAGAGGAGCGCATCTACGCCCAGGAGCTCGACCTCGCTGTCCGGGCCGACGCCGCCGGCTTCGGCTACTGCTGGATGTCGGAGCACCACTTCCTCTACGAGTACTGCCACTCCTCTTCGCCGGAGATGCAGTTGGCAGCCATCGCGGCCCGCACCAAGGACATCCGCATCGGCCACGCCATCGTGGACCTGCAGCAGCAGATCAACCACCCCATCCGCGTCGCCGAGCGCGTCGCCACCCTCGACCTGATTTCCAACGGACGGGTCGAGTTCGGGTCGGGCAAGGGCAGCGGGCCGAACGAGTGGATCGGTTTCGACGGCGTGCCCATGGAGCAAGCGGCGGCCAAGGAGGTCTGGGTCGAGGCTCTGAACTGCATCCTGAAAATATGGCGCGAGGAAGAATTCGAAGGCTGGGACGGTAAGCACATCACGATTCCGGGCCCTCGCGTCGTCGTGCCGCATCCGGTGCAGAAGCCGCACCCGCCCCTGTGGATGGCGTGCACCAATCCGGGCACGTCGAAAGAGGCCGGCGAGCGCGGCGTCGGCGCCCTCATGTTTGCCTATGCCGGGCTGCGGGACATCGCTGACCGCGTGAAGCTGTACGAGGAGGGCTGGAACAACCCCCAAGGGCGCTTCAGCGACGTTCTCAACTACAACGCGCTGTGGGTCGTGGGCGGCCTCGCCACCGACAAAGGCGACGAACGCAAGGTCATCGAGGAGTTCGTCGCCACCGGCATGCGCGCCGGCGAGCTCTTCAACCGCTACTTCCCCCTGGCCGCCGGCGGCACCCTCGACCTGAAGGAAGGCGACGTGCCGCACGAGCGGGCGTCCAGCATCGACGACATGCTCGCCAGGGACGCGGTCTTCTCGGGCTCGCCCGAACGGATCGTCGACAGCTTACATAAGGCGGAAGAGGCCGGTATCACCCAGATCGTGCTCAGCCTTTCGCCGGGGCACAACGACTACGATTCGTTGGTCCGCACCGTCGAGATTTGGGGTGAGAAGGTCATTCCCGAGTTCGCCAAGGTCGGCGCCGCCTAGCGCCGGAGAGTACGGGTCACCTAAGAAAGGGGTTTTGATGAAACTCGAAAACAAGATCGCGGTCATCACCGGCGCCGGCAGCGGCATCGGCCGGGGCGTCGCCAAGCGCTTCACCGAGGAGGGCGCCAAGCTCGTCCTCGGCGACGTGAACCCCGACGGCCTGCAGCAGACCGCTGAAATCATCGCGGAATTGGGCGGGGAGTCCGTGACCGTCGTCGCCGACGTCACCAAGAAGAGCGACGTTCAGGGCCTTGTCGACAAGGCCGTCGAGACCTACGGCACCCTGGACATCATGGTGAACAACGCCGGCATCCTCTCATGGAGCCCGGTCCAAGACATGCCGGAAGAGGAATGGGACAGGGTGCTGGGGGTGAACCTGAAAGGGACGTTCCTGGGCATCCAAGCCGCCGCGAAGTACTGGGTGGACAACGACAAGCCCGGCAAGATCGTCAATACCTGCTCCATCAACGCCATGGTCGCGCTGCCCGCCCAAGCGCATTACTGCGCTTCCAAGGGAGGCGTCCTGATGCTGACGAAGTCGGCGGCGATGGACCTCGCGGGGTACAAGATCAACGTCAACTGCATCGCCCCCGGCGGCACGCGTACCAACATCGACCCCGGATTCGCCTCCGACGAGGCGGCTGCGGGCATGGGCAAGGGCGTGCCGCTGGGCCGCATCGCCCAGCCCGAAGACCAGGCCAACGGCGTGGTCTTCCTGGCTTCGGACGACGCCGACTTCATCACGGGCCACATGCTCGTGATCGACGGCGGCACCACGACGGCCATGGCTGTTATAGCCGGGCAGCAACTGCAGCAAATACAGCAGATGTCAGCGCAGCAGTAGAGCCGGTCCGTGGAGCCCACCCGCTGCCACTGGCCCATCCGCGACCCGCTCATGATCGAGTACCACGATCGTGAGTGGGGTGAGCCCGTCCACGACGACCGCGCGCTCTTCGAGCACCTCGTACTCGACGGGGCGCAGGCGGGTCTGAGTTGGCGCACCATCCTGCACAAACGGGAGGGCTACCGGCGGGCGTTCGACAACTTCGACATGGAGACCGTGGCCCGCTACGACGACGCCAAGATCGAGGCGCTGCTCGGCGACCCCGGCATCGTACGGAACCGTAAGAAGATCGAGTCGGCCAGGCGCAACGCGCGGGCGGCCCTCGCCATCCAGGAGGAGTTCGGCAGCCTCGACGCCTACTTCTGGAGCTTTGTGGGCGGCAGGCCCATCGTCAACGCCTGGAAGGAGAGCGCGTCGGTCCCCGCGACCTCCCCCGAGTCCGACGCCCTTAGCCGCGACCTCAAGCGCCGGGGCATGTCGTTCGTGGGCTCGACTATCATCTACGCTATGATGCAGGCCGCGGGCCTAGTCAACGACCACCTCACCCATTGCTTCCGGTACAAGGAGCTTGCCGCCGTGGCGGCGGCCTCGTAGCGCCCCAACGAGAAAGGCCAACCGCTTATGCGATTCTCCTTGCTCTACGAGCTCACCAACCCCAAGCCGTGGAATGAGCGCAGCGAGTCCGACGTATGGCATGAGGCCATCGAGCAGGTCGCCCTCGCCGACAAGCTGGGCTTCGAGACCGCGTGGGCCGTCGAGCATCACTTCCTCGAAGAACTTTCGGTCTGCTCCGCGCCCGAGATATTCCTCTCCGCCTGCGCCATGAGGACCGAACGCATCCGTTTGGGGCATGGCGTGGTGCTGCTGCCGTCGCCGTTCAACCATCCCGTGCGGGTCGCGGAGCGCATCGCCGCGCTCGACATCATCAGCGAGGGCCGTGTCGAGTTCGGCACCGGGCGGGCCTCGTCGCTGATCGAGCTCGATGGCTTCCGCGTCGACCCCGAGCACACCCGCGGCATGTGGGAAGAGGCCGTCGAGATGATCCCGCGGATGTGGGAGAGCGACCGTTTCTCCCACGAAGGGCAGTACTTCAGCGTGCCGGAGCGCAACGTCATCCCCAAGCCCGTCCAGAAGCCCCACCCGCCGATCTGGATGGCGTGCTCCCAGGAGGAGAGCTTCGAGATCGCCGCCGGCAAGGGCCTCGGCGTCCTTTGCTTCACCTCCGACGAGCCCGAAAAGCTCCAGGAACGACTAAACCGCTACCGCGAGCTCGTCGCAAGCGCACGGCCGGTGGGCGCCTTCGTCAACAACCGCATCGCGGGCTTCACCCCGATGTACTGCGGCGAGTCGATGGAGGAGGCGGTCGAGGTGGGCGCGACCGGCGCGGCGTGGTACCAGACCTCGTTCATCAGCAAGATCAAGGCCGGCTGGCGCGGTCGCGAGGTCAAGTCCTACGAGTACGCCAGGGAGGCCGCGGAGAGGGTCCCCGAAGACGTAGTGTGGGACATCGACCGCTATAAGAAACGCGGCATGGGCAAGGGCGGCTGGTGCATCGGCGCCCCCGACGAGGTGGCCGCGCAGGCGCGGCGCTACGTGGAGAACGGCTTCGACGACCTGCTCTTCATCGTCCAGACGGGCAAGATTCCCCACGAGAAGGTCATGGCGTCGCTGGAACGGTTCGCCGCCGAGGTCATGCCGCGGTTCGAGAACTAACTGGGGCGGCGCGATGCTCACGGGCGTCCGTGTCGTAGAGTGCGCCGAGCGTATCGCCGGCCCCTTCTGCGCGCGGCTGCTGGCCCGACTCGGCGCGGAGGTCGTCAAGGTCGAGCGCCCCGGAACAGGCGATCCCGCTAGAGGCGAGGGGCCATTCCGAGGCGGCGTCCCCGATCTCAATGGCAGCGGCCTCTTCGCCTATCTGAATGCCGGCAAGCGCAGCGTCGAGGCCGACCCCGCCTCCGCCGAGGACTGGCAGGCCATCGCAAGGCTCCTCGACGGCGCTGACCTGCTCATCCAGGACGAAAGTCCCGCGTCGCCGGCCTCCGCGGGCCGCGATACCGCAGGCCCGTTCGTCGATCTTCGCATCGTCGCCTTCGGCGCACCGGGGCCCTACGCGGCCTACCGAGCCGAGCCGTTGAACCTCGTCCACGTATCGGGCGAGACGAGCGTGCTCCCCGGCGGCGGCCTCGCGGGCGGCACCCCCGGCCGTCCGCCGGTACAGCCCCAAGCGCCCATCTCGGAGTACGACGCGGGCTGGACCGCCGCCGCCGCTGCCGTCGCCGCCCTTTTCGAGTGCCAGGCGACGGGACGCGGTACCCGCGTCGAAGTCTCGAAGTACGAGGCCATCGTGGCCTTGGGGCGCATCCGCCACGTCGCCTGGCTCGACGGCGTCGAGCTTGACCGCTTCTCCGCCCGCTACGCCGGCAGCGGGACCTTCGCCTGCGCCGACGGCTTCGTCCAAGTGTTGCCATCCGGAGAGCGTCATTGGGCCGCCCTGCTGCGCCGTCTCGGCCTTGAGCGCTTCCTCGAAGACGACCGCTTCGACTTCGGCGCCCGCGGCCTCGGCCCGGCGGTGGACGAGCTGCAAGCCGCTATCAGCGGCGCGTTGTCGTCACGGCCCAAGGAAGAGGTCTACCACGCGCTGGCGGAGGACGGCGTCCCCGTCGGCGTGTTCAGCACCGTCGCCGATCTCTTCGAATCGCGGCAGCTTGAACACCGCGGTTTCTTCGAGGACGTACCTACGGCGGGCGGCCCTGTCGCCCTGCCTGGTCTGCCCTTCCCCGCCGACGCGGACCCGCCCGGCCCGCCGCCACGCCTGGGCGAACACAATCACCTGCTCCGCGGCGCGACGGGAGGGCGGTAGTCATGCTGCCGCTCCAAGGCGTCCGCGTGGTCGATCTCACCTGGGCCGGGGCCGGGCCGTATGCCTCGCTGCAACTGGGCTGGCTCGGCGCGGAGGTCATCAAGGTCGAATGGCCCGCCCGCCCCGACGTGAGCCGCGCCGGTTTCTACCGCCGCCGCTCCAGCGCGGTCTCGCCGCAGTTCAACGACCTGAACCTGAACAAGCTCAGCCTCGCCGCCGATCTCGCCGCGAGCGACGGCGCGGCTCTGCTACGCCGCCTCGTCTCGGTGAGCGACGTGCTGACCGCGAGCTACCGCCCCGGCGTCCTCGAACGCCTGGGCTTCGACTACGCGTCGCTGCGCCGCGTTAAGCCCGACATCATAGTCGCCACGGTGTCGAGCGCGGGGCAGACCGGCCCCGAGAGCCGCTACGCCGGCTTCGCCAGCATCTTCTCGGTGCAGGGCGGCCTCGGCACGCTCACCGGCTACGCCGACGCTGCCCCCGCCGCCCTGGGCGACAGCGTTGATCTCCGCGTGGGCGCCGCGCTGGTCTTCGGCGTCCTGGCGGCGCTCTACGAACGGCGCAAGACGGGTCGCGGTCGGCTCGTCGACATCTCGGCGCGCGAGGTGGTGAGCAACGCGCTCGGCGCGCAGATCGCTGACTTCTCGATGAATGGACACGTCGCCGAGCGCTCGGCCAACCGGCTCGACGACGCCCTCGTCCACGAGCTTTACCGCTGCGCCGGCGACGACGCTTGGGTAAGCATCGCCGTCTTCGAGGACACGGACTTCGCCGCCCTCTGCGGCGCGATAGGCCGCGCCGACCTGCGCGGCGGGCCGGCGGGCGCTGAGGTCGACGCGGCGATCTCGGCATGGACGTCGGCGAGAGGGCCGGAAGAGGCCGCACGGCTGCTGCAGGAGGCCGGCGTCGCCGCGATGCCCTACCGCTCGGCGCGCCACGTCGCCGCCGACCCCCACCTCGCGGCCAGGGGCGCCTTCGTAAACGTACCGCAGGAGGACTTAGGTGAGCAGGCCGTGATGCGTCCGCCGTGGCGCTTCGAGGGCACGCCGCCTCCGCCACTGGCCCCCGCCGCGCCGCTCGGCCACCATAACGACGTCATCATCGAGGAGTTGCTCGGCGGTGCGACGGGACCCGAAGGAGAGGAGCCGCAACCATGAGCCCGATCAAGTTCGCCGTGACGTTCGGAGGCCCTACCTACGACATCCGCAAGGCCGCGCCGGAGGCCGAGGCCCTCTGCTACGACGGTCTCTGGACCGGCGACCACGTGATGACGGGCCGCCCCATCGGCGACTGCCTGACGCAGCTCGCCGCGGCGGCGGTGCTCACCTCGCGCGTCGATCTGATCTCCGGCGTGCTCCTCCTCCCGCTCCGGCATCCCATCCCCGTCGCCAAGGCGCTGACCCATATCGACCGGCTCTCCGACGGGCGGCTCATCGCCGGCCTTGGTGTCGGCGGCGAGTACCCCAACGAGTGGCTCGCGAGCGGCGTCCCGCCCCAAGAACGGGGCGCACGCATGGACGAGGGCATCGAGGTGTTGACGCGGGTATGGAGCGAGGAGTCGGTCACCCACGACGGCCGCTTCTACCCCTTCGAGGACGTGACCCTGCTGCCCCGGCCTGTCCAACAGCCGCATCCCCGCCTCTGGTTCGGGGGAAGAGGCCCGGCCTGCCGCCGCCGCACCGCCTCGCACGGCGCGGGCTGGTTCCCCTACCTCATGACTCCCGAGCGCTACGCTGACGGCCTGGCCGCCCTGGCCCGAGAGACCGAGGCGCGGGGGCGTGATCCGGTGTCCATCGAACGCGCCTTCCTGGTCTTCGTCGGCCTCACCGACATCGCCGCCTACGACGTCTCGAAGGACCCGACGAACCCCGGCGCCAAGAAGGGGAACAAGTACTACCTCATCGGCCCCACCGAGGAATGCATCGCGTCGTTGAAGGCCTACGTCGACGCCGGCGTGGAGTACTTCGCCATCGCGTGGGTTGGCGATCCGGCCCTGACGGAGGCGAGCGTGCGGCACTTCGCGACCGAGGTCGCGCCGGAGGTCCGGCGCTACGCGGAGGAACGCTCGGGTGCTTAGGACGCCGCCGGGGCGAACTGCGGCAACGTGACGCCGGGCCGCACTTCGTTGAACACGGCCTCGAGCCGCATCCCGACTTCGAGGGCCTCGTTCTCCACGCCAACGACGTTGCTGAACATAAACGGCCCTTCTTCCAGTTCGACGACGGCCACGTTGTAGGGCACGTCGTCCTTCCGCCCAGGGTTCAGCGCACGGTAGTAGACGGTGAAGGTGTGGAGCACGCCCTTCCCGCTGGCGGGCACCCAGCGCATCGACTCCATGCCGCAGTCGTTGAGGCACGAGGTGGCGGGCCAGTAGTAGGTGCCGCACGTGCCGCACTGGAAGAGTAGAAGCTCGCCGCGCCGGACGCCCTCCCAGAACTCGTCGTCGCGGGGGTCGGTGAAGAGCTCGTCGGGGCCCAGCTTTCGCGGCGTCGTGGTCATGCTACCTCCGCAGCACCAGGCAGGAGTGGTTCCAGGTGTTGTGCACGCCGGCGTTACCGCCGTGCCCGGTCACCAGCGCGATCTCGGCGCCGTCGACTTGGGCTTCGCCGCACTCGCCGCGCATCTGCCGCAGGCCCTCGGTCAGGGGCGTGAAGCCCTGGGCATACCAGCCGGAGAGCTGCCCGCCGGCGGTGTTGGTGGGAATCGCGCCGCCGAGCTTGGTCTCACCGGCCTCGACGAACGGGCCGCCTTCGCCCTCGCCGCAGAAACCGTAGCCTTCGAGCTGCATGATCACGTTGATCGTGAAGGCGTCGTAGCACTCGAACACGTCGACGTCGCCCGTCGAGATACCCGCGGTGCGGAAGGCCGACTCCTTCGGGCGCGAGCAGTCGAGGCCCTCGTAGACCGTCTTCTCGTGCCACCGCTGGATGTTGCAGCCCGCGCCCACGCCCATGATGTACACCGGCTTATCGGTGAGGGCGCGGGCCCGCTCCGCGCTGGTGACGATGAGCGCGACGCCGCCGTCGGTGTCGCGGGTGCAGTCGAGCAGCCGGAAAGGATGGGCGATCCAGGGTGAGGCGAAGTAGTCGTCCAGCGTGATCGGCTTGCCGTACTCCATGGCCTCGGGCCGCATGCAGGCGTACTCCCGCTGCGTCACCGCGACGCTCCCCAACTGCTCGTGCGTCGTGCCGTAGACCGCCATGTGGCGCGTCGCGTTCAGGGCATGGTTGGCGATGGGGCTCACCAGCCCCCACGTCTGCGCATAGCCGTAGGCGACGGCCCCCAGACGCAGGTTCGCGCTGCGCAGCCGCGACGCCCCCATGCAGAGCACCGTCGTGGCCACTCCTGCCTCGATGGCGCCGATGGCGGCCATGACCGTCGCGCCCGCCGTCGCGCCGCCCGCCTGCATCGCCCAGAAGTTCATCGGCGAGATGCCCAGGTAGCGGCAGTCGTAGGTATCGCCTTCCATGCCCGATTGGTAGATGAAGCCGTCGATGTCGGCGCGCTTTAGGCCGGCGTCGGCGAGGGCCAGCTCCATCGCCTCGCGGGCTACCTCGCGCGTCGTGACCTCGGGCAGCTTCCCCTGCTTGGTCACGCCCAAGCCCGCGATCGCGTACTTGTCCTTGATACTCATCGCCGCCCCGCGCGCGTCAGTCCCGCGCGCCTTCCGAAAGCTGAGGATGGCGCATCCTAGCAGCGCTCCCGCGCGAGCGTCAACGCGCCGGCCTTACGGCTGCGGCGCTACTCGGCGGTGAACTGGGCCACTACTCTGCCTTGGGAATAGACGGTGTACGTCACGCCGGGCTCGAAGTCGCTCCCCAGGTCTATGGAGTAGCGATACCCAAAGAAGAGATCGCAGTGTGCATTGGGCCACCAATAGTCAAGGAGGATCGCGCGGAAGTGGATATTGTCGCCGGACCGCCGGAGATCCGTGCGGTCCATTTCGTTGCAACCGGGTACGAACTCGACAACGGAGTTGAGGAAGTAGCGCCGGGGCTGGGACTCGGTCGGCCGCACGGCTGGCGCTTCAGTGAAAGGACTGCCGTAGTAGTGTGGAAGAGGACCATAGACTTCCGGGATAGGTTGCGGCGCCCTGGTGAAGAATATCGTCGAGTCGTTCACCTGAATGGTATAGAGTGCGCCTGGTTGGAAGTCGTGTGCCAGCTTGACTACGGTCGTCTTGGGCTCATCCGTCTCCGAGCAGCCGCCACGCTCGTCGGGTCGGGCATGGAGCGAGACCCGGTACGTGCCTTCAGCCCACGGCGGCGCTAGGAGTCCCTGTACGACTGGGTCGACGGAGTAGCAGTGGCCGTATAGCCTGGGCCCGTGAGTGATTTCGAGGACATAGCGCTGCGGGTCGGATTCGTTCACGTTGATGGATACGTCCTTGATGGGGATGCCGCCCAGTTGTTCAGTGGGGTCGTTGGTGAAGGGCGCCTCCCAGTCGTTGACCTGTAGGGTATAGGTCGCGTTCCAGTCCAAGTGCCCAACCCATACAAAGAATGTCACCGTGCTGTCGATATCCCCGCACGCGTCGCCGCTGGCGAATACCCGGGTGATGGCGGTAACCGTGATATTCCTGTCCCCCTTTTGCACAGTGGGCCGGTCGGGGATGTGGCAGGTGTTGGGTAGCCTGTAGGTGACTGCGAGGTAATGACCCGGCGTGTGATCTTCCATGCGGATGACTACGTCCTCGACGGAGGCCTCGACCTCGATCGGTTCTGGTTCCGCCGTGAAGGAGGTATTCCAGTCGTTGACCCGGACGGTGTACCTCACGCCGAGGTCAAGGTCCCTCCCCAAGTCCACCCAGGTCGTCTGGCTCTGGCTGATCTCTGTGCAGGCCTCTCCGCCTGGAGCGAAGCGGTTCATCACGGCGACCGCTATTTCTGTCTCCGACCGTTGCGTCTCGGCCTGGTCGAACACGTGGCAGAGAGTGGGGAGGCTGGAGACGATCTTGAGGGAATACTCCGGCAGGCCAAATCCCAACCACGCGTAGAGGTTGACGCTCTCAATGGGGGCGGGAACCGCAGTAGTCGCAGCTTTTGGAGTGGCGAATCTCGCAATAGCGGATTCCGGAGTGAGGAGCATGACCCAGTCATTGACCCGACCGACATAGGTCTCGCTCGGCCGAAACCCGCTTCTCAGAGGTACCACCGTCGTCTTAGTCTCGCCACTCTCCGCGCAGGCGGGGCCGGTGGCGGCGACACGGTTGACGACGGTAACCATTACCTCCTCCCACGGCAACTGGTTCACGTCGTTCCGCTCCAAAATGTGACAGGTGGTGGGAAGACCGGAGACGATCTCGAGGAAGTATTGTGGCGGGTCGGACTCGACAATGTTGAGGGTTACGTCCTCGATTGGCGCTTCGACCTCGACCGCGGCGGCCTCCGTCGTGAAGGATGTCTCCCAGTCGTTGACCCGGACGGTGTACGTGACGTCGGCCTCGAACTCGCTCCCCAGGAACATTGTGCTTGACTCGGTTTCGTAGACCTGCGCGCAGGCGATGTCGCCGGTGAGCACGCGGTTGATGACGGTGACCGTAATCTCCGTGCCGGCCCGCTGCGTCTCGATCCGTTCGAACGTGTGGCAGGCGTCGGGGAGGCCGGACGTGACTTCGAGGAAGTATTGTGGCGGGTCGGACTCGGCGATGTTGAGTTCTACGCCGTCGATGGGCGCGGAGACTTCGGTCGTTTCGGGAGTGACCGTCTCGGCCCTCTCCGGCGTGGGTGCTGAGGTCGGAATGGGCGCGGGGACTTCGGTCGCTTCGGGAGTCGCCGTCTGGGCCCTCTCCGGCGTGGGTGCTGAGGTCGGAATGGGCGCGGGGACTTCGGTCGCTTCGGGAGTCGCCGTCTGGGCCCTGTCCGGCGTAGGTGCTGAGGTCGGAATGGGCGCGGGGATTTCGGTCGTTTCGGGAGTCACTGTCTGGGCCCTGTCCGGCGTAGGCACTGAGGTCGGGATGGGCGCGGGGACCTCGGTCGTTTCGGGAGCCGCCGTCTGGGCCCTGTCCGCCGTAGGCACTGAGGTCGGAATGGGCGCGTCTTCCCCGCAAGCCACGGCGGCCAGCAGCAGTGCTGGCAGGAGGCCGAGGATGAGGAATGGGATCCGCATGACGGGCCTCCCGCCGCGGCGCTATTCCGCCGTAAGGGTCAGCGTCTCGTCGTTGACCCGGACAGTGTAGGTCACGCCGGGCTCAAAGTCGGTGCCCAGCGCCACCACGTGCGGTGCGGACCTGTAGACTTCCGCGCAGACGGCTTCGCCGGTGGCGACTCGATTGATGACGGAGACCGTGATTTCCCTCCCCGACCGTTCCATTGCGGTGCGGTCGAACGTGTGACAGGTGTTGGGGACGCCGGACCTAATTTCGAGGAAGTACTGCGGCGGGTCGGACTCCAACACGTGCACCGTTACGTCCTCGATGGGTGCTTTGACGTCGACCTCGACCGGGACGGCCGCTGTGGTGAAGGAGGTCTCCCAGTCGTTGACCCGGATGGTGTAGGTCGTGCCGGGCTCGAAGTCGCTTCCCAGAGCCACCGAGTGCGGCGCGACCCTCTGGATTTCCTCGCAGGCGATGTCGCCGGTCACAACCCGATTGATGACGGAGACCGCTATCTCCTTCCCCGACCGTTCCACGTCGATACGGTCAAACGTGTGACAGGTGTTGGGGACGCCGGCCCTAATTTCGAGGAAGTACTGCACCGGGTCGGACTCCAAGACGTGCACCGTTACGTCCTCGATGGGTGCTTCGACGTCGACCTCGACTGGGACGGCCGCCGTGGTGAAGGAGGTCTCCCAGTCGTTGACCCGGACGGTGTAGGTCGTGCCGGGCTCGAAGTCGGTGCCGAGAGCGACTGTGTGGGACTCACCCCTGTAGATCTCCGCGCAGGCGACGTCGCCTGCGCGTATGCGATTGATAACTGAGACCGTGATTTCCATCCCTGTACGCTCCACGTCAGTCCGGTCGAACGTGTGGCAGGCGTTGGGAAGGCCGGACCCAATTACAAGGAAGTACTGCACCGGGTCGAACTCCAAAGCGTGGAGTGTGACGTCCTCGATGGGCGCTTCGACCTCGGCAATAGCTGGCGACGACGTCCCGGCCGGTGTGTGGGTCGATGCTGGGGTGCGGCTGGGCGCGTCTTCCCCGCCGCACGCGACGACTAGGGCCGCCGCTAGGATGATGAGGAGGAACGTAAGAATTCGCGTCCGCAGGAGGTTCCTCCCCATCAGCACCGTGCTCACCTGTATGACGCCGCAACCCCGCCGGTTGTTCCCCGGTCGAGCCCAACTGGAACGCGACGGCGCGAAATAGGAAAGGCCCCGAAGCGTTTCGGCCTTGCGGCCGTCTCGGCGGACTTCTACCGAGAACTTCGGGGCCCCAGTGCTTACCTTGGTATTCCTTAGCGGAACACCGGTGAGCGTGTCCTTCTCCGGCTTCCGCTTACGGGGTAAGCACCTCGCTAGTCCGTTGAGCATGTTTCAAAATTGACCACCTCCTTTCTTGCTTACCTGTACGATAGCGCCGATAGGGTGCCGTACGCAAGGGAGGCTGCTAGGCGCTCTCGCCTTCGCTGATCAGCTCGACGGGCCCGCCGGGGGCGACCTCGCCCGCTTCGATCACGCGGGCGTACCAGCCGCGGCGTCCCATCATGGTCTTGAGGAATGCCGGGCCGCGCTCCTCGCCGACATAGGGCAGCGTGTACAGGTTGGCGCAGGGATTGGCCGCCTTAGTGATTTCGACGGTCGCCCCGCCGACGCGCACCCGCCGCCCCGGCTCGAAGTCGCCGTAGGCGACGCCGGAGATGGTGACGTTCTCGCCGATGTCCCCCGCCCGCACCGGCCAGCCCTCGCGGTTCAGGTCCTCGATGGCCCCGGTGGTCATGATCATCAAGGCGTTGTCGGGATCGCCCCCCTTGCTGTAGGTGCGGTAGTGGTTGAAATCGCCTTCGAGCCCGCCGGCGGTCGCCCGGGCCGATTCGACGGGCTTCTTGGGCAGGCCGGGCCGCCCCGATCCCTCAGGCTTGACGTTGACTTGGACGATCTGTCCCGTCGGCATCGTTGTCCTCCCTCACGGTGTAGACACTGGCTTGTGCAGCGTGCCCAGAAGACGCCTGTAGGCGACAGGCGGAGCCGCTAGGCTGCGGGGCGGAAGTAGGGCATCGTGATTTCGTCGTTCATCTCGTGGAAGGAGACTTCGACGCGCCGGCCCACTTCTAGCGTGGCGGGGTCGATGCCGATGATGTTGCTCATCATCTGGTAGCCCTCGTCCACGTCGACGATGGCGATGGCATAGGGGATCTCGAAGGCGGGCGTCTGCGGGCGCCAGACGACAGTCCAGCTATAGACCGCGCCCCTGCCCGCGCTGCGCTCCCAGCGCAGGTCCGTCGAGAGGCAGTGGGTGCAGGCCGGCTGGGGAATGAAGACGATGCCCTCGCAGTCGTTGCAGCGCTGGAAGGTGAGCTCGCCGCGCTTGCAGGCGTCCCAGTACGGCTGCGAGAAGACCGTGGGCCGCGGCAGGGGAATCGTGCTCGGCTGCGGTCGGGTGAGGCTCACGGCTGCTCCGATCCTAAGATCATCACGTCGGTGAAAAGAGCGCCGGCCCCACCGTTGGTTGACATCGCCACCTCGGCCCCTTCGACCTGGTTGGTGGGGCACTGCCCCCGCAGTTGGTGGACGCCGCGGATGGCGCGCTGGAGCAACTGCACCGCCGCGCCGCCGTGACTGAACGACATCAGGCCGCCGTCGGTGGTGATGGGGAAGCGCCCGCCGGGCGCGATGGTGCCGTCCATGATGAAGTCGCCGCCCTCGCCCTCGCCGCAGAAGCCGTAGGCCTCGAACTGGCGGATGATCTCGAACGAGAACGGGTCGTAGAACTCGCAGACGTCGACGTCGTTGGGCCCGATGCCGGCCATGGCGAAGCTGCGCTCCGCCGCTTGGCGGCCGACCCAGCCGTTGGGGTACGACGCGCCCGCCCGCCCCTTCAGGTCGAAGGCTGGCGGGTGGTGGTACGAGGGGCCGAAGCCGTCGCGGCCCCCGCCGAGGATGTAGACGGGCTTGTTCTTGGCGTCGCGGGCGCGCTCCGCTGTGGTCAATATGAGGGCGCAGCCGCCTTCGGAGGTCATGGCGCAGTCGAGCAGGTGGTAGGGATCGGCCACCATGCGCGAGTCGAGAATGTCTTGGGACTCGAAGGGGCCGCGGCCGCAGTAGACGGCGTCGGGGTTGATGTGGCCGTTGTTGCGGATGGTGGCGGCGACGGTGGCGAGTTGCTCCGGCGTCGTGCCGTACGTGTGCATGTGGCGGCGCGCGATGAGGGCGAACTCGGCGGCGGTGAAGAGCCCCCAGGACGCGACGAACTCGTTGCCGGGGCGCGTCCAGGGCGCCGTCGATTCGCGCGCGGTATAGACGTTCGCCGATCCCGCCGCGACCAGCGCCGTGGTGCATTGGCCGGTCGCGATGGCGGAAGCCGCCTCCAGGATGGCCGCTATGCCCCGGCCTTCGCCCTGTCCGCGCCACGCCGGACCGGCGCCGAACAAGTAGGTGAACTGGCCGGTGTTGAGGACGCCCCCGCCGACGGAGACCCCGTCGATCTCCGCGCCGTCGATCCCCGATTCCTCGATGACGCCGCGAATGGCTTCCAGCGTGATCGTGGGCGACGTATACCCTTCGAGGATGCGGGCCTGCTTGGTGTTGTAGACGCCGGTGATGGCGACGTCGTGGAGGGGGTGCTTGGGCATCGGCGGGCGGCTACTTGTCCTTGATGCGGTCCCTCGGGGTGTTCCACATGTAGAAGCCGAAGATCACGATAGCGGCGATGAGGATGCCGAGACCGATTTCCCAGGGGATCATGGGTTACCTCTGCGGCCGGGCGGTTATTCTTGCCTGGGCCTAAACTTGATCAACGTAATCTCGTCGGTGACGTCCTCGAAGTACGCCTCCAAGGGCAGGTCGGGCTTGATCTCGTCGCTGGGGATGCCGGTGACGTTGCTGTACATAAACGGCCCCTCTTCCAGCTCGACCAAGACGACATTATACGGCAGGTCGTCCTCGAACGACTTGATATAGGGCTGGCGCATCTCGATGTAGCCCCAGACCTTGCCGTGCCCGCTCGCCTCGATCCAATCGCGGTCGAACGAGAGGCACTTCGAGCAGGCGACATACGGCGGGAAGGAGACGTGGCCGCAGCCCCGGCACTTGGGAAGGACGAGCACGTGCCGCCTGGCGGCCTCCCAGAAGGGACGGTCCTCCTTGGTGATGCGCGGCAGCGGCTTCTCGTAGCTCACGGTTCTAGTCGCCTCTCGCCAAGAGCGAGGCGTTGGGCACGGCGGAGAGACACCAGTACAGGATGTTGCGGCAGTTGGGGACCTGGCGCTCGCCGGCCTCCCAGCGCAACTGGCGCACCGCCTCGGCGTGATTGTTCCACCCTTGGAGATAGGCCTCGCTCAGCATGCCGCCGCTGGTGTTCATGGGGTACTCGCCCCCGAGCTCGATGCGCCCGTCCTGCACCCACTGGAGCCCCTCGCCGCGCGGCGCGAAGCCGAAGCCCTCGAGCCCCCACAGTGCCGACACGCTGAAGTTGTCGTAGGCCTGCAGCGCGTCGATGTCGCCGAGGCCGACGCCGAGGGGGTCGAGCATGTCCTTCCGCATCGAGGCGCACGCCTCGAACCAGAAGTCGGGGTCGACGTACTGCTCGCGGATGGTGGCCCGTTCCGCCGCGCCCTGGATGAGCACCGGCGTGTGCTTGAGGTCTTTGGCCCGCTCGGTGGAGGTGACGATGTAGAGCACCGCGCCGTCGTTGACCAGGCAGTAGTCGAACAGGCGCAGGGGCTTGGCCACGAAGCGGGCTTCGAGGTATTCGTCGATGGTGAACGGCTTCTGCATCACCGCCTTGGGGTTCATCGAGGCGTGCTTGCGGAAGGCCACGGGGATCGCGCCGAGGTCGCGCTCGGTCCCGCCGTAGAGGTGCTGATAGCGGGTGAAGGCCAGCGAGTACTGCGCGCCCGGAGAGGCCATGCCGTAGATTGAGTCGTAGAGGTCGCCCTGGGTGGGGCCGCCGCCAAAGACCTGCGCCTGGCTGCGGAAGGTCACCGAGTTGAACAGCGCCACGTAGTCGGCGAGCCCGTGATGCACCGCCATCGCGGCGTGAATGAGGGCGACGGTGCACATGCGCCCCGCCGACGGATAGCCCGCGAGGAAGCGCACGTCGGTGAGGCCGGAGCGGTAGGCGAACGGCTCGTAGAATTGGTTGCCCCCGACGATGAGCCCGTCGATCTGCCCCACGTCGATCCCGGCGTCGTCGCAGGCGTCCCGCAGGACGTGAATGGCAAGCTCTTCGCGGGTGCGCTCGGGGTCGCGGGTCTGGTACAACTCGTGGAAGTCGCTCGTCGCGATGCCCACGATGGCGGTCTGACCTGCAAGCGCTTTATCGGTCATATGGAGGGCCGTTTCAGGAAGTGGGAGGCAGAGGGCAGCCTAGCCCTCACACTCCGACACTGTCAAGGCGCGGCCCCTCACGCTTTTCTACCCGCCGTCGTGCGCCGCTTCGACAAAACGGGCATCGAAGACGGACGCCACGTCCACCGGTGCCGACAGCGCGTCGAACGCGGTCAGGTGGTCGTGGAGCGCCTGCCACTGCGCCTCCGTCATCGTCCCCACGCCGCGCTCGGCGGTCAGGTCGCTCTGCGCGTTGGCGAGCTCCTGCCGCAGCATGAAGCGCTGGTGCTCGCGGTCCTCCAGGGGGGCGAACTCGAGGATGATGTCGAGCGTCGCCTCCTCGTTTTCCATCGCGAACTCCACGGCCCGCAGCGTCGCCGCGACGAACCGCTCGATGACGTCGGACTTCTCATCCAGGCTGTCGCTGTTGACCACATAGGTGAGGCCGAGTTGGGGCACGCCGAAGTCGGCGGGGTCGAAGACGGTGACGGGGAAGCCGAGGCCCGCCAGGATGTTGGGCTCATTCGACTTGAAGACGGCGAGCACGTCGATCTGGCCCTGGCTGAGGATGCGGGCATCGTAGCCGACGCGGATCTCCTCGATGCTCGACCGGTCGACGCCCGCGGTTTCGAGGATGGCGAGGTAAGCCGGTGGCACCGTCCCCTTGTAGCCGAAGCGCTTCCCTTCCCAATCGCGCGGCGCGGCGATGCCGGAGGATTCGAGCGCGATGAAGGCCTGCTGTCCCCGCTGCCCAAAGAGCGTGACGGCGGTGATAGGGACGCCGTCGGCGTTGCGCTGGAGGACGTCGCCGGCGTCGGCCGTGGCGACGTCGATCTCGCCGGAGGCGAGCAGCGGGATGTGCTGCCCGCCCTGCGAGTGAAGTATCTCGACTTCCAGACCCTCATCGGCGAAGTAGCCCTGCTTCTCCGCCACGTAGGCGGCGGCGAAGGGAAGGTTGGCCTGGGGCTTGAAGCCGGCCATGAACTTGACCTGATCAGGCTCGTCGGACCCGCATGCGGCGACAGCGAGCGCGGCGGCGAGTATCGACATGAGGGCGGCAGGTAGGACCCTCCCTCTAGAGGGGCGTCTCCCCCACCGAAGCATCGTTCTCGACATCGCTACTCCTTCGCGTTGGACCGCGCGTCACCGATTGGGGACGTGAGCCTCGCGGATGATCGGGGCTACGTTGCTGATGAAGGTCTCGGCCTGGCCCTGCTGATCGAACGAGGCGAAGCGCACCACGATCTCTTGCGCTCCCGCTTCGGCGTACTCGGCCAGTCGGCGGGCAACGGCCTCCGGCCCGGCGAACGGGCCCCACTTGTCGGCCCAGAAGTTCAGGCCGTAGTAACGGCGGATGAAGTCGTCGGCCTCGGCGGTCGCCGCCTGCTCGTCGGCTCGAATATTGACCGTGACGTAGAAGACGGCCCGCAGTGCATCGGGATCCCGCCCCGACGCCTCGGCGTGGCCGCGGACGCGGCGCAGCACCTCGGCGAAGTCCTCGGGCGAGTCCGAGATGCCGATCACGCCGTCGGCGTAGCGGCCGGCGCGGCGGTATTGGGCGTCGCCGCCCGTGGCGAGGTGGCTCGCGAGCAGCAGCGGGACGCCGCCCGCCTGCAGGGGTTTCGGGTTGAGTGAGGCGTCGCGGACGGTGTGGAAGCGCCCCTCGTGCGTCACCCCGTCTTCGGTCCAAAGGCGCTTGCAGAGCCGGACGATCTCGGTCATGCGGGCGCCGCGCTCCTTCGGATCGACGCCCGCGGCGAGCCATTCGTTGCGTTGGGCCTCGTTGAATGCACCGCCGACACCGACGCCGAGATCGAGGCGTCCGCCGGAGAGCACGTCTACCGCGGCCGCGGTCTGCGCCAGCAGGACGGGCGGGCGGAGTGGTGCCAGCAGCACCGACGTGCCCAAACGAACACGAGTCGTGCGCGCCGCCACCGCCGCGAGTGTCGCTAGGGGTTCAAGCCGCGGCTTGGCGACGAGGCTGTCGCCGGCCCACACGGAGTCGAAGCCAAGTGCTTCGGCGCGCTCGGCCAAGTCGAGGACGGAAGTGACGGACTCCCTGCCATTGACGCCGCCCTCACCGAGGAGCAGGCCCCGGGTGGGGAGCAGCAGGCCCAGGCGCGGCACGCTCACGCCGGCGTTTCCTCGGCGCGGGACTCGAACGCGTCCTCGGGGAGCCGCTGCCGCCAGAGGTCGAGGTCGGCGTCGAGGGTGGGCCGTGCCGCGCGGTAGATGCCGAGTCCATAGGGAGTGTCGAGATCGAAGGCGAGGCCGGGGCGGTCGATGACCTCAGAGGGAATACCGGCGCGGCGGCAGAGCTCGGCGTGGGCGGGGAAACTGTCCTTGCCGAAGCGCAGCGGCGGCAGCATGCCGCGGGGGGCGAGCAATGCGTTGGTGCCCCGATCGCGGGCCGCCTTGGCGAGTACGGTCCGGCTGAGTCCCTGGGCGGCCCCGGCGAGGAAGGTGATGTCGCCGGGTTCGACCACGCCGAGGTCGGAGGGCAGGATGAGGACGGCGGCGGCGCCGTCGGCATAGGCGTCGCGCGCCGCCGCTTCCAGTGCGGGGTTGAGCGCCGCCGTGTCGCCGAGCCACGCCGCGCCGCGCCGTGCGGCGGCGTCGCGCACCCAGCGATCGCCGCCCACGACCCGTGTCTCCGCGATTTCGGGAGTCTCGGCGGCCGCGCCGAGCACGTGGTCGAGCATCAGGAGGGCGAGCGCGGCCCGCGAGCGAGGGTCGAGGACCCGTCGCAGGCGCCGCTTGGCGCTTGCCAGCGGCTTCATCGGGACGAGGCAGATGATGGGGCCGGCGGTCATCAGGCGGTCCCCTGACGGCTCGCGGCGGGGTCTTCCAGGCCCATGCGGGCTTCGATGATGTCCAGCACCTCGCGGGCCAGGCGCTCCTTCGAGGCGGCGTCGTTCATGATCGTGGCGCGCGTGACCGGCTCGATGCCCCGCGCGCGCACCGCGTCCGCTTCGGCGGCGTCTTCGTGGTCGATGACGAGGACGTCGCAGAGTCCGGCGAGGCGCTCGGCGACGCCCGCGCTGCTCACGTCCTCGCCGAGCTCGGCCATGAGCTTGGCGGCGGGGCCGCGCAGCGCCCGTCCGCCCACCAGGGGGCTGACGGCGACGCGGGGGCCGCGGAAGCGCGCCACGCGCTCGCGGATTCCGGCGACGGCAAGAATGGGCGCGATGCTGATCACGGGGTTAGAGGGGCAGAAGACGATGGCGTCGGCCTCGTCGAGGGCGCGCGACGCGGCGGGAGAGGGCGCGGCGTCGGCGCTTCCTTCATAGGAGACGCCGGTGGCGGCAGGCTCGCACTTGTGCTCGACGAAGTAGCTTTGCAGCGAGAGGGAGCCGCCCTGTGTCGCGATGGTGGTGCGGAGGGGGTCGTCGGTGGCGGGCGCGAGGCCGCAGGGCACGCCGAGGCGCCGTGAGAGGTCGTGGGTGATCTGCGTGAGGGAGAGGCCGTCGCGGAGCATACGCGTTCGGAGGACGTGGGTGGCGAGGTCGAGGTCGCCTAGCGAGAACCAGCTTTCCTCGCCGTAGCGGCGGAACATCTCGATGGCATGGAAGGTTTCTCCGGCGAGACCCCACCCCCGCTCCTCGTGGACCAGCCCCGCGAGGGTGTACATCTGCGTGTCGAGGTCGGGGGAGACGTGGAGTCCATAGAAGGTGTCGTCGTCGCCGGTGTTCGAGATCACCGTGAGCCGCGCCGGGTCCATCACGCGGCTCAGGCCCCAGGAGAGCTTGGCGCCGCCCACGCCTCCGGCGAGGGCGGCAATCCGCAGCGCGCTCGGCTTTGTCTCGTCGATGTCGGGTCCGCCTTGGGCCGGGCGCCAGCGATTAGGGCCGTCTCTCTGACAGTGCGCAATTCTAGCATACGCCGCTGCCTCGCCCCGCCCTCTCCCGTAGAGACCTTTGGACTACTCGGCCGCTCCCTCAAGCAAGGGTGGGCCGGGGGTTCTTACCTCTTCTCCCCACGGGAGAAGATTGAGATGAGGGGCCCCCTTACAGCCACCACGGGTAATCAAAGTCCGCCTACTAGCGTCATTCAGTCCGGTAGTGCAAGGGTCTCCGTAGGGGCGAGTCACGACTCGCCCTCCCCTCTTGACTTCCTCTTCTCACGCATGTCGCTTGCGGTCGGCATGTGCTGGAACTTCGCGGCGTATGATATAGCCGACAAGCTGGATGCAGCCCGCCACACAGGTCATAGCCGGAGTTTCCGTAAGCGAGCCTGCTAGGAAATCTACCGCGAGACCCGGACTTTGTGTTCCTCAAACGTAGCACAGCCGGTGATGAGAGCGGAGGATGCCAGGATGAAGACGACCAACGCGCCGGATGACAGCTTCGACGAGGCCGAAAAGGGTCTGGAATGGCTGGAGAAGCTTGAGGCCTTGCAGACCCGCTCTGCGTCCGACCGGGCCGCCTATGAAGTCGCGGAATACGTGATGAAACTGCGGACAGCGGTGACCGAGTTGGCCGGAGACCGCACCAACTCTGAACTGACTGAGGCCCTGGGAGCGGAGACGGCGCAGCTGGTGCGGGATCTGCGGCAGGCCGGGGACAACGACTACTGGAATACAAGGATCCGTCCTGCCCTGCTGAAATCGGACCCCTAAGATTACCGCGGCTTCATTCCACGACCGACTTGGGCGATCAATGGGTCGGCTGCCAAGGGCGACAACAATCATCTTCCCCGGGCGCGCGGAGGGCACGCCGTGACCACCGACGCCCGCCCCACCGTCTTCTGAAGGCCCACAAGTGAAGATCTCCGTCGCCGCAGTCTTGGTCCTAGCGGCTTCGCTGCTCGCGGTCGTCGTGGCCTCGTGCGGCTCCGACACCGCCGGCCCTTCCGTCGCCGCCCCCGCGACGGCGACGCCCTCCGCCGCCGCAGCGCCCACGCCGACACCCGCGCCCGCCGCGGCGCTCACGCCGACGCCAACCACCGCTGAGACACCGACGCCAACGCCACTTCCAATCGACTCCACGACCCCCACGCGCGGCGCCACCAAGCCGCCAACACCTGCTTCAACGGAATCCAACGTCCTGTCACCCACTTCCACGTCAACGCCAACGACCCCTTCGCGCGCCACCAAGCCGCCGCCCTTGCGGCCCTTGACGGTGGCGCGGGCCTTCGAGCACCTGGACTTTCGCGGGCTCACCAACCTGACGCAGCCCGCCGCCGGCGATGACCGTCTCTTCGTCACCGAGCAGTCCGGTCGCGTCCTGGCCTTCCCCAACGATGAAGCAGCGCGGGAGGCCCGGGTCTTCCTCGACATCCAAGACCGCGTCAGCGACCGGGGGTCGGAAGAGGGCCTGCTGGGCCTGGCTTTCGACCCGGCGTACCACGAGAACGGCTACTTCTACGTCTACTACTCGGCTTCCGGGCCGAGACGGTCGGTGGTGTCCCGCTTCCACGCGACTGCGGAGCGCCAACAGGCCGACCCGGCCAGCGAACTGGTGATCATGGAGATCGACCAGCCCTTCTCCAACCACAACGGCGGGCAGCTGGCCTTCGGCCTCGACGGGTTCCTCTACGTCGGCCTGGGAGACGGAGGGTCGGCGGGCGACCCGATGGGCCACGGTCGGAACAAGGGCACACTGCTGGGGTCGATCCTGCGCATCGACGTCTCCCACTCCACGAGCGAGGCCCCCTACGCGGTGCCGCCCGACAACCCGTTCGTAGGGGATTCCAGCGCTCGGGGCGAAATCTGGGCCTACGGGCTTCGCAACCCCTGGCGGTTCACCTTCGATCGGGAAACGGGACGCCTGTGGGCCGGTGACGTAGGCCAGAACAGTGTGGAAGAGGTGGACGTGGTGGAAAAGGGCGGCGACTACGGCTGGAACAGGCTGGAGGGCTCCCAGTGCTTCTCTCCCGCCGACTGCGACCCAACCGGGACTGTCCTCCCCGTGTGGGAGTACCCCACGCGGGGTAATTGCTCGGTTATCGGCGGCTACGTCTACCGCGGCGGAGGCATTCCGTCGCTCACGGAGGCCTACGTTTTCGGCGACTTCTGTTCCGGGAGGATATGGGCGCTTCGTTACGACGGCCAAGCGGTCACGGAGCACCTTCTGCTGGCCGATACCTCGCTGCGGATCGCCTCCTTCGGCCAAGACCGAGATGGAGCACTGTACGTACTCTCCCAGAACGCGGGTATCTACAGGCTTATCCCCTAGCCTCCGCGCGGCGCTTCTATAGGGTTAGGGTGGGTATAATACCGGCCACCATCGGCCCGGTGCGGAGGCGGAGGCATGGACTACCGCGTCATTTCCACGGACGACCACCTGCAGGAGGACCGCTATACGTGGACCACGCGCATGTCGGAGAAGAAGTGGGGCGATAGGATTCCCCAGGTGCGGGAGACCGGCGACGGGAACGAGACCTGGTACATCTACGGACAGCGTAAGGACCAGACGGGCGGCGTCGCCATCGTCCACGGCGTGATGCCCGATAAGACCAAGGCCCCCACGCGGTGGGAGGACGTGCCGGAGATCGCCTACGTGCCGGCGAAGCGCATCGAGGCGATGGACCGCGAGGGCGTGGACGTCCACACGTTCTTCGCCAACGTGGCCGGCGTCGCGGGGCACGGCTTCAGCAGCAACGAGTACGACGAGGGCTTCCGCCTCGAAGCGATCCAAGCCTACAACGACTACCAGATCGAGGAGTGGGCGGAGCCGCATCCGGGACGCTTCATCACCCTGGCCGCCGTGCCGATGTGGGACGCCGCCAAGGCCGTGGCCGAGGCGCGCCGCATGCACAAGCGCGGGGTCAAGGGCATCACCTTCGCCTTCCCCCAGCAGTTCGGCTATCCGCACCTGGCCGACCCGTACTGGGATCCCCTCTGGGACGCCGCCCAGGAGCTCGACCTGCCGGTGAATTTTCACTTCTGGTACGAGGTAGTCGGCGCGCGCCTCCGCGACTACATCGGCATCGACAACATCATGTGGGAGTCGGACTACCCGCATCCCACGGGGACGTGGCCCGACTCGCGCAAGTACATCGAGGCCTCGATGCAGGGCTGGACGGACGAGGAGCGCCGCAAGGTGCTGGTGGAGAACGCGGTGCGGGTGTTCAACCTGGCGGCTTAGGCTGGCGCGCGGCTGTATTTGATATAAGGAGAGCCTGATGTACAAGGGCTACCGGGTCATCGACGCGGACTCCCACTACCATCGCGTCCCCGACTTGCGGGACGACTACATCGACCCCGAATTCCGCGACCGCCTGCCCGAGACGCGGCCCGACGGCGTCACCATGGTCGACAACCGCGGCATGTCGACAGTGCAGTGGAAGCGGATGGACTACCTGAACGAGATGTGGGACACGGAGTACGGCGCCTACGCCGAGCGCGGCTTCGACCCCAAGTCGTACCTCATGGCGATGGAGGACCAGGGCGTCGACAAGATGGCGCTCTTCGGCGTTCCGACCGTCGGCGCTTGGGGGCTCGACCCCGCCGTCGCCGACGCCATGGTGCGCGGCTTCAACCGCTGGGTCGCCGACTTCGTGGCCGACACGGAAGGCCGCGTCATCCCCATCGGCCAGATCGACCTGCGCAACGTGGACGCGGCCATCCGAGAGGTCGAGCGCTGCGTGAAGGAGTACGGCTTCAAAGGCTTCTTCACCAACACCCAGCCGCCGATCCCGGGGATCACCCTCGACAAGCCCTACTACGACCCGCTGTGGTCGACGTTCGAGGAGCTCGACGTGCCGCTCTGCCTGCACAACGTCGCCGGCGCGGGCCACGGCCAGATCGGCCAAGACCGGTTCGGCGATTGGGCCGCGCCGCGCGTGGCCTTCACCTTTCCCATCGAGATGCAGGTAGCGTTCTTCCAGGTGCTGCTCGGCGGCATGTGCGAGCGCCACCCCAATCTGCGCGTAGCCGGCCTTGAATCGGGCGCGGGCTGGCTGCCCTATCTCCTGTGGTACTACGACGAGCTCTACGAGCGCTACCACGACTGCGACCTGCCGCCGATGAAGCTGAAGCCGAGCGAGTACTTCAAACGTCAGTGCTTCCTCTCCGCCGAGCTCGAAGAGCCGACGCTCAAGTACGTCGTCGATTACATAGGCTCGGACAACATCGTCACCGCGTGCGACTTCCCCCACCCCGAGGGCCCGTACCCCGACGGCGTCCGCCACTTCGTCGACCGCAACGGCATCGACGCCGAGGACAAGCGCAAGATTCTCTGCGACAACGGCCAACGCCTCTACGGCGTGGCCTAGCAAACCCCGAGGTGACGATGATGGAATATCGGCCATTCGGACAGACGGGCCTCGAAGTCTCGGCCCTCGGGTTCGGGTGCTGGGAGATGGGAGGCGGCTACGGCGACGTCGAGACCGCCGAGGTCGCCAAGGCGGTCAATCACGCTGTAGACGTAGGAGTCAACTGCTTCGACACCGCGCCGGCCTACGGCCGAGGGCAGTCGGAGCGGTTCCTCGGCAAGGCGCTCGGAGCGCGGCGCAAAGACGTGCTCGTCGTCACCAAGTGCGGCGTCGGCTACCGCGACCGGCCCAAGGGCCGCGACAGCCGCCCCGAGTCGATCTTCGCCTCCATCGATCAGAGCCTGCTCGATCTCGGCACGGACTACGTGGACGTCCTGCTCGTCCACTGGCCCGACGCGACCACACCGTTCGAGGAGACGATGGGCGCGCTCGACGAGGTGGTGCGGCAGGGCAAGGCGCGCTTCGTCGGCGTCTCCAACTTCACCAAGCGGCAGATGGAGCAGTGCATGGAGACGCGCCGCATCGACGTGGTGCAGTGCGGCTACAACATGTTCGACCGCCGCATGGACAGGGATATCCTGCCCTTCTGCCTGGAGCACGGCATCGGCGTGATGGTCTACGGGCCGCTGGCCTTCGGGATGCTGACCGGCGCGTTCACCCGCGAGACGACATTCAAGACCGGCGAGGACTGGCGCGCCAACGAAAACATGCTGCCCGCGCTCTTCCTCCGCATGTTCGGCGAGGAGAACTTCCCCAGGAACGTCGCCGCGGCTGAAGACCTCGGCCCCATCGCGAGCGAGTGCGAGAAGAAGCTCCCCCACCTGGCGTTGCGCTGGGTGTTGTCCCACCCGGCGGTCAGCGTCGCGCTCGCCGGCACCCGCAACGCGGGTGAGGTGGAGGACAACCTTAGCGCGCTCGATTGGTCGATAGGGGAGGCGGAGAAGGCGCGGATCGACGGGGTCTTCGAAAGCCACGGCATCGACACGTCGCCCAACCTCTGGATCGACAGCGAGTAGCCGCCCAACCCGGGAACGCCTAGGCGTTCCGGTGGACTGACGCTGATCAGTTCTGGTCGGCGATCATCTGACGGACGTGCGCGTCCATGTGCTGCTGCATCTGCCGCAACTCGTCAGGGCTTTTGCCTTCGAAGAGGTTCGAGTGTGCTTCAGCGCCGTGCGTCATCATCGCGGCGTAGAGCGCATCGGCGGTTTCTTCATTGAGGACAGCGTCACAACCCTCACAGGCCAATTTCACAATTCGCTCCTTGTTGCGGTAGAGGACAGGCACTGTGACGTGCAACCCAAGTGAAGTCAACGAGCCGCTGTCGAACGTGTGCGCGGCGCGCCGCTAGACGGTGATGACGATCTTCCCAAAGTGGGCCGCCGACTCCAGGTAGCGGAGCGCGTCGCGGGCCTGATCGAAGGGGTAGACGCGGTCGACGACCGGCCGTAGCTCGTTGACCGCGATGGCGCGGTTCATCGCCTCGAACATCTCGCGCGAGCCGACGGTGATGCCCAGAAGCCGGAGCCGCCGCGTCAGCACAGGCATGGGGTCGACCTTGTGCGCGCCGCTGAGGATGCCGATAAGGCTGATCGCGCCCCCGATGCGGGCGGCGCGGAACGACCGTTCCAGCGTCCCCGCGCCGCCAACCTCGACGACGTGATCGACGCCGCGCCCGCCGGTGAGATCCCGCACCCGCCGGTCCCACTCGGGCTCGGTCTCGTAGTTGATCGTGTCCGTTGCTCCGAGCTCGGCGGCGTGGGCGAGCTTGGCGTCGCTCTTGGACGTGACGATGACGCGGGCGCCGGTCATCACCCCGAACTGCAAGGCGAAGATGGAGACGCCGCCGGTGCCCTGCACCAAGATGGTGTCGCCCGCCTGGACGTTGTCGGCGACGAACATCCCATTCCAGGCGGTCACCGCGGCGCAGGGGAGCGCCGAGCCTTCCTCGAACGACAGGTGCGGCGGCAGGTGGACCAGCCCCTCCTGGGAGAGCGTCACGTATTCGGTGAGCATGCCGTCCATGCCGCCGCCCAGGGAGGAGGGCTCGTACTCTGGCCGGACGGGGCCGTCGAGCCAGGCCTGGGTGAAGATGCCCGCCACGCGGTCGCCCTCCCGCACCCGGGTGACGCCCGCGCCCACCTCGGCGACCTCGCCCGCGCCGTCGGAGCACGGAATCAGCGGCAGCCGCAGCGTACGCGCCGCGGCATAGCGCACCGTGTTCAGATCGCGGTAGTTCAGAGACACGGCGCGGACGCGGACCTTGACCTCTCCTGGCCCCGGCGGCTGGCTCGGCCGCTCCACCTCCCGCAGCCCGTCGATGTCCGTTCCCGTCTGTATCTCGTACGCCCGCATGGCATGCCCTCCGCTGCTCGTCTTAGCGCCGGCCACGATAAGCACGCGTTAGCGTTGCGTGGGCGCTGGCGATACTATGGCGTGGCGGTTGCGGCACGTGCTGCAACAACCGGGGACGGGGAGCGGATGATGAAACCAGCATTGCCCGAAAACAGGGAAGCGGTCACCGTCGATTGGCTGCGGCTGGCGTTGGCGGCCGGCGGCGCGATCAACGTTCCGGCGATCAAGGACGCCGTCATCGAGCCGATCGGGGCCGGCGTCGGGCTGATGGCGGAGATCCTGCGCTGTCGGCTGGTCTATGAGGATGACGCCGCCGGAGGCCCCGAGTCGGTCATCGTCAAGCTGCCCACCCCGGACCCAAAGTCGCTGCGGCTGAGCAAACAGCAGATGTTCTACAAGCGGGAATACGCTTTCTACCGGGGCGTCGCGCCGCACGCTCCGGTTAGGACGCCGTCGCTGCTGTACGGCGATTTCGAAGCGCGCGGCCAGCGCTTCGTCTTCGTGCTCGAAGACCTGCGGGGTATGGAGACGGCGGACGAGATGGCGGGCGTCGGCGCGGAGCAGGTGAAACGCGCCGTCCGGGCGGTCGCGCGGCTGCATGGACGCTTCTGGAACCATGTCGATCAGCCGCCCGCGTCCGGCTTGCACGCAACCACGAGCCTGAAGGTCAGGCCATTGGTGCAGCTTGTCTATCTGGTGAGCCTCGTCCCCACGCTCAAGAAATTCGGCGAGTTCTTCTCCGACGACATGCGCCGTTTGGCCGAAGCGTTCGGACCGCGAATCGCCGACTACATGGGCGACGTCGCCGCCGGGCCCCAGACCCTCATCCACGGCGATTTCCGAACGGACAACATGTTCTTTGGCGCTGAGGGCGGCGACGACTTCGCCCTGATCGACTGGCAGGCGAGCGGTATCGGCAGCGGCCTGTGGGACGTGGCCTATTTTCTGGGGGGCAGCGTTTCGACCGAGACGCGCCGCCGGATCGAGCGTGAGGTGCTGGAGGAGTACCACGAGACCGTGTGCGGCATGGGGGTCGAGGACTTCACGTTCGACGACTGTTGGCGTCTCTACCGGCAGAACATGCTGGCCCGTCTCACGGTGCCGATAATCATTTGCGGCGGGCTGGACTTGTCCAATGAACGAGTCCGCCGGTTCGCCGAATCCAACCTGCGGCGAACGCTGGCCGTTGTCGAGGACCTGGACGCGGGCGAATTCCTGCCGAAGCCGCGCATGTTCTTCGGTCTTGCGCATGCATTTTCGACGGCGTCCCGCTTGGCGTACCGGGGCTACAAAGCCCTGCGGTAGGCAGGCCGGGCGCCGGCGCCTAGCGCACCTCGGGGACGTAGTCCATGCCGATGTGCTTCTCCTCTTCGAGGCGGCGATACTCCGGCGCGGACACGCCGAGCAGCTCGCGGTACACATAAGGGTTGTGCTCGCCTAGGAGTGGCGGCGGGGTGTCGAACCGCAGCGGAGTCTTGGAGAGCTTGAAGGTGTGGCCGGGGTAGCGGTGCGTGCCGCAGTCCTCCTGCGTCTTCTCGTGGAAGAAGCCGCGGGCGCGGAGGTGCGGGTCCTCGTAGAGGTCGCGCTCGTTGGCGACCATCGAGGCGGGCACGCCGTGAGCTTGGAGGTCGCTCATCGCTGCCCGGGAATCGCGCTGTGACGTCCAGGCGCCGATGATCTCGTCGAGCGCGTCTTGGTTCGCCTGCCGTGACGCGGCGTCCTCGAACCGCGCGTCCTCGATGAGGTCGGCGCGGCCGATGGCGTTGCACAGGCCGTCCCACTCTTGGTCGGAGCCAACGCTGAGCGCCACCCAGCGGTCCTCGCCGGCGCAGGGGTAGGCGTTCTGAGGCGCGCGCACCGGGTCGCGGTTCCCCAGCGTGGTCTGGGCGCGCCCGTTCATCGCGGCGTCCATCAGGGGCGCGCCGATCATGGTCATAAGATGCTCGACCTGAGAGACCTCGACGAAACGGCCCACGCCGGTCTCGTCGCGCTCGTAGAGCGCCATGAGCGCGGCGTAGGCCGCGGCCATGCCGCTGGTGGTGTCCATGTGATTGCTGTTGCCGCTGGTGGTGATGTCGCCATCGTCGTAGCCGCGGAGCGAGAGGAGGCCCGAGATGGCCTCCCCGTTGGGTCCGAACCCCATGTAGTCCCCGTAGGGTCCGCTCAGCCCGTGGATCGGCATGGTCACGTACACCATCGCGGGGTTGATGCGGTGCACCGTCTCCCAATCGAGGCCGAAGCGTTCGAGCAGCCCGACGGTGTTGTTCTCGACAAGCACGTCGCAGACCTTTACCAGGTCGTGGACGATCTCGACGCCCTCCGGCCGCGTCATATCCACCGTCATCGACTTCTTGTTGCGCCCCAGGCCGTTGAACATGCCGTGCTTGTTCCAAGGGCGTTTACCGGGGTCGTGGCCCGCGTAGAGGCCGCCGAGGTAGCCCAGGCTGACCACTTCCTCCTTGGTTTTGGGCCAAGGGACGAAACCGCGGGTGTTGGTGATGTGGTGCTGGAGCGATTCGACGCGGATGATCTCCGCCCCCAGGTCGCCGAGGTGGGTGACGGCGTAGGGCCCGGCCCAGATAAGAGTGAGGTCGAGGACGCGGATATGGGAGAGGGGCAGGGCGGTGCTCATACGACCCCCGCCGAGCGGAGCTGCCCGATTTCGAGCTTGGTCATGCCCAGCTGCCCCGAGTAGATCTCCTCGTTGTGCTCCCCGAGAAGGGGCGCGGTGCTCTTCAGCTCGAAGCCGCTGCCGTCGAGGAAGAGGGAGGCTCCGGGGTAGGGGAGGCGTCCGGCCTTGGGGTGCTCCGCCTCGACGAAGTAGCCCCGCGCCTTCAGGTGTGGGTCGTTGAGCGAGTCCACCGTCGAGTTGATCGCCGTGCCCGCGATGCGGTGCTGTTGGGCCTGCTCCATCGCCTCCTGCTTGCCGTTCTCGGCGAGCCAGGTGAAGAGGTAGAGGTCGAGCTCGTCCTTGATTTCGGGCCTGGAGAAGACCATCGGATCTTGGAAGCGGGGGTCGTCCTTGAGCTCGGGCTTGCCGAGCAGGTCGACGTAACGCGTCCAGCGGGCCGGTGGGGCCACGGTCATGCAGACGTAGCCATCGGCGCAGGGGTAGAAGCCGATGGGGAGGGCGGCTGGGAGCATGACGTCGCGGATGGCCATGTCGCCGGTGTACTGGTAGCCGATGAGGGCCGTCATGCGGCGGTCGGCGCTGCCCACGGAGATCTCGGCGATGGCAAGGTCGATGGCCTGGCCGGTGCCGGTGCGGCGTTGGTGCATCGCCGCCGCCACAATCGCCGCCGAGGCGCCGGAGCCGGCCTGCCCCTGCATCAGCAGGTCGGCGGTCTTGAGCGGCGCGCGGTCGAGTTGCCCGCTGCCGTTCATCTGGCCCGAGAAGGCGTACATCGTCATGTCGACGGCCTTCCAGTCCCGGTAGGGGCCGGTCTGCCCGAAGTTGCTGATCGAGCACAGCACGATGCCGGGGTTGACCGCGGCGAGGTCGTCGTAGGTGAAGCCGAGGCGCTCCTTCACCGAGGGGGAGAAGTTCTCCACCACGACGTCGGCGCCGCGGATGAGGTCGTAGAGGATGGCGCGGCCGGTGTCGGTGGAGAAGTCGAGGGTGATCGACTTCTTGTTGGTGTTGAGATGAAGGAAGAGGCCCGATTTTTCGGGATGGGGTATGTCGCCGGGGAAGGGGCCGTAGGCGCGGGCCGGATCGCCGGTCCCGGGGCGCTCGACCTTGAGCACGTCGGCGCCGTAGTCGGCGAGCATCTTGGTGCAGTAGGGCCCGGCGACGTGCCAGGTGAGGTCGAGGACGTTGAGACCCGCGATTGGTTGCACCGAGACGAGGTTCCCTTTGGGTTTCGGCGAGCCTAAACTTCTCTGACGGGGCGGGTGATCGAGAGGGTGCCGCCGTAGTGATAGAGGCTCCGTCCGGCGTCGGCCCCGACGACGAGGATGTCGAAAGCGTCGGGGCTGCGGAAGAGCGACACCTCGGTGTCGGGCGTGTCCCACAGCCACTGGAGGTGAGGGTGGGCGACGGCGAAACCCTGCTTCGGCTTGTTCAGCATGAGCTTGTGGAAGCTCATCCGCGAACCGTCGAAGAGTGCCTGCTTGAGGTCGTTAAGCGACCACCCTGCGTCGTTGAACGCCTTGGCGTGGTCGGGGCAAAGCAGGATGAGGTTGTGCGAGTCGCCGTGGAAGGGGCCGGGGCCGCCCTTGTCTGGGCTGCTGATGAGCCAGTAGCCGCTGCACACCTGCGCCGCGTTGTTGATGGCCGTGCAGAACGTCTCGACAAGGAGATTGGGGTCGTGGTTCTGGAAGTCGAAGAGCTCGCAGACACCGTAGGGCGCGTTGACCGTGACGGTGGACTGGCCCTCGGTGTAGCCCTTCTCGACGCGGTAGGGGCGCCAGGGGTTGGCGGCCTCGTTCTCGGCGACGCAGGCGCTGAACTTCATCGCGCTGCCGATGGTGTCCATGTCGCTCACGCCGGGGTAGGACAGCCCGACGTTCATCATGATGAGACGGAGGCTGCGCCCGATGGAGGCGTTGACGCTGGAGACCGAGCCCGGACCCAGGGCGCAGACGCCGCTGTTCATGCCGATGCGGTCGGCGATGGGGCCGCTGACCATGACGATGGGCGCCTGCGGTCCGGTGGACATGGCGAACGTGCGCAGACCGATGGCGGGGTCGAGGATGCACTCCACCATAGCCAGCACGACGGGCATGACATTGGGCTTGCAGCCGGCCATCACCGCGTTGGCGGCGATCTTCTCGACGGTCCCGATGCCGAAGCCCGGCTCGAAGATGCCGACGACCTCGTCGGCGGGCCTCCCCGACGCGGCCACGAACGCCGCGACTTTCTCCGGCGTCGGGGCCGCCAGCGGCAGGCCGTCGCTCCACCCGGCGTCGATGAAGGCGGCGTTCATCGCCTCCCACGCGCCGAGCAAGTCGCCGCCCGCGTAAGTCATCTCGCGGCCCGCGAACTCGGTGATGTGCTCGAACGACGGCGCGGCGGCGATGGGTTCGAGGTCTCTAGTAAGGGCCTCGACGACCGCCGGCATCGCGCCGTCGACCATCGCCCGGATCAGGCCGGCATCTTCGTTGGTGAAGGCGTGCGGCGCCTCGGCGATCCGCAGCTCGGGCAGACCGAAGACGTTGGCGCTCCAGTGGGCGTCCTCGACGAACCGCTTCGCCGTCCACGCCACGGTGGCGACGCCCCGTCGTTCCAGCTCGGCCATATCACGTATGAGCCAGGAGGTGCAGCTGCCTCAGTCGGCGGTCGTGCCGATTGCGACGTCGGCGCGGGCCGCGGTGTCGTCGAGGAGGTCGGCGGAGGCGCGGCGCATGTGGGTGCCCTGATCGCCGAACACGTCGATAAACGCCGCCTTGGGATAGAGGCGCTCCAGTTGCTCCCGCGTGCGCGCCAAGGCAACCTCGCCGCCGGCCTTGGCGTTCCAGTACAGCGCCACCCGCTTGCCGTCCAGCGTGGACGGGCGCTTGGCGGGGCTGAACCGCTCCGCCGTTAGCGTGTTGGCCTGTGCTTCGGCCACGGGATTGATGATGGTCAGCTTAGCCATGGCGCGGTGCGCCCTCCAGTTTGACTTCGGTGATGCCGGGGTCTTGGCGTTCGAGCGCCTCTTTCATCAGCTCGCGAAGATCGTCGGGTTCGAGGACGCAGTCCTGGCATTCCTCGTTGACGCCGGGAGTGTAGCGCACCGTCAGAATGGCGCCCTCGACGGACACGAGCTCGACGGCGCCGCCGTCCGGCTCGACCATCCGGCTGAAGTGCCGGACCACCAGTTCCGCTCCTTTGGACACGCCGACCTCCAAACGCTCCTTCTCAGAGACCCACGCCATTATACGGATAGGCCCCCGCTCCGCCAGCGCTTGACCCCAAGGGGCCCAATTCCTACACTCGCCCGAGCGCCGCGGCGCTTTGAGGGGGGCCGGATGGGAGTGCTCGAAGGGAAACGAATCGTCGTCACCGGGTCGGGGCAGGGCTTGGGCCGCGCCTACGCCATGGCGATGGCGCGGGAGGGCGCGAAACTCGTCATCAACGACTTCGAGGCCGACGCCGCCGAGCAGACTGTCGCCGACATCGCCGCCGAGGGCGGGGCCGCCGTCATCAACATCGACGATGTCTCGGACTACACGGCCGCCAAGCGCATCATCGAGACGTGCGTCGAAGCCTATGGCGGCATCGACACGTTGGTGAATAACGCCGGTGTGGGCTACGTGCGCCAGATCTTCGAATCGAGCGAAGAGGACTTCGACCACATCATCGGCATCAACCTCAAGGGGACCTTCAACTGCGCCCGCCACGCCGTCGATCGGATGATCGAACGGAAGTGCGGGGTCATCCTCAACGTGTCGTCGGGCGCCGCCGGCGGCGTGCAGGGGCGGGCCTTTTATGCGGCGACCAAGGGCGGCGTCTCGGCCTTTACCTACAGTTGGGCGCTGGAGCTCGCGCCGCACAACATCCGCGTCAACGCCATCGCCCCCTATGCCCGCACCCGGCGGACCGTCGGGACCTTCACCGCGATGGCGGGCAAGCTCGACTCACTCCCCACGCCGGAAGACATCGCGCCCATCGCCGTCTTCCTCGCCAGCGACGACGCGGCCTACGTCAACGGACAGGTCGTCGGGCTCGCCGGTGAGACGTTGAGCATTTACTCGCATCCGCGCTCGGTCCGGCCCGTCGTCCGCAAGGGCGGGTGGACCGCCGAGGAGATACGCGACGCCTTCGCGCAACACATCAAGCCGCACCTCGAACCGGTAGGGGCCGTCGCCGGCGGCTACCGTTACTACGACGGCGTCGGCGTCTGACCACGGGGAGATTGCCTCAAGGAGTAACGACGATGACCTCGACCTCCGAGGTAATGAAGTACGAAAAGCGCGGCAGCACCGCGTGGCTCACCATGAACCGGCCCCACGCGATGAACGCCTTCAACACTGAGCTTCGCAACGGCTTGGTCGAGGCCATCGAGCGGGCCACGGCCGATCCCGATGTCTTGTCCATCGTGCTGACCGGCGAGGGCGGCCGCGCCTTCTCGGCGGGGGCCGACCTGAAGGAGGTGGCGAGGCGTGACGCCACGAAGGCCGCTCCGCCCTCCCCCAGAGCGGCAACCAGTTTCTTCTCCACCGTGGCCGACTGCCCCAAGCCGATCATCGCCGCCATCGACGGACACTGCATCGCGGCGGGCCTTGAAGTGGCCCTCCTCTGCGACATACGCGTGGCGACCGAGCAGTCGACGTTCGGCCTGCCCGAGGCCCGGCGCAGCCTCATGCCCGACCCAGGACTCATCGAGCTCGTCCGGCTCGTTCCGCTCGGCGAGGCGATGAAGATCCTGCTCACCGCGCGCCCCATCACCGCTCAGCGCGCCTACGACATCGGACTGATCCAGTCCGTCGTGCCCGACCGCGCCGCGGTCATGGCCGAGGCGGAGGAGATCGCCGCGGACATCGCCCTCGGCGCCCCGCTAGCCATCGAGGCCTACAAGCAGATCGCGAAGGCGGGCCGCTCCATGCCGCCGGAGCAGGCCGCGAAGCTCCGCGAGGGCTATTGGAACGCCCTGGCCAAGACCGAGGACCGCGTCGAGGGCCCCCGCGCCTTCGCCGAAAAGCGCCCGCCCGTCTGGAAGCGCCGGTAGCCCTCGCTTCCGCCCGCGAGCGCCTTACGCTCGCCCGCCGGGGCAATGGGCTCCGTCTCCTGCGCGTCCGCAGGGCAATGGGAGCCGTCTCCCGGCAGAGAACATCTGTTCTGTACATGATGCTATCGTTCTGGTGGGGGGTGTGTCAAGCGGACGGTGGCGGGCTTCGACAAGCGGTGGCAGCTGTGAGGGGGGCCCCTCATCTCAATCTTCTCCCGTGGGGAGAAGAGGCAAGACCTCCCCGCCGGCCCTCTCTCAGTCTCTCCCAGAGGGAGAGAGGTTTAAGGTGCCCCCCTGCGGGGGAGGGTTAGGGTGATGCCCCGCCCCAGGGGGAGAATGGGGGAGACCACCCCGCCAGCCCTCTCAGTCTCTCCCAGAGGGAGAGAGGTTTAAGGTGCCCCCCTGCGGGGGAGGGTTAGGGTGATGCCCCGCCCCAGGGGGAGAAGGGGGAGACCACCCCGCCGGCCCTCTCTCAGTTCTCCCAGAAGGAGAGAGGCCGGAGGGCACCCACAAGGGGCGCCCCTACGGGGATTTCCGTGTTCGTGGGAATGACGGCAGCGGAGGGGAGGGCGATTCGTGAATCGCCCCTACGGGAGGGGGTGGCGGGGCAGAGGCGCTACCAGGGCTCTAGGGCCCCCTTGAACCGGCGCAGCGCGTCGAGGTGCGCGTCGACTCCCTCGAGCCCGGCGCCCATCGTGTTGAGCGCGAAGTGGGTGAGGCCGATTTCTTTCCAGAGTTGACCGCGCTCGGCGGCCTCTTCCGGCGACTGCTTGATGATCGCCTCTGAGGTCTCGAGGCCGATCGACTTGGGGTCGCGGCCCGCCTTCTCCGCCGCCGCGTGGACCTTCTTCCAGCCCTCGGCGACTTGCTTTGGGCCCATGTTGGGGAACCAGCCGTCGCCGATGCGCCCCACGCGGTCGAGCAGGGGATCGGAGCGCCCGCCGAACCAGACCGGGATCGGGCGCTGCACCGGCATGGGGTTGAGACCCATCTCCGGTATCGTGTGCCACTTCCCCTTGTAGCTCACCGACTCTTTCGTCCAGAGCTCGCGCATCACCTCGACTTGCTCCTCGCTGCGCTTGCCGCGGTCGCGCCAGTTCATGTCCAGCGCGTCGTATTCGAAGTGGTTCCAGCCGGTGCCGATCCCAAGACGCATGCGTCCGCCGCTGAGAACGTCGACCTCCGCCGCCTGCTTGGCCACGAGGGCGGCCTGGCGCTGCGCGAGGATGATCACGCCGGTGACGAGTTCGACGCGCTTGGTGACGTGTGCCAGGTAGCCGAAGAGGACGAAAGGCTCGTGGAACATGCTGTGGAGGGTGTAGGCGGGCGGCCCGCCCCGAAGCGGTTTCCAATCGGGGCGGTTTGTCGTGTCCGCGCCGAGCACGTGATCGAAGGCGAGGATGTAGTCGAAGCCCATCTCCTCCACGGCGACAGCATAGGCCTCGACGGCCTTCGGATCAGCGGTGATTTCGGTCTGGGGAAAGACGACGCCAACTTGCAGCAAGGGGAGCCTCCTGGTGGGGTGGTACGACAGGGATTCTACGCGCGCGGCACAAAGGTCTCCAGATGGAACTCGGGTCCGCTCCCTACCTCGCCAGCGCGGCGCGGACGGCCGCGCCGACATCCGCCACGGCTTCGCGCGCCATGTCGATTTGGCCCGTGAAGCCGAAGAAGCCGTGCACCATGCCCGCGTAGCAGACGTAGCGCGTAGGGACGCCCGCCCGTTCCAGCATGCCGGCGTAAGCCTCGCCCTCGTCGCGCAGGGGGTCGTACTCGGCCGTCAGCACATAGGCCGGGGGAAGCCCCGACACGTCCTTTGACTGTACCGGCGCGGCGTAGGGGTTGGCAGCGGTCTCCTCGCGGTCGAGATAGTCGCGCCAGTTGCTCACCATCATGCGGCGGGTGAGCAGGTAGCCGTTGGCGTTGTCCTCGTACGACCGCGTCTCGAAGTTGCGGTCGAGCACGGGGTAGATGAGCGCCTGATAGGCGATGGCGGGAGCGCCGCGGTCGCGGGCGACGAGGCACACCGCTGCGGCCAGGTTGCCGCCGGAGCTGTCGCCGCTCACCGCCAGCCGCGAGCCGTCGCCGCCGAACGAGGAGGCTTCCTCCGCGGCCCAGCGCGTGGCGGCATAGCAGTCCTCGAGCCCCATGGGGAACTTGTGCTCCGGAGAGAGCCGGTACTCGACGGAGACGACGATGCAGCCGCTCGCCTCGGCGATGCTTCGCGCCATCGCTTCGCTCGAATCGACGGTGCCGATCACCCACCCGCCGCCGTGGAAGTACATGACGACGGGAAGTGGCCTCGCGCCGTGGGGAACAAGGACCCGCACCGGCACGTCGCCGTTGGGGCCTTCGACCGTCCGGTTCTCGACCCGCGCCATGTCCGGCCCCGGGACACGGGGCGATGCGTCGACGACGGCGCGGCGCTCTTCGATAGTCGGTGCAGCGCCGCTCGCGGTCGCCATTCTCTCGGCAAACGCGCGGGCGATGGCTTCGGCCTGGGGGTGCAACGGCATGGTCCGCTCCTTTGGGGCTAGGCCAGCTTGGGCCTGATTTCTTCAGAGAAGCGCCGCATGCTCTCCAGCAGCACGGCGCGGTTGTCGCTGGGCAAGTTCACGCTGAGCCACGTCACGCCCATCTCCTGGAGCCGGCCGGCGTTGTCGAGGAACTCCTCGGGACTGAACGTGGGGTTGCGGAAGTCGCCGAGGCCGAATGGCACGAAGACGATGTCGAGCGGGGCGGTGCGCCCAGCGCCCTCGGCGTACTCCCTGGCGTAGGCGATGCGTCCACGAAGATCGTCGAGGTTCTCGATTGCCGGCGTCTTTCGCCGGGCCACGGTGGTCTTGAAGTTGGGGATAGGGATCCACCCGTCCGCCAAGTCGACCGCCCGGCGTATCGCCCGCTTGCTGTTGCCGCCGATCCAGATCGGCGGGTGGGGTTTCTGCCTCGGCTTGGGAAGCATCGAGTGGCCCGCGACGGAGAAGTGCCGTCCTTGCATCGAGATGCCGTCCTCGGTCCATGCCCGCTTCATCGCGACGATCGCCTCGTCGGTGAGCTCGTTCCGCTCGGCGTAATCGACGCCCAGCGCGGTGAACTCCGGTTCCAGGTAGCCCGCGGCGACGCCGAGGATCACCCGGCCCCCGGAAAGCACGTCGAGGCTCACCACGGACTTGGCGGTAAGAAACGGGTTCCGGTACGGCAGCACCAGAATGTGGGTCTGCAGCCCGATGGTGGTCGTGGCCGCAGCCGCGAACGAGAGCGGCACCCACGGGTCGAGCGCATGATGCCCGCCCGAGGCCATCCACGTATCCTCGGGGAAGGGGTGGTCGGTGACGTGGACGGCGTCGAAGCCGGCCTCCTCCGCGCCCCGCGCGAGCTCCATCACCCCCTCGCCGCTGTTGAACTCGTCGCCGAGCTGCACCTTATCCGTCGGAAGGCCAACCGAGAGCTTGAGCATGACGCCTCCCCGTGCGCCGCCTCGGGCGCAGTTCGCCGGTGATTATAGCGGGGAACACCTTAGGCCTCTCCCTCTCTGGGGACCTTTGCGTAACTTGGGCGGCGGGCTCTTACTCCCCTCTCCCGCTGGGAGAGGGTTGGGGTGAGGGCGGGGGGAGGCGGGGACCGCGCGACCTTGCTAAAGCCCGCCCGCCGAGCTACGCAAAGGTCTCCTCTGTCGGGGGGAGAGGCTTAAGGTCGCGGCGCTGGCTCTCGGGGCGGTTTGCGGGCGGTCCCGACGACGTGGGGGCGCACCGGGTACGGGCCGAAGTGGAAGAAGTCGGCGTCTTCGATCTCGAAACCCGCCTCCACGATTGCCTGGAGGGTGGCGCGGTTGGGATGGCAGCTGGCGGCGAAGTGTTTCCAGACCGGCGTGGTGGCGTGCTGGAAGAAGGCCCAGCCCTTGTCGTCAGCCTTCACGTGCTCGAGGAAGCGGATCTCGCCGCCGGGAACGAGGACGCGGCGCGCTTCGGCGAGCGCCCGCGCCTGGTCGTCCACGCTGCACAGCATGAGCGTCGCCACGACGGTGTCGAACGACTCATCGTCGAAGGGGAGCGTCTCGGCGTCCAAGTGGCGCACGGCGACCTCGACGCCGGCCTTGGCGGCCTTGGCCTTCAGGCGGCGAAGCATGTGCATGTTGGCGTCGACCGCGGTGAGCGCCGCGTCGGGCGGGTAGTAGGGGAGGTTGGCCCCGGAGCCCGCGCCGATTTCGAGGACGCGCCCCCTCGCTCCGCCCGCCGCGCGCCGGCGGTAGTCGCGATAGACGGTGCGTTCGGCCCGGCGCATGATCGGGTCGTAGACGGCGGCGAAGAGGCGGTAGTTCTTGGACATGGGCCGGTGCTCCCTGGCGCCTCAGCCTACTAGAGACCGTCGCGCAAGCCAACGGCGGGGCGGTGTGACATCGCCTACTTTCGTATGCGGTTCCGAAACGTTTATAAAGAGTTAGCAAGACTTCAACAATCCGCATGGAGGTGGACGATGGTCCGCAAGAGCAAGCTTATGAAGCAGATTGAGACCCGCTACAACCGCCCCTTGGAGGAACTCCTTCCCGAGATGTACAACGAGAAAGGGCTGCCCGCCATGGCCGCCGATCTCGGCGTCTCCAGGGGGACCGTTTGGTATTGGCTGCTGAAGTTCGGCATCAACGTGCGCCGCGTGGCGCTCTCGCCGGGCGACGACCTCGAGGTGGTGCGCCGCTAGAGAGTGGCGTGCGCTCAAGCGCCGTGTATCATGGCGACCGTGCCCTCTCGTCTTGAGAACCGCGCATGACGCATCGGCGGCGGCCCCAAGGAGTTTCGAAGCTAGGCGCACTGGCGATTTCACTCTCCGTCATGTCCCTCATACTGGGCGCGTGCCGCGGCGGCGCGGCCGTCGAGTGGGGCTACACCGGCGAGGGAGGGCCTGAGCGCTGGGGCGACCTCTCCGAGGGCTACCGCGCCTGCAAGGAGGGCGCCCGCCAGTCGCCGATCGACATCACCGGCTACGTCGACGGGCCCGGACCCCCGCTCTCCTTCGCCTACGGAAGCCCCGCCGCCGAAATCGAAAACGACGGCAGGCTGGTGCAGGCCCACTACGAGAAAGGGAACGCCATCGACCTCGGCGGGCGCGCCCATCATCTAAAATCCCTGCACGCGCACGTCCCCTCGGAGCACACAATAGACGGCGAACAATTCGCTCTGGAACTTCACATGGTGCACGACGACGACGCTGGTGCGTTAGCGGTCGTATCACGGCTTTACCGTAGGGGTGACCCTAGTCCCGTGATCCAGACGTTGATCGACGCCGCACCCGGCACGGGCGATACGGTCGATGGGCGGGGGCGGTTGGACCCGAGTCTCTACCCGCCGAGCAACCTGGGCTACTACCGCTACACCGGGTCGAAGACGACGCCCCCATGCAACGGCCCAGTCGATTGGCTGGTGATGGCCGAGACGGGGACGGTGTCGGCCGAACAGGCACGCAGAATGTCCGCCCTCACCGGCGGCGTCCCCACCAACCGCCCCCTTCAGCCCTTGGGCGGCCGTGAGATTGCGCGCACAATGTCGGCGGAATTCCAGAGATGACCATGCAGCAGCCAGTGGACTTGGCCAAGCTCGCCGAAGCGCGGGGGCGGGCGCCGGAGGGCCGGCGGCCTCCCGACATCGACCCGGTGACCGCCGAGGTTATCCGCGGGGCGATGGAGACCACCTGCGTCGAGGTGGCCACCCACGTCAGCCTGACCGCCACGACGCCAATCCTCAACCAGTCCAACGAGCGCAACGCCTCGATCATGGACTGGCAGGGACGGCTCGCGGCGCTGAGCGCGGGTGTGCCGCAGTTCATGTTGAGTTCGACGCTGCCGGTGCGCTTCGCCCTGGACTTCTTCGGTAAGGACGGCCTCGCCGACGGGGACGTGATCCTCTCCAACGACCCCTACCACGGCGGCGGGCATCTGCCGGACTACAACGTCTTCGCCCCGGTCTTCGACGCCGCCGGCGAGCTCGTCCTCATCGTCTCGATCCAGTGCCACCACGGCGACACCGGCGGCGCGGCCCCCGGCGGCTACCCCATGGACGCGCTCGACGTGTGGGCCGAGGGCGTCCGTTTCCCAGCGGTCAAGATCATCGAAGCGGGCAAGGAGCGCCGCGACATCCTGTACATGCTTCAGGCCAACAACCGCCTGCCCACCTACATGGGCGACATACGAGCCCAGATCGGGGCCTGCCGGGTCGGCGTCCGCCGGCTCAAGGAACTGACGACGCGGTACGGCGCGGCGAGGGTCAAGCAGGCCGTCGATTACATGATCTGGCACTCGGAGCAGCGCTTCCGTGGCGAGGTCCGCGCCTGGCCGTCGGGGGTCTACGAGGCCGACGTCTACGCCGACCGGGACCCGCAGGGCAACGAAGATATCCACGTCCACTGCGCGGTGACGGTCCACGACGACGGACGGCTGACGGTGGACTTCGACGGCTCCGACACCCGCGACAACCTCGGCTCGTACAGCGCGTTCGGGAACACCCGGGGCTATGTCGTCTCCCAGCTCGCGGCGATGATGGACCCCGGCATCCCCAAGAACGAGGGCTTCTTCAACAGCATCGAGATCCGCGCTCCCGAAGGGACGTGCGTCAATCCGCGCTACGGCAAGACGGTCGCGGCGGGGACGCACCACCCCGGTAGCGAGGTCGGCGAGGCGATCGCGGTGGCGCTGTCGCAGGCCGTCCCCGAGCGCGCCTGCCCCCAGGTCTACAAGCTCGCCAGCCCCACCGTGATCTTCGGCAGGGACCCGCGCACGGGCCGTTTCTTCGTCGATCAGGGCACCGACACCTACGCCGGTTACTGCGGCGCCATCGAGGGGCAGGACGGCTGGGGGGCGCGGAACTGCAACTCGGGGAACCTGATGCGCTCCCAGGCCGAAGTCCAGGAGTCGACGTATCCCACCCGCTTCGTCACCCGCGACATCACCCCCGACACCGGCGGCCCCGGGCAGTGGCGGGGCCACCCCGGCAGTCTCTACGTCAAGCAGCTGCTCGCCGACGTAGTGGTCAACGCCTGGATCATGGGCGTCAAGCATCCCGTGCCCGGCATCGCGGGTGGATGCGAGGGCGCTCCGAACCATCTGATCATGCGCGGCGGCGGCCCCAACGCCTTTGAGGTGACCTCGACGGCGTTCAAGACTCCCCATACCCCGGGCGAGGCGATCATCTACCAGTTCGGCGGCGGCGGCGGTTGGGGCGACCCGCTCGACCGCGACCCCGAAGCGGTCCGCGAAGACGTGCTCGACGAGTACGTCTCGGTCGAGGGAGCCCGCCGCGACTACGGCGTCGTCCTCACCGGCGACCCCGACGACGAGTCGCTCGCCGTCGACTACGCCGCCACCGAAGCCCTCCGCGCCAAGCTCCGCGCCGACCCCGACATGCGCCGCCGCCACTGGCAGGAACGCCTCAACGCCCTGCGCCGCTCGGCGGAAGACAACGCTCGGCGCATGGGCGAAGCGCTGGGCGGCTAGTTTGTTCGGCTCAGGGCGCGAATTGTCATGTGAGCCTTATAGAAGAACTGGGGATCCTTTCTGTACTCTTCTCCAAGCCAATCTACTAATTCCATACCGTACTGGGGGCGACCACCTTCTATGGCAGGACGGTAGTACATCGTGGACGGACTTTTGATTTCGTGGGCCTTCACCGCCTCGCGCACATGATATCCAGAGATCTTTTTCTTCTCGTCATCACCGAACTTGATGAGTGGGCCAATACGGTCCTTGAGACATCGCAAGACATCACCTTCCCACAGGTTGCAGTCCTTCGATGGATCCACAGGGATTCTCTCGGAAACCCCTGGGAGGGTCTCTATCCGGCCGACCTCAACGCTTCCAACTACGCTTAGGGTCGGCTCTCCGGCATCATCAAATCTCCCTTCATGTATGAACTTGACCTTCTCCAAGAGTTCAGGAGAGATGATGAATGATCTTGAAGCGCCTTCTGCACGTCCTTCATTAATGTCCAGCATGTAGGTAGCGGAAGGGTCAGCCCTGGAGATCCTCTTTAAGAGCTGAAACCACGCCCGTCGCTCACTCTCTACACGCTCTTCAATAAGCCCATGCATATCCTGCGCGAGTATGGACTTACTCTGGCCGTGATACCTGTAGTAGACGTCACCGCTACGAAGTACCGAGTTGTTTTTTGTGCACATGATGGGCTTCCGTCTTGCCTCTCGGGCATATAGGAGACCGAAGCTCCGATCAATGGTCGTGTGTGCATAATGTTCCCAATCCAGTGCAGGGCTGAAGTGGTCATTGAGAAAAGCCGACATGTTGGCGGGATCGTAGTCCGAGAACTTGTCATTCGTCATCCCGGTCAACCGATGAGGACGGCTCTCAACGCCAAAAACGATGTATCCGCCCTCATTGTTTGCGAAAGCGGCGAGTGTCTTTGCATACTCAGGAACCAACTGATTCTGGAAGTTGGTCTTAAATTCGAGCCATGTGCTCTCCCTTCGCTTCGATATGCCTGGGAGACGCGCGTTCTCCTCGAAGATCAATTCCAGCTGTGAATCGCTGAAAGGGTTGTCGGGCATCCTTGTCACCTGCGAGAGACTGAGTTCTGCTCACCGCAGCGTCCGTGCCCAGAAGCAGTTCTGTCAAGGGTTCTATGGCAGAGCTGGCTCAGTGGGGAGCATCGTAGAGCCCCTGCCGCGGGCCGATGGGCGCGCTCCCGATTCCCACAACGCGACGCTGATGGTGAAAGCGTGGGAGTAGCGCTGGGACCCGCTAGCTCTCCATAATGTCGCCGGCGTCGACGACGAGGGTCTGGCCGGTCATGAGGGCGCTGTCGTCGGAGGCGAGGTAGAGCGCCGTGCCGGTCAGGTCGTAGGGCTGCAGCGTTTTGCCGAGGGCCTTCAGGTGGCGCTTGGCTTCGATGGCCTTCTCAGGCAGTACGCGCCGGGTCGCCTCGGTGAGGGTCGTTCCGGGGGCGATGGCGTTCACGCGGATGTTGTCGACGCCGACGGTGCGGGCCATGGACTTGGTCAGGTGGACCACGCCGGACTTGGAAAGGCCGTAGGCGTAGTTGGGGAAGGTCTTGGCGGGGCGGAAGGAGACCTGAGCGGGGTAGGCCGCCACCGAGGAGATGTTGATGATGGAGCCTCCTCCCCGCTCGCGCATGAACGGGAGCACGGCGCGGCTGCAGATCAGCGTGCCGACGACGTTGACGTCGAGCACCTTGCGCAGGTACTCCACCGAGTAGTCGCGGACGTCGAGGTCGTAGTAGATCGCGGCGTTGTTAACCAGCACGTCGATTCCGCCGAAGCGGTCCGCCGCCATTTGGACCATGCGGTCGGCGCTCGCCTCATCGGCGACGTCGGTCTGGAGGGCCAGCGCGCGGCCGCCGGACGATTCGATCTCGGCGGCGAGCGCTTGGGCTTGCTCGGTGCGGAGGTCGGCCACTACGACGGCGGCCCCCTCGCCGGCGAAGCGCAGGCAGTACTCGCGCCCAATCCCCTGAGCGCCGCCGGTCACGATGGCCACTTTGCCTTGAAGCCGCACGGTTACTCCTTGCCGTCCTGCCGGTCCAACCTTACGAAGCGGTCTCTACGACGTTGAATCCACGCCGCCGGTCACCGCAATGACGATGCCGTTCAGGATGAGCACTGGAATGAGGGCGAGCAGGACTACGAAGAATGCCCGCCAGGTGGAGGTGTAGTCCAGAGCCTGCCGTACGCCAATCAACATGGCCACGATGCTCCAGATGAACGCTACCAGAACGATCAGCCCTCCGACCGCCGGTACAAAGACAAGGACGTTGAGGATCCCCGGAGTCTGGGCAAACCCCGTGGTGCGGGCCAGTTCTCCCCAGTCGGCTTCGGTCTTCTCTGTCTTCAGTATCGTGGTCCCGATGAGCATGGTGACTAGCGCCCACAGGGCCCAGCTCACTACCCCCCGGATAATGCCGACGACCAGCGCCCTGACCACGTCGACGTCATCACCAAGCAACAGCGTGCCAACGACGCTGGCGATGGTAACGAGCAGTACCACGAACAGCGCTTGTCCCGTCGCGCTCCGGTCCGCTTCCACCTCCTCGTAGGTGTCTACATTCAACTTGGCGGCGCCTATCATCCTACCGATCATTGGTCACCTCAATCTGGGCCATGTGTGGGCCTGCTGCCTGTGCAGGGCATGTCCTGACGCTGGCGGCATAGTACTACGTTGCGGGGCATTTGGGGGCGGGGTGGCTGGCGGGCGCCGGCGCGCCTGCTGCGCGTGCCCTCTCTCAGTCTCCCTCAGGGAGAGAGAGGTGTAAGGTCGCTCTCCGCTCTATGCCGCGGTCAAGCCCTGGGGCCGAGCATGTCGAGGTGGACGCGACGGCGGCGAAAGAGCCAGCGTGCCGAGCGCCTAGGCCGTTTCCTTGCGGAACATCCAGGTGGTCCAGGTCACGAACAGCAAGGACCCTCCCGCGAGCACCCAGAAGCCGGGCAGGATCGTGCTCCAGTCCCAGCCGTCGATGACCAGCGCGCGGAGGGCGTCCATGACGTAGGTGACGGGGTTGAGCTTGACGGCAACCTCGAACCACCCGCCGAGGAGTTCGACGGGGAGGAAGGCGGTGGTGATAAAGACGAACGGGAAGAAGATGATGAACGAGGCCTGCATCGCTTGCGCGCTCCTCGTCTTCAGCGCGATGAGCAGGCTGAGACATGACCAGATAAGGCCAAAGACCGACGACGCGAGCAGCAGGACGATGACGCCGACGGCGCCCGTCTCGAACGTCACGCCGAAGGCGAAGGCGATCAGGATGACGACGAGCCCTTGCAGCAGGCCGCGCGTGGCCGCGACGAGCAGATGCCCCGCCAGGATCGAGAGGCGGTTGATCGGCGCGAGGAGCAGCTTGTCCAGATAACCCGAGAGCATGTCGGTGATGAGCGCGAGGCCCGCGTCGGCGGAGGTGAAGATGATCGCCTGCACGACGATCATGGGTGTGAGGAACGCCTGATAGTCGTCCGTGGGAAACTCGGGAAGAAAGATCAGGCCATCGAAGCCGGCGCTGAACACCACGAAGAAGAAGGCCGTGATAAACAGCGGCGGAATGATGATGATCGGCTGCAGCATCCAGATGCGGATGTTGCGCCGGTAGAGGTAGTAGGTTTCTGCCGCGAGTCGAAGCATCAGCGATTCTTGAGGCCGAGGAAGGGCCGGAACAGCGCGTCGCCGCCGCTGCCGGAGCCCGCATCGGAGCGGATCGACCGGCCGGTGAATTTCAGAAAGACATCGTCGAGGGTGGGCTCGGACACCGAGACCGACGCGACGGGCACACCGCGCTCGTTGAGCGTCCGCATCAGGCCGGCCGCCGCGGACCCGCCGTCGTCGACGGTGATCTGCAGGCAGTCGCCGGCCCAAGTCGCGTCCTGCACGTAGGACTGCGCCGTCACCAGAGCGCGGACGCCGTCGGGGTCGCTCGGGCCGTCCGCCCCGTCCTCGGTAGCGACGGTCAGCGACACGACGTCGCCGCCCACCGCGTCCTTCAACGAGTCCGGCGTCCCTCGCGCCACGATCTTGCCCTCGTCGATGATCGCGATGCGTCGGCACAGGCGGTCGGCTTCCTCCATGATCTGCGTCGTGAGGACGATGGTGACGCCCTCCGCGTTCAACTGCTTCAGGTAGTCCCAGATGACGAGGCGGCTCTGCGGATCGAGCCCCGTGGTCGGCTCGTCGAGGAACAGGATCGGCGGCTCGTGGACCAAGGCGCTCAGGAGATCGACGCGGCGGCGCATCCCGCCGGAGTAGGCCCCCACCTTGCGGTCGGCGGCATCCTCCAAGCCCAGTAGGGCCAGCAGCTCGTCGGCGCGCTCCTCGGCGCGACGGCGCGGGAGCTTGTAGAGCAGGCCTTGAAGGCGCAGGAAGTCTCGTCCCGACGCGAGGTCGTCGAGGCCGACCTCCTGCAGCGCGAAGCCGATATTCTCACGGATGGCCCCGGGCTGCCGGTCGATGTCGTAACCGGCCACGGTCACCCGCCCCGAGGTCTTCCTGAGCAGGGTGCCCAGCACCTTGAGGGTCGTGCTCTTGCCGGCGCCGTTGGGTCCGAGGAAGCCGAAGAACTCGCCCCGCGCAACCGAGAACGAGATGCCGTCGACGGCTCGCACGCCGCCGGGGTAGACCATGACTAGATCTTCGACCTGGAGCATCGGTTGATCTGTCATCTACGCCGCGGTCCCAACCTTTCAACGCCCGTTCGGTGCGGGCGGCGCGCCTACTCGAAGCCGAGGCACTCCGCCGACCATCTATTAGGCTAGCACGGGCTCTTGGGGGCGAGGAAGGGGCCGATGTCACACCGCGGTGCCAGAGCAGCGGGGCGGCGAGGATCATCGATCATGAGGCGAAGTCGAAAACCTGCATGGAGATAGACATTGTCGCCTTCGCCTCGCCATGGACCATCAGACGGACCTTCTCCGTTGTCTCACGGCTGAAGGCCTCCTCGCCGCAACGTGCGCACACCACCGCCGGAATACGGCCGACGAGGACATACTGTCCGTCGACGTGAAAGACCTCGTCAACCAACTCCTCACGCCCCTCTTTCGCATCACAGACCGCGCAGGTAAACATCTTTACCTCCTCTTGGAGTAGTCGGTCCATCCAGCCGCGCTTGGCTCATACAGTGTAACGACTCTCAAAAGTGGGGTGTCCGCGAGGGAAACGTGGATGTGCAGAGGTCTCCCTGCTTGGGTGAAACCCAAGAGCAAGCAACTCGGAGAGTACTTGTCGCTAGGGTAGTCCTCAATGATGGCCGCCTGTTGACCCGCCTCTCTGACTTCGTGTTCGCTGATGTTTCTCTCCACGACTCGCCCGAGAGCGTGGCGGGAGAAGTCGAATTCACCTGTGTTGAGCTGCGCGCGAACCTGTCGGAGTGTCTTCACACGAGCGAGCCTTATCGTCGGCGGACCACGCGCTCCAAGCGCACCGCTCCGCCGACTGTCTACTTTAACACGAGCAGGCTAGCACAGGCTCTTGGGGGCGAGAAAGGGGCCGGTGTCACACCGCGGTGGGCGGGGTTGGTAGGCTTCGATGACATGTGGCTGTTGGGTTCCACGCGCCTAGGCGCCAAAGGGCGCCCCTCCCAGCCCACCGTCGGCTTGACGAACCCGCCCCCTCCTGCCATCCTCCCCCATTGTGGCGACGCAGCGTTTACAGGGACGGCGGGCCCTCGTGACCGGAGGCGGACGGGGCATCGGCCGCAGTATCGCGCTGGCCTACGCCGCCGAGGGCGCCGACGTGGCGGTCGTCGCCCGCACCTCCGCTGAGGTCGAAGAGGCCGCCGCCGCGATTCGCGCCTTGGGCCGCGCCGGAGCCGCCCTTACCGCCGACTTAACTGACGCCGCGCAGATCGCCCGCATGACGGCGCAAGCCGTCGAGGCGCTCGGCGGCATCGACATCCTGGTCAACAACGCCGGCGGCTATCGCCTGCACACCAACGCCCAATCGCGCCACGTCCCCGTCCTCGACTACGAGATCGACGAGTGGCGGCGGATCATGGACGTTAACTGCACCGCGGCCCTGCTCGTCTGCCAGGCGGTCGTGCCGTTGATGATCGAACAGGGCCGGGGCGTCGTGGTGAACGTGACCTCCGGCGCCGCTAACCTCGGACGCCCCGGCTGGGGCGCCTACGGGGCCTCCAAGGCCGCTCTCAACCGGGTCAGCGAGGCCCTGGCCGCCGAGGTCGCGGACTCCGGCGTCGCCGTCAACCTGCTCGACCCGGGCCTCGTCTACACAAGACCCAACGAAGACTGGACCGCCAACCCGCGCATGCGCCTTCCCGACGACACGGGGGAGACCGCCGTCTTCCTGGCGCTGCAAACGCCGGCGTCGATGACGGGGCATCTCGTCAGCGCCCCCGAATTCGACGCGGAGCACGGCCTGTCCCGGCCCCCATTCCATGAACGAGGAGTGCTTCCATGAAGTTCGGCATCTCTCATCCCCTGCCGATCTATCCCCACGTCAACCTCGACCCCGCGTTCGTCGCCAAGCAGGTCGAGGACGCCGGCTTCGAGTCCTACTGGGTCGCCGATCACCTCATCGCGCCCATCGAGTGCTCCAGCTACTCGCCGGTCTTCCCCGGCGGGCAGGTTCCCGGCTTCTTCGATCCCATGATGGCGCTGGCCCGGGCGTCGGTGGTGACCTCGCGGATCAAGTTCGGCCCCTCGGTCCTGCTCATGCCCGAGCGCAACCCGATTCAGTTGGCGAAGGAGATCGCCACCATCGACGTCTACAGCGGCGGCCGCTTCATCCTCGCCATCGGCTCGGGATGGAACAAGGAGGAGAGCGTCATCATGGGCGGCGACCCCAAGCGGCCCTGGGCGCAGTCGCTCGAAGCCGTCGAGGTCCTCAAGGACCTGTGGACGAACGAAATTTCCGAATACCACGGCGAGTTCTACGACTACCCGCAGGTGCGGTGCGCGCCGAAGCCCGCCCAGAAGCCGCATCCGCCGGTCCTTATCGGCGGTATCGCCAAGCGCGCTCTCGACCGCGTGGTCAAGTACGGCGAGGGCTGGCTGCCGCACCGCTACACCCCCGAGGAGCTCGCCCCCGAGGTCGAGCGCCTGCGCCGCCTGATGGACGAGGCGGGCCGCGACTTCGACGCCCTCGACATCTCCTTCACCTACGGCGAAGGGACCGACCGCGGTCTGATCGAGCGCTACGAGAAGGCGGGGGTCCAGCGTCTCATCGTCCGTTCGCCGTCGGTCCTCACCGAGGACGAATTCGCCGAGGCCATCAACGACCACGCCAAGAAGCTCCTCGGCTAGCGGTGCGCCAATGAGGAGCGCTTCGTGAACATCGGCGTCCAGCTACCCAACCCGCCCGAGCCGCCGGCCGTGAACGTCGATCCCGCCGTCATGGCCAAGGACGTCGAGGACGCCGGCTTCGAGTCGTACTGGGTCTCCGACCATCCCGTCGCGCCCGTCGAGTGCGCCAGCTATTCCCCCGTCTTCCCCGGCGGCCAGGTGCCCGGCTTCATGGACCCCATCGTAGCCATGGCCTTGGCCGCGAAGGCTACCTCCCACATCAAGATCGGCACCTGCGTCCTGCTCATGCCCGAGCGCAACACGCTGCTCCTCGCCAAACAGATCGCCACCCTCGACCGTTACGGGGGCGGGCGCTTCATCTTCGGCATCGGCACGGGATGGAATAAAGAAGAGACCGCGATCATGGGCGGCGACACGGACCGTCCCTGGGCGCAGTCCCTCGAAGCCTGCCTGGTGATGAAGGAGTTGTGGACGAAGGAGCGCGCCGAGTTCCACGGCGAGTTCCACGACTTCCCCCTCCTGCGCTGCGACCCCAAGCCGCTCCAGCAACCGAACCCGCCTATCCTGATCGGCGGCTACGCCAAGAACGTCCTCCCCCGCGTCGTGAAATACGGCGATGGCTGGCTCCCCCACCGCTTCACGCCCCAGGCCCTCGGCGAGAAAATCCGCGAGCTCCACGAGCTAGCCGCTGCCGCCGGCCGCGACCCCAACTCGCTGGACGTCACCATGCTCGTCGGCGAAGACGAAGGGCCGGACGTCGGCGCCGCCTATATCGAGGCCGGCGCGAACCGCATCATCCTCCGCACCACCACGGGCGCCGACCAAGACACCGTCCGCCGCGAAATCGAGCAGCACGCCAAGGATTACAAGGACTACCTGGACTAGCCCGCGCCGAGGCTGCCATGGACGAGATGCGCATGATGTCGATCGGCCTCGTCGGGGCCGGCTTCTCCTACCGCGGGTTCAAGGCGGGACTCGACCGGCAACCCCACTTCATCGCCTCCGACGCCGGCACCTCCGACCTCGGCCCGCTGCAGCTCGGCACCGGCTCGTTCAACTACCGGGGCACCAAACAGGACCTCGGCACCCTCATCGAAGGCGCCCGCTCCATCGGCGTCCCCTTCATCATGGGCTCGGCGGGCACCGCGGGCGGCGACATCCAGGTGGACGCCGTCGCCGACATCGTCCGCGATATCGCCCGCGCCAAAGGACTCAGCTTCCGCCTCGCCCTCCTGCGCTGCGAGGTCGAGAAGTCCTACGTCAAGACGAAGCTCGCCGAGGGCAAGGTCGCGCCCATGGGCCCCGTCCCCGCGCTGACCGGCGAGGCCGTTGACCGCAGCGCCCACATCGTCGCGATGATGGGCGTCGAGCCCTTCACGGAGGCGCTCGAAGCGGGCGCCGACGTCATCGTGGGCGGGCGCTGCACCGATCCCGCCATCTTCGCCGGTCCGCCGCTGCGGGCCGGTTTCCACCAGGGCCTCGCGTGGCACGCCGCCCGCACCATGGACAAGGGCCCCCTCATGACGACGCCCGTCCAGGAAGGCTCCTGCGCCTTCATCACCCTCCGCGCCGACCACTTCGTCGCCGAGCCGACAAAGGCGGGCGTTGTCTCCACGCCCCGCACCGTGGCCGCCGTCTCGCTCTACGAGAACGCCGACCCCTACGAGACCGTGCTGCCCTCCGGCACACTGGACATAACCAACGCCCGGTTCGAGGCCATCGACGAACGCTCGGTGCGGGTCTCCGGCGCCGAGTTCCGGCCCACGGACCGCTACACCGTCAAGCTCGAGGGTGCCGCTCCCGTCGGCTACCGTTCAATCCAGATCATCGCCGCCCGCGACCCCGCCCTCATCGAGCACATCGACGAGTTCTACGAGCAGGTCCGCGCCGCGGCGGAGCGCAACCTCGAGATCGCGGGCATCGAGCGCGGCAGCTATACCGTGCGCTTCCGCACCTACGGCCGCGACGCCGTCATGGGTCCCAACGAACCCCTGCGCCACCGCCCCGCCCACGAGGTCGGCATCCTGATCGAGGGCGTCGCCGCCGACCAGTCCACCGCTACCGCCGCCGTGGCCCGCCACGCCGCCGTCGCGGGCCACGTCGAGTTCCCCGGCAAGCTGACCACCGCGGGCAACGTCGCCCAGCCCTTCCCCGGCGGTGCCATCCCCGTCGGCGAGGTCTTCGAATGGAGCGTCTGGCACATCCTCGAACCCCAAACCTGGCGCGACACCGCCACCGTCGAGATCATCGACCTCTAGACGCGTGAAGAGGAGACCGGGCCCATGACCAAGCTGCGCGACATCGCCAGCGCCGTGCGGAGCGCCAACGCCGGCGCCTCCCTCAGAACGTTCGACGTCATGTTCGACCGCCCCGAGGACTTCCGGCGCGTCGTCGAAGCCGAGGCCGTCTCGCCCTCGGTCGTCGCCCGCCTCTACGCCGTCCCCGTCGACGAGGCCAAGGTCTTCATCTACGAGCCCGCCTACGCCATCAAAGTCACCATCCCCCGCAACGTCATGGCCGGTTCGTGTCGTTCGTGCTGATCGAGCTGCCGCCCGGCGACGCGCTGTCCACCATGATCCAGCAGATGCGGGCCAGCGGACGTTCGGTATCCGCCGACGACATTCGCTACCTGGAACTGCAGTACGGCCTGAACCGCCCGTTCCTGCTGCGCTACGGCAAGTGGTTCTTCAACCTGCTGCAGGGCGACATGGGCCAGTCGCTGATCCACGGCATGCCGGTGAACCGGCTGATCAGCGAACGCTACTGGCTCACGGCCACGATCAGCTTCGCGTCGCTGCTGTTCGTGTTCGCGGTGGCAGTGCCGATCGGGATCTACTCCGCCACCCATCAGTACGCGCCCGGCGATTATGTGTTTACCGTGTTCGGCTTCATCGGGCTCGCCACGCCCAACTTTCTGCTCGCCCTGCTGCTGCAGTTCGTGATCTACCGCTGGACCAACTGGAGCGTGGGCGGCCTGTTCAGCCCGGAGTACGCGCTGGCGTCGTGGAGCTTCGGCAAGGTGGTGGACCTGGCCAAGCATCTGCCGCTGCCGCTGATCGTGATCGGCAGCGCCGGTACCGCCGGCATGATCCGCGTGCTGCGGGCCACGCTGCTCGACGAGCTGCCCAAGCAGTACGTGGTCACCGCGCGCACCAAGGGCGTGGCCGAGACCCGGCTGCTGTTCAAGTACCCGGTGCGCATAGCCGTGAACCCGATCGTCAGCGGCATCGGCGGCGTACTGCCGACGTTGGTATCGGGCGAGGCGATCACCGCCATGGTGCTCAGCCTGCCCACCATCGGCCCGCTGCTGCTGGAACGCGTTGCTGGGGCAGGACATGTACCTGGCCGGCAGCATCGTGATGCTGGTCAGCGCGCTGGGGCTGATCGGCACGCTGCTGTCCGACATCCTGCTGGTGATCGTCGACCCGCGCATCAAGTTCGAGGAGCGGGCGGACCTGTGAGCGACCTGATTGCCGCGCGCGATGCCGTTGCCGCGGAGGCATACTTCACCGCCTCCAGTTGGATGCTGATGCGGCGCGCCTTCTTTCGCCACCGGCTGGCGGTGGTGGGAAGCGCGATACTGCTGGTGATCGTCGTTGCCGCGACGTTTGCCGGCTTTATCTCTCCGCATGAGATCTTCGAGCGCCACCCCGACTATCTCCTGACCGGGCCCACCAGGGTGCGCTTGTTGCACGAGGGCAGGCCGCGCATGCCGTTCGTGTACGGCCTGGAATACTCCCGCGACCCGGTGACGCTGGCGCGCATCTACGTGCCCGACGAGACCCGGATGTACCCGATCCGCTACCTGGTGCGCGGCGACCGGTACGAATTCTGGGGCCTGTTCGAGACCGACCTGCACCTGTTCGGCGTCGACGAGCCGGGCCAGCTGTTCCTGTTCGGGACCGACTCACTGGGCCGGGACATGTTCTCGCGCGTGCTGCACGGCGCCCGCGTGTCATTGTCGATCGGGTTGCTCGGCGTGGCGATCAGCTTCGTGCTGGGGTGCCTGCTGGGCGGCATCTCCGGCTACTTCGCCGGCCCGGCCGACATGCTGATTCAGCGCATCATCGAGTTTCTCGGCGCGTTGCCGTCGCTGCCGCTGTGGATGGCGCTGGCGGCGGCGGTGCCGCTGACCTGGCCGCCGCTGCGCATCTACTTCATGATCACGGTGATCCTGTCGATCGTGGGCTGGACCGGCTTGGCGCGGACCGTGCGCAGCAAGCTGCTGCAGCTGCGGGTGGAGGACCACGTCATGGCAGCGAAGATCGCCGGCGTGACCGAAATGCGCATCATCATCCGGCACATGCTGCCCGGCTTCATGAGCTACCTGATCGTCCACCTCACCATGGCGGTGCCCGGCATGATCCTGGGCGAGACCGCGCTCAGTTTCATCGGCATCGGCCTCCGCCCGCCGGTGGTGAGCTGGGGGGTGATGCTGCAGCAGGCGCAGAACGTGCGCGTGGTGGCGCTGACGCCGTGGCTGCTGATCCCGGCGATCTGGGTGGTGGTGACGGTGCTGGTGTTCAACTTCGTGGGCGACGGGTTGCGCGACGCCGCCGACCCCTACAAGTAGTGCCTACCGGTTGCAGGCACCGGGCTTGGTCAGGCCGGCTGGAGTCCGCAACCGGCCGCCTGTGGTGTCGCCGTCGGCCCCGCCGCCCTGCCGTGGGAGTCCGTCTCGATCCGACAGACTCCCACGGCTGCTGCAAGCCGCGGCCCGGCCCCGGTACCGCTAATTCTTGAAGAAGAGCGCCCAGTCCAGCTCGCCCAACCAGCCGGCGGGCGCGAACTCGTTGGTCTGGCGGTTACCGATGTTGTTGCTGGCGATGAAGGGGGCGGGCACCATGCCGACGGTGCCGATGACCCACAGTTGCTCGGCGAATATGTCCTGCACCTTCTGGTTCGCGACCGTGTACTGCTCGGAACCGAAGATGCTGTCGTTGGCGTCCAGGATCGCGTTCCACAGCTCGCGCACGACCGGCGGCGGCTCCTCTCCGGGCAGCACACCGCCCTCGTAGTCGGCCAGCTTCGTCCGACCTTCGTCGATGTCGATCTCCGCCCGCAGCCGGGCCTTCCACGCCGGAGCCCAGGTCGGCCCGGTCAGCGGCGTGGCGAACGAGCCCTCGACGATGCCGCGGTCGGCGGACAGCTCGGTGGCGTTGGTCAGCGGCCGGGTGGCCAGCACGTAGTCGTCGGTGCTGGTGAAGTCCCAGTAGAAGCTGCCCTCCACTTCGCGCAGGGTGAACTTGATGCCGATATCTTCCCAGTAGTCCTTCACCAGCTCGTGACCCTCGCTGGACAGCTCCTTGCCCACCTGCACGGCGGTCAGGTTGATGGTGTCGCCGTTGGACAGGGTGCGGAAACCGTCGCGGTCGCGGTTGGTCAGGCCCATCTCGTCGAGCAGTCGGTTGGCCTCGGCCGGATCGTAGCGGGCGTAGGGGTGGTCCTCACCCCACTCACTCTTGTAGTAGCTGACGCTGGAGACCAGCGTTCCCGCCCGCGGTACGCCCATGCCCGACCACAGGGTTTCGTTCATCTCGTCGCGGTCGATGGCCAGCGACAGGGCGCGCCGGAAGCGGATGTCGCGCATCACCTCGCCGAGGACCGGCTCCGAGTGGGTCTGGTTGACGTGGTAGGTATGCTGCGAGCCTCTTTGGCCGTCGATCAGCTCGATGGTGTAGCCACCCTTCGCCTCGTTCTGCTTGAACAAGGTGAAGTTTTCGAAGCCGGTCCAGTTGGCAATGGTGGCCTCGCCGTTCAACACCTTGAGCTTGTATGTCTCTTTGTCCACCTGGGTCGATTGCACCCGGTCGATGTAGGGGAGCTGGTTGCCCTCCGGATCCACGGCGTACCAGAAGGGGTTGCGCTCGTACAGGCGCGTGTCGGTGCCGATCTCGCGCACCACGAACATGCGCGTGGTGGGGCGATTCGGATCTTTGACGTTGTTGGCGGCGACGTGGAAGCTCAGCGCCTGCTCCCAGGTCTCGAAGCCCTCGTTCTTGGCGATGTCGGCGGCTTCGTCGTTGTAGTCGGCGTGCCAGTGCTTCAGGAAGTGTTTCGGCAGCCACCGGTTCCAGTCGGCGCCGTTCTCGTTGGCCATGTTGATGACGATGCGCGGAAACGGCTTGCTCAGGTTGATCTGGACGGTATAGTCGTCGACCGCCACCATCGACTCGATCGGCTCGCTGCGATAGCCGCGCCGCGGGCGCTCCTCGTAGCGGAACAGGAAGTCCTCGGCGGTGACCGGGTGCCCATCCGACCACTTCATCCCCTCGCGCAGGAACAGGGTGAAGGTCTGCTGGTCGTCCGAGAGTTCGTAGCCCTTGGCGACGCCGGGCCCCACCTGCCAGTTCTCGTCCACCTCCAGGGTGAACGAACCGTGCCACCAACCGCCGATCTCGACCGCCCACGAGGCGTGCGCGAAGGTGATCGCCGTGCCCCCGTAGCGTCCGATCTCGGGCGGCACCTTGACCAGCGGCACTTCCGGGCAGCCGCTCATCGACCGGCGGCAGGTCGCCGCTGGCCACCAGGGCGGCCAGCATCGGGGACTCATTGTACTTCCCCGATCCGGCCATGGCGGCGGCACTGGTATCGCCGCCACCCTCGTCGGCGGTGCCGGTGGCCCATGCCGACCAACTGAACAGCAGCGCAACGCACGCGCTGCACCACAGCAACTTGTTTCGATTCATGCACGACTCCTTTCGTGTGCTCTTTGTTCGCGACCCTGCGGGCCGCAACATTCTCTACCATAGTCCGCCCCGCTGGGGTGTCAAGCTCGCGGCCGCGTGGCCGGCGCAGCGAGGCGACTCAGCGATTCAACCGGTTCGATGGTGGGAGGGAACCCAGTGGCGGGCCGGCGGCACGGGCTGCTGGCGCCGGGCATTGGCGTAGTCGCAGGCGCACAGCACTTCTTCGAACAGCATCGCTTCGAGTTCGCGCCGGGTGCCGGCGTAGTCGGGATCGGCATAGCGATTGTGGGTTTCCGCGGGATCGGCGGCGCGGTCGTACAGCTCGCCCTCGGTGCCGCCGGCGTACTTGGTGAGGCGCCACCGCGCGGTGGTCAGCGTGCGCAATGCGCGCCGGCATCATGTCGTCGTCGTTCTCGGTCAGGGCGGCCGTGCGCCGGTAGGGTCCGGTGCCGCGTAGCGCAGGAGCGAACGAAATGCCCTGCACGCCCTCGGGCTCTGCCACGCCGGCGACATCCCACAGCGTGGCGGCGATGTCGAGCGTGGAGGCGGGCGGCTCGATGATCTGTCCCGCCTGGATGCCGGGGCCCTGCACCAGCAGGGGAACGCGCAGCGCGGAGTCGAAGTGCATTCCCTTGCCGACGAAGCCGTGGTCGCCGAGGTACTCGCCGTGGTCGGCCACGAATACCACGATGGTGGAGTCGGCCAACCCGGTCGCCTCCAGATGGTCGAGGATGCGCCCGACGTGATGGTCGAGGCAGGCGGTCATGCCGTAGTAGGAGGCGCGCACCGCACGCCAGGTCGCCTCGCTCACCCGTGAGTAGTCCAGCGGCGGCGTGCCGATGATGCGGTCGATGCCCGGCCCCTTCGGCTTTGCCTCCCACTCCGCGACGTCCAACGCTTCGCCGCGGAAGATCGAGTCGTACCACGACGGCATGTGCTGTCCGCCGTGGGGAACCGGCGCCGGAACTTCGGCGGGGTCGTACATCGATGCCCACGGTTCGGGCACCGTGAACGGGTGGTGCGGGTCGGGAAAGCTGATATGTGCGAACAGCGGCCGCCCGTCGTCGCGCACCGAATCCAGCAGCTCGATGGTGCGGTCCGCCAGGTAGTGCGACGAGTGCAACTCCGCGGGCAGCCGGAAGCGGTGCGGTCCGAGCACCGGAGACAGTTGGTGTTCGCCCTCCCGCGGCTGCGCCCGCGCCTGATCCAGGTCCACGCCCATGGCCGCGGCATGCGCCACGTAGTCGGGGCCGTAGCAGCCGTCGCCGTGGCCGTCGACCAGGTCCACCTCCGCGAACCCGTAGTAGCCATCGCCCCCGTCCCGGGCCAGCGTGGCGCGCAGCACCTCCGGTTCTTCGCGCTGCGGTACCAGGTGGATCTTGCCGATCGACGCGCACCGATAGCCGGCGCGCTGCAGTCCATGGCCGAGAAAGCGCGGATCGTCCGGCGCATGGCAGCCCACCATGCGCGTCTTCAGCACCGACGGAAACGCCCCGGTCAACAGGGAAGCGCGGCTCGGCGTACAGGTCGGCTGGGTGACAATGCAGTCGGCAAACCGCGTCCCCGCGGCCGCCATGCGATCCAGGTTGGGCGTGCGGCACACCGGATTGCCGTACCCGGAAGGGCGTCGGCGCGCAGTTCATCGGCCACGATCAGCAAGATATTCGGTTGCATCGGCATGGGCTCCCTCTCCTCGGCGTGCAGTTGTGGCGCTCCGCGAGGTCGCGCTGCACGTCGAATAAGTGCGCCAGCGCGCCCTGCGTCGCCATCATCTCGGCCCAGCCTCCGGGTGTCCATCCCGCCCAGCGCGGTGAGCTGGCGGACTCGATATCCGTACAGGTTGCCATGCGACGGCGCGACCGAGTATCTATGGAGACGCGATGTCCTGAACCGTCCAAAAAATCGGAGGTTGTGAATGATGAACGTCTTCAAAAGCATCAAGAAGGGATTAGATGCCGCGTCAAATGCACAGTTGCTTGCCGACGAGAACGTCCAACTCAGCGCTGCAGCCGAGCGGCACGAGCATCTCCGAGAGCAAGTCCAACGTGACACGGAAGCGCTATTCAAGCAGCGGCAAAGATCCGTACCGGTAATCGAGATCGTCGAGACCTACGTTAATCACCTGGCGAATACGCCGACAGAATTCCAAAAGACCGTTGCGCACTTCAAATTGCAGGCGGATCGATTTCGAGAAGATGTGCTGAAGCATGAAGACGAGGCTGCTCGCGTCGCCAAGGTACGCGCAGCAACTGGTACGACGGTTGCGGGTGCCGGCGCCGCCGTAGCTGCCCTGGGCCCCTCGGCGGCCATGGCGATCGCCACTACGTTTGGCACAGCAAGCACGGGCGCGGCGATTTCCGGTCTCTCCGGCGCGGCGGCCACGAGCGCAGCGCTCGCGTGGTTGGGCGGTGGTGCGCTGGCGGCCGGCGGTAGCGGAATGGCAGCCGGCTCTGCGCTGTTGGCTCTGGCTGGCCCGATCGGGTGGACGCTGAGCGGAGTAGCTATTACTGGTACCGTAGCGCTGGCACGAAGAGGTAATAGGAAACGGGCGGAAGAGGCTAGGCGAAATAGACTCGAAATCGAAGCGAGCGAACGTTCTTTGAGAGCAGCACAACGACAGATAGCCGGTTTGGAACAGCAGACGCGGACGCACGCAGCCGGCACACTTGGTGACCTTGCAACGTTGTGGAAAGATGCGCCAACTGACTACGGTGTGTTCGATGACGCGTCGAAGGAGGGATTGGCTGCCGTGATCAATCATGCTCGGTCACTTGGAGAACTGCTCCACCAACGGGTAAGGACGTGAGCCATTCTCAGGAAGATCTTCGCCGACACCTGTCGGCCCAGGTTGCTGGTACGCACACTGGCCAGGAGCGAACGATTGACGAGTTGGAGCGGCTTGCGGCGCTCTCGGATGAGGATCGTGCACTTGCGCAGGCACTACAGGAAATAGACCGGGCCAAGGACTTCATCTTCAATCCTGATTCTCCGGGACCAAGCGGTTCGCCGTACACGGTACACGGAGAGAACGCAGAACAGGTCACCGTCGCGCTACTTAATGCGAACAAGCTCCTTAACCACGAGCTCCCGAACGCCGATTTCGGACGCGCAAGCGGGCAACACTCAATCGACTACCATCACGGCCAAGAACCGGTCCAGTCGAAGTACTGCGAGAGTACTCTTGAGACACTGCGCGAGATCAGCGGCCAATTGGAACAGTACCCGGGATATGCAGGCGTGTTCCACATCCCCAAAGATCAGCATCTGGAACTCGTCGAGCTACTAAGCAGCGGCACGATAGGAGGGTACCGGCAGCGGAACATCGAGTCGATTCGAGAGCTCCTGGATTCGATTGAGCAGGCGACCGGTCGGAGCCATCTGGATGGGATTCGTCCGGGGCAGATTACTTACGATGAGGCGGTGCGCCTGGGAGAACTCACCAATCAGACCAGACAAGGTACGCTCGACCCAGAGGAAGCCTACCAGGAAGACAATGCGTTGGCGGATGGGAGAAAGGAGCATCAGAGGCCAGTCGCAGGACAACAGGGAAGCCATCAGCAGCGTTCATGATCACATGGGGTCCGTCCAGGGACTGGCGGAAGCGGCGGCTTTGGCCGCCCTAGCATCCGGAGGGATTGAGATTACGCGTGTGCTCATCGCCAAGTACCGTGGCGGCAAGAATCCGTTCAGGGGAGAGTTCTCAGTTGAGGACTGGAGCGACGTCGGCATTGCTGCCGTGGAACGGGCGGGCGCTGGCGGTGTCCTTGGCGCGGGTGTCTTCCTGTTGACCAACCTGACAGGCTTGGCTGCGCCGTTCGCGGCGTCCCTCGTGAGCGCAGTCGTGGGGATGAAGGCGTTGCATGGCAGGTTGCGAACCGGGACGATTGATGAGCGCCAATTCGTTGAGCTTGCCCAGTTCGTGGTTTGTGAAGCTGCCATAGTCGGGCTTGCGGTAGCGGCGGGACAAGCGGTGATTCCGATTCCTCTGCTGGGGGCGTTGGTCGGCGGTATCGCCGGGAGGATCGCTGCCTCCCTGCTGAGGGATTGCTTTGACGATAGCGGTGCCAACGAGCTGGCGGCGAAAGTTGCGGCACATGATCAAGCCAATTGGAAGCAGATTCGCAACTCACCAGACGAGGAGATTGCGCGTCTCGACAGTTATTTCGGTGACCTTGATTGGCTGGCGAGACTCGCTTTCGATCCTGCCGCGAATGCATCCATCAGGCTCCGTACTTCGGTCGACATCGGACGACAGTTGAACGTACCCGAAGCCCTGCTTGTGAAATCGACCGACGAGTTGGACGCGTTCATGGCGGGTGGGAGTGAGAACTCCGTTGTGCTTCGCGGCAGCCTGCGTGAGCTCGAAAACCTTGAAAATAGTTGACCGAGGGGCGCGGCAGCCGTCGACCGGTCAGCAAGCTCGGTGATCAGCAGCTCCTCGAACACTGCTGGAGCCCGCAGCGCCAGCGCGAGCTGATCGAGCAGGAGATCGGGGTGAGCACGCGGCAGACGCCGGCCTGCTGGCCACCGCCGCTCCGAACGTGGTGCCGCCCGCCGCGATCTTCATGGCCCCAGATTCCGGCTGTCCATCACGGCGCCGCTTCCGCGTCCAGAGCGTGAGCACGACTCGCTTGCCGTCTGGTAGGATGCAGTATGCCCTTGCCGGAGAGTCACCACGACCAGCGCACGCCGTTCCCTGCGATTCCCTACGGGCGCGCCTACTTCAGGGGCATCCGCCTGGAGGGCTGCCTGTATGTCGACAAGACGCGCTTCCTGCACGCGCTCGAGCAGGAGCGCTTCGTCTTCTTCATCCGCCCGCGGCGCTTCGGCAAGACCTGCTGGCTGTCGATGCTGGAGAGCTACTACGACCGCAACCAGGCGGACGACTTCGAGCGGGTGTTCGGCGGCCTGGACATCTGCCGGCAACCAACCCCGAACCGCGGCCGCTACGTGGTCGTGCGGTTCAACTTCTCCACCTTCGGCAACGACCCGGCCAACCTGGAACGGGAGTTCGACGAATACTGCCGCCGGCACATCCGGGACGCCGTAGAGGATCATCCCGACCTCTTCCCTGGTGCGGTGGTCGACCGCATCCAGGCCGCGTCCACCATCAACGGCCAGCTCGACGAGCTGTTCCTGCACGCCCGCCGGAAGGAAATTCCGCTCTACATCCTGATCGACGAGTACGACAACTTCGCCAACACGATCCTCGCCGGCGCAGGAGCGGAGGCGTACCACGCGCTCACCCACGGCGGCGGCTTCTACCGCAGCTTCTTCGCGACCCTCAAGGCGGGCACCGAGAACGGCAGCGTGCAACGGCTGTTCGTCACCGGGGTCTCTCCGATCACTCTGGACGACGTAACGAGCGGTTTCAACATCGGCGTCAACCTGAGTCTCCGTCCCGAGTTCAACGAGATGCTCGGGTTTCACCGAGGCCGAAGTGCGGCGTATAGTGGAGTCGTATCGGGACCTGGGCGTGTTCGACCAGGACGTCGAAACGGCGCTGGACATCATGCGCGAGTGGTACGACGGTTACCGGTTCGCTGACACCGCCGAGAATGCCATCTACAACACCGACATGGTGCTCCACTACCTGAGGCACTCGCTTCCCAACAAGCGCGGACCCGACAACCTGATCGACGCCAACGTGCGCATCGACTACGGCAAGCTGCGTCACCTGCTGCTTACCGGGCGGAAGTTGAACGGCAACTTCGACCTGCTGCGCGCGGTGATCGCCGAGGGGACGGGCGGACAGCGACATCGTGGAGACATTCCCGCAGGCGCGGCTGACGCGGCCGGAGAACTTCCTCTCCCTGATGCACTACTTCGGCCTGCTGAGCATCCGCGACGTGACCGCCGGCGTGCCGCGTCTGGGCATCCCCAACCAGACCGTGCGGCGGTTGATGTACGGCTACCTGCGCGACGCCTACGACGACGTAGGGGTGTTCTCGCCGAACCTCGTGGAGTTTGACCGGCTCACGCGGCGGATGGCGCTGGAGGGCGATTGGCAGCCAGCCATCGAGCGGTTGTGCAAGGCGGTGGCCGAGCACACCGGCATTCGCGACTTCATTCAGGGC
>CBDCOW010000002.1:0-18264 GCA_965219875.1 Dehalococcoidia bacterium | reverse complement strand
GGCCCAAACGGTGTGGCAGGTGCTCACCGACGTGGCAGGCTGGCCCAACTGGCACAACGGTATCGCCGACGTCTCCGTCGAGGGACCGCTCGAACCGGGAACGCGCTTCGTGTGGCGCTCGGGCGGTTTCAAGATACGCTCGCGGTTCGAAGCGGTCGCGCCGCGCGAGCGCGTGGTCTGGAACGGCAAGACGACAGGCGCACGCCTCCGTCACGCTTGGTCGATCGAGGCCGACGGCGAGGAGTCGCTCCTCGTCACCGAGCAATCGTTGCGCGGATGGCTGCCCCTCCTCTTCCGCCGCCGCCTGCAAGCGTCGCTCCAAACGACGCTCACGGACTGGGTCCGCTTCCTCCGCCTGAAGTGCGAAGGGATGCAGATCGAGCCCGACACACCGCCGCTCGAGGACGAATCCCCAGACACGGGCTGACTACTCGACCCGCCCCCACGCGGCGACGGATTCCGGCTCGATCACCAGCAACGGCCGCTCCTCCAGCGCCATCGCGCGGTACTGTGGGTACTTCTCCCGCAGCAGCACCAGGGCTCCGCTCCGTGCGTCGCCGCGCTCCACGATCTCGGCGCGGCCCCGCACAATCACGAAGGCGAGCTTCGTCCAGTCCTCATCGTAGTCGTCGACCACCAGCGCGACCTGCGGGTTCTCCCGCACGTTCCTGACCCTTAACAGACGGTCCGCTCCCACCCGCTTCGGCTTCTCGTCGATCGGCGTGTAGAGAAGCGCACCGTCGAAGGCGTAGCAGACCGGCACGGCGTGGGGCCGGCCGTCGGCGGAGGCCGTGGCCAGCCGTCCGACGCGGCGCGACGTGAGGAACCGGGCCTGCTCAGGGGTGAACAGTGGAGTGGGCATAGGGCTTCGCCGCTCATCCTATACTAGGCTGGCCCACCGGGGCCCAGACTGTCCTACCGAAAGGAGCCGCGCCTTGGAGATACGCGCCGTCACCGCCGGCCACCGGCAACGCGCCGCCCTCGACCGGGAGGCCGTCGAGGCGGCGGCGCGGTTGGCGGACGAGGCGCGGGAGCGTCTTGAGCGGGCGGGCTACCCGGTGCAGACGCTGCGGCTCGCCACGCAGCCGATCAGCGAGATCGCCGGCGGCGCGGAGGAAGCAGTCGAGTTTGCACAGCGGCTCGAAGCGGCCGCGCGCGGCGTGGACGTCGGCTACTGCTCCGTCGGACCCATCGTCGCGCCGCCCCGGCGGGAGGCCCCAGCCCTCATCGAGGCCGTTCCGCGCATCCTCGCGGCCACCGAGGGCGTCTTCGTCTCGGTGATGCCCGCTACCCTCGACGGCGTCAACACGAGAGCGGCGCGCATGGCCGCCGATGCGCTTGTCGAGGTCGGGGAGCTCGACGACCAGGGGGCCGCGGCGCGCCGCTTCGCCGTCGCGGCGAACGTACCGCCGAACGGCCCCTTCTTCCCCACCGGCTACCACGACGGTGGCCCGCCCGGCTTCTCCCTGGCTCTCGAAGCCGCCAACCTTGCCGTGGACGCATTCGAGGGGGCGTCCTCGTTCGACGAGGCCCTCGAGCGGCTGACCGGCGCCATCGAAGACCACGGCGACCGGATCGAGGCCGCCGTAGCGGAGCCGGCGGCGAAACACGGGGCCGTCTTCCACGGCATGGACATCTCGCTCGCGCCCTTCCCCGACGCCGCGCGCAGCATCGCCGGCGCGATCGAGCGGCTCGGCGTGGGCCGGTTCGGCGCGGGCGGCACGCTCTTCGCCTCGGCCATGGTCGCCGACGCCCTGCGCTCCACCCGAGTCCGCCGCTGCGGTTTCTCGGGCCTCATGCTCCCGATCCTCGAAGACTCCGTGCTCGCCGAGCGCCACCGCGAGGGTAGCTACTCTATCGGCGACCTCCTGACCTACTCAGCGGTGTGCGGGACCGGCCTCGACACCGTCCCCGTTCCTGGCGATGTCACCGCCGAGCAGGCGGCGCGGGTCTACCTCGACGTCTGCGCGCTCTCTGTACGGCTGCGGAAGCCGCTGACCGTCCGCCTCATGCCGATACGTGGCAAGCGCGCCGGCGACCTCGTGACGTTCGACTTCCCCTACTTCGCCCCCACCACCGTCGCGCGCCTAGACAGCGTGGAGGACATCGAAGACGCCGACCGCCTCTTCAGCATGGGCGATTGGACCGCGAGGGGCGGCGGTTAGGGGCAGCGCTCCTCAGGCGAAGGCGCGGGCCATGTCGCGATTGGAGGCCGCGCCTGCGCCATCGCGGCCGACCGCGATGACTCCGACCGGGACCTCGGCGGGGAACAGGTCGACGCCGGCCTCGCACGCCGCCTGCGGGTCCATGCCCGCCCGCATCGATTCATAGACCTCGCGGGCCAGCATGCGCCGCGCGATCTCCTCGCCGACGCCGGTGCAGGCGACGGCTCCGTGCTCTCCTGCGTAGAAGCCGCAGCCGATGAGGGGCGTGTCGCCCACGCGGCCCAGCAGCATCGGCGCACTGCCGCCGGTCGAGCCGGCGACGGCGAACGTGCCGTCGGGCCCCCGCACGACGGCGCCGACGGTATCGCAGGACTCCGGCGCACCGCTCTGGGACTGGAAGATGCGGTCGTAGGTCACCGGGAAGTTCCAGGCTTCCGCCAGACCGCCCGCGCTCCATCCGCCCTCCGTAGTGCCTGACGCCAGACGCTCCACGAGACGGCGATGCCGCTCCCGCACCCGCTCCGGCGGCGCGGTCTCGGCTTCGAGTCCCACCGCCTTGGCGAACCTCGTGGCGCCCTCGCCGGCGAGCATGGTGTGCGGCGTGTCGGCGATACGGCGGGCGGCGAGCACGGGGTTCCGCACCCGGCGGACCGCGGCGACGGCGCCCAGCCGGCCCGTCGAGTCCATAACCCCGGCGTCCATCTCGACGGTCTCGCCGTCGAGGCGCATGACCGAGCCAGTCCCGGCGTTGAACCGCCCGTCGTTCTCCATGACGACGACAGCCTCGACCGCCGCGTCAAGGGCGTCTGCGCCGTCACGAAGCTGGGCGAGAGCCGCCGCGGCCGCGGCCTCGCAGCCGCCGTTGAGCGACGTCGGTGCACCCGCACCGCCATGGACTACGATTGATCCTGTCATTGCATCTCGTCCGCGGGGCGTCCCTGCGCGCCGGATTCGGCTTAGAATAGACCAACGCGCATCCGCGGACGACCGGCCCGCGCGGGTGAAACCGGAGAGGAGACCGTTTGATTACGAGCCACAAGGCCACGCTGATGGAAGGGGACGGCATCGGTCCCGAGGTCACGGCCTCGACGCTGCGGGTGCTAGAGGAGGCGGGAGTCGAGATCGAATGGGACCGGCGGCTTGTTGGCGCAATAGCGCGCGATAGCGTCGGCGCGCTGCTTCCCCAGGACACCCTCGACTCGATCCGCAGCAATAGAGTCGGGTTGAAGGCCCCCATCACCACTCCGGTTGGCGAAGGCTTCCCCAGCGTCAACGTGGGGATACGCCAGGCGCTCGACCTCTACGCCTGCGTCCGCCCCGTCAAGACGATCCCGGGCGTGCCCGCCCGCTACGACGGCGTCGATCTCGTCGTCGTGCGCGAGAACACCGAGGACCTCTACGCCGGCAAGGAGCACGAGGTCGTGCGCGGCGTCATCGAGAGCCTGAAGATCATCACCGAGGTAGCCTCCACGCGCATCGCGGAGTTCGCCTTCCGCTACGCCATTAGCAACGGGCGCTCCAAGGTCACCGCCGTCCACAAAGCCAACATCATGAAGCTCTCGGACGGCCTCTTCCTAGAGTCAACCCGGGAGGTGGCCAAGCAGTACCCCACCATCGAGTACACCGAGCTGATCGTCGACAACACCTGCCTGCAACTCGTCATGAACCCCAATCAGTTCGACGTCATCCTTACGTCGAACCTGTACGGCGACATCATCTCCGACCTGGCCGCGGGACTGGTCGGCGGCATTGGCGTCGTTCCAGGAGCAAACATCGGCACCGACTACGCCGTCTTCGAGGCCGTCCATGGAAGCTGGCCCGAAGCCGCCGGCAAGAACATCGCTAACCCGACGGCGATGATCCTCACCGCCGCGATGATGCTCCAGCACATCGGGGAGCGAGCAGCGGCCCGCCGCATCGAGGCGGCCGTCCATGAGGTCCTGCGCATAGGCGAGGTCAAGACCGACGACCTCGGCGGTAACGCCTCGACGGACGAATTCACCACCGCCGTGGTGGAGATGCTGGACGCCGTCCCCGCCGCGGGGTAGGCAGTCACGCGCGGCGAGGACGGAAGCGCCACATCGTGGCCTCCTGCCGAGATGGGAACGGCATCAAGCTCCCCCTTCTTCCTCGAAGACGTTCGATTCCACTCGCGAACCCCCGCCCATCCTACTCCGTTCTCCTACTCCCGCCTCACACAAGTTGCTGGGTGGTGAAGCCGCGCATGGCCTCGGCCTCTTCCAACAGGTATTCCAGCAACTGGCGGGCCTCGGGGACGCGCAGGTCGAGGGAGGAGATGGAGAGGGCGCGGTACATGACGCCGGAGCTCACGGTGGCCTCGACCGACCCGCCGACCGGCGGCAGCGGCGCGCCCAGCGACTCGGCGAGGTAGGGCGCGAGCCGTCTCCCCACTTTCGACGCGTGTGTACGCGCGATGACCTTGCCCTGGTAACGCACGGTGAGGCCGCCCCTGCCGTGATAGAGCACCACGTTCATTGCGCCCTTGGGCCGCTCGATGGACTCGCGGCCCCGTTCGAGCGCCTTCTTGCGGCTGATCGCCACGGCGGCGCGCCCCGCTCCCTAGGCCCCGAAACGTTCGCCGGCCTTGATCCCCGACGCGGCCACGAACTCGGGGGCCTTCAGCTTCGGCGAGCCCGTGGGCTGGACGCGATGCACCCGCAGCGAGCCGCCCGCGAGCGCGACGGTGATCTCTTCGGGCGAGACCGACGCGACCTCGCCGGGCGGGGCCTCGGCCGCCGCCTCGGTGAGGCGGCAGTCGAAGATCTTGATCGGGGCGCCCCGGAAGGTGGTGTGCGCGCCGGGCTGCGGGTTGCAGCCGCGGATGAGGTCGTAGACCTTCTGCGCCGACTGCGACCAGTCGATCGCCGCCTCGGCGTCGCGGCAGAGGCCCTCGTAGGTCGCCTGGGAGTGGTCCTGCTCAATACGCGGGGCCTCGCCCGACTTCACCAGCCTCACCGACTCCGCCATAGCGTCCACGCCCATGCCGAACAGCTTGCCGAAGTAGAGCGAGCCGAGCGTGTCGTCGGGCTCAATCTCGACGTCCTGCTGGAGCAAGATGGGGCCGGTGTCGATGCCCTTGTCGGGCCAGAAGATGGTGAGGCCCGTCCTGGTCTCACCCTGGATGATGGGCCAGTTCATCGCGCTGGCGCCGCGATGCTTCGGCAGCAAGGAGGGATGGTACTGGATGGTCTGCAAGGGGGGTTCGAAGAGGACGCGTTCGGCGAGGATGTCGGTGACGAAGGCCATCACGTTGAGGTCGGGCGCAAGGGCTTGGTAGGCCTCGAAGACGTCGCCGCGCCTGAAGTCGCGCGTCCCGAAGACGGGAAGGCCGCGCTCCTCGGCCGCGGCGCGCAGCGGGTCGGGCCGCCCGCCCTCGGGGGTCGCCGGGGCGGAGACGGCGACGATCTCCTCGCCGTCGTCGAGCAGGCGTTTGAAGACGGCCTCTCCGAAGGGAGCCTGGCCGATGACCGCGAGTCGCATGGAACGCTCCAACGGAAGGGGTGGGGCGCGCCCCATGATAGCGGGCGGCTAGGGTGTGTCAACGGATGCCACGGCGCCAGAGGGCTGTGCGGGACTCGGTTGACCGGCCCGAGGCCCCATGCTCTAATTGGCGCGCTCGCCCGCGCGACGCAGCATCCGGCGCGGTAGGAGGCCCCACCATGGACATGACCGGCAAGATCGCCGCCGTCACCGGCGCGGCCAGCGGCATCGGCAAGCGGGCGGCGCTCCTCTACGCCGAGCACGGCGCCAAGGTTGCCCTCATCGACATCAACGAGGACGGGGCCGAGCAGATCGCAAAGCAGATCGAGGACACCGGCGGCGAGGCCAAGGCGTTCGCCGCCGATCTCTCGAAGCCGGACGACGCCCGCCGCGTCATCGCCGACATCGCCGCCCACTTCGGCGGCCTGGACGCGCTGGCCAACGTGGCCGCCATCTATCCCCGCGCCAGCGTGCTCGACGCGTCCGAGGAGCATTGGGACAAGGTCATGGACCTCAACGTGCGCGGCGTCTTCTTCACTTCGCAGGCGGCGATGAAGGTGATGACCGAACAGAAGAGCGGCGCGATCGTGAACATCGCCTCGGGAGCCGCCTTCCGGCCTTTGGAAAACATGGTGGCCTACTGTACCGCCAAGGCGGGCCTTCTAGGTATGAGCCGGGTGCTCGCCCTCGAGGGCGCCTCCCACGGCGTGCGGGTGAACACCGTCGCGCCGGGCCATACGGCGTCGGAGACCATCCTGACCTACAACACGCGGGAGACACTGAACGAGATGGCGCAGGAACTCGTCTCGAAGCGCTGGCTCGAACCCGAGGAGATCGCCCAGGGCGTCGTGTTTCTCTCGTCCGACGCCGCCTCGGGGATTAACGGCGCGATCCTCAACATCAACGGCGGCAACTTCATGCCGTAGGAGACCTTTGCGTAACTGGCGCTTCCGGCTCCATGGAAGTCGGCGCACCCCTCCCCGCCCTGCCCCTCCGACGCGCCCTCCGGGCGCGTGCCCTCTTTCAGTTTCCCCCAGAGGGGGAAAGCCCGGAGGGGAGGGGCGCCTAGGGCCCCTTCCATGAGCGGCCCGGCCCTCTCCGGCCTTCGCGTCCTCGACCTGAGCGATGACGCCGCCGGTGCCTATTGCACCAAGCTGCTCGCCGATCTCGGCGCCGACGTCATTCTCGCCGAAGGCCCGGCAGGCCACCCCCTGCGCCGCGCGGGACCGTTCCAAGGCGGGACGCCCGACCCTAACGGCAGCGGGCGGTTCGTTCACCTCTGCGCCAACAAGCTGCGCCTCCCCCTCGACGCCGAGGCCGACCCCGGCCGCGTCCTCACCCTGGCCGCGGAAGCCGACCTCGTCGTCGAGAACTTTCGGCCGGGGCGCGCGGCAGCACTCGGCCTCTCGCCGGACGACCTGCGGCGGGGCAACCCTGCGCTCGTGGTCGTCTCGATCACGCCGTTCGGGCTCACCGGCACCTTGCGCAATTGGGAGACCGAAGAGATCGTCGAGTGGGCGCTGGGCGGCTACATGTACTTCGGCGGCGACCCGGAGCGGGAGCCCCTGATCGTCCCCGGCGACCAGGGGCAACTGCACGCCGGCGTGCAGGCCGGCATTGCCGCGCTGGCCGCGCTCTGGTGGGCGAAGGAGACCGGGGAAGGCCAGCATATCGACGTTTCGCGGCTCGAATCGCTGTGGTCGGCGCATTGCTGGACGACGACGGCCTGGACCCACGAGGGCTCCGTTTTGCGACGCATCGGCTCCGGCGCCATCGAGTGCAAGGATGGGTGGGCCATCTTCATGCCCCACATATGGAATCCCGACAACTTCGTGCTCTTCGAGCGCCCCGACCTCGACAACGACCCCCGCTTCGTCGACCGGCAGGCGTGGTCCGATCATCAGGACGAGCTCATGGACGTAGTCCGCGGCTGGTGCATCGAGCACAACGCCGCCGAGGTCTTCGAGCGGGCGCAAGAGCTGCGCATCGCGTGCTCGCCGGTCTACGACGCCGAGGCGCTGCTCGAACAGGAGCAGATGCGTGCCCGCGGCTGGTTCATCGGGCCGCCGTGGGCGGCGAGCGGCGTCGAGCTCCCAGGCTATCCCTACAAACTCAGTGAGTCGCCGCCCACCCTCCGCCTGCCCCCGCCCCGCCTCGACGACGAGGCGGACGGTTGGCCCGAACGGGAGCCGCCGCCGCCCCCACTGCGCACCGCCGACCGCGAGCCCCTGGAGCCGGAGACTACGGCGGGCGGAGGGCCGCTGGCCGGCATCCGTGTCATCGAGCTGGCGGGCCACTGGGTCGCGCCACTAGCGGGCCGCTACCTCGCCGACCTCGGAGCGGAGGTCATCAAGTTCGAGCCGGCGGACCGGCTGGTTACGCGCGGCACGCGCTACCCCGGCAGACAAATCTTCAAGTATCACTACAACCGCTCGGCCTACTTCAACCAGATGAACCGCAACAAGTACGCCGGCACGGTGGATTTCAGCCAGCCGCGGGGGCGCGAGTTGGTTCTCGACCTGGTGAAGGAGACCGACGTCCTGCTGGAAAACAACGCGCCGCGCGTGCTGCGCAACTTCGACTTGACTTACGACCGGCTGAGCCAAGAGAACCCGCGCCTCATCATGGCCTCGATCTCGGCGTTCGGGCAGACCGGCCCGATGCGCGACTACATCGCCTACGGGGCCAACATCGAAGGCGCCTCCGGCCTCGCCGCCACCATGGGCTACCCCGACGACCGGACTCCCTACACCACCTCGCTCTTCTACGCCGACCCCGTCACCGGCGCGCACGCTTCGCTCGCCATCCAAGCGGCGCTCCACTACCGGCGGCGCACCGGCAAGGGGCAGCACATCGACCTCTCACTGCTGGAGAGCGGGGCCGCCTTCTTCGCCGACGCACTCCTCGAATACGTCTTCACCGGCGCCGTTCAGCCCCGCCGTGGCAACCGCCACGAGCGTTACGCCCCCCAGGGCTGCTATCCAAGCCTGGGCGACGACATGTGGGTCGTCGTCTCGGTGCGAAGCGACGACGACTGGCGGCGGCTCGCCGAGGTCGTCGGCGACCCCCGCCTCGGTGACGCGCGTTTCGCCACCGAATCGGGCCGCCGCGCGCATCACGACGAGATTGACGGCCTGATCTCGGACTGGACCCGCCGCTACGACCACACGCAAGCCGCCGAATTGCTTCAGGCCGCTAGCATCCCCGCCGCACCGGTGCTGGCGAACTGGGAGATGGTAAGCAGCCTCCACGCCCACGAGCGCGGCTTCTACGTCCCCGTGGCCCACGCCGACATCGGCGTCTTCCCCCACCCCGGAATGCCCTGGAAGCTCTCGGCGACACCGGCGTCGGTCCGGCGCGCCGCCCCCTGCTTCGGCGAGCACACCCGCCTCGCCTACCGCCGCATGTTGGGTTTGGACGACGCCGAGCTCGACCGGCTCTACGAGGAAAAGGTCATTGCCGACTTCCCGCCCGACGACCTCCCGCCGCCGACCCTGCAACCCAAGACCTAGCCCGCGCGGCCCTTCCTCGGACGGTCCTTCAGCCGGTAGACGAACTTGAGGCCGGACCAGACCTCATCGACCGCCGCCACCTTCACGTCGACCAAGCCCTGATCGAGCCCGATGCGGCGCACGGCGTTCTCATCGAGGTCGGTGGGCACTTTCGCCGCCTTCTTGGGCCAGGAGGCCCAGAGCATCCCGCCGGCGGCGAGCTTGGGCTTCATCTCGCGGAAGGCACTCTCCAGCGCGGCGCGCTCGAACGCGAAGACGTGGGCGAAGTCGAGCGGCGGGTCGAGGGTGCGTTCGACTCCCTCAGGCAGCGGGCCAAGGACGGCCTCGTACCCCTCGGGCGCGTCGGCGATGGCGACGCGCGCTCCCGGGCGGATGCCAAGTTTCTCGACGAGCGGGCGTTTCGAGTAGCCGGCCATCACGCCGCTACGAGCAGGCGGGGATGACTTCCTCGCCCCACATCTCGAGCGCCTCCATCACCGCGCATCGGGCTGGAGGCAATTCAAACACACGCCCCCAGACCGGTCAACGAAGGGAGGGGGGAGTTGGCGCGTTCGCTTCACTCCGGCCCTCTCTCAGTCATCCAAAGGAGACCTTTGAATTACCGGCGCTTGCGGCTCGATGGACGTTGGCGCACCCCTCCCCGCCCCCCGCCCTCACCCCAACCCTCTCCCAGCGGGAGAGGGGGAAGACTTCCCCGCCCCACCCGTTCCAGTCCTCGGGAGGGTTACGCAAAGGTCTCCAAAGGGGGAGAGGCCGGAGGAGAGGGCGGCGCCGACGGGCGCCGCGCTGGTGTTATCCTTCACTAGCCCATGTTTCAGTCGCGCCGGACTGTTTTCGGCGATAACACGAAGGAGAGGCCGTATGCCCGCACCGCTCGATGGAGTCCGCGTCACCGATTTCACTCACTACCAGGCGGGGCCGGTGTGTACGTTGATGCTGCGCGACCTCGGCGCGGAGGTCATCAAGGTCGAGCCGCTCGACGGCGAGCCGGGCCGCTGGGGCGGCGCTAGGCCCACGCCCTTCGGCGAATCCCTGACCTTTCAGGTCCACAGCCGCGGCAAGAAGTCGATGACCGTCGATCTGCGCAACGAGGACGGCAAAGAGGTCGTGCGCGACCTGATTCGGGTCTCCGACGTAGTCGTGGAGAACTTCCGACCAGGGTCGATCGCCCGGCTGGGGTTCGGCTACGACGACGTGGTGAAGATCAACCCGTCGGTGGTGATGGCCTCGATTTCGGGGTTCGGGCAGACGGGGCCGTACTCGACGTGGCCCGCCGTGGACATGGTGGCGCAGGCAATGAGCGGGCTGATGGAGATCAACGGTGAGCCCGGCGGCCCGCCCACCAAGTACGGCGCCGAGATGGCCGACTACAGCGGCGGTGTGTTCGGCGCCCTGAGCGTGGCCGGCGCGCTCTATCGGCGCGCCCTCACCGGCGCCGGCGAGTACATCGACATGGCGATGCTCGACGCGATGGTCTATCAGCTCAACTATCACCCCATACGCTACAAGTTCGCCGACATCCGGTACGGACGCATCGGCAACCGCGTCGCCGGCAGCGGGATCGCCGGCGCTTACCACTGCAAGGACGGCTATGTGGCCATCGCGCCGGGGGGCGACGTTCGCTGGAAGAAACTCACCGACTTAATGGGCCGGCCCGACCTATTCGAAGACCCGCGCTACGCGACGGTCGACGACCGATGGGGGCGCCACGACGAGATCGATCGCGAGGTGACGGCGTGGACGGAAACGTTGACCGTCGATGAGGCGGTGAAGAAGCTGCACGAGGCCGACCAGATATGCGGGCCGGTGAACATGCTCGACGACATCTTCGAGGACGAACAGATCGCGCACCGGAAGATGCTCGTGGAGACGGAGCACCCGCTCCACGGGGCGCTGACGCTGCCCGGCTCGGTGTTCAAGATGCGCAACGCCACGCCGCCGCCCGTCGATTCGGCAGCCCCGCTGCTCGCGGAGCACAACGGCTACGTCCTCAGCGAATTGCTGGGTTATTCCAACGAACATCTGCGCCATTTGGAGCAGGATTACATCGTCATCAGCGAGACGCCGGCCGCCCTCGCCGAGGGCTGAATCTTCGGGAAATCGGCAAAGATAGCCGTAAGATTGCGCGAATCGGGTATGATGGACTGCAGGCTCGCATCGAGCGCGGGTGAGAAACGCGCTCGATGTGACGTTTGACACTTCCCACGCGGAAGTAGGTAATATAGGCGCCGCGCACGGTGGGCTAGGAGCCGAGCGTGGCAGTCTGGGGGCCGCGGCTAGGCGGTTTCCGGACAGGAGTGTGACTATGGTGAGGAGTCGCCAGATGCATCTCGTGGATCTCATTGTTGAGAAGAAAGACCATGTCGCCACGATCACGGTCAACCGTCCCGAGAAACTGGGCGCGTTTCGTGATCACACAAACTTCGAGATGCTGGAGGCGCTCGACGACATCGAAAATGACGACAGCATCCATGCCGTCATCTTCACCGGACAGGGGCGCGGCTTCTGTACGGGCCACGACATGGGCGAGCCGCCCGAGCCGCCCGAGTTCCGTCTCGGCCGCAACGCCCGCGGCAAGCGGTTCGCGGACGTCTGCAACGCGCTCCTGCACTCCCGCAAGCCGGTAGTGTGCGCCGTCAACGGCTGGTGCGCCGCCGGCGGCCTCGGCTTCGCCCTCTGCTGCGACATCATCATCGCGTCCGAGGACGCCCACTTCTATAACCCGCAACTCGCGTTCGGGTATCCGAGCCTGCCCGGCATCGGGGCGCTGCTCTACCAGTTCGTGTCCGTGGCGTGGGCCAAGGACATGATCCTCGGCGCGCGGCAGGTCGACGCCCAAACGGCGGAGCGCATCGGCCTCGTCAGCCGGGTCGTTCCCAAGGACCGGCTCCTCGCCGAGGCCTGGGAGACCGCCGAGAAGCTGGCGGAAGTCCCGCCCGACATCATGGCCATGCAGCGGGAGATGATGAACCGCGTGTGGCTCGCGGGCACGGGCGTCGAAGTCGCGATGGCGGCGGGTCACCATACCGCCATCGCCGGCCACAGCCTCCCCGATTGGGAGGAGCGCGAGGCCAATTGGAAGAGTATCACTCGCCCCGGCGGCTCGATGAGCAGCGGCTCGTCGATGGGCGGCGAGTCTATGGGCCGCGGTGCGGCGCGCGGCTCCAACGGCGCACAAGACAACGGGACGGCGCTCCAACGCACCGCCTCCGTTCAGTCTGGAAGGAGCGGATCGATGTATCGTTTGGGCGTTGACGTCGGCGGCACGTTCACCGACTTGTTACTCATCGACGAGGAGAACGGAGACACGTTCAGGGCTAAGGTGCCCTCGACCCCCGCCGACTCTTCGATCGGCGTGCTGAACGGCATCTCGAAAGTGTGTTCCGACGCGGGAGTCGATCCCCGGAACATCGCCCAGGTGATGCACGGCACCACGGTGGCGACGAACGCCATCCTGGAAGGCAAGGGCGCCAAGATCGGCCTAGTCACGACCAAGGGCTATCGACAGATGCTCCAGATCGGGCGCTCCTTCGTTCCCGGCGGACTCGCCGCCTTCATCGTCTGGAACATGCCCGACCCGCTGGCGCCGCTCGACAAGACCGTCGAAGTGGACGAGCGTGTCGGCGCCCGTGGCGAAGTCGTCACGCCGCTCGACGAGAGCTCGGCGCGGCGGGCGCTCCAGCAGCTCAAGTCGCTCGGCGTCGAGGCGCTAACCGTCTCGCTAATCAACTCCTTCGCCAACGGCGACCACGAGCGCCGCATCCGCGAGATCGCGGGGGAGATCATGCCCGGCGTGCCCGTCTCAATCTCCTCGGAGATCATGCCCGAGATGCAAGAGTACGAGCGCACCCTCACGACGGTGGCCAACTCCTACGTGGCCCCGGTGGTGTCGAACTACGTGGGCAACCTCAGCAAGGAGCTCGACAAGCAGGGCGTGGACGCGAACCTGCACATCCTGCGTTCCGACGGCGGCCTCGCCACCGCTGAGGTAGCCAAGAACGCGCCGGTGACCCTCTTGATGAGCGGCCCGGCCGGCGGCGTCAGCGGCGCCCTTTGGATCGCCGAGCAGGCGGGCTACAAGAACCTCCTGACGTTCGACATGGGCGGCACCTCCACCGACGTGGCCCTCGTCGAGAACGGCGTGCCCCGGGTGCGCCGCGAGACGACCGTTGGCGACGTGACAGTCAAGGCCTCCTCGCTCGACGTGCGCAGCGTCGGCGCGGGCGGCGGCTCGATCGCCCACGTGCCCGAGCTGACCGGCGCGCTGCGGGTCGGCCCCGAAAGCGCCGGCGCCGACCCCGGGCCCGCGGCCTACGGCAAGGGCGGCGAGAGCCCCACGGTCACCGATGCCAACCTCGCCCTCGGCAGGCTTCCCACCCGCCTCGCCGGCGACATGGTCCTCGACCGCGCCGCCGCCGAGCAGGCGATTCAGCCCGTCGCCGACGCCCTCGGCCTCGGCCTCAAGGAAGCCGCCTCCGGCATCATCGACATCGTGAACGAGAACATGTACGGCGCGCTCCGCCTCGTCTCCGTCGAGCAAGGCTACGACCCCCGCGACTTCGCCCTGATCGCCTTCGGCGGCGCGGGGCCGCTCCATGCCAACGCTCTTGGCAAGCTGATGAGCTCGTGGCCGGTCATCATCCCGCCCTCGCCCGGCGTCCTCTGCGCCTACGGCGACGCCACCACCAAGCTCCGGAACGAGGCATCGCGGACGTTCATCCGCCGCTTCTCCGAGACCTCGAACGACGAGATCGAGGGTGTGCTCAACGAGCTCGCCGAGAGCGCCGCCGCCGTCCTCGACGGCGAAGGCGTGCCGCGGGCCGACCAGACCACCCAGTTCGAGGTCGACGTCCGCTACCGCGGCCAGGCCCTCTCCCTTCCCCTATCCATCGACGTGAAGGTGTTCAGGAACGGCGGTCTCTCCACCATCGGGGCCACGTTCGACACCACACACACCCAACTCTTCACCTTCGCGCTCGACGTCGAGCACGAGATCGTGAACCTTCGGGCGGTGGCCCTAGGCAAGTCGACCCTGGTGAAGGCGGCCTCTATCGAACAGGGCGGAGACAACCCCTCCGCCGCCAAGGTGGACTCGACGACGGTCTACGTCGACGGCGCGGACCGCGCCGCCAACGTCTACGACCGCGCCCGGCTGCAGGCGGGCAACCGCATCGCCGGTCCCGCCGTCATTACCGAGATGGACTCGACGACGCTCATCCTCCCCGATCACGTCGGCGAGGTGGACCAGTTCGGCAACATCATCATCAACCCCGTCTAGCACGCCCCGTCCGACGGCCCCGGCTATCGTTAGGAGAGAGGTAAGCGACATGCCCGCGAAGATCATCGAGACCAGCACGGCCCCCTTCAACGACGTCAACATCGACCCCATCACGCTCGACATCATCGAGAGCGCCCTGCGGAACGCCCGCTGGGAGATGGACGCGGTGCTCTTCCGCACCGCGATGTCGCCCGGCATCCGCGAACAGCACGACGAGTTCCCTATGATCGCCAACAACGACGGCAAGATGGTCGTCGGCCAGTTCGGCTCGTTCATCATGGGCTTCCTCGACGCCTTCGACGGCGAGATCGAGGAGGGGGACATCTTCCTGACCTCCGACCCGTACTCCTGCGGGGGGGCCATCAGCCACGCCAACGACTGGCTGGTGATGAAGCCGGTCTACCACGGGGGGCGGCTCGTCTCGTGGGCGGCGATGTTCGGGCACATGACCGACGTGGGCGGCAAAGTCCCCGGGAGCCTGCCCACCGACGCACGCTCGATCCACGAGGAGGGGATCATCATCCCCCCGATCAAGATCTTCAAGAAAGGCGAGCGCCAGGACGATCTGCTCAAGCTGATCCTCCACCAGGTGCGCATGCCCGACTGGAACCGGAGCGACCTCAACGCTATCATCGCCGCCGTCCGCACCGCGGAGCGCCGCATCCTCGAAATGTGCGACCGTTTCAGCCGCGACACCTACATCATGGCGCTGGGCATGCTCCTCGAACGCAACCGCCAGGCAATGGCGAAGCTCATCCGCGAGACCGTCTCCGAAGAGACGCTGTACTTCGAGGACTACGTCTGCGACGACGGCATGGGCATGGGGCCGTACAAGATCGCCTGCTCGCTGCGCCGCGAGGGCGACAAGGCCATCTTCGACTTCGAGGGCACCGACCCGCAGTCGGAGGGGTCGATCAACTTCTACCTCAGCGAAGCCATGTTCAAGATGTTCGTCGGCGTCTACATGATCATGGTGTACGACCCGCAGATCCTGTTCAACGACGGCTTCTACGATCTCGTCGAGGTCAACATTCCGGAGGGCACGCTGCTGAAGCCGATCAAGCCTGCGGCGGTGTCGTGCCGGACGCACGGCTTGGGCCGCATCTTCGACGTGATCGGGGCCACGCTGGGGCAGCGGGCGCCGGACTTCCTTATCGCTGCCGGCTTCTCCGACAGCCCCCACCTGATGTACTCCGGCTACGACAAGAAGGGCGAGTGGTTCCAGCTCTACCAGATCGGCTTCGGCGGCATTCCTGGCAAGCCCTTCGGCGACGGGCCCGACGCCCACTCGCTGTGGCCCTCCTTCACCAACGTGCCCAACGAGTTCCTGGAGAGCTACTTCCCCCTCCGCATGGAGGTCAACGAGACCATCGTCGATACCGGCGGCGCGGGCTACTTCCGGGGCGGCAACGGCATCCGGCTGGGCTACCGCTTCCTTGAACCCGGCGAGGTCTCGATCCACGACGACCGCTGGCTCACCTACCCCTACGGGGTCAACGGCGGCGAGCCCGGAGGCCGTGGCACAAAGATACTCAGACATACCGACGGCACCGACGAAGTCCTACCCTCCAAGTGCGACAACGTCCAGGTAAAAGAGGGCGACATGCTCTTCTTCAACACCTGGGGAGGCGGCGGCTGGGGCGACCCCTATACCCGCGAGGTCGAGAAGATCGAGACCGACGTGCGTCGCGGCCTCGTCTCGAAGGACGGCGCCAAGCGGTACGGCGTGGTGCTCAACGAGGACCTCACCGTCGACATGCGGGCGACGGAGGCGCTGCGAGCCAAGCTCTCGGCGGACCGCGGCGAGCCGCAGATGTTCGACCGCGGCTTCACGTCGATCGCCGAGCTGAAGGCGCGCTGCAAGGCGGAGACCGGCCTCGAACCGCCCGCCGACCCCGTCTTCCCCGAGCACATCCTGCGCCGGACCCAGGCGGCCCGCGAGGCGGCGGTCCGCTAAGGCCACGGCGCGGACGGGGCGGGCGCGCGCCTGGCGACGCGCGCCCTCGTCTCAGTCTCTCCCAGGGGGAGAGAGGTTTAAGGTGGGGCCTCCCAAAGGGGGAGAGGCCGGAGGGGTAGACATGGCTGACCGCGACGCGCTGGGCTGGCGGGGCAAATTCGCCGTACTCATGCCCAGCACCAACACCATCGTCGAGCCCGACTTCTACCGCATGACCGTCCCCGGCGTGACGGCGCACTGCTCCCGCATCCACATCCGCGACATGTCGCTGGACTCCGACGATGCCTTCGAGCGCCTGCTGGAGGGCATCCGGCAGGAGATTGGGTCCGCCGTCGAGCGGGCCGTGACCCTTGAGCCCGACTACATGGTCATGGGGATGAGCGCCGAGACGTTCTGGGAAGGCGTCGAGGGCAACCGCCGCTTCAAGAAGCAGATCCAGGACCTCAGCGGGCGCGACGTCGCCACCGGCGCCGAGGCCTGCGAGCGCATCCTGGGGAACTTCAACGTCAAGCGCATCGGCGTGGTCACGCCCTATCAGCCCGTCGGCGACACCAACGTCGTCCGCTTCTTCAACGAGCTCGGCTTCGAGGTCGAAGCGCTCAAGGGGCTGCGCTGCCCCACCGCCGTCGCCATCGCCGAGGTCCAGGAGGAGACGCTTCGTGAGGCGCTGCTCGAGGTGAACTCCGACCGCGTCGACGCGCTGGTCCAGGTGGGCACGAACCTCAGCATGGTCGGGCTCGCCGACGAGGCGGAGCGGTGGCTCCACAAGCCGGTGATCGCGATCAACGCCGCCACGTGGTGGATGGCGCTGCGCGACAACGGCATCGAGGACAAGATCTACGGCTGCGGGCGGCTGTTCCGCGAGTTTTAACCTGGGGGCAGTCCGGCGGAACTCAGAATCCCCCTTGAGGACCGGCGCGCCGCGGGGCGGCGCTTGATTGCACGATTAAGCTAGTACACGGACCGGCGGCAAGAACCGCCGCACCAGACCGCGTTCGAGGAGTAGCCATGCAGAACGGCGTATCGTACGAGCACCTTTGCCCCGTCTCGTTCATCCAGCGGAGCGCCATCGCGTACCCCAACAAGACGGCGGTGACCTATAAGGACAAGACGCTGACCTACGCCCAGTTCTACGAGCGTTCCAAGAAGCTGGCCGGGGCGCTGCAGAACGCCGGCATCCGCAAGGGCGACAAGGTCGCCGCCTTCCTGCCCAACATCCCGCCGATGCTCGAAGCGCACTTCGGCCCGATGTACATCGGCGCGGCCATCGTGGCGATCAACATCCGCCTCTCCCCCCGCGAGGTCGGCTACATCCTCGATCATTCCGGCTCGAAGGCGCTGATCTTCGATTCCGAGTTCGCACCCGTCGTCCGCGAGGCGCTTCCTCAGGCCAAGGGGATCGAGACCATGGTCCAGGTGGTCGACGAAGCCCCCCGCGCCGACGACATCGAGAGCGTGGACTACGAGGCGTTCGTCGAAGGCGGCTCGGCAGACACCGAGCGCGTCCACCTCGAATCCGAGTTCGACACCATCGCCATCAACTACACGTCGGGCACGACCGGGCTGCCCAAGGGCGTCGAATACCACTCCCGCGGGGCCTATCTGAACGCCCTTGCGGAGATACTCGAATCGGGGGTCAACCATACCAGCTCCTATCTGTGGACGCTGCCGATGTTCCACTGCAACGGCTGGTGCCACACCTGGGGCGTCACCGCCGTCGGCGCCAAGCACGTCTGCCTGCGCAAGATCGACCCCGACGAGGTCTTCCGCCTGATCAAGGCGGAGAGCGTCACCCATCTCTGCTGCGCGCCCACCGTCCTCACGACGCTCTACTCGTCGCCCGCCGCCGAG
>CBDCOW010000001.1:0-1333403 GCA_965219875.1 Dehalococcoidia bacterium | reverse complement strand
CGGCGTACAGGCGATGAGCGACATCCTTCGCCGCGCCAACGAGTCCAACCCCGATCCCGTCGCCGCCCTCACCCACTGCGCCGCCATCCTCATGGGCCTCTACCACCGCGCCCGCACCGGCGAGGGCCAGTACATCGAGACGTCGATGCTGAGCGCCAACCTCTACGCCAACGCCGACGACGCGCTCCAGTACGAGGGCAAACCCGAGCGTCCCCTCGCCGACGCCGACTTCAACGGGTTGAGCGCCGTCTACCGCATCTACCGCTGCCGCGAGGGCTGGGTCTTCTTGGCCTGTCCCCAGAACGACGAGTGGGCCGCCCTCGCCGACGCCCTCGGCGGGCGACTCGCCGACCCCGCCTTCTCGACCAAGCAGGGCCGCCGCGAGCATGACGACGAAATCGCCGCGCTCCTCGAAATCGCCTTCGCCGAAGCCTCCGCCGAGGAGTGGGAGCGGCGGCTACTGCCCGCCGGCGTTCCCTGCGTCCGCCTCGCCGACCGCGACAGCGGACGCTTCATGACGGAGACGCCCTGGGCGCTCGAAGCTGGGCTGATGAAGCAAGTCCAGCACCCGTCGCTCGGCGCCTACCTGCGCCACGCCGCGCCGTTCGACTTCTCCCTGACGCCGGCCAACGAGGGCGCGAACTGCTACCTGGGCGAGCACACCACGAATATCCTGAGGGAGACCGGCTTCAGCGCCGACGAGATCACGGCCATGCACGCCGACGGCGCCGCCGTCACCCACACCGCATGATCGGTAGAGCCAGCTGATCCGCGGAGTCGTATAACCCCATACAATCCCCATGGGTCCACCACCATGATCCAAGACCTCTCACTCGTCTCGCTGATTGTAGCCTTCGTCGGGGGAAATCGCCTCCTTCGTCTCGCCCTGCGTCCTGCCGCTCGTCCCCATCTTCCTCGGCCACCTCTCCGGTGTCTCGGTCAAGGACGGACAAATCCAGGGCGGGCGGACGACGTTCCTCCACAGCCTCGGCTTCGTCATCGGCTTTTCCGTGCCATTCATCATTCTCGGCGCGACCGTCGGCGTGCTCGGAGGGACCGCCGGCGGCTACGGCGACCTGATCGCGCGCATCGCCGGCGCCCTGCTCATAGCCATGGGCCTCTACATGGCGGGCGTGTTCAAGCTCCCGGTGCTGCGGACCGTGCTGGGACCCCTAACCAATTGGCTCGACGGAATCTACTTCCGCGAACGCCGCATCCACGTCGGCGGCGATGACGCCCCGCCCTCGTACTGGCGCTCGACCATCGTCGGCGGCGCGTTCGGCGTCGGCTGGACGCCGTGCATTACCCCCCTTCTCGGCGCGATCCTCACCCTCGCATTCAACGAGGCCGGCAACTCCCTGAGCGCCTGGGGCGCCGCGGGCGAGGCCACCATCCTGCTGGCCTTCTACACCGCCGGCCTCAGCATCCCGTTCCTCATCACCGGCGCCGCGCTGAGCCAGATCACGCCTATCTTCAAGAAGGTGAACCGCTACCTCCCCGCGATCACCGTCGCGAGCGGCGTCCTGATGGTGCTCATCGGCCTCCTCATCTTCTTCAACCAGCTGACCAAGCTCAACGAATACTTCTCCTTCCTAGAGAGCACTCCTACCGTGGAGCGGCCCTTAGACGCAAGCGAGGGCTTCACCATCTACCAGTCCCTCGGGCTCGCCGACACCCCCGGCGGCGAGGCCGGCGCCGTGCCCGGCAAGCTCGCCCCCAACTTCCGCTTCACCTCCGACGACGGCGAGGAGTTCAGCCTCGCCGAACTCCGCGGTCAGCCCGTCATCGTCAACTTCTGGGCCACCTGGTGCGGGCCCTGCCGCGCCGAAATGCCGGACTTACAGAGAGTCCACGACACCCTCGGCGACGAACTCACCCTCCTCGCCGTCGATCTCGACGAGACCGGCGAGGCTGTCACCGCCTTCTTTGACGAGATCGGCCTTGCCCTCAACGTCGTCATCGACGACGGACGCATGATCGCGGACCAAGGCTATGGACTCTTCGGGGTCCCCTCGACCTACGTCATCGACGCCGACGGCGTCGTCGTCGCGACGAAGATCGGCCCCTACGCGAATATCGAAGAGATCAACGGGGACCTGGAGAAGCTCGGCCTGCGCGTCGAGGAATAGGCGCCCGTGCCCAGGCCGGACGCGCGTCCTACAGCATCGCGGTCTGCACTCCGGCGGTGTGCAGGGCCAGGTCCAGCACTTCAAGCCGGAGCGTCTCGTGCTCCCCAAAGCGGTCGACCTTGAGCGCGAAGACGAGGTCGAGCGCGCCGCGCGCCGCCTCCGCCGGGACCGCCGCGTTGAAGTAGATCGCATTCCAGGTCACCCTGCCGGCGCGGATCTTCAGCCGCAGATGGTCCCCGCTTGCACCCAGCGGGCGCGCATCGAGTGCTTCCACGCCGCGGGCCAGAAAGGTCGGCGGGGGGTTCCCCTGGCCGTAGGGCTCCATCCGGCGCAGCGTCTTGATCGTCGCGCCGTCGATCCGGTCGAGCGGGACCTCGGCGTCAATCTCTAGGCGCGGGGCGAGCTCGACCCCGCGCAACTCCTCGGCGGCCACCGCGGTCAGACGTTCGGTAAGCTCGGCGAAGCGGTCCGCCGCGACGGTGAAGCCCGCCGCCTGCGCGTGGCCGCCGTAGCGCAGGAAGATGCCGCCCGCCTCCCCGTCCACGCGCCGCAGCGCCTCGATCATGTCGAACTCCGGAATGCTCCGGCAGCTTCCTCGCGTCTCCTCCGGGCCGGTCGTACACACGATGGCGGGCCGGTAATACTGATCGGTCAGCCTGCCCGCCGCCAGCCCGACGACGCCGGGCGGAAAGTCCGCGTCCCCAAGGATGATGATCGGGCTCGACTCAAACGCCGCCCGCCGCTCCAGCACCTTGTCCACGATCGCCGCCGTCACCGTCCGCCGCTCCAGGTTCTTCGCGTCGAGCGTTTTGGCCAGCGCCGCCGCCTCGTCCGCCGACTCGGCGGTGAGCAGCTTGTAGCCGTCCTCGGCGTGGCCCATGCGCCCCGGCGCGTTGATGCGGGGCGCCAGAGCAAATGAGACCGCCTCCGCGTCGACGCGGCCCGCACCGATCCCCGACACCTCGATGAGCGCCTTGATCCCCGCGTCGTCGGCGCGGTTCAGCGCGGCGAGCCCCTGGCGCACCAGCACGCGGTTCCCGCCGGTCAGCGGCGCCATGTCCGCGATGGTCCCCAGCGCGGCGAGCCCCAAAAGCGATTCGCCGGGCGCCTTGCTCGCATACTCGTACAGCGCCTCGATCAGCTTGTAGGCCACGCCGCAGGAGGCGAGCTCGCGGTACGCCGCCGGTTGCCCCGGTAGCTTGGGGTTCACCACCGCCGCGGCGTCGGGAAGGCGCGACGGCGGCGAGTGGTGGTCGGTCACGATCGTATCAACGCCCAGCTCGGCGGCGAGCGCCACCTCGTCCGCGTCGGTGATCCCGCAGTCGGCGGTGACGATCAGGTCCGCACCCGACTCCGCGAGCAGCCGGACCGCGCCCTCGTTGAGGCCGTGACCCTCGGCGACGCGGTCTGGGATGTAGGGCATGACCGTCACGCCGAGGCCGCGCAGGCCCTTGGTCAGGATGGCTGACGAGGTGACGCCGTCGGCGTCGAAGTCGCCGTAGACGGCGACGCGCTCCCCCCGCTCGACGGCGCGCGCCAACCGCTCGACGGCGGGCCGGAACTCGTGCAGCAGCGATCCGCTCTCGCCGGCGGGAAGCGCCGCGTCGAGGAAGTCCTTCGCCTCCTCGGGGCCGCGGATCCCCCGGTTGTAGAGCACTCGCGCCGCGATAGGCGGATAGGTCGCCATGCGCGCGAAGTAGGAGTCGGGAGGCTCGGGATGCGTCCGCCAGAGGCGCTTCGGCCTCGTACTCAGGCTCACGACCCCTCGTAGCGGCGGAAGACGAGGCAGCTGTTGTGGCCACCGAAGCCCAGCGAGTTCGAGAGCGCCGCGCGCACCGGCCCGCGCTTGGGGATGTGCGGCGTGTAGTCCAGATCGCAGTCGGGGTCGGGCGTCTCGAGGTTGATCGTCGGCGGGACAACGCCGTCCAGGATCGCCAGCACCGAGAAGGCGGCCTCGACCGCCCCTGCGGCGCCAATCAGGTGGCCCGTCATCGACTTCGTCGAGCTGATCGGGATCTTTGGCGCCTCGTCGCCGAAGACGTCATGGACCGCCATGGTCTCAAACTTGTCGTTGAGCGGCGTCGAGGTGCCATGCGCGTTGATGTAGTCGATCTCGTCGACGCCCAGCCCGGCCTTCTTCAGGGCGCTGCGCATCGCGCGGGCTGCGCCCTCGGCGCGCTCCGCGGGCTGCGTGATGTGATGCGCGTCGGCGGTGGCCGCGTAGCTCGCCATTTCGGCGAGCACCGTGGCGCCCCGCGCCTTGGCGTGCTCCATCTCTTCGAGAATCAAGATCCCCGAGCCCTCCCCCAGGATGAACCCGTCGCGGTCGGCGTCGAACGGCCGGGACGCCTTGGTCGGCTCGTCGTTGCGTTTGGAGAGCGCGCCGGCGGAAGAGAAACCGGCGAGTCCGATGGGGACCACGCAGGCCTCGGCGCCGCCGGTGATCATGGCCGTCGCCTCGCCTCGCCGGATCATCTCCGCCGAGACGCCGATGGCGTCGGCCCCGCTCGAACAGGCCGAAGTCGTGCAGAAGTTCGGTCCCTTGGCCCCCAAGCGTATCGAGAGGTGCCCCGACGCCATGTCCGCGATCATCATCGGCACCAAGAACGGCGAGACCCGGCCCGGGCCGCGCTCGTTCAACGTCGTCACCTGCTTCGACAGCGTGCCGATCCCGCCGATGCCGCTGCCCACGATGCACCCCACCTCGTCGGCGTTGCCCTCGACGTCCAGACCGGCGTGGGCCAGGGCCTCCAGCGCCGCCGCGGTGGCGAAGTGCACGAAGCGGTCGGTGTTCTTGGCCTCCTTGCGCTCCATGCAGGCCAGCGGGTCGAAGCCCTTCACCTCGGCGGCGATGCGCGTGGCGAAGGACTCAGCGTCGAACCCCGTGATGGTATCGACGCCGGAGACGCCCGCCAGAGCCGCCCGCCACGTCGACATTACGTCAAGCCCAAGCGGCGTAACAAGGCCGAGGCCGGTCACCGCGACGCGACGGTCCATCAATGCACCATCCCCAGAGGATTACGGAGCGGCAAGGCCGCCGTTTGTCGAGTCATAGATTGGGGTCGGTCCCCCCGCCGCGGCCACGGCACAACCGCGCCTACGGAAGTTACGGCAACGACCGCCTAGAGCCAAACCGGAGCGTATCCCAGCCTCGCATCTCTCGAAGTCGGAGTCCAGCCAAACCGCCTCACCAAATCAGGCGGCCAGTATAGCACCACGCCTGCCCCCGAAAAACCGCGCCGGCGGGGCGGGGTCTTGACCTCCTCTCCCAGCGGAGACCTTTGCGTAATCCGCCCACGGGCTGGAAAGGAGGGAGCAGGGCGGTCACCCCCCTTTCCCCCTCTGGGGGAAACTGAAAGAGGGCACGCGCCCGAAGGGTGCGTCGGAGGGGCAGGGTGGGGAGGGGTGCGCCGACGTCCATGGAGCCGGAAGTGCCGACTATGCAAAGGTCTCCACCGGGAGAGGACTAGGTTGAGGGGCCTCCCAACAACCACCAACGGCCATCGAAGCCCGACCAACCTCGCGCCCACCGGTCCCTCCCCGTCCCGTAGGGGCGTCCCTTGTGGCGCCCTCTCCTCTCGGCTTCAGGGAGGACTCCCGCACGGCCGTCCCATTCACCCGAAGTGCTTCCGAAAAGCCCGCGCCGGCGACTCGTAACCCATCGCCTCGTAGAAGGGGTGAGCCGTGTCCTTGCGGCGCCACGCGCTGAGGAACTGGAGCTTGTAGCAGCCAGCTTCGATCACGAGTTCCTCGACGCGCCGCAGCAGCCGACGCCCCATCCCCGTACCTTGCCGTGACTCATCGACGATCATGTGCTCAATCACCGCCCATGGCCTGCTCCCGTGGGTCAGGTTTGGGACGATGACCAAGACTACACTGCCCTCGACCCGCCCATCGGTCTCGAGCACCAGCAGGCGGACCCCCTCGCGCGCCGTGATCTCTCCAAGGGCCGCCAGCGACTGCGTTCGGCTGCCCGGCTCGGGGGAGTCGCCGCTGGGGGCAAGCTGGGCGTACAACTCCCGTAGGCGCTCCAGGTCGCCCTCCTCCGCGTCGCGTATCAACACGCTCATGGCCCCGATTATAGGGCTGCGGTTGGCGCGGCGTGCGCACGGGGGCTATGATCTTCGCCACGGCGCTTGGGCGCGATACTCTTAGGGAGCCCTGCATGGCAAGCGAGCGAGTCCTGCTCGATACCGACGGCGACGGCATCGCCACCATCACCCTCAACCGCCCCGAGCGGCTCAACGCCACGGCTCCGGGGATGATCGATGAGATTTTCGACACCATCGAGCACGTCGCCCAAAGCGACGCCAGGGTGCTCGTGATCACCGGAGCCGGGCGCGGCTTCTGCTCGGGCCAAGACCTGAAGGAGCCCCGCCCCGGCGAGCACCCGCTTCTAAAGAAGCGCTTCACCCCGCGCACCGGCCAGGACAGCTTCGTGCGGGCGCTGCGCCACGCCCCCCAACCCGTCATCGCCGCGGTGAATGGACCCGCGGTCGGCGTCGGCTTCTCCCTCGCCCTGGCCTGCGACCTGCGCATCGCCTCCACCGAGGCCAAGTTCGGCGCGGCCTGGCTCAAGCGCGGGATTCCTCCCGAGGCCCTCGGCGCCTACACCCTGCCCCAGATCGTGCCTCTGCCCAAGGCCCTAGAGATCATCTTCATGGGCAAGATGCTGGATGGAGAAGAAGCCGCTGAGATCGGGCTGGTCAACGAGGTCGTCCCCCACGACAAGCTCTACGAGCGCACCCGCGAGGTCGCGCTGACCCTCGCCAAGGGCCCGCCCATTGCCCTCGCCATGGCGAAGCGCGCCGTCTATCTGGGCCTGCGGCAAGACCTAGAGACCTTCGCCCAGTACGAGTCGTTCACCCTCCGCAACGCCTTCCAGAGCAGCGACCGCGAGGAGGGCATCCGCTCCTTCCTCGAAAAGCGCGACCCCGAGTTCGCCGGGGAATAGCCATGCCCTTCGCCGAAGTTCGCGGCATCAGCATCTACTACGAGCGCGCCGGGGCCGGCCCGCCGCTCCTCTATCTCAACTGGACCGGCGGCGACCTCCGCGACGCCCGCATCTTCGCCGGCCCCCTCGAAGACGCCTTCGACGTTCTCGCCTACGACCAGCGGGGTCTCGGGCAGTCCGCCAAGCCCGACGTCCCCTACACCATGCGCGACTACGCCGACGACGCCGCGGCGATGCTCGACTTCGCCGGTTGGGACCGCGCCCCGGTCGTGGGAGTCTCGTTCGGCGGGATGGTGGCGCAGGAGCTCGCTATCCGTCACCCCGAACGCGTCGACCGCCTCGTGCTGGCGTGCACGTCGAGCGGCGGCGCGGGCAGGCCGTCCTATCCCCTGCACGAGTTGGCCGCGCTCCCGCCGGACGAAGCCGCCGCGTTCGGCGTCGGCCTCATCGACTCGCGCTACGAGGGGACCGACCCCGCCGCGGCCCCCGCCGAAATCGCCACCCTACTCACGGCGATGAAGAAGACCCAGCCGTCCACCGGATCGGCCGAAGAACGGGAGACCGCCACCGGAGCGCGCCGGCAACTCGAGGCGCGCCGCGGCCACGACACCTACGAACGTCTGGGATCAATCTCCGTGCCGGCCCTCGTCTGCGGCGGCCGCTACGATCGCATCGCCCCGCCGGAAAACCTGGAGGCCCTCGCCGGCGCGATTCCCAGCGCCCGCCTCCAGATCTTCGAAGGCGGCCACGTCTTCTTCTGGCAAGACCCCGCCGCCTGGCCCGCCATCGTCGCCTTCCTCAAAGAAGGCAGCTAGCAGCCGCGGGCAAGGGGAAGGGCGCCGCCTACTCCCGGTCGTCGAAGAACAGGAACGGCATCCCGACCACCGGCTCGAACCCCCCCAGGCCGCCCTGGCACATCCACGAGTCGCGCCCGGTGCCGGCGCCGCACGACCAGGTCTGGCTCGCGATCTCGGGCAGGATGTTGCCGTGGCAGAACCAGGCCCCGGCGGCAAGGCTGCACGACCAGGTCTCGTCGTGGAAGGTCTCGGTCACAATATCGCCGGTGCACGTCCACGCCGCCCCGCCCTGTGCTCCGGTGCAGGCCCACTTCTCGCCAAATTCCGTCCCGAACGAGACGTCGCCGCTGCACGCCCACTCGTCCGCCGTTGGGTGCGTGCACGACCAGCTTTGCGTGTAACGCTCCCCGACGTCAATGTCGCTCCGGCAGGTCCAGAACAACCCTCGGGCGCCGGTGCATGACCAGCTTTCCTCCCCGGGCCTGTCGGCCAAGATGTCGCCCCCACACGTCCACCTGACTCCGCCGAGGTCCTCGGCGCACACCCAGCCCTGCTGCGTCGTCGGCGCCATCACCGTGGGCGTGGGCGTGGGCTGCGGCGTAGCTGTCGCGGTGGCCGTCGACGTAGGGAGCGGCGTCGCCGTCGACATCGGCGCGGGCGGCACCGTGGGCGCGGGCGGGGCGGTAGGGAGCGGCGTCGCCGTCGACACCGGTGCGGTCGTCGCCGTTGGTGCGGGCGGGGCCGTGCGCACCGGCGCGGCCGTCGCCGTTGGTGCGGGCGTATACGTCGGCTCGGGCGTCCACGTCGGCTCGGGCGTCCACGTCGGTACGGGCGTCGAAGTCGGCTCGGGCGTGGGCGTGGGTTCCGGCGTCGCCGTCGGCACCGGCGCGGCCGTCGCCGTCGGGGATGGTGGCGGGGACGTTGGCGGAAGCGGCGTCGGATCGGCGCCTGAGGAGCACGCCGATAGCGTCAGCGCGGCAACGGCCACGAAGATGAGCGCCTTGCCGAGCACGGTCGTTATCCCCCGCCGATGGCTGGGATAAAGTGAATCTCGGACGTCTCCTTGACCGGCTCGATGAGGCCGAGGTGCGTCGTCTCGCCGTCGATTGCGACGGCGAGGCCCTCTTGGATGCGCCCCTCCGCATCCATCAACCGGTCCTTTGTGCCGGGGTGCGCCGCTTCGAGCGCGTTGATAACCTGGCGCAGCGTCGCGCCCTCGACGGTCACCTTATCGGCGCCCCCCGTGAGGTCGCGCATGAGCGACGGAATGAAGACGATAGCCACCGCGGCGGTCCTATGAGCCCTGTTGCTCTTGCATCGCCTTGAGCACCGCTCCCGGCGACATTGGCAGCTCCGTCAAGCGCGGGCCGACCGCGTCAACCACGGCGTTGGCGATCGCGGCCATCGGCGGCACGATCGATACCTCGCCCACGCCCCGCAGGCCGAAGGGATGGCCGGGGTTCGGCTTCTCTACGATCTGCGTCTCGATCATCGGCAAGTCGAGGCTCGTCGGCATCCGGTAGTCGAGGAACGACGAGTTCGCCATCTCGCCGTCGTCCGTCCAGAAATACTCTTCGTTCAGCGCCCAGCCGATGCCCTGCACCGCCCCGCCCTGCATCTGCCCCTCGACGTAGCTCGGGTGGACAGCGCGGCCCACGTCCTGGAACGTGGTGTAGCGCAGCACCGTGACCTTGCCCGTCTCAGGATCGACTTCGACGTCGGCGATGTGCCCCGCGTAGGAGACGCCGACGCCGCCCGGGTTCACCGACGCCGAGGCCGTCACCGCGCCCTGGCGGAAGGCCATCATGGCCAGTTGCCTGAAGGTCTTGTTCTCCTCGGCGTCCTTGGGGTTGACGAAGACCCCGTTCTCGAACGCGATCTCCTCGGGCGGCAGTTCCCACATGCGTCCGGCGAAGGCCTTGAGATGATCGACGATCTTATGCGCCGCCTGGATCACCGCGATGCCGGTGGCAAACGCCGTGCGGCTCCCGCCCGAAGGGGCGGTGAAACCCACCGAGTCGGTATCGCCCACGCTGGGCACGATGTCTTCGGCACGCAGGCCGAGCACCTCGGCCACTTGCATCGCCAGAGCGACGCGGGTGCCGCAAAGATCGACGGAGCCGGTGACCATGTTTACCGTGCCCTCGGCGTTCACCGCCAGGGTCGCCGCCGAGTGCATGCCGCCGTTGCCCCAGAAGCCCATGGCCACGCCGCGGCCCCGGTTCGGCCCTTCGAGTTTACTCTTGTAGTGCTCCGATTCGAGCATCGCCCGCTCGACTTCTTCGCAGCCGATCGCGCCGTAGGGGATGCCGTTCACCTGCCGCCCGCCCTCACGCTGCACGTTCTTCAGGCGGAGCTCGATCGGGTCCATACCGAGCTCGCGGGCGAGCTGGTCCACTACCTGCTCCATCGCGAACGCCGCTTGCGGCGTGCCCGGCGCGCGGTAGGCCGCCACCTTCGGCTTGTTCACCACCACGTCGTACCCGTCCACGGCGAAGTTCTCGATGGCGTACGGCGCTATGCCGTACATGACGCCGGCGCCCACGGGCGACCCCGGATAGGCGCCGGCCTCGTAGGCAAGCCACAGATCGGCGGCGACGATCGTGCCGTCCTTCTTGGCTCCGATCTTTGCCTTGATGTGCGTCCCTGAAGTCGGCCCCGTGCCCTCGAAGACTTCCTTGCGCGTCATGGTGAACTTCACCGGATGCCCCGTCTTGCGCGACGCGATGGCCGCGACGGCGTCGAGATAGCTCGAAATCTTGCCCCCGAAACCGCCGCCCATCTCCAGCGGCACTACCTTGATCTTCGCCTCGGGAATCCGAAGGATTGCCGCCACCGAGCTCCGGATCCCAAACGCCCCTTGCGTCGAGGTCCAGATCGTGACGTGCCCGTCCGGCGTCCACGACGCCGTCGAGCTGTGCGGCTCGATATAGCCCTGATGCACCGCCTTGGTGCGGAAGTCCCGCTCGACGATCACGTCCGCTTCGGTGAACGCCTTCTCACGGTCGCCCCCCTCGAACAGCAGCCGCGACGCGATGTTGCTGCGCTCGCCGGTGTCCGCGCCCCGCGTGAACCGCGCCGCCAGCGTGTGCGTCGTCATATCCTCGTGGAGGAGCGGCGCGCCGGGCGCCATCGCCTCGTCCACGGTCATGAGGGAGTCGAGAACTTCATACTCCACGTCGATCAGATCGAGCGCCTCCTCCGCGACATGCGGGCTCGCCGCCACCACGGCGACCACGGCGTGGCCCTTGTACAGGACCTTCTCTCCGGCGAGGTCGTTCTCCGCCATGACCCGCGCGTTCATCAACACCTCCGCCAAGTCGATCGGCGTATTGCTGACGATGGGGTAGTCCGCGTTGGTGATGACGGCGCGCACGCCGTCGACCGCCTCGGCCTTGCTCGTGTCGATCGACTTGATCCGCGCGTGGGCGTGCGGGCTGCGCAGAATCTTGCCGTGCAGAAGGCCCGGCGGGTGAATGTCGGCACCGTAGCGGGCCTGCCCGGTCACCTTCTCCATGCCGTCGTGGCGAATGGGCCTCGTACCAAGGACCTTGAACTCGGGGGGCGGGTCAGCGGTGGTAGTCATAGCGTCTGCTCCTCAATGAGAATGCACCTGAAGCCCTGGCCCGCGGCACGGGCCGCTCTTCTCTCTCGTCCCTCGCCTTAATGATAAAGGCGCCAGGCACGCCAGGCGCGCCGGCGCCCCTTCGGTCTTTCCCGTACTACGCTCGGGCGCGCGCCCGAGATTCGCTACTTGGCCTGCGCCATCTCCCCCGCCTGCATGACGGCGCGGATGATCTTGTCGTAGCCGGTGCAACGGCAGAGATTCCCCGCGAGCCAGTGGCGGATGCGGTGTTCGTCGGCGTCGGGCTCCTGCTCCAGCAGCGCCTTGGCGGCGACGATGAAGCCGGGCGTGCAGATCCCGCACTGCAGGGCGGCCTGCTCCAGGAAAGCCTGCTGCACCGGGTGCAGCCCCTCGGGAGAGGCCACGCCCTCGATGGTCAGAATGTCCGACCCCTCGGCCTCGACGGCCAGCACGCAGCACGCATCGACGATGCGTCCGTCCATGGAAATGGTGCACGCGCCACAGTTGCCGTCGTTGCAGCCTTCCTTGGTGCCGGTGAGCCCGATGACGTCGCGCAGCACTTCGAGAAGGCTTTGGCGGGCTTCGACCAGGAAGTCGGCCTCGTCGCCGTTGATCTTGGCGTTTACGTGAATCTTCTTCGACATCTGCGATTACGCCCCTTTGGCTCGCTCGACGGCTTTGCGCAGCGCGCGCTTCGTCAGCACTCCGACGAGATGCACCCGCTGCTCGATCGTGCCGCGCATATCGGTAATCGGACTCGCGACCTTCTTCGCCAGCTCCGAAGCCTCGACGATGTTCTCTTCCGTCGCTTCCTTGCCGGCCAGGAACTCTTGCGCCTCGGTCGCCACCACCGGCTTCGGCGCCACCGAGGCCAGCGCGATTAGCGCCGACTCGATGGTCCCGTTATTGAGGACGACCGACGCCCCCGTGCCCGCCACCGCGATATCCATCTCGTTGCGCGGGATGAACCGCAGATAGTGCGATCCCTCGCCTTTCATCGGCGGGGGGAACTTGATCGAGACCAGAATCTCGCCGTCCTGGAGCACCGTCTGCCGCGGCCCCGTGCAGAACTCCGCCGCCGGCACCTCGCGCCGCCCGTTCGGGCCCGCGATGACGCACACGCCGCGGTGCACAATGACCGACGGGATGGTGTCGCCGCTCGGCGCCGCGTTGGCGACGTTGCCCCCCACGCTGGCCCGGCCCTGAATCTGGATTCCGCCGATCATCCATGCGGAGTCGAACAGCGCGGGGTAGGTCTCCCGCACCGCTTGGTTCTCATAGATCTGGTAGCAGGGCGCCGCCGCCCCTAGAGTCAGCCCCTCGCCCGCCGAGATGGCAATCTCGGTTAGCTCGGGAATCTTCTTCAAGTCGACCACGCGGTCAAGCTCGAAGACCTTGGCCCGCAGGTGAATCAGCAGGTCGGTGCCGCCCGCCAGAGCCCGCGCCTTGGCCCCCTTCTCCGCCATCAACCCGACCGCGTCCTCGACGGTGGCCGGAGCTACATACTCGAAGTCTTTCAGGGCCTACCCCCTTCAGTAGGTGGTCCTAGGCGCAGATGCCCCGCGGTCCACCTGAAAATGAGCAACGCGAAGGTTATCACAACCCCTTTGCCCGCGCAACGAGAGAAGGGGCCGGGCGGGCCACAGTCCCCCCGCCTACCGCTTCCTCACCAACTCCGGCGCGAGCGCCAGCGCCTCGGCCAGCTTCGAGGCGTCCTTGCCGCCCGCTTGGGCCATGTCGGGGCGGCCCCCGCCTCCCCCGCCGGCGACTTTGGCCACCTCGCGGATGATGTTCCCCGCGTGGTAGCCCTCCGCCGTCAGGTCCTTGCTCACCGTCGCCACGAAGGCGGGCTTCCCGTCGATTACCGAGCCGAGCACGATCACGCCGCTCTCGATCCGGGCGCGCAGCGAGTCCGCCGCGCCGCGCAGTGCCTCCATCGTCGAGGCCGTCACTTCCGACGCGAGCACGGCCACGCCGTCCACGTCCTGCGCCCCGCCGGCCAGACCGTCCGCCTGGCGCTTGGCAAGGTCCCGCTCGAGCGCCGTCGCGCGCTTCCGCTCACGGTCAAGGTCTTCCAAGACCGCGGCCAGCCGCGACTGAAGATCGGCGGGCGCCGTCTGCAACTGCTTCGCGAGCGACTCCATGAGGACGTGGCGCTCGGAGAGTACGCCCTCCGTCCCTCGCCCCGTCACCGCCTCGATGCGGCGGGTCCCCGCGCCGATGCTGCCCTCGCTCTCGACGTGCAGCAGCCCGATCTCGCCCGTCGCCGCCGTGTGCGTGCCGCCGCAGAGCTCGAAGCTGAACGCCTCCGCCCCGCGCGCGCCGATCCGGCAGGTGCGCACCACGTCGCCGTACTTGTCGCCGAAGAAGGCGAGCGCCCCGTTGTCGATGGCTTCCTGGTACCCCATCTGCTGGTGGACCACCGGCAGGTTGTCGAGCACCCGCCCGTTCACCATCCGCTCGATCTCCCGCAGCTCGTCCCCGCTCAGGCCGGATGGGTGCGAGAAGTCGAAGCGCAGCCGATCCGGTGCAACGAGCGACCCCGCCTGCCGCACGTGCGGCCCCAGCACTCGGCGCAGGGCGGCGTGGAGCAGGTGCGTGCCGGTGTGGTTGCGCATCACGTCGGCGCGCCGCGCCGCGTCGACCTTCGCCGTCACCGGCTCCCCGGCGGCGAACTCCCCGTCGATGACCTCGCCCGCGTGGACGATGAGCCCCGGTACTGGCGAGCGAGTGGAACTGACGTAGATCATTCCATGCGAGCTGAAAATGACGCCCTCGTCGCCGACCTGCCCGCCGGCCTCCGCATAGAACGGCGTCTCGCGGAGGACGACCTCGACAGCGTCGCGGCGCGCGGCCCGTTCTACCGGCGCGCCGTTCACCAGCAGCGCGACCAAAGTCGTCTCGGTTCGTGTCGATTCGTAGCCGGCAAAAATACTCGCGTCGAAGTCGAACCCGCGATAGGCGTCGGCGGACGGCTTGTCGCCGAGGCCGAACTTGGCCGCGGCGCGGCCCCGCTCACGTTGGGCCTCGAGCTCGAGCTCGAACCCCTCGACGTCGACGCTCATGCCGTGCTCACGGGCCACGTCGACCGTGATGTCGAGCGGAAACCCGAACGTGTCGTACAGTTTGAACGCTTCTTGCTCACTGATGGTGGTCGGCCATTCTTCTAGTTCCACGAACTCTGCCGCCGCCGCATCCACCCTGTCTTCTTCGAGGATCAAGAAGGCCCTTGCTGCGATGTCCGCTACTGCCTCTGCCGCAAGGTGTTGGCCTTGACGCTCTAACGCAGGGCTATTCGAGTCGTAGCCTACGAAGCCATGAGCTTGCAGTACGACCCCAGCATTGTCGGGCCCAGGGTTACTAGCCCTGGCGTCCTTCACGACCTCGGGGATGGCGACGCCGTGAGACTCTCGATAGTCGAACATTCCCTTAAGCACCTGTAGCCCCTGCTGGAGTGTCTGCCCGAAGCGCTCCTCCTCACCCCGAATCACGCTGAGAACGGTAAGGCGTTCTCGCTCCAACTCGGGGTACTGATGCGCCATCTTCCTAATGACAAGGCGGGACAGATCGCCCAAGAATGCGCCCTCGATGCCCGCCTTGCGGGCGAAGCGCACCGCGCGGCGCAGGATGCGGCGCAGCACGTAGCCGCGCCCCTCGTTCGCGGGCGTCACCCCGTCGGCGATGAGGAACGTGACGCTCCGCGCGTGCTCCGCGAGCACCCGCAAAGCGTAGTCGGTCTCCTCATCCGCTCCGTAGGACGTACCCGCCAATTCGGCGGTGCCCTCAATCAGGTAGTCGAAGGCGTCGCTCTCGTAGGCCGAGAGCCGGCCCTGCATGATCGTCGCCGTGCGTTCCAGCCCCATGCCGGTGTCGATGTTGGGCGCGGGGAGCTTCGTCCGCGTCCCATCGCGGTGGTGGTAGAACTGCGTGAAGACGAGGTTCCAGATCTCGACGAACCGCTCGCCGCTGTCGGCGGGCGTGAGGTCCGCGCCGTACTCCTCGCCGTAGTCGTAGTGGATCTCGCTGCACGGGCCACAGGGACCCTCCTCACCGGCGGGCCCCCAGAAGTTGTCCTCGTCGCCGTAGCGGACGATGCGCTCGGCGGGCACGCCTATTTCGCGCCAATAGCCCTCCGCCTCGTCGTCGTCGAGGTAGACGCTCACCCACAGGCGCTCCTCGGGCAGTTCGAGCACCTTCGTGACGAACTCCCAAGACCACGCGATCGCCTCCTTCTTGAAGTAGTCGCCGATGCTGAAGTTCCCCAGCATCTCGAAGAAGGTGAGGTGCTTCGTATCGCCCACGTTCTCGATGTCCGTGGTGCGGAAGCACTTCTGCGACGATGCCAGCCGCGGGTTGGGCGGCTCGGCCTCGCCCGAGAAGTACGACTTGAACTGCACCATGCCCGCGCTCGTCAGCAAGAGCGTCGGATCGCCCACCGGGATCAGCGACGACGACGGCGTGACGACATGCCCGCGCTCGGCGAAAAAGTCGAGGTAGGCCTTGCGGATTTCGTCGGTCGTGGTAGGCGGCGTCATCGTGCTATCGCGAAGCATACAGTGGAACAGTTTAATTCTAACAGCGCTAACCGGCCCTATTACGGTCTCCCAGCGGGTTTCTAGGCCGGAAGGATGGCCGCCCATCCCTTTGTAACCAAGATACAAGCCCTATCTAAGGGCGCGTTTGACACCCCGGCGCACCGTTCTTTAGGCTACGGGCGTGGCGCCGCTTCTCCATCTCCCGTTCCGGTCCTCCGGCCGCGTGATAGCCGACGATCCCTCCTTCGAGCTTGTCACCGACCGCGACGCGCTCGCGCTCGCCGTCAAGGCCGCGCTCCGCGAGCCCGTCGTCGCCCTCGATACCGAGGCCAACGGCTATCATCGCTACCCCGAGCGCGTCTGCCTCGTCCAGCTCGCCACGCCGAAGCGCACCTACGTCATCGACCCCATCGAGATCGACGATATGTCGGCTCTTAGGCCGCTCCTCCAAAGCCGCCGCGTCGAGAAAGTCATCCATGGGGCGGACTACGACATTCGCGGGATCGACCGCGATTGGGGATTCCGTCTCGCCAACATCTTCGACTCCAGCATCGCTGCCCGGTTCGCGGGCATGGATCGCATCGGCCTCGCCGCCGCGCTGGAGGAGTGCCTTGGGATTCACGTCGAGAAGCTCAAGCGCCTGCAACGGGCCGACTGGAGCCGCCGCCCGCTCACCGATGAGGCGCTGGCCTACGCCGCCGAAGACGTGGCGCACATGCTGCCCCTCCGGGACGCCCTGCTCGAACGCCTGAAAGGACTCGGGCGCGCCGCCTGGGCCGCCGAGGAATTCGCCCGGCTCGAAGATATCCGCTACGCGCCGCCCGATCCTCCCGAAGTCGCCTACTTCTCGTTCAAGGGCAGCCGCGACCTCGACGGCCAGGGCCGCGCCATACTCAAGGAGTTGGCCCTGGCCCGTGAGGCCGAAGCCCTGCGGCGGGGCGTCCCCACCTTCCGCATTATGCGCACCGAGGACCTCGTCGGCATCGCCGCCGCGCCGGACGACGAGGAGACCGCCGGCAAGCTGTTGAAGCGGTCGCATCCGGGATTCGCCAACCGCCTGCGCCGGGCCCTCTCGAAGGGGAAAAAGGCCCCGCCCGAGCAAAGGCCTCGCAGCGTCGCGGCATCGCCGCGCATGACGCCGGAGCAGCAGACCCGGCTGAAGGACTTGAAGGAGTGGCGCAACGCGCGGGCGGCGGAGTTTGCCCTCGACGTGTCCGTACTCTGGCCCGCCGTGAGCCTCGACCGGTTGGCCCGCGAGCCGGAGCGCCTGGACGAGGAGTTCGGCGCGCCCGAAGTGCGCCGCTGGCAGGCGGAGCAGTCCGGGCGGAGCCTCGCCGAGGTCTTGGCGAAAAAGCGCGAGGAAGCGGGGCCGAAACGGGGCCGGCGGGGCCGCTAGCCGGCACCCGCCGCCGCGGAGCTCGACTGCCCTTCGGCGCGGCTCGACTCCGCGGTCCACGCCGCGGCGACGGCCTTCGCGATCGCAGGCACGACATCCTTGTCCAGCGCCCAGGGAATGATCCGCTCGGGAACGGGCGTCTCCACCAGCGCCGCCAAGGCCAGCGCCGCCGCCATCTTCATTTCAATCGTGACGCGCGGCGCGCGCACGTCCAACGCGCCACGAAAGATGCCGGGGAACGCCAGGCAATTATTGATCTGGTTCTCGAAGTCGCTGCGGCCGGTGCCCACGACGGCGGCGCCCGCCGCGCGGGCCTCATCGGGCATGATCTCGGGGACCGGGTTCGCCATGGCGAAGATGATCGAATCCTTCGCCATCGACTCGACCATCGCCGGCGTTAGCGCGCCCGCCACCGAGAGGCCGATGAAGACGTCGGCGCCGCGGAGAGCGTCGGCCAGCCCGCCGCGAATATCGTCGGCGTTGGTGATCGCCAGCATCTCTTGCTTGATCGGGGTGAGGTTCTCTCGGCCCTTGTGAATCGTCCCCTGGCTATCCACGAGGATCACGTGCTTGGCGCCGAAGTGAAAGAGCAGCTTCGCGGAGGCCACGGCCGACGCGCCCGCACCTGAAAAGACGATCCGCACGTCCTCAAGCGCCTTGCCGGTGATCTTCAGAGCGTTGAGCAGGCCGGCCAGAATCACCACCGCCGTCCCGTGCTGGTCGTCGTGGAAGACAGGGATGCCGATGTTCTGCAGGCGCTCCTCGATGCCGAAGCAGCGGGGCGCCGAGATGTCTTCGAGGTTGACACCGCCGAAGCTGGGCGCGAGCCGCTCAACGGTCTCCACGATCGCGTCGTCCGACTGCGTGGCGAGGCAGATGGGGATGGCGTCGATACCCGCCAGCTCCTTGAACAGGATTGCCTTGCCCTCCATCACCGGCATCGCGCCCTCGGGGCCGATATTGCCCAGGCCCAGCACGGCGGAGCCGTCGGATATCACGGCGACGGTGTTGCCGCGATTGGTCATCTCGTAGGAAAGCTCGGTGTCTTCGGCGACCGCCAGGCTTACCGCCCCAACGCCGGGGGTATAGGCGATCGAAAGGTCATCGATCGTCTCCAAGGGCATCCGCGAGACGATGCCCATCTTGCCCTTCGTTTCCCTGTGCCGCCGAAGCGCCTCAGCGTTGTAATCCATGGAGTTAAAACCTCAGTTGGCATGGAGCCGAGCAAGGGGGGAGTCTAGCATAGGCCGCGCCGCGCGCGACACGCTTACTGGGCGCCGCCGCGGCGCATCGCGGCGGCCACGTGCTCCAGGGTGAGCGAGCCGACGAGGTCGCCGCCGTCGGCCACAAGCAGGCGCGGTGTGTCTTTCTCCTGAAGCAGGTCGAGCGCGGACTCGGCAGACTCGGCGGCGTCGACCCAGGGCAGGTTGTCGAGCGGCGCGGTGATGTCGCCGACGGTGGTCGCCGCCCAACGCTCGCGGGGCACCCGCGAGATGTCCGACAGGCTGAGCGCGCCGGTGGCAGCGCCCCTCTCACCAACGAGGAAGAAGCCGTGGCCGCTCAGCGAGATGTAATTCTCTACCAGGCTGCGCAAGTCGAGCCGCGGTGGAATGGTCGGGACGATGGTCATGACGTCGCGGACGCGGAGGCCGCGAAGCCCAGCCCGCGCCGTAACCTGCTCCACGCTCTGCCGCGCCGAGCCGATGAGAAAGAGACCCAGGAAGATCAGCATCATGCCGCCGAAGATGCTTTCGAGGAAGAACCCCATGGCCACGCCGCCGCCCATGAAGATCACCCCGACGGCGCGCCCGAGGTTGGCGGCGGCTCGGGTCGCCTTGACTACGTCGCCCCTGATCCCCCAGACCACCGCCCGGAAGATGCGCCCGCCGTCCATGGGATAGCCGGGGATGAGGTTGAAGAGGCCCACCAAACCATTAGCGTAGCCGAGATAGTAGAAGAGCGAGCTCGCCGGCGCGCTCGCGTCGCGCAGCACCCAGCCGGCCCCGAAGAAGATGCCGCCCAACGCGATGCTGACCGCCGGGCCGGCGATGGCGATGATCCCCTCGGCCATAGGGCGGGGCGCGTCTCTGCCGATCTGGGCGACGCCGCCGAGGAAGAAGAGCGTAATGCTGGTGACGGGGATGCCGAAGCGTCGCGCCGCCACGCTGTGGCCAAGCTCGTGGGCTAGTACGCAGGCGAAGAAGAGCACGCTGGCCACGATGGCGATGGCCCAATACTGCTCTGTCGGAGCATCGTAGCGGGCGGGAAAGAAGTTTCTTGCCAGCGAGTAGCTGAACCACGCGAAGATGAACAGCCAGCTATAGTGAATCCCGATAGGGATTCCGGCGATTCGCCCGAGCCTGATCGATGCTGCCAGAGCCGTGCTCGCTTTCGGCGCCGACGCGCCGGCGCTCCATTCTCTCGTCCAACGCCATTATAGGCGCGGCGCATTGGAGGCGTCTTAGAGAAACGCACCAGCCTGGCAGGGCCGTTAGAGAACTTCCTGAAGCGCCTCTTCGAGCTCGGCGACGGTGACGTACGCCTCAAAGCGGTGCGACACAAGCCCCTCGCGGTCGATCACGAACGTCCATTCGATCCCCGGCAGGTCCCACTCGATCACTGCGGGCGAGAGGCGCGCCGTGCTGATGTCGTCCTGCGTCTCTTTTGGGTTGTCGAAGAAGTCGACGTGGACGAAGTTCGCCTCACCGGGATGCGCGTCCTTCAGCTCTTGCAGCGCCTCGACTTGGGGACCGCACACCGCGTTGATGCAGAACGCCGGGCTCGCGAAGACCACCACCGTGGGCAGGTCGTTGCTTACAGCCTCGGCCAGCGTAACCTGGTAGAGGTCGGCGTCGTGGAGGGAGCCGGTGGTGAGGTCGTCGAACGAGCCGTCCTGGGCTAGCGTCTTCGTCTCGCTGGGCAGGGCCGGCTCGCCGATGTCGGGCGCCCGCGTGCGCTGCGGCACGTCGACCTCGATGCCGACGCGCCGGAGGACCCCGTCCCTGTCTTCGAAGTCAATGTCGAGGAGATAGGCGCCGGGCTCTGCGAAGTCGACGTCTGTGGTATACAGACCCCGGGCGCCGAGAGGCCAAGGCTGGTATGTCGCGGTCAAGAAGTCGAGGGGCGCCCCGCTCCCTCCGGCGCGCCGTAGCGTCATCTGGGCCGTCGGCGAGCCGACCACGCCCCAGGGTGCGGTGATCAGGACGCCGAAGCGGCGCTCGCCCACGCCCAAGTCGGGAGTGCCCAGGATCGCCTGGAAGCCGTCGGCGCTCGCCGGTCCACGGATCAGAGGTTCGAGTTCGGGGCGGCCCGGATTCTCTCCGGTGGGCGCGGCGGGTGCGGCGGCGGGCGGAGTGGCGGTGGGCGGCACGGTCGGCACCGGGGTCGGGGTCGGCTGGCCGCCGGAACACGCGGCGGCGGTGAGCGCGACGACCGTGGCCAAGGCGGCGGCGGCCGTCAAATGCTCCACGCGAATCATGCCGTGTCCCCGAGAAACGTCCCGAAGGTATAGGCAAAGACGCTGAAGTTCTCGGCGTTCGAGCTGAGCCTGAGCTCGTGCTCATCGACCTCGTCGATCTTCACGATCCCGTACATGCGCGCCTCATCCACCCGGACGAAGCTGTTGCCCTCGGCGTCCCACTGCACGTCGGCGCCGGCCTCGTCCACCGTGAGCGGCCGATCATCGTAGATCACACGCACGTCGTAGGGATCGCCCCCCTCGCCGGGACTCATTACCGTGTTGACGCTGGTGGCGAAGAAACGGATTCCCAGATAGTCCTCGTAGTTCTCGGTCACGCGCCCGTGGGTCAGACTCTCGGTCTCGTTAAGCCACGCGCCTTGCAGGTAGATGAACTGATTAGCGTGGTCGCCGGGATCTTCGTAAAACATCACGACGTCGCGTTCTTCGTAGTACTCGACGTGGCGGACGTAGGGAGGGTTCCTCCGGGAGTTCACCGCGCCGTAATTCCGGTGGGTGCCGGCGTAGAGCTCCCGTGTCACCTGATTGCGCGCCGACGACGAGTAGGCGCTCACGTCGCGGGGGGGCTGAGCGAGGGTCTCGCCGCTAATTCCGCTGAGGTCCGCCCCCGCCTCTTCCAGCAGCGTCCTGATCCACCGTTCGGTCGTGTCGTAGGCACCCTCCCCGATATGCGCGTAGCGCACCGCGCCGTTCGCGTCGATGAGGTACTTCGAGGGCCACGCCCGATTCTTGAAGGCCCGCCACGTGGTGAATTCGTTGTCCTGAACGATGGGGTAGTTGAGGTCGTAGTCGAGCGAGGCCTTCCTGACGTTCTCGATGACCTTCTCGAACTCGAACTCCGGCGTGTGCACGCCCAGTATCACCAGGCCCGCGTCGGCGTACTTCTCGTGCCAGTCACGGATCCAGGGAAGGGTCCGTATGCAGTTGATGCAGGTGTACGTCCAGAAATCGACGAGGACCACCTCGCCCCGCCGGCTCGCGAGCGTGAAGGGCTCGGAGTTGATCCACTCGCCCGTGCCGGCGAGCGCGGGCGCGGGATAGGGCGTCGGCGTGGGCTCACTCGGCGTCGGCGTTGCCGTAGGGGGTTCGGGCGTGGCCGTCGCCGTGGGTGGTTCGGGTGTCGCGGTCGCCGTGGGTGGTTCGGGAGTGGACGTCGGTCCGGGCGTTGGCGTCGGTCCGGGCATTGGCGTCGGTCCAGGCGTACTCTCGGCCCCGGAGCACGCCGCCACGACCAGCGCCACGATCGATACGCCAACCACCGCGAGCAGTTTCTTCCTTCGAGATTGCTTTAGCACGGCCTTCTTCCTTCCGTCTCGGCCTGTTCTCAACACGCAGCGTCAAGCCCGATGCTAGATTCTACGCCGGAATGCTACCTTTTGGACGTATTCTGCGCCGCGCCGGACGCGGGAGGCTAGGGGTCGAGTCCGGCAAAGCACTCGAGAACAGCATCCGGGATGAACGCCGCGCGGTGCATGGCGGCGCTGTACAGCCGGACACCGGGAACCGTCCGCCGCGGCTCTGACTCGATTGCGGCGAGTGAGGCCATGGAGAACGTCCACCAGTTGCCCGCGTAGGTGGCAATGGGCGCGCCGTACAGGGCGGTGTGGGGAAAGACCGAGCGCAGCGCCTCTTGTACCCGCTTGACGTGGCCGGCGTGAAAGTACAACGACTCCGTCTGCATCGACACGACGCCCCCCGGCGCGAGGATTCCCTTCACCGCCTCGAAGAAGGGGCGCTCGGAGAGCTTGCGCGCCGGCCCCACGGGATCGGTCAGGTCGCAGAGAACGACGTCGAAACGCTCGCCGGCGTCGGCGACGTAGTCAGCCGCGTCGCCATAGGCCACGGTGGCGCGGGGCGAATCGAAGGACTCGGCGAGGGCGGGGAAATAAGCGCGAGAGACCTCGACGACTTCGGGATCGAGCTCGGCCAGGGTGACCGTGACGCCGGGGTGGCGCAGCGCCTCTCGCAGCGCGCCGCCGTCGCCGCCGCCCACGATCAGCACCCGCTCTGGGCCGGGATGGACGTGCATAGGCACGTGGACCAGCATCTCGTGGTAGACGAACTCGTCACGCTCGGTAAGCTGGACCACCCCGTCGAGTACGAGCATGCGCCCGAAGAACGCGCTGCGCAGCACCTCGATGTGCTGGTAGGGAGTCGTCCGCCGGTGCAGGACCTCTTCGATCGGGTAACGGTACCGGACCGGCGAAAAGGGGTCCTGCTCCTCGAACCAGGACCCGGGCACGGTTACAGGGCCTCCACCACAATCGTTTCCGGCCCAGGAAAGCCGTTGAACGCCGAGGCATAGGCCGTGGTGTAGGCCCCCGCGCAGGGAATCACAACGCGGTCGCCGACAGTAACGTCGGGAAGCAGGCCATCGGTGGTGATCACGTCCACGCTGTCGCACGACGGCCCCGCGATGGTGCAGAGTGCGGGCGCGCCTCCGGCGTCGGTCTCGAAGCGGTAGGCAATACCGCCCATCGCCTCGGCGAGGCCGTGGAAAACGCCTACGTCGAGGTAAACCCAGCGCCGGCCCTCGCGCTCGGCGACGCCGATGACCTCCGTTACCAACGTCCCCGCCTCGCCTACGAGCCCCCGCCCCGGCTCCAGCCATATCTCGACAGGCCAAGGTAGCCGAGCGGCGCTCGCCTTCACCACCGATGCCACGTCGTCCGCCGATGGCGTGGGGCCGGAGGCGTAGGCCACCGGCATCCCGCCGCCCACGTTGACGACGCGGGGCTCGACCCCATCGCGGGCAAGCTCGGCGAGCACGCCACGGACGATGTCGAGCGCGGCGGCCCAAGACTCAGGACGGCGGCACTGCGAGCCCACGTGAAAGGTCACGCCAGAGGGGATGAGGCCGCGTTGTGCGGCGCGGCGCATGAGACCGCCGGCCTCCGCAGGAGCGGCGCCAAACTTCTTGTCGAGAGGCCAGTCGCTGCCCTCGTTGGGCACCACGAGCCGGACCGACACTTCGCATCCCGGCGCGTAACGCGCCAGCTTGTCGATCTCAGCGTCGGAATCGAAGCCGAAGTGCCGCACGCCATACTCGTGCGCCGCGGCCACGAAGGCGGGCGCCTTGATCGGGTTGCTGCTGATGACACGCTCGGGCTCGACGCCGATCTCCGCCACGAGCCCGAGCTCGGCTGCGCTGGCGATCTCGAAGCCGCAGCCCAGGCTCGCCAGCCGCCGCGCCACCCGCGGGTCGGGGTTCGCCTTGAGCGCGTAGAACACCGGCGAGCCGGTGAAGGCCTCGGTGAAGCTGCGGTAGGCGCGCTCGACCGCGGCAAGCTCGATGACCAGTGCCGGCGTCGAACCGACGTGCCGCGCGGCGCGGTCGAAAAGGCCGCGCGAGGCGGCAGTTGCATCGAGGGTTAGGGGAATGGCGGCGGACAAAGGAGCTGGCTCCGAAGCAGATATTCGGCGCAAGGCGGTCCGAATAGGATAGCACCAACGTTCTCTCTAGAGAAGCATTGCTGCCGTTGAACCCACGGAGCACGTGTGGCATTCTAGGCCCGCTTCACACCTGGCCGCTTCCGCTGGAAGCAGCCGCTCCTTGGAGGTCCCCCATGCGCCTCAAAGACCGCGTAGCCATCGTCACCGGCGGTGCTCAAGGAATCGGGCGCGAGTACTGCCTTCGCTTCGCGCGGGAGGGGGCGAGCGTGGTCGTCGCCGACCTCCGAGTCGATCAGGCCAAGGCCGTTGAGGCCGAGATCGCCGAACTCGGCGGCGAAGCCCTGGCCCTCGAGACCGACGTCGCCGACGAGGCGAGCGTCGAGGCCATGGCGCGCCAGGCCCACGAGCGATTCGGGCGCATCGACGCCTTGGTCAACAACGCGGCGATCTACTACAACCTCGACTTGGGCAACGAGACCGTCGACTACCTTCGCAAGGTGTTCGACGTGAACGTAATCGGCGTCCTGATCGCGAGCCGCGCCGTCTTCCCCTATATGAAGGAGCAGGGCGGCGGGTCGATCATCAACATTGCCTCGATCGCCGCCTACTCGCTGCCCGGCGCGAGGCCCGGCGACAACTTTTCCTCCAACGCCTACGGCCTCTCCAAGTCGGGCGTCGTCTTCCTCACCAAGTCGATGGCGAAGCAGGGCGGCGGTCACGGTATTCGCGTCAACGCCATCGCCCCCGGTGTCACCATGTCGGAGGCCACCAAGAGGGTTGTCCCCGACGCGTTCGTGGGCGCCTTGGCCGGCGCGTCGGCGATGAGACGCTCCCTCGAACCCTCCGACCTCACCGGTACCGCCGTCTTCCTCGCCTCCGACGACAGCGCCTTGATGACGGGGCAGACCCTCGTCGTGGACGCGGGCGTCATCATGAACGGCTGACGATGCGAGTCGTCGCCGGCGTCTACGAAGTCAAGGAATCGACCCACATAGACGCGCCGTCGGAAGATGTCTGGCGCGCCTTCACGCACATCGAGCGCTGGCCCGAATGGGGCGACTCGTGGATCGAGACCTCGGGCCCCGACGGCGACCCCTGGCGCGTGGGCGGGCGGCTACGGCTCGTCGTCAAACCCTGGTGGCGTCCCATCGCGATGGAGTCCGCCGTGGCCGAGATCGACCCCCCGCGGACGGCGATATGGGTGTCGAATTCGGGCGGCGTCGCCCGGCAGACCACGGTCCACTTCGACGAAGAGGGCACGGGCGTCCGCTCCGGCATCAGCATCCGCCAAGAGGGGCCGATGCAGTGGACGTTGCCTTTTTTCTCGCCCACCTGGGCGGTGCGCCGCATGCTGCAAGAATGGCTCGCCGGCCTAAAAGCCGACGCCGAGGCTAGCGCGGCCTAGCCCTCTCTATCTTCAGAGTTGCGGGCGCCACGCCAGGCCTCGCCCACGGCTCGGCGTCAGCGGACGGCGCACCAGCAGGATGGCCGCCACGCCAACGAGCGAGGCGGCGCCGAAAGTCATCCACGCCAGGTTGTAGCTTCCCGTCTTGTCAAAGATGAAGGCTGCGAGCCAGGCTCCAAGCATCGAGCCGGAGGCCATCATGACCGTGCCCATGCCGCTGATGGTGGCGAAGGAACGTCTCCCGAAGTACTCGCCGCGCATGGCGAACATGACGGTGCCGCCGCCGCCGTGGGCGAGGCCATAGACCGGAGCGAAGATCGCCAGCTGCCACACCTCCGACGCCCACGCCAGGAGCAGCATCGAGGTGCCCATCAGTAGTGATATCCCTGCCGCCAACACCCGCTTGTCGATCCTGTCCGCCAGCACCCCGGTGCCAAGCCTTCCAGGAACGGTGAGTACCCCGATCGCCGCGAGGACGTTGGCCGCGGTCGCGGTCGAGAAGCCCTCTCCCTCCAAGGCGACGACCAAATTCACCGCGAGCGCGGAGAGGATGAACGTGCGGGAGGCGGCGTTGAGGTTGATGAGCCAGAATGCCCTGGTGCGCAGTGCCTCGAAGGGCATGAAGTCGGGCTCGGGGACCGGCGTCGTTGGACGCCGCTCCGCGGGGGCCGGCTCGTCCAGTCCGTCGGGCTTCATTCCGTATTGCTCGGGGCGGTGCCGCATGAGGAGGGCGAGGGGATAGCCGACCGCCCAGATCACGACGCCGATGATGACCGCCGCGGTGCGCCAGTCGAGCGAGTCGATCAGGTAGTTCACCAGGGGAAGGAACACCGTCCCCAGTCCAAACCCGGCGGTGGCGATCCCAAACGCGATTCCGCGCTTTCTGATGAACCAGTTGCCCACCGTCGCCAGCGGAGGCGCGGTCAGCCCCATGCCGTTCCCTGCGGCAATGAGCAGAAAGAAGACGGCGAACATCCCCAACGACTGCGAAGTCGCGGCGAGCACCCAGCCCAAGCCGTTGAGCGTGACGCCGAGCAGCATCACCCGACGAGGACCGAAGCGGTCGACGAAGAAACCCTGGAACGGTCCCAGGATCGCGCCTTCCAACGGGGCGATGCCAAAGATCGCGGCAAGCGGCGCGTGGGTCTGGAGAGAAAACTCCGCCTTGACCTCCGGGAAGAAGACGCCGATGCCAAACGTGAAGAATCCGCCGGAGAGGAGGCCCGTCAGAAACGTCGCACCGACGATATACCAGCCATAGAAGACGGTGATTCTCGGAAGCTTCATCGGTCGAAAGTCGCTCCCCGGCCGACCTCGTTCAAATGGCCTTCAGGATAGCGCCTGCCTTAGGGACGAGCCGTGGCCCGCCCCTAAGGCGGACGCTGCGAAATTCGCGCCCGTGCGCGCGTCGACGGCGCGCGGGCGCCTGAAGCGTGCCCTCTCCCTCCGAAACTAAGCTACGGCAGCGAAACGCGGCCGTCGTCGACCTTGGCGAGGCCGTCGCGTTCGAGTTCGGCGAGGAGTCCGGCGAGCCAGGGCTCATCGCGCTCCGTGAAGCCGTCTTTGATCGCCGCGCCGAGATCGGTTAGGGGGACGGACTCGCCCGGCGGGAGCGCCCGCAGCCGCTCGACGATGCGCCCACGGTAGTAGCGCCGCGACCCCGCGAATGGGGCCTCGCGCTTACGCGGCGAAACGCGATACTCCGCCCGCTCTTCGGCCACGGCGCCGCCGGTTCCGGCGAGGGCGAAGGCGCACGCGGCGGCGAGAGGACAGACGCCACACTTGGGGGCGGCGGCGGTGCAGACCGTAGCGCCGAGGTCCATCATCGCCTGGTTCCAGGCATACGCCTCCCCCTGCGGCGGCAGGGCGTCGGCGGCGCGGAGGAGCGCGGCGGGCGACGGACGCGTGGCGCCGGCGAGCCGGGTCAGGACACGCCGCACGTTGGTGTCCACGACGGCGACCTGCGCGTCGAAGGCGAAGCACGCCACCGCAGCCGCGGTGTACTCGCCGACCCCTTCCAAGCGGCGCAGAGCCCCTACGTCCCCCGGCAGACCGTCCCCCGCCACCGCGCGGGCGATGCGGTGCAGGCGCACGGCGCGCCGGTTGTAGCCCAAGGGCGACCAGGCCCGGATGACGTCGGCGGGCGGGGCCGCGGCGAGCGTCTCGAAATCGGGAAAGAGGTTGAGGAACTCGCGGTACTTGGGGATCACGCGGTCCACCTGCGTCTGCTGGAGCATGACTTCGGAGACAAGGACGGCGTAAGGGTCGCGGACGCCGCGCCAGGGAAGGACGCGCCCGTTCCGGTCGTACCAGTCGAGTAACGCGGGGGCGTAGGGGCGGACGCGTTCCGCCATCTCGGCCATCCTGGCCTCATGCACCGCGCCGGTCTTGCGTTTCGCCACGACGGTCGAGCAGCCCCTCGCCGCTAGCGGCGGTCGAACTCGCGCTCGAGCTGCGCGGTGCTCATGTGGACGATGATGGGCCGGCCGTGAGGGCAGGCGTGCGGGTTGTCCGCTGTCTCCAATAGGCGCACCATCTCCCGCATCTCCTGTGTCGAGAGCGCCTGGCCGGCCCGCACCGCCGAGTGGCAGGCCACGGACGCCAGCATACGTTCCTCCCAGCTATAGCCCCGCAGGTCGTCGGCTTGCAAATAGTCGAGCACGTCGTGGAGCGCGCCCGACGGCTCGGCGGCGGCCAAGCCCGCGGGGACGGCCCGCAGCAGCACGGCCCGCTCGCCAAACGGCTCTGTATCGAAACCGTAACCGGTCAGGATTTCGGCGTGTTCGGCCACCAATTCCTGCTCCTCCGGCGACATCTCAACCGCCACCGGTTCGAGCAGGCCCTGCGACTTCACCTCGCCGCGGTCGCGGTCGCGCCGGAGCTGATCGAAGAGCACTCGCTCGTGAGCCGTGTGCTGGTCGATGAGGTACATCCCCTCGGGGCCCTCGCTGATGATAAAGGTCGAGCCGAGTTGCCCCAGCACCCGCAAGACGGGGACACGCAGCGCGCCTTGGCCACTCACCGCGCCCTGCGCACGGGGCCCCGCCTCACGGAGCCCCGAAATCGGCGCGCCCACCGGCATCGGCCTCGATGCCGCCGCCTCGTCGAGCGGGGCGAAAGGCGAGGCCGCCGCTCCGGGGATCACCGTCGCGGGGCGCGGCGCAGCCTCTCGCTCCAGCGACTCCGTCACCGCATGGCGGACGGCGGAGAAGACGGGGCGCTCGTCGCGGAACTTGATCTCCATCTTCGCGGGGTGGACGTTCACGTCCGTCTCTCCCACATCAACATGCACATCGAGGACGGCCATGGGGTAACGCCCCGACCCCAGGAAGCCGCGGTAGGCCTCGGTTACCGCGAAGGAGAGGGAGCGGCTCTGGACGAGGCGTCCATTCACCAGCAGCGTAACGAAGGTGCGGTTGCCCCGGCTCAGGTCCACCGGCGACGTCAGGCCGCCGACGTCTATGGCCAAGCCCGAGGAATCTCCGCTCCAGTCCACGTCGAGCATCCGGGCGGCGGTCCCCGCACCGTAGACGGCGGCGAAGGCGGCGCGGCGGTCGCCGTTCCCCTGCGACCGAACGCTCTCCTTGCCGTCCACCGTCAGACTGAAGGCCGTCCCTGGGCGCGACAGGGCATAGGCGCCCACCACCGACGCGATGCGGTTTGCCTCCGCCGCGTTGGACTTGAGGAACTTGAGCCGAGCGGGAACGTCACGGAACAGGTTGCGCACCGAGACCGTCGTCCCCGGCGGGGCGGCGCGCGGCCCCTGCTCGATCACGACGCCGTTTTTCACCCGAATCTCCGCCCCGTTCAACGACCCCGCCGTGCACGACAGCAGGGTGACGTCGGCCACCGCCGCCATCGACGCCAGCGCCTCGCCGCGAAAGCCCAGCGTGCCGATGCGGTGCAGCCCCGCCTCGTCTTCGAGCTTGCTCGTGGTGTGGCGGGTGAACGCAGCCTCGAGGTCGTCGGCGTCGACCCCCTCCCCGTCGTCGGAGACGCGAAGTAGGGTGACGCCGCCGGACGCGGCCTGAATATCGACCCGCGAGGCCCCGGCGTCGAGGGCGTTCTCGATAAGCTCCTTGACCACGGAGGCTGGCCGCTCGATAACCTCGCCGGCGGCGATCCGCGAGACGAGCGCGGGGGGAAGCAACCTGATCTTCATAGCGCTTGCCGTCGGGACCGGGGAAAGGGCGGGGCGCGCGGCGGCGGTTTCGATTCTACTCCCGCCTCCGCGGATTTTCTAACCGCCGCGCTCCTTGCCGCGCCCGCCTTCGGACTCGCGGCGCGCCGTGTCCTGCAGTTCGAAGAGCTTGGTGATAGCTTCGAGCGGAGTGAGCGAGGCGACGTCGATGTCGAGCAGGCGCTCGGAGGTCTCCGAGGCGGGCGGCAGCAGCGTCGGCTGCTCGGGGTTCGCCGGGGCGCTCCGGCGGCGGCGCGGGCGACGCCCGTTCTCGCGCTCAAGGCCCTGCAAGACCTCCCGCGCCCGCGATACGACCGCCGGCGGCATCCCCGCCAGGGTGGCCACGTGGACACCATAGCTCTTGTCCGCGGCCCCGGGCAGGATCTTATGGAGGAAGGCGACGTCGCCGTCCTTCTCGGCCACGGCGACGTGGAAGTTCTTGACGCCCGGAAGCATCCCCGCCAGATCGGTTAGCTCGTGATAGTGCGTGGCGAACAGCGTCTTGGCGCCCAGCTCGGGGTGGTTGTGAATGTACTCGGCGACGGCGCGCGCGATGGAAAGGCCGTCGTAGGTGCTCGTGCCGCGTCCGATCTCGTCGAGGATGATGAGAGAGCGCTCCGTTGCGTTGCGCAGGATCTGCGCCGTCTCGACCATCTCGACCATGAACGTCGACTGGCCCGCCGCGAGGTCGTCTTGCAGCCCCACGCGCGTGAAGATGCGGTCGACGATGCCGATGCGCGCCGCGTCGGCGGGGACGAAGCAGCCGATCTGGGCGAGCAGGACGATGAGCCCCACCTGGCGCAGGTAGGTCGACTTCCCCGACATGTTGGGGCCGGTGAGCACGACGACGCGCGCCCCGCCGCGCGACATCTTGGTGTCGTTGGGCACGAAGCCGCCTTGGGGTATGACGCGCTCGACCACGGGATGCCGCCCGTTCACGATTTCAAGCTCATCGCCATCGGTAAGCGTGGGTCGGACGTAGCCGTAGCGCGCCGCGGCGGCGGCGAAACCGGCGTAGACGTCGGCCTCGCCCAGAGCCGCGGCGGTGGCGAGGACACCGTCGCAGCGCGCCGCGATCCGCTCGCAGAGCCGCTTGAACAGCGCCGTTTCAAGGTCCTGAATCCGTTCCTGCGCGTTGAGGATCGTCGATTCGTACTCCTTGAGCTCGGGGGTGACGTAGCGCTCCGCCCCCGCCAGCGTCTGCCGCCGAACGTAGTCGTCGGGGACTTTGGCCTGGTTCGACCGCCCAATTTCAATGTAGTAGCCGAAGACGCGGTTGTAGCCGACCTTGAGCGACTTGACGCCGGTGCGCTCGCGCTCCTTGCTCTCCAGCGCCGCCAGATGCGTCCGCGCGCCGGTCGAGACCCCGCGCAGGCGGTCGAGTTCCTCGTCGAGGCCGGAGCGCAGCACCCCGCCGTCGCTCAACACCGCCGGCGGATCGTCAACGACGGCCTCGGCAATGGCGTCCGCCACGTCGGCGCAGGGATCGAGGCGCGCCAGCAAGCCGTCGATCCCGCCGCTTTGCCCTTCCTCGCCGCCGGACGGGGCAAGCAGCGCGGCAAGGTCCGGGACGGTTTCGAGCCCTCGGCGCATCGCCGCCAGGTCCCGTGGCGAGGCCCGGCCGGCAGCGACCCGTCCAGAGAGGCGCTCCAGATCGGGCATGGACTTCAGCAGGTCGGCGGCACGCTCCCGCGCCAGAGGACGTTCGTGGAACCAGGCCACGGCGTCGAGGCGGGCGTCGAGCGGTTCGCGGTCGAGCAGGGGCTGGCCCATCCACCGGCGGAGCATCCGCGCGCCCATCGGCGTGCGCGTCTCGTCGATCGCGCTGAGGAGCGATTGCCCCTCGCCGCCCCAGCGCCCCGCTTGGGCGATCTCCAGATTGCGGCGCGTCTGGGGGTCTAGCGCCATGTAGCGCTCGGTGGAATAGGTGGAGAGCGAGGCCACGCTCGCCGCCGACGACGGCTGTGTGCGCTCCAGGTAGGCGAGCACGGCGCCCGCGGCAGCGACCGCCAGCGGCTTGTCGGCGCAGCCGAACGCCTCAAGGGTCAGGACGCCGAAGCGCCGCTTGAGGCGGTCCTCGGCGTCGTCGAATTCGAAGTCACGGTCGGGCGACTCGGTCGGTCTGACCGGCGGCGGGGCGGGGACTTGATCGTCGGCGCGGACAAGAAGCTCGGCGGGCGAGAGCCGTCCGATTTCGAGGTCGAGGCCGTCGGCGGGAAGTTGAGCGGCGGCGAACTCGCCGGTGCTCACGTCGAGGTGGGCCACGCCAGCCGAGTATCCTTCGACCAGTGCCGCGGCGAGGAAGTTGTTGCTCTTGCCGTCGAGCAGGTGCTCCTCGACGAGGGTCCCCGGGGTCACCACGCGCACCACGTCCCGTTCGACAAGCCCATCGCCCGGTTCCGAGGTCTGCTCGCAGATGGCGACCTTGTGCCCGGCGTCGATCAGACGCCCCAGGTAGTTATCGAGGGCATGGTGGGGAATCCCCGCCATGGGGTAGCGCTTCCCCTTGCCCATCTCCCGCGAGGTGAGGGTGATGCCGAGGGCCGCCGAGGCGGCGCGGGCGTCGTCCTCGAAAGTCTCGTAGAAGTCCCCGAGGCGGAACAGCAGGACGACGTCGGGGTAACGCCGTTTTATGTCGAGATACTGGCGCCGAAGCGGCGTGTCGGACATAACGGGCGCATTGTAGCCCACGCCCCCGCCCTCCGACAGGGCCACCACACGCCTCTCCCCCATGGGGGAGACTGAGAGAGGGCTGCCCTACAGCGGGAATTTCCAGGTGTTGGGGGCCGTCTTGGCGCTGAGCTTCCAGCGGGGGATGTGGTAGTCCTGGGTGGGATGCTCGTCCCAGTCGAGCTCGACGGGGAGGCCGATGGCGATGTCTTCCTCGGGGTCGCGCATGAGGGCCGGGACGCGGGTCTTCGAGCCGTCCGGGTTCGTCCCATCGGGAAGCTCGACGATGGCGACACAGTAGGGGACGGCGGGGACCATGTGCCCCAGGATGGGCTGGACGACGACGTTATACGTGTAGATCTCGCCCTTGCCCTCGATCTCGACGTACTCGACGTTCATCGAGCCGCACTTCCTGCAGGCGGGGAAGGGGGGGAACCACTTCTCATCGCACGCCGAGCAGTAGGCGAGCATGAACTTCTTCTCTTTGGTGTACTCCCACCACTGCGCGATGTCCTGGTCGGGGATGATCTGGAGGCGGCTGTAGTCGGGTTCTCTGGGAGTGGAGCCGGTTTCGATGGTCATGGCGGGCTAGCCTTTCCTCAGAATGGCGGAGCTGGACATCGTCTCCATGCCCCAGCCCAGGCACGCCGCGATGTCGGCCTTCTTGACCTGGCGGCATCCCTTGCTACGGTCGTAGGTGTGGATTCCCTCTCGCCAGCGCGGGCAGGAGTCGTCGGCGCGGTGGCGAAGCTGGCGGACGTTCTCGATCACCATGCTGATCCCATGGGTGTAGCCCTCGGAGAGGTGCCCGCCGGAGAGGTTGTTGGGCCGTCCGCCGGGATGGTCGATCTCAAGGTTGCCCTCGGCCACGTAGGGGCCGGCCTCGCCGCGGGGGACGAAGCCGTAGGCCTCAAGCTGGATCAGCGTGGTGAAGGTGAAGGCGTCGTAGGACGACGTGATGTCGATGTCTTTCTGGGTGACGCCCGACATCCCAAAGAGCCGGTCGCGGCCGTAGAAGCTGGCGACCTCGTGGATAACGTCGCGGCTGTAGTTCCACGCGGGGTTGTCGGCCATGGTGCGGGCGGTGCCGCCCATGATGAAGACGGGGGGGTGCTTCAGGTCCCAAGACCGCTCGGCCTTGGTGATGATGAGGGCGGCGGCCACGTCGGTTTCCAGACAGCAGTCGAGGAGGTGGAAGGGCTTCGAGACCCACCGGGAGTTCATGTAGTCCTCGATGGTGATGGGACTCGTCATGATCGACTTGGGGTTGAGCAGGGCGTGCTTCCGGTGAGCGACGGAGATCATGCCGAGCTGCTCGCTCTTGAGCCCGTAGTCGCGCATGTAGCGCATGCAGCTGATGCCGAACTTCTGCGCCGGGGTGGTGAAGCCGTAGAGCGGCTCGAAGCTATTGGGCGCGGTGATCGGCGTGGGGGGCATGGGGCCGCCGGGGGCCTGGCCTCCCATGCGCCGGCCGGAACGGCCGTTCATCGAGCGAAAGACGACCATCGTGTTGCAGTAGCCGCCGACGACGAGACCGACGGCGTGGGCGATGAGGGCCTCGGTGCTCGAACCGCCGCCCATGATGTCGACCTGGTAGTTGAGGCGCATCCCCAACGCGGTCGCAATGTGCATCCCGGAGGTGGAGTCGGCGGCATTGTAGCTGGTGATGCCATCGACGTCCTGGGGCCGGATGCCGGCGTCGTCGCAGGCATTCTTGACGGCCTCGATAGCCATGGAGAGCGTGGTGCGGTTCGACGGCCGCATATGGGGAGTCTCCCCCACGCCGACGATGCACGTCCTGTCGGTGAATTCACCCATCTAGAGGGACCTCCTGAGCTTGAAACGGCCGAGCCGGAGCGCGCGCCGCGGATAGCCGGTTGCGTGGGAAATAGGAGCGGGGCGCAAAACGCCTCGCACTGTAGCACTGGGCCGCCGCGTCTCGCAATAGAGGCGGCGGTGGCGTAGAATCCCCCGCGCGGTACATCCGCATACTATGCAAAGAGTCGCCGTCGTCACCGATAGCTCCTCCTGTATCGCCGGGGAGATCGCCCGCGCCCATGGAATCGAGATCGTCTCCTACGATCTTGTGTTCGAGGGCAGGGTGTACCGCGACGGCGTCGATCCGCCGGAAGACTTCTACGGATTGCTGCGCAGTTCGAAGCGCCCGCCGACGACGTCGGCGCCGTCTCCGGGCCAGTACCTCGAAGCGTTCGAGGCCGCGAGCAAGCGGGCGGAGGCCGTGCTCTGCATCACGCTCCCCGCGGGCCTGAGCTCGAGTCACAGCGTGTCACAGCACGCCGTAGCGCTGGCCGAGGAGCGGCTTCCCGGGACGCGGATCCGGTCGGTGGCCGCGCCCGCGGTGGCCGGCGGACAGGGACTCATCGCGCTCGAGACGGCGCGGCTCGCGGCGGAGGGAGCTTCCCTCGACGAGGCGGTGGCGTTCGTAGACGCGATCGCGCCGAAGGTGGACTTCTACGCCGTGCTCGACACCCTCGAATACTTGGCGCGGGGCGGCCATGTTCCCAGGGCGGCGGCGTGGCTCGGCGATAGAGTGGGCTTCAAGCCCGTACTGACGGCGCGCCACGGCAAGGTCGAGCGGCTAACGCAGGCGCGGTCCAAGGCAAGGGCCATTGAGCGCATGCTGAAGATGATGCGGGAGTCGAACCCCAACGGCACCCCAATCCGCGCCGTGCTGATGCACGCCGCGGCCCCGGAGGAGGCGGCGCGCTTCGCCGAGAAGGTCCAGGAGCGCTTTAACTGCCGCGAGGTCCTGACCACTGAGTTCACGCCGGTAATGGGTGCGCACTCGGGGCCCGGCGTCGTCGGCATCGCCTACCGCATCCTCGACGCGGCCGACGTGCCGGTGGCCTAAGCCACGGATCCGGAGCCGGCTTCGGAGCGCAACTCAGAAAGGCGCCTCTCGATCAGGCGCGCCGTTCGTTGCAACTCCAGCACTCCGAGGCCGTCCTCAATGAGGCCGGACAAGGCACGGGACAACGTCTCGTCGACGCCTTCCAACTGTGAGGGCAGCTCGGGCCGGGAGAGCGGGAAGATGCCTGATTTCAACAACACAGCGCGGGCCGCGTGACTCGCCGCGAAGAGAAGCTCCTCGGCGGAGGCTTCGATATCGCCGTCCTCCAGTGCCATGGCCGCCATGCGCAAGCGCTTCGACCCATGGACGATCTTCGCCCGCCAGTCTGGCCAATGCGGATCGCGTTTCTCGCGGCTAACCTGGTCTGACCACCAACCATCGGGGTCGCGAATGGGCACGCCGTAACGCAGGGCCCATGCGGGAAAGTCTTCGTTCTGGGCGAGTCGTTCCAGGAACCTGCGCCGTGTCTCCTGGTGCACGTGCACGTCTGCGGAAGGCTTGATCCTAAGAGTGCCTTCCTCGGGCCAGATCACCAGGAAATCGACGTCGCTACGCTCCGTCTCGACATCTCTTGCGGCGGAGCCGATCAGTACGACCGCAGCACCGCCGGACTCTTGGCGGCGCAGAGTGTCGAGAAGCCATTCAGCCTTGCGGCGCGTTTGCGCGGAGGTCATGCGTCTGCCTTCTCGATAATCTGCACTGCTTCGCCGTAGAACGCTTCGAGTTCGGAGGCTAATTCTTCGAGATCGAGTCCAGCAACTCCAAGCCCGGCTCCCCATACTGAACGCTCTTTCTGATCTCCCCTGACATGCGCAGGGTACTACGCTTTCGTGTAATCTTCCTGGCGAGATTGGAGTTTGGCGGGCGATTCTGATGCCGGATGTGTTGTTTGAAATAGTGGGCCGCGTGGGGGTGATCACGCTGAACCGCCCCGAGCGGATGAACGCGGTGAACGACGGCTTGGGCCGCGAGCTCAACGCAGCGTTGCGGCGCGCGGGCGAGGAGTCCGGCGCCGGCGCCGTGGTGCTCACCGGCGCGGGGCGGGGCTTCTGCTCCGGCCTCGACCTGAAGGAGCGGTCTCAAGGCAAGGGCGTGCGGAGCTGGGCCAAGCGGCTGAAGGGACTCGACACGCCCAAGATCGCCTTGGCGCTGGACAAGCCCATCGTGGGCGCGATCAACGGCCCCGCTATCGGCGTCGGTTTCGAGTACGCCATGCTCTGCGACTACCGCATCGGCACACCGGTGGCGCGGATGGGCGATGTCCACGTGAAGCGTGGCCTCGTCGAGGACTGCGCCGACCCGCTGACCCTGCCCCGCGCGGTCGGCGACGCGGCGGCGAAGAAGGTGCTCCTGACGGGTGAGGTTTTCGAGCCGGAGGAGCTTCTACGCCTCGGAGTCCTCAACGAAGTGGTCGAGGCGGACGCCCTGATGGACCGGGCCCTCGGCCTGGCGGGACGCATGGCCGCGAACCCGCCCCTCGCGGTGCGCATGACCAAGCGCCTGCTCCGCATGGCCAACCCCTACCCGTTCGAGAACGTGATCGACCAGTCGATGGTCATGATGGGCATCCTCCAGACCACGGACGACTTCAAGGAGTCGATACAGGCCTTCGTCGAGAAGCGCGCGGCCCGGTTCGGGGGGCGGTAGGGCTATGGCGGGCCGCCTCAGCGTCTGTGACCTGGGACGAATCGGCTACGGTGAAGCGCTCGCGCTGCAACGCGCGATTCGCGACCGCCGGATCGAGGGAAGCGTCGGCGACACGCTCCTTCTTCTCGAACATCCGCCGACGGTCAGCCTGGGCCGGCGGACCAAGCCCGGCGACCTGCTCGTCGACCGCGAGGGCCTGCGGCGGCTCGGCTTCGGCGTCGCCGAGGTCGAGCGGGGCGGGCGCGCCACCTATCACGGGCCGGGGCAACTCGTGGGCTACGCCATCATCTCACTGAAGGAGCGCGGCCTCTCCGTGCCGCGCTTCGTCGCCCTGCTCGAACAGACGGGCATCGACTACCTGGCTGGGCTGAACATTGCGGCGTCCCGCCGCCCCGGGCTGACCGGCGTGTGGACTAACGACCGCAAGATCGGCGCTATCGGTGTCCACCTGCGGCGGTGGGTGAGCCTGCACGGCTTCGCGCTCAACGCCGACCCCGACCTGCGCCACTACGACGCCATCATCCCCTGCGGTATCGCCGACGCCGAGGCGACGTCGATCCGCCGCGAGCTGGGACACGCACCGCCGATGAGTGAAGTGAAGCGCGGCGTTACGGCGTCATTCGTCCAAGCCTTCGGCTACGCCGGCGCCGACTGGATCGGGCTCGAATCGCTATCAGCCATGCCCGCCGCCTAAGGCGCCGGTCCAGGCGGCCGGTCGAGGGTTCGGCCGGTGATGAGGAATCCTGAGACGATGATGCCGATGGGCGTGAGTGTGCCAACGAGGAGGGCCGTGCGCGTCGAGCCGGTGAGGTCGGATATCGTGCCCACGACGATGGGCCCCACGATGCCTCCGGCGAGGAAGAGCATGGTGAGCAGCGCGGCGGCGACGGAGATCTCGCGCTGCGAGATGCGCGGGATCTCGAAGGGCAGCGCCACTACCAGCGGAATGTACCCCCAAGCCATGCCGAAGCCGATCATGAGCGTGAGCAGCACCCAGACATTCGTGGTGTAAAGCAGACCGACGCACGTGAGGGTCATAGCGAGGCCGGAAACCATGAAGAGGGCGCGGCGCGCGCGAATCCTCGGGCCAAGCCATCCGATACCTATGGCCATCGGGATCGTGGCCAGGGAGCTGATCCCGAAGAGGAGGCCGGAGGTCGTCAGCGAGACGCCGTTATCGTCGAGCATGAAGGTGGGCCAAAACGTGGCCAAGGCAAGCCAGTTGAAGGTAGCGCAGAAGGCGCCGAGACCGGCGATCCACAGGATGGGGTGACGCAGGATGGCGCCGGGCGGCGGCGCCTTTCTCTGGGTCTCCGCCGTGGGGACCTCCCGTTCGCGCCCCAGGATGATCCAGAAGAGCGCGGTGAAGGCGGCGAAGCCCGCGAAGACGTAGTAGGCGAAGCGCCAGTTTCCGGTCGCCTCCAAGATGAGCGGTGTGCCGTAGACGGCGGCGAACTCGGCGACGCCGAGGAGCCCGATGATGATGCCTTGCGCCAGCGCGATCTCCCGAAGGGGGAACCACTGCTGGATGAGCATCGCGCGGGTGGGGTTGCGCACCGAGAAGCTGACACCGAAGGCGATGCGCGCGATAAGGAAGACGGCGAAACCGGTCGCGAGCCCGTGCATCAGGGTCAGGACGGTCCCCGCGACGAGCGAGGCGATGACGACCTTGAGGGGGCGAAAGCGGCTGAGCAGGAAGCCGGCGGGGAGCGTCACCAGGATGTTGCCCACCCGCACCGACGAGCCGAGCCAGCCGCCTTGGGAGAGGCTGAGGCCGAACTCGTCGCGGATCTCAGGAAGCAGCAGGCCGAACGAGAGCGCGGGCAGGGTCATCGCCCAACTGTTCAGGACCATGCCGGTGACGATGACCCAGCGGTACGAGCTGAGCGCGCCGCCGTCCGCCGTCTCGGCGTTCCCTCCGGTCGCGGCCATGCGAAGGTTGCGGCTCCTTGGCCGGGCGGCTTCTCGCCGGCGGTCTCCCACGAGGCCCGTTGTTGCGGGCGGCGGAACGGTCACCTTAGCATAGGGCGCGAGATCCAACGGAACGAGGTCTGACTTGGAAACCGGTGTCGAGCCTTCCCATACGCCCGAAAGCCGCTTCATGGACGTGAACGGCCTCCGATTGCACTACGTCGATTGGGGGAATGCGGCGGCCCCGCCGCTTGTGCTGCTCCATGGCCACGGGAGCAACCTGCACACCTTCGACCAACTCGCCGACCGGCTGCGCCGCGATTGGCGCGTGATCGCGCTCGACCAGCGGGGCCACGGCGACTCCGAGTGGGCTCGGGACGGCTACGACGGCGAGCGTTTCGTGGCCGACTTCGCCGGCTTCGCCTCGCTGGCCGGGCTCGGGCGGTTCTCGCTGCTGGGCCACTCGATGGGCGGGCTCGTCGCTATGGCCTACGCCGCGGCGAATCCGGAGGCGGTCGAACGCCTGGTCATCGTGGACATCGGCCCCGAGATCGCGCGCGAAGGCGCCGCATCGGCGCGCCGCCAGACGGTGGAGGCACCAGAGGAGTTCGACAGCCTGGAGGACGTCTACACATTCCTCCGGGAGGCCGATCCGCTGCCCCCGGACGGGATGCTCCGCTACCGCGCCAAGCACGGCGCGCGCCGGTTCGAAAACGGCAAGTGGGGCTGGAAATACGACCGCGCGCTGCGGTCGCCATCGGGGCAGTCCCGGCTCCCCGATCCCGAGGTGCTGTGGGCCGCCCTCGCCGCGATTCCCTGCCCCACCCTCGTCGTGCGGGGGGAGCGGAGCCTCGTGCTCGACGCTCCGGTGGCGGAGCGCATGGCACGGACGCTGCCCCGCGGGCGACGCGTCGAGGTCGAAGGCGCGGGCCACCGCATCACCCTGGACAACCTGGACGGCCTCGAACGCGAGGTCCGCGCCTTCCTGAGCGAGGCGCCGCCAACGCTCGCTTGACACCGGAAGAGCGGGCTCCAACAATGCTCGCGGAGGGACTTTCATGATCCTCAGCATGCTTCCCGTGACGGCTTTCGCGGAGAACGTCTACTTCGTGGGCGACGAGGAGACCAAAGAAGCCATCGTCATCGATCCCGGAGGAGAGGCCGACCGGATTCTCCAAGCGATCGAACAGCTTGGGATCACGGTGAAGTACATCCTGAACACCCACGGCCACATGGACCACGTGGGCGGCGTGGCGAAGGTGCGCGAGGCGACGGGCGCCCAGTGGGGCATCCACGAGAACGACGTCGAGACGAGCCGCCGCGCGCCCATGGACTACACGCTGCGGCTCATCCCCGACTACGTCCCCCCGCCCGAACCCGACTTCACCATCGCCGACGGCGACGAGTACCAGGCCGGCGGCGTGACGGTGCGGGTCATCGAGACGCCAGGCCACACGATGGGGAGCATCTGCTTCCACGCCGGGGACGTGCTCTTCGCGGGGGATACGCTCTTCAACGGCAGCGTGGGGCGCACCGATTTCCCCGGCAGCAGCCAGGAGGCCCTCGTCACCAGCATCCGGGAGCGCCTCTTCGACCTCGATGACGCGACGGTCGTGCTCCCGGGCCACGGCCCCCAGACCTCGATCGAGCACGAGAAGGCGCACAACCCGTTCGTCGGAACGCGCAGCCGCCTCTGGACGCCGTAGCGCGGCGACCGGAGTGAGCGGTCCCGCTTCGCCGTACCCGCAGGGCGCGTTCCGGCGCGCCGATGAGTCGGACGATCCGCTCTTCTACCGCGAGCCGCGCCTCGTCGTCCATATCGACGACCACGCCATCGAGGCGGTCCGCGGCTATTACCGGCAAGTGCTGCCCACGGGCGGCGCCTTTCTTGATCTCATGAGCAGTTGGCGCTCGCACCTGCCGGATGATCTGGCGCTCGGACGAGTGACCGGCCTCGGGCTGAACCGCGTCGAACTCGACGAGAACCCGCAACTCACCGAGCGCGTCGTACACGACCTGAACACGGAGCCTGTGCTGCCGTTCGGGGACGGCGAGTTCGACGCGGCGGCGGTGGCCGTCTCCGTCCAGTACATGACACGGCCCGTCGAGACGTTCGCCGAGGTGAACCGGCTGCTGAAGCCGGGGGCGACCTTCCACGTGATCTACTCGAATCGCATGTTCCACACCAAGGCAGTGGCCCTGTGGCAGGCCCTCGGCGACCGCGACCGGGCGGGCCTCATCGCCAGCTACTTCCGCGGCTCCAACGGATACCGGGGCGGCGGCGAGTGGGACGACCCCGCCCTCATCGACATCACGCCGCAGGCGGGCTTCCCCACGGACCCGGTGTACGTGGTCGCCGCCCGCAAGCGGTAGGCACGGCGTCGATCACCCGGTGTAAGTCCACGCAGGCGTAGTCAAACGGCGAGGGGCCGCTTCCGGAAGCGGCCCCTCGTTGCGTGCGTTCTCGTAGTCGGCGGCTAGAGGAAGAGGGGGCCGAAGACGAGGGAGACGATGGCCATAAGCTTCAACAGGATGTTGAGCGAGGGGCCGGAGGTGTCCTTGAACGGGTCGCCGACGGTGTCGCCGACGATGGCGGCCTTGTGGGCCTCGGAGCCTTTGCCGCCGTGCTGGCCGGCCTCGATGTACTTCTTGGCGTTGTCCCAGGCGCCGCCGGAGTTGGACATGGTAATGGCAAGGAGGGAGCCGGCGGCGATGGCCCCGACGAGCAGGCCGCCGAGCGCCTCGGGGCCGAGGATGGCGCCGATTACGATCGGGGCGATGATGGCGATGAGACCGGGCAGGATCATCTCGCGGAGGGCGCCCCGCGTGCTGATGTCAACCACGCGCTGGTGGTCGGGGGTGCCGGTCCCTTCCATGATTCCGGGGATTTCGCGGAACTGACGGCGGACCTCGTTCACCAGCGCGCTCGCGGCCCGTCCCACGGCGCCCATGGTGAGGGCGGCGAACAGCGAGGGGAGCAGCGCGCCGATCAGCGCGCCCATCAGGACGTTGGTATCCCGAAGGTCGAAGACGGAGATCACGCCGCCGCCCCTGGCTTGGTCGACGACCGCGGCGTAGGCCGCGAGCAGGGCCAGCGCGGTAAGGACGGCGGAGCCGATGGCGAAGCCCTTGCCGGTCGCGGCGGTGGTGTTGCCCAGCGAGTCGAGGGCGTCGGTGCGGTTGCGGACCTCTTCGGGGAGCCCCGACTGCTCGGCGATGGCGCCGGCGTTATCAGCGACGGGGCCATAGGCGTCGGTGGCCAGGGTAATGCCCAGCGTGGAGAGCATCCCCACCGCGGCCAGCGCCACGCCGTAGAGATCGGCCAGCCAGTAGGCGAACCAGATGCCGACGACGATGGCGATCATCGGGATGAGGGTGCTCAGCATCCCCAGGCTGAAGCCGTTGATGATGACGGTGGCGGGCCCGGTGTTGGCCTGGTTGGACAGGTCTTTCGTCCACCGGTATTCGTAGGACGTGAACCACTCCGTCGCGGTGCCGATCACCTGCCCGACGACGAGGCCCACGACGACGACCCAGAAGAGGTTGAAGTCGAGGTCAAGAAAGGCGACGGCGAGGCCGGTCCCGATCAAGACGAGGGCGCCGGCGCCGAAGATGCCGGTGCGAAGGGCCTGGAGGAGCTTGCCCATACTCGCGTCCTCGCCGGTGCGGACGAGGAAGGTGCCGATGATGGAGGCGAAGATGCCGATGGCGGCGACAAGGATGGGGAGCAGCACGATATTGCTGTTGAAATCGTCACCGCCGCCGGTGCCGCTGAGCGGGTTGCCGTTGCCGGAGACGAGGACCGCCCCACCGGCGGCCACAGCCAAGGCGATGGCGGCGATGATTGAGCCGACGTAGGACTCGAAGAGGTCGGCGCCCATGCCGGCGACGTCGCCGACGTTGTCGCCGACGTTGTCGGCGATGGTAGCGGGATTGCGGGGGTCGTCCTCGGGGATGCCCTGCTCGATCTTGCCGACGAGGTCGCCGCCGACATCGGCGGCCTTGGTGAAGATGCCGCCGCCGACGCGGGCGAAGAGCGCGATGGAGGAGGCGCCCATGCCGAATCCGGCGACGATGTTGGGGTCTTTGAAGATCCACCACATGAGGGTGATGCCGAGGATGCCGATCCCGACGACGGAGAGGCCCATGACGCCGCCGCTAGAGAAGGCGACGCGGAGGGCCCGGTTGAGGCCCTGCTGCGCCGCGGCGGTGGTGCGGACGTTGGAGCGCACCGCGACGTTCATGCCGACAATGCCGGTGAGGCCGGAGGCGAAGGCGCCGGTGAGGTAGGCCAGCGCGGTCGCGGGGATGTCGCGGCTGGTTACCCGGCCGACGTTATCGAGCTTGCCCAGCACGTCGGCGTCGACGAAGACCCACAGCACGGCGAAGATCACGACGACGAAGAAGAAGATCGTCGTGTACTCGCGCTTGAGGAAAGCCTCGGCCCCCTCGCGGATCATTCGGGCGATGTTCTGCATCGTCTCGTTGCCGGGGCTCTGACGCATGACGAACGCAATGAGCCAGAGCCCGAAGGCGAGGGCGACGCCGCCGGCGATGAGGGCGATCACCAGTGAGGCTAGTGACTGGCCGCCATCTTCCATAAGAGAACTTCCTTTCCGGTTCCTGAAATCCGGTTCCGTCTATTCCAGCGGAAAAGTCTACCGTTGCGGGCGGGGCGCGTCAACGAATGCCGCTGTTTGGATTCCGTCGCTACAGAAGGGATAAGTGTCCCGCTTTCGACGGGAGGCGCACGGGGGCCAAGGGGGCGATCCCATCAAAGAGTGAGAGGGAGCGGCCGGCGCGCCGGAGAGGGCGACCGGCCCCGCGGGCCCGGCAGGATCAATGGGCCGAGCGTGCTCTCCCCATCTCTCTTTCCAACTCTCGATGCCACATGGAGAGGAAGGCGGCGGGCGTAGCGGGCTTCGCGGGCCCGCCGTATTCCTCGCCAAGCTCGGCGCGGAGCTTGAACAGCAACACGGAGCCATCGTCCGATTCCACGAGCGGGTGCAGGTGGAGTTCCTCAAGGCGCTCGCTGAAGACCAGCGTCGCCTCGCGCAAGCGCCGACGGAAGTTATCGTCGCCGAACCAGGCGAGCATCTCACCGTAGGAGATGCCCGCGGCGCGGCGACTGGCGCTCAGTGTGCCTACGCGCTTGAACTCGCGGAGGAAGCGGTGTTTCCGCTGGCTCGGCGGGAGGTTCCGTGGTCTCTTGCGCGCGCCCATGGCCATCCGGCGACGCCTGTTGGGAGGGTCGGTCGGCAGTTGGTTGGCACCGCTGGGCTGGGTGTGCATGGGGACATGGTAGGGGACGGGGGCGGGCATGGGGAAGGGGCGGATGGCGCGCGCCTCACCCTCGTCGCGGAGGGAGCGGGCGCCCACTAGGGACGCCCCTACGGAGACCTTTGCGTAACCGGGGTGACTGGCCGCGAGGGGGACGGACTTCGATGACCCGTGGCGGTTGCGAGGGTGCCCCTCATCTCAATCTTCTCCCGTGGGGAGAAGAGGCAAGACCTCCCGGCCCCACCCATGCTTGCCCGCGGGCGGTTGTGCAAAGGTCTCCAGCGGGAGAGGGAGTGGACCCCGCGCGGCCCCCCTCCCCCCGTCCTCTCTCAATCTCTCCCAGCGGGAGAGAGGCCGGAGGGGTGGACGCCCGCAAGGGACGCCTCTACGGAGACCTTTGCGTAATTCGGGGTGACTGGCCGCGAAGGTGGCGGATTTCGATGACCCGTGGCGGTTGCGAGGGTGCCCCTCATCTCAATCTTCTCCCGTGGGGAGAAGAGGCAAGACCTCCCGGCCCCACCCATGCTTGCCCTCGGGCGGTTGTGCAAAGGTCTCCAGCGGGAGAGGGAGTGGACCCCGCGCGGCCCCCCGCCTCCCCTCGCCCTCTCTCAATCTCTCCCAGCGGGAGAGAGGCCGGAGGGGTGGACGCCCGCAAGGGGCGCCCCTACGAAGACCTTTGCGTAATTCGGGGCCTAGCGACGAGGGGCGGTCTGGGGTGGGGGAACGGGCGATTCGCGAATCGCCCCTACGGGAGGGATGGATTCCCTGAGTTCACAGACGAAGTGCAACACCAGATTAGGGTGTTGCCATGGGATACCGACAGCTCTCGATTGAGGAACGATGCGAGATTGCCCGCCTACGTGCCGAGGGCGCCGCGGTCCGGCAGATCGCTGCAGCTCTGGATCGCGCGCCATCGACGGTGGCTCGGGAGTTGAAGCGCAATGGATCACGAATGGGCGGGTACCGACCGGTGTACGCGCAGGAGCAGGCCAGGGCGCGCCGCTGGTCCGGCGCACGCCTCGAACGCGACGACGAGCTGCGCGCCTGCGTCCTCAAACGTCTCAGTTGGGGGTGGTCGCCCGAGCAGATTGCCGGCCACCTGGCCGAAGCGGCAGGGCGGACGGTGATCTCCTACGAGAGTATCTACCGGTTCATCTATGCCCAGGCCGCCCGGCACGAGAACCACGCCTGGAGGCGCTATCTGCCAAGGGCGAAGTGGAAGCGCGGCAGGCGGCGGCGCAAGGGGAGCAGCTCGGCCTCCTTCATCCCGCACCGCCGACCGGTCGCCGAACGCCCCGCGGCGGCGGCTGACCGCCAGCGTTTCGGTCACTGGGAGGCCGACTTGATGCTGTTCGGGAGGTCCGGGCCGGTGCTGTTGGTCCTCCACGAGCGCCGCTCGCGCCTCCTGTTGATGGCGCGGGCGCCTTCGAAGGCGGCGGGCCCGATCGCCGAGACCATCGCCAGGGTGCTGGGGCCGTTGCCGCCGGCGTTTCGCCAGACGGTCACCTTCGACAATGGGACCGAGTTCGCCCGCCACCACGAACTCCACGACCTCGGCATCGAGACCTTCTTCTGCGACACCTACGCACCGTGGCAGAAGGGGGGAGTCGAGAACGCCATCGGCCGCCTGCGGCGCTTCCTGCCCCGGAAGATGAACCTAGCGGAGGTGCCGGAGGAGCGGTTTACGGAAGTGGCGCTGGCGTACAACAATACCCCGCGTAAGTGCCTCGGCTACCGGTCGTCGGCCGAGATCTTCAAGACCAGCGTGTTGCACTTCAAATGTGAATCCACCTTCCCGCGTTCGCGGGAATGACGGATACGGGCGCGTTCGTAGGAATGGGGATCCCCCAAAGGGGTGCCGGAGGGGAACGATGCCGCGGGGGCGGTCTGCTATGCTCCCAACCGCTTCCGGTCTCCGCAATGGAACCCCACGACGAGAACCCCGAAGGCGCCGAGCGCATCCGTCCGTTTGCCTCCATGGGCTTTCGGGACTACCGCTTGCTCTGGACAGCGAGCGTGTTCGCCTCGACGGGCCGGGACATGCGGCAGGTGGTCAACCTGTACCTCGTCTTCAAGCTCTCGGACTCGGCGGTCCAGCTTGGCCTCACCGGCCTTTTTCAGGCGCTGCCGATCATGGTCCTTGGGCTGTTCGGCGGGGCACTGGCAGACGTCATCGACCGCCGGCGGCTCCTGCTCGCCACACAGATATTGGGCATGGCGCCGGCCGTGGCCCTAGCCGCACTGACAATCACCGATCAGATCTCCGTTTGGCACATCTTCGCGGCGACTACGGTGACGTCGGCGACGCAGACCCTCGAGTCACCGGCCCGCATGGCCTACCTGCCCAACACGGTGCCGCGGAGCCACCTGCTCAACGCGGTCGCGCTAGACTCGCTGGTGACGCAGACAGCGTTCTTCGTGGGGCCGCTGTTGATGGCATTCGTCGCCCTCATCGGCTTCGAAGGCGCCTACCTGCTCAACGCGTGCCTATTCGTACCGGGCATCTTGTCCGTGCTGGCGCTGAAGACGTCCGGCAAGCCGGAGGGGGCAGCGCCGGCGAAGTCGCTGGTGATGGTGCACGAAGGGCTGCGGTTCATCATGAAGCAGCGCGTCCTTCAGGCGCTGCTGGCCATCGACTTTGGGGTGGTGCTGGTGGGATTCTTCCGTCCGATACTGCCGATTCTGGCCGACAGGGTCTACGGCGTAGAGGCGGTGGGCCTGGCGGTCCTCAACGCCGCGCCGGCGGTAGGCTCGATAGCGGCGATCGCCACGATCCTCTGGCTTGGGCGCATCCGGCGGCAGGGGGCCCTCTTCGTCATCGCGGTGGCACTCTACGGGGTGAGCCTGGTGGCACTGGGACTGTCGCCGTGGTTCTGGATGGGCCTCATCGCCGCCGCCGGACTCGGCTATACCGATTCGATCAGCGTCGCGATCCGGAACAGCGTCACGCAGTTGGTCTCACCGGACAACATGCGGGGACGGGCCACGGGGTTCCTAGTCATGGCGGCCACGTTGGGCAACGCGCTGGGCTCGATCGAGGCAGGACTCGTCGCTGCGGCGATTGGGGTCGGCAGCGCGCTAACCTTCGGCGGGCTTGGAGCCATCGGCTTCGTCATCGTCGCCGCGTTCCGCTGGCGGGAGCTGTGGCGTCACCGCGCCTAGATGAGCCCCTGCTGGTCAGCGGACCCGCCACTCGCAGTCAGCTCTGTCTCTCTCGGTCGGACGCGTTCTTCAATGGCCTTGCCGGACTCGATTTCCGCTGTCCGCAACTCGTAGGTCTTCTGTAGGTTCAGCCAGAGCTGCGGCGTGGTACCGAGATAGCGAGACAAGCGAAGGGCCGTGTCCGCGGTTATCCCCCGCTGCCCTTTCAGAATCGCCGTGATGCGGTTGGTGGGGACTCCCAATGCGGTGGCCAGGGCATTGGCCGACAGGCCGAGCTCTTGAAGCTCTTCGCCCAATATCTCACCTGGGTGTACCGGCCGCATACCGTTGCTCACGCTCATCGCTTCTCCTCGTCAGAGACCTTCGTGTAATCGGGGCCCAGGGGGGAGGGGCGCCCTGCGGGCGCCGCGCGCCTGACGGCGCGCACCCTCTCTCAATCTCCCCCAGAGGGGGAGAGGCCGGAGGGCGCCCACAAGGGGCGCCCCTACGGGAGGAGTTGTCCCGCCGACACGAATCATACAAGGGTCTCCTGTCAGTGGTAGTCCACCACCTCTACATCGTACCTTAGTTCGCCACCGCGCCTAGATGCGGGTGATCGCCGCCCGCGCCGCCGCCTTCATTACCTCGATGGGGGCCTTGCGCCCGATCCACATCTCGAAGGCCTCCGCGCCCTGGTAGATCAGCATGGGCAGGCCGTCGAGGCTGGGCGCGCCCGCGGCGGCGGCGGCTTCGAGCAGCGGCGTGGCCTCGGGGTTGTAGACCAGGTCCACGACCAAAGCATCGGGCGGAATTTGCTCCGGCGGCAAGGGCGACTCGCCCTCCGCGCCGCCGTGGCGCATCCCCATCGTGGTCGCGTTGACGATGAGACGGCTCTCGGCGGGGGCCTCGCCCCAGGGGACAGCCTCGACGGACACGCCGGGCAGCGCCTCGCGGACGCCGGCGGCCAAGGCGGCGGCGCGCTCGGCGGTCCGGTTGGCGATGAAGATCGGGCCGGCATCCGCCCCGGCAAGAGCGAAGGCGACGGCTCGCGCCGCACCGCCCGCGCCGAGCACCAGCGCGGCGTGCCCTGAGGGATCGAAGCCGCCGTCCTCCCGCAGCGCGCGGAGGAAGCCGGGGGCGTCGGTGTTGTAGCCGGTGAGGCGGCCCCCGATGTTGACGATGGTGTTGACCGCGCCGATGCGCCGCGCGGTCTCGTCGAGGGTGTCGACGAAGCGGAAGGCGAACTCCTTGTAGGGCACGGTGACGTTGGCGCCCAGCACGTCCTTGGGGCGCAGGCCGCCGAAGCGCCACTCGGCACGATCGGGGGGCGTCTCCCACCGCTCGTAGGTCATCTTGAGGCCGTAGTGATCGAGCGCCGCCTGCTGGAAGGCGGGTGAGACCGAATGGCCCAGCGGGTAGCCGATCACTCCCATCCTACGAAGGGGCGCGCCGCGTTCGGATTGGCTCATGGCTTCATCTTACCCCCTTCTGGAGTCGCCGCCGTTGTTGGGCTTCAGGCCGTCGGGTATCATAGCGCCGCAAACCGTGGATGGAGGTCGCCTTGGAGCAACGACGGCTGGGGACGAGCGGGTTCACCGTGCCGCTCTTAGGGCTTGGCACGAACAACTTCGGCGGGCGTTCCGACGAGGCGGCGTCGCGGCGGGTGATGGACGCGTCCATCGACATCGGCGCGAACTTCTTCGACACCGCCAACATCTACACCGGCACGAACTCGGAGACGATCATCGGAAAGGCGCTCAAGGGGCGGCGGGACAAGGCGATTCTGACCACCAAGTTCGGTATGTCGACGGGGCCGGGGCCGAACATGCAGGGCGGCTCGCGGGGGCACATCCTCAGCGAACTCGACACGAGCCTGCGCCGCCTGCAGACCGACTACCTCGACCTGTACCAGATGCACATGGTGGACCGCTCGACGCCGATCGAGGAGACGCTGCGGACCCTCGACGACTTGGTGCGGGCGGGGAAGGTGCGCTACATCGGCTGCTCGAACTACGACGCCTGGCACCTCGTCGAGGCGCTGCAGACGTCGCGGGGGCTGAACCTCAACGCTTTCGTGTCGGTGCAGCCCTATTACAACCTGCTCAGGCGCGGCATCGAGCGGGAGCTCGCTCCCGCCTGCGAGGCCTACGACATTGGGATCATCCCCTACTTCCCGTTGGAGTCGGGCTTCCTCACCGGCAAGTACCGTCCCGGCGAGGGCACGCCGGCGGGCACACGGTTCGACAAGACCCCGACGTTCCAGGCGAAGTTGAACGAGGGCAACTTCGCGATCCTGGGTGCCCTAGAGTCGTTCGCCGAGGAGCGCGGCCACACCGTCGGGGAACTCGCGATGGCATGGCTGGCCGCGAGGCCACAGGTGTGCAGCGTCATTTCGGGCGCGTCGACGCCGGAGCAGGTGCAGGCCAACGCCAAGGGCCTCGAGTGGAAGCTGACCGCCGAGGACTTGGCGGAGATCGACGAGATCGTCCCCGCTCCCGCGTAGGTGCGCTAGCGCCGGCGGCTCTCCAGGTACGCCTGCAGAAGGACGGCAGCGGCCGCCGCGTCGCGTTCGGCGCGGCGCTTCGAGGCCGAGGCGCCGGCCTCCATCATGCGGCGCTCCGCCTCGACGGTGGTGAGGCGCTCGTCGAGCGTCTCGACGGGCAGCGGCGAACGCTCGGCGAGGTCGTCGACGAAACGCTGCACGGCGCGGGCCTGCATACGGGCTGCGCCGTCCATCGACACGGGCATACCGACGAGGATGCGTTCGGCCTCGTGCTCCTGGGCGAGCGCGATGAGGCGCTCGTAGTCCTCGGCGCCGCCGCCGCGCTCGACGACGGTGAGCGGCGTGGCGATGACGCCCAAGGGGTCGCTGATGGCGGCTCCGATTCTTCGCTCGCCGACGTCAAGGGCAAGAACGCGCATGGCGTCAGTGTACATCGCGCCGGAGCATAGGGTTGGGCGACCGCGCAACGGGTTGACATAGGAGACGGGCGACGGGTATGTTAGCGAGCGCTGTCCGGCGGCCGGTGAGGCCGAGGCCCCGGATATCGGCGTCGCCTCCGGCGCGCAACTCCACAGCCTCGCAACCCATGGCGGACGAGATCCTGATCGAAAAGAGCGGCGGCGTCGCCACCGTTACGCTCAACCGCCCCGACCGGCTGAACGCTCTCAACCGCCGTCTCCTTAACGAACTCATCCCGCCGATCTGGGGCGAGCTCGACGCCGACCCGAGCGTGCGCGCGGTGATCCTCACGGGGGCCGGCGACCGGGCGTTCTGCTCGGGGCTCGACGTGAAGGAGCAGGCGGAGGGGCCGCCCCCGCCGGGAGAACGGCGTCCCCGCGCCGCCGGAGCGCTCAGTCCCCGCGAGAGCCGGTTCAGCAAGCCGGTGATCACCGCGGTGAACGGCCTCGTAAGCGGCGTCGGGCTGGCCTTCGTCTCCGACGCCGACATCGCCATCGCGGCGGAGCACGCCTACTTCTTCAACCCCGGCGTGACCATCGGACAGCTCGCGGTCTACGCACCGCTGACGTGGAGCCGGTGGGTGCCCTTTCAATCGCTCATGCGGATGCTGCTGGTGGGCAACAAGGAGCGCATCTACGCGGAAGAGGCGAAGGCCCTGGGCATTGTCACCGAGGTGCTGCCCGCGGCGGAGCTGATGCCGAAGGCGCGGGAGTTGGCGGAGATGATCGCCTACAACTCGCCGCGCGCGGTGCGCGACGTGAAGCGCATTATGTGGAACTCGCTGGACCACGGTCTGGAAGCGGCCTTCGCGGACGCGCGGGCGATCATGGACGCCTTCGCGGGGCACCCCGATTCCTACGAGGGCTCCCGGGCACTGGTGGAGAAGCGGACGCCGAACTGGGCGCCGCTGGAGACCGAGCAACGAACCGACGACAAAGAGTAAACGTAAGCGGAGCAACCAGCAGGAGGAACATCATGGGCGTAGTGGACGGCAAGGCGGCGGTGGTGACGGGCGCGGGGCGCGGCATCGGCGCGGGTCACGCGAAGTGGCTGGCGAAGGAAGGCGCGTCGGTCGTGGTCAACGACATTGACCTGGAAGAGGCGCAGAAGACCGTCGACATCATCAACAAGGAGCTTGGTAAGGCGGTCGTGAACAACGACCCCATCGACACGACAGAGGGTGCGAAGAAGATCGTCGACCAGTGCGTGTCGGAGTTCGGGAAGATCGACGCGATGGTGGCGAACGCCGGCATCCTGCGCGACCGGACGTTCCTGAACATGGCGGAACAGGAGATGCGGGACATCTTCGACGTGCACGTACTGGGGACGTTTCACACCTGCCAGGCGGCGGCTCGCCAGATGCGGGAGCAGGGCCACGGCGGCGTGCTGATCACGACGACCTCCGGTGCTCACCACGGCAACTTCGGCCAGGTGAACTACAGCGGCGCGAAGGGTTGGATCGCGTCGATGACGTACACGATGGCGATGGAGTTGGCGCGCTACGGTATCCGCGCCATCGCCGTGTCGCCCTCGGGGAGCACCCGGATGTCGGCGACGGCGCTGGGTCCGGGCGGGGTCCCCTCGCCGGGCGGGGCCAACTTCACCGACCCCGAGCTGAACGGGATGCACGTGGCGTGGCTCTGCAGCGACGAGGCGAACTGGATCACCGGCCAGATCTTCGGCACGGGCAGCGACCGCTTCTTCATCATGCAGCAGCCGATGTACACCTACGGAGTCGTGCGGCCCGGCGGCGTTCAGATATCCGACCTGCAGCAGCACGCCGAGCGCTTCTTCAAAGGAAAGCTGGAGAACTTCGGTCTCCCCAAGCAGCCCTACGCCTACTACGACGGCGTGAAGGTGCAGCCTCCGCGCAAGAAGTAGCGAGCCGCCGTGTAGCCTTTACCCCCTATCCCTCCTTAGGGAGAGGGTTGTGGTTGAGAGAAGAGAGCGCCCGATGAATTTCCTTTGGGAGCAGGAGTTGGTGGACTTCCGGCAGGAGGTCCGCGGGTTCATCCAGGAGAACTGGGAAGACGATAACGGCCTCGGCGAGGGCGGCAGCCTCTGGGCCACGCCCAGGCACCGCGAGTTCATCAAGAAGATGGCGCGGAGGGGCTGGGTCGGCATCGCTTGGCCGCAGAAGTACGGCGGCGCCGGCAAGCCCCAGATCTACCAGTGGATCCTGATGGAGGAGCTCTCCCATGCCGGGGCGCCGCACACCGGCTCCGGCGTGGGTACCGTCGGCCAGACGCTGATGCACCACGGGACCGACGAGCAGAAGGACTACTTCCTGCCCAAGATCGTGGCGGGCGACCTCGACTTCGCGCTGGGTTACTCCGAGCCGAACGCCGGCACCGACTTGGCGAGTCTGGAAGTCCGCGCCGACCGCGACGGCGACGACTACGTCATCAACGGGACAAAGATCTGGATCAGCGCGGCCCGCTACGCCGACTACATCTGGCTGGCCACGCGCACCGATCAAAACGCGCCGAAGCACAAGGGCATCAGCGTCTTCCTGGTGCCTCTGAAGCGCCCCGACATTCAGATCACGCCGATAGCCAAGCTCGCCGACATCGCCAACAACATGGTGTATTTCGACAACGTCCGCGTGCCCCAGACCGCGCTGGTGGGCGAGGAGAACCGCGGCTGGTACTACCTGGCGGAGGCCTTGGACTACGAGCGCATCCACCTCTTCCCCTTCGGTCCGGTGCAGCGGGGGATGGACACCCTGCTCAAGGCGGCGAAGGCGGCGCCGGCGCCCCTCAAGGGCTCGCCGTATTGGAAGGTGCTTCGTCACAAGGTGGCGGAGATGGCGATCGAGCTCTCGGTGCTCTACAAGCTCACGCTGCGCGTACTCGACGTGGAGCAACGCCAGCTCGTGGCCAACGTCGAGGCTTCGGAGAACAAGCTCTTCGGCACCGAGCTCCAGCGCAAGATGGCGGTGACGGCGAGCGAGGTGCTGAGCCTCTACAGCCAGCTGCGGAACGACCCCAAGCACGCCGACCTCACCGCCGACGTGTCGAAGTCGTACGAGGGGACGCTCATCTCGCTAGTCGCCGGCGGCAGCAATGAGATCAACCGCTCCGTCATCGCCACGCGGGGACTCGGCCTGCCCCGCTAGGGGCCGCCCCGCCGGACCCCCGCGCCAACCATCTTCCATGAGGGAAGATAGCCGCGTGCTATGATTGCGCCGCTTCCGGCGCCCCTAGGGAAGGCGAACGAGTAGGGAGGGAATCATGGCGGTCGATCTCATCCTCAAGAACGGCCTGATCGCGGACGGGACCGGCGCCGACGCCTACCGCGGCGACGTGTCCATCGCGGGCGGGCGCATTGCCGGCGTCGGCCGGGTGAACGAGACGGCGAGGCGTGTCCTGGATATCAGCGGGCTTGTTGTCGCGCCGGGGTTCTGGGACGTGCATACGCACTACGACGCTCAGCTTCTGTGGGACCCGGTGGCGACGTCGTCCTGCTGGCACGGGGCCACGACGGTGGTGATGGGCAACTGCGGCTTCAGCATCGCGCCGTGCAAGCAGGAGGATCAGGCGTGGATGATCAAGACGCTGGCCCGCGTGGAGGGGATGAACCGCGAGGTTTTGGAACGCACACTGCCGTGGCCCTTCGAGACGTTCGGCGGCTACCTCGACGCCTTGGACGGCGGGATCGGCGTCAACGCCATCGCCCAGGTTGGGCACACCGCGGTACGCCGTTATGTGATGGGGACGGAGAGCTCGGAGCGCGAGGCCACGGACGACGAAATCGCCCGCATGAAGCAGGTGGTCGCGGAGTCGCTGCAGGCCGGCGGCATGGGATTCACCACGTCGCGGGCGTCGACGCACTGGGACGGCGACGGGCTTCCCGTCCCCAGCCGCCTGGCGACCATCGAGGAGTACTACGCGCTGGTCGAGGAGCTGCAGGCGATCAACGCCGGGTTCATCGAGTTGGCGGCGGGTCGCGATTTCAGCCGCTATACCGACGAGGGGATGGCCCGGCTGGTCGAGCTGACGCGGCGCAGCGGCCGGCCCGTCTGCTGGAACACGATCTGGCAATCGGTGAACGAGCCCGACGGTTGGAAGGACCAGCTCCGCATATTGCGGGAGATGCGCGAGCAGGGAACGCCGTTCTTCGGGCTGGGCCACACCCAGCCGGACGACTTCGAGTTCACCTTCGAGTACACCAACGTCTTCGACCGCTGGGCGACGTGGCAGAAGGTGCTCATCGAGTCCAAGGGGGTCAAGACGGCCAAGATGCGCGACCCCGCGGTGCGCGAGACGCTCCGCGAGGAGATGAAGCGCGACCCCATCGACGGCTTCCCCCTGAACTGGGAGATCACGATGCTGGTGAAATCGACCACCGGCCTGTACGCCAAGTTCGAGGGCATGCGCATCACGGAGATCGCCGAGCGGCTGAACAAGGACCCGCTCGACACGGCCTTCGACATCGCTTTGGACGAGGATCTGACGACGCAGTTCCGGCAGCTCGACACACGCAACGCCGACCCCAACGTGATGATGGAGATCCTGAAGGAGCCGCACGTGGGCGCGGGCCTCTCCGACGCCGGCGCCCACCTCATTACGGAGGTGAACACCGGCTTCTCGACGCGCCTGCTCGGTTACTGGGTGCGCGAGAAGCAGGCGATGCGGCTGGAAGACGCGGTGCGGCGACTGTCGTCGGTGCAGGCGGAGGAGAGCGGCGTCGCCGACCGGGGCAAGGTCCTCGAAGGCTACGCCGCGGACCTCACGCTCTTCGACCCCGAGACGGTCGGGCCGTCGGAGCGGACGTTCGTAAACGACCTTCCGGGCGGCGCGCGGCGGCTGGTGCAGTACGCCAAGGGCGTCGAGTACACCCTGGTCAACGGCGTGGTGACGATGGCCCACGGCGAGCACACCGGCGCCACGGCGGGACGCATCCTCCGCAGCGGCGACTACGCGGCGTAGCGCGGCGCGATGGCGCAGGCCGAAGCACCGGAGCCGATGGAGTTCGACGTTTCGCGCAAGCTCGCGGACCCGGTCGGCGACCTGCTTGGCGCGGAGCTGCTCGCGGCCCGGGACGGCTGGAGCCAGGTGCGGCTCCAAGTCGAGGAGCGCCACCTCAACTCCTTCGGGTTCGTCAATGGGACGGTGGGGTTCGCGCTGTGCGACATCGGCATGGGTTCGGCCATCGCTACGGAGATGCTGAAGCGCAAGACCTCCTCGGCGACGGTGGAGATCAAGATCAACTACCTGAAGTCGGTCCGCCACGGCGTGCTGGAGTGCGAGTCGCGAGCGGTGCATCTGGGGAAGCGGCTGGCAACAATGGAGTCGGATGTCCGCTGCGACGGAGACCTGGTCATCAAGGCCACGGGCACCTTCGCCCTACTCGAAGTGACCGGCGACGTGCGGGAGCGGGTCGGCCGTTTGCGGAAGCGTCCGCCGCCGCCTCAGCCCTCCTGTTGAAAGAGGCGGAGGAAGGCCAGCGGCGCCGCGTTGATAAACGGGGGCGCCTGCCCTATAGTGAAACGGTCGCTGACACGTTTCAGAACCTAGATCAAGACTTGGCTCGGCTCTGAAGCCGGAGGAGTCGTCCTTGCTCTCTCACACGCCCCGCACACCGCTGCTCATCGTGCTCTCCGGGCCCTCCGGCGTCGGCAAGGACGCCATCCTCAACAGTATGCGCATCCTGGAGATGCCGCTGCACTTCACCGTCACCTCCACCACCCGCCCGATCCGCGCCAACGAGCGCGACGGCGTCGACTATCACTTCATCGCCGAGGAGACGTTTCGGCGCATGCTGGACGAGGGAAACTTCCTCGAACACGCCCAGGTCTACGGCAACTGGTATGGCGTGCCGAAGCCCCAGGTCCGCAACGCGATGGCTTCGGGCAACGACGTCGTGGTGAAGATCGACGTGCAAGGAGCGGCGACGATCAAGCGCCTCGCGCCGCAGGCAGTGATGATCTTTGTCGTCCCGCCCTCGATTCACGAGTTGGAACGCCGGCTCAAGTGGCGCATGACGGAGTCCGACGAGAGTCTGCGGCGGCGTGTGGAAGAGTCGCGGAGCGAGATGGAGCACATCGGCGCGTTCGACTACGTGGTCACCAACGACGCGCTCGACGAGGCGGTCCATCAGATGAACTGCATCATCACCGCCGAGCGCTGCCGGATGCCGCCCCGCGTGGTGCGGCTCGACTAGACCGCCCGCCGGGCCTTCCCACCAGGAGGGCGGACGGAAGCCCGCCACCGGCGCGGTGCTAGAATACACCGGACCACCGCCATGACCGATCCCGTTCGCGTCCGCTACGCTCCCAGCCCCACGGGCATCCCCCACGTGGGCAACATCCGCACCGCGCTCTTCAACTGGCTGTTCGCGCGGAACCGCGGCGGCTCGTTCATCGTCCGTATCGAGGACACCGACCAGGCGCGGCTCGTCGAGGGCGCGACCGAGGCGATTCTGGAGAGCCTCCGCTGGCTTGGCCTCGATTGGGACGAGGGTCCGACGGGGGACGGGCGCGGCGAGCGGGGCGACTCCGGGCCGTACTTCCAGTCCGACCCGGCCCGGCTCCGGCGCTACGGCGAGACGGCCCAGCGGCTGGTGGACGAGGGCAAGGCCTACGCCTGCTATTGCACGCCGGACGAGCTCGCGGCGATGCGGAAGGCGCAGCAGGAGCGGAGCGAGCCCACGAAGTACGACGGCCGCCACCGCCACGACGCCGCCCTTCGCGCACGCCATGAGGCCGAGGGCCGCCCCAAGGTTATCCGGTTCGCCTCGAAGACCGAGGGGGAGACCGTCTGCGACGACCTCCTGCGGGGCGAGGTCCGCTTTCGAAACGCGCTCCTCGATGACTTCGTGCTCCTGAAGTCAGACGGCTTCCCCACCTACCATCTGGCGCACGTCGTCGACGACCGCGCCATGGAGATCACGCACGTCATCCGCGGCGACGAGTGGGTGTCGAGCGCGCCGCGTCACGTGCTGCTCCACGAGTCCCTGGGGTGGCAGCCCCCCGTCTATGCACATCTGCCGATCATCCTGGGGCCCGACCGGGCGAAGCTGAGCAAGCGCCACGGGGCGACGTCGGTGCTGGACTACCGCGATCAGGGCTTCTTGCCCGAGGCGCTTATGAACTTTCTCACGCTCCTGGGCTGGTCGTACGACGACAAGACGGAGATATTCAGCCGGAAGGAGCTGATCGAGTACTTCTCGCTCGAACGCGTGGGGAAGGCGGGGGCGATCTTCAACATCGAGAAGCTCCAGTGGATGAACGGCGTGTACATCCGGGAGATGGCGCCGGCGAGGCTGACCTCGCTCGTCGCCGACCGCCTCGACCGCGACCTTCCCGAGGCGCGGCCCCTCGACGAGGCGTACCTGGGCCGCGTCGTCCCGCTTGTCCAAGACCGCCTGAAGCTGCTGTCCGAGGCCCGCGAGCTCACCGAGTTCTTCCTCGTGGACGAGATTTCGTACGACCCCGCGGGCCTCGTGCAGAGGAAGATGGACGAGGTGGGAACGCTGCGCGCGCTGGAGGCGGCGGAGTCGCGGCTCGACGGCCTGCCCGGGTTTGAGGCGGAGGCGCTGGAGACGGCGCTGCGGGCTCTGGCGGAGGAGCTCGAAGTCAAGACGGGGCAGCTTTTTGGGACGCTGCGAGTCGCCTGCACCGGGGTGAAGGCCGCGCCGCCCCTCTTCGACACGATGGCCGTGCTGGGCCGCGAGCGCTGCATGGCCCGCATCGCCAACGCCATCGCGCTGATGCGGGCGCGCGCAGCGGGGTAGGGTTCTCGGCGATGCCCCGCCCCGGCCCTCTCTCCGGTCCTTACACCCCAGAGGGGGAGAGGCTTAAGGTGCTCCCCGTAAGGGGAGGTTAGGGTGATGCCCCGCCGACTCGCTCTCGGTCTCCCGCAGCGGGAGAGACCGGAGGGAGCGGGCGCCCACAAGGGGCGCCCCTACGAGGGGAGTGGATTCCCGTTCGCGGGAATGACGATTAGGCGGGGCGCGCTAGCGCGCGGGCGGGCTCGCGGGTAGACTAGCGCGGTATGCCGCAGACGGAGACAGCTAGCCCGCCCGCCGACGTCCTGGAGAACGGGACGGAGGAGGCGCTGCGCCGCTTTCGGGAGTCGGTGAAGGCGGGCCGCGACTGGACCGACGCGCTCCTCGACACCATCGCGGAGTGGACGCTGGCGGAGGAGTCAGTGGACGGGCGGGAGTACCGCTACCTGGTGGCGGGCGAGGCGTTCGACTGGCGCCTGCTCGCCGAGCGGATCGTCCTCACCGCCTACGACTGTCTGCCGCCGGCGGAGCGCGACCGCTTCCTCTTTCAGGGCGAGACGCCGCGCCCCGTCAGCGACGAGGACTTGCGGACAGCCTTCGGCGCGGTGAAGCACAGCGCGGCGACAAACTTCTGGTACGGCGTGCGCGTCGAGGAGGCGATCCTACTCGCCGTCGAGCGCGAGATCCGCAAGTCGCGCTACGGCATGGGGAAGACGGACGATTCGAAGCTCGACGACCTGGCTCACCAGCGCATCTACGGCAAGCCCCGGCACGACCTCTTGCGGGCGTACGCCGAGTCGCGCGAGGTCCCCGTCCCCGACTCGATGACCATCGCGGAGCTCAACGAGTTCACCTACTGGCTCTTCAAGTACCGCATCGACCACTCCGACAAGGCGCGCGTTGCGTCGGACACGAAGAAGGGCCTGCTGCTGCTCCAGGAGCTCGCCGCCGCGCGCGGGGACGGCCGGGCGCGCGTCTAGGGCGCTGGCGGGTCGGCGGGAAGGGGCGCGGACATCGCTCTTCTTTCAGCCAGCCGCTTGGAATCAGATTGACACCTTAGCTATCGATTCCGGAGTAGAGAGCATGGCGCCGACACTGAAGGAGCTGATCGACCGTGCTCCTTGGCGGGAGGCGGTCACCTTCCGAGACACGTGGCCCCACGAGTACGTGCTCAGCGAGAAGGACCAGCAGCAGGAGCTGCTGGAAGCCGTCTGCGACCGGTTCCGGGCCGGGGAGGGCGTAGCCTGCCGCTTCTTTCGCATGAACAACACCTACCTGTTCATCGAGGACTACAAGTACTGGCTGATGACGCACTGGGACGATCTACAGCCTGGAGTCGACTATGTCCTGAACCGCGCCCGGCTCTACCGAGACCGGCGGGACTTCGTCATCCAAACCGGCGACACGGGAAAGCCGGAGGACTATCCGGCCAATCCGGCGTACCAGAGCCACGACCCGGAGGAGTAGGAAGTCCCGCTCCTGGGGATGAGCGCTAGGTTTCGCTGACAGAGGCGTGCTTGTCCAGCACCCGCTTGATGCGCGGGTACATTTCCTGGATTACCTCGGCGAGCGTCTGGGCGGCTAGCTCGGCGCCGGGTTCGTCGAGGGCCACGTGCACGGTCTTGCCGGCTTCGTAGTAACCCGCCATTGTGCGGCCGCCCCAATCCGGCTGCGCCGCAGACTCGGCGGTCACTCCACGAAGTTCCTCGATGGCTGTCCCAGAAATTCTCTCCTGTTTGGCGAGTGCTCCGGAGAACTGGAACAAGAGCGTGACGCGCATCAAATCAGACAGGTCACGGTCGTCTTCAGGCGGTCTCACAAAGATGTAGAAGCCGTACCAAGGGCTTTCCGTCCGCCAAACGCCGAACCAACGAAAGTCGCCCTGCTTTCGGGCCGATTTGCTCGTCTCGGGGTGCCACAACTCTTGGTCGAGTTGTTCTTTCACCTTGCCAGCGACCGAGCGCGCAAACCTAGTGACCCAGCTAGAGTCGTCCACGTCGGTGATGACCAGCCGCTCCCTTCGCGGTTGGAGTAGATCGACCGTCAACTTCTCTGTCTCAGGATTCCTAACGTACTCTGCGCCGCTTACGTAGTACTCCTCCGTCTTTTCGTCCAGGTACGGAGTCAGTTTGAGGAAGGATATGTCGATCCCATGGTTCTTCAGCCAGCGCGCCGATTCCGTGTCTTCCTTCTCAAAACTCCTCGCTACCAAGACGATCTTCTGGCGGTGGTTGAGCTTTTCCTTGAGCTCTTCCTCATCATTCGCACCTGTGTGTTCCTTCAGACGTTGAATCGCTTCCGCCCGGTCAACTTTGTTGAACTCGCTATACAGGTTGAACTCAGTGTAGATGTCGATGATCTGGTCGGCGCTGTACTTCCAGTAGGCAGCGGCATAGCGTGCCGCCTGCCAGTAGACAGCGCCGCCGGACCAGTCGAGCTTCACCTCGACCACGACGAGCGCTCCGTCGCGGTCCACGGCCAAGATATCCGTAGAAAGCTCACCGCCGGGCACGGGGTTGTGCTCATGGGGAGTAGACGCCACGACGAGCAAGTTCTCACCGAGCAATTTGGGTTCGTATGCTAGCCAGGGGTGCAGGTCTGTTACTTCGTAAAACTTATGCTCTTTAAACGTGATCTCCGTTAATTCCGAAACGCTCTTGTCCTCAGGCCTAACTCTTCTCTTATCACGAAGCACCCGAAACATGCGGCTCGTCATCACGACCCCCTCTTACTCAGCAGACGTTCCATCCGTGGGTACAGCTTGCCTACGACCTCGGACACCGTCTCGGCAGCGCGCTCAGCGCCCTCGTCGAGCGTTACTTCGATGGTCTTGCCTGCCTCGTAGTAGCCGAAGAGCCCCATGCGGGCGTTCCATCCAGGCTTCTCGGCGAACAGAGCGGTCAGCCTTCGAAGCTTGTCGATGGCGGGCTTGCTCATTCCCGCGCCACGCGCGCTGGGCTCGTGCCACTGCAATAAGGCCGTAATGCGAAACCGCTCTTCCGCCTTCCCCACCCTCACAAAGATGTACGCATTCCAGGGGCTGTCCGGGTACTGGAGTCTAAACCAGCGGGCATCGCTCCCCTTCCAGGTTATGTCCTCCGGCTCGGAAGGCGCGATGTCTGGTTCAAGCCGGTCTTTGACCTTGGTAACGAACAATCTCCAGAACTCGTCGATCTGTCCGCGTTGACGTTCGAGCCGGGCGGCGTTCCTTTCCCGCTCCCCGGCGGTCGGTGCGAGATCGACCAACAGGTTCTCGGAGTCCGGGGAGAGCTCCGTCCTGTTCATGTAGCAGGCACCCGTTTGCTCATCCAGATATGGAGTCAGGCGAATGCAGGAGACATCGATCCCCTGTTCCTTCAACCAAAGGGCTGCTGTGGTGACCTGCTTGCGGAAGGACCGCGAGACCAGGACGACTCTTTGGCGGCGATTGAGCTTCTTCTTGAGGTCTTTCTCGTCTATTGAGCCGGTGTACTTTTGCAGGCAGGCGGCGGCTTCCTCCCGGTCGATTCCCTTGAACGCGGCGTAGAGCGCGATGATGTCGGCGGCGGTGCGCTGGCCGCAGGCCGCGGCGTGGAGAAACACGTTCCAGTAGCGATCGTCATCGGAGTCCCTGAGCTTCACCTCGATCACCACGAGGGCGCCGTCACGGTCCACAGCCAGAATATCGAGGCGGAGCCTGTTCCTCCTCACGATGGTATGGGCGCGCCGGACGACGAGCAGATCCTCGCCAAGAAACTCGCGCTCGTTCTCAATCCAAGGGCGGAGGTCCCGTTCTCGTAAGAAGCCTAGGTTGGCGAATGTGATCGGGGTCAAGTCGTCAGCATCCTTGCCCTCAACGACGAGTTGGTTCACCCGGAATATGGAGTCTGACACCATAGTTCCCTGCCTTTCTGGCGGAAGTGGGGCTCTACCGACTGGGGCGGACGGTGGTGGAACTTAGGGTGCCGTCGGTGGGGAGGGCCGTCGTTGGCTAGTAGCCCTTGACGGGGTCGACTTGGTTTTCGAGGGGGTGGCCGTCGAGGTAGCGGCGTAGGTTCTCGCAGAAGAATTGGGTGGCGCGGTCGGCGTGGTCCTTGAGGCCGCCGGTGTTGTGGGGAGTCACGATCACGTTGGGGAGGCCCCAGAACTCGCTGTCGGATGGCAGGGGCTCTTGGGCGAAGACGTCGAGGGCCGCGCCGCCGAGGCGGCCGCTCTTCAGGGCGTCGAGGAGCGGCGCCTCGTCGACGACCGCACCGCGCGAGACGTTGATGAAGAAGGCGCCCGGCTTCATGGCGTCGAACTGGGCCTTGCCGATCATGCCGCGGGTCTCGTCGGTGAGGCTGACGGCGACGACGACGTAGTCGCACTCGGCGAGCATGTCGTTGAGGCGGTCGGAGGGGAAGACCTCGTCGACGTTGGGAACGGCCTGGCCGGGGACGTAGGTACGGCGCGCGGCGAGGACGCGCATGTCGCAGGCGGCGGCGCGTTTGGCGACGCCGCCGCCGATGCTGCCGGGGCCGACGATGCCGACGGTCTTGCCGGTGAGCTGGCCGTTGGCGTAGCGCGTCCACTCGCGGCGGGACTGGGCCTCGACGCGTTTCACCATACTCTTCTCGTTCATGATCATGAACATGAGGCAGGACTCGGCGATGGGCGGGCCGTTGATGCCGCTGGAGGAGGTGAGGGCGACGCCGTGTTCGAGCAGGCCGGTCCCCGCGAGATAGTCGACGCCGGCGCCGTAGGCCTGGACCCACTTCAGGTTGGGGGCCAGCTCCAGCAGGTTCCTGGGGAGGCCGGCGCCCAAGATGACCTCGGCTTCGCCGATGCGGCGATCGAACTCGCCGGGGTCGCCCTCGAACGTCATGGTGCCGCCGGCCTGGTAGGAGCGCATCATCTCGCGGGCGCGGGCATCGACGTAGGGGGCGTAGGCGACCTCGACGCGGGGGTCGACGGCGGCGATGGCGCCGGCGTCGGCAGGACGTCCGAAGTAGTGGGCTATCAGTACGTTCACCTTGTCCATCGGCTGCCTCGCTTTTAGCCGGTATGGGGCGGCTGCGCCGCGATTATAGCAATGGCATAATGCGGGCGCCCACAAGAGGGAGGCCCGGCATGGTAGTGGAACGGATACGGCTGGACGGCAAGAACGCGATCGTGTGCGGCGCGGGCGGGGGCGGCATCGGCACGGCGACGTCGAAGACACTGGCGGAGGCGGGGGCGAACATCGTGGCGGTGGACATCGACGGCGCTCGGGTGGAGGAGACCGTGGCGCAGGTGCGGGAGCTCGGCGTCCAAGCGCACGGGGTCGTGGCAAACGTCGAGACGAAAGCCGGCGCGGACCAGGTCGTGGCCGAGGCGGAGCGCGCGTTCGGCGAGATCCACTGTCTGGCGAACATCATCGGCGGCATGACGAGCGCCTCGGAGTGGAACGACCTGTTCAACTACGGCGAGGCGGAATGGGACGCCGTGTTCAGCCGCAACCTGAAGTACCAGTTCCTCATCATTCAGGCGGTCGCGAATCACATGCGGCGGAAGGGGATCGCGGGGAGCATCGCGAGCCTGTCGTCGGTGAGCGGTTGGGGCGGCGCGCCGCTGCACGGAGCCTATGGCGCGGCCAAGGCCGGGGTCATGGCGCTGTCGCGGACGATGGCGGTCGAGTTCGGCGGCTACGGGATCCGGGTGAACAACCTTGCGCCGGGGTCGGTGATCACGCCGCGCACGATGGCGGCGACGACGGAGGAGGCGCGCAACAAGCAGGCGGCGGCCACGACGCCGATCCGCCGCGCGCTCGACCCCACCGAGATCGCGTCGGGGCTGCTCTTCCTGCTATCGGACCTTTCGAGCGGGGTTTCGGGGCATACGCTGGTCGTCGACGGCGGCGCGACGTCGAAGTTCCCCTTCTCGATGCCGCAGGGGGACGACCCCGACCCGAGCTCGGCGTCGTTCTTCACCCGGGAGATGGAGGAGGGCGGGTAAAACGCGCCCTGCGGGAACGGGCGCCCACGAGGGGCGCCCCTACGGGGAGGGGATGGATTCCCGCTTTCGCGGGAATGACGGATGGTGGGGTTGGTGGGCTTCGATGGCCCGTGGTGGCTGTGGCGGGGCCCCTCACCTCAGTCCTCTCCCGTTGGGAGAGGAAGTAAGACCCCTCGCCCCTCCCCGCGCGCCTGCGGCGCGCGCCCTCTTTGAGTTTCCCCCAGAGGGGGAAAGGTCGGAGGGAGCGTCGGCGCGGGCCGGACGGGGGGCTAATCAGCGTCGGCGGCGGGTGGCGCGGCCAGACGCTGCTGGACGCAATCGAGAAGACGCCGGGCCTGGCCTTTGACGCCGGCCTTGTTGTTATGGTCGAAGTAGAAACTGTAGGGTTCGATTGTACTGCCCCGGAACTCGACGCCGGAGGAGATCATCCCGTCGTTGTACCCCACGTCATCGATGCGGTCGTAGGGCAGTTCTACCTCCTTGGAGCCAAGCAGACCACTCCCCAACAGAAGGACGCGGCGGTCGGTAGCGACGGCGATACCCTCGTGCCCTGTGTTCTGCCTCCCAGGGCCACCCATGAGGCCACCCATGAGGGAGACCCGGAAGTCGTCGGGCAAACCCCAGCGGCCGGCCAGCCAGTACTCAATCTCCTCGTCGTCATCAAGGATATCGTGGAGCTCCTTGCGTGCACTGTCGTACTTTTTGAGATCGGGCATTGGCGAACGGTCCTGCCACTGAGCGTCGATGCGTTCGGCTTTGCTCATTCCCAGGTATTGATCGGCGGAGGGCGGAGTGACGGCTGAGGGAGGCGCGGTTTGGAGCCGCTGCACCAATTCGGCGAAGCGGGCGCCCCAGCCAAGGATTTCACCGTGAACATCCCGGATTTCGAAAGGGTCGTCTTGTCCCATCCCGACCCCACTATGGATAGCGTCGCCCGCCACGGTCACTATTCCGCCGGCGTGTTCCACTGCCGTGATACTAGGCAATGGCATCTGAGTCACGAGTTTGCTGAAACCCTTGTGGGCGACCAAGTAGACGCTGAGGTCGGTGGCTACGGCGGCGCCCTTGAACCGTTGCTGCCGCACCACAAATCCGGCGTCCTCTTCGAATGCCGAAGCGGGGCCCCAGGTGCAGCCCACCAGCCCCATGATGTTTTCATCTTGGTCCAGATAGTCGTAAATCAGCTTGCGCTCGCGGTCGTGGTTTTCCTGACCCCACAAAGAAGCTTGCTGGCCCCACTGGGCGTCAACACGGTTGCGCAGTTCTCTCGTCGCCATGGTCTAACCTCCCCGCTGGTGGCTCCGCCCCCTCTGGACGGGATCCGGCGCCCGCTGCACCGTAAGAATTATAGGCCCATGAGCTGGGCTATGCGTTCGTGGTGGTATTCGGCGTCGCCGAAGAAGGCTTCGGCGGACTTGGCGCGGCGGTACCAGAGCTGCATATCGAGCTCTTTGTAGAAGCCGACGCCGCCGAGGATCTGGTGGCCGGTGGCGGTGACGTTCTGGTAGGCCTCGGTGCAGCGAGGGCAGACTTTAGGGAGGCGTCGGACCGTTGGAACCGTCGTGAAGGGTTGGAGTCGTCATGATGCGTCTTATGGTGGCAATGAGCTCCGTTACCAGTTCACCGTTGAAGTCGTCTGTGCCGAAGCCATGGACGATGGCGTTTCTGTACTTTCGCATACGGGTCAGAGCGTTGTAGTCGTTCCTGGAGATGACCCCGTGGTAGATCCCCTGGTCGAGGACGTAACCGGGCGAGGTGATGCTCTTGCTAGATACCCCCTGCGCCGTAAGCAGTTCCCTGATGACGGCTTCAGAAGCCGACCATGCGAGCAGGAAGGCCGCCTCCGGCAATTCCGCCTGGAGAGACCTCTCGGCTTCTTCGATCCTTTGCAGAATCCCGTCGATCTCAAATGAGCGTGCGCCTTCGGGCGAGTCCACCTTTTCCGGTTCACCCACCAGGACCAACTCGAAGGTCCATCCTGGCATCGATTCGATGAGTCGCGCCAATTCGCCTATCTTGGGGTCGGCGGCCAGCGACGGTCTGGACTTTACTTCTACGACCCTTGTCTCATCGCCCTTCCGAACAAGCAGATCGGCTCTGAAGCCCGGCATGAAGTCCAGGGGCGCTTCCAACAGGACCTCGTAGCCCTTGCTTCGGTACTCTTCTGCGGTCTTGCGCGTGAGGAGGTATTCGGTATCGGTTGCATCTCTTACCAAGACGGCACCTCCAGGCTCAGTGCTTCGGTCACGGTGAGGTGGAGAAACTGCTCGGATCGTCCAAGCGTTTCCAACAGAACGGGTGACGGGTTCTCGAATTGCAGGTCTCTGTCCCGGTCTCTCTTGCGGCAGACCAGGTCGGTTATCTGGTCATCGTCGGCATAGACCAGCCCCTTCAGTGCGTCCAGGATTGGCTTCGGCATGTTGTCGACGTCCAGAGACTCTCCTTTGAAGTAGTAGGTGATTCCCACCATGACCTCTCCGGCGAAGGGCGGTTCAGCGTCCCACCCCTCTCCTACAACATTCTGCACCACCCGCTTCCAAGCTCTCAGACGGCGACGGTCAGCCTGCTGGGAAAGAGGGGTGCGCTCTATAACAACCTCTAGTGGTATCGGCATGTCTATATGTGCTAGCTCGTTCTATGGGGATCCCGGGGGAGACGTTTGCGTAACCGGCGCTTCCGGCGTCAAGGGCGTTGTCGTACCGCGCTCCACCCATTCTTCCACCATTGGCGGGGTTGTGCAAAGGTCTCCCGTGGGGAGAAGAGGAAGACCGCCCGGCTCCTCCCGGCCGGCGTGCCCCGCGGGCACGTGCCTTCTTTCAGTTTTCCCCAGAGGGGGAAGGCCGGAGAGGATGGATTCCCGCGTGTGCGGAATGACGGATGAGGGAGGGATAAGGGCCTAGAGGCCCATGAGCTGGGCTATGCGCTCGCGGTGGTATTCGGCGTCGCCGAAGAAGGCTTCGGCGGACTTGGCGCGGCGGTACCAGAGCTGCATGTCGAGCTCTTTGTAGAAGCCGACGCCGCCAAGGATCTGGTGGCCGGTGGCGGTGACATTCTGGTAGGCCTCGGTGCAGAGCGCCTTGGCCATTGAGGTTTCCATTTCGTAGGGAAGGCCCTCGCCGACGCGCCAGGCGGCCTCGTAGGCGCTGTAGCGGGCGGCGTCCATCTCGATGAGCATGTTGGCGGCGTGGTGCTGGATGGCCTGGAAGCTGCCGATGGGCCGGCCGAACTGAATGCGTATCTTGGAGTACTCGACGGCGTAGTCGAGGGCGGCCTGCATGCCGCCGGACATTTCGGCGCAGAGGGCGACCGTCGAGAGGTCGAGGACTTTCCGAATGGCGGGCCAGGCGCCGTGGAGGGGGCCGACGAGCCGCGCCCCGGGGACCATCGTCTGGTTGAAGACGATCTCGGTCTGCTTGTCTTCGGCCATGGTGACAAGCGGCGTGATGCCGATGCCGGGCGAGGCGGCGTCGACGAGGAAGAGCGAGACGCCGTCGGCGGGGTCTTCGGAGTCGCGGGTCCTGGCGGCGACGAGATAATAGTCGGCGGATGCGCCGTACTGGATGAAGAGCTTGGTGCCGTTGAGTGACCAGTCTTCGCCGCGGGGGAGGGCACGGACCTCCACGCCACCGGCGTCGTAGGAGGCGCTGGGCTCGGTGAGGCAGAAGCGGAACTGTAGGCCGCCATCGAGGATGCGGGGGAGGTGCTCGGCCTTCTGCGCCTCCGTTCCCAATTCAAGAAGGGCCAGGCCGCTCTGCAGGACGCCCGTCTGGTAGGGAACGGGGCAGGGCTGGCGCCCGATTTCCTCCATGAGGACGACGAGGTCGGTCCAAGAGCGCCCGCCGCCGCCGTACGCCTCGGGGAAGATGAGCCCGAGCCAGCCCCGGCCGGCCATGGCGCGCCACATGTCAGGGGAGTAGCCGAGGTCGCTCTCTTCGAGGTCGCGGACGAGCCTGCGGTCGCACTCGGCGACCATGAAGGCCTGCAGCTCCTCGCGGAAGGCTTCCTGCGCCTCGCTGAATCCCAGGTCCATGCTTCGCTCCTTGGGCCGTTGGGGCTAGCGGTCTTCTTCGGCGGAACCGGCGTAGGCGGCGGGGCTGCCGATGAACCGGGTGCGGTTGAGGATGCCGGTGAAGTAGTACCACCGTCCGTCATAGAGGAACTTGGTGGCGTAGCGCGACTCGCCGCGATCAACCTCGGCGACCTCCTGGCCACTCAGCGTTTCGCCGGAAACGGGGTCTCGCTGCATCGCAGCCGCTCCTCTCTCGGGGCCGCTAGCGGGGCATTCCCAGGCCGCGCTGAGCGATGATGTTCCGCTGAATTTCGTTCGCGCCGGCGCCGATGGTACCGGTGAAGTAGGTCAGCGCCTGGAAGAAGAAGACGCCGTCCGCCTGGGCGTGGGGCGAGCCCTCGTCGAGGTTGCCGTAGTGCCCCAGTATCTGGTAGCCGGTGTTGGCGATGCGCTTGCGGAGCTCGGAGCCGTAGACCTTGGTGACGGAGGCTTCGTAGTTGGGCGCGTCGCCCCGGCTCTGGAGCCACGCCACCCGCATCGAGAGGCGGTAGCCCGCGGCGACCTCCGAGGCGAGCCGCGCGAGCTTCTGGCGAATGATGGGGTCTTGGCTGAGCCGCTTGCCGTCGCGCCAGTGCGTCTTGCAGTACTTGACGAGCGCCTCGACCCAGCGCCGCGCCTCGCCGTAGGCGGGGAAGCTGGAGCGCTCGACATCGAGCGCGGCGGCGACCTGGTACCAGCCGCGGTGGAGCTCGCCGACGAGGTCGGTCTTGGGGACGCGGACGTTGTCGAAGAAGACCTCGTTATGTCGCCACTTCGCCATCGTCCACAGGGGGCGAACGGTGACGCCGGGGCTCTTCATGTCCATAAGGATGACGCTGACGCCCTTGTGCTTGGGGGCCTCGGGGTCGGTGCGGGCGGCGAGCCAGCAGTAGTCGGCGTCGTGGCCCTGGGTGGTGAAGATCTTCTGGCCGTTGATGACGAACTCGTCGCCGTCCTGCACGGCGGAGGTCTGGAGGGAGGCGAGGTCGCTGCCGGCGCCGGGTTCGGAGTAGCCGAGGCAGTAGCGGGCCTCGCCGCTGAGAATCTTGGGCAGGTGGAAGGCCTTCTGCTCCTCGGAGCCGAAGAGCATGAGCGGCGCGGCGACGAAGGAGACGCCCATGTCGAAGGCGGGAGCGTCGGCGTAGGCGGCCTCGTAGCCGAGGATGGCCTGATGGACCATGTCCTTGCCGCGCCCGCCGTACTTCTCGGGCCAGGCGACGCCGAGGTGTCCGGCCTCGCCGGTCTCGCGGCGCATCTTCCGCTCGAAGGGGATGCTCCAGCGGTACATCTGGGTGAGGTCGCGCTGTTCCTTGACGCCCTCAGCGCTCATCTTCTCCTCGAAAAAGGCGCGCAGGTCTTCGGCGTAGGCCTCTTGCTCTGGGGTGAAGTGGAAATCCATGGGACGAGTTTGGGGCTAGGGAGCGAGGCGGCGGGGGCCTTTTCGCTTGAAGACGCCGGCCATGATGACGGTGGCCCTGCCCTGGCTGGTGGCGACGTAGGGGTCCTTGGAGGCCATCGTCTGCTTGAGGCCGGCGCTGAGCGCGGCGTAGTCCTTGGTGTCGAAGAGGAAGGCGTGGAAGTAGTTAGCCGGGGTGTACATGGACTTGGCGTGCTTGAAGCGGTAGCCGTTGGTGAAGCCGGGCGCCTCGAGGATGGCGGGCAGGTGGTGCTCGTTGTACCAGCCGTTGTACCAGTCGTCATGCTCGTCGGGTATCCCCGCGAGCATGACCTGCATCCCTTCGACTTCGATCGAGGTCTGCTCGCCGAGGCTGAAGACCAGGCCGTGGCCGCCGAGGTGGAGGGCCTCGGCTATCCCTTCGGGCATGCCCCGGCCCTCGCCGCGCTTCTTCGTGGCGACAGCCATCAGGTCGTCGAAGGCGGCGCCGGCGTCGTCGCGGTCGAGCTCGTAGACGTGGAGGTACTTGGGCTTGGCGGCAGGGTCGACGTTTTCGTACCGGGTCCAGGCATAGAGGCCGGGGGTCTCCGTCAGGTCGGGGCCGTGGATGCCGTCCATCCACTGGTTGAAGGCGGCGTCGGCCTCCGGGCTCGTCGTCGTCGTCATGGCGACGATGACGCTCTTCATGCGCTTGGGGTCCATCGGGCTCCTCCGTGATCGGACGCGGTTAGGTGGCCGTGGCGGCGTCCTTGGCGGGCGCAGCGGCGCGGCGTTCGGGGCCGACGGCAGCGTAGGCGGCCACGTGGCGCATGACAAGGCCGTCGTAGCGTCGCATGTGGCCGACCCGGCGGGGCAGCTCCTCGAATGCCGCGATGGGGTCGGGCCAGTCGGTCTCGTAGACCGCAAGATAGCGGCCCTCGCCCTCGCCGGTGGACTCGTAGCGGGTGGCCGCGTAGTAGCAGCCCGTTTGGAGGACGTCGGGGACGTGGACCTCGTCGTACCAGCGGTCGAACTCCTCGTGGGTCATGGGGCCATCGTTGTCGGTGATGGCTACGAGGATGCCGGTGGGAACGCGCGCCGTCATGCCGGTCCCTCTATGCCCCGGCCGGGACGGCGCCCGATACCGTCGAGTAGGTCATGGCGTAGGCGGCGAGGAGCCTGCGCTGGAGGCAATCGATGCGATAGGCGTTCATCTCCGCCAGCTTGGCCTGGAGCACGGCGAGTTGGCCGATGGGGTCGGCGGCGTCCGTCTCGTAGACGGCGAGGTAGCGTGGGCCGCCGGACCCGGTGTCGGTGTTCTCGTAGCGCACCGCCGAGTAGTAGGCGCCTGTGGAGAGGATGTCGGGGACGTGTACGTCGTCGTACCAGGCGTTGAACTCGGCCTCGCGGGCGGGGTCGCCGCAATCGACGAGCACGATGAGGGCGCCGGTGACGGGCCTATCAGACGAAGGCGGCGAGCCCATGCGCTTGAAGACGCCGACGTAGGACGCCTGGAGCCCGCTGTGGATACGGCCCTGAGGACGCAGCGAGGCGGTGTGATCGCGGTTTTCGATCCACGCGGCGCCGGGGTCGTCGCGGTCGGTCTCGTAGAGGGCGAGATGCCTGGGCTGCTCGTCACCGCCCGCGGCGTTGGGGTTCTGATAGCGGGTGGCGCGGGGGAAGACGCCAGGGTCGCAGACATCGGCCAGGTGGACCTCGTTGTACCACCGGTCGAAGTCGGCCTCCTGGGCGGGGTCCTTGCAGTTCACGAGTACGACCGCGAGGCCGTTGGGCCGTCTGCCTTCCATAGCGCCTCCTTCAGGGTGTCCTAGGCGGTCGGGGCTTCGCGCCGCGTCATTCGGCGGGCGCTTCGATCCTCGACCGCTTGCGGTAGGTCTGCTTCATGACGACGTCGAGGCAGTCGGTGGTGTAGGTGGAGCCTTCCTCGCGGCGCTCGGTCATGCGGCGCCGCATGCCGTCGAAGACCTCGACGGGGTCGAGGGACAAGTCGTAGATGGCGGCGGAGCGCACGTCTTCGGGGCCGGCCTTGGAGTTCTCGTAGCGGCGGGCGGCGTCGAGGCCCGGGGTGCCGTTTTCGAGGACGTGGGGGATGTGGACGCCGTCGTACCAAGCGCGCCACTCGGCCTCCCGCTCGGGGTCGTCGCACCGGCTCAGCACGAGGAGGATGCCGCTCATCGACCGCTCCCGTCGTCGGTTCAGGGTCGGGGTCATGCTAGACGAAGGAGAGGCGGGCTGCAACGCGGGGAGCCCCTTCGGGGAGAGGTTGAGGTGGATGCCCCACCCCTGCCCTCTCTCAGTCGCCCCCCTCGCTCAGTCAAGCAGAGAGGTTTGGGGTGCTCCCCTTCCGAGAGAGGGAACGGGGTTAGAGTTTGCCGGTGACGTGGACGTTGATCTTTTCGAGCATTTCGAGGAGCTCGCGGCCCATGACGCGGCCCCCGAGGAAGAAGCTCTGCAGCCAGGGGATGCCGAAGCGGGCGGTCCAGCGGTACTCGACGGTGACGCGCGCTCCGTCTTCGCCGGCGGGTTGGACCTCGACGGTGGTGGTGAAGTCGCGGACGCCGACGACCTCCGAGCCGTCGATGGTCTCGCGGCGGTGGGCCAGGGTGATCCGGTGCCCGGGCTCCCATTCGACGATCTCTTGCTCGACTTGGAGGTCGTGCATGTAGAGCATCCGCTCCATGCGGTGACGCCGCCCGGCGCCGCTCTCGGGGCCGCCGGCGTACTCGGCGGAGACGACGCCGGGGTACCAGGAGGACAGCCCCTCTATCGTGGAGATCAGGTCCCAGACCTCGTGCGGCAATGCGTTAATGCGGCGGTTGCGCGAGGCCTTCATCGTTCGTCTCCAGGGGCCGGCCCCTACGGGCTAGTTGAAGTCGTAGAGCCGGGCGGCGTTGCCGGCGATGATCTTGTGGGCCTCGTCTTCGGGGATGTCGCCGACGAGCCGGTCAATCATCTGGCGCGACTTGGGCCAGGTGCTGTCGAGATGGGGGTAATCGGTGGACCACATCAGGTTGTCGACGCCGGTGATGGCCCGCGACAGGATGCCGGAGCGGTCGCGCATGAAGGTGAGGTAGGCGTTGCGCTTCATGTACTCGCTGGGGAGGGTGTCCCTGGGGATGACGAAGGTGTGGAAGGGGCGGCGGCGGTCGAAGAGGTAGTCGATGCGCTCGGTGAAGTAGGCGGCCCAGCCGATGTCGTTCTCGGCGGAGACGATGCGCAGGCCGGGGTAGCGGTGGAAGACGGCGCCGAAGATCATGCGGGCGAGGGCGTCCTGGATAGCGAAACTCTCGGTGGCACCGTTGGCGAGCCTGGCGACGCTGTCGGTCGTCTGGGCGGCGCGGCGGCGCTCGGTGAGGATGTGGAGGCTGATGGGCATGCCCGCGGCCTCGGCGGCGGCCCATAGCGGGTCGAAGTGCGGCTTGTCGTAGGTTGTCTCGGGATCGGTGCTGACGGCGACGGAGACGCCGGCGAGCCCGATCTCCTTGCAACGGTGCAGCTCGCCGACCGCGGCCTCGATGTCGTCGATGGGGACGAGACCGATGCCCTTGAACGTGTCGGGGTAGGGCTTCACAAAGTCGGCCATCCACGAGTTGTAGGCGCGGAAGCAGGCGAGCTGGTAGGGGACGTCGGCGATGGCGAACATGCGGAGGGCGATGGAGGGGTAGAGCACCTCGGCCTCGACGCCGTCGGTTGCGATCTCGCCGACGCGGGCGCTGGAATCGTAGGCGCCCCTGGGGGCGTCGGACTCGTAGTTGCCGAGGTTGGAGACCTCATCGACGGGCCGGCCGGCGGCGGAGACCGCGCCGACTTGGATAAGGCTCACGCCGCCGTCGCACTTGAACACGTCCTTGTCGTTCTCGCGCTCGCAGTGGGGCGCACGGCTCTTGAACTCGGGCTCGATGTAGTCGAGCCAGAGGTTGGGCGGCTCGATCACGTGCGAGTCGGCGGAGATGATCTTCTTGGAAGTCATGGAGCGCTCCTGTGTCCCGTGCCCGATGGGGGCGCGCTATGCCACGTGGCGGCGCTTGTTGTTCATGAAGTCGACGAGGACGTACTCGCCGAGCTTGTCGGGCGAGGCATAGAAGGCCCGCCCGCGGTTGATGCGGGTGAGCATGTTGACGAAATCGAGGAGGGGATAGCTGTTCTCCAGCATGAAGGTGTTGATCGTGATGCCTTCTTGGGTGCAGCGGCGGACTTCCTTCAGCGTCTCGCGGATCGTCATGGGCGAGGGGGGATAGCTGAAGAGCGGCACGCCGTGATCGAGGTGGGCGGTGGGCTCGCCGTCGGTGACCATGATGACCTGCCGCGTCCCGCCCTTGTGCTTGGAGAGCAGCTTGCGCGACAGCATGAGGGCGTGGTGCATGTTGGTGCCGGATATGCCGGTGTCCCAACTCAGCTCCGCCATGTCGTCGTCGTTGAACTGATGGGCGAGGTCGGAAAAGCCGATGACGTAGAGGGCGTCGCGGGGGAACTTGCTGCGGATCAGGGTGTGGAGGGCAATGGCGACTTTCTTGGCGGCGGTGAAGTTGCCGTAGTAGCCCATCGAGCGGCTGCGGTCGATGAGGAGACAGGTGGCGGCCTGGGTGGTGTGATCGACGCGCTGGACCTCGAAGTCGTTGACGTTCATGCGCAGCGGCGTTCCAGACCCTTCACGGCGCACGGTGTTGAGGAGCGACTTCTGGAGGTCGACCGCGAACTCGTCGCCGAACTCCCAGGGCTTGGTCTCGCCGTTGTGCTCGCCGCCGACGCCCCGGTAGCGGATCTCGTGCGCGCCGGTGCGGTCCTTGCGCAGCTGGGCGAAGATGTCGCGGATCGCCTTGTCGCCGATCTTGCGGACGCCGCGGGGGGTTAGCTCTAGCTTGTCGCCCTTGCGGCGGACGTAGCCCGCCTCCTCGAGGCGGCGCATCATCTCCTTGAGTTCTTCCCAGGAGCGGCGGGCTTCTTCGCCGAGCAACTCGGCGAGCTTCTCCTCGTCGACGCGGTCGAGGTCGCCGGGGCCACGGACGGTGTCGAGCTGGTTTTCGAGGGTGTCCATCTCCTGGAGCTGGTCCATGAGCTTCATGGCCTCCTCCAGCGAGATTTCCCCTTCGCCGGAGAAGCGGTAGCGCTGGCTGAGCTCGTCGGGGGGCGCGAGGCGGTCCATCATCGAGGCGAGCTGGGCGAGCTCCATCTGCATCTCTTCGTCGAAGAGGCCCTCCATCATCTCTTGGAACTGCTGGCGGGTCTCCGAGTCCATGCTGTTGAGCAGGGACTCGGCCTGCGCCATGCGGTCTTGGAGCCGGTCGAGGAGCTCGTCCATGTCGCGAGGCGGGTCGTCGCCGAACGCCGAGCCGTACTGTTGCATGAACCGGTCGAACTGCTCTTGCGGCACGCCGCCCTGCATGTGCTGCTGCATCATCTGGTTCAGATCGCGCATCATCTGACGCATACCCGCCATCTGCTCGGGCGTCATGCTCTGCATGGATTGCTGCATGTCTTGGAAGTACTGCTGCATGGCCTGCTTCTTCAGCTCGTCCATCAACTCTTCGTACTTGCGGCGCGCCTCGGGGTCCATGAAGTCGTACTCGCCGAGCTCCTTGATCTTGCCGGCCGGCGATTCGGGGAGATTATCGAGCGACTCCAGCCGCTTGTTGGCCAGCGACTGCATCATGTCGAGCAAGTCTTGGTTTGAAGGGTCGGCCTCGGCCTGTTGGCGGGCCTCGTCGAGGCGCTTGTCGATGCCCTGGCGCTCGGTGTCGACGATGTCCCGCAGACGCTCCTCGATGTCCTTCATCGTGGAGCTCAGGTCGTACTGCTGGAGGTACTGGTCGCGCCGCTGCTTGAGGCGTTCGAGCATCTCTTTGATGCCCTGGGTACGCTCGCCGGAGCGGTTGTTCATGCCGCGCTGCATCAGACGCTGGAGCGCGCGCATGACGCTGTTATCGGAAAAGAGATCGTTCGAGATTTCGTCCATCACCTCGTCGGCTTGGATCTCGAACGGCTCCTGGGAGCCATCCCAACCTGAGTAGCGCAGGCCTGTCATGGGCGAAGGGGCCTTCCGCGCCGCCCCGTCCGCGCGGGCGGGCCGCACGGGGAGCGAAATTTGGGCAATGATACGCCGCGCGGCGCGCGGGCGGCAAGGGTGGCGCCCTCTGGGCGCCCGCGCGCCTGCGGCGCGCGCCCTCTCTCAGTCTCCCCCAGAGGGGGAGAGGCTTAAGGTGCCCCCCTGCGGGGGAGGTTAAGGTATTGCCTCACCCCAGTTCAGTCAGGGGGAGGGTTAGTTTTGCGACGCGGGGGCGTCGCGGTTGAGGAGGTCGGCGCTGAGAGGGTCTTCGTCGAATTCGGCGATTTCGAGGGCTCCCGCGATCAGCTCGCCGAGGCGGGCGTCGGCCTCGCGGTGCGCTCGCCGCAGGGCGTTCTTCGCGGCGACGCCGCCGATGCGGCCGAGGCTCTGGATCGCCGCCGCCTGGACCTGGGGGTCGGGGTCGGCGACGAGGGGGAGCAGGAACTCGACGGCGTCGTCGTGGCCGACTTCGCCGAGGGCGGCGGCGGCCTCGTAGCGGAGCTCGGGGTCTTCGTTCTCCAGCTCGCCGATCAGGGTGGGCATCCACGCGATGTCGCAGGTGCGGCCCATCGCATAGAGGGCGCTTGCCTGGACCTTGTTGTCCTCGCTCTCGTAGGCCTCCTCGATGAGACCGGGGACGCGGGGGTGGCGCATGGAGGCCAGCGCCTCGATGGCGCGGCGGCGCACCTCGACCGATTCGACGTCATCGTCGATAGCTTCGATGAGCGTGCCGCCGATCCGGCCGCCTTCGCGGTCGGAGAGCTTGCCGATCTCGGCCATGAGCGCAAAGCGGCCCAACGCCTGCGCGGCGGCGGCGCGGACCGTCTCGGAGGGGTCGCCGCGGAGGGCGCGGAGAAGAGGGCCGGTGAGCGTGCGCTCCTCGCACTCCCATAGCCCAGCGATGGCGCCGAGGCGGACACCGTCGTGCTCGTCGTCGAGGGCGACGCGGAAGAGGGCATTGAAGTCGAGCTCGACGTTGTCCTCGGCCATCTCGGTGAGGTAGGCGACCGCCGTCACGCGGTCCTCGTCGGCGGCCGCGGACCAGGCGCGCTTGAACGCGGCGAGGTCGTCGCCGGCGAGGTCGGAGAGCTCGGCGAGGGCCGAGCGGGTGAGCTGCGCGCCGGGGTCTCGCAGGGCGGCGAGGGCGTCTTCGACAGTCATGCCTAGAGGCGTCTCCTCTCTCCGCGGGTCTATTGCTTTGAGGATACCGTGACGCCGTCGCAGCAAATGGGCGGGGTGGAGAGGGCGCCGCCGACCCATTCCGGCTCGCCGCCGAGGGCCGCGATCTCCTTCAGGGCCTCGTAGACGTTGCCGGAGATCATGGTGTCCTTCACCCGTCCGGCGATTTCGCCGTTGACGATGCGATAGCCGAGGAGGACGTTGCCGCCGAACTCGCCGCCGAGCACGTTGCCCTGGCCCGCGCCGAGCAACTGCTCGACGAGGACGCCGTCGTCGATGGAGGCGATCATGTCGGCGGTGGAGACGCCGCCGGGGCCGACGAACAGCACGCCGGAGGAGGGGGCGGGAAGGCTTCCCAAGGAGCGCGAGGCGCTGCCGGTGGAGGCCGCGCCGGCCTGGCCCGCGGTCTGGAGGTCGAAGAGGAAGGCGGCGGGCTTGCCGCCTTCGATGAGGGCGGTACGGCGCGTGGGCGTGCCCTCATCGTCGGCGGGGGCGCTGCCGGGACGGAGGGGTACGGTGGGGTCGTCGATCAGGCTGAAGCGGGGATCGAGCATCTGCTCGCCGAGCCTGCCTTCGAGGGGGGAGGCGCCTTGGACGACGGTGCGGCCGTTGAGGGCGGTCATCAGCGGCTGCAGCAGGGCCGACGCGACGCTGCGCGGGCTGAACATGACCTTGCCCTTCCCCGTGGGCGCTTGGGCCGTCTCCTTGGCGCGCTCGAACTGCTGGATCACGCGGGCGATGACGCCGGCGGGGTCGATGTCGGGCGAGGTCGAGGAGGCCCAATCGCCGACGAAGAGCATGTCGGAGCCGCGGACGAGCGTCCCGTGCAGGGCCAGCGCGTAGGAGGACCGCTCGTACGCGGCGCTTCCGCCGTTGGAGTTTGCGATTTCAACGGCGCCCACGGCGCGGGTGACGCCGGCCTCGCAGACGAGATCGTCGTGCCGCTCGCGGAGGGCATCGATCATCGTCTGGCCGGTCCGCACCATCTCCTCGATGGAGACGTCCTCGATCTTGGGATCGTAGACGGGGACGCTGGCGTAGATCTCCGGTCCGGGGAGGTCGAACTTGGCGGCGGCGCCGAAGTCGGCGAGCTCGACGGCGCGCTCGACGAGGCCGTCGATATCGGCGGCGTCGTTGGTCGCGGAGAAGCCGATACGCCCGTCGCGCACGATGCGCAGGGCCATGCCCGACGACTCCTTGGTCTCGAGCATCTTGAGGCGGTTGGCCTCGAAGCTCACCGGGGTCTCGCGGCGTTGGACGCGGTAGACCTCCGCCTGATCGGCGCGCTGCTTGGCCTTTTCGAGGGCCTCTTGGACCGCGGTATGCATGGTTGGGGCCGCCTACTTGCCGCCGACGAGGCAGTTGCGAATGCGGATGTGGGGGCTGCCGTTGGAGACGGCGAGGGGCGACTGGCCGCCCTTGCCGCAGCCGCCGCCCTGGTTCATTTCGAGGTCGTTGCCGATGGCATCGATGTTCTCCAGCGTCTCGAACAGATTGCCGGAGAGCACCACGGGCCGCAGCAGCTCCTCGACGCGTCCGTTGCGGATGCGGTAGGCCTCGCCGGCGGAGAAAGTGAACATCTCCATGCTGGTCATACCGCCGTACCAGTTCTTTGCGTAGACGCCGTCGTCGATCTCGGCGACGATCTCGTCGAACGTCGTCTGCTGGGGCTCGATGTAGGTATTGGTCATACGGACGATGGGGGGGAACTGATAGCTGATGGCGCGGGCGTTGCCGGTGGGCTGCTCGCCCATGCGCGCCGCGGTCTCGCGGGAGTGGAGCCTGCCGACGAGGACGCCCTCGCGAACCAGGTCCGTCTTGGCGGCGGCGACGCCTTCGTCGTCGTACTTGAAGCTGCCCCGGAGGCCGGGGACGGCGGCGCCGTCGACGATGTTGAGGTGCTTGCCGCCGAAGCGTTTGCCCAAGACCATGATGTCGCGCAGGTTCTTGTTCTCGTAGACGTGATCGGCCTCGGAGAGGTGCCCGAAGGCTTCGTGGACGAAGACGCCGGCGAGTATCGGGTCGAGGACGACGGTGTACTCGCGGCCCTCGGCGGCGGGCGCGGAGAGGAAGTCGACGGCGCGTTGGGCCTCGGCGCGCACCTCGTCGTGCCGCCCCTCGACGACGGCGTAGTCGCCGTTGCCGCCGACGCTGAAGCCGGCCTGCTGCACGTCGCCGCCATCGCGGGCCATGGCCCGCACGTTGAGCGTCACGTCGATCTTGCTCTGCTCGATATACGTGCCGTTCGATCCGGCGAAGACGACGTTGCGCACGCCGTCGCCGTAGGAGATGGACGAGCTATGGATGGCGCCGGAGGTCGACCAGATGATCTGGTTGTACTCGTCGAGCAGCGTCTTCTTGTCAGCGAGGGAGACGGCGCGGGGGTCTTTCACCAAACGCGGGGCGACGGACTCGTCGACGGGCGGCGCGGGGGCGAAGGCGGAGGTCTCGTTGCCGGCGATGCGGGCCTGCCGGACGGCGAGCCGGACTTTCTCCGTAAGGTCGTCGTAGGAGTTGAACGAGACGAAGCCCCAGCCGCCATTGACGAGGGCGCGGGCGCAGCCGCCCTTGCTCCGGGTGCGGTTGGCCTCTTCGAGGTCCTTGCCGCGGTATTGGAGGCGGGTGGACTCGGCGTCTTCGAGCCGAAGCTCGACGTATTCGGCGTCGTGGCCCTGGAGCGCTTGTCGAACGATATCCCGCATGGAGGATCGCCTTTCATCGAGAGGTCGAGCGCGACGGACGCACGTCCGTCGGCGGGGGGTAGTATCGCACAAAGCGTCTTTGGCGCGTGGGCGCGGAGAGCCCCTACGGACGGCGGCTGCCGGCTGCGTCCCTGGTAGAATAACGGGAGTGAGCGCGGCGATGACCACCACGACGCGGAAGCGCGGCACCCCCAAGGCCAAGTCGGCCCCGACCCTTTGGGAGATCGGGGAGATACTCGGCCGCCTGGAGCCGGAGTACGGCCCGCCGAAGCCGCCGCGCGGCTACGACCCCGTCTCGGAGCTGGTCTACACGATCCTGTCGCAGCACACGTCGGACACGAACTCGATACGCGCCTACGAGAGCCTGACCGCGGCCTTCTCGTCGTGGGAGGCGGTGGCGGCGGCGGACGCGGAGGCGGTGGCCGACGCGATTCGCGGGGGCGGGCTGGCGCGGGTCAAAGCGCCCCGCATCCAGGCGATCCTGCGCGAGGTGAAGTCGCGGGCGGGGGAGTACGACCTTGCGTTCCTGGCAGAGATGCCGTTGGAAGAGGCGAAGGCGTGGCTCCGCGAGCTGCCCGGAGTCGGGCCGAAGACGGCAGGCTGCGTCCTGATGTTCGCGCTCGACATGCCGGCGCTGCCGGTGGACACGCACGTCTACCGGGTCGCCAAGCGGCTGGGCCTGTTCGGCGAGAAGGTCAATCCCGACCAGTCGCATGACGCGCTCGAGGCGCGGATCGAGCCCGCCGACCGGATGCCCTTTCACATGCTCACGATTCAGCACGGGCGGGTGGTCTGCAAGGCGATGCGCCCCCGTTGCGCGGCGTGCGTGTTGGAGGAGCGGTGCCCGGCGAGCGCGCTGAAGCCGCCGGCGAAGAAGCGGAGACGAGCAAATGGATAAGCGGTTGCGGGTCGGCATCATCAACGTCACCGGATACGCGGGCGTCGAGTTGGCGCGCATCCTGTGCCGCCACCCCTCCGTCGAACTGGCGGCAGTGACGGGGCGGAGCGCGGCGGGGAAGCGTCTGGGCGAGGTCTTCCCCCACCTGGCAACGGTGGACCTGACGATCACCGAGGAGGTCGAAGACGAGGTGGACTTCGTCTTCTCGGCGCTGGGCCACAAGGACAGTGCGCCGCGGCTGCTGGGGTACATCGAGGCGGGGACGCCGGTGTGCGACCTGAGCGCCGACTTCCGGCTCCACGACGCCGCGGAGTACACCGAGTGGTACCAGGTCGAGCACCCCAGCCCTCCGCTGCTCGACTCGACGGTCTACGGGCTGCCCGAGCTGCACAAGGACGAGCTTCCCGGCGCCAAGCTGGTGGGCAACCCCGGCTGCTACCCGACGGGGGCGGTACTGGCGCTCGCGCCGGCGGTGCGGGAGGGCCTGATCGCTGGCGACATCGTCGTCGACGGCAAGTCCGGGGTGTCGGGGGCGGGCCGGTCGTTGAGTCTGACGACGCACTTCTCGGAAGTGAACGAGAGCGTGCGGGCGTACGCCGTGGACGGGCACCGCCATTACCCGGAGATCGTGCAGGAGCTGGAGCGGCTCTCGCCGAGCCGGGCGCTCAGTATCACCTTCATGCCGCATCTCATCCCCATGACGCGGGGCATCCTGAGCACGTGCTACGCGCCTCTGGCCAAGAGCGCGGGCAACGGAACGAAGGGCGAGATCATCGAGCTGTACCGCGACTTCTACCGCGACGCGCCGTTCGTGCGCATCGCGGAGGAGCCGCCGCAGACGAAGCAGACGTTGGGCAACAACGACTGCTTGGTCTACCCGACGGTGGACCCGCGGACGGACCGCCTGATCGTGGTGAGCGCCATCGACAACCTGGTCAAGGGCGCGGCGGGCGAAGCGGTGCAGAACATGAACCTGATGATGGGCTTCCCCGAGACGGCAGGGCTGGAGCAGGTCGCGCTCTACCCGTAGGGGCGCCCCTTGTGGGCGCCCTCCCCTCCGGCCTCTCCCCCTCTGGGGGAGATTTGAGAGAGGGCGCGCGCCGCTAGGCGCGCGAGCGCCCGACAGGGCGCTTCTCCCTCCCCGATCCCTGTTACGCAATGGTCTCCCCCGGGGAGACTGAGAGAAAGCACGCGCCCGCAGGGCGCGCGGGTGGGTTGCGAAGTCTTCCGACCGCCTCATTGAAGGGGCGGTGGAGCGGCGCTTAGAATGGAAGCCGCGCGTGTTCCCGCCCCCATCGTCTAGAGGACTAGGACGTCGCCCTTTCAAGGCGGAGACCGGGATTCGAATTCCCGTGGGGGCACCACAACCCAACGCCGGAGGCGAGCGATGGCCTATTGGCTCTTCAAGTCGGAGCCGAACACGTACTCTTATGACGATCTGGTGCGGGACGGCGTGGCGGAATGGGACGGCGTGCGCAACTTCCAGGCCCGCAACTTTCTCCGCGACGAGATCAAGGAGGGCGACGGTGTCCTCTTCTATTACAGCAACGCCAAGCCCCTGGTGATCGTGGGGACGGCGGTCGTGACGCGGAGCGGCTATCCCGACAGCACCGCGTGGGACCCGGACTCCGACCATCCCGACCCCAAGAGCACGCCGGACAAGCCGCTGTGGTACATGGTCGACATCAAGGCCGACGAGCGGTTCCCCGAGCCGCTCACCGTGGCCCGCATGCGTGAGGAGCCTGGGCTCGCCGGCATGCTGGTGCTGAAGCGCGGGATGCGGCTCTCGGTCCAGCCGGTTACGGCGGAGGAGTGGGAGCTGGTGGTGAAACTGGGTAGGTCCGGGGGGTAGGGGACGGCGCCCTGCGGGGGCCCGCGCGCCTGGCGGCGCGCGCCCATGTTCCACTGCTCTCCATATCCTTTAGACATCATGGCCGTCTACGCCTTGTACCAGACAGTGATCAATCGGTAGACATCCATTGAGGTGCCAGTGAGGAAGATCGCGCAAATGGTGATTCTTGCGGCGCTTGCGCTCACGGTACTGACGTCGTGCGAAACGGCGGGCTTGGTTAGCTCCGAAAGCAGCCAGCTGTGGGCTCACACCCCCAGCTGGTCCCCTGATGGATCAAGCATCGTGATGCACATGAGCGGCGCACGTGCCCGGGGGGACTTCCCTCTTGGGGACGTCGCTCTTGGGGAGGTCTCCTCCGACGGCTCTTGGATACGCTTGATCTCCGAAGCGTTACCGTCTGCCGACTACGAGCTGGACTTCAGTCCGGACCTCTCCCCCGATGGGTCTCGCATCGTGTTCATGACCTACCGTTTCAAGACTCGCCAATTGCGCCTGTTGTTCTTTGGGGTAGTGAATTCGGAGATCGTGACTTCAGCGCTCGACGGATCCGATGTTCGCCGTCTGACGAAGAACGACTGGTTCGACCACAGCCCGGTCTGGTCTCCTGATGGAGCCTCGATCGCGTTCATCTCCCGCGGCACACTGCACACCATGCGGGCGGATGGGTCGCAGATGCGGGAGCTGACAGACACAGCCGTATCCCTGGGCGATCCACCGATCTGGTCTCCCGACGGCGAGTACATCGCCTTCACGGCGGTTGAGTCTGAGGGCCAACATCGCTCTCGGTACGCGCTCTACACTGTCACGCGTCAGGGGTCTGAGGTCTATCGAGTGTCGGAGACCGTCATCCAGGGAGTGCCTCCTCGGTCACGCGTCATGACTAGCCGGCCAGCATGGTCCCCCGGGGGAGGACAGCTCGCGTTCGCCAAGAAGGATGGCGACAGCGCGGGCATCTACACCAGCAACCCTGATGGGTCCAATATGCGGCTGGTCCTGCCGGATGTTGAGGCAGTGCACCTCGCATGGTCTCCCGATGGCGCGGAGATTGCCTTCGTCGCCGAAGGCGTCGTATCTGGCGTCCGGCCCGACGGCTCCGGGTTGCGCAGGCTGAGCCTTCCCAACCTCTCTGGCGTCATTCAGGGCCTGTCGTGGTCGCCGGACGGATCGAGGCTCGCGGTTTCGGGTGAATTCCGGGCAGAGGGTGAGCGAAGGTGGTCGCTTCTCGTGATGGACTCCAACAGCGGGGACACACGCGTCCTAGCCGGGAACTCCCCATGGCCTGGCGTGCGTGCCGTTGGCGGACAGAGATCCGAATAGACTCAAGGAGTAAGTGACTCTAGGGGCACACGGCTGACGACCCCTAAGCGTACAGGCTTGTGGTTGGCGTTAAGGTATGGCAATGCAAGAAGGTTGGATGCGGCAGGCGGGGGAGCGGGGGCGGCCGCTAATCATCGCGCACCGAGGGCTGACGTCGGGGGCGCCGGAGAATACGGTGGCCGCGTTTCGGTCGGCCATCGAGGCGGGGGCCGATGGCGTCGAGCTTGACGTGCGGTTGTCGCGGGACGGTGAGGTGGTGGTGCTCCACGACCACGGACTGGAGCGCACCACCAGCGGGACCGGGCCTGCGGCACGGCGCTCGCTCGCGGAGCTGAAGCGGCTCGACGTCCGGGGCCTTCCCGGAGAGCGCATTCCCACGTTGGGCGAGGTATTCGACGCGCTACCGGCGTCCTTCCTCACCATCGTCGAACTCAAGGTGTACGGGGCGGGGTTCTGGGGACTTGCTTCGCGGGCGCTGCGGGTGGTCCGGGAGGCGGGGCGCTTGGAGACAGCGATGGTGGCGAGTTTCAGCCCGTTCTCACTTCTGGCAGTGCGGCTCATCGAGCCCCGGGCGCTCCGGGGGCTCATCTGGAGTGGGGACCATCCGGCGCCGGCGCGGGGGCAGTGGCTGAGTCCGCTGGCCGCGCCGCACTGGCTGAACCCCAACGAGACCGGCTTCTCGGAAGGGCTGCTGCGCCGGGCCCACGCCCGCGGGCAGCGGGTGCTGGCGTGGGACGTGAGCGCGGGCGCCGACTTGGCCGATCTCGGCGAGATGGGGCTCGACGCCGTGGTCACCGACCACGCGGAGGCGCTGGTGCGCCAGATAGGGCCGCGCTAGCGCCGCATGAGGCGTTCGAGGTGGTCGACGAGCTCGCGCACCGCCTCGGCGTCGGCGCTGGCGGGGGCTTGGTCGAGGTAGCCGCGCAAGTCTTCGATGGCCTCGGCGTAGCGCCCAAGGCGGGACTGCACCACGCCGCGGTCGCGCCGCTCCTCGGCAAGGTCGGGGCGGAGGCAGATGAGCATTGTGGCGGTGAGGAGCGCCCGCTCGTTGTCCTTGCGCCGCAGGTGGGCGACCTTCAGGTTGCGGAGCATGCGGGTGAGCATGTCCCGCTTGCCGATGGGGGCGAGGTATTGATCGCTCCAAGCCTCGTCGGGGTGGGTGAGGTCGCGGAAGCGTTGGACGCATTCCTCGCGGGAGAGCAGCAGCCCGCCGTGGAAAGCGTCGACGAAGAGGCCCGGTTCCTCGGCGTGGCGCATGAGGAAGTGGCCGGGCAGTCCGACGCCCTGCATGGGCACGCCGATGCGCCGCCCGACCTCCATATAGACCAAGGAGAGGGTGATGGGGATGCCGATGCGCCGCTTCAGCACCTCGTTGACGTAGCTGTTGCGGGGGTCGTAGTAGTCGCGCTGGTTGCCGGCGAAGCCGAGGTCGTCGAAGAGGAAGCGGCTGAGGGCGTTGGCGGCGCCGAGGGGGGAATCGCCGTCGACAGCGCGCGACGCGGCCCGCGCCAGCGAGTCGAAGAGCCCAACCTCGCGAGTGAGGTCGAGATCGGGGTATTCGGCGGCGGCGAAGAGCAACGCCGTCTCGCCGAGATCGATCTCGGCGTCGGGGCGCGCCCCCGCAGCATCCAGCCGGTCAAGAATTTCCGTGCGGTCCACGTGCGCCTCCACGACGCGTGGTTACAGGCTACACGGCGTTGGAGCGCGGGCGCAACCGAGCGCGCCGCGGCGTGACACTCGAAGGCGGCTCAGGCATAATGCGCCCGCCGGGGCAAGGTCCCGCTTCAGGAGCCTTTGCACAACCCGCCGCGCCACGGGCGCCTCCCCGCCTCGCGGCGCGGCGCCCGCAGACCCTTTGAAACGGAGCGTAGCTATGGCTGAAATCACCGGGGCCGACGTCACGGCCCGCGCCCTCCACCGCCTAGGCGTGGACACGATCTTCTACATCATCGGGGGGCCGATCACGCCCATCGCGGAGGCCGCGGAGAGGCTGGGCATCCGCATGATCGACGTGCGCCACGAGCAGGCGGCGTCGATGGCGGCGCACGCCTACTCGCGGCTCATGCAGCGGCCCGGCGTCTGCCTGACGCCCTCCGGCCCGGCGACGGCCAACGCGATGCCCGGCGTGATGAACGCGCTGGCCGACGCGAGCCCGGTCATCGCCATCGGCGGCTCGACGGCGCTCTACCAGCGCGGCATGGGCGGCTTCCAGGAGATGGACCAGGTCGCGATGATGGCGCCGGCGTGCAAGCTGGCAATCCAGGCCACGATCGCGGGACGCATCGGGGAGCAGCTTGGCATGCTCTACCGCCGTGCGATGGAAGGATCGAAGGGGCCCGTCTACCTCGACCTGCCCGCCGACATCATCGCCAAGAAGGTGGACGAGGAGAAGACGCCGCTGCCGTCGGACCCCTACACCGCGAGCCGGCCCCAGGGCGACCCCGCCGACATCGCGCGGGCCATCGAGCTGCTGAAGAGCGCGAAGAAGCCGCTCGTCGTCTCGGGGAGCGGCGTGATCTGGTCGGGCGCCGCCGCGGAGCTGCGGGAGTTCGTCGACCGAACGGGGATCCCGTTCTTCACCACGCCGCAGGGCCGGGGCGTGATTCCCGAGGATCACAACCTTTGCTTCAGTGCGGCGCGCTCCCTGGCATTCCGCGAAGCCGACGTCGTCCTCGCGGTGGGGACGCGGTCGAACTTCATCCTCAGCTACTTCCGCCCGCCGCGGTGGAATCCCGCCGCCAAGCTGATCACGGTCAACATCGACCCCGACGAGATCAACCACAACAAGCAGTCGGAGGTCGGCATCGCCGCCGACGCGAAGGCGGCGCTGGCGCAGCTCACGGCGGCAGCAAAAGCGGACGGGCTGGCGGTGGCCAGGGACTCAGAGTGGGTACGGGCGCTGGAGGCCAAGCACGCCGCGAACGAGGAGCGCAACGACAGCGCGTGGAACTCGGACGCCGAGCCCATTCACCCAATGCGGTTGATGAAGGAAGTGCGGGAGGCGATCGACCGCGACGCGGTGATCATCGTCGACGGGCACGACACGCTGAACTTCGGGCGGCAGTCGCTGCCCACGCACGAGCCGGGGCACCGTCTGAACGCGGGCACGCACGGCACGATGGGCATCGGGACGCCGTTCGCGCTCGGGGCGAAGGCGGCGCGGCCCGACAAGCAGGTCGTGCTGGTGTGCGGCGACGGCTCGTTCGGCTGGCTGGGCATGAACATCGACTCCGCCTGCCGCAACGACCTGCCCTTCGTGGCGGTGATCAACAACAACGGCAACATGACGGCGCGCCCCAAGAATCGGGAGCGGATCAAGGGCCACCTGCTTGGGCACAGTGACTACCAGAAGATCGCGGAGGCGTTCGGGGGCTACGGCGAGCGCGTCGAACGGCCCGGAGACATCGGGCCCGCCATCGAGCGGGCGCTGGCGTCGGGCAAGCCCGCCGTGGTGAACGTGATCACGGACCAGTTCGCCCGCTCCTCCACCTACTCGGGATTCTTTGGAGAAGCGGGCGAGTACAGCTAGGCTTCCGTCGTGGACGGCACAGATGGTCGGATGGCTCGCGAAGGGGTTCTCGGAGTGTCCGCGGTGCGGCAGCCCCAACGTGCGCGTGCCGTGGGGCCTCGCGGCGCGGACGGCGAACCGGCGCGGGGCGTGGCGACTCCTCGCGCTCTGGCTTTCCTACGGAGCCTGGGCCGCGGCGGCGGCGCTCACCGGGTTGTTGTGGCTGTGGATCGCGCCGGCGGCGGCCTACGCCGCAGCGACGGTATTCGCACTTCAGCGCGCCTCGGCGGAACGCCGGCGGCGGCGCTGCCTCGACTGCGGTTATGTTTGGGACGCCGAAAACTTCGAAGCCGAGCGCGCCGAGCGCTAGAGGAGGGAGCGGAGCTATGAAGCAGATCAAGCTCGGCGACCTGACCATCAAGAAGCTCGTGGAGAAAGACCAGGGCGTCCACGACCCGCTGCAGTTCTTTCCGGCGGCCACCAAAGAGGCCATCGACGCGCAGCGCGAATGGGCCGAGCCCTATTTCCTCACCGACGACGGCCAGATGCGGATGAGCATCCACTCCTATCTGGTCGAAACGAAGCACCGCAAGATCCTCGTCGATACCTGCATCGGGGTCCACGGCGGGCCGGAGCAGCAGGCGCGGAACCAGATCGACGAGACGGCGTTTCTGCGGGCGCTGAAGGCGGCGGGAGCGACGCCGGCGGAGATCGACGCCGTGCTCTGCACCCATATGCACTTCGACCACACCGGTTGGAACACCCGACTGGAGAACGGGATGTTCGTTCCGACTTTCCCCAACGCCACTTATGTGTTCTCACGGCCTGAGTACGAGCACTGGAAGGACATCGAAACCGACGCTTGGAACGGCTTTTCGATCCACGAATGCGTCAATCCCGTCGTCGAGGCGGGCCGGGCGATGCTCGTCGAGCCCGACTACGTGCTGGAGGACGGGCTGAGCCTGGAGCACGTGCCGGGACATACGCCGGGGGCGGTCTGCCTGAACCTGGAATCGAAGGGCGAGCGGGCGGCGATGTTCGGAGACATGATGCATCACCCGTTGCAGATCGGCGAGCCCGGGTGGACGGTGGGCGTGGACACCGATCAGGCGCAGGCGGCGAAGACCCGAACCGCCTTCCTTGAACGGCACGCCGACAGCAACACGATCATGATGGCGGCCCACTTCGCGGGCCCGACCATCGGCCGCGTCGCCACGGTGCGGGGCGCGTGGCGGCTCAACGTCATCGAGGACTAAGCGGCGACAACCGAGAGAGGAAAATCGAGCATGCTCAGCGACATGGCCAGGGGATTCCTGGAGAAGAACGAGATGGGGGTGTTCACCACGTTCCGCCGCGACGGCGGCGCGCAGATGAGCGTGGTGACGTGCGGGCTCTACGGGAACGGCATGGCGTTCGGCGCCGAAAGGCACCGGGCCAAGGTGCTGAACGTTAAGCGCAACCCCAAGTGCTCGCTGCTGATTTCTCAACGCGATTGGTGGGGGTACGTGGTCCTTGAGGGCCGCGCCGAGCTGATCGACGACGAGAACACCGAAGCCGAGGAGCTTCGGGTGGCGCTGCGCGACGTCTACCGCTCCGCGGCCCACAAGGAGCACCCCAACTGGGAGGAGTTCGACGAGGTGATGAAGGCGGAGCGGCGCGCCGTGGTCATCGTCGTGCCCGAGCGGGTCTACGGCTCGGCGCTGTAGCGCAACACGCAGACAGAACGCAAGGAGGACGACATGAAAGCGGCGGTCTTCTACGGGGCGCATCAGCCCCTGGTCATCGAAGAAATCGACGTGGCGGAGCCCATCGGGCGCGAGGTGCTGGTGCGCACCACGGCGAGCGGCGTCTGCCACAGCGACCTGCACTACGTGGACGGCACGGCGACGCTGCCCGGCGCGACGGTGCTCGGCCACGAGGCGACGGGGTTCGTCGAGAAGGTCGGGCCGGAGGCGCGGTACGTCAAGCCGGGCGACCGGATCATCTCGTGTCCGTCGATCTTCTGCGGCGAGTGCGAGTCCTGCCTCACGGGGCATCCGGCGCGCTGCGACAACCGCCCCAGGCGCAGCAGGGCGGAGGGCCCGCGCCTGAGCAAGCAGGGGGAGAAGATCTGGCAGTTCGCCAACATTTCGAGCTACGCCGAGCAGATGCTGCTCCACGAGAACGCCGTGGTGAAGGTGGACGACGACATCCCCCACGAGATCATGGCACTGATCGGCTGCGGCGTGACCACGGGCCTCGGCGCGGCGATCAACACCGCCAAGGTGCGGCCGGGGTCGATGGTGGCCGTCTACGGCTGCGGCGGGGTCGGGCTCTCGGCGATGCAGGGGGCCGTCCTCTGCGGGGCGCGGATGGTGATCGCGGTGGACATCAACGAGTTCAAGCTGCGCACGGCGCTCGACCTGGGCGCGACGCACGTCGTGGACGCGTCGACGCGGGACCCGGTGCAGGCGGTCAGGGAGCTCACCGGCGGCGGCGTGGACTTCGCGTTCGAGGCGCTGGGTCTGAAGCAGACGGCGGAGCAGGCCTACGAGTCGCTGCGCCGTGGCGGGGTGGCGACGATCATCGGCGTGCTCCCCGACGACGCGAAGATCGAGATCGACGGCCGGTCGCTGCTGACCGAGAAGAAGCTGCAGGGCAGCATCATGGGGTCGAACCGCTTCCGCGTCGACATGCCGATGTACATCGACCTCTACAAGCAGGGCCGCCTGAAACTCGACGAGATGGTGACGCGGCGGGGCCGCCTCGAAGACGTCAACGAAGCCTTCCGCGCCATGAGAGCCGGCGAAGTCGCCCGCACCGTGCTGATGTTTGATTAGTTGGGGGTAAGGGCAGGCAACGTGAAGGAAGCTACAGCCCGAATCAAGATCAACAAGCTGCTCGAGGCGGCAGGTTGGCGTTTCTTCGACGAAGACGGACGCCCGGCCAACATTCGCCTCGAGGCAACGACGACCATCACGCCGTCGGACCTTGGCGCCCTTGGCGACGACTTCGAGAAGACGAGCACGGGGTTTATCGACTTCCTGCTCCTGGACGACAAGGGTTTCCCCCTCATCGTGCTGGAGGCCAAGTCCGAGGCAAAGCAGCCGCTAGTAGGTAAGGAGCAGGCGCGGAAGTACGCCCGTTCGCAGAACTGCCGGTTTGTGATTCTATCGAACGGCAACCTGCACTACTTCTGGGACCTCGACCACGGCAACCCCAACATTGTCACAACATTTCCAAAACCGGAGTCGGTGGTTGACCGCAACAAGGTTAGGCCGGACCCACAGCGACTGATAGCTGAGCAGGTCGGAGAGGACTACATCGTCCTCACCCAGCGACCTAGCTACGCCGCCGAAGCAGCGTGGAAGAACGAAGCCGAGCGCCCCGGCTACATAAAGGCCAACAACCTGCGCTTCCTGCGCCCCTACCAGTTGAGTGCGGTCCATTCCGTACAGCGGGCAGTGAAGGAAGGGAACGACCGATTCCTGTTCGAGATGGCCACCGGCACGGGCAAAACCCTCACCGCCGCCGCAATCATCAAGCTCTTTCTTCGAACCGGGAACGCCAGCCGCGTGCTGTTCCTCGTAGACCGGCTCGAGTTGGAGGAGCAGGCGCGAAAGGTCTTCGCCACGCTCCTTTCGGCCGACTTCCAGACGGTGGTGTACAAGGAGAAGCGCGACACGTGGCGGAGCGCAGAGATTGTCGTCAGCACGGTCCAATCGCTTTTGTTCAACAGCAAGTACCAGGCGCTCTTCTCACCCACGGACTTCGACTTGGTTATCTCCGACGAGGCGCACCGCTCGATTAGCGGCAACGCCCGCGCGGTGTTCGACTACTTCGTCGGCTACAAGCTGGGCCTCACCGCCACGCCGCGCGACTACCTGAAGGGAGCGGACCATACCGGGTTGGGCGTCCGCGATCCCCGCGAGGTCGAGCGGCGCCTGCTGCTCGACACCTACCGCACCTTCGGCTGCGCCAGCGGGGAGCCGACCTTCCGCTACTCCCTGCTCGACGGCGTCAAGGACGGCTACCTGATCAACCCCACGGTGGTGGACGCCCGCACGGACGTGACCACCCAACTGCTCGCCGAGAGGGGCTTCATCGCCTCGTTTACCGACACCGCCGGAGAGGAGCAAGGGGAGGCTTTCAGGCAGCGTGACTACGAGAGGCGATTCTTCTCCGACGCCACCAACCGGGTCTTCTGCAAGACCTTCCTTGAGAACGCTCTGCGCGACCCCGTGAGCGGCGAGATCGGCAAGTCCATCGTCTTCGCCGTCAGCCAGAACCACGCGGCCCGGCTGACACAGACGCTCAACGAGTTGGCCGACGCTATGTTCCCCGGCAAGTACCAGTCCAACTTCGCCGTGCAGGTGACGTCGCAGATAGCGGACGCCCAGCGATTCACCATCAACTTCGCCAACAACAACTTGCTGGGGTCGGGCGCCTTCATGCCGGAATACCGCACCAGCAGGGCGCGCGTCTGCGTGACGGTGGGCATGATGACCACCGGCTACGACTGTACCGACATCCTGAACCTCGGCCTCTTCCGGCCCATCTTTTCGCCCACCGACTTCGTCCAGATCAAGGGCCGCGGCACCCGCAAGCACGACTTCCGCGGCGAGCTTCACGACGCGCGCCTCGCAGACGAAGTAGCTGAGCCGGAGAAGAGCGCGTTCAAGCTCTTCGACTTCTTCGCCACCTGCGAATTCTTCGAGACCGAGTTCAACTATGACGAGGTGCTCAAACTCCCCCAGCCCGCCAGCGGGAACGGCGATGAGATCGATAGGCCGGACTCGCAGCCGGTCGTCGACACGGGGGCCTACCAGCACGTGGGTCCGGACGCGCTCGCGGAGATGCGCGAGGAGACCATCGGCGCCGAGGGGATGAAGATCGACCGGATGCTCTTCGACAAGTTCGCCGACACGGTGCGCGCGGACGAGAACGTCGCCGAGGCCGTCGAGGCCGGACAGTGGGACCGCGTCATCGATTACGTCAACCGCGAGGTCTTCGACAAGCCCGAGGAGTATTACAGCCTGGCGAAGCTGCGCAAAGCCGCCGAGGTGGACCGCCGTCTGACCCTTCGCGAGATCCTGGAGAAGGTCTTCGACCTCATCCCCCGTTTCAAGTCCAAGGACGAGCTGCTGGAAGACGAGTTCGCCAAGTTCGTCGCCGACCACAAGCCCGAGCAGGCCGCGTCCATAGTGGCCATCAAGACCTATTTCAAGGCCTACGCCACCAGCGGCTGGACCCGGGACGTCATCGACAAGCGGCAATTCGTCAGTCTGGCCACCAACCCGGTCTTCTCCCTGCAGGACTTCAGGGCCGTGCCCAAGAAGTACCGCGACCTCGTTCCCGAGTACATCAAGGACTACGTGTCCCTGAACCAGTTCGCCGCATAGGAGAGTCCATGCTCGACGCCGACACCAAGCGCCGCATCGACACCGCCCGCGACATCCTCGTGGGCAAGGTGCCCGACCCCAAGAGCCAGGTCGAGCAGATCACCATCGCGCTCATCTACAAGTTCATGGACGACATGGACGCGGAGAGCGAGGAGCTTGGCGGTGCGCGCAAGTTCTTCACCGGCGAGTTCGTCCGCTACGGATGGGCCAAGCTGATGCGCTCCGGCCTCGGCGGACACGAGACGCTGAACCTCTACGCCGAGGCCATCGAGAGGATGCCGGAGAACCCCGGCATCCCCGCGCTCTTCCGCGACATCTTCAACAACGCCTATCTCCCCTACCGGGACCCGGAGACTCTGCGCGCCTTCCTGAAGGTGATCGACGAGTTCAGCTACGACCACTCCGAGCGGCTAGGCGACGCCTTCGAGTACCTGCTCTCCGTTCTGGGGTCGCAAGGGGACGCCGGGCAGTTCCGCACTCCCCGGCACATCATCGACTTCATTGTCGCCGTCATCGACCCCAAGAAGGACGAGGCGGTGCTCGACCCCGCCTGCGGCACCGCCGGGTTCCTGATCTCGTCGTACAAGCACATCGAGGCCGCGAACACCGGTGACGACGGCAGTGCGCTGACGCCTGACGAAAAAGGCCGGCTGGCGGCCAACTTCAAAGGCTACGACATCTCCCCCGACATGGTGCGCCTATCGCTGGCGAACATGTATCTGCACGACTTGAAGGCCCCCCACATCTTTGAGTACGACACCCTCACCAGCGAGGAGCGCTGGAACGAACGGGCAGACGTCATCCTCGCCAATCCGCCCTTCATGTCGCCGAAGGGGGGCATCCGGCCCCACAACCGGTTCTCGGTGCCGTCGAAGCGCAGCGAGGTCCTATTCGTGGACTACATGGCCGAGCACCTGACGCCGGCGGGCCGCGCCGGCATCATCGTGCCCGAGGGCATCATCTTCCAGAGCCAGAGGGCCCACACCCAGCTCCGCAAGATGCTCGTCGAGGAGTACCTGGTCGCCGTCGTCTCGCTCCCTGCCGGTGTCTTCAAGCCTTACTCCGGGGTCAAGACCTCAATCCTAATCCTCGACAAGGCACTGGCGAGGCGAACGGACCGCCTCGCCTTCTTCAAGGTCGACAACGACGGCTTCGACCTCGGCGACCAGCGCCGCCGGATCGACCGCAACGACCTCCCCCAGGCGCAGACCGAGATCGGCGAATACTTGCGCCGCGCGCGGGCGGGGGAGTCGCTGGACGGCTTCAAGCCAGCCCTAGGGCTCATCGTCGAAAAGTCGAAGATTGCGGCGAACGGCGACTACAACCTAAGCCGGGAGCGGTATCGGGAGGATGATGCGCGTTCGTCGCATTTTCCAATTGTCTCGCTAGGTGAAGTAGCAGAAGTCATAGCCGGACAATCACCGCCCGGCCAGTCCTACAACACCGTCGGCATCGGTAGCCCGTTCTACCAGGGCAAGACCGAGTTCGGGGAAATATTCGTCAACTTGCCTACGAAGTGGACCACCTCACCGCGGAAGTTCGCTGAACTAGGGGACATTCTTATGTCTGTTCGTGCTCCTGTTGGACCTGTCAATCTTGCAACCGAACAGATATGTATAGGGCGTGGGCTCGCCGCGATTCGAGCCCTGGAGAATTGCTCGTTGACGAAATATCTCTTTTTTCTCTTGCGTAGCTTGGAACCGAAGATTACTGGAAGCGTGGGAGCGGCATTTGCATCAATAAACAAGGGCGATATTAAGCAGATACAAATCCCTCTACCGCCGCTCGAAGTGCAGCAGGAGATCGTAGCGGAGGTCGAGGGATACCAGCGAGTCATCGACGGGGCGCGGGCGGTGGTAGCCAACTACCGGCCGCACATCGAGGTTGATCCTGCGTGGCCGATGGTGGCACTGGGGGAGGTCTGTGAGAGGATTATGGACGGGACTCACTTCTCTCCGAAAAATATTGAACAAGGAACCCGCCTATACGTAACCTCGAAGAATGTCCGAGAGAATCGCCTGGACCTTTCCAATGTCAGCTATGTATCCGAAGAAGACCATCGATCAATTTATGCAAGATGCCCGGTTCAAAAGGGAGATGTTCTGTATGTCAAGGACGGCGCTAATGCGGGTCTAGCCGCAATAAATGATTCGGAGGAGGAGTTTTCACTTCTCTCAAGCGTCGCAGTCTTACGCGGGAAGGGTGGCTGTGTCGACAATCGCTTCCTGTGCTACTTCCTAAACGCACGAGAAGGACGAGACAGGCTGCTTTCTATGTTGTCAGGTGTAGCCATTCGAAGGCTAACCCTTTCGAAGATAGCCCAAGCCGAGATTCCACTTCCGCCCATCGATTTCCAGAGGCAAATCATTGCTGAAATCGAGGCCGAACAGGCGCTGGTCGCGGCGAACCGCGAGATCATCGAGCGCTTCGAGAAAAAGATCGAAGGCGTCGTCGCGCGGATTTGGGGTGAGGGCGAGCTGAGCCGAGCGCACACACCAGCGGCAGGCTGAGCGATGCCCCCGCGACACCCCGCGACATCGCTCCCCTTGACAGGACCCCCGCGGGCGGGTACCTTAACGATATCGAACGTACGTTCTTTTGTCGATCCGCCGACGGAGCGAGCCCCAGTGCCCGTCCGCCGACGGAGGGAGTGGCGCCCGTCCGGCCGACGGGAGCAAGCCACAGCACCCGTTCGTCGGCGGGGTCACCGACGGTGTCCGTCTGGTCGGCGGGGCGGTTCGCGGCGCCCCGCCGCCGGGCGGAGTGAGCGGCATGCCGGAGATACCGGAGCTTGAGGCGGCGAAGGCGGCGCTGAACGCGCGGCTGGCGGCGGGCTAGGTCGAGGGGCGCGGCGACCTTCAGTAGACTCTCAGTCTATGACGGGCCGGCCCTGTTACAATGGCACCGCGGTGCGTCATGGCTACGATCAACACCATCGAAGATCTGCTGCGGCTGCTCGACGAGAATCCCGAGTGGCTTGAAGCGCTGCGCGCGCGGCTGCTGACCCGCGAGCTGCTCGAATTGCCGCAGACCGTCGCCAACCTAACGGCGGAGGTAGCTGCGCTCTCGGCAGAGGTGAAGGCATTCACCGCGGCGACCAATGCGCGTTTCGACAGAGTCGATGCGCGTCTTGACAGTGTCGAGAGCGGCATCCATTCGATCCGCAACGACATGGGGCCGCTCAAGGCGGGTCATGCCAGAAGCGCCGCCGAGCGGAACGCTGCCGCCATCGCCGACGACCTAGGGCTGCGGCTCACTAGGGTCCTGACACAAAGCGACCTCTACGCCCTCACCGATCACGCGGATACTTCGGGCATCCCCAAGAACACGTTGCGGAGCTTCAACCGGGCCGACCTCGTCATCGAGGCCACGGACGCGCAGGGGGAGACCTGCTATGTCGCCGTGGAGATTTCGTTCACCGCGAACGGGCGCGACACCGAGCGCGCCGTCCGCAACGCCGAGCTATTGGCCCGGTTCACCGGCAAGGTCGCCCACGCCGTGGTGGCGGGCGAGCGCATAGACGACCGGATTCGGAAACTTGTCGATTCGGGCACGATAGTCTGGTTCGAGCTTACCCCGGAGCTTTTGGATGTGGCTTAGAGCCCGTCCATCGGCGGGGTGAGCGGCGGTGCCGGAGATACCGGAGCTTGAGGCGGCGAAGGCGGCGCTGAACGCGCGGCTGGCGGGGCGCGTGATCGAAGAGGCGCGGGTGCTGACGCCTTTCGCGGTGCGCCGTCCGACGAAGGATGCGTTCGAGGCGCTGCTCACCGGCGACCGGCTGGTGGAGACGTCGCGGCGGGGCAAGTACCTCCTGCTCTCGCTGGAGTCGGGGCGTGTGCTCGCCGTCCACCTGATGCTGACGGGGCGCTTCCAGTTCGCGGAGGGCGCGGCGCGGGAGAAGAAGCCGGGCAAGCGGGTGGGGTGGACGCTCGACTTCGAGCACGGCGTCCAGCTTCGCTATTTCGATTACAACCACGACGGGCGCGCCTACCTGGTCGAGGCCAAGGCGCTGCAGGAAGTCCCCCAGTTCGACAAGATGGGGCCCGACGCGCTCGACCCCGCGCTGACGTTCGAGGTGTTCTCGGAGCGGCTGCGGAAGTTCCCCGGCCAGATCAAGCGGAGCCTGGTCAACGCGGCCTTCGTCGCGGGCATCGGGAACGCCTACTCCGACGAAATCCTGTTCGAGGCCAAGGTCTACCCCTTCAAGCGGGCGCGCGAGCTGACGGATGAGGAGCGGCGGCGGGTCTACGACGCGATCGGGAGCGTCTACGCGTGGGCCGTCCCCATCGTCGCCGAGCGCATGGGGGACGTGATCGAGGAGAAGCACCGCGACTTCCTGAAGGTCCACCGCAAGGGGGGCGAGCCGTGCCCCGAGTGCGGTCACGCGATCACCGAGGTGAGTCCGAACCAGCGGGTGACGAGCTACTGCCGGCACTGTCAGCCGCAGTGGTAGGGGCGCCCGATGGTCGGTCGAGGAGACGCGCGGTGGGCGACTGACGTCGCCGTTGCTCTTCCGCCCTCACCTCTATCCTCTCCCTCGCGGGAGAGGGCGGACGGAGGGGAGGGGAAGAGGCGCCGCATGAGGGGGGCTCGGCGCTTTGACCTACTCCCGTCGCGGTGCTAAAATTCGGGGTGCTTGTGGAGTCCTAACGGAAGGGGCGGAGGGAGAGGCCCTGGGAACCCCGGCGGCCGGTTGAGATTGGAGTCTCGGCGCGGCGCGCCAAGTCCTCCCCTATCGAGGGGAGTTGAGCGTGCACCATCCACCCGCAGGTCTCTCGCATCGAGAGATTTTTTCTTGCCCCACACGTCCGGCACGGCAGCACGGCGCGCGTCAAAGCCGGCACGGCCAAGCAGGGACCACACCCCGACGATGAACACGCCGCTGAAGACGATTGAATGGTCGAACGGCAAGGTCCGTTTTCTCGACCAGACGCGGCTGCCCGTGGAATCCGTCGTCCTTGAAATCGACGACTACCGGGACATGATCGAGGCGATCCGGTCGCTGCGCATCCGGGGGGCGCCCGCGCTCGGCGTGGCGACGGCCTACGGGATCGTGCTCGGCGCTCGGGAGGCGGCGCGGGACGCCGGGGCCAATGGCGCGGGATTCGCCGAGCGGGTGCGCGAGGCGGCGCGGGAGATCGCGGCGTCGAGGCCGACGGCGGTGAACGTGGCATGGGCGGCGGCGCGGATGGAACGCACGCTCGCGAACCACGACGAGCCGGAGGCCGCCATCGCTGCCCTCCTCGAAGAGGCCGAGCGGATCGTCGAGGAAGACCTGGCGGCAGGGCGGGCGATGGGCACGCACGGCGCGGCCCTGATCCCCGACGACGCGACGGTGCTCACCCACTGCAACACCGGCGGCCTGGCGACGTCGGGCTACGGCACGGCGCTCGGGGTCATCAAGTCGGCGCGCGAGAACGGGAAGTCGGTCCGCGTGATGGCGACGGAGACGCGGCCCCTGCTCCAAGGGGCGCGCCTGACCTCGTGGGAACTGGTACGCGACGGCGTGGAGACGACGCTGATCACCGACTCGATGGCGGGGCATTTTCTCAATTCGGGGGCGGTTACCTGCGTCGTCGTCGGGGCCGACCGCATCGCAATGAACGGCGACGTGGCCAACAAGATCGGCACCTACACCCTCGCGGTACTGGCCAAGGAGAACGGCGCGCCCTTCTACGTGGCCGCGCCGGTGAGCACCATCGACCCCGCGGTGAGCGACGGCGGCCTGATCCCCATCGAGGAGCGCCGTCCGGAAGAGGTGACGCGGTGGGGCGGGGTGCAGACCGCGCCCGAAGGGGTCAAGGTGGCCAACCCCGCGTTCGACGTGACGCCCAACCGCTACGTCACCGCCATCATCACCGAGCGCGGCGTGGCGCGGGCGCCCTACGGCGAGTCGCTCGCCAGGATGGTGGCATGAGCGCGAGTCCGCGGGCGGAGCTTGGGATCATCGGCGGCAGCGGCCTCTACGACATGGAGGGCCTGACCGACCGCGAGGAGCTGACGGTCTCGACACCCTTCGGGGAGCCCAGCGGCACGATCGTCCTCGGGACCCTTGAGGGGCGGCGGCTCGCCTTCCTGCCCCGGCACGGCGTCGGCCACCGGCTGAGCCCGAGCGAAGTGCCGTTCCGCGCTAACATCTTCGCGCTGAAGACGTTGGGGGTCCATTCGGTTATCTCGATCAGCGCGGTGGGGAGCCTCCGCGAGGAGATTCAGCCGCTCGACATGATCGTTCCCGACCAGGCCATCGACCGGACCAAGGGGCGTCCGAGCACGTTCTTCTCCGGCGGCATCGTGGCCCACACCGGCTTCGCCGACCCGTTCTGCTCCGAGCTGGGCCGCATCCTGTACGAGGAGGCCGCAGCGGCCGGGGCGCGCGCCCACCTGGGCGGCGTCTACATCGCTATGGAAGGGCCGCAGTTCTCGACGCGCGCCGAGTCGGAGCTGTACCGCTCGTGGGGCGGCGCCGTGATCGGCATGACGGCGCTTCCCGAGGCCAAGCTGGCCCGCGAAGCGGAGTTGTGCTACGCCTTGCTCGCCTGCGCCACGGACTATGATTGCTGGCATCCCGACCACGACGACGTCACCGTCGAGATGATCGTGCGAAATCTCATGAAGAACGTTTCGATGGCCAAGGAGATCGCGCGGCGGGCGGCGGCGCGTACCGGCGAGCGTCAAAGCTGCCGGTGCCGCGAGGCGCTACGCGACGCCATCGTGACGTCGCCCGACCTCATCCCCGAGCAGGTGCGGCGCGACCTTGCGCCGCTCATCGGCAAGTACGCGGAGGCCTTATGAGACCCGCGGTGGACAGGTCGCCGGCGCGGGCTGGGGCGGCGCGGGGCGCCGCCGGCGGCATCGCGCGGTGTACCGCGTTTCCATCATCCCGATGAGCAAGCACCAAGCGCCACACAACGCAAGGAGTGAAACAATGGCGGCAAACAGTCCGCAAGAACCGTTCAAGAGGATCAGCGTCGAGGAGGCCAAGGGCATGCTCGACGAAGGCGGCGTCGAACTGGTCGACGTGCGCCAGCCCGGGGAGTACTCCATGGGCCACATCCACGGAGCGAAGCTCATTCCGGTAGACGCCCTTTTCGAGAGAATCGGCGAAGTCGCCGACGACCGCGACGTCATCTTCTACTGCGCGGTGGGCGTACGCAGCGCCCTGGCGTGCGAGATCGGGGCCGCGATGGGCCGCACGCGGTGCCACAACGTCGAGGGCGGCTTCGAGGCATGGTCGGGCGCGCAGTACCCGTCCGAGACGGGAGCGGCCGCGCTCAGCTAGTCCTCGCCCCGGCCCAATCCAGGGCATGGGGTTGAACGGGACCGAAGCCGGCGCGGGACGCGGCGGGCCTTGCGGCTTGCCGCGAAGCGCCGTGAAAGGGGTTGTATGCCCGCATACGACGTGAAGGACGTTTCCCTGGCCGACGCCGGGATCAAGCGGATCGAGTGGGCGTCGCGGGAGATGCCCGTCCTGCGGCAAATCAAAGAGCGCTTCGAGCGTGAGCAGCCCCTTCGCGGGCAGACCCTGGCCTGCTGCCTCCACGTCACCACGGAGACGGCGAACCTGCTGCTGACGCTGCAGGCCGGCGGCGCCGAGGTCTCGGTCTGCGCGAGCAACCCCTTGAGTACGCAGGACGAGGTCGCCGCGGCGCTCGCGACGGTCTACGGCATCCCGACGTACGCGATCAAGGGCGAGGACAACGAGACCTATTACCGCCACATCTCGGCGGTGCTCGACACCAAGCCGACGGTGACGGTCGACGACGGGGCCGACCTCGTGGCGGAGGTCCACCAGAGCCGGACGGAGCTGCTGGGAACGATCATCGCCGGCATGGAGGAGACCACCACCGGCATCATCCGACTGAAGAGCATGGCGGCGGACGGGGCGTTGAAGTACCCGATCATCGCGGTGAACGACGCCGACACGAAGCACTTTTTCGACAACCGGTACGGAACCGGCCAGAGCACGATCGACGGCGTGACGCGTGCCACGAACGTGCTGTGGGCGGGCAAGAACGTGGTCGTGGTCGGCTACGGCTGGTGCGGGCGCGGCGTCGCCTCGCGGGCGAAGGGGCTGGGCAGCAAGATTATCGTCACCGAGGTGAACCCCGTCCGGGCCCTGGAAGCGGCCATGGACGGCTTCCACGTGATGCCGATGGACGAAGCGGCCGAGATCGGGGACATCTTCATCACGGTGACGGGCGGGATGTCGGGGATCGACGCGCGCCACTTCGCGGTGATGAAGGACGGCGCGATCATGGCCAACAGCGGCCACTTCAACGTTGAGATCAACATCGAGGCACTGCAGGCGATGTCGGAGCACCGCGAGGAGCTGCGGCCCTTCGTCGAGCAGTACACGCTAGAGGATGGACGGCGGCTGGTCCTGCTGGCCGACGGCCGGCTGATCAACCTGGCGGCGGCGGAGGGCCACCCCGCCAGCGTCATGGACATGAGCTTCGCCAATCAGGCGCTCTGCGCCGAGTACGTCGCCACGCTCGACCGGCCGCTGGAGCCGGGGGTCCACCCCGTACCTCCCGCGCTCGACCAAGAGGTGGCGCGCCTCAAGTTGGACTCGATGGGGATGAAGATCGACATCCTGTCGCCGGAACAAAAAACCTACCTGGAGAGCTGGTCGGTGGGGACGTAGCCCGCCCTGCAGCAATCCAGAGCCGGAGGAACCATATGACCACCTTCATGGAATCGCCCTCCTACCTGTTCACCTCGGAATCGGTGACGGAAGGGCACCCCGACAAGCTGTGCGACCAGATATCGGACGCGATCCTCGACGCCGTCCTGACGAAGGATCCCGACGCGCGCGTGGCGATAGAGACGGCCACGACGACGGGCCTCGTCGCCGTCATGGGCGAGTTGACCACGGAGTCGTACATCGATATTCCCAAGATCGTGCGCGCGACGGTGCGCGAGGCGGGGTACGTCAAGCCCGAGTACGGGATCGACTTTCAAAGCTGCGGCATCATCGTCTCGCTCAAGGAGCAGTCGCGCGACATTGCCCTGGGCGTGGACGAATCGAAGGAAGCCAAGGAGAGCGCGAAGGACGACGACCTCGACCTCATCGGGGCCGGCGATCAAGGCATGATGGTAGGGTTCGCCTGCAACGAGAGCGAGCCCTACGAGCCGGGAACGTTCATGCCCCTGCCGATCTTCCTGGCGCACCGCATGACGCAGAGGCTCGCCGAGCTCAGGCACAACATGTCGCTGCCCTATCTGCGGCCCGACGGCAAGTCGCAGGTCACCGTGGAGTACAGCCACGGCAAGCCGAAGCGCGTGCATACCGCGGTGGTGAGCACGCAGCACGCCCCTGAAGTCTCGCCCGACGTGATCCGGCGGGACATCGAGGAAGAAGTCATTCGCAACGTCATTCCCCGGAGCCTGCGGGACGAGGAGACAAAGTACTACGTGAACCCCACCGGACGGTTCGTGATCGGCGGGCCGACGGGGGACGCCGGGCTGACGGGCCGCAAGATTCTGGTGGACACCTACGGCGGTGTGGCCCGGCACGGCGGGGGCGCCTTCTCGGGCAAGGACCCAACGAAGGTCGACCGCTCCGGCGCCTACGCGGCGCGGTGGGTGGCGAAGAACCTGGTGGCGGCCGGCGTCGCCGACCGCGTCGAGATCCAGCTTTCCTACGCCATCGGCGTGGCGCGGCCCATCTCGATCTCGGTCGAGACCTTCGGGACGTCGCACCTAGACGACGGGGCGATGCTTGGCCTGATCGACCGGCACTTCGATCTGCGTCCGATGGCGATCATGCGCGACCTGCGCTTACAGCGCCCGATCTACGCGTCCAGCGCGAAGTACGGACACTTCGGGCGAAGCGACGTGATGTTCCCGTGGGAGGAGACGGCGCGAGCAGAGGCGATCGCGAAGGACGCGGGTCTGGCGCGGGCGTCAGACCGCGCACCGGAGAGCGCCACCACCGAAGCCGGGTCCTAGCGCGACGGCGAGGAGCACGATGGGCGTCACGCCGATCAAGTTCGGCACCGACGGCTGGCGGGCCGTCATCGCCGAGGAGTACACGTTCGAGAACGTGCGGGCGTGCGCGCAGGGTGTGGCGGCGTACCTGAAGGCGAACGGCCTCGCCGACCGGGGTTTGGTGGTGGGCTACGACACCCGCTTCGCCTCGGAGGACTTCGCGCAGGCGGCAGCGGAGACGGCCGCCGCGCACGGCGTCGACGTGGCCCTGTGCGACCGGGCTTGCCCCACGCCCGCCGTCAGCTACAACGTGCTGGCGCGGAAGGCCGGCGGCGGGATCGTCATCACCGCGAGCCATAATCCGGGGCGATGGAACGGGTTCAAGTACAAGCCCGACTACGGCGGCAGCGCCTCCCCCGAGGTGGTCGAGGAGCTTGAGGCCCACATTGCCGAGGCGCAGCGCAACGGCAGCGGGACGGGAAGGGCCAAGGGGACGGTCACCACGTTCGACTCCATCGGGCCGTATTTGGAGCAACTGAGCACGCGGGCGGACCTCGACGCCATCCGGCAAAGCGGCTTCGACGTCGTCGTGGACTCGATGCACGGCGTCGGCGCGGGGCTGACCGCACAGCTCGCCGGCGGCGGAAAGACGCGGGTGACGGAATTGCGCGCCGAGCGCAATCCGGCGTTCCCCGGCATGGCGCAACCGGAGCCGATTGCCCACAACCTCGCACCGTTGACCGCGGCGGTCGCGGGATCGGACGCGGCGGTGGGGCTGGCCACCGACGGCGACGCGGACCGCCTGGGCTTAGTCGACGAGCACGGTGTCTTCGTCACGCAGCTTCAGACGCTCGCCCTGTTAGCCCTCTATTTGCTGGAAGTGCGCGGCGAGCGCGGGGCGCTGGTGAAGTCGATCACGACGACGAATATGCTGTACCGGCTCGGCGAGCTCTACAACGCGCCGGTCTTCGAGACGCCGGTGGGATTCAAGCACCTCGGCCCGGTGATGCTGCGGGAGAACGCCCTCATCGCCGGGGAGGAGAGCGGCGGGTACGGCTTCCGCGGGCACGTCCCCGAACGGGACGGTATCCTTTCGGGCCTGTATATCCTTTCGATGATGGCGGCGCTGGGAAAGAAGCCCGCCGAGCTCATCGAGTATCTCTACGAAAAGGTCGGGCCGCACCATTACGACCGCATCGACCTGACCTTCGACGCGGCGGAGAAGGACGCCGCGCTGGCGCGCTTGGAGTCGGCGGCGCCCAAGGCGCTGGGTGGGACCCAGGTCTCGTCCATCGATAAGCGGGACGGCTTCCGCTTCCTGCTGGCCGACGGGTCGTGGTCGCTCGTCCGGTTCTCTGGAACGGAGCCGCTGATGCGGGTGTATTGCGAAACGTCGAGTCCCGCCCGGGTGCGGGAGCTGTTGGCGGAGACCCGGTCGCTGACCGGGATCTAGCCATGCAGCCGCTCGACGATCCCAGCGTCTACGCGCAGCTCGACCCGAGCGGAATGGGCCGGCTCATCGAGGCGATGCCCGAGCATTGCGCAGAGGGCTACGCGGCGGCGAGGGGCTTCACCCTGCCGAGGGACTACCGAAGGGCCGAGCGGGTGCTGGTGGCCGGTATGGGAAGCTCGGCGCTCGCCGGCGACGTGGCCGCGGCGCTGCAATCATTCGACCGTGGGACGCCGTTGGAAGTGGTGCGCGACTACACGCCGGAGTTCGAAGTCGACCGCCGCACGCTCTTCATCGCGTCGAGTTTCTCCGGCAACACGGAAGAGGCGCTCTCCGCTCTGGACTACGCCATGATCCGCGGCGCGCGGTGTCTGGCGATTACCACCGGGGGCGACCTGGCGCAGCTCGCTGAGGCGCGCGGCGCGCCCGTCCTCACGTTCTCCTTCGAAGGCCCGCCTCGCTGCAGCGTCGGATGGAGCATCTTCGCCCTCCTGGGCATACTGCAAGGACTGGAGCTTGCGCCGGCACGGGACGCGGGCGGCGCCATCGACGAGCTCCACAAGCTCGGCGAAGCGATTCACCCCAACACGCCGGTAGACGGCAATCCCGCCAAGCAGTTGGCATCCAAGATCGGGGACCGTGCCGCGCTGATCGTTGGGGCGCAGCACCTCCGCCCGGCGGCGCGGCGCTGGAAGACCCAGGTGGCCGAGAACGCGAAGTCGTGGGCCTTCGCCGAGGAAGTGCCGGAGCTGCACCATAACACCATCGAGGGCCTTCGGAAACCGGAGCCCGGCGCGGTGTTCGTGGTCCTGTTGCGCTCGACGCTCTACTACCAGCGCATCGCCGACCGCTTCAAGCTCACCGCCGAGGTGCTGGCGCGCGAGGGCGTACCGTTCGAGCAGCCGGAGGCGCGCAGCGAGTCGCCGCTGGCGCAGGTGATGACGGCGATCTTGCTCGGCGACTACTTCAGCTACTATCTCGGGCTGCTGCGGGGCGTGGACCCATCGCCGATGCCCAACATCGAGTGGATCAAAGCCCGGCTTTCGGACTAGCCAGGGGGAGAGATGGACTTTCGCCTATCGGCGGAAGAGGAAGCCTTTCGGGCCGAAGTCCGGGAGTGGATCGCGGAGCATGCGCCGCCGGGCGGGTTCGGGGTGGACCGCGAGGAGCAGTTCGACCCGCGTTTCTGGGAACTGACGCAGCAGACGGCGAAGCAGCTCGCGGAGAAGGGCTGGCTCACGCTGGCGTGGCCCGAGGCGTACGGTGGGCAGGGCCGGAGCGTGATCGAGCAGGCCATCTTTCAAGAAGAGACGATGTTCGCCGGCGTCCCGGGGACGACGATGGGAATCGGCGGGACGCAGTGGGTGGGGCCGACGTTGATCCTGCACGGGAGCGATGAACAAAAGCGCGCCTACCTGCCACCCATCGCCAACGCCGAGGCGTGGTGGTGCACCGGCTACAGCGAGCCCGGCGCGGGCTCCGACCTAGCGGCGCTCCAGGCGCGCGCGGAGAAGGACGGCGACTCCTACGTGCTGAACGGGCAGAAGACGTGGACGAGCGGCGCCCACGTATCGGGCTGGTGCTGGCTGGCGGCGCGGACGGACTTCGAGGCTCCGAAGCACAAGGGCATCAGCGTGTTCCTGGTAGACATGGCGACGCCGGGCGTGCAGACCCGCACCATCATCAACATGGCGGGGCAACACTCGTTCAACGAGATCTATTTCGATAACGCGCGCGTGCCGGCGGAGAACCTGGTGGGCGGGGAGAACCAGGGGTGGTACATCGTGGCCACGGCGCTCGACTTCGAGCGGTCGGGCATCACCTACGCGGCCTACTCGCGCAAGACACTGGCACTCATGGAGCGATTCCTCGAGCAGGGCCGCGCCGCGGGGCAGGCGTGGGCCCGCGACCCCATCGCCCGGCATCTGGCCGCCGATATCGCGGTGCAGGTCGCCATCCAGCGCAGTTTCGCCTACCGCGTGGCGTGGATGCAGAGCCGGGGTCTGGTGCCGAACCAGGAGGCGTCGGTGGCCAAGGTGTTCGGCTCGGAGACGCAGCAGCGGGCCGCCCAAGCCGCGCTGCGGATCGCGGGCATGGCGGGCCAGGTGACCGACGGCGTCCGCGCGCCGATGGAGGGCCGCGCACTGACGCAGTACCTCAGCTCGATATCGGTGACGATCGCGGCGGGGACGTCGGAGATCCAGCGCAACATCATCGCCACCCGCGGGCAGGGCCTGCCGCGAAGCTAGGCGGCCCTTCCGGCCTTCCCTCGCGCCGGGGTACGGGAGTGGGCGATTCGCGAATCGCCCCTACGGGAGGGAGCGGCGTCCTCCGGGCGCCCGCGCGCCTATCGGCGCGTGCCCTCTCTCAGTCTCCCCTAAAAGGGGGAGAGGCCGGAGGGAGGGGGAGCGGGCGACACGGCGGTCAGGCGGCTAGCGCTTGGTCCACTGCGGCGCCTTGCGGGCGCGCTTCAGGCCGTACTTCTTGCGCTCTTTGATCCTGGGGTCGCGGGTGAGCATGCCCGCGCGCCGAAGGACGGAGCGCAGGCCGTCGTCGGAATCGAGGAGGGCGCGGGCGAGGCCGTGGCGAATGGCGCCGGCCTGTGCCGAGACGCCGCCGCCCTTGACCTTGATCATCGCGTTATAGCGGTTGGCGTTATTGGTGACGCGCAGCGGCTCGATGGCGTGGACCTGGAGCCCAGGGAGCGGGATCGCCGATTCCAAGGGTTTGCCGTTGACGACCACGGCACCGCTGCCGGGCACTATACGCACCTGGGCTATCGCTTCTTTGCGCCGGCCGGTGCCGGAGTTGTACTGCTGCTGAGGCTGTCCAGTAGTCATGCGCCGCTCTCTTTGTTCGTTTCGTCGGTCTTGTCGGTCTCTTCTTCGGGCTCCTGTTCATCGGGCGCCGACTCCGCGACGGCTTCCTCGGCCCCGTCCGCCGCGTCCATTTCCTCGCCGGCGTCTTCGGCCTCGGCGATGGGCGCCGCTTCGTTCTCCACCAAGTCCTCTTCAGCATCGGGTACCGCGGCGGGGGACTCCATCACCGGCTCGTCTTCACGCAGGGCGGTTCGCTCGGCCTTCGTCGGTCTCGGCTTCTTCTTCGGCTTGCCGGCGCGGTCGGGGCGGGAGAGGTCCTTGATCTGCGCGCCGTGGGGATGAGTGTCTTCCGCATAGACCTTGAGCTTGCCCAGAAGACGGCGTCCCAAGGGGCCCTTGGGGAGCATTCCCCAGACGGCATACTCCATCACGCGGCGCGGCGACTTCTCCATCATGCTGTCGAAGGAGAGGGACTTGAGGCCGCCGGGGTAGCCACTGTGCGAGTAGTAGGTCTTGTCGGTGTGCTTCGCGCCGCTCACCCTGATCTTCGCCGCGTTGACGATGACGACGAAGTCCCCCACGTCCATGTGCGGGGTGAACGAGGGCTTGTCCTTGCCGCGGAGGATGTGGGCGGCCTCGGAGGCGACGCGGCCCAACGGACGGTTAGCCGCGTCGATGACGCGCCAATTCCGTTCGATCTCGGCGGCCCGAGGGGAGTAGGTCGGTTGTGAGGTATTCATGATGTTGGTCCGATTAAGACTGTGGTTCGTGTTTCGTTCGCGGCGTTCCGCGGAGCATCCAATTCTGGTAGCCGCACGGCTAGGAGGGTGAGGCCGTGGGCCGGAAGCGTAGGGCCGGCGGCGCCTCGTTCGCCGCAGTCCCGTACCCGTTCGAGCTCGGCGAGGCTGACCTTGCCGAGCCCCACCTCGACGACGGCGCCGGCCATGCGGCGCACCTGCTGGTGGAGGAACGAGTCCCCGATCACGTCGAAGGTGATGAGGTCGCCGTCGCGGGCCAACTCCGAGCGGGTGAGCGTCTTGCGCGTACGGGCCTTGGGGGGAAGGTCGGGCCCGGCGAAGGGGACGAAGTCGTGCTCGCCAAGGAAGAGCGCCGCGGCGCTCCGCATCGCGTCGAAGTCGAGCTGGGCGGGAATCCAGTAGGCACGGTTGCGCATGATAGGGGAAGGTGCGCGGCGGTTGAGGACGAGGTAGCGGTACTCGCGGGCGCTGGCCCGGACCCGCACGTCGTAGTCCATCGGGATCTCGGAGGCGTCGAGGACCGCGACGTCGTCGCGAAGGTAGTGGTTGAGCGCCCGCGTGAACGTCTCGGGGCCGTGGCGGGAGGCGCTGCGGAACGTGACCACCTGGCCCGCGGCGGAGACGCCGGCGTCGGTGCGGCTGGCGCAGGCGACGCGGAGGGTCTCGCCGGTGAAAGCCGCGATGGCCCGTTCGATCTCACCCTGGACCGTCGGCAAACCGGCCTGGAGCTGGAAGCCGTGATATTGCGCCCCGTCGTACTCGACGATCAGGGCGATTTTCTTAAGGTGCATCGCGGGCTCGCGGTTAGACGAGCTCCACTTGCGCCATTGGCGCCATATCGCCCTTGCGGGGGCCGAGCTTGGTCAGGCGGGTGTAGCCGCCGGCCCGCTCCTCGTAACGGGGCGCGATTTCGTCGAACAGTTTCTTGACGACGCCGGTGTCGAAGATGTACGCCAGCGCGCGCCGCCGGTGGGAAAGCTCGCCCTTCTTGCCGAGCGTTATCATCCGCTCGGCAAGGCCTCGGACTTCTTTCGCCTTGGCTTCCGTGGTGACGAGCTTCTCGTGGCGAAGCAAGTCGGTGACCTGATTACGGAAGAGCGCGCGACGGTGCGTCGAGCTTCTCCCGAGGCGCCGCCCTGCCTTTCGATGTCTCATTGCCAGTCCCTATTCCGTTTCCGTTTCGTTCGCCGTGCCCTTGTTCTCTTCGCCGAGCAGGGCGCGGAGGGCCGAGAGGTCCTTCACCGGCTCCGCGCCGAGCCTCCGGGGCTTCTCCGACTCGGCCTCATCGTCCTCAGGCGCTGGCTCGCGCGCGGGGGGCTCGTCGTCGGGCCCGAATGACCTGGGCAGGTCCAAGACGTCGACGGCCGCGTCGGCCTCGTCGCCAAGGGCCGTGACGTCGTCGGCGGCCTCGTCGGCAGTGACGATGCCGAGCGCGGCGAGGCGCTCGCTGAGCTCGTCGAGTGACTTCTCGCCGAAGTTCTTGATTTGGAGCAGCTCTTCGCGGCTCTTGTCCAGTATCTCGCCGACCATGTCGATCTTACCGCGCTTCAGGCAGTTCAGCGTGCGCACGGACAGATCGAGCTTCTCAACCGGCATGTTGTAGTGCTCTCTGGACACGCCGATAAGCAGGCCCTTGCGGCCCTCCTCTGCATCTAGGCCGATGCCGGCGAACATGCCGAACGACTCGACGAGCAGCTGGGCCGACTCGCGCATCGCCTCCAGCGGGCTCTTCGAGCCGTCGGTCCAGATATCGATGGTCAGCTTCTCGTAGTCCGTAATCTGGCCCACGCGCGTCTTTTCGACGTGGTAGTTCACCCGCTTGGAGGGTGTGTAGATCGCATCGACGGGGAGGACGCCAATCGGCGCGTCCTCGACGGGCGTGGCGGCCTTGTAGCCCTTGCCCTGTTCGACGTGCAGGTCCATGGAGAGCCGGGCATCGGCGCTACTGAGGCTCGCGATGTAGGCCTCGGGGTTCACGATGTCGTAGTCCGCCGAGGGCTGAATGTCGCCCGCGGTGACCTGCCCAGGCCCCTGCACGTCGAGCCGAAGCGTCCCCGGGCGGTCGGAGTGGCCGCGGAGGCGGACGCCCTTGATGTTGAGGATGATCTCGGTTACGTCCTCGCGGATGCCGGGCAGCGTCGAGTACTCGTGCTGGACGCCGTCGATGCGGACGGCGTGGACCGCCGAGCCGAGCAGCGAGTTCAGCAGCACGCGCCGGAGGGCGTTGCCCAACGTGGCGCCGAAGCCCCGTTCAAGGGGCTCAGCCACGAACTTGCCGTAATCGTCGGCCAACTCCTCCGCCTCGATCGTGGGCGTCGCGGGGACTTCAACTATTGGCGCCGCTTCGGGGCCTAGTATTGGAACTTCGGGGCCTGGCTCAATGCCGATCGTCACGCTAAGTACTCCTACCGAGCATAGAACTCTACGATCATGCGGTCATCGACCTTCACGTCCATCTCGGACGGTTCGGGCAGCGCCTCGACCTTGCCGGTGACAGCCTCGGTATCGATCGAGAGCCATTTCGGAAGGGGTTTGCGCCGCAGGTCGGCCACAATCATCTTGTAAAGTTCCGTGTTTCGGGCACGCTCGGTCCACCCGATCACATCACCCTCTTTGACCCGGAACGACGGGATGTCGACCCGCCGCCCGTTCACCGTCATGTGGCGGTGGCGGACGGCCTGACGGGCCTGGGCCCGCGACTCGGCAAAGCCGAGGCGATAGACCACGTTGTCGAGCCGGCGCTCTAGGAACTGAAGCAGATGCTCGCCGGTCACGCCGGACTTTCGCGAGGCCTCTTCGTAATACCTGTAGAACTGGTGCTCAAGCACGCCGTAGATCGAGCGCGCCCGCTTCTTCTCTTTAAGTTGCGTACCGTGCTCCGAGACGCGCCGACGCCGGGAGGCGCCATGCTGTCCCGGAGGATTGCTCCGCTTCTCGATAGCGCACTTAGGGGTGAGACAGCGCTCGCCCTTAAGGAACAGCTTCTCTCCCGTCCTGCGGCAGAGCCGACAGACGGGGCCGGTATATCTGGCCACCTTGCCTCCTTGGTTTCCCTTGGTCCGAAGCCTTAGACGCGGCGCTTCTTGCGCGCCCGTACGCCGTTGTGGGGAATCGGCGTCACGTCGCGGATGCGGGTGACCTGGATTCCCGACGCCTGAAGCGACCGGATCGCGGCCTCACGGCCCGATCCCGGCCCGCGCACCATGACTTCCACCTGCCGCATGCCGTTTTCCATGCCGCGCTTGGCGGCTTCCTCGGCGGCGCGTTGGGCCGCGAAGGCGGTCCCCTTGCGCGAGCCCTTGAAGCCGACGGCGCCGGAGCTCCCCCACGAGATCACGTTGCCCGCAAGATCGGTGAGGGTCACTCGGGTGTTGTTGAACGTCGATTGGATGTAGGCGCGGCCGTGGGGCACGTTCCTTCGTTCGCGCTTACGCGCTCGTTGTTTCTTCGCCATAGCCTTCTTGCCTCAGCCGTGTCCGGCGGTGTTTACTTCTTCGCTGCCCGCCGCCTGCCGGCGACGGTGCGCTTGGCGCCGCGCTTCGTCCGCGCGTTCGTCTTCGTCCGCTGGCCCCGCACGGGGAGGGCGCGGCGGTGCCGGAAGCCCCGGTAGCTGCCGATGTCGATGAGCCGGCGGATGTTCTGGCTGGTCTCCCGTCGGAGATCGCCTTCGATGAGATAACCGCTTCCGTCGATAGCGGCGCGGACGCGGTTCAACTCGTCCTCAGTGAGGTCTTTGACACGCGGGTTGCCGTCCAAGCCGACCCGCTCCACGATCGCCTTCGCCCGCGTGGGCCCGATGCCGTGGATATAACGGACCGCGAACTCTACGCGCTTGTTATCGGGAATGTCGACGCCCGCGATTCGAGCCATAGTTCCGACCTTTCGCTCCCGCTAGCCCTGCCGCTGCTTGTGCTTCGCGTTGACGCAGATGATGCGCAGCCTCCCTTTGCGACGAATGACCTTGCACTTGTCGCACCGGGGCTTTATGGATGCTCGCACTTTCATCGGCTCTTCCTTGTGTCGTACTACTTGAATCGGTAAGTGATGCGGCCACGGGCCAAGTCGTAGGGCGAGAGCTCGACGAGCACACGGTCGCCGGGGAGAATCTTGATGAAGTTCATCCTGATCTTGCCGGAGACGTGCGCCAGCACCTTGTGAGTGTTGGGCAGATCGACGCGAAACATGGCGTTGGGCAGTGTCTCCGATACCGTTCCCTCGACTTCGATCGCTTGCTTTCTCGGCAAACCTTACGCTCCTACATTCTTCCCTAGTGCATAGTCCTTATCGCGCCGCGCGGTCAGAATCTCAGGGCCATCGTCGAGGATGGCCACGGTATGCTCATAATGGGCGGAGAGCGCCCCGTCCTCGGTGACGACGGTCCATTCGTCCGGCATCAGGCGTGTCTTCCAGCCTCCCGCGTTCACCATCGGCTCAATGGCCAAGACTAGGCCCTTCCGCAGGAGCAGGCCCCGCCCCGGTTCGCCGTAATTCGGGACCGACGGCTCCTCGTGGAGGTCCCGTCCGATCCCGTGCCCCACATACTCCCTTACAACGGCCAAGCCCCGCGCCTCGGCGCAAGCCTGCGCGGCGGCGGAGACGTCGCCCATCCGGTTGCCCACATGGCACTGCTCGATGGCCGCGTAGAGTGAGTCCTCGGCGCAGGCGGTAACCGCCTCACCGAGAGCCGAGGTTTCGCCCACCGGAATCGTCACCGCGGAATCGCCGTGGAACCCGTCCACGATCGCGCCGCAATCGATGCTCAGTATATCGCCGTCTTCCAGCCTCCGGCTTCCCGGAATTCCGTGCACGACCTCCTCGTTGAGCGACGTGCAAATCGAAGCGGGAAAGCCGCGGTATCCCAGAAACGAGGGGACCGCGCCTTCGCCCGTAATCGTATCGTATGCGATGTCGTCGAGTTCCTTGGTGGTGATTCCCGGCCTCACCGCCGTCAAGACTCTATCGATCGTCTTGGCGACAACTTTTCCCGCCCACCGCATCGTCTCGATCTCGGCGTCGGACTTGATAATGACGCCCGTCGGTTTAATGCGCGGCTGTTGGACTCTCATGGAAACCTTCCTATTCTAGAGCATCCACGAGGTCTTTGCCTACTTGTTCGATACTGGCCTCTCCGTTGACCTCGACCAGCCGGCCGGCGGCGTGGTAGTGCTCGATCATCGGGGCCGTTTGTTCTTTATAGACGTTCAGACGACGCCGGGCGGTGGCCTCGTCGTCGTCGGCGCGGCCCCGGCCCGCGATACGCTTGAGCAGCTCCTCGTCGGAGACCTTGACGTAGACGATGTTGTCGATGCCCGCGGCGCCGGCGCCGACGAGGGCGGCGTCGAGGGCGTCGGCCTGCTCGCGGTTGCGGGGAAAGCCATCGAGGATATAGCCCTTGGCGCAGTCGGGTCGCTCGATGCGGCCCAGGATCATCTTGATGGTGACCTCGTTGGGGACCAACTCGCCGCGCTCCATGTACTGCTTGGCCAGGAGCCCGAGGTCGGTGCCGCGCTCCTGCTCCTCGCGAAAAAGGTCGCCGGACGAGATATGGGCGATATCGAACGCCTCGGTCAACGTCGCCGCCTGGGTGCCCTTGCCGGACCCCGGCGCGCCTACCACGATGATTCGCACGAGGAGTCCTCTATGATCAAGCCGTATGTTCGCGGCGCGGTCATCGGATGAAGCCCTCGTACCGCCGCATCATCAACTGCGCCTCGAGTTGACGCATGGTGTCGAGCGAGACGCCGACCACGATGAGGAGGGCGGCGGCGCTGAGTCCGAGCTGGCTGATGCCCACGAGCCCACGGGCGAAGAAGGGCAAGATGGCGACGAGGCCAAGGAAGAGCGCGCCGCCGGTGGTAATCCGGACGATCACGCGGTTCAGATACTCCTCCGTCGGCCGGCCGGGGCGGATGCCCGGCACGAAGCCGCCGTTCTTCTGCAAGTTCTCCGCCAGGTTCTGCTGCTGGAAGATGACCAGCGTATAGAAGAAGGTGAACGCCACCACGAGGAGGAACGTCAGCAGCCAGTAGAGGACGCCGGTGGGCGAGAACAGGTCTTGCACCGACCGCGCGAAGCTGGAGAGGCCCTCGCTGCCCACGCCGACGAAGTAGCTGGCGACGATCGAAGGGAAGATCATGATCGAGAAGGCGAAGATGAGCGGGATCATGCCCGCCGAGTTCACCCGCAGCGGGATATAGGACGATCCGGCCTGGCGGTACATCCGCCCGCCGCGGAAGAGGCTCCGCCCGTACTGCACCGGGATTCGGCGTTGGCCTTCGGTCACGACCACGATGGCGTAGACGATGGCGATGGCCGCGATCACGAGCAGCACCACGCCGCTCGTCACCCCTTCCGCATCGAGGAGCTGCTGCGAGATCGTCGGCAGACTGGCCACAATGCCGCCGAAGATGATCAGCGAGATGCCGTTGCCGATGCCCTTCTCGGTGATGAGCTCGCCGAGCCAAACGAGGAACATCGTTCCCGCGACCAACGAGGACAGCATGGCAAAGGTGGCCAGGCTATCTTCACTGGTGAAGCCGATGCCCTGGATGACGCCCTGGCGTTGGAGCAGCAGTAACTGGCCGTAGCCCTGAGCGAAGGCCAGCGGAACGGTGAGCCAGTGGGTGTACTGGCTGATCTTCTGGCGCCCGTATTCGCCTTCCTTGGCGATCGCCTGCAGGCGGGGGATGACGGGCACGAGGAGCTGCATGATGATCGACGCGGTGATATAGGGGTAGACGCCCATCGAGGCGATGCTGAGGTTGCGGAGCGCACCGCCGCTGAAGACGTCGAGGAAGCCGAGCAGTTGGTCGTCTTGGAAGACGCGGTCGAGCTCGGCGGCGTCGACGCCAGGCACGGGGACGTTGGCGACAAAGCGAAACACGACCAGCATCCCCAGCGTGAAGAGGAGCTTGAAGCGCAGATCGGGTTGGCGGAACGCGTCCCCGATCGCCGAGAGGAAGCGAACGCTACTCGGCTGGGCCTGCTGTTGCTGCACCGATCACCTCGACCTTGCCCTTGGCCGCTTCGATCTTCTGCTTCGCCGAATCGGAGAATTTGTTCGCGCTCACCTCGAGCGCCTTGGTGAGCTCGCCGGTACCCAGGATCTTGACCGGTGTCTTGAGATTCCGCACCAGCCCTCTGGCGATGAGCGCCTCGGGTGTCACGACGGCACCGTCATCGAACCGTTCGAGGTCGGCGACGTTGACCACTTGGTACTCGACCCGGAAGGGGTTGCGAAAGCCGCGTTGATGCGGCATGCGTTTCACAAAGGGAAGCTGGCCACCCTCGAACCCGGGGCGGATACGGACACCGGCGCGGGCCTTCTGGCCCTTCGAGCCTTTACCGGCGTAGGTCCCCTTGCCGCTGCCGAGGCCGCGGCCGAGGCGCTTCGCCGGCTTGCCGATGGCGGGTCGTTTGAGCTCGTGTTCTCTCATAGCGGATCAACTTTTACCAGGTGGCGTATTTTCTGGACCATGCCGCGTACCGAGGGGTTGTCCTCTTTCTCCACGGCATGCCGTATGCGACGGAGCCCCAGCGCCTTGACGGTGGCGCCCTGGTCTCTCTCGTAACCGATGGGGCTTTTGACTAAGGTAATACGGAGCTTGGCCATGTCTCGCCTCTATGCGCTGGAGCCGGGGGCCGGCGGCGGGGCAGCCGGGGGAGGCGGCGCTGGAGCCGGGGGACGCGCCGCAGCAGCCGGAGGAGGCGCCGCAGCAGCCCGCGCACTGGCGAAGGCCGCGCCGACGGCACTGCGGGGCTCGCGGTCGCGGTCGCGGTCGCGGCCTCGGTCGCGGTCACGCGGCTCGCGTTCCTCACGGGGGCGGCGCTGAGCGGGCCGAGCCGGCCGGGGCGAGCGGGGTTCCGGAGGCGGCGACGCCAACTGCTCGGCGGCGAGTTGTTTGCGCGCCGCCACGGCGTCCTCGGGCAGGCGCATTTCGTCCAGCGCCATGAACGTCGCCTTGACGACGTTGATGGGATTGCGGGAGCCGAGCACCTTGCTCAGGAGGTCGCGGATGCCCGCGGCCTGGGCGACGGCGCGCACGCCGGCGCCGGCGATCACGCCCGTACCGGGCGCGGCGGGCTTGAGCACGATCTTCGTCGCGCAGTACTTCATGACGCGCTCGTGGGGGATGGTGCTGCCCTTGAGCGAGAGTTTGACCATATTCTTGCGGGCGATCGTCGTGCCTTTTCGCACCGCCTCGGGGACCTCGCCGGCCTTGCCCAGCCCGATCCCCACCGAGCCCGAGCCATCACCGACGACGACCATCGCGTTGAAACTGAAATTGCGCCCGCCCTTGACCACCTTGGCGACGCGTTTGATGCTGACGACGCGCTCCTGCAAGCCCATGGCGGCCAGCTCGCTGGTGCGGTCCCTTCGTTGCATTGTCAAAAGACCAGGCCCCCTTTTCGCGCCGCCTCGGCGAGGGCGCGCACCCTGCCGTGATAGCGAAAGCCGCCGCGGTCGAAGACGACCCGCTCGACGCCGGCCTCGGCGGCGCGCTTCGCGACGAGTTCGCCGACTTGGGTGGCCCGGTCGAGCTTACGTCCCGGCGCGCCCCGCAGCGGTGCTTCGAGTGTGGACGCGGCGGCGACGGTCGCCCCGCGAGTGTCGTCGATCACTTGGGCGTAGATATGGTTGAGGCTGCGAAACACGGCCAGCCGCGGACGCTCCGTGACGCCACGGACCCGTTTCCGCAAACGCCGGTGGCGTACGAATCTCGCCCTTGCCGCCGTCCTCGCCCGTTGTGCCATGATCCTCTCGTCCTTCGTCCGTTCTTCTCTCGGTTAGATAGCTTCGCGGCTAGAGTTTCTTGCCGCCCTTGCCCGGCTTCAACTTCACGCTCTCGCCCGCGTACCGGATTCCCTTGCCCTTGTAGGGGTCGGGGGGACGCAGCTTGCGGATCTTCGCCGCCACCAGTCCCACGATCTCTTTCTCCGCGCCGCGGACGTGGATCCGCGTCTGTCCTTCGACTTCGAGCTCGATGCCGGGAAGCGGCTTCACGTGCACCTGATGGCTCAGGCCCACCTGGAGTTGAATGCCGGCCCCCTGCTGCGTCGCGCGGTAGCCGACGCCGACGATGTCGAGCGAGCGTTGGTAGCCCTCGCTCACCCCGACGACCATGTTGTTGATGAGCGACCTCGTGAGGCCGTGCAGCGAGCGGGCCTCTTTCTCGTCACTCTTCCGCGTCACGACAATCGTGCCGTCGCGCCGCTCGATGACGATGAGGCCGCTGAACTCCCGGGACAGCTCGCCCTTGGGACCCTTGGCCTTGACCACCGCGCCGTCGACTTCGACGTCGACGCCGGCGGGGATGGGGACGGGCAATTTACCTACTCGTGACATGGCGTTTGGTCCTGTTTACCAGACGACGCAGAGCACTTCGCCGCCGACCTTCTCGTGCCAGGCGCGCCGGCCGGTCATGATGCCCTTGGGGGTCGAGACGATCGTCGTGCCGAGCCCGCCGTAGACGCGGGGAATCTCGTTGTGGCCTGAATAGATACGCAGCGACGGCTTGCTGACGCGCTGCACGCCGGTGATTGCGGGCGTGCTCTTCTCACCATAGATGAGGTAGATCTTGAGTTGACGCTGCGTGCCGCTCTTCTGCGGCGCGAAGTCGCGGATAAAGCCTTCCTCTTTGAGGATGCCGCAGATCGACTCCTTCAGTTTGGAGTACGGCGCCACTACAGACGAATGCCCCGCCGAGGAGGCGTTACGGACGCGGGTGAGCAGGTCGGCGATTGGGTCGGTATTCACAGTTCAACTACTGCCTTATCAGGTTTGGTCTGTCCGGGGTTCATTCTACCAGCTTGCTTTGCGCACGCCGGGAATCTCGCCGCGCAGGGCCAGCTCGCGGAAGCAGATGCGGCAGAGCCCGAACATGCGGATGTAGGCGCGGGGCCGGCCGCAGCGATTGCAGCGGTTATGTGCCTGCACCCCGAACTTGGCGGGCCGCTTCCACTTCTCGATCTTGCCTTTCTTGGCCAACGATTCCTCCGTGCTCTTCGAGGGCGCGCTAGGCGAACGCCTCTTCGGTCTCCCGGGCGAAGGCGAAGCCCAAATGGTTCAGCAGGGATCTCGCCTGTTCGTCATTGGGAGCGCTGGTGACGATCGTAATCTGGAACCCGCGCAGCCGGTCGATGCTATTGAAGTCGATCTCGGGAAAGACGGTCTGTTCGCGGAAGCCGATGGAGTAGTTGCCGCGGCCGTCGAAGCCGTGGCTGGGCGCGCCGCGGAAGTCGCGTATCCGGGGAAGCGCCACGTTGATCAGCCGGTCGAGGAACTCGTACATCCGCGCCCCGCGCATCGTCACCATCATACCGATGGTCATGCCTTCGCGGATCTTGAACGCGGCAACCGATTTCTTGGCCTTGGTGGTGACCGGCTGCTGGCCGGTGATGATGGAAAGGTCGCGCTGCGCGGCCTCGAGGGCTTTGGGGTTGGTGAGCGCCTCGCCGAGGCCGATGTTCACCACCACCTTCTGGACGCGGGGCGCCTGCATGATGCTGGAGAGGGAGAACTCGGTGCGCAGCGCGGGGACGATCTCCTCGCGGTAACGCACGGTCAGGCGGGGGACGTAGCCCACCGGCGCCGCTTGCGCGCCGTTCGTAGCCGCCGCCTTCGCAGCCGCGGCCTTCCCCGCCTTAGGACGGGCCTTCCCCGCGCCCTTCTTCGACGCGGCGGCTTTCGCCTTCGCGGGGCGGGCCTTGGCCTTCGCTTTGGCCGCCGGCTCGTCTGTCTTGTTCTCTTCTTCCGCCACCATATCGTTCCCTATTCGATCTCTTGGTTGCACGCCTTGCAGACGCGCATCTTACGCCGCCGTTCCTCGCCGCCCTCGCCGAACTTGATGATGCGGATGGCGAGCCGCCCCGCCTTCGAGCATGCGGGGCAGAGGAGCTTGACCTTGGATGCATCGATCGAGCCTGGCATCTCAACGATACCCGCTTGCCGCACCGTGGGGCTGGGCCGCACGTGCTTCTTGATGATGTTGACGCCATCGACCACCAGGCGATCGTGCTTGCGGTCCACGCTCATGACGCGGCCCTGCTTGCCGCGGTACTTGCCCCGGACCACGATGACGTTATCGTTTCGTTTGAGTTTCATATCACTAGAGAACTTCGGGCGCGAGAGAGATGATCTTCATGAAGTTGTGCTCACGAAGCTCGCGGGCCACGGGGCCGAAGATGCGGGTGCCCTGCGGGTTCGATGCGTCGCGAAGGATGACCGCGGCGTTGTCGTCGAACCGTATCTGGGAACCGTCGGGCCGTCGCACCGGCTTCGACGTCCGGACCACCACGGCACGGACGATTTCGCCCTTCTTGACGGCGGCGGCGGGCTGCGCCTCCTTCACCGAGCAAACGATGATGTCGCCCACCCGGGCATAGCGCCGTCCGGTGCCGCCGGGGATATTGATGCACTGCACTTCGCGCGCGCCGGAGTTATCGGCGACGCGGAGACGGCTCTCTTTCTGGATCATGCGGCGCCGCCCTTCTCATCGTCCTTGCTCTCCGCGGCTTCGGGAGCGGGCTCCTCGGTCACCTCGGCGTCGGCCTCAGCCTCCGGCTCATCGGCGGGCTCGTCGGCTTCGTCGGCAGCCGCTTCCTCCGCTACCGGGGCCTCAGCCTCCGGCTCATCAGCAGGCTCCTCGGCTTCGTCGGCGGCCGCTTCCTCCGCTACCGGGGCCTCGGCCTCCGGCTCATCGGCGGGCTCGTCGGCTTCCTCGGCGACCGCTTCCTCCGCTACCGGGGCCTCAGCCTCCGGCTCATCAGCAGGCTCCTCGGCTTCCTCGGCGACCGCTTCCTCCGCTACCGGGGCCTCAGCCTCCGGCTCGTCAGCGGGCTCCTCGGCTTCCTCGGCGGCCGCTTCCTCCGCTACCGGGGCCTCAGCCTCCGGCTCAGCGGCGGGCTCGTCGGCTTCCTCGGCAGACGCTTCCTCCGCTACCGGGGCCTCAGCCTCCGGCTCGTCAGCGGGCTCGTCGGCTTCCTCGGCGGCCGCTTCCTCCGCTACCGGGGCCTCAGCCTCCGGCTCATCAGCGGGCTCGTCGGCTTCCTCGGCTACCGCTTCCTCCGCTACCGGGGCCTCAGCCTCCGGCTCAACGGCGGGCTCTTCGGCTTCCTCGGCGGCCGCTTCCTCCGCTACCGGGGCCTCAGCCTCCGGCTCAGCGGCGGGCTCGTCGGCCTCAGCCGGTGCTTCCTCCATCACCGGAGTCTCGTCCGGCTCTTCCACCACAGCCTCCGCCACAACGGTCGCGGCGGCGGTCTTGGGGAGTTGTTCCATCTCCTCCACAAGGGTGGCATCGATCTCTTCGGGTGCGACATCCACCTGCTCGCCGCGGACCAGTATCTCGACGATGCGCCACCGCTTATCCTTGGAAAGTGGCCGCGTCTCGATGATGCGGACCTGGTCGCCCATGCGGGTGGCGTTCTCTTCGTCGTGCACCTTGAACTTGCTGAGCCGCCGGATGGCGCGTTTATAGATCCGGTGCCGCTGCGACCAGGGGACGGCGACCACGCGGGTCTTGTCCATCTTGTCGCTGATCACGGCGCCGATACGCACCTTGCGTCTGCCTCGCTGTTTCTCCATATCTATCCTTGCGGCGCCTCGTCGGCCAACTCGCGCTCGCGGAGCACGGTCATCGCCCGCGCCACGGTGCGCCGAGTGTTGCGAATCGCATTGCTGTCTGAAAGTTGCTGTGTCGCCTTCTGGAAGCGCAGGTTGAACAACTCCTTGCGGGCGTTCTCCAACTCTTCCCGAAGCGCCTCGGTGTTGAGCTGTCTAACCTCTTCGATACGCATCGCCTTACCCCACCGCTCCGTGCTGCTCGGCGCGGGAGACGATTCTGGTCTTGATTGGGAGCTTCGCGCCGGCCTTGCGCATCGCCTCGACGGCGACATCTTCGCGCACACCGGCGAGCTCCATCATCATCTTGCCGCGCCGCACCCTGGCGACCCAATGATCGACCGCGCCCTTGCCGCCGCCCTGCCGCACTTCCAGCGGCTTCGAGGTGACGGGCTTATCGGGGAAGATGCGGATGATCACGTCCCCGCCGCGCTTCACGTGGTGGGTGATGGCGCGCCGCGCTGCCTCGATCTGGCGCGCGGTGATCCAATGCGACTCCATGGCCTTCAGGCCGACGTCGCCGAAGGCCAGCGTGGCGCCGGAGTGGGCCGTCCCACGCATCTTGCCGCGGTGCGCCTTGCGGTATTTGACTCGCTTAGGTTGCAGCATCGGTCTTCTCTTCAGCGGCGGGGGCGGGATCCGCGGCGGGTGCCTCCGCAGCGGGTGCCTCCGCGGGCGCCTCTTCCCCGGCAGGGGTCGCGGGGACGGCGACGGGCTCCTTGAGCTCCAGCGCGCCGAGGCCCTCATCTTCGAGGTCGGCCTCGGGTTGGCGGATCTCGGGCAGAATCTCGCCGCGGTTGATCCAGACTTTCACGCCGATGCGACCCATCGTGGTCGCGGCCTCGGCGATTCCGAAGTCGATGTCGGCGCGGATCGTATGGAGCGGGACCTGCCCCTCCATCTCCTTGTCCTTACGGGCGATCTCGGCGCCGCCGAGGCGTCCCCCGATGTTGATCTTGATACCCTTGGCGCCCGCCTGCATGGTGCGGCTCGCCGCCTGCTTGATCGCGCGGCGGTAGGAGAGGCGGCGCTCTATCTGGTCGGCGACGTTCCGCGCCACGAGGTAGGCGTCGAGCTCGGGCTGCCGCACCTCGACAATGTTGATGCGCACGCGCTTGCCGCTCGCCGTTTCGAGTTCTTTCCTGATCTCTTCGACGCGCTGCCCGCCTCGTCCAATGACGATGCCGGGGCGGGCGGTGTGGATCGTCACCACCACCTCATGAGCGCCGCGCTCGATCTCCACATGCGAGATGCCCGCGTCGGGATAGCGCTTCCAGATGTCCCGGCGGAACCGGATATCCTCGCCGAGAAGCTCGCGGAACTGGGCCGGCTTGGCGGCAAACCACTTCGCCTGCCAGTCCTTCACCGCGCCGAGGCGGAAGCCGATGGGGTGTACTTTCTGACCCACGCCTAGGCCTCCTGCTCGTCGACGGTGACGGTGATATGGCTCGACCGCTTGCGGACGGTCCCGGCGCGGCCGCGCGCCATGGGCTGGAAGCGGCGCAGCTTCATTCCCTCGTTGGCGGTGATGCTCACCACACGGAGGGAGTCGGGGTCCATTTGATAGTTGTTCTCGGCGTTGGCGGCGGCCGACTTGACGGCCTTCGCCACTTCGTGGGCCGCGGGCGTCGGCAGGAAGCGCAAGATCGTGAGCGCCTCCCCCACGGGGCGGCCCCGGACGGCCTCGACCACCCGCCCCAACTTCTTGGGCGAGATGCTTATGTTCTTTGCTACGGCGCGGACTTCCACGATTGCTCCGATTAGCGCGCTCAGCGCACCGACGACGTGCGTTCGCTGCGGCCCCTGCCAACGTGGCCGCGGAACGTCCTCGTCGGGGAAAACTCGCCGAGGCGGTGTCCTATCATATTCTCGGTGATGAAGACGGGCACGTGCCGGCGCCCGTCGTGGACAGCAATGGTGAGCCCGACCATGTCGGGCATGATCATCGAGGCGCGGGACCAAGTCTTGATCACCACCTTCTGCTGCGAGCGGGCGGCGGCCTCCACGCGCTTGGCGAGTTTGGGGTGTACATAGGGCCCCTTTTTCGTCGACCTCGACACGTCGTCCTACTTCCTGCCCCGCCGCTTCACGATCATCGAGCTGCTGGGCTTTTTCTTGCTGCGGGTGCGATAGCCGAGGGTCGGCTTGCCCCAGGGCGACTTCGGACTGGGCATGCCGATGCCGGAGCGCCCCTCGCCGCCGCCGTGCGGATGATCGCGCGGGTTCATGGCGATGCCGCGGACACGCGGGCGGCGGCCCTTGTTGCGCATGCGCCCAGCCTTGCCCATGTTCTGGTTTTTGTGGTCGACGTTGCCTACCTGGCCGACGGTGGCCATACAGTTGCCGTGAAAGCGCCGCGTCTCGCCCGAGGGCAGGCGCACCAGCACGTAGCCTTCCTCTTTCGCCAAGAGCTGGGCCGAGGTCCCGGCCGACCTGACGATCTGCCCGCCCTTGCCCAGGTTCATTTCGATATTGTGGATGCGCGTTCCCGTGGGGATCGACCGCATGGGAAGCGCGTTGCCCGGCTTGATCTCCGCGCCCTCACCGGCCTGGACGGCATCGCCAACCTTCAGCCCGACGGGCGCAAGCATATAGCGTTTGTCGCCGTCGACGTAGACGACGAGGGCGAGGCGGGCCGACCGATTCGGGTCGTACTCGATGGCGGTCACCTTGCCGGGCACGCCGCTCTTGTCGCGCTTGAAGTCGATAATGCGCAGCTTGCGCTTGGAGCCGCCGCCCCGGTGGCGCACGGTGATCTTGCCCCGCGCGTTGCGGCCGGCGTGGTTCTTCCGCTTGGCGCGCACCAGCGACTTCTCGGGCCGGCTCTTCGTAATCTCCTCGAAGGTCGGCCCCGACATGCCGCGGCGGCCGGGAGAGGTGGGTTTAAATTTCTTGACTGGCATGAGAGATCTCGCCTATCCGCCGCCAAAGAATTCGATCTTCTCGCCCTTGGCCAGGGTGATCACCGCTTTGCGCCAGGACGGCTTTGCCTTGAGGCGCGGACCGAACCGCTTCCGCTTGCCGTGGACCGACATCACGTTCACCTGGGCGACCTTGACCCCGAAGGCGGTCTCCACCGCCTCCTTCACCCGCGCCTTGTTGGCGCCGGCCGCGACCTCGAACGTATATCGTCCGTCCTCGGCAAGCATGGTGCTCTTCTCGGTAATCACGGGGCGGCGGACGACGTCGTAGAGGTTCATGACGCCGCTCCGTCCCCGTCCGCGGACGGCTCGTCCGTGGCCTTCTTCTTGGTGCTCCTAGCACGTGCCGAGCGGGAACGGGACCCTGCCGCGGGAGCGCGGCGGCGGCGGGGCCGTGGGGCCTCGTCCTCGTCGGCCTTATCGGCCTCATCCTTCGCCGCGGCTTCGGGCACGGCGGGCGTCGGCTCCGGCTCGACTTCGGAAGGCTCGGCCTCAGCTTCCGCTTCGGAAGGCTCAGCCTCGACTTCCGCTACCGGCTCGGGCTCAGGCACGGGTTCCGGTTCAGGCTCGATTTCGACCGGCTCCTCGATGGCTTCGGGGACCGCCTCATCCTCGATGGGGACGCGTTTGCGGTCGATCTTGCGCCGCGCCCAAATGCGTTCGGCGGCGCGCACCGCCTCGACGGTCATCACGAGGAATTGATACTTGAGCAAATCGCCTACGTTGAGCTGCGCCGCGGGGACGGTCTTCACCCGTTCGAGGTTCCGCGCTCCGCGCATGAGTCCCGCTTCAGGGGTCTCGGTGACGATGAGCACGCCGCTCCCGGAGATGTCGAGCGCATCGAAGAACTCGACGACTTGCTTCGTCTTGCCTTCGAGCTTGATCTCCTTGACCACCGAAAGCTCCGAGTCGCGCTGCTTGTCGGAGAGGAGGCAGCGGATGGCGAGACGGCGCATCTTCCGCGGCATGGCCTTGGTGTAGTCCCGCGGCTTGGGGCCGAAAATGACGCCGCCGTGCCGCCACAGGGGGGACATGCGGGTGCCCACGCGGGCGCGGCCCGTGTGCTTCTGGCGCCACGGCTTGCGGGTCGAGCCGCTCACCTCGCCGCGCGTCTTGGCGCTCGCCGTGCCCTGCCGTTCGTTGGCACGCTGCCGCACGAGGGCTTGGTAGACCACGGCCTCATTCATCTCGACGCCGAAGACGGCCTCGTTCAGGCCGAGCTTGGCCACCTGCCTGCCGCTGACGTCTTTGACGGGAACGCTGATCGTCATGACTGGGACTTCTTCCGGGTCTTCACGGCCTGGCAGACCATGACGAGGCCGGTGCTGATGCCGGGGACGGCGCCGCGGACCATGATCAGATTGCGCTCCGGCTCGACCTTCATCACGCGCAGGTTCTGCGTCGTCTTTCGTTCGTCGCCCATGCGGCCCGCCATGTGCAGACCCTTGAAGACACGGCCCGGCGTGGTCCCCGCCCCGACCGAGCCGGGTGCGCGGTGCCGGTCCGACTGGCCGTGCGTCTTGGGGCCACCGGCGAAGTGGTAACGCTTGACGCCGCCGGCGAAGCCCATCCCTCGCGAGCGCCCCACGATGTCGACCTTCGAACCTTCCTCGAAGATGCTCACGTCGATGGTCTGGCCGACTTCGTACTGCGCGGCGTCGTCGACGCGCACCTCGCGGAGCACCGCGAAAGTGCCGGTCCCCTTCAGATGGCCCTGGGCCGGCTTGTTGTGGCGCTTCTTATGGCCGAAGCCGAGTTGCACAGCCTCGTAGCCGTCGTTCGCGAGCGTCTTGACCTGCACCACGGTGCAGGGCCCGGCCTCGATGGCGGTGACCGGCGTCACCGAGCCGTCCTCTTCCGAGAAAAGCTGGGTCATGCCGATTTTGCGTCCGATGATCGCTTGTACCATGGCGGGCCCGTCTAGAGTTTGATCTCGATATCCACGCCGGCGGGCAGGTTGAGCCGCGTCAGTGCGTCGATGGTCTTGGAGGTGGGTTCGAGCACGTCGATGAGGCGCTTGTGGGTGCGCATCTCGAACTGCTCCCGCGAGTCCTTATCGATGTGCGGCGAGCGGATCACGGTGAACCGCCTGATGTTGGTGGGCAGCGGCACCGGACCCGCGACGGCCGCGCCGGTCCGCTCCGCGGCCTCCACGATCTGGCTCGCCGACTGGTCCAGTATCCGGTGGTCGTACGCCTTGAGCTTGATCCGGATTCGTATGCGCTGCCGCGTCGTCGTCATCGTGTTTCGGTGTCCATTCTTGTCTTCGCCGAGGCCGCGCCTACCGGGCGAGGTTGACCTGGCCCGTAATCTCCGCCGCGATCGCCTTGGGAATCTCTTGGTAGCTATCGAATTGCAGGGTGTGCGTGGCGCGCCCCTGGGTCAGCGACCGTATGGCCGTCGCATAGCCGAACGTCTCGGACAGCGGCGCCGACGCCTTGACCGCCTGGGTATCGCCGACGCCCTCGATGTTCTGGACGCGGCCGCGGCGGCTGTTGAGGTCGCCGAGAATATCGCCGAGGAAGTCGCCGGGGGTGACCACCTCAACGGACATGATCGGTTCGAGCAGCACCGGCGAGGCCTTCCGTACCGCTTCCTTCACCGCCATCGAGCCCGCGATCTTGAAAGCCATCTCGGAGGAGTCCACGGGGTGGAAGGAACCGTCGATCAACGTCACCTTCACGTCGAGCACGGGGTAGCCCGCGATGACGCCGGTCTCGAGGGCTTGTTTGATGCCTTGCTCCGTGGGCCGGATGTACTCGCGGGGGACGGCGCCGCCCACGATCTTGTTCTCGAACGCGAAGCCCTTGCCTCGCCCGTTCGGCTCGATCTCGATAACGACGTGGCCGAACTGACCGCGCCCGCCGGTCTGGCGGATGAAGCGGCCCTCGGCCCGGGCGCTCGACGTGATCGCCTCGCGGTAGGCCACCTGGGGCTTGCCGACGTTGGCGTCGACGTTGTGTTCGCGGCGCATGCGCTCGACGAGCACTTCGAGATGCAGCTCGCCCATGCCGGAGATCACCGTCTGGCCCGTATCGTTGTCCTGCCGGACCTGGAACGTGGGGTCTTCTTCGCCGAGCTTGCGGATGCTCTCGGTGAGCTTGTCCTGCTCGGCGCGGCTCTTGGGTTCGATAGCGACAGAGATGACTGGCTCGGGGAACCGGATGGTCTCCAAAACGATGGGCCGCGACGCGTCGCAGAGCGTATCGCCGGTGAAGGTGTTCTTCAAACCGACGGCGGCCACGATGTCGCCGGTGACGGCCTTGTCGGCCTCCTCGCGGTGGTTGGCGTGCATCTGGACGAGGCGGCCGAGCCGGTCCTTGCGCCCCTTGGCGGAGTTAAGTACGGCGCCGCCGGCTTCCATCGCGCCCGAGTAGACCCGGAGCCACACAAGCCGCCCCACGAAGGGGTCGGTCACCACTTTGAACGCGAGCGCCGCGAAGGGCTCGTCGGTACGGGGTTCGCGGGCCTCGGGGGCCTCGTTGTGCGGATTCGTCCCCGTTACGGCGGGCACGTCCTCCGGCGAGGGCAGATAGTCGATGACGGCATCGAGCAGCAGCTGGATGCCCTTGTTCTTGAGCGCTGTGCCCATGAAGACGGGAACGAGCCGGTTGGCGATGGTGGAGGCGCGCAGGGCCCGCTTCAACTCATCGGAGCCGATCTCCTCGCCGCCGAGGAACTTCATCGTGAGGTCTTCGTCGGTCTCCGCGATACGCTCGACAAGCTCTTCGCGGACGGCCTCGACCTGTTCGGTGAGCTCGGCGGGCATCTCGGCGGCCAGGGGCGGAGAGCCGTCCCCGGGAAAGATCATCGCTTGCCGATCGATGACGTCGACGACGCCGCGGAAGGCGTCCTCTGCCCCGATCGGGATCTGGGTAACCGCGAGCCTAGCCTTGAGCCGGTCGCGGATAGAGTCGAGGGTGCGGAAGAAGTCGGCCCCGACGCGGTCCATCTTGTTGACGAAGACCATGCGGGGGACGTGGTAGCGTTCGGCCTGCCGCCAGACGGTCTCCGACTGCGGCTGAACGCCGGCCACGGCATCGAAGACGACGACGCCGCCGTCGAGGACACGGAGGCTGCGCTCGACTTCGGCGGTGAAGTCGACGTGGCCGGGGGTGTCGATGATGTTGATGCGGGTGTCGCGCCAGTGGGCGGTGGTGGCGGCGGCGGTGATGGTGATGCCGCGCTCGCGCTCCTGGTCCATCCAGTCCATCGTCGCGGTGCCTTCGTGGACCTCACCGATCTTATAGGTGCGGCCCGTGTAGAAGAGCACCCGCTCGGTGACCGTGGTCTTCCCGGCGTCGATGTGGGCGATGAACCCGATATTACGGACCTTGTTGAGGGGGAATGTTTTGTCCGTCATCTCGTCAATCCGTGGGAGGTCTTTCTCCTACCGTCAAACCAGAACATTGCGTACAAAAAGAATCGCCGATAGGAGCTTCCTACCAGCGATAGTGGACGAAGGCGCGGTTGGCCTCCGCCATCCTAAAGAGGTCTTCCCTGCGTTTCACCGCCGCGCCCTGGCCGCGGGAGGCGTCCATGAGTTCGGCGGCCAAGCGCTCACGCATGGGGCGTCCGGCACGGCTCCGCGCCGCGCCGACGATCCAGCGCATGGCCAAGGCCGGGCGCACCTCGGGACGAATCTCAACGGGCACTTGGTAGGTCGCGCCGCCGACGCGGCGCGGCTTGACCTGGAGCACCGGCGTGACGTTCTTCATCGCCTGATCCCAGATCTCGAGGCCCTGGCGGCCCGTTTCTTTCTCAATGATGTCGAACGCGCCGTAGACGATCCGCTCCGCCACGGACTTCTTCCCGTTGAGCATGATCTTATGGATGAAGCGCGTGAGGTCTTCCCGACGGTATTTCCAGTCGGGGGGGACTACTCTGCGTTCCGCTTTTCTACGTCGCACGGTGTTACCAAACTTTCACGATAGGGGGGAACACAGACGCTCCGGGCTCGTCCCCGCGGGTGGCGCGGCGCGAGCCCGTCCCCGGCAATCTCCGACGCTAGGCGCCTCCGCCGGGGCCCTTGCCCCTCTTCGCGCCGTACTTGCTGCGCGACTGCTTGCGGTCGGAAACTCCGGCCGCGTCTAGCGTGCCGCGAATGACGTGATAACGCACACCGGGAAGGTCGGGGACGCGGCCGCCTCGGATGAGCACCACGGAGTGCTCCTGGAGGTTATGTCCCTCTCCCGGAATGTACGCCGTTACTTCCATACCGTTGGTCAGGCGGACGCGGGCCACCTTCCGAAGGGCCGAGTTAGGCTTCTTCGGCGTCACCGTTCGCACCTGCGTGCAGACGCCCCGCTTCTGAGGCGAGCCGCTATCGCGCTTCTGCGCCTTCTTCAGCGCGTTATACCTGTAGCGCAGGGCAGGGGCCTTCGTCCGCTTGAGCGGAGCGCGGCGTCCCTTGCGAATCAATTGGTTGATCGTCGGCACGGGTTCTTAACACCTAATCGCGCGTCGCAGCACGCGTCTTCGGCCAATCGTGGAGTCTATAGGAAAGGCACCACAGTGTCAACGGCGCGGCCTCCACCTGTCGGTGTGCAATGATTCCGTCAGTAGGTAACTGTTCAATGAAAATGTCAGTCTATGAAAGGACTGACGTTGACGAGGAGAGAAGAGTCGAGGCTCCAGGTGTTGAACGGCGTGCTGGAGCGGAAGGCGTCGGTGGCTGAGGCGGCCGGGCTGATGGGGGTGAGCGAGCGCCATGGGTGGCGGCTCTTGGCGGCGTACCGAAGGGAGGGCGCTGCGTCCGTGGCTCACGGGAACCGAGGCAGGAAGCCGACGACCGCCACGTCCCCGGAGATGCGGGAGAAGGTGCTGGCGCTGGCCCGAGGCCCCTATGCGGGCTTCAACCACACGCATCTCACCGAGCTGCTGGCGGAGCGGGAGGGCGTCCGCCTCTCCCGCTCCACCGTCCGGCGGGTCCTGCTGGCCGGGGGCGTCGGCAGTCCTCGCCGCCGCCGGTCGGCCAAGCGCTACCGTCGAAGGGAGCGCTACCCCCAGGAGGGGATGCTGCTGCAGATCGACGGGAGCCGGCACGACTGGCTGGAGGGCCGCGGCCCCTACCTGACGCTCATCGGCGCCGTAGACGACGCCACCGGGACGGTCCCCTTCGCCCTGTTCCGGGAGCAAGAGGACGCCCACGGCTACCTGATCATGCTCAAGGAGATCATCGACCGGCACGGCGTCCCGCTGGCCCTCTACAGCGACCGGCATGCTATCTTCCAGCGCGCTCCCAAGGACCCCGAGAGCCTGGAGGAGCAGCGCCGCGGCCGGCGCGACCCGACCCAGTTCGCCAGGGCGCTTGAGGAACTGGGCATTGAGCTCATCCTGGCCCACACGCCGCAGGCGAAGGGGCGCGTCGAGCGCGCCTGGGAGACCTTCCAGGACCGCCTGGTCTCCGAGCTGCGCCTCGCCGGCGTCACCGCCATCGAGGAGGCCAACGCCCTGCTCTGGGACTTCCTGCCGCGCTACGATCGGCGCTTCGGCGTGGCGCCGGCTCAGCCGGGACCAGCCTATCGCCGGCCGGCGCCGGGCCTCGACCTCGATGCGGTCTTGTGCTTCAAGTATCTTCGCACCGTGGCCAACGACGACACCGTCCGGTTCAACGGCGCCGCTCTCCAGCTCCTGCCGGACGGCCACCGCGCCGGCTACGCTCGCGCCACGGTCGAAGTCCAGGAGCGGCTGGACGGCCGCATCGTCGTCGTCCATCAGGGCAGGACCGTGGCCGTCGCCCCGGCCCCCGACGCGCCCGTCGTGCTGCGCGCTCGCAAGGGCCGCCGCTCCAACGGCCGCCTCCCAGCCGGCAAGCCCGGCCCCCCATCCCATGGCCTTCACTACCCACAGACCAAAACCAAGGCCCGCACCCCAACCAAGCCATCGCCCAACCACCCTTGGAGGAGCCCCCTACTGACATAGTCATTGAACATTTACCCTGACATTTTCATTGGACACCGACACGGCGCGGCCTCCACCTCTCCCCCTTTGGGGGAGATTGAGAGCGGGCGCAGCGAACGCGAGAACAAAGTCCCGCCCGCTACACCGCGCGCACCGGCTTCGTCACCGCCTTGGTGGCGTAGAACGAGGGCATGATCGCGGCGTAGGCGGGGAGGCCGTCGCCGGCGACGACGATGACGAACTCGTCGGGCGTCTCGACAGGCTGGATATAGCCGTCGGTGAGGTGGAAGGGCGGCAGGCCGTACTCGCGCCAGAGCTCGTACTCCGGCACTTGGTCGGCGGGGAAGCGCGAGTGCTCGAAGAACATCTCCTTCAACTGTTGTTTCGAGACCCCCTGGTCGTCGATCCGTTGGGCGATGTTCCACGGGATCACGACCACGGGCTGCGACTTCGGCTCCAGGTTGGGGTTGCCGCTCAGCGTGATCGTCTGGCCCACGATCTCGGCGAACCGCTGGGCCTTGTCGTACAGGACCGCCGCCGTCGTAGACAGGAGCACGTTCACAGAGACGACGGTCACGGTGCTGGTGTCGGGATCGAAGCCGCGCTCGACGTGCAGCGGCATCCACGGCGTCCGCTCCTCATCCTCGCCGAAGCAGAAGGTATACCGTTCCGGCAGGCTGAGCACCGCCTTCGCCACCGGGCCGGGCGTGGCGCCACCCAAGGTCTGCATGATCAGCCGCAGCGAGCGTCCGATGGTGGCGTTGGCCTGCGTCCCGGGGCCGAAGCAGCCGATGCCGCAGTTGACCCCGACCTCGCGCCGGATGGGCCCGTTGATAATGACCACCGGCGCCGACGGGTTCGTCGTCGTCGCCACGCCGTTCATGTTGAACGGCAACTCTAGGACAGCCTCCACCATGGCGAGCACGATGGGGAAGTACTCAGGCTTGCAGCCCGCCATCACGGCGTTGATGGCAACCTTCTCCACCGTCGCCTCGCCGTTGAGCGGCGGCATCTCGCCCATGACGCGGCGCGGATCGTCGCCGGTGTGGGCCAGCATGGCGAGGACGCGGTCTTCAGTCGGCGGCACGACGGGCAGGCCGTCGCCCCAGCCTTTCTCCATGACCAGCCGGTTGACGTCTTCGAGCGTCTCCGCCTCGAAGAAGCTGCTCTGCAGCGTGGTCATGGGACGATCGTCTGTCCCTTGGAGCGCCCCGTCAGCTTGTCGGCGACGGTGTCGGCGACCTCGTCGATAGTCTCGCGAAGCTCGTTGTTGGAGACGAACTCGAACGTGCCGTTGAAGACCATGCGGGGCAGGTCGGCCACGCCCTTCATGCTGGCCAGACGCTCGGCCTCGTCCTTGAAGTAGTCGGCAAGGAGCACGACGCCCGGCATGCCTCCCTTGTTAAGGGTGATGATGTCCTGCGTCGCCGACGCAGTGCACGAGCCTCAGCCCCCGTAGGCACCGATGGCGGCGTCGTACTCCTCGACGAGGGGGAGGAGCTTCCCCTTGGGCTCGGGCCTCCCGGCGTCGACCTCCATGAACGTCAGACTGGCGACCTCGTAGCGGGCGGTGAGGACGTCCCGCAGCGCGTCGGCCAACTCCGGGCAGCGCGCCCGCTTGTTGCTGAGGAAAAGGAGCTTCTTGCCGCCCAGGGAATCGAGGCTGCGCTCGGCGGCCTCATCGTCGCCGTTCACTTCCGGAGCAGGGTTGTAGAAACGGATCGTCATCCCGCGCCTCCGCCGACGGGATGGTAGCAATCTGAAAACAGGGGGTCAAATCGCCATTTTCATTGACCCCTAAACCACCGTCTGATACTGTCGCAGTATGAAATCCGGCGCGGCCGGACGAGCGTAGGAACAGATGTGGCAGGAGGTTTGTCATGACGACGAACGGCAAGGCGGCAGGCAAAGCACCGATGAAGAAGCGGTTCCCTGTTTTCGACTGCGACGCCCACATCAACGACCCTCTCGAAATTTGGTCGGAGTACGTCGATCCCAAGCACCGCGACCTGGTGAAGCAGAGCTACTGGCGGGACGACCGGCAGACGATTGTCAACGGCCGCGTGCGGTCCACCGCGGGCGGCGCCAACGGCGAGTTCCCCCGCTACAACGTGATCACGATCTCCGGCCCCGGTATGGACCGCGAGACGAAGCGGCGCCTCCAGTACGAGCCCCTCACCCCGGAGAAGCACGACTACCTAGACCACAAAGGCGCCTACGACCCCCACGAGCGGATCAAGGACCTCGACCTGATGGGCATCGACCAGGTGATGGTGATCCCCACAGGCATGGTGGGCGGCTTCGCCTACATCGAGAACGTCGACGGCGCCCACGCCCTCGCCAAGGGCTATAACGACTGGGCCCACGACTTCTGCTCCGTCAACCCCGACCGGTTGCACGCCGCGGGATGGCTCCCCTTACAGAACGCCACCTACAGCATGGATGAGTTGCGCCGCATCGCGGGCAGGGGGACCCGCATGGCCCTCGTCCGCCCCATCGACGCCCGCGGCAACTACCCCAGCAAGATCAACGCCTACGGCGCCTTGGGCGGCTGGGACCCCCTCTTCCGCACCTTCGAGGAGACCGGCGTCGTCCTGGGGATGCATACCTTCCCCTCAAGTGTCCATCCCCTCGACCTCGACATGACGCGCATGGTGTCGCCGGGCCAGCTCATCGACACGAGCGCACACGAGATCTACGCCGCGCAGGGCCTCAACTCGCAGACGCTCAGCTTCGTCTACGAGGCAGCCGTCTGGCTCACCATGACGCTCATGTCGGGCTTCCTCGACCGTTACTCCAACCTCACCATGGCGATCCTAGAGTCCAACGCCTCCTGGCTCCTCGGCGTGCTGGAACGACTCGACCGCCACTTCGACCTCTACGCCAACGAGCGCATGGTCCCCGCCGAGCGCCGGCCCAGCGAGGCCTTCTTCAACCAGTGCTACATCTCGTTCGAGTCGGATGAGATGGAGGTCTTCCGCCAGGCCGACACCTACCGCGACGTGGGTCTGTGGGCGTCCGACGTCTATCACCACGACGGCACGGATGTCTGGGCCGCGATCGAGGCGATGGAGGAGGCTGAGGTCCCTGAAGAGACCCAGGCCGCCCTCCTCGGAGGCAACGCCCGCCGGATGTACGGCATCGAGCCCAAGACCTTCGTCGACGAGCAGGCGCCGCACCCCACGCGACCCGACTGGTTCCCGTCGCCCGACGAGGTCGCCGAGTTCGCCCGCACCCAGTCGGACCCGAGCAAGACCGAGGCCCTTCGCGCCGCGGCGGAGGCGGCCGGCCGCAGGCGCGGCTTCGCGGGCCGAATGTAGACTTCCTCAACCAAGGAGGGCGCCATGGAACGCGAGAAGCCATGCCCCGTCTTCGACGCCGATAGCCACGTCTACGAACCGACCGAGATCTGGACGGAGTTCCTCGACACGGAGTACCGCGTCCCGGCCCGCTCGGCCTTCGTCCGGGAGGTCGACGAGAACGGGATCGAGGTCATCCTCGTCAACGGCGTGCCGGCCCGGCCGCTCAACGGCATGAGCCGGATCAACCGCCAGGCGGTCTACCGTCCCGGCATGACCCCGCAAGACATCGGCTCGCTCGACCCCAGGCAGCCGCACCCCCTCACCGAGGGCGCTTCCGACGCCGAGGCCCGCCTCAGCGACATGGACGCGATGGGCATCGACCAAGCGCTGCTGCTGCCCACGCTGTTCTCCGAGCACCTACCCGTCGTTGAGAACGCCGACGTCGCCTATGCCCTGGCGCGGGCCTACAACGACTGGATCTGGAACTTCGCGCAGAAGGACCCCGCCCGTCTGATTCCCGCCGCCGTCCTGCCGATGCAGCATCCCGCGTTCGCCCTTCGCGAGGCCCAGCGGGCGGCGCAGATGGGATTCCGCGCCTTGGCAATCCGGCCCTCGTTCTACCACTCCCGGGCGCCGAACGCGCCGGAGTACCAGCCCCTCTGGATGTTCCTGAACGCCTCCGGCGTGGCTGCGTGCATCGTTCCCTCCGCAGGGAGCACCAACCCCGAGTGGACCTCGGAAGGGGCCTTCATCGAGCGGGTGGCCGCCCCCCTTTACCTGGGCCATCCCATCGCGTCCTCGGCAGCCCCTTGGATGGACAACGGGCTCTTCCTCAGCGCGCTGTGCTTCAGCGGCCACATGGAGGACTACCCCGACCTCAAGCTGGGCTACCTCCACTCCGGCTCCTATTGGGCCTCGCTGGTCCTGGAGAAGTCGGAGACGTACCTCTGGCTCCAGCCGCAGATGCTCCGGCCCGTCAGCCTCGAGCCCGCGGAGGTCTTCTACAACCGCCCCTCGCTCGTCGGCTTCGACACCTGGGAGTCCTGCATCCACCGGCTGCCCGACCTCTTCGAGAACGTCGGCGCCTGGGGGTCCCGCTACCCGCAGCACGACGCCAGCGACGCCTGGGAAGCCCTCGACCGCCTGCAAAAGGGCGGCCTCTCCGGCGACCGCATAAGCGCGCTCATGAGCGGAAATGCGGCGCGCTTCTTCGGCATCGAAGTCGCCGCCGCCGCGGCCTAGTAGACGATCCGCATCGGCAGGCCGTTCGCATCACAAGCGCCTCCGTCTTTCGGCAGGTAGCCGCACGTCTCCTTGTAGATGCGCCGCGCCGTCCAGAGACAGGCCACGGCGTCGTAGAAATCATCAGGCGCAGCGTCGCCTTTGCAACAGCGCGCTTTCGCTTCCAGAGCATCGAGGGTCTTCCCGAACTCCCCGGCGAGGAGGTCACGGCGTTCGAGCAGGCCTTGAACCGTGACCTTGCGGTGATGCATCGGAGAGAACGGACGGCCCCCGCCCTTCTGCGCGCTTAGGGCGGCGAAGGATACTTCGGGGTGTACCTCGTCGACACGGCCCCGTTCCGCGGCGCCAAGTCCTAGCAGGTAGCCGCGAACCTCCGCGATCTTGGGAACAAGGTTGAAGGACTGTCTGTTCAGCGCCTTGCCAGTCCGGTCCCTGTTAACCGTCTTAGCGCGGTTGTAGTCTCTCTCTCGCTCCGACAGGGCCATATTGCGGAACGACGCCGATGTCATCTTCGGGAAGAGGTCGAGTACATCGGCGGCGGGGGCGGGGAAAATGCTCCGGCTTCGCTTCCCAAGAACCTCTCGCGCGGCCTTGTCGCAGTCACGCCCGCCTCTGTCCCACAAGCCAATCGGCATGTCGACAGCCACCGCGGCGAGCGGGGCGGGGCACGCCATCACGTTCTCAAACCTGTCCTGAACGTGACACTCTAGGTCCTTCAACTCCCCGCCTTCAAGGAAGGCGTACACCGCGATCCAGCCGCCCTTGCACCCGTCGACGCCGGCGATCCAGGCCATGTTCGGCCTCCTCTGTTTCGATTGCTCCGAAATCGGGGCCAGCCTATACTGTCGTCGCCGCGATACACAAGAACGAGCGCGCCGGTGCGCCCTAGCGCGCCCGGCCTCGAGGGCAGACCCCGTGGACTTTGGCTGGACCGAGGAAGACGAAGCATTTCGCAGCGAGGTGATCGAGTTCATCCGTCAGGAGCTGCCGCCGGACTGGGGCCAGCAGGCGGAGGCCGAGGGGGGCCGCGACGAGTTCGAGCGCGAGTTCGCCCGGAAGCTGGGATCGAAGGGCTGGCTGACGCCGTCGTGGCCCGTCGAATACGGCGGCAAGGGCTGGAGCATCATCCAGCAGATGATCTTCAACGAGGAGCTAGCGAAGCATAAGGCCCCGCTCTCGATGGTGAACGCCGGGGTGAACCTGGCGGGGCCGTCGATCATGGTGCACGGCACCGAGGAGCAGAAGAAGCGCTACCTCCCCGGCATCGCCAGCGGCGAGGTGATCTGGTGCCAGCTCTTCAGCGAGCCCAACGCGGGCTCCGACCTGCCCTCGCTGCAGACCAAGGCCGAGCCCAAGGGCGATTACTACCTGCTCAACGGCCAAAAGACGTGGACGACGCAGGGGCATCACGCGCAGTACGGCATCCTCCTAGCGCGCACCGATCAGGACGTGCCCAAGCACAAGGGCATCTCCTACTTCCTCCTCGACCTCTCGCTGTCCGGCGTGAGCCGTCGGCCCATCATCAACATGGCCGACGTGCACCACTTCAACGAGTTCTTCTTCGATAACGTCGAGCTGCCCCGCGACACGCTGATCGGCGAGGAGAACCGGGGCTGGTACGTCGGCGCGACGACGCTGAACTTCGAGCGGTCCGGCCTCCGGGCGTCGGTGCCCGCGCTCCAGTTGATGGACGAGCTCATGGAGTTCGCCCGCGAGGGCACCGACGGCTATAAGCCCTTCGAGCAGAACCCCGGCCTGCGCCACAAAGTCGCCGACATGTCGATCCAACTGCACATCGGCCGGCTGCTCGCCTACCGGACGGGATGGCTGCAGGCGTCGGGGCAGTCGCCGTCCTACGAGTCGTCGATGGGACGGATCTTCGGCGCGGAGACGACGCAGCGGCTCACGCAGCTAGGGATGGAGCTCCTCGGCCTGTGGGGCCAACCGACGCATGAGAGCAAGCTGAACGTACTCCGCGGCAAAGTGCAGAAGCTCTACCGGGGCCAGCGGGCGATCACGATCGGCGCGGGAACGTCGGAGATCCAGCGCAACACGATCGCCATGCGCGGCCTGGGACTGCCCCGAGGCTAGGACCCACGGGGCCCGGTCCAGCCGCATGTTCCCCATATCGGACCAGAGCACGCGAGGAAACCCCCGGCCCTACGTCAACATCGCGCTGATCGCCGTCTCGACGATCGTCTTCTTCTTCGAGCTCGGGCTCAACGACCTCCAAGAGGCCCAGTTCTTCCACCGCTGGGGCATGATACCCCTCGAGCTCACCGACTCCGGCTTCGACCTCATGGGCCTGCGCGTCAGCGTGGCGACTGTACTAGACGTGCAGACGCCGGTATCGAACTACCTCACCCTGCTGACCTCGATGTTCATCCACGGCGGCGTGCTGCACTTCGCGGGCAACATGATCTTCCTGTGGGTGTTCGGCGACAACGTCGAGGCCCGGCTGGGCCACGCCCGGTACCTGGCCTTCTACCTAGTCGCGGGGTTAGCCGCGAGCTGGGCGCAGATCGCGACCGACATGGAGTCGCTCACGCCGACCATCGGGGCCAGCGGCGCCATCGCGGGAATCATGGGCGCCTACCTGCTGCTCTATCCCTACAACCGCATCCGTACGATCGTGGCCGCCATCTTCATCCTCCCCATGACGCTGCCCGCGGCGGCCCTCATCGGATTCTGGATCGTGCTCCAGTTCTTCAACGGCTTCCTCGCCCTCGACGACTCGGTAACGTCGGGCGTGGCCTACTGGGCGCACATCGGCGGCTTCCTCGCCGGCGCGGCGATCATCGCCCTGCTGAAGGTGTTCGTCTGGCGCGAGCGCCTCTGGCCGCGTCGCACCTGGTACGTCGGCTCCTAGGGGCGAGTCGCGACTCGCCCTCCCTCCGGCCTCTTCCCCTCTGGAGACCTTTGCGCAACCCGCCGTGGCAAATGCCCTAAGTCTCCCGCGCGTCCGCAGGGCATTGGGCCAACTCCAGCGCCCGCCATGGCATCGGCCCTGTCTCCTGCGCGTCCGCAGGGCATTGGGCCAACTCCAGCGCCCGCCACGGCATCGGCCCTGTCTCCTGCGCGTCCGCAGGGCATTGGGCCAACTCCAGCGCCCGCCACGGCATCGGCCCTGTCTCCTGCGCGTCCGCAGGGCATTGGGCCGCTCCCGTCGCCCGCCGGGACAATGGGCTCATCTCCTACGCGTCCGCAGGCGACGGTTCCGTATCCCGGCCGAAGAACGTACGTTCTGACATGATGATAGCCCCGCGCGGAGGGCATGTCAAGCGGGTTGTGGCGCGTGCCGTCTCCCAGAGGAGACCCTTGCAGAATCGGGTTACCGACGACGACGGCGGGCGCGTGTGCCTGTGGCGGTAATCAGGGGCCCCTCCTCTCAGTCTTCTCCCGTGGGAGACCTTTGCGTAACCGGGGTCGAGGAGGGAGAAGCGCCCTGTCGGGCGCTCGCGCGCCTAGCGACGCGCGCCCTCTCTCAAATCTCCCCCAGAGGGGGAGAGGCCGGAGGGGAGGGCGCCCACAAGGGGCGCCCCTACGGGAGGGATAGATTCCCGCTTTCGCGGGAAAGACGGAGACGGACGGGTTACGCAAGGGTCTCCTCTGGGGGAGCACACCTCTTCCCCTCTGGGGGAGCACACCTCAAACCTCTCTCCCTCTGGGAGAGATTGAGAGAGGGCACGCGCCGCTAGGCGCGCAGGTGAGCTAGCCCTCCTGCTCTTCCTCCAGCGCCTGGAGCACCGCCGCGGGGTTCATCGGCAGGGCGGTGAGGCGGCGGCCGATGGCGTCGGTGATGGCGTTGGCCACGGCGGCCATCGGCGGCACGATGGAGACCTCGCCAACGCCGCGCAGGCCGAAGGGGTGCCCGGGGTTCGGCACGTTGGCGAAGACGGCCTCGACTTCCGGCAGATCGAGGCTGGTGGGCATGCGGTAGTCGAGGAAGCTCGAATTCGCCATCACGCCATCGCCGCCGTAGAAGTACTCCTCGTTCAACGCCCAGCCCAGACCCTGGACGGTCCCGCCCTGCATCTGGCCCTCGACGTAGCTGGGGTGCGCCGCCTGCCCCACGTCCTGGAACGCGGTGACGCGGTCGAAGTCCACCTTGCCCGTCTCGGGATCGACGGTGACGTCGACGAGCAGGCCGGCGAAGGAGGGGCCGACCTGGGTGGGGTTCGAGCTCGCGGAGGCGACGATGGGCCCGCCGGTGTTGTTCATCTTGGCGGCGACCTCCTTGAAGGTCAGCCGGTCCGCCGGGTCCTTCTTCGAGATGAACACGCCGTCCACGTAGTCGATGTCCTCGGGCTGGGTCTCCCACATCTTGGCGGCGCGGGCGATCATCTCCTCCTTGATCATCTCGGCGGCGCTGACGACTGCGATGCCGGTGGAGAAGGCGGTGCGGCTACCGCCGGTGACGCCGGTGTAGCCGATGGAGTCGGTGTCGGCGACGGAAGGGTGGACGTCCTCGGCGGTGAGGCCGAGCACCTCGGCGGCCTGCATCGCCAGCGCGGCGCGGGTCCCGCCGATGTCGACGGAGCCGGTGACGAGGTTGACCGCGCCGTCGGTGTTGACGCTGATCGAGGCGGAGGACTGCATCCCGGCGTTGAACCAGAAGCCCATCGCGGCGCCGCGGCCCTGGTTGGGGCCTTTGGGGGCGCTGTAGTGCGGATGCTCCTTCATCGCCCGCTCGACCGTGGACGCCCCGATCTTGGGGAAGGGCACGCCGGTGACCTGGCGGTCACCCTCTTCGGAAACGTTCTTCAGCCGCAGCTCCATGGGGTCCATGCCGAGCTTGCCGGCGAGCTCGTCGATGACCGTCTCGACGGCGTAGGCCCCTTGGGGCGCGCCGGGGGCACGGTAGGCGGCGACCTTGGGCTTGTTGACGACCACGTCGAGTCCGTCGACGGCGAAGTTCTCGACGTTGTAGGGAGCGATGGCGCACATGCAGCCGGCGCCGACGGGCGAGCCGGGGTAGGCCCCCGCCTCGAACGCCATGTAGAGCTCAATGGCCGTGATCGTCCCGTCCTTCTTCGCTCCCATCTTGCAGCGCAAGTGCGAGCCGGAGGTGGGACCGGTGGCCTCGAAGACTTCGCGGCGGTTCATGACGAACTTGACCGGGTGGCCGGTCTTCTTCGAAAGCAGCGCGGCCACGGGATCGAAGTAGCTGTTGATCTTGCCGCCGAAGCCGCCGCCGATCTCCATCGGCACGACCTTCACCGATGACTCGGGTAGACCGATCATGGCGGCGGTCTGCGTACGGACGGCGAACGCGCCCTGCGTGCTCGTCCAGACCGTGACCCGGTCGTCGGCGTTCCAGTTCGCGGTGCTGTTGTGCAGCTCGATGTAGCCCTGGTGGACCGGCTGCGTGTCGAGCTCCCGGTCGACGATCACGTCGGCTTCCTCGAAGCCGCGAGCGAGGTCGCCGCGGCCGAAGTGGAGCCGGTCGGCGACGTTCGTACGCTGGCCGGCGTCGGGAAGGCTCTTATCGTTCTCCATCAGTTGCTCATGGAGGATGGCCGCGCCGGAGGCCATCGCCGCCCGGACGTCGAGTACGGCGGGCAGGACTTCGTACTCGACCTCGATGAGATCGACGGCCTGCTCGGCGATGTGCGGGCTGGAGGCCGCCACCGCGGCGATGGCGTGCCCCTTGTAGAGCGCCTTCTTGTTGGCCAAGACGTTCTCGGCGGCGACGGGGATGTTGCCCAGCGTCTTGCGCAGGTCGCTCTCCTTCACGTCGTCCGCGGAAAGGTCGGCGTGGGTGACGATGGCGCGGACCCCGTCCAGAGCCTCGGCCTTGGAGGAATCGATCCTCTTGATACGGGCATGCGCGTGCGGGCTGCGCACGATCTTGCCGTGGAGAAGATCGGGGGCGGTGTAATCGCCGCCGTACTTGGCCTTGCCGGTCACCTTGTCCACGCCGTCGTGGCGAATGGGCCGGGAGCCTACGACCTTGTACTCGGCGGGGCGATCGGCGGTGGTAGTCATCAAGCCGCTCCTTATCAGGAAATGGGGCTGTGCGAGGGTAGAAAGTCCAGCCAATTCTAGCCGATTCATGCATGGCTGTCTTGCAGACATCACGCCTCTCCCCCTCTGAGAGAGGACCCCCTCCCCACCCAAGCATTAGTCAGCATCGGTACGCAAGAGCCTCAGCGGAGGCGCCGGCCGGGTAATGGACACCCCCCGTAGGGGGCCGTATAATCACGCGACCGGCTTCAGTCAGGTTCCCAGCCGAGTTCCGTGGAACACGAATCAGTTGCGCCAGGACGACAACTCGGCCCCCGCAGCCGGTAACGCCGCCACCGCACGGCCCGGCACGACTTCCCATTCCATCGCCAAGCTCGAGGCGACTGCGCGCGTGCTGCGCCGGTACATCGTCGAGATGACGTACCAGGCGCAGAGCGGCCACCCCGGCGGCTCCCTCTCCGCCATCGACATGGTCGCCGCGCTCTACTTCGACGCGCTGCGCCACCGCCCCGACGACCCGCGCTGGCCCGGCCGCGACCGCTTCATCCTCAGCAAGGGACACTGCTGCCCCGCGCTCTACGCGGCCCTAGCCGAAAGCGGCTACTTCCCCGTGGAAGAGCTCCAAACGTTCCGCAGGATCAACAGCCGCATACAGGGACACGCCTCGGTGAAGACCCCCGGCGTCGAGATGTCCTCGGGCTCCCTGGGGCAGGGGCTCTCCTTCGGCGTCGGGACGGCGCTGGCGCTGCGCCTCGACGGGATCGACGCCCGCATCTTCGTGATGCTCGGCGACGGCGAGCTCGACGAGGGGCAGGTCTGGGAGGCGGCCATGGCCGCCAAGCACTACCGCCTGAGCAACATCGTGGCGCTCATCGACCGCAACGGCATCCAGAACGACCGCGCCACCAAGGACGTGCTCGACCTGGAGCCCATCGAAGAGAAGTGGCGCGCGTTCGGCTGGCGCACCGAGGTGATCGACGGGCATAGCATGCCGTCAATCACGGCGGCGCTGGAACGTGCGGCGGCGCACGACAGCCCCGCCGCCATCGTGGCGGACACGGTGAAGGGCAAGGGCGTCAGCTTCATGGAAGGGAACCCCGACTTCCACGGCAAAGCTCCCAACGCCGAGCAATACGAGCAAGCGATGAAGGAACTGGCGGGATGACCACCCCGGTGAAAGAGGCGACCCGCAACCGCTTCGGCGAGGTCCTCTCCGCGCTGGGCGCGGAAGACCCCAACGTCGTCTTCGTCGGTGGCGACTTGAACAAGTCGGTCATGTCGGTCGACTTCAGCCAAAAGTTCCCCGAGCGGTTCTTCGACCTCGGAGCGGCGGAGCAGAACATGATGAGCGTCGCGGCGGGGCTCGCCTCGGCGGGGAAGATACCCTTCGTGAGCACCTTCGCGGTGTTCGCGACGTCGCGGGCCTACGACCAGATACGCGTCGGCATTTCCCAGCCCGGCCTGAACGTGAAGATCGTGACCACGCACGCCGGAATCGTCACCGGCGAGGACGGCATCTCCGCCCAAGCGATCGAGGACGTGGCGCTCATGACGGCCCTGCCCTCCTTTACCGTGATCGTGCCCGCCGACGCCGTGGAGACCGAGGCGGCGGTGCGCGCCGCGGCGGCGGCCCACGGCCCCTTTTACATCCGGCTGAGCCGCCCCGCCACGCCGATCATCCTGCCGCCGGACTACCAATTTGCGGCGGGCAAGGCGATCCGGCTCCGCGAGGGCCGGGACGTGACCATCATCGCCTGCGGAATCATGACCGCGGCGGCGCTGGAAGCGGCGGATGTCCTCGCCGACGAAGGCGTCGAGGCCCGGGTACTCAACATGGCGACCATCCAGCCCATCGACGACGAGGCGATCGCGGACGCTGCCGCGGACACAGGGGCGATCGTGACCGCCGAGGAACACCAGCTCCACGGCGGACTGGGGAGCGCGGCGGCCGCCGCGGTGGCGCTCTCGACGCCCGTACCGATGGAATTCGTGGCGCTAAGGGGGTACGCTGAGTCGGGCAAGCCCGAAGAGTTGCTCGTCAAGTACAACCTGACCTCCGCCGACGCGGCCGACGCGGCCCGGCGGGCGGTGAGCCGAAAGCGGTAAGCCGCCGAGACGGTCCGCCCTGGCGGACCAGGCCCACCGTGAGAGCCGGTCAACTTCGCAAACAACTGCTCATTTCCGTCGGCCTCGGCCTGGTGGTCGTCGCCGGCCTGCTGCTCTATATCGAGCTATCCGGCAGTCTCTCCGAGACCGGCGACGTTCTGGCGGAGTTCCGCTGGGAATTCATCCCCTATATCCTGCTCCTGACCCTGTTCAACTACATCCTGCGCTTCGTGAAGTGGGAGTATTACCTGCGGCTGACGAATGTCCGAGGTGTGCCGTTCGGCGACAGCCTGCTCATCTTCCTCTCCGGGCTCGGCATGTCGATCACGCCGGCCAAGGTGGGCGAGTGGATCAAGAGTTACTTCCTGAAGGTGCGCTACGATGCCGACCCCGCGAAGACCGCTCCCATCGTCATCGCGGAGCGCATCAGCGACGGCGTCGCCATGCTGGTGCTTGCCGCGATCGGGCTGATCTTCGTCGACTATGGATGGCTGCCCTTGGTTGGGCTGGGTGCGGCCACAGTCGTAGCTGTCGCCGGCTTCCGCAACCGGCGTCTGGCGAATGCGCTGGTGGCGTTGGCGGGCCGAATTCCGGTGCTCAAGCGGCACGCACCGTTCGTCGCCACCTTCTTCGATAGCTCGCAGTTGTTGTTCTCGCCCCGGCCGCTCGCCGTGGCGGCCACCATGGGCATCGTCTCGTGGTCCGGCGAGGCGGTGGCGCTCTACTATGTCTTCTGGGGGCTAGGCGCGGACCCGGGCTGGGAGCTGATGTTCCAGTCGCTCTTCATCCTGTCCATCTCGACGATGGCGGGGGCCGTGCTGCTCCTGCCCGGCGGACTCGGCGCGGCGGAGACGGGCATCACGACCTTGGGTCAAGCCCTGGTGGGGTTGGGAAGCGCCGCCGCCGCGGGGGCCACGCTGCTGATCCGGCTCTGCACCCTCTGGTTCGGCGTAGGCCTGGGATTCATCGCCCTGGCCATCATCGCGCGCCGCAAGGGATGGTGGGCAGCCGAGCCGGAGTCGGCGAAGAGCGCGATGTAGCGCCCCGTCCCGGGGTTACCAGCCGGGACGTCCGCCCTCGGCCCCTTCCTCTTCTTCGAGCTCCTGGGAGCTGTACGTCCCGATCTCGCGCCCTTGGTAAACGGCGACCACGAAGTCCTCGCAGTCGGGGTTGGCGGACATCACCAGTTCCTCGTCGATGGACTCGATGAGGTCCTTGACTTCGTCCTGCGTGACCCGCTCGGCGACCACGAGCACGCCGTGGACGACGGGTCCGGCGAAGTGCAGGTCGATGCGGCCCAGCGACGCCTCGCCTTCCATGATGAGGTACGCCTCCGAGTACGGGGTGCGGCACTCTCTCTCGAATCGGTGCTCCGGCATCCGCGGCCCCCTACGCTAGGATTGATCTACGCAGCCGACGGCTAGGGTCGGACCTGACCGTCGCCCATGACGACCCACTTGTACGACGTGATCTCGCGGAGGCCCATCGGGCCGCGGGCGTGGAGCTTGTCGGTGCTGATCCCGACCTCCGCGCCGAGGCCGAACTGGGCGCCATCGTTGAACCGCGTGCTGGCGTTGACGAGGACGACCGCGGCGTCCACCTCGTTGACGAAGCGCTGTGCGGCGGCGTAGTCGTTGGTGATGATCGCCTCGGAGTGCGCCGAGCCGTAGCGGTCGATGTGCTCTAGCGCCTGGTCGAAGCCGTCCACGACCCGAATCGATGCGATCAGGGCGCAGAACTCGTAGCCCCAATCGCTCTCCTCCACGGGCCGGATGGGCTTAACGCCGCGGTCGAGCAGAATGCGGAGCGAATCCGGGTCGCAGCGCATGTCGACGTCGGCGGAGGCGAGGGCGGCCCCGATGCGGGGCAGCGCGGCCTCGGCGATGGAGCGGTGCACGAGCACGCCGTCGACGGCGTTGCAGACGGCCGGACGCTGGACTTTGGCGTTGTAGATGATGTCGGTGGCCATGTCGAGGTCGGCGCTGCGGTCCACATAGATGTGGTTGACGCCGCGCCCCCCGGTGATGGCGGACATGGTCGCGTGTTTTTCCACGAATTCGATCAGCCCGCCGCCGCCGCGCGGCACGATGAGGTCGATCCAGTCCTTCATCTTCAACATCTCGGCGACGAGCGCGCGGTCGGTGGACTCGACGAACTGCACCGCGTCGGGCGGGATGCCCGCTTCCCCGATGGCGTCGCGCACGATGCCGGCGAGCGTCGTGTTGCAGTTGATCGCCTCTTTGCCGCCGCGAAGGAAGGCGGCGTTGCCCGACTTGAGGCACAGTGAGGGAATATCGACGGTGACCTCGGGGCGCGACTCGTAGACCGAGGCGATCACACCGAGAGGCACCCGCCGGCGCCCGATGCGGAGGCCGTTATCGAGGAGGCGCACGTCCTCCATCTGGCCGATGGGGTCGGGCAGCGACGCGACGGACCGAACGCTAGCGACCATGGAGCGAAACCCGCCGGGCGAGAGCTCGAGCCTGCCCAGCATCTCGCCGGTGAGGCCGGCGTCTTGGGCCAACTCAAAGTCGAGCCGGTTGGCGGCGATGATTTCGTCCTCACGCGCTTCGAGGGCGTCCGCCAGATTAAGCAGCGCCCGGTTCTTGACCTCCGCGCTCAGCTTGGCGAGCTCCTTGGAGGCCGCCTTCGCGGCACGCGCCTGCTCGTAGAGGCGGGCGGTCTCATTCGCGGTCGTCGTCATGATCGTGTCCTTACGAATTGCCCCGGCGGTTCAGCAGGGCCATGTCGCCGCGCAGAACGATCTCGTCGATATAACGATAGCCTAGCAGCTTAACGATGTCGCCGGTCTTGGCGCCCTTGATGCGCTCAAGCTCGGACGCTGAGTACTGCGTGAGGCCGCTGCCGATGCGGTCGCCGCCGGGGTCGCAGATGTCGACCACGTCGCCGCGGCCGAAGTCGCCGGCGATGTCGGCGACGCCGGCGGGGAGCAGGCTGCACCGGCTGGCGCGAAGGGCGAGGACCGCCCCCTCGTCGACGATGATTTGGCCGCGGGAGGCCAGACCGCTCAGGAGCCAGCGCTCCCGGCTGTGCACACGGTCGTCGCGGCGGGCGAAGAGGGTGCCGATCTCCTCGCCGGCCACGACGCGCTCCAGGATCCGGGGAACGTGGCCGCCGGCGACGAGGACGGGAATGCCGATAGCCGTCGCGGCCTTGGCCGCCGCGATCTTGGTGGCCATGCCGCCGCGTCCTCGGGCGGTACCGACGCCTCCCGCGAGTGCCTCGATGCGCTCGTCGATCTCCTCGACACGATGGATGAGCTTGGCGTCCGGGTCGCGGCGCGGGTCGGACTCATAGAGGCCGTCGGTATCGGTAAGGATGATAAGGAGCCCGGCGTCGACGACGTTGGCGACGGCGGCGGAGAGGGTGTCGTTGTCGCCGAACACGATCTCGCCGATCTCCCGCACGTCCACCACGTCGTTCTCGTTGACGATGGGGACCACGCCGAGATCGAGCAGGCCGTCCAGCGTGTTGCGGACGTTGAGGTAGCCCTCGCGGTTGTCGAGATCCCCCTTGGTAATCAGGGCCTGGGCAACTTGGACCCCGTGCTCCGCGAAGCCATCGGCGTAGCGCTGCATCAGCCGGCTCTGACCGAGGGCTGCCATCACTTGCTTGAAGGGGATGTCCTTCCGCCGCAAGTTCCCGCCGCTGGGGCGGTCGATGAGGCCGAGGGCTTCCCGCCCCGCGGCGATGGCGCCGGACGAGACGAGCACGACCTGGATGCCCCGGCGGTGGAGCGCGGCGACCTGGCCGATGAGCCGCCGGACGGTCGGAGCGTGGAGCGTGTCGTCGCCCGCGGTGAGCAGGTTGGTGCCCACCTTGACGACGATACGGCGATACCTGGATGAGACCATGGGCGCGTCCGCGGCGTCCGCCGAAGGCGGGGCTTGCCGCGCTAGTTCATACGAAGGCTCTTTCGATTATACCCGCCGTTGTCGAAAATCGACGCAGTCCTGTTAGAATACGCGCAAGGGCTAGCCGCGGGCGGGTAGCCCTGTTTTGGTGCGCCAAAAGGGAATAAACGGCCAATGGCCCTGCACGGACTGCTCGAACTGGCGGAGACCGCGCCCGGCTTCGACGGCCTCGCCGAGCGGCTGGCCGCGGGGGGTGAGGCGTCGGCGGGCATGATCGACGCCGCCAAGCCCCTGCTCCTCGCCGCGCTGTGGCGGCGCCTGCGGCGTCCGATGGCGGTCATCGTGGCCCGCGCGGAGACGGCGCGGCTCCTCCACGAGCAGACGCTGGCCTACGCGGGCGAGGACGCCCCGGCCTACGTGCTCCCCGAGCTCGACTCCACCCCCTACGAGCGGCTGGCGTCCGATCGCAGCACCGTCTCCCAACGCTTGGCGGCCCTGTGGACACTGGGCGCATCCGCCGAATCGGGTCGAGACGGGAGCGTGCCACCGCTGCTTATCGGGTCGGCCTACGCTTTCGCGTCGAAGACCCTGGACCCCAAGCACATGGCGGGGCTGACGCACACCATCCGCCGCGGCGGCCGGCTCGACCCCATGCAGGCGCTGCGCCGTTGGACGAGCATGGGCTACCGCGTGGAGCCGGCGGTGGAAGTCCCCGGCGACGTGAGCCGCCGGGGCGGGATACTCGACATCTTCCCGCCGTCGTCGGAGCGCCCCGTGCGGATCGATCTCTTCGGCGACACCATCGACGCCATCCGCTTCTTCGATCCGGAGTCGCAGCGCTCGTTGGACCCCGTGCAATCGGTGACGATCACGCCGGCGACGGAGCTTCCACCCGAAGACGACCGGCCCCCGCGCCTCGATACGGCGGACCTCGCCGAGGAGTCACGCGAACGCGTCGAGGCCGACTTGGAGAAGCTCGCCGCCGGCGAGCCGTTCGACGAGCAGGACTTCTACCGCGGGCTGGCGGCGCGGCGGCCCGCCACCGCGCACCTCCCCAAGGGCGGCATCGTCGTGCTCGACAATCCCCGGCGGATCGGCGACGCCTTGGACGAAGTCCACGCCCAGGCCGTCGAGCTGCGTGAGCGCCTCGCGTCGCGGGGCGAGCTACCCGCCGCGCTGCCCGCGCCGTACGCGTCCCTCGACGATATCCGTGCGCCGGTGCAGCACGGCGCCGTGCTTACGTTCGAGCCGTTCGGCGCCGACGATGCCGCGTGGCCCTTCACCCCGCCGCCGAGCTATTCAGGGCGCACGCGGGCGCTCCTCGAGGACGCTCCGCGGATGCGCGGCGAGGGCCGCCGCCTCGTGCTGGTCAGCCAGCAGGCGCCCCGTCTGAGCGAGCTCTTGGAGGAAGCCGGCGTCACCGCCACTCCCTCCGAAAGCCTGCCAGACCTGCCGCCGCTAGGATCGGTGACCCTCGTGCACGGCTCGCTTGCCGAGGGGTGGGCGCTCGACGGCGCTCAGACGGCTGTGCTGACCGACGCCGAGATATTCGGCCTCTCCAAGCAAAGGCGCTACCGCCGAAAGCGGGCGGCGCTCCGCCAGTCCTTCCTCTCCGAGCTCACGCCGGGCGACTACGTGGTGCACATCGATCACGGCATCGGCAGGTTCGCCGGCGTGATGCTGCGCAAGACGGAGGAGCGAGAGCGCGAATACCTCGTGCTGGAGTACGCCCAGCGCGACCGGCTCCTCGTGCCGATGGACCAAATCGACCGCGTGGGGCCGTACCTCGGATCGGGGGAGCGGACGCCGTCGCTGACCCGCCTCGGCACACAGGAATGGAACCGGGTCAAGGCGCGGGTCAAGGCCTCGGCGGCGGCGGTGGCGCGCGACTTGCTCGATCTCTACGCCTCGCGGGAGGTGGCCTCGGGCCGCCCCTTCGGCCCGGATACGCCGTGGCAGCAAGAGCTCGAAGCCTCCTTCCCCTACGTCGAGACGCCGGACCAGCAGCGCGCCATCGACGAAGTGAAAGAGGACATGGAGAGCCCCAAGCCCATGGACCGGGTGATCACCGGCGATGTGGGCTACGGCAAGACGGAGGTGGCGCTGCGGGCGGCGTTCAAGGCGGTGATGGAGGGGACCCAGACGGCGATTCTCGTGCCGACGACGGTGCTGGCGCTCCAGCACCTCGAGACCTTCTCCCAGCGGCTCGCCCCCTTCCCCGTCAAGGTCGAGATGTTGAGCCGCTTCCGTTCCGCCAAGGAGCAGGCGGCGATCACGGCCGAGCTTCAGTCGGGCGGCGTGGACATCGTGATCGGCACCCACCGCCTGCTCCAAAAGGACGTCGCCTTCAAAGACCTGGGCCTGGTGGTGATCGACGAGGAGCAGCGCTTCGGAGTCGGCCACAAGGAACGGCTGAAGCAGCTGCGCAAAGAGGTGGACGTGCTCTCCATGAGCGCGACGCCGATCCCCCGCACGCTCTATATGTCATTGGCGGGGGTGCGGGACATGAGCGTCATGGAGACGCCGCCCGAGGAGCGCCTGCCCATCAAGACCTACGTATCGCCACGGGACGGGCCGACGATGCGCGAGGCCGTCCTACGCGAGATGGAGCGCGGCGGGCAGGTCTTCCTCGTCCACAATCGCGTCTACAACATCGGCATCGTCGCCGAACGCCTGCGGAAGCTGGTCCCCGAGGCGCGGGTGCTCGTGGCCCACGGCCAAATGCCCGAGCAGCAGCTCGAAAGCGTGATGCTCGCCTTCCAACGCCACGAGGCCGACGTCCTGGTCACCACCACGATCATCGAGTCGGGTCTGGACATGCCCAACGTGAACACCTTGATCGTCAACGACGCCGACCGGATGGGGCTGGCGCAGCTCTACCAGCTTCGAGGCCGCGTCGGCCGGGGGGCGAACCGCGCCTACGCTTATTTCTTCTTCCACCCCGACAAGAAGCTGAAGGAGACGGCGGAGCGGCGGCTGAAGACCATCCTTTCGGCGACCGAGCTCGGCGCCGGCTTCCGCATCGCGATGAAGGACCTGGAGATCCGCGGCGCGGGGAACATCCTCGGCGTCGAGCAGCACGGCCACATCGCGGCCGTGGGCTTCGACCTCTACGTGCGGTTGCTCGGCGAGACCGTCGAGGAGATGCGGGCCGGCTACGAGGGCAAGCCCCCGCCGCCGCCGAAGCGCGCTCAGGCGTCCATCGACCTGCCAGCCCCGGCACACCTCCCCAACGACTACGTCACCGACCTGCCGGCGCGGCTCGCCCTCTACCAGCGCATGACGGCGCTCCGCGAGCCGACGGACGTGGACCGCCTCGCCGAGGAGTTGCGCGACCGCTACGGTGAAATGCCCGAGGAGACGGAGAACCTGCTCTTCATGCTGAAGGTCAAGCTGCTGGCCACGAAGGCCGGCGTGATCAGCGTCTCCGAGCGGTCGGGCGAGCTCGTCCTCGCCGGCGACGAACGTACCTGGACGGGCATCCTGGGAGTCCAGCGCCCCTACGGCGACGGCGTCCGCGTCGGCAACACCCGCGTCCGCCTCGACATCAAACGGCTCGGCAAGGGCTGGCGCAACGTACTCGAGCGGATGCTCACCCAGGCCGGCGCCGCGGGGCCGGCGGTCTAGCCCCAGGCGTCGAGGACGGCGGGCAGCTCGGCGAGACCGCGGATGCGGGTTACGTCATCGTGCTTGGCGTGGAGCCATTCGCGGTCGAGAAGCACCGCCCCCATGCCGGCGTTGCGCGCCCCGACCACGTCGCCGTCGTACTGATCGCCGACGTGGACGGCCTCGGCGGGCTTCACCTTCGCCGCCCGGAGCGCGGCCTCGAAGATCGGAGCGTGAGGCTTCGCGGCCCCCACGTCTTTCGACCGGATCTTGCAGTCCACGTAGGGCGCGATGCCCATGTTGTCGGCGATGACGTCGAGGTCTTGGAAGATGTTCGAGATGAGGCCGACGGTGAGCCCGCGCCCCTTCAGGCCGGCGAGGACCGGCTCGACGTCGTCGTAGGCCTTCAGGATGGACGGCACGGCGCGGACCTTCTGCCAGATTTCCTTGGCCTGACCGACCGGGACGTCGGCGCCCGCGCCCTCCAGGATAAGGCGCTCGTACTCGGCGAAGAAGTCTAGGCGGGCCTCCGGTGTCATGCCCTGGATGTGCCCCCGGGCGTTCTGGCGCGTCATGAAGGCGTCGGCTATGGCATAACCCTCGGCGATGCCCCGCGGCGTCAGTTCGAGGCCGTACTCCCTCGCGGCGGCGATCTGGATTTCCTCGCGGGGCGGATGAAAGCGCCCCAGCGTGTTGTACACGTCGAAAAAGACGGCCTTGATCATTTGATTTGAAGCAGTCCCGGAGTGCGCCTAGAATTGGCGCCGGTGATTCTAGCATAGGGGAGCGCCGCTTCAGTCGAAAGAAGCGGCCCGCGCATGACGCCGCTGCTGCGAAGACTCGGACACGGGATCGAATCGGTGCGCGAGGGCGTGCTCGACCTCGTCTTCACTCCCCGGTGCGTCGAGTGCGGCGAGGAGGGCGCCTACATGTGCCCCACCTGCCTCGCCGCCGTCGAGCCGGAACCCTCGGCCTTCGAGATCGGCGCGGGCGCCGCCGCGATCGAAGCGCACGCCGTCTACCGCTTCGAGGGCGCGGCGCGCAAGGCCGTCCACCAACTCAAGTACCAGGGCGTGACGGCCCTGGCCCCGCCATTGGGGAGACTCATGGCGGCGCGCCTGCCCCAACGTTCGGCGTCGATGGTCGTCGCGCCCATCCCGCTGCACCGGTCGCGACTCCGCGAACGCGGCTACAACCAGGCCGAGCTGTTGGCGAAGGAAGTAGGCCGCCGGGCGGGGCAGCCGCTGGCGGCGCGCCTGCTGAGCCGGACGCAAGCGGCGCCGCCGCAAGCGCAGGCGAGGTCGGTCGACGCGCGGCTCGCCGCGGTGCGCGGGGCCTTCCAAGCCGCGCCCGAAGCGGCGGGTGCCGACGTGCTACTGATCGACGACGTCTGCACCACGGGCTCGACCCTTGCCGCCTGCGCCGACGCGCTGCTGCGCGCCGGAGCGGCGCGGGTCGCCGCGCTCACCTTCGCCCGCGAGCCGGGCCCTCGCGCCTAGGCCGCGCTCTCTTGCCCGCTAACCGGCGCCGGGGTACGATTTAGCTTCACCCACGCACACACCGAGGACCCCCCTTGGACATCCAAATCGCCGGCAAGCATTTCCACATTCCCGAACGCCTCTACGACTACGCGGAGGAGAAGGTGTCGAAGCTCGACCGTTACCTCCCCAAGGCGCAGTTGGCACGGGTGGAGCTGCGCCGCGAGCAGACGAAGTCGGCCTCGGACCGCTGCATCGTCGAGGTGACGATCAACGGGAGCGGCGTCGTGCTCCGCGCTCAGGAGCGGTCATCGGACCACTACACCGCCATCGACTCGGCGGCAGACGCCCTGCGTCGTCAGGCCCGGCGGTTCAAGACGCGGGTGAGCAAGCGGCGCTCGGGCGGCAAGGCTGCGGAAGTGCTCGCCCCCGAACTCTCGATCGACGAAGAGCCGGTAGGGGCGGTCGTGCGCCGCAAGCGCTTCGAGATGAAGCCGATGCCGGCGGAAGACGCCATCGACGAGATGGAGCTCCTCGGCCACAGCTTCTTCCTCTTCATCAACGAAGAGACGGGAACGCACAACGTCGTCTACCGCCGCGCCGGCGGCGACTACGGCCTCATCGAGCCCGAGCCCCTTTAGCCTCTCCACAAGCCTCTCTCCCCCTAGAGACCTTTACGCAACCCGCCCGCGGGCTCAAGCATGGGTGGGGCCGGGAAATCTTGCCTCTTCTCCCAACGGGAGAAGATTGAGATGAGGGGCCGCCTCGCAACCACCGCGGGTTATCGAAGTCCGCCACCCTCGCGGTCAGTCACACCGGTTACGCAAACGTCTCCTGTGGGGGGAGCCTGAGAGAGGGCACGCGCCGCTAGGCGCGCGTGGGCCCAGCAGGGCGTATCGCCCCCAATTGTGAGGCGCTTGACGCCGTTGCTATAGTGAGTGCGCCTCGCAGCCGACCCCACAAGGGCGGCCAGCGAAACAAGGCGCAAAACGTACGCAGAGCCGCTTGGATCGCCAGCCACGACCGAGACGGAACCATGGTTCGATTTTCCGCCCCGTCGAGCGCTCGCTTGAGCGACCTTCTCCTCGCTTTGGAGCGTCACGCTCCGCGCCCGCGCACCCCGGCAACCCTCGCATCCTCACCCTTTCGCCGGTTCCGCTTGCAATGTATGACGCCATAACCGACGTCCCCGGTATTTCCGTGGGCCACTGGACCGACGCGCGGGCCGGCACCGGCTGCACCGTCGTGCTCGCGGCCAAGGGCGCCGTCGGCGGCGTCGACGTACGCGGCGCGGCGCCCGGAACGCGCGAGACCGACCTCCTCCGCCCCGATGCCCTTGTGCAAGAGGCGCAGGGCATCGTACTCAGCGGCGGGAGCGCCTTCGGCCTCGACGCCGCGTCCGGCGTGGTCCGCTTCTTGGAAGAGCGCGGCGCCGGCTTCCGCGTCGGACGGCGGCGCGTCCCCATCGTGGCCGGGGCGGTGCTCTTCGATCTCGGCGTTGGCGACGGGAGCGTCCGGCCCCGCGCCGAGCACGGCTACGAGGCCTGCGTCAACGCGGGCTGCGGGCCGGTCGAGCAGGGGACCGTGGGTGCCGGAACGGGCGCGAGCGTGGGCAAGGCCCGCGGCCGCGCCGGCGCAGTCAAGGGCGGCCTGGGAAGCGCATCGGCGGTGATGGGCGACGGCACGGTGGTCGGAGCCCTGATGGCGGTCAACGCCTTCGGCGAGGTCGTCGACAAGGACGGCGCCGTCGTCGCCGGGCCCCGCGACGACGAGAGCGGCGGCTTCCTCGACACCATCGAAGAGCTTCGCAAGGGCCGCTCCAAAAAGTCGGCGGGCGAGAATACCACCATCGGCGTCGTCGCCACCAACGCCGCGCTCAACAAAGCGGAGACCAACCGCGTCGCCCTCATGGCGCAGGACGGCGTGGCGATGGCCGTGCGTCCGGCGCACACCATGTCGGACGGCGACGTCGTGTTCGCCCTGGCGACGGGTGAGGAGGCGGACGGCTCGCGCCGGCGGCGCGGGCGCCGGAGCAACGTGACCGCCATCGGCGCCATAGCGGCGAAGCTGGTGGCGGCGGCGATCGTGCGCGGGGCGCGGCTCGCCGAAAGCACGGGCAAGACCCCCGCGATCAAGGACCTGGACTAGCTTGAACACCACGCGGAATAAGATCGGTTTCATCGGCGCGGGCCGGGCCGGATCGGCGCTTGCCGACGGGCTGACGCGCGCGGGCTATACCGTCGCGGCGGTCTACAGCCGGAGCGCCGAGTCCGCCGCGCGGATAGCGGAACGCTGTGCGCCGCGTGCCGACGCCGCGCCTAGCGCGCAGGCCGTGGCCGACGCGTGCGACATGGTTTTCGTCACCACGCCCGACGACGCCATCGGGGCCGTCGCCGCGGGCGTCCGCTGGGGCACGGAACATCGCGCCGTACATTGCAGTGGCGGTCTCCCCTCGTCGGTCCTCGCGCCGGTACGTGGCGCGGGCGGTGCGGCGGGGGCCTTCCATCCCCTGCAGACCTTCACCTCCCCGGCCGGGGAACGTCCTGCCGCGGGGCTGCTCGAGGGCGTCACCGTCGCCATCGAGGCCGAGGGCGGCCTCCGCGCCGAGCTGCAAGCGATGGCCGAGGCGATGGGCTGCCGCCCCATCGTGGTGAGCGCGGAGGACAAGGCGCTCTACCACGTGGGCGGCGTGTTGGCGTGCAATTACGTCGCCGCGCTGTTCGAGCAGGCCGCCGCGCTCTGGGAACGGATCGGCATCGAACCTGGCGATGCGGAGCGCGGCCTGATGACACTGCTCCGATCGACGGTGGATAATATCGAACGGCTTGGCGCGCGGGGCAGCCTGACCGGTCCCATCGCCCGCGGCGACGCGGGTGTCGTGCGCCGCCATTTGGACGAAATCGGCTCGCGGGCCCCAACGCTGGAGGGAGCGTACCGCGAGCTTGGCCTGCTGGCGCTGGACATGGCGCGCCGCAACGGATCGATTGACGAGGCCGCGGCGCGGGCGGTCGACGCCGCGCTGCGGACTAGGGAGGTCCAACCGTGAGGACGATGCTCAAAAGCAAGCTCCACGGGGCTACGGTGACGGAAGCCAACACAGACTACGAGGGCAGCATCACCCTCGACCCGGAGCTTATGAAAGCAGCCGACCTTTTGCCCTACGAGCAAGTACACGTGCTCGACGTCGACAACGGCGCGCGGCTCGGCACCTATTGCATCGAAGGGCGGCCCGGCGATGTCTGCATCAACGGCGCCGCGGCGCGTCTGGTCCACGAGGGCGACAAGGTGATCGTCCTTTCGTACCACACCGTCGAGCCCGCGGCGGCGCGGAGCCTGAAGCCCCGGCTGGTCTACTTCGGCGAGGAGAATCGGATCGTCCGTATCAGTGATCGCGACAGAGTTGGAGTCCCTTCGTAACCACCGGTACCGCAACGGCTAGAGAAGCGCGGACCGTACGGGGAGGAGCACTATGAGAATCACCCTAGACCACGTGAAGAAGCTGAAGGCGGCGGGCGAGAAGATCGTGATGCTGACCGCCTACGACTATCCGACGGCGCGCATCGTCGACGAAGCGGGCGTGCCCCTGATTCTCGTCGGCGACAGCCTGGGCATGGTCGTGCTGGGCTACGACACCACGGCCCCGGTCACGATGGAGGACATGCTCCACCACGTGAAGGCCGTGGTCCGCGGCTCGTCGCGGGCGATGGTGATCGCCGACATGCCGTTCATGTCGTACCAGGTCAACGCCGACGAGGCGCTGCGGAACGCGGGCCGCCTCATCCAGGAGGGCGGCTGCCAGGCCGTGAAGCTCGAAGGCGGCGAGCGCGTCGCCGAGGCGGTCCGGCGCATCGTCGAGGCCGGGATCCCCGTCGTGGGGCATCTGGGCCTGACCCCGCAATCGGTGAACCAGCTCGGCGGCTTCCGCGTCCAGGGGAAGACCCCCAAAGCGGCGGTGCAGCTCATCAACGACGCCAAGGCGCTCCAAGAGGCGGGGGCTTTCTGCATCGTCCTCGAATCGATTCCCGTCTACGTCGCCAAGGCCCTTACCGAGCGTATCGACGTTCCCACGATCGGCATCGGGGCCGGCCCCGATTGCGACGGCCAAGTGCAGGTCGTCCATGACATCATCGGGCTGTTTGACGACTTCATCCCCAAGCACGCCCGCCGTTACGCCAACGTGGCGGAGATGATCGCCGAGGCGGTGCGCCGGTACGCCGCGGACGTCAAGAGCGGCGGCTTCCCCACCGCCAAGGAAAGCTACGGCGCTAGTAAGCCCGCGCCCCGCGAGGTCATCGCCTCCCTCTAGGAGGCCGCCGGAATGCGGGTCTTCCGCCGCATCGCCGAGTTCAGGGCGGCCCGCCGGGCGTTGACCGGCTCCCTGGGCCTCGTGCCGACGATGGGCTTCCTCCACGAGGGCCACCTCTCGCTGGTGCGCCGCGCCCGGCGGGAGAACGCCGCCGCCGCCGTCTCCATCTTCGTGAACCCCACGCAGTTCGGGGCCGGCGAGGACCTCAAGTCCTACCCCCGCAACCTCGACCGCGACCTCGCCATGCTGGAGGCGGAAGGGACCGCGCTGGTCTTCACCCCCGACGCGGCGGAGGTCTACCCCGAGGGCTACGAGACGACGGTGCAGCCCGGCCCGTTGGGAGAATGCCTCGAAGGAGCGCACCGCCCGGGACACTTCGCCGGTGTGCTGACCGTCGTCTCCAAGCTCTTCAACATCGTGCAGCCCGACGCGGCCTACTTCGGGCAGAAGGACGGCCAGCAGGCGCTGCTCATCCAGCGGATGGCCCGCGACCTCGATTTCCCCATCGAGATCGTCGTCGCGCCCACGGTGCGCGAGCCGGACGGCCTGGCGATGAGCAGCCGCAATAGCTATCTCACCCCCGCCGAGCGCGTCGCGGCGCTCTGTCTGCGCAAGGGACTGCTCGCCGCCGAGGCCGCATGGGCCGCCGGCGAACGCGGCGCGGAAACGCTGCGCCGCACCGCCGCGGCGCCCATCGAGGCCGAGCCGCTGGCGAAGCCGGAGTACGTTTCGCTCGCCGACGTCGCCACCCTGGCGGAGATCGACGGGGACGCGCGCGGCGAGGCGATGCTCTCAACCGCCGTCCGCATCGGCAAGACCCGCCTCATCGACAACGTGCTCCTCCACTCCTCGTAGCCCTGCATCGAGACGGCCGCGAGGCGCGCCGCACCTATCGAGGGTCCGCCACTTCGCCTATGATGAGCGCCGTCATCCCCTACCCCGCCGAATCGCCGAGCGGGGATCCATTGGCTTGCGCGGCCCTTGCCACACGCTGCGAGCCATGCTTGCAATGGATCGAAGATTGGGACTCTCAGGTAGGATCCCGGTTGTTGACAATTCGCTAGGTCGCGTATAGAGTGCTAGTGAACTCAGGTGTATCTTGAGTGTTTAGACAATTTGGCGGCAGGCTGCGTGTCTGCCGTCTTTTTTTGTTTTAGGGAGGAGACATGCCTGAAAGAGTGTGCATATTCGTCGATGGAGAGAATTTCAGATATTCGATCGTAAGCTTGTTTCCCAACTTTCAGCGTTCGGACTATCTTCCCAAGTCCGCTAACTGGACGTCGCTGTTCGATTGGATCGTCAAGGAAGCGACCGGGGATGGGACAAGAGTCAGGACCTATTGGTATGTGATAGAGTCCGTTGACTTCTACCCCTACCGCTTCCCGGAGGTCGAGACGCATGAGGACCAGCTGTTGCGCCTCCTCTCCGGGCATGCCCCAACCAGGAGCCAACTTGACCCACTCTCCGGCGATGGTCGGCGATCCGAGATGAAGAGGATTGTCGACCAACTCAAGGAACGCCAAAGCCAGATGCTCAACAGAGCGCGTGGATGGCTGGCTATGCAGAACGGAATCGCGGGTCGCCACAAGGCCGTCGAATTCAGACGGGCGGGGGCGATCACGTACAACCTGTTCGAGCGGCAACTCCAGCAGGAAAAGGCGGTTGACGTCAAGCTTGCCACGGACTTGATTGTACTGAGGGACATCTATGACGTCGCCTTGATCCTGTCCGGAGATCAAGACTACGTGCCAGCCGTAGCGGTGGTCAAAGACTCCGGGAAAAGAGTCATCAATGTTGCGTTCAGGACTAGGGGAGGTCAACTCCTCCCCGGAGGAGCAAGACGGCTCAACCAGATGACTGACTGGAGCTTAGCACTCGAATATGAAGATCTCCGCCAACATCTTGGCCTAGTTGGCTAGAACGCGCTCGGTCAAGGCTATCGTCAATTTTTTGGGGAGAAGGCACCGCGCCCCGCTTCCTCTATGAACATCTTGGTGACCAACGACGACGGCCTGTACACCCCCGGTATCTGGTGTTTGGCCGAGGCGATGACGGCGGTGGGCACCGTCACCGTCATCGCCCCCGACCGCGAGCAGAGCGGCGTGGGCGCCGCGGTGACCATCCAGCACCCCGTGCGCGTCTCCAAAGTCATGCCGCGCATCGAGGGCGTGACAACCTATTCGGTGGAAGGGACACCGGGGGACTGCGTCATCCTCGCCATGCAGGGAATCATGCCCAAGCCCGACCTCGTGGTGTCGGGCATCAACGAGGGCGCCAACACCGGCATCTACGTGATGATGTCGGGCACGGTGGGAGCGGCGGTGCATGCAAGCCTCTGGGGCGCGCCGTCCATCGCGCTCTCGGTAACCACGCTGACCGACGTGCGGTTCGACGCCGCGGCGGCCGTCGGACAAGTGCTGGCGCAGATGTTCCGCGACGAAACCCTGACGGGACCGATGCTCCTCAACGTGAACCTCCCCAACATCCCCCTCGACGAGATCGAGGATGTGCTGGTCACCAAGATGGCGCGGGGCGCCTTCGAAGCAAAGTTGGAGAAGGCGAAGAGCGCCAAGCACGACTACTACTACATCGCGCGGGGTAAGACGGAGTGGAACGCGGAGCAAGGCTCCGACATCTGGGCGGTGCGAAATCGCCGCATCTCGATCACCCCGCTCCACTTGGAGTTGACCTCCGACGTGTTCGCGCCGGTGCTGGCGGACTTCGCCCCCGTGATCGCCGAGCGGCTCAAGAACGGCCGCGGGGTATAATGGCGCGGCCATGAGCCAGCCTGCCGATACGCCGCTATTCCCCCTGGGCGTGGTCCTCTTTCCCACCCAGCCCCTGCCGCTCCGCATCTTCGAGGAGCGGTACAAGCTGATGATCAGCGAGTGCTTGGAGCAGGGCGCGGGGTTCGGTGTGGTGCTCATCAAGCAGGGCCGCGAGGTGGGCGGCCCCGCGGCCCCCTTCGAGATCGGCACGATGGCCAAGATCGTCGAAGCTCAGCGCTTCCCCGACGGGCGCTATAACCTCAACACGGTGGGCGACACTCCCTTCCGCCTGCTCCGCGTCACCCAGGTCAGCCCCTACATGCGCGGCGAGATCGAGCCGATCGAGCACGTCTCGGAGAGCGGCGAGGGCATGGCAACGCTGATGGAGACGGTGCGGCGGCGCTTCGAGGCCCACGTCGAGGTGCTCAAGGGGATCTACGGGGGAGAGCCCCCACCCATGGACCTCTCCACCGACGACCCCGAACGACTCTCCTACATCGTGGCCAACATCCTCGCCGTGCGTATGCCGGAGAAGCAGGTCCTCTTGGAAGAGCCAAGCGCCCTCGAACGCCTGAAGCGGGAGGCGGCAATGCTCGCCCGCGAGAACAAGGCCCTCCAGGCCATCCTCTATCTCCAACAGCAGGGGAAGGGGAAGCCCGAGTCCGGCGGGCAAGGCGACCTCAGCGACCGGATCTCTCCGAACTAGGCCGAGGCTAGGCGCGTGGACGTCATCGAGCTTCGCGGCATCGAGTGCTTCGGGCGGCACGGCGAACATGAGTCGGAGCGCGCCGAGGGGCAGACCTTCGAGATCGACCTCGCCATGCACGCCGATCTCTCCAAGGCCCGGGCCTCCGACCAGATCGCCGACACCATCGACTACGCCCGCGCGCGCGCCATCGTCGAGGAGGTCATCCAGGGGCCGAGCCGCCGCCTGCTGGAACGCCTGGCGGACGAGATCGCGAGCCGCATCCGCGACGAGCTCGGCCCCGAGCGCGTGGTGGTGACGGTGCGGAAGCCGAAGCCGCCTTTTGGCGAGGCTCGGACCGGTAAAGCGCAGGTCACGGTGACCCTGGACCGCTGAGCGACACGCGCACTTGCCGGAGCCGGAATTGCGCCGCTATACTGGCGCCGCGGCCCGCTTCAAGGGCCCCCACGGCCTCGCGGCGCGAGGCGTCCCCAGGACGGCGGACCCCTAGACAGGCCCTTCCCTCAGGAGCGACGACGAATGCGACGACCCCCAAAAGCCCGGACCCTCGGCGCATTGAAGCGGAGCGCGTACCGAAGCTCGACGGTAAAGCAGGAGCTCCGGCGCAACCTCATCGCCAAGATCAAGAAGGGCGAAGACCTCTTCCCCGGCATCGTCGGCTACGAAGACACCGTCGTCCCCCAGATCGAGAACGCCGTCCTCTCTCAGCATGACGTCATCCTGCTCGGCGAGCGCGGCCAGGCCAAGACCCGGCTGATCCGCGCCATGATCAACCTGTTCGACGAGTGGATTCCCATCATCGCGGGCAGCGAGATCAACGACGACCCCTTCAATCCCGTCTCGAAATTCGGTATGGCGCAGGTGGAGACGCTCGGCGACAAGACGCCGATCTCCTGGGTCAACCGCGAGGAACGCTACGCCGAGAAGCTCGCCACCCCCGACATCACGATGGCCGACCTCATCGGCGAGGTAGACCCCATCAAGGTCGCCGAAGGCCGGTATCTCTCCGACGAGCTGACCATCCATTACGGCCTGATACCTCGGAACAACCGCGGTCTCTTCTGCATCAACGAGCTCCCCGACCTCACCGAACGCATCCAGGTGGGGCTGTTCAACCTCATGGAGGAGCGTGACATCCAGATCAAGGGCTACCGCGTGCGGCTGCCCCTGGACGTCTACGTCGTGGCGAGCGCGAACCCCGAGGACTACACCAACCGCGGCCGCATCATCACGCCGCTCAAGGACCGCTACGGCTCCTTGATACGGACGCACTACCCCAAGGACATCGCGCAGGAAATCCGCATCGTCGAGCAAGAAATCTCCGAAAGCGACGCGGGCGTCGACACCCACGTTCCCGAGTACATGAAGGAGATCATCGCCGAGATTACCGGGCTGGCCCGCCGCAGCCCCGACATCAACCAGCGCTCCGGAGTCAGCGTCCGGGTCTCGATCTGCAACTACGAGAACATGGTGAGCAACGCGGTGCGGCGAGCGATCCGCGCCAAGGAAAACCCCGCGGCGCCCCGCATCACCGACCTCCAATTCCTCCTCGCCTCCACCAACGGCAAGATCGAGTTGGAGAGCGTCGAGGAAGGCCGCGAGGGACGGGTCCTCGAAGAGCTCGTGAAGAAGGCGTGCCTCAACACCTTCGGCCGCTACGCGGACCTCCACGACCTCGAACCGCTGGTCGCCAAGTTCGACGAGGGCCTCTCGTTCGACGCCGGCGAGGACGTGCCCTCGAAGTCCTACGTGAAATCCCTCGCCCGCATCCCCGAGCTGCAGACGGCGGTCGCGGCGCTCAAGACGCCGGAGGATGCCGCGAGCACCGCCTCGGCCATCGAGTTCATCCTCGAAGGACTGCACCTCAACCGCCGGCTCAACCGCGACAGGGTCGAAGGCGCCTTCCGCTACCGGGGGTAGCCATGCCCGCCTACCGCTATTCCCGTTGGGATGGGCGCCAACAGGTATTCCCTCCCGACGATAGCGCCATCATGGGGGAGCTCTCCGACCAGCTCCTCCAACACGGCGACATCAACGCCGCCCTCCGCGCCCTGATGCGCTCCGGGCTTCCCCAGCCCTTCGGTGAGCGCGGCATGGGGCTCCAGGACCTGCTCGACCGGCTCCAGAAGCGGCGGCGGGACACCATGAAGCAGTACAACCTCGACTCCGCGCTCGACGACATCCGCGCCAAGCTCGACTCGATCTTCGAAAAAGAGGAACGCGGCCTGCAACGGGAGCTCGACCGCTCGCAAGCCCTGCGCGCGGAGGACGCGGGAGAGACGTCGGGCCTCGACCCCGAGGTGCGGCGCAAGCTCGCCGAGGACTTGGAGCGCCGGGCGTCGCGCAGCCGCGAGTCGCTCGACGCCGTCCCGCGGGACGATCCGGCCCAGGCCATCGAGGCGCTCCGCGGCTACGAGTTCATGGACGCCGAGGCCAAGGCCGAGTTCGACGAGCTCTTGAACACCCTGCGCCGCCAGGCCGCCGAGTCGTTCTTCCGCGACATCACCAAGTCCCTCGAACAGATGTCGCCGGAGCAGATGCGCGCCATGCGGGAGATGATGAGCGATCTCAACGAGATGCTCGAGGAGAAGATCAACGGCGGCGACCCCGACTTCGATGGCTTTATGCAACGCTGGGGGGACATGTTCGGCGACGACCCGCCCAAGGACTTCGACGACCTGCTCGACCGGCTCCGCCGGCAGATGGCCCAGACACAGTCCCTCCTCGATAGCCTCTCCGCCGACCAGAGCCAACAGCTTCAGGACCTCATGCAGTCCGCGTTCGGGGACTCGCCGGAGATGGCCGCGGAGATGCGGCGCTTAGCGGCCAACATGGACTACATGGACCCCCTGGCCTCGATGAGCCGCCAGTACTCCTTCACCGGGGACGAGGAGATCGACCTCTCCGGCGCGCTCGACCTTATGGGCCAACTCCAGAACATGGACGACCTCGAACGGCAGATACGCCGCACCCGCCAGGGCGCCCCCGACGAAATCGACCGCACCCTGCTCGAAGAGACCCTGGGACCGGAGGCTCGTCAGGCCCTCGACCAACTCACCGAGCTCGCCGACCGCCTCGAACGCGAGGGCTATATCCGCAAGGTCGGCGGCAGCTTCGAACTCAGCCCGAAGGGCATGCGGAAGCTGGGGCAGCGGGCGCTGCAAGAGATCTTCGCCTACATCAAGAAGGAACGTGCCGGCGGACATCAGGTCGAGCGCCACGGCCCCGGTGTCGAACACACCGACGAGACCAAGCCCTACGAGTTCGGCGACGCGTTCACCCCGCATCTCCAGCGGACGATCATGAACGCGATCATGCGGGACTCCTCGGGCACACCCGTCCACATCCGCCCCGAGGACTTCGAGGTCTACCGCACCGAGCAGCTCTCACAGGCGGCGACGGTGCTCATGGTCGACCTCAGCCTTTCGATGGCGATGCGCGGCAACTTCATGGCCGCCAAGAAGGTCGCCCTCGCGCTGGACAACCTCATCCGCAGCAAGTTCACCCGCGACAAGCTCTTCATCGTCGGCTTCTCGACCTACGCCCGGGAAATCAAGGCCGACCGCCTCCCCTATCTGTCGTGGGACGAGTTCGACCCCTACACCAACATCCAGCACGGACTCGCGGTGTCGCAGAAGCTCCTGTCCAAGATCAAGGGCGGGACAAAGCAGATCATCATGATCTCCGACGGCGAACCCACGGCCCACATGGAGGGCGGGCAACTCTATCTTCAGTACCCGCCGAGCCCGCGCACCATCCGGGCAACGCTCGCCGAGGCCCGCCGCTGCACCCAACAAGACATCGTCATCAACACCTTCATGCTCGACCGCAATTCCTACTTGATCGATTTCATCGACCAACTGACGCGCATCAACCGGGGACGGGTCTTCTACACCACGCCCGACCGCTTGGGGCAGTACATCCTTGTCGACTACCTCAGCAGCCGCAAGCGTAAAATGGTCGTATAGCGAGGCCCCGCCGCGCGCTCGGCCCGCGGCCTTGGGGTGGCGCTTCCTAACGTATGACGAACCGGCGGCAACAGCGACTCAACGACCTCCTGCGCGAGGAGCTCAGCGAGGCCATGCGCGATCTGCGCGACCCGCGGCTGTCCGGGCTCACGTCGATCACCGAGGTCACGGTAACGCCCGACCTGCGCTCGGCGAGGGTCTACGTCTCGACCCTGGGAACGGACGAACAGCGCAACGCCGCGGTCGAGGGTCTGGGAGCCGCGGCGTCTCGTCTACGCCACGATCTCAAGGCCCGCCTCCGCACCATGAAGTACATCCCCTTCATGACCTTCCAGCGGGACGACTCCATCGAGGAGGGCAGCCGCCTGCTCAACCTGATGCGGGAGTCGGAGGACGGCGGCGGCGATGCAGAGCCGGGGGCCGACGCGCCCTAGCGGCGGGCCGCATGGACGGCATACTCAACGTCGACAAGCCCCCCGGCCCCACCTCCTTCGACATCGTCCGCCTGGTGAAACGGCTGAGTGGACAGAAGCGCGTAGGACACGGCGGCACCCTCGACCCCTTGGCCGGCGGCGTCCTCCCCATCTTCCTCGGCCGAGCCACGCGAGTCAGCGAGTTCCTGCTCCACGGCACCAAGGCCTACCGCGCCGAGGTCCGCTTGGGCGTCTCGACCAACACCTACGACGCCGAGGGAGAGGTCACCCGCGAGGCCGACGCGTCGGCGGTCGGGCCGGAGGAGGTGGTGGCGGCGCTGACGGCGTTCCGCGGACGGATCCAGCAGCGCCCTCCGGCCTTTAGCGCCTTGAAGAAGGACGGCCGCCGCAGCTACGAGCTGGCCCGCGAGGGACGCGCCGAGACCCCCGAGCCGCGCCAGGTCGAGGTGATGAGCATCGAGCTCACCGATTGGTCGGCGGGCCTCGCCGTCGTCGAAATCGAATGCGGCCACGGGACCTACGTCCGCTCCATTGCCCACGACTTGGGCGAGTCGCTAGGCTGCGGCGCTCACCTGTCGGGCCTGGAGCGCACCCGCACCGGGCCCTTCCTCATCGAGGACGCCCTCACCATCGAGGCCCTCCACGACGCCGCCTTAGGCGGCTACCTGGAGACCTGCCTCGAACCGCTCGACACCCCGCTCCTCCACCTGCCCGCGGCCATCGTCGACGCCGACACCCGCCAGGCCATCATCCACGGCAAGCCCGTCGCCGCAAACGGCGCCGCCGAGTCCGACGCCCTCTGCCGCGCCTTCAACGCCGACGGCCAACTCCTCGCCCTCCTCCGCTTCGACGCCGAAGAAAACTCCTGGCGCCCCACCAAAGTCTTCGCCAGCTAGCCCTTCATCCCACCGCTGCTCCCTCTGGGAGGAGCGCCCCAAACCTCTCCCCCTCTGGGAGCACTCAACTCTCCCTCTGCAGAGCACCTTAAGCCTCTCTCCCTCTGGGAGATCGTTGCGATGCAATCGACACAGAATCATCGTCTATGGGTATCGCCAGGGTGATGTCCAGGTTGTTCTCCCCGTCCACCGTGACCTCGTCCACCACCATCCGCAGGACCTCCTTGCGCTGCTCAGGAGGCAGCTCGTCGAGGCCCTCGCCAACGTCCCTCGCCCATGCCAGCACCGCCTCCGTCAGATCACGTTTCCTGACACCGCTCGCCTCCCTCACGCGGTAGTCGTCCACCTTCGCCCTGAGGCTCTCCAGCCGTTCGGTGATGAACTTCCGCTGAAGATCGAGCTGGTCTTCGGTGATCTTCCCCGACACGTACAGTCGGATGGCCCGGTCCTCCTCCATCTGGACGGTCCGAAGCTCGTGCTCCGCTTTGGCGATCTCTTCGACGAACCCGCCGTCCTCGCGCTCGCCCAAGGCATTGATGCCGGCGACAATCAGGACAGGGTCCTGCAGCACGCGCTTCACCTCATTCCAAACGAGTTCCTCCAGCCGCCCCGCTCTGATGTAGGACCGCTCCCGGCAGCGCAGACGGCGGCTCAGACCGTGGTAGTGGTAGTACCGCCGCGGTGTGGCCGTCCCGCACCGGTAGACCTTCCCGTTGCGCCGATTACTTGAATCCCAGGTGGCCTTCGCCCTGAACCGTAGTCCGCACTCGGCACCTGAGGAGGTGCTGGAGCAGGTAGGTCACCTTGGTGTTCCGCTTGGAGACGGCCAACCGCTGTTTCTTCAACTGCTGGGTCCGATTCCAGGTCGTCTCGTCCACCAGCGGCGGGACCGCGACCTCGATCCACGTCTCCTTCGGTTGAGCGTATATCTTCGTCCCCTCCTCCGTCGTCACCGTCCTCCTCCGTCCGTAGCTCCAGGTACCCTTGTAGGCCGCATTCCCGATGATGCGGTGGACCTGGGGTTCGTGCCACCTCATGCCGGGCTTGGGCGTAGGGACTCCCTCGTCGGTCAGCCGCCAGGCGATGGCGGGGATACCCAGCCCAGACGAACGAGCACGGGTCCCGCTCGCTAAAGCTATTCGGCCTAGGGCCGTGAGCAGCAGTGGCGGTGCGCCGCCGCAGGCCGCGAGCGTGGGCGGGACACTTCGAGCGTCGTTCACCTGCATGACAAGTCCCCAACAATCAAGGAGCGGACGCCCATGGCCAAGCGTGGATCAACTCGCTGAGGGCGTTCGGCCCTTGGGGAGGTGACCGCAAAAGGCGATGCCACCACGCCAACCGCGGGCGTGGGCGGGACGCCCTGATCTTCGTCCACCTGCATGACGAACCTCGTCTAGGCCGAAAGGTTGCCCGAAAGGCTAGGGGAAATACCCGGAACGCAATAGCCTACCCCGCGGGGTACCCTACCCCTTGCCCCACGGCACTATTACTCCCTCTCTTAAAGGGGTGCACCCGCCGATGGCAGGAACCGTGCGCGGGTCTTGCCATCAAGACACGGGAGCGCGCAGGAAAGCAATAGGACCATCCCGTCGGCCAGGTCTATTCCTGCCTTCAGAGGTCCGCGCTCGCCATCGCCCTAGGTTCATTCCCAGGCTGCGGTACGGGCAGGCTACAATACAGCCCTGACCGGGATGCAGGCGGGTCGGCATGCCCTTTGTCGTACCCTGGGCACGCACCAACACGGTCCCGTGTCCCCTGCATCTCAACCGGCTGGGCTCAATAGTCTGAGAGGTCACGCGTGGAAGATCGGTTCTTTGAACAACCCATCCTCAATTCTCCCTACAAGTACCCGGAGAAGAACGGGGAGCTCGATGACTAGGGCCAGCCGACCCAGCGAGTCATCGAAAGCCGGCGCGGCGCGGAGTTCAGGGAGTGGCTGGACGGCTATCTGATCTGCAAGGGCGGGACCTATCCGGCTCAACTTATGTACCAGGACCTCGCGGATAGGGCCTGTGAGATCATCACGGCCGCGATCACCTACAGCCGCGCGAACGGGTATCCCGTCAAGGCTCTTCTCGATCCATTCAACCCGACCGGCTCGACCACATCGGTACGGCCATGAATGGTCCCATGGACGCCGCCAAACGCAGTTCGCGGTACCGGGTTCCGGTCCGGCGTGGACCGCGAATCAACCTCAATCTTCACCGCAGTTCCCCCGACCCGAACGACAGAATCGGCGTTCGAGCTTGGCTGGAGAGCCGACCACGCCCGTGGGCCATCGATCTCTTCTGCGGGGCTGGGGGATTGAGCTTGGGACTCGTCGCGGCGGTTAACGGGCTTGCTAGGGGGGCGACATGGAGGAGGCGATGGACTGCGACATCCGCATCGCCTCTACGGAGGCTACATTCGGCCTGCCGGAGGTCAAACGGGGTATCCTTGCCATCTACGGCATTCAGCACTTCGCTAGCATGACGCACTTCGGAGAAGCCATGTACGGAGATGATGCACTTCTGGCGCCGCTTGGCCGTGGAGGAGTTGCACAAATGCAGCGACGTGGTCTATACCCAGATCAGCCAAACGGAAGAGGCCAAAGAAGGACCGTTGACGTTCGCGGAAACGCCCCGCCCGGTGGGCGGCCGGCTAGCCCACCCTAACGCAGCCGTAGCGCAGCTAGGAGAGAACCTACTTTGAAAATTAGAAGGTCATGGTTCAAGCTTGGGTAGACGACGTAACCGATGCGAGGACTTTCCCCGCTGAACAATGACGAAGGAGCAGAAGCTGTGACCAACTCGACGTCACTTGATATTCCGATAGCCCTGGACCTGTACCGCCGCATGGCGCTCATTCGCCGGTTCGAGGAACGGGTAGGCGAACTCTATATGCAAGGGAAAATCAGCGGCTTCCTTCACCTCTACATTGGAGAAGAGGCCGTTGCCAGCGGTATCTTCTCGGCCCTTGCGCCGCAGGATTACATCGTCTCGCACTACCGGGAGCATGGCCACGCCCTGGCTCGGGGGGTGGACCCCCAGAAGCTCATGGCGGAGCTGTTCGGCAAGGAGACGGGCACTAGCCATGGCAAAGGCGGGTCCATGCACATCTTCGATGCTTCCAAGGGATTCCTGGGGGGCTACGCGATCGTTGGTGGTATGCTCCCCATTGCCACAGGTCTAGCCCTCGGGGCAAAGCTCGCAGGTGAGGATCGCGTCACCCTTGCAATATTCGGGGATGGCGCTTTGAACGAAGGAGAGCTCTGGGAATCGATGAACCTTGCCAGCCTTTGGGAGTTGCCGGTCGTCTTTCTGTTAGAAAACAATGGATACGGGATGGGGACCGCGACGAAGCGGGCATGCGCGCTGCAGGAAGTCCGCCGTGCGCCAGAGCTGTACGGCATCAAGACAGAGGTCGTGGATGGCATGAATGCTTTGGCGGTGCGAGAGGCCGCATTGCGAGCGGTTAGCCAGGCGAGGTCTGGCAAGGGCCCTGCCTTCATCGAGGCGGTTTGCTACCGGTTTCGGGGGCATTCGATCACCGACCAGCTGCTCTATCGAGAACGGGCTGAGGAAGAGCAATGGAAATTGCGGGACCCCATCGCGAAGCTGGGCAAGCAGCTTGAGGATGCCGGAATGAACGTAGAGGTCGATGACATCGCGCAAGAAGTCGCCAAAGTCGTGGACGAGGCGGCGGCGTTCGCGGAAACGAGCCAGTGGGCGTCCAAGCAAACCCTTTACGACCACGTGTTCGCGGAATAGGAGAGGGCTGGCATGCCAGTGGTTACTTATAGAGAAGCGATGGGCAAGGCGCTGCGGGAAGCGCTCGATAATGATCCCAAGGTCTTTCTATTGGGGGAGGATGTTGGACGCTACGGCGGCCCATATGCAGTCACGGGAGGCTTCCAGGACGTCTACGGCGAAGACCGGGTTCGCGACACTCCTATCTCGGAATCCGGATTCGTAGGATGCGGCATCGGAGCCGCCATGGCTGGAATGCGCCCTGTGGTGGAGGTCATGATCAGCGCTTTCAGCCTGCTGGCTATAGACCAGATCGTCAACAACGCCGCGAAGCTTCACTACATGTCAGCTGGGCAAATAGCAGTCCCCGTGGTGATTCGGATGGTCAATGCGGTCGGCAGCCAGGCGGGCGCCCCCCATTCGGTCAGTGTCGAAAGTTGGTTCGCCTCCGTCCCCGGCCTCAAGGTTGCTTGCCCCGCCACGCCATACGATGCCGTAGGTCTGTTTCGTAGCGCCATCAAGGACAAAAACCCGGTGATCTTCGTGGAACATGCTCTGCTCTACAAGACCGAGGGCGAGGTGCCTGACCAGTATTACGAAATCCCGCTGGGGCAAGCGGAGGTCAAGCGCCAGGGCGATGACGTTACTATCGTCGCATACCTGCGGATGGTTCCGGTCGCGCTGGAAGCGGCGGAGCAGCTGGCGAGGCAAGGGATCCAATGCGAGGTTGTAGACCTGCGCAGTCTCAGCCCACTAGATATCGATACAGTGGGGAGTTCGGTCAAACGGACGGGCCGTTGCATCATCGTCGAAGAGACAAACCGCACCGGGGCCTTTGGTGCGGAAGTGGCAGAGCAGGTCTATAGCTGCGCCTTCGACTATCTCGACGGCGAGATAGTGCGGGTGGCCGGCGCCGACGTGCCAACACCGTTCGCCCGGCACCTTGAGATGGCTTCCGTCCCAAGCCAAGAAGATGTTGTGGCCGCGGTGCAATCAGTCTTAGCGGACTGATGTCTCACGTTGGGGCGCTACGACTACGTTGTGCCCCTATCGGCTGCGAGGGCCGGACGCGCGTCAATCTACTGGTCGGCCAAAGCCACAGAGGATGGATCTATCCCTCGGCTTGGCAGATTCCGATGCGCCTCGACTCCTTGTGTACTCGATAGCGCCGCTGGCCATTCTCATAGCCTTGTGGTTACATCGGCGACCCACGACTGCGGGTCCGGCTCTCGCCCGCAGCGATGGCCGGTGGCGATAGGCAATTCTCAGACGACAGTCAGTGAGCAGCCGACTCGGCTACGCCGTTGCATTCAGCGGATATAGATAGTATTCTGCTGCCAAACTAGATGAAACAGCTATAACTTGTCGTGATTATGGTGGAATCGGCTCCCTTGTCAGGCATTCGCGTTTTAGACGTCGGCCATTACTTGGCCGGGCCCTGGTGTGCGGGGATTCTTGCGCGATTGGGGGCTGAGGTCACAAAAGTCGAGCGGCCTGAGGGGGATCCTCAACGCCGAACGGCGCCGTGGGTGGTTTCGCCTGATGGCTCCGAGGGGAATCCTTCCTTCCGCTATGTGAATACTGACAAACGTGGGATCACGTTGAATTTGAAGACACGGACGGGGAAGGCGCTGTTCCTTGAGATGGTGGGGAACGCGGATATAGTCGTCGACAACTTCTCTCCTAGGGTGCTGCCTCGTCTCGGCTTGGGCTTTGAGGTATTGAGGCAGCGAAATCCGGCCATCATCGTAACGTCGATTACAAACTTCGGGCAGACGGGGCCGTACCGGGACTACCGGGCGTCAGAGTTGGTGCTCTATGCCGCCGGCGGGCTGATGTCGATTTCGGGCTTGCTGGACCAAGAGCCCTTGAAACATGGCCTGTTCACTCAAGCCCAGTTCGCCGCGGGAACTATGGCCGCCTTCGCAACGCTCACGGCGCTGGCTGCGAGACGGAGGTCCGGCCAGGGCGAATGGGTGGATGTCTCGATCATGGAGACCCTCGCATCCGAGCTTGTTGCTAATCACTCTTATTACGCATATCTGGGCGCCGTACAGTCCCGGCAGCGACGGCCCGAGGTCAATATTGATGGCCGCGTAGGCCTTATCCCTGCGGCGGATGGGTGTACCCACCCATCTCTGGGTGTCAGTGACGGCGCGGTGTCGTGGGAGAGCATGACCAGTATGCTCGAAGCGCCGGACCTCAACCAGCCTCGCTTCCATACTCACTCCACACGGATTCGGCATACCGATGATCTTGTCGCCGCGATGAAGTCGGCGGTGCAAGACAAGCCGAAGCGCGCGCTCTTCGACGAGGCAAATACTTGGAGATTCCCGTGGGGGTGCTCCCAAAAAATGGACGAGCTGCTAGACTGCCCGCAGCTCGACGCCCGCAATTTCTATGCGACCGCTCCCTATGGCTCGGTGGCGCAGCTTCCTTTTCGTTCATCCGCTCCATGGACGGTACAACGTGTTCCGGCGCCTGATCTCGGTCAGCACAACGCCGACGTGTATTGCGACGGTCTGGGGCTTGGTAGGAATGAGTTGCTGGCTCTGCGGGCGCAAGGAGTGATTTGAATGGCGGCGCAGCCTTTCGAGGGCGTGCGGGTGCTCGACCTATCAAGCGTTTGGGCGGCGCCGTATGCCGTACAACTCCTGGCTGGCAATGGGGCCGACGTCATCAAGGTGGAGCACGTAACCCGGCCGGACTTTCGCCTCTTCGGCCCCTTCGCAGATGATGAGCCGGGCGAACGGTACTGGGAAAGGTCGGGTACGTTCAATTTCCTCCATCGGAACAAGCTTGGCGTGACGCTCAATCTTCGGGAGGAGGTCGGGATCGACCTGTTCAAGGACCTGGTACGCATCAGCGATGTCGTAGTGGAGAACTATACGCCGCGAGTCATGGAACAGTTCGGCCTCGATTATGCGGCCCTACGAGAGATTCGACCTGACCTGATCATGCTCTCGTTCACAGGCTATGGGCATACGGGGCCGTGGAGCCAATACTCCGCCGTCGGTGATGCTATGGAAGCCACATGTGGATTCTGCGAGGTTACCGGCTATACGGATGGCCCTCCCATGAAGGCTGGCTACGCTTACGTAGACCTGATTGCATGTTGGTACTGCGCTCTCGCCTTGGCCACCGCACTCGAGCAACGGTCACGGACCGGGCAAGGCCAGTGGCTCGATGTCTCCATGTATGAATGCGGGGTCTCTTTCCTAGGCGACGCGTTGCTCGAATACCAGGCGACAGGCATTCAGCAGCAGCGCACGGGCAACGATCACCCCTGGGCAGCACCGCACGGCTGCTTCCCATGTCTTGGACACGACCAATGGGTCGCGATCAGCGTCTCCGATGATGATCAGTGGCTGAGCTTGTGCACCGCCATGCAGCGCTCAGACTTGGCCGAGGACACCAGGTATGCGGATGGCTTGGTTCGGTGGCGGAATCGGGCGGAGTTACGCAAGGTCATGCAGGAGTGGACGAAGGAGCGGGAGGCTCGATCTGTGATGGAGGCGCTGCAAGCTGCGGGTGTTCCGGCAAGCCGGGTTTTCAATAATCGAGACCTGTTGACTCACCCGCACTTGGCGCAGAGGGGTTACTATCAGCAGGTCCAGCATCTGGAGCACACCGGGCTTGGACGTCGGCTCTACCCGCGTCCTCCCTTTCTCTTTCGCGATAGGGAGCCAAAACCGTCCACTCCACCTCCTGGAGTTGGGGAGCACAACTCTGAGATTCTCGGGGACCTCTTGGGCTTCGGCCCCGGATCGATCCAGACCCTCTATCGCTCGGGGGTAGCGGGGAATGCCCCTGTCGGCGTAGGAAGCCCGTTCGAGACCGTCCCTTTGCAGGCGTTGCTGGAGTCGCGACAGATTGAATGCATTGATGCGGACTACGAGGAAAAACTTAAGGAGGTCCATTCAGGGGTACGGAGAAATAGCGCAGATCAACGAAAGGCAAGCCTACACCTTGCTGAAATCGGGAAGGCGACAACGGAGTAAAACTATGCAACTCATCGGTAGAATGCGGAAAGAACGATTCATGGCTGTGTTCAGCGCGGCAATCGTGCTGGCCATCCTGGTTACTGCCTGCGGAGGCAGCGATCCCACGGCCACGCCCGTGCCCCCGGCGACGGCCACGCCCGTGCCTCAGGCAACGGCCACGCCCGTGCCTCAGGCAACGGCCACGCCCATGCCCCCGGCGACGGCCACGCCCGTGCCTCAGCCGACGGCCACGCCCGCGCCACCTTCACCTAACCGCGGAGGCGTGTTCAGAACACAGGATGTGGGGATCCCACATCTCGACCCCACGATCATTGACGTCTCCGGACAGGCCAACTTCTTAGATGTTATCTACGATGGTCTGTTAACGATGCGAGCGAACGACTACAACGACTTCGCCGTGACCGGGCAGCTTGCGAAGTCCTGGACGGTCTCGGCAGACGGAACGGAGTACACATTCCAACTGCAGGAGAACGTCAATTGGCAAAACGTCGAGCCCGTCAACGGGCGGGCTTTCACGTCAGCTGACGTTGGATGGCTTATCGACTGGAGCAAGGAGAATGAGCCTGGGAAGACCTTCAACTTCTACAAGAACATCGTCAGTTGGGATGCTCCGGATGACTACACCATCGTTATCAAGGCAGAGAAGCCGCTGGCTGAATTCTTGCCGCAGCTAGCTTCGCCGGAGACGAAGATGCTTCCGAGAGAGCTGCTGGAGCAGCAAGAGGGAGACGTCACCCTGTCCCAGCGGCTCGCGATTGGCACCGGGCCCTTCGTGTTCGGCTCCCTGGATCGGGGCGTTAGTGTTGCGGCCGAGAGTAATCCGAACTATTGGCAGGCTTCGGCAGATGGCGAGGCTCTTCCCTACCTTGACGGGTGGGAGAGCTTCACGATGAAAGATTACGCAGCCCGCCTGGCGGCCCTGAGGACGAAGCAGGTCGATCGGTGGTACTGGCCCGGTGGCATCAGCGTCGACGATGCCAAGGACTTGGAAGCGAGCGATAGCGGTTGGGTGATAAAGAAAGACCTGTTCGTAGTCGCGCCCAACCTATCCGTTAACGTACAGTTGCCGCCTTTCGACGATATCCGCGTGCGGCAGGCGCTAGCGTACGCCGTGAACCGGCAACAGATCATTGACGTGCGCTTCAAAGGCGAGGCACTACTAAGCTTCTACGTGAATCCTGCCCGCCAAGAATGGGCGTGGACGCAGGAACAGATCGCGGAGCGGTTCCCGTACGACCCCGACAGAGCGAAGGCTCTCTTGGCGGAAGCCGGCTACGACGATCAGCCGGTGCAGTTCGTGTTTTACCAGGGAGCTTCCCCAGGCTTCGACCAGCAAACCGCCGAGATAGTCATAGAATTCATGCGGCAAGTTGGCTTCAACGTCGAGACTGACGTAGTCCCTGACTATGCAGCGATGTCCGCCCGTATGAACGCGGGTCAGGCCCCTGTGAACCTTAACGCATCCTATGGCCACACGACGGGAAATCAGCTTTACTCCTGGTACCACTCGTCGTCACCCACCAATTGGTTACGGGTTAACGATCCAGCCTTGGATGCACTTCTGGACCAGGAACAGGCTACGGTGGACGCTGACGAGCGGAGCAAAATAGTTGTCCAGATCGTAGAAATCATCGCCAATAACTTCTACTCGATTCCGAACGTGACGCCCTTGGCGTTTCGCGCTGATGCCGAGTGGGTTAATGGACTCGAGCAGAACCGGATCTCGGGCAACTATCACCGAGAGCGCGTTTGGATCGACCCGTCAAAGAAATGATTCTGAGAGCGTAAGGGGTTCAAACAGGATGGGATGCGGTCTAGGCCGCATCCCATCCTGTCACCCTGAGGAGGTCGTTTGGTATCCCAAAAGTACAACATCCTGACGCCCAAGGCACTGGCCTTCAAGGGCCACGAATCACCGATAGCAACCTATGAAGTCACAGAAGAAGCCGTGCGAGGCTACGCCCAAGCCCTTGAACATCCACATCCCCATTACCTGGATATGAAGAAGGGGAAGGAAGGGCCCTATGGGACGCTCATTGCCCCTCCGACGTTTATCCACCACGCCTTCAGCTACGCCATCGGTGAAGACAGCCGGTATAGCGTAGTGCCGCGAGACCCGCTGAACTACGCGCTCATCGAGGGACTGAATTTCGAGGTGGAGTTGTACGGCGGCACCGAGATCGATCTCCACGAGCCCATACGAGTAGGCGACGTCCTCACCATCCGCAACCGGATTGTCGACCTCTACGAACGCGAGGGTAGGTCTGGCAGCCTCGCCTTTTGCGTGTACGAATCTACGTTCACAAACCAGCATGGCCGGCTTGCGGCAAAAGAACGTTACACCTACATCTATCGAAAGTGAGGCAACGTGGTGGAGCTAACGTACGAGGACGTGAAGGAAGGCTCTGGTATTACGCCGTTGGTGAAGAATCCGGGCTACGTTCAACTGGTGAAGTGGGCCAATGCCCAGGGCAATCTCGGGGAAACGCACTACGACCGCGACTATGCTAAGGCAAGCGGGCTCGAAGACGTGATCCTGCAGGGGCCGCTGCTCGGGTCGTTTCTTGGCCAAGCCGTTGAGGAGTGGGCGGGCCACGTAGGGCGCATTCGGCGCTACACCTGGCGCAATCAAAACATGGCATACCCGGGCGACACGCTGACCGTCACCGGGACGGTCGCCAAGAAATGGATGCAGGACGGCGAAGGGCTTGTCGAGTGCGCCGTTGAATTGCGCAGCCAACGCGACGACGTCATCGTAGCCGGGACTTGCGCGATTTCCCTTCCCCTTAAAACACCAGACAGGAGTTCTGCGTGACAGCCTCCCCCCAGCGAGCGACAGCCTCGCCGGACCTCTTGGAGCAACGTGATTTCAAAGGGCAGTGGTGGTCGAAACCTGGCCATCGCTCGGTGCGGCTGTCCGAAGTGAGGAACCTCTGCATCACGGCTTTGCGGGGGGCGGGACTCAACGACATCGATGCGGCGTTCACCGTCGATACCCTGCTGGATAAGGACCTGCAAGGTGACCACTTGCGGGGAATCGCTGACGTTCCTCGATGGGTGTCCCTGTTTCAAAGTGGAGACGTCGAACCGAATCCGAAGCTGAAGATCCTCAAAGAGACGAGGATAAGCGGCTTGATTGCGGGCGATGCGAAGGGGTTTTACCTTTCGATCGGACGCCAGAGCATGGAGATGTGCATCCATAAGGCGAAGCGGGAGGGCATGGCCATCGTCGGCGTGCGGAAGAATCTGGGTACGCTGGCCCCTCTATTCAAGATGGCGGCGGCCAAGGACCTCATCGCGTTCGGGACAATCCAGGGGCCGCCGTCAATCGCTCCGACCGGCGGCACACAGCCGCTGATAGGCAACAACCCAACGGGGCTCGGCATCCCTGCCGACACGCTCGATCCCTTGATTCTTGACACCGCGTTCAGCCAAACGTCTGCGACGCCCGTTTTCTCCGCAGCGGCGCAAGGCCTGCAGGTAGCACCCGGGCTTCTCTTGGATAGCACCGGCTTTCCGACCACCGATCCGAGGGCTTTCGCAAAACCTCCAGAGCAGGCGAGGCGAGGGAAGGCTTCCCAATACCTCGCCTCTCAGCCGGGAGCGTTTGTCGGCGGCGGTTCCCTGCTGCCTATCGGCGGGTTCAAAGGCTATGCCTTGGCGCTCGCGTTTGGACTGCTGACCAATGTCCTGGTGGGTGAGCACCCGCCGGAGGATCGCTGGGATGGCGAATGGTATCACAAGCGCCCCGGCTCACTGCTTATCGCCATCGACCCCTCACTCTTCTGTGACTTGGAAGGGTTCGAGCGAGGCGTGGACAAGGAGCTGCGCCGCACGGTGCGGAGCCGCCGTCGGACTGGTGTGGACCGGCTCTACTATCCGGGCCAGCGCTCCCAAGCCATGCAGGCCAGGCTGAAACGTCAGGACCGATTGCCGCTTCCCGCCAACGTCCGCCGCAACCTCCAACGGCTGGCCAGGGAGTGCGGCATTTCGTCAGACCTTCGGACCGTTCCATCGTCTAGCCCTCGAAAGGCGGCAAATGCATGATCAAACCATGGCTCAATGATTCCCCCCAAATAGCGGCTTCCTCCTATGTGTGCGAGACCGCCCTCGTCATCGGCAAAGTCACCATCGGTGAAAACTCCGGCGTGTGGCCCGGGGCGGTCATCCGCGGTGATTACGGCACGATCCGCATCGGTAGGGATACCTACATTGAAGACAACTGTGTTGTCCATAGCGGCATCCTGTCCGAGATCGGCGACAACGTGATAATCGGACATAGCGTCGTCGTTCATTCCGCGAAGATCGGGAACAATGTGCTCGTGGCGAGCCATGCCACGCTCCTAGACGACGTAGAGGTGGGGGATGGATGCGTGATCGCCGCCGGCGCTCTCGTGCGTCCAGGACAAAAGATTCCGCCCAACAGCTTGGTCGTTGGGGTGCCCGGCGTGATCAAGGGCGAGGTTTCGCCGGAGCAACGCAAACTCCATGGTATTTACCTGAGCGACTACAACGATCTGCTTCGGCAATCGCGCGAGGTGGGCCTTTAGGCTTAGGGGTCCCATGCCTTCCCCTTTAGCTGGACTGCGAGTCCTCGACTTCACGCAGTGGATTGCAGGGCCCTACTGCACCAAGCTCTTGGGGGACTACGGAGCCACCGTAATCAAGGTGGAGCCACCATGGGGTGATCCATGCCGCAGACTCGGACCATTCCCCAACGACAATCCGGGGCATGAGACAAGTGCTCTCTTTACCTTCCTTAACACCAGCAAGCTGGGGATAACGTTGGACCTGAAAGGCGCCTTCGCTCGGCGCGCAGTCCCCTCCCTCGTCGCAGACGTTGACGTCGTCGTCGAAAGCTTCCACCCGGGGTTCATGGACCGGCTTGGTTATTCCTACAGTCAGCTCAGGGAGATCAACCCAGGGCTAGTTATGACATCCATCAGCAATTTTGGACAAACCGGCCCCTACCGCGACTGGAAGGCGTCTGAGATCACGCTTTACGCCATGGGTGGCGCCATGCACGCGACGGGCGAGCCTGAGCGTCCCCCGGTGAAGCTGGCGGGGTCGATCGTGCAGTTCCATGGCGGCAACGTGGCCTGCATGGCGACGCTCGGAGCGGTGATGGGAGCGAAGCTACGACGAGCAGGCCAACACATCGACATCTCTCTCTTCGAGACCCAGGTAGGCAATATTGATCGCCGGTCGCCATTCCTGGTGGGCTACGCGTATCACGGCCAGGTAGCATCGAGAGAGCCCGCCGCCAGCGGGAGCTTCCCCAACGGCATATACCCCTGTAAGGATGGGTACTTCCACATCACGGGCGGCGTACAGTTTTTCGATCGTGTATGCGGCATGATCGGCATGCCGGAGCTGGCGGAGGACCCTCGATTTCGTGGTCCATCGGCATTGACCGATCCGCACCGGCGGGAGGAGTTCGAGGCGATACTTGTCCCATGGCTGCTGGACCGTACGCGGGCCGAGGCCACCGAGGCTGGTCAGCAGGCGAAAGTCCCATGCGCGCCCGTAGCGGCCCCGTCGGATGTGCTGAAAGACGATCATCTCCTGGCCCGAGACTCCTTCGTCTCGGTCGAGCGGGCGCCGCACGGCCAAATCAAGGTACCCGGTCCTCCGTTTCGCTTTTCCAAGGGCGCCTGGCAGGCTCGGCCGGCGCCGACCTTGGGCCAGCATAACGCCGAGGTTTACGACGATGTGCTGCAGCTGTCCTCCCAAGAGCTACAACAGGCAAAGGCGCTGGCCTATCTATGATGGGTCAAGCGCCTCCCCTGCATGGGATACGGGTCTTGGACCTTACCTTGGTGTGGGCCGGCCCCTATGGCTCCATGCTGCTGGGGGACCTTGGCGCCGAGGTGATTCGGGTGGAAAGCCATCATCGGTGGCAACCCTCGACGAGGGGACACCAAGCACGCCCCAGCCAGGCCTTCGTAAATAGCCAAAACTATCTCGGACGAGGATACCCAGACCAGTCGCCGGGGGAACGACCCTGGAACCGCCACGCGATGTTCAACTGCCATGCCCGCAACAAACTGGCGATGACGTTGGACCTGGCAACCGCCTCGGGCGTGGAGGTCCTCAAGGAGCTAACTTCCATCAGCGACGTGGTGGTGGAGAACAACACCCCCGGCACGCTGGACAAGCTCGGAGTCGGGTACGAGTCTCTCCGTCAGGTGAGGTCCGACCTGATCTTCGTCGCCGCTTCAGGGTTGGGCGCTTGGGGCCCCCATGCGCAATACCGTGGCTTCGGCCAGCATTTCGAGGCGAGTTGCGGCCATACGTGGCTCCGAGGATACCCCGACGAGGACTCGTCCCACGTCACCGTCGCCATGCCTTCCGACGGGGCCGCCGGCGCCTCGATAGCTGCCGCCACGCTCATGGCGCTCTATCACCGATTGGAGACCGGGCAGGGCCAGTTCGTCGAACTTTCGCTCGTTGAGAACTTCCTGCCCTACCTCGCGCCGGCGCTGTTAGACGCCGCCATGAACGGCCGGGATCAGAAGCCCATGGGGAACCGGCACCCTTTCTTCGCCCCCCAAGGCGTCTACCCATGCAAGGGAGAAGATCGATGGGTCGCGCTAACCGTGCAGAGCGACACTGCGTGGGAAGCCCTCGTCGTGCTGATTGCAGACGCCAGGCTAACCGCCCCTCACTTCGAAACAGTGTACGGGAGGCTGAGGCATCAGGACGAGATTGACGGCATCATCGGCGAGTGGAGCAAGCATTGTGTCCTTGAGGAACTGGTGCCGCTTCTCCAGCAGAACGGGATCACGGCCGGCGGTGTGCTGAATGAGGCCGATGTCTTTTGCGACCAACATCTCCGCCAGCGGGAGTTCTGGCTGGAATTAGAACAAGACGATACTGGGAAACATGACTACCCGGGGATGGTCTGGCGCTCGAACGGCACAGCCCGCAGAGATAAACACTTGCCCCCCTGTCGGCTTGGCGAGCATAACGGGTACGTCTACCGGGAATTGCTGAGCTATGACGACGAGCGATGCCAGGCGCTATACGGAGACGGCCACATCGGCGTGGCGTTCGACCTCGAGATACCGTAGGGGCCGCTACCCGGCCTGGCTATCAGCCCCGCTACATGATCAATCTCAAAAGGCCAGGTCTATGAGCGACGGGGTTCAGCGGGCGTGTGGTGCGCGAGGCTTCCGCTACGGACCATAGATCGGAGCTCGGGGGCGATAACGCGATGAGGGTGTTCGATCTCTGCCCCTCATGCTCCCGGCGACTCATGGGGCCGGTCGTGCAGCAAATAAGGATGTGTTACACATGAGCAGATCTTCCCACAACGGCCAGCGCCGAGCACGCAAAGCAACGGCGCTATTCGACGAAATAGACAGCAAGATCATAGACTTATTGCGGGAAGACGGGCGGCGGACCATCGCTGAGCTTTCCAACACCGTGGGTGTCTCACCGACGGCGACTCGTAGCCGCGTGAACAAACTTATCGGAGATGAGGTCTTGCAGATCGTAGCTATAACCAACCCGGACAAAATCGGCCTGCCCGTTGACGTCTTCGTAACGGTGCAGACCGATCCCGCTAAGACCAAGTCGGTTGTCGAAGAGCTAGGCAAGCTGGAAGAAATACGCTATGTAGCTATACTGAGCGGTCGATTCGACGTGGTGTTTTCTTCCGCACTCGAGTCCGATGAAGCCCTCTTCGAGTTGTTGACCGAAAAGGTGGGCCAGATACCCGGCGTCGCTCGCATCGAGACATTTCGGATACTGAAGACGACCAAACGGACGTACGATCGCGTCTGGCCCGTCCGCTCCGACTGACCCGAATCATCGTGAACGCGTCGGCTATTCCTGCCCCGGTATCTCCGCGATCAGATCCCCTTCAGCTTGGGGTCCCACAGATCCCTGAGCGTATCGCCTGCAAGGCTAAACGCCAGGACCGTCAGGGCAAGCGCGCCACCAGGGAAGATCAGCAGCCGCGGTTCGTGTGCGATGTAGTCCCGTGCGGGGCCGCTCACCATGGCGCCCCAAGAAGGAGTGGGCGGAGGCGTGCCCACGCCGAGGAAGCTTAGCGATGCCTCCAGCAAGATCGCCTGGGCGATCATGAGTGTGGCAAGGACCGTTAGCGGGGCCAGGATGTTCGGCAGGATGTGTCGCACCGCGACTCGCATGTCTGAACACCCGATGGCGTGCGCCGCCTCGACGTAGTCGTTTTCCTTCGCCGAGAGGACGGAGCCGCGCACCACCCTGTTCGTAGTCGGCACCCACACGATGGCAATTGCCACCGTGGTGTTGAAGGTACTGGGTCCCAGCACCGAGGCGATCAGCAACGCGAGAATTAGGGGTGGCAGCGCCATCGTGCCGTCCATGATTCGCTGAATTCCATTGTCCAGCCAGCCACCCAGATAGCCGCTGGTCAATCCAATGACTGACCCGACGGCGACGCCGAGGCCAACCGAAGCTAGCCCCACGTACAGCGATATCCGTGCTCCGTACAAAATCCGGGCGAACATGTCCCGACCCAGCGGGTCGCCGCCCAAGATGTAGGGTTTGCCATCCGGCGAGATGCTGAATGGTGATGCGAAGGCCATATTGCCGAACTGGCTCAGGGGATCGTGGAGGGAGATGAGATTCGCAAAGATAGCCGCGAAAACGATCAGGACTATGAGCGTCATGGACGCGAATCCCACCGGCTTGCGCTGAGCGAAGCGCGCCAAGATGGCCACGTATCCCCAAGCACGTTCACGGTAGTTCACTGCGTGGCCAATGGTTCCGGAGATGGCCATGGTTATGCTCTGCCGAGCCGAATGCGTGGATCGAGGAACCCATAGGAGATGTCGACGAGAAGGTTGACACTCGCGAACGAGAGGGCCATGAATAACACGCTGGCTTGAAGAACAGGGTAGTCCCGCTGGCCTAACGACTCGATCATCAAGCTACCAATCCCAGGGAGACGGAAAATGTGCTCTACGATCACTTGGCCCGCCATCAGGTAGCCGAACGACGTGCCCCAAACCGTAACTACGGGAATCATTGCGTTACGAAGGGCGTGGGTGAATAGCACGGTTCGAGAGGACAGCCCCTTCGCCTTGGCGGTCCGAATGTAGTCTTCCTGCAATACCTCTAGCATGGACGAGCGCACCAGACGCATAGACATCGCGGTCTGGCTCAACCCAAGGACGATGGCGGCGGGCAAGATCTGCTGAAGGTTTTTCCAGGGATCTTCGCTAAACTGCGCGTACCCGAGTGGCGCCGACCATCCGAACCAGGATGCGGCGAACGTCACTGCCGCCGTGGCCAGAATGAAATGGGGAATGGCAACGCCGAGGATGGAGAAGCCACGAATGAGGTAGTCGAACCACCGGTCCCGATAGACCGCAGCAATCACACCAACTGGCACAGAGACCAGAATGGAGAACAGCACGGCGAGAAAGGCCAGCTCTATGCTCATCGGCAGCCGGTCGATAATCTCAACGGCGGCCCCCTCGCCGGTGCGGAACGAAGTGCCCAGGTCTCCGGTAAGCAGGTCGTTCAGCCAGTGAAAGTACTGGGTAACCGCCGGCTTATCGATGCCCAAATCGGCGCGCATCTGCTGCTGCTGCTCAGCGCTTAGCCACTGCGACCCGGAGATCTGGGCGTCGATGGTGTCTCCCGGCACCAGTCGGATGGCAAAGAAGACAATGATGGTTGCGCCAAGCACTACTGGTATGACTAGGAGGAGCCGCCTGATCACGAAAGGCAGCATGGCTTCTCAAGCTCCTCCCGCTGCGGTGATGACTTGTCCCGTGATGGCGCTGGAATCATCCGACGCAAGGAAAACGATAGCCGATGCCACTTCGTTCATGGCGATAGGCCGTACTAGTGAAGGCGAGCGCAACGTGCGCTCAAGCAGATGGTCGTAGGGGCGGCCTGTTTGCCGGCTCCTATCACGCACCACTTCTTCGACCGCGGTGCTCGGCATCGGCCCAGGGCAGATTGCGTTGACGCGGACGCCGCTGGGTCCCAGTTCTTGCGCCAATGCCTTGGTGAGCCCGATCATGCCCATTTTCGCCGAGCAGTATGGACTCCTCAGGGCGACGCCTTTCATAGCTGCGGTAGAGGAGACGTTCACAATGCTGCCCCTTTTTTGCGCCATCATCGAGGGGGCGAAGGCGCGAATGCACAGGAACGGTCCCGTCAAATCCACCGCCAGCACCTCTTGCCAGCTCGCTACCGATATCTCATGGACTGGCTTCGTTGGGCCCTGGACGGCGGCGTTGTTGATGAGTATGTCCGCCTTGCCGAACTCTTGAAGGATGGAGGAAGCAACCGTTGCTACCTCCGTCTCCTGCGAAAGGTCTGCCGTCAAGCTTGTGAACCTGGCATTCTGCGAACGCAGCTCGGCCTCCACTTTGGTAAGCGAACCGGGTCGACGGGCCACCAGCACAAGGTCGGCCCCTTCTTCAGCCAGCGCCAGGGCAATCACTCGGCCGAGACCACGACTAGCACCTGTTACGACCGCCACCCGTCCCGTCAGCCTCATCAAGGCTCCCTTTCCACGCTGTGTGCCCCGAGCCAAAGCTCATTAGGGAGGGCCGTTGATCGCGTGGGCCGCACCAATTGACCTGCCCCAGGGTTGTACCACCGGTCATATTAGTCCTGCAAGGACAGGTAGCGCATCGGCAGGCAGCACGACCGTCGGTGCAGACGGCCTGAAGCCCAGGGAGCTATGGGGCCTGATGCGGTTGTAGGGTGCTAGTAAATTGTGAACGGCCACACGGCCACACTCTGGCGTCCCATTCGTCCACCGGTACGCTCCAACGTAGTTGGAGGGTTCCCACCGGGCTTAGCACGATGGAGGGCAACTGCACCGTGTGCTGGATACCGAATCCTTGGTCCGCCCTGTGGGAGCGAGGCAATCGCCGGCACCAGGTGCGCTGGCGCCACTTGCCTAACCCGGGATACTTCTTCTGGCCATGCTCGATGCGGCTGGGCGCACCTCACGTAGTTATCACCCTCCTCGAGCATCGTGACGCCGTTCGTCACCACAGGTTTGGGAAAGCGGCCTGATACCGGCGTTTCGGACGTTGAAGATTCGACACCGTTGAAGATTCGACACCTTGGTATGGAGGCTTATCAACAGCCGGCCAGATGGGCTATGACCACCTGAAGCCCTTCGAGTTTCGTCAAGCAGAGGTAAGGAAACCCAGCAGAGACATAGCGAAGGGCGGGGCGTTCCGGGCTAACGCGGCAGGCCCAGCCCGCGAGTAGCAATGGATGAACGAAGCACCTCGTTGGTGCCGGCACCGATGGTGGTCCGGATTCCAAGCTCGACGTGCCGAACGTATTTGCCGAAATACTTGGCTCGGGAGTCGCCTTCCAAGAACTGACCATGGAGGCCGAGGATGCGGAGGCTCGCGGATGCGATCTGGCGAAGTGCCTCCGAACGGAACACCTTCTGAATGTGGGCCTCGTGTTGTGGTACCTGGCCCTTGTCAACGATGAGCGCCGTCCGCATCGCGAGCAACCGGGCGACGCTTACCTCGATAGCCGAATTTGCCAGTAAGTGGCGTGTGCGTTGGCGGGCCCACGCCGGAACGTCGGCCGAATTCGACCGAAGGAGCTTTACCAGATCCTCGTGCAGTTTTCGTAGCAACGAATAGGGAGCCAGGCTTCCTCGCTCGAAGTCGAGTGCCATCATCATGTAATACCATCCGCGGTCGGCCTCACCGACGAGGCTGGTTCGCGGGACTGCGACGCCGTCGAAGAAGACTTCGTTGAGTCTCCCTTCTCCTACGGTCCATATCGGCCGTACGGTCACGCCTGGGCTTTCGACGGGGACGAGGAAGATTGAGATGCCTCGATGCCTAGGGGCGTCGGGGTTCGAGCGGGCGGCGAGCCAGATATGGCTCGCTAGGTGGGCTATGCTGGTGAATGTCTTGTGGCCCTCGATCCGAAACCCGTCGGCCTCAGGGACGGCGCGAGTCTCGATGGCCGCCAGGTCGCTGCCTGCATCGACCTCCGAGTAACCGAGAGCGAAATCGACGTGCCCGGTGAGGACCCCCGGAAGCAATTCCCGCTTCTGTTCGTCGTTCCCCACCTTCATCAATGTTGGCCCTATCGAAGTGATTGCCAAAGGAAGAGGAGGGGCTTCCGCGTACTCCAGCTCCTCGGCCAGGATGTATTGCTCGAGGTACGGGCGCCCCAACCCCCCGTACTCGCGAGGCCAACTCAAGCCGAGCCATCCTCGCTCGATCAGCTTGTCTCGAAAGGCGGCCGTTGCTGGGCCAGGGATGTTGAGGCGTCTGGCCTCGGCGCGAAGGCGCTCTGTCACCACTTGGGCGAGAAACTTCCGCACCTCGTCGCGAAAAGTCTGCTGATGGGGGCTAAGCCGAAAGTCCATGAGTGGCCGAGTTCCTCGCGCGGTGCGACCGTCCTACTATAGGCTTGGCTCCGGTCGGCATCTGGAAGGGTTTAGCACCGACTTGGAAGTCTTCCTCAATGCTAGTGAGAAATCGAGCGCGGCGTAAAGGGCGTTCTGATATAGGTCAAGGTCTGTTGGGCGGCGCAAGTCCAGACGCAACCATCTTTCGTGCCTTCGCTGTACTTTTTGGTGGCGCATCTGCTGCTAGGACGCCAACCGCTCGCCCGGTTGTTGCTGGCGATGGGTGATATGGCGCTTCGACGGCACGACAGTGGCCGACGATGCGCCGGAAGGCTGCAAGCTGCCTAAGCTCCTTGGTCCGCAGCGCCAGAGCCGTCCCTCTTTAGCAGATCGCGCACGCGGGGGCACCGAGGGCGCCGAACGATGTACAAGCGGCGCAACGAAATCGAGAGGCTGTTCCGCAGGTGAAAGGGCTTTCGCCGCATCTGCTTTCGCTTTGCGAAGCTCCACGTGCTCTCCCTTGGGTCTATCTGATTCTCGCACTCATCTTCGATACACCGCGCTAGTGTTAACAGGTGCTAGCCTAGCGTAGTCGGCATAAGAGGGTGTCCCGCAGCCGGTACGCTCGTCCGCGGTAGTGTGTCGCGTCGGGGGACAAGGGTGCGGATTCTCCGCCGCGTGGCCGCCCAGCTTACTCCCGCCGGAGGGCGTTGATGGGGTCTATGCGGCTTGGGCCGCGGGGTAGAGGTCAAAGAGGGTCCCTATGGCAGCGCCGGTGAGTAACGGAGCCGCCACCGTTCTCGCCGAGTCCTCGCCGTCTACGCACAGGATATCGAGGATCTCGGCCGCGGCGGTCCTGAGGCCGATCCCCAACGACCCTCCTCTACCGCTGAGCAGGACCGCTTCGGCGAGGAATTGGTAGAGAATGTCGCGCGGTTTCGCGCCGACTACCCAGCGCAGCCCGATCTCGCGGCGGCGTTCTCTCACCGCGGCGTGCATAACGCTCAGGACACAACGCCGCCCGCGAACAACGCGAACAACGCGATGCCCGCGATGCTCCCCAGGAAGATCGTCACGAGGTCGCTGATCTAGGTCTTGGCGCCGATGATGTCCTCCTCGCTCGTCAGCGTGAAATCGTCCGCGTCGATGAGACCGTGGCGTCGGTGCAGCGTTTCCCGCACCTGCTTCTCGGCCTCGTCCAGCCGATCGCCCGATACGGCTTGGATGCTGATAAGCCACACGCGCTGGTCATTGGCCGAGTCCGTCAGCCGGGCGTAGACCGTCGTGATCGGCGTGCCGATGACGTCGTCCTGGACGCCAAGGCCGCCGCCCACCTCGCCGAGCAGGCCCACGATCCGAGCACGGCCACCAGCCTTTTGGTCTTGACGTCTTCGGCGGTGAGGAACCGGCCTTCGATCACGTCGAAGTTGTGCACCGGCCTGAGCGCGGCGGTCATCCCGAGCACCGTGCTGCCGGCGCGGCGACGGCGGGCGCGGCCCCCGAGGTCAGCGTCTCCGGCGCGTCATCCGCGGGCCGCGCTAAGATCAGCTTGTTTCCGATCTCCGCCAACCGCTCCCGCGTCATCGCGCCGACCCCGGCCTCGACCGGCAGCACGGCGAGCATCGCCGCTACGCCGACGACGATCTCCAACACCGTTACGATCGATGAGGGCACGTTCGACCGGATGGCCTGCACCGCGATGCGGATGATTCTGGACAGCCTCACGCCTCGTCCTTGCCGGCGTCTTCGCCAGTCCGCAGCTGGTCGCTCACGATTCTACCCTCGCGGTCGTGTGTCGCGATGACGATGGTCACGCCGTCGCGCTCGTTCAGGTTGCGGAGCAGCGCGAGCACACCGCGGCCGGCTTCCGAGTCGAGGCTCCCTGCGGGCTCGTCGGCGAGGACCACCCTCGCGCCGTTCACCATCGCCCTCGCGATGCCGACCCGCTGCTGCTTTTCTCCCGTCAGCGCCTCCGGCCGGTGACCCGTGCGGTGCGCAACCCGACGCGTTCGAGGGCCTGCATGGCCCGGGCCTCGGGGCGCCGGACTGGCGTGTAGGTCAGAGGCAGCGTCACGTTCTCCAGCGAGGTGAGACCGGGCGGCAGGTTGAACGTTTGGAAGACGAATCCGATCTCCCGCCGCCGCAGCTCGGTGACGCGGTCGCTGGTCAGTCCGCCCACGTGAATCCCGCCGAGCTGGTAGAAGCTCATCGTGGGCTGGTCGAGACGGCCCATGATGTTAATCAGCGTCGTCTTTCACGGTCCCGACGGCCCGACGATGGCCACCACCTCGCCGCACCCTACGTCGAGGTTCACGCCCCACGGCGCCTCGACCACGATCTCCTCCGCCGCATAGGCGCGCGCGATGTTGCGCAGGCGCAGATGGGGGACGGAGCCGGTAGGGCGCGCCATTGGCTTCCGTCGCGTTCGGGCCGCGGCCGAGGGTCGAAGGGACGAGCGCCTGGGCGAGGGAGGGGTTTCCCCCGGGGACCTCGGCGAGGAGTACGCGGGCGCCTTCCGCCGCACCGCCGGCTATCCGTACCCACAAGGCGTTGCTCACTCCCACGTTGACCGCCGGTCGCGCAGCGCGCCGGCGGCGGCGAGCATCCGCACCATAGTGCTCCCGCTTTCTCTATAGACGGCGCCGGGGGGCGCGATGAGCGCATCGCGAACTTCACCGACGACGTGGACCCGCACCGATAGCCCCGATATCGATGAGGCGGGCCCGCTTGCGGGGACTCGAACCGACGGGTGTCTCGTCACCTGTGGCCGTGCTCAATCGACTCCAAGCCCGCCCCCCACGAGTACCGCAATTTTCCGGCGCGATTACCTCGCAACCATGGAGAGATTGAGAGAGGGCACGCACCGTCAAGCCGCGCCGCAACGACTTGGAGAACGGGCGAGGGCGGGTCTTACTCCCTCTCCCCCCGGGAGAGGGTTGGGGTGCGGGGCCTCGTATCAACCACCTCCCACCATCACACACTGTGTTACCCATGTGCCCGGTTTAGATGTTACCCATCTCCCCGGTCTGTACCGTCTTACCCCCTTGTATCTTGGGGAGGAGAGCGGTAGACCGATACCCCCCTGGTCCAAGAAAGACCGTGGGAGAGCGATGGTCGCCGCTCCTACTCCAAGGAAGAGCCCGAACAGTTGCCAGGGCATGCAAAGCCCGAATCTGCAAGGTAGGGCCAAAGGAGAGGGATTGTGGAGTCAGCGGAACGTTTCGTCGGGATCGACGTCTCCAAGAAGGTGCTGGACATCGCCGTCCTGCCGGACGGGACGCAGTGGAGCGTCCCCAACACGCCGCAGGGTATCGACGAATTGGTCGCCGCGCTCGGACCCCTGGCGCCGGTGCTGGTGGTGCTGGAATCGACGGGCGGACTGCAGCGGGCGGTCGTGGCGGGGCTCGCCGCGGCGCAGATCCCGACGGCGGTGGTCAATCCGCGCCAGGTGCGGGACTTCGCCAAGGCGAGCGGACGGCTGGCCAAGACGGACCGGCTGGACGCGGAGGTCATTGCGCGCTTCGGCATGGCCATCCGGCCGCGTCCCACCCGGCTGCCCGACGCGGAAGCACAGGCGCTGGAGGCGCAACTGGAGCGAAGGCGGCAGGTGGTCACCATGATCACGGCGGAGAAGAACCGTCTGAGCAGCACCGTGGGGCCGGTCCGCAAGGACATCCAGCGCCACATCGCCTGGCTGGAAAGGGAGTTGCGCAAGCTGGACGAGGATCTGAGCAAACGCATCCAACGGAACCCGGTATGGCGGGAGCGAGAGGACCTGCTTCGGAGCGTCCCCGGGGTGGGGCCGGTGCTGGGCATGACGCTGCTGGCGGAGGTCCCCGAGCTCGGGGAGCTGGGCGGCAAGCAGATCGCGAGCCTGCTCGGGGTCGCCCCGTTCAACCGCGACAGCGGGATGCTGCGCGGGCGGCGCACCGTGTGGGGAGGTCGGGCGCCAGCTCGTCAGACCCTGTACATGGCCACGCTTACGGCCACCCGCCACAATCCGGTGATCCGGGACTTCTATCTGCGGCTCTGCGGGTCGGGCAAGGCGAAGAAGGTCGCGCTGACCGCCTGCATGCGCAAACTGCTGGTCATCCTCAACAGCATGCTCAAGCACGGCGCTGCGTGGAACCCGTCGTTCGCGAGAACGGAGGTCCCAGCCGTAGAGAACCCTTGACTTTCAACACAGTTGCTCTCCCCCCGGAAGCGGGTTGGCGTGCGCGGCCTCCCCATCAACCACCAAAGCCAACCCAAGCCTCACCCTCCCTCACGCCGCCCACCGCCTTTTGCCCGCTCCCCGGCGCTGTAGTACCATGCGGCGGCGCCGTCCCAGCGGACGTCGCCGCGAGCATATGTGGCGCTACTACCTCATGTTGTTCACCGCGACGTTCATCGCGCCGCTTCCGCGGCCGGTGCGGCGCTTGTGCGCAAACCTCATGGCCGAATTGGCCTTCGCCTTCGCCAGGCGGTCGCGGCGCACCACCGCGTTGAACCTGCGCCGCATCGTCCCCGCCGCCACACGCCGCGACGTCAGCCGCATGATTCGAGAGTCCTTCCGTAATCTCTCCTACAACTACTACGACCTCACGCGGGTGCCCTACCACACGCCCAGTGAGATCCGCGACGCCATCGACTTCCAGGGGCTGGAACACTACGAGGCGGCGAAGGGCATGGGCAAGGGCGTGATCATCGCCTCGGCACACCTGGGCAACCTCGACTTGGTGACACAGGCCTTCCCCGCGCTCGGCGTACCTCCCACGATGATCCTTGCCGAGATGATCGAGCCGCCCCGGCTGCTCGCGCTGACCATGCGCCTGCGCCACGCCCAATCGCTCACCTTCGAGCCCGCCACGGGGGCGGGCGTGAAGAGCGCGTTCAAGGCGCTGAAGCGCGGCGAGTGGGTCGGCGTCGCCGTCGACCGGGCCGTCCAAGGCAACGGCCTCGTCATGGACTTCCTCGGCGAGCCGGCCCTCATGCCGGTGGGGGCGGCGGAGCTCGCGCTCCGCACCGGGGCCACCCTGGTCCCAAGCATCAGCCTGCGCGCCGGCTTCGAGCGCCACGTCGTCCACATCGAGCCGCCCATAGCGGTCGAGCGCGAGCGCCCCACCGAGGAGCGCGTCCGGGCGCTGAGCCGCCGGCTGCTCGCTATCGTCGAGCGCTACGTGGTGGAGTATCCTACGCAGTGGACCGCGGTCTTCGAGCCCCTGTGGGAGACCGACAAGCAGAACGAGCAGCTACGGCAGCGGCGAAGGCGGGCGAAAACGCCCGCTGCCGACGTGGATGCCGGCGAGCCGGTCAACGGCGGCGAGCCCAGTCCCGGGCCGCCGCTGCGGGAGCGGATACCGTGAAGATCGCGCTGGTCTCGCCCTACGATTGGGCCCACACGGGCGGCGTGAACAATCACATCTCGGCCCTGTCCAACCAGTTCGTCCAGCGGGGCCACCGCACCACGATCCTCGCCCCATCTTCGAAGCCAGCAGAGGAGGTCGAGGGAGACAACCTCGTCCTGATCGGCCAGCCCGTGCCGCTGCCCCTGTCCGGGTCGTGGGCGCGCGTCTCCCTCTCTTTCCACCGCAACCGCCAGATCAAGCGGCTGCTGGACGAGGAAGAGTTCGACGTCGTGCACATGCACGAGCCGTTGTTCCCCGTGCCCCCCGTCGCCGCGCTCCGGTTCTCGAAAGCCCTCAACGTAGGCACCTTCCACGCCTACGCACGGCGCAGCCGGGGCTACCGGGGATTCCGCCCGCTGCTCAAGCGCTGGTACGGCAACCTCCACGGCAAGATCGCCGTCTCCAAGCCCGCGGCGGAGCTCGTAGGGCGCTACTACCCCGGCGACTTCAAAATCATCCCCAACGGGATCGATCTGGCCCACTTCTCCGCCGACGCCCCGCCGTTCGAGCGGTTCATGGACGGCAAACTCAACATCCTGTTCGTGGGGCGCATGGAGAAGCGGAAGGGCCTCCGCTTCCTGCTGGCGGCCTTCGCCAGGCTCAAGTGGGAGTACCCGCAGCTGCGCCTCATCGTGGTGGGGCCGGGGCGGCTCGACGCGGCGTCCGAGCGCATCCTCGGAGAGCGCTACGTCGAGGACGTCGAGGTCATCGGCGGCGTCCCCTACGACGACCTCCCCCGCTACTACCGGACGGCGGACATCTTCTGCTCGCCGGCGACGGGGGGCGAGAGCTTCGGCATCGTGCTCCTCGAAGCGATGGCGGCGGGCGCCCCGGTGCTGGCTTCGAACATCCCCGGTTACGCCGGCGTCGTCGACGACGGCGAGACCGGTCTGCTGTTCGAGCCGAACGACGAGGTCAGCCTGGCCAACGCCATCGTGCGCCTGATGCAGCAGCCCGAGCTGCGGGCGCGGATGGCGGCGAAGGGACGGGTCCACGTGCAGCGCTTTAGCTGGGACCGCGTCGCCTCCGAAGTCCTGAGCTACTACGACCAACTCCTGGACGAGCGCGCCCCGCTGCGGGGGCTCCGCGGGCTCCGATGAGCGATGCCGCCGCCCCCCGGCGGCCCTCCGCCGCCGAGGCCGTCCGCAAGCGCGTCCGCGGCCTACTCGGCCTGGTCGTCGACCCGCTGGTCGCGGGCCTGGCGCGCCTCGGCATCTCCCCCAACATGGTCAGCGTCGGCGGCTTCGCCATCACCGCCGCCGCCGCCTGGCCCCTCGCCGAGGGGCGCTTCCTCATCGGCGGCCTGCTCCTCCTCGGCGGCAGCGCCACCGACATGCTCGACGGCGCGCTCGCCAGGGCCACGGGCAAAGTCTCCAAACGCGGCGCCCTGCTCGACTCCACCCTCGACCGCGTCTCCGAGGCCGCGGTCCTCTTCGGCCTGCTCTACTACTTCGCCGACGGCGGCGCCACCGAGGAGGCCTTGCTCGTCTTCCTCACCCTGGCCGCCTCCGTGCTCGTCAGCTACGTGAAGGCGCGCGCCGAAGGGCTGGGCCTCGAGTGTAACGTCGGCCTCGTCACCCGGCCGGAGCGCATCGTCCTCCTCAGCGTCGGCCTCATCGCCGACCAGGTAACCATCTTCCTCTACATCGTCGCCGCCGCGAGCTTCCTCACCGCCGCCCACCGCTTCCTCCACGCCTGGAGACAAGCCGGCGCGCAGCCTTAAGCCTCTCCCCCCTGCGTGCCGCCTCTTCCTCTCTCCTCTGGAGAGACCACCATAAATCTCTCCCTCTGGGAGAAACCACCTCAAACTTCTCCCTCTGAAGACCTTTGCACAACCGCCGCGGGCAAGCATGGGTGGGGGCGGGAGGTCTTGCCTCTTCTCCCCACGGGAGAAGACTGAGATGAGGGGCACCCTTTCAACCACCAACGGGCCATCGAAGCCCTCCACCCTCGCGCCAGTCAGCCCCGGTTACGCAAAGGTCTCCTCTGGGAGAGACCACCTTAAACCTCTCTCCCTCTGGGAGAGACTGAGAGAGGGCACGCGCCGCTAGGCGCGTCGGCGCCCCCGGGGCGCCCCTCCCGACGCCCCCTCCAGCGTCGCCGGATCGCGGTGTGCTACCATCGCCGCGCCCTGCCTCCGCCCGCGGGCGCCCTCCATGAAAGCCGAAATCATCTCCATCGGGACCGAGCTGCTGCTCGGCGAGATCGTCGACCTCAACTCGCCCTACCTGGCCGGCGAGCTGCCCAAGCTCGGCATCGACGTCTATCACATCCAGTCCATCGGCGACAATATGGACCGCCTGCTCGATAGCCTCCGGCGGAGCATGGAGCGCTCCGACCTCGTCCTCATGACCGGCGGCCTCGGCCCCACCGACGACGACCTCACCCGCGCCGCCGTCGCCCGGCTCCTCGGCGAAGATCTTTACGTCGATCCCGAGCTCGAGGCGCAGGTCCGCGGCTTCTTCGGCAACCGGGGCATCAACATGCCGGAGAACAACATCAAGCAGGCCATGCTCATCCCCTCCGCCTCGGCGGTCCCCAACCCCATGGGCACCGCTCCCGGCTGGTGGACGCGGAAGGACGGCAAGATACTCGTCTCGATGCCCGGCCCGCCGCGCGAGCTGCGCCACATGTGGGAGAACCAGGTACGCCCCCGCCTGCGCGACATGGTGGGCGGCGGCCTGCTCACCTCGCGCACCCTCAAGATCACCGGCATCTCCGAGGGCGGCGTCGACGAGATGTGCGGCGACCTGCTCAAGGCCGCCAACCCCAGCATCGGCGTCTACGCACGCCCCGACGGCATCCACGTGCGCCTCGCTGCCAAAGCCATGACCGAAGCGGAGGCCGACGCCCTGATCGGACCGGTCGAGGCCGCGCTCCGCGACCGCTTCGGCGAGCACGTCTGGGGCGTTGACGACGAAACGATGGAAGAGCACGTGGGGAAGCTCCTCACCGAGCGCGGCCTCACCCTCGCCACCATGGAGTCCCTCACCGGCGGACTCCTCGGCGACACCATCACCAACGTGCCGGGAAGCTCGCGCTACTACCGCGGCGGTATCGTCGCCTATCAGACCGAGTTGAAGATCAAGTACGGCGTGCCCCGCGACACGATCGAACGGCACGGGGCGGTGAGCGAGGAAACAGCAATCGAGATGGCGCAAGCGGCGCGGCGCGAGCTCGGCGCCGACGTTGGCATCGGCGTGACCGGCGTCGCCGGGCCCACCGAGCAGGAGGGCCGGCCCGTGGGGACGGTCTACATGGCCATCGCCAACGCCGAGAAGCACGCCACGCACTATGGCCAGTACCCCGGCCGCCGCGGCGACATCAAGCGCCGCGTCGTCACCAACGCACTCTTCTACACCCGCATGCTCATCCTCGGCAAAGAAGCGCCCCAGTACCGCCGCTGAAGAAGGCTGCGACCATGGCCCAAAGCGCGCCCGGCTACCTCAGCGTCTACGGCGCCCGCATCCACTACGAGCTCGCGGGAGAGGGCGAGCCCGTCGTCTTCGTCCACGGCTTCCCCTTCGACCTCAGCATGTGGGAGCCGCAGATCCCCGAGTTCTCCCGCCGCTTCCGAACCCTCCGCTACGACGCCCGCGGCTTCGGCCGCTCCTCGCTCCCCGGCGACGACCCCTACGGCCACTACCACGACCTCGCCGCCATGATCGAGCATCTGGACCTTGCGCCTGCCCACGTCGTCGGCCTTTCGCGGGGCGGCTCGATCGCGCTCAACTTCGCCATCACCTACCCGCGCCTCCTGCGCAAGCTCGTCCTCGCCGGCGCATCGCCGGGCCCCGCCCAAGCGCACAAGGTGCAGGACTCGGGCCCGAACGAGGGCTACCAGCAGTTGTTGAACGTGGCCCGGGAGCAAGGCATCGACGCCGCGAAACGCCTCTACGCCCAGTCGGGCATCTTCACCGCGGCGCAGACCAACCCCGACGCTCTCGCCATGGTCCACCGCATGTTGGACGACTACTCCGGCTGGCACTTCGTCAACGACGATCCCCAGACCGACCCCGACCCCCCGGCCCATGAGCGCCTCGACGAGATCGCCGCCCCCACCCTAGCCGTCGTCGGGGAGCGCGACGTCGAGCTCTTCCACACCCTCGCCGGCATGGTCGAGCGCCGCGCCCCCAACGCCCGCAAAGCCGTCATCCCCGACGTCGGCCACATGGTCAACGCCGAGGCACCCGAGGCATTCAACCGCCTCGTCCTCGACTTCCTCGGAGGCTAGCCTCCCCCAAAGAAGACCCACGCTGGAAGGGTGGCGCTTCCAGCGTGGGCCCTGATCGGCCGCGCCGGCGTGTCAACGCGGCGTAAACGCCCGGCCTCCAATTGCGGAGTCCTTCGCGCGCCGAGATTCGCCGTTTGCGCTTGCTTAAGGGAAGGCAACGTACTAGATTTGCAGTAGCGGCGCCGAGATCTTCCTATCGCAAACATCTGACGGCGGGCTTCGAGGGATGAAGAAGCTATTCTCGCTTGGATCAATCTACCTCTCGCTGGTGCTGGCGTTGGCACTGTTTGCGGCTCCAGCCTGCGACATGAGCGGCAGCGATGCTGCTTTAACCTCGCGGGAATCGCCAATCCGGGCGGAGGACGAAGATCCCGAGGTTGACGGCGTTGACACCCCGACCCCCACCGACAACGACGGCACTGACTCCGACGGCGTCGACACTCCCACTCCCACTGACAACGACGGTACCGACTCCGACGGCGTCGACACCCCGACCCCCACCGACAACGACGGTACTGACTCCGACGGCGTCGACACTCCCACTCCCACTGACAACGACGGTACTGACTCCGACGGCGTCGACACTCCCACTCCCACTGACAACGACGGCACCGACTCCGACGGCGTCGACACTCCCACTCCCACCGACAACGACGGTACCGACAACGACGATAGCTAGGACTTGAAGTCCGTGACGCTTACGTCCGTCCCGCTCTATCCGCAGGTCAGCTTTGAAGACCGCAGCCTAGCCGGGCTCTCCAGGCTCTTCGACGGCGAATGGGTCTGGCGGACCTACTGCTCCCAGTTCGGCGAACCGGCGCTCAGCCCGCAGCAAATCCGAATTCGCCAGCTCAGCCACAATCCAGGCAGGCGCGCGGTCGTCAGCTACGTGGCGGAATGGCCGGACGACGACTACGTCCCGCCGGAAGAATTCGCCTTCGAGGTCGCCCGCGGCGAGGATGCGAAGCTCTATCGCTACCCCGAGGACCCTCACCTACCCAGCCTGAGTGAAGCTGCGTCGGTCGAAGGCGCCGCCAGGCTGCTGAACAAGTACGTCCTGTCTTTCCCCGCGCGGCGCTTGCGCGTGGACATGGTCCGGTACCGGCCCGGAAATCGGGCCGTCCTACGTCATAGGCTCGGAAAGTTCAGCTTCTATGTTCGCGTCATGCGGCCCAAGGTGATGGGTCCCTTGTTGGAGGCCGGCCGGCTTGCCCAGCACTCCGGATTCACACTCCCCCGCGTTGCCGGGCACTGGCCCGAGGGCGGCGTACTATGGCTGTCGGAAATCCCCGGCAAGAACCTTCGCGGCCAAATACGCCGCGGTGATCAGCCGCCTCCTGAGATTCTCCTAGACGGACTTGAACGGCTATGGAACGTGCCGGTGGAGTCCAGCGACATCCGGCCGTTCAATCTGGCAGGAGCCTATCGCCGGGCGAAGCGGTCCTTCACAAGAGCCCTGCCGGAGGGTGAATCTGGGCTTCCGGAACTGGGTGCCGCAATCCAGGCGTTGGACCCCTTTGTAGAGTCGTGGCGCCCATCCCACATAGCCCACAACGACTTCTACGATGACCAAATGCTCGTGCTGCCCGACGGCAGGATTGCGCTCGTTGACTTCGAGGAAGCAGGCCCGGGCGATCCTCTGCTCGACGTGGGCAACTTCCTGGCACACCTGCGCTGGGGCGCAAAGTTTGGGCGGGAGAAGGAAGTCGATGCGGTGGCCGCGTTCCACGGGATCTTCCAGAGCGCCGCCCTTGAGCGTTTCGGGTGGAATCAGCGGGACCTGGCGCTTCGCGAAGCCGTCTGCCTGTACAGGGTATGCACCAACGCGATCCGGCACCCCCGCGAGGACTGGCGCGACCGGCTCCAAGCCGGCCTATCGCTCGTGAACGAAACCTTGGGTTAAGGCTCGCCACCCGCGCTCCGCAGCGGCGGGTCGCCCCCTAGACCGTCAGCCGTCGGTACAGCTGCGGCAGCCGCTCCGGGAGCGTGTGGATGTCGGCGACGACCTCGTAGCCCATGTCGCCGCCCATCATCGTCTTCAGATAGTCGTGGCCGGCGCGGTCGACCGTGAGGCAGAACGGAGTGATCCCCAGTCGCCGCGCTTCGAGGAGCGCCATGCGCGTGTCGTGCACCGCGTACTCCTTCTCGACGCCCTCCCGACTGTAGCCCCGGTCCTGAGGCCGCCCGTCGCTGAGGAGGAAGATGACCTTGGTGCGGGCCTCGTGCTCGTCGAGCTTCGCCACCGCGTGCCGGATGGCGGGGCCCATGCGCGTGGCATGCATCGGCGTGATCTTGTCGAGGCGGCGCTTCACGTTCTCCCCGAACGTCTCGTCGATGTCCTTGACCACGTAGAACTCGACGTTTTCACGGCCGTAGCCGGAAAAGCCGTAGATCCCGTACTGGTCGCCGATGGCCTCCAGCGCCTTGATCAGCAGCACCGTGCTCTCTTTCTCGATGTCGATGATGCGCTTGTAGGTGCGGCGGCTCATCTCCTCGCGGCGCGTGCGGAGCCACGTCATGTAGTCCCGCGGGTCGTCGGGGAAGTCCCATGAATCGAACTGGCGGCGCGTCTCGTCCACCGCCTCGGCGGTCGAGGCGCTCATGTCGAGCAGGAAGCTCACCGCCACGTCGCGCTCGGTCTTGTTGCGCCGCCAGTAAATCTTGTCCGACGGCGTATCGCCCGCCCGCGCCTGGATCATCGACTCGACGACGAGGTCGAAGTCGTACTCCTCGCCGTCGGGCAAGTGCTTGACGCGCCGGAACTGCTCCGGGGCAAGCGCCTCGAACTGCTTCTTGATGCGGGAGACCAGGCCGTAGTGCGTCCGGAGCGTCCGCTCGAAGAAATCGACGGTGCCCTCTTCCATGCGCTTCTCGCGCACCGCGCACCAGCGCGGCTTGTAGTCGCCCGCCCGGAAGTCCCACTCGTCGTAGAGGAACGTCTCCGCCTCGCCCGCGAGCGGCGCGTTGTCGTCCTCGCTGTGTTGGAACTGCGTCCCCTGTTTTGCCTTCGCCTGCTGCTGGCGCGCCGCCTCGTTGATTAGGTTGTCGACGAACTGGCCCGACGACTGCGGCAGATCGCCCTCCTGCGCCTCGGTCATTTCGATCTCCGCCGACTTCTCCAAGAGTTGCCGGAGTTCTTCCTCCGAGAGCCCCGTGATCTCCATCGGGTTCTGGGCCTTCGAGCGCTCGTTCTTCAGATTCTCCAGCGCCTGCACCAGCTCGGGCTTGAACTCCCCGCGGAACTCCACCATCTGGGGGCTCTTGTACTCCTGCTCTTCGCCGTCGGGGCTCCCCTCGCCCGAGCCCCCCTCCATGAGGTCTTGCAGCATCTGGTCGAGGTCGCCCTCGCCGGCGTCCTCACCCATCTCGTCCATGCTGCGCTCTTCGCCGCTGTCGGGCTCGGCCTCGACATTGGGCACGGTGCTCAGCAGGTCGTAGATCCGGATCGTCGCCTCCGCGGTGTCCTCGACCGTCCTCTCCTCGTTCTGCATCGTCCGCACCAGCACCGCCAGCGCGTCCAAGTGCTCCGATATCTCGGCGGGCGTCTTGACTGTGCCCTTCTCTTCGAGGCTCAGTCGCACCAGCACTTCCATCGCCGCCTCGCGCAACGGCAGCGTGTCCGGTTCCGGGCGCGAATGCAGCGATTCACGCTGGACGCGGCGGTAGCTCTCACTGATTCCGGCGTACTCGTACTTCACGCGATGATCGATGCGCCCGTCCTCGACGAGCATGAAGACATCGGAGGCGAGCCGCCGGTCGCCGAAGAGATCGAAGAAGCGTTCCAGGTCGATGCGCGCGGCGCTGTCGCCGTCGCGCTTACCCAGGACGGCCCGCTGCTCCTTGGCGGCGAAGACCGTTGAGGGCTTGTCGAACCGGAAGCGGAAGCTCCCAAATTCTAGGTGGCCCACCTGGTGCGTGGCAATGACCTTGAACCACGCGAAGTTCTCGTCCTTCGTGCCGTAGCGCTCCACGAAGGCGGGGAGGAAGATGTTGTTGCCTTCGGTCGTCGCATAGTCCGACGACGTCCAGCCGATGCCCTTGTCCTGAAGCTCGTCGGTGGGCCGCAACTCGACCCGCTGGCCCGCGAGCGCGCGGCAGTACATGGTCAGGACTTCGTTCACCCGCGAGAGATCGAGCCCCGACGAAAGCTCCTCGATGGCCCGCTCCGCGCGGCCCGATTCGAGGCGGAAGAAGGCGAGGCCCCCGTCCTCGTTTTCGCCGAGGACGCGCAACCCCTCCTCGAACCAGCCTTCGAGGCGCTCGCCCCGCAGACGGTCCATGACCAGAGGCACGTTCTTGACGAACTCGCCGACTGCGGCGGCGGAGTGGCCCGCGAGGCGGTCGGCCATGTCGAGCAACGGGCCGTGCAATTCGGCGTCCACCTCGCCCAAGGCCGTGGACGCCTCGACCAGGAACGTGATGGTGTTGCCCGTCCCTTGCCGCGAGAGATGCTGGGCCAATTGGAGGAAGCGGCCCCGCTGCCGGGGTTCGACGCGCTCGATGATCTTCGGGCCGTTCTCGAAATACGGTTTGACGTCGCGCCAGTTCCCTTTCACCAGCACCGAGCCCAGGTTCAGGAAGCTGACCCGGTCGCCGCCGTCGATCTTGGGGAAGACGGCGCTCGCCAGCGCCAGGCACTCGTTCGCGAGGTCGTAAGACTTCTGCGCCAAGCTGTCGATGAACTCAACGAGGTCTTCGAGCTCGTCGAGGGTCAGCGCGCCCAGCAGGCGGGGGCTGGTCTCGAAGTAGGTAGAGGCGAGGGAGCTCGACTTCCACGTTCCCTTGTACAGACGCTTGCCGACGCCGGCCCAGCGGCCCAGCTCGGAGCCCCGGACGTAGGGGATCACCTCGGGCGTGGCGCGGAAGAAGGACGACGAGATAACCGGGGAGTCGGACGAGAGCGCCCGTCCCCACCGCGCCCACTCCATCACTTCGGGGAAGTCGAGCGCCTGCACCACCCGCGGCGTGGACTTGAAGTACTCGGTCGCCGCCTCCCACGAACGGAAAGTGTGCTGAGCCAGCGAGATGCCTTCCGCCGCCCATGCCCGGTAGTCGTTCGCGCCGAGATGCTTGCGGGCCTCTTCCTCGGCGCCGCGGAACTCGGTGACGACGGAAACGGGGAATCGCTGCAACTGCGATTCGAACGCGGCGGAGTCGTAAGCCTTATCCGTCACGGAAGCGTTTCCCTCGCCGGACTTTCGACCTCACTGGAACAGCGGGGTATGACCAAGCGGCGCCGAGCCGCCGGGCCTAGGGGAAGATGCTCGAGACCACTTCTTCGATGCTGCGCTGCACCTCGCTGTCGTCGGTCAGTCCCCACACCACCGCCGTCTGACAGGCGCGCCGCGCCGGGATGCCGCCCGCGATCAGCCGCCCCGCGTAGATGAGCAAGCGGGTGCTCACGCCCTCGTGGAGACCGTGGTCCTTCAGGTGACGGACCTTCTCGCCCAGCTTGGCGAGATTCATCGCCACCTCCGGCCCCACGCCGGCTTCGTGCTCGATCACCTGCGTCTCGATCTCCCTGGGAGAGTAGTCGAACTCCAACGAGATGAACCGCTGTCGGGTGCTGTGCTTCAGATCTTTGAGCGCGCTCTGGTAGCCGGGGTTGTACGACATGACCAGCAGGAACCGGTCGCTGGCTTCCAGGATCTCCCCGCGCTTCTCCACGGGCAGCAGGCGCCGGTGGTCGGTCAGCGGGTGGATGAGCACCGTCGTATCCTTCCGCGCCTCGACGATCTCGTCGAGGTAGCAGATGGCGCCCACCTTCACCGCGCGGCTCAGCGGCCCGTCGATCCACTTCGTCTCCTGCCCCTCCAAGAGGTAGCGCCCCACCAAGTCGCTGGACGTCAGGTCTTCGTGGCAGGCGATAGTGACGAGAGGCAACCCCTTCACGGCGCCGTTCTTCGAGGCGGCCTTCCCGCCCTTCCGTCCCCGGGCCGGGGGCCGGCCGAGTCTCCACGACATGTACTCGACGAACCGCGTCTTCCCACAGCCCGTCGGGCCCTTGAGCAACACCGGTATCTTCGCCTTGTAGGCGGCCTCGAAGATGTCTACCTCGTCGTTGACCGGAAGATAGAACGGCTCATCTTCGAGCATGTACTCTTCGATGATGTAGTGGCGATAGAGCGTCTGCTCTTTGCCCGCTGTGGCCATATTTCTACTTCCTTAAAGGGGGCGTCCCGGCGAGCCCGCCTAGACGGCGGCGCGCGCTTCGAAGGCCGCCCGCACCCGCTCGCGGACTTCGTCCAACGACGCGTCCGTGTCGATCACTACCTGAGCGTAGCTCTGGCGCTCCTCCGCCGGCATCTGCGACGCCATCCGCGAGCGCACCTGCTCCTCGTCCCACCCATTCCGCGCCATGACCCGCTGGACCACGACGTCCTCGGGCGCGGCGGTCACCCACACCTCGTCGACCAACGAGGTCCACTTCGCCTCGATCAAGATCGCTGCGTCCACCACCACGACCTGCTTGCCTTCCCCGCGAAAGCCCTCGATTCGGTCGTTCATGATGTCGCGCATGCGGGGATGCACGATGCTGTTAAGCTTTTCCAGGTTCGCGGGATCGCTGAAAACGATCGCGCCGAGCTTCTTCCGGTCGACCTCGCGGTTGGGCTGGAGTAGGTCTTCGCCCCAAGCGTCGATCAAGTCCTGCCACGCCGGCATGTCCGGCAAGTAGGTGACGTGGCCGACCTTGTCGGCGTCGATGACCTCGGCGCCAAGCTCTTCCAGGAAGCCGGATACGGTGGTCTTACCGCTGCCAATACCGCCGGTCAGACCAATAACGAGCATGCGACGCCGACCCTCGTTCCCCTCTGGAATTCCCGCCGTAAGCGGTCTCGCATTGTAGCAGCGCCCCTTCTGAAGGGTCAAGAAACCGCCTCCTGGAGCCGCACCCTAGACCTCTCTCCCTCTGGAGGCCCTTGCAAAACTCCGTCGAGGGGAAGAACGCCGCCCGCTGGCCGTGGAACATGGAGGCGGCGCGGGGTCTTGCCCCCTCTCCCGCTGGGAGAGGGTTGGGGTGAGGGCGGGGGGAGGCGGGGGCCGCGCGACCTTGCTGAAGCCCGCCCGCCGAGTTCCGCAAAGGTCTCGTCTTGGGGAGACTGAGCGAGGGCACGCGCCGCTAGGCCCGCCGCCGCTACACTCCGAGCAAAGCCTCGACCGCGGCTTCCGCAGGCGTGCCGTCAAAGAACCGCGGGTTCATCCCGGCATGGAGCCTCGCCGCATTCCCGAACGTGAAGTCCCGGAAGTCGTCCTCCGACACCAGGCCTCGCTCGACGAGCTCGTAGGCCTCCTCGACCACGCGGGCCAGGTCCGGCACGTCGTAATGCCCCATGTCCGACCCAAGCATCGCGTGCAGACGCGCCCCGTGCGGGTTCGTCCGGGCGTCGAAGGCCCACGCCGTCGTCGGGTCGTCGGCCTCGCACCCAAAGTAGAAATTGTCGACGAAGAGATCGCGAAGCTGCTCGCTGCGCTCCACTCCCAGCGCCGCCCAGTCGTCGCGGTAGAAGGGCCGCGACGACTCGTGCTCGTAGAAGGCGCGCAGGTCATCGAGGCTTGCCCTCACCCGGTCGTCGCCGTAGTCCCCGGCAAGGGCGACCAGAGCGCCGCCGTCGAGCCGTGACGGATCGACCGCCCGCAACGCCTCTCGGTTCCGCTTCTCCCATTCCCCGACGATACCCGCGTACAGGCTGCACGCCCCGGAGGCGCCGCCTTCGAGAAAGGCGGCCCTGAGCTCGGGGAAGCGCCGCGTCACCCCCGCCATGAACAGCGACTTACAGATAGCCGTCCCGCCTTCGGAAAAGTGGCCGATGTGGTTATACGAAAAGTTGGTCACCGAGCGGCGGCTTCCCCAGCCGCGGCTCCCCGAATGGAACGTGGGCGCGGCGCCAAGCTCGACGCACTTGGCCCAGAACGGGTCGTAGTCGTGATCGCTGTCGACCCCCAGCGCATCGAGACGGCGGTCGTGCCCGGCCACATCGGGGCGCTCCCGTGCCAGCTTGGGGACCGGACGCAGCACGTGCCCCAGCGTGATCACTTTCAGCCCCAGCCGCTCGACGGCGTACTCGGCCTCCGCGATCGCCTCCTCCGGCGTGTGCGACGGCACCACCGCCGCCGGCGTCATGCGGTCCGCGTAGGGCGCGTAGACCTCGGCGTGCAGCGTGTTGACCGCGCGGCAGCCCACGGTCCGAAGCTCGGGGTCCGCCATGCTGCGAAAGGTCAGAGCGTTCGAGGGGTATTGAATACTGAAGTCGATCCCCAGCTCGTCCATCCGCTCGTAGAGCAGCCGCGGCAGCGACACCGTCGCCCGGTCGAGCGTATTCACCGTGGGGTGGACCCACCACGCGGGGCAAGCCGTCCACGTATCACGGCGCTCCTCGTCGCTCATGGCGTACCACGGATCGAGCACCGCCACGTCGTGCGTTGGGTCGCCGGCCCGCTCGAAGCGCATCGCGATATCGTTGCCGCCGATTCGCCGGGCGGTATCGAGAAAGGCCGGCCACAACACCGGCGTCAATTCGAGGAAGTGGCCGTCGGCGTCCACGATGGGATGGCCCAGCGACGCCCTGATCTCCGCCGAGCGGGTGGTCACGTCGCGCCTTCCGCGAGCTTCCGCAGCGCCTCGCCGGTCATCCGGTACGTCGTCCATTCGTCCATCGGCGACGCGCCGAGCTTGCGATAGAAGCCGATGGCGGGCTCGTTCCAGTCGAGGACGGCCCATTCGAGCCGGCCGCAGTCACGTTCGACGGCAACTCCGCCCACGTAGCGCAGCAACGCCCCGCCGAAGCCCCGCCCGCGGTGCTCTGGCTTCACGAACAGGTCTTCGAGGTAGAGACCCGGCTTCCCCAGAAACGTCGAGTAGCTGTGGAAGTAGAGCGCGAAGCCCACCGCACCGCCGTCGACCTCGCCGATCACCGCCTCCGCGTAGCGCCGCTCGCCGAAGAGCGTCTCGCGGAGCCCGTCCTCGTCGGCGCTCATCTCATGGGAGAGCCGTTCGTACTCGGCGAGGCCGCGGATCAGGTCGAGCAGGAGGGGAACGTCGTCCCCCGCCGCGGGACGGATGCGAAAGCCGGGCGGGAGCGCGTGCGTCGGCATGCCGCGAAGTCTAGGCCCCTCGCCGCCGCCCGGCAATGACGGCGCGCGGAGGAACCTGCTACCGTATGGCCGCTCGAATCGGTGCGTCCAGGAGGCAGGCCATGGCCGACAAGATCGACTTCGGCATCTACATCCCCCAGTTGCAGTTCAGCTTCGACGACATCCGCGCCCGCGTGGACAAGGCGGAGGAGCTCGGCTACCGCAACGTCTGGTTCATGGACCACCTCTACCCGCCGTTCCTCCCCGACGTGCCCTCGTTCGAGGCCTGGACGCTGGCCTCGGCCCTCGCGCCCATCACCAGCACCATTCGTCTCGGCCACCTCGTGCTCGACAACGCCTTCCGCCATCCCGCCCTCGTCGCCAAGATGGCCTCGTCGCTCGACGTGATCAGCGGCGGCCGGCTCGAGCTCGGCCTCGGCACCGGCTCCTATCCGCGGGAGCACCCCGAGTACGGCATTCACTTCCCCGGCGCCCGCGAGCGCACCGAGCGCCTCGAAGAGTCCATCGACATCATCAAGCTCCTCTTCACCCAGGAGCGCACCACCTTCAAAGGCAAGTTCTTCGAGCTCGAAGACGCCCCGCTCCTGCCCAAATCGGTGCAGTCGCCGCACCCCCCGATCTGGATCGGCGGGGCCGGCCCCAAGCTCACCCTCCCCCTCGCCGCTCGCAAGGCCGACGTCTGGAACGCCCCCACCGGCGCCGCCGCCGTCGTCGAGGAGAAGATCGAACTCCTGAAGGCGGAGTGCGCCAAGATCGGCCGCGACCCCGCAACCCTGCAATTCACCCTCGAAGCCGTGCTCGTGATCGTCCCCACCAAGGCCGATCTCCCCGACGCCCTCGCCCTAGCCAACCGGCGCTACGCCGGCCCCGGCTTCGGCGTCGAAGCCGCCGGCTACGTCGGCACCCCCGACATGGTCGCCCGCCGCATCGAAGAAGTCGCCAAGGCCGGCGTCACCCACTTCACCTGGTTCTTCCACGACCGCGCCCGGCTCCCCTCCATCGAACTCTTCGGCAAAGAAGTCCTCCCCGCTTTCGCCTAGGGCCAACCCTCTCCCTTTCCCGTAGGGGCGCCCCTTGTGGGCGCCCTCTCTTCTTGCCCCTCTCCCGCTGAAGCCCCTTGCAAAACCGGCTGGGCTCCTGGCGGGCGGGGCGCGGAGGTGGCATTCACTTAAACCTCTCCCCCTCTGGGGGAGACTGAGAGAGGGCGCGCGCCACAGGCGCGCGGGCGCCCGAAGGGCGCCGCTCCGGCCTCCTCTCCCAGCAGAGACCCTTGCGCAACCCGCCCGCGGCCTCAAGCATGAGCGGGGCCGAGAGGTCTTGCCTCTTCTCCCCACGGAGACCTTTGCGTAACCCGCCCGCGGGTTGGGAAACGAGTAGGGCGGGGAGGTCTTCCCCCTCTCCCGCTGGGAGAGGGTTGGGGTGAGGGCGGAGGGCGGCGGAGGCCGCGCGCCCTTGCTGAAGCCCGCCCGCCGAGTTACGCAAAGGTCCCCTCTGGAGGAGACTGAGAGAGGGCAGGTGCGCGGACGCGGGGAGGTCTTACCCCCTCTCCCGCTGGGAGAGGGTTGGGGTGAGGGCGGGGGGCGGCGGGGGCCGCGCGCCCTTGCTGAAGCCCGCCCGCCGAGTTACGCAAAGGTCCCCCTCTGGGGGAGACTGAGAGCGGGGCGCGCCGCAGGCGCGCGGACGCGGGGAGGTCTTACCTCTTCTCCCCACGGGAGAAGAGGTAAGATGAGGGGCCGCCCAACGACCACCAAAGGTCATCGAAGCCCACCAAGCCGCGCGGGCGACCGCAGGGCGCCTACCCCGCCCGCTCGAACTTCGGCAGCGCCACGCCCGGCGCGACTTCCCGGAACGCGACCCTAACCCGCATACCGATGTGCAGGTCCCCGGGCGGAACGTCCACCATGTTGCTGATGATGCGCGGCCCCTCGTCCATTTCAACCAGGACGATGCCGTAAGGGACCGCCTCCCGGAGGGCCGGTGCGGCCGGGTGATGGACCACGGTGTAACTATGGACCTCGCCCGTGCCCTTCGACGCCACCCACTCGGCGCGCACCGAGCGGCACTTGGGGCACATCGGCCGCGGCGGATGGCGGAACGCTTTGCAATCGGCGCAGCGCTGGAGCATGAACTCGCCGCGGGCGCAGCCCGCCCAATACTCACGGTCGTCAAAGTCGGCGATGGGGATGGGGCCTAGCAAGTCCACGTGCGGCACCCCTCTTTTGTCCTGCCCGCGTTCGACGTCATCACGCCTTCCCCAGCATGAGGGCGCTGCCCGGGAGATTGACCCCCGAGGCCACCAGCGACACCTCGGCGTTGGGCACCTGGTTCGGCGCAGTCCCGCGAAGCTGCCGCACCGAGTCCACGATGTGGTTCATCGTCTGCACGTAGGCCTCGCCAAGGTGGCCACCGGCCGTGTTCAGGGCCACGTCGCCGCCGATGGAGATACGCTCGCCACCTTCGACGAACGCGGCGCCCTCGCCCTTCCCGCAGAACCCCCACCCTTCTAGGCCCATGATCACCAAAGGCGTGAAGTGGTCGTAGACTTGCAGCACGTCCACGTCCTTCGCCGCGAGGCCGGTCTTCTCGTACATCTCCTGCCGCATGAAGTGCGTCTCGTCGATGGAGAGGATGTCCGGGCGGTTGTAGTTGGTGTTGTTCTCCGTCTCCGCGCCCGAGCCCTGGACGAAGCCGAGGATCCGTACCGGCGGATGACGCAGGTCCCGCGCGTCGTCCCGCGACGCCACGACCACCGCGCTGGCCCCCTCCGTGTTCGGCGTGCAGTCGAACAGGCGGAGCGGGTCGGCGATCATCCGCGACGCCTGATGGTCCTCGATGGTGATAGGCCGGCCATAGTTCACCGCCCCTGGATTCGTCGCGCCGTGCTTCCGGCAGACCACCGACACCCAGCCGAAGGCCCGCGGGTCGGCGCCGTAGACGTGGAGGTAGCGCTGGGCGATCACCGCGATCCAATGCGCGGGAACGCGCATCCCGAACGGCGCGTAGAAAGCGTACTCGCCGCTCACACGGTCGGACCGCGGCCCGTCGCCGTACCGCCCGCTGATCGAGCGGAAGGCCACCGCGTAGCGCGCCTGCCCCGACGCCACACCCAAAGCGGCGACCCCCACCGTGGCCGAGCTGTTCCCGTACGACGTCTCTGCAAAGTAGCGGAGGTTGCGCCAGCCGAAGCAGTTCAGCACCTCGCGCTCCGTGGTGGGGTCGAAGACGTGGCTCGTCAGCCCGTCGATGTCGTCGGGCTGCAGCCCCGCGTCGTCGATGGCCTTGGCGATGGCCTCGACGGCCAGCGCCAGACGCCCGCGCGTCGCGTCATGGGTGAACGATGTGGAGGCGACACCAACGATGGCGGTGTTGGCGATGAGGTTTTCCATTGCGGCGCGTGCTCCAGACAGCCGTGCAAGTAGCGGCGCGCTGATTCTAGCAGAGGTGTTGGGCTTGCCGTTGCCGCGGGGGCGCCGGCGGCGCTACCCTAGGGGCGCGGCGGCGATGGACGCGCCGCGCCGAGGAGTAGCATGGCCCGAACATTGAATCTCGTATCCGGCGATTCTCATATCAACGAACCCCCTGACCTCTGGCAGTCCCGGGTGCCCGCGAAGTTCAAAGACCGCGCCCCCCGCATGGAGCGCCTGGAGAAGGGCGACGCCTGGATCATGGAGGGCTCTCCCGCCCCGATCAACTTCGGCAACAACGTCAACGGCGGCATGCCCCCCGACGAACGGTCGCCGTGGGTGCGCTGGGAAGACGCCCGTAAGGGCGGCGCCGTCCCCGCGGTCCGGCTTGAAGAGCAGGACGCCGACGGCGTCGACGCCGAGGTCCTCTACCCCACGCCGCGCGTCTCGATGAGTGTCTTCGTCAACAACAAGGACCCCGAGTTCCACGTGAGCTGCATCCGCGCCTACAACGACTGGCTCTCCGAATACGCCGGCTACGCACCCGACCGCCTCATAGGCATCGCCATGATACCCACCGTCGGCGTGGACGCGGCGGTCGAGGAGATGAAGCGCGCCCTCGACTTGCCCGCCATGCGCGGCGTCCTCCTGGCCCGCTATCCCTCCGGCGAGATGTTCCCCTCTCCCGCCGACGATGCCTTCTGGGCGGCGGCGCACGAAATGAACATCCCCGTCCAGATCCACGTCTCCCTCGCCAGGGAGCCAGACAACGACCCCGACCGCAAGCAGTCCGGCGCCCACGGCGAGTTGCGCCACGTCGACGCCCCCCTCCGGGCCTTGGAGCTCATAAACGCCGGCGTCTTCGACCGCTTCCCCAACCTCAACCTGGTGATCGCCGAGGTCGATAGTTCCTGGGTGCCCTACGTCAAGGAGCAGTTCGACGACCGGCACAGCCGCCGGAATCCCATCGACAAGCCCGTGATCGAGCACAACCCCAGCTACTACTTCGACCGCAACATCTTCACCACCTACATCACCGACCACTACGCCATCATCAACCGCCACAGCATCGGCCTCAGTCAGATAATGTGGTCCAGCGACTTCCCCCACGGCGGCACCGACTGGCCCAACTCCCTCAAGACCATCGACAAACACATGGCCGGCGTCCCCGACGACGAGCGCCACGCCCTCCTCGCCGGCAACGCCGCCCGCGTCTACGGCCTCGACGGCGCCTAGCCTACCCCCCAGCACCTCAAACCTCTCCCCCCTGGAGACCTTGCAAAACCGACTGGGCTCCTGGCGGGGGGGGGGCGGAGGTGGCATTCACTTAAGCCTCTCCCCCTCTGGGGGAGACTGAGAGAGGCGCGCGCCGCAGGCGCGCGGGGCGCGGGGTGGTCTTACCCTCTCCCACTGGGAGAGGGCTGGGGTGAGGGCGGGGGAGGCGGGGGCCGCGCAACCTTGCTGAAGCCCGCCCGCCAAGTTACCCAAAGCTCTCCCAACGGGCGAGGAGCGAGGTGAGGGGTCTTGCCTCCTCTCCCAACGGAGACCTTGCAAAACTCCGTCGAGGGGAAGACCGCCGCCCGCTGGCCTTGGGAAAGGGAGGCGGCGCGGGGTCTTACTCCCTCTCCCGCTGGGAGAGGGCTGGGGTGAGGGCGGGGGGAGGCGGGGGCCGCGCAACCTTGCTGAAGCCCGCCCCCCAAGTTACCCAAAGGTCTCCCAGCGGGAGAGGAGCGAGGTGAGGGGTCTTACCTCCTCTCCCAACGGAGACCTTGCAAAACTCCGTCGAGGGGAAGACCGCCGCCCGCTGGCCTTGGGAAAGGGAGGCGGCGCGGGGTCTTACTCCCTCTCCCGCTGGGAGAGGGCTGGGGTGAGGGCGGGGGGAGGCGGGGGCCGCGCAACCTTGCTGAAGCCCGCCCGCCAAGTTACCCAAAGGTCTGCAAATGGGAGAGGTTTGGCGAGAGGGGCCCCCCAACCACCACCCAAGGCCATCGAAGCCCGCCTCCCCACACCACCCCTCGGGGCGAGAATGGCGGAATTGGCGAGACTTCCGCCGGAATTGGCGGGAATTGGGTGCATTATTCCTCCCAAGCCCCAAGCCCCAACCCTGTTGGAAATAGGCGGTGGGCGCCGACGCCTCGGGGACACACCCGAAAACCTCTTAAAAGAAGACCATTACCCGCCCTTACCGGACGGCTACCGCACCCCTACCCAACCCCAACCGGCCTTCAGCGCGGCCTCCAACCCCGTGGCTTTCTTGCACGCGTGGCAGAAACCGGGAGCGGGCATGGGGCAACGGGACGAATGGCGGGGACGCGGGTCCGCGGGCTGCGGACAACCCTCACGCTAGCCGAAATTTCGGCAGAGCGACCTCATCCGTCACATCGTCGAACACGACCTCGACCGGCGCGCCGACGGCGAGATCGTCCCAGACCGCGCCGTCGATGTTGGTGAAGATCATCGGCCCCTCGTCGAGCTGGACCTGAACGACGTTGTAAGGCATCACGTCGGCGAAGCTCTTCAGATACGCCTGGTGCATCTCGATCCGCCCCCAGATCACGCCGCGCCCGCTGGCTTCAGTCCACTCAATGCGCGCCGAGGCGCAGCGTGGGCAGGAGAGATAGGGCGGGAACCAGACGTTGCCGCAATCCAGGCACCGAGGCAGAAGGAAGCGGTGCTCCTTGGCGGCTTGCCAGAAGGCGCGGTCCTCGCGCGTAACCTTGGGGAGCGGTTTCTCGTAAGCCACGGCTAGACATCCCTCGTCAGCAGCGTCGCGCCCGAGACCGGCGCGAGGCAGGTGTAGAGGACGGCGCCGCAATCGGCGACCTGCCGCTCCCCGCACTCGCCGCGAATCTGGCGGATGGCCTCGGCGTGGTGGTTCCAACCCTGCATGTAGGCCTCGCTCATCATCCCACCGCCTGTGTTCAGCGGAAGCTGGCCTCCGCGTCGGATGCGCCCGTCCTGTACCCAATCGAGGGCCTCGCCCCGCCCGCAGAACCCGAACCCCTCCAGCGCCCACAACGCAGAGACGGAGAAGTTGTCGTACACCTGAAACGAATCGACGTCGCCCCGTTCCAGTCCCGAACGTTCGAAGATCTCGTCGGCCATGCCGGCGCAGGCCTCGGCCCACAGGTCTGCGGGCACGAAGTGCTCCCGGAGGGCGGCCCGCTCGCTGAAGGCGGCGATGCGTGCGGGAGGCTTGCGCAGATCGCGGGCGCGCTCGAGCGTGGTCACGATATAGCAGACCGCGCCGTCGGTGACGAGGCAGTAGTCGAAGAGACGAAGCGGCCGCGCCACGTACCGAGAATCAAGATAGGACTGCATGTCGAGCGGGCTCTGCATCACCGCGGCGGGATTCATCGACGCGTGCTCGCGAATCGCCAGCGAGACCTCGCCAAGCTGATCGGCCTTGCCCTCGAGGCCGTAGTCGGCGAGGTAATGCTCGTAGGCGAGGGCGTAGAACGCGCCGGGCGAGGTGAGCCCGAAGACCGGATCGTAGAGGTCGCCGCCGCCCTCGTTACCGCCAAAGTGCACCCGCACCGAGCGCATATTCGTGGCGTACACGAGCGCGACGTAATCGGCCATCCCCGCATGCACCGCCAACGAGGCGTGGGCCAGCGCGACGGCACACATCCGCCCGCTCATGGGGTAAGGCGCCAGGAACCGTACGTCGCGCAGGCCGGCGCGGAACGCCAAGTTGGGGTAGGCCACCGAGCTCGCGATCAGCCCGTCGATCTGCTCCACCCGCAGGCCGGCGTCGTCCAACGCCGCGCGCAACGCCTCGACCCCGATCTGCTCGGCCGTCCGCTCGGGATCGGGATTGCGGTAGAGATCATGGAAGTCCGTCGTGCCGACTCCCACGACCGCCGTCTGTCCGAACACCCCGCCTTGCGCCATTGTCCGGCACCCCTCGCGCTCATACGCTCGCGGCGCATCATCGCACAGCCCGCGCCGGTGTCAACCGGGGCGCGGGCTGAAGCTCTAACTCCTTGCAAATACAAGGGTTGAGGTGGGTGTGCGCGCCATTGACACGCAGCAGCCCTGTGGAAGCACGGGCGGCCGCCCTCATCGGCGCGCCAGACCACTCCCCAGATTCGCTCAAAGGGTTTTTTCCCAGTTCTCCGGTGCCTCCCGGAGGGCCGCCAAGGCCTCCAACCGGAGAGAGTGGATATTGAAGCGATCACGCCATTGACACTCGGCGTCCCTCCGAGTAACGTTGCTCCGTTACCGCCCTATCTGTTTGGGCTAGAGCTAAGGAAGGACATCCCATGAAGCGAATCGGATCTCGCCTATTCATGCTTATAAGCGCCGTCATCGTGACGGCGGTCGTCGCCGCCGCCTGCGGCGGAGGCGACCCAACGGCGGCCCCCGCGACCGCCGCGCCAACGTCGGCCCCCGCGACCGCCGCACCCGCGGCAACGGCTATGCCCGCGGCGACATCAGCGCCCGCGGCAACGGCTATGCCCGCGGCGACATCAGCGCCCGCGGCGACGGCCATGCCCGCAGCGACGGCTATGCCCGAGGCGACGGCCATGACCGAGGCGACGGCTATGCCCGAGGCGACGGCCATGACCGAGGCGACGGCCATGCCCGAGCCGACTTCCACGCCCAGGCCCACGCCGACGCCCACGCCGATCCCGGCGCCCGTCTTCGGCGGCGTCCCCGACCTGCCCGACGCCCAGTATGGCGGCACGCTGATTCGCACCAACTCCGCGGAAGGGCCGACTTGGGACCCGCTGAAGGAACGCACCCAGAACACCCAAGACCCCATTTCCCCGATGTTCGATCAGCTCCTGATCAGCCATCCCAACGAGCCGAGCCAGCTCGTGCCGCAGATCGCTAGTACCTGGGAAATCTCCGCAGACAACCTGACCTATACCTTCGGCGTCCGCGACGACATCACCTTCCACAACGGCAGCGCCCTCACCGCTTCGGATGTCGCGTGGTCGCTCGAAATCCTGCGCAGCCCGCCGGAGGGCTACAGTCCCATCAACCGAGGCCTCGTCGGCTCTATCGCCAGCATCGATACCCCCGATGACCGCACCGTGGTCCTTAACTTGGCCGAGCCCGACAACGCCTTCCTCTACGCAATGGGAGGGCATGGACGCATGCACATCCTCGACCAAGAGACCGTCGAGGGAGCGGGCGGCGTCGCATCGCTGACCGAGTGGCCGCCGGTAGGGAGCGGGCCGTTCATGGGCGAGCCGGGCGGACACGATCAAGGTGTCGGCGTCGAGGTCGTTCGCAACCCCAACTACTACGTGGAGGGACGCCCCTTCGTCGATAGCATGCAGTGGTTCTTCATCCCGGATAGGGGAGCGCAGGAGGCTGCATTCCTGGCCGGCCAGCTCAGCATACTGGCGGTGAATACCGGCGCAGGGATCGATGAGATCCTATCCCGGCTCGCCAACGAAGCGTTTATCCAAGAGGTGGCGGACACCGTCTTCTGGGACCTGAACCTCGACTTCCACAGCGAAGACTCGCCCTTCACCAACATCAAGGTGCGCGAGGCCGTCTCATTGGCCCTCAATAGGGCCGAGGCGATCGAGTTGATACGCCAGGGCCGGGGCGTCTTGGGCGGCGTCATTATCCCCGGCACCGGCTGGGAGATCCCCACGTCCGAACTACTGCAGTACTCCGGCTACACGGAGACCGTTGACGAGGGTGTGGCCAAAGCGAAGGCGCTGATGGCCGAGGCCGGCTATCCCGACGGCTTCGAGTCGACGATCTGGACCCGGAACCATCCCGCCTACCTGACGCCCACCGTCGCCATGCAGGAGCAGCTCGAACGCATCGGCATCCGCGCCAACATCGTGCAAGCGGAACAGGCGGTCTTCTTCGCCGAGCAGCGGAACCTCGAGGTCTGGGACATGCAGAGCGGCGGCCACCGCTACACCGGGACCGACCCGAACTTCATGATCCGTGAGTTCTACCTCACCGGCGCGACGCGGAACCTCAACTACTTCACCGACCCCGACGTGGACCGCCTCTTCTCGGAGCAAAACCTGGAGGCCGACCCCGGTAAGCGCCGTGAGCTCGTCAACCAGATCGAGCATATTGTGGTGAGCTTCTACGGAAACCCGGTGCTCTACTACAACAAGGCGAACTACGCCATGTACAACTACGTCAAGAACCAGGCGTACCACGCCTCCTACGGGTCCAACCAGGACTTCAGGGACGTCTGGGTCGACCGGTAGCAGCTGAGACAGCAAGCCATCAAAGAGGGGCGGGCCATGGCCCGCCCCTCTTTCGCTTACCCCGCCGGAGTGAATAGACCGGACATCACACAGCGATGCAGCAGTACGTAGTCAGACGGCTCTTGGCGATCATCCCGCTCATGATCGGGGTGTCCCTCGTCATCTTCTTCGTGATGCGCGTCTTGCCCGGGGACGTGGCGGCCGTCATCGCTTCAAGGGGGAGTCCCGACACCGCGCCCACGGAGCAGGAGATCGAGGCGGTCCGGTTCGCTCTGGACCTCGACCGCAACATCTTCCTGCAGTATGGCGACTGGGTGTGGGACGCGCTCCGCTTCGATTTCGGCGAGTCCTACTTCACCGGCAACTCCGTGCGCGACGACATCATTCGCAAGCTCCCCGTGACCATCGAGCTCGGCCTACTGTCCATCCTCATCGCCTGGATCATCGCCCTCCCCGTCGGCATCATATCGGCCGTCAAACAGGACTCGGTCTGGGACTATGCAGGGCGGATCTTCAGTATTTCCGGTCTCGCCGTGCCCACGTTCTGGGCGGGCATCCTGACCATTCTCATCTTGTCTCGCTACTTTAGCTGGCTGCCCCCGCTGGGGTACCGGGAGTTCTTCGAGGACCCCCGGGGCAACCTGCTCCAACTCATCTTTCCCGCATTGGCCCTCGGCTGGACGCTCTCGGCGACCGCGGCCCGCATGACCCGATCATCGATGCTCGAAGTGCTGCGCGAAGACTACATCCGGACGGCGCGCTCGAAGGGCCTCAAGGAAGCGGTTGTGGTCCTGCGGCACGCGCTGCGCAATGCCCTGATCCCCGTCATCACACTCGCCGGATTCATGATTTCCCTGGTTATCGGAGGCACGGTAGTCATCGAGAGCATCTTCAGCCTGCCCGGAATGGGCCTCTACCTCGTCCAAGCCATCGGAATACGCGACTTCCCCATCATCCAAGGCGTGGTGCTCCTCATCGCCTTCGCCTTCGCAATCGTGAACCTGCTTGTCGATCTCGCCTACGGCTTCATCGATCCTCGCATCCGCCAGTCCTGATACCAGCACCATGGCCTCCTACGACGCAGCGCTCGACCCAAACGCCGACAAAGGGCCGGTCCAGTACTTTGCCGACGCGGCGATAGCTCTTGGGCTGTTCTTCAAGCAGAAGCCCCTCGGCGCATTCGGCGCGCTCGTCCTGCTGGTCATGTTCATCCTCGCGATCTTCGCCGGCGTGATCGCCCAGTACGACCCCACGGAGTTCAACAGGTACGTAGACGAGAGCGGCGTCGGTCAGTCCGCCACCTTCCAGTCCCCGAACGGCACGTACTGGCTGGGGACGGACGATTTTGGACGCGACATTTTCAGCCGAATCGTCTACGGCTCGCGTATCTCCCTCCGCATCGGCTTCATCTCGGTGCTCCTTGGAACGGTGGTGGGCTCCCTCTTCGGCATGGTTAGTGGCTATGTCGGAGGACGCTTTGACATGGTCACCCAACGGATCATGGACGCGCTCATGGCGCTGCCCGGCCTCATCCTCGCCCTCATGGTCATCGCCGCGCTGGGCAGAGGCGAGTTTCCCGTCATCGTGGCCATCGCCCTCAACATCGGCCCAAACGCCAACCGGCTGCTGCGGGCGCAATGCCTCACGATCAAAGAGCGGCCCTACGTCGACGCGGCGCGGGCGGTGGGCGCGTCGAACCTCCGCATCATCCTGAGACACATCCTGCCGAACTCGCTGGCCCCGTTCCTCATCATCGCGACGGCGGGCTTGGGCGCGGCGATCCTCATCGAAGCCTCGCTGAGCTTCCTCGGCTTCGGCGTGCCGCAGCCGGCGCCGTCGTGGGGCGGGATGCTCACCGGGAATGCGCAGCAGTTCGCGATCGTCGCGCCGTGGCTCGCCATCGCCCCCGGCGTCGCCATCAGCGTCGCCGTCTTCGGCTTCAACGTGCTCGGCGACGCCCTACGGGACGTCTGGGACCCGAGGCTCCGCGGCGCCTCCTAAGCGGCGCCACCGGCGTTGCGCCGGTACATCTGCACCCAATCGCCCTCGCACGCGACCTCGCCGCCCCGGCTCACGTTCAGCGCCTGGAAGTGGAAGGTCACGATACCGCGGTCGCCGCGGCTCGTTTCGCGCTTCCCCGCGACCTCGATCTGGACACCGACCGTGTCGCCCGGGTACACCGGCGACTTGAAGCGCAGTCCCTCGACGCCAAGAAAGCCCATGCTGTGCTCCGACGCAATGCCCGCGGCGAACATCGACCCGCTCACCACCGCGACCGTTAGCATTCCGTGGGCGATCCGGCCCCCGAACGGGCTCGCCTTGGCGTACTCCTCGTCCACGTGCAGCGGATGATAGTCGCCCGACACCCCGGCGAAGTTAACCAAGTCGGCCTCGGTGATCGTGCGCGAGGGCGCGGGGATGATCTCGCCGACGGCGTACCCATCGAAGTCTTTATCTCGCGCGTGCATCCGTCCCCCTCCCGCCCCGTCCCGGGCGTCTTGCTATAATCGGCCCCCACCGCCTCGCGGCACCGGAGGTGAAGCATCATGCGCTCCTACCAAAATGAAGAGATGGTCCTCGGCGGCGTGTTGCGCGAGCAGGCCGCGACGAGGCCGGACCGCGTCTTCCTCCGGTTCGACAGCGCCGATCTGACCTTCCACGAGTGTAACCAGATGGTCAATCGCGTGGCGCACGGGCTCACGGCGCTTGGCGTGGGGCAGGGCGACAAGGTGGCCATCATGCTGCCGAACTGCCCCGAGTTCCTCTACCTGACCTTCGCGCTGGGCAAGCTGGGGGCCGTCGCCGTTCCCATCAACACCGCCTATAAAGGCGACCTACTGGAGCACATCATCGTCTCCTCCGACTCCGCCTTCCTCGTCATCGAAGAGGAGTGGGTTGAACGCGCCGCCGCGGTCCCGGACGCGCTGGCGCGGCTGCGCGCGGTCGTCGTGCGGGCCCCTAGAGGAGCGGCGGCGAACGTGGACGGCCTCGGCGTCCACACCGTCGGCTTCGAATCGCTGGTGACGAACGACACCGCCGAGCCCGGCGTCGAGGTAAGCCACGGCGACCTCCAGGCGATCATGTACACCTCAGGCACGACGGGCGCCTCGAAAGGCGTGATGGTCTCCCATGCCCACGCCATGACCTGCGGCCTCGACTGGCTCACGTACACCGCCTTCCAAGAGGACGAGGTGGTGTACTGCCCACTACCGCTCTTTCACGGCGTCGGGCTGTGGTGCGGCGTCATGGCGGTGCTCCTCAGCGGGTCGACCATCTGCGTCGTCGACCGCTTCAGCGCCTCGTCGTTCTGGAGCGACGTCCGCCGGTTCAAGGCCAACGTCTCGCTGGGCATCTTCTCCATGATCCCGATCCTGCTGAACCAGCCCCCCAGGCCCGACGACAAGGACCACACCCTGCGCGCCTTCTACCTAGGCCAGTCGGCGATGGACGAACCGCTGAACGAGCGCTTCGGCGTCCGGTCCGTCGAGATCTACGGCAGCACCGAGCTCGGCATCGGGACAGGCAGCCCCTACGGGGCCTGGCGGCCGGGCTCCTGCGGTCAGGTCAACACCGACAGCTACGAGATCCGGATCGTCGACGAATGGGACCGCGAGACGCCGCCCGGCGTGCCCGGCGAGATCGTCGCGCGCCCCGTCAAGCCGTTCGTCATGACCACCGGCTACTACAACTTCTCCGCCGAGACCGTCGCCGCCTTCCGCAACCTCTGGTTCCACACCGGCGACCGCGCCTACCGCGACGAGGACGGCTACATCTTCTTCGTCGACCGCGTGAAGGACGCCATGCGCCGCCGCGGGGAGAACATCTCGTCCTTCGAGGTCGAACGCGGCGTCAACGCCCACCCCTCGGTCCTCGAGTCGGCCGCCGTCGCCGTGCCCTCCGAGCTCGGCGAGGACGACGTCAAGATCTGCGTCGTCCTCCAGCCGGAGGAGCGCCTCGCGCCCGAGGCGCTCCTCGCGTTCTGCGAGGAGCGCATGGCCTACTTCATGGTGCCGCGTTACGTCGAGTTCATCGACGCGCTGCCCAAGACGCCGACGGAGAAGGTCGAGAAGTACAAGCTCCGCAACGAAGGCGTCACGCCGGCCACGTGGGACCGCGAGCAGGTCGGCTACAAAGTCAAGCGCGGCTGAGACCGAGCCCCCGGCCCGCTAGTCGATGTGGTAGAGCCCCATCGCGTTGCCGGCGAGCATCTGCTGCTTCTCGTCGGCGGGCACGCCCTCGAACGCGCGGTCGATAGCCACCCAGGAGTTTGGCCAGTCGGTGGCCGTGTGGGCATAGTCGCTCGACCACATTATCTTGTCGAGGCCGATCTCGCGCCGAAGAAGCACCGCGCAAATGTCGGTAATGTAGGTGTAGGAGATGTTGTGTTCGAAATAGTGGCTGGGCGGGTGGTTGGTCTTGACGTACGGGATCTGTAAGTCGCGCACGTGACGCTTCTCCATCTGTTCCACGACGTAGGGCACCCAGCCGCAATCGACCTCGGCGAAGATGAACTTGAGATCGGGAAAGCGGTCGAAAACCTTGGCGTAGATCAACTCGTTGATCCTATCCGGCACGCTGGTGAACCGGAAGGAGTTCGACGCTTTCGTCGTGCTGTGATGACCGACGGGCTCGGTCACCAGCGAGACGTGAATGCCGATGGGAATATCGGCTGCCTGCGCCTCGGCCCAGAGAGGATCGTCTGCAGGGGAGACGTCATGCCCGCCCGAAGGGTAGCCGCCGATCACCACGCCCCGTATCCCGGGCAGGGCGAGGGCGCGGTTGAACTCCACGACCGCCTCCTCAGCCCCGCAGCAGGGCATCATGGCCAGACCGAAGAGACGGTCCGGAGCATGGCTGCAATACTCGGAGAGCCAATCGTTATAGGCCCGCACCAGGGCAGTCTGAAATTCGGCGTCGCCACGGTTCCACCAGATACCGTTCGAGAGGCGTGGCGTGGGATACAGCAGCTCCCCATCGACACCGTCAATGTCGATTTCCTTTAACCGCTCCACCGGATCGAAGCCGCCCCGCCGCACATTTTCCCACTTGACCCACCGCGACCGCTTCTCGACGGGGTCGGTGGCGCACTGGTTGAGGCCGAAGTGAATCGGGTCCGCGGCGCCCTCGATGACCCACGCGTCGCCCTCCTCGAACCGCTGCATGCGAGGGGCGCGGTCGGCGAACTTCGCGGGGACTCTGTCCCGCCACAATTCCGGCGGCTCGTTCACGTGCGAGTCACCGGAGATAAGCTTGTACTCGATCTGCTTTGCCATGGCGTTTCTCCTTCCTCTCCCCCGGCCGCACGGCCCGTCGTTGCCCCGCGTTTCTACCGAATCCACGCCAAGTGTCCGCCTTCAGCACGGACCAAGGAAACGTCCACGATGCTATCCTGTCAGCCCCGCGCGGACAAAGAGCGCGGCTGAGGCGAGCCCGACCGAGGCAATTGAGGGACGATTACCCTCAACTCTGCTTAGGACTGTCCTCCGGCTTCATGACGCCCTTAGGAGGCCGGTCGCGGATGGTGAGAAACTCGGCGCCCTCCGGCCCCGCCACCAGCGGCCCGTAGACCGTGCCCTCGTCGATGGCGAGTGCCGTGCCCGGCTTGTAGACCGCGCCGCCCACGGAAAGTTCGCCCGCGGTGACGTAGAGGATCTCGTTGCAGGGGTGCCAGTGCGCCGGGACCTCCATGCCGGGGTCGTAGCGGGCGCGGCCGAAATAGGGGCCAGTCTCCTCGAAGGCCGCGATGGGATAGCGCGAGCGCGTCCGCAACTCCACGCCGTCCTTCTCAAACCGGCTGCCGCTCTTCCACGGCAATTCGTCCTCGATGATCACGCGTACCGCCATGTGATACCTCCGTTGGCGACCTCTCTGAGCCTCCTCCGAGGCCCCCTTCAGCCGATGTGATACAGCCGCATCGCGTTGCCGGCGAGTATCTGCTGCTTCTCGTCGGCGGAGACGCCCTCGAAGGCGCGGTCGAGCGCGGTCCAGGTGTTCGGCCAATAGGTCGAGGTATGGGCGTAGTCGCTCGACCACAGTATCTTGTCGAGGCCGATCTCGCGCCGGTTCTGCAGCGCGTACGTGTCGGTTATGTAGGTATAGAAGATGTTGCGCTCGGTGTAATAGCTGGGGAGATGCTTCGTCTTGACGTAGGGTATCTGCAAGTCGCGCACGTGATGCTTGTCCATCTGTTCGATGATGTAGGGCACCCAACCGCAATCGACCTCCGCGAAGATGATCTTGAGATCGGGAAAGCGGTCGAACACCTCCGCGTAGATCAACTCGTTGATCCTCCCCGGCACGCTGGTGAACCGGAAGGTGGCCTGCGGTATCGTCGTGCTGTGGTGACCGACGGGCTCGTTCGCGAGCGAGACGTGAATGGCGATGGGAATATCGGCAGCCTGCGCCTCGGCCCAGAGAGGGTCGTCTGCAGGGGAGACGTAGTGCCCGCCGGAGGGGTAGCCGCCGATCACGACGCCCCGTATCCCAGGCAGGGCGACGGCGCGGTGGAACTCCAAGACCGCCTCCTCAGCCCCGCAGCAGGGCATCATGGCCAGACCGAAAAGCCGGTCCGGCGCGTGGCTGCAATACTCGGAGAGCCAATCGTTATAGGCCCGGATCAGCGCGGTCTGAAACTCGGCGTCTTCGCGGTTCCACCAGATGCCGTTCGACACCCGCGGGGTCGGGAAGAGCAGCTCCCCGTCCACGCCGTCAAGGTCGATCTCCTTCAGCCGTTCCGCCGGATCGAAGCCCCCGCGCCGCACGTTCTCCCACTTGATCCACCGTGACCGCTTCTCGACGGGGTCGGTGGCGCACTGGTTGAGGCCGAAGTGAATCGGGTCGGCGGCGCCCTCGATGACCCACGCGTCGCCCTCCTCGAACCGCTCCATCCGAGGGGCGCGGTCGGCGAACTTCGCGGGGACTCTGTCCCGCCACAGTTCCGGCGGCTCGTTCACGTGCGAGTCGCCGGAGATGAGCTTGTAGTCTCTCGTCGTGGTCAAATTCTTCCTCCGCTCACCGGGCCGGACGGCCCGTGCTTCCGCCGCAAAGTCTACCCGATTCGGGCCCGGCGCGCGCCTCCATGCGCCGGGCCGAGCGAACGTCCGCGGTGCTATGCTGTCAGCCCCGCGCCCAGAAAGGGCGCGGTTGGCGGAGGCGACCCATGGCGCGCGTACCTTACGTTAAACGAGACGATCTCAACCCGGCGGATCAGCCCCTCTACGACGGCATCGTAGAGCCCCGCGGCGGCAGGCTCGCCGCCGTCTTCTCCCTGCTCCTCAACGCCCCTGAAATGGCCTCGCTGGTGGGCGATGTCGGCGCCTACGCCCGCTTTCGCTCCCAGATCCCCGGCAACGCCCGCGAGACCGTCATCCTGACAACCGCCCGCGAGATCGGCTGCGCCTACGAGTTCACCCACCACGTCCCCCTCGCACGCAAGGAAGGCGTGCGCGAGCTCGTGCTCGACGGGATCAAGGCGGGCAACGTCCGGGGCATGATTCCCCAGGAATCGGTCTACGTCGACTACGCCAAGCAAGTCGTCCACAACAAGGTGAACGACCCCACCTACACCGCCGTCGAGCACCTCCTCGGACGCCAAGGCGCCGTCGAAGTCACCGTGCTCGCCGGCTACTACACCATGCTCGGCCTCTCCATGATGGCCCTCGGCGTCGAGCTCGAAGAAGGCGTCGAAAACCTCCTCCCCTAACCGCCAACTGAGGACGCGCGCGCCGCCGCCTTAGACCTCTCCCCCTCTGGGAGGCAGAAGAGGCCGCCACCTCCATCCCGCTCGGGCGCGCTCCGAGCAAGACGACCGCGGGGGCCGATCCGGCGTTCTTTCGGCCTCGCCCCACTACACTGTTAGAGGCAGTGTCTCCGCCCCCTCTAAGGGCGAGCTAGCGGCCGTTGGCCACCGTCGCAGGGCTAGGCAATGAAGAACATTCGTTCTATATTGCTACTCTACCAGCGACGACGCGTGCCGTCAAGGGGGCGTGTCACAGCGTAACCGGGGTCGGGGAGGGAAGGGCGCCCTGCAGGCGCCCGCGCGCCTAGCGGCGCGCGCCCTCTCTCAGTCTCCCCCAGAAGGGGAGAGGTTTAAGGTGGCCCCTACAGGAGGAGGCGCGCCGCTACGGGGGAGGGCGACCACAAGGGTCGCCCCTACGGGAGGGGTGGATTCCCGCTTGCGCGGGAATGACGGATAGGGCCGGGCGTGCGCGCGGCCCTTCGACCTGTATACTCCCTCTGCCCCATCATGCTAGGCCCCAACGATCTGGTCATCACCGGCGCGACGCTGGGCAATCCGCCCTTCCGCGCCATCATCGAAGCCGCGGCCGCGGGCGGCTTCCACGGGGTCTCCATCTCCCCCACGAGGGCGTACCTTGCCGCCAAGGAAGCAGGCCTCACCCCCGCCGACATGCGCGCCATTGGAGAGGCTAACGGCGTCGTGGTGAACGACGTGGACGCCGTCGTCGTCTGGACCGGCTCCGCTAGGCCAAGCCGCTTTGGACCGCCGGTGAGCGAGGAGATGGTCTACGAGGCGGGCGAGGCGCTGGGCGCGACCTTCGTCAACGTCGCCTTCGGCGCCGACGGGCCGCTCCCCCTAGAGCAGGCCTCGGAGATCTTCGCCGGCATCTGCAAACGCGCGGTGGAACGCGGACTCCGGCCCCACCTCGAGTTCGTCCCATCGATGAAGGCAGTCCCCGACGCGGCCACGGCGTGGCGCGTGGTGCAGGACTGCGGCTGCCCCGAAGCCGGGCTCCTCGTCGACACCTGGCACTGCCAGATGGGGCCGACGACGTACGACGAGCTCCGCTCCCTGCCCGGCGACCGGGTAATCGGCGTGCAGATCAGCGACGCCCCCGACGAGCCCGTCGAGGACCTCATCAAGGTCGGCATGCAGCGCCGCCTGCCGCCCGGCCACGGCGTCCTCGACCTCGTCGAGTTCATCCGCATCCTCGACGCCATCGGCTCACGGGCGCCGCTCAGCGTCGAGGTCTTCTCGACCGCGCTGGTGGACCAACATCCCCCGGCGGAACTCGCCAAGCTGCTCGGCGACGCCCTACGCGGCGTCATCGCCCAAGCCCGCCCCGCCTGACGCCGGCGGCGAGCCGGGGTTCAGGCGGGGATCACCGCCCCGACCTGTAGAGATAGGTCCTCAAAGCAGGCCGGGCTAAGAGCGTCGTCCATTCCTATCGACCGTGACTCCGTGTACTCCAGACCCGACGGCGCCGAATACGTCTCGATCGTGCGGTCCGGCAGGTTGACGATCCAGACTTCGGGAATCGCCGCGCGGGCGTAGAGCGGCAGCTTCACGCTCTTGTCGAAGGCGACCGTCGCATCGGACACCTCGATCAGCAGCAGCACGTCGGCGGGCGTGGGATGGGCCGCCGCGTAGAAATCGTCCCGCCGCTTCAGGAGCATGAGGTCGGGCTCCGGCTCACTGGCCTCGTCCAGCCGCACCGGACCCTGGACGCTCACGATGGCCCGTTTCCCAACGGCCTCGGATAGCATCCTAGATAGCCGCATGACGCAAGAGGCGTGTCCGCTGCCGATTGGCTCTTTGACGATGATCTCTCCGTCCAACAGCTCGACTCGGTCGTCCTTCGTCAGAATGCCCGCCTTGGCCATCGCGTGGTACTCGCCCGCGCTGAACGCGCGCCGTTCGATGTGCGTCGTCATGCCATGCCCTCGGCAAGCGCCCCTGTGCCACGGCAATTGTAGCGCCTCACGGTCGCCGCTCCACGCAATCGAGGCGCACCGGTGTCCCTGCCCGCGACGCGCCCATGTATACTCACCGGCGGCATTTCGCACGCATGGAGACCCGCCGACGCATGACCCACCCCCTCGACCCTATCTTCCACCCCCGCTCAATCGCCGTCGCGGGGGCCTCCGCCGACCCCTCGAAGTCGGGGAACCAGTTCTTCAGACATCAGGTCAATCAAGGGTTCGCGGGCGACTTGTATCCGGTGAACCCCCGCGGCGAGGACGTTCTCGGCTACCGTGGCTACAAGAGCCTCGACGACATCCCCGGCCACGTCGATTACGTCATCTCCAGCATTCCCGCCGAGGCCTCGCTCGACCTCATCGACCAAGCGGGGCGGAAGGGGACGCGCGCCGTCCAGTTCTTCACCGCCCGCTTCAGCGAGACCGGTGACGACGAGAAGGCGGCGCTCGAACGGACCCTCGCGGCGCGGGCCAAGGCCGCCGGCGTCCGCGTCCTCGGCCCCAACTGCATGGGCATCTACCACCCCAAGCAGGGTATGGCGTTCTGGCGCTCGCCCAAGGAGCCCGGCAACGCCGCCGTCCTTGCCCAGAGCGGCGGCAACATGTTGGAGCTCCTCCACGTCACCTCCCAGCGCGGCCTGCGCTTCAGCAAGGTAGTCAGCTACGGCAACGCTACGGACGTCAACGAGGCGGACCTCGTCGAGTACTTTGGGCAAGACGCGGAGACGGCGGTGATCGGGGCCTACATCGAGGGCGCGCGCGACGGGCGGCGGTTTGCCCGGGCGCTTGCCGAAGCCGTCCGCCGTAAGCCGGTCGTGATCTGGAAGGGCGGACGCACGGGGGCCGGCCAACGCGCCGCGGCATCGCACACCGCCTCCCTGGCGGGATCGAATGAGATCTGGCGCGCGCTCGCCCGCCAGACGGGTGCCGTCCTCGTCGACAGCCTTGACGACCTCGGCGACATGCTGCTCGCTTTCGCCAACTCGCCGCCGGCGGCGGGGCGGCGCGTCAGCGTCGTGAGCGGCGGCGGTGGGCGCATGGTCGAGAGCGCCGACGCCTGCGAGGACGCGGGCCTCATCGTCGAGCCCGTCCCCGAAGCGGTGCGCCAGGACTACCGTGCTAAGTTCCCCGAGGTGGCCGACTGGATCAGCAATCCCGCCGACATGTCGATCTTGGGCGGCTCCGACCTCGACCAGGCTGCGATCTTCGAGATGTTCGCCGCGAGTTCCGAGTACGACCTCCTCCTCGCCAATCTCCCCGGCCCCTGGCTCCTCGACGACCGCAGGAGCGATGCCGACGTCATGGCCTCCATCGACCACCTCATCGAGACGGCGAAGCGATCGGGCAAGCCTACCGCTTTCGTCGTCGCCGACGCGGTAAGCTCCGGCCGCCGCCAGCTCGAGATGACGCTGCGCATCAGGACGTGCGTCGCCGAGGCAAAGATGCCGGTCTACCCCAGCATCCGCCGCGCCGCCCAAAGCCTGAGCCGGCTCGCCGCCTTCTACGCCGGCAACCGCTAGCTCGCGAGGTGGGGTCTTGACCTCCCCTCCCAGTGGAGACCTTTGCGCAACCGGGGTCGAGGAGGGAGAAGCGCCCTGTCGGGCGCTCGCGCGCCTAGCGGCGCGCGCCCTCTCTCAAATCTCCCCCAGAGGGGGAGAGGCCGGAGGGCACCCACAAGAGGTGCCCCTACGGGAGGGATGGATTCCCGCTTTCGCGGGAAAGACGGATAGGGGCGGGTTACGCAAAGGTCTCCAGCGGGAGAGGATTGAGGTGAGGGGCCGTCTCCCCTAGCCCAACCTGCCCTTGAAATAGGCCGCGACCCTGCGCACGTATTCCTCCGGCGCCTCGACGTAGGCGTCGGCGTGCCCTCCGTTCTCGACCACCCAGAGATCGCTGCCCGCCTGTGCGGCACCGTGGACTCGGATCCCGTGTTCGACGGGAACGCGGTCGTCGTTCTTCCCGTGAATGACGAGGATGGGATAGTCGAGCGTGGCGACGGACTCCTCGGGGATCATGCGGCCGAGGTCGATGCCATAGAACCACTTCGCCATGATGCGCGCGGGCGGGATGAAGGCGGGAATGAGCCAACGAGGGAAGGGAGTCTTCATCGCCGCCTCATTGGCGACGAGATCGCCGACCTTGGCGTAGGGGCTGTCGAGAGCCAGCGCCTGGAACGCGGGCTCCTGCTCGGCGGCCAAGACCGCGGCAGCGGCGCCCATCGAAAAGGCGAGCACGCCGACGCGCTCCGGCGGAACGCCCCGCACTTGGAGGTAGTCGAGGGCGCCGAGCACGTCACGCTGCTCGAAGAAGCCGCCCGAGGCGCGGTCGCCCTCCGAGGTCCCGTGCGCCCGCAGGTCGAACATCAGCGCGCCATAGCCGCGCGAGGCGAAATCGGCGGCGAGGGGCAGGATGTCGTCCCCCGTCCGCTGCGATCCCTGACCGTGCACGAAGAGGACCACCGGCTCGCCGGGCGCTCCGGGGACGTACCAACCCTCCAGCGCTAGGTCGTCGCCCCGGGGCTTGAACCGCACCTCCTCGAACGTCAGGCCGAAGTCGCCGGGGTCGCCCTCGTGCGGTTCGCGATCCGCGGCCGTCGTCCCCCGTGCGATGAGGAAGGCCACCAGCAGGTAGCCCACGGCCAAGACGACGATCGCCGCAGCGATGCCGGCCCATGCCCGGAGTCCGAGGCGGGGCCGGCGGGTTAGAAATTGGGTTATGCGTCCCATAGGCTTCCTCAATGCCTCCCGCGCATCATAAGCCGCGTACCGGCGCTTTGCAGCCCGGCGCTCTATAATCGAGGCTGATCTGCCAAAGCCGTCCTTCTATGGACGCGCGAAAGGAAGCCCCTGATGAACGGCCCCGCACGACTCACCGAGCTGTTGGAACGGGACGGCATTATCACCGCGCCGGGCACCCACGACGCCATCACCGCGAAGCTGGCCGGCGAGGCTGGGTTCGAGGCGTTCTACGTCAGCGGCAGCGGAATCTCGACGGCCCTGACCGGCTTGCCCGACGTAGGCATGGTCACGCTTACCGAGATGGCGAAGGCGGTGCGGTATATCAACGACGCCGCGCCCGGCATACCGCTCATCGTCGACGGCGACACCGGCCACGGCAGCGCCCTGAACGCGATGCGCTACGTCCACGAGCTCGAACGATCGGGAGCGGCGGCCGTCCACATCGAGGACCAGGAGTTCCCCAAGCGTTGCGGCCATCTCGACGGTAAGACCCTCGTCCCCACCGACGAAATGATCGGCAAGGTGCGCGCCGCCCTCGAGGCGCGGTCCGACCCCAACTTCCGCATCATCGCCCGCTGCGACGCCAAGGCCGTCGAGGGGCTCGGCCCCGCCATCGAGCGCATGAAGCGCTACGTCGACGCCGGCGCCGACATCATCTTCCCCGAGGCGCTCCAATCGGAGGAGGAGTTCCTCGCCGTGGCGGAGGCCATCGACATCCCCCTCCTCGCCAACATGACGGACTTCGGGAAGACGCCCTACATCAGCGCCGGCCAATTCGAGGCGTGGGGGTTCAAGATCGTGATCTTCCCCGTCTCCGCCCTGCGCATCGCCAACCACGCCGTCCTCGAATTCTTCAAGGCGCTCCGCGAGTCGGGCACGCAGAAGGCGCACCTCGACCAAATGCTGACGCGGCAGCACCTCTACGAGATCATCGACTACGCCAAATACCAGGACTACCAGGACGAATTCGCGCTGAGCGCCCCGCCTTCGTAAACCCTTACGCGCGGGAATAGGGTATGCTAGGAAGGCCTTCAATGATGGCGTCAAGGGCAGCGAGGGCGCCCCGTGGCGCAAGCGCGAAGGCATGGTGAGGACCTCATGGACTACGTCGATTTAATCGTGGAGAAGCGCGACCACGTCGCCACGATCACGTTCAACCGCCCCGAGCGGCTCAACGCCTTCCGCCGCCACACCTACCACGAGATGTTGGAGGCGTTGGCCGACATCAACGAGGACGAGGATGTCCACTCGGTGATCCTCGCCGCCAACGGACGCGGCTTCTGCACCGGCCACGACATGGGCGAGGCCCCCCAGCCCCCGGAGCTCCGCCTCAGCCGCCACGCGGGCGGGCGCAAGTATTCCGACATCTGCGAGGTGCTGCTCCAGCTTCGTCAGCCGTTGGTCGCCGCGATCAACGGCTGGTGCGCCGCCGGCGGCTTCGGCTTCGCCCTCTGCTGCGACATCCTCATCGCCGGCGAGGAAGCGCGGTTCTACAACCCGCAGATCAAGTTCGGCTACCCCAGCCTCCCCGGCGTCGGGGCGCTGCTCCACCTTTACACCTCGCCCGCCATTATCAAGGACATCATCCTCGGCCGCCGCAACGTCGACGCACAGGATGCCCTGCGCCTGGGCATCGTCAGCCGCGTCGTCCCCAACGACCGCCTCTCCGAAGAGGCCTGGTCCGTCGCCTCCAAGATGGCCGAGGTCCCCCCCGACATCATGGCGATGCAGCGGGAAATGATGAACCGTGTCTGGATGGCGCAGCGGGGGGCCTACCTGTCGCTCATCACGGGCCGCGACACCGCCATCGCCGGTCACTCGCTCCCCGACTGGGAAGAGACCGAGGCGGACTGGAAGAACCAGACGCGCGACGTCGACATCAAACACTAGGAGCCCGACTTCTATGCCAATGGACCCCGCGGAACAGCACGCTCGCTTCGACAAGCAGGGCTACTCCCAGCACTTGGGCATCGAGTTCGACCACGCCGAGGAGGGCTACGCCCGTCTGCGGATGCCGGTCGGCGAGCACCACCTCCAGAGCGCGATGACGGCGCACGGCGGGATCGTCGCCACCATCGCCGACGCCTGCTCGGCCCAGGCCCTCCTTACCGTCCTCAACGACGATGAGCTCTTCTCCTCCATCGAGCTCAAGGTGAACTACCTCAGCCCCGGCCTGCCCGGCCACACCCTGATCGGCGAGGGCCGCATCATCCGCCGCGGCGGGCGGATCGCCCTCGGCGACATGGAAGTGAAGGATGAGGAGTCGGGCCGCCTCGTCGCAAAGGGCCTCCACACCTTCCTCATCCAGAAGGACGCGGGGAAAAGCGCACCGAAATGAACGGCTGGCGCGGACGCATCGGCATCGTCGTCTCGCCGCCGAACACGATCTGCGAGATCGAGTTCAACGCGATGGCCCCCGAGGGAGTCACCGTCCACGCCAGCCGCATGTACCGCACCGGCGAGCCCAAGGAACTGACCCGGGAGGTGCTCAGGTCGACCAACGACGACCTTGAGCGCGCCACCGCGGGCCTCAAGCCGGTACGCCCCAACGTCGTCGCCTTCGCCCATACCCTGGGGTCGATGATCGACGGCGCGGCCTACGACCGCGGGCTCGTGCGCATGATGGAGGAGGCGGCGGGCTGTCCCGCCGTCACCACCTCGCTCGCCCTCCTCGAGGTCATAGAGGCCCTGGACATCAAGAGCATCGCCATCGCCGCGCCCTACAGCGCGAAGCTAACTCCGATCGAGACCGACTACTTGGCGGAGGCCGCGCCGGACCTCGCGGTGGTTAACGACTACTCGGTGGGCGCCCCGACCGGCTACGTCATCGGCGACCTTCCCCCGGAGTCCGCCTACGAGGCCGCGCGCAAGGCGGACCACCCCGACGCCGAAGCCCTGTTCATTAGCGGCACCAATTGGTTATCATCTCCAGTGCTCGACGTCCTGGAGGACGATCTGGGTAAGCCGGTCTTCGGAGCAAACCAAATCACGATGTGGGCCTGCCTCAAACGGCTCGGCGTCACCCCGGACGCGGGCCCGGGATCGTTGCTTCGAGGCTAGCCCGCGCGCCGCGCGGGCGGCACGACCAAGGACACATTCCCAACACCGAAGGAGCCACAACATGGCGGACATCACCATCGACCCCAAGCACACCGCACTGCTCGTGCTGGACTACCTCGTCGGCATCGTCAGCGACGACCCGCGCCGGGCGGCGCTCGCCAATGCCGTCCCCGTGGTGAAGGCGGCGCGCGACGCCGGCGTCACCATCATCTACGGAACGCTCGCCTTCGAGGACGACTACCCCGTCGTCCACCCAAGGAACTGGAGCCTGAACAACTTCCGCGCCGGCGGCCGCTTCCGGCGCGGCACCGACGACACGAACGTCCACCCCGACGTCGCGCCCCAGCCCGGCGACATCGTCATCGACCGTCAGCGCGCCGGCATCTTCTCCGGCACCGCCCTCGACCTCATCCTCCACTCCCGCGACATCGGCCAGCTCGCCATGTTCGGCATCAGCACCAGCGGGCAGGTGCTCTCCGCGGTGCGCTGGGGCGTGGACCTCGACTACGACCAATACGTCATCGAGGACTGCTGCGCCGACCGCGACGAAGAAGTCCAGCGCGTGCTCATGACCAAGGTGCTCACCATGCACTCCAGGGTCATCTCGTCCGAGACCTTCCTCGCCGCCATCGCCTAGCGTCAAGGCCCTCCCCTCCGGCCCGCGCCCTCTGGAGACCTTTGCACAACCCAGCCTTGGAAGTGTGGGGGTGGAAGCAGGGCGGGTTTGCCCCCTCTCCCGCCGGGAGAGGGTTGGGGTGAGGGCGGGGGGAGGCGGGGCGCGCTAGGGTAGACGAAGCGCGATGCCCTCAACGGCGGATGCTTAGAGGCAGCCGGAGGGTGGCGCCCTTCCTCCTCTGACGAGTTACGCAGGGCCGCCGCCGGGGAAGGTGGCGGAGCGGCTAGTCGACGGCGAGCGCCGCGGCCTGCTTCGGGTGCACCACCTCGTTCTCTTCGAGGTCCCACAGCCGCTTCGAGGAATAGCCCAAGAGCTCGATCATCACGTAGCCGTTGTGCTCGGCGAGCATCGGCCCCGGCGTGTCCACCTGGCGCGGCTTCGAGTTGCGCATCTTGAACACGTTGCCCGGCGCCACGAGCTTCCCCTGGATGGGGTGCTCTAGCTCCACGAGCATCTTGCGGTACTTGACGTTCTCATCGTCGAAGACCTGGGGTAGCGAGTAGACGGGGCCCGCGATCTGGTCGTGGGCGTGGAGGGCCTCCATCGCCTCGGCGACGGTGTGCTGTTTCGTCCACGCGCGGATCGCCTCATCGATTTCGTCGTGGTAGTCCCAGCGGTCGGCGGTCTTCTGGAAACGGGGGTCTTCGCCCATCTCGGGACGGCCCAGCATCTCCGTGAACGCCTTCCACCGTATGTCGCCGCCGCTGGCGATCGCCACGTGGCCGTCCTTGCAGGGATAGGACCCGGAGATCCCGCTCCCCGCGGTGCGGTTGCCGATGCGGCCGTACTCCAGGCCGGCGTACTGATAGCGGATCGCGTGATAGTTCAATTGGAAGGTCATCGTGTCGTGCATGCCGAGGTCGATGTACTCGCCCTGGCCCGTCACCGACCGCTTGTAGAGCGCTCCGCAGACGCTGAGCGCGCCGAAGATGCCGCCGGCGTAATCGGCCATCTCGACCCCGTACTTCGTCGGAGGGTCGCCGGGCTGGCCGTTGAGGTCCATCAGGCCGCTCATCGCCTGCGGCACGAAGTCGACCGACGGCCAGCTCGCGTAGGGACTGTCATGCCCGAAGCCTGAGATCGAGGCCATGACAATGGTCGGGTTGATCTTCGACACCTGCTCGTAGCCGAAGCCGAGCTTGCCGATCGCGCCGACGCGGAAGTTCTCCACGACCACGTCGGAGACGCGGATGAGGTCGGCGACGACCTCGCGGCCCTCGGCCTTGTTGAGGTCGACGGTCATCGACTTCTTGCCCCGGTTGTGGACTTGGAAGGTTAGACCCTCGCCGTTGGGCACGGGCCGGGCGCCGCCCCGGCGCCCCGCCTCCCCGTGCAGCGGTTCGACCTTGATGATCTCCGCGCCGAGGTCGTTCAGTAACAGCGTCGAGACCGGCCCCGCCATGAAGTGGGTAAAGTCAACGACGCGTACGCCGTCCAGTGGTCCGCTCATACGCCTACCCTCAACCTGTTCTCATGCTACGCCCGCGCGCCGCCGGTCCCGGCGGCTAGTACATGCCGCGGCCGCCGTTCACGTGGATGATCTGACCGGTGATGAACTTGCCGCCGTCGCCCGCGAGCAGGACGCAGACGCCCGCGATGTCGCTGGTCTGCCCCACGTAGCCCACGGGGATCGTCTTGGCAAAGGCCGCCATGTCCAGCGGCGGGCCGTCGCGCTCCGTATCGATGACGCCGGGTGCCACCTCGTTCACCAGCACCCCGTTGGCGGCGTACTCCATCGCCAAGCCCCGCGTGAGACCGCGAAGGCCCATCTTGGCGGTGAAGTAGTGCGCCTGCCTGGGGCCGCCGGAGTAGGCGCCGCCCGCACTGATGTTAATGATGCGCCCCGAGCCTTTTTCGATCATGTGCGGCAGCACGCCTTGGATGCAGAAGAAGGCGCCGTCGAGCATTACGCCGAGCGCCTTGCGCCAGTCCTCGTAGGGCATGTCGACGAAGGAGCGCTGTGGGTTCCACTTCGGATTGTTGACCAGGATGTCGACGCCCCCGAAGGCGGCGTTCGCCTGCTCGATCATCGCGGCGACCTGCGCGCCGTCCGACACGTCGGCCTGAATGGCCAGCGCCTTGACGCCGTGCTCGCGCTCGGCCTCCTCCGCCACGGCCCGCGCGTCGTCCATGCGCGACACCGCGTTCACCACGACGTTCGCGCCCTCCTTGGCGAAGCCCAGCGCAATCGCCTTCCCGATGTTGCGGCTCGATCCCGTCACCAGCGCCGTCTTTCCTTGCAAGCTCAATTCGGCCTCCTCTGCTCGTTGCGAATAGCGCGCCGGGGCGAACGCCGCCCCGCCGGTCCTAGCGTTTGATCGTCTTCCAGTTCGCCTCGCGTTCCTCCCAATCGGGGAGGCTGTGCCCCGCGATCGCGGTGTGGCGCCCCGCGCGCATGGCGGCCTCGATGCCGGTGACGTTCAGCCAGATCTTGTTCATCATCTCGCGCTGCATCGTCATGATGTCGGCGGGCACCTCGGCGAGCTCGACGGCGGCCTTCCACGCCTCGGCCTCGAGGTCGTCCCGCGGGACGATCTGGCTCACCAAGCCGATCCGCTCCGCCGTGGCGGCGTCGATCTTGCGCCGGCGCAGGATCATGTCCTTGGTCCACGCCATCGACGTGTACATCATGAAGAGCGCGCCGATGCCGGGCATGCTGGGATAGCCGTAGGCGAGCTGCGGTATGTAGAACTGGGCGTCGTCGGAGCACATCAAGATGTCGCACGCCAACGCGATGCCGACGCCGCCCGCGGCGCACCAGCCGTTGATCGCGGCGACGACGGGCTGCCGCAAGTGAATCAGCTTGAAGCAGATCCTTCCGTAGTCGCGGCCCCGCGCGTGCCAGCCGATCCGGGCTTCGTGCGGCTCCGGCGGGTCGTTCATGTCGTGGCCGGTGCAGAAGGCGCGGCCCGACCCCGTGAGGATGACGACGGAGACTCCGTCGTCGTTCTCGATTTCGTCGAGGGCTTGCAGCACCTCCTGGTTGGTCTGATGGCGAAAGGCGTTCAGCTTCTCGGGACGGTTGATTCTGAGCGTGGCGATGTTGTCGCGCTTCTCTACGGTGATGTCGGTGAATGCCACGAGCGGGCTCCTTTTCCGGCGCGAAGCGCCAAGGGCTGTAAGGGACTATACCCCGCAACGCGCGCGGGCGCCATGTTCGGCGCCACATTCAACGAGCACGGCGGGTCAGAGAACGTCGGCAAGGAACGCGTCGAGCGCCGCGACGAACTGTTTCGGCCTGTCGCCCTGTACCGTGTGTCCCGCGCCGGGGATGGTGATCCGCGACGCTTTCGCCAGTGCCTGCGCCAGCTTCTCCGCGTCCTCCTCGAAGAAGACGCGGCTCTCGCCGCCGCGCATGACCAGCGTCGGGCAGGCGATCTGGGCCACGTCGCCCCACATCTCCGGCCGGTCGACGGCCCCGTCCTGCTCGACCTCGCGGGGCATGATCCGGTCTTCGGGGAAGCGGTGCTTCCAGACCCACGAGCCGTCCGTCTCCCGCCGCAGGGAATGCACCAAGCTGTATTCCAGGTGCGCCCTGGGCCGCAGCGGGTTGAAGCGCACCGCCTCCTCGACCGCCGCCTCGAACGATGGGAACGGGCGCGGCTTGCTGAAGTCGGTGATCTGTTGGCCGCCGGCCTTGCGTACCGTGGGGCCGACGTCCACCAGCACCATCGCCGCCAGGCCCTCGGGATAGCGCGCCGCGTACGCGATGCCATTCAACCCGCCCATCGACATGCCAACGACGATGTACCGGTCGAGGCCGATGGCCTCGACGACGCCCCGGATGTCGGCGGCCTGGGCCGCGGGGCCCATGTCGTTCGAGTGATGCGTCTCGCTGTCGCCGTGGTTGCGCTCGTCCAGAGCGTAGCAGCGGTAGCGGTCCCGCACTTGGGCGCACACCATGTCCCACGTCCGGCAGGTCTGATAGCCGCCGTGGAGGAAGAGGACGGGCGTTCCCTCGCCGTGCCAGTCCACGTAGTGGAACCGCACGCCATCCACCGCGGCGTACCTGCTCTCCGGCGCGCTGAAATCGAGGTCGGACAACCCGTGGGTCGCGGCCGCCTCGACGAACATCTCCGTCATGTCCCGGCCCTCGTCGGAAGTCATCAGCCCACCCCCGGCTCGGCCTTAGTCAGGTTCTCCGGCGCCGCCGGGCTCCTCGGCGGCAGGCGCTTCGGTGGCGCCGTCAGACGGCCCACGCTCCCGGCGTGAATAGAGGAGCCCCATCAACAAAAGGACGCCCACCAGCAGCACCACGAAGCGGGCGATTTCGCGTCCGTCTCCGGCGTCGCCTACCGCTCCCAGGACCGGGCCGAACATGCCGAGCAGCGATTCGACCTGGCCTAGCCCCCCTTCGGACGCCGTGGGGGCGCCAAACAAGATGAGCAGGACACCACCCAACAGGAGCGGAGGTGTGATCACACTCAACCTCCGGACGAGGACAACGCCCAGCGCCACGAACAAGATGCCTAACCCGATGTGTATCGTGCCAACTTCCGAAGAGCGTTGGCTCGACTCGGCGGCCCTATCAAAGAACTGCGATTCCGAGTCAAACGCGGCCTCGAGCTCCCCGGCGGGGATAGCCGGCAGACCGTGGAACGCCGTCGTCGCGCTAAAGACGAGCATCATCAGGGCAAGCCCAAGCGCGACCTGGGCAACCCTTTCCGCCAAGCCTGCGCTGCCGCCCAAGTACCTGGCAAGCAGCACGGCGCCGATAACGACGGCCAGCACGAAGCCGGATTGAAGGCCGGAATCCGTTAAGGAATCCATCGGTCATTCCCTTCCATCAATACCAATCCGAGCGCCGCGGGCGCGCTGGGCGCGCGGTCCGCAGACGCGGCCCCGCCCAAGGACACGAACGCAGCCTCGGCAGGCGCTAGGCCCCCGGAGGTCTGTAGTTGACGGTCCGCTTCACCGCGGCGTCCACGGGCTCGGGGTCGATCAGCACCGTCGTCTTCATGGTGACGGCGCCGCCTTCCCTGCGCAGACCCTCGGCTCCGCCCGCCGTGTAGGACATTTGGAACAGGTATTTCGGCATGTCCTCGCTCCCCCTCACTCCCACACAATATAAGCGCCTGACGCCGACGGAACGGGCCGAGTCTAACACAGCGTGTGGTCTGGCCACGCGCGCTGCCTTGGCGCGCCATGCGGATTCAGGCTAGAATGCGGATGAACTGCGCCCAGCGCGGTCTGAGGAGGAGGCAAGGGATGACGCAGACGCAGACACAGACGATGTTGAGACTACTCTCGGCCGACAACCATATCGTCGAGCCGCCGGATCTCTGGACAACCCGAATAGAGCCGAAGTTCCGCGACCATGCGCCCCGGATCGAGCGGCGTGAGGATGCCGACTATTGGGTCGTCGCCGACGGCCTCTCCGTGGGCTCCGTGGGGAACGCGACGCATCCCGGCGAGCGCTACACCGCCGAGCGCCCCCACGAGATCAGCGTGGACGACCGCTGGGAGGCTGTGCGCAAGGGCGCCTATGATCCCGACGCGGCAATCGAGGACATGGCCATCGAGGGCGTCGAGGGTGCGGTGATCTTTCCCACCAAGGGCGTCGGCGGCATCTGGATGACCCCCGACCCCGAGCTCCTGAACGCCATCTGCCACACCTACAACGATTGGGCCGCTGAGTTCTGCAAGCCCTATCCCGATGCCCTCAAGGGCGCCGCCATGATCAACCTCGATGACATCGCCGAAGGCGTGGCCGAATTGACGCGCGCCAAGAAGCTCGGCCTCAGCGCCGCCATCATCACCGTCCACCCCGCGCACGAGCGCCAGTACTTCATGCACGACTACGACCCCTTCTGGGCCGCGGCCCAAGAGATGGACATCCCCCTCTGCCTGCATTCCGGGTCGAACCGCACCACGCGCGACGGCATTCCCATGGACCACTACACCTCGGACGACCCCTACGAGCCGCTCGACCTCGTCTATCCCAACGGCGACCATTGGATCCGGCGCTCGTTGAGCGCGATGATCATGTCGGGCGTCTTCGAGCGCTTCCCCCGCCTCAAAGTAGCCAGCGTGGAAAATCAGGCCGGCTGGGCGGGGCACTGGCTCTTCCGCATGGACCTGCGCTACCACGACCGCAAGACCTCATGGGGCCGGTTCAAGTCGGACATGGCGCCCAGCGACTTCTTCCACCGCAACATCGTCGTCAGTTTCCAGGACGACCGGACGGCGGTCACCACGCGCAACCTGATCGGCGTCGACAACCTCGTCTGGGGCTCGGACTACCCGCACACCGAGTGCACCTGGCCCGAATCGCAGCGCGTCATTAGAGACATCTTCTCCGACGCTTCCCAAGAAGAGATCCACAAGATAACCTTCGCCAACACCGCCCGCTTCTTCGGCTTCCAGAACTAACTGAGGCACAGAGGAGTACGCCATGCCCGGCTACCGGATCATCTCGTCGGACAACCACGTCTTCGAGCCGCCCGATCTCTGGGTCGACCGCGTCGAGCCGGAGTACCGCGACCGCGCCCCGCACTTGGTGCGCGACCCCAGCGGCGACCGGTTCCACTGCGACGGCGAGGACCTGGTCAGCCTTGGCGGCGGGACGCAGCCCGGCCGCCGCTTCGATAATCCCGACGGTGTGACCATGGAGGACGTGTGGGAGAACGTGCTTCCCGGCGCCTACCTGCCCGATGCGCAGGTCAAGGACATGGACATCGACGGCATCGACGTCAACGTGCTCTACCCCACGGTGGGCCTCCTTCTCTACCGGATGCCCGACCCCCTCTTCACCGCCGCCCTCTTCCGCGCCTACAACGACTGGACCGCCGACTTCTGCGGCGCCGCTCCCGACCGCCTGAAGGGCATCGGCATGCTCCTCTTGGAGGACATCGACGAGTCGATCGCGGAGATGGAGCGCTGCGCCAAGCTCGGCCTTGTCGGCGTGATGATCCCCGTGGCGCCGGCGGACGACCGGCCCTACGAGTCCCCCATCTACGATCCGTTTTGGGCCGCGGCGCAGGACTTGGGTATACCGCTCTCGCTTCACGTCGCCTCTCACCGCGACGCGCCTCGCCGCGACGACACCAAGGCTTCGTTGTTCTGCAACGCCGACTTCTACGTCCGCGTCGCGCTCGGCGACATGATCTACAGCGGCGTCTTCGAGCGCTTCCCCAAGCTCCAGGTGGGCTCCGTCGAGCACGAGCTCGAGTGGGCCGCCTTCTTCCTCGACCGCCTCGATTACGTCTACACCCAAAAGGCACGGCGCGCGTCGTGGCACCGCTTCGGCGAAGACATGCTGCCCAGCGACTACTTCCACCGCAACGTCTTCCTGAGCTTCCAGGAAGACGCCCGGGGCATCGAGTTGCGCGGGCTCATCGGCGTCGACAACCTGATGTGGGGCTCCGACTACCCCCACCAGGAAGCCACCTTCCCCCGCAGTCAGGAAATCCTCGAAGAGATCCTCGCCGACTGCACCGAGGAAGAGAAGGCCAAGATCGCCGGCGCCAACTGCGTCCGGGTCTTCAACCTCGACTAGCGGCTAGGCCGGCGCGCGCCGCAAAATCCAAAGGTTGAGATGCGTCAATTCATCAAGCATCTCTTCGGAAGCGGCGACAAGGGTGGTCGGGGCCAACGAGACGACGACCCCCAAGTCGAGTCCGGCACCCTGCCTCGCCTGCGTAGAGCCGAGGTCAGTGATTCCTACTTTGACTCGATGTCTCGGATGCAGGCTGCTATTTCTCGGCGCGATTTCGAGAGTGCCGCCCGCCTAATTCACGAGAATCTTGCCTACATCCCCGAGTGGGTCAAGGAAACTCGCCAGCAGTACGGCTCTTTCGATATCCCGTCGATTCCTTCTCTGCAGCAGGGTGGAAAGGTTCTCGCCCTCCTCGGTGATGGCGATGGCCTCTCACGCATGCATGACATCGTGAAGGGCATTCCAGAACTTGAACGATGGACAGAGAAGGTCGAAGAGCATCAGTACGACTTGCGGCTGTTCCAAGCGATTCAGGAGGCAGTGGAGTCGCATCCGCACTGCTTGCAAACTGACGTCAAGGGACTCGTTGGCGAAAGTGACGGACATCGAGTTGCGAATCTGATCGCCTTTTTTGAAAAGGCTGGGCGGATTATGCGGGTCAGGGAAGGCCGCACATACAGGCTCGTCTCTATCGGATCGGCGGACGTTCCAATACTGCCCCCGGCGGAGACTGTCAGGTCACATCGCACTGACACGAACCCACCGACGGCCATCGAGATAGACATTTCGTCTCTCAGTTACGTGCCCTTACCACGCGCGCCGCTGCGGTGGGAAGAGAAGCAAACTAGCCGTGAACGGGCGAAGGTTCCGGAAGCAGCCGATCACTTCGAAGTTCGTGACGCAGGTTGGCGAATTGAGGCAATCGAGCCGATACCGGCCGAAGCACGCCCCGATCCTACCTTCCGCCAGCTTTATCCCAACGATTCGGGTCTATGGATGATCGACGACCTAGGAAAGGCCGAAGGCCTGGGTAGTATTCCAGCATCCGCCTTGCGCTATGGCAGAACGGGGAGTTTGGCTGCCAAGGCAGCATTGCGCCATGGCGCCTATCGCCTAGGAATACACCCCTTAGGGAAGGGCTTGATCGCCATGTCGAAGAACTGCGTCGTCCATGCCTACGACGATGCTCTTGCGATTCTCTTCGAGACTGCGCTGGACAAGGCTCCCGAAGTCCAAGCGATGCAAAAACGGTTCGAGATACCAGACGACCAACTCAAGAACCATATCCGGTGTGTTGCACTGTCACCGACGGCGGAACGATATCTCTTCACCGCCGTGGACGAGGCGTGGTGCGTCGACGTGCAGGGTGAGGGGATCTGGGGGGCCAAGCTGCCCCTCAAGGAGGGGTGGACCCGAGTTGTATCTCCGAGCAGCAATACTGGGACGAGCGACGACGTCGAAAAGGCGCTTGCCACCTTGGGATTGTCCCGACCGGTCACACCCGAAGAGGTTCGGCGACGTTACCGGGAACTTGCCAAGCAGTATCACCCTGATCTCCATCCCGGAGATTCCCAGTCAGAAGAAAAGATGAAGTCGATTAACCTCGCATCGGAAATACTTACCGGAATCGACGTGGGTGCTCTCCCCGCCTATATGGAAACAAGATACGTCGGCGACATCAAGCGTTCGGAGTTCGAAGTCAAAGGCCTCAAGTTCTCCATGACCACGGCCATGGAAATAAGCGAGGTCCATGCGGCCGATTGGATATACGCCGCCAGCTTCGCGGCGAACTCGAACTCAGCCTACCTTGCTGGCTACTCTGGTCGTGTTGTGTTGGTCGATCACAACGGGCGCGGCGTTCGAGCGTATGACATCGGCAGCCCACCTCGGCGCATCGTCGACACAGGAGATTATCTTTATCTTCTGACGGATACGAGACTCTACGTGCTACACAATGAGTCGCTCCATGCCCTAGTTGATACTTTCGACGGGGGCGATTTGATCATTGCGCAGACCGGCTTTGGATTGATTGAGAAGAAGCGCCTGCGCTGGTTCCAGAAGAATGGCCGCTATCTGGGAAGTGTGGTATCGAGAGCTCCCATTCGGCGTGTTTATTCGGTCGGCGACAGAATGGTAGTCGAGACACGCCAGCGACGCTCAGTTATTCAGGGGGTACCGTCTTGGTGGAACTGAAGGCCAAGATCGCCGGCGCCAACTGCGTCCGGGTCTTCAACCTCGACTAGCGGCTAGGCCGGCGCGCCACAGCCCTTTACTGCTGTTGCGTCTGCCCGCCGGGGCCGGCGGTGCCCCCTCGTAGCCTGGGGTCCATGAGGTCGCGGATCGCGTCGCCGATCATGATAAAGCTCAGAATGGTGATGAAGATCACCAGCCCGGTGACCACGGGCGGCCAGAAGCTCCTCTCGGCGTTCTCGATGCCGTCGGTCAGCATCAGGCCCCACGTCGGTGTCGGTTCCCTGGGCCCGAGCCCGAGGAAGGCCAACGACGCCGCCACGATGATCGCCCAGGCGAACTGGTTCGTCATCAACACGAGAATCGGCGCCAGCGTGTTCGGCGTGATGTGCCGCACCATGATCCGCAGCGGCGAGGCGCCCAGCGCATTGGCCGCCTCGATGTAGACCTCTTCCTTGATACTGAGGACCGTCGCCCGAACCAGCCGGTTCGCGACGGGCACGTTGATGACGGCGATCGCGATGACCAGCGCGAGGTTCACGTCGGCACGCCCATGGAGGGCGGCCGCCAAGGCCATCGCCATGATCAGCGCGGGGAGCGCCAGCAGGCCGTCCATGACACGTTGCACGGACAAGTCGACCGCGCCCCCGAAGAAGGCGCTCACCAGCCCAAACACACTCCCCAGCGACACACCGATCACCACCGACAAGATGGAGACGAACAGCGCCGACTTCGTCGCCGAGACCAAGCGGCTGAACACGTCGCGCCCCAGGTTGTCGGTGCCGAAGAAGTAGGTAGCGCTCGGCCCCTGGTTCCGGTCGGTCAGGTGTGTCTCCAGCGTGGGGAAGGTAGCTATCCACGGGTCGAAGATCGCGATCACCAGCAGGCCGACGACGACAGCCGATCCCATCGCCCCCAACGGTTTCTGGCGGGCGAATCTGACGGTACCTTTGGCGAACCGGACCACGAACTGGGCCGGCCCCCTCGCGTTTACCGCTGCCTGTTCGTTCACTGGCCTTCGAGTCCTCGCCGCTCTACTGGTACCGGATCCTGGGGTCGAACCAAGCATAGAGCACGTCGAGCACGATATTCAGGAGCAGAATGACGATGGTGATCAGGAGTACCACCGTCTGCACCACCGTCCAGTCCCTGGCCTCGAGGCTGTCCACGAGCTGCTTGCCGATCCCCGGCAGGCTGAAGATCGACTCCGCGATCACCGACCCGCCGAGCATGTTCGCCGCCTGAATCCCCGCGATGGTGATGACGGGCAAGAGGGCGTTGCGCAGCGCATGCCGCATGATCGACACCGCCGGCCGCAGCCCCTTTGCGTACGCGGTGCGCATGTAGTCCTGCCGGAGCACTTCCAGCATGGCCGACCGCGTCATCCGGACCAGAATCGCCGACTGGTGGAAGGCGAGAATCACCGCGGGGAACGCGAATTGGGCCAAGTTGCTCGCCGGGTTTTCAAAGAACGGCGTGTAGACGAGCGGCGGCGCCCATTGCCATACCAGAGAGAGTGACAGCAGCAGCATCGAGCCCGCCAGGAATTCCGGCGAGGCCAGTCCGACCGTCGCAAAGAGCCGCCCTCCGTAGTCCCAGACCGAGTCCTGCCGCACCGCGCTCAGCACCCCGATCGGCACCGACATCGCCAGCCCGAGAATCATCGCGATGATCGCCAGTTCAGCGGTCACCGGGATTGTCCGCTTCATCTCGCTGAAGACCGGCTCGTTGCTGATGAGGGAGTTGCCACCGTCCCCTTGCAGCAGTCCGCCCACCCATTCCCCATACTGCTGGAATGGGTTCTTGTCCAGCCCCAACTCCGCTCGAGCGCGTTGATACTGCTCGGGGCTATAGGCCGAGCGGCCGCCCTCGCTCAGCTTCACCAGAGCCGCGTCGCCGGGCAGGTAGCGCACCAGCAGGAAGACGACCACCGACACAACGAAGATGGTCGGTATCGCGAGGAGCAAGCGGCGGATGATGTAGATTCTCATATCATGTCAGCCGGGCGTCCCGGACCCGGTTGGGAAGACCTCGGAAGCGGGGGCTGGACCCTACGATCCCCGTCGGCCGCCCGCCTGCGGGCCGGGAGTGTAGCAGATAGGCCCAAAGCGGTAAAACGGGCAGGACAGCCAAGCGCGCCAGTCGCCTGCCCTGCCGTAGGGGCGCCCCTTGTGGGCGCCCGCTCCCTCGCACCAGGGTTATGAGAGCCCCGAAAAGAGATCCGGGCTGCAGGGGAATCCCCTGCAGCCCGGATAATTCGCCTCTGTCTTTAGGACTTAGGCGTCCTTCCAGACGTGGTCGAAGGTCGCGTCCGACCATGCCATCGGCGGGTAGAGGTTGTGCACGTTCTCCTGCGTCAGCCAGAAGAGCTCCTGCCAGCCGATCGGAATGATCGACACCTGCTCAAGCATCCGAATCTGTAGCTGCCGCACGAGATCGGCGCGCCTGCCGGGGTTGCTTTCGGCGCCCTGCGCCTGGAACAGCCGCTGGATCTCCGCGTCCTCCAGCTTGGTGAACAAGCCGGGTATGACCGCCTGATCGGCGCCGTCCGGGTCGGGGAAGCTCAAGGTCACGCTCTGGACGTTGAGCTCGAAGTCGCCCTCCGACCTGCGCGCAACGTCGTCCGCGCTCGGGACGCCGCCGCTGCTCGGGCTGGCCGTGATGCCGATGCGGCTCATGTGGTCGACGATGACCTCAAGGCTCGTCTCCAACGCCGCCGTCTGCGACCCGATCACTTCCGTCTCGAAGCCGTCAGGGAAACCAGCGGCAGCGAGGAGTCCCCGCGCCATTTCGAGGTCGGCTTCGTAGCCGTCGCCCCGCTTATAGCCGGGCACGAAGTTAGCCAACTCCTCATCCGAGAGGCCCCAGCCCGGCGGCCCTACGAGGGGGCCGGAAGGCTTCGAGATGAACGGGAGGCCATCCGCGATCTCCCAGCGGTTGATGGAGAGGAACAGCGCCTGGCGCAGTTGCAGGTTGTCCCACGGGGGCTTCGCCGAGTTCACCACGATTACGACCTGGTCGAGGGACGGATGGCCAGTGGCCACCGCGCCATCCACCGAAGCCACCACGTCGTCGGCCGTCTCTATGTCGACCATGGTCGCCGAGGGGCCCAGCACGTCGAGCTGGCCGCCGCGGAACAGCGCCAGCCGCGTGGCGTGGTCGCCTTGGACGACCGCTCGAACGGAGTCCAAGAAGGGCAGCTCGGGAAGGAAGTAGTTCGGGTTCCGCTCGAGCACGTACTCGACGTCCCGGTCGATCTCCGCCAGCACGAAGGGGCCGGTCCCAATGCTGATCTCTGCCGTAAACTCCCCTTCGTCGCCGGGGAAGAGCCGCTCCGCGAATACCGGGAAGCGCATGTGCGCCAGCAGGCTGGGAACGGAGCTGCTCGGCCTGCTTAGGTTGAGGATCAGTGTCGTCGCGTCGGGCGTCTCGTAGCTGGAGACCTTCTCGAGCTGCGCCGCGAACCGGCCCGCGTTCTGCTGCAGCGAGAAGGCCGCGTCCGACGCGTGGAACGGCTCGCCGTCGTGCCACGTGATGCCTTCGCGGAAGTTGAAGGTGTACTGCGTGGCGTCGGCGTTGATGTCCCAGCTCTCCGCCAGGTTGCCGATCACCTTGTCACGGGGCGGCTCCCAGTTGTAGCGGACGATGGAGCTGTAGACGTTGGCGCCGAACGAGTAGTTGAAGAAGTATCCCGAAAGTTTCGGGTTCAGGTCGCCCGCGTCGAACAGCAGCGGGAAGGTCAGCGTGCCGCCGTATTCACCCTCCATCATCATCGCCGGCGCCTCCGTGGGCTCCGGCACGGGCGTCGCGGTCGGCGCCGGCATAGCCGTCGCCGTCGGCTCCGGCATGGCTGTCGGCGGCACGGCTGTCGCCGTGGGAATCGGAGTCTCGCCCGCTGCCGGCCCTTGAGGCCCTTGAGCTCCTTGAGGCCCTTGAGCTCCTGCCGATCCGTCTGATCCGTCTGATCCCGCCGGTCCCTGAGCGCCCGCCGGTCCTGCTGGGCCCGCCGGTCCCGCCGGCCCCGCCGGTCCTTCCGCCCCGCTGCAAGCCGAGGCCACCAGCGCCACGACCATCGCTAAGGCGAGGACCGCGCCCAGCCTTCTTAAGATATATCTCATCTTCGTTCCTCCCTCAATCCTGTCTGAGACAATTCTTTCCAGTGTGAGCGATTACGCGGGGCGCAGAAAACCACGACTGCATACCTAGCCGTCGCGGCGCCGCCATGCCCTAGCCCGTTCAACACCATCGGCCATTGTAAAGGGAGATTGCGCCCTCCGCAACGAGGAGGGCGCTTCCGACTCCAAGACGGGCCCCGTCGCTCCTAGCCCAGGCACTCCTCGTAGCTGCGCAGCAGCTTGCCGGGGAGCGCGTTCGTGCAGACGTTCTCCTCGAACGTCACCGCGCCGCTCACCAGGATGAACCGGATGCCCTTCGGCATCTGGACCAGACGGCGCTCGCCGCCGGGGAAGTCGTTCGAGTAGACCGGGGCGTCGTAGAGCAGCCCCAGCTCGTCGAGGTCGTAGATCATGATGTCGGCGGCCTTGCCCGGGCGCAGGACCCCGCGGTTGTTGTAGCCGGCGACCCACGCGGGATAGGCGCTGATCTTGTAGTGCGCCCGCTCGAGCGAGACGACCTCCCGGTCTCGTATCCAATGCGACAGGAAATCCACCGGCCAGCGGCTGAGGGTCGAGAACCGGGTGTGCGCCCCGCCGTCGGACACCGAGATGTGGGTGTACGGGTCGCGGATACCGGCGTCAATGCGCTTCTTGTTCTCCGGCCCATCATTCTTGAAGCTGAACTCGGTGAGCAGCCCCTCGTCGAGCGCCAGGTCGACGAGGAAGTCGACGGGGTGCTTGCCCTCCTCCGCGGCGACCTCGTGGATGCGGCGTCCCTCGTACTTGTAGTTGCGCTCATGCTCCACTTGGAGGACCGTGGTGTTCTCCCACTTCGTCCGCGCGTGCAGGGGGATGGCCGCGGCCTCCTTCATCGCCTCGCGCACCTGCGGCTCCCGCAGCTTCGCCGCCCGTTCCTCGGGCGTTCCCACCAGGGCGTGCGCCCACGCCGGCATATAGTCGAACTGGTTGAACTCGGCCAGGCTGAACCGCGACTCAGCGTAGATGCCCATCCGCTCGGGGACCACGGGGAGCCCCTCGGCTCGGCGGGCGCGCGCCCAGTCCTCAGCGTCCTCATTCACGCCGAGCGCGATGTGCATCGGCCGGCCGGTGAGCTTGAGCATCCGCGTGAGCAGGTCTTGCTGCCGCTCCGGCTCATCCGAGATGCCGATCGTCCAACCCGAGAAGCCGACGCCGAACTCTCCCAGCACCTCCGCCAGCGCCAGCGCCTCTTCGTCCGAGATGTTGTGACTCGGAATCGCGCCGCCGTCCTCGTTGCGGTCCTCTTCGTTCTTGTCCACCGCGAAGCCGAACGACCCCGCCTCCATCCCCTCGCGAAAGAGTTGCTTGATCTGGGCCACCTGTTCCGGCGTCGCCGACGTGGCCCGCCGCGACTCCATCATCCCCATCACGTAAGCCCGTAGGGGCGAGAAGGGGAACAGCGAGGCGACGTTGACGCCGAGCCCCTGCCGGTCGAGGCTGTCGAGATACTCGGGGTACGTCTCCCAGTCCCAGCGCAGCCCCAATCGCATCGATTCGAGCGGGATCGCCTCGATGCGGTTCATCATCCGCATCGAGAGCTCGCGGTCGTCGGGGCGCACCGGCGCGAAGCCGAAGCCGCACTGGCCGATGGTGACCGTGGTGACCCCGAACCAGCCGTCGAGCGTGGCGTAGGGGTCCCAGTTCAGTTGTGCGTCGTAGTGGGTATGCAGGTCGATAGCGCCGGGGGCGACGATGCACCCGCTCGCGTCGATCTCCCGCGCCGCGCCGGCGCCGATCCGTCCGCTGATCTGGACGATGCGGCCGTCCTTGATCCCAACGTCCGCCTGAAACCGCGGCACGTTGGTCCCATCGACGACGGTTCCGCCCCTGATTACAACATCATATTCGCGCATCTCTCCCTCCCCCACGCCATCTCAGGTTAGAGGCTATCTTAGCGCAGGGACGCCAGCGAGGCCACCGGCTTCTGGACGCTACTCCACCCGAAAGTCGTACTTGGTGGGAACGACGGAGCGATAGACGCTGAGGAATTGCGCGTCGGAGGCCCCGCCGGGGCTCGGCATGCGGCCCTGTTCAAGCCAGCCAGGGATGCGGCGGTTGATCTCCTTCTTCACTTCGACGGGATCGCCGTCGAGCAGGTAGAGGTTGAGCGCCCAGCCCTCGTCGGGCTCGTCCTTCCCCGGAGCATAGCGCCAGAAGCGCATCCCCGACGCCATGCCCGGAATCTCCAGCACGTCGGGGGCGTGGACCTGCTCGAACCACTCCTCGACGGCGTCCTGCATCGATGGGTCGCGCACCTGCGAGAGCACGACGAGGACGCCCTGATGCCCCAGCCAGGGGCCCGCCTCCGTGACGACGGGCGGCACGCTCGGGCTGAGCAACGTCTTCTTCAGCCGGTAGATGCCGCCGTAGGGGACGTTGCCGTACCGGAAGAAGCGCCTCTTTTTCCGAAGGTCGGCCCCAAGCCGATGCCAGCTCTCGCCCGCCGCATCGAGGTCGTCGGTGTTGATCAGGTAGCTTGTGAAGTACGTCCCCTGCCCGCCATCGAGGGGCGGGAAGCGGCAGTCGCGCACCGCTTTGCAATCGGGGGTGGCGACGTAGCGCCGCGCACCGCAGATCTCCGGCAGCGCCAGATTCTCAGCCAAGTGGTCGAAGTCGTACCAGTAGTTGTAGGCCTCGGTGTGCTCTTGCGGCACGTCGATGAACCCCACGGCCATGCCCTTAACTTCCATGCGTCGCCTCCTCCGCCGGCGAGCCGGCGGGCGCATTATACCGGCGAACTTGCAATACACATCGGCGGCTGACAAGATGGGCCGATGCGAATCGGACCGTTCGAAATGGTGGAGCCGCTGCCCGAGTTGGAGGCGCCCCACGCCCTCGTGATGCTCCGCCCCTGGGTGGATGTGGGCAGTGTCGGGACCATCGTCTTGTCCCGGCTCGAGCGCCACTTGGACGCCGCCGAGGTCGGGAAGCTGGCCCGGCCGGGGAACTTCTACGACTTCACCCGCTACCGCCCCGTGATCGCCATGCGCGAGGGCATCCGCGACGTCACCATTCCCAACAGCTTCATCTACGCCTGCCGCCGGGAAGGCGCCCGCGACCTCCTGCTCTTCCACCTTCTGGAGCCCCATGCGTTCGGCGAGGACTTCGCCGAGGGCGTAACCGAGGTCCTCCAGGCGATGAACGTGGCGCGCTACTCCCTGGTAGGAGCAATGTACGACGCGGTGCCCCATACCCGCCCGCTCATGGTGACCGGCTCGGTGCAGGGACCGGAATCGCAGCGGCAGGCGCGGGAGGCCAAGGTGGAAGAGAGCACCTACGAGGGCCCGACCACCATCATGTACGTGGCCAACCGCTTCGCCACCGACCACGGTATGGAGACCGCGAGCATGATCGTCCACCTCCCCCAATACGTGCAGTTGGACGAGGACTTCAGCGGCGCCGCGCGGCTCCTTGAATCGCTACGCCTCCTCTACGACCTCCCCGAGCGGCTCATCGACGACCGGCGCGGCAAGACCCAGTACGACGAGGTCTCCCAGGCGTTGGAGTCAAACCCGCGCCTCAAGGAAGTGGTGCAGCAGCTCGAACGGAACTATGACGCGAGGCCCGCGGCGCGGCAGACAACGGAGCAGGCCCCGCTGGCACCGGAAATCGAGCGCTTCCTCAAAGAGATCGACCAGGGCTTCGACTCGAACTAGCCCCGGACGCGCGCCGCGCGCCTACGAGAGCGCCTTCGCCCTCTCGATCACATCCGCCGTGGACGGCGTGTCGTAGGTGGTCCTACTGATGTGCTTCCACCGAATCGCCCCATCGCGATCGACGAGGAAGACCGCGTGCGCGGCAAAGCCGTCGCCGTGGAGGTTAAAGACCCCGTACTGCTCGATCACGTCATGCTCGGGGTTGAACAGTATGGGGTATTCGAAGCCCAAGCGGTCCGCGAGGCCCGCGGAACTCTCGTCGTCGGTGCTGACCGACAGCACCTCAATGCCTTCGGCCTGAAGCGATTCGTACTCACCTTGCAGCTCCACGAGCTGCTGACGGCAGATAGTTCACCACAAGCCTCGGGAGAAGACGAGGATGACCGTCTGCTGCCCTCGGTAGGAGGCGAGGGTCACCGTCTCGCCGCTCGCACTCGGTAGGGAGAAGTCGATCGCCAAGTCCTGCGGCGGCTCGGCGGCGGGCGGTTCAGTCGCCGTGGGCGGTGCGGTTGGGGCCGGCGTAGCCGTCGCCTCCGGCACCGCGGTCGGAGCCGGAACCTCAGTCGCCTCCGGAACTGACGTGGCGGCCTCGGTCGGCTTCTCCATCGCTGGCGCCGTGGCCGTGGCGGTAGCCGCGGGCGGTTCAGTCGCTGTGGGGGCCTCGGTGGTAGGCACCGCAGTAGGCTCGGGGGTGTCGGGCGCCGCCGTCGCCTCTGGCGCTGCGGCCCGTGTCGCGGTTGGTATTGGCCTGGCCGTTGCGGCCGCCGTCGCCTCCGGCGCGGAGGTTGCCTCGGGCGTCTTCGCCACCGCAGCCTCCGTGGCCGTAGCGGTAGCCCCGGGCGGCGGGTCGGTTGCGGGGGGCTGCGGCGTCGCCGGGGCCGTCGTCGGCGCGGCAGGGCGCTCGGTGGGCGCGGGCGCAGGATCGTCGCTTCCACACGCCGCGACAATCAGCGCCAGCGAAAGAGCGGCTGCCGCAAGGGCGGCGAAACGTGGCGAAAGTCTCTTGATCATCTTAATTGCCGTCGGTGTCGACGCGCAGTCTCCATACTCCAACCTTCTGGCACCCGAGATCGAGCGCTTCCTTAAGGAGATCGACCAGGGCTTCGACTCGAACTAGCCCTGGCCCATGCGGCGTCTAGAGCGCTCTCGCCCTCTCGATCACATCCCCCGTGGACGGCGTGTCGTAGGTGGTCCTACTGATGTGCTTCCACCGAATCGCCCCGTCCCGATCAACGACGAAGACCGCGTGCGCGGCAAAGCCGTCGCCGTGGAGGTTAAAGACCCCGTACTGCTCGATCACGTCGTGCTCGGGGTTGAACAGTATGGGGTATTCGAAGCCCAAGCGGTCCGCGAGGCCGGCGGAACTCTCGTCGTCGGTACTGACCGACAGCACCTCGATGCCTTCGGCCTGGAGCGATTCGTACTCACCTTGCAGCTCCACGAGCTGCTGACGGCAGATGGTTCACCACAAGCCTCGGGAGAAGACGAGGATGACCGCCTGCTGCCCTCGGTAGGAGGAGAGGGACACAGTCTCGCCGCTGGCGCTCAGCAGGGTGAAGTCGGTCGCCAAGTCGGCGGGCGGCTCGCTGGGGGCTTCGGTAGCCCGCGTCGCGGTGGGTATTGGCCTAGCGGTCGCGGCAACCGTCGCCTCTGGCGCGGAGGTGGCCTCGGGCGTCTTCGCCATCGCAGCCTCCGTGGCCGTGGCGGTGGCCGCGGGCGGCGGGTCCGTGGCAGGGGGCTGCGGCGTCGGCGACGGTTGCGAGGGAGCCGTCGTCGGCTGCGCCGGGGGTTGGGTGGGCGCGGGCGCGGGGTCGTCGCTTCCACACGCCGAGATGACGAGGGCCGCCGCGACAATCGCGGCGAAGAGAGCGGCAAAACGTGGCGAAAGTCTCTTCATCATCGCGTGGGCCCTTGGCGTCGACGGGCGCCTCTCAATACTCTAACCTCGGCTACGCCGCGTCAACTACCCTCTTATCCCCGCTATCTCCACATCTCAGCATGGATTCTCCCCATCCACGCAGCTTCCAGCCCGGCGTCCAAACGGTACTACGCGCGGGAATACGGCGTTGGATCTGCCGGTTCTGGCGGAGCCGAAATCCAGGACGAAGCCGCGTGCCACACCCCAGCCCTCGCGTGCTAGAGTAGCGGGACTCCGGCCCCCACGGAGAGAGGCATGGACCTGAACCTTGGAGACTCGGTCTGGGTCGGGCTCGCCGCCACCGGCGTCATGACGGTCGTGATGTACGCCCTGCCCGTGGTGGGCCTGCCCCGCACCGACGTCACCCTCATCTTGGGGAGCATGCTGCGCCTGCCGCGCAACCGTGCTCCCTACTACGGGGCGCTCATGCACTTCGGCATGGGCGTCGTCTTCGCCTTTCTCTACGCCTTCGCCTTCCTCATCCTCGACGTGCGCCCGAACTGGTGGATCGGCCTGCTCGCCGGCGTCGTCCACTGGGCGCTCGTCATGCTCGCGATGGACCCGTTCGGCGACGTTCACCGCGAGATCCAAGCGGGGCGCATGAAGCCCCCCGGCCTCTTCATGAGCAACCTCGGCGCGGAGTACGCCGCAGCCTCGCTCGTCCGCCACCTCGTCTTTGGGGGCATGGTGGGCGCCCTCTTCAACCTGTCCTAATAAATCGCACCCCAAGCGAATAGGACGGCTGGGGCGGCGTGGTGTACGATGACGCCGCCCGCGGCGCGAGGCCGCGGCCCTACCGCAAGCAACAAGGAGACACAAGCATGGAAATCACGACCCGGACCGTCGACGCCGCCGGCGATGGCGGCGTCATGCCCATCTACGTCGCCGAGCCCGCGTCGGGCGGCGGCTACCCCGTCGTCATCGTCTTCATAGAGGCCTTTGGCGTAAACGGCCACATCAAGGACGTCACCAATCGCTTCGCCCGAGAAGGCTACGTCGCCGTCTCGCCCGACATGTACTACCGCAACGGCCCCGGCATCGTCGTCGGCTACGAAGAAATCCCCAAGATCATGCCATTGATGCAGGGGATGAACGACGTGCAGACCAACGCCGACTTCCGCGTCGTGATCGACTTCATCAAGACGCTGGACAAGGCCGACGCCTCCAAGATCGCCACCACGGGCTACTGCATGGGCGGAACGCTCTCCTGGCTCTGCGCCTGCCTGAACCGCGACGTCAAAGCGGCGGCGGTCTACTACTCCGGCGGGCTGATAACTCGCGAGACGCACAGCCGCCGGCCGCTGTCGCCGCACGGTTACTCCGAGCTGCTCACGGCACCCGTCCTCGGCTGCTTCGGCGAGCTCGACAAGAACCCTCCGCCGGAGGACGTGAATGAGGTCGACGCCCTGCTCACGGAGATGGGCAAGGAGCACGACTTCAAGATCTACCCCGGCGCGAATCACGGCTTCTTCTGCGACGACCGCCCCAGCTACCACAAGGCGTCCGCTGACGACGCTTGGGAGCGCACCCTCGCGTGGTTCTCCAAGCACCTGGGCTAGCGGCACGTCCGCTCACCACAAGCCGGGGCCCGATGCTCGGCCCCGGCGCGGGTCCACCGGCGCGCTTCAGTCACGCCGGCGCGCTCTACGTCTTCGGCGCCGCCGCCAACACCGAGATCAACCTCTGGCGCATCGCAACCCCTTAGGCGCCGCTGCGTAGCCGCGCCGCGCAGCGGGGCCTCCCTCCCCTAGGGGCGAGTCGCGACTCGCCCTCCCCGCCGCCCTCTCACCCACCGGAAACCTTTGCGCAACCCGCCCTCGGGCTCAAGCATGGGTAGGGCCGGGAGGTCTTGCCTCTTCTCTCAACGGAGACCTTTGCAAAACTGGACGGGCGGGGCAGAGTAGAGGGCAGCGCTCGGATGGAGGGAAGCATGCACCAGCAGACCGGTCTGCCAACATTCGTGGACGCCTTTGTGCCGGAAGGGCTTGGGACGAACAAGACGCTAGAACATATCGAGGCGATGTTGGACTGGGAACGGATCGGGAAAGTGGTGGGGGAAGTGCACGCCTCGCCCGAGGGGAGGCCCGGCTACCCGCCGCTGACGATGGTGAAGATCGCGCTGCTGCAGCAGTGGTACCGGGCGTCGGACCCGGCGATGGAGGAGGCGTTGCGAGACCGGATCTCTTTCCGCCGATTCGTGAACCTGGGCTGGACGGACGGGACGCCGGACCACTCGACGATCAGCCGTTTCCGGAAAGCGTTGACCGAACGGGGGCTCACCGAGCGGCTGTTCGCCGAGGTGAGCCGCCAGTTGGAGGAACAGCGGCTGCTGGTGAAGCAGGGGACGCTCCTCGACGCGACGATCGTGAAGGCGCAGGCGCGGCGGCCGTCGGTGGAGGAAGGCCCTGGAGCGCGGAGCGCGACCGACCCCGACGCGGGATGGACGCGGAAAGGGGGCGCGGCCCACTTTGGGTACAAAGCGCACCTGGGAGTGGACGGGGAGTCGGGACTGATACGGAAGGCGGTGCTGACGAGCGCGAACGTGAACGATACCGAGGCGGCGGACGCCTTGGTGTCGGGGGACGAGGCGGCGGTCTACGCGGACAAGGCCTACGAGTCGAAGGAACGGCGCGCCCGGCTGAAGTCGCGGGGGATCAAAGACCGGATCATGCATCGGTCGCACAAGCACCAGCGGGAGCTGCCGCATTGGCAAACGCGGCGGAACGCGCTGATCTCCCGCGTGCGTGCGCCGGTCGAGAAGGTGTTCGGAACCCTGAAGCGCTGCTACGGGTATGGACAGGTGCGGTACATGGGACTGGAGCGGAACGCGACGGAGCTGTGGCTCAAGTGCATGGCCTACAACCTGCGCCGGGCGGCGCGCCTCCTGGCTGTCGACGCACCCGTCCCAGGGCGGAGTGCGCCCTAGCAGCCTGGCGGGGCCAAAATCGGGCCCGCTGAGGGCCCGATCGGTCCTCGCAGGGGGCTCCTCAAGCCGCCGAGTCCGCAAACAACACCACCCTCATGGCCTCGAACAGGCCCCCGCGTCACCACCACAACCACATCCCGGTTACGCAAAGGTCTCCAACGGGAGAAGATTGAGATGAGGGGCCGCCTCGCAACCACCACGGGTTATCGGAGTTCGCCCACCTTCGCGGTCAGTCACCCCGGTTAAACAAAGGTCCCCTCTGGGGGAGATTGAGAGAGGGCGCCCCCTATCCAGTCGCCCGTGGCCGCCCCCGATCCTCCCAGCAGAGAGCGGGTTAAGACAGTGGCGGCGTGCGATAATCGAGGGGCGATGAACCAAGACCACATCCGTAACTTCTGCATCATCGCCCACATCGACCACGGCAAGTCCACGCTGGCGGACCGCCTGCTCGAAGTGACGAAGACGGTCTCCTCGCGCGACATGGCCGACCAGTTCCTCGATTCGATGGACCTGGAGCGCGAGCGCGGCATCACCATCAAGGCCTCGCCGATCCAGATGGTCTACGACGGCGCCGACGGGGAAACCTACGAGCTCAACCTCCTCGACACCCCGGGCCACGTCGAGTTCTCCTACGAAGTCTCCCGGAGCGTCGCCGCCTGCGAGGGGGCCTTGCTCGTCGTCGACGCCAGCCAGGGCATCCAGGCGCAGACCCTCGCCAACGTCTACCTCGCCATGGAGCACGACCTCTATCTCATCCCTGTCGTCAACAAGATCGACCTCCCCGGCGCCGAGCCCGAGCGCGTCGCACAAGAGCTGGTCGACGCGCTGGGGTTCGCCCGCTCCGACATCTTCTTCATCTCCGCCAAGGACGGCGACGGCGTCGAGGGGCTGCTCGACGCCATCATCACCCTCGTGCCGCCGCCCGCTGGCGACCCAACGGCCCCGGCGCGCGCGCTCATCTTCGACTCCAAGTACGACTCCTATAAAGGCGTCATCGCCTCCGTGCGCGTGATGGACGGCAGCCTCGGCGGGCCAAGCCCGCTTAAGCTGATGGCCGCCGGCAAGAACATCGAGCCGCTGGAAGTTGGCGTCTTCAAGCCCGGCTGCACGCCCGTCCCGGTGCTCGTGACCGGCGAGGTGGGCTACATCGCGACCGGGCTCAAGACCCTGCAAGACAGCCGGGTCGGCGACACCGTCACCGTCGCCGCCAGACCCGCCACCGTACCCCTCCCCGGCTACCGCGAGCTTAAGCCGATGGTCTTCGCCGGTCTCTTCCCCACCGACGGCCAGGACTACATTCCCCTGCGGGAGGCTCTGGAGCGGCTCAAGCTCAACGACGCCGGCCTCGTCTACGAGATGGAGAACAGCGGCGCGCTCGGCTTCGGTTTCCGCTGCGGCTTCCTCGGCCTCCTCCACATGGAGATCGTGCAGAACCGGCTCGAACGCGAATACGGCCTCGACCTGCTCGCCACCGCGCCCAGCGTCGGCTTCGAGGTCGTGACTACCAAGGGCGAGACCATCGTGGTGGGCAATCCCTCCGAGCTGCCCCCGGCCAACTTCTATGTCGAGATACGCGAGCCCTGGCTCGAAGTGACCATCGTCGTCCCCGCGCGGTTCGTCGGCGCCGTCATGGACCTCGTCTCCTCGCGTCGGGGGACCTACCGGCGCATGGAGTACCTGGAGGCCAAGGACGCCCGCGAGTCCCGGGAGGCGGAGCCGGCGCAGGACCCCCGCGTGCTGCTCGCCTACGAGATGCCCCTCGCTGAGGTGCTCGTCGACTTCTACGACCAGCTCAAGTCCCGGACCCAAGGCTACGCCACGATGGACTATGAGCTCTTGGAATACCGGCCCGGCCACCTCGCCAAGGTGGACATCCTGGTCAACGAGAAGCCCGTCGACGCTCTCTCGCTGATCGTGCACCGCGACAATGCCTACCGCCAGGGCCGCGCCCTTGTCGAGCGGCTACGCGAACTCATCCCGCGCCAGATGTTCGAGGTGCCGATCCAGGCCGCCATCGGGAACAAGGTCATCGCCCGCGAGACGATCCGGGCGCTGCGGAAGAACGTGCTCGCCAAGTGCTACGGCGGCGACGTAACCCGCAAGATGAAGCTGCTCAAGAAGCAGTCGGAAGGCAAGAAGCGAATGAAGCGCGTGGGAAACGTGGACATCCCGCAGGAAGCCTTCCTCGCCGTCCTCAAGCTCGACGAGAAGTAACCGCCAGCCCCTCACGGCCATGACGACACACATCGAAATCTACGACACCACGCTTCGCGACGGATCGTAGACGGAGGGGATTTCCTTTTCCGTCGAGGACAAAATTCAGATCGCGCGCAAGCTCGACGCGCTGGGCGTGGACTTCATCGAGGGCGGCTGGCCCGGCTCCAATCGGCCCTGCGGGCCATTTCTTTGGCGCCAGTCCAGAGTTCTGGCTGAACTTGCAGAAAATCTACGAACTGCGGCTCGCCGAGGAGAAGGCCGGCGAACGCATTCGAGCCTTGCCGACGCTCAGGGGTGGCGCATCCGCGCGGACGTGAGTCACCGGGGCGGCTAACGAGGACGGCTATCGCCGTTGACCTTGTCGAACAGCGCCACGACCTCACCCGAAGGCTTGGGCGTCAAGAGCGGGACGGCGACGACCACCACCACGGCGCCCTAGCCGACAGCATGGAGTACTGGCTAACCAAGTACGCGGCGCGGTGACCGGCTATCGCCGAAGGCCGTGCCCAGGGTCAGCCACGAGTCATGCATTGCGCTCCCCGACGTTCATGGGCGGACTTCGGCCCCGGTACCGGACAAGCGCACCGGAAGCGTCAGCAGCGCGCCAAGTCCCACGACGCCGGCGGCCACGAGGAAGGCCAAGGTGTACGAGTCGGTCGCGTCGAACACGGCGCCGCCCAGAAGCGCCCCCAAGGCCGACCCAACGTTCACGGCGAGCAACACGATTCCGACCATCGAGGCGAGGAACTCTTCCCCGAACAACGCTCGTCCCATCATGGGCATGAACACGACGGTGCCTCCCAGGAAGAAGCCAAACGTCGAGGCGAAGAGATAGTATCCAGGCGCTCCACCAAGCGCCGGGAGTATCGCCAAGCCGGCGCCCATCATGATGATAGCGATGGTGAACAGCCGCTCTACGCGGAAGCGTTCCGACAGAACGCCGAACGCCACGCGCCCGGCGATACTGACGCCGCTCATCGCGGACAGGAGGCCGGCGGCCATCACGGAGGAAAGGCCCTCGTCGGTCCCAAAGTTGACCAAGTGGAACAGGACGACTCCGGTTCCCACGTTGACGGCCACGTAGGCCGCAAGCAGTAGCCGGAGGGGCCTCCGGCGCAATGCGATGCCGACGACGGCGCCGAATGACGTGACGGACGGCGCCGCGGGGGCCGGAGGCGCTTCCGTGCGGGACTCCGCGCCGTAGGGTTGCAGGCCGACGTCCTGGGGCTTGCCGCGGATCATGACGGCCGCGACCAGCAGCGCCAGGAACGGCACCGTGGCCAAGAAGACAAACGCCCACCGCCAGCCCGGCCCGTCGGCCATGAGCGAGGCCAACGGCGAGAACGTCACGACGCCCAGCTGCGCCGCCGAGGCGGTGATGCCTAGCGCCAGCCCCTGGTGCCGTTTGAACCAGCGGGTCACGATTGCCAGGAACGGGCCGACGCCGACGCCAAAGGCCAGCGCGCTCAGAATGCCCCACCCCAGGTAGACTTCCCAGAGATGCCCGGCTCTCGCGACCAACAGATTGCCCACCAAGTGCATCAGCGCGAAGACGGGGATCACGCGGCGGGGCCCGAACCGGTCCATCGCCAGCCCGGCGGCGACGTAGCCCACGCCCAGCATGACCTGACCCAAGGTTAGGGCGCCGGCCAGGCCGAACCGCCCGCCGCCGAAGTCCTCGACCATCGGCTTGTAGAGCACCCCAACGGAATTGCGGGCGCCCCCCAGGATGAACAGGGCGGCGAACGCCACGGCGAGGAGCGACCATGCCCGGTGCATGGAGCGAAGCCGCCGGATGGGCGAGGCCAGGGCCATCGAGGGCGGCCCTAGCCGGCGCCCTGGACCTCGTTGACCTTGCTCCAGTCGGGCAGAGCGGCGTCCGACTTCCCGAAGTGCTCTTCGCCGAAGCCGTAGAGGCGGCCGCCGCCGGAGAGGATCCGCCCCCCTATTTCGGGCGTGATGCTGGAATTGGCGAGCACGGCGTTCGAGACGTTGGGGAAGTTGGAATCGAAGTGGGGGAAGTCGGTGGTCACGCAGAGGTGGTCCGCGCCGATAAGGTCCACGACCGCCCCAACGTCGCGCTCGGTACCCTCGATGGACGAATAGCAGTTCCGCTGCCAGTACTCGAGGAACGACATCTTGAGGAATGGAACGTGCGCCCGGTGATGCTGGAGGTCCCACGTCATCCGGTCGAGCACGCCGGGGACCCACCAGCTCTGAGCTTCGAGAAAGGCCACGTTGAGCTTGGGGTGAAACTCGAAGACGCCGCCGATCATCATGGCGATGAGGGCCAGCTGCATCTCCGTCGGGTGGCTGGCGACGTGGCGCATGAAGCGGTTCGAGCCGAACCGCTGCTCAACCGCCGCGAGGTGGCTCCCCGTACCCTCATGGAAGCAGAAGGGGACGTCCAGCTCCTCAAGGAGGGCGAAGAGCGGGTCCCAGTGTTTCGAATGCCAGTACTTGCCCGGCAAGGGGTTCGGACGGACATAGGCTCCGACGGCGCCAAGCTCCCGCACGGCTCGCACAAGTTCCTGACAGGCCAGATTCACGTCGTGGACTGGCAGCATGCATGCGGGCTTCAGCCGGTCCGGGCTATGGCTGCAAAAGTCGTAGAGCCAATCGTTGTACGCCCGCGCGATGGCGTTGGACAGCAGAGGGTCCAGGTCGGGGCGGGCGATGAAATTGAGCCCGGCGCTGGGGAAAAGCACCGCGATGTCGACGCCCTCGATGTCCATACCCTTGATGAAGGACGGGGCGTCGTAGCCGGCGTCGAGGGCGAAGAGGACGTCTGGGTTCTCCAACGCCGCGGCCAGGGGTTCGTATGACTTGTCATACTGGAGCATCACGTGATCAGCGTCGTTGGGTTTTCCGTCGATCAGCCAGCGTTGCGTGAACGCCTTGCCCCCGCCGTCGAGGTGCATCGGCGTCGTGACCCTGGAGGCGAAGGCGGGGTCGAGGAACCGCTCGAAAATGTTGTCGGGCTCCATCACGTGCATGTCGCAATCTATAAACCGGTAGCCTTGTTTCATGTCGGCCTCTCCTCACGTCCCATGGTGGCGCTCAGTGTATAACTCGCTCGCGTTCCAGTTCAGAAATCTCGGCTCGGTCCAGGCCCAGTATGCCGTGAAAGACGTAGTCGTTGTCTTGGCCCAACGTCGGGGCGGGACGGCTCTCCTCCAGAGAGGCTCGGCGGAACCGCCACGGTATCCCCGCCATCGGATGCGTCCCGGCATCGGGGTGATCGTCCTGAACGACGAACCCTCGATCGTTCAGATGCGGGTCGGCCAGGAGCTCCCGCTCGTTAACGGCGTAGGCGGCGGGGACCCCGGACGCCTGAAGGACCCGCGCCGCTTCCCGGGCGTCGCGCTCTTTCGTCCACGCCTTGATAACGCCGTCTAAAGCGTCATGATTCGCGCGGCGGTCCGCTTCGGTGGCGAAGCGCGGGTCGTTCGTCGCCTGGTCCTCCCCGATAGCCGTTTTCAGGGCCTCCCACTGTGCCTCACCGCCAACGGACAGGGCCAGCCACTCGTCGTCGCCGCGGGCGCGGTAGACGCCGTGCGGCGCTTTCCGGCGATGGCGGTTGCCGATGCGCTCCGGCTCTCGCACCGACAACGTACACTCCGCTATCGCGTCGGGCAACAGGGCCTGCACCGCCTCGGTCATGGCGAGGTCGATGCGCTGGCCCCTGCCGGAGGCGGCGCGATGGCGCAACGCCTGCGCTAGGGCGAGCAGGCCGTACACCCCGGCGATCGGGTCGGGGAGGGAGCTGCCCACCATGCGGGGACGATCGTTGGCGTAGCCGGTCACCGCGGCCAGTCCGCTCAGGAGCGTCACGCCGCTGTGGAGCGCGGCGTACCGGCTCCACGGGCCGGTCGCCCCGAATGCGCTCAGCGAGAGGAGGATGACGTCGGGCTTGACCGCGGCGAGGTCCTCGTAGCCCAGCCCGAGGCGTTCCATGACGCCCGGCGAGAAGTTCTCCTGCACGATGTCGCTGACCGAGACGAGCCGCTTCGCTAGCTCCACCCCGCGAGGGGCGCGAAGATTCAACGTGCAGGAGCGTTTGTTCCGGTTCATGTAGTTGAAGATCGATGACGTATTGGGCCCCGGCTCGTTCGCGAATGGGCCGAACGCCCGGGACGGCAGGTTGACGCGGCTCTCCACCAGGATGACCTCGGCCCCCAGGCGGCCCAGCCATTGCCCAAGCACCGGTACGGCGATCATCTGACCGAAGTCGACGACGCGGAGGCCCCGAAGCGGCGCATGGGCGCCGGGGTTAGCCATAGGCCGGCCCGCCCGGCAGCCGTTCGGCGGCTCCGTCAAGTACCTCGGCGCTGTGTTCGCCCAGCGCCGGAACGGCCCCACCGGCCTTGCGGCGCTTCCCATCGATTACGAACGGGTCTCCCGGCAGAAGGCCCCGCGCGGCGTCCGGCAAGCCGATCGGAACCAAGGCGTCGCGGGCGCGGGCCTGATCGCTGTCGATGGCCTCGGAAAGGGAGAGCGCGGGGCACGAGGGAATCCCCCGCAGTTGCGCCGCCTCGAAGAACGACTGCGCCGGCTGCTCAATGAGCCAGTCTAGGATCAGCGGCTCCAGCAGGTCCCAGTTGGCGCCGCGCTCGGGGCCGGTGGCGAATTCCGGACGCGCGGCCCATTCGGGACTCCCCATGAGCTCCACGAGGCCGTTCCAATGCCGCTCCAGGAAAGCGACGAGCGCGACCCAGCCGTCGGCGCAGGGCAGATAGTGATTGGGCGCCTGCCGGGCGGGGACCCGATACCGGCCCACGACGGCGCCCCCGTATTCGGCAACGGCCAGGTTCCAGCCAAGAAGCGCCGCGACCGATTCATGGATGGTCACTTCCACGTAATCGCCGGTCCCGGTGACGTCCCTGGCGCTGAGTGCGGTCAGGCCGCCAATGGCGCCGAAGGCCCCGCCGATCAGCTCGGAGATGTGGGCGTTGACCCTAAGGGGCGGCTCGTTTTCCGAAACGACGTGATCGGGGAAGCCGGGGCTGGCGGCAAGGAGCCCGCCCATGCTCGCGGCAATGAGATCGTCGGCCAGGAGGTCGGCATAGGGCCCGCTCTCCCCGAACGGCGTGATCGACACGGTCACGAGCTCAGGGAAGTCCTCCAAGAGCTGGTCCGGGGTCATGCCTGCGAGCGACTCGGAAGGATCGTGGGAGTCATGGACTACAACGTCGGCCGTCGGGAGCAACGACCGGAAGGCGGCTTGGTCTTGAGCGCTTCCCACGTCCATCACGACCGACCGTTTCCCCCGGTTGAGGTAGGCGAAGAGCGCGCTCGCGTTCGGCGGACCCGCTGGCCCGGCGAATGGGGGTTCGCGGCGAACGGGGTCGCCATGGGGCGGCTCTATCTTTACGACATCGGCTCCTCCGTCGGCAAAGAGCCGCGCGCAGTAGGAGCCCGCGACGCCTTCGGCGATCTCGATGACGCGCAGGCCGCTCAGAGGATAGTGTGACCTCAGTGTCGGTTCAGACGTCATGCCGCCCCCACGCGACGCTGCATCTATTTCGGGCCGCTCTCGTAACGCAGCGCGATTTCCTCGGCCGGGAGGTATCGCTCCTCCAACTCGCGCATGTCTCGTATGCCGGAGAAGGCGTGCAGGTCGCGCAGTGGGTGGTCTTCCATCCGCAACAATTGATCGTGTTGCGCCTGGACGCCGTGCTCCCTGAAGTCGATGAGGAAGTTCCACCACGCCTCGCCGATCGTGCGCAGGGCTAGGCCGGGGAAAATGGAGACCGCGACGCCGAGACGATCGAGCTCATCAAGCTCGACGATGGGGGAAATCCCCCCGTTGTTGTAGAGCAGAGGACGGGATGTTTCCTGGGCTATGCGCTCAAGCTGCTCCCTCGTCCTGACGCCGTCGACGAACACCAAGTCGGCGCCGGCGTCCGCGAAAGCGTTGCACCGGAGAATGGCTTCGTCGATGCTGCCGCCCGCCGCGCCCAACGCGTCGGTCCGGGCTATCAGGACAAAGTCCGGGTCCTCTTCAAGACGCGTCTCGTGCGCGGCCCGAATCTTGCCGGCGGCCTCCTCCAACGGCACGACCATCTTCCCCTCGACGTGGCCGCACCGCTTCGGCATGACCTGGTCTTCGAGGTGAATCGCCGCGACGCCGGTCTGAATATAGCCGCGGACCGCCCGGATGACGTTGACGGCGTTGCCGTAGCCGGTGTCCGAGTCGGCGATGATAGGAATGGCGGTCGCGTTGACGATTCGGCGGGCCACGTCGTGCATTTCCGTCATCGTGGCCAGGCCGACGTCCGGCATGCCCAGCGAGGCCACCGAGACCCCGTACCCCGTCATGTAGGCGGCGCTGAACCCCGCCTTCTCGACGATCTTGGCGGTGAAGGCGTCGTAGACGCCGGGGCAAGCCAGGACCTCGTTCCGCTCCAACAGTTGACGCAATTGTGTCGACTTTTTCATCGTTCCCTACACCACCACTTTCTCTTGCCGTAGCTCCGCTATTTCACCGGTACCGAACCCAAGACCGCCGAGCGTCTCGTCCGTATCTTGCCCCAAGCTTGGGGCCGCCCCCCACAGCTTGCCGGGAGTTTCCGAGAAGCGGATGGACAGGCCGGGCTGTCGCACTTCTCCTAGCTCCAGAGATTGGTGGACGGCGACAACGCCTGCCTCAATCGCCTCGGCGTTGGACATGAGGTCGGCGGCGATTGAGTCGGCCCGGGCGCACTTCACACCCTCGGCGCGCAGTGTACCAAGCCAGTGCACGACTCCCTCGCGCCGGAAACGCGACTCCAAGAGGTCGGAGAGCTCTTGCTGGGCGCAACGGCTTCGAGGGCCGGCAAACCTGGCGTCCTCCGCGAGGCCGGGAGCGTCCAACGCTCGGCACAGCGCGGGCCATTCCTCTTCCGCGGACACGAACAACCAGCCATCCGACGCCTCGAAGATGCGGCGCAGCGGAGACATGCCAATCTGCGGGAGCCAATCTTGGTCTACCGCGTCTCCGAAAAACTCCGCGGCCTGGGCGGCGATGATCGCGTTGAGCAGGTTGGTGCTGACGCGCTGGCCGAGTCCGGTGCGCCGCCGGTGCAGCAGCGCGGTCATGACGCCCCAAGCGGCGAGCATTCCGGCCATGTGATCGCTGACGGACATCCGCAACATGATGGGGGGCCGGTCTTGCCCGCCCTCGGCCTGCATCAGTCCGCTCTGGGCTTGGAACAACGGATCGAACGCCGGCCGCTCGGCATACGGCCCATCTTCACCGTACCCCGTCAACGAGCAATACACCAAGTCCGGCTTGACCTTCGAGAGCGTCTCATAGTCCACCGCCAGCTTCTTGGCCATGCCGACGCGGAAGTTCTCGATGACGACGTCGGCCTGCCCCACGAGCCGGTCGACGATGCCGCGGCTTGCGCCGTTGGAAAGGTCGAGGCCGATGGACCGCACGCCGCGGTTCCAGGCCTGGAACCCGCCCCCGATGGTACGAAAAGGGTCGCCGTGCGGCGGCTCGATCTTGACGACCCGCGCCCCAAGGTCGGCGAGAAGCGACGCGGCGCCGGACCCTGCGATATACATCGCGAAGCTCACAACCGTCATTCCCTCGAGCGGCGCGGCGCGGCGCTTTGGCTTCGCTCCGGCCGGCGGCGGATGCACGGCGGCGTTCCGGTCGCCTAAGTCGGCGAGCACGGATTCCGGGTCCGACACCGGTGCCGAGGACGCGGCGGGGCTGCCGGAGAAGTCGATAGGGGCGCCCATGCGCCGCCATGCACCGGTGTGCGGGTCGTCACCGGCAAGCGCGATGCGGCTATGAACGACCTGCGGGTGATCGAGAAATTGGCTGCGTGTAAGGACGGGAGCGACGGGAAGATCGCCGGCGTCGAGCACCGACAACCAATGACTAACCGGCTTGGCGGCGAAGTGGCGGGCGAGGATTCCCGTCATTTCCCCGAAGTGCACCGGCGCTATGCCCCACGGCGCGTCGTTCCAACGCGGGTCTTCGAGCAGATCGAGGCGGTCGACGGCGACGCAAAGCTTGTTAAAGAACACGTTGTTGCCGCAGGCCAGCAAGAACCATTGCCCGTCGGACGCTCGGTACAGGCGAAACAGAGGGTTCGTACCCTGCGGCAGGCGTTTCCCTCCCGACATCGGCGCTATCTTGGCCCCGGCCACCGCCTGCCCGGCCTGCATCGCCAACGCGGCCGAGAACAGCGAGACCTCGACCTCTTGGCCGCCATCTTCCGGTCCGCGGGCCAGGAGCGCCGCCGTGACTCCGCAGCAGCCCAGGACGGCCGCCGCATAGCTGCAAATGGGCAACGACAAGAAGACGGGCGCCGCCCCACGCCCTCCCTGATCGCCGTAGATCCCCGCGTAGGCGGCGACGACGGTCTCGTCGGCGGGAATGCCCGCCAAGGCGCTCCCCGAAGGAAAGTTCGGGAACGAGGCGCGAATCAGGCGCGGGTTCACCGCGCGCAGCCGCTCGTCGTCCCACCCAGGCAAGACCGCCGCCACGCCGCGGTCGTGAACGAGAACGTCCGCCGCCGCGAACGCTCGGGTCAGCATCACGTCGTCGTCGGGCGGGCGAACGGCGCGCCGCTCCCCACCGTGGAAGGGTTCACGCGCCTCTCGAGTCCGGCCATCAGGCGCTTGCGGGTCGAACCGCAGGATCCGCGCGCCGACGGTCTCGAGCAGCGTCGCCGCGTACGAGCCGGCAAGCCCTCGAGAGATGTCTACGGCCAGCACATGCGCCAGTAGACCAGACTGTTCCGCAACGGTCACGCCGAGACCTCGGCCCGCCGCCGGTAGTAGTCCGTGATCCCCCGCAGCGCAACGGCGGCCCTCCGGACGGTGGGGAAGCACGCCAGGCCGGCCTCGACGATACGCCGTCGGGCGTTGCTGAGAATCTCGCTCTGCCACGCATATTCTCCGACCGCATCGCCCATCACGAGCACGAGGGGTTTGTCGATCGACTTCGCGGCCTTGAGAAAATCGTCCACCGCAAAGTCGAAGAGGTCATCGCCGCCGGGGCGCTCCATGGCCCAAAACTCGGCGATGTTGCCGATAAGCACGTCGTAACTGGGGCTCGCTGCCATGCGCTCCAGAATCTCGCCTTCCCCGAAGCCTGCGCCCGCCAGGATAGAGCCATCGACCGGATTGCCGATCCAGTCCCACAGCTCCGGGTCTCTCGACCGGAACGCGGCCTGGATCTCTTCGGGAATCGGCTCAACGACGAGGCCTGCGGCCTCGCACGCGTCCGCCGACTCGACGCTGCGCCCGCCTCCGGCGCCGACGACCCCCACCCGCATCCCCGTCGCCGGCGGGCAGAAACGGAAGGCGATCAGAAGGTCGGACAACTCCTCCAAGTGCTGCGCGAGTACGGCGCCGGTCTGCCGCGCCAACGCTTCCCAGACCTCCCGCGATCCGGCCAGCGACGCCGTGTGCGAGGCCACCGCCTTAGCGCCGGCGGCCGACGCGCCGCCCTTGAGCAGCGCCACGGGCTTCTTGGCGGCCGCGCGCTTCAGGACCTGGACGAACCGTGGGCCGTCACGGACTCCTTCGAGATAGGCGCCGATGACGGACGTATCGGGGTCGTCGGCGAGGTAGTCCAGAAGCTCGCTTTCGTCGATGTCGATGGCGTTGCCGTAGCTGACGACTTTGCTATAGCGGAGCCCTCGGAGGCTGGTGGTGTAGACCAACTCTCCGGCGTAGGCGCCACTTTGCGAAATGAAGGCGGTTGGCCCCGGTTCCACCGGCAGGTGTTTGAACGAAATGCCTTGCGCGGGACAGTAGACCCCCATGCCGTTTGGGCCCAGGATGCGGACGCCGCCCTCTCGGGCCCGGCGCAGGATGTCTTGCTCCAAGCCGGCACGGTCGGCGTGGCCCGTCTCGCTGAACCTGGCGGTGAAGAAATGGACGGCGCGCACCCCCTTGGACACGCAGTCGTCCATCAGCTGAAGCGCCGCATGGGTCGGCACCGTTGAAATGACAAAGTCGACTGTGCCGGGTATATCGGCCACGCTCGCGTACGCTTTGCGGCCTAGGACGTCTTGGGCCTTGGGGTTGACCGGATGGAGGTCGCCGGAAAAGCCGTGGTCCACGAGGGCCTGAAAATACCGGAATCCCCACTTGGCCGTGTCCGGCGACGCGCCGGCCACGGCGATAGACCGCGGCTGAAAGAGTGCGTCGAGTTCGTTGGGCATCGCGCTCCCGGTCACGGCGTTCGTCAATTCCAAGGCGCTTGGTTGGGCGCAAGTATACTCGACGGCTTCGCGCCAGGAGCCGGATTCCTTGACAGCAAGAGGTGTGTTGTGTAACAACCCAACCCAACCTTCGAGTCAATCCTGGGAGGAGGCATCCGTGACCCCGGCATGGGACGAGTCCCTGACCGAGCATGACGTCAAGGTCCTCGAGGCGCGGCCTCCGAAACCGCGAGGGATCCCGTTCGGCCAGCGCCCGGCGCTGCTCGTCATCGACATGAACCGTGGGGCGCTCGGAGATGACCGGCCGGCCTACGAGCAGCAGGAGCAATACCCAGGCGCCTGCGGGGAGTCCGGCTGGGCCGCGCTCCGGCGGATGCAGCCGCTCATCGCCGCGGCCAGGTCCGCCGGCGCACCGGTGGTGTACAGCAGAAACATCGCGCGGGCGAGTCAGGGCCTTCCGCGAGCCGACGATCCAACGTGGATGTACAGCGAGCTGAGCCCCCTCTCCGAGCTCACGCCCGAGATACCCATGGCGCCGGGGGACTTGCTGGTCGAGAAGCAACGGGCGAGCGTCTTCTTTCAAACGAACCTTATCTACCTCCTCCTCCACCGAGGGATCGACACGCTATTGCTCATCGGGAACAGCACCAGCGGGTGCGTCCGGGCGTCGGCGATCGACGCGGTGGGTTACGAGTTCAAGACGTTCGTCATCGAGGAGTGCGTCTTCGACCGCTTCGAGTTGTCTCACCGGGCGGCGCTCTTCGACCTACAGTTCAAGTATTGTGACGTGATCCCCGCGGCCCAGGCCTTTGAGTATTTCGACAACGTAGCCCAACGACGGCCAAAGTGAATCCAAACAGGTTCGATTACACACCGATCACCGACCGGCCCGCCATCAGGTGGCCGGGCGGCGCGCGCATCGCGTTCTGGGCCGCGCCCAACGTCGAGCACTACGAGCTACTGCCGCCGCCCAACCTGCACCGCAACCCGTGGCCGAGGACGCCGCACCCCGACGTGATGAACTATGGCTATCGCGACTACGGGAACCGGGTGGGGTTCTGGCGGATGCTCGACGTCTTCGACAAGCACCAGATGCCGGGGACGGTCTCGCTCAACGTCGCCGTGCTCGAACACTACCCGGAGATCCGCGACGCGATGGTCGCCCGCGACTGGGAGTTCCTGTCGCACGGCATCTACAACACCCGGTTCCTCACCGGCATGACTGAGGCGGAGGAGCGGGCCTTCTACAAAGACACTATGGAGACCGTCGAGCGGCATACGGGCAAGCAGATCAAAGGGATGCTGGGCCCCTCCCTCACCAACAACCAATGGACCCCCGACCTGATGGCGGAGGCGGGCTTGATCTACCACGCCGACTGGTACCACGACGACCAGCCGTTTCCTATCAAGGTCAGGCAGGGCAGGCTTGTATCGGTCCCGTATAGCATCGAGCTCAACGACGTCATGGTCCGCCTTCAGGGACGGGACGCCCCGCACTTCCTCGAAATGATCAAAGACCAGTTCGACGTGCTGTACGAGGAAGGCGCGGAGAGCGGCATGGTGCTGTGCATCTCGTTGCACCCGTACTGGATCGGGCAGCCGCACAGGGTGAAATACCTCGACCAAGCCTTCGACTACATCCTCTCCCACCCCGGCGTTTGGAAGGCTACCGGGGCCGAGATCGCCGAATACTACCTGGCCCACTACTACGACGACGCGGTGGCGCACGCCGCCCGCTTTGCGCCGGGGGCGTCCTGATGCCCGGCGGCCGCAAGCCAGGCATGGACCATTCCTTGTACGAGTGGTCCGCTCTCCCCGACCGGCCGCCGCTCCGTTGGCCTGATGGCGCCCGCGTCGCGCTGTGCGTCGTGGTCAACCTCGAACACTACGAGCTGGCGCCCCCCGAAGGCGCCTTCATGCCCGCGACCCTGCCCGGCGGCGTGGGGCGGATGCCCTTCCCCGACTTCTGCAACTTCTCGCACCGCGAGTACGGCAACCGTGTCGGCGTCTTCCGAGTCATGCGCGTCCTCGACAAGTACGGCATCCGCGCGACTGCGGCCATCGACGCGGCGGTCGCCGAGAACTATCCCTACATCGTCGAACAGGGGAAGCGCAGGGGCTGGGAATTCATCGCCCACGGCCTCGCCATTACCCAGGCGATCACGTCCAACATGACCGAGGACGACGAGCGCGGCTACATTCGCCGGTCGATCGATGCGGTCGCGACGGCGACCGGAAGCCGCCCCGCGGGATGGTTTGGGCCCGAATTCGGCGAGTCGACCCGCACCCTGGGCCTCCTGCGGGAAGAGGGCGTCCGCTATGTTTGCGATTGGCCCAACGACGAACAGCCCTACCCCATGACCGGCGAGGCCCAGGGCCTGTACTCCCTCCCCATGCTCATCGACCTCGACGACGTGATGGCGGGTTGGACCCGCAGCATGGCGTTAGGGACGTGGAGCGGCCTGGTGAAGGAGGCCTTCAACGGCCTCTACCGCGACGGGGCCGAGAGCGGGCGCGTCCTGGTGCTGAGTCTCCACCCATGGTTCATCGGCCAGCCCTTCAGGATCAAGTACCTCGACCTGGCACTGGCCCACATCACCAAGCGGGCCAAGCTCTGGAAGGCCACCGGCCGGGAGATCGTCGAGTGGTGCGCCGCGCAGCAGGGCGGTCCGGACGCCGCGTAGCGACCCGGTCCTGCTTTCGCGGACGGGCTACCTTGCGCGCAGGCGCGGGTCGAAGACATCACGGAGCACGTCGCCGAGGATGTTGAACCCAAACACGGTGACGACGATGAAGAAGCCCGGGGCGACGGCGAGCCACGGGGCCCGCTCCGCATACTGACGGGAGCCCTCCGAGAGCATCCCACCCCACGACGGCTCCGGCGGCGGCGACGCGACGCCAAGGAACGCCAAGGCGGACAAGACGATGATGGCCCAGCCGACCTGGCCGGTCGCAAAGACCAAGAACGGCGCAACCACGTTTGGCGTGATGTGACGGAGAATCAAGCGCCGGTCGCTCGCACCGACCGCCCTTGCGGCCTCGATGTACTGCTCCGCGGTGACGCTTAAAGCGGCGGACCGGAGGATACGGTTCGCGATAGGCACGTTGATCAGTGCCAGGGCGGCGACGACGTTTCTATCCTCCGGACCGAACATGGCCGCAATGGTGAGCGCCAGCACCAGAATCGGAATGGCCATGACGCCGTCCATGACGCGCTGGACAATCGAGTCCAGCCACCCCCCGCGGTAGGCGCTCGCTATGCCAATCAAGCCCCCGACGACCGACCCGAGCGCCACCGAGCTCAACGCGACGACGAAGACCGGCCGGGCCGCCGTGATAAGACGGCTGAAGACGTCGCGTCCAAAGTTGTCCGTGCCCATGAGGTACGTCCAGTTTGGCTTCTGGAACGTGTCGTCATAGTGGATCTCCACCGGGTCGAACGGCCGCACCCATGGGCCGAAGGCCGCCAAGAAGGCCGTGATGAGGATGACGGCGCCCGCAGCCGCGCCGAGGGGCCGTTCGCGGACGAACCGCGCAAGAATCGAGGCCATGGGCTCACTCTGTTGAGCTGGAGGTTCATGAGATGCGAATGCGCGGGTCCAAGAGGCCGTATAAGAGGTCGACAAGCAAGTTAACGAGCATGATCGCGAGCGCGAACAGCACCACGATCGTCTGGAGCAACACAAAGTCCCGGTGCTGTACCGCATCGAGGAGTTTGAAGCCGATGCCCGGTATGGCAAAGATGTTCTCGACAATCACGGCCCCGCCGAGGACCTGCCCAAACTGCACGCCGGCGACCGTCACCACCGGTAGGAGGGCGTTCCGAAAGGCGTGGCGAAGATAGACGACGCTGTTCCGCAGGCCCTTGGCTGTCGCCGTGCGCACGTAGTCCTGCTGAAGGACCTCCAGCGTCGTCGAGCGAATCATTCTGCTGATGAGCGCGGCCTGAATGTGCCCGAGGATCAGGGCGGGCCATATCATTTGCCCAAGGTTGGCGATCGGGTCCTCAAAGAAGCCGTGATACTCGAGTGGCGGAATCCACTGGAAGAAGATCACGAGAATCAAGAGGAGCATCGAGCCCGTGAAGAAATCGGGCATGGCAAGGCCTGACAGGCCAAACGCCCGAAACCCATAGTCCCAGGCCGAGTCGCGCCTGATGGCGCTGATGAGTCCCGCGGGCACGGCAATGACCAGGGCGATGAGCGTGGAGAGAATCGCGAGCTCGACGGTTGCCGGCAGCGCGGTGGAGATTTCCTCAAAGACCGGCTTGTTCGACCAGAGGGAGATGCCGCCCTCGAATCTTGCAAGGCCCCAGAGCCAACTGCCGTACTGCGTGACGAGCGGCCGATTGAGCCCGTGCTTTTCCCGAAAGTCGGCAAGCTCCTCCGCGTCGATCTCCGTTGGCCCGCCGCGGGACAAATAGACAACGGCCGGGTCGCCGGGGGCGATCCGTATCATGGCAAAGATGACGACCGAAATGACAAACAGCGTCGGAATTATGAGCAGCAGCCGGCGGACTATGTATCTAGCCATCGCTCAATCCGGGCGCCTAGAACAGCGTGGGGGCGTCCGTGCTCACCCCGTTGTCATAGAGGCTCTGTATGTCTTGCTCGCTGAGGCCGATCATGTCTCTGAACACTTCGACGCTGTGCTGTCCGTAGAGGTGCGCGGGCGCCCAGGCCGGATCCTCGACCTCCTCGATCAGCCACGCGAAACGGGGATAGAGCGTCTCGGCGATCTGCAGCTCGGGCACCTTCAAGAATGCGCCGCGCGCGGTCAGGTGCACGTCGGCGTGGAGATCGGACGACGTGTTCACAACGCCATACGCCACGTTGCACGCATCGAGCGTAGCGACGATGTCCGGCAGTGTTTGCGACCTCGTCCAAGTCTCGACGGCCCGGTCCAGCTCCGCGTGACGCGCCCGGCGCTCCTCCGCGGTTGCCTCGACGAGGGGCCGGAGCGCGCCCTCACCCAGGGCGCCGGCCAGAGCGCGCCAAGCGGCGTCCGACGTCACGGACAGCGCCACGGCGCGGCCGTCGCCCGTGCGGTAGACGCCGGAGGGAGCCCCCTCCGGTTCGCGGTTGCCCTGGCGCTCATCCACCGCTCCTCCGGCGGCCGTTGCGATCAAGGCCTCACCCAGGAAGTGCGCCACGCTCTCCACCATAGACAGGTCGATCTTTTGTCCCACGCCGGTACGGTCGCGGTGCTCCATAGCGACCACGATCGCGTAGGGGGCCATGAGCCCCGCGATGATATCCGGGTTGAAGTTGCCCGGCCGCATGGGACTTCCGTCCGGATATCCGGTAAGCCACGCCATGCCGGACGCGGAGTCGATGGACGGGCCGCTGGCGATCCAGTTCGCCCACGGGCCCGTGGCGCCGTAGCCCGAGATACTCAAGCTTATGATCGAAGGGTTGACCGAGCGGAGGCGTTCGTAGTCGAGGCCCAAGTTTGGCATCACGCGGGCGCTGAAGTTGTCGATGACGACGTCCGATATGGCGGCCAACCGTCGAAAGATGTCCGCGCCGTCGGGCTGGCTGAGGTCCAGCGCGATGCCGGTCTTGCCCCGGTTGAGCTCGTTGAACCAAAGCACGCGGTTCCATGGTTCGTCCGGCGCGCCGGGCAGGCCGTCGGGTATGGGTCCGTACAGCTGCTGACGGTGGTCCGAGAGGTAGGGGCGCTCAATCTTGATGACCTCCGCGCCAAGAGAGATCAGGGCCTGCGTCGCGATCGGGCCGGCAACATACTCGGTGACGTCGAGGACCCGCACCCCTTCGAGCGGCAACCTTCCGTCCGGGGCGGTGGGCTCCCCTGCGGGATGCTCGACGGCTGCACCGCCCGTCTTGAGGCTTCCCAGGATCGCCGCGGTCTGCTCCCCCAACCCCGGCGGACGTTTCGTCACCCAGGCGCTCTGCGACATGCGGACCGGCGCGCCGGGGACGGGGTTTCCCTCGCCGTCATCGGGCGCCGCCACGAAGAACCGCCGCTCAGCCAAGTGTTCGTTGTCCAGGACCTCCTGCGGCGAGAGTACGGGCGCGATGCCAACCCGGAGCTCTTGTCCCAAGTCCGACGCCTCGGCCCGGGTGCAGGTCATCGTCCAGCGCTCGCACAAGGCGTCCAACTCATCGCCCCTGGCGGCGGCGGTGTCCCACAGCTCCTGCGAGCCCACCGACGGCTCGCCGAGCAACACCGCGACCGACTCCTGGTTGTGCCCGGTGTTCATGAACAGGAGTCCGTCGCCGCAGCGCAAGATGTTGCCCGGATAGCGGGCCCTGGCCAGGGAGTGGGCCACGCGCGACTTCGCGCGGCGGTACGGCTCGCCGGTGTGCTGGAACCACGCCGCGGCGCCGCCGAGGCAGAAGAGCAGGCTCTCCTGAATGGAAATGTCGATCATCCGGCCCCGGCCGGTGCGTCGCGCCATGCGCCGCGCGCTCAACGACGCCAGCGCAGCATGCAGCCCGGCCAGGCGGTGGGCCTGGTAGCCATAGGGCTTGACGGGCAGCCGTTCAGGGTCGCCGCACAAGTCGAGGTAGCCGCTCTCCGCCAAGATCGTGAGCTCCGTCGCCGCGCGGTCCCGGTTGGGCCCTATGCTGCCGTAGGGCTCGATCACGGCGACGACGGCGCCGGGGTTGTTGCGTCCCGCGTCCGCCCAATCGATCCCGGCCCGCGCTCTGGCCTCCCGGCCCAGGCCGTCGATGACAATGTCGGCGGTCTGGAGAAGCTCGCCGAATCGCACACGCTCCGGGGACACCGCAAGGTCTAAGACGACGCTCTCTTTCGCCTCGGAGAGATGGGCGAAGAGCGCGCTCCAACGTCCGTCGCCCAACGAGACCAACGGCGGCGCATGACGCAAGGGGTCGCCGCCGGGAGGCTCGACCTTGATGACGCGAGCCCCGTACCCCCCGAGGAGCCGCGCGCCGAAGGAGGAAGCGACGTTGTCCTCGCCTAACTCCAAGACTGTCGTGCCGACAAGGGCTAGGTCGGGGGCATCCCCCAAACCGGAAGCCGAGACCGCTTGCGTCCCCAGGTCCGATGGCATAGGGCCTCCACGGCGATCGAGCCGTCGGGTGTCTTCAACCGCGGCTCGGCAGCGCTATGGTGGCCCAGGCGGGCGCGGTCTCCTCGCCGCGTTGGTTTACCGCGGTGATCTCTACTTTGACCAGGTGGCCGCGCTCATCTTCGAGCTTTTTCGTGACCGCACCGCTCAGCCAGTAAGTGTCTCCTTCACACACGGGCCGCCGCAGACGCGACTCGATGTCGACCAGGAACCCGTCGTCGCCCATCCAGTTCGTGAGGCAGTGCATCTGGCTGGCGACGCGGCTCGGGCCGACTTCGAACGCGAAGGGGAATCCCCTGGCGCGCGCATGGGCCGTCCCGACGTGATGCATCCGCATGACTTCCGGCAGGCCCGATACGGGATCGACTAAGATGTAGTACGGGCGCGCGTTTGCCTTGTATTTCCAGAAGTTGCGGAAGGCGCCGTGCGGCTCGGAGCCGATGCCCATGTAGTAGGAGACCGCGTCGCGGATGCTCCATGGGCCTTTGACGATCGTGGGCAGTTCGTCGCCGACGTTGACGTCTTCCCAGTAGCGGGGCTCGGCTCCACGCCGCTGTTCGGCGGCGTAGGCGTCGTCAATCGCCTGAAGCTCCTCGTCGGTATAGGTAGGCCGCGTGACCTCCTCGGCGAGGTACTGCTCGTGGTTGATGTCTTTGCGGAGGAACCGGTACTCGATCTGGATCAGTTCGGAGAAGAGGTCGCCGTCATTGTCCCGATAGAAGTACTGATGAGGCTCTCGGAGAGCCGGCTTGGCGTGACGAGTGTGTTGCACCTTCACTTCGGGGATCGTCCAGGTCACGTTGACTCGGTCCCCGGCCTTTATGGGCTTGTAGAACTTGTAGACCGATCCGATCATCAGACCGGTGAAGTGGTCGAGGTAGTACCCGCCGTCCGGGTTGCAGCTCCAGATGAAGCTGGGGGGAGCGACGACCGATCCCCCCTGCGTCTTCGCCGCGTAGTCTTCATCGATCCATAGGGGGTTATCGTCGCCGATGCCCTCGGCGTAGTGCCGTATCGAATCCGTCGTTGCGTACTGATTGTAGGTGTAGGTGGATTGCTGGATGACGCCCACTTTGGAGAGCAAGTCCTCGACTTCGTCGCGGGCCTGCCCTTCATAAAGCGCCAGAATTTCGTCCCTCTCCGTGGTCATCGATTGCTTTCCCCCATGGTCGACAGAAGTTCGGGAGGAATGGTACTCCACGGGGCGGCCCAAGCGCGAGCCGCCCCGCGGAGTCCAGATTCCTCACTCTTTAGGAAACGCTATCCCTCCAACCAGACGCGGTCCAGCCGATGGCGGCTCCAGACCCCGAGCGGCGCCACGAACCCCTCGACCTCGGGCTGGGTCGGATAGAAGTCGTTGAACCATGCAATCGGGACCATGTTTACGACCTCGATCATCCGAAGCTGCAGGTCCTTGACGATCTCGCGCCGGCGCTCGGGATCGGTCTCGTTGCTCTGTTCGTTGAACAGGTCGAACATCTGCTGGTCTTCCAGGTGGGTCCAGATGCCCGGCATGATGTTGCCCGCCGCCGAGTCGGGGTCCGGGTATTGGACGTTGGCCTCGACCGTGATGAGCGGGAAGTCGAAGGTCACCGCGAAGGGCTCGAACCACTCCCCAACCGGCAACAGCTTGTTCTCGACGTTGATGCCGACGGTCTTGAGCTGGTCGACAATAAACACCGAGAGGTTCACGTGCCGCTGGAGGTCAGCGATGGTGAAGAGCTGCGTGTCGAAGCCGTCCGGATAGCCCGCCTCCGCAAGCAATCGTCTGGCTTCCTCACGGTCCTGTTCCTTGTCGGCCCCCTGACGGTAGCCCGGAAGCTGGAACAGCTCGTCGTCCGGTATCGCCCAGTTCGGCGGCACCACGGGGCCGGCGGGTCTCACGGTGTCGGGCAGGACTTGCAGCGCGGCCCAGCGGTCCACGGCGAGGAACATCGCCCGCCGCACTCGTACGTCATCGAAGGGCGGTGTGTTGCTGTTGACCAGGATGATCTTGGCCTGCATCGCCTCGTGCTCGTTGGGTGAGAGGTCGGGCACGCTGCGCTGCAGGTCTTCCACCTGCGGCTTGTCTACCCACGTCGCGCCGATCCAGAGCGTGTGAACTCTGCCGGCGCGGAAGGCGGCCAGGCGCGTGGCCTCGTCGGCGATGATCAGAACTCGAAGGCTATCCAGGTACGGGAGCGAGGGGTCGTAGTACCTGTCGTTGCGGACCATCTCAATGAATTGGTCCTGTTCGAAGTCCCGGAAGATGAAGGGGCCGGTCCCGATGATCGGGCCGACGGTGAGGTCGCCGTCGAGCTGGTCGTAGATGTGCTTCGGCGCGATCGGGCCCGTGTACAGGCCCAGCACCGCCAGCCAAGAGGTGCGCGGCTTGACCAGCGTCATGCGTACGGTCTGCTCGTCCACGGCCTCGACGCTTTCAAGCGATTCGAATTCGCCGCGGCGCTGACCCGGCACCTCTTTCAGCTTCTCCACCGCCCACGCGACATCCTCGGCCACGAGTGGAGTGCCGTCATGCCAGGCCAGCCCTGGGCGAAGCGTGAACGTGTAGACCGATCCGCCCTCGACCTCCCAACTCTCGGCAAGGTCGGGGATGATCGCGTCGACCGGCTCCTCGAAGTTGTACTGGACGAGTTGGTTATATGCCTGGCCGATGCCGTGGAAGAACTCCACGGAGCGGGCCGCGATGGGATCGAAGTCCGCTGGGCTGGCGAACTGCACGCCGATGAACTCGCCGCCTCGTCTCGCGTCAGCCGTCGGCTGCGGCACGGGGGTCGCCGTGGGTATCGGCGTGGCCGTGGGTAGCGGCGCGGCCGTCGCTGTGGGTTCGGGCATGGCCTCCGTTGGCTCCGGTTGCGGCGGGGATGTCGGCGCCGGCGGCACCGGCGTGTTCGTCGGCGCGGGGGCGGATGTGGGATCGCCCTCCCCGCAGGCCCCCACCAGTAGCGCCACCGCGGCGAGCAGCGACACTAAGGCTACTATCCGTTTCGGTATCCTCATGATAGGCCCACTCCTTTTCTTACCGTTGCGTCTCAACGGTCCATCGGGCTACTTCGATCAATCGACAAACGTCTTCTGTGACGGATTAGAAACCGGTTGGCTTGCCGGGTTGCCGAGCAGCCCGGCCTTATTGTCGTGCATCATGCGTTCGTAGGCGCCCCTTACCGGCACCAAGCTGCCCTGGAACTGCGGCATCACGTATCGGGCGAAGAGGTCGAGGCTGTGGTTCCACTTCTCGGTCGACGTCCACTCAGGCGAGACTAGCAAAAGGCCGCCGAAGCCGCCAGTCTCCTCTTCGAGGCTCTTGATCTGTCTCGCCACGTGGTCGGGGTCCCCCACCATCCATATCCGTCCAGGCCAAGGGTACCCCGTATGGGCAAGGTACTCCTCGTCCTCGCGGCTGGACCCGCGCCGGACGTCGTCGAGCGCGCCCTGGGTCGTGTCGCCCACGTACACGTAGCTGGCGACCCGCCAGTCCTCGCGCCTGGCCGTCCGGCCATTGGCCTCTGCCGACTCTTCGACTTTCTCCCACGCCTGCGCCAGCCCTTGGGGGCTTTGGCCCACCGAGAACAGCGCCGACAGGATCAACAGTCCGTACTTGCCGGCTAACTCCAAGCTGTTCGAGCCGCCCGCGCTCGCCACGGCCAAGGGCAAGTGCGGCTTCTGATACGGCCGTAGCTGGAGGGCCATCTCCCTGAGGGTCCAAAATTCGCCCTCGTACGTGACGGGGCCCGGTTCCTGATAGAGCTTGAGAATGATTTCCAGCGCTTCGTTCAGCATGGGGCGAAGCTGCGCAGCTTCAAGGCCGAACAGCTTTGCGTCCGACGGCAGGACGCCGGGGCCGACTCCCAACATAGTGCGGCCGTAGGTGAGATGGTCGAGGAAGGCCATCCGCTCCGCCACGACGAACGGATGCTGGAACGGCAGGCTGACGACTCCCGTGCCGATGCGGATCCGTTTCGTCCTCTGCGCCGCGGCGCTGATGAAGATGTCTGGTGAGGGGATGGTCTCCCATCCGCCTGTGTGATGCTCGCCGACCCAAATCTCGTCGAACCCGAGATCCTCGACGTACTCGATCAGTTGGAGATCGCGTTGGAACGCGAGCGTCGGATTCTCCGTGGGATGATGCAGCGGCATCATGAACAGGCCGAACTTCATGCCGGTGACCTCATGGCGTCAGGTACGCTCGCACCACGTTGGTGTGCCGGCCGGCCCACTCAGCCTCTTGAAATGCGTCGTTGATCTTCTCCAGCGGGAACGTATGGGACGCGAGCTTCTCGAAAGGGAAGCGGTCGCGGTTCTTGCCCAAGAACCGGAGCACTTTGGGGATCACCCACGGCTGAGAGCCGGCGGACCCGATGATCCGTTTTCCGGAGAGCATCGTCGAGGGGTCGAAAGGCACGGTCTTGCCCCAGACCATGTTGCCGATCTCGAGGAACGTCCCGCCGGCGCGGAGCATAGCCACGCCCTCGGGCAGTAGCTCCGCCAAGCCCACGAGCTCGACCACGACGTTGGCGCCCACGCCTTCGGTGAGCTCGCGGACTCGCTCGATGCGCTCCTCCGGCGTAGCCAGGTCTTGCACGTTGATGGTGTAGTCGGCGCCGAACTCCGCCGCCAACTGCAGCCTGGGTTCGAGGCGGTCCAGCACGATGATGGGATGTGCGCCCATGTCTTTGGCGATGGCCGTCGCCGAGAGCCCCAGCCCGCCCGCGCCCTGAATGACCACAGCCTCTTCTTCCAGCACGCCGACGGTAGTCAGCCCTTGCATAACCGCCGACATGGCGCAGTTGACGGAAGCGACGAGATTATCGGGAAGCTCATCGGGGACGCGGTAAACGAAATGGACGGGAGGCAGATAGTAGTAGTCGGAGAACGTCCCCGTGAAATAAGGCCATTCGCCGGCGGGCCGGAACAGACCCCGAAGGTTTTGGCAGAGGTTGTAGAGGCCGCGGGCGCACGCGTGGCAATGGAAGCAGCCCAGACTCAGCATGTGGCAGATTCGGTCGCCCTCTTGCAGCGGTCGGCCCAAGGCGTCGGACGTGACGCCCTTCCCTAGGCTGTAGACGGAGCCGACCATCTCGTGGCCCTGCGTCACGCCAACGCTCTGCACGGCGCCCCAGGGAGCACTGTCCTCGATGTCGCCGCGCCACGCGTGCAGGTCGGAGCCGCACACGCCGGCCATCGAGACCTTGATCACCATTGCGCCGGGTTCGGGTTCGGGCACCTCGTACTGTTGAAGCTCGAAGCCCTGCCCCGCGTCCTTCAGGACCGCCACCCGTCCCATAACCGAAGCGCCGTTACCTATCGCCATACTCTCCAATCGCGAGATTCGGATGCGGTAGCCCCGCCCGGGAAGACTTGCGGGCCGTATCCAAGCGGCAGCCGGAGGACTGCTCAGGCAAAACCATAAAAGCGGGCGCAGTTGTCCCACAGGAACCGCCGCTTTTCGTCCTGCGTTATAGGTTGTTCGAGAAAATAGTCGATGGCCTTGGGGAATTTCGAGTCGAGATGGGGATAGTCGGTGGAGAAGACGACGTTCTTCTGCCCGATCAGGTCCAAGACGTTCTTCGCCGGCTCTTCATCAGGCTCGATTGACACGTAGCAATGGCGCTCGAAGTATTCGCTGGGCTTGAGCTTCAAGTCGAGGTGTTGCAGGCCCGCCCACGTCGTAGGCTCCAGCACGTCGTTCATTCTCCAGAGCATCCACGGGACCCAGGAACAGTTCGCCTCCAGGAACGCGACGCGTAGGCCCGGAAATCGCTCGAAGACCCCTCCGCCGATCAGGCTCACCGCGGCCAGCATCATCTCCAGGGGGTGGGAAACGATATGGTGGAGCGCTTCGCTTTCGAGTTCTTTGCCCACTTGCATCGCGGGCACTGCTCCCCCTTCGTGGAAGCCGATCCCTATCTGAAGCTCCTCGACCGCGGCCCAAAACGGATCGTAGTAGGAGTCGTGCCAGGGCCGTTTGTTGAGGAAGTTCGGCCGCAAGAAGACGCCTCTGAACCCATACTCCCGTACCGCCCGCCGCGCCTCTTCGACGGCTGAAGGCACGTCGTGGAGGGACACCATGGCGACGCCGAACATCCGGTCGGGGTCCCGTTGACAGAACTCGTGGAGCCAGTCGTTGTACGCCGCGGCAACGGCGGCCCCCAGCGGGGGATCGAGGCCGTCGATGGCGAGCGGCATGAGCCCCCTGCTTGGATACATGGCCGCCACGTCGATCCCTTCCGAGTCCATTGCCTGGATTTGGGACTCCGCGTCCCACATCCGATCGATGGCGTGGGCGTATTGGCGGGCCTGGTTTTCCTCGGTCTGGCGGCGCGCTTCGATGCTGACCGCGTCCTCATGCAGGGACGGAACGGGAATAACCTCGCCCACGAACTCCATCGCGAAGTCGCGGGGTTCGTCCGACATACAGCGGGGAGCGATGTCTCGGAATTCGGGGGCGGTGTAGCGTTGCCACAGGTCGGGAGGCTCGAACACGTGCATGTCCGAGTCCATGACCTTATAGCCGCCCTTCGCCATCGCCCCTCACCTCGGTCGCACAGGTCTAACCGTACAGGTGTAACGGAACAGGGAATCGTTGTCAAGCAAAAACGGAGCCTCAGGCCAGGGCCGGCGGCGAAACGACGAAGCCCTGCTGCTCCGCGATGACGGAAATCGCGCCTTCGACCATTTCTCGAAGAATGCGCTCCGCCGGCTTCAGCTCGGTGGCCATGCCGCCTATCTGGCCCGCCGGGCTGTTGACCAGGTCGTAGCGCCCCGCGTTCATGGCCGCGGAGGAGAAGTCCTCCATCAGCACCTGCTGCAGGGGCATAGGGAGCGGCTCCAGGCCGGACGACTCCCAGGCGTCGATAACGATGTTCTTGTAATCGCGGGCCGTCTTCCCCGTATACGCCCGGGTGACCGGAAAGTCCTCCGACCGTGCACCCAGGATCTCCTGCTTCTGGACCTCCCAGACCCCGCTTTCGACCGAAGTAAGAAATGCGGTGCCGACCCAGGCCCCCACGGCCCCGAGGGACAGCGCGGCGGCAAGGCCCCGGCCATCGCCGATGCCTCCCGCCGCCAGAACGGGCGTCGGCGCCACCGCGTCCACGACCTGCGGGACCAGGGGCAACGTCGCAACCCGGCCCGTATGGCCGCCCGCCTCGTACCCTTGCGCCACGACAGCGTCGACGCCCGCCTCCACTTGACGCATGGCGTTTCGGACCGAGCCCGCCAGCCCGATGACTTTCATCCCCTGTTCCCTCGCCATCGGGACCGCCCACGAAGGGTCTCCAAGTCCAGCCGAGAGAATGGGAACTCCTTCTTCCAGGACGACTCGGAACTGCTCCTGGATATCGCCGGTAGCGAGCACGCTCTCCTGCTCGACTGGCGCATCGTCCAGGCTGAACTTCCGCAAGAGGTCTTTCACGAACGCGACGTGTTGGGGATAGTCGCGTTGCAAGAGGTCGCGGATTTGCGACCTGGAGTTCTCCGCCTGGCTCAAACTCGCGGGGAAAAGCAGGTTGACCGCGAAGGGCTTGTCCGTGAGCGTCTTGATCTCGCGGATGCGACTTCGGATCTCGCCAGGGGTAAGGTTCGCGCCTCCCGCGACCCCAAGGCCTCCGGCGTTCGAGACGGCCGCCACCAGCGCGGGCGGCGTGGCCCGGCCGTGCGACCCCATACCGGCAAGACAAACGGGGTATTCAACGCCGAGCAGGTCGCAGAGAGGCGTGCGCAAAATGGGCCTGTCTGCGTCGCGTTGACCGGGCATGGCGGGAGTGTACCATAGCGCCTATTCGCACCCGCTACCGGAGTCTTTCGCCATGACCAGCCCCACATTCAGCCTGCATGGAAAAGTTGGCTTGGTCACGGGCGCCGGCAGGGGAATCGGGAAGGCCATCGCCCTCGCGCTTGCGGAAGCCGGCGCCGACGTCGTCGCCGTCGCCCGCACCGGGAGCGAAATCGAAGCGACGGCGCAGGAGGCGCGGGCGCTGGGACGCCGCGTCGAGGCCATCGAAGCCGATATCTCCGACCCGAACGACGTAGAGGCGATGTCGCGGCAGGCGCGGCAACGTTTCGAACGAATCGACATCGTGGTGAACAACGCCGCAGCTTCGTTCTTTCAGCCGTTGGTCCCCCTTCCCGGCTACGACCCGCCAAGCGAGCTTCCCGGCTTTCACGCCCCGACCACGGACGAGGCGTGGGAGAAGACGCTGGCAACCAACCTATCCGGGCCTTTCTATCTCTTACGGGCGTTGGGCCCGCAAATGCTGGAGCGCCGCAACGGGCGCGTCATCAACGTCAGTTCCGTCACACCCATACGCCTCAACCGATTCAACTCGGCCTACGACGCCGCGAAAGGCGGACTCATTTCGTTCACCCGAAGCATGGCTAAGGAATGGGCTCGCTACGGCGTTACCGTCAACTCCATCGCGCCCGGCCAGTTCTACACGTCGGCCTCGGCGGCGATGCACGATGACCCCAAGGCGCGGGACCAGATGCTGAAGCGCATCCCGATGCGGCGCACCGGAGACGCGAGAGAGATCGGCGCGCTCGCCGTCTACCTGGCAAGCGACGCCGCTAGCTTCGTCACCGGCCAGGTAATCGTCGTCGACGGCGGCGAGTCGCTTTGACAGCGCTCTTACCCCCTCTCCCGCTGGGAGAGGGTTGGGGTGAGGGCGGGTGAGGCGGGGGCTGCGCGACCCTGACGGAGCAATGGTCTCACATGGGGCACGGAACGGCCCGGCGGTTGCCCACGGGCGGCGAGCGGGGTAGTCTGGCGGCGCTATGAGCAGCCGCAGCTACCACGTCATCGATTCCGACGGGCACGTCCTCGAGCCTCCTGATTTGTGGGAGCGGTACATCGACCCCGCCTACCGGGAGCGTGCGCCGGTGTTCACTACGGAGGACGGCGGCGCGGAACACCTGCGGGTCGAGACCGCGGTCTGGTCGCTGCCCCAGGGGTTCGGCGGGACGGGGAGCTACGGCGCGCCGCGTACCGAAGGCCCGCTCCCCTACGCCAGCGGGCGGCGCGGCGGCTTCAATCCCGACGCCCGCATCATCGACATGGACGCCGAGGGCGTCGACGCCTCCTTCTCCTTCCCCACACTCGGACTCTTCCTCTCGGGCCGCATCCAAGACCCCGGCCTCGGCGCGGCGGTCTGCCGGGCCTACAACCGGTGGCTCGCCGACTACTGCGCCGCCCACCCCGACCGCCTCTTCGGCCTCGCCATGCTGCCCCTGCAATCCGTCGAAGTGGCCGTGGCCGAGCTCGAATACGCCCGCCGCGAGCTCGGCTTCGGCGCCGCCTTCATCCGGGCAAACCCCGTCGACGGGCGCTACATCCACGACCCCGCGAACGACGCGATTTGGGCGGCGGCGCAGGAGATGGACGTGTCGATGGCGATCCACGTCGGCGGCGGCGTTCCCGGCCTTGGGGCCGACCGCTTCAAGACGGCCGGCGTGGCCCACGTCGTGTCGCACACCCTGGAGATGATGGCCGCCTGCGCCGGACTCCTCATGTGCGGCATCTGCGAGCGGTTCCCCAAGCTCCGCTTCGCCTTCATGGAGTCGGGCGGCGGCTGGATCGCGGGCTGGCTTGACCGCATGGACCGTCACTACGAGCAAGAATCGTGGAACGACGGTCTGATCTCGCGGAAGCCCAGCGAAATCTTCGAGCGGCAGGCCTGGATATCCTTCGAGCCCATCGAAGGCAACCTCCCCTACCTCGCCGACTACATCGGCCCGCACAAAATCCTGTGGGCCACCGACTACCCGCACGCCGACGGCTTCCCCGGCGCGCCCGACATGATCCGCCGCATGGACGGGCTCTCCGCCGAGACGAAACGCCGCATTCTGGCCGAGGGAGCGATTCGCTTCTACAACATGGGCGACCCTGAGAAGCTGATGGCCTAGCCGGCCAAGGGGGAGACGATGGCGCATCCCAAGCTTTGCATCGAGGTCACGGTCAACGAGGTCGTCCCCATTGAGGCTTACCCCGCGGTGCCGCTGACGCCGCGCCAGATCATGGAGAACACCCTCGAATGCGTCGAGGCCGGCGCCTCCATCATTCACATCCACGCCCGCGACCCCAAGACGGGCGCGCAGCGCTTCCAAGATGTCGAGATCTACAAGGAGACCTTCCAGTTGATCGCCGAGCACAGCGACGCGATCTGCTACCCCACCTGGCCGCCGCAGTCCGACACACTTTTCGGCCTCGCCCGGTTCGCCCACGTCGTCGCCCTGGCCGAGGACCCCGACGTCGCCCTCCCCTTCATGGACGTGGACACCGGGGCCATGCTGCGCGGCAAGTACGACCGCGAGGCGAAGCGCTTCATCAACCCCGATCACATGTACGTGAACACGCACGGCGAGACCATCGAGACGCTGCGGAAGATGCAGGAGCTCGGACTCAAGCCCCGGTTCGGGATGCGGGAGTTGGGCCATATCCGCCACCTCGAAGCCTTCATGGATATGGGGCTAATCGAAGAGCCGCTGCTGCTGAAGTTCGGGTTCAACGACGACCTGCTGTACAACCTACCGCCCGAGCCCCGCTCGATACAGGCGTTCCTCGACTGGCTGCCCGCCGGCCTCGACTACGAGTGGTTCACCCAGAGCCAAGGCGCGAGCCACCACATCGTCAACAACTCCGCCATTCTGATGGGCGGGCACATCCGCACCGGCATCGGCGACAACCTCCTCTACGAAGGCAAGCCGATGAGCACCGCCGAGCAGGTGCGGCGGGTCGCCGAAGCGTCGCGCTCCCTGGGCCGCGACGTAGCCACACCCGCCGAGGCGCGGCAGATCATGCGCCTCGAACCCTCCAAGGCCGCCGCCCCGGCCTAACCCGGCGGGACACCCACCCACCCGCGCAACGGCACCAATCCCGTAGGGGCGAGAGGTCTTAACTCCCTCTCCCGCCGGGAGAGGGTTGGGGTGAGGGCGGGGGGAGGCGGGGGCCGACCACCCTCGCGGAGCCGCCAACCCCCAGTTACGCAAGTATCTCCTCCGGGAAGACTGAGAGAGGGGGCGCGCCGGCGCCCCGGGCGGTAGGCCGGGAGGCGCTAGAAGAGGGCGGGGACAAGGGGTCTTAGCTCCCTCTCCCGCTGGGAGAGGGTTGGGGTGAGGGCGGGGGGAGGCGGGGGCCGACCACCCTCGCGCAGCCGCCAACCCCCAGTTACACAAGTATCTCCTCTGGGAAGACTGAGAGAGGGGGTGCGTCGACGGCCGGGGGCCGTAGGCCGGGAGGCGCTAGAATAGGTCAAATTCGCCGCGGGCGCGTGACAGAATGATCGACGCGGTCCTCTCCATCGGCCTGCTCCTCGTCGTCGCCAAGATCGCCGAGGGTGTCTTTGGCCGCCTCGGGCTGAACTCGATCATCGCCTACACCGCCACCGGCGTCCTCCTCGGCCCCGTCCTCGGCGTCGTCGAGCCAACCGAGGAGTCGGCCCTCTTCTTCAGCGTCGGCGTCTTTGTCTTCTTCTTCCTTATCGGCCTCGACGAGGTCGACATCTCGGGCTTCGTGGCGACGATACGGGGGCGGTTCTTCGTCGCCGCGACGGTGTCGGTGATGGTCCCCCTCCTTGCCGCGCTTGGCGTCACCCACTTCGTCCTCGACCTTCCCTTCACCTCGGCGCTGGCGCTGTCCGGCGTCTTAGCGCTGTCGAGCCTCGGCATCGTGGCCAAGGTGCTCGCCGACGAAGGGCACCTGAAGGAACCGCTCGGCCTCGAAATATTCACCACCGTGATCATCGCGGAGCTGATCGCCTTGCTCATCGTGGGGTTCACCATCAGCGAGGCCGGCCACGACGAGCCGCCCGGCATCAGCCAACTACCCATCCTGCTGGGACAGATCATCGCCTTCGCGGTCGTCGCGTGGGTGCTGTCGGCGCAGGTGCTTCCTCCCTTGATCATCCTCCTCCAGCGCTTCCTCAGCGCCCCCCAGCTTCCCTTCGGTCTGCTCTTGGGCGGGCTGTTCCTCATGGTCGTGGCCGCCGAGGAGATCGGGCTCCACGGCTCCATCGGCGCACTGCTCTTCGGCGCGGCGCTCTCGGGCATGCCCCACCGCGTACGACTCGACATCATGCCCGGCCTGCGGAGCACGACGGAGGGCCTCTTCGTCCCGCTCTTCTTCGCCTCCGCTGGCCTCCACGTCGACCTCTCCTTCACCGAGCTGTCGGCGTGGACCATCGCGGCGGTCGTGAGCGTCGCCGTGCTGGGCAAGCTCGCCGGCGCCTTCGCCGGGCCCTTCGCCGCCCGGCTCGATATGCCCTTCCCCTTAGCGATGGGCCTTATGGCGAAGGGCGTCGCCGAGATCGCCCTGTTGCTCGTCCTCTTCGAGTCCGGTGCGATCTCGCAGGCCATCTTCTCCCTGCTCGTCCTCATTATGTTCGGTTTCATCCTCTTGACGCCGCCGGCGCTCAGCTTCGCGGTCAACAGGGCCAAGGCCTCCAACGACCCCGTCATGCCCGAGGCAGCGACGCCCTCCTACGCCCGCTACGCCCTGGACACCATCACGGTCAACGACATCCTCGACACGTCGCGGAGCTACCCTGCTTCCGACCTCTCCGTGCTCAGCTTCACCGAGCGGTGGCTCGTCCCCCATCAGCACGACTACGTCGTCATCGACGACGGGGAGGTCTCGGGGATCGTGTCGCTGACGCGGCTGCGCTTCCTCCCCAAGCGCACGTGGTCCAGGGCCAAGATTCGCTCCCTCATGCGCCGCCGTGTGCCGACGGCCTGGCCCGACGAGATGATCGACGACGTGCTGGAGCGCATGACCGACCACGCACTGTCGGTGATACCGGTGATGGACCGGGAGTCGGGCCGGTTCCTCGGCTCGGTCACCAGCCAAGACATCCTGAGCCTGATCATGCAGGGAAGCGCCCCCGCACATTGAGGGGCCGGGGTCCCGTCCCGTAGGGGCCTCCCTTGTGGGCGCCCTCCTCTCTGCCCCGACCTGTCCCCTATGGAGACCTCTGCAAAACTCCGTCGAGGCGAAGAACGCCGCCCGCTGGCCTTGGGACAGGGAGGCGGCGCGGGGTCTTGCCCCCTCTCCCGCTGGGAGAGGGTTGGGGTGAGGGCGGGGGGCGGCGGGGGCCGCGCGACCTTGCTGAAGCCCGCCCGCCGAGTTACGCAAAGGTCTCCCTATGGGGGAGACTGAGAGAGGGCGCGCGCCACAGGCGCGGGCGCCTAAAGGGTCGCCGCTCCCTTCACGGCAGGCTTGACCCTATGGGGGGAAGCGCCTAGACTCGAAGCCGCGTTACTTCTGGAGAGAGGCCGTTTTCGACGGCCATCCCACCGGCGCGCCAAGGCTAGGGCGTAGTAAGGAAGGGACAGCAATGGCGGGGTATGCCAAACACGAGGCCCAAGACTGGGCTTGGGAAAATCTGACCGGCGAGTGGACCACGCTCCCCACGCCGTTCACCCCCGACGACGAAATCGACGAGGCGGCCATCCGCCACAACATCCGCTACATCCGCAGCCTGGGCACGCGGGGCGCGGGGTCGAGTTGGGGCATGGGCGAGTTCTGGAGCCTCACCGGCGACGAGCGCCGCAAGGTCATCGAGACCGTCGCCGACGAGGCCGCGGGCGAGTGGCCCATTGCCGCGCACGTCACCCACACCTCCCTCAAGGAAGCCGCCGGTCTCGCCGCCCTCGCCGAGTCCACCGGCTACGACCTCCTGATCGCGGCGGCCCCCTACATGGTCACGAAGACCGAAAACCAGGTCGTCGAATTCATCACCGCCCTCGCCGAGCGCACCTCGCTGGCGATCATGTTCTACAACTCGCCGCAGTTCGGCATCGTCGTGAGCCCCCAGGGACTGAAGCGCCTCTGCGCCGTCCCCAACGTGGTCGGCGTCAAGGAAGCCAGCTTCAGCCAGCAGATATCGATTGAGACCCACCTGCTCATCGGCAAGCAGGCGATCATCAGCACCCCCGACGAGTGGATCTTCCCCAAGGCCCAGCAACTCGGCTTCCGCCAGCAGGTCATCTTCGCCAACACCTCCGACTGGCGGTTCGACATGCCCGGCGCGAACCACTACGTGCAGTACATCGAGCGCGCCACCAAGGGCGATCTCGACCAAGCGCTCTATGAGACGCACCTGAAGGCGATCAAGCAGTTGAACGACAAGTGGTGGGGCCGCACCGTGCAGAAGTTCGGCGGCGCCCTCCCCGTCAGCATGGTGAAGTATTGGGGCCAGCTCATGGGCCTCCAGACGGGCCACGTCCGCCTGCCGCTACGCGACCTCGACGACGCCGAGAAAGACGAGCTCCTGCGCGAGCTTCGCGCCCTGCGCCCCGCCCCCGCGCGCGCCCCCGAGCCCGCGCCGGCGCCGCCCGCCCCCATCAAGACGGCCTCGGCGAACCCGGGGCTGAGCCACCAGCAAGAGGCGCTCTCCAGGATCTACGTCACCGAGCAGGCCCCCACGAACGGCAGCGCCCGCAACGGCGCCCCCCAGGCCCAGCCGCGCCCCAGCGGCATCACCTCGGAGTCCGGCATGATGCTGATGGTCAGCGTCCAGGACATGCCCGAGGCCCTGGAGGCCGACCGCGGCGGCGCAGATATCATCGACATCAAGAACCTGCAGGAGGCGATGGTCGGCTCCGGCCATCCGCTGCTCGTCGAGCAGGTGCGGGCGCGCATCCCCGAGGAGAAGCATGTCAGCGTCACCCTCGGCGTCGTGCCCAACCAGGCCGGCACCGTGGCCATGGCGGTCTACTCCGCGGCCAAGCTGCAAGCGACCTCGGTGAAGGTCGGCTTCGTGCGCTCCGACTACGACATGGCGGTCGACGTGCTGCGCGAATCCAAGCGCGCCCTCGAAGGCAGCGAGACCAAGCTCATCGGCTCCCTCTTCGCCGACAACCACCTCTACGGCGGGCTCGACCCCCTCCTCATGCCCCGGCTCGCCGAGGAGACCGGCTGCGACGGCTGGCTCATCGACACCCTGACCAAGGACGGGCGCAACCTCTTCGACTTCATCCCTGAGCCCAAGCTCCGCGAGATCGTCTTCGCTGGGAAGAAGGTCGGCATGAGCACCGCCCTCTCCGGGCATCTCCGCATGAGCGACATCGACGAGCTCGCCCGCATCAACCCCGACATCGTCGGCGTGCGCGGGGCCGTCTGCTCCAGCGGCGACCGCGGCCGCGCCGTCGCCTGGGAGTCCGTCGCCGAGTTCAAACGGCAACTCGATGCGCGGAAGACCGGCGAGGTCGACGTCCGCGCCGGCGAAGCGCCCGCCGCAAGCGGTTGGGTGATCGTCGACGGGCGCGGCAAGAACTGCGCCGGCGTCATCGCCGCCCTCACCCGCCAGACCCAAGCCGATGGCGCCTCCCTCGTCGAGGCGATCATGGCCGACGCGCTGAACATCTACGACGTGATCACCTGGGCCGAGGAGGCGGGGCACCGCATCGTCACCCAGCGCAAGGACGGCGACGGCACGCTCCGGCTCCTCATCCAGCCCTTCGCCGGCGCCGCCGCGCGGTAACCTTGGACGGACTCCCGCTTCCTTGATCCCGGTGGGCGCGGGCCGAAACGGAAGGCAGCGCCTTCGATGATCCGCATCCGCGACGTATCCCGCGTGACCCACGTGGTCGCCGACCGCGAGGCCGCCCTCGCCCTCTACCGCGACGTCTTCGGGGCCAGGGTCTTCTACGAAGGCCCCCTCGGACCCCGCGCGGGCAACGTCACCCTCCTCACCCTCGCCGACGCCTGCGTCGAGCTCGTCGATCCCTTCGACCTAGGCGAAGGGCCGCGGTCCTACCTCGAACGCTACGGCGGCTTCCTCCGCTCCTTCACATTCAAGGTGGACGACGCCGCGGAAGCCGCCGCTCACCTCCGCACCGCCGGTGTCGGCGTCGTCGAGGAGTCTCCCGGCCACTGCACCGCCGACCCCGAACGCACCTTCGGCACAATCATCGAGTTCAGCGACGCCGACCTGCCGAACGACCCGCGCCGGGAGCCGGGGTTCTACGAGCGGTCCCTTGAGGCCGACGGGGCGATGGGAGCACAGCGCCTCTGGTCGATCACCCTGCTCGCCGACGATCTTGACGCGGTGGACGACTTCTTCGGCGGCGTCCTCGGCGGCGTGTTCATCGGCGGGCGCACCAACGGGATCTACGCCACCGCCTCGCACTTCTTCGTGTACGAACGGGCACGCATCTCCGTCCTGAAGCCGCGGCGGGACAACAACGTCCTATCGTCCGTGATCAACCGCCAGGGCGGCCAGGGGCTGCACACCCTCGCCATTGTCGTCCGCGACCTCGAAGAAGCCGGGCGCTACCTCCGCTCCAAGGGCATCGGCCTGCTCCACGACAAGGCCCTGCGCTACACCGTCCATCCCCGCTCCGGCCTCGGCTCGCGCCTCCTCCTCATGCCCCGGCCCGACCCCAACGACCCCGACTACGACTGGCTCGACCCCAAGCTCGCCACGAGCCTGTTCTAGCGCGCCGCGCCTCCCGCCGCGCGCCCGCATCGTGTACCATGAGCGCCGCCGCGACTCCGGCCCCGCGGCAAGGGCCGGCAGGGCGCGAATCCGGAGGAGTCTAACGATGGCCCAAGTCCGACCGATCAAACACGGCCCCTACATGGTTACCGGCGTGGAGAAAGTCACCGACTCGTCGGGGAAGAACGCCCTTTCCCTAGAAGGCATCGCCGACGACAGCGGCACGGTCTTTCTCTGCCGCTGCGGCCAGTCCGCGACGAAGCCCTTCTGCGACGGAACGCACGCCAGCACCAACTTCGAGAGCGACATCACCGCGTAACGGCGCGGTCAACTACTCCCGTAGGGGCGATTCGCGAATCGCCCTCCCCCTCCGCTCCGGCCCTCTCTCTGGAAGGGGAAGGGGTCGCGTAGAGCGCCCCTACCCCGTCCCGAACGCGGCCCTTAAAGCGGCAGCGACTTCGGCCACGGCCTCCTTGGCCTTGTCGACGGCGGTGTGCCACCCGAAGAAGCCGTGCGCCATGCCGGGGTACTCGCTGTAGGTCACGGCGACACCGACGTCGCGGAGAGCGTCGGCATAGGCGCGCCCCTCGTCGCGGAGAGGGTCGTACTCGGCGGTGATGACCAGCGCGGGAGCGACGCCCGCGAGGGCTTCGGCGCGCAGTGGGCAGACGTAGGGATGGTCGGCGTCCGCGTCGTCGGCGAGATAGTGGTCCCAGAACCACGCCATGGCAGGCTGGGTGAGGCCCGGCCCCTGCCCGTTTTCGACGTAGGAAGGCCGGGTGAAGTCGCGCTCGATGACCGGGTAGATCGGGACCTGGAGCGCGAAGTCCGGCCCCCCGCGGTCGCGGGCCATGAGGGCTACGACGGCGGCGAGGTTGCCCCCCGCGCTGGCTCCCGCGACGGCGATGCGCGATGGGTCGGCGCCGATCAGGTCGGCCTGATCATAGGTCCACTTGGTCGCGGCGTAGCAGTCCTCCGGCGCGGCGGGGAACTTGTGCTCCGGCGCCAGCCGGTACTCGACCGAGACGACGACACATTCCGCCGCGTTGGCGAGCAGCCGTGCCGTCGCCTCGTACCCCCAGATGCTGCCCACGACCCACCCGCCGCCGTGGATGAGGACGAGCGCGGGAAACGGCCCCGAGCCCTCGGGAGTGTAGACGCGGACGGGGACCCCGCCGTTGGGACCGGGCGCCTCGAACATTTCGATGCGGGCGACGGCGGGAGCGGGCGGCGTCGGCGCGGCGTCGCCCCGTCCCCGCGCCTCGACGGGGGTCTGCTCCTCATACGAGGGCGCGTCGGCGCGCCCCATCAATTCGAACAGGGCAGTGACTTGCGGGTCGAGCGGCACGATTAACTCCTAGACCACGGCTTCTTCATCGGCGCGGCGCGATCAAATCCTAGGCGAGCGCCTTCTTCATCGCCGACGCGATCTCGTTGAGCGCGTCCATGCCCAGGTCGATGGCGTGCCACATCGTGACGAACCCATGGGGTACGCCGGGGTAGTCGTGATGGACGACCGAGACGCCGGCCTCCTGCAAGGCGCGGGCGTAGGCGGCGCCCTCGTCGCGCAGCGGGTCATACTCGGCGGTGATCACCAGCGCGGGCGCCGCCTTGGCGAGATGCTCGGAGTAGATCGGCGCCACGTGGGGGTGCTTCGCCTCCGACGGGTCGTTGAGGTACAGCTCCCAGAACCACTCCATCGCCGCACGGGTCAGGATCGGCCCATCGGCGCGGTCGCCGTACGACTGGTTCCCGAAGTCGGCGGCGATCACGGGGTAGAGGGGGGCCTGGAGCGCGATCTTGGGGCCGCCGCGTTCGGCGGCCATAACCGCGGCGCAGGCGGTGAGATTGCCGCCGGCGCTATCGCCGGTGACGCCAATCCGCGAGCCGTCGCCGCCAAGCTCCGCGCCATGGTCGCGCGCCCACACCACCGCGGCGTAGGCGTCCTCGGCGGCGGCGGGGAACTTGTGCTCCGGGGCCAAACGGTAATCGACGGAGACGACGATGCAGCCCGACTTGTTGGCGAGCTGGCGGCAGACCCCGTCCACCATCCACAAATCGCCGATTACCCATCCGCCTCCGTGGTAGTAAACGATGATTCCGGAGCCGGTCTGCTCGATGGGCCAGTAGATGCGGACGGGTATGTCGCCCCCGGGGCCGGGGATGACGTCGTTGAGGATCTTGCCGACGCCGGGCGTGGCGGGCCGCGGAGCCGCCGCGGAGAAGGCCCGTGCGTCGCGCGGGTTCAGGGTCTGCATCGGCGGCCGGTTGAGGGCGGCCATCGCGTCGACGACTCGTTGCGCTTGGGGGTGAAGCGGCACTGCGGCCTCCTCTTGTAAGGGTAGGGCGAACTATAGCACGGGGTTTCGGGCACCGCGCAACGCGTCCGGTTGACCCGCCCTCGCTTAGTTGACCGGCCCCTTACTTAGTTGACCGGGAAATCGCCGCTTGCTACGCTCGCCGAGCCCGTGCGCGGCACAGTGGGCGCGGGAGGAGAGCCGGGTGCGTTCCATTCTCGAAGGCATGCGCGTCATCAGCTGGACGGTCGGGGCGACCGGCCCGATGGCGGCGACGATCCTCGGCGACATGGGCGCCGAGGTCATCAAGGTCGAGGACCCCCGCGTCGGCGACATGGCGCGCACCCTGAACCGCGCCCAGGGCGTAAACCTCGCCATGCCGACGGGCAGCAGCCTCATCTGGGAGAAGAACAACCGCAACGCGCGCGGCATCGCCTTGAACCTCAAGACGCCGAAGGGCCTAGAGGCGATGTACCGGATCGTCGAGAAGGCCGACGCGCTCATCCAGAACTACCGCGCCGGAGCGGCGGCCCGCCTCGGCATGGACTACGAGACCCTTCGCAAGATCAACCCCAAGCTCGTCTACGCCTCCTCGACCGGCTACGGCCACAAGGGGCCGCACGTCAACCGCCCCAACCTCGACACGGTGACGCTTGCCGCGAGCGGCAACATGACGCTCGCGGGCGGCCCCGACGCGCCGCCGGTGAACAACTCCGGCATGGCCGACCAGATGGGCGCGGTGTGGCTCGCCTTCGGGGCCATCGCCGCCCTGCTCGCCCGCGAGCGCCACGGCTTCGGCCAAGAGGTCTTCTCCTCCGGGCTCGGCGCAATGATCAACCTCCAGTCCATCGCCGTGCTCTCCCGCACCGCAACCGGCCAGGGCCCAGGCTACCAGGACCGCGCCGACGCCAGGAATCCTCTTGCCAACTGGTACCGTTGCAAGGGCGGGCGGTGGATCGTCCTCGCCCTCGTCCAGGGCGACCGCTACTGGCCTACACTGTGCAAGGCGCTTGACTTACCCGAGCTCGAACACGACCCTCGCTTCGCCACCCTCCTCGACCGCGAGCGTCACAACAAGGAGCTCGTCGACATCTTCGACATGAAGTTCGCCGAGCGCACCTACGAGGAGTGGGACGGCAAGTTCCAAGCCGCCGGCGACCTCATCTACACCCGCATCAACAACATCGCCGACTTGGAGGATGACCCCCAGGTCATCGCCAACGACTACATCACCGAATGGGACCATCCCCGGTTCGGCAAGACGAAGGTCCCCGGCTTCCCCGTCCAGTTCAGCGAGACGCCGCAGACCCTCCGGCTCGCCGCCCCCGAGCTCGGCGAGCACACCGAAGAAGTCCTCCAAGAGTACGGCTACACCTGGGACGACCTCCAGGAGATGAAGGCCGAGGGAGCGATCCTGTAGCGCCTTTCTGCGCGCTTGACCATCATGGCTGACGACAAAGTCATCTTTTCCGACACTCCGACTACCCCTGGCGAAATCCTTCTCGAAGAACTGGAGGAGATCGGCATGAGCCCGCGGGAGTTGGCTCGGCGCATGGGACGGCCGATGTCAGAGGTCAACGAGCTCATCAAGGGGACCACCCAGGTCACCCTGGATACGGCGTTGCGGATCGAACGGGTCCTTGGCGTCCCCGCCCACGTGTGGGTGAACCTCGAGACGAACCGCCGGCTCACCGAAGCGCACATCGCGGAGCAGAAACGGCTCGCGGAGCGTAGCCGTGGCTGATTTCCCCAGAGAGGTCCCCGCCGAGCTGCTCCACGAGGCCGTGGAGGATATCGCGCGCTTCGGTCTCGGCGAGGACGGCGCCGACGACGACGTCACCACGCGGGTCCTCATCGACGCCAAGGAGCTCGGCTCCGGCCGCTTCGTGGCCAAGGAGCCGGGGATCGTGGCCGGCCTGCCCGCCGCGTCCGAGGTCTTTCACCAGCTCGACCAGGGCCTGCGCTTCTCCTCCGAGACACGCGACGGGGCCGCAGTGGAGGCCGGTCAGACGCTGGCCGTCGTCGAGGGAGCACTGGGGTCGATACTCGCGGGGGAACGCCTGGCCCTGAACCTGTTGCAGCGCCTCAGCGGCATCGCGACCCTGACGGCGCGCTTCGCCGCCGCCGTCGACGGAACGGGCGCGCGCATCCTCGACACCCGCAAGACGACGCCGGGGCTGCGGCTCCTCGAAAAATATGCCGTGCGCGCCGGCGGCGGCTACAACCACCGACTCGGACTCGCCGACGCCGTACTGATCAAGGACAACCACATCGCAACGCTGCGCCGCGGGGGGCTGGGCCTTGCCGAGATCGTCGAGCGGGCCCGGGCCAAGGCGCCCCCCGGCATGACCATCGAGATCGAAGTCACGACGCCTGAAGAGGCGGACGAGGCGGCGGCGGCGGCTCCCGACCTCATCCTGCTCGACAACATGATGCCGGCCCGGCTCGCCGACGCGGTCCGCGCCGTCGCCGGGCGGTCGAAGACGGAAGCCTCCGGCGGTGTCACCCTCGAGACCGCCCGCCAAGCCGCCGAGGCCGGTGTCGACTTCATCTCCGTCGGCGCGCTGACCCACTCCGCCCCCGCCCTCGACATCAGCCTCACCGTGGATTAGGGAAGGGGACGCCCCCCCCCCGACAACCACCGAAGGCCATCGAAGCGCTTCAACCCCGCAACCGCCAGCGCCGCCTACCCTAGAGCCTCCGTTGAGGAAGGGACTACCCCTACTCCCGCGGCTCAGAGGCACCAGCCGGTGTATGATGCGCCCGATTTCCTTCTGGGAGGTTCCACATGCGAGAGATCGGGCTGGTCGTTTCGGGCGGCAAAGGAGAGCTGGCCAAAGTCGCCGAGCAGGCGAGGATGGTCGAGCGCGCCGGCTACCACGGCGTCTACTCCACCGAATCCGGTGTCGGGAGCCTGGCGCTCTGCCTGCACATGGCGCTCGCCACCGAGCGGGTGCGCGTCGGCTCGGCGATCACCAACTTCTACCTGCGCCATCCCGCGATCTGCGCCCAGGAGACTTCCTACATCAATGAGGTCTCCGGCGGGCGGATGGACCTCGGCCTCGGGACGGCCCACCAACCCACGAACGAGCCGCGCGGGATCGACATGTCCAAGCCCCTCACCGCCCTGCGCAACTACGTCGCGGCTATGAAGGGCGAGACGTGGGGCGATCCCAGCCTGTACATCGGCGCCCTGCGCCAGAAGATGACGGCGACGGCGGGCGAGCTCTCCGACGGCGCGATCCTGAACATGATCCCCAAGAAGCTGCTGCCCCAATGGGTGCGGGCGCTCCAGGACGGCGCGGAGCGGCGGACGGACGGCAAGACCACGGCCAAGACCTGCCTCTTCCTCGGCTGCGCGCTGTCCGAGAACGTCGAGGAGGCCCGCGAGGTCGCCCGCGCCGGCGTGGCCTTCTACCAGCGCCTCCCCTTCTATCAGGCGCTGATGGCGGAGGCGGGCTACGGCGTGGAGGCGGAGGCCTGCGGCGCGGCGTTGGCCCGCGGCGACAACCAGGCCGCCATCGCCGCGGTCAGCGACGAGATGGTGGACGAACTCTCCCTCTACGGAACGGCGGCCCAAATCAAGGCCAGCATGAACGACTTCTTCGACCAAGGCGCGGAGCTGCTCATCCTCTCGACTCGCGCCGCCTCCGACCGCATTCCCGACGCCTTCGAGAACACCTGCGCCGCCCTCGCGCCGGGGGGCTAGGAGACGGTGCCTCACCGCCGGCCAATCGTTTACGACGACAGCGACGCTTGACTTGGTGTAGCTAATAGGCTACAACTTGAGCATACTAAAAATTGTCCACTACGTCACCAATGACGGTAGGGACTCCTTTGACGCATGGTTCCGCAGGCAAAGCATCCAGACTCGCGCACGCGTTCAAACACGGATCGACCGAGTGGAGCTTGGCAACTTCGGCGATTGCAAGACCGTCGGTGGGGGTGTCTCCGAGCTTCGGATCGACTTCGGTCCAGGTTACCGGATCTACTTCGGGCGTGACGGTATTGACCTTGTGGTCCTACTCGGTGGCGGGACGAAGGAACGGCAAGCCCGCGACATCGAAACGGCCCGGAGCTACTGGGAGGAGTACAAGCAGGAGAAGCACCATGCCAGTGAGAGCCCATAAAGCCAGCGACTACTTCAAGACTCCTGAGGAAATCGCCGCCTACCTGAACGCGGCGGTTGACGAAATGGGCGACGACCCGCGCCTGCTGATGAAGGCGTTTCGCAACGTCGCCGAGGCGCGGGGCGGCATATCCGAACTTGCGCGCCGGGCCAACCTGGACCGCGTGGCACTCTCCCGAACGTTGGCCGGCCAACGGAACCCACGGCTCGACACCCTCGCGAAGGTATCCGCCGCTTGCGGCGTCAAGCTCCAATTCTCGGCTTAGCGGGTGCCTCGTCAACGTTTGGTCGGTCCCCACCCCGACACGGTGCCCTGCGTCGGGTAAAATAGCGCCAGACGAGGAGGCTGCCATGGAGATGCGGGTTAGCGAAAAGGAAACGTTCGACGTCGGCGGGCTGAGCTTCACGGTGCTCCACCGCGAGCTTGGCGAAAAGGATGGTGGCGTGAGCATCGAGGTCTACGGCGACGTCGCCGGCGAGCGCACCCAGGTGCTGCGCTTCGATTGCTTCCGCAAGGAGCCGCACTATCACATGCCGCCCAGCGCCTCTGGGCAACTGGACCTCGACCCCAAGGAGATCGGCGACGCGCTGGACTGGTCGATGCGGCAGATCGGCGAGCACTTGCCCGAGATGATCCAGACCGCCGGTTTCATCGACTTGGCGAAGACGGTGGACCGGGACGCCCTACGCGGCGAGGCCCCGGACCGCGTCCGCGAGGCCATCGCCGCGACCGCGGGCTCGCTCTAAGCCGGCGCGGGCGATGGGCCGGCCCTTCGTATTCGTCACGCGCCCCGTCTTCGAGGAGGCGCTCGGCCTGATTCGCGCCGCCGCCGACGTCGAGGTCTGGCCCCGCCACGAGCCGCCGCCCTACGAGGCACTGCACGAGCGGGCGGCGCGCTGCGACGGCCTGTTCTCGCTAATAACCGACCGCATCGACGCGCCCCTGCTCGACGCATCTCCGCGCCTGCGCGTCGTCAGTAACATGGCGGTGGGCTATAACAATATCGACGTGCCCGCGGCCACCCGCCGCGGCGTCTACGTGGGCAACACCCCAGGCGTCCTCACCGAGACCACCGCCGACTTCACCTTCGCCCTGCTGCTCGCCTTGACGCGCCGCGTCTCCGAGTCGGAGCGCTTCGTGCGCCGCGGCGACTGGAAGACCTGGGGCCCCATGGACTTCCTGGGGGCCGACGTCCACGGCGCCGCCCTCGGCATCGTCGGCATGGGGCGCATCGGCTCCGCGGTGGCCCGGCGCGCCGCCGGATTCGGCATGCGCGTGCGCTACACGTCCCAGACGCCCAAGCCGGATGCCGCCGACGCATTGCCGACCGACCTCGACACGCTGCTCCGCGAGTCGGACTTCGTCTCGCTGCACGTTCCGCTCTCGGACGAGACCCGTCACATGATCGGCGAACGAGAGCTGCGGCTCATGAAGTCCACCGCCTACCTGATCAACACCTCGCGCGGAGAGGTCGTGGACCCCAAGGCGCTCTACGAGGCGGCCAAGTCGGGGAGCATCGCCGGCGCCGCTCTCGACGTCACCGAGCCCGAGCCGGTCCCCGCCAACGACCCCCTCCTCTCCCTCGACAACGTCCTCGTGACCCCGCATATCGCCAGCGCGAGCCGCGCCACACGGCTGAAGATGGCCGAGATGGCGGCCCGCAACATCGTAGCCGCGCTAGAAGGCAAGACCCCGCCCCACTGCGTGAACCCCGAGGCGGGGTCGAGGCGGCGTTAACCACGCCTTAACCCGCGGGGCGTATACTCCCGACATGAGCACGGCGTCACGGCCGCTGATCGCGGTGACGATGGGCGACGCGGCGGGGATCGGCCCCGAGATCGTCGCTAAGGCGCTGGCCGAGCCCGGCCTGCGCGACACCTGCCGCCCCGTCGTGATCGGGGCCGCCTGGGCCATCGACGAAGCGGCAACGCTCGTCGGAGCCGACCTGCGGGCGCGGCCCATCGAGCGCGTCGAGGACGCGGATCCCGCGCCCGGCGTCATCGACGTACTCGACCTCGACAACCTCGCCGCGGACGACGTCGTAACCGGCGCGGTGACGGCGGCGGCGGGACGCGCCTCGGTGGAGTACATCGAGGAGGCGGCCCGGCTCGCGCTGGCAGGCCGCATCGACGCCATGGTCACCGCGCCGATCAACAAGGAAGCCGTCCAGGCCGCCGGCAACCACGGCGACATCGGCCATCAGGAGATCCTGGGCCGGATGGCCGGTTCGAAGCTGACCGCGACCCTGCTCATGACGAAGGGCCTGCGCGTCGCCCACCTCAGCACGCACAAGCCGCTCATCGAGGCCGCTCGCTACGTCACGCGGGAGAACATCCTCGCCAAGCTAGAGCTCACCCGCGACAGCCTGCGGAAGTGGGGTCTCGAAAACCCGGTGATCGCCGTTTCCGCGCTCAACCCCCACGGAGGCGAGGGCGGCCTGCTGGGCCGCGAGGAGATCGAGGAGATCGCTCCCGCTGTCGAGGACGCGCGGGCGCGGGGCATCGATGCCCGCGGGCCCTACCCGGCGGACTCCATCTTCTACCGAGCCATCGCCGGCGAATTCGACGCCGTGCTCGCCCTCTACCACGACCAGGGCCACATCGCCATAAAAGTCCACGGCTTCGAGGACAGCGTGACCGTCACCATGGGCGTCCCCTTCGTCCGCACCTCGGTAGACCACGGCACCGCCTACGACATCGCGGGAAAGGGCATCGCCAACCACACCAGCCTCACCCGCTCCATCGAGACCGCCATCGACCTCGCAGCCGGCCGCCTCGCCCCCGCGCGCACTGGCGCGCCTTCTTAGAGAACGCTCCCTTTGCCTAGCTGCGCCGCTTCCTCCCGTAGGGGCGATTCGCGAATCGCCCTCCCCTTTCGCCTCTCTCCCCCTGGGAGAGACTGAGAGAGGGCACGCGCCACAGGCGCGTCGGCGGGAGGTCTTACCTCCTCTCCTAGCCGAGACCTTTGCGCAACCCGCGCGCGGGCTCAAGCATGGGTGGGGCCGGGAAGTCTTGCCTCTTCTCCCAACGGGAGAAGATTGAGATGAGGGGCCGCCTCGCAACCACCGCGGGTTATCGAAGTCCGCCACCCTCGCGGTCAGTCACCCCGGTTACGCAAACGTCTCCCAGCGGAAGAGGATTGAGGTGAGGGGCCCCGCCACAACCACCGAGGGAGCTCGAAGCCCCACCAACCCCTACTCCACATACCCCGGAAGCTGGCCGGTCGCTTCTCCTTGAAGGCGCGGCTGCCCTCCTGCACGTCGTGCCCGGCGTAGACACGGTTCGAGAGCAAAAGGGGCCGCTTGGCTAGTGGAACACGCCCTCGTCTCCCAGGGCCGCGAGCTCGCCCGCGCTTAGGCCGGCGAGGTCGCCGAAGACGTACTCGACGTGCTCTCCGAACATCGGCCCGTACCGCGCCGGGCCCACCGGCGTCTCGGACAGAACGAACGGCGGGCGCACCGGGTGGGTGACGCCGATCTTCGGGTGTTCGACTTCGAGGAACGCGCCCCGCGCCGCGAGGTGAGGGTCGTCGAAAAGCGAGGCGGCGTCCTGCGACTCGGCGGCGGGGACCCCGGCCCCACGCAGCCGTTCCGCGAGATCGGGGGCGTCATGGCCCCGCGTCCACGCCGCGATGCGGGCATCGAGGTCGCCGCGGTTTCCCCGCCGCGCCGCCATGTCCGTGAATCGGGGATCGGCCTCCCAGCCCTCGCCCGCCACGGCGCAGAGGGCGCGCCACTCGTCCTCGCTGGAGACCGCGATGCTGACCCATCGGTCGTCGCCGAGGCAAGGGTAGCAGTCGTGCGGGGCCATCACCTCGTCCTCGTTGCCCTTCGGCCCGGGGACGTCACCGGTCATGAAATAGCCGAGTAGCGAGTCGCCGATGGTGGCGCTGATTACCTCCCGCGAGGAGAAATCGACGTACTGACCGCATCCCGTGCGCCGCCGGTCGTAGAGCCCGATGAGCGCGGCGAGCGTGATCGAGGTCCCTAGCCGCATGTCGATGGAGTCCCAGAGCTCGGTGGCGGGGCCGCCGCGATAGCCGGTGACACCGCCCAGACCCCCAAGCGCCCCAAAGGTGGTGGCGTACCCCGGCATCGCTCGTTCGGGCCCCGTCTGCCCCGCGGTCGACGACGAGACCATGATCAGGTCGGGGCGGGCCTGGCGCAGCGACTCGTAGTCCAGGCCGAACTTGTCGAGCGTGCCCGGACGGAAGTTCTCGACGGCGGCGTCGCAGAGTGCAACGAGGCGCAGCACAAGCTCCTTCGCCTTGGGGTGACGAAGGTCCAGCCGGATGCTGAGCTTGCCCATGTGCATGTCGTTGAAGTTCGGCGAGGCGTTGATGTCGTCGACGACGGTGTAGTAGCCCCGCCGGGCGATGTCGAGGCTGCGCGCCGACTCCACCTTGATCACCTCGGCGCCCAGCAGCGAGAGATAGAGCGTGCTCAGCGGCCCCGACGCCGCCCACGAGAAGTCGAGGACGCGCACGCCGGCAAGCGCCTGTTTCGGGGCCTTTGCGTTCGCGATTTTCGAAGCGTTCATGCCAAGCGCCCCATCGCTAGACCGCCCCGGCGGCGCGGAGCGCGGCGAGGTCGTCCGAGGACAGCCCCAAGCGTTGCCGGTAGACAAGGTCGTTGTGCTCGCCGAGGAGCGGCGCGGCGCGCGCCATCCGCCACGGCGTAGCGGAGAAATGGTAGGGCGCGGACGGGTAGGGGCGGTGCCCCGCGGCGGCGTGGTCGGCCTCGACGAAGAAGCCCCGCGCCGCTATCTGCGGGTCCTCAGCGATTTCCTTAGCGTCGTAGAACGGGCCGACGGGACAGCCGCCCGCGTAGCAGGCGTCGTAGATGGCGCGTTTGGTCTGCGAGGCCGACCATTCGGCGATGATCGCGTTGCACTCCGCGCCGTTGCGGATGCGCTCGCGGCGCTCGGCGAAGCGGGCGGCGGCGGCGAGATCGGGACGGCCCATGATATGGGCCAGCGCCGCCCAGTGGTTGTCCTCCGTGGGCCGCAGCACCACGTAGCCGTCCTTGGCGGGAAAGAGCCCGCCGAACTTGTAGAAGCGGTTCGCCCTCCTCGTCACCAGGCCCTCCGACTCGTAGGTCGCCATCGTCACCCGGTTCAGCGCCAGGTTCGCCTCCTGACGCGACACGTCGACGAGCTGCCCCACGCCGTGAATGTCCCGCGCCAGCAAGGCCGCCATCGTGGCGACCGCCGAGGCCACCCCCGCGTCGTAGTCTCCGGCGTGGCTACCCAGCCGGAGCGGCGGCGCATCCGGGAACAGATCGTGCCCCAGGCCGCCGGGCAGGAGATAGCCCTCGCCGCCGGCCTGGCACAGGTTCAGCTCGTGGCCCGGCGCATCGGCCTTCGGGCCGCTCGACCCGTAGGGCGTGACCGCGGTCATGATCAGCCGCTCATCGCGCGCGTGCAACGTGTCGAAGTCGAGCCCCAACGCCGCGGCCCGCGCCGGCGCAAGGTCGTGGACGAAGACGTCGGCCTCGTCGAGCAACCGCAGGAGCAGCTCGCGTCCTTGGGGAACGGCGGGGTCGAGGGTGACGCCAAGCTTGCTGGTGTTGGCGTAGAGGAAGAGGCTGCTCGTCTCCGGGTCGGGCTCGCCGCCGGCGAAGGGGCCGTAGGCGCGCGCCGCGTCGCCCGATGGCGGCTCGATCTTGATCGTCTCCGCCCCCATGTCCGCGAGCAGCTTGGCGCAGTACGGCCCCGCGGCAAGCGAAGCGTACTCGACGATCTTGACGTCGTGCAAAGCGGAGGGCGGCATGGTCGCGGGAAGGGAAACGGAGGCGGCGCCAGTATAGCAGTCCACTCCCGTCATTCCCGAAAGAGAAGGGGCGGAGGGGTCCTACCTCCCCTCTCAGCGGAGACTTTGCGAAACTCGCCCGCAGGCTCAAGCAGGGGTGGGGCCGGGAGGTCTTGCCTCTTCTCCCCACGGGAGAAGATTGAGATGAGGGGCCCCCTCGCAACCGCCACGGATCATCGAAGTCCGCCTCTCCCCGAAGGGGAGCGCCTCAAACCTTCCCCCCTCTGGGGGAAAACTGAAAGAGGGCACGCGCCCCAAGGGCGCGTCGAACGGGTGGGGCCGGAAGGTCTTGCCTCTTCTCCCCACGGGAGAAGATTGAGATGAGGGGCCCCCTCGCAACCACCACGGCTTATCGAATTCCGTCTCTCCCGAAGGGGAGCGCCTTAAACCTTTCCCCCTCTGGGGAAAACTGAAAGAGGGCGGGGGCGGCGGGGGCCGCGCGACCTTGCTGAAGCCCGCCCGCCGAGTCACACAAAGGTCTCCAGCGGGCGAGGATTGGCGGCAATCCCCCTACGCTCGACGGAAGGGCACGGCGCGGGCTCTTCCCCCTCTCCCGCTGGGAGAGGGTTGGGGTGAGGGCGGGGGGGTGGCGGGGGCCGCGCGACCTTGCTGAAGCCCCGCCCGCCGAGTCACACAAAGGTCTCCAGCGGGCGAGGATTGGCGGCAATCCCCCCTACGTTCGACGGAAGGGCACGGCGCGGGCTCTTCCCCCCTCTCCCGCTGGGAGAGGGTTGGGTGAGGGCGGGGGGTGGCGGGGGCCGCGCGACCTTGCTGAAGCCCCACCCGCCGAGTCACACAAGGCCTCCAGCAGACGAGGATTGGCGGCAACCCCCTACGTTCGACGGAAGGGCACGGCGCGGGCTCTTCCCCCCTCTCCCGCTGGGAGAGGGTTGGGTGAGGGCGGGGGGAGGCGGGGGCCGCGCGACCTTGCTGAAGCCCCGCCCGCCGACCTTGAAAAAGGGAGGCGGCGCGGGGTCTTCCCCCCTCTACCGCCGGGAGAGCAACTGTGTTGAAAGTCAAGGTTTCTATGCGGCTGGGACCTCCTTCCAGGTGTGGGCGGGGTTCCACGCAGCGCCGTGCTTCAGCATGCTGTTGAGGATGACGAGCAGCTTGCGCATGCAGGCGGTGAGCGCGGCCTTCTTCGCCTTGCCCGCCGCGCAGAGGCGCAGGTAGAAGTCCCGGATCACTGGATTGTGGCGCGAGGCCGCAAGCGTGGCCATGTACAGGGTCTGACGGACCTGCGCCCGTCCTCCCCACACGGCACGCCGCCCGCGCAGCATCCCGCTGTCGCGGTTGAACGGGGCGACCCCGAGGAGGCTGGCGATCTGCTTGCCGTCCAGCTCCCCGAGTTCGGGGACCTCCGCCAAGAGTGTGGCCCCGAGCACCCGCCCCACCCCAGGGACACTCCTGAGCAGGTCGTCCCGCTGCCGCCATGCCGGGTTCTCGCGGATGCGCTTGCTCAGCTCCTCGTCCAGCTTGCGCAGCTCCTTTTCCAGCCAGGCGATATGGCGCTGGATGTCCTTTCGGACCAGCCCCGCGGCGCTGCTCAGCCGGTTCTTCTCCGCGGTGATCATCGTCACCACCTGTCGCCGTCGCTCCACGTGCGCCTCCAGCGCCTGGGTCGCCGCGTCGGGCAGACGGGTCGGACGCGGACGGATCGCCTTGCCGAAGCGGGCGATGACCTCCGCGTCCAGCCGGTCCGTCTTGGCCAGCTGCCCGCTCGCCTTGGCGAAGTCCCGCACTTGGCGCGGATTGACCACCGCTGTCGGGATCTGCGCTACGGCGAGCCCCGCCACCACCGGCCGCTGCAGTCCGCCCGTCGATTCCAGCACCACCAGCACCGGCGCCAGGGGTCCGAGCGCGGCGACCACTTCGTCAATTCCCCGCAGCGTGTTGGGGACGCTCCACTGCGTCCCGTCCGGCAGGACGGCGATGTCCAGCACCTTCTTGGAGACGTCGATCCCGACGAAACGTTCCTCTGACTCCACAATCCCTCTCCTTTGGCCCTACCTTGCAGATTCGGGCTTTGCATGCCCTGGCAACTGTTCGGGCTCTTCCTTGGAGTAGGAGCGGCGACCCCCGCTCTCCCACGGTCTTCTTGGACCAGAGGGTTATCGGTCTACCGCCCCCCTAGCAAGATACAAGGGTTGGGTGAGGGCGGGGGGAGGCGGGGGCCGCGCGACCTTGCTGAAGCCCGCCCGCCGAGTCACACAAAGGTCTCCAGCGGGCGAGGATTGGCGGCAACCCCCTACGTTCGACGGAAGGGAGCGGCGAGCGCCCAGAGGCCGATCAGTGACGCCCAAATGAGGGTGGCGAAGCCGACGTGCAGGATGCGCAGGCTGTCCGGGAAGGTCGTGACGACGGCCACGGCCCCCGCGGCCCCTTGTGCCACGACGAGGACCACCAGGGCAGCGCTCAGGCCCGCGGCAAGAGGCGGGCCGCCGGACCGCCGGACGGCGAACGCGACGACGGCGGCGGTCACGAACAGCACGATGCCGAGGGCGCGGTGGAAGGTGTGAAGCCACGCGGCCATCGTCGTCGAGTCGCTGTCGCAGAAGGGGAGGTTCAGGCAGCCCGGCCCGGTCTGCGTGGCCACGATGGAGCCGCCGACCATGATCGCGCCGGCGGCGGTGAGCACGGCCGCCCGAGCGGGCAGGTCGAACGTCGGCCCTTCGCCCCGCGTCAGTATCCGAAGGCCGGCGGCGGTGAGCAGCGCCAGGATGGTCATCCCCATCGTCAAGTGGACCATGATGATGAACTTGGGAAGCTCGGTAAGGACCGCGACTCCGCCGATGAGGGCTTGGATGAGGATCAGCGCCGCCGCCGAGACGAGGAAGAAGGCCGGCGCGCCGATCTCGGCGCGGCGCGGGAAGGCGAGGGCGGCGGCGGCGAACACCGCGATCATGGTGAGGCCGGCGTAGACGCGGTGCCCGAACTCGATGGCCGCCGCCGTGTCGCCGGGCGTGACCCCGCCCTGGCACAGCGGCCAATCGGGACAGCCCAGGCCCGACCCCGACACCCGCACCCACGAGCCGTAGGTGATCAGACCGGCGGTCATGAGCGCCGCGGCCAGCGCGAGCATGCCGATCGCCCGCGGCGACACCGCACCGAAGCGCGGGAGTGCCGAAGAAATCGCGGCGGCCATGCCTACGCCGCGCTATCGATGATGATGAAGCCGAACAGCAGCGCGAGGTACAACAGCGAGTAGAGATAGAGGACCCGCGCCGCCTTCACCGTCAGCTCCTTGCGGAACCAGAGGGCCAGGCCGAGGAAGACCGCGCCGAGGCCGAGCGCGCCCGAGAAGTACGTCCATCCCAGCCCCTCGACGGTAAAGAAGAGCGCCGAGAGGGCGACCAGCGTGAAGCTGTGCAGCAGGATCTGCCGCGCCGTCTCCTTGACGCCGTGGACGACGGGAAGCATGGGCACCCCGGCGCGGGCGTAGTCGTTCCGCAGCAGCACCGCGAGCGCCCAGAAGTGCGGCGGCGTCCAGAAGAAAACGATGGCGAACATATAGAGCGCGGCGAGGGAAAGGTCGCCGGTGATGGCGGCCCAGCCCACCAGTGGCGGAATCGCGCCCGCCGCCCCGCCGATGACGATGTTCTGCGTGGTCGTCCGCTTCAGCCAATTGGTGTACACGAGGACGTAGAACACCGTCGCCGCCAGGGTGAGCGACGCCGCGAGCAGGTTCACCCACGAGCTCAGGATGACGAAGGCGATGACGTTGAGCGCCGCGCCGAAGTAGAGCGCGTTGCGCGGGTCGATCCGCTGGTCGGGAAGGGGCCGCGAGCTCGTCCGCGCCATCCGCTCGTCGATGTCCCGGTCCCAATACTGGTTCAGCGCATTGGCGCCGCCGGCGGCGAGACCGCCCCCAAACAGCACCAAGAGCACCGTCGAGAGGGCCGGCGAGCCCTCCGCGGCGAGGAACATCGCGCCGGTCGCGGTGAGGACCAGCAGCAGGATGATCTTGGGCTTGGTGAGCGCCACGTAGTCCCGCGCCAACGCCCAGAGGTTCCGGCGTGATACCGGCGGCGCATGGGCAATCGTGGACGCGGGCTGAATCATGGCGGAAGTCGCCGTGGACTCCTTCAGGAACGGGTGCCGAAAGGCCTTGCGAATTGTATCACAAGGCCGCGGACGCGGGGCCGTTAACTATGGCCGCGGGAGGGCGGGCGCCGCGCCGCCGAAGTGTCTATAATGGGCGCCAGCCGAGCGGCAAGAGCCGCAAGCACCCGAAGGAGGGAAGGCATGGTCGTCGCGGAGAGACTACGTGTACTGGACCCGGTGGGTGATCTCAAGCTCTTCGACATCGATCCCGCGCCCCGCCTGGACCGGCTCGACGGCGCGGTGATCGGACTCTACAGCAACGGCAAGCTCAACGCCGACGAGCTCCTCGACCTCGTGCAGGCCGAGCTCGCCGACCGCCACGAGATCAAGGAATTCGTCCGCGGGCGCTACAGCGCCGGACGCGTCTACAAGCGCGACCAATGGCAGGACATCGAGCGCTGCGACGCCATCATCCTCACCCACGGCGACTGAGGGGGCTGCAGCTCGAGCGGTCTGCTCAACCAAGCGGAACTCGAAAAGTACGGCATCCCCGCGATGCTGATCGGCACGGATAAGTTCCTCGACGCCTGCCGGGCGATGGCCCGCATCAGCGGCCTCCCCAACATCAAGTGGGCCGTGGTCCCCCACCCCCTCGGCAGCGCCCCGCCCGACATCCTCAAGGAGCGCGCCATCTCAGCCGTCGACCAGTTCGAAGAAATCGTCCTCGCCCGATAGCCCTCCCAGGGGAAACCTCCGCGCAACCTGCCGGTCTCCCTCATTCCCGCCCAAGCGGGAATCCATCCCTCCCGTAGGGGCGCCCCCTGTGGGCGCCCTCCCTCCGGCCTCTCCCCCTCTGGGGACCTTTGCAAAACCGACTGGGGTTCTGGCGGGGGGGGGGGGGGGAGCGGAGGTGGCATTCACTTAAACCTCTCCCCCTCTGGGGGAGATTGAGAGAGGGCGGGGGGAGGCGGGGGCCGCGCGACCTGGCTGAAGCCCGCCCCCTAAGTTACGCAAAGGTCTCTCCCCGGGAGTAGGTTGACGTGCGGGGCCTCGCCATCCACCACCTCACACCATCCACCCCCGCCAACTCCCCCGGCTGCATAGCACGGCGACGCTGCGCAGGTCCTGCCGGTGAGAGATCGACACCGCAGCCCGCGCGTAGAGTATCCTGCCGCGGGAGGGCACCATGGCGAACAGTCTGGAAGGCCACGTGGCCATCGTAACGGGAGCGAGCCGCGGCATCGGCCGGGGCATCGCCCTCCGGTTCGCCGCTGAAGGAGCCAAGGTCGTCGCCGTAGGACGAGACGAGCAACGGCGCAACAAAGAGATGGCCGGCTCGCTCGACGAAACCCTCGACATGGTCCGGCACGCCGGTGGCACGGCCATCGCGGCACACCTGGACTTCGAGGACCTGGACTTCGACAAGCGCCGCATCGTCCGGCAGGCCGAAGAGGCCTTCGACGCTCCTGCCGATATCCTCGTGAACAACGCTGCGGCGCCCCGAGAGTTCGACGACCACGGCTTCATCCCTTTCGCCGACATGCCTCGCGACTTCTTCCTCCGCACCATCGCGGTCAACGTATGGGCTGCGTGGGACCTGGCGAGGGCGGTGATTCCCGGCATGCGGACCCGGGGCGCCGGCTGGATCCTGTCGATCTCTTCCTCCCAGGCCGAGCCCCGTCCCAGGCCCAGCGACACCACGCCCGCGAATCGCCTTGGGGGTGGCTCCCTTTACGGGAGCTCCAAAGCCTTCCTCGACCGCATGTCGACGGGCGCAGCCGTGGAGCTCTTCCAGGACAACATCGCCGTCAACACCCTGGCCCCCACCAGCTACATCGACACGCCCCTCTCCCAGGGCGTAGTGGGCAGCGGACGAGCCGGCATCAGCCACGAGCCGCTGGAGACCTTCGCCGAGGCCGCCTTAGCCCTGTGCTCCGGCGACCCACGCGTCCTCACCAGTCGCGTCGTCTACAGCCTCCCACTCCTCGCCGAGCTCGACCGCCCGGTCTACACCCTGGACGGCAAGCTCCTCTACGAGGGTTGGCAGCCCTCCCACGACGACCCTCGGAAGGCACGGGCGACGTACCTCACGGCACAGGGTCACTAACCACGAGCCTAACGACCGACCGGGACGGCTCACCAACGTGTACGGTAGACAGAACTATCTTCGAGATCTGGCTTGGCGGACTGTGATCCCCGGCACCGGAGTCCTCATGGAAAGTTCGAGACTCTTCTCGTGGGCCTTTGAGCGCTAGGGAGAGATTAATGTTGACAGGGAGCGCTAACGGGTCCATCAAAGTAGCCGAGACGTCAATACGAACCATCAACGATGCTGCTGTCAGCAATGTATCCGCGCGGGTCATCCTCAATTTGTCTCCAACACCGTGTATCTGCATAGAAATTGACAGCGTCGAACTCCCGCCCGACTTCGATGAGTCGGCTGAACAATTTGATATTTCGCTAGATTCTGGTGCGACCCTTAGTGTACTCGCGGACCTCGCCAGGTTTGAGCGAACCAAAGGTAAGCTACTCTGCAAAGGCTCCTTCACTTTAGCCAACGGGTCTGTAACACCCTTTGAACCTGGCAATGATCTGACAAGAGTAACGTTTGGCTTATTGAACTTCCCAGCGTTCTTGAGCGAGGAGTATCAACCCCCGAAGACCATTGAAGAATTTGAGAAGGGCTATCAGAGGCGTGATTTTGTCATATTGGAAGCTTCCCCCTGGGTGATTGAGCTGCGGTCTCTCAAGAACACACGCGAGACCATCAAGCGATTACGCTCCGATGGCGGATACGGGCTTACGCACGAAGGCTGTATACGGCGCTCGGACGGAAAGCCCTTTTCTACAAAGCAAATTGTGCCCCTCTTAGACCTGCTACGTCTGTTTCTTTCGTTTGCCCGAGGTGCCTATTGCGGGTTGACTCTTGTTGCTGGGTACAATGAAAACGGTCACCGGGTGTGGGAGAAATGGAGCACAAGTCATGCGAGTCCTTGGTCTGGGTATAGATCGTGGTTTGACACGAAGCACGGACTAATGCTGACTGAACTGTTTCCAGGATTCTGGAAAGAACTCATGAAGACGCCGCGACATCACCCTATTAGGTTAGCGCTTCACTGGTATCTCCTCAGCAATGAGACTCATTCCCTTGAAGGCGGTATTGTTCTTGCTCAGGCTGCATTTGAGCGACTGTCTCAAGAGATGGTCGGGAAGAAGGGGAAGAAAAGGAAAGAAGGGGTTTGGATAGCCGATGCCTTGAAGACAGCAGGGATTCCAACACAGATTCGTTCACGATTGCGAAACCTAAAGAGGTTCATGGCGAGACGTAATTTTGCCCACGGACCGCACACCTTGGTCGAGGTCCGAAATGACCTAGGGCGTGTTCACACTAACTGTGCTATGATCTCCGCATGGAAATTACAGAAGCTCAGTACGAACGCATCGCCCCCTACCTCCCCGTGCAACGAGGGAATGTGAGCCTGTCGAACCTCCAAGTGCTCAACGCCATCCTGTACGTTGCAGAGCAGGGGTGCAAGTGGCGGGGCCTGCCGAAACGGTTCGGCAACTGGCACACCATCTACACCCGGATGAACCGGTGGTCGAAGAACGGGGTGCTCGACCGGGTCTTCGAACATCTCCAGCGGGAACAGATTGTGCGCATCAAGCTCGAAGCCGTTTCGATGGACAGCACCATCGTCAAGGTCCATCCCGACGGCACGGGCGCGCTAAAAAAAACGGGCCTCAGTCTATTGGCAAGTCCCGGGGAGGCTGGACCACCAAGATTCATATGGTTGCCGCGGATGCTCGAACGGCTGTGACGTTCTCCCTTTCCCCGGGACAGGCCCATGACGCGCCGGAAGGGCGCAAGCTGCTCACACGCCTGGGGCCGCAAGACCAACCCCGCTCGTTGCTGATGGATCGGGCCTATGAAGGTGACGAGACCCGCCAACTCGCGCTTGCCTTGGGGTTCACGCCCGTCGTGCCACCCATCAGCACCCGTATCCGTCCTTGGGAGTACGACCGGGAGCTGTACAAGAGGCGCAACGAGATCGAGCGGCTGTTCCGTCGGCTGAAGGGCTTTCGCCGCATCTTCTCCCGCTTTGAGAAGCTCGACGCGATCTTCTTGGGCTTCATAGTGTTCGGACTCATCTGCGATGCGTTACGTTAGTGTTAACACACCCTAGTTCATTCGGACATGAAACGCGGCATCTCATCCGGCCGAATCTACGCACAAGCCCGCGAGCTCGGTCTCTGGTATGTGGAATTGATGTTGCTGAAAAAATTCGGCTATGCCGGAAAGTACGGAAATCGCCTAACTCAGGAATGGCGAGGACAGGTAGAGCTTGTTCCGTGGGCAGTCGAGGGAGGTGACCCTTAACCTACCTAAGCCTTCCTAATGTTGACCTGTACTGTGAGCCACTGCTCCGTGGTGTCTGATTGGATGCCCTGCTCGCTAGATGACATGGGGAACAATTGGCCCCCCAATGTCGTTCCGTAGTTGTTGGCTGGGTAGAGTGCCTCGGTAGGCTCACAGAGCCCCCAACCACATCTCGAAGACAGTTCTGTCTGCCGTCCACTTAGGCCCACCAAAGAGGACTCGAACCCCAGGAGTGGGCTGTTAGATCCGCTTGCCCACTCCTGGGCCTAAGTCTGCCGACCATGAATACCGCAATTTTCCGTTGCTATTGTGTCCAACCCATGAAGGTTCTCGATTTCGTCCAGCCTGGCACCCCTGCCTTGACTATAGGGAGAACTTTTGCATGGGTGGTGGCGCTGTAGGCCGGGTCCTGTCGCTTCGACGGGGCGACGCGTCACTGCCTCCGCGTCAGCCATGCCGGCCGGTGTGTCAGAGCACGCTCCACCAGGGTGCAGCGAGCACATCCGGCGCGAGCCATTCGAGCGTTGCACCCGCGTGCAACAAGAGACCGGCCCTTGCCTTATCGCCGTACTCAGCGCGGAAGGCGCGCAGGTGAGCGATGTCTCGGAGGCGCGGCCGTTCCGTCGCCTTGACTTCGATGGGCAGCAGGCGGTCTCCCGTTTCGACAACGAAGTCGACCTCCTCGCCTATCGACGTGCGCCAGTAGAAGACCTCAGCACGGTCGAGCCGTGCGTCTCGCCGGGTCAACAGATCGTCCAGGACGAGGTTCTCCAGATGAGCGCCCCCGGGCTCGGCTTCCTGCGTGAGGTGCAGCGCCACCCCGGTGTCACCCCAATAGAGCTTCGGCGACTTGATCAGCCGTTTGATGCGGCTGCGGCAGCGCCACGTCACGACCAAGCTCCGTCTGGTTGACGAGCTGGCCCATGCACAGGCAGGACGCGCTCATCAACCGCCGGAAGTCGGGCAATGCCGAGATCGACGAGAGCTGTTGCAGGTCGCGTTCCAGGTAGGTTCGCACGTAGCCGTCAAACCAGATCGTCCGGTCATGATCGGTTTCGAGATGGAGGGCTGGGAGGGGAAGCCGCCCCGGCGCGCCAGCATCCGCCAGTCCGCCGGTTCCCCTGGATGGGTCGCCACCAAGTCGAGCCACTCCTCGTCCCGGGCGTCAAGCAATTTCCCCCAGATGCCTCCGCGCCCGAGGCCCTGCTGCTCGCGCCGGGTCATCGGCCAGAGGGTCTAATAACTTGCCCGGCCCGCGAGGGACTCGGAGACCTGGCGCATGAGCAGCAGGTTGGCCGAACCGGTGATGAGAAACTTCCGCTGTCTTCCCGGACGCCGCGATCGCGCTGGCGGTGTTCGCCTTCAACCTGCTCGGCGACGCGCTCCGCGACCACTGGGACCCGAAGCTGAGTGGCGCGGGCTAGGTACGGCAGCCCCGGTCGATAGCCCTCCGCAGCCGGCAGCTATCTGTGAAGGGTTTCTTAATATTGACCCCTCCTTTCAGGGCGTAGTACCATGCCGCGGTACAGACTCCATGGCCGCATAGTCGCGGATCGAAGCGCAGGGGATGGGACGGATAACAGTCGGCCTAGACCGATCAAGGGGCCGGCTTGGGAGAGGTGCATTTCATGAAGCGACGAACACAGTTGTTCACGCTAGTTGCGGTAGCCGCGGTCCTGGCGATGATCGTGGCGGCATGCGGGGGAGAGGCCAGTCCGACGGCCACACCCGCCCCGACAGTGACGCCGCAGCCCACGGCGACCCCCATATCCGGTAATGCAGCCGACGCCGCAGCCCACTCCGACCCCCATATCGGTAATGCAGCCGACGCCGCAGCCCACGGCGACCCCTATATCGGTAATGCAGCCGACGCCGCAGCCCACGCCAACCCCCATATCGGTAATGCAGCCGACACCGCAGCTCACGCCAACCCCGCAGCCCACGCCAACCCCGCCGCCGACGGTGACGCCGCAGCCGACGGCGGACGTCAAGCGAGGCGGCACGTTGGTCCTCCCCTCACTCGGCGACCCCGGCAGGGTGGACCCATCGACGGCGAGGTCCATCACATTCTTGGGCGCCTGGGCTCCCCACGTCTATAACAACATCATCACCTTCAACTGGCAGCCTCCGATGGGGGACTTCATCCCCGACCTGGCCGAGCGGTGGGAGGCGGACGGCCCGACCTTCACGTTCCACTTCCGGGATGACGTCACATGGCACGACGGCCAAGCCTTTACCGCCGGCGACGCCATGTACTCTCTTGAGAATCAGCAGGGAAGGATCGCGCCCCAGCTGAAAGACATCGTCTCCATGGCCACGCCCGACGACAGGACGCTGACCGTGACCCTGCAACAGCCGCGGGCCTCGTTCCTCTCGGCCCTGGCCATCATTCAGACTCCCATCTACGCCCAGCATGTCCGCGAAGCCGCGGGCGGAAACTTGGACGCCGGCCCGTCCGTGGGCACCGGCCCCTTCACGGAAGGAGACTACAACAAGGGAGTCTCCGTGGAATTCCTCCGCAACCCTAACTACTTCAAGGAGGGACTGCCTTACCTCGATGCGGTGAAGTTCATCTTCATCAGGGACTTCAACACACGATTGGCGGGCTTCAAAGCCGGCAGGCTCGACATGCTCGGCGCCGCCGCGACCTACGTCGTGAATCAGAGCGACCTTGACGATCTGCGGAGTACCGTGGTGGACCTGGTCCCCTGGCCGCATGACCCCTTGGCCATCAACCTCGTGGTCATCAACACCAACGTGAGTCCCTGGGACGACGTACGGGTCCGCAGGGCGGCGTTCCTCGCCATGGACCGCTCGGCCGCGCTGAAGGTCTTGCCGGGCTCGACCAGAGCGGCGGGTCCGCTGGTGGGTCCGCCGGGGTGGGGCCTATCCGATGAAGAGCTTGCCAAAGTGCCCGGCTATCGGTCGGGCGATGAACTGGAGCAAGACCGCGCCGAAGGGAGGAGGCTGCTGGCGGAGGCGGGCTACGCCGACGGGCTTGAGGTCGAGCTGCTCACCACTAGCGTGGAGTACATCGTCGCCGAAGGAGAGTTCGTCCGCGACCAACTCCAACACGTCGGCATCAAATCCGAGCTGCTGGTTCTTCCGGCCGCCGAGTCGACAGCCCGAAGAACCGCGGGCGACTTCGAGGTCAGTCCCGACGGCTGCAACGTCCTCTTCCCCGATCCCGACGGCTCCACCTGTGTGTTGGTGGGTGGCAAGAACCTCCTCGACGACGAGATGATGCAGAACCTCTACCGCCAGCAAAGCGCCGAGACGGACCCGAACAAACGGCAGGAACTGGTGCTGCAACTCCAGCAACGGATGCTGGAAGTGGTGCCCGGAATCCCGCTCACTTGGAGGGGCCAATACTGGCCCGTCCAAGGAGAGGTGAAGGGCTTCACGCCTCCGGTTGGGCACTGGAGTTATCAGCGCTGGGACCACATCTGGCTCCAGGACTAAGGGGCGGCGTGGAGAGCTCCACGCCAACAGAGAGGATCCCTATCGCGGCCCGTGTCCCCACGGGCCAAGGCGATGAGAGAAGGACGCCTTCGCAAAGGCCCGGCGTCGGGTTGGGTCGAACGGCGGGAGTCCCCCGCGGCACAAGGCTGAATCTAGGACGAGCGTTGGGCCTAGCAGGGTCGCCGCGAGGGACACTGTTCTCATATTTGAGCTTTCAGGAGCGAGCAAGCAATGAATGTCATCTGGATCGTCGCGGACACGGTCCGCCAAGACCACATCGGGGCGTATGGCAACAAGGAGATACACACGCCATCCCTCGACGCCCTGGCAGCCAGGTCCGTCCGGTTCAATAACCATTACGCCGCGTCATTCCCCACCATGCCGGCGCGGGCCGATTACCACACAGGCCGGTGGAGCTTGTCCTTCATGGATTGGGGGCCGCTCCCGCAAGGTCAGGAGACTCTCGCCGAACTCTTAGTCCAAGGAGGCTTCACCACGGCCGCGGCGGTCGACACCCCCTTCTACCAGCGGTCGGAGATGAACTACGACCGGGGATTCCAAGCGTTCTTTACCTACCATGGCCAGTTGATGGGCGGCTACCACTGGACCGACCCCGACAAGTTCCCGGCTAGCTTCTCCCGGGACGAGGAAAAAGGGGTCCAGACGTGGGGCACGCACGTGGCACGCAACCACGAGTCCTGGGACGCGCGCGCCGCCTGGCGATTGGAATCGGACCGCTGCGCCCCCCAGACCATCACCCTGGCCACGCAATGGCTGGAGCGCCACTACAGGGACGATTTCTTCCTCTACGTCGACACCTGGGACCCCCACGAGCCCTGGGACGCCCCCAACTACTACACGGAGTTGTACTGGCCGGACTACGACGGCGAAACGATCTATCCGATCTACGGCCGTTGGAAGGAAACGCCGGGCGTTACGGAGGAGATGCTCCACAAGGCCCATGCCGCCTACTGCGGGGAGCTCACGATGGTCGACACCTGGATCGGGCGTCTGCTCAGGACCGTCGAGAACATGGGCCTCATGGAGAAGACCGCCATCGTCGTCACCGCCGACCACGGGTTCCAATTCGGCGAGCGGGGAATCTTCGGGAAGATGTCCCCGCCGGTGCGGGCCGACGGCACGCAGGTCAATTGGTCGGACAGGGGCGCGAGCTGGGGCCCGAATCCTCTCTACAAGGAGAATGTCCTCGTCCCGCTTCTGATCTATGTCCCCGGAATCGCGCCGGGGGTCTACGAGCGGCTGACCTCGGCGGTTGACATCATGCCTACGGTGCTGGACTACCTCGGACAGGATATCCCCGGCTTCGTTGAGGGCAGGTCGCTTTTGCCACAAATGCGCGATACGTCGCTGCCGGGCCGGGAGTTCGTGGTGAGCAGCGAGCCCTTTACCAACCCCGGCGACCCCGTCCGCTACGTCGACAATCTCCTTCGGCGGCGTGCCGGGGTCTCCATGATCACGGTAACGACGGACGATTGGTCCTTCCTCTACGGAGCCGAACCGCAGCAGTCCGAGCTGTACAACCTGAAATCGGATCCCAAGCAGCTAGAAAATGTCATCTCCCAGCACCCGGACGTGGCCAAAGAGCTTCATCAAAAGCTGGTGCAGTTCATGCGGGACACGAACGTGGCGCCCCACCTCTTCAAGACACGTGCCGAACTTCGGCTCTAAGGGGCCAATCTCTGAACGACCTCTAGCCCGGCAGACTTCTCCGCAAGGGAGGCGGTAATGAATGTCATCTGGATCGTCGCGGACACCGTTCGCCAGGATCACGTCGGGGCGTACGGGAAGCGGGCCATGCACACGCCATCCCTCGACGCACTGGCGGCCAAGTCCATCCGGTTCGATAGGCACTACGCCGGGGCATTCCCCACCATGCCGGGGCGAGCCGATCACCACACAGGCCGCTGGACTCTGTCGTTTATGGGGTGGGGGCCGCTGCCGGAAGAGGCGGTAACGCTGGCGCAACTACTGGGCCGAAAAGGCTTCACGACGGCCGCCGTGGTCGACACCCCCTTCTACGTGCGCGCGGGGATGAACTACGACCAGGGGTTCGGAGCCTTCTTCATGAACCAAGGCCAGTTGATGAGCGGCACCCATTGGGAAGAAGACCTCGACCCCCCGCCTCCCCGGCCGGGTCAACCGCCCCTTGTCGGTCACGCGACCCAAATGAACAGTCAGCACGAGTCCTGGGACGTGCGCGCCGCCTGGCGGTACGAGGCGGACCACTGCGCCCCCAAGACGTTCACGATGGCCATGCGATGGCTGGAGCGGCACTACAAGGAAGACTTCTTCCTCTACGTGGACACGTGGGACCCTCACGAGCCGTGGGACGCCCCTCCCTACTACACGGAACTGTACTGGCCCGGCTACGACGGCGAAATCATCTATCCCATCTATGGCTACTGGCAGCATACGCCCGGCTTCTCCGAGGAGAAGCTGAAGAAGTCCCATGCCACCTACTGCGGGTCGATCACGATGGTCGACACGTGGATAGGCCATCTGCTCAGGACCGTCGAGAACCTGGGCCTGATGGAAAAAACCGTCATCATCTTTACCACCGACCACGGGTTCTACTTCGGTGAGCACGGGGGACTCTTCGGGAAGATGTTCCAAGCCGACGGCGGTGCCATGGACTGGTTGGCGCCGGACGCCACCTGGGGACCCAACCCACTGTACGAGGAAAACATCCTGCTTCCGCTGCTGATCCATGCGCCGGGAATCCGGCCCGGGAGCTATAACCAGCTCACGTCCGCCGTGGATGTCATGCCTACGGTGCTGGATGCATTGGGCCAAGATATCCCCGATTTCGTCGAAGGCATCTCACTGTTGCCGAAGATGCGCGACCCCTCGGCGCCGGGCCGGGAGTTCGTCATCAGCAGCGAGCCCTTGACCAACCCCGGCGACGCCGTCCGGTACGTCGACAACGTGCTGCGGCGGAAGGGGCCATACTCGACGATTACCATCAACGCCGGGGATTGGGCACTGCTCTACAACGTCGAGCCGGGGTTGTCCGCGTTGTACAACCTGCAATCGGACCCGCGGCAGGAACGAAACGTAATCTCCGCGCGGCCAGAGTTAGCCAGAGACCTTCATCAGTATCTCGTGAAGTTCATGCGGGATACCAATGTCGCTCCCGATCTGCAGACGCCCCGTCTCGAGCTGAAGCTCTAGCGGAGTGCTCAAATCCGCACAAGCTCCACGGCTGAGCCCTCGGCTCCACCGGCCCCTAGACCACTTCATAGGTGCCGGGAACGAGCGCCGACGTCCGCCGAGAGAAACAAGAGCGCCGTGCATGCGAGCGGCCGCAAAGGCCGTTGCGCCCGGCCTAACCCATCGGGCCGCGGAGCCTGGATGATTTCCGCCCTGGGCCGGACTGCCGCCCCGCAAAGCCGACCGAGGGCCGAATAGGGAGAATCCAGGGCCAGCCCCATGCAGAACTATCTGACCCGGCGCCTCCTCTTGATGGTCCCCACGGTGCTCGTGGTCTCCCTGGTGATCTTCTACATGTTCAGGCTCCTGCCGGGGGACGTCGCCCTGAACTTCCTCACCGACGACGGCAGGCTGACGTTGGACCGGGAGCAATACGACGAGCTCCGCGCGGAGCTCGGGCTGGACCGGGCTCTCGTCACCCAGTATCTGAACTGGCTTTGGGACATGGTGCGCCTCAACGGAGGCACGTCCCTGGTCACCGGCGAGCCCGTGTTCAACGACATCGCCAGGAAACTCCCCGTGACGGCCGAACTGGCCGCGCTCTCTCTGCTGATCAGCTTCGCGATAGCGATTCCCGTGGGCGTGATTGGGGCGATCAAGCAAGACTCCATTTGGGACTATCTTGGGAGGACGTTCGCTATATCCGGCCTGGCAATGCCCAACTTCCTGGTCGGAGCTCTCGTTTTCCTCGTCCTGATTAAATACTTCCGTTGGATTCCCCCATTGGAGTTCGTGTCGCTTGCCGACGACCCGCTGGAGAATCTGACGCAGTTGATTTTCCCTGCACTGGTACTGGGGCATAGCAATTCGGCCGCATTGGCGAGGATGACGCGCTCCTCCATGTTGGAAGTCCTGCGGCAGGACTACGTGCGCACCGCGCGGGCCAAGGGGCTGCCTTCGGGGGTTGTCATCGGACGGCATGCGCTGCGTAATGCCTTGCTCCCAATTCTCACCGTAGCCGGCGTGCAGGCCGGCACGCTGCTGGCGGGAGCGGTGATCGTGGAGGACATTTTCGTACTTCCGGGAATCGGCTCGCGGATGGTCGATGCCATCTTCAACCGGGAATGGATTACGGTCCAAACGATCGTGACGTTGTTTGCCGTCATGATCCTGTCGTTGAATCTTGTGATCGATGGCTTGTATAGCTGGTTGGATCCGAGGATTCGGTACGAAACATGACGGGGCGGTACGGTGTTTAACCGAAGGCTCACAGGCTTTGTGACCCGCTGCTGCGGCGTTTCGCTCATTATGCTTCGTACGGCGCGGGCGAAGCCTTTGGGGGCCATCGGCGCCGTCGTCGTGCTGGTCGCCTCGGTGCTCGCGGCCTTTGGCCCTCTGATCGCCCCCTTCGATCCCCTCGAAGCGCACTACGACAATCTGTTCGAGGGGCCCGGCGGGACGTTTCTGCTCGGCACGGATAACTTTGGCCGCGATCAACTCAGCCGCCTCATCGTCGGCGCCCGCCCCGTCCTTTTTGTCTCGGTGGTCTCCGTCGTCGTGGGCAGCCTTATCGGGGCCCTCTTGGGACTCGTCAGCGGTTTTCACGGAGGGTGGGTGGACCTCGGCATACAGCGGGTCATAGATGGACTCCTCTCGTTGCCCACCCTGATCCTGGCCCTGTCCATCGTCTCTCTCTTGGGACCTAGCGATATCAACGTCGTCATCGCCCTCGCGGTCGTCGTCGTGCCGATAGCAAGCCGGGTCGTGCGTTCGGTGACCCTGAGCGCCAAGGAAGAGGTTTACGTGGAAGCAGCCCGATCACTCGGGGCCTCGGACTCAAGGATCATCTTCCGGCACATTGCACCGAACACCCTGGCTTCCCTGATGGTGCTCGTCACGAACCAGATCGGATGGGCGATCGTCGTCGTCGCGGCCCTGAGCTTCTTAGGAGTTGCGTCGCCGCCGCCTGAGCCCTCATGGGGCAGGATGCTCTCTGAAGGTGTCCGGCAGCACGCCAACACGGCGCCCTGGCTCACGATTTCCTCCGCCTTATTCATAACGTTCTCGGTATTCGGCTTTGCCGCCATGGGCGACGCGGCGCGCGATCTTCTTGATCCCAGACTTAGAGGGGCGGACGTTCGAGTGTCGGGACCGTAGCCTAGTGTGGCGAACTAGGGACTGATGGAGCCATGAACCGCCTCCAACTACCGGCAGTTCCGCGCGGCCCTAGGCCACCGGGTCTGATGCTGCGACGCGCGCACGAACCCTCCAGAGAAGTCAGCGCCGTGCGAGCCACTATACGCGCCGAGGTCGTGGTGGAGGTCGCGCTCAACGGCGCGGTTCTACCTACAGTACGTCCTGGTACCCCTGGCGCGACTCGAACGCGCGACACACGGTTTAGGAAACCGTTGCTCTGTCCACCTGAGCTACAGGGGCACGCGCGGACCTAGGCGATTTTACCACCGGAACGGCGCGCGGCTACGCCGGTGGGGTCATCCCGCGCTCTTTCATCATGTTCTTGATGAACGGGATGAGGCCGCCCGCCTCGAGGATCTGCATGGGCGGGCTGCCTTCAGGCCACGGCTCGGCCTGCAAGGCAGAGCCCTTCGTCAGGTTCTTGGTCTCGCCGGTGACGAGATTCACTTCGGCCTCGTCGCCCTCTTCGAAGGCGTCGGACACGCCGGCGCACCACAGGGTGGGCATGCCGATGTTGACCGAGCTGCGCATGAAGATGCGCGACGTCGATTCGGCGACCACTGCGGCAATACCATTGAGCTGCAGCATGCGCGCGCCGTTGCGGCTCGAACCGCACCCAAAATTACGTCCCGCCACGATGACGTCGCCCGGCTGGACCTCGTCGACCCAACCGGGACGGTTGCTCGAAAAGCAGTACGGAGCGGCGTCCTCGTCGCTGAGCTTTCTCGCCAAGACAATGTGACCCGGCATCATGAGGTCCGTAGCAACATTGTCGCCGAACTTCCACACCCGGCCCGTGAAGATCGTTTTCATCGAGAGTTCCCCTAGAGGAATTTCCGAGGGTCGGTGATGTAACCGGTCACCGCGGAAGCCGCCACAACCGCGGGATTCGAGAGATAAACGAAAGAATCCGGGCTTCCCTGCCGGCCCGCGAAGTTCCGGTTCGTCGAGGAGATTGAGACCTCGCCGTCGCCGAGGACGCCCATGTGGCCGCCGAAGCACGGGCCGCAGGTCGAGTGTTCGATATTCGCGCCCGCGTCCGCGAAGACCTCCCAGAGGCCCTCCTTGAGGCACTCCCGCCAAATCGCCTGGGAGGCGGGGCTGCACAGTAGGCGTACCTCGGGGTGCACCTCCCGCCCCTTCAGGATCTTCGCCGCCGCGCGGAAGTCTTCCATGCGGGCGTTGGTGCACGACCCGATCAGGGCCTGGTCGACCTTGATTTTCTCGGACTCCACCTCGCTGATCGGCTTGACGTTGGACGGGTCGTGCGGGCAGGCGACCTGCGGCTCGAGGCCCGTCACATCTAAGGTGAGGCGCTCGGCGTACTGGGCATCCTCGTCGGGGAACACGCGCTCATAGGGGCGGTCAACCCGGCCCTCCAGGAACTCGTCCACCTTCTCGTCAGCCTCGAATACAGCGAACTTTGCGCCCATCTCGACGCCCATGTTGGAGATCGTCCAGCGGCTCGAGAGGGACATCGCTTCAGCGGCTGGGCCTCGGAACTCCATGGACCTGTAGAGGCCGACGTCGCTACCCCACGTGCCCAGGATCTTCAGCACGATGTCCTTGCCGAAGATGAAGTCGTCGACCCCCGCATAGGACCCCTCGAGGCGAATTTCCATGCTCTCGGGGACGCGGAACCAGTACTCGCCGAAGATCAGGCAGAGCAGGCTGTCCATCGCGGCGTTGGTGACGCAGGCGTTGAAGACGCCCCCGGACGTCGAGTGGGAGTCCGGCATGGCGATAAGGTCGCCCGGGGCGATCATCCCGTTCTCCGGATAGAGCTGATGCAGGATGCCGTGGCGCCCGTACTCCCAGAAGTTCTTGAGCCCGAACTCCTTCACGGCCTGGCGCAGCTTGATGACTTTGTTGGCCGCCACAACCGAGGGCGGCGGCGCGAGGTGGTCCTCGACCACGTACACGCCGTCGGGGTTGGCGAGCTCCGTCACGCCGAGCTCATAGAGCTGTTCCAATTGGGAGTTCGCCGTCGTCGCCGTGGCGTCGACGCGGCACCAGAGGAAATCCCCGGGCTTCACCTGATCGCGGTCGGCGTGCACAGCGAGTATCTTCTCCGCTATGGTCATTCCCATGGGCCGCTCCTCGATTTCTGCTTCTCGCGCCGGGCGCGTCGCGCGTGCATCTTAGGCTATCCGGAGCCTGGGCGGGTGTAAGATACCGGCCTGACGCCCCGTTCGGAGTCTGAACAGTTTAGCAACAAGAGCGCAAGACCACCAACTTGGGAAACGGCGAGGTAGGGAAGTGAAGCAGACGACGAAGCTACAGGAGCTCTTCCACGGCGGCGAGACCTTTGTCATACCCGGCGGGGCGTGCGCGCTCCACGCGCGGATCTACGAGGCAGCCGGGTACGCGTGCGCGTACATGTCGGGCGCGCAGACCAGTGCCCACATCCTGGGAATCCCCGACGCGGGCCTGATCACGATGACGGAAATGGTGGAGAACGCGGGGCGGATGGCCGCCGCGGTCGAGATACCCATTATTTCCGACGCGGACCAGGGATTCGGCAACGCGATCAACGTCAGGAGGACCGTGGCGTCGTTCATCCGGGCCGGCGTCGCCGGTATCCATATCGAAGACCAGCCGATGCCCAAGCGGTGCGGCAACGTCATGGGCAAGACGGTCGTACCGGTTGAAGAGGCCGTGGGGAAATACCAGGCCGCCGTGGACGCGAAGAACGCCCTCGATCCCGACTTCGTCATCATCGCGCGATGCGACGCGCGGGGAGCCGCCGGCGGAACGGTGGACGAGGCCATCCGAAGGCTCCAGGCCTACAAGCAGACCGGCGTGGACGTGCTCTACTTCGAACAGCCACTGAGCCTCGACGAGATCCGGACAGTGCGGGCGGCGGTCGACGGCCCCCTGATGGCGACCACGCACCTCATCAAGCCTCCCCCTAGTACCGACGAGCTCGGGGAGGCCGGGCTCTCGGCGGCGTTCATCCCCGGCCTCATTCTGGAGCCGTCCCTGAAGGCGGCGTGGGAGTACGCCCACGACTTCAAGGCCCGGGGGTATGCGGCGCAGCGGGAATTGGCCGAGAAGGAGTGGCGCTACCCCATGCCTCATATCTTTGACGTCGTCGGCTTCCCGACGATATTCGAATGGGAGGAGAAGTACCTGCCAGCGGAAGACGTCCGCCAGCGGTACGAGGGATCGGTGGGAGGCTACGACCCGCGGGCCTCGGCGCGCGCCGGCGGGGCCTAGCCCAAGAGCGAAACGACGGCTGCGGGCAGGTCGGCGGCGCTGCGCTCAATAGGCGGCATCTGCTCGCCGTCCTTGGCGGCCTCGTCGAGTCCTTTGTCAAGAGCCGCGAGCATCCTATCGAGGCTTTCCAATTCCTGGCCGTCCAAGTAGCGGGTAACCGTCCGGACGCGGCTGAGTGTGCGCAGATGGACGCGCTCCTGCAGCGCCTGGCCCTCGGCGGTCAACCGGACCAGCACGAGCCGCCGGTTGGCCGGGTCTTCGAGCCGCACCGTGAGCCGCATCGATACGAGCTTGTCCACCATGCCGGTGGCTGCCCCGCGCGTGACCCCCGTGAGGCGCGCGATCTGCGTCATAAACATCGGCCCATTGCTCAACTCGCGCAGGACCTTCAGCTGGCTGACCGTCAGGGAGTCAACGGCTTTCTGCCCCTCGAATTCGGCGGTGAGGTAGCTGACGAGCCTACTGACCGTGGCCCGGAGCCGTTCGTCGATGTCGTGGTGAATGGCGAGACCCTCCGGCGAATGCTCGCGGGATTATACAACGGTTGTGCTATTCATCACAAAAACGGCCGGAACGTTTAGATTATAAACGCTTCAGTATCTTGACAGTGCAATTCCCCTGCGGTAGGTTTGCACGGCCCGTATCGGGAGCCGGATGACGGTGGCTCCCGTCCCGCTGGCTGACGGGCCTTTCGATCAAGAGAAAGGTAGGTAGGGTTGACATGGAAGCTCTACGGCGCAGGTGGACTCGTCGATTCGCTAGTCTCGCGTTCTTGACCGTGGTCGTGGCCCTTGTAGTGGCCGCGTGCGCGGGTGCGGAAGGACCGGCAGGGCCGGCAGGCCCTCAAGGACCGGCGGGCGCCCAAGGACCGGCAGGCGCCCAAGGACCGGCGGGCCCCGAAGGGCCGGCGGGTGGCGAGGCGATGGCACCCCAGCCGACGGCCGCACCAACTGCGGTGCCGCCCACCCCGACCCCCGAGCCCGCAATGGCGATGTTCATGACGCCCGACGAGCTGATACCGGAGGGTCTGGCGGAAGCGCATCCACTCATCCATAAGTACCACTGGAGCCGGTTGGCGCCACCGGCCGCAGGCCCGCCGGACACCGGCGGAACGCTCCGGCTACACATCTCGTTCGAGCCGAACAACTGGTCGTCCCTGGAAGGCAACTTCGGGACGCTGATCTACGGCACCTTGGTCTACAACGGGCTCGTTCGCGCCGACATGCGGCTGTCCGAGGCGCTGAAGGGCACCGACAACCTCCGCGCCCTCGTCGTAGCCTGCGACCTCTGCGAGAGCTTCGATGTGCGGTCGCCGTCCGAATACGCGTTCAACCTCCGGGAGAACGCCCAGTGGCACGACACGGCGCCGCTGAACGGCCGGAGCGTAACGGCGCAAGACGTCAAGGCAGCCTACGATCGGTACCTTGACGAGGGCGCCCTTCGGCAGTACGGCCAGTTCCAGACCGTTGAGAGCATCGAGGCTCCCGACGAGAGCACGGTGGTCATCAAACTGAAGTTCCCGCGCTCCGGCTTCCTGGAAGCGATTACCGCTCCGGCCTTCATGATCCTGCCTCCCGAGGCCTTCGACAGAGAGGGCGGGGCAGCGGTTGAGCCGCCGCTTGGTTCCGGTTCGTTCACCTTGGGCGAGCACCAGCGCGGCGCTCGACTTGTATTCGAGAGCAATCCGAACTACTTCAAGACGGACGATTTCGGCGTCCAACTCCCGTACCTGGACCAGATCGAAGTCACCGCCATGGACGCGGCGGCGCGGTCGGCGGCTTGGAGGACGGGCCAGATCGACCAAATCCTGGCGCTCAACAATTCCACGGTGACCTCTCTCCTCGCCGACGAGACCGTGCCCGACACGGCCAACCTGCGCCTCGAAGAGGCGAACACCGCTGGCGCCTCGTTCTTCCAGATGCAGCTACGCGAACCGCCCTTCAACGATGTCCGGGTCCGCCGGGCGCTGTCGATGGCGATTGACCGCGAGCTCATGATCGAGCTCGCCCACCAAGTCGGCTACTGCCAGCCGCAGGCGATTCCGACCTGGTGGCAAGGCTTAGGCTATCCGCCGGCCTGCGGCGAGGCCGCATGGACCGAGTACTCCCCCGACACCGCCCGTCAACTTCTAGCCCAGGCGGGGTTCGGCCCGGACAACCCACTGGAATTCACCCTCACCGGGCATGGCACGGGCGGCTCGATCGATCCGCGCTTCATCGCCATGTTCGAGGTCGCCCAGCAGTCTTGGGAAGACATCGGCGTCAATGTCGAGATCGTGACGATCGAGCGGACCTTGTTGGAGAGCCAGCTCCGTAGCAAGGAATTCACCGGCATGATCGGCGGCACCGGCGTCGGCGGCGGCAACGACTTGGACTCCTACGCCCAGAAGGTGCGGAGCGATGGACCGGAGAACTTCTCCGGCATCAACGACGCCGAGATCGACCGCTTGGTCGACCTGCAGCAGCGGAGCGTTGACCAAGCGGAGCGCCGCGGCGCGGCCACCGCTCTGGCGCAACGTTTGGACGACCAGGTCTACCTGCTGGCGTTGACGTCGGGCTACTTTGGCGAGTTCACGCGCCCGTACCTCCAGAACTGGGCCACGCACGCCCTGTACCTCTGGATGCATGGGTTCGGATCGCACTCAATGGAGAACGTCTGGATTCTTGAGGAAGCTCGCTAGCGCAGGCCACCATGCGGTAGCGACAGAGGACCGCAAGGATCATAGTTTTGGGTACAGGGCGCCGTCCTCCCGGCGCCCTGTACCATTTGTAGGCCCGAACGGGGCCTTGGCTTGACCGGTCCCCGGTAGGGAGCCGGCCACGAAGCGCGAGGGGACGCATGGACATCCCGCCGCCGACACAGCAAGACTGCGCCCAGTTCGACTTCATCGAAGGGCTTAAGGTCCACAACTACGCCAAGTATGTCCGCTCGATTCTCGATGACTATCCCAATCGCGCGCGGGCCTACGAGGAGGAACGGGGCTACGCCCCGAGGAGCATCGAAGAGGCGGGGATTCTGATTGAACAAGATCCCCTGTACCCCTTCGCCGCCTCGATCGCGCACTACTCGCAGGCGTACATGTGGCTCGCCGTGCGCGACTCGTTGACCCCGCATGAGGGGATGTTGACGTCGCAGGTCGATGAGCTCCTGCCACCCAACCCCAGGGGCAAGCTCGAGCTAGACCCCGACCTGAAACTGCCACAGTGGTACACCGAGGTCGACACGCATCTGCAACTCGGCGGCTATGGGGGCGACCCGCTGGTCGCGTTCATCTATACCCGGGGGCTCCCCATCTTCCGCACCCGCTGGCGCAAGCACGGCTACCCCAAGGAGACCTTCCTGGCCTTCGCCCACATGGCCCCCCGGCGGGACTACAAGCGCATCCTCGACATGGGCTGCGCCGCCGGCGGCAGCACCATGATCCTCCGCGAGGCCTTCCCCGACGCCGAAGAGGTGATCGGCATCGATTTCGCCGAGCAGGCCCTCAAGTGGGGCCACATCGGGGCGGAAGACAAAGGGTTCGAGATCACGCTCGCCCAACGGGACGCCGCCGATACCGGCTACACGGACGAGAGCTTCGACCTCGTCTCGTCGCACTTCCTCTATCACGAGACGCCGCCGGACGTGATGCTGCGGTCGCTGAGCGAATGCTACCGCCTTCTCGAACCCGGAGGGCATCTCCTGATGATGGAGTTGCCGTGGTATCACGCCATCGAGCCCCAATACGGGTTCATGCTCGAATTCGATACAAGGGGCAACGCCGAACCCTTCCTCGGCCCGACGCACTCCATGAACGTGCCGGCCATCCTCCACGACATCGGGTTCGAAAACGTCCGTGAGGGGCCCAACCCCTATCACGATGAGACTTACTTCGGCGGCGTAGGCCTGATGCGGGACGGCCGCTTCCACGATTGGCAGCGCTGGGTGACACAAGCGGACAAACCCCTCTAGAAAGCGATCAAGGAGTCCCATGCCGAAGGACTGGACCGTCGTCCCGACGTATCACGGACTAAAAGACCCCGAAGCGGACAAGCTCTTCGGCGTGATCCTCTCGCTGGGCGCGGAGGTGTGGACGCTGCGGGACCGCGTGAACCTCCTCGAAGAGGTCCTCGAGTCCAAGGGGATCGACGTCAAAGCGGCAATCGACGAACGCGCCCGTGACAACGACCGCGTTCCTGAACTCGAACGGGACCGCGACGCCTTCATGGAACGATTCCTGCGGGCGTTGAACCTCCGATTCCGGGCCTAGAGAACTGGGTTAGCGAAGCCAGGTGCCAATGAGGGACCAGCATCTCCGCCAGTCCATGAAGGAACAGGGCATCGACGGCATGGTCGTGACCATGCCGCAGAACGTGTTCTATTTCACCGGCTTTCGCGCCTACGGCTTCACTCACTACGAAGCCTTCGCCGTACTCCCCGCCGACGGGACCGAGGCCGCCCTGGTTATCGGGCACTTCGGCGTGCTGCAAGTGGCCGCCTCCGGCGACCGGGCGCTGCGGGTCTTCACCTTCGACGATACGCACTTCAACGCGGTCTTTCCGAGCGATTGCTCGTCGCCCATCGTCCCCTGGCCCACCGCCCCCGGCGCAGAGGAGCGTCTGGCGGCAGTTCTGTCGCGGACGCAGCGGACGGGCGCCGTCGATCCGGTGGAGGCGCTTGCCGCTACCTTGGAATCCATGGGGCTCAACGGCGCCCGCCTCGCCTTCGACGATCTCAATCTCGCACTCCGGCTCGAACGGGACGGCCGGCCGGCCGGGCGTTCCGAGGACGCGCGCGGCGTGCTGCAGTCGGTCCGGTTGATCAAGACCTCGGAGGAACTCGCCGCCATGAAGAAGGCGGCGACGCTCACCCAGGAGGCCTTCGGCGAGGCTATGGCGGCGGCCCGCCCGGGCGCGGTGACGGCCGACCTGGCCAGGATCTTCGGAACGGCGCTGGCCAGGCGGGGCGCCACGACGCCCATCGGCGCCAAGGGCTTCGGCATGGCCCAGATGCTGCACCCCACGCTCAAAACCGGCGCCCTGGTTCCGTGCGCCGCCATAGCCGTCCACGACTGGTACAACACCGACATGGGACGGACATTGGTGGTGGGCCCTCCAACCGACGACCAACGCCGCATACACGGGCTCCTCGAATCGGCCTTCGACAGGGTGGACGAGTACCTCCGCCCGGGCGCGTCCACGGACGAGGTGTTCGGCGTTATCGAGGAGAGCGTGCGGCGGGACGGCGGCGACCCGGAGCGCCTGGCGCTCTACGTTCACGCCATCGGCCTCGATAGCTACGACTACGGCCACAACGCCCGCCAACCAGGATTTTTGCTCGAACCGAACGTGACCCTCTGTGTCTACGCCCTGTACATGGCGCCGGAGGCGGGCGGCGCGGCGTTCATCGAAGAAGAATACGTTGTGGGCGAGTCGGGGCCGGAGGCGCTGTACTCCGTTCCCCGGAGTCTCATCCAAGCGCCGGCAGACGGCGTTGCCGCCGGCGCCATCGTCGCCGGAATGGCGGGTCGGTCATGATCCCAATTCGAAAAGGGTACGCCGCTCTCAACCACAGCCACGTCCACTACCGAGAGGCCGGTAACGGCCCGTGCATCGTCTTCCTCCATCAGGCCGCCGGGGACTCGCGCACGTTCGAGCCGGTCATCGACCTGCTAGCCGACGGCTACCGCTGCGTCGCGATCGACCTCCCCGGCTTCGGGATGTCGGACTACGCGCCGCAGGCGCTCTCGGTGCCCGGCTACGCGGCCATCGTGGTCGAGACCCTGGACTCCCTCGGTGTCGAGTACGCGAGCATCTTCGGGCAGCACGGCGGGTCCGCCGTCGCGGCCGAAATCGCCGCCGCCCATGCCGCGCGGGTGGACCGCCTGATTCTCTCCGGCGCTCCGTTGTACACCAAGGAACAGGGAGAGGCGAACCTCGCGGGTTTCCCCCGGCTCGTCCTCAAGGAGGACGGCAGCCACCTCATCGACTTTTGGACTTACATGGCCACGTGGACCCCGCCGAAGGACGACGCCGAGGCGCGGGCGATGACTTACGAGCTCGTGGGCCGTCTCAGGCCGGGCCCGAGAAACGTGGAGGCGTACGCCGCGGCGTTCACCTACGATCTCGAGGGCAGCCTGCGCCGAATTGCCGCACCGACATTGGTGCTTGCGGGGGAGAACGCGCCCGGCGTCAAGGACGTGGACCCGGTCTGCTCCTTCTTGGCCAACGCCCAGAGCGCCATCGTCCCCAACGTCGGCAACTGGCTGGAGGTAGAGCCGCGGATCTTGGTGGATATTCTGGAAGACTTTCTGAAAGCAGAGCGATAAGGATAGGAGGTTCGCGATGCCCCAGTGGGACGATGTGATGACGGACAACGACAGAACGCTCATGGGCATGGGCTTCGACATGCGCAAGCCGACCGGCTTCGGGGAGAATCCGGCCCTGGTCGTAATCGACATGAACATGGGCTCCGTGGGCGAGGACCGGCCCGTCTACGAGCAGTTCGACCGGTATCCCCGCACGTGCGGCGAGTACGGCTGGCGCGCCCTTCCCTACATCCAGCGCCTCATCGAAAAGGCACGCGAAACGAAGATTCCAATCGTCTACAGCCGGCACGTCTTTCGGGCCGCCCATGATCTACCCCGAGCCGACGACCCGGAGTTCCCCTTCAGCGAGCTAAGCCCCCAGTCGGAGCTTGTCGCGGAGATCACCCCACGACCGGGAGAGATCATGATCGAAAAGACGCGGGCCAGCGTCTTCTTCAGCACGCCCCTCCTCTACCTGCTGATGAACAAGAAGGTCGACACCCTGATCATCGCCGGCAACTCGACGAGCGGCTGCGTCCGCGCGACGGTCGTCGACGCCTCCTACTACCCCATGTTCAAGATCGTCATGGCCGAGGAGGCGATCTACGACCGGATCGAGCTATCCCACAAGGCGGGCCTGTTCGACATGCAGCTCAAGTACGCGGACCTGAAGACGACCGACGAGGTCATCACCTACTTGGACCAGATTCAGGCGATCAGGGCCGAGACTGCGACGGCGTAACGCTCCCCATTGGAGGCTCCACCATGCCGCTTCCACCCGACCGATTCGACTACGTCCCACTGAACGACCGGCCCGTGATCAAGTGGCCCGACGGCGCCCGGGTGGCGTTCTGGATCGCTCCAAACGTCGAGCACTACGAGTACCTTCCGCCGCCGAACGATTTCCGCAACCCCTGGCCGCGCACGCCGCACCCCGACGCCATGTCGTACGCGTTGCGCGACTACGGGAACCGGGTCGGAATCTGGCGCATGATCGAGGTGACCGACAAACACGACATGCGCTGCACCGTGTCCCTCAACGAGGCGGTGCTGGAGCACTACCCCGAGATTCGCGACGCCATGGTGGAGCGTAATTGGGACTACATGACCCACGGCATCTACAACACAACCTACATCACGGACTACACGGAAGAGCAAGAGCGGGAGTTCTACCGCGACTGCCGCGACACGCTCCTGAAACACACCGGCAAGCCGCTCAAGGGAATGCTGGGGCCGTCGCTTTCGACGACGGTCCGTACGCCCGACCTCATGGCCGAGTCGGGGCTCACCTATCACACCGACTGGTTCCACGACGATCAGCCGTTCCCGCTCAAAGTGAAGTCGGGCAAGCTGATCTCGATGCCGTACTCGATCGAGCTCAACGATGCGCCGTATTTCAACGCGCGGTCGGCGTGGGAAGCCGACGAATTCGCCAGCATGTGCAAGCGGCAATTCGACCGGCTCTACGCGGAAGGGGCGTCCAACGGCCGGGTGATGTGCATCGCGCTCCACCCCTTCCAGATCGGCCAGCCGCACCGGATCAAGTACCTGGACGAGATCCTTTCCTACATCCTGTCGCATGAGGGCGTTTGGAAGACGACGGCCGACGACATCACGGACTACTACCTCGACAACTATTACGACGAGGCCGTGGCCTTCATCGAAGAGCGGAAGAAGGCGGCGTCCCGGTAGATCGGACCCCGAGTGGGGAAGGAGACAGGCCAATGCCCGGCATGCGCAAACCAGGAATGGACAACGACTACTACGATTGGTCGCCGATCTCCACACGGAAGCCGTTGGCGTGGCCCGGCGGAGCGCGCATAGCGTTCTGCCTCATCGTCGCCTTGGAGCACTACGAATACCAGTTCGCCGAAGGCGCATTCGTTCCCGCGGACGTGCCCGGCGGCGGTCTCGGAAGGCGCTCGTTCCCAGATCTGGCCGCCTACTCCCACCGAGAATACGGCAACCGCGTGGGCCTCTACCGGGTTCTCGACGTCCTCGACAAGCACGGGGTCAAGGCGACCGCGGCCATCGACGCCTCCGTCGCGGAGCACTACCCCGACGTGGTCGCCGAATGCAAACGGCGCGATTGGGAATTCATCGGCCACGGCAAGGCACTGACCCAGGTCATCACGAGCAACATGACCGAAGAGCAGGAGCGGGACTATATCAAGAGCGCGCTGGACACCGTCGAAAGCGCGACCGGGTCGCGGCCCCGTGGATGGTGGGGCGCCGAATCTGGAGAGAGCACGCGGACGCCCGCGATCCTCGCCGAGGAGGGCGTCAACTACGTCTGCGATTGGCCCAACGACGAGCAGCCCTATCCGATGAAAGTCCCCCGCGGCTCTATGTATTCGCTGCCCACCATGATCGAGTTCGACGACGTCTACGCCCACTGGAACCGGCACGTCCCCATCGAACGGTGGTCGCGCTTGGTGACGGAGGGCTTCGACGTGATGTACGACGACGGGGCGAAGCAGCCCCGTCTTTTGACGTGGACTATCCACCCCTGGCTCATTGGGCAGCCGTTCCGCATCCACCATCTCGACCGCATCCTGGGCCACATATTGGGCCGGGCGGGAATCTGGCAGGCCACGGGCGGCGAGATTATCGATTGGTACGCCGAGAACGCATGAGCCGAAAGGTATGAGAAGGCCGCGAGGCTATCAGTTGTGAGTAGCCAGTATCCCCATTTGATGTCGCCGTTACGCATCGGCCCCGTCGAGGTGCGTAACCGCATGGTCAGCACGGCGCACGCTACGTGGCTGGGCTCCGACTATACGCCCACGCCCGCACTCGCCGCCTATCACGCAGCGCGGGCCCGCGGCGGCATCGGCCTCATCATCTTGGAGAACTCGCGCGTGCACCCCACCGCCCGGGGAGGCCGGGCAGCGCTCGAAGCATGGCATGAGGAGTCGATCCCCCACTATCGCCGCATCGCCGACGCCGTACAGGAGCACGGGGCCAAGATCTTCGCCCAACTGATCCACACCGGTTTGCGGACCGCGAGCATGGACACTGAGGCACCCATTTGGGCCCCCTCCGGCGTCCGGCTCCCCTGGTTCACCGAAGTCCCCCACCAGATGTCGAAAGATGAAATCCGCGAATTGATCGAATGGTGGACGCGCTGCGCGGTCAACATGAAGCGTGCCGGTATGGACGGCGTCGAAATCCACGGCGCCCACGGGTTCCTGGTTGCACAGTTCATATCGCCGGCGACGAATTTCCGAACGGACGAGTACGGCGGCAGTCTGGAGAACCGCGCGCGTCTTCCGCTAGAGCTCACCGCGGCGGTCCGAGAAGCAATCGGCCGGGACATGGCGCTCGGCTTCCGCCTGAGCGCCGACGAGCTTATCCCCACCGGGCTGAAACCCGAGGAGTCGAGCCAAGTCGCGCGTTGGTTGGAGGAGTCGGGCAACCTCGACTATCTGAGCATCTCTCACAGCGTCGAGTACGACCACATGAGCGTGGCCCAGCAGTTCGCCGACATGACCTGGGGGCCCGCCCCCTTCGTGCATCTGGCCGAAGGGATCAAACGCGCCGTGGGCGACATACCCATTGTGGCCGCGTGCAGGATCATCGAACCCGCCCAAGCCGAGGGCATCCTGCGCGACGGCAAGGCCGACCTTGTAGCCATGACGCGGGCTCACCTGGCCGATCCCGACATCGGAGTCAAAATCCTAGAGGGTCGCGACGGCGAGATCCGCCAGTGCATCGGGAGCAATCAGGCGTGCGTCGGCCGAAGCAATGGAGAACGGCACACCGGCTGCGTCATCAACCCGGAGGCCGGACGAGAGCTTGAGCTCGGTGAAATCCAGCCCGCGTCGGAGCCGAGAGCGGTGGTCGTCGTGGGCGGAGGTCCCGCGGGGATGGAGGCGGCGCGCGTCGCGGCGCTGCGCGGACATCTCGTGGCGCTTTACGAGCGCGGCGAACGACTCGGAGGCCAGGTCAACACGCTCACCAAGGCGCCGCTGCGCCACGAGTTTGGCAACATCGTCGCCTGGATGGAGCTCCAGCTTCGCCGGCTCGGCGTCGTCGTCAAGCTCAACAGTGAGGCGACCCCGGCGTCCATCCGCGACGAGGGCGCCGACTGCGTGATCGTGGCGACGGGTTCCCTCCCGCATCAGCCCGAGATCGCGGGGGCCAACGGTCACGGGCCCCGCATCGCGACGGTCGAAGATGTGCTCGAACGCCGGACATCTTTGGGCAAACGGGCCCTGCTCCTAGACGACGACAACACCTTCCGCGCCGCGAGCGCCGTCGAGTTTCTGGTGGACGCCGGCGTGGAGACCCACTACGTGGTGCGCGCCGCCGGGGCGTGCTCGATCATGCATCCTTCCATGCAACCGCCGATCAACCGGCGCCTGAGCGACAAAGGCGTGGTATACCACCGCTTCTCGCGCGTCCAGGAGCTGCGCGGCGGAGACGTCGTCCTCGTCGACAACCATGAAGGCAGGGAGCGCGTCATCGAGGGCGTCGAGACCATCGTGACGACCGCGCCCAACCGGCCCGACACGGCGCTCTACGAGGCTCTGACCGCCGAGGACGGCGCGTTGACCGTGGTCATGGCGGGCGACTGCGTCGCGCCGCGTCAGGTCGCCGAAGCGATACGGGAAGGACATCTAGCGGGCCGTTCGGTCTAGGCTCGGAGGAGGGCGCCCTTTGCCGATTGAGATTCGCCGCGGCTACGCCGATGCGCCCCAGGGCCAGGTCCACTACCGAGCCGCCGGCTCCGGGCCGCCGCTGCTGCTTCTCCACCAGAACGGCATGGCGTCGGAGTGTTTCGAGCGGCTGATACCGCTCCTAGGGGAAAGCCATTCGGTCTTCGCCCTCGACCTGCCGGGCCTCGGCGCTTCCGACCCGCCGTCGAGGCCGTACGAGGTCGCAGACTACGCCGCCCACGTCGTCGCCGCCGCGGACGCTCTCGGCTTGGAAAGGATGTCGGTCTTCGGCCACCACACAGGGGTTTTGGTGGGGGTGGAGATCGCCGCCGCGCACCCCGCACGCGTTGAGGCGCTCGTCCTTGAGGGGATTCCCGTGTTCGAAACCAGCTTCGATGAGTTCGCGAAGCGCGATCCGGTTCTCTATGAGCCGATGCCTTTCGAGCAGGATGGGAGCCACATTCAGCGGCTCTGGGACAGGATCGCCGCCTTGGGCGAGAAGGCCTTCCCTCGCCCGTTCGACGCGGCCGCTCTGGCAATCATTCAGGACGAGGTCCTATCGAGGCTCGTGGCAGGCGATAGTTACCGCGAGGTCTACCGCGCTGTCTTCGCCTACGACACGCTCGCCCGGCTGCCGTTGGTCGAGGCGCCGACACTCCTTTTGGCCGGCGACAGCGACGCCTTGGCCGAGAACAACGCGCCGGCCGCCGCCAAGCTGCGGCGCAGCAGCGTCAAGGAGTTCTCCGGCGGCTCCTATTACACGACCTACGTGGACGCCGAGGCATTGGCCAAGGAGATTCTTGCGTTCCTCGCCGACCCAGGAGTCTGAGCCGCCGCCCGGACCGTCAGGCGCCCGGACCGCTGAACACGCCGATCTGCCGATAGACCGCCAGCAGGTCGAAAGAGTCCCACGTCTCGACGATACGTCCGCCCGCATAGCGGTCGATGGTGGTTCCACTCGCTTCGATCCGCTTGCCTGTTGGCGCCACTCCTTGGAACGTTCCGACGTGCGTACCCCTAGCCGTATACCGGGTGACGACGCGGTCTCCCTCGACCAACACCTCTTCTACGGTGGAGGTCAGGTCGGGGAACCCCGTCCGCAGCGTCACGATGGCGCGCTTGTAGCCCTCCCGCCCCGCGGGTTGGTCCGATTCCAGGGGCGAATGATTGACGTAGTCCGGCGCCAACATTTCGTCGACGATGGCGAGGTTCCCCTTCGACCAGGCCTCCTCAATGAAGGCGCGGGCCCGTTCTTTGATCGAGTCGGTCATTGGTTCACCGGCCTGTAATCACGGCGGGGGAGACGCCCCGTTTCGCGGAGGAAGCATGAACCATCCAAGCCGTTCCCCGGTCACCGGCGCCCTGAGCGCCTATATCGCAGGTACCCTGGATCGAGACCTCCCGCCGGACGTGATCGAAAAGGCAAAGCACCACGTGCTGGACACGGTCGCGGCCATGATATCAGGAACGCGCCTCCCTCCCGGTCGTCTGGCCGTCCGGTACGCGGCGGCGCAAGGCGGACGGAGGCAGGCGTGCGTCGCCGGGAGCCGCACGATCACAACGGCGGTGAACGCGGCCTTGGCCAACGGGATGCTGGCCCACGCCGACGAGACCGACGATTCCCACGCACCGTCGTTCACCCATCCCGGGTGCGCCATCGTGCCCGCCGCGCTGGCCGCGGGCGAGGCGTACGGACGCTCCGGTCTGGACCTGCTCAGGGCCGTGGTCGTCGGCTACGACGTAGGGTGCCGCGCCACCATCGCCGCCGGGCCCATGACCCTCGACGGGGCCTTCCGAAGCACCCATAGCATCGGCGGCCTCTTTGGCGCGGCGGCGGCGGCGGGCCCGCTCTGCGGACTGACCGAGCGGCAGACGCCCTATCTGCTGTCGTACACGGTGCAGCAGGCATCGGGCGTCACCTCATGGGCGCGCGACGGCGAGCATATCGAGAAAGCGTTCGACTTCGGCGGGATGCCCGCCCGAAACGGCGTGACGGCGGCGACCATGGTCGCCGCCGGTTTCACCGGCGTCGAAGACGCCATCGACGGCAGCCCCGGCTTCTGGGACGCCTTCAGCCCAACCGCCACCGGGGAGGCCATGGTGGCGGGGCTCGGCGACGACTTCGAGATCATGCGCGCCAACATCAAGAAATGGCCCGTCGGTTCCCCCATCCAGGCCGCGCTGGACTCCCTGGAGGCACTGATGGCGGATCATGGGCTCGCGGCGAAGGACGTCAAGCGCGTCGTGGCCCGGCTGCCGGACGACCTCGCCCACATCGTCGACAACCGGAGCATGCCCGATATCAATCTGCAGCACATGCTGGCCCTCCTGCTCGTAGACGGCGCGATCACCTTCGCGAACGCGCACGACACGGCGCGCATGACCGACCCCCGCGTCGCCGCCGTGCGGGACCGCGTCGAGCTCGCGCCCAGCGCGGAGCTCACCGAGGCCAGGCCACGGCGTCAGGCGATCGTGGAGATGGAGATTGGTGATGGGACCACGCTGAGCCATCGCACCTACGCGGTCCGTGGCACGTCCGACAACCCGATGACGCGGGACGAGGTCACGGTCAAGGCCCAAGACCTCCTCGGCTCCGTGCTGGGGGAGGACCGGGCCGGCGATCTCATCGAGGCCCTGTGGGCACTCGACCGGCTCGCCGACGTGCGGGAGCTTCGTCCTCTGCTGCGCGCCTGACGTCTACTAGGCCCCGCGCAGCCGGGGGTCGAGCACGTCGCGAATGGTGTCGCCAGCCAGGTTGAAGGCCAACACCGCGACGCTGATCGCCAGGCCGGGGAAGAGGGCCAGATACGGGGCCTCTTCCAGGAATGTCTGCGACAGGTTCAGCATGCCTCCCCACGACGGGGTGGGCGGCGGCGTCCCCAGCCCCAAGAAGCTCAGGGAAGCTTCTACCAGAATCGCGTAGCCGAATCCCAGGGACGCCAAGATAATGATGGGCGCGACGACGTTGGGGAAGATGTGCCGCAACACGATTCTCGGCCCGCTGCAGCCAATCGCCCGCGCCGCCTCGATGTACGTGTTCTCCTTTGCCGATAGCACGGCGCTTCGGACGACCCGCGAGTTCGCCGGCGTCGCCACAATGGAGATAGCGATGACGGTATTGGTCGAGCTGGGCTCCAGGGCCGCCACGAGGGCTAACGCCAACACGAGGCCGGGGAGCGCCTGCACGCCGTCGACGATGCGCTGCGTCGCGAGATCGAAGACGCCGCCCATGTAGCCGCTGACGAGGCCGATGACCGCGCCCGCCCCCGTGGAGATCAGGACCGATAGGATCCCCACCCGCAGCGAGACGCGCGATCCGTGAACGATCCGACTAAACGTGTCGCGCCCGATGTTGTCCGTTCCCATAAGGTGAGACCAACTGGGCCCTTCCAGGGTGTCCCTGCTGATGTCGAAGGCGTCATGGGTCGACACGAAGCCGGCGAACAGGGCCCCGAAGGCCATGAGAAGCACGACGAGCATGGACAGCGCCCCAATCGGATGGCGACGGGCGAACCGGCCGGTCACGAGCACCCAACGCTTGGCGACAGGCAGCCATGCCATCCTGGTGTCCATTGCGTTCAAAGAAGTCATTGGTAACGGACTCGCGGGTCGAGCCAGGTGTAGCAGAGATCGACAATCAAGTTCATCAAGACGAGCGCGAGCGCGAGGAACAGCACCGCCGCCTGTAGCTGAATGTAGTCGCGCCGGATGATGGAGACGAAGACCAGGTTGCCGAGACCGGGCAGCGAGTAAATGCTTTCCAATACGACGGCCCCGCCCAAGAGGAACCCCAACTGCGCGCCGACGAGAGTGACCACGGGTAAGACCGCGTTCCGCAGGGCATGCCGGAAGAGCACCACGCGCTCGCCCAGGCCCTTCGACCGGGCGGTGCGTACGTAGTCCTCCCGCATCACTTCAAGCAGCGTCGAGCGGGTCATCCGGGCCGTCGCCGCCACCAGCCGCACGCCGAGGATCGCCATGGGGATAGAGAACTGTTCCAAGTTGCGCAAAGGGTCGTCGACAAACGGGGTGTAGCCGACGGGAGAGGAGTAGCCCAACCACAGCGACGCGTAGAGGATCACCATCGTAGCGATCCAGAAATCGGGAACCGCGAGCCCGATAACGGAGAGAATCCGCGCGCCGGTATCGACCGGCTGGTTCTGTCTCATCGCGGAGATGACGCCCAGCGGAATGCCCGCCAGCACGCCGATGGCCATGCCGCCAAGGACCAGTTCGAGGCTCACGGGGATGGCGGACCAAAGCTGTTTCGTGGCCGGCTCGAGCGTCCATAGCGAGCGGCCCAGGTCTGCCTGGAACAAGCGGCCAAACCATTCGCCCAAGCGGATGAAGAACGGGCGGTCGATGCCCAGCTCGGCCCGCAGGGCGTCGATTGTTTCGGGGGTCGCATCGCCTATCTGGGTGAGGCGGGCGAGGACGACGTCGCCTGGGACGAGGTCGATGAGCGTGAAGACGACAACGCAGACGACCAGCACCGTTGGGGCCAGCAGCAGCACCCGTCGGATGAGATAGTTACGCACGGTCCCCCCGAGCGGCGCCGGGATCACGCATAGCGAGAGTCCCTTTGCCGAAGGAAGTCACGAAGGCCGAGATGGGAGCGGGCTTGGTGGGCCTCCTTGTGTTCGTCGCTGCGCATGGCGGCGATCCAAGTTTCGGTATGTTGCTCGTGCGAAAGGCGCCAGCCCATGAGGTCGAGCATCTGGTTGATCGACCGTTTCGTGGCCCGCACCGCGCCGGGCGGGGTCAGCGCGACCTTCCCAGCGAGCTCAGACACCGCTTGGTCGAGTTCCTCTCTCGGAACGACCTTGTTAACCATGCCCATTTGGAGCGCGTCCGCGGCTCCAATCGCCTCGCCGGTCCACATAAGCTCCTTGGCTTTCCGGGGGCCTAGGTCCCAGGGTTCGATCAAGACTTCGACACCCGCCGTCGCCATTCTAAGGACAGGATCATAGAAACTGGCGTCCTCCGACGCCACGATAAGGTCGCACATCGAGGCAAGCACCCACGCCCCCGCCGGACAAGGCCCGTGGACCTGGGCCACCGTGGGCTTGGACAAGTAGTGGATGGTGAAGAAGTAGCCGAGCACCTTCATGGTGAATTCGCGGAACGCCTGCTCGTCGCCCTCGAACCAAGGCCGGCCTTCGGGGGCACGAAACGCTTCCGGATCGCGGGGTAGTTGCTTGAGGTCGTGGCCCGCCGAGAAACATTGCCCCGCCCCGCGCAGCACCACGACCCGGACGGCAGCGTCGGCTTCGGCGGCGCGGAACGCCGCGTCAAGCTCGTCCTTCATCACCTCGTTCTGGGCGTTCCTGACCTCGGGACGGTTCAGGGTTATGAAGGCGACCGTGCCATCCAATTCATACAAGATCGTCTCGTAGGACATACTCCCCTTCAATTAACTCGACGGACCGATCACACCCGCGGCGGCGAGCTCGGCGACCGCCTCCGGCGCCATGCCCAGCACCCGCCCAAACACGACGTCGTTATGTTGGCCGGTGGCGGGTCCGGGGCCCCGCACCGCTCCCGGCGTCTTTTCCAGCTTCCACGGAATACCGAGATATATCTGGTCCGGCGCGACTCGCTCGTCGGCGACGGCAAGCGCCGACCGCACCACGTCGTAGTTCGGATCGTTGACTAGTTCCATGAGACCCTGGACAGCGTACGAGGCCACGCCGGCGGCCTGCAGCCGCCGGGCTACGTTCTCGGCGGTCTGGCCACGGGTCCAGCACTCGATGACCGCGTCGAGGTCGCCCTGGTTGGCGAGGCGTCCTTCTAGGGTCTGGAACCGTTCTTCCGCTATCTCGGGGCAGTCCTGCAGGGCGAGCTCCCGCAGCAGGGCCCACTCGTCGTCGTTCCACGCCTCAATGGCGACCCACCGGTCAAGCTCGCGAGACTCCTCGTCTTCCGAGTCACGGCAGCGGTAGATGCCGTGCGGCGCCGCACCCCCATAGCGGTTGCCATGCGGGACGGGGACGGTGCCGTTGAAAAAGTAGTCCATGAGCGGCTCCGCGGCCCGCTGGAGCGCGGCCTCGCCCTGCGCTATGTCGACGTGCTGCCCCTCGCCGGTGCGGTCGCGGTAGCGCAGCGCGGCGAGAATGGCGACGAGGGCATGACTGGCCGAGGCCGGGTCCACGTCGGCGGTGTCCTCGCGAGGGTGCGGATCGTCCACGTAGCCGAGGAAGCTCTTGAGCCCGTAAAGGGCCGAGACGGACGGCCCATACGTCTTGCTGTCACGCCAGGGGCCGGGCGTGGCTCCCGCCGCCGACAGCGACGCTACGATGATGCCCGGATTGACCTTGCTCAGCTCGGTATACCCCAGCCCAAGACGGTCGAGGACACCGGGCGAAAAGTTCTCGATCACGATGTCGCTCACCGCGGCCAAGGCCTTGTACAAGGCCTTACCTTTGGGGTCGGAGAGGTCGAGCGTAATGCTCAGCTTGCCTCTGTCGTAGCTGTGGTAAGCGATGGGGTGGTCGTCGGCGAGCGCCATGTCCGCCTTGAGCGCATCCTCATACGTCCCGTGGCCGCTCATGGCGATCCCCGACCGCCGCCGCGGCGCCTGCACCTTGATGACCTCCGCCCCCATGTCGCCGAGCATCATGCCCAGCACGGGGCCAGCCCAGACATGGCCGTGGTCGAGCACCCGCAGCCCAGTCAACGGCGCGGCACGGCCATCCCTCGGGGGCCGGCCGAGGCTTGGAAGGTGGGCGGCTTGCGCGGCCTCCTTGCGGACCTCATCGTCGTGCTGGCCTAGCAAAGGGGCGGGGCGGCGAATCGACCACGGGCTGGCGGACAGCCGGTACGGCGCTCCCGGTGCGACGAACGGACCAACCTTGGGATGGGTGGTCTCAGCCCAGAATCCGCGGCTCTGCAGGTGCTCGGACTCAGCCACTTCGTCGAGGTTGTTGATAGGGTGAAACGACAGGCCCCGCTCGCGGAAAAGCCGGGTCAGGTAGGCCTTGTCGTGCTGTTGGAGCCAGGGGTGCCAGAGTGCGTCGAGTTCCTCCGCCCAGCGGGGCGCCAGCCAGCGGTTCCGCAGGCGCTCGTCCGTCTTGAGCTCCGGCCTGCCCGCCATGTCGAGGAACATGTCCCATTGGCTATCCACCATGGTGATGATTTGGAAGTAGCCGTCGCGGCAGGGAGCAATCTGCCAGGGGTAGAAGGGGTCGGCATGGACGCCGGTGCGGTTACGGTTGGTTCCCAAATAGGCGAACTCTCCCAGCGGCGCGCCCTTCATCACCGTGCCCAGCACCTCCACGCCCGCAAGCCAGACATGCTGGCCCTCCCCGATGACGTCCCGGCCCTGGACGCCGAGCAGCGCCGCGATGGTGCCGTGCGTGCCGACCCAATAGTCCGCAGCCTCGTATGGCGGGGCGAGCGGCGACTTCCCTGGGTCCCCCATACGATGGGCGAGACCCGACGCCGCGCTCTGGGTCAGGGCGCCGCCTTTCCAGTCCGCTCGTGGGGACCCTAAGCCGAAGTTGGTGATAGACACGTAGACGAGCCCCTCGTTCTCCCGCGCGGCGGTCTCCGCGTCCACCCTTTGCCGCTTCAGCAGCGCCACCGGGTAATTCGTGATAAAGACGTCCGCCCAGCGGAGCAGCGCCGCGAGGTCCGCCTTGCCGGCCCCGGTCGATGCGTCGAGCGCCACGCCCCGCTTGTTGGCGTTGAGGAAGAGGAAGAGGCCGCTCTTCTCAGGATCGGCGATCTTCGAGGGGAATGGCCCACGGCGACGGCAGGAATCCCCACCCGGCGGCTCGACCTTGACCACGTCCGCCCCGAGGTCCCCAAGAAGCTTCGCGGCGTAGGCGGCGGAGATGAAGTCGCCGTACTCGACCACGCGCAGGCCGGCCAGAGCCCCGGAAGACGACTCGTTACCGGATGAAGGCATGGCGCAATCTTGGGTTGGAGGAGCGGCCTTTGTCCCGGATGCTAAACTCTTCAGAACCTAAAGCATCGGGCCAGCATCCTAGCATCGGCTTCTGAGAAACGTCAACGAAGCGACCGTTGGGGAGGCATCACGTGTCGGTCGAAGAGAACAAACGGATTCTGCGGCGGCTTGGGGAAGAGCTGATCAACCAGGGCGATCTGGAGACGGCGGACGAGTTCTACAGCAGCGACAGCCTCGACCACATGCCGGCCCCCGGCCAAGTCGCGGGGCCGGAAGGCGTCAAGCGGGACTTCGCCAGGATCCGGGCCTCCTTCCCCGACTGGCACCAGGAGATCGAAGACGTCATCGCCGAAGGGGACAAGGTAGTCGTCCGCTGGCGATCGACGGGCACCCATAGCGGCGACTTCATGGGCCTGCCAGCGACAGGGATACGCGCATCCTGGACTGGGGTAGGAATCTTCCGGCTCGAGGACGGTAAGATCGTGGAGCGGTGGAGCAACTGGGACGCTCTTGGTCTGATGCAGCAACTCTCGAAGAAGTGAGCGGCGGGCATTCCTTGACCGTCAGCGAGGGCGGCCCCTAGAGTTAGGCCCGCCGCTTATCCGAGCCCGAGGTCTCTCCGCGCCGCGCGATGCCCTCCGACCCTTCCTCAGCCGACGCCCAGCGTGCGCGGAGACTCTACTACGGCTGGATCATCGTCGCCGTGATCTCGATGATCGGGATGGTGCAGGCGGGCCAGTTCAACACGACCGTCGGCGTCTTCGTCAAACCCGTCACCGAAGAGTTCGACTGGAGCCGCTCAACCTTCATCGGCGCGATCAGCATCGGCACGCTCACCGGCGGCGCGCTGGCCCCGCTCAGCGGGGTTCTCCTCGACCGCCTGGGTGGGCGTTGGGTGATCTCGCTCGGTCTGCTACTGCTCGGCGGCTCGCTCATCCTCCTCTCCTTCGTCAACGGGGCGTGGCAGTTCTACGTGGCCATGATCGTGGGCCGGGCGGGACTGCAGGGCGCGACCAATCTCTCGCTGGGCGTGGTGGTGAGCAAGTGGTTCGTCCGCAAGCGGGGCCGGGCAATGGCGCTGGCGGAAGTCGGCCAGCGGGCGGGGAGCGGCCTCGTCCCCGTCTTCGCGCAGGCCATCGTCAGCACCGCCGGTTGGCGCACCGCGGCGTGGTCGACGGGCGCGCTGGTGTGGGTGCTGGGCCTGCTCCCCGCGCTATTCTTCCTGCGCCGCCAGCCTGAAGACTTGGGGTTGAGGCCCGATGGCGACGAGGAGCCCGGCCCTATCGCCGCGCTGACGCCGTCGCCGGCGGCGAGAGGCTACGAGCCTCCCGGCGTCACCCTGCGCGAAGCCCTGCGGTCGCCGGTGTTCTGGCTCATCGCGCTCGCCATCGCCGCGATGTTCGCCGCGATAAGCGGGATCAGCCTGAACCTGCTCCCATACCTGAGCGATCAGGGCCTCTCCGACGGCGCGGCGGTCTCCGTCCTCGCCGTCTACGCCGCCGTCTCCGGGTTCTCGGCAGTGGGCGCGGGGTTGCTCTCCGAGCGGATGGCGGTGACGCGGCTGCTCCAGACGACCTATGTCGTACTGGCGGCCTCGACGCTGTTCCTGACGCTCGTCGACACTACGGTCCTTGGCATAGTGTTCGGCGTCGCCGCGGGCATCGCATTCGGAACGATCTCGACGGCCTTTCAGTTGGTGCTGCCGGCCTTCTTCGGGCGTACGCACCTCGGCGCGATACGCGGCTTCTCACAGACGTTGAACATGGGCGCAGTCGCGACCGGACCGTTCCTCATGGCATTTGTGTTCGACGCGACCGGCAGCTACGACCCGATCCTGTTCGCCTTCGCCGGGCTGCTCGCCGCCGGCTTCGTCATGCTCGCCCTTGTCCCCAAGCCCAGACGCGCGGCCCCGATGCGGTAACGCTCGCGGGCGCGCCGGGGGACGGCTCAGGAAGGATCGATCTTCTCGATGCGGTAGCGGAGATTGCCGGCTGGCGCCTTGACGATCACGACTTGGCCGGCGCCCTTCCCAAGGAAGGCCTTGCCCGCCGGCGATTCGACGGAGATGCGTCCCTGCCTCGGATCGACTTCGGACGGATCAACGAGGACGTAGACCAACTCCTCGTCGTACGTCATGTCGGTTACGGCGAGGCGGCTGCCGATCTCGGCCTTGCCGGACCCATTCGCGGCTCTGCCGTTTTCGGCCAAAATTTCGGCGTTATTGAGCGTGTGTTCAAGCTCGCGGATGCGGGCCTCCACGTGCGCCTGCTTGTCGCGGGCAGCGTCGAGGGGCGCGTTCTCGCGATAGTCCTTGTCCGCCATTGCCTTCTTGACGTCGTCCGCAATGACCACGCGTTGGGCGCGGAGGTCGTCGAGCTCGGCCAAGGCCTTGGCGTGCCCCTCCTTCGTCATCTTCGGCCCCGCTGAGGACCTTAGGGCCGCGCTCACCGACGCGGTCGACCTCTTGGCCGAGCGCTTCACCTTGAGGTGCGTCGCGAGCTTGAAGGCGGAGTGTCCCTCGCTGTGCAGATAGCCGAGGAAGGCCTTGACCGGGGCCAACGTCTTGATCGAGTCGGCGGAGCGCTTGCCGGAGTAGTCCTCGATCTTGTAGGGCGTGATGTCCGCGACCATCTGGTCACGCCCTGCCTCGCGGACAAACCGCTGCACTTCCTGTTGTTCTGGTACGGATATTCCCTTGCTCCCGGCCTTCCCCGTGTTGTTCGTCGAGGAGATGAAGCGGGTGACAGCCTCGCCGAGGGTCAGCGAATCGGAAGGGGACATGCGCGGCCTCCGTGATCGATTAACGCGAAAGAACGAGCGTCGAAGGTTGGGGTCGGAGTGATGATAGCACAGCCGAGAGCGCAAGGGGGTGCGGCCCATCCACCTGCTTCTGTTATAATCCGGCTGCCGTAACAGGGTAAACGGACCGCGAACGTCCTCGGCGGCCCCCGCTCCGCCGGCGCGGGGCGGCCCGTTTTCACCGCGAACTCGGAACGCGCGTATGAACCAGCGCTGGGTGCGGAACAGCTTCGTCTACCTGCTCATCCTCGGGGCGGTCGTCGCGATCTTCTACGTCGTCTTCCGCTCACCGTCGAGCGGCCAAGACGTCGACATCACCGAGATCATCACCCGCGCCCAGGCTCGCGACCTCGTGCAAATCCAGGTCGACGGCAATTCCATCGAGGCGGAGACGCGCGAGGGCGCGAGGCTGCGGTCCCTCAAGGAAGAGAACGTCAGCATCCTCGAATTGCTCAACGACGCGGGCGTCGATACCGGCTCGATACCGGTCGAGGTCAAGCAGTCGAGCTCGTTCGGCAGAGTCTTCGGAACGCTCCTCGGCTTTCTTCCCCTGCTCCTGTTCGGCGGGCTCATCCTATTTATGATGCGCCAGGCCCAGGGAAGCAACAATCAGGCGATGAGCTTCGGAAGAAGCAAGGCCCGCCTGTTCGTGGGCAACCGGCCCGCCGTCACGTTCTCCGACGTCGCGGGGGTCGAGGAGGCCAAGACGGAGCTGCAAGAGGTCGTCGAATTCCTGATGTACCCCGAGCGCTTCGCCTCGCTGGGCGCGCGCATCCCCAAGGGCGTGCTGCTCGTGGGCCCGCCGGGAACGGGCAAGACGCTGCTCGCCAGAGCGGTGGCCGGCGAGGCCGGCGTGCCCTTCTTCAACATCAGCGGCAGCGAGTTCGTCGAGATGTTCGTCGGCGTCGGCGCGAGCCGTGTGCGCGACCTCTTCAACCAGGCCCGCCGCAACGCCCCGTGCATCATCTTCGTCGATGAGATCGACGCCGTGGGCCGCCACCGCGGCGCCGGGCTCGGCGGCGGCCACGACGAGCGCGAGCAGACCCTGAACCAGATTCTGGTCGAAATGGACGGCTTCGACGCGAGCACGAACATCATCATCCTCGCCGCGACGAACCGCCCCGACATTCTCGACCCCGCGCTGCTCAGGCCGGGCCGGTTCGACCGGCGCGTCATCCTCGACGCCCCCGACATCGCGGGCCGCAAGGCGATCCTCGGCGTCCACGCCAAGGGCAAGCCACTGGAAAGCGGCGTGGACCTAGAGGTCGTCGCCAAGCAGAGCGCAGGCATGAGCGGCGCCGATCTGGCGAACTTGGTGAATGAAGCGGCCTTGCTCGCCGCACGCCGCGCCAAGAAACTCATCGGCCACGACGAGTTCGAGGAGGCCATCGACCGCGTAATCGCGGGGCCGGAACGCAAGAGCCGCGTCGTGACTCAGCAGGATAAGGAGGTCACCGCCTATCACGAGGCGGGGCATGCACTCGTCGCGCACAAGACGGAACACGCCGACCCCGTCCACAAGATCACCATCATTCCCCGGGGCATTGCCGGCGGCTACACCCGCTTCCTGCCGCCCGAGCGCCGCATGGCGAGTCGCGATCAGCTCAAGGCGTGGATGCGCGTCGCTATGGGCGGACGCGTGGCCGAGAAAATCACCTTCGGTGACATCACAAGCGGCGCCTCGGACGACCTTCAACGCGCCACGGGCATCGCCCGCAAGATGGTCACCGAGTGGGGCATGAGCGAGGCCCTCGGACCGCGCACCTTCGGGCATCGTCAGGAGATGGTCTTCCTTGGGCGCGAGATCTCGGAACAGCGGGACTACGGCGACAAGATCGCGGACCAGATCGACGCCGAGATCAACGCGCTGATGGAGGAAGCCCACACCGAGGCGCTCGATCTGCTCACCACGCACCGGCCCAAGCTGACGCAGATGGCGCGGCACCTCCTCTCCGAGGAGACGATCGACGGCGAGGCGCTGGGGCGCCTATTCGAGGCCGCGGCCCCGCCCCTTGACGAGGTAGACATCGCTCCGCACGCCCCAGGGTCGGACAAGCCGCAGCGCGTCGATTTAGGGCTGCCGACGCCTGAGCCGCCGCCGAGCCCCCGGCTAGACCGGCTGAACCCTGCCCTCGGCGAGTCCTAGCCGCCGAGCGCGATCTTCTTGTTGTCCCAGGTGGCGGGGCGCTTTTCGGGCGTGATCTTCCAAATAACAAAGGGCGTCGAGTAGTGTGACCGCGTCGCCTTAGGAAGGCTCGTTTGGGACTCGCGGAAGCTGTCGTACTTCTCCGCGTTCGCCCGCTGGAAGCGCTCCTGCTCTGCCGGGTCGGTGACCTCTTCGGCCCGGCCCCGGATCATCACCGCCTTGAGCTCGCGCCAGCGGAGTCCCTCCTCGACGACGCAACTCACCTTTGGGTTACGGCGAATGTTCGCCGTCTTCTGGCTTCGGCGGCGTCCGCGCGTGTAGATCAGGCCGTCCATGTAGACGTACCAGATCGGCGTCGAATGGGGATAGCCGTCCTTGTCGACCGTCGTCAGGATTAGCGTGTGGCCATTTCCCAGGAACTCATTGATCTCTTGCTGGTCGAGTCGAACGCCCATGTAGCCCCCTCGGCGGCGGTGACGCCGGCGCGATGACTCGATTATAGGCGCGCCGCCCTGGGTCGGCCACGTTTCTCACCGTGACGACGCTACGCTTGGTTTGCCGCCCCGAAAACGGCGTCGCTATAATGGCGTGCCCCTGAACGCCACTCGCCGCCTCGCCGCGTCCTAGGAGGAAGAGGATGCCCGCTGACTTCTCGAAGCTTGACAAGGCCTTCAACCCGGAAGTCGTCGTCGTCTTCGGCGATAAGAAGGCCAGCGGCTTCATGTGGCTCAACAGCATGAAGAACTTCAAGGGCAAGCTCTACTCGGTGCAGCTCGACCCGAATGAGATCGCCGAGATCGAGAAGATGGGCATCACCAACTTCACCAGCCTCGCCGACGTGCCCGAGCACGTGGACTATGCCGTCTGCGCCGTGCCGAGAAAGGTCGCGCCCTTCATCGTGGCCGATTGCGTGAAATACGGCGTCAACGCCGTGACGCTCTTCACCGCCGGCTTCGCCGAGACGGGGACGGAGGATGGGCGCGAGGCCCAAGACCAGATCTTCAAACTGGCCCGCGAAGGCGGTCTGACGCTCATCGGCCCCAACTGCATGGGCCTGCATAACCCCTCACGGGGTGTTTGTTTCTTCCCCGGCCAGCCGACCTACGAGGGCGGCGCCGTCGGCTTCGCCAGTCAGAGCGGCTCCCACGGCAACTCGTTCTCCGTAGCCGCACCCGACAACGGGCTCCCCATCAGCAAGATGGTCAGCTTCGGCAATGGCATCATCCTCGAGAACGCCGACTATCTCGAATACTTCGCGCGGGACGACGAGACCAAGGTTATCGCGATGTACGTCGAGGGTCTGCAGGATGGGCGGCGCTTCTTTTCGCTGCTCCGCGAGGTGACCAAGAAGAAGCCCGTCGTCATCTGGAAGGGCGGCCAGACCGACGATGGCAAGCGCGCCACCGCCTCCCACACCGCCTCTTTGGCCGAGTCGATGGCCGTCTGGGAAGCCGCGGCGCGGCAGACGGGCTGCGTCCTAGTCGGGTCGCTCGAAGAGGCCATCGACGCGGTCAAGGCGCTCGTCTACCTGCCGCCTTTCACCGGCGGCTGCTGCGGCCTCACCGGCGGCGCCGGCGGGCAGTCCGTCTCGATCACCGACGCCTTCGGGAAGACCGGGCTCCAAGTCCCGCGGCTCTCCAACGCCTCGTACCAAAAGCTGGCCGACTTCTTCAGCCTTGTCGGCGCCAGCTTCAGCAACCCTATCGACATGGGGTCGAACCGGACCGAGATCGACACCATCCTCAACATCCTCGCCGAAGACGACAAGATCGACGTCATCGTGATGCAGATGGCGCTGACCAGCATGGGGCGCAGCCGCTCCGCCGTCGATACGCAACTCGACGCGCTGTTCCGCCTGAAGGAGCGGACGTCAAAGCCCCTGGTCGCCGTGCCCGTCTCGCCGACGCCGCTCGACCAGGCCGCCGAGATCAAGGAGATCAACGCCAAGCTCGTCGCGGCGGGCATTCCCTACTATCCCAGTTACGAGCGGGCCGCCGCGGGCCTGAAGAACGCCCTCGACTTCCACCGCTCCCAGGCGGAACTCCGCTAGTCCGCCTCGTCCGGCCCATCCACGGGCCGCGCGGGAACGCCCACCTCCGCCAGCGCACGGACCGCCTCGGCGGGCGTGACCGTCTCCGTCCACTCCCGGACGTGGGCGTCCACCGCGGCGCGGTTCTTGGCGCGAAGCTCGGCGCGCACGTAGTCGGGGTAAGCCATGAGTTCGGGGTGCCCCATGGCAACGGTCAAGTACTGCCACTGCTCGTCGGTCGACGCCTCGATGGCGCACCAGCCCCCGCGGCAAGGGTAGACACCCCAGGGGGCGCTGTCGTCGGCGTTGGGCATCAGTCGCCGCCCTCCTACGTCATGGCGTCGGCGAGGCCGTCGCGGAAGTCGGGATGCGCGACGCCGATCAGAGCTTCTGCCCGTTGACGCATCGTCCTGCCCTTGAGCGACGCGGCGCCGAACTCGGTGACCACGTAGTCGGCACAATAGCGCGGTGTGCTCACCGCGGCGCCGGCGGCGAGCCGGGGCGTGATACGCGAGATCTTGCCGCGCCCCGCCGTCGAGGGCATGGCAAAGATCGAGACGCCGCCCTTCGAGTGCAGGACACCCTCGATGAAGTCGAACTGCCCGCCAAGGCCGCTTATCTGACGGGCGCCGATCGTCTCGGCGTTAATCTGCCCCGAGAGATCGATCTCCACCGCCGAGTTAATCGAAATGAAGTTGTCGAGCTGCGCCAGGATCAATGGATTGTGGGTGTAGGACACCGAGTCCATGTGCACCGCTTCGTTCTCGTGGACGAATCGGTAGAGATCGGGGCCGCCCATCACCTCGCCGCAGACCACCTTCCCCGACGAAAGGGCCTTGCGGCTGCCGTTCACCACGCCTTTCTCGATCAGGGGGACGAAGCCGTCCGAGATCATCCCCGAATGTACGCCGAGGTCTTTCTTGTCGTCGAGCATGAACATCAGGGCCTCGGGAATCGCGCCGATCCCCATTTGGATCGTCGCGCCGTCGGGGATCAACTCCGCCACATGCTCCGCGATAGCGCGCTCGAGGTCGCCGATGTTCGATTGGCGATGCTGGAGGACAGGGTAGTCGGCATCGATGAGGTAGTCGATCTCGTCGAGGTGGACCATCGAGTTGCCCAAGGTGCGCGGCGTCTGCCGGTTCACCTCGGCGATCACCAGCGGCGCGGAACGGGCGATGTCGATCATGGTGCACACCGAGACGCCCAGGCTCACGTAGCCGCGCTCGTCGGGCGGCGACACCTGGAGCAGCGCCGCGTCCACCGGCAACATCCCTCCCGGCGTCAGTAGCTCCGGGACTTGGGAGAGCCGCAGCGGCATGAAGTCGGCCGCGCCGGAATCGACCAGCTTCTGGGTCGGGCCGGTGACCTGCCACGTCGTCACGTGGATATTCTCGGACGGCTCGCGGAGCAGGTCGAGGTCGGCGAACACGAGGCCGACGTAGACATCGAGCGCCTCGAAGCGCTCGCGCTCGTCGTGCAGCGCCTGCAGCAGCGACAGCGGCGCGCCCGTGCCCTGCTGGAAGGTCAGCCTGCCCCGAACGGGCAGGGCGCGAATCGCCTCCCGCTCCGAGAGGCGGGCCGGCGGGCCGCCGCGCCTCATTTCGTCTCCCCGCTATCGCCGCGCCGCATAACCCCACGCTCCACGCCGCTCCCGCGGCGCATTCTCGGCGACGCATGATAGCAGGCCGCCGGCGCGGCGGCTCTTGCCTCATCCCTTTCCACGACTACGCGGAGGCCGCACCGAGGGGGCCTCGTTGCCGCTTCTGAAGCGCGTATGGTATTCTTGCCGAGAAATCTGGCGGCGCTGTACGCGTCGTTATGGGTGAGGTTAATCGAGAGCGTATGGTGCAACAACTCGCCGAGGCAGGCCCCGGCAACGACGAACTCGTCAGCATGAAACTCCTGCTCGAAACGGGAGTGCACTTCGGGCATAAGACGCGGCGCTGGAACCCGAAGATGAAGCAGTACATCTTCACCCAGCGCAACGGCATCCACATCCTCGACCTCCAGCAGACGTTAGGGATGCTGGCCGCGGGCTATAACTTCATCAAGGAGACTGCCGCCGCCGGCAAGAAAATCCTCTTCGTCGGCACCAAGAAGCAGGCCCAAGGCGCCATCGAGACCGAGGCGCAGCGCTGCGGCATGTACTACGTTAACGTACGTTGGCTTGGCGGCACGCTGACCAACTTCGACACGATCCACGCCCGCATCAAGCACCTCGAAGTGCTTGAACGGATGCAGGAGACCGGCGGTTTCTCCAATCTCATCAAGAAAGAGGCGCTCCGCCGCACCAACGAAATCGAAAAGTTGAACCGCCAGATGGGCGGCATCAAGGAGATGCGCAGCCTCCCCGACGCTCTCTTCATCGTCGATCCGGGGAAGGAAAGCATCGCCGTCACCGAGGCCCGCCGCCTCGACATCCCCATTGTCGCCGTCAACGACACGGACTCCGATCCCAACCTAATCGACTACCCCATTCCCGCAAACGACGACGCGATCCGCTCCGTGCGGCTGATCACCGGCAAGATGGCTGACGCCGTCCTCGAAGGCGTCGCCCTGCGCGAGCAGCGGCTCCTCGAGGAGATGAAAGCCGCCGAGGCCGACGAGGATGAGGACGGCGCAGGAGACGAGCCGGAGTACGCCGTCGCCGCGGCCGCGGGGCCGTCGGCTGGGCCCTCCGCCGGGCAGGGCTAGCGTCCCCAATCGTCATGCCGATTCCCGGGCGGCCCGCCCTGCGGGCCGCATCGTAAGGAGCGCAAGGTGGCTGTCACCGCCGAAACCGTCAAGATTGTCCGCCAGCGCACCGGCGCGGGCATCCTCGAATCCAAGAACGCCCTCGTGGAATCAGCCGGCGACATCGACAAGGCCATCGAGTCGCTGCGGGAACAGGGCATCGCCAAGGGCGTTAAGCTCTCCGGCAGACGGAGCGCCAACGAGCTCAACCAGGGCGTCGTCGAAAGCTACATCCATACCGGCGGGCGCGTCGGCGTGCTGCTCGAATTGAACTGCGAGACAGACTTCGTGGCGCGCACCGACGACTTCAAGGACTTGGCGCACAACCTCGCGCTGCAGATCGCCGCGATGAACCCGGCCTACGTTGGCATCGACGACCTTCCCGAGAACCCCACCGAGCAGGACATGGAAGCCAGCCTGTGGAACCAGCCGTTCATCAGGGACGGCTCGGTCCGCGTCAAAGACCTGGTCACGGAGTCCATCGGCAAGCTCGGCGAGAACATCAAACTCACCCGGTTCGTCCGCTACGAGCTCGGGTCCGAGTAGAGCCGCGCTCCGGCCCCGGAGCGGAACAGGGGCGGCCATGGCGACTCCTCGATACCGGCGGGCGGTGCTCAAAGTGAGCGGCGAAGCGCTACGCGGCGAGGCCGGCTCTGGTATCGACCCCCCGACGCTGCGCTACGTCGCGGACTCGATCAAGCAGGCCATCGAATCCGGCGTTCAACTCGCCACCGTGGTCGGGGGCGGAAACATCTGGCGCGGCGCCCAAGCCGCGGCCGCAGGCATGGACCGCACCACCGCCGACTACGCCGGTATGCTCGCCACCGTCATCAACGCCCTCGCTCTCCAGGACGCCCTGGAGCACATCGGCGTGGACACCCGCATGCAGACCGCCATCCCGATCCACAACGTCGCCGAGCCGTTCATCCAGCGCCGGTCCGTGCGGCACCTCGAGAAGGGCCGCGCCGTCATCTTCGCCGCCGGCACCGGCAACCCATTCGTCACCACCGACACCGCCGCGGCGCTCCGCTGCATGGAGATGAGCGCCGAGGTGTTACTGATGGCCAAGAACGGCGCCGACGGCGTCTATAGCGCCGACCCCAGGAAAGACCGCAACGCCAAGCGTTATGATGAGATAACGTACCTCGACGCGCTGAATCAGCGGCTCGCGGTGATGGACTCCACCGCGCTCTCCATGTGCATGGACAATAGCGTCCCCATCGTCGTCTTCGACCTCCTCGACCCGGACGGGCTCGCCAGCGCCCTGAACGGCGACAAGATCGGGACGCTCATCCACTAAGTCCGGTGGCGAACGAGGACGGCGCAAACCGGGCGTCGGCCGATTGGAGCGGTGCGATGATAGAAGAAACGCTGAAGAACGCCGAAGAACGCATGAGCAAGAGCGTGGAAGCGCTCGAACGAGACCTCGCCGGACTCCGCACCGGGCGGCCGAATCCCGGACTCCTTGAGCACCTTCCCGTCGACTACTACGGCGCGCCCACACCGCTCAACCAGCTCGCTACGATCTCCGTCCTAGAGGGGCGCGCGCTGTCCGTGCAGGTGTGGGACAAAGGCGCGGCCTCCGGGGTCGAAAAGGCGATTCTGAAGAGCTCCCTGGGGCTCGTTCCCATCGTCGAAGGCCAGACCTTGCGGGTGCCCATACCGCCGCTCACCGAGGAGCGCCGGCGCGGCATGGTCAAGCAGGTGCGCAGGCGCCTCGAAGAAGGCCGCGTCTCCGTCCGTAACGTGCGGCGCGACGCCATGGACGAGCTCAAGAAAGCGGAGCGCGGCAAGGAGATCTCGCAAGACGAGCAGCACCGAGCCCAAGAGCGCCTACAGAAGGCCACGGACGTCCACATCGCGAACGCGGAGAAGATCGGCGCGCAAAAGGAAGAGGAGTTGATGGAGGTCTAACGCAGGCCCCCACCCCATGACCACCGAAGTCGAGGTACGCGCCGAAGCGCCCGGGGAGCGTCCCGCCGCGCCGCGCCACGTCGCCCTCATCATGGACGGCAACGGGCGCTGGGCGAAGCGTCGCGGCCTTCCCCGGCTGGCCGGACACCGCGCCGGCGTCAAGATCATCCGCGACGTCGTCGGAGGCTTCGCCGAGCGCGGCGTTGAGGTCCTCACCCTCTACGCTTTTTCCAGCGAGAACTGGACACGGCCGGACGCCGAGGTCCGCGGCCTCCTCGACCTGCTCGCGCAGGCGGTCCCACGCGAGGTCCCCTACTTCCACGAACGGAACATCCGGCTGATGAACATCGGCCGGGAGGACCGCCTCTCGCCCGGCCTTCGCGACAAGCTTGTCCGAGCCCGCGAGCGGACTGCCGGCAACACCGGCCTCACCCTCGTCGTCGCACTGGACTACGGCAGCCGCTCCGAGTTGGTCCGGGCGGCGCGACGCTTGGTCGCGTCCGGTGCCTCCCCCGAAGACGTGACCGAGGAGGCCATTGCCCGCGAGCTCTATACCGGCGGCCTTCCCGACCCCGATCTCATCATCCGCACCAGCGGGGAGATGCGGCTGAGCAACTTCCTGCTCTGGCAAGCGGCCTACGCCGAGATCTATACAACCCAGGCCTGCTGGCCGGACTTCGACGAGTCAGAGATCGACCGAGCCCTCGCCGACTACGCAAGCCGTCAGCGCCGCTACGGCGGCCTCTAATCTCCGCCCGCTGATGCTAAAGAGCCGCATATACTCCGGCATTGTCGGCGTGCCGATTGTGGCCGCGCTCATCTGGCTGAGCACGCCGTCCACGGCGGCCCTCGTGGCCGCCGCCGCCGTCATCGGGACCTACGAGTTCCACCGGCTCACGATGCGCGCCGGCGGCACAGTGATCTTCCTCTTCGGCGCCATCGCGGCGACGCTCTTCGTAGTCGACGCCACGATACGCACCGACATCAGCGGGCCGCTGCTCGCCGGAACGATCCTCGTTCCGCTCTTCGTGCTGATCTTCCTCCAGCCGAAGGAACGCCTCTTCTCGGATTGGGCATGGACCCTGGCCGGCGTCCTCTTCGTGGCGTGGACCCTGAGCCACGCCGTGCTCCTGCGGCGGCAGCCCGACGGCACAGAGTGGCTCCTCACCGCCATCATCCTGACGTTTGTGGTCGATTCGAGCGCCTACAGCGTCGGCCGCTTGATCGGACGGCGCCCCATGGCCCCGGCGATCAGCCCGGGAAAGACGTGGGAAGGCGCGGCGGGCGGCTTCCTTCTCGTCATTCCCGCCGCCGTGCTGCTTTCCTACCTTTTCGGCCTGGAACTCCACCCCGCCGAGGCCTGCGGACTCGGCATGCTCGTGGGCGTCGTGGCCCAGGCCGGCGACCTCGTCGAGTCGATGATCAAGCGCATCGCCGGGGCCAAGGACGCAGGCTCGCTCATCCCTGGCCACGGCGGCCTGCTCGACCGATTGGACAGCATTATCCCTGTAGTCGTTGTGGTATATTACTACCTGGTTTACGGTCTTCGGTGAGGGCTATGAAAAACCTGGTTGTTCTCGGTTCCACGGGCTCTATCGGCCGCCAGACGCTTGATGTCGTGCGCGCGCTCCCCGACCGGTTCAAGGTCGTCGGCCTCGCCGCCGGCGGCAACATCGAGTTGCTCGACCGGCAAGTGCAGGAGTTCAAGCCCGAACTTCTCTACCACATGAAGGGCGTCGGCGACGCCTACCTCCATGCCAACGGCTGGAAACACGCCTCGATGGAGGAGATGGTCCGCCGTGAGGACGTCAACGCCATCATGGTGGGGACGGTGGGCCGCGAGGGGCTCAAGCCGACGTTAGCGGCGATCAACGCGCGGAAGAACGTCGCCCTGGCGAACAAGGAAGTCATCGTCATGGCGGGCAACATCGTCATGGCGCAGGCGCACCGCAGGGGCGTCGAGATCCTGCCCGTGGACAGCGAGCCCAGCGCCATGTGGCAGTGCATGCGCGGCGAGGACAAGTCCGTCCGGCGCATCTTCCTCACCGCCTCGGGCGGCCCCTTCCGCCACACCCCGCTCAAGGACATTCCGAGCGTGACCCCGGAACAGGCGCTCAACCACCCCACTTGGCGCATGGGCAAGAAGATCACCGTCGATTCCGCCACCCTGATGAACAAGGGCATGGAGGTGATCGAGGCGAACTGGCTCTTCGGCGTGCCCATCGACGACATCAACGTCGTCATTCACCCCCAGAGCATCGTCCACTCGATGGTCGAGTTCTCCGACGGCTCAGTGAAGGCGCAGCTCGGCCCTCCCGACATGCGCCTGCCCATCCAGTACGCGCTCTCCTACCCCGAGCGCTGGGGCAACCCGACGCTTCCCCAGCTCAACCCGATCGAGGTCGGGACCCTGAATTTCGAGGAGATGAACTTGGACCGCTACCCGTGCTTCAAGCTTGCGCTCGAAGCGGGGCGAAAAGGCGGCACCTACCCCGCGGTGTTGGCGGCCGCCGACGAAATCGCCGTGGGGATGTTCCTGGCCCACCAGATCGGCTTCGCCGACATCCCGAAGGTCGTCGACTCCGTGCTCAGCGCCCACGACGATGTCGATTACCCGTCCCTGGAGGACGTACTCGACGCGGACCGGTGGGCCCGTGACTACGCGAGGCGTCAACGCGCCGAGTAGGGGCCGGGCTTCGTAGTACCGGTCATGGGCTTCCTTTCCTTCATCATCATTTTCGGCGCGCTCGTCTCCTTACACGAGCTCGGACACTTCGCTACGGCTCGGCTGTTCAAGGTTAAAGTCCTTGAGTTCGGCATCGGAATACCGCCCCGGGTCTGGGGATTCAAGCGCGGCGAGACACAGTACTCGCTGAACGCGCTCCCCATCGGCGGCTTCGTCAAGATGCTCGGCGAGGAAGACCCTTCCGACCCTCGCAGCCTCGCCGCGAAACCGGCCTGGCAGCGCGCCGCCGTGATCGGCGCCGGCGCCTTCATGAACGCCCTGCTCGCCGTCGTCCTCTTCGCGATCGTGTTCATGGTCCCCCAGGACACTCGCGTCGGCGACGTCACCATCCTCGGCGTCGCCCCCGGCTCACCGGCCGCGCTGGCCGGCATCCGCGAAGGCGACATCGTCCGCGAGGTCAACGGCCGCTCCGTCGAGAACTTCCGCGATCTTCATTTCCAGTACCAGCTTCGCCGCGGCGCCACCGCCACCACCGTGGTCGAGCGCGGCAGCGAACTGCTGCCCTACGACGTCATCCCACGGTGGAAAGTCCCGGCCGGGGAGGGCCTCACCGGCATCCGCGTCGATCTCTTGAACGACCGGACGGTATCGCGCTCCGAGCCGTTCTGGGATGCCGTCCCCAAGGCCGGCGAGCGAATCGCCGACTCCGTCGTGCTGATGAAGAACGGCATCTCGTCGTGGTTCGTCGGCGCCAGCGATCCACTGGACGAGGTGAGCGGCCCCGTAGGCATCGTCCAGGTCACCGGCGAGGTGGCGGGGCTGGGAATCGTCCCGCTGCTGACCCTCGCCGCACTGCTCAGCCTCAATCTCGCGATCGTGAACGTCCTGCCCTTTCCGGCCCTAGATGGCGGCAGACTCTTCTTCATCGCGATCGAGGTGGTCCGTGGCGGGAAGCGTATCCCGCCCCACAAGGAGGCCCTCGCCCACGCGACGGGCTTCGCCCTCCTCATGTTGGTCTTCCTCGCCGTGACCTACAACGACATCCTGCGTTGGGCCGGCGGCGGCAGCCCGCTCGGCGGCTAGCGCGCCGGCACGCAAGTCAAGAGGCTTCGCATTGGAGGGGGCCGGACACGGCCGACGCCCCCGTGCCCTACGCGGGTGGGACGCCGAGGAACTCGCGGACGACCTTGTCGAACTCGACGGGATTGTCGCCTTGCACCAAGTGCCCCGCCTTCGAGACCTCGACGAGTTGGCTATCCTGGAGCGTGTTCATCATACGTTGGGCGGTCTCAATGGAGAGAATGTTGCTCTCCGCGCCACGCACCACGAGCGTCTGGGCCTGCACCGTGGCGAGGTCGCTCCACGCGCTTCCGGTCATTTCGCCGCCGCGGTCGCGGCGTATGCCTCGGCGACGATCATGCTTCCACGTCCAGCGCCCATCGTCCATACGCTTGAGGTTATTGAGGAGGCTGCCCCGGATCTGCTCCTCAGGGCGGCGCGGGTTGTACCGGCGCACCCGCTCGACCAGCCAGTCGAACGACTCGAAGACCTCGGTGTCTTCGAGGAACTCGCGGATGTAGGCGCTGCCCTCGCGCTGCACGTCGGGACCTACGTCCACGATCACCAGGCGCTCCACCTTCTCCGGATGCGCGGCGGCGAAGGCATACGAGTTCCGTCCGCCCATCGAAAGCCCCACCAGCGCGAACCGGTCGTAGCCGATGACGTCGGTGAAGGCGTCCACGTCGGCGACGTGGAACGGCGCGCCGTAGTTCCCCTCTTCCGCCCACCCGCTGTCGCCGTGGCCCCGCTGATCGAGCGCGACCACGTGGAAGTGGTCGCGAATGCCCAGCGCAAAGAAGTCCCAGCTATGCGCCGTCTGTGCGCCGCCGTGCAGCAGGAGCATCTTCGGTTTGTCGGCATTGCCCCAATCAAGGTAATGCAGCGACATGCCGTTCGCTTCGACGAACTTGTCCTCGGGGACATACTCCTCCGAGAACGCGATGCCGGCGGCCCGCGCTGCGTCGAACAGGTTCATTCCGCCATGGGATTCGGCCGTGGTCATGAAAATCGGTCTCCTCAGTCTGGAATAAGTTATCCGGGGAGCGTGCGGCGCTTCCCCGCCGCGCGCCGCGGCTCGCTACCTGCCGAGCGGCCCCTCCCAATTGGCGGGGTCTTGGTTGTAGCGATGGGCGAGATACATATTCAACGCCGTGGCGAGCACGAAGAACGTGAGAAAGCCCCAAATGGCGTTGCTGGTGAGCCACATTATGAGAATGGCGACCGCGAGCGCCGCCACCGTGCTGAATATTCGGTGCCGCAAGGGGAGCTTCTTGAGCTCAGTGCGGGGAGGGGGCTTACGCTCGGCCATCACGAACGTCCTCTCATTGCCTTGAGCGTATCGACGTTGCGCTTGTCGGGGCCGTTACCCTCGAAGCCGGGGACTTCCAGCAGGAACGGCGCGTCCTGGAAGGCGGGATGCGCCATGATGACCTCGAATCCCTCGGTCCCGATGTGGCCCTCGCCAATGTTCTCGTGTCGGTCGAGCCCACCCTCGAACGGGACCTTCGAGTCGTTGGCGTGCACCGCGACCAGGTTGTCGAGGCCGATATGCTCGTCGAACTCCGTCATAACGCCGTCGAGCCCCTCCTTCGTAGCCACGTCATAGCCGTTGGCGAAGGAGTGCTGCGTGTCGAGACAGACCCTGACGCGGTCGCTGTCCACGGCCCGCATGATCTCGCCAATCTCGCTCCATGTCGAGCCGATCGACTGTCCCATGCCGGCGCTGTTCTCGATGATCAGCCAGGGGCCTTCCGGAGCGGCGTCGAGGACGCGGTGGAAGCACTCGACGATCTGGGGAAGCACCGTCTCGAAACCGCGCCCCTTGTGGCTCCCGACGTGAAAGATCGTGCCCTTGCAACCGATCTTGTCCGCCGCCGTCTGGTACTTGATCAACGAATCGACGCCCTTGTCCACGAGCTCTGGGTTAGGCGAGCCAAGGTTGATCAGATAGACGCCGTGGAAGAACGCGGTGTCGATCTCGGTCGCTTCGACCCGCTCCCGGTACTTCGCCGCCACCGTGTCGTCGGGGATCTTCACCCGCCACATCGTGGGCCCCGAGACGAAGACTTGGATCGCCTCCGCGCCGATCTCCTCGGCCCGGTCGATGGCCTTGTAGACCCCGCCCGATGACGATACGTGCGCGCCGATCTTCATGCGTCTCGCTTCCAACCCATTCCAGGAGCGTCTAGCCCGCCGCTCTTGCGTCGAAACGGGCCTATGGTATCACGGCGCGGCTTCGAGAGCCGCCCGAAACCCTTGACGGCCTCGCCCCTGGTACACATAATCCCTTCACCCTGTGAAACGCATCGCTCTTGAGCACACGAAAAGAGGCTTTCGATGCCGACATATCTGCTGCTGACCAAGCTGACCCCGGAAGGCCGCCAACGGATAGCCCAGCAACCGGAACGCCTGGAGCAAGTCAATCTCGAAGTAAACGACTTCGGCTGCAAGATTGTGGGACAGTACGCCGTCATGGGCCAGTACGACTTCCTCACGGTAATCGAGGCCCCCGACAACGAAACGATCGCCCACCTCTCCGTCGATCTCGGCTCGCGGGGCACCATACACATCACGTCGCTCCCCGCGATCCCCATCGATCAGTTCATCGAGAAGCTCAAAGAGCCGATCCACATGGGCAAGAAGTAGGCGGGGACTGGGACTCCCGCCGGCTAGCCGCCTTTCACTTGGGCCAAGACCGCCTCGGCGTGGCCCTTGACTCTCACCTGCGGCCAGATCTTCTCGAGAGCCCCCTGCTCGTCGATCAGGAAGGTCATGCGCTTCATGCCCATGTACGTCCTCCCGTAGTTCTTCTTCTCTCCCCACGCGCCGTACGACTCCGCCATCGTCTTCTCGGCGTCGGATAGGAGCGGGAAGTTGAGCTCGTACTTGCCCACGAAGTTCTCGTGCGACTTCAGGCTGTCGGCGCTGACGCCCAGCACCGCCGCGCCCGCGGCCGCGATCTCGCCATGGAGATCGCGGAAGGAGCATGCTTCCGTCGTACAGCCCGGCGTGTTGTCCTTGGGGTAGAAGTAGACCACAACCTTCTTGCCGGCAAGGTCCGCCAGCGAGATCGTCTCCCCCGTCGACGCGGGCAGGGAGAAGTCGGGGGCCTTGTCGCCTTCCTTCAGTTCCACGGTGCTCCTCCAGTGCGGCAGTAGCGAAATCCGCCATAGGATAGCCCCGCCCCAAGGCTCCTGTCGAGACGATGCCTCACGCTAACCGCTTCCTTCGAGGCCTCTGCCTAGAGCGTGCCCGCTAGATTCCCGCTTCCGCGGGAATGACGGGGATGGACAGGTTACGCAAGGGTCTCCAGCGGGAGAGGGGAAGCCCTCGCGCGCCCTCTCTCAATCTCTTCCAGAGGGGGAGAGGCCGGAGGGGAGGGCAATTCGCGAATTGCCCCTACGGGAGGGGAATGGATCCCGCTTTGGCTTGGATGACCGTTGGAGTCGGGTGTGCGATGGGGCGGGCCGCCGAAGCGCGTCGAAAGAGTGAGCGCGCCGGGGGTGAGGTCCGCGGAGGGCATAGGAGGACCAGGGCGCAACCCCGAAAAAAGGCTGAGTTGGGGAGCGTCCGGGGCGCCGACGCCGCGGCGCTACGGGCGCGGGCCCGGCGGGGGTTACCGCGCCGGGCCGCCTCTCCAAACTCACCCTTACAACTCCGGCATGGCCTCCTCGGTCCCTAGGAGACCGGCCATGTGGAGTTCTTCAAGACGGCCGCTGGGGTCAGCGGCGTCTCGCACAAAGCGCCGACAGGCAGCGCTCGGTGCGCCTACGCGGGAGAGCCTCCCGAAGGGACTCTTGCGCGCGCCCGTGGCCGTTTAGGGGCTTCCCAAGGAAGCGTGGATATGCGTCTTGGCCGGCGCCGAACGGGCTGGTTCGCATGGGAACATGGTAGGGGACGAGGACTGGGATGGGGAAGGGACGGATGGCGCAGGTGGAGGGGTAGGAGGCCCTTCGTATCACCGGCGCTTGCGGCTCCATGAACGTCGGCGGACCCCTCCCCGCCCTCGCCGGTCTACCAAGCCTTTGCCGTCGAAGGGAGGGTTACGCAAGGGCCTTCGTAGGGGCGATTCGTGAATCGCCCTAGCGCGTTGCGCCTACAATGGCCTATGTCCTCCGACCGGCACGCCACGGTCGCCGGCGTCGACGTCGGCGGCACCTTCACCGACTTCTACATCGTCGACGCCGCTGGGGTGCGCGTTCACAAGACGCCCTCGACGCCCCACGACCCCTCGGAAGGCGTGCTCCGCGGACTGCGCGAGATCGGCGGCATGGACGCGGCCATCGTCGTCCACGGCTCCACGGTAGCGACGAACGCGGTGCTCGAAGGCAAGGGCGCTAAGACGGCGCTGGTCACCACCGCCGGCTTCGAGGACGTTCTGGAGATCGGGCGGCAGGCCCGTCCATCGCTCTACGACGTGCGGGTCGGCCGCCCGCCGCCCCTCGTACCCACGGAGCGCCGCTTCGGCGCGCCGGAGCGCGTCGCCGCCGACGGCTCGATCATCGAGCCGCTCACGCCTGAGGCGGCCCGCGAGATCGCCGCGCGCGTGCGGGCCTCGGGTGCGGAGGCCGTCGCTATCTGCTGTCTCTTCTCCTTCCTGCGCCCCGAGCACGAGCGCATGCTGCGCGACGCCCTGACCGAGGACGGCGGCCCCTTGGTCTACGTCTCGCACGAGGTGCTGCCCGAATACCGCGAGTACGAGCGCACCGCCACGACGGTGATCAACGCCTTCGTCGCACCCGTCACGGAGCGCTACCTGTCCCGCCTCTCCGGAGCGCTCCGCTCCGGCCTGCGCGTCGTGCAATCGTCGGGCGGCTCCGTGACCGCGAGCGCGGCGATGCGGCGGCCCATCGAGACGATTTCGGGCGGCCCCGCCGGCGGCGTCGCCGGGGCCTACCGGCTCGCCAAAGACGCCGGCTACGAGCGGGCCATCTGCTTCGACATGGGCGGCACCTCGACCGACGTGTGCCTCTGCGACGGCGGCGTCCCCCGCACCAACACCTGGTCGCTCGCCGGACTCCCCATCGGCACGCCGTCCATCGACATCTACAGCGTAGGCGCGGGCGGCGGCTCGATCGCCCGCGTCGACGCCGGCGGCGCGCTGGTCGTGGGGCCGGAATCGGCGGGCGCCGACCCCGGCCCCGCCGCCTACGGGCGCGGCGACGCGCCAACGGTGACCGACGCGAATCTCGTGCTCGGCCGCCTCGGCGCGGGCGACTTTACCGTCGCGGGCCGTCCCCTCGACCTCGAACGCGCCGGGGACGCGATGACCCGCCTCGGCGCTGCGATGAACTCCACGCCGGAAGGGGCGGCGGAGGGCGTCGTCCGCGTCGCCAACGCAAACATGGCCCGGGCCATTCGCGTGATCTCGGTCGAGCGGGGCCACGACCCCCGCGGCTTCATCCTGACGGCGTTCGGTGGGGCCGGCCCCCTCCACGCCTGCGAGGTAGCCGAGAGCCTCGGCATCCCGCGCGTGCTCGTTCCGACGCGTCCCGGCGTCCTCTCGGCGATGGGCATGACCGTCGCCGAGGTGAGCCGCGACTACTCGATGACCCTGATGCTCTCGGACAGCCCGCTGCCCCTCGACGAGGCGAGGCGGGCCGCCGACGGCCTCATCAGGCAGGGCCGGGCCGACATGGAGGCGATGGGAGCGGGCGACGGCGTCGAGGTCGTCACCAGCCTCGACCTGCGCTATCGAGGGCAGTCCTTCGAGCTCACGATTCCCTACGACCGTGAGGGCCACGGCCGAGAGACGGCGGCAGGCCTCGCGGCGGCCTTCCACAAAGCCCATGACGCACGGTTCGGCCACGCCCACGACGACCGCGCCATCGAGATCGTCACCGCGCGTGTCCGGCTCGAAGCGCCCGGCGCGGCGGACCTCGGCGCGGACGCCCCTGCTGCGGCGCCCACGGGCGGCGCGCCGAAGCAGCGGCGCGGCGTCTACTTCGACAGCGCCATGCGCGACACCCCCGTACTCGACCGCTCCGTTCTGGGCACCGGCCCCATCGACGGCCCCGCCATCGTGACGCAGTACGACAGCACCGTCGTCATTCCGCCGGGGTGGTCCGCCCGCTACGGCCCGCGCGCGAACATGATCGTCGAGAGGACGCCTTGATGGACGCCGTGTCGCTCGAAATCTTCAAGGGCCTCCTCTCCTCGGTCGCCGAGGAAATGGGAGCGGCGCTGGGCCGCTCCGGCTTCTCGGCGAACATCAAGGAGCGGCGGGACTATTCCTGCGCCGTCTTCGACCCCGCGGGGCGCCTGACCGCGCAGGCCGCCCATTTGCCCGTCCACCTCGGTTCGATGCCGGCGTCGGTCTCCGCCGCGATGAGCGCCCTGACCCTCGGGCCGGGCGACATCGCCATCCTCAACGACCCCTACCTCGGCGGGACGCACCTGCCCGACATCACGCTCGTCGCGCCCGTCCACACGCCCGGCAGCGAGATCGCGGGCTACGTCGCCAACCGCGCCCATCACGCCGATGTCGGCGGCGCATCGCCCGGCTCAATGCCCCTGGCCACCGAGCTCATAGAGGAAGGTCTCATCATCCCGCCGGTGAAGCTCGTCGAGGCGGGCGTCCCTAACCGGGGTGTCTTCGAGCTCATCTGCCGCAACGTCCGCACGCCGGACGAACGCCGCGGCGACCTCGCGGCGCAGGCGGCGTGCATCGGCCTAGGCTCCGAACGGCTACTGGAGATCGTCGAAGCCTACGGGCTCGACACCGTCCACGAGCACATGGCGGAGCTGCTGCGCTACTCCGAGCGGCTCACCCGCGCCGCCATCGAGCGCATCCCCGACGGCGAGTACCGCTTCGAAGACGCACTCGACGGCGACGGGTTCACCGACGACCCCATCACCATCGCGGTGACGGTCACCGTCCGCGGCGACGCGCTCACCGCCGACTTCACCGGCTCCTCGCCCGAGGTCCGCGGCCCCGTCAACGCCGTCGAGTCGGTCACGTCGTCGGCGCTGCTCTACGTGCTCCTGTGCGCCGCCGGCGGCGGAATACCGCCGAACCAAGGCTCGCTGGCGGCGGCGCGGCTGATCGCCCCGCGGGGGAGCGTCGTCGCGGCGCGCTCGCCCCGCGCCGTCTCGGCGGGCAACGTGGAGACCTCGCAACGCATCGTCGACGTGCTCTTCGGCGCGCTGGCGCAGGCCGTCCCCGACCTCATCCCCGCGGCGAGTCAAGGAACCATGAACAACCTCGCCTTCGGAGGCTACGACCCCGTCCGCGGCCGCCCCTTCGCCTACTACGAGACCATCGGCGGCGGCATGGGCGCCCGCCACGGGTTGGACGGCCTCTCCGCCGTGCAGACGCACATGACGAACACCCTGAATACGCCGGTCGAGGCGATGGAGTTCGACATGCCCCTCCGCGTACGGGAGTACGCCATCCGGCGCGGCTCCGGGGGCGGGGGCGCGGCGCGCGGCGGCGGCGGGATACGGCGCGGCATCGAGTTCCTCGCCCCCGCACGCCTGAGCGTGATCTCCGACCGCCGCTCCTCCCGTCCTTACGGCCTAGCCGGCGGCGGCCACGGCGCTCCGGGCCGCAACACCCTCCGCCGCGCGAGCGGAGAGAGCGAGTCCCTGCCCTCCAAGGCGCAAGTCGAAGTAGGGCCGGGCGACGTGCTCACCATCGAGACCCCCGGCGGCGGCGGCCACGGCGCGCCGGAAGGCGGCTAGCTTCGCGCTAGGCTTCGTCGATGGTGTCGACGAGGTCGAATGATATCTCGCCGAGGCCGGCGACGGTAAAGCCCATCGTAACCGTATGGGCCCCCGCCGGCAGCGTGCGGCCGTCGACACTGACGATAGCCTCACGGTTCATGGCCAGAGAGGCGGGGTTGTCCTTGTCGACTTCGGGGAAGGCCAGCGTCTTGTCGTCCACCGAGAACGAAGCCTGCTCCGCCGGAAACTCTTCACCGTCCACGCGGACCGGGCTCAGGCCGTAGGCGTACCCGGAACCCAGGTTGTTGCGCAGCCGGAACTCGAAGCCGTTGTCGGTGTTGCACAGGCTCCCCTTCACGTAGAGGCGCTTGAGGAGAAAGGCGGGGACTTTCATTGGGCGCTTAACCTTCCTGGGATGCGTCACGCATCATTCTAAAGAGGGCCATCTCGGTGTCAACGACATCGGGGGGCAGGGGATGCGCGCCGCCGAGCAGGGTGGCGAGCACGTAGATCTTCGCGGCCCGCTCGACCAGCTCGCAGGCGGTCAGCGCCGCGCGGGGGTCTTTCCCTAGGCCCACGACACCGTGGTTGGCGATGAGGACGGCGTTGCGCTCGGCGACGCCCTCCGCGACCCGCTCCGCGAGCTCCTCGGTGCTGGGGAAGGCGTACTCGGTGACCGGTATCTCGCCGCCGAGCGATGTGATCATCTCGTCGATCACCGGAGGCAGCGGGCGGTGAGCCACGGCCAACGCACTGGCGTAGACCGAGTGCGTGTGCACCACCGCGCCGGCGTCGGCCCGGGCGCGGTAAACGCCGATGTGGACCAGGCTCTCCACGGAGGGCAAGGCGTCGCCCTCCACGGGGCCGGCCTCAAAATCGATGATCTGAATGTCCTCGGCGCCGAGTTCGTGGTAAGGCTTCCGGCTCGGCGTAATGGCCAGCATCTCCTCGCCCCGGACGCGCATGCTCACGTTGCCCGCGGCGCCGACGACGAGACCCTTCTCCGCCATCTCACGGGCGGTCTCGACCACGGCCCGCCGTTCGGCGCGAAACCGGCTAGTCACGATGTGGTCGCTCATGTCTCCCTCGCCGTCTCCTCTGCTCCGGCCCTCTCCCCCTTTGGGGGAGACTGAGAGAGGGCGCGCGCTGCTAAGCGCGCGGGCGCCCAAAGGGCGCCCCTCCCTCCAGTACACCTTCCCACATTAGTACGACCATCCCCCTCACAGCAGATCACCCGCCTCTTCGAGGCGGCGGGCCATGCCGAGCCATCGCCCATAGTGCTCGTTGTATTCAAGCGCGGCGCCGGCGTCGGGCTTGAGCGTTCGCCCCCGGGCCGCCATGCGGCGCGCCGCCGCAGGAAGACCGGCGTACCAGCCCGCGCCGGCGGCGGCGCAGATGGCCGCGCCCAAGGCGCTCGACTCCGCCGCCGTGACGCGCACCGGCGACCCAAGCACGTCGGTAAGGATACGACAGAACGTCCGGCTCGCGGTCAGCCCGCCGGAGACGGCGATGGAGTCCGGCGACCGGCCGGCAACGCGCTCGATCTGCTCGACATTGGCGCGGATGGCGTAGGCGACGTTCTCCAACGCGGCTCGGAAGAGACGCCTCCGGTCTATCGGCGAGGCCGCCAGCGGGGTGGCGAAGAGCAGCCCGCCCCAGCGCGGGCCAAGGTCCGATGCGTCGGCTTGCCGCGGCCCCAGGAAGGCCAGCGCGCCGCCGCTCCCCGCCGGCGCCTTCGCGGCGGCGCGATCGAACATTCGCGCAACGCCAGGCCCACCGCCGAGCACGAGACCGGCCAGCCACGCCACCGCGCCGCCGGCGTCGGTCGCCCCGCTTTCGATCACCCAGCGGTCATCGAGCACGTGGGCTCCGGTCCACGTGCGCCGCTCGGCGTCGAGTACGGGCCGGTCGAGCACCATCTGGACGGGTGCGGTGCTGCCCGCGAGGATGCCCGCCGCTCCCGGAGCGGCGGCCCCCATACCGAGCAGTCCGCACTGCGTGTCGGGGCCGGCGGCGACCACCGGCGTCCCCGCGGCCAGACCCGTCTCGCGCGCCGCCCGCGGCGACACCGCGCCGATCACCGACGCAGGCGTTGCGAGCCTGGGCAGCAGGCCGCGCGGGAATCCGATGCGGTCGAGGAGGTCGTCGGCCCATTCGAGACTCCGTAAGTCGACGAGGCCAAGTACGACGCCCCCCACCGGCGTCATGACGGCCTCGCCGCTCAGACGGTGCGCGAGCCAGCCGTCGAGGGTGAGGACACGCGTCGCTTGGTCGAAATCGGGCAGCGCCTCCGCCAGCCAACGCAACTTGGCGGGCGCGCCGATCAGCGCGGGCAGATGCCCCGTCGCGGCGTATATCTCGGCGCCGAGTTCCTCCTCGATCACTTGCCCGTGAAAGAAGGCCCGTGCCTCCGATGTCGGCCCCAGATAGAGCGTCCGCCCATCGTCCGTGATGAGCGCCAAGCCGTGGCGCTGGCCCGCCGCCGCCACGGCCTCGACCTCACCGGAGCGGACGCCCGCGTCGCGCATCGCGCCGCGAATGCAGGCGGCGGCGGCGCGCCAGACCGCGTCCGCGTCATGCTCCCGGGTGAACGGCGAGCCGTCCTCGCCCGTGATGAAGCGGTGCGGGCGGGAACGCAGGGCCAGAAGCCGCCCTCGTTCGTCGAAGACGCCGGCGCGAACCGACAAGCCGCCCAGGTCAATGGCGGCGACGCGGCGTGCCTTTCCGGCGGCGCGTGTCGCCGGAGCACGTCTTAGGAGCGCCGCCGGTCCCATGCTTCGGAGTTTACCAGCCGCTCGGGCCGCTCGCCGGCCTCGACGCGCAGGATGTCCTCAGTGATCATCGCCGACTGGCGCTCAATAGTCTCGCGGGTCGCTCCGCCGATGTGCGGGGTCAGAATCACGTTGTCCAGATCGAGGAGCCGGCTGGACTCCGGCAGCGGGTGGCCGTCGAAAACGTCGAGGGCCGCACCGCCGATGACGTCCTCGCGCAGGGCCTCGCCCAACGCGGCCTCGTCGACCACGCCGGCTGCGGAGACGTTCACCAGGAACGCCGTCCGCTTCATCGCGCCGAGGGCGCGTCCGTCGATGAGCCCGTACGTCGACTCGCCGGCGGGCACGTGGACCAGCACGTAGTCCGAGACCGTAAGCAGCTCGTCGAGCGAGACGAGCCGTACGCCGAGCCGCGCCGCCGCCTTGGGGTCCACGTAGGGATCGGCGGCGACGAGGGCCGCACCGAAGCCGGACAGCCGCTCGGCCACCATGCGCCCGATTGCGCCGAGACCGATGACGCCGACGGTCTTGCCCTGTATCTCTGCGCCCCGGAACTCGGCGTAGCCGCCAGAGGGATCGGACCACTTGCGGCCGTGCACCCAGGTGTCGGCGGCGGGAATGCGGCGCGCCAGGCCCAACATCAGCCCAACGGTGAGCTCGGCGACAGCGGCCCCGTTGCGGCCCGGCGTGTTGACCACCAGCACGCCTCGCTCCGTCGCGGCCTCGATATCGACGTGGTTGAGCGCGTTGCGGCAGATGCCCACGAGCTTGAGGTCGGGGGCTAGGTCCATCGTCTCCTCGAAAACGAAGTCGGCTTCGACGATGACGTACCCGTTCCCCTCCGCGGCGAGCCTGCGGCCCAACACCTCGGGGTCGTGCAGCTCGCCGGTGTCGAGCCAGCTCTCGTAGGTGACGGCGAGGCCCGCGGCCCGCAGCCGATCAAGGCCCGCGGCGTCGAACGGCGCGAGGACCAGTGCCCCGTTCACCCCCACGGAACCAGGCTCCTGGCCACGACACCGCTCCAGGTCTGCAAGACCGTGAGCAGCTTGCCGCCGGTGGAGAGCGCCGCCCGCTCCCCGAAGACGTCGTAGCCGTTCGCTTCGATGCGGCGCAGCACTTTCGAGTAGAGTGCGCGCAGGACGGCGGGACAGACCCGCGAGCGGGTCGGCACGAGCGGAAGCAGCATCCCGCCGCGCCGGAAATGCTCCCGCACCCGCTCGGCCTGGAACCGCATGAGATCGGTGAAGGGGCGATTGACCACGCCGGCCATGAGGTCGCCCTCGCCGTAGCCGAAGCGCCGCAGGTCTTCCTGCGGCAGGTAGATGCGGTCCCGTTCGGCGTCCTCTTTTACGTCCCGCATGATGTTGACGAGTTGCATGGCGATGCCGAGGTCGATGGCGTAGTCCTTGGCCTGCTCGCCGCGGTAGCCGAAGATTTCGATGCAGATCAGGCCCACCACCGACGCGACGTGATAACAGTAACGGCGCAGGTCATCGAAAGTCTCATAGCGGTTGATGGTCAGGTCCATCACCACGCCGTCGATCAGGCTGTCGAAATACTCTCGCGGGATAGTGTAGCGCTGCGCTGCGTCCCAGAGCGCCACGAACGTGGCGTCGGACGGGCGGCCCTCGTAGGTCTCGTGGAGGCGGCGGCGGTGCTCTTCGAGCAAGCTGCGCTTCTCCTCAAGCGGCAGGGGCTCGTCGGAGTAATCGTCGCAGGCGCGGCTGAAGGCGTAGGCGGCGTAGATCGCGCGCCGCTTGGGCGGGGGAAGGGGAAGGAAGGCGTAGTAGAAGTTGGTGGCGCGCTCCCGTACCAGCGTCCGGCAGGCCTCGTAGGCCTCGGGAACGGTGGGCAGGGAGTCGGCGGCCATGACGTAACGCCCTCCGGTCTCCGGCGGGGCCGGACCGGCGGTTACGCGCCGCCCCAGCGCCGCTCCACGTAGTCCTCGACCATCTCGACGAAGTCATCGGCGATAGTCGCGCCTTCCAGGAACAAGCGGCGCTCCCCATCGACGAACACCGGCGCGCGCGGCGCCTCGCCGCTGCCCGGCAGGGAAATGCCGATGTCGGCCGCTCGGGACTCGCCGGGCCCGTTCACCACGCAGCCCATGACAGCGACCTTGAGCGTCTCCGCGCCGGCGTACTTGCCACGCCAGACCGGCATCTTCTCGTCGAGGTGGACCTGGATGTCGCGCGCGAGCTCGCGAAACAGCGTCGACGTCGTCCTGCCGCAGCCGGGGCAGGCGGTGACCGCGGGGCGGAAGGAACGGAGCTGCAGGGCTTGCAGGATTTCTTGACAGAGACGCACCTCGCGGGCGCGGTCGCCGCCGGGCTCGGGAGTCAGACTTGAGCGGATCGTGTCGCCAATGCCTTGATACAGAAGGATGGAGAGGGCAGCGGTGGTCGCCACGATCCCCTTGGTCCCCATACCGGCCTCGGTGAGGCCCAGGTGCAGGGGGAAGTCGCATTGCGCCGCGATCTCTCGGTAGGCCTCGACCATTTGGGGCAGCCGCGACACCTTGCACGAGATGATGATGTTTTCTTCGGGCAGGCCGAGATCGACCGCCGCCGCCGCGCTCTCGATAGCGCTTTCGACGAGCGCCGCGCGTTCGACGGCGTCGCCGTCGACGGGGTTGGGCAGCCGTGAGTTGTCGTCCATGCGGCGCGCCAGGATGTCGGGGTCGAGGCTCCCCGCGTTCACCCCGATGCGGACCGGCTTATTCAGATCGCGGGCCACATCGATGAAGGCCCGGAAGTTGTCATCGTGGCGCGGGCCGCGCCCCACGTTTCCGGGGTTGATGCGGAACTTGGCCAGCGTCTTGGCGCAATCGCCGTGGTCGCGCAGCAGCCGGTGGCCGATGAAGTGAAAATCGCCGATGAGCGGGACGAGACAGCCTTCGGCGTCGAGGCGCTTGCGGATTTCGGGCACGGCCCGGGCCGCGTCGTCATTGTTCACCGTCACGCGCACGAGCTCGCTGCCCGCCTCGGCGAGCAGCTTCACCTGCGCCGTCGTGGCCTCGATGTTGGCGGTGTCGGTGTCGGTCATCGACTGCGCCACGATGGGGTTCATGCCGCCGACGGCCACACCGCCCACCATGGTGACTTTCGACAGCCGCCGCCGTGCGGCGGCATGGCCGTTCGCCGCACTCGGCGGCGCGGGGGCTTGCGCCATGGGCAGCGCGCGCTTCCCGCCGGATCGTGCTTCAGGCATAGCTACGGACGCCCCTTTGCGCGGCGCGGACGGCCTGGCGGTATTGCCCCAGCGCCATCAACGGCCAGTAGTAGCGGTAGAGATGGTAGTTGATCATGAAGTCGCGGGGGAAGCCGGTGCCGGTGAATTCGGGTTCGTCCCACGAGCCGTCTTCCTGCTGGTTGCGGAGCAGGTAGTCGACGCCGCGCTTGGTGCTCTCCGTCTCCGCCCGGCCGCCGGCGATCAAGCCAAGCAGCGCCCACGCCGTTTGCGACTTCGTGCTTGGCCCTTTGCCGCGCAGCGAGGGATCGATGTAGCTCTCCACGCCCTCGCCCCAGCCGCCGTCCTCGTGCTGGTGTTCCATTATCCAATCGAGCGCCCTGCGGATGTAGGGCTGGCCCATGTCCTCGCCGATGTGCTGCAACGCGGGGAGCACCGCCCCCAGTCCATAGATGTAGTTTACGCCCCACCGGCCCCACCACGAACCGTCGTTCTCCTGCGTCTCTTTCAGATAGTCGAGACCCTTGGTGACGCTCGTTCGAGAGGTGTTATAGCCCATGCGCCCCAGGATTTCCAGGACGTGGGCGGTCACGTCCTCGCTGGGGGGATCGACCACCTCGCCGAAGTCGCAGAACGGAATGGTAGAGACCCAGCGCTTGAAGTTGTCGACGTCGAAGGCGCCCCAGCCGCCGTTCTTGCTCTGCATGCCTTCGAGCCATTCTCGGCTGCGCTCCAGCGCCAAGTTCATGCGCGGATCGTCCTGCTGTCTCATCTTATGAAGCGCGATCATCACCATCGCCGTGTCGTCGATGTCGGGATAGGCGTCGTTGGCGAACTCGAAGGCCCAGCCCCCGGGTTTCAGCTCAGGACGCTTCACCCGCCAGTCGCCGGCGTGTTCGAGAATCTGTGCGTCGAGCAGCCATTCCGCCGCCTTGGTCAAGCGGGGGTCGCCGGGCAGGACGTCGGCGTCCTGGAGGGCGATCATCGCGAGGCAGGTGTCCCACACCGGCGAAATGCACGGCTCGGTGCGGAACGTGTCCTCCGTCTCGCGCGCGAACCCATCGAACCCCTTGAGACCTTTCTTGATGACGGGATGGTCGTTGCTGTAGCCCATGGTGCGGAGGGCCATCAGCGAGTAGACCCACGGCGGCTGGATCCCGCCCCAAGACCCGTCGGCTTCCTGACGGTCGATGATCCATTCCTCGGCCTTCTTCAACGCCGAGACGCGGAAGGGTTGGCGCACCTTTCGGAATGGCCGACGGTCCAGCAGGCGCAGGACGTGGTCGACGACCCTGAAGAAGCTCTCCAACCCGAGGCGCTTTCCGTTCTTTCCGAAGGTGTACTCCGTGTTCTCCCGGCCGTTGGGGTAGAGATCGTCGATGCGCGCCGACTCCGGCACGGGACACACCGGCTTTTCCGTCAGCAGGATGGTACAGGCGACGATCGTACCCCGCGCCCAACTGGCGAACTCGTAGATGTTGAGCGGAAACCAGGAAGGGAGATGCATAATCTCGACGGGGAGCACGGGCGTGGCCGCCCATTCCCATTGTCCGAACAGCGCAAGCCACATCTTGGTGAAGACGCGGGTGTTGGGAACGCCGCCTTGGGCGAGGATGAACTCGCGGGCCTTGGTCATGGCCGGGTCATCGGGGGGCTCGCCGGCGAGCTTCATCGCGAAGTAGCACTCGACGGCGATGCTGAGGTCGCTTGGCCCGCCGTACCAGATCGGCCAGCCGCCATCGTCGAGCTGCATGGACTTCAGGTAGTTGACGACCTTGCGCCAACGCTCGGGATCCGGCACATCCATGAAGTGGGTGAGCAGCAGGTACTCGGCGTGAATGGCGCAGTTCGCCTCCAGCTCCCCCCACCAGTAGCCGTCGTCGTACTGCAGATCGAAGAGCCGCCCGACGGCGCGGTCGATCGCCGAGTCGAGTTTTTCGGCGAACGGGACGGCGCCAAAGCGCGGCCCCGCCCCGTTCAGGTGCGGCCTGTGGCCATTGAGGTGCGGTCTAGGGGTGGATGACGTCATACGTAGCCATGCTCCCGGAACCAGCCGACGGCCTCAGCGAGACCGTCCTCGACTGAGGTTTGCGGAAGGCCGAGCTCGGCCCGCGCTTTGGCCGGATCGAAGAACATCCGCTTCTTGGCGAGCCGCACCACGGCGGTGGTGGCTCGCGGCGCGCGGCGCAGCAGGCGGCCCTCGATGGCCTCGTCGGCGTGGGCGAAGGCCAAGGCGAACCAGTAAGGGATGCGCACCTTCGGCGGCTTAAGGCCGGTGATGCGCGCCAGGGCCTGAAAGATTTCGCGCAGCGTCATGTTCCGGTTGCCCAGGATGTAGCGATGACCCGTCTTACCCTTCTCGAACGCCAGGACGTGCCCCTTGGCGACGTCGCCCACGTGGACGAGGTTGAGCCCAGTCTCCAAGTAGCCGAACATGCGTTGCTTCAGAAAGTCCACGATGATCCTGCCCGTCGGTGTGGGCTTCACGTCGCCCCGGCCAACAGGCGTGGTGGGGTTGACGATTACCGTCTCGAGGCCGCTCATTCCCGCCTTCAGCGCCTCCACCTCGGATAGGTACTTCGAGCGTTTGTAGCCGGCGAGGAGCGCGCGGGTGTCGACCGGCGTCTCCTCCGTCCCCGGCGCGCCGTCCTGCGGCAGACCGATGGCCGCCGACGAACTCGTGTGTACGGCGCGCTTGACGCCCGCTGTCCTCGCCGCGTTCAAGACCTTCTTCGTTCCTTCAACATTGGTGCGGTAGGCAAGGCTGTGGTCCGGCGGCCAATAGGCGTAAAGCGCGCCGACGTGAAAGAGCGCGTCGCACCCGCTCATCGCCAGCCGTATCGCCTCCTCGTCGCCCAATAGATCAGCCTCGGCAATCTCCACGTTCAACCCTTCGATCGCTGTATGGTCGCTCCCCGGCCGGACCATCGCCCGGACCGCCACTCCCTGGTCGAGAAGCTCTCGCACCAGGTTGCCTCCGATGAATCCGGTGGCCCCGGTGACGACGGCTTTCATTTCGCAACTGGGGCCGCCCGGTAGACCTTCTTGATGAAGGCTTCCCCGAACACCGCGAGGCGTTGCGCTCCCTTCCGCGTGTTCACCACCAACCGTGGCGCTTCGAAGATGTGCCACGGATGCGTGGCGTAGTACCTGGCCGCGGCGAAGGGGCGGACCTCGCCCATTTCGTCGAGGAAGCGGGGGTAGTTGGGGAGGGTGTCTTCTGTTTCGTCGGAGATGGCGCGGACGGCTAGGAAGGGTATGCGTGCCTCTTGCGCCAATTTGCCAATCCAGTAACTCTCCATGTCGACGGCTTTTGTGTGCGGGGACGAGGCGAATTGGTCCTTTTCCTCGACGCTAAACAGCGCTTCTGGCACGGTGACGACTTCTTCGGTGTGTACCGCGATGAATTCGTCGTCGAGGGCTTCGAGGGCCGAGTCGAAGAGGTAGGGGTCGGGGGTGATGGCGCCGTCCGGGGCGCCGGAGGAGTCGAGGCCGCGGATGGTCCGGGGCACGACGAGGTCGCCGCCGTAGACATCGGGGGCGACGCCACCGGCGAAGCCGAGGGAGACGATGGCGCGGGGACGCACGCCGGCCAGCAGCAGGTCGCGGACCGCCGCCTCGGAGCGCTCGCGTCCGATGCCGCTGCGTACCAGCGCCACGGGGCGCCCGTCCGACATCCCCTGGACTGCGATGGCCGACCCGTAGCGTTCCATCTTGGGGTTGTTCACAAGCGGTTCAAGGTCGGCAAGCTCGCGGCGCACCGCCCCGATAAAGACGAGCATGGTTAGCTGCCCTCCTCTTGTGCGGCCTTCTCCGCCGCCTTGCGCTTCACCCACGCCTCCCAGCTCTTTCCCGCGGCGGTGTCCTTGCCGGTGAACTTGATGGTGCGAATGTCGGTGTAGGGGATGGTGAAGGGGCCATCTCCCCGTTCGTCGAAGATTTGGACGAACGGCTCGTGCGCCGCCGCGTCGCGGTTGGAGACGTAGGCGATCCGCTCTTCCCCGCCGGCCAACACGAGGGTGGTGTTCCCCCGATAGTCGAAGGCGTAGTCGATCACCTGCTCAATCGTGAGCTCGGGCCCGATCTCCGGGGCCCATCCCTCTAGGCTCTTTTCACTCACCGCACCGCTCCGTTTCGCCTGAACATGCGCGCTACAGCTTGCCCGTGACCGCGGCTAAGGGGGCCCTCGCCGGCTTCGTCGAAGATTTGGACGAACGGCTCGGCCGCTGACGCGTCGTGGTTGGAGACGTAGGCGATCCGCTCTTCCCCGTCGGCCAACACGAGGGTGGTGTTCCCCCGGTAGTCGAAGGCGTAGTCGATCACGTGCTCAATCGTGAGATCGGGCCCGATCTCAGGGGCCCATCCCTCTAGGCTCTTTTCGCTCACCGGACGGCTCCGTTTCGCCTGAACATGCGCTACAGCCTGCCCGTCACCGCGGCCATGACCGTGTCCTTCATTCCCTTCGGTGTAAACGTGGCGTTTACCGCGGTCGGCTCGTGGCCGGAATGCACCATGCAATCCTGGCACTTGGGATTACCGCTGGCGCGCCCGTAGTCGTCCCAGCCCGTGTCGTCCATGAGGTCTTGGAAGGAGGCCGCGTAACCTTCTTGGAGCAGGTAGCACGGACGTTGCCAGCCGAAGACGTTGTAGAGAGGGTTCCCCCACGGCGTGCATTCGAAGTCCTGCTTGCCCATGAGGTATTGCAGGAAGAGCGGGGACTGGTTGAAGCTCCACTCGCGCTTGCGGTCTTTGAGGATGTCGCGGAAGAGGCTCTGGGTCCGTTCCCGCCGGAGGAAGTGCTCCTGATCGGGGGCCTTCGAGTAGCTGTACCCCGGCGAGAGCATCATGCCGTCCACGCCAAGGGTGGTCATCTCATCGAAGAAGTCGCGGACTCGCAGAGGGTCGGCATTGTCGAACAGCGTCGTATTGGTGGTGACGCGGAAGCCGCGGTCGATGGCGGCGCGAACGCCGGCGACGGCCTGGTCGTAGACCCCGTCACGGCAGACCGCTTCGTCGTGGTCCTCTTCGAGGCCGTCCAGATGCACGCTGAAGCTGAGGTGGTCCGAGGGCGTGAAGATGCCCTCTTCGAGCCGCTGTTCGAGCAAGATCGCGTTGGTGCAGAGGTAGACGTATTTCTTGCGCTCGACGAGCCCGGCGGCAATCTCGCCGATCTCGGGGTGCATGAGCGGCTCGCCGCCGGCAATGCTGACCATCGGCGCGCCGCACTCGTCGGCGGCGGCGAGCGCGTGCTCGACGGGCATGCTTTTCTTCAGCAGTTGCGGCGGATACTGGATCTTGCCGCACCCGGCGCAGGCCAGATTGCACCGGAAGAGCGGCTCGAGCATGAGCACCAGCGGATAGCGTTTCCTCCTCCGCAGCTTCTGCTTGAGGACGTACAACGAAACGGTTAGGGCCTGCGACGCGGGGACGCTCATATTTCCATTCCTAGTAGTCGCGTTCGAGCAAGAATTGGGTCAGCTCGCGGCACTCGGCGCGGGCTTCGGGGCTGATTTCGATAGAGTCGACGGCCTCGTAGTTCCGTGCCGCCTGTACCTCGGCCAAGTCGCGGCAGAAGGCATCCGCTTCCAGGTCGCCGAGGACGCCGAAGACCTCGGCTACGTCGTCGTCGTTCAGCGGCCGGTCGGTGTCGTAGATCTGGCGCAGGCGCTCGCGGGACTCGCCCTCGGCGGCGTTGAGCGCGTAGACGATGGGCAGCGACTTCTTGCGCCGGTGGATGTCGCTCGCCTTAGGCTTGCCGGTGTCCTCTTCCTTGCCCCAAATGCCGAGCATGTCGTCGCGGACTTGGAACAGCAGGCCGAGACCCTGGCCGAGGGAGCGCATCGCCTCGATGGTGTCCTCGTCGTCGGCGCCGATGACTGCGCCCATGTGGAGCGCGGCTTCGAGCAGCGCTCCCGTCTTCTTGCCGATCATGGTCAGATAGTCGTCGACGCTGACCCGTGGGCGTTGCTCGAAGCTCACGTCGAGCACCTGACCGGCGATCATCTCGGCGCAGGCGTGCGTCAGGATGCGGCTCACGCGCAGGGCGGTCTCGGCGGAGAGTCCGCCGGGGCGCTGAAGCGCGGCGAGGTTGCCGACGACGTTCATGGCCGCACCGGCGTTGAGTCCGTGGCTCATACCCCAGAGACTCCACACGGTCGCGCGGTGCCGGCGCTGCGTGTCGCCGTCCTGAATATCGTCGTGAACGAGAGAGAAGTTGTGGACAAGCTCGATGGCGATGGCGGCGGGCAGAGCCTGTTCCACCGATCCGCCGACCGACTCCGCGCTAAACAGGCAGAGTGCGGGTCGCACCGCCTTGCCGCTGTTGGCCTCGATCGGACCGCCGAGCTCGTCGGTCCAGCCCATGTGATAGCGGAGCATGCCGAACAACGGCGAGTCGTCGTCGAGGGCGCTGCGCAGCCCGGCGTCCACCGCGGGACGGTAACGAGTGAAGACGTCGGGTACGCGCATGGCGGTGGGCATGCCGGTGTTCGTGGCCTCCTACCCGCTCGCCGCCGCGCCGTGAACCGCGACCGCGGCCTTCGCCCCGCCGCTGAAGAAGACGGCGCGGACCTGCGCGGCGATCCCTTCGGCGTCGAGGTCCAGCCGGCGGCGCTGGGCGCCGGCGGTGCCGTGCTCGACGAATGAGTCCGGTATCCCAATGCGATGAACGGCGACGTCCTCGACCCTCTCCGCGGCCAGAGCTTCGAGGACAGCAGCGCCGAACCCGCCGGCCAGCACGTTTTCCTCGACGGTCACGATGCGGGGTGTGCGGCGGGCCATGTCGAGCAGCAGGTCGACGTCGAGGGGCTTCACGAACAGCGGGTTCACCACGGCGCACGAAATACCGTCGGCGGCGAGCCGCTCCGCCGCCTCCAGGGCCGCGTGCGCCGATTTACCGAGCCCGAAGATGACCACGTCGCGGCCCTCCCGGACTACGGCTCCCTTGCCCAACGGCAGCTCGCGCAGCTCCTCGTCCAAGGTCACGCCCACGCCGGCCCCGCGCGCGATCCGAATCGCAAACGGGCCCTCGTGCTTGTAGGCAGTGTAGACCAGGTGCTGCAACTCGTTTTCGTCCATGGGCGCGGCGACGACGGCGTTGGGCAGGCATCGGAGATAGGAAATATCGAAGGCCCCGTGGTGCGTCTTGCCGTCCTCGCCGACGATGCCGGCGCGGTCCGCGATGAGCGTGACGGGCAGATTTTGCAAGCAGACATCGTGAACGATCTGATCGAACGCCCGCTGCAGGAACGTCGAGTAGATCGAGACGAAGGGCGAGAGCCCGCCGGCCGCCATGCCGGCAGCCATGCTAACGGCGTGCTGCTCGGCGATGCCCACGTCGAAGACACGGTCGGGGAACTCGTCGCGTACCTCAATGAGGCCGGTGCCCTCAAGCATCGCCGCGCTGATACCGACCACGGACTTGTCGTCGCGCATGAGCCGGCTGAGCGTCTGGGCGAACACCTTCGAGTAGGTGGGTGCGCCCGATCCAGACCCCAGCGGCGAACTCGGCTGGTGGAACTTGACGGGGTCGACCTCGGCGGGCTCGTAGCCGCGGCCCTTGTGCGTCACCACGTGGACGAGGGGCACGGCCCCCGTGGAGACCCTGGCCTGCCTGAGCGTCTGTTCGAGCTGGCGGAAGTCGTGGCCATCGACGGGGCCCAGATAGTTGAAGCCCATCTCGGTCCAGAACGTCGTGGGCAGCATGAAGCCCTCGAGCCCGTCCCTGAACCGCTGGGCGATGCGGTAGAGGGCCTCGCCCGTGGGGAGCCGTTTCGAGAACTGCCGGGCGCGGTCGATCATCGCGTGGTACTCAGGATGGCTGACCACGCGCTTGCGCCAGTTGGTAAGGAAGCCGACGTTCTCGGAAATCGACATCCCGTTGTCGTTGAAGATGATGACCATGCGCTCCGGGTTGAGGTGCGCGATGTTGTTCAGCGCCTCGAAGCTCGATCCGGAGGTCATCGCGCCGTCGCCGACGACGGCGATGGTCCAAGACCTCTCCCGCCGGATGGCGGCGCCTTCCGCGATGCCGAGGGCGATCGAGAGCCCCGTGCCGGCGTGGCCCGCGGCGAGGGTGTCGTGTTCGCTTTCGCTGGGCTCTCCAAATCCCGACAGCCCGCCTTCGAGGCGGATGTCCTTGAACTCATCGCGGCGGCCCGTCACCAACTTGTGGGTGTAGCACTGGTTGGTGGTGTCCCACACGATACGGTCGACAGGACTGTCGAAGGCGCGGTGGAGCGCCAACGTGAGCTCGACGACCCCAAGGTTCGAGGCCAAGTGGCCCCCGCGCTCGGTGATCACGGAGATGATGGTCTCCCGCACCTCTTGCGCGACTTGGGAAAGTTCGTCGTGGGTGAGCGGCTTGAGGTCCTGCGGTGCGTCGATCCGTTCCAACAGGCTGGTCATTTCGACCTCCTTGCCGCGTCAGCCGCCCCGCCCAAGCACCACCGGCGCCGGACAGGATACATCGGCTAACGAGGTAGAAGCTAGCATAGGCCCCTACCCCTGTCAATCGAGGCTGCCGCGGGGCTAGGCGCGCTTGAACTTGGGCAGCGTCCAGTCCTCGGTTACGTCGTCGAACGCGATCTCGATGGGCATGCCGATCGAGAGGTCGTCCGGGGGCGTGCCGTCCATGAAGTTGCCCATGAGACGCACGCCCTGCGCCTCGTCCACGTCGGCAATCACGATGGGCAGCGGCATCTCGCCGGCGAAGCCGGGGTGGAAGGGTCGGTGCGCGGTGACCCACGAATGCACCGTCGCCTTCGGAGCCACCTGGACCCAATCGAAGTTGAACGAAGCGCACTCGGGGCAGAGCGGGCGTGGATAGTGGCGGAACGCGCCGCAGTCGGAGCATCGCTGGAAGCGGAGCTCGTGCTTCTTGCAGAAGTCCCAGAAGGGCTGGGTATCCTCGGTGGGCTTGGGAAGCGGTTTCTTGTACTCGCTGGTCGGGATGGGCATCAATTCCCCCTGAAGATGGCGAGCGCGCCGTCGCCGAAGTCGCCGTAGCCGCTCACGAGGCAGTGCACGGCCCCTTCGACCTGCACGTCGCTCGACCCGCGGACCTGCTTCGCGCCCTCGATCACGTGGTTCATTCCCATGATGTGCCCCTGGGAGAGCAGGCCGCCGTGGGTGTTCACCGGCAGGTCGCCGCCGATCTGGATCCGCCCGCCCTCGACAAAGCCGCCGCCCTCGCCCTTCTTGCAGAAGCCGAGGTCCTCGATTTGATTGATGACCGTGAAGGTAAAGCAGTCGTAGATTTGCGCGACGTCGATGTCCTGGGAAGAAATGCCGGCCATGCCGAAGACGCGGGGCGCGAGCTTGGCGATGCCGAAGGTGGTCATGTCGGGCCGCTGGGTGATCGAGCTCGGCGAGTCCGGGTGCGCCTCGCCGAAGCCGCTGATGTAGACCGGCCTGTTCGGCAGGTCCTTCGCCCGGTCGGCCCGCGCGATCACGCAGGCCGCCGCGCCATCGGTCTGCAGACAGCAATCGAGCAGCCGGAACGGATCGGCGAGCATCGGCGAATTCTGGTGGTCTTCCAGCGTGATGGGGTCTTTCATCTGGGCGTTGCTCTGCATCGACGCGTGCTTGCGCATGGCGACGGAGACCTCGCCGAACTGCTCGCTGGTGGTGCCGTAGGTCTCCATGTGCTTCCGCGCCATTGGGCCGTACCACAGCATGGGTGCGACGAGGCCGTAGATGTACTCGAACTCGCCCATGGCCCGCATAGGCCCCTGGAGGCCGCCGCCGGCAAGCGACTGGGCCGTCCGCGCCCCCGAGTAGCCGTTGCGCCCCGAAACAAGCAGGACGTAGTCGCAGACGCCGGAGGTGACGGCGAGGACCCCGTTCTGTAGCGCCGCGCAGGGGCTGGCGCCCCCCATGTTGATCGCCGCGGAGAACTTCAGGTCCTTGACCCCAAGGTTCGTGGCGAAGTCTTCCGACGTCGCCCCCGCCGCCTGGGGCAGGATGCCGTCGATATCGCTAGGCTTGATCCCCGCGTCCTCGATCGCCCGCATGCAGGCGGTCAACTGCAGGGAGAGATTGCTCATGCCGGACTTACGCGAGTACGTCGTCTCGCCGATGCCGACGATCGCCGCTTTGTCACTCAACTCGCTGGTGTCGTACACCTGCTCCTCCTTAGGGAACCGGCCTCTGAATCCCGCGTATCTTACAGGACGCGGCGATAAGGGCGTCAACGAGCGTGGCCGCGATCAGTCTCCGGGCACATTCGGTAGTGTCTGAGTTTGAATGGGGGCTTTGACAGGGTTGGGGTGCTATGCTATAAGAGCGCACTCAGGAGGCGGAGTATGGCACCAATCAGCGACTTCTTTTACGCAAGGCCGTCCTTCATCGAGGGGTTTGCCCGCATTGTGGACTTCAGCGGCAGCCTCAACGAGTACAACATCTCCCCCATCGTCACGAAAGCGGACCTGGACGCGCTGTGGATGGATTGGGCAGTAGTAGGGGAGGACCTGCGGCGTGCGATGAGGGAGTACGACGAAATTGCCAGCCGCCAATGACATAGAGTCCTCTCCGGATAAAAACCAGGTTACAAAAACAGAGGTCTCGATTTCGTATCGAGCGCCGCTACCTCCGCCGGCGATGCTTGCTGGATACGAGCAAGCCCTGCCTGGATCAGCAGATCGCATCGTGACCATGGCGGAAAATCAGGCTGCGCACCGACAAACCCTAGAGATGGCGGCGCTACACGCAGATATTCAGCGATCTCATGCAGGCCTCTTCATGGGCTTCATTGTCGCGCTCGCCTTCTTTGGTGGCTCGGTCGCTCTCATCGCTTTAGATAAGCAAGCGGCAGGCTTAGCCATGGGACTCACCGATATCGCAGTTGTTGTTGGTATGTTCATCTATGGATCGCTCAGTCGTCGCGATGAGCGGCGACGAAAGGCTGAGCTGCTGAGCCAAGAGCCGTACGAGCCTTTAGAGGCCGAAAGTCCCTAAAGGCTGAGACACTACCCGCTCCCGCTTCCGTTGACACGGCTTCGGGGGGCCGATAGAATCTAAGGGTTGCAGTTCCGGCGCCCCCGAACAGGCTTTCCCATGTCTAGCTACGCCATAATCCAGACCGGCGGTAAGCAGTACCGCGTGGCCCCCGGCGACGTCATCGACGTCGAGCGGATGAAGGATCACGAGCCGGGCGACACCGTCAACTTCGACGATGTGCTCGTGGTGAGCCACGAGGGCGACGTGTCCGTGGGCGCCCCCTACGTGGACGGCGCCCGCGTGGTGGCCAAGGTGGAAGAGGAAGGCAGGGGAAAGAAGATCATCGTCTTCAAGTACAAGCCGAAGATCCGCTACCGGCGCAAGAGGGGGCACCGTCAGCGGTTCGCCAGGATTTCGATCCAAGAGATCGAGACCCCCGGCGGCGCCGTGGCGAAGGCCGAAAAAGCCTAGCGAGGCGAATACCCATGGCCCACAAAAAAGGCTCCGGTACCAGTCGCAACGGGCGCGACAGCCAGTCGCAGCGGCTCGGTGTGAAACGCTACGACGGCCAGATCGTCATCGCGGGCAACATCCTGGTCCGCCAGCGGGGCACCAGGATCCATCCCGGCGAGAACGTTGGCCTGGGCAGGGACTTCACACTGTGGGCCACGATCGACGGCAAAGTAAAATACGAACCCTTTAACAAGATGCGCCGCAAGGTCAGCGTCTACCCCGTCGGCTAAGGCCCGCGAATCGAGAGGCGCCAATCCGATGAAGACCGGCATCCATCCCGAATACGTCACAGCCCGAGTGGATTGCGCCTGCGGCAAGTCCTGGGAGACGCGTTCGACGAAACCCGTGCTGAAGATCGAGGTGTGCAGCTCCTGCCACCCCTACTTCACTGGCGAGCAGCGCATCATCGACACCGAGGGACGCGTCGAGCGGTTCAAGCGGCGCTACGGCCTGAAATAGGCGCGGTGGACCGCACCGTATGAGGAAACCGAAGGAGCGGGCGAGCCTCGCTCCTTTTGCGTAGGGGGCGATGCCCAAGACCTTCAACTACGGCGGCCAAGCGGTCATCGAGGGCGTGATGATCCGCGGCCGGGAGAGCGTCTCGGTGGCAGTGCGCCGCCCCAACGGCGAGGTGCGCACCCTCTGCGAGCCGCTCGCGTCCTTCTACACCGGCCGGCTGCGCAACCTGCCCCTCGTGCGCGGCATCATCGTCCTCGCCGAAACGCTCACCCTCGGGCTCAAGGCGCTGATGTTCTCCGCCAACGCCGCGATGGAAGAGGAGGGGAAGGAAGACGAGGAGATGTCCGGCTGGGCGCAGGCCGCGATGCTCGGCATCTCGATCTCCCTCGCCGTCGTCATCTTCTTCCTCATCCCGCTCTTCGCCTCCGTCGGCATCGACCGCCTCGTCGAGAGCGACATCCTGAGCAACCTGATCGAGGGTGGGCTGCGGTTCGTCATCTTCTTGGGCTACGTCTGGGCGATCGGCCTGATGCCGGACATGCGCCGCGTCTACGCCTATCACGGCGCGGAGCACATGACCATCGCGGCCCACGAGCACGGGGACGCGTTGGAGATCGAGGCGATACGCAAGCACCCCAAGGAGCACCCTCGGTGCGGCACGGCGTTCCTGATGATCGTCATCATCGTGTCGATCCTGGCGTTCACGTTCCTGGGGCGGCCCGAGCTGTGGCTGCTGGTGCTGTCGCGGGTGCTGCTCGTGCCGGTGATCGCGGCGGTGAGCTACGAGATCATCCGCTTCAACGCCGCCTACGGCCACCTCGCAGTGGCGAAGCTGCTGATCGCGCCGGGGGTCGCGCTGCAGAAGCTGACGACGCGCCGGCCCGACGACGACCAAATCGAGGTGGCGATTGCCGCGATGCGGAATGCGCTCAAGGCCGACGGCGTCGCGGTGGACGGGGTGGAGACGCCGGAGGCGGCGGCTGAGGGAGCTAGCGGCTAGCCGAGGGTGTCGCTGATGCGCCCTACGGGCGCTCGCGCGCCTGGCGGCGCGCGCCCTCTCTCAGTCTCCCCCAGAGGGGGAGAGGCCGGAGGGCACCCACAAGGGGTGCCCCTACAGGAGGGAGCGGGCACCCACAAGGGGCGCCCCTACAGGAGAACTCTGCCGACGCTCGCACTTCGCAAAGCTCCCAAAAGGAAGCCCCGCCGTGGTAGGCTTTTGGGCGCCGCGGCCCCAGGCGGGCGGGCAAGACGAGAGAAAGGCGGCGACTGGCACATGTCGTACAAGATCATTTCGGCGGACTCGCACGTGAATCCCCTCCCCTCGATATGGCAGGAATACACCGACCCCGAGTTCCGTGACAGGGCCCCCCGCACGGAGATCCGGGGCGAATACGAGGTCATGATCTTCGAAGGCGAAGAGACCAAGCACTCGCTGATCTCCACCGTCGCGGGCCGCAAGTACGAAGACTACGAGTCTGACTCGAAGAGCTTCGAGGACGGCCGGCGCGGCGGCTTCGACGCCGAGGCGCGCATCGTCGATCAAGACGTCGACAACGTCGACGCCGAAGTGCTGTTCGGCGGCGTCCTCACCTTCAAGACCCCGGACCGCCCGCTGCGGTTCGCCATGATGCGGGCCTACAACGACTGGCTGGCCGACTTCTGCGCCGTGGCCCCCGACCGGCTCATCGGCATCGCCGAAATTCCCACGTGGGACGCCGAGCTGGCGGCGGCCGAGGCAAAGCGCGCCCGCGACAAGGGACTGATGGGCGTCCTCATCCCCGCGATCCCCAACATCGAAGGGCCGTGGTCGGCGCCTGCCGACAAGAACTACACCCACCCGTGGTGGGACTCGCTGTGGGAGGCGCTGGTCGATTTGGACATGCCGGCGCACATGCACCTCGGCGCGCAGCCGCTGACGCCCGGCCTATCGCAGAACCTCTTCGCCTCCATCGTGTGCAACAAGGCCATGATGGCCGAGCCCATCACCTCGCTCATCTTCTCCGGCGCATTGCGCCGCCACCCCAAGCTCAAGCTCGTCTCCGTCGAGAGCGGCGTGGGCTGGATGGCGTTCATGGTGCCCTGGATGGACAACGTCTACGAGCGGCACCGGCACTGGCAGCACCTCGACCTCGGCGACCTCCCCAGCACCTACTTCCAGCGCCAGGTCTACGGCACCTTCATCGAAGACCCTGTCGGCGTGCGGGAGCGCCACACCATTGGCCTGGGCAACATCATGTGGTCCAACGACTACCCCCACAGCGACAGCACCTGGCCCCATTCGATGAAGGCTATTGAGAAGGACTTTGAGGGCGTGCCCGACGACGAGATCGAGATGCTCGTCTCGTCGAACGCGCGCGGGCTGTACGGGCTGTAGGGGGAGCGGCGCCGGTTGGGCGCCGGCGCGCCTTGCGGCGCGCGCCCTCTCTCAGTCTCCCCCAGAGGGGGAGAGGCCGGAGGGCGCCGCCCACCACCCCGGACCTCTCGGTCTCCGCCAGAGGGGAGAGGCCGGAGGGCGCCCACTTTCAGGGTTCCCCAGAGGACGCCTTTGCGTACCCTTGGGCCGCGGGCTCCGGCGAGGTCGCGCAGCCCCCCGCCTCCCCCCGCCCTCACCCCAACCCTCTCCCAGCGGGAGAGGGGGCGGAGGGGAGGGAGCGGGCACCCACAAGGGGTGCCCCTACGGGAGAACCCTGCCGCACCCGCATTTCGCAAAGGTCTCAGAGGGGGAGAGGCCGGAGGGCGCCCACAAGGGGCGCCCCTACGGGAGAACCCTGCCCGCACCCGCATTTCGCAAAGGTCTCAGAGGGGGAGAGGCCGGAGGGCGCCCACAAGGGGTGCCCCTACGGGCTAGCGGGCCGCCTCGGCGAGGATGTGCCGTGAGATCACGAGGCGCTGGATCTGGGACGTGCCCTCGTAGATCTCGGTTACCTTGGCGTCGCGGTAGTAGCGCTCGACGGGGCTCTCCTTGAAGTAGCCGATGCCGCCGTGAAGCTGGAGCGCCGTGTCGGCGACCCGCGTCGCCGTCTCGCTGGCGAAGAGCTTCGCCATCGAGGCCTCCTTGGCGAAGGGCAGCCCGTCGTCGTGGAGTGAAGCGGCTTGGTAAGTCAGTAAGCGCGCCGCTTCGAGCTGGGTCGCCATGTCGGCGAGCATCCACTGCACGCCCTGGAAGCCGGCGATGGTCTGGCCGAACTGCTTCCGCTGGTTCACGTGCTTCAGGGCCAGGTCGAAGGCGCCCTGCGCGATGCCCACGGCCTGCGCCCCGATGATCGGCCGGCTGGCGTCGAGAATCTGCATGGCGACCTTGAAGCCGGCGCCCGCGGGGGCCACGAGGTTCTCATCGGGAACGAATACGTCGTCGAAGTAGATGTCCGAGGTCGTAGAGGCTCGCATCCCCAGCTTGCCGTGCTGCTTCCGGGCTTCGAGGCCAGGCGCGCCCGCCTCCACGATCAGGCTGACGATGCCCTTGGCGCGCGACCCCGGCTCGGCGATGGCGAAGACGAGGAGGGTATCGGCTACGTCGCCGTTGGTGATATAGGTCTTGGCCCCGTTGAGGAGGTAGCCGCCGTCCTTGGGCGCGGCGTGGGTGCTGCCGCTGGCGGCGTCGCTGCCCGCGTTGGGCTCGGTGAGGCAGAAGGCACCGACGGCCTCGCCGCGCGCCAGGGGCGGGACGTAGCGGTCCTTCTGGGCGTCTGTTCCGAACCGTTCGATGCCGATGGTGGCGAGCGAGAGGCTGGCGAGCAGGGTGAGGCTCATGCTCGGATCGAAGCGGGCGAGCTCCTCAGTTGCGATGGCGGTCTGCAGGAGGCCGCCGCCCCCGCCGTCGCGCTCGGGGGCGATGCCCAGGCCGGTGAGGCCCAGGTCGCCCACCTTGCGGTAGAGCGCGGCGTCGAACGACTCCGCCGCGTCGCGCTCGCGCGCGCCGGGTTCGAGCTCGCGCACCGAAAAGTCACGGATGGCGCGGCGGAGAAGCTGGTCGGACTCGGAGTAGGTAAAGTGCATCGGTGCTCCCGTTCGCCCCTTCCGCCCCGCTTCCACTACTAAGGGTTGGGATGGTTGGGACGGCTGTTATCCCGCCCGCTTGGCCTCCTCGATTTGGCGGAGGACCGACGCGTCGTCCCCGTCGAGGTCGATGGGGATGGAGAAGGGCTGCGGCCAGGTCGGCGCGACGGTGTAGTACGCTTCGAGGACGTTGCCCTCGGGGTCCTTGAAGTAGATGCTCGCCGTGTTTCCGTGGGTGACCGTCTGGGTGATCTCGACGCCCTCGGCCTCGAACGTCCGCTTGAAGCGGCGCAGTTCGGTGAGGCTCTCCACGTGGAAAGCGACCTGCTGGAGGAGGGGCGGATGCGGAGTGCCGTCGGCGTCTCCCCGGCGCTCGACCAGCAGCACCTCGTGGTGCTCCTCGGCGGGCCGCGAGGAGAGGAAGACCATACGCCGCTCCACGCTCTCGTCGGTCACTTCGAGCCCAAGCACGCGGGTGTAGAAGTCGCGCATGCGGGCTAGATCGCGCACGTAGAGACCGACGTGGCCCAGGGACGATAGTTTCGGCATGGCGGCCTCCTCGTCCGGCGGGTCGGCGGGCTTCTTGTCCAACATCGTGCGATTAGGCTCACGGTCGAATCAGACTGACACAGCACGGTGCACATCCTGAGGAGCGACGAGCACCGCAAGCTCCGCGGCTACCGCTAAGTCGTCCGCAGTGTACCCGAAGATACCGGCGTGGGATTGGTCGTCATCGAGGGGGAGATGGTCGACGTGAAGGTAATAGCCGGCCCCTTCGTAGACAGCCGTCTTGACGGCGCCGACATTCAGCACCGCAAACCGTCCATTCGGTCGTAGGGCAAAGTTCTTCTCACGGAACATTTCTCGAATTCGTTCAACGGCGGAGGGCAAGTCCGGCGCGCCCAAATACTCAACCCAGTTAACGGAGAGACACTCCTCAGCTTGTCGCAGTCTGAAGGCGGCGGCCATAGGAAGGCCCTGCCGGTCCACGCTTGTTGGCTTGCAGTAGCGCGAGACGTGGTCGTTCTCAGGGAGCGGGTCTCCGTTCACGTGGACGGTAGGAGCGAGGTGAACGGCTGGACGGCGGCCATGGCTTCGGCTTTCGGGAGGGTCCCGTTGACGCGCAGCCGGTCGACCTCAGGCTGGGCCGGAGCGGAGACGGCCGCGAACCGAATCAACCCGGAGGGCAAGAACTCCATTGCCAGGATGCCGTTCGGTGGAATCCTCCACTCGATTTGCATGAGCCCATCTGGAGTGATTCCTATCTGCGGATCGGCAAGTCCCCGTTCGCTCATCAGGAAAAGGGCCATCGCTCGCAGCGACTCGACCTCTATAGGCGTCTCATCGGGGTCACCGGCCAGGCTGTGGAGGTAGCCCAACCGGTCGGCGACGTCTTCCAGTCCGAAAAGCCTGAGCCCAGCGAAGATTCCCTCGTGTGTGCTCGCGGCCGCGATACGCGTTGGCCCTGTCGCCTCAATGGTCATAGGAGACCCTTGTTCTGATCGCCCGGCTAGAAGACGATCGCCTCCCGGTAGACGCCCCACTCTTCGCGCAGGGCGTCGCAGATCTCGCCGAGGGTCACGTAGTTCTCGACGGCCTCGACGAGCACGGGCATGGCGTTGTCCGAGCCGCGGGCCACGGAGCGGACCTTTGTCAGCGAGCGCGCGACGGCGGCGGAGTTGCGCTGCGCCCGCACCTCGTTGAGGCGGGCGAGCTGGCGAGCCGCCGCCTCTTGATCGACGCGCAGGATGTCGCGGGTGTCCTTCTCTTCGCTCACGTAGCGGTTGACGCCGACGATCACGGTGTCGCCGGCCTCGACGCTCTTCTGGTACTGATACGCCGATTCCTGGATCTCGCGCTGGATGTAGCCGCGGTCGATGGCGGCAAGCGCGCCGCCCATGTCCTCGATGGCCTGCAGGTACTCGTTCGCCTTCTCCTCGACGGTGTCGGTCAGGTTCTCGACGTAGTACGAGCCCGCCAGCGGGTCGACGGTGTCGGCGACGCCGCACTCCTCGGCGAGGATCTGCTGCGTGCGCAGCGCGATGGTGACCGCCTTGTCGGTGGGCAGGGCCAGCGCCTCGTCCATCGAGTTGGTGTGCAGCGACTGCGTGCCGCCGAGCACGGCCGCGAGCGCCTGCACCGTGGTGCGCACGACGTTGTTCTCGACCTGCTGCGCGGTGAGGCTCACGCCGGCGGTCTGCGTATGGAAGCGCATCGGCCAGGAGCGGGGATTCTTTGCTCCGTACCGCTCCTTCATGATCCGCGCCCAGATCCGGCGGGCGGCGCGGTACTTGGCGACCTCCTCGAAGAAGTTCTTCTGCGCCACGAAGAAGAACGAGAGGCGCGGCGCGAACTCGTCGATCCCGAGGCCCGATTCGAGCGCCGCGTCCACGTAGGCGATTCCGTTGGCGATGGTGAAGGCGAGCTCCTGCGCCGCCGTGGCGCCGGCCTCGCTCATGTGATAGCCGCTGATGCTGATCGTGTTCCACTGCGGCACGCTCTCCGAGCAGTACTTGAACACGTCGGTGATCAGCCGCAGCGAGGGCTTGGGCGGGAAGATGTAGGTGCCCCGCGCGATGTACTCCTTCAGGATGTCGTTCTGCACCGTGCCGCCGAGCTTCTCGGCGGGGACGCCTTGCTTCTTTCCCACGGCGATGTAGAGGGCGAGCAGAATCGGCGCCGTCGCGTTGATCGTCATCGACGTGGTGACCTTGTCCAGCGGAATCTGGTCGAACAGGGTCTCCATGTCAGCCAGGCTGCAGATGGGGACGCCGACCTTCCCCACCTCCCCGCGGGCCATCTCCGCGTCGGAGTCGTACCCCGTCTGCGTGGGCAGGTCGAAGGCGACGCTCAGGCCCGTCTGCCCCTGTTCGAGCAGGTAGCGGTAGCGCCGGTTCGACTCCTCGGCGGAGGCGAAGCCGGCGTACTGGCGCATCGTCCACAGCCGGCCGCGGTACATCGTCGGCTGGACGCCCCGGGTGTAGGGATACTGGCCGGGGTAGCCGACGTGCTCGTCGTAGCCCCCGTTCGCCTCGCCGTCGGGGCCGTACAACGGCTCGATGGGATAGCCCGACGTGCTCGCGAAATCCTTACGCTCCCCGAAGCGCTTCACCGCCGGGTCGTACGTCTTCTCGCGCCACTCGGCCTCAGCCTTACGTCTCGCGGGCATGGGGGCCACCTCCAACGCCGCGCGGGCCGCCTGCGGGGCCTCGCGGAGCGTTCGGCGCTTCTGTTGCGGCGCCGCCCTTCAGTCTACCCAATCGCCCCCGGCGGTTCAAACCGCTATCGCTGCCCCCATCTTGCGGAACGCGCGGCGCCCTCATAGGCTGGATTCCATGTCTCCGCCTGAAAGGGACACGCCCGGCGACGAACTTCAGCGCACGTTCTTCGCCAAGCCGCAGCGCGCCGACGACTACGTCACCATGTCGCTCGGCTTCCTGCGGAGCGCCGTCCTGCGCGCCGGACTCGAGCTCCGCATCTTCGATCACATGGCCAAAGGCCCCGCCGACGCCGAGACCATCGCCGCCGCCGCGGGGACCGACCCGCGGGCCACGCGCCTGCTCCTCCAGGGCCTCGCCGCCCTCGACACGCTGATCGTCGAGGATGGGAAGTACCGGCTGACGCCGTCGGCGCAGGCGCACCTCGTCAGCGGCAGGCCGGGCTACGTCGGCGGTGTGCGGCGCATCTTCAGCGGCGACCGGCTCTGGGCGCGCTTGGGCCGGCTCGCCGACGGCGTGCGGGCCGGCGGCCCCATCGACGACGACCTCGAAGACAACCCGGACACCGACGAGTGGGTCTTGCAGGCCGCGTCGAGCCTGATGTTTGCCGGCCCCGCCGCCAAGTCCCTCCTCGGCGTCCTCGGCGAGTGGGCGCGCGGGCGGGAGCGCCTCCACGTCCTCGACGTGGGCTGCGGAGGCGGCTCCTACGGCTTCTACATGGCGCGCGCCCATCCCGGCGCCAAGGTCTGGGCCAACGATGGCGCAGCGGTGCTCGAAGAGGCCAAGAAGGAGGCCACGCGCCTCGACGTCTCGGAGCGCGTCGTCTACCTCCCCGGCGACGCCTTCGAGATCGACCTCGGAGGGCCGCACGACCTCGCCATCGTCAGCATGGTGCTCGACCTGTTCTCCGTCGAGCGGGCAACGGCGCTGCTGCGAAGGGTTCGCGCTGCGCTCGCCGACGACGGGCGGGTCGCCGTCCACGCCTTCCTCCTCGACGACCCGCCGATGGGCGGCCGGGGCTGGTTCTCGACGGCATACTCCCTCGGCCTAATGATGGGGACCGTCGGCGGCGAGTGCCGCTACCGCGAGGACTACGAACGCATGCTCGCCGCCGCCGGCTTCGGCAGACCCGAGGTCCACGAAGGCATGCCCAACGCCTACTGGCTCATCGCCGACCGCGCGTAGCCCGTCCTGACACGCTTGCGTTGACACGATGAGGCTAGGCTTGTATAGTCACGCCATGCCCCCCCTATCGATTCGACGGTAGGGTCGAGACCGCCTCCGGGCGGTCTCTGTCTTTGTTGAGAGGGCGGCGCGGTTGATTTCCAACGTCTACGTCTGATCAGGCTTGCCAAGGGGCCGTTGACAAGGTGGAGCAACGATTCCTATACTCACTTCAATGCTCCCCGCCGGTCCACCTTGCCTACTGTGGCAGGTGAACGGCGGGGTTTATTTTGTCTTATAGGACTCAAGTCGTGGCCGATCCGCTGAAACTCGTGCTGTTTATTGACGCACAGAACGCGTATAAGGGCGCGCGCGAGCATTTCTTCTCTAGGAACGATCCTTCACCTAGCGGACAGGTCGATCCAGTGAAGCTGGGGGGGCTCATAGAAACACGTGGAGGTCCCAATGGGGCTGCGTGTGCTCTGGTCGGGGTGCGGGTCTATACAGGGCGCCCCGACTGGAGCAGGGATCCGAAGTCTTACGCCGCGCACATGCGGCAATGCGCCAAGTGGGAAGCGCGTGGCGCTCAGGTCATCTGGCGTCAACTGCGATACCCGCGGGATTGGCCTCGCCTGAAGGCGGAAGAAAAGGGTATCGATGTCGCCTTGGCCATCGACTTCGTCACACTGGCGATCGACGAGGCCTATGATATCGGTGTCATCATGTCGACGGATACCGACATGGTGCCCGCGCTCGAGTTCGTGCGAACGAGATACGCGGGTGTTCGGCATGCGGCGTGCGCGGCTTGGCGTAGTCCGAAGGGTGGCAGTCGGTCCCTATCCCGGCCAGATTCCGGGGTTTGGTGTCATTGGTTGAAACTGACCGACTATTATGCCGTCGCTGACCTGACGAATTACTCTCGTCCCTAGTCCACCCGGGCGGCGCCGTTGGATTCCAGCTGGTAGTTCATTGTGTAGAGGCGCTGGTAGACGCCGCCCAACTCCATCAGCGCCTCGTGCGGGCCCGACTCGACGACGCGCCCCCGCTCCAGCACCACGATCTGGTCCGCGTTGCGGATGGTCGAGAGGCGGTGCGCGATGACGACCGACGTTCGTCCTTCGAGCAGCTTGCCGAGGGCGTTCTGGATCAGCACTTCGGTCTGCGTGTCGATGTTCGCGGTGGCCTCGTCGAGTATGAGGATCGCCGGGTCGCGGACGATGGCGCGGGCGTAGCTCACGAGCTGGCGCTGCCCCACGCTCAGGTTGCCGCCGCGCTCCTGGAGCACGGTGTCGTAGCCGTGCTCCAACGCGAGGATGAAGTCGTGGGCGCCCACGACCCGCGCCGCCCGCTCGACGTCCTCGTCCGTCGCCTCGGGCCGTCCGTAGCGGATGTTGTCGCGCACCGACAACGAAAACAGGAACGGGTCTTGCAGCACCATGCTCATTCGGTCCCGCAGCGACGATGCCGTCACTCCGCGCACGTCGTGGCCGTCGATCAAGATCGTCCCGCCGGACACGTCGTACAGCCGCGCGATCAGCGAGGTGATCGTCGTCTTGCCCGCGCCGGTCTGCCCCACGAGTGCCACCGTCTCGCCGGGCCGCACCCGCAGGTTGATGTCGTGGAGCACCTGGACGTCGGGGGTGTAGTGGTGGTTGACCCGCACGAACGTGATCTCGCCCTTTACCTCGGTAAGTTCGACGGCGTCCGGCGCGTCGACGATGTCGGGCTTGGTGTCGAGCACCTCGAAAATGCGGACGCCCGACGCCATGGCGCGCTGCATCTCGGTGTACTGCATCGTCAGGTTGCGGATGGGGTCGAAGAAGCGCTGGATGTACAGCGCGAAGGCCACGAGTACGGGAATTTCGAGGCTTCCGCCGAGGACGAGGTTGCCGCCGAAGATCACGACGACGGTGAGCGCGGTCGCCATGAGCGTCTCGACTTTGGGCAGGATCAGCGCGGAGAGGCGACCCGCCTCCAGGTTGCGCTGGAGGTGCCTGTCGTTCACGTTGTCGAAGTCGGAGAAGTTACGGTCCTGCCGGTTGAGGCTCTGGACCACGCGGACCCCGGAGATGCTCTCCTGCAAGTCGGCGTTCACCAGCGCGATCGCCTGCCGCACCCGGATGAAGGCGAGCCGCGCCCGGCTCTGCCAGATTGCGATGCCGATGAAGAGCACGGGCACCACGGAGAGCGTCGCTGCCGCCAGGCGGGGCTCCATCAGGAACATGGCGACGAGGATCCCTCCCAGCGCCAGGAGGTCGGCGATTCCGAGGATGGCGGTCGAGAGGAACTCCTGCAGGTTGAGTACGTCGTTCTGGACGCGCGACATGACGCGCCCGATCTCATTCCGGTCGTAGAAGCGCATCGACAGGCGTTGTAGGTGGCGGAACAGATCGGTGCGCAGGATGTAGAGCACGCCTTGGGTCACTATCGCCATGGCCCGCAGGTGGAGGTACTGCGCTAACCATCCGCCGAGCGCGACGGAGATGAAGATGATCGCGGTGCGGTTCAACGCCCCGCCGTCGCCGTCCTGGATCTGCTCAATCCCGATCGCCACCAGCCAGGGCGCGGCGACGAGCGCCGCGGTGTAGAAGATCATCGTCACCGCGGCGATGACCGCCATCTTCTTGAACGGCCCGCCGTACCGGATCAGCCGCATCACGACCCGGTTGTCGAACGGCTTGGCGAGGATCTCTTCGTCGTCGCCGAGCCGGCCCGGGCCGACCGCCTGACGCATGGCCGAGACGCCGCCGCCCATTCCGCCGCGCATTACGGTGCCGCCTCCCCGCCCGCGACCGGCCGCCCCGCCTCTTCCTGGGCCCGAAGCTGCATGTCGTAGATCTCGCGGTAGATGCCGTCCTCCTCTTCGAGCAGCTCCTCGTGCGTCCCCCGCTGCGCAATGCGCCCCCGGTCGAGCACCAGAATCTGGTCGGCGCTCTTCACCGTCGAGAGGCGCTGCGCGATGACGAAGGTCGTCCGTCCCTTGATGAGCCGTTCCAGAGCGCGGCGGATCTCGAACTCGGTGCGCGTATCGACGCTCGAAGTCGAGTCGTCTAGGATCAGGATGCGCGGGTCGATGAGCAGCGTCCGCGCGATGGCGATCCGCTGTTTCTGGCCCCCCGACAGCGTGATGCCCCGCTCGCCGACCCACGTGTCGTAGCCGTTGGGCAGGCTCAGGATGAACTCGTGGATGTTGGCGATCTTCGCCGCCCATTCCACCCGCTCGCGGTTCGCCCCGGGGACCCCGTAGGCGATGTTCCCCTCGATGGTATCGGAGAATAGAAAGACGTCCTGCTGCACGATGCCGATGCTGCCGCGCAGCGACTCCAAGGTGAGGTCGCGCACGTCCTGCCCGTCGATGGTGACTGCCCCGGAGGTCGCGTCGTAGAAGCGCGGGATCAGATGGACGATGGTGCTCTTGCCGCTGCCCGTCTTGCCGAGGAGCGCGACGATCTCGCCCGGTTCCGCCTCGAAGCTGATCTCTTCCAGCACCGGACTCGCCGCGGAGTAGCCGAACGCGACCTTGTCCATGACCACGCGCCCACGCGCGCCGTTGAGGTCGACCGCGCCGGGCCCGTCTTTCACCGGCGAGTCGGCGTCCAATATCTCGAAGATGCGCTCACCCGACGAGATTGCCCTCGACTGCAGGTTGAGCAGGAAGCCGCTCATCCGCACCGGCATCTGCAACATCGCCATGTACAGAATGAACTTCGTGAGGTCGCCCGGCGACATCACGCCGTCGATCACGCGGTGTCCGCCGAACCAGAGGATGAGGACGGTAAGCCCGGTGAAGGTGAAGACCAGTACCGGGGCGTTCGTCGCCTGCACCCGGACCGCGGCGAGGTTCTCGTCGGCGAGGTCCTGCGCCTTGGCGGCGAACTTCGCCTCCTCCCGCCCCTCCGCGGTGAACACCTTCACCACCTTCACGCCGCTCAGGCTCTCCTGGAGCAGCATGCCGAGTTCGCCCATGTACTCCTGCGCCCGCGTCCAGATGCCCCGCAGTGTCCGGCTGATGCTCCACCCCCGGACGATGATGAACGGAACGAAGCTCAGGCACATCAGGGCCAGCAGCCAATCGATGGTGAGCAGCAGCACGGAGGCGCCGATCACGAGGAGCACGAGGTACGACATCCGCACCACGCCGAGGTTGATGAACCACCGGATGCCCTCGACGTCCGCCGTGGCCCGGGACATCAACTGCCCCGTCTGCTGCCGGTCGTGGTAGGCGAAGCTCAGCCGCTGGAGGTGGACGAAGATCTGGTTACGCATGTCGTAGGCGACAAGCTGCGCCAGCTTCTCCCGAAGGTAGGTCTCGAAGTAGGCGAAGACGCCGCGCAGCACCGCCACGCTCAGGAGCAGCGCCCCGATGACCACCAAGACGCCGCGGCCGTCGGCCTCCACGATCCGGTCGATCGACTCGCCGATGAGAAAAGGCAGCGCCAGGAAGAGGGCCGTACTCCCAAGCAGGGCCGCGTAAGCGGCTAGGACGTCCTTCCTATAAGGGCGCAGATAGCCGAGGATTCGGAGCCAGGTACGCATAAGTCACGCGGGAGCGCCCGCCGCCGGTCCCTCCCGCACCCGCCATTATAGCAACGCGGGGCGGGGTCGGCTCCCGTCTAACTTTGCTATAACTAAGCGGAACCCGACGCCAAGGACACCGCTGCGCCTCCGATGCGAGCCCGCGGCGGCCCTAGGCGCGATGTCACGCGTCGCCGGGCATGATGCGGCGCATGAACTCGTCGAACAGCGGGACGGTGAAGGCGGTATCTCCGTGACTTGGGCTCCACGCCATGCCTTTGTTGATTACTTGACTGCGCGTGGGGGCCAAAGAAGTCACGGGACGGCCCAGCACACCGGCGATGGCGCCGGAACGATGCGGACCCGGGCCGAGGTGGGCCATCGCCCGCAGGTATCGCTTTTCCACCGGCGTCAGCCGCTCGAACCTGACGAGGAAGAAACTTTCATCGAGGCCGGCGATGGCCTGCTTGGATGCGTCTTCAACACTGGAAGCCGTGATGGGAGAGCGTTCGGCGACGTCCCAAACGTGTTTGCCCCACTCCTGTAGGAAGTAGGGGTAGCCTTGTGTTTTGGCGATGATGGCGTCGAGGGCGGGAGATTCTATCGCCACGCCTTCGTCTTGCGCGGGTTTGGCGACCGCGCGCTTGGCGTCTTCAGGCGGCAGCGCGCCGATTTCATGGAAGTCGAAGAGCCGCTCGGCGTAAGACTTCGCCTTCCCCATGCGGCCTCGCACCTGGGGCAGGCCCGCGCCGATCATGGTCACCGGCAGCCTCCGCTGCGCCGTCCGGTGCAGCGCCGTGATCAACGCCGAGAGCTCCCCCTCCTGCACGTATTGGAGCTCATCGGCGAAGATCGCCACGCAGCTCGCATCCGCCTTGGCGGCGGCACCGACGGCTTCGAAGAGGTCCTGCAAGTCGGCTTCCAAGTCTCCGTTGTCCGCCAGTCCGGGTTCAGGGTCGAAATCCAAGCCGATCTCGATGTCCTGGTACTGCACCTTCAGGGACCGGACAAACCCCGTAAGCACCCGCAGCGCGCGTTGCGCCAGCAGCTTTGCGGCCTGTCTATTCGACAGTTTGAGTAAGGCCAGGCGCAGCTGCGGCGCCAGCGTGGAGGGAAGGGAGCGGTTTTCCGGCGCTTCGATTCGGAGGGCGCGGACGCCGGACGCCTCGGCGTCCTCCCGGATTCGGTCCAGCAGCACCGTTTTCCCCACACCCCGCAATCCGACCAGCATGCTGCTTTTGCTTGGGCGCCCAAGCTTGGTGCGCTCCAATGCGATCCGCGCTCTCTCCCGGATATCATCGCGGCCGGCCAGTTCCGGAGGCTGCGTCCCCGCTCCGGGAGCAAAGGGGTTGCGAATCGGGTCCATGCAGCCATCTTATAGCAAGCTTATCCAAACTTACAAGGTAGTTATAAGATGGCTAAACTTGCTCTAATAGGAGCCCTCGCCGAGCAACCGTCCTTTCCAAGTATAGAAAACTTACCATGGCTTATAAGAAAACCATAAACTAGCAAAACTCGCTATAACTGGACTCAGCGGCGCGCGCGGGCGCGGGGCGCGGACTACCGCCGCCCAATCGCCTTGAGCGCGGCGGACGCCGCCGACCCGACGGCGCGGGTGTCCGACAGGACGGGGCACAGCCGGAAGCCTTGCTCGAAGCGCTCCAGCGCCTCCTGGGGGCCGCCGCAGTGCACGCCGGCGACGAGGCCGGCGCGGTTGGCGGCGTCGAGGACGGCTTGGCAGGCCTCGGCGTGCTCCTTCGAGGCGGCGTACCGGCCGGGGTTGGCGAGGCCCATCGTCTGGGCCAAGTCCATGGGCCCGATGTAGAAGCCGTCGACGCCCGGCGCCTGCGCGATATCGTCCAGCCGCCCGATGGTGTCGATGTGCTCGATCATCACCAGGCAGACGATCTCGCCGTTCGCCTTCTCGATGTAGTCGGCGCCCGCGTAGTTGCGCACGCGGTTGGGGCCGACGCTGCGGTAGCCGATGGGCGGATAGCGGCAGGCGCCGCCGGCCCGCTCCGCCTGCTCGCGGGTACTGATTAGGGGCACGATCACCCCGTAGGCCCCCGCGTCGAGCACCCACTGCATGTAGCTGGGATCGTTCCACGGAACGCGGACGAGGGGGACGGTGTCGGTCTGGCTGATCGCCTGGAGCCAGGTGGCGGCGCGGTCGGGGCCGATGCCCATGCCGTGCTGCATGTCCAGCGTTACCGCGTCGAACCCAGCGAAGGCCATCGTCTCGGCCATCAGCGGGTCCGCCGTGCTCATCCAGCCCATGTTGGCGGGCTGGTCGTCACGCCACATCTGTTTGAGCTTGTTCGGACGCATGACGCGCCTCGTCCTTATCTCCGCTCCGTAGCGGGATCGGCGGCGGCGCGCCCCTAACGACCGTGGCGCAGGACGCGGCCGGGCAGGGCCTCGGTGGGCTCGCCGTCGCGGACCAGCGCCTCGCCGTTGACGATGACCTCGCGGACGCCGGCGGCCCGCTTCACGTGACGGGACTCACCGCCGGGCAGGTCGTTCCAGATCTCCATGGGCCTGGGGCCGACGGTGTCGGGGTCGAAGATGCAGAGATCGGCGCAGGAGCCGGGGGCGATGACTCCGCGCCCTTCGAGTCCCGCCAGCCGCGCCGGCGTCGAGGTGAGCGCCGCGACGCCCGCTTCCAAGGACATCAACTGCTTGTCGCGCACCCACCGGCCAAGGAAATAGGTGGGATAGTCGACGCCGCTCATGGTGTGCAGATGGGCGCCCGCGTCGGAGATGCCGACGATCGTGCCCGGGCTCGCGATCATCGCCGCGACCGCCTCGTCGTCGCCGTTGGTCACGCCGTGGTAGGCGAACTCGGTCTCCAGTTGCTCCTCGCGGGCGATGCGGAAGAAGAGCTCGCCGGGTTCCTCGCCCGTCTCTGCCGCCGCGTCGTTCACCAGCCGGCCGTCGAGCCCGCGGTGGCGGTCCGTGGCCGCGATGGCGACGGCGAGCCGCTCGGACCCGGCCCCGCCTTGCGAGAAGCGAGGCCGCATCTCCTCGATCAGCCGACGCCGCAGGTCCGCGTCGTCGAGCTCGCGGAGCTTGGTCTCCGTGGGCCGCGCCATGAAGTCGCGCCACAGCTGCGATCTATTGAACGCGTGCGTTTCCCGCAGGTTGAAGTGCATGTCCATCCGCTGGCAGCGCATCACCGCGTAGACCATCGCGCCGAGCTCTTGGGCGTGCTCCATGTAGTCGAGGAGGACTCGCCACTGGCCGGGGTAGGCGTCGCGCTGGTTGAACTCGTTCCAGTTCACCGGCCGCCCCGTCCGTGCCGCCAGCGTGTAGAGCTGGTCTTTGTCCTCCTGGACGAACTCGAGCGACTTGGTCCGCGGGTTGATCCCGATAATGCCGCGCCCCAGATCGCGGAGGACGCCGGCCAGCTCGAAGATCTCATCTTCGTGGGCTACGAAGGAGGGGATCGGCTCGCCGAACTCGCCCTTCTGGTGGGCGACCCGCGACGTGGTGAAGCCGATCCCGCCGGCGTCCATACCCTCGCGCACCATCGCCCGCATCGTGGCGATCTCGTCTGGCGTTGCCTCGCGCTCGTGGGCCTCGGGCCCGAGCACCCACCGGCGCACCGCCGAGTGCCCCACCTGCGCCGCGACGTTGATCCCCAGCCCCCGGCGTTCCAGCCACCCCAGGTATTCGGGGAGGGTCTCCCACTCCCACGGCAAGCCGTTGATCAGCGTCTCCTTCGAGACGCCCTCGACGCAGCTGAACGTCCCCATCGTGTAGTCGCGGTCCTCGGCGCGCACCGGCGCCATGCCATAGCCGCAGTTGCTCATCACGATGCTCGTCGTCCCGTGGTAGCAGGAGGGCGTGCAGAGCGGGTCCCACGCAAGCTGCGCGTCGTAGTGGGTGTGGATGTCGACGAACCCCGGCGCGACGACGAGCCCCTCGGCGTCGACAACGCGCCGCGCCAAGCCGTTGACGTCGCCGGTCTCGGTCACGCGCCCGTCGGACACCGCGACCGCGCCATGCCGTGAAGGCCCGCCGCTCCCATCCACAATCCGCGCGTTGCGAATCAGCAGGTCATGCATGGCCGCAGGATACCACGCGCGCGGCGCGGGGAAGTACCTTGTTTGCGAGGGCCCTTTCGTGTGAAGTCGGCCCAACCCCACGGGCTAGGACGACTTCGCGGTCCTCCTGGTGTATCGCCGCGGCGACGTGGACTGCCGCGGGGTTGATTCCGCCGCGGCACTTGTTTCCGCGAGTCTCGACACTACCTGTTGATTCAGGCTGACGCCTTCCCTCTGCGCCGTCACGGCCAAGCGGCGATGGAGGGAGCGGGGCATCCGCACGACAAATCGCCCGCTGTAGTCGCGGTCACCTGCCGGTTCGGGGACTGCCCTTCCTGCGTCGAGTTCGGCTTCGATCCAAATGTCCTTAGCGACCGTCGCGTTCTCGACGGCCTCGTCTGGAGTCTGTCCATCCGCAAGGCAGCCGGGCAAGTCTGGGAACTCAGCCGCCCAGTAATCCTCGTCGTCGTCCGATACCAGGGTCAGGAGCACCGGATAGCGCAGTGCTGTGTAATACGCAAGATCACCGCTCATTGTAGAGAGATCCTTCCCGCCTCAAGACAACGCCTGAGCCTCTTCAATCGCCTCCACCGCCTGCCTGACATAGATACTTTTCACGGGGTTCGAGCGTGTGAGAACCCTAGTCCTAACGGGAGTTCCCGGAAGTTGAGCTTTGTAGTGGCTTCCCCTCCCGCTCGGCTCGACCACGAATCCCCAATCCCTGTAGAGTTGCAGGAGTTCTTCGAACCGCAGTCCTCTTGGATTGTCTCTCGCCCGGGCCAGTCTTTTCTGTTTCTGTGACACGTTGGGAGCGTGCGGAGCACGATACTATCAGTGATATCACTCTAGTGCAAACAGCGGTTCCTCGCTCCTCCCCCACTCCCTGCGCCCCGTGCGCTACATTGCACTACAATGGGCCGCGGCCTGCGGCAGGCCTTGAGGAGGGGGACGCCACGATGACATCGGATTCCACGGCGGGCTCGCGGCGCATGCTCGACGCGTGCCGCCTGCGCGAGGTGGACGCCACACCGGTGTGGTTCATGCGCCAGGCGGGGCGCTGCTTCCAGGAGTACCGCGACCTCCGCAAGAAGTACGAGATCCTGACGATCGCCAAGACCCCCGAGCTCTGCGCCCAGGTCACGCTCCTTCCCGTCGACCGGCTCGGCGTCGACGCCGCGGTGATGTTCGCTGATATCATGCTCCCCCTCGAGGGCATGGGCATTCCCTTCCACATCGAGCCCGACACCGGCCCCATCATCCACGACCCCATACGCACCGAGGCCCAGATCGACGCCATCCGCGTCATCGACGCCGCCGAGGCGACGCCCTACCTCTTCGACGCCATCCGCCTGATCGACCGGCAGCTCGATGGCCGCGCCGCCCTCGTGGGCTTCTCCGGCTCTCCCTTCACCCTCGCCTGCTACATGATCGAGGGTCGTCCCTCCCGCAACTATGACAAAGCCAAGGGCCTCATGCTCGCCCGCCCCGACCTCTGGGCCACGTTGATGGAGAAGACCACGCAAGTGGTCGTCCGCTACCTCCGCGAGCAGGTCGCCGCCGGCGCCGAGGTCATCCAGATCTTCGATAGCTGGGTCGGCGTCCTCAGTCCGGGGCAGTACGAGAGGTCGGTGCTGCCCTACGTGACCCGCATCTTCGACGCCCTCCGCGACACCGGCGTGCCCTCGGTCCACTTCGGCACGGGGAACGCGTCGCTGCTCGACCTGATGCGCGACGCGGGCAGCGACATCATGAGCCTCGACTGGCGTGTCGATCTCGACACTGCCTGGGCCCGGATCGGCTACGACAAGGGGGTGCAGGGCAACCTCGACCCCGTCCTTCTCCTCGCGCCCTGGGAGACCATACGCGACGGCGTCCGCGACGTGCTGCGCCGCGCCGGCGGACGCCCCGGCCACGTCTTCAACCTCGGCCATGGCGTCCTCCCCGACACCAACCCCGACGACCTCAAGCGCATCGTCGATCTGGTGCACGAGGAGAGCCGCCGGTGACGAGCGGCGGCGGGAACGGCGCGCCGATCGGCGTCGTCCTCATGAGCTTCGGCTCGGCGGCCACCACCGACGACGTGCCCGCCTACCTTGAACGCATCCGCGGCGCCCCCGCGCCCGGCGAGGTCGTCGAGGAGATGCAGCGGCGCTACCGCGTCATCGGCGGATCGCCGCTGACCCGTATCACCCGGGAGCAGGCCGAGGCCCTCGAAACGCGCCTCAACCGGGAGCGTCCCGGTGCCTACCGCGTCGCCGTGGGCATGCGGAACGCGCCGCCCTTCATCGCCGAAGCCCTAGAAGAGCTCGCCGATGAGGGAGTCCGGCGGACCGTCTGCCTCATCCTCTCGCCCCAATACTCGCCCATCATCATGGGCGGCTATCTCGCCGCCGTCGACGCCGCCAAGGAGTCGCTGCCCGACGACGCTGAGCTGCGGGTCGCCGGCTCCTGGCACACGCTGCCCGCCTTCATCGACGCGCTGGTCCGCCGCGTCACCCAGGCTCTGGAACGCCTTCCCAGCGAAGACCGGGACCGCGTCCCGGTCCTGATGACGGCCCACAGCATGCCCAAGGCCGTTGTCGACCGCGAGCCCGGCTACATCGATATGCTCGAAGAGACGGCGCGCCTCGCCGCGGAGCGCTGCGGCCTGGCCGACGACCGCTGGCGGCTCGCCTACCAGAGCGCCGGACACCAGCCCGTCGAATGGCTCAAGCCCGACATCAAGGATCTCTTCCCCGGCCTCCACGACGCGGGCCACGACCGCGTCCTCATCGTCCCCGTCCAGTTCCTCTCCGACCACCTCGAAGTCCTCTACGACATCGACGTGGCGGCGGCCGAACAGGCCACCGAGGCGGGCCTGGCCCTCTCCCGCATCGAGACCTTCAACGCCTGGCCGCCCTTCATCGATGCCCTCGCCGCCGTCGTCGCCCGCGAAGTCCAATCCGCCGGCTGGGCCCCACCGCAAGCCTCTCTCCCCCTGGGAGAGACTGAGAGAGGGCACATGACCCCCCGCTACGACGACGCCATCCGCCGCATCGACGAGGCCAACGCCGTCGACCCCAACACTCTCGACGTCGGCGGCGTCCCCCGCCCCAAAGAGGCCGCCCACGCCGAGATGATGACCCGCTGGGTGCGGGCCCTGCGCCCCGACGCCAACGAGCCGCTTCTGCTCGCCGCCCGTGCCCACCACATCCGGCGCTGGGAGCGGCCCCGCGACTCCTTCCCCGCCGGGCGCGAGGGCTACCTTCGATGGCGCGCCACGCTCCAGCGCTTCCACGCCGACGCCCTCGGCGAGATCATGGCCGACGTCGGCTACGCCGCCGCCGAGGTCAAGCGCGCCCAAGACTTGGTGCGCAAGCGTGGCCTCGGACGCGACCCCGACGCCCAGGCCATGGAAGACGCCCTCTGCCTCGTCTTCATGGAGACCCAGCTCGCCGACTTCGCCGGCCAACTCGACGACGACGCCCGCATGGTCGAGGTGCTGGCAAGCACCTGGCGTAAGATGAGCCCCCAAGGCCGCGCCGCCGCCCAAGCCCTCGCCCTCGAAGACCGGGCCGCCCGCCTCCTCGACGACGCCGCCCAAGCCGCGGAGCCCGAAACGCGCCGCCCCAGCACGGGAGAGACCGTTGCCTAGCCCAGCCGGGAGGTCACTATCCAAACCTCTCCCCCTGTGGGGGAGACCAAGAGAGGGCGCGCCCTCCGGCCTCTTCTCCCCACGGGAGAAGATTGAGATGAGGGGCCCCGCGCCAACCGCCGGTGTGTGCTGCGCTAGACATAACGGCGCCTCCGAGCGTACAATTTTCCCAGCTTAAGGATGAACGAAAGGAAGGCGTTGTGCCTAGCGATAGAGAGAGGCAGTCCGACGAGAAAGAGGTCCAACTCGGGGCGCAGCCGGAGATCACAGAGGTCCGCGTCGAGGATGCGGCTGACGCCGGTGACGGCAAGCCTTCTGAACCGCCGCCGGAGAACATCGGCTCTAAGATGGACAAGGGGGACTAGCTCCCCCGATCACAGACACCGCCCACGCTATGCCGAAACTCGCGCCGGCAAAGAGCATCCCGCTCATGTAATCGGCGTATCTCGCCTTTCGGCGTACAAGGTCAAGGTTGGCCTTGAGGGCCTTTCCCGCCCTGTCGATTGCGTTCCACTTGACCTTGTTCGGGTTGGCCCGGTCGATGCGAGACCGTTTGAGCTCGCTGAAGTTCAGGAGCTGCACGAAACCATAGGATCTTGCGTAGCCACCGAACAGCATGGCGAGCGCGAGGATGCCGAGTGCGGTACCCCCGAGCCAGTTTGCCTTGACATTCCCGGGTCCCGCAATCGCCGCGGTCGCCAGCGCGATCGCGAGCGCGATCGTTGGGGCGAGTGTCAGGAGGTGCTGGAGCCGAGCTTCGGCGGCCTCCAGGCGCCGGAGCATCCAATCATAAGGCGCCGGCACCATCTGAGCGTACAGGTCTTTGGGCGAGAGTTCCATGCGAGACCTCCTTGGGCCGCATCGTAATGCCGCCCCTCCAGTGAAACTACCCCATGTTGGGCCGTCGTGGGCCGCCGCCCCACCCCGGTCAAGATTAGCCACTCGTGCCTGCTGGCGCAGCCTCAGGACCAACAGTCAAGCAGTCAACCTTTGGGACACCGAGCCTCTTCTTGGGCCGGAACCTAGTAGTGGTGCAATACCCTTCTTCGGGAGACTAGGGGATGCCCGCACTGACACGCGCGTCCGCAGCCGAATCCCCCGAAGCTCGCTATCCCAACACCCGCCCCGCCGCAGACCCAACGACCCTGGAGGAATCTCCTTGACCCAGACCCAACACCCCGTGCGGCGCCCCACGGCCGCCAAGACCTACCGCCTCCTCATTACCCTCACGCCGCTCATCGTCCTGCTCCAGGGCTTCCTATTCGGCGGCTTCTACTCCGGCGGCGGCGCCACCATGCTCGACATCCACCTCTGGCTCGGGCGCATCTCCTTCGCCGTCGTCCTCCTCTTCATCCTCCCCGCCGCCCTCCGCGCCGGCTTCGACCCCGCCTCCCGCATCGTCCCCGCCACCGCCGCCCTCGCCGTCCTCTGGACCGTCCAGCAATCCCTCGGCGAAGGCACCGTCGACTACCGCTGGTTCTCCGCCCTCCACGTCCCCCTCGGCATCGCCATGTTCGGCTTCTCCGCCGCCCTCACGGGCGTGGCGTGGTGGCGGCGGAGGTAGGGAACGTTCGGTCGAACTGACAGCCTCCTACGACGGCTCCCCCTCGAACCCTTCCAGCACGCTGGCGAGGTCGCTCAGCGGAACAACCTCGCCGCCGCTTCGAGATTGACGATCCGAGCCGCCGTAGACCACGGCCTTCGCGGTGATGCCGGGGACAAGGTCGGCGACGCGGTTGAGCGAGTGGAAGTAGTCGGAGGCGACGGTGGTGCCGGCCTTGATCTCAATGGCGCCGATGCCGTGGCCGGTCTCATACAGCAGGTCGCACTCCAAGCCCCGCGCGGCGCGGAAAAAGGAGAGGTTGGATTGGCGGCCCCGATTGAAACGGTGCTTGAGGGCCTCCGCGACGACCGCGTTCTCGAACAAGGCACCGCGCAGGGGATGGGTGGCGATCTGTCCGGTGTGTTCGATACCGATGAGATAACTGGCCAGCCCGACGTCGTAGAAGTAGAACTTGGGTGATTTGACTAAACGCTTTCGGATGTTGGCGTGAAACGGTTGGAGTTGAAAGATGACGTAACTCGCTTCCAACACCGTAAGCCACTCGCGTGCTGTCGTGTGGGATACGCCGGCGTCCGACCCCAGCGAGGTCAGATTGACGAGTTGCCCGACACGCCCGGCGCAGAGGCGGACGAAGCGCCGAAAGCTCGAAAGGTTGCGGATCTCACCCAAACGGCGCACGTCGCGCTCGACGTAAGTCTCGAAGTAGTCCCCGAGCGCTTGTGTCGGGTCGAGTCCCTGATCGAGAATCCGGGGATAGAATCCCGAATACAGAATGTCCTCAACTGTAGTGCTTGCGCCGGTTCTTTGCCGTTCCGCCAGAGAAAATGGCAGCAGGCGGAGTAGCGCGGTCCGCCCCGCCAGAGACTGGTTGATGGCGTTGGAGAGCCTGAACTGCTCACTGCCCGTGAGTACGAAGAGGCCATTGCGGCCTCGTTCGTCGGCGAGGACCTGCAGATAGGACAGGAGCGCGGGGACATGCCGGATCTCGTCAATGATGGCGCCCTCGCCGAGCTGCGTGAGGAACCCCCGTGGGTCCGCTTCGGCGAAGGCTCGCTGGTCGGGGGCCTCTAGGTTGGCGTAGGCAAGATCGGGAAAGGCGGCGCGGCAGAGCGTGGTCTTACCGGACTGCCGCGGTCCGGTCACGGTCACGAAGGGGTACTGTTTGAACAGCGCCGTCAGACGGGGCGTGATTTCGCGCTCGATCATGACTCCAACATAGCACCAGGCCGTGCAAATGGAAAGTACTACTTGCAATTTGCACACGTGGCCCAGAGTAGGCCGTCGTCCGTGCCCCGCCCAACGACAGTCCGGCGCCGGGCGGGGCGCTTTACGGCTTTCGCCGCCGCGCCTACCGTTACTGGAGGGAGGGCGTTCAGCGCAAGGTGGAATCGATGAAGCCCTGCGTGATTCGGTTCCAGGATGGGATGGCACTGACTTTCCCGCAGGAGACTGTATGCGGTTCGAGAAGGAAGCCAGAAGAGAGGTGTCGAGATGGCAGCGTATTTGATCGCCGATATGGAAGTCACCGACCCGGAGTTGCTTGCTGGATTCTCCAATCGAATAGGGCAACTCGTGGAGACCCACAACGGTAGGTATCTGGTACGAAGCGGGACCATCGAGGTCGTAGAAGGCGACCGGACGCATGACCGAGTGGTCGTCATAGAGTTCGGAGACCTCGGCAAGGTCCAGGCTTTTGTCAACTCATCGGAGTATCAGGAGTTTGCGAAGGTCCGCACAAGGAGCACCATCTGCAGCACGATAATCGTCGATGGGGTATAACCACCAAATCCGATCCTTCATCGAGGCGAGTGCTTGGCGAAGTCTATGCGCGCTTCCTGGAACTCGTCCCTGAGGACATGGTCCGGATAGGCGCCCACCCCGCAGCCCGCGCCCGCGGCCAGTTCGCCGCCCACGGCGTCCCCAGCGCTGCCTCTTCCAATCCATCCAACACCGGCTCCAACGGTCTTCCATCCTTTTCGCAACGGTCTGGCACGGGTTCAAGGCTTTCGTCATCGACTTCCATGCCGGTGCCAATTCTCGTGCTCGCAAACCTGTTGGAGCGCGGTGCGTCATGCCGGGCGAGAAGCGTCCGGCGCTTTACGGCTTTCGCCGCCGCGCCTAGAATCGGGGCCATTCCCATCGTCTGGAGCCGCGCATGGAGTTTCGTTTCACGGCGGAGCAGGAGGAGTTCCGCCAAGAGGTGCGGGGCTTCCTCCGCGAGGCCCTGCCCGAGGGGTGGCGCGGCGTCTATCCCGACTCGTACTTCGAGGACGAGTACTGGGGGCTGATCCGCGAGTTCACCGCCCGCCTCGTCGAACGGGGTTGGCTGACGATGGCGTGGCCCGTTGAGTACGGCGGCAGGGGCCTCTCCGTGCTCGACCAGATGGTCTACAACGAGGAGCAGTCGTACTACCGCGCGCCGCAGCGCGACCTCTCGACGGGCGTCAACCTCGTCGCGCCGACGGTGATGGTCTACGGTACCGAAGAGCAGAGGCAGGCGCTCCTACCCCCGATCAGGGCCGGCGAGCATGTCTACTGCCAGGGCTTCAGCGAGCCGGGCTCGGGGTCGGACCTGGCCTCGCTCCAATGCGCCGCCGTGGCCGACGGCGACGACTACGTGGTCAACGGCTCCAAGATATGGACGAGCGGCGCCCACCGCTCGAACCGGTGCATCCTCCTCACCCGCACCGACCCCGAAGCCTCCAAGCACCGCGGCATTTCCGTCTTCCTCATCCCGATGGACCTGCCCGGCATTACGGTGCGCCCGATCGTCAACCCCCTCGGCGTGCACTACTTCAACCAAGTCTTCTTCGACGACGTGCGCGTGCCCAAGCACATGATGATCGGGGAGGAGAACCGCGGCTGGTACGTGGCGGCGACGACGCTCGACTTCGAGCGGTCGGGGATCGCCAAGTTCGCCTCGGGGCAGCGTTCTATCGACGAGCTCGTGGAGCTTGCCGGCGAGATGGCCGCGAACGGCGGCTCGGTGCTGCCCGCCGCGCTCAAGAACGCCCTCGCCGACGCCGCGATCGCCAACCACGCCGGCAGGATGCTCGCCTACCGGGTCGGCTTCATGCAGTCGCAGGGGAAGATACCGAACCAGGAGGCGTCGGCGTCCAAGCTCATCGGTACGGAGATAGCGCAGCGGATCTCCCAAGTGGGCATGCGCATCATGGGGCTCGCCAGCCAGGTCCACCGTGGGTCGAAGTACGCCGTCCTAGACGGCTGGCCGACCGCGGAGTACGTGAACGACGTCTCGTTCACCCTCCGCGGCGGAACGTCCGAGGTGCAGCGGAACATCGTGGCGACGCGGGGCCTCGGGCTGCCGCGCGGCTGATCTAACGAGGGCTTCGAGCAACGAAGAAACGGTCGCCGTCGCGCGCGGCGCGTTAGAGAAGAAGGAGACAGTATGGACGGACGCAAACATGAGGGAGCATTCGTGGTGATGAATTCGCCGGCGGAGGGCGAGGACGCCGCGGCGTGGAGCGCGTGGTACATCGACGTTCACATGCCGGAGGTGCTCGACCCCGGCGTCTTCACCGCGGGGGCGCGGTTCGAGCGCACCGGCGGCCGCGCCCCCTCCGACGCGACGCACATGGCGCTCTACGAGTGCCCGCGCGAGGACATCGAGGGTGCATGGGGCGACCTGCGCGCGGCCTTGGCCAAGAACGCCGATCCCAACGCCCCGCGGCCCGCTTCGGACGTCGCGCTGATGAGCACCTTCCGGCTGCTGTACGCGTCGCCGCACGGCGGCAAGCCGACCAAGAGCGTGCTGCTGGTGAACGTCGACTACGCCGACGAGGGGGGCGTCGACGACTTCAACCAGTGGTACAACACCACGCACATCTCGGAGTTCCTGTCGAGCGGGGCCTACCATACCGCCACCCGCTACGAGATATGCGAGCCGGTGGAGCAGTACGGCCGCTTCCTCGCCGTCTACGAATCGGAGTTCGACCCCGACGAGGCGGACCGCATCTCCAGAACCAACACCGCGATGTCGCCGGCCCCGGAGGCGCTCAAGCTCCGCCATCTGGGGCACTACGCCCGCCTCAAGTAAACGCACGCCGCCGGCCTACAATGGCGCGGGGCGGGCCGCGTCCGCTCATGGGAGACGAGAGTGAAACCTACGAAGAGGATCAAAGTCGGCGATAGAGAAGTCAACGCCAGGGAAGAGGACTTCGAGATTGTCCGCGAGGACTGGAACGAGTACAGGCTCCTCGACGGCGGCTCGGTCCGCGTGAAGACAACGGTCGCAAGAATCTTCCGCGTGCTGGACGACGAGGGCCGCCCTGTCCACGACCAGGACGGCGATCCCCAGGTCGTCGTGCGCCACAACACGCAGATCGTCGCGGCGGAGTAGTGGCCTGGCCGTAAGCCGCTCCCCCTCTCAATCTCCCCCAGAGGGGGAGAGGTTTGCGTAGGGGCGATTCGCGAATCGCCCCCTCGGGGAGCGGGCACCCACAAGGGGTGCCCCTACGGGAGGGGATTCCCGCTGTCGCGGGAATGACGGATACGGGCGGGTTTTGCAAAGGTCTCCGCTGGGAGAAGAGGCAAGACCTCACAACCCCACACCTCCGACGCGCCTGACGGCGCGTGCCCTCTCTCAATCTCCCCCAGAGGGGGAGAGGTTTGCGTAGGGGCGATTCGCGAATCGCCCCTACGGGAGCGGGCACCCACAAGGGGTGCCCCTACGCGGAAGAGCCCCTGCCGCCGTCGTGAGTTACGCAAGGGTCTCCGCGGGGAGAAGAGGCAAGACCTCCCGGCCCCGCCCATGCTTGGGCCCACGGGCGTCCCATGGCGCTCCTAGCCCGTGTAGACGAGGCGGCGCTCCCAGGCGCGGGAGGTGTGGGGGAAGTCCGTGCGGGTGTGGGCGCCGCGGCTTTCTTCGCGGGCCAAGGCCGATTCGGCCACGAGCCGAGCCGTGACGACGGCGTTCCGCAGGTCGTAGCCGGGACGGTCGCACGGTTCGGGAAACGCCGTCTGCCACGCCGTTAGCGTGTTCGCGGCGTGAGTGAGCCCGTCCGCGTCGCGCTCGATGCCGACGTGGTCCCACATCAGCGCCTGAAGTGCCTCCAGGCTGGGGGTGGGATAGGCGTGTGGGTCGACCTCGCGGGCGGGCAGAACGCGGCGTTCCTCTCGGCGGACGGGGGGCTCCTCGACGGGCGTTGTCGCCGTCCCCAGAGCCTCGTCAACCATGCGCCGCGCGAAGACCAGCGTTTCGAGGAGTGAGTTGCTGGCGAGCCGGTTCGCCCCGTGCGCTCCGGTGCATGCGGTCTCTCCCGCCGCGAGGAGGCCGGGGACGTTGGTCCGCCCGTCCGGTGTCACCCGCAGGCCGCCCATCATGTAGTGGGCCGCCGGGGCCACGGGGATGGGCTCCTTGGTGATGTCGAGGCCGTACTGAAGGCAGAACTGGTAGATCGAGGGAAAGCGGGAGGTGACCGTGCGCGAGTCGAGGTGGCGTACGTCGAGCAGGACGTTGTCGGCGCCCGACGCCCGCATCTCGGCCACCATCGCCCGCGCCACGACATCGCGCGCCGCCAGCTCCCCGCCCGTGGCGTACCGGTCCATGAACCGCCGGCCCTCGGCGTCGAGCAGGACGCCGCCCTCGCCGCGCACCGCCTCCGAGATGAGGAAGGGAGGCGCGCCGGGCAGCCGTAGGGCGGTGGGGTGGAACTGGAAGAATTCCATGTCCATCACCTCGGCACCGGCCCGGAACCCCAAGGCTGCGCCGTCGCCGGTGACCACACTCGAGTTGGTGGTGATGCGGTAGATGCGGCCCGCTCCGCCCGTGGCGAGGACGAGGTGCTCGCAGGCGACGCGCTCCCGCGCGCCGCTCTCGAGGTCGAGCACGTCCAGGCCGCGCACCGCGCCGTCTTCGACGACGGCGTCGGTCGCCAGCGCGAACTCACGGATGGGGATGCCCCGTAGGTGCGCCGCGTCGAGCAGCGTGGTCTCGATGTGTCTGCCGGTCGCGTCACCGCCGGCATGGAGGACGCGGGGCATGGAGTGCGCCCCTTCCCGCGCGAGGACGATCTCGCCCTCCATTGAGTCGAACGGCACGCCCAGCCGGATCAGATCGGCGATGCGGTCGGGGGCGTCGCGGGTCAGAATCTCGACGTTGGCGGGGTCGCAAAGGCCGGCGCCGGCGCGGTCGGTGTCGTCGGCGTGCCGCCGGGGCGTGTCGCCGGGACCGATGGGCGCCGCGATGCCGCCCTGGGCGTACTGCGTGTTGCAGTCCTGCACGCTGCCCTTGGTGAGGATGAGTACGCTAGCCGACTCCGAGGCAAGGAGCGCGGTATAGAGTCCGGCGATGCCGGAGCCGACGATGACGAAGTCGTAATGCGCTTCCAAACGCCGTGCTCCAGGTCGGCGCTCGCTAGGTGGTGGCGAGCATCCGTTCCAGGGCCACTTTGGCCCAGTGCGTCACCGTCTCGTCCACCGATACCTGGTTGACGACCTCGCCCTCGGCGAGGGCCTCGATTACCCAGGCGAGGTAGGCGGGATGGATGCGGTACATCGTCGAGCAGGGGCAGATGACCGGATCGAGGCAGAAGATGGTCTTGTCGGGGTGCTCGGCGGCGAGGCGGTTCACCAGGTTGATCTCGGTGCCCACGGCCCAGCAGCCGCCGGCGGGGGCGGCAGCGACCGTCTCGATGATGTATTCCGTCGAACCGATGTAGTCGGCGGCCTGCGAGACCTCCAACTCGCACTCGGGGTGGACGATGACGTTGAGGCCGGGGAAGCGTTTGCGGGCCTCTTCGATCTGCCCCACGGTAAACCGCTTGTGCACCGAGCAATGGCCCCGCCAGAGGATGAACGACGCCCGCCGGAGCGCATCTTCGGTGTTGCCGCCGAGCGGTTGGAAGGGGTCCCAGACGACGGTGTCGTCGGGGGAGTAGCCCATCTTGACCGCCGTGTTGCGGCCTAGGTGTTGGTCGGGGAAGAAAAGCACCTTTGGGGAGCGTTCCAGCGCCCATTGGACGACGGCCTCGGCGTTGCTCGAGGTGCAGACGACGCCGCCGTTGGCGCCGCAGAACGCCTTCAACGCCGCCGTCGAGTTCATGTAGGTCACCGGCGTAACCGAGCCTGCGACGCCCTCGATGGCCTGCAACTGGTCCCAGCACTCGAAGACGTCTTCGGTGGGGGCCATGTCGGCCATCGAGCATCCCGCGGAAAGGTTGGGCAGGATGACCTTCTGGTGGGGGCCGCTGAGCACGTCGGCGCTCTCGGCCATGAAGTGCACGCCGCAGAAGATGATGTAGTCGGCCTCGGGGTGGGCCGCGGCGCTGCGCGCCAGCTTGAACGAATCGCCGCGGAAGTCGGCGTAGCGGATGATCTCGTCGCGCTGGTAGTGATGCCCCAGGATAGCGAGGCGCTTGCCGAGCTTCGCTCGCGCCTCCGTGATGCGCCGGTGGGTTTCCTCCTCCGACATACCGAGATACCGGCCGGGCAGCCGCGACGAGGTCTTCGTCGAGAGCTCCGTGCGGTAGAGGAGGTCTTGCAGCGAGCGGTCCGCGTCGCAGCCCTTCCCGACGGTAAGCTTCTCCTGCACGACGTTGAGGGTCATAGCGCCACCGACCCTTTCTTCGGCTATCTCCCGTTGTCTTTGTGCTAGCGGGCGGCGCCGGCGAGCTCCAGGCGCAGACCCCCGCGCCGCGGCGCGCTGCCGGTCAGCGAGAACGGCGACGCCTCGCGGATGGTCACGTTGACCAGCTCGCCGTGATGCCGCTCGCCGCCGTCCACGTACACCAGCTTGTTTGAGCGCGTACGGCCATGCCACCGACCGCCCTTGCGGTCCTCGATGAGGACCTCCTCCTCGCGCCCGACGTACGCCTTGTTGATCTCGTGGCCGATCTCGTTCTGCACCGCCTCCAACGCGGCGTTGCGGCGCTTCTTCTCCTCCGCCGGCACGTCGTCGGGCTGCTTCCTTGAAGCGATCGTGCCCGGCCGCACCGAATACGAGGCGATATGCACTTTGTCGAACCGCACCCGCTGGACGAGGTCGACGGTCTGCTCGAACTGGGCCTCGGTCTCCCCTGGGAAACCGACGATGATGTCGGTCGTGAGTCCGGCGTCGGGCATCACCTGACGGATGCGGTCGACCTTCTCCAGATACTGTTCGCGGGTGTAGCCGCGCCGCATCGCTTCGAGCACGGCGTTGTCCCCCGCCTGCACGGGCAGGTTGATGAACTCGCAGACCTTATCGAGCCCGGCCACGGCGTCGATGATGCGGTCGCTCATGTCGTTGGGGTGGGAGGTGAGGAACCGAATGCGCTTCAGGCCGCGGACCTCGTTGACCGCTTCGAGGAGGTCGGCGAGGTCGGGCGCGCCGGGGAGGTCGTGGCCGTAGGAGTCCACGTTCTGGCCGAGCAGGGTGACTTCCTTGACGCCGCGCGCCGTTAGCATCTCGGTCTCGCGGACGAGCTCATCGACGGGGCGGCTGCGCTCCCGTCCACGGCGGTAGGGGATGATGCAGAAGGTGCAGAACTTGTCGCAGCCGTGGATGATCGGGATGAAGGTGGCGACGGAGGGAGTGCTGGGGATGAGCGGCGCGGAGGTGTCGAGGCACGTCCCATCCTGGGCCTCGACGAGGCGGATGATGGGGCCGAACTCCTGAGGCCGCATGAAGCAATCGGCATGAGGGAAGCGGCGTTCGAGGTCGCTCGTATCGGGGCCGACCATACACCCCATCAGGCCGATCAGCTTCTCGGGGTGCTCTCGCTTCAGACCTCGCAGCGAGCCGAGGCGGCCAGCGGCCTTGTCCTCCGCGCCCTGCCGCACCACGCAGCTATTGAGCACGATGACGTCGGCGCGCTCCATGACGGGCTCCGGCTCGCATCCCAGGCGGTCGAAGGCGTTCGCCAGCCGCTCCGAGTCGGCCACGTTCATCTGACAACCTATGGTCCAGATGTGATACGTCGTCATTTGTGATTCACGTCACAAAGTCGGCCCTGTTTTAGGGTACACGAATACCCCTGCGGCTCAATCTTCGACCGGGAACCATGGAGGTCCAGCTACTGGCGGAGGGAATGGGATTTGAACCCATGTGGGGCGCGAACCCCTCCCGCTTAGCAGGCGGGCGCACTAGACCAGGCTATGCGATCCCTCCATGAAAAGCCCACTATAGCACCGGCAGGTTGTTGGGGGAAGGGTAAGGAAGGGGGTGCTCAGTGCGCCCACTCCACCCTGAGTAGACCGTAGAGAAGCGTGTCCCACCGAGGCCCTTTGAAACGCTCGTTTGGGCGCAGGCGGCCTTCGAGTGTGAAGCCGACCTTTTCCAACACGCGCGCCGACGCCGCGTTGTCGGCGATGCACCAGGACGAGAGGCGGTGGAGACGAAGCTCACGGAAGCCGAAGTCCAATGCGCATCGCCGCGCCCATGTCCGGTATTATGCGCGGAGCCGGAAGGCTGAAGGAGGCGCGGTATGGACCCAGCGAGCATTTTGTTGACCGACAAGGTCGCGATCGTTACCGGGGGCGGCGACGGCATCGGTAAGGGCATCGCCCTGACCTTCGCCCGCTTCGGGGCCGACGTGGTGATCGCCGACAAGATCGCCAAGCGCGGCGACGCCGTCGCCGAGGAGGTCTGTAGCCTCGGACGTAAGGGCGTGGCCATCACCACCGACATCCGCGACTACGATCAGGTGACCGCGCTGGTGGAGCGGACGGTGAGCGATCTGGGGGGCGTCGACATCCTGGTGAACAACGCGGGCGGCACGCGCTACGCCCAGTTCATGGAGCTGGGCGGCCCGGTGGCGTGGAAGAAGCACATCGACCTGAACTTCAACGGGCTGTTCGGCCCCACGGAGCTGGCGGTGCAGGCGATGATCGCGGGCGGCCGCAAGGGGTCGATCATCAACATATCGAGCATCGAAGGGCTACGCGCGGCGCCGAACTTCTCTGTCTACGCGGCGTGCAAGGCGGGGATGATCAATTTCACCCGGACGCTGGCGCTCGAACTCGCCGATCACGGTATCCGCATCAACGCCATCGCCCCCGACGTTATCGACACGCCGCATACGGCCGAGTTCGGGGCGCAGGCGGACCCGAGCCCCGACCGTTTCCGGGGCATTCCGATGCGGCGGCAGGGGAGCGTCGATGAGGTGGCCGGCGCCTGCGTCTTCCTCGCCTCGGAGATGGCCTCGTACATCACGGGGACCACCATGAGCGTCGACGGCGGCACCGCCGCCAGCAGCGGCTGGGTCCGCTCGGAAGCCGGCGCCTGGACCAACTTGCCCTAGCGCCGTAATGCCGAGTGAACCGGCATACGACGTCGTCTGGCCGCTGGCGCCGCGGGCGCGCCGCGCGTTGCGTCCCGCGCCCCGGCCCGACGGCCTGAACGGCAAGACCATCGGCTTCCTGTGGAACGGCCTGTTCAAGGGCGACCGCATGTTCGAGCTGATGAAGGAAGTCCTTGCTCAACGGGCGCCGGACGCGCGCTTCGTGGACTGGGACGCCTTCGGCAACATCCACGGCGCCGATGAGCGCGAGGTGATGGCGCGCATCCCCGACGCGCTCCGAGACTTGGGGGTGGACGTCGTCGTCGCCGCCGTGGGCTCCTGAGGGAGCTGCACGCCCGCCGTGGTGCGGGCCAGCGTCGAGGCGGAGCGCGCCGGTGTGCCCTCGGTCACCGTCGTCGCTTCGGCTTTCATGGGGCAAGCGGCCACGGTAGCCCGCGGCCTGGGCGTCGACGCGCTGCCGTCGGTCGAGTATCCCGGTGTCATTGCCACCGACACGCCCGAAGCCTTCCGCGGCAAGGTTCTCGCCCTCGCCGACGGCCTGACCGACGCCTTCTCGCAGCCGTTGGGTCTCGCGGGCGAGGAGGCCGAGCCCGACCTCCGCGACATCGTCTTTCGCGGTTCGCTCGACGCGGTCCAGGAGCGCTTCGAGTCCCTGCTGTGGACCGACGGGCTCCCCATCGTGCCGCCGACGGTCGAGCGAGTCGAGGCCTTTCTGCGCTGCACTAGGCGCGACCCCGACGAGCCGCTCGGAACGCTCGTGCCCGACAATCGGCTTGCAACAATCTGGAGCGTCGCGGTCAACGGCGTGATGGCGGGGTGCCGCCCCGAGTACATGCCGGTCCTCATCGCGGCGGTCGAGGCCATCGCCGACCCCGAGTTCCGCATCGAGGACGCGGGCAGCACGCCGGGGTGGGAGCCGCTGGCGATCATCGGCGGCCCGGTGATCGAAGACCTGGGCTTCGCCACCGGTGCGGGGCTACTGCGCGTCGGCAACCGGGCCAATACCAGCGTGGGGCGCTTCCTCCGCCTCTACATGCGCAACGTCGCCGGGCTGCGGACGCCTCCGGGCAGCGGCGACAAGGCGGCCTTCGGCGCGACGTTCAACGTGGCGGTCGCGGAGAACGAGGCGGCCGCCCGCAATCTCGGCTGGCCCACCTTCGCCATGGACCGTGGGTTCGCGCCCGACGAAAGCGTCGTCACCGTACAGAGCGTGGTCAGCATCAGCCCCCCGATCTACACCATCGGCGACCGCCCCGAAGCGGTGCTTGGCATGCTCGCCGACGTCTTCGGCGCGGAGAACGAGTACTGGTCGTTCAACGCGGCGATCTTCGGGCGCTGGCATCCGCTGCTGGCGATGAGCCCGGCGACCGCTGGGGTGATCGCGCGCGGGGGTGTGTCTAAGGACGGCGTGCGCGAGTTCCTCTACGAGCGGACGAAGATTCCGGCGCGGCGGCTCCAGGAGTACGCCCGCCGCGCCTCGACCTACGACTTCGACCTGCCCACGCTCGCGGCGGCGGGCTCCGCGCCGCCCGCCTACGTCGAGTCGACCGACCCCGAGCGGCTCGTCCCGGTTTTCTCCAGGCCGGAGTGGATCGGCCTCATGCTCGCGGGCGACCCTGAGAAGAACCAGTCGCGCGGCTTCGTGAACAACCATGAGCAAGGCCCGCCGGTCTCCCGCCGCGTCGAAACGCCGCTGCGGTAGCGGGCGGCGCCTAGCCGCAGGTCCGCTCAACCCCTCGTCCGCTTAGGCGGGCGGACGAGGGCGAGGCCGATCCCCGAGACGAGGGCTATGACCGCGAACGTCGCCCATGCGTAGCGGTACCCGTCGCCGATGTTGTCGGCGAGCGCGCCTGCGATGAGCGGGCCGCTGACCGCGCCGACGAGGATCACGGTCGACCCGAAGCCCGAGATGGTGGCGTAGTTTCGGGTGCCGAAGTACTCGCCTTGGATGGCCAGATAGGTCGGCCCGCCGCCGGCGTGCCCCGTGGCGAAGAGCGTGAGCGCCACCAGCACGAGCACGTTTCCGTCGGCGACGGCGAGGACGGCGAGGCCGGCCGCCTGCACGAGGATCGCCGCCGAGAGTGCAAAGCGCTTGGGTACGATATCCCCAAGCATCCCGAAGGCGACCCGGCCCCCGAGCCCGAGCAGTCCAATGAGCCCGAGGTAGAACGAGCCCCGCGTGGGACTGAATTCGAGAGCTTCCACCAGGAAGGCGACGAGATGGATCGGCAGTGCCGACGTGCTCGCCATTCTTAGCGCGAAGCAGCCGTTGATGAGCCAGAACGCCGGGCTGCGCAGCGCCGCGCGGACGGTGAAGCCGTCGAGACTGGTCCCGATGCTCGCCGTAGCCGGCCCCGGCTCTTCCGGGGGCAAGCCGTCGGGGTGATAGCCGTAGGGCTCGGGACGGAATCGCATGAGCGCGGCAAGGGGGAATCCAACGGCCCAGATGAAGAGTCCGGACATGAAGGCGGTGCGCTCCCAGCCGAACTCGCCGATGGACCAACCGATGCCGGGCACGATGAGGGCGCCGAGCGCCGTCCCGGAAAGCACCAGGGCCAACGCCTTCGTCCGCCGGCGGACGAACCAGTTGACCACCGTGGCGAAGACGGGCGAGCTGAGCCCCATGTTCAGCCCGACGGCGATGAGTCCGACGAAGATGACGTAGAACCAGACGATGTTGGGCGCGGAGCCGAGGAGCATGAAGCCCGCGCCCAGCATTCCCACGCCAACGAACATGATCCGGCGCGCCCCCAGGCGGTCTACGAGGAAGCCTTGGACCGGGCCGAGGAGGGCCGTCTCGAGCCGCGCTAGCGAGAAGGCGCCGGAGAGGGCCGTCTTGGAAACGCCGAACGTCTCTTGGACGGGGAGGAAGAAGACTCCCAGCCCAAACATCCCGAAGGCGGAGCTCAACCCGTGGGCGATGGCTCCCGCGCCCAGGATTACCCAGCCGTAGAAGAACCTGCGCGGTTGGGGCGCGTCGCCTCGCGCTTCTCCCGGCCCGCTTGCAGTGTCCGTGCTCATAGCCGCGCCAACCCTAGCACCGGATGCGGCCCAGGCCCAAGTCAGACGCCGGCTAAGGCTAGACGCCCGGCGCCGCGGTACGACGGCCTAGATGGGTCTGAGACTGAGCGGCCCGATTCCTCTTTCGCGGAGGGCGCGCTGCTTGGAGGCGACGACCGGAATCGAACCGGTGTATAGAGGTTTTGCAGACCTCCGCCTTACCACTTGGCTACGTCGCCGGGGAAAGTAAGCATAGCAAAAGCTGCTTGCATTTCTCAATCGCTGCCCCCGCCCGCGCGGGAGTCCACGACGGGAGTGCAGCGATGTACAGCCCTAAACGAGTCGTCGGGGCCATTCTCTTCGGCTACGCCATCGTCTACACGGCGCAGGTCCTCTTTAGCCGTTTCTACGTGGACGCGCTCGATCCGCAGGAAGTTTGGGACGTACTCAACTACTTCACCGGCGCCGGCATCCTTACCGCCATCGGCGTGGCCTGCGTCAATAGGCGCGTGATCGGCGACGCCGACCTCCTGCGACGACTCAGCGCCCAGACCGGCTTCTACGCTTCCCTCGCCCTCGCCATCATCTTCTTCCCCCTCTGGTTCTCTCTCATCATGGGCGACACGCAGTCCGATGCCCAGAACGTTGGCTGGATTCTCGTCTCCTTCCTCAACCCCCTCGTCCTCGCCAACGCCGGGGCCTGCCTTTGGAACACACCCCGGCCTTGATTTGTCCGGCCCGTTGGCGCATCCTATGAGTGTACGGCAGTGATTCTTGGAGAGACGCGATGCAGGCAACCACGAAACAAGGCCCCACGATCACCATTACGGAGAAGGCGGCCACGCAGGTGGCGAAGCTCGCCGGCGCCGACGGCAAGCCCGGCGCCGCGCTCCGCGTCGCCGTCCAAGGCGGCGGCTGCAGCGGCCTCACCTACAAGCTGACCTACGACTACGACGAGCGGGACGGCGACAAGTCCTACGAACAGTACGGGGTCAGGCTGCTCATCGATAAGAAGAGCGTGATCTACCTCATCGGCACTGAACTCGACTTCTCCGACGGGCTCAACGGCAAGGGCTTCACCTTCTCCAACCCCAATGCCGCGAAGACCTGCGGCTGCGGGACGTCGTTCTCCACCTAGCCGCGGTATGCGGGGTGAGGGCATGACCTCTTACCACGCGGCCAAGCGCGCCGCCGCCGTCGCGGACGTATCCAACCGCGGGTTGCTACGGATGGTGGGGGAGGACGCGCTCGACCTGCTGCACCGTCTGAGCACGCAGGACCTCCACGCACTGCAGCCGGGCGAGGGCGCGGCGACGGTGCTCACGACGAGCAAGGGCCGCATCCTCGATGTCCTTGTGGTCCAGCGGCGCGCGGATTCCTTGATGCTGCACGTCTCGCCGGGCAACCAGGCCCGCGTGCTCGACTGGCTGGACGCGTACACCATCCTCGAGGACTCGGAGGCGACGGACGAGACCGGGGAGCATGGCCAGCTTCTCGTCTTCGGGCCGGCGGCGGGTGAGGTCGTCGCCGCTGCTGCGTCGGACCCGGCCATCGGCGGCCTCGATCTCTACCATCACCGTGAGGCGCGGCTCGGCGGCGCCGAGGCCACCATCGCCAGGGCCGAGGCGCCCGCGGGCGGGGGGTTCCACGCCGCCATGCCGCTCGGCGAACTGGCCTCGGCGCGGCGGGCGCTTATCGACGCCGGCGCCGTCCCCATCGACGACGACACGTTCGAGCTGCTCCGTGTCGAGGCGGGGCTGCCCGCGTTCGGCTCGGAGTTGGACGAGCAGTGGAACCCGCACGAGGCCGGGCTGGAACGCCATATCAGCTATACCAAGGGGTGCTACATCGGGCAGGAGGTCATCGCGCGTCTCGACGCCTACGACAAGGTCCAGCGTCGGCTGCGCGGCCTCCTGCCGCTCGGCACCGAGCCGTTCTTCGTAGGGAGCAAGCTGCTCGCCGACGGCAAGGAGGCCGGACGGGTCACCTCCGCCGTCGTCTCCCCCGACTTTGGCCCCATCGCGCTGGGCTACGTGCGCCGCGCCTACGCCGAGCCCGGCGCGCGCCTCGTCACCGCCGAGGGGGCCGAGGTGGAAGTCGCCGCGCTTCCCTTCGCCTGACGGCGGTCGCGTAACGCACTAGCGGCGGGTCTCATCAGCCATTGACAAGACGAAACGGCGGAGCCGTAGCAGTCTGGGTGGCGAGATTCGCCAGGCGCGGTGACGGTAGCAGGGGCGCGACAAGGGACGGCGGACAAGAGAGACGCAAGCCCCTTGACGGGCCTTGTGTCGTTGGCCAGTATTCTACCCCAAGGAACTCATACAACCCCAATTGAAACGCGCGTCGGCCCCTGGAAGGAGCGTCATGCCTGAGGGAAAGGTTGTGGTCATCACTACACCGATACCGCACGAGAGTGTAGAGCGTGAGGCGTTTGCGGTCCGAATCCCAGGCATGGGGCTAACTGGCTACGGGAACACCGAGAGTGCTGCCTGGCAGGCTTTCAAGGAGTTGTTCAGTGTTGCCATCTGGTTCTATCGAGAGCGGGGCCGGGTAGAGCAGGAATTGAATGATGCTGGCGTAGAGTGGCAGTGGGCAGATGACTACGAAGGGGAATATGAGGACGTTAGCGGTCTGGCCATGCAGACACCGCCCCCTGCGGCACGGTCATCGCAACGCGCTTGGGTTCCTCGATCATCGATGGCTGCCTAGTGGATCGGATCCCGTTCTCTTCCCTTGAGATTGCATACCAAAAGCTGGGGTGCGTCAAAGTCGAGCTCCCTCGCGGCTTTGTTGCTTTCGAGGCCCGCAAGATCGGGAAGGCAACCATACTCGGTCCGACCCCGGACGGCTTCATAAGCAAAGAGCTTGCTGTTTATGGATGCTAAAGACAAGTTCGGGCGGGGCTTTGCCGCTCTGCTCGACGACGCCCTTGAAGATGCTCTGGGCTAGGTAAGGCAGGGCTAGGTCGGGCGAGGCACGCTGCGGCTAGGCGAACTTCCCTGGAGCGGCCTTTCGCATAACCAACGCCGTTCATGGCGCGGGAATACCATCCCTCAGGGACCGCCGTTTTCCGTTGCGTTCAGGAAAGCCGCGCTGCTACCATTGAGTCCCGCGCTTGATTCCTTCACGGCGCGCGCAACCCACGGGAGGCTTTCCATGACGACGAAAGAGATGACGGACGAAGAGAAACAGGTCGTGACGATGGTGCGCGACTTTGTGAAACGGGACATCGAGCCCGTGGCCTCCGAGATGGAGCACGCCGACGCCTACCCGTTTGAGATCGTGGAAAAGATGAAGGAACTCGGCCTCTTCGGCTGCACGATTGGCGAGGAGTACGGCGGGATGGGGCTGAACTCTTTCACCTACGCCAAGGTGATCGAGGAGATCACCGCCGGCTGGATGAGCGTGGCGGGCATCATCAATTCGCATCTGATCATGGCCCACATCGTCGAGCTGTTCGGCGAGGAAGACCAGAAGCGCCACCTCCTGCCCAAGATGGCCACCGCCGAGTTCCGCGGCGGGATCGCTCTCACCGAGCCCAACTGCGGCTCCGACGTGGCCGCGATCCAGACCTCGGCGGTGCGCGACGGCGACGATTACGTGGTCAACGGCACGAAGATGCTGATCACGAACGGGGAGCACGGCGACACCTTCGCCGTCCTGGCCAAGACGGACAAGCAGGTCCAGCCCCCCTACAAGGGCATCAGCTGCTTCATCATGCAGAAGGGCGGCCCCGGCTTCACCCACGGGCGGCATCTGGAGAAACTCGGCTACCGGGGGATCGACACCACCGAGCTCATCTTCGACGACTTCCACGTTCCGGCGGGCAACCTGATCGGCAGGCAGGAGGGCCAGGGCTTCAAACAGATGATGACCGGCCTCGAACTGGGCCGGATCAACGTGGCCGCCCGCGGCGTGGGCGTCGCGCGCGCCGCTTTCGAGAAGGCGATGGCCTACGCCCAGCAGCGCCACACCTTCGGCGTCCCCATCGCGCAGCATCAGGCGATCCAGATCAAGCTCGCCGATATGTACACCAAGATCGAAGCCTCGCGACTCCTTGTCGAGCAGGCCTCCGCCAAGAAGGACGCCGGCGAGCGCTGCGACCTGGAAGCGGGCGCGGCCAAGCTCTTCGCCAGCGAGACGGCGATGGAAGTCGCGCTGGAGGCGCTCCGCGTCCACGGCGGCGTCGGCTACATCAAGGAGGGCGGCGTCGAGCGTTACTTCCGCGACGCCCCCCTGATGATCATCGGCGAGGGCACCAACGAGATCCAGCGCACCGTCATGGCGCGTCAGCTTGTCCAGCGTTACAAACACCTGGCCTAACGCCTAATGTCTAGCAAGTCCGCCGTCGCGCCGCTCGTCAAGTTCGCTACGGTGTGCTACGCGGAGGACTTCGGCGAGTTCGTGGAGTGGGTGCGCGCCGCCGACGGCTTCGGCTTCGACGCCATCGGCTATGGCGACTCGCAGAACCTTTGGGGCGACCTGTTCGTCGCGCTCACGCTCGCGGCGGAGCACACCAGCCGCGCCCGCATTGGTCCGATGGTGACCAACCCGATGACCCGCCATCCCGCGGTTGTTGCCGGAGGGATGGCCAGCGTGCAGCAGATCGCGGGCGGCCGCGCCTTTTTCGGCTTGGGCACGGGCGATAGCGCCCTGCGCAACATCGGGACGCGCGCCGCCACCGTCGCCGAGCTCGCCGCCTACGGCGAGACGTTCAGGACGCTCTGCGCCGGCGGGGAGGCCGAATGGAACGGCCGACCGATCAGCATGAAATGGCCCACCGAGCCCGTGCCGCTCTGGCTCTCCGCCGAAGGGCCGCGCATGCTCGACCTCGCCGGCCGGATTGCCGACGGCGTGATCGTCGGCAACGGGATAACCCCTGAGGTGATCACGGACAGTATCGCCCGCGTACGGGCCGGCGCCGAGGCAGCCGGTCGCGACCCCGCCGACATCGAGATGTGGTGGATGGTGAAGCCCTACTTCGCCTCGTCGGAGGAGACTGCGTGGCGCGGTCTGGGATGGACGCTCGCCGGCGGCAACAAGACGTTCCGCAATGGGCTCGATGGCAAGTTCGTCCCCGACGACCTGCGGGAGCGTGTCCTCGGCCTGGTGCGGGAATACGATTCCAGCGAGCACGCCAAGATGGGGACGCATAACGGCGCCCTTGTCGAGAAGTATGACCTCTACGAGTTTCTAGGACGGCGCTTCAGCGTGTGCGGCCCCCCTGACCTCATGGTCGAGCGTTTCCGCGAGATTGCCGCCGCCGGCGCGACCAACCTTATCGTCACCCAACTCGTTCCGGATAGGATGGCGTTCATGCGCCGGCTGTCCGAGGAGGTCTTCCCCGCGCTTCGCTAGCGATTCGTGGGGCGGTCCATGAGCTCGAAGCGGTTGCCCTCGGGGTCCACACCGTAGCAGTTCGTCGCCGAGTCCCCGCCCCAGCCGTAGGGCGGCGACTTGAACCGGATGCCCTTGGCGATCATCGCTTCGTAGGTGGCGTGGATGTCGTCGCAGACGAAGCCCATATGGTGTGAGCCGATGTTGGTGGGCCGCATGTCGAGCTTCGCACCCTTCCTGTTCACGTACTCGACCATTTCGAGGACGAAGCCGCCGAGCGCGAGGTGCGCGATCTTCATGTGCAGCCCCTCGAAGCCGGAACCCTTGGCACGCTCGCCGTCGTTCTTGTTCTCGATCAGCTTCAACACCTTCATGTTGAAGTGGTCGCGGTAGAAGGCAAGCATCACGTCCATGTCGCCGACGGTCATGCTGGTGTGGTCGTGGGCTTGGATCATCGTATGCCTCCCCGCTGCGCTCCGCGTGCCTCCTTTATACGCTACGGGGCAAGCGCGGCGAGGCTGAGTCCGGGGCGATTTGACACCGTGGGCGGCGCTGCATACCGTAGCCGCGTCCGGCGCTTGGGAGCGTGGGACGGCCTTGTAAAAGGAGAGGGGACTATGGCTAGGGAGTATCACGTCGTCAACGCGGACGGGCATGTGATCGAGGCGCCCGACCTGTGGGAGCGCTTCTTGCCCAAAAAATACCACGACCGCGCGCCGAAACTGGTGAAGGACCCGCTTGGGGGCGACGGCTGGCAGTACGAGCCGGGGACGCCGCCGGCGGGCATCGGCAACGTCACGATGTGGGCCGGCAAGAGCTACGACGACAACGGCTGGCACGGCGTCAAGTACGATCAGATCAACCCCGGCTGCTTCACCGGCAAGGACCGGCTGGACGAACAGGACGTCGACGGTGTCGACGCCGAGGTCCTCTTCCCGCCGCAGCGCACCGTGCGCTACTTCATGCTCAACGAGGACGACGGCTTTCATCAGGCGGGAGTCGAGGCGTACAACACCTGGCTCTACGACGACTTTTGCGCCGCCGACCACGGCCGGCTGATCGGCATCGCGCAGATGCCGAACCTCGGCGTTGAGGCCAATATCGCGGCGATGAAACAGGCCAAGGCGCACGGCTTCAAGGGCGTGATCTGCTCGACGTGGCCCTCGGGCAACGACCATGTCTCGGCCGCCGACGATCCTTTCTGGGAGGCCGCCGAGGCCGAGAACATGATCCTCCACCTGCACGCGGGGATTCACACCGGCGCGCGGGCCAAGGGTTCGGCGAAGGCGACGGCGGTCTCGGCGGCTAGGCCCGCCGGCCTCGCCCAGATGGGCGGCGGGATCGCGCAGATATCCCAGCCCATGGCCGACCTGATTCTTTCCGAAACGTTCGACCGCTTCCCCGGACTCAGGATGGCGGGCGTCGAGGTCGGCGCGGGATGGGTGCCCTCCTTCCTGGAGCACATGGACGATCACTACTTCCGCAACCGCAAGTGGACCAAGACGGGCCTGAAGCTGCTGCCCAGCGAGTACTTCCACCGCAACTGGATGGTGACCTTCATCCGCGAGCACTTCGCCGTCCGCAACCGGCACGCCATCGGCATCAAGAACATGATGTGGTCGACCGACTACCCGCACCATCGCTGCGATTGGCCGAACGACCGGCAGCTCATGGAAGAGATGTTCGTGAACGTACCCGCCGACGAGAAGAAGGCGATCACCTGCGATAACGCCGTCGCTTTCTACGCCCTCGCGTAGCCTGACCAAGGCCCCCGGCGAGTGCCGGGGGCTTTTTGCGCCTGGGCCGTTCATGACGAGCCGGTGGGGAGGAACCAGCCATGCCCTACGAGACGATCCTGACGGAGACGCGCGACCGCGTGCGACGCGTGACGCTCAACCGGCCCGAGGCGCGCAACGCGTTGAGCGAGCGGCTGAAGGGGGAGTTGTTCGCCGCCATCGACGAGGCCGAGACGGACGAGGGCGTCGGTGCCATCGTCATCGACGGCGCCGGGCCGTCGTTCTGCGCGGGCCATGACTTCGGCGACCTCGCCGACGCCCAACGCGGCGTCGATCCCGCCGCCATGACCCCGCTCGATCTGTTGAACTCCTTGCAGAAGGTCCCCGATCCGTGGGCCAAGCTGTGGAACGTCTCGAAGCCGACCATCGCGCAGGTGCACGGGTACTGCCTGGGCGGTGGCATGGAGCTCGCCTTCAGCTGCGACGTGGTCTTCGCCGCCGGCGACGCGAAGATCGGGTATCCGCCGGTCCGGGTGCAGGGCTCGATTCAAACGTACATGTGGAACTACCTGGTGGGGCCGCAGTGGGCGAAGATCATCATGCTCACCGGAGATCAGATCGACGGCGCGACGGCGGAACGGATCGGGCTGGTGGCCAAAGCCGTGGCCGCGGACGATCTTGCGGCCGAGACCCACGAACTCGCGCGCCGCATGGCCCTGGTGCCCCACGAGTTGCAGGCGGTGAACAAGGCGCTGTGCAACAAGGCGCTCGAATTGATGGGCCGTGAGCAGATGCAGGCGTTGGCCCGCCAGGCCGACCGCTTCGCCTACTCGGGGCGGGCCGCCGCCGAATGGAAGCGGCGCTTGCTCGAAGACGGGCCGCGCGAGGCGGTCAGGTGGCGGGACGACAAGTTCCGGTGACCCTCCCGCTTGCTCCATGCCGCCGCCGGCGCGGGCCAAAGGGCGGGCATCAGCGACGTTGACGGAACTGGCCGATAAAGTTAGGGTAGGTTTGCGCTCATGGTAGAACAGGCTCGCGAGGGGAGGGCTGGCGAGCCTCTTGGTCTAGAAATCTGCCTTGATGCCGGTGGACCCCGCGCTCTTGGTCTCGCGCGGCATGTCGGAGTACGGACAGTAGAGCGTTATGAGTACCGCACAGTCGGTGGAGCCGAAAGTCAGCGTTCGGGGTGTATGGAAGCTCTTTGGCGACAACCCCCCTACGGAGCTAACTCCTGAGCTAGCGGAGAAGTCCCGGGACGAGCTCAAGGAAGAGACTGGCCTTGTGCTCGGTCTCAAGGACATTAGCTTCGACGTGCTGCCCGGCGAGACCTTCGTGGTCATGGGGCTCTCAGGCAGCGGCAAGTCCACCCTTGCCCGCGCCCTGATCCGCTTGATCGAGCCGACGTTCGGCCAGATCCTCTTTGACGGCGAGGACATTCTCCAGTACGACGACGAGACGCTCATTAAGTTCCGGCGTGAGAAGACCGCGATGGTCTTCCAGCACTTCGGGCTGCTCCCCCACCGGACAGTGGAGGAGAACGCCGCCTGGGGACTCGAAGTGCAGGGCGTTCCCAAGGCCGAACGCCTCGAGCGCGCCCGCGAGACGCTCGAACTCGTCGGGCTGGGTGGCTGGGAGCATTACCGGACCTCGGCGCTTAGCGGCGGCATGCGGCAGCGGGTGGGCATCGCGCGTGCTCTGGTCGACGATCCCAGCGTGCTTGTGATGGACGAGCCGTTCAGCGCGCTCGACCCACTCATCCGGCGAGAGATGCAGAACGAGCTGGTCAGCATTCAGGAGCGACTCCAGAAGACGATTATCTTCATCACGCACGACCTGAACGAGGCGCTGAAGCTCGGCGACCGCATCGCGATCCTGCGCGACGGCGTGGTCGTCCAGATGGGCGTCGGCGAGGACATTCTGGCGAACCCGGCCGACGAGTACATCGAAGAATTCGTGCGGGACGTGCGCAAGTCAACAGTCATTACGATTCGGTCCCTCATGGAGCGGCCGCCCGCGCATCTCTGGACCACGATGTCGCCCCAAGAGGCGATGAGTGCTATTGGCCAACACGGCGAGGTGGGCGGCTTCGTTACCGACGGGCGGGGGCGTTACGCCGGCTGCGTCAGCTTCGCGAGTCTTGCCGAGGCGAGCCAGCGCGGCGACAAGACGGTGCGCTCCGCGTTCCGCGAAGACGTCGCGCCGATCACGGACGATCTCTCGGCTTCGGCGGCCCTTCCCGCAGTCCGAAATCTCTTGACCGGCGCCCTTCCCGTGATCGACGTGGACGGGCGTTTGGTCGGACAGGTGACTCGGTCCGCGGTGGTGGACCTCATAGGGCAGGACGAGGACGAAGCGGACACGGACGAGGCGGACACGGACGCGGCGGGGCGGGGTCTAGGAGGCGATCAGTGGCAGTGACGTCCCCAACTGAGGAGAAGTACGGCGGCCTGTTCGCCAGGTTCCGGCAGGACGACGGCGGCTACGGCGCGCGCCTAGCCTTTGGCGGGCTCGCCGTCGTGATCATCGCCTCCTTCATGCTCAACGCGATCTGGGGGGCCCAAATGGCGTTCCCCTTCGACATTGGGCACGAGATTGGGGGCGAGATCGACGATGCGATCCGTTGGGCCACCCGCGAGGGTGCCTTCATCCTAGACCCGATCGCCGACGCGGTTCTCTGGTTCCTGGTCAGAATCGAGGACTTCTTCCTCTGGATGCCCTGGCCTGTGCTGATCCTTGCGGTAACCGCGATCGCATACAAAGTGGCCGACCGGTTGGTCGCGATGTTCTCGATGGGCACGCTGTTCTTGATGGGCGTCGTGGGGCTGTGGGAGAGCACGATGGAGACCATCGCGCTCATCGTGCTGGCGGTGCTTCTCTCGATCGCCATCGCGGTGCCGGTGGGCGTCGCCGCCGCCCGCAACGACCGGCTGGACGCGACCATCCGCCCCGTACTCGACGCGATGCAGACGATGCCGAGCTTCGTGTATCTCGTGCCCGCGGTCATGTTCTTCGGCATCGGCAACGTGCCGGGCATCTTCGCGACCATCATCTACGCGGTGGCGCCCGCGATCCGGCTGACCAACCTGGGGATCCGAACGGTGTCCGGCGACGTGGTGGAGGCGGCCCGCTCCTTCGGCACCACGCCGCGTCAATTGCTGTGGAAGGTCCAGATACCGATGGCCGTTCCGACGATCATGGCGGGCATCAATCAGACGACGATGATGGCGCTGGCTATGGTCGTCATCGCCGCGCTGGTGGGCGCGGGTGGGTTGGGAGAGGACGTGCTCCGTGCGCTGAACCGCTTCCAGCCGGGAACGGCCTTCCTCGGCGGCGCCGGCATCGTGGTGCTGGCGATCATCATCGACCGGATTACTCAAGCGGCGGCAAGGGAACGGCAGGATGCTTTGATGGGAGAACACCGCTAGGCCCCGTCCGGGACCAAGCAATGAGGCAATGATGCATGGGCCATCGCATGCAGAAGAAAACCGGTGGTAATCACAACAGGAGGAAGGTGGACCTATTGAGTAAGAGACGAATGAGAATCGGAGGAATGCTGTTGGCGATCGCCGCGGCGCTTGTCATGGTTGTGGCAGCGTGTGGCGGCGAGGAAGAGAAGCCGACGCTGATCTTCTCGGACTTGAGTTGGGACAGCGCACAGATCCAGAACGCGATCGTGCGGCAGATCGCCGAGCACGGCTACGGCTACACGACCGAAGCCGTCTACGGCGACACGATTCCGATGTTCGAGGCCCTCAACAGAGGCGACACGAACATCACCATGGAGATCTGGCTCCCCAACCAGGCCGAAGCCTGGCAGGCGGCGCTTGCTGAGGGCAACATCCAAAACCTGGGTAAGAGCCTGGCCGACAACTGGCAGAGCAGCTTCATCATCCCGCAGTACACGAAAGACGCGAATCCGGGCTTGGTCGGCGTCGAAGACCTGAAGAAGCCCGAGTACATGGAGCTCTTCGTCACGCCGGACAGCAACGGCAAGGCGCGGGCGCTGGGCTGCATCTCGGGGTGGTCGTGCGCGGACGTGAACGAGCAGAAGATCGAGGCCTACGGGTTGAGTGATTCCGTCCAGACCCAGGATCCGGGCTCCAACGCGGCGCTCGACGCGGAGATTCTCGGGTCGTACGAGAAGGGCGACGACATCCTCTTCTACTATTGGGGCCCGACGTCGTTGAGCAACCGGCTGGAAACGGAGTTCGACGGCTTCTACGTCCTCGAAGAGCCGGCATACAGCGAGGCGTGCTGGGGCGCGGGCAAGGGCTGCGCCTATGCGACCAGCGAGATTCTCATCGCGATGCGGAGCGACATCGCCGAGCAAGCTCCTGAGATTGTCGCATTGCTGGAAAAGTGGGAATTCAGCGCGGCATCCTTCGTCCAAGCGGCCAACTACCTCGGTGAGACCGAGGGCGAATACGCCGACGTCGCCGCATGGTGGCTCCAGAACAATGACGTGTGGAAGGCTTGGGTCGAGGACGACGTCGCCGAGAAGGTGCTCGACGGAATCCAAGACGCTTAACTTCGCAGACGATACACGGCCTTAGTGGGAGGGCGTCCATTCGGACGCCCTCTCTTTTTTTCTCGCACGCCCTCGCCCAACGAAGCCGGGAGGGGCAGTTGGCGGAGGAATCGGGGGGCTACGCCGTCGCGTATCATGGTAGGGCCGGACCTGTGAGGCCGCCGGCCCATCTCTATGACTGAAGTCGTCCACGAAGCCGGTCTGGTCCGAGATTTCGCCATCATCATGGTGGTGGCGGCTGCTGCACTCGTACTCTTTCGGCGGCTCGGCCTTCCCCCGATCTTGGGGTATTTGCTCGCGGGCGTACTCATCGGCCCCTACACCTTCGCCTGGCCCTCCATCGGCGATATCGACACGATCCGTCTGCTCGCCGACCTCGGGCTGGTCCTGATTCTCTTCTCGCTGGGCTTGGAGTTCGGATGGGAGCGAATCCGGCGGCTGGGCATCATCATCCTCTTCATCGGCGCGTTTGAGATCGGCGTGATGATCTCCTTGGGCTACGGCTTGGGGCTGCTCTTTGGGTGGAATGGAACGGAGGCCATCTTCCTCGGGGCGACGATGGCGATAAGCTCCTCGGCCATCCTGATTAAGGTGCTCGAGGGCGCGGGCCAGCTTCACGGGAGGAGAGGGCGTCTCATCGTCGGCCTGCTCATCGTCGAAGACTTCGCGGCGGTGCTGCTGCTGGCGGTCCTCTCGGGGGTCGCCACGACTGGGGCAGGCACGATCAGCGACGTTGGGTGGCTGGTCGGCAAGCTCGCTCTCTTCTCCATCGCTGCCCTGGTGTTCGGGGCGATCATCGCGCCGCGACTCATCGACCTCGTGGCGGACTTCGGGTCCCGCGAAATACTGCTCATCGCGAGTCTGGGCATGATGTTCGGTCTGGCGCTGCTTGGTGTGGAACTCGGCGTTTCGGCAGCGGCGGGGGCCTTCCTCATCGGCACGGTGCTCGGGGACACCAGACACGCGAACCGAATCGGCGTCGCCATCAACCCGATCCGCGACATGTTCGCCGCCATCTTCTTCGTCTCCATCGGGATGCTGGTCGACATGCGGGACGTGGCTGACTACATAGGACCCGCTGCCGCAGTGGCCGCAGTGTTCATCGTCGGCAAAGTCGTCGCGAACTCGGCTGGGGGGCTGTTCGCGGGCTATCGGGGCCGCGAGGCCCTCGCGGTGGGGACGGGTACCCCGCAGATCGGCGAGTTTTCCCTCGCTATCGCCAACGTCGGCGTGGCCCAAGGCGTCGTGGGGGCGGCGCTCTTTCCCGTCGTGACTATAGCGACGGCGTTTACGTCGGTCGCCTACCCCTTCATCTTCAATTCTTCGGAGAAGACGGCGGATGTCCTCAGGCGCTACGCTCCGGCATGGGTCAAGGCGCTGGTGAACAGCGTCCAGGTCTTCGGAGAGGGAGTGCGGCCGCGGCGCATGGCGGGTGTCCCTAGGGAAGAGGTGCGGGGGCCGTTGCGCAATCTTGGGCTGAACGTGGCGATTATCATCGTCCTCGTCACTGTCGGTGCCTTCATCCTGCACTCGATCGGGGATGCCGTGGAAACGAGCTTCTTTGGCGAGAGGATCGGAAGAGGCATGGTGGGCCTAATCGCCGGCGCGGCCGTCATGGTTTTCTCGGTGCCCTCGGTCCTCGCCATCTGGCGTTCCCTGCAATCGCTCAGCGTGGCCGTGGCGGCCCGCCTACTGCCGCCGGGTTCGGGGCCGACGGACCGGATGCTCGCCGCCGCCGGCAGCGGCGTGTCCGTGTTGGTCATCGTCTTCCTGGCGCTGTGGACGGTGCCCTTCTTCTTCGAGCTCTTCAAGCTCGGCGGCCTCGCCATCGTCATACCGATCTTTGTCATTGCCGCCGCGGCAGGCCTCATGACGGGCCTAGCGTTCAAGGCGCACCGGCTGCTCGAAGCATCGTTCGGCAGGACGTTCTTCGGAGAGGGCGTCGACGGTGCCGAAGGCCTGCCTCAGGAGGCCCCACCCGACGCCGAGGAGCGCCTCGGCCGGTAGCGGGTTACACGGCGTCGAGGTCAAGCTCGATCGCGATGGGGCAGTGGTCCGATCCCATCACCGACGCGTCGATGCTCGCCGAGACGAGGGCGGGAACCAGGCCCGGTGTCACCCAGAAGTAGTCGATGCGCCAGCCCACGTTGCGATCGCGGGCGCGGGACTTCATGTCCCAGAAGGTGTACCGTCCGGGGTCGCCGCAGAACCGCCGGAACGTATCGACATAACCCAGCCCCTCCAGCTTGTCGAGCCAAACACGCTCTTCAGGAAGGAAGCCGGAGACCGTCGCATTCTCCTTGGGCCGGGCGAGGTCGATCTCGCGGTGGGCCGTGTTGTAGTCGCCGCAGACCACGAGCTCGCGCCCTTGCGCCCGCAGCGCCTCGGCCCGCTCCAGGAAGGCGTCGTAGAAGTCGAGCTTGTAGGCCAGGCGCTCCGGCCCCATCCCGCCGTTGGGGTAGTAGACGTTGAAGAGGATGAAGGCGCCGAAGTCGGCCTCGATTAGCCGTCCCTCGGCGTCGAACCGGGGGAGGCCCAGCCCGCGTGTCCACGACCGTGGCTCGACGCGGGAGTAGACCGCCACGCCGCTGTACCCCTTGCGCTCCGCCGAGCTCCAGCAGGAATGAAACCCCGCCGGCTGGACGATTTCGGGGCCGACCTGCGAGGGGTGCGCCTTTGTCTCCTGCAGGCAAATCACGTCGGCCCGCTCGGCGCCGAGCCACTCGGCGAAGCCCTTGCGGTAGGCAGCCCGGACGCCGTTGACGTTCCAGCTTACGAGCCGCACGCGCTAGGCCCCGTCCGTGACGTGGAGCGCGCGGTGCAGGAAGTCGAGGGCCGCGTTGTTGTACCCCGCGGGGTTCTCCTCGTGGCAGAAGTGGCCCGCCTGCTCGACCGGGACGATGACGGCGTCGGGGATCAGCGAGGCGAGGCGGTCGGCGTCGGCGCGGGAGCAGAACCGGTCCTTGCCTCCGTGGACGATCAACGCCGGCGCTTGGATGCGCCGCAACTCCGACTCCAACGCGCCCAGCCGCGCCACCAGCGATTCGTGCAATTGGGCGAGGGCGGTGACTGCGGTCCCCGTCCCGAGTGAGCGTGCGAAGGCGCCGACGATTGAGGAGTCCACGCGCTTGGGCTCCCCGTAGCCTTCCTGGAACAGGCGCTTCATCGCACCCTTGGCGCCGCGCTTGAACGCCTCGCGGGCGACGAATCCGGAGGGCGGCGACAGGTTGAGCGGCGTCGCCGTCGAGGCCGCCGGCGCGCCGGAGAGCACTAGGGCGCGTGTCTTCGTGGGGTGAGTGAGCGCGAACTGGAGCGCGATCGAGGCGCCCGCGCCGTTGCCCGCCAGGGCCACCGTGTCCAAGCCCAGCGCCTGCGAGAATTCTAGGACGTGCGCCGCAAGCCGCTCTAGCGAGCTTTCAAAGCCGTTGGCGCACGCGCTGCGTCCCCAGCCGGGGAGATCGAGGGCGAGCACCCGAAGGTTCAGTGCCAGCACGTCGAGGTTGTACCGCCACACACGTGCGTCACCGGGCACGCCGTGTAGCAGAATGAGGGGCTCGCCTACCCCCTCCTCGAAGTAGTGCGCCTCGCCGCCGTTCAGTTGGATGGTCTTGCTTTCAGTCACAATGTCCCTGCTGCCGGAGTTGACGTCTCAGTATTGACGATTGCGCGGCTGTTCGCTAGGAGGGGCGGGGCTTCTTCGAGGCCGTCGATCACCCCGCCGCTGGACGCCTGGAGTATTCTGGTGCGCAGGCCAAGCTGGGTCGCGGCGCCTGAGGGGCGGGTCCCTCTGCTCGGCAAGCACAACCTTGATATCCTGTGCGGCCGGTTGGGCTCCTCTATCAAGGAAGCCGCGCGATTGATCCGCGAGAGCGCAATTAATGCCAGTCGTGCCACGCCAGGACCGGTAAAATCGAGGGCCTATGAGCAAGAAGTCCAAGAAAACAAGCAAGAAAAAAGGCAAGAAAGGCAAGAAAGCCTCTGGCAGCGCCGCGAAGGAGGCCAAGCTCGATAAGATGGCCGACCTAATCCAGCGCCGGGCGTGGCGCTGACATAGGCTGACGTAGTGATGATGACCACCGGCCACGCCAGGCATTGGCCTGAAGGAGAGCGCAGCGTATGACCCCGATGGCGCTCGACGGGCTCAAAGTCGTCGAGTTCGGCGACTTCGTTTCCGCGCCGTTCTGCGGGAAGCTGCTCGCCGACCTTGGCGCCGACGTGATCAAGGTCGAGCGGCCCAAGGTGGGCGACGAGTCGCGCCGCTACGGCCCCTTCCCCGACGACCTCCCCCACGTCGACCGCAGCGGCCTGTTCATCTACATGAACGCCAACAAGCGGAGCGTGACACTCGACCCCTCGACCGCCACGGGGCAAGACATATTCAACGCGCTCGTGGCCGACGCGGATATCTTGATCGAGAACCAGCAGCCCGGCGTCATGAAGTCGCTGGGCCTCACCTACGAGAAGCTGAGCGAGATCAACCCCGGCCTGGTCATGACGTCGATCTCTGTCTTCGGCGAGACGGGGCCGTACAGCAAGTACAAGGGCTACGATCTGACGGCGTGGAACGCCTCGGGCGTGGCGCACCGCTACATGGGCGAGCCGGACCGCGCTCCGCTGCGGGCCGCTTGGTATCACGCCGACCATTGGGGCGCGCTCTGCGCCGCCGTGGCCACGATGATCGCCGTCCTCGCCCGCGACATGATCGGCGAGGGGCAGCACGTCGATCTCTCCCAGGCCGACGTTCTCGCCTGCCACATCATGGGCTACCAGCTCATCTCGGTTTATCACATGACGGGGGAGTGGGGCGTGCGTGCCGGTGAGTCGCGGATGACCAGCTTCCCCACGGGGATCCATCCCTGCGCCGACGGGCATATGGCGCTCATGCTGCTTGAGAAGAGCCAGTGGCAGAGCTTCGTCAAGGCGATGGGGAGCCCCGAATGGGCCGTCAACCCCATCTTCGACATCCCAATGTGGAACCTGCGCGAATACTCCGAGGAGATCCGCCTGATGGCGGAGCCCTGGTTCGAGGAGCGTACCAAGAAGGAGATCTTCGAGGTTTTGCAGGCGAACAAGGTGCCCTCCGGCCCGGTGAACAACTCCGAGGACGTGGCCAACGACCCGCACCTCAACGCCCGCGGTTTCTTCGCCGAGTACGACCAGCCCGAGGTCGGCCCCGTCAAGGTCCCGGGGCGGCCCTTCGTGATGAGCAAGACGCCGTGGGCTCTGCGCCGCCCCGCGCCTACGCTCGGCGAGCACAACGTCGAGATTCTCGGCGGGCGCTACGGCTTCAGCGGCGTGGACCTCACCGACCTGCGGCGAACGGGGATCATCTAGCGGGGCCGCCGCCCACGGAGACTGTCGAATGTCCGTCCTGCCGCTCAGCAACCTCCGCGTCGCCAACTTCGGCTGGGTCTGGGTGGCCCCGCTCATGGGGCACATCCTCGCCGACATGGGCGCCGAGGTGTTCAAGGTCGAGACACGCAACCGCCCCGACGTGATCCGCATCCTGCCCCCGTACATGGACGAGGAGCTTGCAAAGGAGAAGGGGCAACAGCCCCTGGAGAGCCTCTACGCGGCGAACACCTTCCGCAACTACCGCGGCATTAGCCTGGACATCTCGACCGCGGAGGGGCAGCGGCTCGCCAAGGATCTCATCAAGAGCTGCGATGTGGTGATCGAGAACTTTTCGCCCAAGGTGATGGGCAAGTTCGGCATGGGCTACGAGGAGCTGCGCGCGCTGCGCCCCGACCTCATTATGATCTCCGCCTCGGCGGCGGGTAAGGACGGTCCCCGCTCCGATCTCGTGTCCTACGGCGGTGTCGTCTCCGCCATGGCCGGCATCGACTTTAACCAGGGCTACCCCGAGCTCGGCCGGCCGCAGGCGGCCAACACCACCATCATGGACCCGCTGCAGGGCATCTACTGCGCGTTCGCGGTACTCGCCGCCATCCGCCACCGCGCCCGCACCGGCGAGGGCCAGCACATCGACTTCGCCCAGTGGGAGGCGGCGGCCACGATTGTCGGTGGGCCGATGATGGAGTGGGTCTTCAACAAGCGCCATTCCCCGCCCTTGGGCAACCGCGACGAGATGATGGCCCCCCATGGCGTCTACCCAAGCAAGGGCGCCGACAAGTGGGTGACCATCGCCGTCAAGACGGAGGACGAGTGGCGCGCTCTCTGCGCCGCGATGGAGCGCCCCGAACTCGCCGAGGACGACCGGTTCGCCGATCAGTACTTGCGGCAAATCAACCACGACGCCCTCGACGAGATCATCGCGGCGTGGACCAAGAGCAAGACGCACTTCCAAGTCACGCGGACGCTGCAGAAGGCCGGTGTCGCCGCCTTCCCCTCGCTCAACCAAAAAGAGGTCTTCGACGACCGGCACTACAAGGCCCGCGAGGACTGGATCGACGTCGACCATCCCCTCGGCAAGCAGAAGATCTACGGGATGCCGTGGAAGTTGAGCAAGACGCCGGGGCAGATACGCCTGCCGGGAACGATGGTCGGCCAGTACAACGACTTCGCCTTTCGCGAAGTGCTCGGCATGCCCGAGGAAGAGATCGACCGCCTCGACGCGGCGAACGTGTTCTACTAGCGCCGTCTAGGGGCTACGCCTTGCCGAAGAGCCGCGCGGCGTTCCCGCCGAGGATGTTCGCCTTGTCTTGATCGCTGATGTTGGCGTCAAGAATCTGCTGGAGGAGGCGAGGCTTGCCGCCCCCGCCCCGCACCGGCTGGGAGGCATAGGCCGCCTCGCCGCTGTAGGTGAACTTTTCCGAGCCGTGCTCTTGCACGAACCGCTCGATCATGTGGAAGCCCAGCGGCCCCCCCGTGTCCCAAAGGACGTTCGGGGTGTGCGCCGCCAGGTGCAGCGTCTCCATGGAACGCTCGTACGACCAGAAGGAGTCAAACCCCAGGAACGTCATCTCGGGGAACTCGAAGGCGAGTTTCTGGAGCCGCCACGAGGCCTCCATTTTCGACTCGGCGTTGCAGTGCAGGATGGGGACCAGGCCCAGCTCGGACATCCGCTTCAGATAGGGCCGCATCCAGGGATTGTCGAGGAAGACGCCTTGGAGCCGTGGGTGCCAACTTAGCCCGTCGAGGCCGAGCTCGTGCTTGCAGCGGTCGATCTCCTCCAGGCTGCGCTCTCCGTGCAGCGGCTCGACCGTTCCCAGCGCCACCGGGAAATGCTCCGGGTCGCCGGCGCGGTATTCGGCCATGCCGTCGTTGACTCGCATGGTGTCCTTGATCCCGTCCGGCCTGAGGTAGGAGTGCGCCGGCTGGATGATCGCCCAGTCGGCGCCCGAATCGACGAGCCGGACGACCCGCTGCGCGCGCTCTTCCTCGACGCTCATCGTGAGGGCGTGTGAAGCGCCGTCGGCGAGCGCGGCGCTAAGGTCCCCAATGTGCATGTGGCAATCGACGATGAGCATGAGCGCGTTCCTTCCCCTCCCGCGCGACGCGGGCCACGGCTGCGCCGGGCCTCCGGAGGCGGCGGACCTGAAGCAGGCCGAAGTATAACGCAGGCCGGGTTTTCCGGTTGGCGGCTGGCGCTGGTTGGGGTACCCTAGCGAGCACTTTGTACCGCGCTATCCGCGCGCCCGCATCGAGAAGTCCACCATCGCCATGTCAACCAAGGAACAAACCTACGGCCTGGAACGCCAGGGGGTTCTCTACCCTGGCGCGGTCCACTACAACCTCTCCGTTCCCGCTCTGTACGAGCACGCCCTTCGCCGCGGCGAAGGGATTGTCGCGCAGGAAGGCCCCTTCGTCGTCAACACCGGCCAATATACCGGCCGGTCGCCCAACGACAAGTTCATCGTCGACGAGCCCTCCTCGACCGAGCTGGTGTGGTGGGGCGACGTGAACGTGGCGATGAGCGAGGAGACGTTCGGCGCGCTGCGCCGCCGCATCCTCGCCTACTTGCAAGGGCGCGAGCTCTTCGTCCAAGACCTGTTCGTCGGGGCCGACGCGCGCTACCGCGTCGCCCTGCGCGTGATCACCGAGAACGCCTGGCACGCAATGTTCGCCCGCAGCCTCTTCATCACACCGTCCGAGGAGGATCTGTGTTCCCACGAGCCCGCCCTCACCGTGGTGCACGCGCCGAACTTCCAGACGGAGCCGGAGATCGACGGTACGCGGTCCGACGCCTGCATCGCGCTCAACTTCGGCTCGCGCGAGGTCTTCATTGCCGGGACCAAGTACGCCGGCGAGATCAAGAAGTCGGTGTTCAGCTTCATGAACTACGTCCTTCCCGGCCGGGGCGTCCTTCCCATGCACTGCTCCGCCAACGTAGGCGAGGGCGGCGACGTGGCGATCTTCTTCGGGCTCTCCGGCACGGGCAAGACGACGCTCTCGACGACGCACGACCGCGCCCTGGTCGGCGACGACGAGCATGGGTGGAGCGACGAGGGCGTGTTCAACTTCGAGGGCGGCTGCTACGCCAAGGTGATCCGGCTCTCGGAGAAGGCCGAGCCAGAGATCTACGGAACCACGCGGCGCTTCGGCACCGTGCTCGAAAACGTTATCATCGACCCTGAGACCCGCCGCCTCGACCTCGACGACGAATCCCGCACCGAGAACACCCGCGGCGCCTATCCCATCACCTTCATGTCCAACGTCGCCCCCTCGGGCGAGGCGGGCTGCCCCGCCAACGTCATCATGCTTACGGCCGACGCCTTCGGCGTGCTGCCGCCGCTGTCGAAGCTCTCCGTCGATCAGGCGGTCTACTACTTCCTCTCCGGCTACACCGCGAAGGTGGCGGGGACAGAGCGCGGCATCATCGAGCCGCAGGCCACGTTCAGCCCGTGCTTCGGGGCGCCCTTTATGGCCCAAGACCCGGTGGTCTACGCCGACATGCTGCGGGAGAAGATCATCAAGCACGGCGCGAGCGTCTGGCTGGTGAACACGGGTTGGACCGGCGGGCCCTACGGCGTGGGCAGCCGCCTCGACATCGACAACACGCGCGCCATGCTCCGCGCCATCCTCAACGGCGGGCTCGACAGCGTCGAATACGTCGCTGATCCGATGTTCGGGCTCGAAACGCCCACGACCTGTCCCGACGTCCCCTCCGACGTGCTCAACCCGCGCTCGACGTGGGCCGACAAGGGCGCCTACGACGAGCAGGCCCGCCGCCTCGTCCGCATGTTTGCGGAGAACTTCGAGTCCTTCGCCGCCCGCGTCCCCGAATCCGTTCGCGCCGTCGGCCCCGCCGTCGAAGTCTAGGTTGTCCATGGACTTTTCTTGGACTGACGGGGACGAGGCGTTTCGGGACGAGCTCGAAACGTTCCTGCAGGACGAGATCCCCGACTGGTGGCGGGGGATGTGGCACAGCGGCGAGCGGGGCTGGGACTATACCCGCGAGTTCTGCAAGAAGCTCGGCGCCAACGGCTGGCTCACCATGGCATGGCCCAAGGAGTACGGCGGCGCCGATGCTCCCATCTGGGCGCAGGTGATCTTCAAGGAGGCGATGGCGAAGTACGGCGAGCCGCGCGGCTCCCAGTACATGAACCTCAACTGGATCGGCCCCAGCATCATGCTGTTCGGCACGGAGGAGCAGAAGGCGCTTCATCTCGGCAAGATCAGCGCGGGCGACGTGGAGTGGTGCCAGGGCTTTAGCGAACCCGACGCAGGATCTGATCTCGCCTCCCTCCAATGCCGCGCCGTGCGCGACGGCGACGACTACGTGATCAACGGCCAGAAGATCTGGACGAGCTACGCCCGCCGCGCCGAGTACGTCTTCCTCCTCACCCGCACCGACCCCGAGGCTCCCAAGCACCGGGGGATATCCGTGTTCCTCATCGACATGACGACGCCGGGTATCACTATCCGCACTATCGAGAGCATGGGCGGCGACGTGCACCTGAACGAGGTGTTCTACGACGACGTCCGCGTCCCCCGCTCCTGCATGCTCGGCGAGGAGAACCAGGGCTGGGGCGTGATCACCGCCGCGCTCAACTTCGAGCGCATCGGCCAGCCACGCTATCAGTCGGCGTGGTGGGACCTGGAACGGGCCATGCGCTACGCAAAGGCGACGGAGGCCGGCGGCGAGCCGCTGGCGAAAGACCCCGTGCTGCGGCAACGCTTCGCCGACGTCTACGTGCGCCACCGGGTGGCGCGCGCGCTGAACTACCGCCTCGCCTCGCTCGTCGCGCGGGAGGAGGTCCCCGGCCCGGCCATCTCGTCGCTGACAAGGATTCACAACTCGACGATGACGCAGCACGCGACGGAGTTGGCGATGGAAGTCCTCGGCCCCTACGGGCGCATCGCGGGGGAAGAGCCCGGCCCGGCGCCGTTCGACGGGCTGGTGGAATCGTCGTGGCGCGACGGCATCTCCTCGACCATCGCCGCGGGCACGCTGGAAATACAGAAGGACCAACTCGCGGTGCGCGGGCTCGGACTGCCCCGCTAACGCGGCCTGGGCAAGGAAGCAAGACTACCGGCATGGACGTAACGCTGAACGAACACGAGCGCATGCTCAGCGAGCAGGCGCGGGACTTCCTTAGCCGCGAGGCGCCGCTCGACCTGGCGCGCGCCATGGAGGACGACGAACGAGGCTATCCTCCCGATCTGTGGCGCAAGGCCGCCGGCCTGGGCTGGCTGGGCCTCCCCTTCCCCAAGCAGCACGGAGGGGAGGGGCTTTCGCTGTTCGACGCGTACCTTGTCGTCGAGCAGATCGGCTACAGCGTCGCGCCCCTGCCCTACGTCGCAGCCGTCCTGCTCGGCGGCATGATTATTCTCGAAGCTGGGAGCAACGATCAGAAGGCGCGCTATCTCCGCTCGGCGGCGAAGGGCGACCGGTTGCTGACGGCGGCGATCGCCGAGCCGGGCAAGCTCGACATCGGCTACCGGCGGGAGCTGCCCGCCGTCACCGCGAAGCGTGAGGGCGGCGTCTTCGTGCTTGATGGAGTCAAGCACTTTGTCCAGTACGCCCATGCCGCCGACGACATTGTCGTCTTCGCGTTCGACGAGGAGGCCGGGGAGCCGGTCTGGCTCGTCGTCGACGCCAAAACGCCGGGCGTCGAGACGACGCATCTACGCACCACCGCCGAGGACCACCATTGCCACGTGACCTTTGCCGGCGCACGGGTCCCGGAAGGGAACGCGCTGCGCTCGGGCCCCGGCGCGTGGCCCGTACTCGAACACACCTTGGCCCGCGGTGCGGTCGCCACCTGTGCCTACCTCTCCGGGGCCATGCGGAAGGTCCTGGAGTTCACCACTGAGTACGCCAAGACACGGGTGCAGTTCGGCCGTCCCATTGCCACCTTTCAGGCCGTCCGGCACCGCATCGCCGACATGGCGGCGGAGGTGGACGGCGCCCAGTACATCACCTACGAGGCCTCCTGGACGCTGTCCCAAGGCCTTGCGGCCGAGTTGGAGGTCTCGCTGGCGAAGGCGTACGTCAGCGACGCCGCGCGGACGGTCATGTCGGGCGGACATCAGGTCCACGGAGCCATCGGCTTCTCGGAAGAGCACCCCATGCCGCTCTACTCGCGGCGAGGCAAGATGGGGGAAGTCCTCTTCGGGAGCGCGAACCTCCACCGCGAGCGCGTCGCGGAGCGTCTCGGGCTCTAGCCGCGGCGCTCAGGACGCTGCTCCAAGCCGCCCTCGACGGGCCCGTTCCCATTTGTGATAATAGGTACAAACCCTTGACAGTGAAGGCTGGGCGGTTGTAGGATTCCGCACGGATTCCAGAAGTAAATCCGGCCTTCGACCGACGGTTCAGCCGCGACATCCCAGGCCCGTATTCTTGCCAGAACCCGCATTCCTCTCAGAACCGGACACGCCCGCCCGCAGGGCGTCCCTTAGGCCCGTTCTACGGCGGCTTCTCCAGTTACTCCCCATCGCCCTGCTCCTTGTCGTGGCCGTCGCCGCGTGCTCGACGGCCCCGCAGTCGACGTTCGACCCCAAAGGGCCGCTTGCCGCGCAACAGCTCAACCTTTTCTGGCTGATCTTCTGGATCGCCGCCGCAGTCTTCGTCATTGTCGAAGGCGCGCTGATCTATTCGATCTTCCGCTTCCGCCGGAAGAAAGACCAGGACGACAGCCAACTGCCCGAGCAGGTCCATGGGAACGCCAAGCTGGAGCTCACTTGGACCATCATCCCGTTCTTCATCCTCCTTGCTATCGCGATACCGACGTACCTCACCATCGCTGAGCAGCAGAACGCGCCTACGGGAGCGGAGCTCGTCGAGTGGGCCGGCGCCGACAACCCGCATCTCGTAGTCGACGTTATCGGCCATCAGTGGTGGTGGGAGTTCCGCTACCCCGCGCTCGGCATCACCACGGCCAACCAGATGCATATCCCCACCAACACCGCGGTGGTGATGAACCTGATCTCGACGGACGTGATTCACAGCTTCTGGACACCGAAACTGGCGGGCAAGACGGACGTCGTGCCGGGGCGGGACAACAAGATGTGGTTTATCGCCCACGAGGAAGGGGTCTTCGAGGGCCAATGCGCTGAGTTGTGCGGCGTGGCCCATGGGCAGATGAAGTTCATCGTCGTCGCGCACGACATGGCGGGCTACGAGCGTTGGACAGAAGGGCAGCTCATGCCGCCGGCCACCGTCGAGAGCGACGCCGCGCGGCGCGGCCAGACGCTTTTCGCTACGAAGGGCTGTGTGCTGTGCCACACCTTCACGGGGCAGGACGCTTACGGCGTCCAGGAGGGCCGAGCCTTGGCCTTCGAGGGTGGCGGCACGGTCTTCCCCGGCCCGAATCTCACCCACTTCGCTACCCGCGATGTCTTTGCCGGGGGAATCGCCGATAGGACCGACGACAACCTGCGGACGTGGCTGCGTAACCCTGATAATCTGAAGCCGGGCAATCGCATGGCCCAGCTCGCGCCGGTCTACACCGACCGGACAATGCGTCTGACCCCGGACGAGATCGAAGACCTGGTAGCCTACTTGCAGAGCCGGGCACCGGCGGCGAGTTAGGCGTATGGTTGAAGCGGTGATGAGACCAAGAGGGATGGAAGCGATGCGGCCGGGAGGGGCCCGCCGATGGCTACGATAACTGCTCCGCTGCCGGGGATATTACGCCGCCCCACCACGAGCGAAGGGCTGTGGGGGTGGATCACCACCGTCGACGCCAAGCGCATCGGTGTGCTCTATGGAGTCACCGCGCTGATCTTCTTCCTCGCGGGTGGGATCGAAGCGCTGATGATCCGGGTCCAGTTGGCCCAGCCCGACCTGACCATCGTGTCGCCGAGCACGTACAACCAGCTCTTTACGATGCACGGGACCACGATGGTCTTCCTCGTGATCATGCCGTTGAGCGCGGCGTTCTTCAACTTCCTCGTGCCGTTGATGATCGGCGCGCGCGACGTGGCCTTCCCGAGGCTGAACGCGCTGAGCTACTGGACGTTCCTCGGCGGCGGAATCATGCTGCACTTCAGCTTCCTCGCCGGCGGGGCGCCCGACGCCGGCTGGTTCTCCTACGCCAACCTCACCGAGAGCGCCTATTCGCCGGGCCACGGCGTGGACTACTGGCTCGTATCCATCCTGGTCCTCGGCGTCGCCTCCGTCATGGCGTCGGTGAACTTCATCGTCACCATCTTCAACCTGCGGACGCATGGCATGACGCTCTTCCGCATGCCCGTCTTCGTGTGGATGACCCTGATCGTCGCGTTCCTGCTGGTGCTGGCGCTGCCCCCGATTACCGTCGCTATCATCCTCGTCTTGGTGGATCGTATTGCGGGAGCGAACTTCTTTGTCGTCAGCGGGGGCGGCGACCCGATCCTCTGGCAGCACCTGTTCTGGATATTCGGGCATCCTGAGGTCTACATTCTGATCTTGCCGGCCATGGGCATGGTCTCAGAGATCTTGCCGGTCTTCTCGCGGAAGCCGCTCTTCGGCTACAAAGCCGTCGTGATGTCGGGCATCTTCATCGCTGTCACCGGCTTCGCGGTGTGGAGCCACCACATGTTCGCCGTGGGCCTGGGCCCCATCGCCAACGGCTATTTCGCCACGGCGACGATGATCGTGGCCATTCCCACCGGCGTGAAGATCTTCAACTGGATCGCCACCACCTGGGGCGGCCACATACGGCTGCAGACGCCGATGCTCTTCGCCCTGGCATTCATCGGCCTGTTCACCATCGGCGGCATCAGCGGCGTGATGCACGCCTCGCCGCCCTCCGACCTCCAGCAGACGGACACCTATTTCATCGTCGCTCACTTCCACTACGTGCTGTTCGGCGGCTCCATCTTCGGACTGATGGGCGGCCTCTACTTCTGGTTCCCCAAGATCACCGGCCGCATGTTGAGCGAAGGCCTTGGCTTGGTCCACTTCTGGCTCATGTTCATCGGCTTCAACCTCACCTTCTTCCCGATGCACTGGGTGGGACTGAACGGCCTCCCCCGCCGGGTCTACACCTACGAGGCCGATCTGGGCTTTGGGCTGATCAACATGTTGAGCACGGTCGGCGCCTTCATCATGGGCGCGTCGTTCCTGTTCCTGGTCTACAACATCTTCAAGAGCCTGAGCAGCGGGCGCGAGGCCGGCAAAGACCCGTGGGACGCCCACACCCTGGAGTGGACGACCGACTCGCCGCCGGCGGAGCACAACTTCGACGAGCTCCCCACGGTGCGCAGCGTGCGCCCGCTTTGGGACGCGAAGCACCCCGAGTTGGCCGAGCACCCCCCGGCCCCGGCGGAAGAGTCCGCGCCGAAGCGCCGCCGGCACATCCACATGCCGCATCCTTCCTACTGGCCCATCGTGCTGGCGTTCGGCCTGACGGTCGCGGCGTTCGGCCTGATCTACACTCACGAGGGCGGCATCCCCGCCATCGGCATTGGCCTGGGGATCGCCTTCATCGCCTCGCTGGCGTGGATCAAGGAGCCGGTGACCGAGGAGGACGCCCACTAGGGCGGCGGCGATGGCGCACCAAGCGGCCCAACAGCCCGAAGCGATCTACGTCGATGCGCAGGTTGACGACGCGCTCGACCACCACCGCACCACCACGGGGCTCAGCCACCGCAAGCTCGCGATGTGGCTCTTCCTTGGCTCGGAGTGCATGTTCTTCGGCGGCCTCATCGGGACGTTCCTCATCTACCAGAACAACGTCACTGCCGGGGCCACGCGTGAAGAGGTGCTCTCCAGCCTCGGCCTCGTCAGCGTCATGGCCTTTGTGCTGCTGCTCAGCAGTTTCACCATGGTGCTCGGCCTCAACGCGGCCAAACGCGGCGACCAGAAGATGTTCACCGTCTGGATTCTCGCCACCGCCTTCTGCGGCCTCTTCTTCATCGCCTCGCAGGGCTTCGAGTTCCACTCCTTCGTCAACCACGAGCACATCACGCCGCGCACCAACCTTTTCGCGGCGTCGTTCATGATCCTCACCGGCTTCCATGGCGCCCACGTTACCCTGGGGATCCTCTGGCTCATCCTGCTCGCATTCATGGTCCGGCTCGACCCGCACGCCAAGCCCGTGTTGTCGAACGTCATAAGCTCCGTCCGCGGCGTCCCCGAGCGGCGCCCTGACGAGCGCCTAGAGCCCCGGCCCCGGCACCGCAGGTTCATGGCCTTCGTCCGTGAGCAGTTCTCGGCGGGCGCGACCGCGCCGCCGGCGGGGACGATGAGCTTCGAGGACTTCGAGTACCGCCGCCTGAAGGAAGAGCGGTCCCTCAACGTCGAAATCGCCGGCCTCTACTGGCACTTCGTCGACATCGTTTGGGTCGTCATCTTCGCCATCATCTACCTGTTCACCTAAGCCTGCGTTCAACGGAAGCGTCACATGAGCGACGGACACGACGGCCACCACGACGAAGCCCCGGTGCGCATCGAACGCGGGAGCGAGGATGAGCGCATCCTCAATAGCGTGCTGCACCCCGGCGGGGAGCACCATGCCGACCGGTTCTTCTTCTGGATCTTCATCTGGCTCGCCATCATTACCGTCGCCGAGCTGTTCGTGACGGTCGTCGAGATGGTCGCCCTCAACCGCTTCCTGCTGATCGTCCTGGGGGTCGCGAAATTCGCCATGGTCGTGATGTACTTCATGCACCTCAAGGGCGACCACAAGCTCTACCAGATGCTCTTCGTAGGGCCCCTGCTGCTTGCTATCGCCATCCTGCTCTCGGTGATCGCGCTGTTCAACAACTTCTAAAGGACCCGTTCTTGCTGCGAAAGAAACTCCTTCCGATACTCGCCGCTGCGGCCGCCGCCGTGCTCATTGTCACCGCCTGCGGCGAATACGAGGGCGGCGAGCCCACCGCCATCTTTACCCTCGGCGGAGGCTCGACGGTCTTCGGCTTCACCCCCACCCCCTCCGCGGCCCCGCCTCCGACGCCGACGGTCACGCCGAAACCCGAGCCCGGCCCCATCGGCGAACCCACGCCGGTAGCTGACGGCGGCGGCGAAGGAGGAGAGGGCGACGCCGGCCCGGGGCTCACCGTGTTCATCAACGCAGGGTGCACCGCCTGCCACACGATTGACTCCGTCCCGGGGGCCGTCGGTGATATCGGACCGAACCTGTCGGCGGTGGCCTCCACGGCCGGCGACCGCGTCAACGGGCTGACGGCGGAGCAGTACCTGCGCCAGTCGGTCATGGAGCCCTCCGAGTTCCTCGTCGACGACTACGACAACCTGATGCCGGCGGGGCTCGTTCCCGACCAAGCCGACTTCGACAACCTCATCGCCTACCTGCTGACCCTCAACTAGGGGCGCACCCTCAGGGGGCTGGGCTCGGCGTCAGGGCGGCTTTTCTTGACACGCTAGGCGGCCTTCCTAGAATGGGCCCCAGCGGCTCGCTTGCTCGCCGCAAGACCCGGGACGCATGGAGGCGGCCATGAAGTTCGGACTCTTCTGTCTCGTGCCGTGGCACGAGAGCCGGAGTCAGGAAGACGCGCTCGGCGAGGCGCTCGAAGGCGTCGAGCTTGGCGATGGGCTTGGCTATAACGCCGTGTGGATCGGCGAGCACCACTTCTCGCGTCACGGCATCATCTCGGGAGTCTTCTCCTTCGCGGGCCATGTCGCCGCCCGGACGCGGAACATGCGGATCGGCACCGCCGTGGTCGTCCTTCCCTTCCACAATGCCGTGCACGTCGCCGAGGAAGCGGCCATGCTCGACGTGCTGAGCGGAGGGCGCGTCGAGCTCGGCGTCGGTGCGGGCTACCAGAACCAGGAGTTCCGCGGCTTGGGCGTGCCCATTGAGGAGGGCAAGGAGCGGTTCGCCGAGGCCCTCGACGTGCTCGTCAAGGCGTGGACCGAGGAACGCCTGACCTATCACGGCAAGTACACCCAGGTCGACGACCTGTGGGTGATCCCCAAGCCGGTGCAGAAGCCGCACCCGCCGCTCTACACCGCAGTGAGTACCAGTCCGGCGAGCATCGAGGTGGCCGCCCGGCGAGGCCTCACCGTCATGCTCGGCGGCCCGACCGCGACCATGGGCGAGGTGCCCGACGCCATCGCGCTATGGCGCCGCAAGATGGAGGAGTTCGGCCACGACCACGCCGGCAAGGACCCGCCCGTGCTCATGAACGTCTACGTCGCGCCGACGATGGAGGAGGCCGAGCAGGACCCCATCGAGTTCCAGGACTTCACCCCGAAGATGATGGCGAAAGTGGGGTCGCCCGCCGACGCGAACGGGGTGCTGCCCAAGGGCTACGAGTCGTGGGCCACGCGTCAGGCAGACCGCGTGAAGGCGGGGAAGGCCGTGGGACGCCGCGTCCTACGCGGCACGCCGGAGGTGGTCTGCGAGCAGATCGAGAGGCTGCGGGACGACGGGATACGCCACATCTTCGGCTGGTTCGGCTACCCCGGCATGCCCCACGAGAAGGTGCTGCGCTCGATCGAGATGTTCGGCAAAGAGGTCATGCCCTCCTTCACTGCCGAGCCCGCCGCGTCGCGCTCCTAGCCCGCGTCCCTAGTTCATGCCGTAGAGCCGGCGGGCGTTCGCCGAGAGTATCTTCTCGCGCTCTTCGCCTGAGCGCTTGCCGAGATTCTTCTCGATCACGTCCCGCGAACACGGCCACGTCGTCACCCCGTGGGGGTAGTCGGACGACCACATGATGTTGTCCGCGCCGATGTAGTCGAGCATCGAGCAGCCCACCTCGTCGTCCATGAAGGTGCAGTAAAACTGCTCGCGGATGTACTCGCTCGGCTTGCGGTCGGCGTCCGTCTTGAACCAGACGGCGTAGCGGTCCCACTGGTCGTCGCAGATCTGCATGAGGAAGGGGAGCCAGCCGAAGTCGGTCTCCGCCGTCACCAGGCGCAGGCCGGGGAAGCGGCGGAAGACACCCTGGAAGAGCATGTACGTCACCGGGATCACGGTCGAGAAGAAGCGGGCCGCCACGCTGGCCGCCTGCTCGCCCTCGCCCGAGCCGAAGGTCAGGAAGCCCCGGGGGATGTTCGCCTTCGGTCCGCTGGCGCGGTGCCAGTGCAGCGGGATGCCGAGATCCTGGGCCGCTGCCCATAGCGGGTCGTAATGCGCGTCGTGCAGGGGAATCGTGGGGTAGCAGTCGATGAGACCGCCCCGGTGCCCCAGCTCGGCGCAGCGCGTGAGCTCGGCGACGGCGACGTCCATGCCGTCGCCGGTGGGGATGCAGGCCAGCCCGTTGAGGCGTCCGCCCGCTTCCGACACCATCTCCTCGATCAGCCAGTCGTTGTAGGCCCGCATCGAGGCCACGCGGACCTCGGGGTCGTCAATGTCCCACATGCCGGACCCGAAGCCTGGGTAGAGCACGCTCGCACTGACGCCGTCGATGTCCATGTCATCGAGTCGCGCCTGGGTCTCGTAGTTGCCTTTGCGATAGCTCTCGAAGCGCTTGGGCTTGCCGTGTAGCTCCTTCTGGGCCATCTCGGCGGTGACGTTCTTCATGCCGCCGACCTTCAGGGCGAGGCTCGCCAGCGTGCTCCCCGGCGAATCGACCTTCTTCGGCGGCTTGCCGTCGACCACCCAGCCCTGATCGCCGCCTTCCATCTCGACGATACGCGGTCCCTTCTCCTTGAACCGCCGCGGCAGCCGGTCTTGCCATGCGTTAGGCGGCTCGTTGACGTGGGAATCAGTATCGAAGATCGCGAGATCGGGCATCGGTCGTCTCCTCAAGCGCGGGCTAAGGGCAGGGTAGGAGGGGGGCGCCGCGCGCGTCAAGCGCCGACACTCGTCGACGATGACCGTCTCCCCCTAGGCGCGGTCTGCCGGGTCTACGCCGGCGGGGACAAGGCGGTCGGCGACGACCCTGCCGGCCTCCAGCTCCGGTACGGGCCGGTCTGCCCGAATGGCGTAGTGGTGCCGAGGGTGGGAGTCGAACCCACATGGGTTGCCCCAACGGATTTTAAGTCCGTCGCGTCTGCCGTTCCGCCACCTCGGCGCGTCGCGGTTCTCGTTCGATTATAGACCGGCGCGAGGCGCTCAGCCGTTGAAGGCGGGAGGCTGGAAGCGCGCCGGGTTCAGGACGCCGTGGGGGTCGAGGGCGTCGCGGACGCGGGCTGCCGCCGCGGTGTACTCGGGGCCGTAGTAGCGGTGAAACCACTCGTAGTGCTGCGGGAAGATGCCCTGCTCGCCGGTGGTGCAGCCGAACTCGGTCTGGAGGGCGAGCATCCGTGCCCGGATGTCTTTTGCCAGCGAGCGGAGCCGGTCGAACTCCCACGAGTCGGGGGCGAAGAAGACGGGGTGGAACGTGCCCGCGCCGATGTGTCCGATCCGGACGCCGTAGAGACCCGGCTCCTCGGCGCTGACCTCGTCGATCATGCGGCCCGCTGCCTCCATGCAGGGGACCATCGCGTCGAGAGGGCCGTCCATCACGCCGCCGAAGAGGGGGAACAGGCCCAGCTCCTCGATGAGGTTTGTCCCGCCGCCGCCGCTCTGGTCGTCACGGAAGCTCATGAATCCTTCGAACTCGTCGGGCGTCATCGCGTCCGTCCGCGCCGCGCCCTGATCCCGGGCGATCTCGAAGATCGCGTCGCGTTTCGCCTCGGCCTCCTCGGCGGTAAAGCCGTCGGTGCCGATCAAGACAACGACGTTCGACGAGGGGTTGTCGAAGCCGCCGAGCTCGAGGAACTGCTGGTCGAGCAGCTCCATGAGCCGCGGAGGTGGAACGCCGCGTCGGTAGAGTTGGCCGACGGTGCGGCCCGCGGACTCGACTGAGGGAAGGAAGGCGGCGCCCCAGCGGGTGTGGCGCGGCGTGGGGACGAGGCGCAGCCGGAGATTGGTGATGACTCCGGCCATGGCCTGGAAGCCGGCGAAGAGCCAGGTGAGGTCGACGCCGCAGGGGCGGCGGGGCGAGCGGGTGCCGGTCTCGATGATCTCGCCGGTGGGCAGCACGACTTCGAGGCCCATCAGGTAGTCCCCGGGCTTGCCGGAATGCGGGTCGACGGAGCGGCCGCTGGTGTTCATGCTGGCGAGGCCGCCCCACGTCACCGGCCCGACGAACTCGGGGTAGCCGAAGCCATGCGGGGCGAGCGCCGCGTTCAACGCCTGCTCCGTGACGGCAGGGCCGATCTCGACGTACCCTGAATCGAGCGAGGGGCGTATCCAGTTCAGGCGGCGCAGGTCGAGCACGAGCGCCCCCGGCGGCTCCGGCCTGGTGATGTCGAGGGCCACCCATCCCGTCCCTTGGCGGACGTAGACCGGCGTGTGCGCCTCGTTGGCCCGCTTCAGGATGGCGGCGATTTCCCCGGCGCTCTCGACCTCGACGAGCGTGATCGGCTCGGTCTGCTTCAGCTCGGCGGGGATGCGGATGGTCTTGTAGGTGACGCCCCGGATGATGGGGTCGGGGACCGTCCGGCGCACCCGGCCGGGATCGACGAGGCCGTCGAGAAGCGCGCGCGGCGTGAGATCGGTCAAAGCAGCCCTCCCCCGGCGAACGGCGCGCCGGCTCGTCCGACAGTATACCCACGCTGGCGCTTTGGGGGTGGAGGCGGTAAGGTTCGGCGAATATGCAAGAGACCGGCGCACAAGGCTTCGTGGACCGCTTCCTACCCTCGCTGCAGTTCAGGGACTATCGGAACTTGTGGATGAGCAGCCTCTCGGCGAACGCCGCGGCGTGGGCGCTCATCGTTGCCCGAGGCTGGCTGGTCTTCGAGCTAACCGATTCGTCGCTATGGGTCGGCGTCACGACCTTCGCCGCGATGATTCCGCTGTTTCTAGTTCCCCCGGTCGCGGGGTTTCTCGCCGATAAGTTCCAGCGCCGCCGGCTCCTCGGCTACGTCTACGCGCTGCAGCTTGCCCACAACATCCTGCTCGCCGCCCTGGTCATCGTCGACGTTATCGAGCCCTGGCATCTCGTCGTGCTGGCCTTTTTCAACGGCGGCGTGCGCGCCGCCCAGATGCCCATAACCCAAGCGCTGCTGCCCAACCTCGTGCCCAAGACGCACATCCTCAACGCGGTGGCGTTGAACTTGGCGACGATCCACGGGTCACGGCTCATAGGGGCGGGTTTTGTCGCCGGCCTCCTCGCGTCCGATGCCCCGGGAGCGGCCTTCGCCATCTGCTCCGCCTTCTACGCGGCAGCCTGGTTCTCCAGCAGCCGCATCCATTCGACCTCCACCGGGGAGATGGCGTCGGGAGAGAGCGGGCTGCGGAACTTCACCGCCGGCCTCCGCTACGTCGTCGGGCACCCGTTCATACGGCCGCTCCTGATCGTCGTCTTCTTCCACTGCTCCCTGACGATGTCCTTCGAGTCGATGCTCCCCGTGCTCTCCGCCGAACGGCTCAACGCCGACGGCGGCTTCAGCTACCTGATGATGGCGGTAGGCGGTGGATCGCTCGTTGGCGTGATGGGACTCTCGGGTCTAAGAAGCGCCGCGCCGCGGGGGCGCTGGCTTCTTGTTACCGGCGTCGCAAGCGGCATTAGTCCCCTGGGACTCGCATTCTCCACGAATCTGGCGCCGGCGCTGACCGGTGCGTTCTTCATGGGGGCCTCCCAGGCGGCCTTCATGGCGCTCAACGCCGCCTTCCTTCAGGAGATCATCCCCGACGCCATCCGGGGCCGCGCCATGAGCGTCTATATGGTCTCCCTCGGCGGCGTCATGGCCCTGTTCAACCTAGTCAACGGCTTCCTCGCCGACGACGTCGGCGCACCGGTGCTGCTCACTATCGCGGCACTTTCGTTCCTCGCCATCCTGGCCGTCAGTCTCGCCCACCTACCCCTCCGCCGTCTCTACACCCACGGCGAAGTCCTAGCCCCCGCCCCCGCCTGACCGGCACCCAGGCCGCCTAAGCGCCCGCGACGATCAACCCGCGCTCGGCCCGCCGAAGTCCTCGACCTCAAGTTGGTCGTTGAGCTGGTTCAATCGCAGTGGGTCAACTCCGGGCGCAAGCCCGCTGTGATTCGGCATGACCCGGTATTCGGGCTTTGGGCGTTCTAGCACGGCAGGTTCTCCGCCGGGGTCAGTCTCCCGGATTCATCCCATGATACTTCCGTCGCCAAGTAGTCACGAATAACGGTTCTAACGAGGATCTGCTCGGGGGTCTGCATGACGGCGTAGCGGTACACGTCACGTTGGACCTCAACCCATCCTCCAAATTGTCCTTCTCCGATTGCCATGCGCTGCATAGACCTGCTGCCCACCTCCGGCCAATTCAGGCCGCTTGGCACCTCGTTGAATTGAGCCCAATGTTCAGCTGACAACACAGGGATTGGACTGAATCCCACGTATGAAGGTGACCATAGAACGAGTTCGCCGAGTTCATAGAAGACGTGCCCTCGCGCATTCTTGAGAACCACCCGGCTAACTCTCTCGAGTTCGGCCTCCCAACGGACTTGGGGGCTCCCCCAGAGAGTTCCTTGGACATGTTGCGCCCGATCGATACTTTCTCGTAAACGGGGGCTATGGGCCAAAATGCGGGCGGCTGTAGGAACCCGGTTCTGATGCGGTTCTGTGGATCCGCTGAGTACCGCTCCGATTAAGGCCGCAAAATACTCTTCATCTGCCGCGAATCCACAATTGCACCGTCGGCACACTTGTACGACGGGGAGGTTCATCGGGTAGCGGCGATTCAAGAGAGCCTTGGTTGGAGCATGATCCCGGTCTGATTCCACATGGGCAAGCGATTCTCCGCAGTGGATGCAGAAGCCTCTATTTCGCTCATCGCTGTAGTCAGTCAATTGATCCACGGTGCACCGCTCCTCCGTAAGCGTCCTACCTTAGCAGCTGCTTCGGCCGTGGAACCTGCGTCTCGCGAGTCAACGCGCCCCCGCCTGACCAACCCTACCCCAGACCGTAGAGCTTGACGGCGTTGCCGGCGAGGATCGCATGCCGCTCCTCGGCCGGGACGCCGGCCATGTGCTCCTCGATGGACGCCTGCGAGTCCGGCCAGATGCCGTCGACGTGGGGATAGTCGTTGCCCCACATGATGTTGCCCACGCCGGTGACGTCGCGGGTGCGCACGCCTACCAAGTCCTGGATGTACGTCCCGTAGACCTGGCGGTGGAAGTAGTAGCTCGGCGGCTCTTTCAGGGCGTAGCCGGTGTAGTAGCGGTGGCGCTCGAACACCAGGTCGAGCCAGGGGACGAACCACGCCATCCACCCCACGCCGCTCTCCACGCTGACGAACCGGAGCCTGGGGTGGCGTTCGAGCACGCCGGAGCAGGTGAGGATGGTGATGGGCTCGCACATCATCGCCTTGTTGACGCTCATGAGGACGATGGTGTCGCCGGCGAACTCCTTCGCCAGCGGGCCGCCGTCGACGTGGATGTGCGCCGGCATGTCAAGCTCTTCCAGCGCGTCCCAGAGCGGATCCCAGAGCGGGCTGTTGTACTGATGCTCCGACGGCATCGCGTACGGCGTCTCGCGTCCCGGAATCGTGGGGACGAGCGCGCCGCGTAGCCCCAACCTGCGTGCCCGTCGCGCTTCGGCGGCGGCGAGCTCGGCGTCCCAGACCGGCAGGTAGGCAACCCCAACCAGGCGGTCGGGCGCGGCCCCGCAAAAGTCGGCGAGCCAATCGTTGTACGCTCGGATCATCGCGTGCTTCAGATCGAGGTCGGGCGTGGAGAGCGGGGTGACGCCGTCGAAGATCACGTCGGCGTCCACCCCGTCCGTGTCCTGGTCGATGAGCCGCGCCGCCGGGTCCCAGCCGCCGCGGAGGCCGTCGGAGAACGTCCGCCCCTGCGGGACGACGTCCGGCGAGGGACGCCCAGCGTCGGCGGAGACCAGGTTGAAGCGCTGCTCCCGCCCCTCGAACAGGAGCGTCTCGACTTCACCGAGTTCGGGATCGGACCTGCGCACCGGCCTGGGAGCGCGGTCGCGGTATTCGGGAGCCATGCGCTCCGCCCACATCGAGGGGAGCGGGTTGACGTGCGTCCCTACTGAAACGACATGATAGTCGCGGGTCATGGCGTCCTCCTTGCCTCTCCCGGCCCTGGCATCATAATGACCCGCGTCCGTGGGCCCAACCGGCGCGCGGCGACACCCCCGCTCAGGGGAACTCTTGGAGGACGCCATGACCACGCAGGAAAGGCCCGACCGTTCCGATATCAGCCCCCGGTTCCGTGAAATCACCGACGAGATACTCTTTGCCGACGTGTGGGAGCGCCCGATTCTCTCGCCGCGCGAGCGGAGCATCGTCGTTGTATCGGCGCTGACGGCCCAGTACCGCGGCGACCAGCTCAAGCGCCACATCCGTCGGGCGCTGCGCAACGGCCTGACGAAGGAGGAGCTCGGCGAGATCTGGCTCCAGCTCGCCTTCTACTCAGGATGGCCGACGGTGGCCAACGCCATGCAACTCGCCCGCGAAGTCTTCGCCGAGCAGGGCTAACCCGCGCGGGCGGTGCTACCCTTTCCGCGGTAGCAGCACCGTCGCCGAGCCCACCGTCGTCGTCTCGCCCCGCTGGTTGTCGGCCCAAAGCTCGACATCGACGGGCGCCGCGCCGTCCGAAGCGTCGGCGGGCTGGCCCTTCGACGCGACGCGCCCTCGGAACCACTGCGTGTCGCCGACGATGTTCGGGCGGCGTATCTGGACCTCCAGGCGGCGTATGCGTCCGTGGTCGCCGGCCCAGTCGGTGAGCAGGTGCGCCGCCCACGCCGTGCGCATGCAGCCGAAGTCGTAGGCGTCGGGGAAGCCGCTTTGGCGGGCCAGGCTCACGTCCCAGTGCGCCCCCTCGACGTTGTCCTTGATGTTGTACTCCCGGTTGATCAAGACGGCGCGGGGATTGCCTTGGCCGTACTGGTGGGCCAGACGGTTCGCCTGGCAGTAGGCCGAGCCCCATCCCAGCACGAAGCCGATGAGCTGCGTCAGCGTGAGCGGCCCCTTGATGATGGGCGGGACGGCGTCACCCACCGTGATGTCCTCCCAATAGAGCGCCTCGGCCCCGCGGCGGCGGGCGCGCTCCTCTTCGTAGCCGCGCTCGATCGCCTCGATCTCGGCGTCGGTGTAGCGGTGCGGCTGCATCTCCCCGTACTTGTCCCGGCCCCGCGCCGCCTCGCGCTCGTAGTTGAAGCGCAGAATGACGTAGGACGCAACCAGTTCGCCGTCCTGGTTGTAGTAGGTGTTCCGGTCGACCTGCTCGTAGGCCGTGCCGCCGAAGGCGCTGGGCCGCTCCCGGATTGAGTCCATGCGGAACACCGAGCGCAGTATATCGCCCAAGCGCACCGGCCGGTGGAACTCCCACCGGTCCGCGGCCCACAGGCCGAAGAGGCCGGGCAGCGGACCCCGCCGGAAGCCGTCCTCGGCAGTGAAGCCCTTGTTGGAGAAGACGTCGGGGAAGGTGGGCGGCGCGATCAGCCCGCCGTAGGGCGAGGCCGCCGCGTAGCTGAGGTCCAGGTAGAGCGGGTTGTCGTCGCCCACGCCCTCGGCGAAGTGGCGGATGGCGTCGCGGGAGGCCTCGGTGATCCAGCCCTCGCACTCGTACTCCATACCCACGTGCCGCCGGTAGAAGTCGAGCATCTCCGGCGTCGCCTCGCCGCGCTCCCACTCGAACGCCCCCATCGCCACCCTACCGGTCCGGGAAGAGCTTCATGCCCGGCGTATGCCACGGCACGGTGACTACCCTGTTCAGACCCGACTCGCAGATATAGAGCGTCGAAAAGTCGGGCCCGCCGAAGGCCAGGTTCGTGAGACGCTCGTCCAAGGGCTCGATGGAGTCTATTCGGGTCCCTTCGGCGTCGAAGACGGTCACGGCTCCGCCGAAGTGGCCGCACACCAGCAGATTGCCCGCCGCGTCGAAGGCGAAGCCGTCCGGGAGGTGCCCCTCCGGCATTTGGGCGTACGTGCGCCGCTCCCCGAGCTTTCCCGGCGCCTTGATCTCGTGCGCCCAGACGATGCCCGAGATCGTCTCCGCGACGAGAAGCGTCCCCCCGTCGTCGCTGATCCCGATGCCGTTGGGAAAGGCGTAGTCGGTCGCGATGCGAGTGAGCTCCCGCTCGCTGGAAAAGAAGTAGACGTGGCCCGGCCGCCGGTCCCTCCGCATCGTGCCGTGCGGGTCGGTGAAGTAGAGGTTCCCCTCGGCGTCGAAGACGAGGTCGTTGCAGCCGCCGAACGATGGGTCTTCAATGATGTGTTCGGTCGTCCCCGTGGTGAGGTCGATCCGCTCCACCCAGCCGGGGTGCTCTGGCCCTCCGTTGTTGGCGACCCACAGCGCGCCGTCCGGCCCAACGGTGGCGCCGTTCGGAAAGCCGCCGGTCTCGCACAGCGTCGACACGCTGCCATCGGTCGTGATCCGCGAGACGCACCCGCCGCCAAGCTCCACGACGTACAGGTTCCCCTCGCGGTCGAAGGCCGGGCCTTCGGGAATATCAAGGTCCGTCGCAAAGACTTCAACGTTGGGCATGGGGCGCCTCCGTTCCGGCGTGCTCGATCAGACGACCTTGCTCACGTCCTCACGCCACGGCTCCCAGTCCGCGCTCATAGGGCTGTCCGACTCATCCCATTGGCGCACCTCGATGACGAGGCCGCTCGGGTCCCGTATCACCGCCTGACGCCCGCCGAACGAGAAGCCGCGCGCCGCCTCGTTCACTACCTCGACGCCGTTGGCCTTGAATTGCGCCACCGCCTCGTCGAGGTCGTCCACCGAGAGGCCAATGGGGCGCGCCTCGGTGCCCCGGAACTCCCCGTCGTGGGCCGGCTGCACCAGCTCGATCATCATATCGCCGAGGCCGACGTAGCTCAGTTGCCGCTCGCCGCCGGGGCCGAACCGCACCCGCCGCAATAGCCTGAACCCAAGGGCTTTGGTGTAAAACTCGATGCTCGCGTCCATGTCCTTGGCGACGACGTGTACGTGGTCGAGCCGCTTGATCATCGAGGCCTCCCTGGAGTCGGAGCTTGCGCCGGGATGTCGGTGAGTATACCGTGCTGCGCAGAGGCCCTACGTTATTTGTAGCAGACGGACGAAACGCAAGGCGCTTCTCTGGGGCTAGCGGCGATGAGCCAATCTGATCTCAGCGTCGTCACTGGGGCCTTTAGCCACACCGGTAGGTACATCACCCGCCAGTTGCTGGAGCATGGCGGCATTGTGAAGACGCTAACGCGCACTCCCGCTTCCCGCAGCCCCTTCGGCAGTCGAGTGGAGGCGCTACCGCTGGACTTCGGCAACTTCGCTAGTTTGGTGGAACATCTTCAGGGAGCCGTGACACTGCAAAACACGTACTGGATTCGCTTCGCACACGGCGCAGTTACGCATGAGACCGCCGTTCAGAACTCCCGCATCCTTATAGCAGCGGCGGTCGAAGCCGGCGTCAAGCGCATCGTCCACATCAGCATCACCAACCCTTCGGAAGACTCCCCGCTCCCTTACTTCCGCGGCAAAGCGCTGGTCGAGAAGGCAATTCACCAGTCCGGGTTGTCCTACGCCATCATCCGGCCCACAGTGCTGTTCAGCCCCGACGATGTCTTGATCAACAACATCGCCTGGTTCCTGCGGCGGTTTCCAGTGGTCCCCATTGGAGGGTCCGGGGACTATCCGATCCAGCCTGTGTCCGTGGACGACCTTGCGCAGCTTGCCGTGCATGCTGGATCGGGAAGCGAAAATGTCGTGTTCGACGCGGTGGGTCCTGAGACATTCACGTTCGAGGAAATGGTAAGGCTTATAGCCCAACGAGTGGGCAGCCGAGCCCGACTGATTCATGTATGGCCTTCCGTGGCGCTGCTGGCTGCCCGAGTGGTAGGTTGGCTCGTCCGGGATGTGGTGCTGACCAGGGATGAAATCGACGGCCTGTTGGCGGGCCATCTGGCGTCGGCTGACCCGCCCACCACTTCCACCCGGTTCACCGAATGGCTGGAAGCCGAGGGCGCCGCGCTGGGACGCCGCTACGCCTCGGAACTGGACCGCCACTACCGCTGCACCTAAGGGGACCGCCGCTACGGGAGGGTGCGTCGAGGGGTTAGAGCTTGGCGGCGACTTCTTCGGCGAAAAGCTTCATGGACCGCAGGGTCTTTTCCTGGCCGAGGCCGCCGAAGCCGAAGTTGCCGCCGAAGTAAGCAACTCCGTGCTTGTCGCGTAGCTCGCGGAGTTGGACCAAGACCCGCTCCGGCGTGCCGAAGAAGCCGCACCGCTCGTGGAAGTCCTCGTAGCGGGTCTCCGGAGGTCTCCCCAGCGCGAACCAGTCTTCGAGGGACCCGCCCCGGCCCTGGTTGCGCTCCACCTGCCATTCCAGGCACGACCACACCCACTCCAGCTGCGCCTCCGTGTCCCGCCTCACCTGCTCCTCCGACTCACCCACGTAGACGTAGCGGAAGAAGGGGACGTCGGCCGAGTCAACGGACTTGTCCGCCTTCCGCGCCATGTCAAGGTAGCCGCGGTGCTGGTCCAGGGCGGTGTCGGTATCGGGAAGGACGCCGACCATGAAGCCGATGCCGCGGTCTATAGCCGCCTGGACACTCGCCGGGTTGCGCACCGCCGCGTACACGGGCGGGTGGGGCTGCTGCACCGGCCGCAGCGATAGGCTGATCCCTTCGATCTCGTAGAAGGCCCCCTTGTGCGAGTAGTCCTTCGATGTCCACAGGCCCAGCACTATGTCCAACACTTCTTTCATGCGCTCACGGCTCTCTTCGCGAGAGATGCCGAAGCCGTCAAGTTCCACGGTTCCACCGCTGCCCACGCCGAAATCGAGCCGCCCATTGCTCAGAACGTCGAGCATTGCCGCCTCTTCGGCGACGTGGATCGGGTGGCGAATAGGCGCAACGGTGACGGCCGTACCGAGGCGGATCCGCGACGTGCGCGCCGCGATGTGAGTCGCCAGCATCAGCGACGACGCGGCCAGCCCGTAGCGCGAGAAGTGGTGCTCGGCGAACCACGCAGCCTCGAACCCGAGCTCTTCAGCCAGCTGGACCTGTTCCGTGGTCTCCTCGAAGACCTGCTCGTGGGTCTGCCCTTCGGTCCAGGGCACGTGATGAAAGAGGGCGTACTTCAAAGGCGGAGTCCTAGAATGCTGCGTACCGACGCGCCGCAGCGTACCAGTCTACGATTTCTGAGCACGTCGCCGCCCAGGCGCCGCCAGAGGACATCACGTGCGCCAGCGCCGCGTCCAGCCGCCCGATGCGGAACGCCTGGCCGGTGAGCCAGGGATGTAAGTTGAGGACGAGCAGCCGCCCGTTGCGTTCCCCGTCCTGCCGCAGCCGGTCGAACGCTTCCGTGATCATGCGCGCCCAACGCCCCACCTCGATGCGGCGGTCCCACATGGCCTCGACGTCGTCGAGGGGAAAGGTCACCGGCAGCGCGTAGAGCTCGCCCTCGGGGACGTGCATCCGGTAGGGCTGCTCGTCGTTGACCCAATCACAGACGTACCGAACGCCCGCCTCGGCCAGAAGCGAGGGCGTGCGCTTCGATTCACCGTACTCCGGACTCAACCATCCCACGGGCCGTCGGCCCGCCGCCTCCGTGAGCGCGTCCAGCGATTCGGCGATGTAGGCGCGTTCCTCGGCTTCATCCATCCGGCCGGTGATCATTCGGCTGACCGAGACTCCATGGCCGATGATCTCGGCGCCCAGGTCCAGGCAGTGCTTGACCAGGAAGGGATAGTGCCGCGCCGTCAATGTGTCTATGGCCACGGTCGGCGTGATCCCGTGGCGCTGAAGGACTTCCAGGATGCGGAAGACGCCGACGCGATGCCCGTACTCCCGGTGCGACCAGCGCGTCAAGTCGGGATGCGGCCGGTTGCCGTAGCCGCCCGACAGTGTGGGCGAGATGTACGCGCCCTCCGACCGTCGCCATTCGAGATGCTCCAGCGTGACGATGACGCAGAGGGCGACCGGAGCCTCTTCGGGCCAGCGCAGGCCGGCGCTGTGGGCGTTCAGTGGCCGGTAGTCGTAGTGCTCGTGGTCGGGGCCGGTGCCGAGCTCGGGGACGATGTAGCCGCGGTCCGGGCTCATGACGCCGCCTCTTGATTCAGCCGCGCGGCATGCTCGACCGCTTCGTCGTAGTAGTGCTCCAGGTAGTAACGCGCGATCTCGTCCGTCGTGGTTTGCCACACGCCGTCGTGCGACAGGATGTAATCGAAAATCTCGTCGAGATAGCCGATGCGGTGCGGCCTGCCGATCATGAACGGGTGGATGGCGATGCACATCAGTCGCCCGTTGGTCTCGCCCTCCCGGTAGAGCTGATCGAACTGCGCCTTGCACGACTCCGCGAAGTAGTCCGCCTCGAAGTGAGCGCTCATCATCGGGACGTCGTTCAGCTCGCCGGTATAGGGGATGCAGAGGAACTTCTCGCCGCTCCGCACCTTGATTGGGACGGGATGGTCGTCGAACTTCCAGTCGGTCTGATAGAGGAAGCCCGCCTCGGCGAGCAGGTCGGGGGTGCGCTCCGTATTCGAAGCGCCAGGCCCCGACTGCGCAATGATTTCCCGCCCGTTGGTGAGGCGACGGAAGGCTGCGCGGATCTCCTGGTAGAACTCCCGCTCCTCCCCTTCGTTGAAGTCGGTGATGGCGCGGGTGTTGTAGAAGCCGTGATTCACGAAGGTCCAGTCCCGCTCGAGCATTGCCTCCGCGACGTCTGGGAAGTGCGAGAGCACGCCGATATTGAGCGTCGTCGAGCACTTGACCTGGTAGCGGTCGAGCACGTCGAGCATGCGCCAGAAGCCGACACGGTTGCCATAGTCCCGCAGTGAGTATTGCTGGACGTCGGGGTGCGGCGTGCGCGGCCAGGGGTTGAACGGGGCCGGCGGGGGCAGGTACTCGTAGTGCTCGACGTTCGGTGCCACCCACAGGGCGACGCGCGCGCCGTTGGGCCAGCGGACGACGGGCCGGTCGATCATCGGCAGGTAGTCCACGCGGTTGGGTTCGAGCGGCATGGTGGGAGTAACGGGCCGGCGCTAGCCGAGCTCCTTGCGGGCCTGGACTTCGCGGAGGTAGTCCTCCAGCCCTTGCTCCAGGGTGAACGAGGGCACGAAGCCGAGATCCTCCTTTAGGCGCCGCGCGCTAACCAGTCTCAGCGAGTCCTCGAGTTCGGCGCTCACCTCGATCGAGGCGTCGGGCAACAGCGCGCGGGCGTGAGCGGTGTAGTCGCCCATCGGCCTGCGCTCGGCAGCCATGTTGAAGACCCTGTGCTCCGGCGTTGGGGCGTTGAGGGCGCAGCTCCACGCCTTCGCCGCGTCCTTCACGTAAATCCAGTCGGTCATCGTCTCGTCCGGCGGCATCACGATTGCCCGGCCCAAGGCGGCGAACTCAGGCCGCACCATGAAGTGCTGCCGGGCGGTGCCATACCGTTGTCCCCGGCCCAACCCGAAGACGGAGGTGGGCCGGAGCCCGATCACGTCGAGGCCGTACTGCCGGTGATAAGTCTCAGCCAGTTGCTCGATGAAGAGCTTCGCGGCCCCGTACAAGGTCGTGGGGACCGGCGGCGTCGTTTCGTCGTGCTCCTCATCGTCCAGCGAGAGGCGGTGCCCGTAGGCGGCGACGGAGGAGGCATAGACCACGCGCCGCGCGCCGCGCAACCGAGCCGCCTCGAAGACGTTCGCCGTTCCGGCGCAATTGATCTTAACCGCGCGGAGGGGACCCGCCTCGCTGTCGGTGGTGAGCAGAAAGGCGAGGTGCACCACGCGGTCGACGCCGTGACGGTCCATCGCCTCGATCACTTCGGTGGGCTCGGTGACGTCGCCCCGCACCAGCGTCACCCGCTCCGCCATGTCGGCGACCCGCCCGAGGTTGAGCGCCGCATCGAAGAGGACGATGTCGGTCTCGCCGTCGACGTCGAGCAGATAACGCGCCAGATGCGAGCCGAGGAACCCCGTCCCGCCAGTGATCAGTATCGCCATCGCTTGCTCTCCATGAGACGCCGGTCTGACGACGAGCGTGGTCTAGCCGGTGAAGTCGAAGCTCCGAGTGTCGTCCCCATATGAGCCTGCCCTGAGCAATGGTAGGGATGCCCGCGCTCGCTCGCAACCAAGAGGCCGCCGCGGTTGCGCGCCAAATCGCGGTTCCCTTAGAGTTGGCGGAGCGGCGGGGCGCCGAACGCGAGTGGACACTGTGTCCATGATGCTCTCGTGGCGCTGCCCGCTTGCCGGAGGCAGATCTTGCGCTTGAGCCGCTCCATCCACGCGGCGGCGACCCTCGCGGCGACCCTCACCCTGGTGGTGACAGCCTGCGACGGCGGCGGCACTGCCCCCGTCGCAACGCCCACGGCCTCACCGATGGCGGCACCATCGCCGACACCCGGAGCCGAGCATAGAACCGCCACGCCGCCCATCGCGACGGTCACGCCAACGGCCGCCGCGACGTCCACACCCACGGCCGCCGCGACGTCCACACCCACGGCCACCGCTACGCCCGCACTCACGGCCACCGCTACGTCCATCCCCACGGTCGCCGCTACGCTCACGCTTACGGCCGCCACCACGGCCACGCCGACGGCCACCGTCACCCCAGTGCCCGTGGTCGTCCCTATGCCGACACCTGTGCCGACAAAGGTCCCCGTAACCGAGCCCCGCTACGGCGGCACGGTGACCCTAGGAAGCCAGGTCGTGAATTCGGCGACGGGCCGGATACCCCCGTACCCGGTCAGGACGTCGGTCGCGGAGTCCTCGATCGCGATCAGCAATAACGTCTACAACAACCTGATGGTTAAGGACCCGTTCGCCGATCCGCCTCACACCGCCATAGAGGGACACCTGGCGGTCGAGTGGAGCGTCTCCGGCAACGGGACGACGATCACGCTCAAACTGCGTGACGGCGTCACCTGGCACGACGGAGAGGCTTTCACCGCCGAGGACGTCGTGCACTCGGTTAACGCGATGTCATTCCCGCCCATACAGTGGCGGTCGGACTTCCAAACATTTCTTCTTGAACGATTGACGAGCACGGAGGTGGTCGATGACGGGACCGTCACCCTTACGACCCACCGTCCCAGCGCCTACTTCTTCGACCTCCTTACGGAGACTCGCTTCCAGATCATCCCAGCGCACATCCCCGATCTGGAGCAACTTGCCGTCAACCCCGTGGGCACCGGCCCGTGGATGCACCAAAGCACCACCGCGGACGTCGAGACGATGCTGGTGAAGAACCCGAACTACTTCCGGACCGACCCCGAAGGCAGGACGCTCCCCTTCCTCGACGGGCTCACCTGGATGCAGTTCGCCGACTTCGACCTCTGGCTGACGGCGTTGAAGACGGGCCGGACCCAAATGGTCGACCACTTCGAAGGGCACTACCTGCGCCTGCCCGAGGTCCGTGAGGACTTAGAACAGTCCGTCCCTGGCATCGTCTTCGACTACTACATCCAGGCGCAGTTCGGTGTCATCTTCGGCGACGGACCGCCGTTTGGTGATCCCAGGGTTCGAGAGGCGGTCTTCCTCTGGCTCGACCGTAAACCGATCCTCGATATCGACTCCGCGGGACAGGGTTCGGTGTACGGCTCCGGCGTGATCCCGTCCGACCTAGGCGGAAGGTGGGGCCTCCCCGAAGAAGAAATCTACGACTGGCCCGGCCTTCGCTACGTCGACGCCTCGGGTAAAACGGTGCTCTCCTCGGAAGAGTGGCGAGCAAAACGTGACGAGCTGCGGAAGCACCCCGATGACCTCGCCCGTGCGAAGGAACTGCTTGCCGAAGCCGACATCGCCCCCGGCAGCGTGACGCGAACAATTGTCGTCCAGGGCGGCGGCGTCCAGGATCGCGTCGGCCCTGTCGTCGTGCGGCAGTTGAGCGACCTCTTTGAGGCTGACTGGGCGATGCGGGTCTCGACCGACGCCACCGCGTTCTGGACGCAGCACATCTTCGCCGGCGACTGGGAAGGCATCGCGTGGGGTAACCACGGAGGCGCGGACCTCGATGACCCCAAGGGTATGACGGAGGACGGCGGTTGGGTCAGCACGAGCTTCTGGTATGGCGGGAAGGGAAATCTGATCCCCTGGCACGGCGACGATCCCAACCCTCCCATCGACGCGCTGTATGTCGAGCAGGACACCATCATCGGGGATGACGCGAAGCGGCGGGAGTTGATTCACTCCCTGCAACGCGAGGTGCTTCGCCACCACCTCCGCATCATCGGACACGTGGCCAAGCGCGCCGGAGCGCATCACCCGGAAATCACCGACCGTCCGGCGGGCGGCGACCTCCCCGGCACCACCCATAAGACGAACAACTGGATGTACGACCGCATGTGGCTCGACATCTAGCCGGAATCGGCAAGGCGGCCTCCGGCGGGGCGTTGCACGCCGCCGCCTGGCTCCGTAGAGTTGCCTTAGCGGCGGCGCGCCGAGCGCGGACCGCGGCGACGGAGGATTGCAGCCGTGGAATACAAGGACCTGATCGCGGAGCGTAACGGCCACGTCATGACCGTCACCTTCAACCGTCCCGAGACGCTGAACGCCCTGTCGCAAGACATGCTCGACTCCCAGGCCGCCGTCTGCGAGGAGATCAACCGCGACGACGAGATACGGGTCGCCGTGTTCACCGGCGCGGGGCGCGGCTTCTGCTCGGGTATCGACCTCAAGCGGAACGACATGACCAAGAGCCGCCTCGACCACCTCGAAGTCAAGCCCGCCTACACCGTCGTGGCCAAGATTCTCGATGTCGACAAGCCCACCATCGCCGCGGTGAACGGCCCCGCCGTCGGCGGCGGCCTGGCGCTGGCGCTTGAATGCGACATCCGCATCGCTTCGGAGCGGGCCACCATGTCGGCTATCTATGCCCGCATCGGGATGCCGGTGCTCGACGGCCTGGGCGACCTGCTGCCCAGGACGGTGGGACTCTCCCGCGCCCTGGAGATGCTCTACACCGCCGACATCCTCGACGCCGCCGAGTGCGAGCGCGTCGGCCTGGTCAGCCGGGTCGTTCCCCACGACGAGCTGATGCCCGTCGCCTACGAGCTCGCGGAACGTATCTCCTCGCGGCCACCCGTCGCCCTGCGGCTCACCAAGAACGTGGTCATGACCCCGCCGCGCCGCTCCTACGCCGAGCTCATGTTCGCCCACGCCATCGCCGTCGCCAAGAATCAGAAACATGCCTCGCACGATATCGCCGAGGGGGGCCGCGCCTTCGCCGAGAAGCGCGATCCCAACTTCAAGGGGCTGCTGGCGGAGGACGACGGCAGCGCCGGCTAGGCTCCCGTCGCCTTCGATTCTGGGAAATGCCCATCGCGCCTGTATGCCATTCCTGCCTGCTTCCTGGAGCCAGCCGTTGCGGGTAACGCGGTTGCGCCTCGCGGCGGCGGCCCTCGCCGCGGTCTTGGCCGTGGGTGCGTGCGGCGACGGCGAGGCTCCCCCCACCGCCGCTCTGTCCCCAACCGCCTCACTTGCGCTCACGGCCACGACGGCGCCAACCGATGCCGCGCCCACGGCCGCGGAGGTGGTCGAGGACGCCGCGACTCCCACACCCACGGTCGTCGCGCCCCCCACGGTGACCCTGCTCCCCACGCCTGCGGACGGTTCTTCGCCCACCTCGCCGCCCGCCGCCACGCTCGTACCCACCGCTCCGTCGCCGAGCGCCACGCCGGTGCCCGCCGGCTCGCCGACATCCACCCTGCCGCCCCCGCCGCCGGGTCTGGAGCGTGACCCCGACTACGAGACGGCGCTGCGCGTGGCGGGCATCAGCACGCGACGGTGGTTGACCGACTTCACCCTCCACACCGTGCCCTATACCGAGATACGGTCCGGCGGGCCGGGCCGCGACGGCATCCCGCCCATCGATTCGCCCAAGTTCGCCACGTTCGACGAGGCCGGCGAGTGGCTCGGAGAAGACGAACCCGTGGTCGTCTTCGAGCACGCCGGCGACGCGCGAGCCTATCCGCTGCAGATTCTCATCTGGCACGAGATCGTCAACGACGTGGTGGGCGGCCTTCCGGTGGCGATCACTTTCTGCCCGTTGTGCAACTCCGCCATCGCGTTCGACCGCAATTTCGAGGGCGGAATCCTCGATTTCGGCACCACGGGCAACCTCCGCAACAGCGATCTGGTGATGTGGGACCGCCAGACGGAGAGTTGGTGGCAGCAGTTCACCGGCGAGGGCATCGTCGGCGTCCATTCCGGCAAACGGCTCTCTCTGGTGCCTTCGGCGATCAACTCGTGGGCCGACTTCAAGGCCGCCTACCCCGGTGGCAAAGTCCTCTCCCGCAACACCGGTTTCGAGCGGGACTACGGCATCAACCCCTACCTGGGCTACGACCGCGCCGACAACCCGCCGTTCCTCTACAACGGCCCCACCGACGGCCGGCTTCCGCCCAAGGAGCGCGTCGTGGCGGTTAGCATCGGCGGCGAGGACGCGGCCTACCCGTTCACCCTGCTCGAGGTGGAGCGCGCCGTCAACGACGTGGTGGGCGGCGAGTCGATTGCCGTCTTCTTCAAGCCGGGAACGCGCTCGGCGCTGGACGGCACGATCATCGCGCAATCCCGCGATGTTGGGGCGACCGGCGCCTTCAGCGCCCTGCTCGACGGCGAGCGCCTCACGTTCTCCTTCGACGGCGAGAACGTCGTCGACGACGCCACGGGCAGCGTCTGGAACATCCAAGGCCACGCGGTTTCAGGGCCGCTGGAAGGCAAGGCCCTCAGAAAGATCGTGCACGGCGACCACTTCTGGTTCGCTTGGGGCGTCTTCAAGCCAGACACCAGGATCTACGGCGCCTAGCGCAGCCCCCCTTTCCCACCCCATCGCCGCGAGGGGACTACGGTGGGGGCCGTACGCCCTGTCGCCCTTAGGAGCGCCCTAGCCTATAATCCAAGCACGCCCGGACGGGACGCGGCGCGGAGAAGGGTCATGGACGAAGACATCAGCGGGACCAGCTCGGTCGATTCGGCCGACATCCACGTCTGCATCTTCCCGAACCTGGAAGAGTTCATGGTCATCGACGTGCGGGACCCCGGCGCTCCTCATCTGCGGCTCGCCTCCGTCAAGGAACTGCTCACCGACGAGTACCTGAGCGAATTGGAGCGGGAGTTCAGTGGGCTCCTGCGCGCCGATGGGCCCCCGTTCGTGAACATGATGATGCTCGCGGCCCGCGTGCAGGAGATGGTCGCCGAGCGCGGCGTGGCCCGCCTTGTCGAGGTGCTTGGCGGCGGCGAGGCCGAGGAAGACGCGCCCCGGATTGCGCTCTTCCTGGCCGCCGGCTCCGTCCTCAAGATGAGCGACGACGACCTTTCGTTGGCCTTCGATGCCTTCTTCAGTAACGTAACGCCTGCCGGGTTCGCCGCCAGGTGCGACGCCACCTTCAAACGTCTCCTGACCGTCGAGAGGCAGCGCATCCAAGAGCAACATAAGGATGAGTTGCGCCGCGCGGTGCGCGGTGAGTCCGACCAATTCTTCACCCTGTGGCAGGACGGCGCCCCCGGCGGCGGCTTCAGCGCGTCCTGATCCCGGCCCGCTAAGCGGGCCGCGCCCGCAGCGTGGCGACGGCCTCGATGTGGTGGGTGTGGGGGAACATGTCGAGCGGCTGCACGCCGATCAGGTCGTAGGCTTCCGCGGTCAGCTGTTTGAGGTCGCGCGCCAGCGTCGCCGGGTCGCAGGAGACGTAGGCGACCTTGCGGGGGCGGAACTGGACCAGGGCGTCGAGCGCGCCGGGGTGGCACCCCGCCCGCGGCGGGTCGAGGATCAGTGCGTCGGGCGCCGCGTCGAGCTCCGCCAGCGCGTGCTCCGTCTTCGCCTCCACGAGCCGGACGTTGTCCAGGCCCTCCACGTTCTTCCGCGCGTCCGCCACCGCTGCCGCCGACTCCTCGACCGCGATCACCTCCCGCACGTGCGGCGCGAGGAGCGCGGCAAAGACGCCCACGCCGGCGTAGGCGTCCACCAGCACCTCGTCGGGCTGCAAATCGAGGCTCTCCCGCACCAGCCCTACCAGACGCTCGGCCTGCCGCACGTTGACCTGGAAGAAGGAGGCCGCGGCGACGCGGAACCGCCGTCCCAGAAGCTCCTCCTCGTAGTGCGTCTGGCCTGAGTCCACGCCGATGTCGAGCGATTGCAGAGTGGGCTGAATCAACCAGCTTTCCGATTTGGGGCCGTAGCGAATCGAGAGCTGCGTGGTCTCGCCCGCCTTGCCTTGAAGCTCCGTCAGGAGATCGTTGACGCCGCGGTCCATGATCAGGCACTCGTCGATGCGGACGAAGCGGCGGTAGGTGCGGTTCACGAAGCCGAGCTGCCCTTCGGGGCCGATGGTGAATCGGGCGTGGTTGCGGTAGCCCCAGGGCTCGTCGCAACCGATGGCGGGGGCCACCGGCGGCGACACGAAGCCGCCGGTCCGTTCGAGCTGCTCCCGCACGAGGCGCGTCTTCATGTCGAGCTGGTGCTCGTAGGCGACGTGCTGCCACTGGCAGCCGGTGCACTCCCCGTAGTAGCGGCAGTCGGCCTCGACCCGATGGGGCGACGGCTCAATGACCTTGTCTAAGCGGGCTTCGAGGTAGCGGCGGCTCTTACGAAAGATCGTCGCCTCGACCCGCTCGCCGGGGATGGCGTAGGGGACGAAGACGGGGTCGCCGCCGCTTCGAGCGAAGCCCTCGCCCATGAACGACGGCCCCTCGATGTCGAGGATCTCCGTCCGCGGCTCGATTGCCTGGTGCTTCTTACGCTTCTTGCCCATCCGAGTTGCGCCCTCTTCGCGTGCGGAGTCTCCGGTCAGAACGGCCCGGGGCCGGTCTCGACGCGGTCGTAGCGCCGCCAATCAGTATTGCATCACGCGGTGCTTGATCACCCAGCGCCCACCTTCGCGCGCCATCTTGTCGGAATACCGCAGGCCGCCGGTCATGTCGTATTGGACGCCGTCCTTCTCGTAGCGCAGTTGGTCGATGGCGTAGGTCTCGACGTCTGCCTCGTCGCCGCGCAGGACGACGGTCTGGTCGCCCATGAAGTGCATGGTGAGGATGAAACGCTCGACGGCGCGGGTCACGGCGAGGACGGCGTCACGGCCTTGGGCGGGGCCGGCCGGGCCGCCGTAGTCGGCGTAGGCGTCCTCCGCGAAGCAATTCGCCACGGCGTCGAAGTCGCGGCGGTCGAGGCCGCGGGCGTACCGCGCCATGAGGTCGCGGATCTCCTGGCGGTCCGCCAGCTCCCGAATCGTGTCCGCGTTCATATTGTCCTCCCGCATGCCGTTATCCGATGCGGATTGGCTCTTCCTCAGCCTCGATCTCCTCCGACGGCCCCCGGTGCCGGGCCAGTGCGAGCACCACGGTCAGCGGCCCGAGCCTGCCGATGAACATGGCGAAGATCAACATGATCTTACCGCCCGCCGAGAGGTCGGGGGTGATTCCCGTCGAGAACCCCGTCGTGCTGAAGGCCGAGACCGTCTCGAAGGCGACGGGGATGAAGTCGAACGGCTCCAGCGCCGACATGATCAGGATGAAGAGGAAGACGATTACGACCCCTAGGAAGACGATGGCGATGGCGCGGTGCACCTGCGTCTCCGGCAACACCTTGCCGAACGCGTGGACCCGCTTGTAGCCGCGCAAGTAGGAGAACGCGGTGGCGAACAACGTGGCGAAGGTGTTGATCTTGATCCCGCCCGCCGTCGACCCGGAGACGCCGCCCACGAACATCAGCGCCATGATCAGCAGCAGCGTCTGGACCGTCAGCCCGCCGATGTCAATCGTCGTAAAGCCCGCGGTGCGCGCCGAGGCGGAGATGAAGAACGAGTTGAGCGCCTCGCCGCCCAACGCCTCGCCACCTTGGGTGAACGAGGCCGCCGTCTCGAACGATCCGATGGCCACCGCGCCCAGCGCCACCAGGGCGAGCGAGGAGACGATGGCCATCTTCGAGTCGAGCGTCCAGTGCACCCACGGCAGGCGCGTCAGCAACACGGTGACCATCGGCACGCCGAGGCCGCCGATGATGAACAGCGCCGAAATCGCCCCCAGGAGCTGCGTATCCTGCTGGAACGACGTGATGCCCCGCATGCCGCCCTCGAGATCGAACCCGGCGTTGTTGAACGCGGAGACGCCGTAGAACACCGAGTCGAAGGCGTCCTTGTCGGCGAACGACGCGGCGAAACGCGACGAGATAGCGATGATGCCGGCCGCTTCGATGAGCAGTGTGATCCCAAGCACCCACGCCACGAAGAGGAGGAACCTCCCCGGGCTGGCGCTCCCCAGGGTATCCGAGACCATGTCGTCGCCCATGTCAATCCGGCCCCGCACCATCAGGAGGAGAAAGGCGCCGATAGTCATGTAGCCCAGGCCGCCGATCTGGATGAGCACCATGATCACGGCCTGCCCCGTCCGGCTCCAATGATCGCCGGTGTCGACGGCCACGAGTCCCGTAGCGCTCACCGCGGAGGCGGCGGTGAAGAATGCGTCGACGGGCGAAGTGAAGCCTCCGTCGGCGCTGGCGAACGGAAAGATGAGGAGAACGCCCCCGATCACCGCCAAGAAGATGAAGCCGTAGACGATGTAGTTGAAGAAGGGGGCGTGCTCCCGCGCCACGGGCGCGTAGAGCGCCGCCTCGCCCTCCTCGTCGTCGTACTCCTCCGGGGGCAGGTCTTCCGATTCGAAGTCATCCGGCGGCGTGTCTTCCGGCGGGTATGGATCCTTGTCCCACCGAGGGGGGTAGGGCGGCGGCGTTTCGGGGCCGCCGGCTTCATACTCGCCGTCCTGGAAGCCGCCGCGGGGCCCGTTGCTCTCGTCAGGAGGCCTCATGGGGGCACGTCACCGCCTCAAATGATCTCGGCGCCGCGCAGCTCCTCGATCTCTTCCGCCGCCAGTCCAAGCACGTCGCGGAACACAAAGTCGTTGTCCTCCGCGTAGTTCGGCCCGCCGCGGTCGAGTCGCCCGCCCATGTACGGCGGCGTCTCGCTGAACTTCACGGGGAACTCCTTGAGCGGCCAGCGCCCGATTGTCGACTGGTCCACCTCGGTGAGCCAGTTGAGGTGCTTGAGCTGTGGGTCCGCCTCGTAGCGGTCCTCCGCGTTCTGGCAGACCCCCGCGGGCACGCCCGCCGCCTGCAGCGCTTCCATGAGCGCGTACCGGTCCCGTGAGGCGGTCGCCTCGTTGACGAGTGCGTCGAGCGCATCCTGGTTGGTGAGCCGGGCCTCCAGCGTTCCGAAGCGCGCGTCCTCATTCCATTCCGCATGTCCCAGCGTCCGTGCCGCCGCCTCCCACTCCTGTTGGGTATGGCACGAAATCGCAATCCAGCGGTCGTCGCCCGCGCAGCGATACGCCCCGGAGGGCGCGGCCGGCTTCCACGGCGAGCGGTTCCCGTACCGCCGCCACGACGCCCCGTTCGCCGAGTGATTCAAGATACTCGACCCGGACAGCATCAGGCCCACTTCCACCTGCGACGCGTCGATGTAGGTCCCCAGGCCGGTCTGTTCCCGCCGGTACAGCGCCGCCAGCATCGAGGTCCCGATGTTGTACGCCCCGAACCAGTCGAGGAAGGAGTAGCCGATCCCCGCCGGCATATGGGGCTCCGGCAGGCCTGACATCTCCGAGATGCCCGAGAGCGCTTGGGCGATCGGCCCCACCGCGCGGAACTTCCCGTACGTCCCCTGCTGCCCCATCCCGGACTGCTGCACGTAGATGATCGTCGGGTTGATCTCCCGCATGACCTCGTAGGGGAATCCCCAGCGCCGCATCACGTCCGGGCTGAAGCCCTCGGCCACGATGTCGCAGACCGAGATGAGCCGCCGCAACAGCTCCTTTCCCTTCGGATGCTGCATGTTGAGCGATATGCCGCGCTTCCCCGCATTGATGTCGTTGAACTGACCCGCCTCGTTGACCCGACCGTTCGCCGCCGTGGGCGGAATCGCGGGCGGAATGGGCGACGTGGCGGCGTTCCGCGCCGCCCGGCCTCCGTCTGGGGCCGGCGCCGAGAACCGCAGGTCCCACCGCCCCTGCCACTCGACCTTAATGACCTGGGCGCCCTGCGACGCCAGGAACCGCGGCCCGCCGCCGCTCGCCAGCCACCACGTGAAGTCGAGCACGCGCACGTTGTTGATCGCGAAGGGCTTCCCCCGCGCGCTGGCCGCGATGGCCGAGTCGCAGCCTCGCGGGCTCGACGTGAGCGGCCCCGCCGAGGCGCGCGCGTCGCCGGTCTCTTCCCTCACGTCCTCCGCCAGCAGCGGCGCCCGCGGCCCGCGCCGCCACGGCACGGCGTTGTCCACCCATGGCGCGCCCGTATAACGGAAGCTCTTTCCCAGTTCCGGGTGTTCCACTTCGAAGAAGGTGTGCCGCGCTCCCCAGTGCGGGTCGGCGAGGTTCTCTTCAGGGCGGCGGAGCGGCGCCCACAGGAGGTTCAACGCCTGCGCCTCCTCCCACGGAACCTGCTCCATCCGACACTGGGCGATCAGCCGGTGCGCTAAGTCGTTTACGTGCCCGGAGACTTCGGGCCGCGCCCGGTACGCCCCGTCCTGGTAATTCTCGTCGTTCAGATCGTCCTCGGCTCCGTACTTCCGCAGGAGAGCCAGGACACCGTCGAAGACGTTCCGCGTCCGCGCGTCCATCCGGGGCATCACGTAGCGCCCATCTTTGGTCTGGGCGATGCTTCGCATGGTGTACGAGGCCGACGCGTGCCGGCAGGTCTGCCGCAGGAACGGCTCCCGCGTGTATACCCAGTGGGGGTGGTCCAACTCCGAGTTCTTGGCGATTGCCTCGTGGACCGCTGTGGACAGCGCTTGCCCCTTCCCGGTGGCGTGGCGGTAGAAGAGCGCCCCGATGACGGCCATGACGGTGAGCTGGCCTGTCACGTGGTAGGCGTGCCACATCTGCGGCGCGATCGGAGGGGTGTCGTAGGAACCGGTTATGGGGTCGGGGTCGTAGCCGCAGTTCATCATCACCCCGCCAAGGGCGAGATGGACGAGGTCCGACCCTTTGTACTCGCTCCACGGCCCGGTGTCGCCGAACGGCGTGATCCGCACCCAAATCAGCCCCGGGTTCGTTCTTCGCGCCGCCTCGTAGGTGACGCCGAGCCCGTCGAGGTAACCGCGCGGCGTCGTCTCCAAGAAGACGTCGCTGCCCGCCAGCAGGTCGAGCAGCCGCCCGCGCTCCGATGCGGGGTCGATGGTCAGCCCGCGCTTGCCGAAGTTGTAGTGCCAGAAATGCAGGCTCCGGTCGGGGTGGGGAACGCCCCCGTAGAACGGACCGATCTTCCGCGTGGCGTTGCCTTCGGGACGCTCGAGCTTCACCACGTCCGCGCCGAGGCCGGCGAGCAGCTTTCCGGCGTACTCGCCGGTCTCGTCCGCCAACTCGAGCACGCGCACGCCGTCCAGGTAGCCGCCTGCAGGAGTCCCGCCGTGTTCGTTTGTCATAACGCCCCGCTTCGCGCGGGCTAGGATAGCAGACTTTCCCCCGCTCCTACGGGAGGCAGCGCCCCGCGCCACCGAGTTCGGTACTATGGAAGCCGGGCCCCGCCGACGCGGGCCGTCTTTCCTCCATGCACGCCGCGACCAAACCGTCTCCCGAATGCCTCGTTCGAGGCGGGCGTTGAGCCCGGCGCTCCGCGCGTTGGCGGCACGACCGCGGCTGTTCCTGGCACTCGGGGCGCTGCTCGTCATCCTCGGCCAGATCGTGTTCGTTCGATCAGAGGCTGAGACGCCGCCCGGCGGCGGCGTGTTCCTCCTGGCCTTGGGCTGGGCGCTCTTCGCTCTGGGCTCCTTCGCCCGCGGCGGTGGCGAGGAAGAGACCTGGACCGAGGTAGCTCCTGCCACGCCGGAGTCGAACGGCTCCGAAAACGACGGCAAGGACCGGCGGATCATGGCCGCGGGCCTCGGCGTCGTCACGCTCTCGATGACGCTGACCCGCTTGGCCTTCGGGGCCGATACCGGCTGGGACGTGCTTCCTTGGCTGTTTTCGCTGGCGGCGGTCGGGACGCTGTTCCTGCCGCGCCTCATGCTGCCGGCGCTCTTGCGCGTTCGCGTGAAAGAGCGGGCGGCGGAGCTCCGCGCGTTCCTGCTCGCCCCCGTCCGCGCCTATTGGATCGACGCGGCGGTGGTCATCGTTCTGATGGGCGTCTTCATCGGCGTCAACGCGCACGACTTGGCGAGTTGGCGCTACTCGGTCGTCGGCGACGAGTACGCTTTCTTCTTCGGCGCGTCGGAGATTTTGGAGGGCGGCCTGACCCGCCCGTTCAACCAGAACGGGGTGTACGACCGGCATCCCGTCATGGACATCGCCTACCAAGCCTCCGTGATGCGGGTCTTCGGCGGCGACCACGTCGGCTGGGTGCTCAGTTCCGTGCTCGCCGCTGCCCTCGCCATTCCGGGCGTCTACCTGCTGGGCTACCTGCTTGGCGGACGGAAAGCGGCGGCCGTCTCGGCCGTACTCTTCAGCTCCAGCCACTACCTCTTCGCTTTCTCACACCTTGGCTACAACTCCCTCCACGCTCTCCCCGTGAGCGTGTGGGCGCTGGCGTTCTTTGTGCTGGGCCTGCGGAGAGGCAACCCGCTCTGGCTTTACCTCGCGGGCGTCGTGGCGGGCTTTGGCCTGTACACCATCTTCTCCGCCCGCATCCTCATTCCCGTCATGCTGGCCTTCCTGGTGCTATCGCCGGGGAGGCTCGCCCTGCTCCGGCGTTCCTGGCCGCTGGGCCTCGGGTTCGCAATAGCGGGCCTGCCCGCGTTGATCGTCAACCGCGGGGAGCTGTTTTCGAGAATGCTCGACACGACCACGGCCACCTATAACGAGACCGGCGGCAGGGTTGCGCACATCCTGACCACGCTTGAGATCAACACCCTGGCGTTCAACTTCAGCCCGCGAATCTCACACTTCGTGTCGGGGTCTCTCTTCGACGCGGTCACCGCGGTCCTGGCGGTGCTGGGGATTGCCTTCGCCCTGGGTCGGTTCTCACGCTCCTCCTCCAGGCTGCTGCTGGTGTGGTTGCTCGCCGCCGTCATCACGTCCGGGATGCTGTCGCCCTACCCCTACGTGGCGGTAACTCGCCTGCACCCCGTGATCCTGCCCCTCGTGCTGCTTGCCGGCCTCATGACCGCGCGCCTCCTAGACGCGGTCCCGCCGCTGCTCGCTCGCTACGAGTGGGGTGCGAAGTTCAGGACAGGCGCCATCGCCGCCTGCATCACGGCGCTGGCGGTGATGGTGCTGACGTTGAACGCGGTGCGGTTCTGGTCGACGACGCCGGAGGTCTTTCATCACCACCGCGCGGCGGTAGCGGTCGGGGCTTGGCGCTCCGACGCCTGCGGCGCCGCCGTCGACGGCGCCGTGTTCGTGGGCCGCGACGCCGGACTCGTCCAGACCGTCATCGCCTCCTACGACCCCGGCGGCCCGCTGCCTCGCTTCCTCACCCTCGAAGAAGCCGAGTCGGCCGCGTCGCTCGACGGCGGGACGCTGCGCTGCGTGGTCTTCATCGACCCCGAGGATCCAAGGACGCCGCAGCTGGCGGAGGAGCTTGGCCGCCTCTACCCCGATGGCAGACTCTCCACCTTTTCCGACCCGGCGGAGAAGTCCAGCGTGGCCGTCTTCGCGCGCGGCGCGGGCTGACCGCGCCGTCCGCGGGGCCCCTGGGCTATGATGCCCGTCGAACACCCGGCCCGCCCGCCGGAGCTAGCGAGGCCGCTATGAGCAGCGAAGAGACCGCGAATACGGAAGAGCCCTTGGAGGTGATCGTCGGCCGGCTCCTCCGCGAGAGCGGCAAGACGATCGCGACGGCCGAATCGACGACCGGCGGCTACGTCGGGCACCTGCTCAACAACCCGCCGGGCAGCTCGAAGTATTACATCGGCAGCGTTGTCGCCTACCATACGCGTCCCAAGCGGACGGTGCTCAACGTGCCCGAGCATATCTTCGCCGACGTGGGCTCGGTGAGCGCGCAGGCGGTCCTCGCCATGGCGCGCAACGTCCGCGAGCTCATGGACACGGACATTGGCATCAGCGAATCCGGCATCGCCGGCCCGACGGGCGGCAACGCGGAGCGTCCCCTGGGCACGGTCTTCATCGCCATCTCGACCCGCGACGGGTACGAGCTCGCCGAGCGCCACGTCTTCGACCAGGGCCGCGTCGAGTTCAAGAAGCGCACCGCGGAGGCCCTCTTCGACCTCGTGCGGCACTACCTCGCGCGGGGCGAGTAAGGGGCGGGGCCGGCCCTAGCCGGCGGAGAGGGACTCGATGAAGTGCTCGCTCCACGCCGCCGACGTGTTCGTGCTCACGTCCTTGTAGAGGTCGGCCCAGTGCGCTTGGCGCTGCGAGAGGGGCATGTTCAGCGCCTCGCTGATGGCGCGGGCCGTCGCGGGTAGATCGTAGGGGTTCACGATGAGCGCTTGGCGCATCGTTTCCGCCGCGCCGCAGAACTTCGAGAGGATGACCACTCCCGGATCACGTTCGCTTTGAGAGGCGACGAACTCCTTCGCCACGAGGTTCATGCCGTCGCGCAGCGGGGTGACGAGGCAGACGTCGGCGCGGCGGAAGATTGCCGCGAGTTCGTCTTGGGCGTAGGCCCGGTACAGGTAGTTGAGCGGTATCCAGTCCGCCGTCGCGAAGCGTCCGTTGACCCGCCCGACGATCTGCTCGACGCGCGCTTTCTCCTCGACGTAGTGCGGCAGGTCGGACCGCGACGGCGCCGAGATTTGGATCATCGCCACCTTCTCGTGCAGTTCCTTGTGCCGATCGAGCAGCGTCTCGAACGAGAGCAGCCGCTCGGGGACGCCCTTGGTGTAATCGAGCCGGTCGACGCCGACGATAATCTGCTGATGCGGCGAGATGCGCTGGAGCAGACGGCTCGGCTCTTTGCCCTCGTCGTGCTCGGCCCATGTCTTGAACGCGGCGGGGTCGATGCCGATGGGGTGCATCGAAACGCGCACCGAACGCTCGGGCCCGACGAAGGCCTCGCCGTCGAGCCGTCCGTCGAGCTCTTCGTTCAAGGAGTCCAGGAGATTCGCCGCGTAGCGCCGCGCGTGGACGCCGATGAGATCGAAGGCGGCGAGGCCGTTGAGTATCTCGTACCCCCAGGGGAGCAGCGTGAAGATTTCCACCGGGGGAAACGGCACGTGGAGGAAGAAGCCCATGCGCTGCTTCCAGCCGAGCTTGCGCAGCTCGTGGCCCAGCAGGAAGAGGTGGAAGTCGTGGACCCAGAGAATGTCGTCGGGGCGCAGCATCGGATAGAGCGCTTCGGCGAAGCGCTTGTTGACCGCCTGGTACACCTCGAAGGCTTCCTGGTCGAGGTTGACGTGGTGGGGGAAGCTGTGCAGCAAGGGCCAGAGCGTCTGGTTGGAGAACCCCGAGTAGTAGAGGTGGCTCTCCCGCTGCGTTAGGTCGAGCGTAGCGACGGTCAGGCGTCTCGAAGTCTCCTCCTTCGGGGTATTCGATAGACGCTCTGCTTGCACCGCCTCGCCGCTCCAACCGAACCAGAGTGTGTCGCGGTTTTCGACGGCGGGGCGCACCGCCGTGACCAGCCCGCCGAGGGCGGCGTGGGCGCGCCGCTTCTTCGCCCGCCCCAACGCCGCGACGGGCGGCACACGGTTGGAGACGACGACGAGCCGCCGCCCATCGCTCATCGCGCCGCTCCCTTCGTCTTGCTTGCCGCTGCCGTGTCTGCCTCGGCGGCGAGCCAGCGGTCGAGAAAGTCCAGCAGACCCTCGGGGGGTCGCACCCACGCCCCTGCCTTGGTGGACCGCAACTCCTTGCGCACCAGTACCCCCAGCGCGCCTTCCGGCAGTGCCTGGAAGGCGTCCTCGTCGGTCAGGTCGTCGCCCAAGTAGGCGGAGGCGGTGCCCGGCGGTGCCTCGCTGAGGATTTCGCGCACCGCCGCACCCTTGTCGCGCCCCGATGCGCGGAGTTCGATGCCGCCGTCGAAGGGGCGCAATTCGAGTCCATGTCCCTCCGCGATGGGAGTCCACGCCCGCCGTGCCTCCCGTTCCCGCTCCGCCGCAACGTGCGCCGGCTCACCTCGCCAGTGCAGCGCGACGCTCGCCGGCTTCACTTCGCTCGCCGCCTCCAGCCCGTGCTCCGTGACGAAGGCGCGGGCGAGCCCGAGCCCCTGCGCCGCCGCTTCGGGAACCGAAAACCGGCGGATCTTACCGCCCCGTCCGCGGTGCTCCCAGCCGTGGGAGGCCCACACCTCGGGCGGCGGATCGACACCAAGCAAGGCGTCGATCTCGCCGAGTGTGCGGCCGGTCACCACGATCACCCGGCTGCGTCCCCCCGCGAGTAGTGCCTCGACGCGTTCCCGTACGCCGGGATACGGCACGGCGCGGTCGCGCGCGGCTCGGAAGGGGGCCAGTGTGCCGTCGTAGTCGAGCATCAGCACGCGGAACGGGGCCGCGGCGATCCGACGGAAAAAGCTCGGGCCGGGGGGCGCCAACGCCAATCGGGTCACCGCCATGGATCCTCCACGCGCGCCGGATGGGGCGTTTGGCCGAAGGGCCGGGGCCGGAAAAGGGCGTTCAGCTCCGGAGGAGCGTCCCCTTCGGAAGGGAACATCTGCAGCGCGGTCTAGACCGATTATAGCAAGGCGGAGCGCGGCCTTGGCGATCGCGGCGAGAATGTAACGTGATTGTCACGAAACTTTGGTGACAGCCCGCTCCCTCTGGATAATTCTTCCGATTGCCTCGATAATCGTTACCGTCTCGCCGCGGTACGACCCCTTTTATGCACGCAGTCCAAGGTCTTCAGACCCGTACCCTCGCCGAATACCGCGGCGTCATCGACGACAGCCTGATCGAAGAGGCGCGCTCGCTGGCGGACGCGCTCAGGGGCGCCCGCATCGCGCATATCAACGCCACCGATTCGGGCGGCGGCGTCGCCGAAATTCTGCATTCCATCATTCCTCTCTATCGCGATCTGGGGATTGACGCATCCTGGCTCGTCCTCGACGGCGCCCCCGAATTCTTCGACGTCACCAAGATGATGCACAACGCGCTGCAGGGGCAGCCGTATGAGTTCACCACGAGCGAGTGGGATACCTTCCTGCGCTTCAACGAGCGGAACGCAGGCGAGATCGACGGCGCGTTCGACGTCATCTTCGTCCACGACCCGCAGCCCGCGGCGGTCCGCCGCTTCCGTCCCGATGCCGCCGGCACGTGGATTTGGCGCAGCCACATCGATACGTCGTCGCCGAACATGCAGGCCTGGCGCTTCGTCACCGAGCAGGTGGCGGGCTTCGACGCGGCGGTCTTCAGCCTCGATGACTTCGTCGGCCCCGGGCTCCAGTTGCCCCACGTGGCCATCATGCCCCCCGCCATCGACCCCTTCGTCCCCAAGAACCGCCCCTGGCCGGAGGCGAAGGCGCGGGAGATCGTCGCCTCCCACGGCGTCGACCCCGACAAACCCTTCGTCAGCCAGATCTCCCGCTTCGACCCCTGGAAGGACCCCATCGGCGTGATCGAGGCCTTCCGGCTGCTCCGCCCCAGGCATCCCGATCTGCAGCTCTGCCTGCTCGGCAACTTCGCCTCCGACGATCCGGAGGGCGAGGTGATGTACGCCAAGGTGCTCGAGGCCGCCAAGGGCGACGACGGCATCTTCATCATCACCGGCCTCACCGACCTCGTCGGTCCGTTCCAGGCCCTCAGCGCCGCCGTCATCCAAAAGTCGATCCGCGAGGGCTTCGCCCTGACAGTAACCGAGGCGCTCTGGAAGGGTGTGCCAGTGGTCGGCGGGGCCGTCGGAGGCATTAGGCTGCAGCTCGGCGGCGGCGTGGGCGGCTTCCTAGTCGGCAGTGTTGCCGAGTGCGCCGAGAAGCTCGACTACCTCCTCTCGAACGACGAGGAGCGCGCCGCCCTTGGCAAGTCGGGCAAGGAGCACGTCCGGCGTAATTTCCTCATCCCGCGTCTCCTCCGCGACGAGCTGGAAATTGTCGCCCAAGCCGGCGCCCCGAACGCGTCCCCCACCAACGGCGCCGGTAAGACCGCCGGCCCCGCCCCCAAGCCGCAGCGGCTCTAGCGCGCCCGGGGAGCAGCGGCAGGGCGCAGCTCTGAGCGAGGACGCCCTTCAACGCCGCGTATAATCAACCCTGTTCCGCCGGGAGGAGCCGAGCCTATGTTGACGAAGCGCATCATCCCTTGTCTCGACGTAGACCAGGGCCGCGTGGTGAAGGGCACGAGCTTTGTCGACTTGCGCGACGCCGGCGACCCCGCCGAGTTGGCGGCGTTCTACGACGCGGAGTCGGCCGACGAGCTGGTCTTTCTCGATATCACGGCGAGCCATGAGGGCCGGGACACGATGCTCGACGTGGTGCGGCGCGTGTCGTCCCAGGTGTTCATCCCTCTGACCGTAGGCGGCGGCATACGGACCATCGAGGACGCGCGGCGCATGCTGGAGGCGGGGGCGGACAAGGTCTCGGTGAACTCCGCGGCGGTGGCCGATCCGGAGTTGGTGCGGGAGGCTTCGCGGAAGTTCGGGAGCCAGTGCATCGTGCTCGCCATCGACGCTAAGCGGTTGGATGGCAGACCTCCGTCGGAGCCGGGAGACGCCGCGCGGAACGAGGGCAACGGCGCGGGCTTGGGGCCGGAGTCGCGGTGGGAGGTCTACACTCATGGCGGGCGGCGTCCGGTGGGGATGGATGCGCTGCTCTGGGCACGGCGAGGCGTCGAGCTCGGCGCGGGGGAGATCCTGCTGACGAGCATGGACGAGGACGGCCAAAAGAACGGGTACGACTTGGAGCTGACGCGGGCAGTGTCGGAGGCGGTGACGGCGCCGGTGATCGCGAGCGGCGGCGCCGGCGAGTTCGATCACTTCGTCGATGCGTTCGAGCTGGGGAAGGCCGACGCGGTGCTGGCGGCGAGCGTGTTCCACTACGGGAAGTTCCGCATTGAGGACGTGAAGCGGCATCTGGAGTCGCGCGGGATTCCGGTGCGGCTGTAGCGGGGGCATCGAGCCGATGTCCGCTGCCGACATTCGCTCGCTCCTGTCGCCTTCGGCGCAGGCTGGGAGTTCGTCGTGGTCGGCGGCGCCGGGAAGGACGACCGGCATCATCTTCGGCGGGGGACTCCCCGATCCCGAGACCTTCCCTATCGACGAGCTCGTGCGGGCGGCGGAGACCGCGCTTCGGGAAGACCAGTGGGCGCTGCAGTACGGCGGCGTCTACGGGTACGAGGGTCTGCGCGGCCTGCTGATCGAGAAGATTCAGGACTCGGACGGCGTCGCGCTGGAGTTGGAGCAGATCGCCCTCACCTCGGGAAGCGCCCAGGCGCTCTCGCTGGCCTGCTTCGCCTTCCTTGCGCCCCGCGACGTGGTGATCGTGGAGGCGCCGACGTTCGCCGGGTCGCTGCGGGCGATTCGCTCCTACGGCGCCGACCTTGCCGTCGTCCCCGTCGACGAGCACGGGCTCGACGTCGACAATCTGGAAGACCTGCTGGAACGCCTGACCGAACGGGGGCGGCGTCCCAAGCTCCTCTACACGATCCCCAACTTCCACAACCCGACCGGCGTCACGATGTCCCTGCGGCGGCGCGAGAAGCTAGCCGCGCTGGCGGCGCGCTACCGCTTCGTGATCGTGGAGGACGACGCCTACGGCGACCTGCGCTACGAGGGCGCGCCTCTGCCCTCGCTGCTGAGCCTCGACGAAGCGGGGCTGGTGGTGAAGATGGGATCGTTCAGCAAGATCGCCGCCGCCGGGCTGCGGCTGGGCTGGGCGGCGGGCGACGCGGAGGCCATCGCGGCGCTGACCTCGGTGCGTCACGACATGGGGACTTCGGCCTTCATCGCGCGGACGGTGTACCACTTCGCCAAGGACGGACGGCTCGCCACGCATGTCGAGGGGCTCATCGAGCACTACCGGCGGAAGCGCGATGCGATGCTCGACGCGCTCGACGAGCACTGCGCCGGCTACGCCTCGTGGCGGCGTCCCGAGGGCGGCTTCTTCGTGTGGCTGACGCTCCCGCACGGCGTGACGGCACGTAAGCTGGGCGCGCACGCGGCCGACGAGGGCGTGGGCTTCGTGGCCGGCGGTGCGTTCTACGACGCCAATGGAGGCGAGCGGTCGTTGCGTCTGGCGTTCAGCCACCTTCCGCTCGGTGACATTGAGCGCGGGGTCGCCGGCCTGGGTCGGGCGCTCCGGCGGTGCGCCGAGGAGTCTCGCTCCCGTTCGTGACGCGAGACGCGCCGTCGCCTAGTTCCGGTCTTCCCGCAGACGGCGCAAGTCTTCGAGCAGCCGCTCGATGTCCTCGATGATCTTGTTCAAGTCCGCTTCTTCCGCCGTGGCCGGCCTCGGGGTCGGTGTGGGCTCGGGGGCCGGCGTGGTCTCCGGCGCCTGGATCGAGTCGATACTGCCGCCGATGGGCGTCGGCTGCGCGAGCCCGAATGCCACGAGGAGGCTGCGCTCCAGCGTCGGCTCCATCACCGGCCGTTGGTCGTCGATGGCGACCACCACGCGCTTTAGTTCGGGGAAGTTCAGCGTCGACGCCTGGAGATAGACGGGCTCGACAAAGATCAACGACTCTTCGAGCGGGATCACGAGGAGGTTCCCACGGATGATCTGTGATCCTTGCTGACCCCACAGGGTGAATTGCTGCGAAATGCGAGGATCGTTGTTGATGCGCGCCTCGACCTGCTGCGGCCCATCGACTTGCTGGTCCTTAGGGAAGGTGAACGCCACGAGCTTGCCGTAGTTCTCGCCGTCGTTCCGCGCCGCCAGCCAAGCGATCATGTTCGGCTTGTTGAGCGGCGTGAACGGGAGGAGCAGGAGGAACTCTTCCTCTACCTCCCCCGGCAGCGGCATCGAGACGTAGTACGCCTCCATCGGCTGCGGGTTGTCGTAGAAGATTTCCGAGGGCCGGTCCCACAGGTCTTCCTTGGTGAAGATGGCGCGGGCATCGGTCAGGTGGTAGGTGCGGAACATGAATTCCTGGACGTTGAACAGCTCTTCGGGATAGCGGATGTGCGACTGCAGTTCCGCGGGCATTTCCTCAAACGGTTTGAAGAGGCTGGGGAAGATCTTCGAATAGGTCTGGATGATGGCGTCGTCGGGCTCGATCACGTAATAGGTGACGTCGCCGTTATAGGCGTCCACCACAACCTTGACGCTGTTGCGGATGTAGTTGAAGGCTTCGCCGGTGCGCTGGGAGTAAGGGAAGCGGCTTGTGGTGGTGAAGGCGTCCTGGATCCACCAGAGCTTGCCGTTGGCGACGACCATGTAGGGGTCGTCGTCGAACTCGAGGAACGGGGCGGTGCGGTGCGTGCGGTCGGTGATCTCGCGGAAATAGAGGATGCGGCTCTCTGGGGTCAATTCACCGCTGATCAAGATGTTGAAGTCGAGGAAGCGCCACGCGAAGGCGGCCTTGCGCCAGAACGAGCCGATGCTCACCCCGCTGTCGCCCGCGTACTGGGTGAACGCGGGGGTGTCCTGTTGCGTGGGGTAGTCGAACTCGTCGGTGTTGGTGTTCACCAGTACGTACGGGGTTGAGCGCTCGCCGTAGTAGATCTCGGGCCGGTCGACCTCGAACACACCTTGGGGCGGGACGTCCTGCAGGAAGAAATCAGGGCGGCCCTCCGGGGTGAAGGTGGTAACCGGGCTCATCGCCACGCCGTAGCCGTGGGTGTATTGGAGTCGCTGGGCCACCCAGCTTTGCGCCTCAGACGGCAGTCGCTCCGGCGCGAGCTCACGGCCCGCGAGCATCACCTGCTGTACTCGTCCATCGATCTCGTACCGGTCGACGTCCACGTCGTGGAAGTTGTAGTAGGGGCGCAGGAACTGGATCTGGTTGTAGGTGTCGCGCAGGGGCCGGTGGTCCCACAGCCGGATGTTGTCCACCGTGGCGCTGTTGCCCAAAAGCTCTTCGGCTTCGAGCCCGCCCTCGACGGCGAAGGGGCGGACCTCGATCTCGTTCAGCTGGTAGGCCTCGCGAGTCATCGCGATATTCGATTCGATGTACGGAGTCTCGCGGGCCAGCTCGTTCGGCTGGACCTCGAACCGGTGATAGAGGGCGGGGTAGATCATCAACACCACGATCGAGGCAACCGCCCATACGCCGAATCCCACGAGGGGTGCGCGCGGGTTATCGAAGAAGGCGCTGGCGACGGCACCCACGGCCAGCAGCGAGGTGAGGGCCATCATGATGCGCAGCGCGGTCAGCTTGGCGGTGGCGTCCGTAGCATTGGCCCCGAACAGCGTGCCTTCGAGACCTCGCGACGAGAGGACCAGCTCGTTGATGTCGTACCAGTAGCTCGACGCGATGTTGGCGGCGAGCAGCCCAAGCAGAATTCCCGCGTGCAGCTTGGCCCCGCGGCTGAAGCGCCAGTGAAATCCCTGGCTGACCATGCTGGCGCCGTAGATCCCCACCGCGCCCAAGATCATCATGAGGATGACGCCCAACGACCAGGTCTGGAAGAAGCGCAGGAACGGCAGGTCGAAGACGTAGAAGGCGGGGTTGTGGCCCCACAGTGGATCGGTCAAAAGCTCGCCCAACGAGCCCGTGAACGGCTGCCCTTCGATGAAGAGCAGCATGTTTTCCCACTGGCCGGAGGCGGTGAGGCCGAACACGAGCGCAAACAGGACCGCCGTGGCCGCTATCCCGATCCGCGTGAACCCTTGGACGAGGACGACGGTCTCTGGAGGCAGCACCGCCGGCTCGCGGCTCCGGGCCAGACGCTCGGCGATCCACGCGTTCGCCAAGAAGAAGAGCAGGAAGGCCCCTGCGCCGGCGAAGAAGAGCCAGATGCGGGTGAAGAGCCGCTTGCTGAAGACTTCCCGATAGCCGATGGAATCGAACCACAGCCAGTCGGTCCAGACATTCTTGGCGGCGCTCAATGCGGCGAAGAGCAGAATGACCGCCACGATGACGAAGGCCCATCGCGCGATGCGGCGGTAGGGCAGGTCCGGCGCGCCGCGCCCGAACTCGCCGAAGATATCAACCGGTGGGCGGTCTGGTGGTTGTTGGGCCAAGGTTTAGGTGATCCGTGTTCCGCGGACGGCTCCGCTTACCGCTTGCCGTAGTATACCAGGGCTTCTTCCGTCCAGAATAAACGACTCCTCAACCCCCTCGAGTGCGCGCAGGCACGCCTCCGCCTTGGGGATCATGCCGCCGGCGATGACGCCTTCCGCGATGAGCCCCTGGGCTTCCTCGGCGGTCAGGCCCTCGATTAGCGCCCCGTCCGCGCCGAGCACGCCGGGCACGTCGGTCAGAAAAACAAACTGGTCGGCGCCGAGCGCCGCCCCCACCGCGGCCGCCATGGTGTCGGCGTTGATGTTCAGCAGCTTGCCGGTCGGCCCGTCCTCGTCGGCGAGGCAGCCGATGGGAGAGAGCACGGGGAGAAAGCCGCCGCTGAGCAGGCACTCCAGCAGCCCGGGGTCGATGCGCTCGATCTCGCCCACGAGGCCGAGGGCTTCGTCCTTGACGCGCGCGTATGCAATAGGCCCGTCGGCGCCGGAGACACCGACGGCCCGGCCTCCCGCCGCGTTGATCGCGTCGGTCAGCCGCTTGTTCACCAGCCCGGCGAGCACCGCGACCACGACGTCGATGCTCTCTTCGCCGGTGACGCGCAGGCCGTCTACGAAACGGGTCGGAGTGCCGAGGCGGTCCAGCCAACCCGTGACGGCCGCGCCGCCGCCGTGGACGACGATGGGAAGATGCCCCTCCTGCTGGAGCCACGCCAAATCGGCGATGGTCGTATCACCCTCGCCCATGGCGTTGCCGCCGATCTTGATGAGGATTCTTCTGCTCACGCTTTTGCGCGCCGGCCGGGAAGCCGCCGCCCTAGGTGGTGTACTCGCTATTGAAGCGCACGTACTCTTCCGTCAGATCGCAGCCCCACGCCGTCGCCGCGGCGGTGCCCACGTCCAGATCGGCCCGCACCGTCACGACGTCTTCACGCATGGTCACCTGGGCCGCCTCCTTGAAGAACGGCACCGGGGCGCCCTGGTCGAACACGCAGATTTCGTTCATATAAAGGGCGATCTTGGACTCGTCGACGAGCGCGCCGCTCCGTCCCAGGGCCATCATCACCCGTCCCCAATTGGGGTCGGCCCCATGCACCGCCGCCTTCACCAGCGCCGAGCTCGCAACCGTCCGCGCCGCCCGCCTCGCGTCGTCATACGACGCCGCCCGCTCGACGGTGACCTCGATAAGTTTCGTGGCCCCCTCCCCGTCACGCGCGATCATTTTCGTAAGCGGGACGCACACCGCGTCGAGCGCGGCGACGAACTCCGCCGCTTCGGGCGTACCGGCCTGAATCGGCTCGTTACCTGCCGCGCCGTTGGCTAGGAGCAGCACGGTATCGTTCGTGCTGGTGTCCGCGTCCACCGTCACCATGTTGAACGACCGGTTGACGGCGTCGCGGAGGGCTTCCCGTAGGAAACCGGGCTCGACGGCGGCGTCGGTGGCGATGAAGCTGAGGTGCGTCGCCATGTCGGGGTGAATCATCCCCACGCCCTTGGCCGCGGCGCCGACGGCGCACCGCTTTCCACCAGCCTCGAACGAGACCGCCGCTTCCTTGGGCTTACTGTCCGTCGTCATGATCGCGCGGGCGAATCGGGTCCCGCCGTCATCGGAGGTCTCGACCTTGTCGACCGCGAGCCGCACCAGCGACATCGGCAGCTCGACGCCGATGATGCCGGTGCTCGCGATGAGGACGTCCTCCTCCGGCAGGCCCAGCTTCGCAGCCGCCAGCGCCGTGGTCGCCTTCGCGTCGATCAGCCCCTGCGGCCCCACGCAAGCGTTGGCGCAGCCGCTGTTCGCCACTACCGCTTGGGCGCGTCCATCGGCCACCCGCTCGCGGGTGATCGTAACGGACGGCGAGACGATGGTGCTCTGGGTGAACATCCCCGCGGTCGCGCAGGGGCGGTCGGAGACGAGAAGGCCAAAGTCGAGCTTGTCCTGCCCGTATGTCTTCAGCCCCGCGAACGTTGCCCCCGCGGAGAATCCCTCCGCCGAGGTTACGCCGCCGTCCTCAATCGGCTCGACCGTCGACGCCATGCGCGCCTCCGCCTTCTTCAGAAATCGCCTCCATACTATACACCGACGGGCTCCCTTCCTTAGGGAGACCCGCGAGGGAGACCCGCGGCCCCCGAGCGAGACGAGGACGTCTGCCTGGCGCATTGGGTTACGCCCCGACCCCGGCGACGAACGACTCGTAGTCGCCGAAGCGGTTAACCGCGCGGAGGAACTCGCCGACGGTGCCGACGCTCTCCCAGACCGCCGTTACTTGGCCGCCAATCGGGCTCACCGATCCCGAGCCGGATCGGATGGCGTAACTGCCATGGAAGGCGAAGTAGGCCTGGTTGATCTTGCGGATAAAGTAGCCGTGGTCCGCGAGCTCGACACGCCGTGCTTCCATGTACGCCTCGGCCTCGTCGGTGCGGCCCTCGGCGAGCATCGCGTCGGTCTTTTCCCGTGTTTCACGCATGAATGTGTTGAAATCGAACCGGGGCGGCTCGGGGTCAGGCTTGGCCTCGCCTTCGCCTTCAGCGGCCGCCCTTGCCTCCGCCGCACGCTTGGCTTCGGCCTCAGCCGCCGCCTGGGCATCCGCCGCCGCGATCTCCTCCGGCGAGGCGAAGTACCGGCGCCATACCAGATCGCCGATCTCGTTGCCCACCACGTCGCCGACCGATTCGTTGAGTGTGGTCATGTCGCCGTTGTCGTAGTAGGCCCGCCCCAAGGGGTGAAAGGCCAGGTAGTGGTGCGTCCACTCGTGGGCCGCTGTCCGGAGCGCCCAGCGCAGCGGCGTCCCCTCGCGGACGAGGCTGGGGTAGGTGGCCACCCCGCCGATGCTAACAACCAGCGCGGAGAGATCCCGGCGAGCGATCGCCTCCTCCAGTGCTTCACGCTCCTCGGTCGTGATTCCGGGCGCGAGGAGCGTACTGCGGATGGTGGCGATGTGGTCCCGGCGCGATAGGACCAGGAGCTTGGGCAAGTCCCCGAAGTGGAAGTCGACCGGTGGCCACAGGAGCTCGAAGCCGATGAAGCTACTCGATACGCCTTCCGTCCTCAGCGTCTCGCTGATCGCCGCCTCGAGGGTCTCTTCCACCTCCGGCTCTAGGCCCTCGCGTACCGCGAGCAGCGCCTCGAGCCGGGCCCGCAGGTCTTTGATCTCCGGCTCTTCGACGAGGCCGAAGTCGGCCCGGTCCACGCGGCCCGTCAGCGCGGCGACCTCGCCGCCGATCTCGAAGTAGCGCCGTACGTTGGCCTCCTTCTCCTCTTGCGAAGGGCCCTCGCCGGAAAGCGCCCGCCCCAGCCCGGCGGTCCACTTGCTCAGGAAATTGCCGGCCTCCCAGCGCGGAATACTGTAGAGATGCGACTTCGCGAGCTGCGTGACGCCGTCGCCGACACCGAACGTGTCGCCCGCGGTGGAGAACACGGCGAGCGCCAGCAGAAGAATCCAACCGGCTTTGAGGATGCGGCCTCTCATGGTTAGAAGCCGCATTGTAGCGGCACGAGCGGCGTGACGACGTGGACCGCGGGCGCGCCCGGTTGCCTCTGTTCGGCGGCGTGACTACAATGAGCGCCCGCCACCTTGCCGCAGGAGTGTTCGCCTTGGATGCTTACGCAACCGACGCTATCCGGAACGTGGTGACGCTGTCGCATAGCGGCGCCGGGAAGACCGCGCTTGCGGAGGCGATGCTCCACGGATCGGGCGCCATCAACCGCCTCGGCACCATCACCGACGGTAACACCGTCTGCGACTACGAGCCCGAGGAGATCGACCGCAAGAGCAGCATCCAACTCGCGTTGGCCCCCACGGAGTGGAACGGGGTGAAGATCAACTGGATCGACACCCCAGGGTACGCCGACTTCTCCGGCGAGGTCGGCTCGGCACTTGCCGCCGCCGACTTCGCCGCGCTCGTCATCAGCGCCGTCGACGGCGTCGAAGTCGGTGCGGAGTCCACCTGGCGGCAGGCCGAGGCCCGCGGCCTTCCCCGCATGATCGTCATCAACAAGATGGACCGGGAGAACGCCGACTTCTATCAAGTGCTTGACCAGATCAAGGAGCGTCTCGACCGGCGTTTCGTACCCTTCAACCTCCCCGATGGAGCGGAGACTGCGTTCGGCGGCGTAGTGAGCCTGATCGAAGCCGGCGGAGCGGTCGAGCGCTTCGACGAGTTCCACGAGCAGCTCGTCGAGGCCGCCGCCGAGTCAGAGGACGCCCTCACCGAGAAATACCTAGAGGAGGGCGGGCTGACCTCCGACGAAATACTTCAGGGCCTCAAGCAGGGCGTCGCCTCGGGGACGATCTTCCCCGTCGTCGCGACGTCGGCAACCAAAGAGATTGGCGTTGCCGAGCTTCTCGACTTGCTCAAAGACTATGCTCCCAGCCCTGTCGACGCGCCGCCGGTCCGGGGGCAAGACGCGTCGGGCGGCGCCGTCGAGGTCTCGCCCAGTGACGACGGCCCCCTCGCGGCGCTTGTCTTCAAGACCACCGCCGACCCCTATGTGGGCAAGCTCTCCTTCTTCAAAGTCTGCCGCAATACATTGCGGAGCGACTCCCAGGTGGTGAACGTCCGAACCGGCCAGACGGAGCGCATCGGTCAGGTCTTCGTCCCTAGGGGGAAGAGCCAGGAGAACGTACCGTCGCTCGCGCCCGGCGACATCGGCGCGGTGGCGAAGCTGCAGGACACCTCGACCGGCGACACGCTCGCCGCCAAGGACGGCGGTCTGCGCCTCGAAACCGTTGAGTTCGGCAACCCCGTGTACAGCGTCTCGCTCGCGCCTAAGACGAAGGCCGACATGGACAAGATGGGCGCGGCCATAGTCCGCGTCGTGGACGAAGACCCCAGCCTGCGGATGACGCGCGAGCAGGCCACCGGCGAGACCGTGCTCTCCGGCCTCGGCGACGCCCACATCGACGTGGCGATCAAGCGCCTACAGCGCAAGTTTGGCGTCGAAGTCATCGTCGGCACGCCGCGGGTGCCGTACCGGGAGACGGTGACGACCAAGACCGCCGTCGAATACAAGCATAAGAAGCAGAGCGGCGGGCATGGACAGTACGGGCACGTCTACCTCGAACTCGAACCGCTGCCCAAGGGGAGCGGGCTGGAGTTCGCGACCCGTGTCGTGGGAGGCTCCGTGCCCAGGGAGTACTTCCCCGCGGTGGAGAAGGGCGTCATGGAGGCGGCCCGCACCGGCGTCATCTCGGGCAGCCCCGTGGTGGACCTTAAGGTCACACTCTTCGACGGCAGCTCGCACTCCGTCGATTCTTCCGGCATGGCCTTCCAGATCGCCGCCTCGCAAGCGTTCAAGAAAGGGCTGCAGGAGGCCCGACCCGTCATCCTCGAACCCGTGATGAAGGTCGCCGTCACCGTCCCCGACAGCTACACCGGCGACGTCATGGGCGACCTGAACGGCAAGCGGGCCAAGGTGCTCGGCATGAACCCCGGCAACGGCACCACCACCATCGACGCCGAGGCCCCGCTGGCGGAGATGCAGCGCTACGCCCAGGACTTGCGCTCCATCGCCCAAGGCCGGGGCGCCTACTCGATGCAGTTCTCTCACTACGAGGAGCTGCCCGCGCATCTCGTGCAGAAGCTCCAGGAGTCGATGGCCGCCCAGGAGTCGTAGTCCTCATCCTTTCCCAGCGTTGGGAGAGGAGGCAAGGCCCTCTCGTCGGAGAGAGTGGCGCCCTTTGGGGCGGGCGAGTCGCGACTGGCCTCTACGGGATGGGCGCCGTTGGCGGTGCGGCTGATAGGACTCCGACTCCGTCACCAAGCGACGAGGCGGTCGGCGCGCATGGTTTCGATTTGCGCTGGAGTGAAGCCCAGTTCGGCGAGGATGTGTGGGCTGTCTTCGCCGAGGGCGTGCGGGGGCTCCGCGCGCGATGGCGTGAGGGAAAAGTGGGCCGGGGGGCCGTGGCGCATGAAGCGCCCGATCGTTGGGTGGTTAGTCTCGACGATGAAGCCATTCTCCTTGACCGCGGGGTCGGTGAGGAAGAACCGGCCCGACGAGGTGTCCTCGGCGCGTACACCGCCGATCCCTTGGGCGGTGAGAATGGACTCCCACTCGTCGGCGCCGCGCTCCTTGAACGCGAGGCCGAGCGCGGCCATGAGCTGGGCGTCGTGGGTGGCGCGGGCCTCGTGGTCGGCGAAGCGGGGGTCGGCGGCGAGGGCGGGCCTGCCGACGGCCTCGCACAGCCGCTCCCACTCCTGTTGCGTGGTGCAGGTCAACGAGATGAAGCCGTCGGCGGTGCGGTAGAGGCGCTGGAGCGCGCCGAGTCCTCGGAGGAGCCGGTCGGGCTCGCGGCGGGGCGGCTTCCCCTCGTAGCGGATGAAGTCGTCGGAGGTGACGTAGGAGTTGCTGGTGAGCATTGTCGTCTCCAGGTACTGGCCCTTGCCGGTGCGCTCCTTGGCGAAGAGAGCGAGGGCCATCGCGGTGCCCACGGCCACCGCCGCCGATACGTCGGGGCTACCCTCGTTCGCCCGGTAGAGTTCGAGGCTCTTGGCGTCGATCTCGTCGATGGTCATGGGCTCGTCGACGGGCGGCGGCTCGTTGCCCCGCCCGAGCTGCCACAGAGCGCCCCCGGCCAAGGCGCCGGCAGTGGGGTGGAAGGCGGCGCGGCCCGCTCCCGGTCCGCCGGAGCCGTAGGACCCCGCGTAGTGATAGATGATCTCGGGGTTGATCTTGCGGACCGTCTCGTAGTCCACGCCGAGCCGCTTCGGGGCGTCGCCGCGCATGTTGTGCATGATGGCGTCGGCCTTCTCGACCAGCCGGTGGGCGATTTCCCGCCCCTCCTTGCGGCGCAGGTCGATGGACAGGCTTTCTTTCCCGTGAAAGGTCTTGCTGCGCCCCTTCGTCCGCGTGCGAAACTCGTCGCCGTCCAGCGACTCGACCTTGATCACGCGCGCGCCGAGGTCGGCCAGAAGCGACGTGCCAAGCGGCGCGGCGAGCCAGGTCGAGAAGTCGAGGATGGTCACGCCGTCGAAGGGGCGCTTGGGGGCTGCCCCGCCGGCGGGGGCCGGCGTGGTTGCCGGCGCGGGCGGCTTCGCTAGGAGCTCGTCGTTGTGCTCGCCGACGCGGGGCGCGCCGCCGCGAATCACCGAGGGCGTTTCGGTGAACCGGACCAGCGGGCCAAGCTGCTTGGTGCGCCCCACCTCTGGATCGTCGAGGTCGATCACGCCGCCGTTGTAACGGGTCTGCGGGTGGTCCATGCACTCCTGCGTCGTCTGGAAGCGGTCGCCGGCCAGGCCCCGCTCGATGAAGAGCTCGATCCAGTCGTCGAGCGTCTTTTCCTGCATCTTGGCCAGGATGATGCGGCGGAGCTCGATGCAGTCGTCGCGGCTGGCGAAGGCGAAGGGCGCGCCCTTGAAATTCTCGTCCTCGAAGATGTGGGATAGGCCGATCGTCTCCATCCACATGGGGAAGAGGCGGGTGGTGTTGTTCGTCATCTGCATCCACTGGCCGTCTTTCGTCCGCGCCACCATGTAGTTGAGCAGCAGGTGGTTGGGGATGCCGCCGCCCCTGGAGGAGGGGCCGAGGGCGTCGGGGTCGTCGACGATGCCCATTCGGACCTGGGTGGCAACGGCGGCAGCGGCGTCGTAGCACGTCATGCCCTGATAGAGGCTGGTCTCGACGCGCTGGCCCTTGCCGGTGGCGCGGCGCACGCGCAGGGCGCCCACGATGCTCTGCACGGCGATGTTGGCGGCGCTCCAGCTTGCGTCGGGGCGTACGCGGAAGAACGGGCCCTTCAGCCCTGTCCAGCCCGCCAGCGACTGGTAGCCGCCGCCCTTGGCCTCGACCACGCCGTCGTAGGCGGGGTAGCCCTTGTAGGCGCCCTTCGAGCCGAAGGCGGTGATGGAGCAGTAGACGAGGCCGGGGTTGGCCTTGGAGAGGTCGTCGTAGCCGAGGCCGAGGCTGTCCATGACGCCGGTGATGGCGTTCTCGATGACCACGTCGGCGGCCTGGGTGAGGCGTCGCGCCGCGTCGCGACCCTCGTCGCTCTCCAGGTTTAGAGCGACGCTTTTCTTGCCGCGGTTCCACATGCGCCAGGCGGGCATCGAGCGGAGGGGGTCGCCGCCGGGGGGCTCGATCTCGGTGACCTCGGCGCCGTTGTCGGCGAGGATCATCGAGGCGACGCTGGGGGCGAAGCCCGATCCGAAATCGACGACGGTGATGCCTTCGCATACTGGGGGCATGGTCTCCTCCGAGGGCGGGCCGCCCTGTCCGCCCCGCATGATACGCGCGCGCCGCGCGGAGTCAAAAGCGGGGCCTTCGCGGGCTCCTGGGCCGTCCCCGCTGGGCGGCGGGCGGCCTCACGCGGCGGGGGGCCGGTTCTTGGAAGAAATGCCGTTTATCCAATGCTCTGGCCGCCGCGTTTCGCTAGGTTTTTTCTAGGGCTACGCTTCGGCTACCTACCGGCTGGAGGCTTGTTCGCGGCGTTTTTTTCCGAATTTCGACGGGTCGGCGGTTTTTCGGCTCCGCGAAGGGCCTCCAACAGGAGAACGGGGAGGGAGGCATTGACGCCAATTCTGCACCAGCGGCGCCGGTTCGCGCCAATTCCGCCAATTTTGCACCCGTGGGCGTCGTCTCGCGTCCGCGCCGGCGCCGCCTGGGGTTACGATTGGGGGCGGCAATCGATCGGACAGCTTTGTACAGGAGGCCGGGCATGGACGAGCGGGTAGACGAGCGTGAGAGGGCGGCGGAGGAGCGCCGAAGCCGCCGGGAGCGGCTCCTGGACCGCGTGGAGCGCATCACGGAGGCGCCGCTGCTGATATTGGCGGCCGTGATGATTCCGTTGATTGTTGGGCCGTTTGTGTGGGACCTCTCGGCGCGCCAGGAGCAGGTGTTCTTCACCGCGGACATTTTCATCTGGGCGGTGTTTGTGGTGGACCTTGTGGCCAAGACGGCGATAGCCCCCCGAAAACTCGCCTATCTCAAGGCGCATTGGCTCGACCTCGCCATCTTGGTCGCGCCGCCGATCAGGCCGCTCAGGCTGGTGCGCCTCTTCGTCTACGGCTCGCGCCTCTTCATGGGCGTGCGGCGCATGGTGCAGGTCGACTATCTGCTGGTGTACGCGGTGCTGTTGGTGATGGTGTCCGCCACGGTGGTGACGACGGTGGAGACGGGTGAGAACGCGCAGATCACGTCGTTCTCCGACGCGATGTGGTGGGCTACCGTCACGATCACGACGATCGGCTATGGCGACCTCGTCCCGGTATCCGAAGCGGGGAGGGCCATGGGGTACGTGCTCGTGCTTGGCGGTGTGGGGCTGTTCAGCGCGCTCACGGCGAACTTCGCGGCGGCGCTGGTGAGGGGCCAGCCGAGAGGGGGCGCAGGCTCGGCGGAGTTGCTTTCCGAGGTCAAGGCTCTGCGGAGGGAGCTGGCGGAGCGGCGTGGGGAGTCGTAGGCGGAGGGGGTCGGTGGGCGTCCTCTACTCAGTCTCTCTCAGAGGGGGGGAGGCCGGAGGGGGCCGGCGGGCGCGAGGGTGGTGGGTTTTAGCAGGGTCGCGCGGCCCCCGCCTCCCCCCGCCCGCACCCCAACCCTCTCCCAGCGGGAGAGGGAGTAAGACCCCGCGCCGTGCCCTTCCGTCGAACGTAGGGGGGATTGCCGCCAATCCTCGCCCGCTGGAGACTTTTGTGTGACTCGGGTGGTGGGCTTTAGCAGGGTCGCGCGGCCCCCGCCTCCCCCCGCCCGCACCCCAACCCTCTCCCAGCGGGAGAGGGAGTAAGACCCCGCGCCGTGCCCTTCCGTCGAACGTAGGGGGGATTGCCGCCAATCCTCGCCCGCTGGAGACTTTTGTGTGACTCGGGGGGTGGGCTTTAGCAAGGTCGCGCGGCCCCCGCCACCCCCGCCCTCTCTCAGTCTCCCCCAGAGGAGGAGAGGTTTGAGTGAATGCCCCCCTCCGCTCCCCTCGCCAGGACCCCAGACGGTTTTGCAAGGGTTCCCAGATGGGGAGAGGGCGGAAGGGGCCGGTGGGCGTGAGGGTGGTGGGCTTCGATGGGCTTTGGTGGTTGTTGGGGGGCCCCTCATCTCAATCTTCTCCCGTTGGGAGAAGAGGCAGGACCTCCCAGCCCGACTCATGCTTGAGCCCGCGGGCGGGTTGCGCAAAGGTCTCCGGTGGGAGAGGGGGGGTAAGACCTCCCGCCGCCCTATCGTTGACCCTGGGTTTGCGGGGCCGGTAGACTCGGCTGGCTGGGAGTAAGGGGGCGCGTGTGAAGTATGGGGTAGTTTCGACGGACGATCATTTACAGGAGGGGCCGGAGACGTGGACGGCGCGGATGTCGAAGCGGGAGTGGGGGGACCTGATTCCCCAGGTGAAGCGCGACGACGACGGGGAGGACTCCTGGCATATCTATGGGCGGCCGCGCCCCGGCGGGTATAGCGGCAAGCTGGGCGTGGTCAGTGGGGCGCTGGAGGACCGGGCGCAGTTCGCGCCTCGCGTCTGGGCCGACATGCCGGTGAGCTCGTACGTGCCCGCGGAACGGGTGAAGGCGATGGACCGCGATCGGGTGGACGTCCATGCCTTCTTCGGCAATGTCTCCGGCGTCGCGGGCAACACCTTCCAGGACCCCGGCTATCCCGCCGACTTCCGGCTGGCGTGCCTGCGGGCGTACAACGACTTCCAGATCGAGGAGTACGCGGAGCCGTACCCGGGGCGCTTCATCACGCTCGCGGCGCTGCCGCTTTGGGACGCGGCCGAGGCCGTCGCCGAGGTCGAGCGGACCGCCAAGCGGGGGATCAAGGGGATCACGTTCGTCTTCCCCCATCAGTTCGGCTATCCCCACATCGTCGACCCTTGCTGGGACCCGCTCTGGGCCGCGGCGCAGGACGCGGGGCTCTCGATCAACTTCCACATCGGGACGGGCGGGAGCATGGGGCTCGACAAGTCGGCGCTGTGGGAGGGGCAGAGTGATATGTTCCGCCTGGCCGCCCTTTCCACGTGGAGCATCTCGTCGAATACGCAGGTGATGAGCATCCTGCTCTTCTCGGGCATCCTGGAGCGCTTCCCCGCGCTGCGGTTCGTCGCCTCGGAGAGCGGGCTGGGCTGGGCGCCGTACCTGCTGGAAGTCGCCGACCACCAGTGGGAGCGCCAGAAGCTGAGCCGCGAGGGGATGCCGCTCAAACCGAGCGCCTACTTCCGCCGCCAGTGCTACGTGAACTTCTGGTTCGAGGTCTTCGGACTAAAGACGCGCGACGAGATCGGCATCGACAACATCATGTGGGAGTCGGACTTCCCCCATCCCACGTGCACGTGGCCGAACTCGCACTACTACATCGAGCGGGCGATGGGCGACTGGCCGGAGGAGGAGCGCCGGAAGGTGCTCGTAGAGAACGCCGCGAAGGTTTTTAACCTGGCGGTGTAGAGGGACGTGGGGGCTAGCGCGCCTGCGGCGCGGGCCCTCGCGCGTCTCCTCATGGTTGCGAGGCACTCGCAGCGGGGAGTTGCGGTACTCGTGGGCCGTGGGTCTGGAGCCAGTTGAAGACGGTTCGAGTCTCCGTAGGTGGTCGGACGCATATGACGAACTTCAGATACGGGACACCAGCCAGTCACATTACCAATGAACCACCGACATCCTTCGGCTCACCCTCCTCGCGCGACTGCCATTCGTCCGAGTTGAATGCCGATGGTGGGGATCATGGAATCCCTGCAGAAGGAAAAGGCGCCGCAGGAGTGTGTCGTATGACTAACTGATGCCCTTGATTCCACCGACCACGAACTTGCGGAGGCTTATAGACCTCCCAGTTACAATTCGATGGCCAAGCAACATTGCCTGCCAGTAGCTAGGTGTTCGTGGAGCTTGACGGCCCCCAGTCTGGTTTACGACTGTGTCAGAGCACCTTCTTTGGCCAGCCAAACCTCTCAAAAGCTTCGACCTGGCTGCCGAAAGGGAAGAAGGTTGTGCCCCACTCCAACCCTCCGTAACCTAGTTGTTCTTCATTGGGCGAGTAGAGGCTGTAGGCATAGGCTCCACTGGGAGCGATCACGATTCTTGCTCGTACGTTCGATGCTTCGTTTTCTCTTAGGCGAATCACAACGAACCTTTCCCTCTCAATGGATACCGTATCCACAATGTCCCCGAGCCTCCCATAGATGTTTCGGATGCACAGCATCGCATACCAACCGGCGCTGGCGATGTCCTGCCTGAACTGCTCCTCAATGTTCTTCATCTTCATGTCCAAGACATCAATCGCTCTGTAGGTCTTTGCAATCTCGTCGGGGGTATTGACGTCTTCCTGCCAGACTTTCCCCACTGGGCTCATGGGGTAGGTGGGGTCATCGAGCATTTCCTCAAACGACTTGTAGACACGACCCGTTACGGTCCTTATCGGGATGGCAGGCTCGTCGTCCTCTGATTGCCGTTCGCCGAGCTCGAATTCATCCAGAGCGAGTTCCTCAGTAACCTCCTCGTCACTCTGTTCGTTGCCGGGATCTCCCATCGAGTCCAAAGGATCAGGAGTTGAGAGTGGCTCTTCCGTCCCATGGTCGCTTAGGCCGCTGTGCATCTGCTCGCGAGGTTCGTCTCTCTCGGACTCTTGGCTCCAGGTGACCGTTTGCTCCTTAACTGATTCGCGGAGACCCCCGTCTGAAGATAGCACCTCGCCATCTGGCCCCCTTGCTTCGAATTTCCACTCTTCCCGTTTCGCCGACCTCCGCTGTGCGGTCGCTTGCTTGGCGACGGGCTTTGGTCCTTCAACCCTGGCAGGCGGTGGCTCTGTTTTCGGATCCGCTCCAGAAGACAGAGGAACGCGGGCGTGGCGAACTAGCCCGTGGGTGGTTTGCCTCAGGGAATCTCTCATCATCCCAGAGATTTGCAGAGTGACCGATTCCTGTTCTGCACCTTCGTTAAGGATGATGAAACGATACTCCTGTTGCGCCGCATACTCTCTATCCTTCACAAACATCTGAGCAGCGACCCGCTGTTCATTGTTTGTGATGCCCTCAAGCAGTTCGTATACGCTATCGGTGGCGCCACCGGCTTCTCTTTTTCAATTGCATTCCGCAGGCACACTGCTGAGGGTTCGTACGTTCGCGAGGCACGACCCCAACGCGAGTCGATTCGAGTTAAAAGGCTACACCACATGACATCCCTCGCTAGCCCGGACTGTCTGGCCCAGCAAACGGTCTTGCATCTTCGCAGGCAGGGAATTTAATCTGGGGTCCGTTGGAGGGTGATTACCAGCAGGGAGGCGATCATGGAGCAGAAATTACCGCAAGACGAACCCACGACATCGCCGATTGAAACAGTCCAAAGGATTTTCGACGCGTTCAACCGACACGACGTGGACGGGATTATGGCAGCGACGACCGAGGACTGCCTGATTGAGAGCACGGTCCCACCCGATGGTGAGCGTTACGAAGGGCAGGCGGCTAGCCGCGTCTTTTGGGACGAATTCTTCAGGTCTTCGCCCAATGCCGCTTTCGAGATCGAGGAGACGTTCGCCACCGGTGACCGGTGCGTGGTGCGGTGGCTCTATCGCTGGGTGGATGGAGATGGCAAGCAGGGGCACGTCCGTGGGGTCGATCTATTCAGGGTACGAAAGGGGAAGGTGTCCGAAAATCTTTCCTACGTAAAGGGCTGAACCTGCGGGAACGACCGACCTGCTCGTCTCTGGAGGCTTGCACAGCTAGTTGACACGGTCTAAGGGGTGACTCAGCCCTCGGATCCTCATTCAAGTCAGGGAGCCTTGGGATGAGTCGACTGGAGGACAGCTATGACTGAGCTACGAGGTACCACCAACACCGGCACCGACACCGTCCTCGGAGAAGCGGCTGTCAAGGAGTTCAGAGGGAGCTTACGCGGCGGGCTACTGATACCGGGAGAAGATGGCTACGAGGACGCCCGGAAAGTTTGGAATGGGATGATAGATAGGAGGCCGGCGCTCATCGCCTGTTGCGCTGGAGTCTCAGACGTCATCAATGCCATCGACTTCGCCCGCGCTAACAACCTGCTGTTGTCCGTTCGGGGCGGCGGTCACAATGTTGCCGGCAGCGCCGTATGCGACGGTGGCATCATGATTGACCTGTCCCGAATGAAGAGCGTTCGTGTTGACCCTGTGAATGGCAAAGGCAGGGCAGAGCCGGGCCTAACCTGGGGTGAGTTGGACCGTGAGACCCAGGCTTTCGGTCTGGCGACGACCGGTGGCGTTGTCTCCACAACCGGGATCGCGGGCCTTACGCTGGGTGGCGGGGTAGGTTGGCTGGGGCGCAAACACGGTCTCACATCCGATAACCTCCTGTCTGTAGATATTGTCACCGCCGACGGACAGACGTTGACCGCAAGCGACACAAACAACCCGGACCTGTTTTGGGGAGTCAGAGGAGGAGGGGGTAATTTTGGTGTCATTACGTCCTTCGAGTACCGACTCCACCCGGTCGGCCCAGCGGTGCTGGCGGGCCTGGTAATCCACCCCTTGGAGAAAGCCAAAGAGGCCTTCCGGTTCTACTACGAGTACTCGAGCACTGCCCCCGATGAACTCGATACCGCTGCGGTGCTGTTGACGTCACCCGAAGGGCACCCGGTACTCGCCATTGCTGTGTGCTACGACGGGCCGATAGAGGAAGGCGAACGACTCCTGCGACCGGTCAGAGATTTCGGCCCGCCGTTGGCGGACCAGATCGCGCCTATGCCTTATACACAGTGGCAATCCGCGACGGATGCTCTGTTTCCATCCGGGCGCCACTACTACTGGAAATCCAACTTTATGAAGGAGATCGGCGATGCCGCCATCGATACGCTCGTTAACCACTTCGAGGCCGTCCCTTCGCCCCAAACCGTGGCGATTCTCTTTCAGATCGGGGGAGCTATTGGCCGCAGGGGCCCGAATGAAACGGCCTTCAGCTTCTTTGGTACCGCGAGGGCGCCTGCATACCTCACTCCATCAAGAGCTCTAATCCTCGTAGCCTTGGCCCGTGACCTGTTCGATTACCCTGGCGGCCGGAGTGCAGCTCGAATCAAAGGTCGGATGCTGGACCAGGTTGGTGCGTGCGAAGACTCCAAGCGTATCATGAATCCGGAGCTTGACCGATGGCGTCGGCGTCCTGCTCCGGGAGTCGGATTATGCAGGCGGTTCAACGCCTGCGTGACCCGCGCACGAGTGACCCCAACCTTTCTCGCAAGCTCAGTGACGCGGACACAAGTTCGGAATCTCACCGCACGCGGGAAGAAGAAGTTAATTGTCTGGGGTCGTAATTGGTCTCCGGGTCAGATCCCACGCAGAAAGGAGAAAGAGCGATGAGTTTCGCCGAAACCTTTGAGCGATGCATCGTGCCGACGATGTCGGCTCAGTGGGCGCCACGCGTGTCTGAAGCCGCCGGAATCTCCGAAGGCGACCGCGTGTTAGATGTCGGCTGCGGAACTGGGGTGCTTGCTCGCACGGTCGCTGATCAGCTCGGGCCGGGTGGACGGGTTTCCGGGGTTGATATCAGTGAGGAGATGTTGGCGGTCGCGCGCCAGATCCGACCCGATATCGATTGGCACCGTGGGGATGCGGGCAGCCTGCCGTTCGGCGACGGCGAGTTCGACGCGGTGGTGAGCCAGTTCACACTGATGTTCGTGCCGGATCCAGTCACCGCCCTGAAGGAAATGCGCCGCGTGCTCACGCCGGGAGGGCTTGGTGAAGCGCCCTGAGTTGCGCCTCGTCGCGGGGAAAGAGTACCACTGCAAGACGACCGGTCCGCACCAGCTGTGGGCCACCGATGCCTCCTACTTCCGCGTCATCGGCTGGGGCTATTACTACCTGGTCACGGTGCTGGACGACTACTCGCGGTTCATCTTGGCTTGGAAGATCCAGCGAGACATGACCGCAAGCTCACTGATCGACGTGGTGCAGGAGGCCGTAGACGCTACCGGCATGACGAAGGTTCCGGTGGCGGATCGGACCAGGCTCCTCTCAGACAACGGCTCGGGCTACGTCTCCCGAGCCTTCGGTGACTACCTTCGCTTGGTGGGAATCCGCCACATCCTGGCCTCACCCTTCCACCCCCAGACCAACGGCAAGATCGAGCGCTATCACCAGACGCTCAAACGGGAGGTCAACCAAATCCCCTACGAGGTGGTCGAGGACTTGGAGGCAGCCTTGGCTGACTTCATCACCCACTACAACCACCAGCGCTACCACAAAGCCCTGCGGGACGTGACGCCCGCAGACGTCCTCTACGGCCGGCGTGATCACATCCTCGCTCGACGAAAGGAGCTGCGAGCTCAGACCTACGACGCCCGCAAGCGCTACAATCGAGCGCTCAGACAGACCCTCGCTGAGGCTGCCTCACCCAGCTAATCTCTCTGCTCGGCGAGTGTCCCACTTATGCTGACAGCCAACAGCAGGACACTGCGATGTTTGTTATTATTATGCAGCGCCCTAGGAGGGCGGAAAAACGCTGCAGCAGCCTGCTAGGGTGGCTAAAAGGTGAAGTCGGCTTCATGCTTGAACCTGTGGTGGATTTCGCCAATGGCCGAATTCGAGCTTGATCCTCGGCCCGACCCCCCTTTATCCGCAGCCTGCTAGAGCCGCTGCCTGCTCCTGGCGGTACAGCTTGTAATCGGAAACGTCCCGCAATACATCGCGGGGGAGGAGTTGAGTTGTGGCCAGCCGAATCCCCTTAGTGAAAGAAATCCAGCGTGTTCCCTCCATGACGGTCTCGTTAGATAGGCAGGAAGACATTCGATTCCAAAGCCTCATGGAAGAGCTCATCATGATCGATCTCCATGAGCACCCCTTCGTCTTCCCGGATGACTTGAACCATTTCTTCACATATCTGCATCAGGACCATTGGCAGTGGGGGTACGAGGCAGTCAAGCACGGTGGCTGGACTGCGGTTGGAACATCCAACTGTCTTTCTTGTCTGGTGGATGCCCCAGAGTTCTCTTTGATCTCGTTTGACAAGTTGGTTCGCGAGATCGGCAGCATGCTGGCGGACGTTAGCCTACGGACCGATGCAGTCAAGGTCACAAACGCGAAGGATATCGAGGCCGCCAAGCAGCGGGGCAAGATCGGTTTTCTCCCGACGGCAGAACACCTGGCCATAGGGAACGACATCCGGGGTATCGATATCCTACATGCCCTGGGCGTGCGTCTCGCAGGGCTCACGTATAACCGCCGGAACAGCATTGGCGATGGCATTTACGAGGCAACGGATGGCGGACTATCCCTATTCGGGGTCGATGTCATCCACCGCATGAACGAATTGGGGATGGCCGTGGATCTGTCCCATGCCAGCTTCAAGACTGCGATGGACGCGATGCAGCATTCGAAGGCCCCTTGCCTCTTCAGCCACAATGGAGCCGCCGCCCTTAGGCAGATACCCAGGCTGCGAAAAGACGAGGAGCTTCTAAACTGTGCGAAAAGCGGGGGGCTCGTGGCCATCTGCGCTCCACCAAATCAGCTAAGCGATGATCCAAATCAGGACATAGAGTGTGTCCTGAACCATTATGATTACATGGTCAAGCTGGTTGGCATTGACCATGTCGGTATTGGCACCGATACCACCATCGGCGACCATGTGGACTTTCAGAGGAGGATGATGGGGAACGACGTGCGCCGGTCGCTCAACGCGCCCTACTTAAACGGGTTGGAGTCGCCAGCAGATGGGAAGAACATCATCCGTGGGCTCATTGCCCGCGGGTATTCCGACAGCGATATCAGGAAAATCGCTGGTGGTAACGCGCTGGCTTACCTCCAGCGGGTGATGCGGTAGGGGCCTTCAAGAAAGATCCTCACTTCGTGAGGTTGCATTCCCATGCGTCCGCCGCTGAGGGGCGCCCGGAGCGCCTAATGCTCCTATCAGTGGCGGAATCCTTAGCTCCGCTACGGGTGCGGAGGCCCTACCATCTTGACGGTATGAGACGAGTCGCATACAGTGTGCATACAAAAGCCAAGCACCGGATACAGAATTGGAATCTGGCGGGGCTGCAGAGAATGCGAGCTTGTGGGTAAACGCCCTAGGAGGCTGCGGAAAAACGCTGCAGCAGCCTGCTAGGGTGGCTAAAAGGTGAAGTCGGCTTCATGCTTGAACCTGTCGTGGATTTCGCCAATGGCCGAATCCGAGCTTGAGCCGCGGGCCCGACCCCCCTTTATCCGCAGCCTGCTAGGAGACAACGCTTCCCGATCAGTGTCGCAGGTATCTCTCAGTTGCACTATGGAGGTGTCGGATGCCGTACGATTTGATTATCAAGGGTGGCACCATAGTCGACGGGACCCGTACGCCGCGCTACATCAGCGATGTAGCAGTCAAGGACGGGAGAATCGCGCAGATTGGGGGCTCCGCGGCGCATCGGCGACGAAGATACTTGATGCCGCCGGGCTGATCGTTGCTCCGGGCTTCGTAGATCTGCACACGCATTACGACGCCCAGATCTATTGGGACCCGTACTGTAGCCTTTCAGGCTGGCATGGCGTGACCTCTGTCGCCATCGGTAACTGCGGTTTCGGCTTTGCCCCTTGCCGTGTTGAGGACCGGGATCGAGCAATGCTAACCCTTACGCGCAACGAGGCAATTCCGTTCGATGCCATGAAGGCTGGGATGCCCTGGGACTGGGTCACTTTTCCTGAATTCCTCAACAGCATCGACGGTATACCGAAGGCCGTGAATATCCTGAGCTATGTTCCGCTCACGCCGTTGTACGTGTGGGTCATGGGCATCGATGCCGCCAAAAGCCGACGGCCCAACCCTGATGAGATCAAGCAGATGCAGCAGCTTATCCACGAGGCGATGGACATAGGGGCCTGGGGATGGTCCGCCCAAGTACTCGGCCCACTCTCTCTGCAGCGCGACTATGACGGTACGCCCATGATCACGGACTTGATGACGGACGAGGAGATTCTGACATTTGGTACCGTCCTCGCAGAGCGCGACGAGGGGTTTATCGAGCTGACGGTACCGTGTGACCGGGAGGAAGGTCTACGGGTCCGAGATAGTAACAAGAAGCTGTACGAGCAGTTGGCGGCTATCGCGCGACGGCCCATAATCTACCAGACAGTCAAGGCCAGCGCGAAGGACCCGGATGCGCATAAGCAGGTGCTGCGCTGGCTCGAGGAGTGCTCCAACCGCGGGCTTCGGTTGTATGGCCAGGGGTCCACGCGCCGCGGCGATCTCGAGATCACGTTCGAGGACATGAACTTCTTCGACGACAGTCCCTATTGGCGGGAGGCTACATTAGGGAGTCCAATAGAGCGTAAGGCGAAGATGCTGCAAGAGCATCTGCGAGCCAAGATGCGCGAAGAGTGGGATGGCGGCTACCGGCCCGGCGCGGGAGCGGGAATCCAAGGTTCGGTCGAAGGTTTGGTCGTTAACAAGGCGGCCACAGTTGACTTGCGAAAGTTCGAAGGACTCACCATCGGGGAGATTGCATCGAGACAATGTAAACATGTGGTCGATGCCCTTCTCGACCTTGTGGTAGCTGACGACCTGAAGACGGAGTTTGTCGGCAAGCGTGCCCTGGATACTCCTGAACTCACTGCCGAGGTCCTGCGTTCACCCTACGTCATTCCTGGTGTCTCCGATGGCGGCGCCCACGTGAAGTTCAGCACGGGCGGCAGCTTCCCCACAGAGACCCTTACTTGGCTCGTGCGTGATACAGGTCTCTTGAGCCTGGAAGAGGCGCATTACAAGCTGAGCTTCCTCCCCGCCTTCTTCGGTGGGTTCCGCGATCGGGGCTTCATTAGAGAAGGCGCGCCTGCTGACCTAGTCGTATATGACATACAGCGGCTCAATTCGATGCCATCGGAGATCGCACACGATTTGCCAGGGGGCGAGTGGCGGCGCGTGCAGCGAAGCCGAGGGGCATCACTGGATCGTCGTAAATGGACAAATGACATTTTCGGATGGGAAGCCAACTGGTGACCTTCCCGGTAGATTGCTCCGGTTCGGCAAAGAATAGCAGTTGTTTGCCTTCAGTTAAGGAGCCAGCGTGTCTATTCGGCCCGCCCCCATCGCAATACTGTATCCACTGAGAGGGTTGATGGGCCAGGATTTTTGTGCACAAGAGAGGAACATATGACCAGTGGCAAGACTCCAAACATGCGCGCAGTGCCTGAAGCACCTCCTACGTACGGTTATGGAGATGTGTTAAGTGGCGCCGAGGTGGAGGCGAAGAAATCGGATCATGGACGCGATCTCATTCGACACCGGATTCTGACGCAAGGGAAGGACAATATCTACAACTTGACCGGCTTGGTTCGTGCTTTCCCTCTAGGACACGAGGACATTCCGGCGCTCGACTCGGAATTTTCTTTTTTCGCCCATTTTGCGGGAGTGGCTGAAGACTTGGTGATCAACCACGCGGGCGGCAATACGCGCGACCATGATGCCATCATTTGTAACCGTGTCACGGCAGGTATGCTTGCGATCATGCTGTCGGTGATAAAGCCAGGCGACCGGGTGCTCTCTCTGGTTCAGATGGGGAGATCGCATCCTAGCGTCCAGCAAGCCGTGGAGCTCGCCGGCGGAACTTTCGTCGAGGTGCAAGGAATCGATGCCTTCGAGTCGGCGATCAAGAACGTTCCGTGGCAATTGGTCGCTATCACTCCGCTGACACCGCAGAAATACCATGTCCCCGCTGCTGATGTTACGTGTGCCATCGGCCTCGCCAAGGATCTTGATTGCTTAGTTGTGCTCGATGATGCGCATATGGCGTCACGCAGCGTATTCTATGAGGAGCCTGCGGGCTTGGCCCTCGGCGACGTGGATGCAACGTTATGGTCATTAGACAAGCATGTCCCTGGGCCTCGTTGTGGCGCGGTTATTGCCAAGCGGAAGTTCATGCCAGGCATCAAGACCAAAGCATACCAATACGGGCTGGAAGCTCAAACAGGACACTACGTTGCTGCTCTACGCGGAGTGCAAGCATTCGATCCCAATGTCATCAGAGAAGCTGGTCATTTGGCACGCAAGCTCTTCGAGCGAATGCGGCCCAAATATGGAGAGGCTCTCTACCAGGGAGGGCCAGGGGTAGCTATGTCGGCCCAGGACTTTGCTGGGCTAGTAAAGTCGAGAGCTAAAGACTCAGAAACGAAGTTGGTTCCGGTCGAAATCAGCACCGTTGCCTCATTCATCATGCTGAAGGACTATGGGATTGTCACGATTCCGGTTCTCGGGTATCCGGGAGCAGCCCCTACCTTCCGTCTCTTGATGTATCCTGATGGCAAATCTCTGGGCATCGATACTATCGAGCGATCTACGGAAGATGCGATTGAACAGACCGCTGGATTGCTTCAAAGACCCGGAGAGGTCAAGAGGCTGCTGCTCGGAGACGTATAGCCTCTTCGTTACGCAGATAACAAGGGCGTCCAAGCTGTCGAGCGCGGCAGGAGAAACCGGGGATGACGGTATACCGCGTTGTATCGAGCGACTCGCATATCGTGGAGCCGCCGGACATATGGACGGAGCGGATGCCGAAGAAGTTCGGTGACCGCATTCCGCGCCTCGTGCACGAAGAGCATGGAGACTGGTGGTACGCCGACGGCATACGCCTCCTCTCTATTAGCGCCGGCACCGACGCGGGGGTGAGGTTCGAGCGGCCCGGGGATTATCGAAAAGAGGCTTACTTCGAGCAGGTCCGTCCCGGCGCCTACCTCCCTCCCGAAAAGCTCAAGGACATGGACGCCGATGGCGTCTACGGAGAAGTCATCTACCCCACCTTGCCCCTGCACTTCTGGCGTCTAGCCGATGGGGAGCTGCTTTCGGCGATTTACCATGCCTATAACGATTGGGCCGCTGATTTCAGGACAGCCAATCCCCATCGCGTCAAGCTGAGCGCCGCCATCAATCTCGATGGTGTACATGATGGAGTCCGAGAGCTAGAGCGCATCGCCGACCTTGGCCTCGCCACGGCAATGATCACCGTCTCCCCGCCGGATGAGTACTCGTACGATAATCCGATCTACGACCCGTTTTGGGCAGCCGCCCAGGACCTCGATCTGCCGTTGAGCCTCCATATTGGCACCAACCGCCGGATGCCGTCCGAGGTCCATGTCGACACAAGGATGCCGCTCCGGGCCCTCTCCACGGATGCGCTGCGATCGACCGGAGCGTACTGGGTGCAGCTTTCCCTTGCCAACATGATCTTCGGCGGGGTGTTCGAGCGCTTTCCGAAGCTAAAGGTCATCTCGGTCGAGCACGAGGCGGCATGGGCGGCCCACTTTATCCAGACCATGGATATGGTGTACACCCGCGACAGCAGGACCGATCGCAAGTTTAAGGAGCGTGTCCTGCCCAGCGATTTTTTCCATCGCAACGTGTCCATCAGCTTTCAGGAGGACCGCTTGGCCATCGACCTGCGTTCCATTATCGGCGCCGATAACCTGATGTGGGGATCGGACTATCCACACCCAGAAAGCACCTTTCCACAGAGCCAGCGCATACTGGACGAGCTCTTCGACGGGGTGCCGGAAGCTGATGAGCGGAAGATGCTGAGCGAGAACGCAGCGCAGGTATTCCGGTTCAATTAGCCGTGCGGATCGGGAGCGGTACGATAAGCAATCACCTTCAGCCCCGTCTACCGTAGCTGGTCCGGGATTGTGGCAACCTGGAGCTGGCGGAGCATACCGAGTTCGTCGAAATTGACCCATCGCTCCATCAATACTCCATCCTGAATGCGATAGATGGTAATGCCCGTTACGGTCACGGCCTTGCCGGTCGGTGGAATGCCCATGAATGGCTTGGTGTGCGTACCGCTAGCTATCCAACGGACAACGACCCTATCGCCTTCAGCGATGATATCCTGAAAGGTATGGTGGAAGTCAGGGAAAGCAGCGTAGTAGGCGCTGGTGTAGCGGTTATAGTCATCGCGTGTCATAGGCTCAGTGTCGCCAGTGTAGGGCGTCAGCGATTATTGGACACGTTTAGGGCCTTGAGGACCGAAGAGAATCGCGGGTAGGTGCGGGCTCCTTCCGAGGGTAGAGTACCCAGCGAGAGGAAGGAGCTGGCGATGCCGACAACAGCAACGGAGGCTGGCGCGCAAGCAGAAGCGCGCACCGAGGAGACGCGCAGCTTCGTGCGCCGCGTTCGCGCCGTAGCGCGACGGAAGTACAGCGCCGAGGAAAAGATTCGCGTCGTGCTTGAGGGCTTCCGCCGGGAGGTCACCGTCAATGACCTGTGCCGGCGAGAGGGCATCAAGCCCGGCGCCTACTATGCGTGGACCAAGGAGTTCATGGAGGCGGGGAAGGAGCGGCTGAGCCGGGACACGGTGCGGGACGCCACGCGCCAGGAGGTCGAGCACCTCCGCCGCGAGAACCTGGACCTGAAGTTCCTGGTCGGGGAGCTCTCCCTGGAGCTCCAACGGGTGAAAAAAACGAGCATCCCGCCGCTCGACGGCGCCGCCAGCGCATGAATGCCGGCGCGATGGCGGAGGTCATAGAAGACGTGGAGCGTGACGGCCGGGGCCGGCGGACACGGCTCCAGCAGATGGGGATCCCCCGGAGCACCTACTACTGGTGGAGGAAGCACCGGGCGCCTCGCCAGGGGGGACGCCAGCCCTCGGCCGGGAGGGCCGTGGAACCGGCTGCGGCCGGAGGAGGAGGCCCAAATCTTGGCGGCGGGTCGTGAACTGCCGACCTGGCGGAGCCGGCAGTTGGCGGCTTGGCTCACCGATCACCGGGGCTTGGCCGTCTCGGCCTCCACGGTCTATCGTATCCTCCGGCGGGAGGGCCTCGTGAAACGAGCTGAAGAGCAACTTCGAGCGGGTAAGGAGTACCACCACAAGACCACGGGGCCTCATCAGTTGTGGGCCACCGACGCCTCCTACTTCCGCGTGGTGGGCTGGGGTTATGACTACCTGGTCACCGTGATGGACGACTACTCTCGGTTCATCCTGGCCTGGAAGATCCAGCGGGACATGACCGCCGACTCCCTAATCGAGGTGGTGCAGGAGGCGGTGGACGCGACGGGGATGGACCGGGTACCGGTGCGGGATCGGACGCGGCTGCTCTCAGACAACGGCTCCGGCTACGTCTCTCGGGCCTTCCGGGAGTACCTGAAGCTCGTCGGGCTCCGGCACATCCTGGCCTCCCCCTTTCACCCCCAGACCAATGGCAAGTTGGAGCGCTACCATCGGACCCTCAAAGCAGACGTGAACCAGGTGCCGTATGAGGTCGTGCACGAGCTCGAGCAGGCCATTCGCGACTTCGTGGGCTTCTACAACGAGCGCCGCTACCACAAGGCACTCCGGGACGTGACCCCGGCGGACGTGCTTCACGGTCGGCGCGACGCGATTCTCGCTCGGCGAAAGGAGGTGCAGCGGGAAACCTTCGAGCGGCGAAGACGCTACAACCAACAACTGCGAGACGCCCTCAAGCAGGGAGCCTCACCGCCTCAGTCTTCGGTCTGAATGTGTCCGATTAACGCTGACACCTAACACCCGACATCCCGCAGTCGGGTGGCGTTGAGAACGTATGCCGGACCAGGGACGACGAAGATGAGCCAGATGACTTGTATCGTGACCGGTGCCAGTCGTGGCATTGGGAAAGCCATCGCACTCGAGCTGGGGCGAGGCGGCGCCCAGGTGGCCTTGGCCGCCAGGACGCTTGACGGTAGCTTGCAATCGATCCAGGCGGTGGCCGAGCAAATACGGGACATGGGCGGCGAGGCGATGGCGGTCAGAACGGATGTCACCGATCCGGAAGCCGTTGCCCGATTGGCGCAGAGGACCCTTGATCGCTGGGGAAGGATCGACGTACTCGTGAACAACGCGGGGCTGATCGGTCCGGTGGCGACCCCTCTCGAGACGTCGATATCCCTCTGGCGCTCGATCCTCGAGGTCAATCTCACCGGCGCCTTTGCCTGCTGTATGGCCGTCTTACCTCAGATGGTGGCCCAGGAACAAGGCTGCATCGTCAACATCTCTTCAGGTGCCGCGCATCAGCTCGGCGCTATCAATGTCGCCTATGGCGTTAGTAAAGCCGGCCTCGATAAGCTCACTCGGGACCTGGCGGAGGCGCTGCTCCCACATAAGATCGCGGTGGTCTCAGTGTCGCCGCGCTTCACCGATACGGAAGGGGTGCGCGAGATCATGCCGCATAGAGCCTACGATGAGGCCCTCGCTCCCGAGGTGACGGCACAGGCTGTATCCCGGCTCATCTTTGGAGACCCGCTGCAAGTCACCGGGAAAGTCCTCAGGCCGTGGGAAATCGCGTGAAGAACAGATTCTGACATGGAGGCGCAATGGACAAGCTAGTGATTGAGGTCGCGATCAACGAGCGGGTTACGAGAGAAGAGAACCCGCATGCGCCTTATGGAGCAGATGAGGTGATCGAGGACGCGATCGCATGCGCCAAGGCGGGGGCTTCCATCGTCCATTTCCACGCTCGCCATCCTGACACCGGTGAGCAAACGCCGTATGACGTCGCGTCTTATATAGAGGTGTTCCGGGCAGTGCAAGGCAGCAGCGATGTCATTCTCTATCCCACCTATCCGGCGGCGTCCACCAAAGAGCAACGCATAGAAACGTACGTGAAACTCGCCAACAATCCACATGTCCGGATTGAGCTGGCGGCGCTGGACGTGGGGTCTGTCAATACGGCCCGCTACGATGCAAGCTCACATGGCTTCAAAGATGCGGGGAACCTGTATATCAATACGTATGAAGAGGTCCTGCATTTCATGCAGACGCTCCGCAGTCTTGATGTCAACATCGGGCTAGGAATTCGAGAGCCGGGTCACATCCGGCACGCCCTGTGCTATGCCCAGATGGGACTGATCTCCGCGCCATTGTCAGTCAAGCTCTTCTTTTCCGATTACGATCCCTACGGATTGCCGCCGACGCTCAAGGGTCTTCAGGTGTATCTCGACCTGCTCCCGCCAGAACTCCGAGTCAACTGGTCTGTCGTGACGATTGGGCCTTCCCACATGCGGATGAATATGATATCGGCGGCCGCTGGTGGGCATATCAGAACAGGGCTTGGGGATAATCCCAGGGTCAACGGGAAGCCGCTATCGAACCGGGAACAGGTGGAGATGGCGGTGGACCTGGGCTTGCGGGCAGGGCGGGAGATCGCCACGCCACAAGAGGCGCGCCACATCCTGGGGACATCCCGCTAGTCTAGCGCTGGACGACATCGGTGGAGGCGCCCACTCCCACAAAGCTGAATCCGAGGTTGAGGCTGCGTTCCAGGTGGCTGGCCACCAGTTCCGCAGCGCGGTCCGGCTTCCGCTCCAGGATCGCCCGCAGGATCTCCTTGTCCTCATCGACAGTTTCCAGCACAAGCTCACGCCGGCCGAGCGGCCGAACCCATGCCGATTGCCGCCACAGACCTTCGAGGGTATTGCGGAGCAGATCGTTGCCCGCCGTCTTCACGATCAGCTCGTCCATCCGCCGGGCCAAGTCGTTGTATGCTCTCTCGTCTCCTTGGTCCACGAGTTGAGGGGCCTTATCGAACTCTTGCAGCAGCGTCTCGAACTCTCCAGGAATATCGTCCCGGCTCGCGACCAGGCGGGCCGCCAAGGCTTCCAACGCCTGCCGCATCTGATAGACGTCGACGATCTCCTTCGCGGTGATCTCCGCCACGAAGGCCCCTCGGCCAGGGACAATCCTGACGAAGTTCTCTTGGCTGAGGAGCAGCAGCGCCTCACGAATGGGCGTCCGGCTCACATTCAACTTCGATGCCAGCGCCTCCTCGAACAGCGGCTCTCCCGGCTGCAGCTCCCAATTAACAATGGCATCGCGGATCGCCTCATACGCCCGCTCTTTGGCACTCAGCGTCTTGGCATTGGGTGTCTTGCTAGTCATGCCACACTCTCGATGTCATGGAGATTTCGATGCTTATCTATCTACAGAATAGCTAGCTGCCGGGGCTGGGCATAGCCATCCGTGGAGTCCCAAAGCTCGGGGCGGCTGGATCCCTCTCTTATGTCGACCACGTTATCAGCAGAGAAAGTACGCGGACGGCTCAGTCGATCAAACCACGTTCTTTAAATACCTCAGACGCGACACGCAGGCCGTTCAGGGCAGTGGGACCGCCACCGTAAAAGATGAGATGCATGAATAGTTCCGCGATCTCTTCTTTTGCCCAGCCCAGGTTCAACGCGATATCGACGTGGTTACGCAACTCGGCGTGATGGCCGAGAACGCAGAGGGCCGCCATCGCCGCGATACTGCGGGTTTTGTAATCGAGCCCCGGCCGGCTCCAGATATCGCCAAAGAGCGCGGAATCGATCCATTCATCCAACTGCGGCACCATTTGGACATATGCCGGCCGCTCTTTTCGCTCGCCGCCCATCAGCACTTTCCGGATTTCCCGGCCTTGTTCCAATCGCGGATCATCTCGGGACGTCATAGCTCGATTCTCCAAACATGGGCCGGCTCCAGCCCCAAGGCTCAATGAACGCTTGCCAGACCAGGCTTACCGGTACTCGTCTATACACTCTCGGAGGGCTTTAACCCCGGCCTCGTTTTCCCACGGGAAGCCCACGGTGATGCGAATGCAGTCCAGGAGCCGAGGGTGGGGGAAATAGCGCAGAAATACCCCTTTATGGGTGAGAGCGTCATAAATCCGTTTCCCTCTTCCTACCGGCACTTGGAAAAGAATGAAATTGCCGCATGAGGGGAAGGGCTTGATGCCCGGTATCGCATTCAAGTTCTGGAAGAGCCGCTCCCGGCTTTCGATGAGCTTGCGGACATTGCCGAGAAGATCGTCGCGGTTCTCTAGCGAGACCAGCAAGGCGATCTCCGCGGGGGTCGTGATATTGTAGGGGAGCTTGATGTTCAGTAGCACGCGGGCTACTTCCGGGTCCATGAGCCCATACCCGATTCGGAAGCTGGCGATAGCGGCCCATTTGCTCATGGTCCTGAGGATTACCAGGTTTGGATAGTTGCTCAGCAGCGGGGCGCATGTCGCCCTCGAGAACTCATAGTACGCCTCGTCCACGATCACCATCGGCCCCAGCTTCAGGAGCGCCTCGATCTGGTCTTGATCGGCGAGGTTACCCGTCGGGTTGTTCGGAGAGGTCACCCAGATGATCTTGGTGTTCGGCTGGACCGCATGCCGGACCGCGCTGATATCGATCTCGAACATCTCGTCTCGAGGCACGGAAATGACGCTTCCGCGGCACATCCGCGTATAGAGCGAGTACATGCCGAAGGTGGGGGACGGCTCGATCACCGTATCCCCGGCGCTGATGAAAAGTCTGGAGAGCAGATCGATGAACTCTCCGCTGCCGCTGCCGACAACGATGCGGCCGGCTTCCACGCCGGCATACTCCGCCAGCGCCTCTCGAATCCGCCGCTGGCCGGGGTCTGGATAGATGTGATATTCGTTAAACCGAAGCAGCGCCTCGCCGATCCGGTCGGAGACACCGTACGGGTTCTCATTACCCGTCAGCTTGACGATCTCCTTGGGCTGAAGCCCCACTTGCTTGGCCAGTGTCTCCGCGGTCTCCACGCCTTGATACGCGGCCATCGCGGCCAGGTCATGGCGCATCAGCTTTCGAGGGTCATGCATGCGCGGTCCATGTCTCCATTCCTCGATCTGCTTCCGGGGCATCCACCAGACAGGAAAGGCAATTTGAGGTTCCTACGGCCGTCCACCCCCCATGCTTGACGGCCTCGTAACCCCACTCAGCATGGTGCCGATCTCGCGGACCAGCTTGTAAAAGGATATCGAGGCGACTATCCACCGATGCCGCTGGAGGCCGGACTGTTAATCGGCGCGGCCATGCCGCAGGAGCTTCCCCGGGGTGTTGCCCGTTGATTGGCCGTCCTCGAACGTGACCTGGCCGTTTACCAGCACCCAGTGGTAGCCCCTGCCGCGCTGCACGCGGCGCCACTCGCCGCCTGGAAGGTCATAGGCGATTTCCGAGACGCCGTCATCGAGCTTTTCGAGGTCGTACACGATGACGTCCGCCGGCGCCCCCTCCCGGAGAAAGCCACGGTCGCGGAAACCACCCATGAACGCCGGCAGGTAGCTGAGCTTGAAATGGGCTTCTTCAAGGCTCATAAGCCCGTTATCGCGTACCAGCCAGGTCAGGAGCTGCGTCGGGTAGCTGCCTCCGGTGCTGAACCGCACGTGCGCCCCGCCATCGGAGAGGCCGGCGATGACATAGGGGGAATTCAAGACCTCGGCGGTGTAGTTCGGGTCGTCGTACGCCCGCTTGGCCACGAACTCTGTCTTGAGATTATCAGAAATGCAGAGTTCGAGGAATGCGTCGACGACGTGCCGGTTCTCCTCTTTGGCGATGTCCTCAACCCGCTTGCCTTCGTACTTCTTGAGCCGCTGATCGGCCACTTGGTGGATGATAAAGCTCCCCAGCGACTCGGCGATGCCGACGCCCGCGCCAGGCCGGTAACCCGAATCGTACTCATCACGCAGTTGCCGGCGGATTTCGGGATCCGACATCTTGGCCTTGCGCTGGGCCGGCGTGCCCAGGGTCACCTCCCGCCAGATGGGACTATCATCGAACAGGTTCCAGTCCTCCAGGGTCCCTTCGAGGTCTCCCCGGGCAATGGAGCCCTGGCCATAGACGCGCAGGCCCCTGTTGGAGCACTCCTCAAGCCATTTCAGACGCTCACGATGCCGCTTTGGATTGGAAGAGTTGGCCCGCACCGTCTGGTAAAGAATGGGCCGGCCGCTGACCTTGGCCAGCCGCTCGAACGCGACGGCGCTCTCCGCGTCCAACGGCTGCCCTTCCTCGCCGGTCAGCCGATAGGTCAGCTCGATAAAGCCCTCGTCGCGCTGCCCGAGCGCCTCGCCGAAAGCGAGGATTTCTCGCTCGGCCATGAGGTCGGTGATCATTGGGGTCCCGTCGTAGTCGCGCTGGAGGGATGTCGGGCCCAGCACCTGGGCCGACCACCCGCACGCGCCCACGTTCATCCCCTCGTGGACGAGCTGTTGCATCTTTTTGAGCTCGGCATCGTTCGGGCGCCGCCGTTTCGCTTCCTCGATGCCCATCGTCCACACATAGAGCGGCGTGAGGGGCACATAGCTCAGGACGTTAACGCCCTTAGGGGTCCTGTCCAAGCTGTCAAGGAATTCAGGGAAGGTCGTCCAGTTCCAGGGCATCCCCGCCTTCATGGCTTCGTAGGGGATCGCTTCGTTGCGGGTCAGGGTCAGCATCGCCCGGTCGCGGTCTTCTGCTCGGCATGGGGCAAAACCGAAACCGCAGTTGCCGATGGCCACGGAGGTGACGCCATGCCAGCCAGACAAGGTGCAATAGGGGTCCCAGAAGATCTGGGCATCGTAGTGGGTGTGGAGGTCGACGACGCCGGGAGCGACGATCATGCCTGTGGCGTCGAGCACGCGAGACGCCTGGGCCCCCTTGAGCCCACCGATCTGGACGATCTTCCCGTCCCGGATGGCCAGATCGCTGACGTATCGCGGGGTCCTGGTCCCATCGATGATCGTGCCACCCTTGATGATGATGTCGTATGCAGCCACCATAGCCCTCCAGAATCTCGCAGCCCCTGTTTTCAGCCAGATGGGGCGAGTTGTATACAGAGCGTATGCGCACTGATCTGCCACTGTCAAGCAGCGGCAGGGGGCTCACCGACTCCTCGGGATGACCGCGGGGCTCGCTGGCTTTGCCGACATCCAATCAGCGGCGAAGCGCGAGAACGCGATTGCCCTAGTCCCCCACGCGCGCCCTTCGCCAGATAGCGAGGACCTGCTCCGCCATGCACACGTCATGGCGGTCCCGCTGGACCTTCAGGGACGCCTCATGCAAGCCGCAGTCAAAGGCCGCCACGCAGTCCTCGACCAGCACGTTGTAGTAGTCGTGGTAGGCGGCGTCACGGTAGGTTGCCTCGACACACCCCGGCGTCTGCTCGCCGATGATGACGACGGTCTCGACGCGGTTGGCACGAAGGAACTGGTCCAGATTTGTGCCCGTAAACGCGCTGGAGCGATACTTGGTGATGACCGGCTCAGTGGGTCGCGGAGCAAGCTCAGCGCAGATCTCGGCCCCCCAAGTACCCTCGACAAACGCGTCGCTCGTTCCCGCCAGGGCGATCTTCGTGCGGATCCAGGAGGGGGAATCGCTCCTTCCGTCCGGAAGCGTGGCATACCGGATGTGAAAGACCGGGATATTCCACTGCCGCGCGGCCTCCAACATCTCCTGGCACTTGGGGATGATGCTCACAATGTTGGTAATGTCTTTGCCCCACCTGGCGGCGCCTCCGTCGGGACTCGTCACCTCGTTCTGCATATCGATGATGAGCAGGGCGCAGCGATCGGGATGCAGCACCTCTTCGATCGTCTCGCATACAAGATGGTTCCATACCTTCTTCATTGCTCACCTCAATCAGACCCCGGCGCCATAGAAGTGACGGGGGCCAAATTTGTATATGACAAGTATGCAGGGCCTCATCCGGTTGTCAATCCGCTCTAGCATGGCGGACCAATCTCGGGCTCGCTGTTGCCCGTGGAGACTTGACAGCCAGGTGGGCAAGTCTGCATACTCGGCGCTTACGCAATCTGCGAAACCGTTGAACGTGTTCTCGATCGAGGTCTTCGATAGCTGTGCTCAAGATCATTTCGTCCGATAGCCATATCTCTGAGCCCCCCGATCTGTGGACGAGCCGCATGGACCACGCGTTTCGTGACCGAGGCCCTCGGGTCGTGGGCGAAGACGATGCGGACTGGTGGTATTGCGACGGCCAGAAGGTCATCAGCTTTCATGGCGGCGGTGCCCAACTGGGCGTTCGCTTCAAAGACCCACAGAAAATGTCGCGCCTGGAGCGGGTCGATTCTGTCATTCCCGGCGCCTATATCCCAGAAGCACGGATAAAGGACCTCGATCAGGACGGTATCTATGGAGAGATCCTGTACCCTACAGCCGGCGGCGTTCTTTATCATTGGCTAGACGACGAGCTCTTGACCGTGGTCTGCCGCGCCTACAATGATTGGCTCGCCGGATTCTGCAAGGCCCAGCCCAAACGGTTCTGTGGCCTGGCAATGCTGAATACGGACAACGTGGAGGAGGCGGTGAACGAGCTCAAGCGGTGTGCGAAGCTCGGCCTCGGCGGTGGCTTGATCAGTGTGTACCCGCAGGAGCAGGACCGGTACGACCATCCCAAGTACGAGCCGTTATGGGCGGCGGCTGAGGCCCTGAACATGCCCCTGGCCATGCATATCAACACGTTCCGGCGCGGCCAGGGCCAAGGCTTTTCCGATGAGGTCTACGACACCGCGTCGTTCCGCGTCAACTCCGACCACTGGGTGCGGATGTCCATCGGCCACATGATCTTCAGCGGCGTGTTCGAGCGACACCCCAACCTTCGTGTAGGGGCGGTGGAGTTCGAGGTCGCCTGGGCCGCCCACTTCATCGAGCGGATGGACTACATCTATTCCAAGCGCGCGTATCCCAGCCGCTGGCACCACTTCGGCAACGGGATGCTCCCCAGCGGCTACTTCCATCAGAATGTATTCCTTAGCTTTCAGGAGGACGCGCTAGGGGTCCGCCTCCGCGATGTGATTGGACTAGATACGTTGATGTGGGGATCCGACTATCCCCATCCGGAATCAACGTTCCCGCGCACTCAGGAGATCCTTCAGGAGGTCCTCAAGGAGTGCCCTCTGGAGGAAAAGGGAAAGATCGTCGGCGGCAACGCGGCCAGAGTGTATAGCAACGTCTTCAGCTAAAGTCATGGCTAGCAGGGGCATCACGATGCACAGCGCGAACATGATATCCTCCGATAGTCACATCTGGGAGCCTACGGAGCTGTGGACCAGCACTATCGGTAAGCAATATGGCGAGCGCGCTCCGCATGTCGTCCAGGAGGAAGACTCCGACTGGTGGTACTGCGGCGGCCGCAAGGTGATCGACTTTCATGCGGCCGGCGGGCAGGTCGGGAAGCGCTTCACTGATCCTAAAGGTCTTACCGAGACTGGCAGGCTCGAAAGTGTGCGTCCCGGGGCATGGGACCCCGTAGCCCGCATCGAGGACCTGGAGTCAGACGGGGTCGAAGGCGACGTGATGTACCCGTCCGTGGCAGCCGTGCTGTACTGGATGCCAGACGGCGCGCTGCTCAACGACATCTTCCGGGTCTACAACGATTGGATCGCCGGCTTCTGCCAGGCCAACCCCAGGAAACTCAAGGCCATAGCTGCCCTCAACGTCGACGACGTGGACTGGGCCGTCCGAGAGCTTCAGCGATGCGCCAGACTGGGCCTCGCCGGGGCCATGATCCCGGTCTATCCCCTGCTGAAGCCGCCGACGGCGCAAGGGAAAGGCTATGAGTCCCCCGCGTACGAGCCGCTCTGGGCGGCCGCCCAGGATCTGGGAGTCCCGCTGAGCCTCCACGTGTCCACCCAGCGGCGGGGCGCTGGACAGGGCTTCCCGGAGGCCATGGCCAACACCCGCTCGTTCCGTGTCAACGCCGACCACTGGGTACGTATGTCGCTCGGCGACATGGTCCTCACCGGCGTCTTCGAGCGCTACCCCCGACTCAAGGTTGTCTCGGCCGAGATGGAGATCACGTGGGCCGCCCACTTCATCGAGCGGATGGACTTTACCTACACGCAGCGCGCGCATAAGAAGGGGTGGGTCCGGTTGAAAGGGGACATACTGCCCAGCGATTACTTCAAGCGCAACGTCTCCATCAGCTTTCAGGAAGACCCGCTGGGCATCCGGCTGCGGGACTACATCGGCGTGCACACGCTGATGTGGGGCTCGGACTACCCCCACATCGAGTCGACATTTCCGGAGAGCCGCAGAATCCTCACAGAGATGCTGAGCGACTGCACGCCGGACGAGCGGGACGCCATTGTGGGCAAGAACGCTGCCAATCTCTACGGGTTCAACTAGCCGTGACCTGGCCAGTGTCGCGCAGGGACCGGCTGGCTACATATAGCGAGCGTCCCGGGCCAGCATATCCGACAGCCCGACCACCTCGAAGTAATCATGCAGAGTGATCATCCGGTCTATCATCGGGGCTGTCGTCCCATCCTTCCTTAGCCCCTCCAACACGTCGACCACCGCTTTCGCCGCCGCCAGAAATGCGCTCGCTGGGTAGATGACGATCTTGAAGCCCAGTTGCTCCAGTTCCTGAGCGGACAGCAGCGGCGATTTACCCGTCTCCACGAAGTTATAGAGCAGCGGCACCGGGAATCGCTTGGCGACCCGCACCGCGTCCTCTTTCGAGCCGAGCGCTTCGACGAAGAGGACGTCGGCCCCCGCCTCGATAAACGCCTCGCACCGGGCCAGCGTATCGTCCCACCCCGTGACGGCTCCTCACGATGAGGGTGAAATCGGGGTCGGTCCGGGCGTCGACGGCCGCCCGGATCTTCCGGACCATGTCCTCCTTCGGTATGACCCGCTTCTGGTCCAGATGGCCGCACCGCTTGGGGGACTCCTGGTCTTCCAGATACGAGTCCCCCACCGCCTCCAGACCGGACCCTGATCTCTTTAAACAGGAGGAGCGCCGTAGCTCCTTAAGGCTTATCGGGAGCCTGACTTCAGAGCCATCGCGATGCTGCCGGCTACTTCTTCAGTGGTCGCTACTTGGCCATAGCACCGACGGAAATTCAAGACGCTCCATACGTGGTTCTGTCTAATGAGGTCGCTGCATGCGTCGTCGATGATCGTACCATAGAACCCTCTATCGGCGGCGAACCGGGCGGTGGAATCCACGCAGGCGCTGGTAGAGACCCCCGTAAACAACAGGTGCTTGATCCCACGGCCCCTCAGATATGCTTCCAGATCCGTGGAAGCAAAGGCGCAGGTGGTCGTCTTGTTCACGATGGTCTCCCCTTTTAGGGGAGCGATTTCCTTCAAGATGCTATTGGCGGTCTCTTCGGCAGGAAGGTAGGGCAGGTCCCATAAGGCATCGTTAGTGGACCAGCCAGGTGCAGGAACACGATGGTATGCCTCGAAGATGTTTCGTAGATGAGGGGATAGATCAGCAAGCGAGGGGTCGCGGGCACCGACAGTGATGTAGACAATCTCCAAGCGATGTTCTCGAAAGAGAGAGAGAAGACGCTGAAGGTTAGGGACCACTTCTTGTTCGATCCTATCGTACCGCCAGGAGATCAGATCACCATGTCCGTCCTCGGCGAATTTTCTACCCATGCCCGTGGTCCTGCACGCAGTCATATACTGCATATCGATGATGATCAGGGCCGTGGAGTCAGGTTCCAGCACATAGTCCCTGGTAAGATCGGTACGCAGTTCCTTACCGACAAGCACAAGGTTCATTCCCATATCGGACATTCGCCAAGCTCCCTTGCCGTGGGGGGCCACGGCGTTTGTATACTATGTACATACGCCCAGCGCCGTTCCCCTGTCAAGAGCACTCGTGTGGTAGACCTGCCAACCGAATGCTAGCTCAAATGGCAGCGGGCCGGTGAGACAGGGAGCGCGTGCCAGGGCGTGTTAGGCCGAGCACTCCCTGGGGACGTCGCAAGAGGTGACCATGCAGCTCAAAGGCACACGGATTCTGGTAACCGGCGCTTCGGGCGTCTTGGGACTGGACCTTGCCCAGCACCTCGCCCAGGGCAATACCGTCTATGGTCTGGCGCGCTTCTCTGACCCAACCTCACTTGACCTGGCCCAAGCCGCCGGCATCATCCCGGTCAAGAGAGACCTTGCTACCGACCCTCTAGGCGACCTGCCCGACGACATCGACATCGTATTCAACCTGGGCGCTACCACGGCGGACTTCGACCGCGACCAGCCTTACACGTATCGCGCCAATGCAATGAGCGTCGGCCGGCTCATGCAGCGCTGGCCTAAGGTCAAGGCGTTCGTGCATGCATCGACGTCGGCCGTCTACCGCCACCAGCCAAGGGCGCTCAGAGAGACGGATCCGATTGGCGCCGAGTTCGAGACCTACAGCACCTCGAAGTTCGCCGGCGAGATGATTGGCACCTTCGCCTCTGAACTGTGGGATGTCCCCTCTATCTACCTGCGCATCTTCCAGGCCTTTGGCCCTCGCGGCGGTCGCGTCACCAGCCGCATCAAGCTCATCGCTGAAAACCGTGAGGTGGTGCTGCACCCGGATGCCGCGGGCATTGCCACGCCCCATTACATTAGCGACTTCGTCCGCTTCGCCATCAACGCCGTCGACCATGCCGCGGTGCCACCCACGGTGGTCAACACCGCAGGCATCCGGCAGGTCAATGCCCAGGAGTACATACGGTTTATTGGAGAGCTTCTTGGTGTCAAGCCCCGGGTCGTGTCCAGCGCCAGCGTTCCAAGGTCTGGCTATGCCGATACCACGCTCATGCGCACGTTGCTCGGCGAACCCCAGGTCTCTCTGGAGGAGGGTATCCGCAAGGTTATCAAGGCCCTGTACCCAAACCGGGCCATCGGCGGAGGGCGCCTGGCGTACCTAACCTGAGGCCACCGGATGAATCGACCCCCGGCCTAGTTGAACCGGAACACCCGGCGCTGTGTTCTCGCTCAGCATCTTCCGCTCATCAGCTTCCGGCACCCCGTCGAAGAGCTCGTCCAGCATGCGCTGGCTCTGTGGAGTCTCCATACTCTTCGTGCACGAGGCGCGGAATGCGGTCACCGAACTTCTTCGGCATCCGCTCCGTCCATATGTCCGGCGGCTCCACGACATGCGAGTCGCCCGATATGACGCGGTATGCCCTCATGCTGGCCTCCTCGTCTCTGTCGTCCATCTCGATACGTGCCTCCGTAGGATAGCGATCCCGGCTATAAAAATAACCCGCTTGACATCGTCGTAGGCAGTGCGTATATTCCCCGCATACGCCGCCAGGGGGTCGGGCTCCATCCTGGGGTATAGAGTTGGGCTGCAAGGAGGAGACTTCATGCGAACGTTGCTCAAGCTCCGGATAGGGTTTGTCGCTGCTATGGTGATCGGGTTAGTGGTCACGGCATGCGCAGGCGCGCAAGGACCGCCAGGGCCTGCGGGCGCCCAAGGGCCGGCGGGCGCTCAAGGGCCTGCGGGCCCCGAAGGACCGGCGGGCCCCGAAGGGCCAGCGGGCGCTCAAGCAGCAGCGGGCGCTCAAGCAGCAACGCCCACACCAGTCGCCACGTCCGCCCCAGCAGCAACGCCCACACCAGTCGCCACGTCCGCCCCAGCAGCAACGCCCACACCAGTCGCCACGTCCGCCCCAGCAGCAACAGCGACGCCTATCCCAGGAAGCGCGAGCGGCTGGCAGGCGCCTGCGTGGGTGAGTGAAGGCGAGTATGGCGGCACCTTGCGTCTCTTCGTCTCGTCCGATGCCACCGATTGGGATGTGCACCAGTCGGGAAGCCTCAATACGACCCAGAAACCCTCAGGGCGGCGGTTCAATCAGCTCGTAGAGTACGACCCGGTGAACCCTACCCAGATCATCGGCGATCTCGCACAGGATTGGAGCGTCGGCCCTGACGGCAAGACCTATACCTTCAAACTGTACGGTGTCGACTGGAGCGACGGCACGCCTCTGACGGCGGAGGATATCGTGTTCAGCCTGGACCGGATGGTAGAGCCCGGAGAGCGCCGAGGACGAGCCGGCGCTCTCCGGGCATTTTATGAGCACGGGACAGCCCGCGCCATTGATGAGAAAACTGTTGAAGTTCCGGCCAAATTCCCCACCCCCTCTTTAACGGCTTGGCTCGCGGCCGACCCCATGAAGATCCTGCCCAAGCATGCCATCGAGGGCAAGACCCAGGACGAAATCAGCTCTGGCCCAGCCGATCTCCCATCATCCAGCGGGTGGGTATTCAAGGAGTGGAGTCGGGGCAACTTCTGGGAGTATGAGCGGAACCCCAATTACTTCAAAGAGGGGCTGCCATTCCTGGATGCGATGCGAACGTTCATCATCGGGGATGCAACTCGTGCCTTAGCGGCATTGAGGACCAATCAGGTAGACGGCTCTGATGGGATCTATGGGCTAAATCCGACTGATCTCCAGGAACTTGAAGCAGAGACCAATGGAAGAGTCATAATGCTGCTCTGGGGCGGCGTTGTCGATGACTTGATCATCGATTGGACAAGGCCCCCCTTTGACGACGCGCGTGTGCGGAGGGCCCTGTTCCTCGGCATCGACCGCAAGGAAATGTTGGACGTCGTGCGGAAAGGTTTTGGCGATTTAGGGGGCTTTTTCATACCGGGAACGGTGAGCGCCGAAGAAGGATTTTGGCAGTGGCCCGGTTTCCGTTACGTTGACGCGGCAGGCAACGTGGTGCAGAATGCGGCCGAAAGGACCGATGTCCAGAAAGATCCGCGCGATATCGACGAGGCCCGACGGCTCATACGGGAAGCTGGATACGAAGGGTTCCAAGGGGAACTGGTTGCACCCAGAGTAGCTGGATGGGACAAGAACTCTGAAGTGCTGCGGCAACAGTTTCAGCGAAACCTCGGTTGGGACATCACCGTCCGGGCCGGGGACCTGGCATTTTTGTACTCGGAGATAGGGGCGAATGGTGCCAACTTGTACGCCATCGGTCAAGCCCCACTGATCCCGCTTCCTGAGAGCATGCTCTCCACGGCCTACCTCGAGGCAGCCACGGACAACTACTATGGCTATCAGAATGACCGGCTCGAGGACGTGGCAGCCGAGCTCGCCCGAGCGGCAGACCCAGCGAAACGCGATCAGTTCCTAGAGCAGATCATCAGCATCCTGCAAGAGGGGGAGAATCCCTTCGTCCCCCTCTACTGGCAAGCGACCGCTGGAGCCATCACCGCCCACGTAAAGAACTTTGTGCTTCCACCCACTTCACAGATCGTTCTGAAGAACGAGCACCTATGGATAGACCCTGACGCGAAGCCATGAGCTGAAGGCGATCCGCTCACAATCAATCCAACATTCGTACGCCGGGTAGTCCTTTCGGATTCAACCGCCCTCATACGCCTCAAAAGCGGTATGAGGGCGGTCCTCTTTCTAAGCTATGGGCAACTATGCAATAAAAAGCTATGGGCAACTATGCAATAAAAAGACTGGTCCTTTTCATACCCACGCTCTTCATTTTGACCTTCATTGTCTTCTTCATGATGTGGGTGCTCCCGGGAGACCCCGCCCTGTTCATCCTCTCCGGAGGAGGAGACGCGAGTAATCTTCGCGTCTCCCCTGAAGAGCTAGCCAAACTCCGCAGTCAGTTGGGGCTTGATAGGCCGTTCCTCGTCCAATACGTCGATTGGTTGTCTGACCTCGTGCGGGGCGATTTTGGCAACTCCATCGTCCATCGCAGTCCTGTTGTAGAGGATATCAAGCTCAAGCTGCCGGTCACCGTCGAGCTGGCGGTCCTGGCGATGATCCTCGCCTTCCTCATCGCGGTCCCCCTGGGCATCCTGTCCGCCATTTCGCGGAACTCGTGGGTGGACCACGGAGCCAGGATGTTCACCTCGACGGGCCTTGCCATACCTTCCTTCTGGATCGGTATCTTATTCATTTATGCGTTGAGCGTGTGGTTCAATTGGCTGCCCCCACTTGACTACGCCAATCTCTGGGAAAATCCCCTTCGTAACCTTCAGCAACTGCTCATCCCGGCGGTAGCCATTGCCTTCCACGACCTTGCCTGGACGGCCCGGCTGACCCGCTCGTCCATGCTCGAGGTCATGCGCGAAGACTACGTCCGGACCGCCCGCGGCAAGGGACTGCGAGAGGTGAATGTGATTGGCCGCCATGCCCTGAAGAATGCACTCCTTGTCCCCCTGACGAGTTCGGGTTGGCAATTCGGCCGGCTCTTGGGCGGGACCGTAGTCATCGAGACCATATTCTTGGTACCAGGGATAGGCACATACTTGTTGAACAGCACGCTCCAACGCGACTTCGTCGCCGTCCAAGCCGTCGTCGTTCTGGTAGGAGTGCTGATCTTGGTGCTCAACCTGGCCATCGACTTGCTGTATGGTGTGCTGGACCCAAGGATCCGCTATCAATAGGTGACGCGCTGAGAGCACTTCATGCTTGTAACAAGGAACCCTGCATCAGTGACCCTGGTGGGCGCGCGAGCGGGCACCAGGAAATTCGTGAGCGCCCTAGGGGTGGCGGGACGATTTGCCCGGCGCAAGCCCGTGGGTGCGGCAGGCGGCTTTATCGTGCTAGCTATGATCATCATCGCCCTGGCCGCGCCGCTGATCAGCCCCCACAACCCGTACCATATCAATGCCACCGCCGTGCAGGTGGCGCCGAATACAACCTTTCCTTTAGGGACGGACGACCTGGGGCGTGACGTATTGAGCCGTCTGATGTACGGCGCCCGTATCTCTCTATACGTCGGACTGGGGAGCGTCTTCATCGGAGTATCCTTTGGGTTCATCCTCGGCCTGGTGAGCGGATATGTGGGCGGAGCCCTGGACATGGTAGTCCAGCGGGTGGTGGACGCCTTCCTGGCCTTCCCCGCGATCATCCTGGCCATCGCCCTGATGGGGGTCCTCGGTTCCTCGGTGAATAACGTCATCTGGGCGGTGAGCTTCGTGCTCGCGCCGTTGACCTCGCGAACGGCCCGGGCCCAGGTGTTGGCCATCAAAGAACGGGACTATATCCTGTCTGCAAAGGCCATCGGTTGTACGGGCATCCGGACGCTGGTGTGGCATATCGCCCCCAGCATCATCCCGTACTACATCATTCTGGCGACGGTGAGCCTGGGGTTCGCCATCATCGCCGAGGCGTCGCTCAGCTTCCTGGGCGTCGGCGTGCCCATCGACACTCCCACTTGGGGCGGCATGCTGACCGGCGCCGCGACGCAGCATATTAAGGCCGCGCCATGGGCCGCAGTTTCGCCTGGTCTTGCCATCACCCTCACCGTGCTCGCGTTCAACCTGCTCGGCGACGCCCTGAGGGATGATATCGACCCCAGGCTCCGGACCGAGTAGCCCGGCAGCTCGCTCGACGATGATGTCCATGAGAAACGTCCCGCAATGAATGCGGTGGAGGTGGTGTACTGTGGCTAGCAGAATTCCGTTGGTCAAAGAGGTAGGGCGCGTCCCTTCCATGACAGTGCCGTTGGACAAGGAAGGGGAGCTGCGCTTCGAAAACCTTATGGAAGACTTGGTCATGGTCGACCTCCATGAGCATCCCTTCGTCTTTCCGGAGGACTTGCAGCACTTTTTTACGTACGTGCATGAGGACCAGTGCCACGGACGTCAGTCTACGGACCGACGTCGTGAAGGTGACCAACGCGCACGAGATCAAGGCCGCCAAGCAACAGGGCAACATTGGCTTCCTGCCAACGGTGGAACACTTGGCCATCGGAAACGATATCAGGGGGATCGATGTCCTGTACGCCTTGGGAGTGCGCCTGGCCGGCCTGACGTACAGCCGCCGGAACAGCATCGGCGATGGGCAGAATGAGGCCTTTGATGGGGGACTCTCGCTATTCGGGATCGAGGTCGTCCATCGCCTGAACGAGGTGGGAATGGCGGTAGACCTTTCCCATGCCAGCTTCAAAACGGCCATGGACGCCATTGAACACTCGAAGGCCCCCTGCACATTCAGCCATAACGGCGCCGCCGCCCTCCGCAAACTGCGTAGGCTTCGGACGGACGAGGAGCTGCTGGCATGCGCCAAGAGCGGGGGATTGGTTGCTGTTAGCTCATCCCCTAATCAGTTCAGCGCGGACCCAGAACAGGATATCGAATGCGTCCTGGACCACTACGATTACATGGTCAAGCTGCTGGGTGTAGACCATGTCGGCATTGGCACCGATACAACGATTGGGGACCACGTGGGCTTCCACAAGCAGGTGATGCACGGCGAAGTCCGGCGGCCGCTGAACGCGCCCTACCTCAACGGATTGGAATCACCGGCGGATGGGAAGAATATTATCCGGGGGCTGATAGCACGGAGCTATTCAGATGGTGACATCAAAGAAAATCGCCGGCGGCAATGCGCTAGCGTACCTCCAGCGGGTGCTGCGTTAATGACGTTCGATTCTAGGGATCTCATGAGTATCTGATCTGTCAATGTCCATTCAAGACAACAAAACACTGGTCAGGCTTTTCTTCGAGGCTCAGAATCAGGCGGACATCGCCGCCTTCAGGCTATTCATGGCCCCCGAACTGATCTGGCATGGCGGAGACCTGGGTACAATACAGGGCTTCGACGCCTGGAAACGCCATGCCGTCGAGCCGTACTTCGTCGCCTTTCCCGACCTCTATCAAGCGGTTGAGGACATGGTGGCGGAAGGCGACAGGGTGGCATTGCGCTGGACAGCTCAGGGTACGCACAAGGGCCCGCTGTGGGGCATCCCGCCGAGTGGGCAGCGCGTCTCGTGGACCGGCACGACTATCTACCGCATTGCAGATGGAAAGGTAGTGGAGCGGTGGGGTGTGGTCGACCAACTCGGCTTGCTTCAGCAGCTCGGCGGAGTGCCGAAATGATGTTGACGTCAGAGGAGCAGATTAACCCGGCTTCTCTAGGTATGTTCGGATGTCTCCCAGGAACCTTGCAGCCTGAGCTCCGTCTACAACCCGGTGGTCCACTGATAGCGTGAGCCGCATAATGGCCGCAGTGGTGACCGCTCCTTCTCGGACCACCGGCTTTTCTCGGATCGCGCCCACCGCTAAGGCCGCCACCTGCGGTGGAGTAGTGATTGCCTGGAAATTGTCTATTCCAAACTTCCCCAGGTTTCTGACGGTGAACGTGGGTGCCGATAGTTCTGCGGCCGTTAATTTTCCCAACTGCGCTCGCGCAAGCAAGTCGCTGGTCATTCTAGCGATGTCCACAAGCGATATATGACCGCAATCAAGAATCGCCGGGGCGACCAAACCCCCTTCCAGTGCTATTGCTACACCCACATTGATCCGTCTCTGGATATGAATCCCCTCATCGCTAAACCTCGAGTTAAGGAGAGAGTGATCAATGAGGGCTAAAGCGCTCGCCTTGATGACCATGTGCTTGAAGCTGATGTGAACATTGCCCCTCAATGCATCATTGATCGATTGCCGTATTCGTATGGCGCCGGTCATGTCAACCGCTGCCGAGATACAGAAGTGCGGGACCTCCTGTTTACTCCTCGTCATCGCGCGCGCGATAGCCAATCGCATACGAGTGTGGGGGGACGAGGCGATCGCGAAGGCCGGAAGGCTCCACGGGGCCATCGTGGAACCGATTGGCATCCACATCGACATCTCTGGGGCCAACCGGTTCAGCCTGGGACTTCCGGTCTGCGAACCTGCGGACATCGTCCCTCGTGATTCTCCCGTTTTGCCCAGTGCCCTGGACCCTAGATAGGTCCACTCCGCGTGACGACGCCTCCCTGTGGGCTAAGGGCGATACCCGCAGCCGCCCGTGGGGCGCCGCTGTAACCGGCCACCCCGCATTAGTGGGTTGTCGGTCCTGCCAGGGAGCTGGCGCGGGAGATGCAACAGGATTTGCGGGTACGGTCAGAGGCAGCGCAGCCGGCGGCAAGGGCACTGGATTGCCACGTTCAGGAACCGCATCCGTCTCCACTCCAATGAGCCCGATGACCTGGCCAACTGCCACCGTTGCTTCGGCGCTTACGAGGGCCTTGCGCAGCGCTCCGGCAGCGTCGGCTTCGATCTCCACCAAGGCCTTATCCGTTTCGACCTCGGCAATGGGTTCCCCCTTGGTCACCGGGTCGCCTTCCTGTTTGAGCCACCGGGTGAGGGTCCCCTCTTTCATGTCGGAGCCAAGTTGGGGCATGACGAGTTCAGCTAGCATGGGAGCTCGCGTCGGCAGTTTGGGTGGGCCAGCGGACGATTATCACGTCTTGGCGAACCACTTCTCGATCACCGCGCCCCACTCCTCCTGGGCCTCAGCAGGGAAGCTATGGCTGGTATTCTCGAAAATGTGCAGCTTGGCTCCCGGGATCCTAGCGTATACCTCCCTGGCATACCGGGGGCCTGTAATGAGGTCTTCGAACCCCCCCACAGTCACTAACGTAGGACACCGGATCAAATGCACGCGGTCGGTCGCATCATGGTCCAGATATGCGTCGATGATCCTGTCATACGCCCAGGGTTTCGCAAAGGTCTTCTCCGCAGCTCTCGCCTTCCATGAGCTCTCGGGCAAGTCCGGCCTTTGGTTGAAGGTTTCGGGCGTAAAGCACCACATGGTGACCTCACGGGCCCATAACTCGGTATTGATCTTCCAGAGGTCTTTCCAGACTAGCATCAGTTGCCGGAGAAAGTTGTCCACTTTCAAGCAAGGTGAACCCAAGACAAGCGATCGCAGCTTTTCTGGATGATTGATCGCGAGCTCCATGGCCACGAGGGCACCCATCCCTCCTGCGCCGAGCACACGGACCTCGCGGAGTCCGAGGGCATCCAGCAGATCATTCACATCATCGGCCATCATTCGTATTGAGTAGGGTGCGTCGGGAGCATCCGTTTCACCAATGCCGCGCTTGTCGACCCGGATGCAGCGGTAGTGTTTGGCGAAGGCGTCCAGATGGCCGCGGAAACTCCGGGCCGCGGTGGACCAGCCCGATATCAAGAGGAGAGGGTCTCCCTGGCCGGTCTCCTCGTAGTACATCTCGATATCCGATACTTTCAGCTTCGGCATATGCGCCTCCTCAAGTAGAACTTTGGCAAAGCCCGTGGTTGGCACCCCCAGAGTTCGAAGCCCCCGTAGTATACTCAACGTATACAATCCGTCAAGTTACTCGCGCAACCTCCTTCAGGACCTTCGCCTGCGCCGCCGTAGGGGCCTCGGTGAAGGCCTGGCCCCCGCCAGGTTCAGCTGCGCCTGCGTGGGGATCGGCGCGCCAGCAGCAATCCCCTTCGCCTTCATCCCCACCGGCTCGTTCTTCGCCGGGTCCCTGGGCATCTTGGGCAGCCCCGAGTGCATGATCGCATTGGTGACGCCCAGGACGGCGTCGTTCAGGTCCCGAACGTTTGAGACGTTGGTCCACACTGGGTAGGCCTGGCGCAGGTGCTGCTCCACTCCCGGCGACAGCTCGATCCCCACGGCGGCGACGTGGATGTCCTTCTCGGTCAGCGACCGCACCGCCTTCTCGGTGTCTTCTCGGTTGTCCGGCCCGCCGTCGGTCAAATGGAGCACGATGCGCCGCGGATATCGGCGCGGGTTGAACAGGTTGGTCCTCTGCTCCTGGAAAACTCCCGCCAGAGCATCGGCGGTCTGCGTGCCGTTGAGCATCTCGCCGGTCCACCGGTTGTTGGGGATCTGCACGGCAGCCCGGCCTCGGGCATGCTTCGGCGCGGCCCATGACGCCCCGGATCTGGGGGGCGAAGGCGCCCATCGCCGTCGCGACGATGGAGAGCACGTAGGCGATGGTGATCAGGCTGAGGACGGCCGTTACCCCGATGAACTCGGGGGCGACGGTGTAGGTGTCCCGCACCAGGGAGACGAAGCTCAGCACCACGGGCACCAGGATGACGCCGATGAAGATGGTCACGACGCCCTGCATGATGCCGTTGGCGAAGCTCTGCCCCCGCACCAGGGACATCCCGCCCATCACCGCGCCGCTGACGGCGGCCATCACGCCGATGAGGATCAGGAAGAAGGGGATGATCTTGAGGATGATGGCCACGGTGCTGTCGGAGATCTGGGCCAGGTAGTTGACCGTGAGGTCCGTCGGGTTTGTATCGGACGTCAGGGTCGAGCAGCTGATGGTCTTGCGGTCCGTCCCCATGGTGCACTTGCTGGTCACGTCGCCGTAGCCGCCGGAGCGGGTGACGGAGACGCTGGTCATGTCGTTGTACCAGTCAGTGCTTGTTGGTCAGGGTCACCGTGGCGGAGGTGGACGCGAGTTCAAGGAAAGCTTCAGCTTGGATAACGAAGAGTTTTTGACACGAGCCCGGGACTGGCCCCAATGTAGGCCCCTCGCCTGAGGCCGTCCGCCGAGGACTTCCTGCTTGGGGTGAGCATCTTGGACGGTCAGGGGACGGAACTGCCCCGCAGTTGGCGGAGTCCCTGCAGGAAGTGGTGGCAGACCCAATGTAACGATCACGCGGCCCTTTTCAAGGGCACCGATATTTCCTCCATATGCCACGTACATCCCGAAGTCTGTTAAGTGGTATCTCCGGTCATCCAACGTGCGTCAACTGGGTCCACGCCATCGCGATACTGTAGCCGCAACCTGATCGAGTTCATCGCCGCTAAGGGGTCAATTGCGTCCACGCCATCCTTATACTGACCCCGATCCCCGTCCCCTTCAGCTTCTTTGCTACCGCGAGGGCGACTGCAGACCTCACTCCATCAAGAGCCCGATGGTCTCGAACACCATCTCGACCATCGGCCCGTGCGACAAGGGCGTCACGAAGTGCCCCGCCTCTATCGTCGTCTGGGTGATATCGTACCCCGAGTCCAGCATGCTCTGGTAGATCTCCTCGTGCCGAGCCTCGGCAAACGAGGGGATGACGGTATCTTGCGAGCCCCACATCCAACGGATGACCACATCCGTGTTGCTGCCTATATAGGTGGCCGGGCTGGCGAGATCCGAGAGCTCAGCGTCTTCGTTCCTTAAAGGCTCAAAGCCGATGTAGGCCCCGGCATAGCCGACGAAGGCGTCCGGAACCGCCGACCCATCGCCTGCCACACATGCCTCTTGCTTCGGAGGACCGCCCCGGGCAGCCGCAAACTCGTCCCATCGTGCGTCTCCATCATCGCCGAGGAGCGTGATCCAGAGTCCCAGATACCCTCCCCCCGATTGACCCAGCACGACGACCCTGCCCGCGCTCCCTCCCCCGTATTGCGCAGCCTGGCTTCGGGCGAACCGTATGGCGCAGGCGGCGCTCTCGAACATCTCTCGCATGCCGGCCCCGTTCGGCGTCCTGAAATGGCGCGCCCCGCTGCCGGAAGGAAAGTCAGGCAGGAACACGACCGCTCCGCGGTCCGCGATGTCCCGAGCGAGCGCCTGCAATGCCGGCGTCTCTTTGCTGTCGCTCGCGCCAGGCAGCACGACGACCGCCGGCCAGTCCCCGGACGTCAGCGGCGCATAGACATCCAGCGTCCACAGCGTCGCTCTCGATTGCTGCGGCTTTACGTAAGGCACGTCGGTCGTCACCCGCACCTCTGGCGTGGGCTCGGGGGTAGGCGTCGGAACCAGAGTCGGCCTCGGGGTCGCCGACGGGGTCGCGGTTGGCGTGGACGTCGGCCTGGGCCTTGGCGTGGGCGTAGACGTCGGCCTGGGCCTTGGCGTGGCCGTGGGCGCCGGTGCGGACGTCGCGGTAGGTGCTGCCGTCGCGGTGGGCGTCTCGGCGGTCGGTGGAGTCGCCGTTGGGGTCGCGGTCGGGTCGGACGACCCGCTGCATGCGCCAACGACTATGGCGATAACGGCCAAGCCCACGACGATGATCCGATGTTTCATGGCGGAGCGTCTCCTGCGTCGGCTGACACGTTCAGACGCAAAGAGGACCGTTTCCGGAAACCGGACGGTATAGCCGGGCAGTTGTGGCCGGTCAAACGAAGCTTGGAACGGCGCGCGATGCGCAGCTGTTTGCGGTATCATCCAGTCGCCATGTCACGCGACGTCAGAATCGGCTTCGTCGATCTGGACAACCAGAGTCGAAGCACCCGTCCGAGCCTATGGGGAGGGGCAACATAACGAGCAGCTATTGGATGCCCGGACCCACTTCGAACCCTTCAATACCTACCGATTCCACAGGTATTGGAAGCCCGGAGGCCCTTCGAGTCCCCGATCGCCCAGCATCAGGACCGATATATTGCGTCCTCGCCATCGCGATGGAGTAGCCGCAACTTGACTGAGCTCGGCGCGGCCAAGGGGTCAATTGCGTCCACGCCATCCTTATACTGACCCCGCGCCCTGTCCCGGGGAGACTATGGTTCGCAGTACCTATAGCTGGTAACAAATGGTGGTAGCTCAGGCACTTCGCGGCCCCTGGTGCCCATGTCCCGATTCTCTTGGACTCGTCTGTGGCCTAACAACTAATGCTCCGTTTCAATGTACGAACAAAATCGTGCCTTATGTCATTGAATCCCGAACCACCGGGCTTGTCGGCTCCTACCGAACTCCTTTTTCTCCATAGCTACGGCAACCGATGGCTCAGAGAAACTGCCTGTAGGTGGAATCCCTGGACGAAATGTAACGTCTAATCGGGCGACGCGCTCTGCGCCGAACTCGATGTAGCACGAACCTGTTCCCGAATAAGGCGGAGGTGGTTCATCTCCTACAACTTCGGCTATCAACGATTCAGCAACGACCTGCGCGGCACCTTCTGCAAACACGCCAGCCTTGGGTGTCCCAATGCTAGTTACGTCGCCCACTGCGTACACACCAGGAAATTTCGTCTTCAAGTTGTAGGGATCCACGGGAATCCACCCGTCTTCGGCGAGGCCACTCTTCGCGACCACGTCGGGAACTCGATGTTTCGGCACGCCTAGAAACAGGTCATATGGCATCTCGGTTTCGTCGTCTAGTACGACGACTTGCCGTGAAGGATTGAGGGAGTTGATGGTCCGGTTTGGAAAGAACTTGATGCCGCGCTCCCCGAAGGCTGCGAGCAATGCCTGAGAGGTTGCAGGCGATGGAGGCACTGGCGCTCCAAGCGGCATGACGAGGCTGATCTCGCAGTTGTCGCGCACGCCCCGTTCGGTGAGATAGTCGTGCAGCAGCAGCGCGGCTTCCCTGGGCGCGGGCGGGCACTTGAACGGCGTCGAGGTCACACCCACTACGGCGTGGCCATTAGTTAACGTGGGAAGCACCTCCCGCAACCGCTCAGCCCCTTCGAAAGAATAGAATTCGTTGCCACCTTCGACTAGGGCGTGTTCACACTAACTGTGCTATGATCTCCGCATGGAAATTACAGAAGCTCAGTACGAACGCATCGCCCCCTACCTCCCCGTGCAACGAGGGAATGTGAGCCTGTCGAACCTCCAAGTGCTCAACGCCATCCTGTACGTTGCAGAGCAGGGGTGCAAGTGGCGGGGCCTGCCGAAACGGTTCGGCAACTGGCACACCATCTACACCCGGATGAACCGGTGGTCGAAGAACGGGGTGCTCGACCGGGTCTTCGAACATCTCCAGCGGGAACAGATTGTGCGCATCAAGCTCGAAGCCGTTTCGATGGACAGCACCATCGTCAAGGTCCATCCCGACGGCACGGGCGCGCTAAAAAAAACAGGCCTCAGTCTATTGGCAAGTCCCGGGGAGGCTGGACCACCAAGATTCATATGGTTGCCGCGGATGCTCGAACGGCTGTGACGTTCTCCCTTTCCCCGGGACAGGCCCATGACGCGCCGGAAGGGCGCAAGCTGCTCACACGCCTGGGGCCGCAAGACCAACCCCGCTCGTTGCTGATGGATCGGGCCTATGAAGGTGACGAGACCCGCCAACTCGCGCTTGCCTTGGGGTTCACGCCCGTCGTGCCACCCATCAGCACCCGTATCCGTCCTTGGGAGTACGACCGGGAGCTGTACAAGAGGCGCAACGAGATCGAGCGGCTGTTCCGTCGGCTGAAGGGCTTTCGCCGCATCTTCTCCCGCTTTGAGAAGCTCGACGCGATCTTCTTGGGCTTCATAGTGTTCGGACTCATCTGCGATGCGTTACGTTAGTGTTAACACACCCTAGACCGGGCGTAGCGCCCGGATCGTAGTCGGCTCCTAATGCCACTACCAAAACATCTGCATCGTAAGTACCCCTGTCAGTAATGACGCGGCGGGAATTAGGGTCGATCTCGGTGATAGTTTCCTGGAGAAAGCGAACGCCAGGTTTGGTAATGCTGCTGTAAGCTAGACGTACACTGTCAGCCGTCTTGTGACCGAACATCACATCCAGCTTAGAGAAGCCGAAAAAGAAGGAGTCGTTGTTGTCGATCAGCGTAAGGTCTAAGCGCTGGCCGAGCGCCTCGGACAGCATAGAGGTTAACTCCAAGCCGCCAAATCCAGCGCCCACTGCAATCACTCGCAAATCCATTCTTTTCTCCTTACGCATAGGATTGTTGTGTTACAAAAACCTGTCTCACTAATGGCTTGCGCAGACGACGGATAATACTCACCTTGCACATCGCATATCAAGGCCGAGCCATCGTCTCAGCGATCTCATTGCCGAATTCGTCGGACGCCGTGTACATGAAAGACGCCGACCTGCCGATGTCCACACTGTCTAGAGCGGGCCGGACGGCTAGCCGCCACAGGCCAGCGTCCACACCATCTTCGTGCCAAGACGTGGGCCGTCTGGCTCCATAGCCCATGAACCCTGAGCGGTGCGCGTTGCGGACACTACGGGGACGCAACTTGTTCATCGAACAGGAAAACGGTAGTGTCTGGCTTTTCTTCCCTAATGCGAACGTTTATTTGCGTCCACGCCATCGCGATACAGTAGTCGCAACTTGACCGAACGGAGCGCGGTTAAGGGGTCAATTGCGTCCACGCCATCCTTATAGCGACCCCGCGCCCTGTCCCTTCACCCAACCGTGATTGCCAATGTCACCCGTTTAACGTTACTTACTATCGAGTAGGGCGTACATAGTGCGCGAAACGCTTGGGGCAGCCTGATCGATGTCGCGCTTGAGGGGCACACTTCCCAGATAGCGTTCGGCAGCCTCGCGGCTCTCCCAGATGCAGACGACTACGCTCTCGTTCGGGTTCTCTTCCGCCTGCAAGCTATAGGCATGGAGCAAGCCAGGGGTCTCCTTGAAGCGGCGGAACAACTCCGCCCATTCGTCGTCGGGTGCCTGCTGCGCACGTAGAATGTAGACAAACATTGCAGATACTCCTTCCCTGTCGGGTGCTGATCCTGTCCGCGCTACGGCATCATTAATTTATCACCGGGATTCCCCATATCAACCTTGTGACCCCCAAAGGGCCACCGCTGCCAGGCGACGGCAGGATAACTCCGCCTCCATCTCGTGGCAAACTCCTCCCCTCTGCTGCTTTCACGGCGGTCCTTCCCGTACGCTCCGCCTGTTCAGTCTTCGCGATGAGCACCTACCGGCTCAGGAACATACCAGACTCCACAGGTATTGGAAGCCCGGAGGCCCCTCGAACCCCCGATCCGAATGGAGTGTTATCAGCAACTGGCGCAACACACACTGCTCGTGTAGCCACAGAGCTCCGACACCGCAATCAGCGAGCCCAGTTCGTGCGGTGAGACCCGACGGCGGCTGCCAACACGACGCCTCGACCGGACCAGCGGATTTCATACGAGCGAATTGCATCGCCCGACTCAACAGCCCGATAAGCCTACGCAGTGATAACTTTACCAGCACCATGTTGCGCTCCTTGATCAGCGCACCGTGATACTCGACCTCGCCAGCGCCTCCAACGTGTCCCCCGGTCCGGTAGTTTCTCAGTTTGAAATCAGGCCCATGACCTACGCCATGTCCATCGGGGGTTCAAAACAGGCCGGAGCCGTCGCTGGAGTCACGTCCAGACTCCTTATGTACAGCACGGGTTTCAAGGCAAGTACATGCCGTTGGTTCCATATCGGGCGCACCCTTGTACCCTTGCGCCACCCTGAGGCTGACGGGGTTCCGCGTGTCGCCGCTTCGGGTCAGGGTGAAGGTCAGCGTCTCCCCGGAGGCGGTTCGGCGGCTCGACGGAGAGGTGCAACGGGCACTGAGCACGTCCCACTTCTTCCTGGTTCTCGTGTCCCGTCTTGAGGGCGTCGATGCTAGCCCACCGTGCGTGTGTTCGTGGATCCCCTAAACCAGTTGCGCCATACCCATACCGGGGGCATTACACTGTTAGGAATTCGCGAGGGCGAAGTGCCTCGTGGACGACTTCGCCCCATTGATGACCCGGTGTCATCGAGTGACGGGGAGGGGGACGGGTGTCTCGCCAAGAGCACAGGCCGCGCTACAGTGTGACCACGCACGCAAAAGTTCGCCCTACAGTAAAGTCAGGGGTACCACTCCTAGCTCGCGCCGCGCAGCTTCGGGTCCCAGTAGTCGCGGAGCGCGTCGCCCAGCAGGTTGAAGGCGAAGACCGCCAGCGCGATCGCGGCGCCTGGGAAGACGGCCGTCCAAGGAGCGGTCTCGAAATACAGCGATGCGTGTCCCGCGAGCACGCCGCCCCAACTGAAGTTCGGCGGTGGGACGCCCACTCCCAGGAAGCTCAGCGACGCCTCGGCTAGGATCGCGCCGCCCAGTTGCGCCGTCAGGATGATCAGGAACGGCGCCATAACATTGGGCAGGATGTGCACGCCCATCATCCGCGCCGGGCCGCATCCCACAGCCTTCGCGGCCTCGATGTACTGCTGTTCCTTGACGCTGAGCACGGACGACCGCACCACGCGCGCCGCCCGAGGGATGATCGGGATCGCGATCGCGATGATCACGTTGAACAGGGTAGGCCCCAGGACGGCCACGGCGGCGAGGGCCAGGATCAGGCTCGGGAACGACATGAGCACGTCGGAGATGCGTTGAACGACGTTGTCCGCCGCGCCGCCAAAGAATGCGCCGACCAAACCGAACGCGCCGCCGATCACGCTGCCCAAGATCGACGTGGTGAACCCCACCAGCAGGGCGATTTGTCCGCCGTAGAGCACCATGCTCAGCATGTCGCGGCCCAGATGGTCGGTCCCGAACCAGAACTCGAGTGACGGCGCCGCTGCGATCTCGGCGGGGCGGATGACCCTCGGATCGTACGGCGCCAGCAGCGGGGCGAACACGGCGGCGACGGCCAACACCAGGATGATCGCGACGCTCAGCGCCCCGATCGGTTGCCCCCGGACGAAGCGCCCAATCAACAGCCGCCCGGTGTGGGCCCAACCGGCCGCAGGCCAGCCTGGCTTGTGCCGCTTAGCCATAGCGAATCCTAGGGTCGATCAGACCGTAAGCGAGGTCGATCGAAAGGTTCACGATGGATACCAGGAGCCCCACTAGCAGCAACTCCGCCTGCACGATGGGATAGTCCCGATCGGCGACGGCTTGGACCAAGAGCGACCCCAACCCCTGGATGTTGAAGACCTTCTCAATGACGACCACGCCGCCCATCATGAGTGCGAGGTAGACGCCCACCACCGTGACCACGGGGAGCGCCGCATTCCGAAAGACGTGCCGGCGCGCGATCACTGCGGACTTCAACCCCTTCGCGTAGGCGGTCCGCACGTAGTCCTCGCGTTGCACTTCGAGGATGGCGGTCCGGGTCATGCGCGCGATCAACGCCGCCAGCGTGTAGCCCAAGACGAACGACGGAAGGACCATCTTCTCGAGATTCCCCACCGGGTCGCTGAAGAAATTGATGTATCCAAGGGGCGGCGTCCAGTTGAACGCGAGCACCAGAGCGATGATGAGCATGACCCCAAGCCAGAAGTTGGGGATGGCCAGACCCAGTATCGCGACGATGCGCGACGCGTAGTCCAAGGGCGTGTTTCGCCGGTATGCCGACATGATCCCCAGCGGTATTCCCAGGATGAGGGCGAAGAACATGGAGAACACCACCAGGTTCGCGGTAGCCGGGATTCGGCTCCAGACGAGGCTCGAAACGGAGCGCCCGACCGTCCACGACATGCCTAAGTCCCCTTGGGATACGTCCCCCAGCCACTGGACGTATTGGACGTGGACGCCCTTCTCCAGTCCCCAGTGTTCGCGTAGGGCTTGGACTTCCTGCTCCGTCAACCGGCCCCCGTCGAGCGCGGCGCGAGTGATTGCGGCGTCGCCGGGAAGGACGCGCGTCAAGGCGAAGACGAGGATCGAGATGCCCAGCAGCACGGGAACGAGCAGGGCAATCCGCCGAAGTATGTACGCCCTCATAGGTCCCTATGCCCCACGTGTCTTCGAGCTGTGCCTACAGACCCGGCTCGCAGGCGCCGGTCAACGCCTCCTCAACAGAAAGACGCACGGCGTGACTCCACGCCGTGCGCGCCCTTCTCCGCACCTGAACTGATCGCTTCGCGGGCTACTTCTTCGACTGGTCGATCCAAATCGTCCGGAATTGCCACGTGCCGCCGTGGTACCACAGGCCGTGCGGCGCGAAGCCCATCACGTAGTCCCAGCTTCCCATCGTCCCCGACCGGGATACGGTGGGCAGCGCCGGCATCTCTCTGAAGAGCTCCCGTTCGATGTCGTTGATGAGCTGCTTACGTTCGCCGACGTCGAACGTGCCCAAGGCGCGGTCGAACATCTCGTCCACCATGGTGTTGCTGTACCCGTGGCCCACGTAGGTGTTCGTGGAGGTGAACACGAACAGAATGTCGTTCGGGTCCGAGAGCGCGGGCACGTTCGGCCAGTTGAGCAGCTCGAAGTCGCCGCTACGCCGGGCGGCGCTTGCGGCGGCGACCTCTACACCTCGGAGCGTTATGTCTATGTTGATCTCGCGGAGCATCTGCTGGAGCGTGGCCGACGACGGCGCCCAGTTCCCTGAGTTGGGGAACTTGATCTCGGTGTTGAAGCCGTCTGCGTACCCCGCCTCTTCCATCAACTGCTTGGCTTGGGCGAGATTAGCCGCGAAGTCGGGGCCCCAGCCCGGGTAGGTCTGGACTTCCGACGCCGGGAGCGCCCACGGGCCCGGCAGCGCGAACTGGCCGACCTCGTCGGTCTCCAGCCAGGCCGCCTGCAGGTGCGACGGACGGTCGATGGCGAGGCTCATCGCCTGGCGCACGCGAAGGTCGTCCCACGGATGCCCTTCACCCAGCTTGAACCAGAGTGTGGCGTACTGGAGCTTAGGGAAGACGCGTAGGTTGATCCGAGACTCACCCTTGATGACGGGAATCTGGCCTTTCGCGAAGTCGCTCATCCAAGCGTCGATCCGCTCGGAGCGCAGCGCCGCCAGTTGCAGCGCCGGGTCCGATAGGAAGATGAACTCCACCGCGTCGAGGAACGGCTCCCCGTCGCGCCAGTAGTCCGGGTTCTTGACTTCCCGCACGCTGGACTCGTCGGCGGCTAGGTCGTCGAGCATGAAGGGCCCGGTGCCCACGGCGACCGTGGTGAAGGGCCGCTGCGTCTCATGCGCGTGCTTGGGCGCCATGCGGACGATGCTGATCGCCTCGATGATCGCAGCCGTGGGGCGCTTCGTGGTGATTACGACCGTTCCGTCCGCCGCCACCGTTACGCTCTCCACGTCGGAGATCCGCGCCTTGTACTGGCTCGCGCTTCCCTCCGGCGGGTTGACGACCGCGTCGAAGCTGTACTCGGCGTCGGCGGCGGTGAAGGGCTGGCCGTCGTGCCAGGTCGCCCCTTCAACGAGGTCCAGCGTGATCCGCGTACCGCCCTCGGTGATATCCCAAGAGTTCGCGAGGCCCGGCTCGAATTCCTCGAGCGTTTCCTCGGTTGTCCCTCGGCTGATCAGCGAGTCGTACATCGGCCAGCTGATGTTCTGCATGCAGGTGGTGGCGTACAGGGGCTCCAAGTCGTTGATGGCGCACGGCTTGCCCATTCGTACGGTCCCGCCTTGGCGAGGATCGACCGTTGGCTCGGGAGTAGGGACGGGAGTGGCGGTGGCCTGCGGCTGTGGCGTGGCCGTCGGCTGCGGCGTCGCCGTGGGGTCCGCGCCGCCGCACGCCGCGACGATGAGGGCGATGGCCACGGCGGCATGCGCCAGCGCCACGACACGGACAAATCTCGTTCTCATGCGCAACCCTCCTGGGGCAATGCGACGGCTCTAAGAGGTTGGAGTCATGCGGCGGCTAGGAATGTTGGGCCGCGAGAGAAGCCCCCTTGCGCCGAGGCCAAGCTAAATCCATCGGGCGCGCAATCCGCCCGATGAGGGCAACCTATAGATTTCCGCCACGAGTGTCAAGCGAAACGTATTGAGAATCGTCTTGTGAATTGTTTCACGTGACGAAAGGGACACGATATGGCGTCATGGAGACGCTTTTCCGACATCACGCGGCGAGGCGACCGGCGAGCTCCGCGCCGACGAGCGCGATGGCTTCCCGCGCTCGGTCGATGGCGTTCCATCGGTTGAAGAACAGATGCGTCATGCCCGGGTAGTCCCGATGCGTTGTGGGGATGCCCGCCGCCTGGAGTCGTTCCGCGTAGCGCCGCCCCTCGTCCCGCAGCACGTCGTATTCGGCGGTGAGCACGAGGGACGGAGGCAGGCTGGCGAGGCTGTCCGCCGCTCCAGGTGCGGCGTAAGGGTTCGCCGCGTCTGACTCGTCCCGAAGGTACAGGTCCCAGTACCACTGCATGCGTCGGCTGGTGAGGCCGGGGCCGTCGGCCTTTTCTGTGTACGACGCCGTGCTGAAGTTGCGGGCGAGGACCGGTACGACGAGTGTCTGTTGGGCCAGGTCCGGCGTGGCCCGGTCTCGCGCCATCAACGCGACCGCTGCGGCCAGGTTGCCGCCCGAGCTTACTCCCACCACTGCGAGCTTTCCCGGCCGAGCGCCGAGCGCCGCTGCATTGTCCGCGACCCACTTCGTCGCGGCGTAGCAGTCCTCGGCCGCCGCGGGGAATCGGTGCTCCGGCGCCAAGCGGTACTCGACCGATACGCCAACGCACCCCGACTCCCGCACCAGGCGGCGCACCGTGCCGTCCTGATTGGCGACGGAGCCGACCACCCAGCCGCCGCCGTGGAAGTACATGAACGCGCCCCACGGGCCTTCGCCTTCGGGCCAAGAGATGCGTACAGGAACGGCTCTGTCGGGGCCCGGCGCTTCCCGGTCCTCGACGCGGCCCACGGGAGGCCCTTCGAGTGCCGGAAGCGCCTCGAACCGCGCCCGGGCCTCTGCGGGAGGCAGCGTCTCCAGCGGCGGGATGCCAAGGGCGTCCCACGCATCTTCCGCGGCCTGTGCTTGTGGATCGATTGGCATATCGACCGCCGTCCTTCGAGAGGCGTTTCCGCTAGGGCCGCTACCGGTTCTTGAACACCGGGTCGCGTTTCTCCGCGAAGGCCTTCGGCCCCTCGACACTGTCTTCCATTCCTTCGAGGTTCTGCTCGATCGCCTTCCCCAGCGCCTCGCCGTCCAGGGGCGAGAGGTAGTAGCCGCGGTAGATGCATTCCTTGATGTTGGACACGGCCTGCGGCGCCAGCTTCAGCATGCGCCGGGCCCACGCCAGCGCCTCGTCCATGACCTGCTCCCGGGGCACGACTTTGTTCACGAAGCCCATCTCGTAGGCCCGCTGTGCACTGATACGCCCGTCGCCCCAGAGGCAGAGCTCCAGCGCGTGGCCGAGGCCGATGACGCGGGTGAGCGAGGTCATCCATTGCCCGCCTGCCCGGTTCCATCGGACCTCCGGCACGCCGAACTCCGCGTCCTCCGCGGCGATTCGAATGTCGCATTGCAGGGCGAACATGAAGCCGCCGGCCACGGCGACACCGTTTACCGCGGCGATCGTCGGTTTCCACAGCTCGAAGCGCTCGCTGAGTGGGATCCATCGCTCGTCGGGCGGCGGCACGTACTCGCCGCGCTCGCGCTTCTCCTGGTTCTCAGCGGCCTCTTTCAGGTCGATGCCCGCCGAGTAGGCCCGGCCGTTGGCCGCCAGGATAGCGACGCGCGCGTCGGGGTCGTCACGGAATGCCTTCCAGGTCTCCGTCAGTTCCCCCATCATCCCGCCGCCGACCGCGTTGAGACGGTGCGGGCGGTTCATGGTGAGCACCCAGATCTTGCCGTCCTCCACCTTGTCAACCAGTAGCACGTTCTCTTCAACCATCGGTTCTCACCTCACAGGAAATTCGGATTTGGAGCGGGCCGGCTAACGGCCGCGGAGGGTTGGATCAAGCCGGTCCCGCATCGTGTCGCCGAGGAACGCGACGCTCAAGACGACGAGCGAAATCGCGATGCCGGGGAGCGCCGCTGCCCACCACGCGATGTACACCACGTCGATGCCCTCGGAGACCATGCGTCCCCAGCTGACCGCCGGCGGCGGCACGCCGACGCCCAGGAAGCTCAGCGAGGCCTCTGCGACGATGACGATGTTCGCCTGCAGGGTCGCGAAGACGATGATGCTGGGCACGAGGTTGGGGAGGATGTGCCGGAGCATGATTCGTACGTCCGAAGCTCCCAGGGCCCGCGACGCTTCGACGTATTCAAGGTTCTTGAGGGCGAGGGTCTCGCCCCGTATCTGCCGCGCGAAGTACGGCCAGAGCAAGACGGCGATGATCCCGATCACGTTGCCGAGGCTTGGCCCCAGCGCCGCCGCGACCACGATGGCAAGCAGGAAGATCGGCAGCGAGAGCAGGATGTCGGCAAGCCGCATGACGAGCGTGTCGGTGAGCCCGCCCCGATAGCCGGCCAGGAGCCCCAGCAGGCTGCCAAGCGTGGCGCTCAGGCTGATGGTGAGAAGTGCGACGCCCAGGGTGATCCGCGAGCCGAAGACGATGCGGCTGAACAGGTCCCGTCCGTTCTGGTCCGCGCCCAAAAGGTGGTCGGAGCCGCCGCCTTCCAATCCCCAAGGCGCCTGCAACGCGTCGGGAAGCGCGTTCGTAACGGGGTCGTGCGTGGCGATGAGCGGGGCGAAAATGGCAACAACCGCCAGCGCCACGATGAAGACGGCGGCCCACCAGGTCTGCCACCAGCGCGCGACGCTGCGCGTCCGATCCCAGAGAGAGCGACTATCTGGAGAAAATGTCGCGGCCGTCGTTGACATTACTTCCCCAAGTCAGGCCCTGCGTAGTCTCGGGTCGATATAGAAGTACGCGATGTCGATGAACATATTCCCGAAGATGTAGATGGACCCCAGCAGCAGCGCGATGGTCTGCACCATCGGGTAGTCCGCCCGGGTCACCGACGTGATGACCTCCCGCCCCATGCCCGGCCAGCCGAAGACCGTCTCGACGATGATCGTGCCCGTCAGGAGGTTCAGGAACATGATTCCGCCGTAGGTCGTGATGGGGAGCAGCGCGTTGCGGAAGACGTGCCGCCACGTCACCGCCCGATCTGAGAGGCCCTTGGCGCGCGCCGTTCGGACGTAGTCCCGTCCCATGACTTCCAACATGCTGGAGCGCACCACGCGCATGAGCCCGCCGGCGAGATACCACGAGAGCGTGAGCACGGGAAGCACGAGGTTCTCCGGCTCCCCTCTCCCCGCCGGCGGCAGCCAGTTGAGCCACACGGCGAACACCAAGATGAACACGATCCCGAGCCAAAACGAAGGGAAGGCGTTTCCGAGGACCGCGATTAACCGCACAATCAGATCGCCTAGCGTCCCCCGATTCATCGCAGAATAAACGCCGGCCGGCACGGCGATAACCAGAAGCACCGCCATGCTGAGCGCGGCAAGTTCCAATGTCGCGGGGAACTTGCTCAACGCCGTATCCAATGCGTCCTGCCGCAGAAACCTCGACTCGCCGAAGTCGGCTTGGAGCAGGTCTCCCATGTAAATGAAATACTGCTCGACGTAGGACTTGTCTAAGCCGATCCTTTCACGAAGGGCCTCACGCTGCTCGGGCAGCGCATTCAGCGGAAGCAGGCTTACTGTGGGGTCCCCTGCCTGGCGGACCAAGATGAAGACGGCGAGCGTAACCACCCACAACGCGATCACCGATTGGAGCAGCCGTCCGGCTACGAACTTGCCCACAGTGACGTCCTAACTGCCGCCGTAGTCGGGCGGCCGCTTCTGCAGGAAGGCCCTAGTCCCCTCGTTGTAGTCCGGCCGTCCGCGGAGCTGCTCGTAGAGGACGCGCTCCATGAAGCGGGCGGAGCTGAGGGGTTGGTCCATGCTCTTGTAGATGAACTCCTTGTGGTACTGGGCGACGAGGGGACCGTTGGCGCAGATCACATCGGCGAGGTTGCGTGCCGCGGGCAGTAGCTCGTCTCGAGACGTCACTTGCTGCACGAGGCCGATGCTGAGTGCCTGTGCCGCGTCGATCATCTGGCCGGTGTACAGGAGCCAGAAGGCCCAACCCAACGGTACGACGCGCGGCAGCATGTGGGCCTGGCCTCCGGCCATGTGCGACCAGCGCACGGCGGCGCAGCCGAACGTCGCGTTCTCGGACGCGATCCGGATGTCGGAGCCCAACGCCATCGCGAAGCCGCCTCCGCCCGCATAGCCGTTGACCGCGGCGATGACGGGTTTGTAGACGCCTTCCTCCCAAACGAAGTCGCTATAGACGCTCGGCGCTTTGACCGCGCGCCCGCTGGGCCAGGGTTCCTTCATCCTTCCTTCGGCCTTGTCCAGGTTTTCTTTGAGGTCCCCCCCGGAGGAGAAGGCGTCGCCCGTCCCGGTCAGGATCACCACCCAGGCGTCGTCGTCGTCGCGGAAAGTGCCCCAAGCCTCGAGCAACCGCTCGCGCATCGCCATATTGATGGCGTTCTTCTTCTCAGGCCGGTTCAGCGTGATCGTAACCACGTGGTCTGATTTCTCGTACAGCACCGGGGACTCAGTCATGTCGTCAACTCCGCGCCCGCCGCCTAATGCAGCTTCTGCTCCCGTATCAGCCTGCCTACCTCAACGGGGTCCATGCCAAGGTGAGCGACGCAGACCTCTTCGGTGTGCTGGCCCAGCAGCGGAGCGGGCTCATCGTAACAGCCCGGCGTCTCCGAGAGCCGCGCCGGCGACCCTTCGGCCTCGATGAATCCCATTTCAGGCTCATCCAGCCCGACGAAGAAGCCCCGCGCCCGCAGGTGGGGGTCTGCGAGCACCTCTTCCACGTCTTGCACCGCCGCCGCGGGCACGCCCCATGCCTGTAGTTGTTCCATGACTTCGAACTTGCTGCGCTCCCGCGTCCAGGATTCTATGCGCTCGTCGAGTTGTTCCCCGCCTTCCGCGCCGCCCGCAATGCTCTCGACCAACTGTCTTCGCTGTTCGTCCGTCTCAGCTGAAATGGCACACCACTGGTCCTCGCCAAGGCAGGGGTAGACGCCCGAATGCCGGGCCCCCGGCGTTCGGTTGCCTTGGGGATGCGCGTCACGGCCGTTGACGAGATAGTCGAGGTAGATGGGCCCGAGGGGCTGGGCTCCCACGTCGATCTCTCCGGCGTCGATCCATTGCCCCTCTCCGCTCCGAGCCCGGTGAATCAACGCGGACATCACGGCGAACGCGGCGCACACACCGGACATGAAGTCGGGGTGCTGCACGCGCGCCTCGGCCGTCGGCGCGACGCCCTCGGCGTAGTTCCAAAGATGGGAGTGCCCCAGGAAGGCGCCCAGGTTGGGGCCCCAGCTCGCATATCCGGCGTAGGGGCCGGTGGAGCCGAAGCCGCGGAGGCCCACCGCCACGACATCCGGCCTGATCCGCCGAAGGTCCTCATAGCCGAGGCCCCAGTTGGCGAGGACGTCAAGCGAGAAGTTCTCGACGACGACGTCGCTAATCCGCACCAGTTCTCTGGCGAGCGCGACGCCTTCTGCTTCCCGCAAGTTGATCGTGATGCTCTTCTGGTTGCGGTGCAGCTTGACGAAGGTCGGGGTCTTGTTCCATGCCTCAGGATTGTGGCCGCCGCGATGGCCGTCGGGGCGCATCCGCGACTCGACGTGCAGCACCTCCGCGCCGAAGAAGGCCAGGCAACTCGCGCACGTCGGGCCCGCCGCGCCCGTGGTGAAAGAAAGCACCCGAATATTTGCCAACGGGCGTTCCGTGTCCTCACACCGAGCAGCCGCTGCGCTCATACCACCCCGGCCTGCTCGAGTCTTCGGAGTTCCGCTCCCGCCAGGCCGAGCTCTTCGCAATAGACCTGTCTGTTGTGCTCGCCCACCGCAGGCGCTGGAGTTGGAGGGGGGTCGACCGTCCCGCTGTAGCGATGCATCGGGCCCAACTGCTCGCACTCTCCGGCTTCAGGGTGTGCCGTCTTGCGGAACAAGCCGCGCTCCCTCGTCTGCTCGTTCTCGACGAACTCGCGCGGGGTGTTCACCGGGGAGACGGTTACGCGCCGGCGTTGACCTTCTCGAAAGAGGTCTGCCTTATCGTAGCGCTTCGTCAATGCCTCCACGAAAGGATCGATGAGCTCGCTGTTCTCCCACCGGAGCTGCTGGTCCTCGAAGAGCTCGGAGCCGAGCTCCTCCGGGTTTCCCAGCCAGTCGAGGAGAGAGCGCCAATGTTTCCTGGGCATGATGAAGATGCGGGCGTGGCCGTCGCGGCACGGGTACAGGTCGTAGAGGTCGAACAACCGCTCCCTCCAACTTTGACGGAACGGCTTCCGTCCCGTGGCGCTGAACACGGGGACAGCGTACCCCGCTACGTGGACGGAGGCCTCGTGGACGGCGACTTCGACCATCTGGCCGCGCCCGCTCATGAGACTGCGAAAGAGCGCCACGTTGGTCCCGACGGCGGCGTAAGCGCTCGCCAGCGCGTAGGCAAGCTCTCCCGGAGCCGTGATGGGCGGCGACCCCGGCTCGCCCGCCTGCGACATCACGCCGCCGAGGGCGAAGCAGACCATGTCAGAGCCCTGACGGTCGGTGTAGGGCCCCGATAGTCCGAAGTGCGTGATGCTGGTGTGGACGAGGCTTGGGTTCTCCTCGCGAAGTGACTCGTGCGTCAACCCGAGGTCGTCGAAATAGCCCGGGGGAAAAGACTCGACCAAGACGTCGGCGGTGCGAGCCAGGCGGCGAAACAGATCCTGGCCTTCGCTTGAGGACAGGTTCAACGTCACGCCCCGTTTATTCCCGTTGTAGTGCAGGAAGTAGAGGCTCGCATCCGGGCCGGAAGAGCCGCCGATGAACGGAGGGCGCTCCCGCACTGAAGCGCCGCCGGGAGGCTCAACCCTGATAACGTCGGCCCCGGCGTCGGCCAGCATCTTGACGCACAGTTGACCTGGAGGGCCCGTCAGGTCGAGGACGCGGGTGCCCGCAAGCGGGCCTTTAGAAATGCCGGAACGCCCCCGTGCACGGGGGCGTTCCGTATGCATCTCCAATGAATCGCAGCCTGTCGCGGAGGTGGCCGCTACTGCTTGACTGTCAGGAATTCGAGGTTATGCACCCGCAAGTGTCCTGGGATCAAGGGCCATTCGTCGACTCGCTCGGAAGCTGCGTACAGCTTGGGCAGGACGAACATGGGGACCCAGTAGTGGCCGTCGTACATGTGCTGGTTGACCGCCGTGATGAGGGGCGCGCGTTCTTCAGGAAGCAGGGCCGCGTTAGCCGCGTCGAGCTTCACTTGCAACTCGTCGCTCCCAAACCAGAGCGGGAACCTCGTGTGGTAGAACAAGTTGTAGTACCCCATCGGGTCGGGGTAGTTGGCGTTGCAGTACCAGTAGTAGGTCAGCTCCGGATCCGTGATGTTGATCAGGATTTCCCGGAAGTTCGTCCACTCGCCGGGAACGGTCTCAACGTTCAGGCCCAGCTGCCGCCAGGAGTCGGCGACTGCTTCATGCAGGGCTAGGCCTACCGGCCCGCTGGGTTGATCGTAGATGGGGATCGAGATGTCGAACCCGTCCCCGTACCCGGCTTCTGCCAGGAGCGCCTTCGCCTGCTCTAGGTCATAGGCGTAAGGCTCGGAGGTGCCGGACCAGTGCGCCTGTCCTGGGAACGTGCAAGCTCCGAGCCCGTTCACCGTTCCGATGCCGCCATAGAGGTTGTCGATGATCGACTGGCGGTCGACCGCCAGGTTCAGCGCTAGGCGGACCTTCCTCGCCCGTTCGGGGTCGTCGCCGTCGACCCACGGCAGACTGCCGTCGTAGTTGTCGTGCTCCGGCGGGATCAGGCCGCGGAAGGCGTACCAGACGTTATAGCCGGTGTCGTCGATCTTCAGTTGCGCGCCGACGTTTCGGGCCTGCGCGACCTGGAGGGCCGACAGGCTCATGATGTCGGCCCGTCCCGAAGCGATGAGCGCCAACTGCGTGGCGTACTGGGGAACGATCAGGAACTCGACGGTCGCGACCGACGGCGTCTGCCGCCAGTGGTTCTCGACGGCACGGACGCGAATCGACTCGCCGAGTTTGTGCTCGTCGAATTCGAACGGCCCGGTGCCCACGGGGTTCGCCGCGGCCTCGTCGGTTCCCACCGCCTCTATGTAGCTGGCGTTGACCACGAGGTACGGCGTGTTCGTGGAGCCGAAGATCGATTCCAGCCACTGACCGTAGGGTTTCTCCGACCGCATCTCGACCGTGTTGTCGTCGATGGCCCGGACGTGCTCAAGAAGGGATTCCTTTGTGTCGCCGAACAGCGGCATGATCGTCCGTAGGCCCTGGTGGCTCGCCTCCTCCTCGTAGATGAGCGAGTAGGTCCGGACCACGTCTTCCGCGACGAACGTGTCGCCGTCATGGAACGGTATGTTCTGCCGCAGCTTCATCGTGAGGACGGAGGAGTCGCCGGAAAGCTCCCACGACTCCGCCAACTGGTTTTCTGTGTACCCGGGAGTCCAGACGGCGAGCTGCTCGTTCATGGTGTGGCGCGGGTTGAACATCGTCGAGCCGCCGTAGTGGTGCAGCCACAATTCGCGTTCGAGCGTGTCGAGGACCACTACGATGTTGGCCGCCACTGGCGGAGATGCGGCGGTAGGGGGAGCGGTCGGTCCGGGGGTGGCGGTGACCACCACCAGCACGGGTTCGGGGGTCGGTGCCGGCGTCGGGGTCGGCCCAGGGGTGGCGGTGACCACCACCTCGACGGGCGCGGCGGTCGGCCCCGCCATCGAGGTCGGTCCGGGGGTGGCGGTGATCACCACCAGCACGGGAGCGGCGGTCGGCGCCGGCGTCGAGGTCGGCCCAGGGGTGGCGGTGACCACCACCTCGACGGGAGGGGCGGCGGTCGGCGCCGGAGCCGCCGTCGGCTCTGCGTCGCCGCACGCTGCTACCGCCAGCACGACGACGAGCAGCAGTATAGGGATCGTAAATAGTTTCCTTCGCATGGCTATCTGCTCCAACTTCTTAAATCACGTTAGCGCGGCTCGCCGACGCCATACGCCGGCCACAAGGGTCAACGCTGGGGCGCGTAAGCCACCAGGATGCGGCATTATAGCACCTGTAAATTCTTACAATGCAACCACGCGTATACTTTGCACGTAGTCCTCAGCCCGTCCATGAGGCCCCCGAATGCCGCTCAAATTTCTCGAACCCGATCCGAAGATCGCCTACATCGGCGCCTCGCTGACGCCGGAAGAGTCTGCCGGCGAGCCGGACCACGACTTCTACCGGAAGGGCGAACGCCCCGCGCTGTTGGTCATCGACATGCAGCGGGGCTACGTCTCGCCTGAGCCGAAGCCCTGGGTGAAGGGCCTCCCCGATGGGATCGCCGAGCTGATCGACGGCGCGACCGCCGCCGCCGGCCAATTGATTGGGGCCGCGCGCGAGGCCGGGCTGCCCGTGTTCTACACCGGTACGAGGTACCTGCCCGACGGCAGCGACTGCGGCGTCCGCGGGGAAAAGTTCCCCCACTTGGCGGCGTACATGCGGGAGGGCCTCCCCTGGGTGGAGATCGACGAGCGCCTCGCCCCGAGGGACGGCGAGGTGGTCGTCTGGAAGCAAGCCGCTTCCGGGTTCTTCGGTACCCACCTGGCCCCGCTGCTGATCCACCGAAAGATCGACACCTGCATCATCGCGGGGACGGCCACCAGCGGCTGCGTGCGGGCCGCGGCGGTGGACGCGATCGCAGCCAACTTCCGCACCGTCGTCGTCGAGGAGGCCGTCTGCGACAAGAGCCTCTGGGCGCACAAGGCCACGCTGTTCGACCTCTGGCGCTACATCGCCACCGTCGCCCCCGTCCGCGACGTGGTCGATTGGATGGCCGAATGGGGCGAACGGAACGGGGCGGTCACCCCATGAGCCTCGACTTCCTGAAGCCGGACCCCATGGTCCGCTATATCCACGAGTCCGTGACGCCGGAAGAGCTTCGCGGCGGGGCCGTGGCCGACTTCTACCGCGGCGGTGAACGCCCTGCTCTTATCGTCATCGATCTACAACGGGGCTACGTCTCGCCCGAACCAAAGCCCTGGGTGCGCGGCGCGTCCGAGCACGTCCAGGAAATCACCGACGCTGCGGTCGCGGCGGCGGCCCGCGTCATCGACGCGGCAAGGGCGTGCGGGATGCCGGTCATCTTCACCGGCGACCGATACGCCGCGGGGGGCGGCGACTGCGGCGTGCGGGGCGAGAAATTCCCCAGCCTGGCCGAGTACATGTGCGATGGGGAGCCGTGGGTCGAGATTGACCCCCGCGTGGCCCCCCGCCCCGGCGAGCCGATCATCTGGAAGAAGGCGAGCTCGGCCTTCGCCAACACCTACCTTGTCCCCGTGCTCCAACACCGCGGCGTCGATACCTTGGTCTTCGTAGGCGCCGCCACCAGCGGCTGCGTCCGGGCCTCGGTCACCGATGCCGTGTCCGCCAACTTCCGCGCCGTCGTGGTCGAAGAGGCCGTGTGCGACAAGAACCAGTGGGCGCACAAGGCGTCGCTCTTCGACATCTGGCGCTACGTGGCCAGCGTGGCCCCGATGGACGAGGTGCTGGAGTGGATGGGGTCCCACGGCGGGACCCCGCGCGGCTAGGCCTTCTCGTACGGAGCGTCGCGCTTGCGGATGAACCCCCTGAGGTCCTTCGCGCTCATGCCCTCGTGGCCGGCCTTGTGCTCGTCGGTGAACATTGCCTGGGTCCAAGTCTCGAAGTGCTGCTCGTGGCTCGTGCGCCAGCCCATGCCGTCGAGCATTCGGTTGATGGAGCGTTTCGTGGCTTGGAGCGTCGCTGGGGGCGTCAACGCGATCTTCCCCGCGATCCGCATCGTCTCCTCTTCCAGCCGGTCGTGGGGTACGACCCTGTTAACGAGGCCGAGCCGGTGCGCCTCGTCCGCCTCGAGGTACTCCCCCGTCCACATCAGTTCCTTCGCCTTACGTACCCCCACGTCCCAGGGCTCGACGAGCAACTCCAGCCCTCCCGCCGCCATGAGGACGACGGGGTCCCTGAACCTGGCGTCATCGGACGCGACGATCAGGTCGCACATCGAGGCCAGCAGCCAACCGCCGGCAACGCAGTAGCCGTGGACCTGCGCGATCGTTGGCTTGCGCGTGTAGTGGATCGCCATACACTTCTCGTAGATTGCCTCGTGGAAGATGCGGCGCACCATCTCGGTATTCCCCTCGAACCATTTGTCCGCCGAGGGGCCGCCGAAGGCGAGGGGGTTGCGGGGAAAGGCCTTCAGGTCGTGGCCCGATGAGAAGGCGCGACCCGCCCCACGCAACACCACGACGCGTATGTCTTCGTTGGCGTCGGCGGCGCGAAAGGCGTCAGCCAACTCGTCCTTCATCGCCTCGTTCTGCGCGTTAAGGACCTCCGGCCGGTTCAGCGTGATGACGGCGGCGCGCTCGTCTATTGCATAGGTGATCGTTTCGTGCGTCATAGGTGCCTACCTAAACGGCTCGTCGCGCCGGCGGATGAACTCACGCAGTCCCAAGCCCTCGCGCTCACGGTGCAGCTGCTTATGCTCGTCCCCAAAGTGGTTCGCAATCCACACCTCGGTATGTTGCTCGTGGCTCGTCCGCCAGCCCATGCCGTCGAGCATGCGATTGATGGAGCGCTTCGTGGCTTGGAGCGTGGCGGGCGGGGTCAGCGCGATCTTCTGCGCCAGCCGCATCGTCTCCTCGTCGAGCCGGTCGCGGGGGACGACCTTGTTCACCGCGCCGAGCCGCCACGCCTCCTCCGCTGTCATCGGTTCGCCGAGCCATAGGACTTCCTTGGCCTTCCGCACTCCCAGGTCCCACGGCTCCATGAGCACCTCGACTGCTGTGGAGCCCATGCGCACGACGGGGTCGGCGATCGAGGTGTCGTCGGCGGCGACGATGAGGTCGCACATCGCGGCCAGTGCCCAGCCGCCGGCGATCACGTGCCCGTGTACCTGAGCGATGTTCGGCTTCTTGGCGTAGTGGATGTTGAGGAAGAGGCGCAGGATCTTGTGGACGAACTCGGCGACCTTCTCGGTGTCGCCCTCGAACCACTTGCGGGGATCGTCGGCGCCGAACGCCGTGGGGTCCCGCGGCAGTTGCTTCATGTCGTGGCCGGCGGAGAAGGCGCGCCCGGCGCCCTTGATAATGACGACGCGGACATCGTCGTCCCCGTCCGCCGTATGGAGGGCGTGGTCCACCTCGTCCTTCAGCGCCTCGTTCTGGGCGTTGAGCAGTTCGGGACGGTTGAGCGTCACGACCGCCACGGGCCCGTCGATCTCGTAGAGAATGTTTTCGTAGGACATGCCCCTCCTCTTCACTCCAACCAGGCTCACTCCAACCGGGCCGCGCTAGACGAGGACTTCGTCTTTCGTCAATCTTGCCAGTTTCGCCTCGCTCTTGCCGAGCAAGTCTCGCAGAACGAACGCGTTATCGGCCCCGATGTTCGCCACGGTGCGGCGAATTCGAGCCAGCGTTCGTTCGAGTTTCCATGGATTCGTGAATGCCACGTTGCCGACGTCCATAGGTACGTCGGACTCGACGGCGAGCGGCCTGCGGTGCTGAAGGTGCGGATTGTCGAGCTGGCCGCGGGCGTCGAGCACCGGATAGGCGGGCACGCCGGCGGCTTGCAGCCGGTGGGTGAGCTGCCAGCGGTCGAAGCCAACCGTCCAGGCTGCCACCGCCGCGTCGATCTCCTCCGAGGCGCGGAGGCGTTGGAAGGCGTCGCGGTAGCGGCGCAGGGAGGTCCCCGCCGGGCCCATGCACCCCAACAAGGCTTGATACTGGCCTTCGTTTTCGGCGGAGAGGGCGATCCAGTGGTCCTCGCCGGCGCAGGGATAGATGCCGTGGGGCGCGGTGGTGGGGGACCGGTTGCCGCGGAAGCCCATCGTCCGCCCATTCATGGAGTATTCGAGGACGGCCTCGGCGTCGAGGGCGAGCAGCGCTTCGCCCTGCGCGAGGTCGATCTGCTGCCCCTCGCCGGTCTTGTCGCGGTGCGCCAGCGCGGCCATGACGGCGATGAAGCCGAAGGAAGCCGCCAGGGGGTCGCCCTCGGCGGTGTCGGCGCGCGGCCAGGCCTCTCCCGGGTAGCCGATCAGGCTCGCACGGCCGTAGAGGGCGGAGAGCGACGGCCCCTGCGTCAGGCGGTCGCGCCAGGGGCCATTCAGGCCCGCGGCGGGGAGGGAGAGCATGATCAGCGACGGATTGGTCCGGCGGAGGGTCTCGTAACCGAGCCCCAGCCCCGGAAGGGTGCGAGGAGCGAAGTTCTCCACCACGACGTCGACGATCCGGGTAAGCTCGCGGACGAGCTCGACGCCTGCTTCATGGGACAGGTCGGCGCTGAGGCAGATGCGGTTGCGCAGGTAGTACGACGCCGCGTGCTCGGGCGGGTCGCCGGGGCCGAACTCGGGACGGCCCGCCATAACGGCGCGCCTCCGCGTCTCGACGCGAACGACCTCCGCGCCCATGTCGCCGAGCATATGGACGCACAGCGGCCCCGCCCAGATCTGGCCGAGGTCGAGCACCCGCAGGCCCTCCAGCGCGCCGGTCCTCATACCACTCCCGCCCTGCTCAGAACGCCAAGCTCGTGCGGGCTGAGGCCAAGCATCCCGCAATAGACGGGCCGGTTGTCGGCCCCAAGGCGCGGCGCCGGTCCTGAGTTCAGCCCGCAGGCGGGAAGGCGGAACGGCAGGCCCGGAGCGTAGGCCTCGCCGCCCGGATAGCGCAGCGGCGCCAGGGACTTCCGGGCCCGTAGGTGGTCCGACTCCAGAACTTCGGCGATGGTCTGCACCGGTTGGAAGGGGACCGGTAGACGTCCGAAGAGGTCGAAGAGCTCCGCCTTCGTCTTGGTCTCAAGCCATTGCATCTGCAGGGCGTCGAGCGTGTCGAAGCCGAGGTCTTCCTCAATGTACGGCCGGTCTAGGTTGTAGATACGTGGGTCGCTCGTCCAGTCCTGCCCCTCCATCTCGTCGAGATACCGCTGCCAGTGACGCACCGAGGACGAAATGATGACCACGTAGCCGTCCTTGCACGGCAGAGTGACCCAGGGCAGCAGCCAGCCGTGATAGCCCTGGCGCGGCGTGTCGCCGCCGAAGCCGACGGTGATTGCGCCGCCGAACCGCACCGCGCGGAGGTCGCGGTGCGCGCCGACGAGCGTGGAGATCGATTCGAGCGACGAGATGTCGATGCCTTGGCCCAGACCGTCCCGCTCCCGGCTGTGGACTGCGGCGAGCGTCGCGGCGCACCCCTGCAGACCGCCCCAATACTCGGCCTCGCGGGCCGGCGACGTGAGCGGCGCCCTGCCGGGGTCGCCGAGGTGGTATGCGACCGAACCGGCGGCCGCTTGCAATCCGCCGCCCAAGAACGAGGCGTGGGGGCCGTCGTTTCCGAAGACGCTTACCTGCGTCCAGACAAGGGCGGGGTCGCTCGCCGCCGTTTCGACCAGCATCTCGCGGAGGGACGCCGGCAGCGAGCCGTCGGTGACGACGACGTCGGCGCGCCGCGCGAGTTCCAGAGCTAGCCGTTCGCCGGAGCGGGGCGCAAGGTCGAGGGTGACGCTCCGCTTCCCGCCGTTGAGGTAGTGGAAGAGCCCGCCCCGCTCCGAATGGGGCAGGTCGGCTGGGAATGGGCCGTAGTCGCGCAGCGCGTCGCCGACGACCGGCTCCACCTTGATGACGTCGGCCCCAAGCCCGGCGAGCAGCTTCCCGCAGAAGGGCGCCGAGATCTGCTCGGCGAACTCCACCACGCGGAGGCCCGCTAGAGGCCGCGGTGCGTCGTCCATGGTCATGCCCTCGCCGTCGTCCTCCACAGGTCCTCGCACTGGATCAGGACGGCCCCGCGTCGGCTTCGAGACGGGCCAGCATCGGCCGCAGCGCGCGGTCTTCGACGAGCGCCGCGCCGTTGCCGATCAGCGCCAGGGCGTCATCGCGACTTCTCCCGAGGAGCCCGCACACGACGTCGTCCCAGTCCTGCCCCAAAAGAGGCGCGGGGCCGCGCGCGTGAGCCGTGGAAGCGTGAAAACGCATTGGCGAGTTCATCACGCGGACCGGCCCTTCTATGACCGGATCGTCGATGCCCACGAGCATCTCGCGGGCGGCCGTGTTGGGGTCGGCGACAATCTCGGGGATGTCGCGGACCTTGCCGCAGACCAGTCCCTTCGATAGTAGCAGCTCGATGACGTCCTGGATGGAGTCGAAGCTCGACACCCAGCCTTCGATGACGCGGTCGAGCTCCCGCTGATTGTCCACGCGGTCCATCCGGGTGGCGAACCGCTGGTCGTGCTCGAGGTCGAGCATCCCCATCGTGTTCGTCAACAACGTCCAGGCACTGTCGCTCATGGCGGCGAGGACCATGAATCCGTCCCTTCCGCGGTAGACGTTCGCCGGCGCGTTGTCGGTGCGGGCGCTGCCCGACCGCGTGGGCTCGATGGCGCCGTCGCTGAGAAGGTACTGCTGAAAGGTAATCTCCTGCTGCCAGATGGCGCAGTCCATGAGCGCAACGTCGATGTGCTCGCCGCGTCCGGTAAGGAGCCGGTTGTAGAGCGCGGAGACCGTGGCCCCGTAGGCGTGCAGTCCGGTGGTCGTGTCGCAATAGGCGTTCCCCGTCCAGGTGGGCGGGCCGTCGGGGTCGCCGTTGATCCACATCATGCCGCTGAGGGCCTGGATGTTGTAGTCGCCGCCGCGCCGCTCGGAGTAAGGTCCGTATTGTCCGAACGCCGATATGGAGCAGAGGATCACGGAAGGGTTCAGCCGCCTGAGGTCCTCATAGGCGAAGCCCAAGTTCGCCATGACGCCGGGGCGGAAGTTCTCGACGACGATGTCCCCGATCGACACCAGGTCGTCGAGCACGGCCTTCCCTTCAGCCGTCCGGAGGTCGAGCGCGATGTCCCGCTTGCCCGCGTTCTGCTGAATGAAGTAGCCGCTGCGGCCGTCGCGCTGGTGCTGGAAGGAACGGGTGTGATCGCCGCCGGGGGGCTCGACCTTGATGACCTCGGCCCCCAAGTCGGCCATGAGCCTGGTGCAGCTTGGGCCCGCTAGCCCCCGTGACAGGTCTATTACACGGACGCCTTGTAACAGTTCCGCGAGTGGTCGTTGCATGATTGGGTCGAGATGATTGGGCCGGGCCGGAGCGTAGACGCTACTATAGCAGCGTCATGAATACGGAGGACGAGATGACCCCTGACGAGATGACGCTAGACACCTTCCGAACCTTGGCCGCGGAGGCCGGACTCGACGCCAACGACCCGCACCTGGCCGACCTCTACCCGAGCGTCGTGACCCTGCGGGGTGTGCTGCATAAGCTGCGCGCGGTCGAACTCCAAGACGAAGAGCCGGCGCTGGTGTTCCGGGCCGGGACGTCGTCATGAGCGTCGACGACCTCTGCCATCGTCCGATTCCCGAGCTGAGCGGGCTGCTACGCTCGCGGCAGGTCTCTCCCGTCGAGGTCGCGGCGTCCTTCCTCGACCGCATCGACCAAGTCGAGCCCTCGGTCAACGCCTTCATCACCGTCGCCCGTGATGAGGCGACGCTGGCCGCCGAGCAGGCCGAGGCGGAGATGGCGCGCGGCGAGTATCGCGGTACGATGCACGGCATCCCCGTTGGTATTAAAGACCTCTACGACACCGCCGGCATCCGCACGACCTCCGGCTCGAAGATCGACGGCGACCGCGTCCCCACCGCCGACAGCGCCGTCGTCGAGGGGCTGAAGGGCGCCGGCGCGATCATCATCGGCAAGCTGATGATGACCGAGTTCGCCTTCGGCGAGCAGGGGCGCAACGCCCACTACGGCGATGTCCGCAACCCCTGGGACCTCGCAAGGATGCCCGGCGGATCGAGCACGGGGTCGGCTGCGTCCGTCGCGGCGAGCGAGTGCGCCGCTTCCCTCGGGAGCGACACGGGAGGGTCGATTCGGGTGCCGGCGGCGCTTTGCGGTCTCGTCGGACTCAAGCCGACCTATGGGCTGGTGAGCCGGCGGGGGATGACGCCGCTCTCGTGGTCGCTGGACCATGCCGGGCCGCTCGCCCGCACCGTCGAGGGCGCGGCGGCGGCGCTGCAGGCCATCGCGGGCCACGACCCGCGCGACCCAACGTCGGCGGACGCCCCCGTTCCAGACTACGCCGAGCGCCTGACGGGAGAGGTGCGCGGTCTGCGGATCGGTGTACTCCGGGAGTATGTGTGGGACATGATCGACCCAGAAGTCGAGCGCCTTGCTCGCGCGGCCTTCGATCAGGTGGCGGGCTTGGGCGTGGAGGTCGAGGAAGTCTCAGTCCCACGCCTGGAAGACCTCGGACTGGCGATGAGCACGATCATCCCCGCCGACGCCGCGGCGGTCCATCGGGAGACGATCTTGCGGCGCGGGGCCGACTACGACCCGGTGACCCGGAATCACATCGAGTCGGGGCTGTTCGTAACGGCGGCGGACTATTCGAAGGCCAACCAGCTGCGGGCCTCGGTGAACCGCGATATTGCGGAGGTCTTGGAGCGCGTCGACTTTCTCATGACGCCGACCTCTCCGGTGACGGCGCCCTCCTACGAGGCGCCGGTGGTGACGCTCGGCGGCCAGGAGTTCCCCTCGCGGATGCTCCTTTCCAGGATCACCCGGATGTTCAACCCCGGCGGCCTGCCCACAGTCTCCGTCCCCTGCGGATTCTCCGCCAATGGCCTTCCGGTGGGGCTGCAGATCGTCGGACGGGCGTTCGACGACGCTGGAGTCCTCAACCTGGCGTTCGCCTACGAGCAGGCCGCTGGATGGCATACACGGCGGGCGCCGCTGGAATAGCCGCCCGCATCGGACACGTTGAGCGGTGCGGTAGACTAACTCGCGCCCCGATACTTCCGCAGGAGCAAAGCCGCATGCCCAGAAACGTCATCCAAGTCGACCCCGACAAGTTCCCCTGGCTCGACCTTCGCCGCTACACGTTCTCTCTGGGGACGGAGAAGGACGGCGTCGCCTACGTATCGGGCCACACCGCGAGCACCTACGACAAGGAGCAGCGGCGTGTCCGCTGCGCGGGCGACATCGTGGAGCAGTCCAAGGTGGCGTGGGAAAAGATCGGCGTCATCCTGGAAGCGGCGGGCATGACCTACGACAACATCGTGCGCACGGTGGACTACATCGCGCCGCCCGGCCTCGCCAAGTTCCGTCACACCGGGGCGGTCCGCGAGGAGTACATGGGCAAGAGCCCCGTGGCCTCGACGGGCGTGCTGGTGCACAGCCTGCTCCGGCCCGACGCTCTGATCGAGATCAACGTCATTGCCGCCAGGGGGAAGAAGGAAGCCGTCATTCCCCCCGGCCCAGAGTTCGAGCGCTTCAAGCAGCTAACCTACGCGCCCGCCGTCAAGGTGGACAACAAAGTCTGGCTCACCGGCGTCATCACGCTGGAGCCGAACGACACGGTGGCGCAGGCCGAGTGGTGCTACGACCGCATGGAGACGATCCTAACCGCCGCCGGAGCCTCGTTCGGCGACGTCATCAACACCATGAACTACGTCGACCCGCAGGCCACCGTGACGTACCCCGACGTGAGGAAGCTGCGCGAGCAGCGCTTCGGCGGCGTCTATCCGGCCTCGAGCAGCGTGCACTTCCACCGCATGCTCTCGCCCCACGGCCACCTGGAAATCGAAGCCACCGCCGTGCTCGGCGGCGGGCGAGAGGAGATCGTGCCCTCGGGCTGGGAGCAGTCCTGGCGCGAGATGACGGCGGCACCGGCGGTGAAGAAGGGCAACCTGCTCTACATCTCGGGGCAGGCGTCGGTCGACCACAAGACGGGGGGAAGCTTGGTGTACAAGTACGACCTCGCCGAGCAGGCCCGACAGGCCTACCGCAACGTAGCCGAGATCTGTGCGGAGGCCGGCGTCGGTCTGGACGACATCATGTACACGCTGGAATGCACCCCGCCGACGGTGCAGAACGATATCCGCGGCCTCGCCGCGGTCCGCCGCGACGTGTTCGGCGACGCCTTCCCCGCGGCGACCGGACTCATGATCCATCAGAACGCGAGGCCCGAGCAGGTCTTCCAAGTCGTCGCCGTCGCTGTCGTCTAGCGCGGGGCGTCGCCGTTCCGTTAGGGAGCATCTATGGACTACACCACCATCATCCTCGAAACCAAAGACCACGTCGCCAAGCTGACGCTGAACCGGCCCGACGTTCTCAACGCCATCAACGAGCAGATGTTCAAGGAGATGACGCATGCCTTGCGCGCCGTCGCCCAAGACAGGGACGTGCGGGTCTTCATCCTGACCGGCGCTGGCCGCGCCTTCACCGCGGCCACCGACATCAAGGAGGAGCGCGGCACGACCGACCGGCTCTTGGGCGACCTGACGGAACTCGAGATCCTGACCTACATCCGCGACTATCCCCAGCAGGTGACGCTCGGCCTACAGAACCTGCCGATGCCCACGATCGCGATGGTCAACGGCCCCGCCGTCGCCGACGGCTTCGACTGGGCCCTCGCCTGCGACCTCCGCGTCGGGAGCGAGAAGGCCCGCTTCATGAACGCCTTCCTCCAGATGGGGCTGGTATCCAACACCGGGGCGACGTGGTTCTACCCACGGGCGCTCGGCGTCGGCAAGGCGCTGGAATTGCTCTACACCGGCGACTGGCTTGGGGCCGAGGAAGCCCGCGAGCTCGGCGTGCTCAACAAGCTCGTCCCCGCGGACAAGCTGGAGGAGGAGACGATGGCCTTGGCCCGCAAGATCGCCTCCAAGCCCCCCGTTCCCAACCGCCTCGTCAAGGAGATGGTCTACAAGGGACTCAAGCAGGACCTCGCCGAACACCTCGTCGGCTCGGCCTACGCCGAAGCCTTCACTCTCACCACCAAAGACCACAAAGAAGCCCTCGCCGCCTACCTCACCAAGCGCGAACCCCACTTCACCGGCGAGTAGCACGCAGGCCGCCCCATCACCGCAGCGCCCGGCCCATGCGGAAGGCCAGGTAGATCCCTAGGTCGTAGAGGACGACGTAGAAGGCCACGCCTCCCCAGCCGATGTCGTAGGTGAGGTCGCTGAAGTCTCCGGCCGTAGCGTGCCAGAGGAAGAACCCGGCCAAGAAGCCGAGGACCGGTATATCGCCCCGTATCGACGGCAGGAAGAGTCCTATCGAAAAGGGGATGGCGACAAGCGCAAGGAAGAACGCGAGGCCCACGAGGGTGGGGACCGTACCGGAGCCGAAGAAGTCGAAGGCGGCGGAGGGCCCAAAGAAGCATCCCGCTGTTAGGACTAGGGCCGCGGTCCACAGACCGACTGCCTTGAGACTCATTCCCCTCCCCCGTGCCCGAGCTAGGCCCGCCCGCCGGCGCGTATTCTCTCACGGGGCTGCTCGCAACTGACACCGACGGGTCGAACATACCCCCGCTCCTCGTTTGACGCTCCTTGGGGCCGATGCTAGAGTGAACCCGCTTCTGGGAGGGGCCCTATGGAGCGGGAGATCGTGATGGGGGGCATCGGCGGGCAAGGGGTCCAGCTCGCCACCAAGCTCCTCGCGCAGGCGCTCAACGCCGAGGCCAAGCACGTCATGCACTTCGCCGCATTCGGCGGCACGATGCGCGGCGGCAACGTCGAGTGCACCGTCGTGGCCGGCACGGAGGCCCTCGCCGCGCCGCCCATCATTCCAAGCGCGTGGATGGCGGTCGCGATGCACCCCAACGTCGTCCCGGTGGTGCGTCCCAAGACGCGCGTCGGCGGCCTCTTCGTGGTCAACGGCGGCGTGGTGACCGGTGAGGGTGCTCCGGAGGGCGTCGCGCTCGTCACGATCCCAGCGGCGAAGCTCGCCGAGGAAACGGGCAACTTCCAGGGCGCGGCGATGGCGATGCTCGCGGCCGTGAGCGAGGCTACGGGGCTCGTCTCCGTCGAGCGGCTCGCGGGCGCGCTCGAAACGCTCACGCCGTCCTATCGCCGCGGCACGATTCCGAGGAACGTCGCGGTTATGGAAGCGGGCGCGGCCTACGCCCGGGATTATCTGGGGTCGCTGGACGCCGCGGCGTGGGCGTCGGCGCTGGTGTAGGGGGAGGCGGATATGGCCAAGGCCGTCGGGTCCATCGAGATCGACATCGAGCTCTGCAAGGGCTGTGACCTCTGCGTGCAGGTCTGTCCCGTCGACGTGCTGGAGATGTCGACGGACTTGAACCGCCTCGGCTTCCGTTATCCCATCCTTCTCGACGGCTGCACCGGTTGCGAGATGTGCGCCCTCATCTGCCCCGACTTCTGCATCACCGAGGTCTACCGCAACGTCCCCGGCGCCGCCCGCGCCTGATGTGCCGCTATGAGTGATCAGCAAGAACGGCGGCTCTCCGACGGAAGCGAAGCGATCGCGCAGGCGGCGATCGACGCCGATTGCCGCTTCTATGCCAGCTACCCGATTCAACCGAACACGCACCTGATCGAGGCCATGGCGAAGGAGATCGGCAAGGTCGGCGGAGTCCATATCAACGCGGAGAGCGAAGGTGAGGCGATCAGCATGGTGTGGGGCGCTGCCGCCACCGGCGCGCGAGCGATGTGCTCGACCACCGCCACCGGCATGAGCTTGATGCAAGAGGCGATGTCGGAGATGTTCGCCGCGCAGATCCCCTACGTGTTCGTGCACATGTCGCGCGGGCAGACCGAGTACCGCATCGGGACGCGCGGCGGCGGGCATGGCGAGTACCGCTACATCGCCTACGCGCCCCACACCGTCCAGGAAGCCTACGACCTGACCCGCCTCGCCTTCTACACCGCCCACAAGTACACCACGCCGGTCTTGGTGCAGTCCGACTACGTGCTCTCCCACACCGTCGAAGCCGTCGATTTTCAAGGCCTCGACGAATCGGACCTGCCCGACCTCTCGGGCCGAGCGGTCGACGGGGCACGGGGACGCTCGCCGCGGATCAACTCGTTCCTCTTCGGTACCCGCAGCCGCGACGAGCTCCGCAAGGCGCGCGACGAGGAGGGCGGCTACGGAGGGCATCAGGAGCGTTCTCTCGACCGCATCGCCTACCTCGAAGCGTCGGTCCCCACGATGGTAGAAACGGGCCATCTTGATGACGCCGATCTCGTCGTGGTCGGCTTCGGCTACGCGGCGCGCTTCATGAAGTACGCCGTCAAGTTGCTGCGGGACGAGGGGATGAAGATCGGCTTCGTCCGGCCGATCACGCTCTGGCCGTTCCCCAAGGACGCCGTCGCCGAGGCGGCGGAGAAGGCGAAGCGCATCGCCGTCTTCGAGCTCAACGCCGGGCAGATGGTCGACGACGTCCGGCTGACCGTGCTGGGCAAGGTCCCGGTCGATTTCATTGGACGAATCAGCCAGGACTCGTCGGGGTTCGGCATGGGCAAGGCGATCGAGATACCCGAGCTGACCGCGAAGATTCGCGAGACCTACGAACAGATGGCGCCGGTGGGCGCCTAGGAGCGGGCTATGGACGAGAAAGACCCGGCGAAAGAAGCGATCAAGGAGAAGCTGCGGCGCGTCTGGTCGCTTCCCCGGCTGGAGACGCTCGACACGTCGGCGCCACACCATATGTGCCCCGGCTGCGGTGAGCCGATGGCCTACCGCATGATCGCGGAGGTCATGGAGGAGCTGGACCTGCGCGAGGACACCGTCCATGTCGCCGGGATCGGCTGCTACGGGGCGCTCGACGGCCTTCTGAACGTCGACCGCGTCAACGCGCTGCACGGACGCGCCCCCTCGGTGGCTACGGGCGTGAAGCGCATGCTCCCCGACCGCTTCGTGATCACGATTCAGGGCGACGGAGACCTGATCAGCGAGGGAATCGCGGAGGCGGTCCACTGCGCCGCCCGCGGCGAGAAGTTCACCGTTATCTGCCTGAACAACACGGTGAACGGTGAGACCGGCGGCCACATGACGGCGGCCACGATCGTGGGTCAGAAGACCAAGAGCACGCTCCAAGGGCGCGACGCCGAGATCCACGGCCATCCGGTGAAGATGGCCGAGCTTCTGGCCCAGCTCGACGGCACGGCGTACTCCGCCCGCGGCTCGGTCCATTCGCCGGTGGCGATCAACCGCACCAAGAAGATGCTCCGCCGCGCGTTCGAGGCCCAGATCGAGGGCCGGGGCTTCTCCTACATCGAGATCATGACCATGTGCCCCACGGGGTGGTTCATGGAGACGTGGGAAGCCCCCAAATACATGGAGGACACCCTCACCAAGTACTTCACCCTCGGCGAGTTCAAGACGCCGGAGCCCGTCGCCGCGTAGCCGCCCCAAGGACTTCAGCCATGCTGATGGACGGCCTCACGGTCCTCGACCTCACGCAGGGGGCCGCCGGCCCCTTCTGCACGAAACAACTCGCTCAGTTCGGGGCCGACGTTATCAAGATCGAGCCGCCTGAGGGCGACGCGGCCCGCCGCGCCGGCCCCTTCGCCGGCGACCGTCCCTACCCCGAGACGAGCGCGCTCTTCCTCTATCTCAACGCCGGCAAGCGCAGCGTCGTCCTCGATATCCGGGAAGAACCCGGACGAGCCGCCCTCCGCCGGCTCACGGAGCGGGCCGGCGCGCTCGTCGAGAGCGAAGGGCCGGGCGTCCTCGACGGCCTGGGGCTCTCCTACGAATCGCTCGCCGCGTCGAACCCGCGCCTCGTCATGCTGTCGATGAGCCCCTTTGGCAAGACGGGGCCGCAACGTGCCTGGCATGGCTCGGACCTCGTCTTCCAGGCCCTGTGCGGCCCGATGTACAACCTTGGCGACCCCGAGCGCGAGCCGCTCAAGCTCGCCGAGAACCAGGGGCTCTACTACGCGGGCGGCGTCGCCGCCGTGGGGCTCGCCGCCGCGGCGCTCTCGGCGCGCTTGACCGGGCGAGGCTCGTACATCGACTTCTCCATCGCCGAGGCGCTGGCATGCAATCCCGAGGTTCGCTTCCCCAACTTCGCCTACAGCGGCGAGCCCTCAAAGCGCGTGGGCAACGACGTCTTCGGCCCCTACCTTGTCGGCGGCTACCCCTGCAAGGACGGCTATATCGCCGTGCAGGGCGTGGGGCGCGGTGAGGCGTGGTGGCCCCGGATATTCGAGATGATCGGCAGGCCCGAGCTCATCGGCTCGCCCAAGTTCGCCGACAGGGAGTCGCGCGTCGCCCACTTCGACGAGTTCCGCGTGATCTGGTACGAGTGGCTCGCGGAGCACACACGGGTCGAGATATTCGACGCCGCGGCGGCGGCGCGCTTCCCCGTCGCGCCGGTCTACGATGCCGCCGACATGCTCGAAGACCCACACCTGAAAGAGCGCGGCTTCTTCCAGCGGACGGACCATCCCGAGGCCGGCGAGATCGCCGCGCCGGGCCTCCCCTTCCGGCCCCACGTCCCGGCCGAGCGCGGCGGCGGAGAAAGCCCGCCCGGCCGCGCGCCGCTCCTCGGCGAGCACACCGCGCAAGTCCTCGCCGAAGCCGGCGTAGCCTCGGACAAAGGCCGCTAGGCTTACGCCGTCGGCGCCTCCAAGACCTCGATGATCTCCGGTGCCGCATAGCGCCGGTTGCGCCGCCGCCCCGTGACTTCTCGCAGTATGTCCGCCGTGGTGAGCTTGCCAATGATCTGCTGAGCGGAACGCGGCGTGACGTTCAGCAGCCTCGTGACGTGCCCCGCCGTCACCAGCGGCGCTTGAAACAGCTCGTCGATAAGCTGGAACGGGAACCGCGGGCTTCGCAGCCTCCGGACGCGGTGGCGAAAATCCTCCCTGAGGTCGAGGAGCCGGCGCGCCCGCAAGCCTGCGTCGCGGGACTGCTCGGCCACTCCTTCGAGAAAGAAGTCCACCCACGAAGTCCACTCCCCGTTACGCGATATCGCCAGCAGCCGGTCGTAGTAGCCGCGTTGATGGGCGCTGAAGAAGGCACTCAAGTAGAGCAACGGCTGGGACAACAGGCCTTCGTGATGTAATTGGAGCGTTATCAGCAGCCTGCCGACCCGGCCGTTGCCGTCGTTGAATGGATGGATAGCCTCGAACTGATAGTGCATGAGAGCGATCTTGATCAGCGGGGGCAGCTCGGAGTCGTCATAGATGCTGCGCTCAAGAAGGTAGAGCGCGTCTAGCATCATGGGCGGGGGAGGCGGAACGTAGCGTGCGTTCTCGATGGGCTGCCCCGGCCGCCCGATGTAGTTCTGGGTCCTCCGAAACTCTCCGGGGCGCTGGTCTTCACCGCGCACGCCGCTGAGGAGGCGCTCGTGTAATTCTCTGACGAGCCGCAGGCTTAGTGGGAGTTCCTGGGTGCGGGAGAGGCCGTACTCTAGCGCGGCGGCGTAGTTCCCCACCTCCCGAACGTCGGGCGTCTCCTCCGCGGCGACGGCCTCGAACGTCGCCAGTTGCTGCACCGTGGCGAACTTCTCCTCGATCCGGCTCGAGAGTATGGCCTCCCTCCGCAGGTGTGGCCTGATCAAGAGATTGGCATTTGGGAGCATGGCTCCCAGCCCCGATAGCTCCCCGAGCGACCGGCTCGCCCGGGCGAGCAAGCGGACCGTGGTGGGAGTGAGCGCCGGCGAGGTCGGCATTGGGCCGGGTACGAATGCTGAGACCCCAGTGCCGATGCTCGTCAGCCGCCCGGGACTCCGTTCCGTGAAGTCGCCGGGATTCATGGCCTGCCTGCTTGTCGGCAGATGGCATCGCCGGAAGCAAAACGTGCTACTTTTGATGAGAAAAGTATCATCGTACCTAGTTTAATTATACTTTAGACTGATAAAGTATATGAATAGCTGGGCTTATGCTACTCGGGTATAACAAGACGACCATAAATTATACTTTAGAGCTTAAAAGTATAATTACTGGCCCGCGACACCAGGCCCTCACGACCCCCCGCGCAGGAACTCCGGCCTTGCCGCCGCGTCCGTCTCGAATACGCCGGAGACATAGGTAGTTGTGCCATAGCCGCCGTCGGGGGCCGAGGCTTGGGGCGCCGCGCACATACGGCGGGCGCGGACGGCCACGACGGCGCCCGCCGCCCCGCTCTCGTCCAGCGCCTGCCCTATCCGGCGTGTCATGGCCTCCTGCGTCTGGAGCCGACGCGAGCACACGCCGACCAGGCGAATGAGGCTCGCGGGTGTGATCGCGCGCTCCGCCGGCAGGTAGGCGGCGTCGACCTCGCCCCAAAAGGGGAGCAAGTGCCGTTCGCAGGTCGAGCGGAAGGGCGCGCCGCGCACGACTACCATGTCGCCCTTGCCCGCGGGGGCCCACTCGATCACGTCGCCGGGCCGCTCCCGATAGCCCGAAAAGAGATCGTCCCAGACCTCAATGAGGCGGTCCGGTGTCTCGGCGAGCCCTTCCCGGTCCGGATCGTCGCCGATGGTCTGGATGATCCGCCGGAGCCCGTCCCGCAGGTCGCCGTGTCGTCCGCCCTCCCAGGGGAACTCGACCCAGACCCCCGCCAGCCCCTCACGCTCCTTGTCGATCAGGGCGGCGATGGGCTTGCCGTACCGCGCGGCGTAGCGCTTGGCGGTGTCGCCGCTATCGATGATGTCGTCGACGATCACGTCAGCCTCGTCGGCGTCGGTCACCCGCACGCCCCGCTGCCGCAGGAGCCCGGCGACGATCGCGCCGCCGCGCGGGATGCCGTAGACCGTCCGCGTCCCCGAGGGCAGCAGACGGTCGAGGCGTTCGTCGATATCCTCCCACGATAGGCTCACCACGCCGGGCATCTTCGACTCCTCCCGCTCGCCGGCCGCGGCCCCCGTTCGAACCGCGCCGCATCTCGCCATAGTTATACCCGATATACGCTCTCCGGCACCGTCCGCTCCGAGTCCTGCCGCTGTGTACAATGGCCGCGCGGGCCTAGCGGCCGTGGAGCGGACGAATGGGCGGACCTCCACTCACGGGTTTTCGCGTCCTCGAGCTGGCGGAAGGCTGGGCGGGGCCCTTCGCCGCCGAGATACTCGGCTTTCTTGGCGCGGAAGTCATTAAGGTCGAGGCGATCCAGCGCATGGACCATACCCGCGGGCCGATCGTGGCCCCGCCCGGGCTCGATAGCTACCCCGGCAAGCGGTCCCCCGAGCGTCCCTACGACGTCAACGCGGCCTTCGTCGGCGCCAACCGCAACAAGCGCAGCGCCACCATTGACCTCGGCAACGCGCGCGGCCTCGACGCCTTCTACCGTCTCGTCGAAGTCAGCGACGTGGTGCACACCAACATGGTGACCGGCGTCCCCGAGAAGCTCGGCGTCGGTTACGAGCAGTTGCGGCAGGTGCGCCCCGACCTGGTGTACACCAGCGTCTCCGGGTTCGGGGTCACCGGCCCCTACCGGCACCGCGTCACCATGGGCGGGGCCATGGACGGGTTCGCCGGCTTTTCCTGGCTGCGTCACTACCCGGACTCGACGCCCGACACCGCCAGCTACAGCACCCATACCGATACCGTGACCGCTATTACCGCCGCCATGGCCGCCGTGATGGGGCTCTACAAGCGCGCCGGCGACGGCAAGGGTCTCTTTCTCGAAATCTCCGGCGTCGAGGCCTCCATCGCCCACCTGGGCGAGATCATCGTGGACCTTGCCATGAACGGGCGCTCCGCCGTCTCCGTGGGCAACGCGAAACGGGACGAGGTCCCGCACGGCGCCTACCGCTGCCGCGGCGACGACTCCTGGATCGCGGTCTCGATTTCGAGCGACGACGCTTGGGAGCGCCTCGTCGAGGCGCTGGGCCGCCCGGCGCCGCTCGCCGCCGCGCGCTGGGCGCGGAACGCGGGGCGCGCCGCCGACCGCGAGGCGGTGGACGCCGCCCTCGGCGCCGCCGTCGCCGACGAGGACGGCCCGGCCCTCATGCGCCGTCTCCAGGCCGCGGGCGTCCCCGCCGGCATCGTCCGCACGCAGCGGGAGATGTTCGAGGACGAGCACTTCCGCGAGCGCGGTCTCTTCCAGGACGTGGACCTCGGTCCCCACGGCGTGTGGCCGCTGCCGACCTCCCCGTGGATCTACGACGGCCAACGCATGGAGGTGCGCGAGCCGCCGCCCCCGCTGGGCAAGCACAACGACTACGCGTTCAGCGAGCTACTCGGCCTCGACCGCGCCGCCGTTGACGTCCTGCGCGCCGAGCGCGTCATCGGCGAAGAGCCCCTCACCTTCGAGCTTTAGGGGCCAAGAATCTCGAAACGCTCCACCGCGCGCTCGCAGTCGGTGGCGTAGCCGTCCCAGTCCGCCGCGGGGCCGCCGCAGGCCACCGTCCACACCACGTCCGCTTGGGCGACGAACCGCTGGAGGAACCGCACTTCCTGCGCGCCCTCGACGCCGCCCCGGTGCTCGGTGCGCACCGAGGCCAAACCGGAAGCGTCTTGTTCGCCATGGCGTTCGAGTAGCGTGAACGAGACGAACGCCTCCCGTGTGCGGGCCAGCGCGGCGTCGGCGAAGGCGTCGAGTCCGCCCGCGGCGGCGGGCTCCACCGTGACGCCAACGCGTGGTTCAAGGACGCCCTCTCTCGCGGGGAAGCCCGCCGAGAAAAGGAGCAGCCCTTCGGCGAGCGGTGTGCCGCCCTCGATCGCCTGGCGCGCCGTGAATGACTTCCCTGTGGGGTCCGAGATGCGCTCGCCGCGCCAGTTCGATGGGATCACGAGGCTGAAGAGCCTGCCCGCGTCGGCTACGGTGATCGTCTCCGGCGTGGGCGGCGGTGGAGAAGCCGGGGCCACCGCGGCGGTGCCGCACGCGGCGGCCGCCAGCGCCAGCGCCGCGGGCGGCAGGCATCGGACGAAGGTCCGCGCCGCGCGCCGCCACGTTTGACAATGGGAAAGAGGCATCGGTACAATCCTAGAAGCAACGCGCGGGCTGCGTTGCTTTCCTGGTTTTGCGTAACCGCCAATCGGACTGAGGGACCCTTCACACATGCTCAAGATTAGGCTTCGCCGTGTCGGCGCAAAGAAGGCGCCGAACTACCGTATCGTCATCGCGGATTCGGCGGCGCCGCGAGACGGGGCCTTCAAGGAAATCATCGGATTCTACAATCCCCTTCCAGACCCGCCCGTGGTGGTGATCGATGAGGAAAAGGCCTCCTATTGGATACAACGGGGCGCCCAACCTTCCGATACCGTCGCGCGCCTCCTCAAAAAGCGTAGTCTGCTCACGGCGGTGACATCCAATGAAGGAGCTGATTGAGTACATCGCGAAGACGATCGCCGACCTGCCCGATGAGGTTACCGTTACCGAGATAGAAGAAGAAGACCGCGTCGTCATCCGACTCGAGGTGGCGACCGACGATAAGGGTAAGATCATAGGCCGCCAGGGCCGCGTCGTCCAAGCCATGCGCACGCTCCTCAGGGTCGCTGCCGTCAAGCGCGGCGTCCGCGTGACGCTGGAGATTCCCTAGCCCCCGCTACGACGGGGCCGCCGGCCTTCCCCGGCCCGAAAGATCAGGCTGTGCCTAAGGCCGCCCAACCCGCCCCCGCTCCCGTCCTCGTCGGCGTCGTCCACCGTCCGTTCGGCCAGGGCGGCGAGGTCCGCGTCGAAGTGCTGAGCGACTATCCCGAGCGCTTCGCTCCGGGCGCCGCGATCACAATCGGCGGACGCGGCCTGGTCATTGCGCGAAGCCGCCACATGAAAGGGATGCGCGTCCTCAAGTTTGAAGGGGTCGACACCCGCGAGGCGGCGGCGGCGCTCGCGAACCAGGAGATCCACGTTGCCGCCGCCGACCTTCAGCCCTTACCCGAAGGCGTCTACTATCACTACGACCTTGTCGGCATGGCCGTGGCGACCGTCGACGGGACCGAGCTTGGTGAGGTTACCGAGATCGTCACGACGGGAGCCAACGACGTGCTTGTGATCGAGGGCGAAAGCGGCGAGGTCCTTATGCCCCTCATCGCCGACGTCGTCAAGGGCGTCGATACCGGCGCCCGCCGCATCGTCATCGAGCCGCCGCTCGGCCTGCTCTAAGCGGGCCGGCCGTCTAGGCGAGGAGGTCCTCGACCTCGTCGAGGAGCAGCGCCTCCACCGGTTCTGTCTGGCCCGCCTGCTCGATCAGCGCTCTGAAATCCCACGAACGCATGAAATCGCGCGCTTGTTCCATGCTGTCCCACGCGAACAGCGTCACCACCTCGTGCGGGTCGTCGGCGAGGCGGTAGACGCGCCCGCCGATGGAGCCGTTGAACTTGCGGACATCGGCGTCGCGGTGAAGCTGGGCGTTCCACTTCGAGTAATCATCGACGCGGTGGCGCACGAGTACATGCGGCAAGGCGGACCTCCCGGAGCTTCGGATTCTCCTCTCAAAGTATGCGCCCGATGGGGCGCGCCGCGCTACGCTCCCAGCCCAGAAATGACGAAGCGGGCGCCGCGCCGTACAATAGGGCGGACATGGCCGGCCATTCCAAGTGGAAGCAGATCAAGCACAAGAAAGGCGTTACCGACGCCCGCCGGGGCCAGCTTTTCACCAAGCTGACGCGTGAGATCACGGTCTCGGCCCGCGAGGGCGGCGGCGATCCGGCGGCGAACTTCCGGCTCCGCCTCGCCATTCAGAAGGCCCGCGAGGGCAACATGCCGCTCGACAACATCGAGCGCGCCATCAAGCGCGGGGCAGGCGTCGGCGGCGAGCAGGTCGACTACGAGCAGGTGAGCTACGAAGGCTACGGCCCCGGCGGCGCCGCGATCTACGTCCAAGGGCTCACCGACAACCGCAACCGCACCGTTGCCGAGGTGCGCAGCGTCTTCAACAGAATTGGCGGCAACATGGGCGAGGCCGGCTCCGTCGCCTGGCTCTTCGAGCAGAAGGGGGTCGTCTCTACCGAGGCTCCCGAAGGGCGCCTCGAAGACCTCGCGCTGGCCGCCATCGACGCCGGCGCCGACGACGTCAAGACCGAAGGCGCGGCCATGGAAGTCTACGCACCTATCGACAAACTCGAAGCGGTGCGCGAGGGCCTCCAGTCCGAGGATGCCGTCATCCTCTCCGCCGAGCTCGAAATGGTCGCCAAGACGTCGATCCCCATCGACGCCAGTGCCGCTAAGCAGGCTCTCCGCCTCATCGACAGCCTCGAAGACCTCGACGACGTCCAGAAGGTCTACACCAACGCCGACTTTCCCGACGAGGTCTTCGCCGGCATGGACGACTAGGCGGTGCTCGTCCTCGGCGTCGACCCCGGCACCATCATCACTGGCTACGGCCTCGTCGAGTGCGGCGACGGCGAGACGGTCCTCATCGAGTGCGGCGCGGTCCGCGCCCCGGCCAAGAATCCCATCGAGCGCCGTCTGTGGCTGGTCCACACCGGCATGCGGGCCATCATCCAACGGGCGCGCCCCGACGTTATCGCGATCGAGGAGCCGTTCGTCGTCCGCGCGCCGCGCCGTGCCGCGCTCGCCGTCGGCGAGGCACGGGCCGCCGTGATGATCGCGGCGGCGGAAGCCGGCGCCCCCATATTCCAGTATCCGCCCGCCAAGGTGAAACAGGCTGTCGCCGGCTACGGCGGAGGCGATAAGGAGCAGGTGCGGCGCATGGTCGAGATGATCACCGGCGCCGACCTCTCGGAGCACCCGCTCGACGTCTCCGACGCGATCGCCGTCGCGCTCTGCCACAGTCAGGAGGCCGCGCTGCTCGCGCTGGCGGGCACGGCGCCCCCGGAGAAAGCGAGATGATCGCGTCGCTCCGCGGCGTCCTCGAGTCTACCGGCGCCGACTACGCCGTCATCTCGGCGGGGGGCGTCGGCTACCGTGTATTCGCTCCCACGCGGACCCTCGGCGCGCTGGGCCCCGTGGGCGCCGAGGTCTTCGTGCACACCCAGCTCGTGGTGCGCGAGGACGAGATGACCCTCTACGGCTTCGCCGCCGCCGACGACCTGCGCCTCTTTAACCTGCTCACCAACGTAAGCGGCGTCGGCCCGCGTCACGCGTTACGTCTGCTCTCCATTCGGGAGGCCGCCGACATTGCCGCCGCCATCGCCCATGAAGACGCCGCCACGCTCGCCGAGGCCCCCGGCGTCGGCAAGAGGACGGCCGCGCGCATCATCCTAGAGCTCAAGCCGGTCTTGGAAAAGGAATGGGCGGCGATGCCCGCCCCGGGAGCGGCGGCCGGCGGCGAGGCCATCGAGGCGCTCTCCGCCTTGGGCTACAGCCGGGCCGAGGCCCAGGCCGCGCTCGCCGCCGTCGACGACTTGCAGTCGCTCTCGCTGGAAGAACAGGTGTCGAGCGCCCTCCAGCGCATCGGCGGCGGCTAGGCCGCAGAGGAGGCCGAATTGAGCACGATTCAGCGACCGCTCCCCCGTCCCTTCGCCATGCCTTGGGGCAAGGGCAAGATCACCGAGGAAGCCGCCATCGCGCGCGATCACTGGGAGCCGACGTTCCAGCTCATGGAATACGACGACGGCGGCCAGGCGGTGCGGTTCTGCTTCTACACCGGCGGGCGCTTCAACCGGAGTCCGCTCATCCTCGGCGAGGACGACGTCGCCGACATGCGGGCGGCATTGGACGGAGCCCCCGCTATCCGGGAACTCCTACGCCGCCTGGTCTGCTGACCCAACGCGCTAGGGGCTATTCGAGGAAGTCCTTGAGCTTCTTGCTGCGGCTGGGGTGGCGCAGCTTGCGGAGGGCCTTCGCCTCGATCTGCCGGATGCGCTCCCGGGTGACCGCGAACTCGCGGCCTACCTCTTCGAGCGTGCGGCTTCGCCCGTCCTCGAGCCCGAACCGGAGCTGGAGCACGCGCCGCTCACGGTCGTTGAGCGTGTCGAGGACGCGCTCGACCTGCTCCTTGAGCAACTGGTGCGACGCGGCGTCGGCGGGGGCGAGGGCGCTGCGGTCCTCGATGAAGTCGCCCAGGTGGCTGTCTTCCTCCTCGCCGATGGGGGTTTCGAGGGAGACCGGCTCCTGGGAGATCTTGATGATCTCGCGCACCTTCTCCGGCGGGATCTCCATACCCTGGCTGATTTCCTCGGACGTGGGCTCGCGGCCGTACTCTTGCACCAGCCGCCGGCTCACACGGAGCAGCTTGTTGATCGTCTCGACCATGTGCACCGGGATGCGGATGGTGCGGGCCTGGTCGGCGATGGCCCGGGTGATGGCCTGGCGAATCCACCAGGTGGCGTAGGTGGAGAACTTGTAGCCCTTGCGGTACTCGAACTTCTCGACGGCGCGAATGAGCCCGATGTTGCCTTCCTGGATCAGGTCGAGCAGCGACATGCCCCGCCCGATGTACTTCTTGGCGACGCTGACGACGAGGCGCAGGTTCGCCTCGGTGAGATGGCGCTGCGCGCGGGCGCCGTCGTCACCGTAGCGGCGGAATTCCTTGCGGAAGACGAGTTGGTGGTTGCGGAGCTCGTCGCGCAGGCCCTCGTCGGCGAGCCGCTCGGGGAGCGAGATGATCGGGATCTCCTCGCCGACGATGCGTACCGCCTCCCGCGGCAGGATGCGCGCGTGGACGGCGAGCTCGACGAGCGCGTCGCGAACGTTCTGCGGGGTGATGTCCCGTGGGGACGCTTCGCCAGGACGGCGGGAAAGCTCCGAGACGGCGGTGGCGACCCTTCCCTCCGGATCTCCTTCGAGTTTGGCGGTGACCTCCGCCAGCACCTCGGGGTCGGGCTCGCCGGGCAGCTTCGCCGCCATGCCGAGGTCCTCGTGGCAGAAGACGCCGAGCGCGGGGTTCTTCGGCGTGTCGAGGGCCGCGGCGAACTCGGTGAGCACCTTCTGCCCGTGAGCGAGGCGTTCGAGCATCATCATGACGATCTCGTGCGCCTCTGCCTTGCGCCCCTCGCGTTCCTCGAAATAGCCCGCCATGCGCTTGATGTGGCGCCCCGCCTCCATCTTGCGCGCGAGGACGCGTTCATCCTGGGCGGTGAGCAGATTGACGCGCCCGATCTCGCGCAAGTACATGCGCACCGGGTCGTCCAGCATTTCGCTGTCCTCGTACGGAACGGTCGCCGTCTGCTCGCCGTCGCCGTCGCCGGGAAGGCGCTCCTGGCCCGCGGCGACGGCCAAGCGCCGCAGCACCGCGGGCAGCTCGGCCTGCCAGTCGTCCGAGTCGCCGCCCTTCTCCCGCCGGGCGATGGTGATGCCGCTCTCGGCGAGCGCTTCGGAGAGGGCGCTCTTGCTATCGCTTTCGTCGCGGTCGGCGATGCCTAGAATCTGGTCGCCGCCGCGTCTTTTTCTTTCCAGGACTTCCTCCTCTGGGCGGCTACGCCGGACGGCGGCCGCGCTGGTCTATCGACTTAAGGCGCGCGTTGAGCTCTTGGGTGCGGGCCGAAAGCGCCTGAATGTCCAACTCCGGCATTTCCGGCCCGTACTGCGATTGGACCGCCTCCAACTCCGTCAATACCAACCTGCGTTCGAGCCTCCGCACGCACTCTTCGAGTCCCTCCTCGCGCTCCCGGGAGGGCGCAAGCTGGACGTCATAGCGCCGAATGCGCTCGAACTCCTCCTGAAGCGCCTCGTCGAAGTAGTCCCGCAGACTCTCCGTCGGGATGCCCCTCGAAGCCGTCCCGAATATTTCGCGGGCATAACCCTTGAAAAAATGCTCTGGCGCAAGACCTCGGGCGGACTCCCACAGCTCCGGATATTGGAGCAGCGATGCGAGGCAATACTCCTCGATCGTCTCCTCCCCTGCTTCCTCAAAGGGGTCGTAACGCCGCCGGGACGGACTTTTTTGAGCGCGACGCCCCCCGCGGGAAGTCAACCCCTCGCCAATGGCGAGGCGTATTACATTTTCCTCCACGCGCAGCATCTGCGCAAGGCGGGCGACCCGCGCGCTCTGTTCGTAGACGTTCGGCGCGTTCCGCACCAAGGGAGCGAGGCGTTGGGTCACCGCCTGCTTGCCCGTCGCCGTCGAAGCGTCGAACCGCGCCGCCACGGCCTCGAACACGTAGTCGATCACGGGCCGCGCGCCGACCACGAGCTGCTCCCATAGCTCCGGCGACTCGCGGATGATGTCGTCGGGGTCCTTGCCGCGGGGCAGGTCCATGACCCGAAGCTCGGGCTGGCCTCGCTCCTCCACGTCCGTCAGTTGCGGCCCCGCGGCCCGCGGACGGCGGGGCCTATCGAGGATGCGCCACGAGCCTTCGAGGCTGCGCAATGTGGCCTCGTCGCCGGCGGCGTCGGCGTCGAGGGCGAGGACGAACCGCCCCGCCAGTCTCGTCAGCGACGCGACCTGGCCTTCAGTCAGCGCAGTCCCCATGGAGGCGACGACGTTACTGAAGCCATGCTGGTGGGCCGCGATCACGTCCATGTAGCCCTCGACGATCACCGCCTGGCCCTGCTCGCGTATCGCGTCGCGGGCACGGTTGATCGCGTAAAGGACGGCGCGCTTCTCGAATATTTCCGTCTGGGGCGTGTTGAGATATTTGGGCGTCGAGTCGTCAAGCGCCCGCGCGCCGAACCCGATGTAGTCGGAGCGTTCGTCCTGGATTGGGATGATCAGCCGGCCCCGGAACATCGCCCCAATCGAGCCGTCGTCGCGCTTGCGGAACAGGCCCGCGGCCAGCCAGAGGCGCTCATCGCGGCCCGCCTCCCGCAGCCGGCGCTCAAGGTCCTCGCTCGACGGAGGCATGAAACCGAGGCGGAAGTCCTCGATGGCAGCCTGGTCCAAGCCGCGCCGGGCCAGATAGTCGCGGGCGGGCGCGGCGGCGGGATGCCGGAGCAGCGCGTCGTGGAAGTAGATGGCGGCGTCGCGGTTGATCTCCTTCAGTGCCTTGGACCGCTCCTGGCGGCCCCGCGCCGCGCCCGGTGCCTGGAGCTCGACGCCGGCGCGCGGGGCGAGCGTCCGCAGGGCTTCGCCGAACTCGACGCCGTCGCGGCGCATGACGAACGTGAAGACGTCCCCGCCGGTGGAACAGGCCCCGAAGCAGTGCCACGTCTGACGCTCCGGGGTGACGATGAACGACGGGGTGCGCTCGTTGTGAAAGGGGCAGGGAGCGGTGAAGTTGCGCCCCGCCTTCTTCAGGGCGACCGTCTCGCCGATGAACTCGACGATGTCGATCCGCCGCTTGATTTCTTCAGCCGACGCCATGCATCACTCGATTCAACGCCCTCGGTTCGCCGCGAGGGGCGGGCCTACGCAGGCACGGCGGGGAAGGAGACCCGCACGCCTTCTTCCTGGAAGCCTCTCGTAATCGAGGGGCTGATCGCCTCGGCCACACGCAGCGCGTAGCTGTCCGTCATTCCCGATACGTAGTCGAGGGCCATGCGCTCCGGCGCGTCGTCGCGCCGGCGGTACTCCTCGGGGATGCGGTCGGGGAACCGCGAGAAGTAGCCGTAGAGGAGCCGGATGATCTCGCGCGCCCGCTCCGCCTGCGCCGTGGCGCTTGCCGGTTCGTAGACCCGCTCGAAGAGGAAGTCGCGCATCCGGTTCGCCGCGCGGCTCATCTCGGCGCTCATGCGGATGATCGGCGTCGCGCCGCCGGTGGGTGTCGTCTCGCCGGAGGCGTCCCACGACGCCTCGACGATGTCTGCCGCCATGCGCTGTGCCCAGACCGCGCGGTCCGGGCCAAGCGCCTCGACGACCTCCGCGGGAATATCGCCGTCGGCGATGGCCTTCGCCCGCACGGCGTCGTCGGTGTCATGATTGATGTAGGCCAAGGCGTCCGCAATCTTCGCCGTCTGCCCCTCCAGCGTATCGAGCTCCGGATTCGCCTGACCCTCGATGCCCGACCTTCCCTTCGAGTGCCGCAGGATACCCTGCCGCACCTCCCAGGTCAGGTTGAGCCCCCGCCCCTCGTTCTCCAACATTTCTACGACACGGACGCTCTGACGGTTGTGGCGGAAGCCGCCGGGGTGCGCCTCCGCGAGCGTCGACTCGCCCAGGTGCCCGAAGGGCGCGTGCCCCAGGTCGTGGCCCATGCAGACCGCCTCGGTCAGGTCTTCGTTCAGACGCAGCGGGCGCGCCACGGCTCGGGCCAGCAGCGAGACCTCCATCGTGTGCGTCAAGCGCGTGAGGTAGTGGTCGCCCGTGGGCGCCATGAAGACCTGCGTCTTGTGCATCAGGCGCCGGAATGTCTTGGTGCGCACGATGCGCTCGCGGTCGACTTGGTACGGCGCTGCTGCGGCTCGCTCGTTCCCCGGTTCGGCGGCCTCGCGGCCTCGCGACCGTGACGGCAGCGCGGCGTAGGGAGAGAGCATCCCCGCGGCCTCGGACGCACGCCGTCTCAGGGATGCGGCGATGACGGATGCGGGGTCGGCGTCCATAAGGAAGGTTGACAATAATAGCACCCGCCCGGTGGCCCGAACAAGGACGGCCTGCGGGTTCTTGCCCCGCTCCTGCGGGGTGAGGGCTGAGGCTAGTGAACCTCGCCCGCGCAGGCTAGGGGGTGGCAGGCGCGGGCGCTCTGAGATTCGCGGCGATGGCCTCGAACTGGGCGCGGACGGTGGCGTCGATGATCGCCGGAGGGGCGTCCGGCTCGCGGAAGGCCGCGTTCAGAGGGACCGAGCCGAGGAAGGGGGCGTCGATATCGCCGGCGAGGTGCTCGCCTCCACCTTCGCCGAAGATGGGACCCGACATCGTCTCGACAACGCCGAGGACGGGCAGATTGAGCTTGCGGATCATGTTGATTGAGCGCCGCGCGTCGAGCACGGCAAGCTCCTGCGGCGTGGTGACCACCACGAAGCCGTCGAGCTGGAGCGTCTGCATCACGGTGAGCGCGGCGTCCGACGTGCCCGGTGGCATGTCGACGATCAGGTAGTCCATCTCGCCCCAGTCGGTCATCTCGACGAACTGGGTCAGCGCGTTGTGGATCATCGGGCCGCGGAAGATGATCGCCTCGTCCTCTTTCTCCTGGAACGAGCCCATCGAGATAACCTGCACCCCGTGCATCATCGCCGGGATGATTTTGCCGTCGATCATCTTAGGCTGGGCGTCGGCCTTGAGCAGCTTGATGATGTTGGGGCAATCGATGTCGGCGTCGAACAGGCCGACCTTGGCGCCCTGGGCGGCGAGGGTGACGGCCAAGTTCGCCGCCACCGTGCTCTTCCCCACGCCGCCCTTGCCGCTGTAGACGGCGATCTTGTTCCGTATCTTGCCGAGGCGCTCGCCGATCCGCTTCTTCTGCGCCCACTGGCGCTTCATCGCCTCGATCTTGGCCGCGGCCTCCGGGCCGCCGCCCGGTCCGTGGACGTGCGCTTGTTGGGCCATGCCGGTGACTCCTAGTCGATCCCGAGCTCTTCGCGCACCGCTTCCGAAATCTTCTCCGGCGACCACGGCGGATCGAACGTCATCTCGACGTTCGCGTCCTCCACGTCGTCGAGGTCGAGGATCCGTTCGCGGACGTTGTTCGCGATGTACGCGCCCATGCCGCAGCCGGGGAACGTGAGGGTCATCAACACGTCCACGTTGCTGCCGTCGACGGTAACGTCGTACACCAGCCCCAAGTCCACGATGTTGTACGGGATCTCGGGGTCGTACACGTCTTTCAGCGCTTCCAGCACCTGGTCTTTGGATGGCATGTCGCGCTCCTGACTTCGCTTGTTCTCCAAGATTCTACCAGTGCGTGCTCGAAACACCAATCGCCGGCCGGCAATGCCCGCGCCTGTGGCCCCGCCCCCGCAAGCCGTCCTAATCCGGCGCTATGCTATACTCGGCTTCAGTAGAATAGGGTCTCAGACCTTGGCGCGAGGGGCCGAAGATGCACACCTTTCGGGTGGCGCTCGCCCAGATCAATACCACCGTCGGCGACCTCGACGGCAACGCCGCCAAGGCCGTCGAGTCCATCGAGCAGGCGAAGGCGGCCGGCGCCGACCTCGTCGCCTTCCCCGAGCTCACCACGACCGGCTATCCGCCGGAAGACCTGCTTTTCAAGCAGCAGTTCATCCAGGGCAATCTCGCCGCGCTCGACCGTATCGTCGAGGCGTCGCGCGGGATCACCGCGGTCATCGGCTTCGTCGACGCCGGCGAGGACATCTACAACGCCGCCGCCATCGCCCACGACGGCGCGGTGGCCGGCGTCTACCGCAAGATGTACCTGCCCAACTACAGCGTCTTCGACGAGGAGCGTTACTTCCGTGCCGGCAATGAGGCGCCGGTCTACGCCGTCGGCGGGCGGGAAGGAGGCGCGCGGGTCGGCGTGAACGTCTGCGAGGACATCTGGCGCCCCGTCGGCCCCACCGTCCTGCAGGCCGAGGCTGGCGCCCAGGTGATCGTGAATATCAACGGCTCTCCGTTCAACGCCGGCAAGGCGGAGTACCGCGACAAGCTCCTCGCCACCCGCGCCACCGACCAGGGCGTCTTCGTCTGCTACGTCAATCTCGTCGGCGGCCAGGACGAGCTGGTCTTCGATGGCGGCAGCATGGTCTTCGACCCCTCGGGCAAGCTGCTCGCCCGGGCCGAGCGCTTCGACGAAGCCCTCCTCCTCGCCGACCTCGACATCGACCTGGTACTGCGCAACCGGCTCCACAACCCGCTCCCCCGCAAGCAGCGGGCTACGCGGGTCCTCCCCGGCGTCGAAACACCCCGCGTCGAGGTCTCCTCTCGCGAAGACCGACAAGGGGCAGACGGTGGCTTACGGCGCGAGCCAATCGAGGCCACCGTCGCCGCGCCGCTCTCCGAGCCGGAGGAGGTCTACCGCGCACTCGTGGTAGGCACCCGCGACTACGTGATCAAGAACGGTTTCGAACGTGTGCTCGTCGGTCTCTCCGGCGGCGTGGACTCGGCGCTCGTCGCCGCCGTCGCCGCCGACGCGCTCGGCGGCGGCAAGGTCGTCGGCGTCGCCATGCCGTCGCGCTACAACGCGTCGGAGAGCGAGGAGGACGCGCGCGCGCTCGCCCAGAACCTCGGTATCGACTACCACGTCATCTCCATCGAGCCGGTCTTCGAAGCGATGCTCTCGACGCTGGGCGGCATGTTCGAGGGAACGCAGCCGAACGTTGCCGAGGAGAACGTCCAGGCCCGCATCCGTGGGAACATCCTCATGGCGATCTCGAACAAGTTCGGCTGGCTCGTGCTGACCACCGGCAACAAGAGCGAGATGGCCATGGGCTACGCCACGCTTTACGGCGACATGGCGGGCGGCTTCGCCGTGATCAAGGACGTGCCCAAGGTGCTGGTCTACGACCTCTGCCGGCACCGGAACAAGGCCGCGGGCAAGGACCTCATACCGGCGCGCATCCTGGAAAAGCCGCCGTCCGCCGAGCTTCGACCCGATCAGAAGGACGAGGACTCCCTGCCCCCCTACGAGCTGCTCGACCCCATCCTCGAAGCCTACGTGGAGAAGGACCGCACCTTCGACGACCTCATTGGCATGGGGCTCGACGCCGAGACGGTGAAGCAGGTAATCCGCGGCGTCGACCGCAACGAATATAAGCGCCGCCAGGCCCCGCCCGGCGTTAAGATCACCAGCCGCGCCTTCGGCCGCGACCGGCGGCTGCCCATCGTCAACAAGTTCAAGCCCTTCTAGCGATGGGCGTCCAGGTCGACACGCTCCCCGACTACCTGCGGCCGGGACTCGACGTCGTCTTCGTCGGGATCAATCCGGGGTTAACCTCGGCCAAGGCGGGGCACTACTTCTTCAACCCCCGCAACCGTTTCTGGACCGCCTTCAACGCTGCCCGGCTCGCTCCCGAGCCGCTGGGCCCGGAGACCGACGCGCGCGCCCTTGACTACGGCGTCGGCTTCACCGACGTCGTCAAGCGGCCCACCCGCCAGATGTCGGAGCTCCGCGCCGCCGACCACCGGCTCGGCGCGCCACTGCTCCGCGAAAAGCTCCTCGCGTGTCAGCCGCTCGTGATCTGCTTCAACGGCCTCACCGGCTACAAGCACTACGCCCGCTACACCGGCGGCCCCGCCGACGCCGCAATCGGCCTCCAGTCCACCCGCATCGGAACCTCCCGCGTCTACGTGCTCCCCTCCACGAGCCCCGCCAACGCCGCGGTTGGCCTCGACCGGATCGTCGAGGCAATGCGGGAGGTCAAGGCGCTCGCCACGAGCGAACGGGCAGCGCGGGAGCAAGCGGCACCATGAGCGGGGTGCGGACCTTCATCGCCGTCGAGCTCGACGGTCCCATGCGGGACGCTCTCGCCGCGCTCCAGGAGCGTATTCGCCGCGAGCTCGGCCCGCCGATGCGCTGGGTGAAACCGGAAGGCATGCACCTCACCCTCAAGTTCCTCGGCCAGACTCCGGAAGACCTGCTCCCGTCGATCGCGGATGCCCTCGCTGCCGCCGCCCGAAGGAGCCGCCCCTTTGCCATCGAGCTCGGTGAGGCTGGGGGTTTCCCCACCCCGCGCCGTCCCCGCGTCCTCTGGGCCGCCGTGCACGGCGACCTCGACGCGCTGGTGGACCTCCGGCAGAACGTCGAGGAGATGATCGCGCCCCTCGGCTTTCCCACCGAGCAACGCGCCTTCCGCCCCCACCTTACGCTGGGGCGGGCCGCCGGCGAGGTTCGCATCGCTCCCGAGCGCTGGGCCGCGGCGGGGATCGAAAGCCCTGCCGTCCGGCAAACGGTGCGCCGAGTCGTGCTTATGAAGAGCGAGCTCGGCCCCGGCGGCGCGCGCTACTCGCGCCTCCACGCCGCCGACCTTAATTCCTAGCCCGCCCCCCCTTGACCTTGCTCGCAACCCCGCTATACTCGCACATCGCGCGAATCACCAAAGCGCGAAAGGTGGGAGGTGACGGTCGTCATGGAGTTCCCAAAGTGTCAGAAGTGCGACTTGGGCGATCTGGTGCCGCTCTCCGATTTCGGGAGCCAAGGAGCGGCGATTCACTACAAGGCCTGGGTGTGTACCAACCCCGACTGTGGGTACAACCTGAAAATCAGGAACGGCGACGTGTACCTCAACGAGCCAATTAGCAACGGCATGGCCCACGCGGGGAGGTTCCGCTAACCGCGAGGCCCGCCGCGAAATCGTCCGCGCTCGACAAGAACGCCCCCGGCCGGGGCGTTCTTCTTTTTCCGCCGCGCGAGGCTCCCGTCGCAAGAAGGCGAGAGGCCGCCGAGCGCCGCCGTCAGGTTTGACTTTACGTTAAATTAGTTCTAAACTTTGTTTAAGTAAGTAAAGCGTTTGACCCAGCCTCGGGTTGGCCCGGCGGCGCGGGAGGGCTCCATGCAGGATCAGGTTCGCGACTATCTTGAATTTCTCACTGCAGAGAAGGGGTTCTCCCTAAATACCCGTCAGGCCTACCAGAACGACTTGTCCCAACTCTGCGAGTTCACCGAGCCCAAGGTCGGTTTCGCCGGCTGGCCCAGCGTCACCCCCGCCCTGCTCTCCGACTACGTCGTCAGCCTCCGCGACCGCGGTTATGCCTCCACCACCATCGCCCGCAAGATCGCCGCGCTCAAGTCCTTCTTTAGCTTCTTAGTCGATGAGGGCGTCGTGAAAGAAGACCCCTCCGAGCAGCTCTCCTCTCCCAAAATCGGTCGTCCTCTTCCCAAGGTGCTCTCCCGGCAGGAGGTCGACCTGATCCTCGCCCAGCCCCGCCGCCGTGGGTGGGCCGCCGAGACCGTCCGCGACGAAGCGCTCCTCCAACTGCTCTACGCGACCGGCATGCGGGTCACCGAGCTCGTGTCGCTGAACGTCGAGAACGTCAACATCGAGGGGCGCATGGTGCGGTGCATGGGTAAGGGGGCGAAAGAGCGCATCCTGCCCATTCATCGGGAGGCCCTCAAGAGCCTCACGACCTATCTGGAAAGCGGACGCGTCCGGCTCGCCCGCTCGATCGACGATCGCGCCCTCTTCCTCAACCGCCGCGGCCAGCGCCTCACCCGTCAGGGCTTCTGGCTCATCCTCAAGAACTACGCCGAGCGCGCCGGCATCAAAGCCCACATCACACCGCACGTCTTGCGCCACAGCTTCGCCACGCATATGCTGCGCGGCGGCGCCCCCTTGAGGAACGTCCAGGAGCTGCTCGGCCATGCCAACATCTCCACGACGCAGGTCTACACCCACCTCACCTCCGACCACGTGCGCGACGAATACGCCAAGGCCCACCCCCGCGCCAGCTAGCGCCGCGCCATTCCACCCTGGTGCCGGGCCGTGAACGCGGCCCCCCGCCCCGGGACCATCGCCGTCGGCAGCGACGAGCGCACCACCCTCACCGACGGCGTTGTCGCCGCGCTTGAACGCCGCGGGCTGAACGTCGATCTCTTTGGGGCGTTGGGTGCGTCCAGCCCGCAATGGCCCGACGTCGCGGCCGAGGTCGGCGCCCGCGTCGCCCAGGGCGACTTCGATCAGGGCCTCCTCTTCTGCTGGACGGGCACCGGCGTCTCCATCGCCGCCAACAAAGTCCCCGGCATCCGCGCCGCCCTCTGCGCCGACGCCGAGACGGCCCGCGGCGCCCGCCGCTGGAACGACGCCAACGTGCTCTGCATGAGCCTGCGCCTCACTGCCCCCACCGTCGCCGAAGAGATCATCGACGCCTGGCTCGCCGCGGAAATCGACGAAAGCGAGCGTGCCAATATCGATAAGGTCAAAGCCATCGACGCGGGCGGTGGTGGCTAATACGCGCGATCTAACATAATATGGTCGACGAAAGACGCCGTATGAGACGTATTTTAGGACGCAATCAACGTGCAACGGCTGTTTTCGTGCGCTTGTAGCTTACGGGCCTGTGTGCTACAAGAAGTCATAGACCAGAGGCGGACTGATGCGAGACAAGCTGGCGGCGGCGTAAGCTGGCCGACGGGAGGAGGGTCCCATGCCGGTAGTCACGATCGCGGGACGTCAAGGTAGCCCCATCAAGAAGATCGGTCTCGAAGTCGCCCGGTCCCTCGGCGCCGATTACGTAGACAACCAGATCATCGCCCAAGCGGCGCAGCGCAGCGGCGCCCCAATCCACGAGATCGCCCAGAAAGACGAGCGCGCGATCAAGGGCCGCGAACGCTTGGCGCAGTTCTTCCAAAACTTCCTCGAAAAGTCGGCGGCGGCGGGCTCCGCCGGCGACCCCTTCCTCGGTCCCACCGGCATCGAGGTCCTCATGTCGCGGACCATGGCCGAAGCCGCCGAGCCCGCCCACAACCAGCGTGAGCGCCTCAACGACGACCGCTACATCGAGGCGATCACCTCCGTGATCGAGGACGAGGCGCTGACCGGCAATGTGGTCATGATCGGACGGGGCAGCAACGTCATTCTCCACGACCTGCCGAACTCCCTGCACGTCTACGTCGTCGCCAGCCTCGAATCGCGCGTCGCCGAGATCATGCAGCGCGAGCGCCTCTCCGAAGCCGACGCCCACAAGTACGTGCAGGACTTCGAAGAGAGCCGAGTCAAGTGGTACAAGAAGTTCTTCAAGGTCAACACCGAAGAGCCCGACTTGTACCATCTCTTCCTCAACGCCGACCGCCTCGGCATCGCCCACGCCGCCCGCATCGTGGTCGACTCTGCCGAGGAGGTCCAGCGCCAGCTTGTCGAGGCCTAGCCTCTCGCTTGCCGCCCCGGAGGCGCGATCCCTATAATTGAGCTTCGGGGGTACATCCTATGCCGAGAAAATCGAAACGCGTAGCTGCCCGACAGGCGGCGCTCTCCAAGAAGAAGAAGACGTCTAGGACGTCCGTCTACCGCGCGCCCGAGGGGTCGCCAATGACGCCCCCCGCCGGAAAGACCGCCGCGCCCAGGCCTGCCGCCGCGCCCGCCTCCGCCGAAAACCTCCCCGAGTTCTCGGTGTCTCAGGCGGAAGCTCCCGCCTCCGTGCCCCAGCCGGCGGCCCGTGCCGCCCCTGCGCCGGCCCGGCGCGCCGCCGCTCTCCGTATGCCCTATCTCAGGTCCGACCTCACCCTGACGGTGAAGGCTGGAACGGTGCTCGTGGCGGCGCTCATCGTGCTTGCTTTCGTCCTTTAGCCGCGCGCCTGCGTCCTTGCCCCGCCTGCGGCTGGTAGGATAGGGGCGCAGGTCGCCATGGATTCCCAACGCGCCGCTCAGCTTCTCGCCGCCGTTCCCGTCAAGCCCGGCGTTTACCTCATGAAGGACGCCGGCGGCGGTGTCCTCTACGTCGGCAAGGCCGCCAGCCTGCGCAGCCGGCTGCGCTCCTATTTCGCCTCGAACGCCGACGCCTCCTTCGCCCTCACCATCAAGCTCGGCGAGATGATGCCCCGCGTCGAGGACTTCGAGTACATCGTCACCGACTCCGAAGCCGAGGCCCTGCTCCTCGAAAACAACCTCATCAAGCGCCACCAGCCGCGTTTCAACGTCCGCCTCAAGGACGATAAGAACTACCCCTACATCAAGATCGACCTCAACGACGACTTCCCCCGCCTCGACATCACACGGCGGGTCGTCAACGACGGTGCCCGCTACTTCGGCCCCTTCGCCAGCGCGAGCTCGATGCGGAAGACGATGGCGCTCCTCAAGCGCCTCTTCCCCTACCGCTCCTGCACCAAGAAGATCACCGGCGACGATCCTCGTCCCTGCCTCGAATACCACATCAAGCGCTGCGTCGCCCCATGCGTCGGCTACGCATCGCACGGGGAGTACCGCGAGGTTATCGATCAGGTCATGCTCTTCCTGGAAGGCAAGCATGACGACGTGCTCCGCGCTCTCAACCGCCAGATGCATGACGCCGCCGAGGGACTGAAGTTCGAGCGCGCCGCCTCCCTGCGCGATCAGCTGCGGGCCATCGAGAAGGTCTCCCAGGAGCAGAAGGCGGTGACCGTCGGCGCCAAGGATCAGGACGTCATCGCCGTGGCCCAAAGCGACGACGAGGCGTGGGTCGAGGTTTTCTTTATCCGCGAAGGCAAGCTCACCGGCCGCGACCACTTCATCCTGGCCGGCGCGCGCGGCGAGTCGCCCGCGACGATTGTCGGCGAGTTCGCCAATCAGTACTACCCCACCGCCGCCCACGTGCCCGGCGAGGTACTCGTCGAGCACGACCCGCCGGAGCGCGAGGCGCTGATCGAGGCGCTGGAATCGCGGCGGGGCCGCCGCGTCCGGCTGCACAAGCCCCAGCGCGGCGATAAGCGGCGCCTCGTCGAGCTCGTCGCCAGCAACGCCCGCGAGGGGCTCGACCGCCGCCGCGCCCGCTGGCTCGCCGATACCGAGAAGGTCTCCGCCGCCCTCGACGAGCTCGAAGAGGCTCTGAGCCTTCCCGCGCCTCCGCGCCGCATCGAGACCTACGACATCTCCAACATCCAGGGGTCCAACGCCGTGGGCAGCATGGCGGTGTTTGAGGACGGCCGCCCCAGCCCCTCCCGTTACCGGCGCTTCAAGATCAAGACCGTCGAGGGCTCCGACGACTACGCCATGATGCGCGAGATGCTGCGCCGCCGCTTCTCGCGCGCCGGAAAACGCCTCGCCGCCTCGAACGGCGACGAAGAGGCGGACGCCGCGCCCGACCCCAAGGGCTGGGGCGTCATGCCCGAGCTCGTCCTCATCGACGGGGGGCGGGGGCACCTCAACGCCGCTTTGGAGGTTCTCTTGGAATCCGGGCTCGGCGGCGTGCCCCTCGCGAGCATCGCCAAGAAAGAGGAGCTGGTGCACATCCCCGAGATGGCCGAGCCCGTCGCGCTGCCCCGCAACTCCCAGGCGCTCTATCTTGTCCAGCGCATGCGCGACGAGGCCCACCGCTTCGCCATCACCTACCACCGCAACCTGCGCTCGAAGAAAAGCGTCCGCTCGGCGATGGACGACGTGCGGGGAATCGGCCCCCGCCGCAAGAAGGCCCTCCTGCGGCGCTTCGGCTCCGTCCAGGCAGTCCGCGACGCCACGCTGGAGGAGATCGCCGCCGTCCCCGGCATGACCCGCCGCCTCGCCGAGCGTGTCAAGCTCGACCTATGAGAAGGAGTCCACTATGCAAGCCAGACGTGTCGTAACCGTGAACGGCGAGGACGGCCGGTCCCGCGTCATGCTCGATGAGCCCACCGCGGCCCACTTCGACTTCGGGCCGCTCGTAATCAGCGAAGTGTGGGAGGAGCCCGGCCCCAAGCCCGACCTCACCCGCCCCGACCAGCTTGACTCCGCCGGCAGCGCCCTCGTGCCTCCCAAGGGCGGCTCCGTCTGCCGCCTCGTCACCTTCGCCCCCCGCGGCTACGAGCGCATCACCCCTGAAGTCCAGGCCGACATGGCGCGGCGCTTCGACCGCACCGGCGGGGAGTACGACCCCGACCGTGCCGGCTTCCACACCACCAACACCATCGACTACGGCATCGTCGTCGCCGGCGAGATCGACATGATGCTCGACGACGGCGCCGTCCACCTGCGGGCCGGCGACTGCGTTGTGCAGCGCGGCACGGGCCACGCCTGGCACAACAACGGCGACGTTCCCTGCACCATGGCCTTCATTCTCATCAGCGCCGAGACCGCGTAGCGGGACCGGAAGCCGAGACGCCCCGATGTGCGGACGCTTCACCCTCACCGCCGACCTCGACGAGGTGCAGCAACGCTTCGACTTCCCCGAGCGGGACCTCGCCATCTCGCGGCGCTACAACATCGCCCCCACCGACGCCGTCGTCGCGGTTCGCCGGCGTGCCTCGGACGGAGGCGCCCGTAACCACGGCGAGGTCATGCGCTGGGGGCTTGTCCCCTACTGGTCCAAGACGGGGCCGAAAGGCCCGCCCGCGATCAACGCCCGCGACGACAAGATCGAGACGTCGCGGATGTTCGCCGCGGCCTTCGAGCGCCGCCGCTGCCTGATTCCCGCCGACGGTTTCTACGAATGGCGCAAGACCGGGAGCAGGCGGAGCGCCGCGAAAGTACCGCTGAGGTTCACCCTCAAGGGCGGCGGCCTCTTCGCCCTCGCCGGCGTCTGGGAGTCGTGGCGTGGGCCGGAGGGCGAGCGTGTTCAGTCCTGCGCCGTCATCACGACCGCGCCCAACGAGCTTATGGCCCCCGTCCACGACCGCATGCCGGTCATTCTGCCCGAAGAGGCCGAGGACGCCTGGCTCGATCCCGCGCCGCGCGACGTCGCCGCCCTGCGCGCGCTCCTGAAACCGATCCCCGCCCATTCCATGGAATGCTACGTCGTCTCCCCCACCGTCAACTACGTAAAGAACGACGGCCCGTCCTGCATCGCACCCGCCGAGCCGCCGCCCCGGCAGTCGGCCCTGCTCTAGCCGCCCCGCCGGTACCCCGCCCCTGAAAAACCGCGCGCCGACGTCGAGGCCATGGCTGATCAGGCCGAGGGCTAGCGCCCTCCGGCCTCTCCTCGCCTGGGGAACACCTCAAGCCTCTCCCTCTGGGGGAGACTGAGAGAGGGCGCGCGCCGCTAGGCGCGCGAGCGCCCGAAGGGTGCTGCTCCCTACTCGGCCAGAGATCTCGTTTAGGGAGTACGACGACGGTGGTACGCTGCCCGCCGCTACAGGCGGGCCAGGACCTGGTTGGCGAAGGCGTCGAGGCGGCGCAGGTGGTCGTCGGGGGTCTCCCAGGCGAAGTTGACGCCGAGGTTGGTGAAGCCGGCCTCGGCGTAGCGGTGGACCAGCTCGCGCACCGCCTCCGGCGTCCCTTGCGAACTCGGCTCGGTGGGGCGCTCCGCCGCCTGCTTGCCGGTGACGTGCGCCCGGGCCAGCAGCGAGGTGGGGTCGGGCTCGCCGAAAAAGACCTCGTAGGCGAAGTCGAGGGCTTCCCCGTCGCGCCCCCGCGCCGTCGCCGCCGCCTTGATGCGGGCCACGTCGTCCGCCAGCCCCGGCAGCTCCCCGACCATCGGGATCCAGCCGTCGCCGAACTCCGCCACCCGCCGCTCCGCCGCCGGCCCGCTGCCCCCGATCCATAGCGGGACGTGGGGCTGCTGATAGCACTTCGGCTCGAACGCGATGTTCCCGAAGCGGGCGTACTTGCCCTCGTACGACGGCGCGTCGCTGGTCCAGAGCTCGCGCATCGCCGCCAGGTAATCGTCGGTCACCGCGCCCCGCTCGGTGTGCGATAGCCCGAGGACGCGGAACTCGCCGCGCATCCAGCCGACCCCCGTCCCCACGATCAGCCGGCCCTTGGACACCTGGTCCAGGGTCGCGATCAGCTTCGCCGTCTGCACCGGTGGACGGTACGGGATCACCATGACGCTGAACACGATCTTGATCCGCTCCGTCAGCGTCGCCAGGTGGGCGCCGAGCACGAAGTTCTCGTACCAGACGGTGCTCACCGAGGGCACCCCGGGCCGCACCGGCATGATGATGTGCTCGGGCAGCCGAACGCCCCAGAACCCAAGTTCCTCCGCCGCCTCTACCGACCGCGCCAGCGGCTCGATGCCGCCCCAGCGGTCGTAGGGAAAGACGGGCATGGTGAAGTTGACGGCCTTGGCCTGGGGCATGGCTCCTCCGCCGTAACCGCCCGCGCCGCTAGCCGGACGGGCCTGATGAACCGGACCAGCTAGGCGCGCTCGGCCATCGCCTGCTTGATGAAGTCGGCGATCGCGTGGGTGGTGCTGCCGGGGCCGAAGATGCCGTGGACGCCCATCTCGCGCAGGCGCTCGTAGTCGTCCTCGGGGATGATTCCCCCCGCCACGATCAGCGCGTCGTCCTTGCCCTGCGCCTTCAGCCCACCGACGATCAGGGGGAAGAGCTCGAGGTGCGCGCCCGACAGGATGCTCAGCCCGACCACGTCCACGTCTTCCTGGATTGCCGCCTCGACGATCATCTCCGGAGTCTGGCGGATGCCGGTGTAGATGACCTCCATGCCGGCGTCGCGCAGGGCGCGGGCGATCACCTTGGCGCCGCGGTCGTGGCCGTCGAGCCCCGGCTTCGCCACCAGCACGCGAATCGTATCCTTTGGCGCGCTCACCATCGTGTCACCTCCGGCGTCCGCCGCCGCGGACTAGTCGCCCTCGACCGGCGTGCAAAGCTCGGTCAGCAGGCCCCTCGTGGCCTTGGGGTGGAGGAAGCCGACCATGCCGGCGAGCCCGGGCCGCGAGGTCTTGTCGATGAGCCGGACGCCCTTGCTGTCGAGGTCGGCGAGCTCTGCGTCCACGTCATGCACTTCGAAGCACACGTGGTGCAGCGACTCGCCCCGCCGCTCCAGGAACTTCGCCACCCCGCCCTCGGGGTCGGTCGGCTCGATGAGCTCGATCTCCGCGTCCCCGACGGGAATCAGCGTCGCCTTCACCTGCTGCGACTCCACGTAGACGACGTCGGTGCGGGGCAGTCCCAGCACGTCGGCGTAGTCGCCGAGCGCCTCGTCGATGTCGTGGACCGCCAGGGCGATGTGATGCAGCTTCTTCAAGTTCATAGTGCGGCCGGCCTTTGCTCCTACTGATGCGGGCGGCGCTATTGTACGACACCCCGGCGAAGCCTGTCTTGAAGCGCTGCCGCTAGCCGACGCCCTCAGGTTTCGGGTACCCTCGTGCGAGCGTGGAAAAGGCAGGCGACGGTTGAATCAGGCCCCCGGCGCGCAGCGCCGCGTCAGCATGTGGGCGATCTACCTCATCGTGGGGGCGGGCGTCTACGTCACCGCGGCCGACTTCGGCCTCACCAATATCGCCGTCCCCACCATCGCCAACCACTTCGACGCCGACCTGCCGTCCATCCAGTGGGTCGTCGTCGTTCACGTCCTCGCCTCGGCGGCCTTCCTGCTCCCCGCGGGGGCGGTGGGCGACGCGCTGGGCAGGAAGCGCCTCTTCGTAGCCGGGTTCGTCTTCTTCGCCGCCGGCGCCCTCCTTTGTGCTGCCTCTGGGAGCCTGCCTCAGCTGCTCGCGGCGCGCGGCCTCCAGGGCGTGGGCAGCGGTGTGATCACCGGGGTCGGCTGGGCGTCCCTCGTCAACGCCGCTCCGCCGGAACAACGCGGCCGCACCCTGGGATTCCTCACCGGCACGGTGGCCGTGGGCATGGTTTCGGGGCCGGTCTTCGGCGGCCTGCTCGTCGACGCCGTCGGCTGGCGCAGCGTCTTCCTTTTCACCGCCGCGATCGCCCTGTTCGGCACCGTGTTTGTTCAGTTACGGCTCCAAAAGGACACGCCCGACGCCGCGCCCAGCGTGCGACGCCTCGATTGGCTGGGCATGGTGTTCGCCGCCGGAGCCATCGTCGGCGCGATACTCATGCTGACCTCGGGGCCCAGGACAGGCTGGGGCTCCGCCATGGTGATCGTGCCCGGCACGGCTGCCGGGTGCGCCCTCGCCGCCCTGGTGCTCGTCGAGCTTCGGCATCCCTCTCCCATGATTGACCTGCGCCTCTTTCGCAACCGGGCCTTTTCCATGGGCAGCCTGGGGATGTTCCTCACCTTCATTACCCTGGCGATCACGCCCGTTATGCTGCCCTTCTACCTGCAGGGCGTCCTCGACTACTCGCCGCGCGCCACCGGCCTCATCCTGGCCCCGCAAATGATGATGCTCGGCCTCTTCGGCCTCATCGGCGGACGTATCGCCGACCGGATAGGATCGCGCTGGCCCGCGGCCGCGGGCGCCTCGTTGATGATGGCGTCCTACCTCATCTTCACGCGGTTGGATCCCGAGACGTCCCTCGTGCTCCTCATCATTCCGCTCATGCTGCAGGGGATGGGCAACGGCCTCTTGGGCCCCGCCAACAACAGCGGCATCGTCAGTTCGGTCGGGGCCGCGCGGATGGGCGTGGCCACCAGCTTCGCCAACCTGGCCCGGGCCACCGGCCTGAACGTAGGCATCGCCATCGCGACCATCGTCGTGACCCTCGGCATCACGAGCATGGGCATAGACCCCGACATCGGCGTCTTCCGCGAGGAGGGCGCCATCCCCGACCCGCGCCTCGTCGACGGCTTCGTCGCCGGCCTGAGCAACGCCTACCTCGTCGCCGCCGGTATCATTGCGGCGGCCGGGCTCGCCATCGTCACCGGCATGCCCCGACGACGACGGCCTTCCGGTCAAGGCCCGCCGGTGGACCAGGCAGCGGTACCCGTGACGGCGGCCGCGCCGGACCGCCCCGGTCGCACGAGAGCAGCGTGAGCGGGGAATCCTACGCCCTCTCCCGCTGGGAGAGGGTTGGGGTGAGGGCGGGGGGCGGCGGGGGCCGCCCAACCTCGCCGGAGCCCGCCGGTCCGTGCATCAGCCATCCAGGGCGCCAAAGCAAAGAAGGAGCCAACCATGAGCCACGACATGACCGACCGCATCGCCCGGTTCGACGACCTGCGCGCCAACCGGCAGGCCTTCGTCGATAGCAAGCTCCCCGGCCACGAGCGCGAGAACTTCCGCATCATCGGCAAGGGCGTCACCGAAGACCCCGCCGACCGCCCCGCCATCGCCGCGCCGCACGACTTCAACGTCGGCGGCATCAGAGCCAAGCCGGGCCACGGCGCGGCGCTCCACAGCCACGAGACCGTCGAGGTCTTCATCCCCTTCTCCGGTCAATGGGAGATCTACTGGGGTGACGACGGCGCCGAGCGCGTGACGCTGGGGCCGCTCGACACCTTCTCCGTGCCGTCCGGCGTCATGCGCGGCTTTCGCAACGTCGGCGACGACGAGGCTGTCCTTCTCACCGTGATCGGCGGCGCCGACCCCGGCAAGGTCACCTGGTCTCCGGCGGTCCTCGGCGCCGCTGCGGCCACCGGCGTAAGCCGCGACGAGGCCGGCAACCTGCGCAAGGACTGACCGCTAGGCGGAGCCCGTCCTGATCGGCCGGCTCGTAGCCCAGCCGCCCATATAACCCCAGGCCTGGATGCAGGCGCAGAACGTGGCCTGGAGCCCGCCCGCCACGGTGATGAGCAGGTGCTCCGGCTTACGCAGCACCGACAGCATGGTCGCCTCGTCAACCTCGTCGGGGCTCGCGGGCCAGACGTCCTCGGGCGCCCCGGCGTCCCACTGTAGGCGCCCGCGGCGCAGCATACTCTTCAGCGGCACCCGCGCCTGCTCGTGAACATGCTCGCCGATATCCCGCTTCGACCAGCCGGCGTCGTGCAATGACCTCGCCACAAGCGGGTTGAGGACGAAGAGGACCTCGCCCCCGCGGCGGATCGTGTGCCAGCAGACCTGGACCTGGTCGACCATGTCCAACAAGGCCGCGTCGGCGTTGCGCGCCCCGCCGTACTGAACGGGGCTGTCGCAGCCGATCACGGTGACGCCGCTGGGGCTATCGACGCCGAAGTCCCCGTGGAGCGGTCCCCAGGGCGCGTCGGGCGACTCGCCGATGCAATAGATGTACTTCCCTGGTGACCCCAGGACGGACTTGTCCCCGGTCTCGGGGTAGCCGCCGCCGAGGACCATCATGACGAGGCGCAGCGCCCGTCCAATGGTGGCGTTGGAGCGAAAGCCGGGCCCGAAGGCGCTGGTGCCGTAGTTGATGTCGAGGTCCTTCACGACAGGGCCGCTGATGATCACGAGCGGCCCCGCGGGATGCGTCGTCGCTTGCAGTCCGTTCAGGTTGAAACGCGCGTCGAGGGCCGCTTCCACGACGGCCAGGACAACCGGGAAGTAGTCGGGCCGGCAGCCCGCCATCACGGCGTTCGCGGCCACGGTCTCGACGGTGGCCAGCCCCATTCGAGGCGGCACGGGGCCCAGGACTTCCTGCGGGTCGCGCCCGCACCCCTCGACCATGCGTTGGATGAGGTCCGGCGTGGGCGGAATCACCGGCAGGCCGTCGGTCCAGCCCTTGCGGTAGAACTCCTCGATCGTGTCGATGCAGGAGTCCCAGCTATCGGACGTGGTGAAGGTGACCGCCGCTTCGCCGAGTTCAGCCATGGGTTGCTAGAGGCCGGCCGCGGCCGTCACGGGCTGGGACGCCTTCGGGGCCAACGCCCCTTCGGTCAGCCATCGGACCACGCCGGAATAAGCCTCTTCGCCCTTGGCCCGGTTGACCTCGGGGTCGCCGATATAGCCGGGAAGGATCACGGGCTCGAACTCCTCACAGCCGAAGTGGCGGCGCTTCATGAACGCCAGCTCCTTGAATACATCGAGGATCACGACGGCCGCGGGGATGCCATCGGTCTCGAAGGTGATCGCGTCGTGCATACAGCACGACGTGCACGAGCCTCAGGCCCCGACCCCGATGACCATGAAGTCGACCTGCGCCTTCAGCTCCTCGTACATGTCCCGCGGGACTCGCGCCGAGAGATTGGGCTTGCGCATCAGGATGACCCGGCCGACCCCGTCCCGCTCCTGTAAGAGCTGGCCGATGCGCTCGAGGACGATGTGGCTGTCGGATACGCCGTCGTCAAGCAAACCGACGGTCTTGCCCTCGAAGGACTCGACCCGCTTCGCCAGGGCAGTCGGCTCGCGCCAGACGTGCCCCGAGGGATCGATGACGGTGATCTCTCGCTTCAGCGTTTGCACCATGACGGCCTCCAAGGGCCTGAACGCTAGCTTATCAGGACGGAGCGTCACGCCAGCATTAGGCGCTCGCCCTTCGGCTCCGGAATAGGGTCGCCGAACTCCCGCGCCGTTTCAAGCCACAGGTCCCCGGCCTGGTTGATGTTCTGCTTAGGGGTAGTTCCAAGGGTTGAGGACCTCAACGTCCAGAGTCTCGAAGTCACCACTGTTGCGGGTGGCCACGGCAAGGTCATGCGCCCTAGCTATGCCGGCGACGAGGACGTCGCCCAAGTCGATGGTCCGCCCGGCGCGACGGGCGGCCGCCCGGAACCTGGCGGCCCACTCCGCCGCCGCCGTATCCAGAGGCAAGACGCGATTCCCATACGCCGACATGACTCGCGATTGCATCGCAGAGAGCCGACTGCGGCGCCTCCCTTGCGGAAGCAACCGCAAGCCGTACTCCACCTCGTGGATGAGAATGGACGACAGCCATACGTCGGCTTGTTCTTCCAGAAACCTGACGACATGGGGGTCTGGCGCGTCCCTCGTCAGTTCGGAGACGACGTTGGTGTCCAGAAGGTAGCCCGTCACGCGTCTTCTTCGTCGACGAATGGAATCTGCCGATTCGAACCGCGGTCCGGCGCCTCAAAGTTCACCCCTCGCGGCATGTTGTCGACCAGCCACTGCCCCAGCGGCTTCTGGGGCCCGGTCTTCTCGTACCACGCGTCGGCGGGTACGACGATGAACGGACGCCGGGTGCCGATGCGCTGCGGTCCCTCCTTTTCGGCGAGGCGCAGGATCTCAGATAGCCGGGCCTTCGCCTCGGCCACGGTCCAGACACGGTTTGGTTTGGGACTCAGCAAGACATGCCTCAGCGACCTACTAGTCTATGTTAGACTATTTCCGGCCCTGACTCAACTGGCGAGTACCCCCGCCGGCGCACGTGCTCGGCGCCTAGATCGCTGACGCTGGCGCAGCCGAGGAGCGCCAGGGCGCGGCGCAGCTCGGTGCGCAGCAGTTCGAGGGCGCGGTCGACGCCTTGTTCGCCGCCGGCGCCGATGCCGTAGAGGTAGGCGCGGCCGATGGCGCAGGCGCGCGCGCCGAGGGCCAGCGCCTTGGCCACGTCCGCGCCGCGCCGGACGCCGCCGTCGAGGATGACCTCGGCCCGGCCCGCCACCGCCTCGACGACCGCCGGGAGGGCGTCGAGCGCGGCGGGTGCATGGTCGAGCTGCCGACCGCCGTGGTTCGACACCACGATCCCCTGGGCCCCCAGCGAAGCGGCCCGCGCCGCGTCCTCCGGGTCGAGTATCCCCTTCACCGCGAACGGGCCGTTCCACTCCCCGATCATCCATTCCAGGTCGCGCCACGTTACCGAGGGGTCGAACTGGGTGTTGATGTAGGTCCACAGGGCGGTGAGGTCGCCGCGGCCCGCGTCGCCCTTGCCGGCCACGTTGGCGAACCCGATACGCGGCTTGGTGAGGAAGTTCCACCACCAGGAGGGATGCAGCGCCGCGTCGAAGGCCGACCGCAGGGTCAGCGACGGCGGGATGGTCATGCCGTTCCGCAGGTCGCGCTCCCGCTGTCCCAGCACGGGCATGTCCACGGTGAGCATGAGCGCGTCGTAGCCCGCGGCGCGGCAGCGGTCGAAGAACTCGCGGACGAGCTCCCGGTCCTTCCACACGTAGATCTGGAACCAGCGCGGCCCGTCCGACGCCTCGGCGAGGTCCTCGATCGACACCGTGCTCAGCGAGGAGAGGGTGTAGACCACGCCCGCCCGGTGGGCGGCCCGCGCCGCCGCGGTCTCGCCGTCGTGGTGGAAGAGCCGCGTCATACCCGTCGGCGCGAGCAGCACCGGCATCGAGACCGGCGCCCCCAACACGGTTGTGGAGAGATCGACGGACGACACGTCCCTTAGCACGCGGGGCAGCAGCTCGTAGTCCTCGAACGCCGCCTCGTTGCGGCGCGCCGTGACCTCGTCCTCGGCGGCGCCGTCGGCGTAGTCGAACACGGCCCGCGGAAGGCGCCGCTTGGTGAGCCGCCGCAGGTCGGCGATGGAATGGCACCGCGCCAGCCGACCCACGTTCGAAAAGGGAAGCGGCATTGCTACCGTCGTATCAGCTTCGTGACCGACTTGGGCGACCCGAACGACGGCATGTAGGTCGAGTGCAGCCCGCCGTCGCCCCCGGCCACGGCGATCATCCAGTGTTGCGGCGTTTGCACCATTGGATACATGCCGTCGACGATCAGATCGGGGCGGGTGTCGCGACGGCTTTTCGCCGTCGCATGGATGCGGTCACCGGGCAGACGGGTGTGCTCGTGGAAGTAGCGCTTGACGTCGTCCTTCGACCAGCCCCCCTCCGCCAGGGCGCGGGCGTGGCCAGGGTTCAGGACGACCAGCGGCTCGCCGGTGAAGAGCGAAAACTGCGTGATCGCCGGCGCCGTCATCGTCGCCGCGAAGGCGGCCATTCCCCCCTCCGCCATGAGGCGGTCGCCGTAGGTGCAGTTCAGCGTGGCGTTGGGCGCGATCACGGTGACGCAGCTCTCTTCGGCGCCGAACCCGCGCTCGACGTGCAGCGGCGCCCAGGGGCTGGCCTCCTCGTTCTCGCCGAAGCACAGCGCGAACTTGCCGGGGAAGCCCTGCGTGGCCTTGTCGACCTCGCCCGGCGCCGCGCCCCCGATGTTGAGCAGAATAAGCCGGACCGCGCGCCCGATAGAGGCGTTCGCCCGGCTGCCCGGCCCCAGACAGCCCGCGCCGGAGTTGATCCCGATCTCGTTGCGGATCGGTCCGTTCACGATCACTCCCACGCCCACGGGGTTCGTGGTGGTCTGGATGCTGTAGAGCAGGAACTCCTTCTCGGTCATCGCCTCGACGGCAGCGGCGACCACCGGCATATACTCGGGAAGGCAGCCCGCCATCACCGCGTTCACTGCCACCTTCTCGACGGTGGCCTCGGCCACCGCGGGGTGCACCGTGCCCAGCGACTCGTCCGCTGCCCGCCCCGACGCGGCTACCATCGCCGCCACCCGCTCCTCCGTCGGCGGCGTGATGGGCAGGCCGTCGGTCATACCTTGGGCGTAGAAGTAATCCTGGGCTTCATCGTAGCCGCCCGCGGAGACCCGAGTGGAGGTGAGAGGTACGTCGGTCACGGTGTCTATCCTTCGCCTTCGCCCGCCGGCACGTTCACCACGCCCCGGTCCGGCACCAGCAGGGCGGCGACGGCGTCGTCCAACGCGCGGTAGGCGATCTCGCGGACATTCTCTTCTTCAAGCGTGTCATAGGGGAAGGGGAAGATGACCTGAGGTAGCGCCGGCATCCCCCGCCCCTTCGCCGAGGCCGCCGCCAGCGCCTGAAAGGCCTTCGTGCTCATCGTCACCGTCGGGATGCCCCGCTTCTCGATCTCGATGCTGTCGTGGATACACCACGCCGTGCACGAGCCTCAGTTGCCCAGCCCGTTGACCACCGCGTCGGCCTTCGCGGTGAGGTCCTCCATCGCCTCCGGGGTGAGGGGGATGCCGGGCTCGGTGAGCTTGGTGACGACGCCCCCGATCTCGTACCGCTCGTACAGCAGCTCCTCGAACTGCTCCAGCGTCACGTTAAACGACCACCATTGATTGTTGATGACGCCGATGGTCTTCCCGCGAAGGCTCGTCAGGCGGGGCGCGGGGGGCGCGCCGCCCGTGCGGGGCTCAGGCGTCGGCAGCAGAAGCGACAAGGGCTGCTCGTTTGGCATCTCGTCCTCCTTCGGGACCGTTGCTTGGGGCTAGTATCCGCCCTGCGCCTCGAAGATGCGCCGTGGGTTCTCCACCGTCATCTCCACGACCTGCGCCTCCGTGACGCCCAGGTCGAGCAGGAGCGGAATCACCTCGCGGCGGACGAGGCCGTAGTTGACCTGCCACGGACGGTCGGGGTCCGGCGCGCCCAGCGCCATGTAGCAGCTCGAGTCGTGGGACAGTACCATCCGGTTGGTGTGGCCGCGCTCGCACAGCTCCGCCACCACCGCGGCGCGCCGCTCCGTCGAGAGCCCAAGTCCGAACCGGTCCATCCCAATATAGCTCCCGCGCTTCACGATGGCCTCGACGTACTCCAGGTCTTCGCTGTCGCCGGTGTGCCCAATCACCACCCGGCTGAGATCAACGCCGGCCCGCTCGAAGACGTTCTGCTGCGCGAGGCCGCTGGCGTTGCGGACGAAGGTATGCGTCGAGATTGGGACGCCCGTCTTCCGGTGCGCCATCGCCGCCGCCTTCAGGATCTGCGCGTTCGGCCCGTCCACGACGGGCTCGGAGGCGACCTTGATCGCCCCCGCCTTGACCCCCGTGTCGCCGATCCCCTCCTCGATGTCGTGAATGAAGAGATCGGCCATCTCTGCGGGGCTCATCCTGGAGATGGAGCGCGGCGCGTCGAGCCAGAGACCCGTGGCCACGATCATGTTCAGGTCTACGTGGTCGGCGACCTCCTTGAGCCGCGCGATGTCGCGCCCCAAGTCGATGGTGGTGAGGTCGAGGATCGTATCGACGCCGTTCGCCTTCGCCTCGTTGAGCGCGGTGATGGCATTCTGGATCTCGGCGTCGCGGTCCCAGAGGTGCGGCCAGTTGTCCATCACGCCCGCCGAATGCACGAACACGTGCTCGTGCATCAGGGTGAAGCCAAGGTCGGCGGTGGGCTTCGGCCCGCGCATCGTGTTGACGGTGGGGGTGGTAGCCATGATTGACGGTCTCCTACCAGAGTTGGTCGGTATACGTATCCGTGCCGACGACGGTCGGGATGAACGGCGCGGCGAAGACCACCCGGCCCAACCCCGATTCGCCGAGGTCGGCGCTCAGCTTGAGGAACTTGTCCCAGCATTCCCGTGGGTCGGCTTCCAGGAAATAGAGCTGCAAGGTCGCGAGCTCCGGATTCTCCACCGACGGAATCTCCATCGGCGCCCCGCGCTCGCTCTTCTTAGGCAGGACCGCCGACCATGCGGCGCAGGAGGCCACCGGCGAGTCCTTCATGAAGTCTGTCAGATAGCGGCCCTGGAACCATTGGTCGACTTCCTCGCGGGCGACCTCGCCGTTGGGCATCGTCGCGATCGACACCAGCCCCTTGTACCGGTGATCGAGCGCGAGCTCGATGGGCACGGGGTCCTCGTCGCGGTAGAAGCGCCAGTCGTACCAATAGTTCGACGTGTGGACGTGCGTCCGCTCCTTGAACCCCCGGTCGTTGGCGTAGAGCCAGTGCACCTGCGGCCTCGACCAGGCCGACTTCTCGGCGTGGTAGCCCTTCAGGTGCCAGTAGATCGAAAGATAGGAGCCCGCGTCCGCCGGCTTGGCGAAGGGGCTGTCCTGGGGGAAACGCAGGTCTTTGAGGTCGCGGGTGGCCACCCACCGGCGGCCGGCGAAGAGGTAGGGGCCGATCATGCAGCCCGCGTAGAAGTGGTCCCGCTCGTACCAGCGGTTGTACTCCTTCTCGAACCCCACGTGGGGCTCCACCAGCGTGTACAGCATCGACCCCACCTGCACCGGGTACTCGACCTTCATCGCAACCTCCCGCTCAGCCGCCGCGGCGAGCCGCCGCCCACGGCGGGGATGAAATGCACTTCGCTTGATTCCTCCACCGGCTGCAGTAGGCCGAGGTGGGTCTGGTCGCCGTCAACGACCACCGACATCCCCGGCATCACGTCCCCCTCAAGCACCAGCCGCGCCTCGATGCCGGGGAAGCGCCGTTCGAGTTCGGCGACGACCTCGCCCACCGTGCCGCCCGGCGCCTGCACCCGTCGGACGCCGCCGGTGAGGCCCTGCATCTGTGTCGGAATCCATGCCTCGGGCACGCCTACCCCTTCCCGTTCGACCGCTCGTGCTCCCACAGGGCTTCCAGCACCTTGGCCGGCGACAATGGCAGACTCGTCATGCGGACACCCGTCGCGTCGTAGACGGCGTTGGCCACCGCCGCCATCGGCGGCACGAGGGGGACCTCGCCGGCCCCGCGCACCGCGAAGGGGTGCCCGTCGTGCGGCTTCTCCACGATGACCGTGTCGATCATGGGCACGTCCAGGCTCGTGGGCATGCGGTAGTCGAGGAACGTCGGGTTCCGCAGCTCCCCCGCCTCGTCGAAGTAATACTCCTCGCTGAGCGCCCAGCCGATGCCCGCGACGGCGCCGCCCTGCATCTGGCTCTCCACGTAGCTGGGATGGACGGCCTTCCCCGCGTCCTGCGCCACGGTGTAGCGGAGCACGTCGACCTTGCCCGTCTCTAGGTCCACCTCCACGTCGGCGACGTGGGCCGAGTAGGCGCCGCCGTGGCGCAGCATGTTCGTCGCCGCCTTGCCCACGATGGGCCCGCCGGTCTTCATCTGCCGCGCCGCGATTTCGGCGAACGTAATCCTGAGCTCGGGGTCCGACCTGTGGCGCAGGCCGCCGTCCTCGTACTCCACGTCCTCCGCCGAGGCGCCCCAGACCAGGGCGGCGCGCTCGATCATCTGGCGCTTGATGTCCTGCGCCGCCTCGTACGCTGCCCAGCCGGTCTTGTACGCCACGCTGCTGCCGCCGGTCTGCGAGGTGAAGCCGATCGAGTCGGTGTCTACCACGGCGGGGCTGACGTCCTCCGCCCGGAGGCCGAGGACCTCGGCGAACTGCATGGCGATAGCGGCGCGGCTCCCGCCGATGTCGGGCGAGCCCTCGATGAGGCTCACCCTGCCGTCCTGGTTTACGCTGGCCACGCAGGCCGACGGGCCTCCGTTGTTTCCCCAGAAGCCGATGGCGAAGCCGCGGCCGCGCCGCTTTCCCTTCGGAGGGCTAGCGCCGCCGACCGGAGCGGCATAGTGCGCGTGCTCCTTCGCCGCTTCCAGCGTCTCCACGCATCCGATCGAGCCGAACTTGGGGCCGGTGACCTGGCGCGTGCCCTCCCGCGCCGCGTTGGCGAGGCGAAGCTCGATGGGGTCCATCTTCAGGGCGCGGGCGAGCTCGTCGACCGCCTGCTCCGCCGCGAAGGCCGCGGCGGGCGCCCCCGGCGCGCGGTAGGCGGCGACCTTCGGCTTGTTCACCACCACGTCGCGGGCGTCGACCCGCAGGTTGGCGACGTCGTAGGCCGCGAAGATGCAGCGGGACCCCGACGCCAGCGGCGACCCCGGATAGGCCCCGCCCTCGTACACCATATCCGCCGTGGCGGCGGTGATCCGCCCGGCGTTCGTCGCCCCGATCTTCATTGTGATGTCGGTCCCCGACGTCGGCCCCGTCCCGAAGAAGACCTCGGTCCGCGACATCGTGACCTTCACCGGCTGCCCCGTCTTCCGCGACAGCACCGCCGCAACCGGCTCGACGTAGACGATCGTCTTCCCCCCGAACCCGCCGCCGATCTCCATCGGGATCACCTTGATCTTCGAGACCGGGACCCCCACGACCTTGGCCACCTGCTCGCGGATGCCAAAGTGCCCCTGCGTGCTCGTCCAGACCGTGATCTTGTCCTTGTCCCAGTACACCGTCGCCGAGTGCGGCTCGATGTAGCCCTGATGCACCGCCTCGGTGCGGTAGCGCCGCTCCACGATCACGTCGGCTTCGCCGAAACCGGTGTCCGGATCGCCGAGCTCGTGGACGAAGCGGCGCGCCACGTTGGTGGGCGGGCCGGCCTCATCGTCGTCGAGCATCCCGCCGGGGCCCATCGGCGAGTCGAGTGTGGCGAGCCGCTCGTGCAGAATCGGCGCGCCGTCGGCCAGGGCCTCCTCCGCGGTAAAGACCGCGGGCAGGGGCTCGTACTCCACTTCGATGGCCGCCAGCGCCTCCTCGGCTGCGTGCGGGCTCGTGGCGGCGACGGCGGCGATGGCGTGGCCCTTATACAACGCCTTGTCCCGCGCCAGGCAGTTCGCGCTGAGGATGCCGAAGTTCCGGATCTCCCCGGGCTCGACGTCGCTGGCGCGGTCGGAGACCGCGTAAAGGTCGGCCGAGGTCGCCACTGCCTTTACGCCTGGCAGGGCCAGCGCCTTCGAGGCATCGATGCGCTTGATTCTGGCGTGGGCGTGCGGGCTGCGGAGGATCTTGCCGTGCAGCAAGTCCGGCATCGACACGTCGGCCCCGTAGCGGGCGTGGCCGGTGACCTTCTCCACGCCGTCGTGACGGATGGGCCGGGTGCCCACGACCTTGTAGATAATATTAGAGAGAACGGCGTTCGGCTCGTAGTCGAGCATGGCCTTCGGACTCCTTTGCCGAAATTGGCGGCGGCCTTCTCCTCCTCTCCTTACTGGGACAGGGTTGGGGTGAGGGCCGCCGCGCACAGCGTACCCGAAGCGCGATTCCGGCGCCACAGACGGCGGGCGCGGAATGCGCGCCTGCTACAATTCGTAGGTCCCTAAACTCCCGCGCCGCCCTTTTCTTCAGAGACCCGCGTAGAGGACTTCCACACCATGCCCAAGCCCCGAACGACGAAGGCGACGCGGCGGCCCGCGCGGGTCAAGCCGAGGCCACAGGCGCGGGCGGCGGCGCGCCCGCCCGCGGAGTCCACGGCGAGGCCGCGCTGGCCGGCGTCCACGCCCCCGCCCGCGGAGTCCACACCCGGGCCTGGGTCACCCAAGCCAAGACCGCGCCGGTCCGCCCCCGCGTCGTCCAAGCCAAGACCGCGCCGGTCCGCCCCCGCGTCGTCCAAGCCAGGACCGCGCCGGTCCGCCCCCGCGTCGTCCAAGCCAAGACCGCGCCGGTCGCCGGTCGCGCCGTCCAAGCCAACGCCGCGCCGACCTGCGTCCGCGCCCCCGCCCGCGCCGGCGCCGCCCACACCGGAGTTTATCGAGGGGCGTCACCCCGTCTTGGAGGCGCTGCGTGCGGGGCGGCCGATCAACCGCATCGTCCTCTCCGGCGCGGGGCGACACTCAGGGACTGCGGAGATCCTACACTTGGCGCAGCGCGCCGGCGTCGTCGTCGACCGCGTGGACGCCGCCGCGATGGACCGGCTGAGCCCTCGCGGTAAGCATCAGGGCGTCGTCGCCTTCGCCGCCGCCAAGGACTACGCCGGCCTCCACGAACTGCTCGACGCGGCGCGCGCCGCCGCCGTTCCCGCCCTTGTCGCCGTACTCGACGGCATCACCGACCCGCAGAACCTCGGCGCGATCATCCGCACCGTCGAAGGCGCCGGGGGCCACGGCGTCGTCATTCCCAGGCGGCGCGCCGTCGGCCTGACCGCCGTCGTCGCCAAGAGCTCGTCGGGGGCGCTGGAGTTCACGCCCGTGGCCCGCGTCACCAACCTGGCGCGGGCCCTCCACGATCTCGGTAAGGCGGGCGTGTGGAGCGTCGGCATCGACCCCCAGGCCGAGCGCGACTTCCGCGAGGCCGACTACACCGTCCCCACTGCCATCGTCATCGGCGCCGAAGGCAAGGGCCTCTCACGGGTCGTGCGCGAGGCCTGCGACGCAGTCGTCTCTATCCCTATGCGGGGCCGCGTCGCCTCCCTAAACGCCTCCGTCGCCGCCGCCCTCGCCCTCTACGAAGCCCTCCGCCAGCGCGAAGCCGCGGCCGCGCTTCCTTGACCCTACGGTTCCCCGAAGTCGGGGGCCTCGACGGCCCCGATTGCCTGCAGCATCCCCAGGTAGTTGCCCTGTGACCACGACTCCACGATCTGGCCGTCGTGCAGGCGGTAGATCTCGATGCCCTCGCCGGTGACCACCTGGCCGGTGGCGGCCACGCCGGCGAACGGCCCGGCGTGCGTTCCGGTGAACCGGTAGCGGACCGCCACGCGGTCGCCCTCCTCGATCATCTCTTCGATCTCGAAGCGCCCGTCGGGGAAGGCAGTCTTGGCGCGGGCGCGGCGGCGGCGTACGCCGTCCCGCCCCTGAATCCCCTCCGGCTGGATCGGATTGTGGCCCACGAAGCTCCGTGCGATCACCATCTCGAGCACGTCCATGTCGCCCGCGCTCAGGATCCGCTCGACGTACATCCGGCACACTTGCTTCTGCGTCAGCCTGCACATGACGGACTCCTATCCTTGGGCGGAGGGACGGAAGAACGGCAGCGTGACCTCCGGCGTCACCGCCTCGAAGAACACCTCGACGGGCAGGCCCACGCGGACCTCCTCCGGCTCCACGCCGCGGATGCGGCACATCAGACGCGGCCCCTCCTCCAACTCCACGATGGCGATCACGTAGGGGACATCGTCGGAGAAGCCGGGGTGAAAGGCGCGGTGCGAGATGGTGAACGAGAAGATTGACCCCCGCCCGCTGACTTTCGTCCACTCTAGGTCGGGGCTCCCATCGTGAGGGCACAGGACGCGGGGGTAGTGGACGAACTCCCCGCAAGAGGCGCAGCGCTGGATGCGGAGCTCGCCTTGCTTGCAATATTCCCAATAGGGCGCCGACTCCGCGCTCGGCGCCGGAAGGGGTTTCTGGTACGTGTCGGCCATGAGGCGGTTCCTCCGCTCGCTAGCGCGCTGTGAGCAGCATGACGCCGCCGTTCCCGAAATCGCCCATGCCGGTGACGACGCACGGGTCGGGGTCGGCGACCTGCGCCCGCCCCGCGATGCCGCGCAGCTGCTTCACCGCCTCGGCCACGTGGTTAAGGCCCGACTGCGAATGGGCCTGCGAATGCAGACCGCCGTGCGTGTTCACCGGCAGCTTTCCGCCGAGGCCGATGTTCCCCTCTGCGGCGAACGGACCGCCCTCGCCCGGCCCCACCACGCCCAGGTTCTCCAGCGTATAGATGGGGATGAACGTGAACGGATCGTAGAGCATGGCTAGCTTTAGGTCCTGCGGCGTCAGCCCCGCCATGGCGAACGCCCGCGGCGCCGCCTTGCTGATGCCGATACGGGTGTGGTCGACGCGCGTCGCCGTCGAGCTCGGCGAGTCGGGGTGCCCCTCCGCGATGCCCAGGATGCGCGCCGGTGTTCGTTTGGCGTCCGCCGCCCGCTCCGCCGACGAGATGACCACCGCCGTCGAGCCGTCGGTTTCGATGCAGCAGTCGAATAAGTGGAACGGCGTGGTGATCATCCGCGAGGCCTGATGGTCCTCGATCGTGATCGGCGCCGTCATGATCGCCTTCTCGTTCATGCCCGCGTGGCGGCGCATCGTCACCGCCACCGCCCCGAGCTGCTCGCTCGTCGTCCCGTAGAGGTGCATGTGCCGCTGCGCGATCAGTGCGTAGAACTGCATCGGCACGTTGGCGCCGTAGACGCCCTCGAACTCCATCGAAATCATTTGCTGACGATGCGGCGCCTGGATCCCGCGCGCCGCCTGCGCCTGCGAGACCCGGTGCATCGACGACCCGTTGCGCCCCGAAACGACGACCACGTGGTTTGCCACGCCCGAGGCCACGGCCATGGCCGCGTCCTGGATCCCCGCGATCCCGCTCGCGCCGCCGATGTGCAGCGTCACCGAGAAGCGCAGGTCGGGGGTCCCCATGTTGTCGACGAAGTCCTCGGCGGTGAGGCCGGGGCCGATTGAGCTCGGAATGAAGCCGTCGATGTCGTGCGGCTTCAGGCCCGCGTCGGCCACCGCGCGCGTGATGGCCTGAAGCTGGAGCGCCTTGTCCGACATCCCCGAGTTCTTCGAGTAGTCGGTCTCTCCGATGCCGGTAATGGCGGCGGCGTCGCGCATGGCTTCCTCGATCCGGGCTGGGATGCGGCGAGCATATCGACGCCCTCGGAAGGCGTCAATGCGCCGTCATGCCCCCCGCGCCGCGAGGGCGCGCTCGACGTTCCGCCGCAGGCCGCGCATCCATTCCCGGACCGCGGTGTTCGATGGCGCCACGAGGAACGAGCGCGCCATGATCCGGTAGACGGCGCCCCTGGTGATCTTCGCTGGACGCGCCGGATCGAGCCAGCGGGAGTTGCGGGCCAGCGCCTCCAGCGTGCGCAGGCCGATCAGCGCCGGCCATAGTGCCGCTAGCCGCAGACGCAGCGCGCGCCGCGGAATCGCGAGGATGTAGGACTCCGCCGCGGCATAGTGTTCCAGCGCCAGCCGGACCAGCGAGGCCGCGACGGGCCACGCGCACTCCGACCTCTCCGGCCGCAGCAGGTCCGACGGAGCGAGTCCCACGGCGGCGAGTTCATCCGCGGGCAGGTAGCACCGCCCCTTTCGCAGGTCGCGGGGCGCGTCCCGGAGCACGTTGGTCAGCTGCAGGGCCTTGCCGAAGCGGACTCCGTCCGCCGCGGACGCCTCTGCGTCCCAATGCCGCAGCGCCCGATCGTGGGCCATCGTCATCTCCGTCCAGAACTCGCCGACGCAGCCCGCGACCAGATAGACGTAGCGGTCGAGGGCGGCGCGGTTGGCCAGGGCGCCGATGTCGCCCGACTCCACTGCCGGAAACGTCCGAAGGTCCATCTCCATACCCTCGCTGAGGGTGAGGACGACGGAGCGGATGCGCGCGCGGTTCGCCTCCGCGGTCTGGTCGAGCAGGGCCAGGGCGCGCGGCGCCGCTTCGAGCAGCCGCCGCTCCGCGGGGTCCTCGGCCTCCGGCGCCGTCCACGACCCTTCCGCTCCTTGCACCTGCGAGCGAAACGCCAGGAGCCGTGTCAGCCGCTCGTCGGGCGGGAGCGTCGCCGTGTCGGCGATCGTGTCGGCGGTGCGCGCGAGCAGGTAGGCCAGGCCGATCGGACCGCGCACCGGCCCCGGCAACGCTCGCATCGTCAGATAGAACGACCGGGAGACCCCCCGCAGCAGCGCCGTCAGCATCTCGCGGCGCTCCCGGTCCGTCACCGACGCCATGCGCATGACCCCTTCTCCCTCCAAGGTACCCTTTCCCCTCCAAGGTAGTGGTTATCGCGCGTGTGTACTCTACCCTAACCCTCTGCTCAGGAAGAGGCGCAACTCTCGAAGGCCGCGGCTCTTGCCAACGCCGTAAGGAGGCGCTACCCTTACGCGACGCGCCTAGCGGTGGTCTGTTTTGCTTGCCATTAACGACCGCCGCCAGACCAGAGTTGGAGGAAAACAAAGACCATGTGGATTACGAAAGGTCGAAAGTTAGCCGGCCTTGTTGCCGCTACGGTGATCACCGCGCTTGTCGTGGCGGCCTGTGGCGGAGGCGATGACCCAGCGCCGCCGCCGACCCGGGCGCCGGTGATCGTTGTCCCTACAGCGACGCCCGCGCCGACCCAAGCGCCGCAGATCGTCGTACAGACGGCGGCTCCCCAGGCCACGGCGGCCCCCGCAGCGACCCAAGCGCCGCAGATCGTCGTGCAGACGGCGGCCCCGCAAGAAGCGGCGACGGTGGCACCGACGCCGACGCCTCGGTTAGTCGTGCAGGTCCCCACCTCCACACCCGTGCCCGGCTTGGCTGGCATCACCGAAGTGCTCAAAGGCTTCCGGTGGCTTCAAGGGCCCGGCCTCGAGAGTTGGCGTCAGGCCCCCAAGCGCGGCGGCACGCACACCTATGCCTTCCCGAGCCCTAGCAGCGGCACGGATCAGATCCTCAACCGCTCCTACACCGTGTCCACGGCGATCAGCTTCGTCTATAGCAAGTTGTTCACCTGCCAGTTCTCTCCCCTCATGGTCGAGGCCGACCCGGGAAGCTGCTTCCCCGTTGGCGACCTCATCTCCGAGTGGGAGTCCAACGCGGACGCCACCTCGTGGACCATAACGATCCACCCCGACGCGGTGTGGCATGACATGCCGTCCGACTCCCGCGGTTACACCGCGGAGCTTTCCGGCCTCTACGGGAGGCCCGTCGTCGCCGACGACGTGGTCCATACCCTGAACTACTGGCAGGGCAACCTCACCAAGCCCGATGGCGAACCCCAGGGCACCCCCTCGGCGCAGGCCCACTCCCAGACGGTGGTGAGCGCGGACGTCATCGACGACAAGACCCTGCGGTTCAACTTGGTTACGACCGACCCGTTCTTCATAGCGACCTTCTCGCAGTTCAACGCCCGCGTCGTCCCGCCCGAGATATTCAACATGGACGGCGACTACACACACCGGACCGTCGGCTCCGGCGCCTTCCGGCTCGACGACTACGACCGCCAGATCGGATGGGGCGGCAACGCCAACCCCGACTACTTCAAGACCGGCGCCGACGGCGAGCCGCTCCCCTACGTCGACCGGCATCAGGTCAAGGTAATCGGCGGCGACCTCACCCGGTCCGGCTTCATCACCGGCCAGATCGACAACGGATTGAGTGTGGGGGTCAGCGGCCCGTCCTCCGCGATCACCTTCGGACGGAGTTGCCCTCAGTGCCAGGTCATCGAGTACTTCCTCTCCTCGAACACCTCGAGGATCCTCGGCTTCAAGCACCTCCCCACCGAGAGCTTCCCCGACCCCTACTTCGGTGATCGTAACGCCCGCCTCGCCATCGCCAAGTCCATCGACTACGAGGGCCTCGGCGAGAACATCTACGAAGGGGCGTGGATCATGACTCCGGTCGCCATGCCTTGGGGCCTGGGTTGGGACACCCCGCCGACGTTGCGGCAGATGGGCCTCGATCTCCCCGACGACGAGAACCCGTTCGTCTACGACCCTGATCGGGCCAAGGAGCTCTGGGCCATGGCCGGGAAGAAGTCGGGCGAGAAGATTACGCTCTACTATCACCAGTACTCGGCGCCCGACACCACGTACATGGTCGCACTCGGGGCCTCGATTGCCGAATCCCTCGACATCGAAGTCGAGGTTCTCAAGGTGCCCGACATCTCGATCCTCTACTCCATGACGGGGTTCGTGAATCCGGAAGACATTCAGAACCACGAGTTCCTGGTCAGCCACACCAGAGCGCTCGGTGCGCATAACGCCTTCGTGCCGCTCGCGAACCGCAGCTCCGCTCCCCAGAACTACATGGGGTTCAACAACCCCCGCATGGACGAGCTCGCCGCCGAGTGGGCGCTTGCCCCCGAGTTCGAGCGCGAGAAGGAAATCGCCAAGGAGTACTACGCCGAGACGGTGAAGGAGCTGATCTACATGCCGGCCATCACCCAGGCGAGCTACGACGTGCAGGGCGCCCGCGTCCGCAACAGCTACCAGCAGTTAGCTGGCGGACGGGCCTTCCACCAAGGCGGGCAGCTCGCCGAGATCGTCTGGCTCGACGAGTAGCCCAACCGACGTTCTCCTGGCTGTAAAGAGGGGGCTCGATTTGAGCCCCCTCTTCTTTCGCCCTTCCCCCTCCGAGCGAGGCCTTCGCAAGACTCCGTCGAGGGGCAGAACGCCACCCGCCGGCCTTGGGAAAGGGAGGCGGCGCGGGGTCTTACCCCTCCCGCTGGAGACCCTTGCGTACCCCCGCCCGCGGGCTGGAAAGGGGAGAGCGGGGCGGTCATGCCCCTTTCCCCCTCTGGGGGAAACTGAAAGAGGGCACGCGCCCAAAGGGCGCGTCGGCGGGGCGGGGGCGTCTCACCCTCTCCCCACGGGAGAGGGCAGGGCGAGGGGCCCCCTTTCAACCGCCAAAGCCCGTCGAAGCCCACCCCCCGCGCCGCCCTCCGGCCTCTCCCTCAGAGAAGGACACTGAGAGAGGGCGCGTGCCGCAAGGCGCGGGAGTCGACGGGGCTACTTGCGGCGATTTCTCCAGCCGAAGAGGGCTAGGCCGGGTGCAGCCGCACCGATGATGATCCAGCCGGCGTCCAAGGGCGCCCCGCCCGAACTGAGGGGGGCGGTGCAACCCCCGCCGCCGGATGGGGCCGGTGTGGCTGTAGGTGCCGCCGTGGGCGGGGGCGTGGACGTGGGCGCTGCCGTAGGCGGTATCGACGTCGGCGTGGGCGTGGGCGTCGCCGTAGGCGGTACGGGTGTCGCCGTGGGCGCTCTCGTGGGCGGAATGGCCGTGGGCTCAGGAGCCGCCGTTGCCGTGGGCGGAACGGACGTGGGGAACGGTGTGGACGTGGGGAACGGTGTCGCCGTAGGGACTGCCGTCGCGGTCGGCGTAGGGACTGCCGTCGCGGTCGGCGTAGGGACTGCCGTGGGTGCCGGTGTCGCCGTGGGGACTGGCGTCGCCGTGGAGGTCGGCGCAGCCGTGGCCGTGGGGGTGGCAGCCTCGCCGAGGGTAAAGCTGAGATTGGTGGTGATCACGAAGTTGGCCCGGAACATCGCCGTGGGCTTCTCCGGCGTCGGACGTACGTCGCCTGTGGCCCCGTCGACGAGGGAGAACTCGACGGTGGCGTTCGGTCCGCTCACCGCGGAGGCCTGTACGTCGATGCGGTACTGATCGGAGGCAAGCCCTCCGTTTCCTGTACGGCTCAGCCCCAACCGGTCGCCGGACGACTGCAAGGTCAGTTGGACCACGGTGCCCGCCGGGGCTGGGTCGCCGTCAATCGTGATCCGGCCGGTAAAGACGGTGATGCCGCCTTGGGCCGAGACAAGCGCCGGCGCAATGCCAAGGGCCACGAGTGCCGAAAGAACCACCAAGAGGGCGATCCACCGCGGATACATATATCTCCAATCACGAGCAAGTGTGCCGAGAGATAACAAAAACACTACATGATGTGGTTGCGGTAATCAAGGTCTGCGTCGTGCCCGGGTGGACTTTTCTTTGCGCCGCGAAGCCGCTCCCTCGTCCGGCGCGTACGACGCTGTAGAGCCGGTGTTTCCGGCGCCTAAGTGCTACAATGACCTCGTAGGGCGCTCACCGGTCGCCGGAGTGGGCCGGTACGGGAGTAAGGGCGCGTCCGAGGCGTCAGCCGACGGGCGGGCCGGCCCCCCGGCGTCCCAGCATAGGAGGGACAGAGCCTTGAAGACGCCGGTTCGTCCTAACCCCATAGGATGGATCCTGATGATCGCCGCGATCGCGATCATCTTGCTGTTCCTTCTGCGCTCTCCCAGTGCGACCAACGAACTTGAACTCAGTCAGGTCGTGGAGATGGCCCAGTCCGGCGAAGTCACCGCCATCCAAGTCGAGGGCGACAAGCTCATCGTTCTCACCGCCGCCGGCCAGGAGTTCGAGTCTAGGAAAGAGTCGGGCACCTCCGTCTACGAGATACTCCGCGAGGCCGGCGTCGAGACCGGCTCGAACGGCGTCGAGGTTACCGTCAAGAGCGCGGGCTTCAACTTCGGCGGGCTCCTCATCTCCTTCCTGCCCCTCATCCTCTTCGGCGCCCTGCTCATCTACCTCTTCCGGCGTACGCGCGGCAGCCTGAACCAAACGATGAACTTCAGCCGAAGCCAGGCGCGCCAGGTCACCGACGATAGGCCCACCATCACCTTCCAAGACGTCGCCGGCGTCGACGAGGCCAAGGTCGAGCTCGCCGAAATCGTCGAGTTCCTCAAGAACCCCGAGAAGTTCGCTCGCGTGGGCGCCCGCATCCCCCGCGGCGTCCTCCTCGTCGGCCCTCCCGGCACCGGAAAGACCCTGATTAGCAAGGCCGTCGCCGGCGAGGCCGGTGTCGCCTTCTTCTCCATCAGCGGTAGCGAGTTCGTCGAAATGTTCGTCGGCGTCGGCGCGAGCCGCGTCCGCGACCTCTTCCGCCGCGCCAAGGAGCACGCCCCCGCCATCCTCTTCGTCGATGAGATCGACGCCGTGGGCCGGCACCGCGGCGCCGGCGTCGGTGGCGGCAACGACGAGCGCGAGCAGACGCTGAACCAGATACTCGTCGAGCTCGATGGCTTCGACGAGCGCACCAACGTCATCGTCATCGCTGCCACCAACCGCCCCGATGTCCTCGATCCCGCCCTCCTGCGGCCCGGCCGCTTCGACCGGCGCGTCGTCCTCGACCTCCCCGACGTCAAGGGCCGCGAGGCGATCCTTGCCGTCCACCTCAAGGGCAAGCCCCTCGATGACACTGTGGACGTCGGTATTGTGGCGAAGGAGACCGCCGGCTTCAGCGGCGCCGACCTCGCCAACCTGGTCAACGAGGCGGCGATCCTCGCGGCCCGCGAGAACAAGGAGAGCATCGGCGCCGGCGACTTCGAAGAGTCCGTCGACCGCGTCATCGCGGGCCCGGCCCGGCGCAGCCGCCGCGTCTCCGATAAAGAGAAGAAGATCATCGCTTACCACGAGGCCGGCCACGCCCTCGTTGCCGCCCACATTCCCGGCGCCGACCCCGTCCACAAGGTCACCATCGTCTCCCGGGGCGCGATGGGCGGCTATACCCGCCTCCTTCCCGAAGAGGACCGCATCCTCCGCAGCAAGGCCCAGTTCGAGGCCGATCTGGCCGTGATGATGGGCGGCAAGACCGCCGAGGAGATCGTCTTCGGCGAGGCCACCACCGGCGCCTCCGACGACCTCCAGCGCGCCTCGAAGGTCGCGCGGCGCATGGTCACCGAGTTCGGCATGAGCGAGAGCCTGGGTCCCCGCGCCTTCGACGAGGGCGCCGGCATGGTCTTTCTCGGCAAGGAGCTCACCCAAGGCCGCAACTACAGCGACGCCGTCGCCAAGCAGATCGACTCCGAGATCGGCAAGCTGCTCAACCGGAGCAAGGCCACGGCGGTGAGAATCCTCACCAAGAACCGCGACCGCCTCGACCGCCTCGCCGGCCGCCTCATCGAAGTCGAGACCTTGGACGGCGACCATCTCAACATGCTCCTCCAAGGCGACGAACCGGAGCCCGCCGCCATCGGCGCGTAGCCGCCCTGCCCTCTGGCCTCTCCCCCTCTGGGGGAGATTTGAGAGAGGGCGCGCGCGCAGGCGTGAAGGCGCCTCTGCCCCCACCCCCGCGACACTGCCCGCTCCCTCCCGCCGTGGGCGTGGTGCTATAGTCGGCGCCAGAGCCGAGCCGCGGACGTCAAGCCCGCGCTCCGGCACGTGCGACATGACCAGCCCATTGCCGCAGCCCCCGACGGCGCCCCCGCCGTGGCCGAGCGCCATCATCCACGCCGACCTCGACGCCTTCTACGCCTCCGTCGAACAGTTGGACAACCCGGACTTGCGGGGCAAGCCCGTCCTCGTAGGCGGTTCGCCCGAGCGCCGGGGCGTCGTCGCCGCCTGCTCCTACGAGGCCCGCGCCTTCGGCGTCCACTCCGCCATGCCCATGCGGACCGCCGTGGCCCGCTGCCCCCGCGCCATCGTCGTCCCGCCAAGGTTCGACCGCTACACCGAGGTCTCCCGCCGCGTCATGGCTATCTTTCGCGCCACGGCCTCTGTCGTCGAGCCTGCCTCCCTCGATGAGGCTTACCTCGACGTCACCGCCGCCGCCCACCGCTCCTCCCCCCGCGCCGTCGCTGAGAGTCTTAAGGCCGAGGTCAGGCGCGTCACCGGCCTCAACGTTTCCATCGGCCTCGCCGTCTCCAAGTCCGTCGCCAAGATCGCCAGTGACATGGACAAGCCCGATGGCCTCTGCGTCGTGCCGCCAGGCGCCGAGCTCGCCTTCCTCGCGCCCCTCCCCACCCGCAAGCTGCCCGGCATCGGCCCCAAGACGAGTAAGCTTCTCGAAGACGAGGGCGTGGGCACCCTGGGCGAGCTCGCCGGCAAGTCCGACGTCTGGATCGAGCGCCGCCTAGGGCGGCGTGGCCCCGAGCTGGCGCGGCAGGCGCGTGGCGAAGACCCCCGCGAGGTCGCTCCCCGCTCCGGCGCCAAGTCCGTCAGCGCCGAGACAACCTTCGCCGCTGACCTCGACGACGCCGGCGCGTTGTTCGCCGCAGCCGAGCGCCTAAGCCGGCGAGTCGCCGAACGCCTGGACAAGCACGGTCACTGGGGCCGGACCGTCACCATCAAGCTCCGCCTCGCCGATTTCACCACATTCACCCGCAGCGCCACTCGCCCCGCCCCCATCGGTGGCCCCGACGACCTCGCCGCCACGGCCAAAGAGCTCCTCCGCCGCGAGCTTGCCCCCGGCCGCCGCTTCCGTCTCCTCGGCATCGGCGTCTCCGCCTTCCCCACCGGCGACCAACAGCTCAGCCTGCTCTAGCCCCACCGTCGGCGGCTCGACCTCGTCACTCTCCGCTCTGGGGCCGCCTAAACCTCTCCCCTTTGGGAGAGATTGAGAGAGGGTGCGCGGGCGCCCACGGGGCACCCTTCCCTCCGGCCCCCTCTCCCGCTGGGAGAGGGTTGGGGTGAGGGCGGGGCGCGGTGGGGGCCGACCACCCGCGCCGGAGATTTCCAGCCGCCTACGCGGCGGCCAGCCGAATCTCCTCCACCACGCCGGCGAGCGTCGGGAAGTCCGCCGCCGACCTGACGGTCGGAGGCGGGTCGCCCGGGTCCCGCCCGAACAGCACGCCGCGCATCCCTTTGCTCTCCGCCGCTAGGACATTCTGAAGCTTGTCGTCGACAAAGACATGAGTGGCGGCGTCGGACGCTGACAGAAAGGCTTCATAGATGGCCCCGTCCGGCTTTCGATACCCAACGCCACCGCTGATCGTCCACGACACGATGGACTCGGTGAGCCCAAAGTGCAGCGCCCGCGCGGCGGCCCATTCCCGGAGATCGTTCGAGATGCACGCCACTGGCAAGTCGGCCTCCATGCACCAGCGGAGAAAATCGAAGAGCCCATCGGTGACCGAGTAGCGGGCCATGAGTCGCCGGTCCAGCGTCTCCGGGTCTTCAAGAATTCCTAACCGCCGCCAAAACTCCGCCGAGCGGATAGCGCCCAGGGATGCCTCGTTGTAGACACCAACGATCTCGGCGTCCGTCTTCGCGCACCCCAGCTCGCGGACGAACGGAATCGACAAGTCCCCGAGGTCGTCGCCCGGTTGGTACATCACGCCCATGGCGTCCAGCACCACCATGAGGTCTGGAGCCGTAGGAGACGTCACGCGCGCTCTCGTTCCGCAGGCATACTGGAGGTGGCTCCCGGAGCAGGACTCGAATAAACCTTACTGAGCGGCCTGCAGCAATCTGCGCAGATCCGGGAGCATCGCCGGAATATCGTCCTGAATAATCGTCCAGATAGTGTCGTCGTCTATGCCGAGATAGACGTGGATGATGCGGTTGCGCGCTCCGACAATGGCTCGCCAGGGTATCTCTGTGTGCCCTTCTCGAACGGCATCCGGAACACGGGTTGCGGCTTCGCCAATGAGCCCCAGGTTTCGGAGAGTCGCATCGTAGACCAGGGTGTTGCCAACGAACCCGGCTTGGTCCATCCCCTCTGTGTAGGACAATGCCTTTTCACAGAAGTCGATCATGTCCCGCACGTAGAGGCCCCACTGGCGTGGTTCTTGTTCGGCGTTAGACATCCACGGCCTCTGCTTCCACACAAGGACGCAGCTCTTGGCGGAGCGCCTTGTGCGTTACCAGATCGACGGGGTGGCCGAGCAGGTCTTCGAGATAGAACTGCAGACCGAAGTACCGCTTTGACGTGGCCGGCCCGTCAAAGCGAACCAAGATATCGATATCGCTGCCGTCGCTCGCTTGATCACGGACGGTCGAGCCGAAGAGTGCCAGTGTCGTAACGCCGAAACGCTCGACCACAACCGTCTTGTGCGCTCGTAAGAGCTTCACCGCCTCGTTCCTGGTCATGACTTCACTTCCCGCTAGACCTTCGAGGAAGTAGTGGCTCCCGGAGCAGGACTCGAACCTGCGACCAATCGGTTAACAGCCGACCGCTCTACCAACTGAGCTATCCGGGAGCGTGGCGGCCGGCCCGTGGGCCGGCGCGTTGGGCAGGGCCGCCCTGAATTATATCAGAGGCGGGCGGCTACTTCCCGATGCAGAACTGGCTGAAGATGCGGTCGAGCAGGTCCTCGCCGGCGTTCTCGCCGGTGATCTCGCCGAGGGCGCCGAGGGCGGCGGCGAGGTCGATGGTCACGAAGTCCTCGGGGGTACCTTCGGCTAGGGCTTCGCCGGCGGCCCGGGCGTGGGCCAGGGCGCGTTCCAGCGCGTCCTTGTGACGCGCGTTGGTGACCAGCACGTCGTCCGGCGTGACGACCTTGCCGCCGAGAGCGGCGCGGGCCATGGCGCGGTGGAGGTCGGCCATCCCTTCGCCGGTGACGGCGGAGAAGCGCACCGCGGGGGCGCCGAGAGCGCCGAGATCGGCGGCGGGCGGAAGGTCGGCCTTGTTGGCGACGATGACAACCGGCTTACCGTTGGCGGCGGCGACCCGCAGGTCTTCCTCGGTGAGGGGGCGGCTGGTGTCGATCACGGCGAGCAGCAGGTCGGCGCGCTGCGCGGCGGCGCGGCTCCGCTCGATGCCCAGGCGCTCGACGCGCCCGCGGGCGCCGTGCATTCCCGCGGTGTCGATGAGCCGGAAGGGGATGCCCTCGACCCGCGCAACCTCCTCGACCGTGTCGCGGGTCGTGCCGGGAACGTCGGTGACGATGGACCGCTCCTCGCCGAGCAGCCGGTTGAGCAGGCTCGACTTGCCCACGTTGGGACGGCCCACGATGGCGGTGGCCACACCGTGGCGGTAGACCATCCCCGCGTCGGCGAGGTCGAGCAGTCCCGCGATGCGCTGCTCGGCGTCCGCGACGATGCGGGCGGGCTCGATCTCAATTTGTGACTCGACCTCGTCTTCGGGGAAGTCGATGCACGCGGTCAGGTAGGCCTGCAGGTGGAGCAGCCGCTCGCGCACCTCGCGTATCGGCTCGGAGAGTCGCCCCCGCAGCCCGGCGACCGCGTGGCGCAGCCCGGCGTCGGTACGCGCCTCGATGACGCCGAGGACGGACTCGGCCTGGGCGAGGTCGATGCGCCCGTTGAGGAAGGCGCGGAGGGTGAACTCGCCGGGGTTGGCGGGGCGCGCCCCCGCCCCGATGGCGAGGGAGACGATGCGTTCCAGGGCCACGGGGCTGCCGTGACAGGTGATCTCGGCGGTGTCCTCGCGGGTGTAGGTGCGCGGGGCGGTCATCGCGACGGCGACGGCCTCGTCGACCACCGACCCGTCGCGCGGGTCTCGTATGCGCCCCACGCAGGCCATGCGGTCCTCGACCGTTCCCTCGAAGAGGTCGTGCAGGATCCGGTGCGCATCGGGCCCGCTGAGCCGCACGGTCCCAAGGGCGGCCTCCCCCGGCGCCGTAGCCACCGCCACGATGGTGTCATCGTACATGCGGGCATTATAGAAGCCCCGCGCCGCGCAACGGCGCCCTCCCTTCCGGCCTCTCCTCCTCTGGAGACCTTTGCAAAACTAACTCCGTCGAGGGAAGAACGCCGCCCGCTGGCCTTGGGAAAGGGAGGCGGCGCGGGGTCTTACTCCCTCTCCCGCTGGGAGAGGGTTGGGGTGAGGGTGGGGGGCAGCGGGGCGCGCCAGGGTGGACGAAGCGCGCCGCCCTCGAGGGCGGACGCTTAGAGGCCGCCGGAAGGTGGCGCCCTTCCTCCTCCGCCGAGTTACCCAAAGGTCCCCTCTGGGGGAAACTGAGAGAGGGCGCCCGCCGCCCCCGATTGCGCAAAAGTCTCTAGAGAGAACCGGAGCCAAGGCCCCACCCTTCGAGTGCTATACTGACGAAAGCCCCATTCTCCGGCGCGCCGCTCGCTGTCTTCGGGCGCCGCCGGGCCCACCGCTCACATGAACAAGCTCGACCTTGTTTCCATCCAAGACCTCGGCGCGGAGCGTCTGCGGCGCATCCTGGAGACCGGCTTGTCGCTGAAAGCGGCGGGGCCGTCGGCCGGCCCGAGGCCGTTGGAAGGCAAGAGCATCGCGCTCCTCTTCCAAAAGCCGTCGCTTCGGACGCGGGTGAGCTTCGATTTGGCGGTGCATCAGATGGGGGGCCACCCGATCTACCTTTCCCCGGACGAGGTGGGAATAGGGCGCCGCGAGTCGGTCGAGGACGTGGCGCGGGTCTTGGGCCGCTTGGTGGACGGCATCGTGGCGCGGACCTTCGGCCACGACGTGGTCGAGGCGCTGGCGCGCTACGCGCGCGTCCCCGTGATCAACGGGCTCTCCGAGGGGGAGCACCCCTGCCAGGCCGTCGCCGACCTGCTGACCGCGCGGGAGAAGAAGGGCGGCGTCGATGGGCTCACCATCGCCTACGTGGGCGATGGCAATAACGTGGCGGTGAGCCTGGCCTTGGCCTCGGCCATGTGCGGCGCCCGGCTGCGGGCGGCCTCGCCCAAGGGCTACGAGTTGCCCCCGGCTGCGGTCGCCGCGGCGAACAGAGCCGGCACCGAGACCGAGACCGTCGTGGAGTTGCTTGAGGATCCCCGTGAGGCCGTGTCGGGCGCCGATGTGGTCTACACGGACGTCTGGACGAGTATGGGGCAGGAGGACGAGGCCAACCAACGGCGCGCCGTCTTCGAGCCCTATCGCGTGACGCCGGAGCTGCTCGAGCTCTCGGCAAAGGATGCAATTTTCATGCACCCCCTGCCGGCCCACGCAGGGGAGGAAGTGTCGCCGGGTCTCCTCGACCATCCGAAGTCGGTCGTCTTCGAGCAGGCGGAGAACCGCTTGCACGGGCAGAAGGCCGTGCTCATGGAGATCTACGGGGGCTGACCCTCGCGCGGGCCGGGTCCCATGACGCCACCGAACGACACGCCATCCACGGCCGCACCGCCCATCGTGGTGATCGTTGGCCGCCCCAACGTGGGGAAGTCGACGCTCTTCAACCGGATCGCGGGCGAACGCATCGCGATCACGGCCGACGAACCGGGTACGACCCGCGACCGCCTCTTTGCCTCTGCGGAATGGGACGACCGGGCCTTCATGCTTGTGGACACCGGAGGCCTGGAGGCGAACCCGGAGGCCTCGATCGGCAGGGCGATACGTGCGCAGGTGCACGCCGCCATCGACGAGGCGGATGCGGTGATCTTCCTGACCGACGTGACCACGGGCATCACCCCCGCCGACCAGGACGTCGCCGAGGTGCTGCGAAGGTGCGGCAAGCCGGTCGCGCTGGGCGTGAACAAGGTCGATTCGGGCAAGCGCGAGTTGCAGACGCCGGAGTTCTACCAGCTCGGCCTCGGCGAGCCGCTGCCGGTCAGCGCACACCACAACCAGGGTGTCGGCCCCCTGCTCGACGCGGTGCTCGAAACGCTGCCCGAAGCGGAGGCGCCGCCCCCGGTTGAGGGCGTGGGCCTCGCGATCGTGGGGCGGCCCAATACCGGCAAATCGAGCCTGCTCAATGCCTTAATCGGCGAGGAGCGCGCTATCGTGAGCGACATCCCGGGCACGACGCGGGACGCCGTGGACACGGTGATCGAGTACAAAGGACAGCCGATCACGGTGATCGACACCGCCGGTGTGCGCAAGCGGGGCCGCGTCTCCCGCGGCGTAGAACGCTTCAGCGTGCTTCGGGCTCTGCGTGCCGTGGAGCGTGCCGACGTGACGGTGCTCCTGCTTGATGCGTCGGAGCTGGACGCGGCGCAGGACGCCCACATCGCGGGCTTCGCGCTAGACGCCTACAAGGGCGTGGTGATCGCGGTGAACAAGTGGGACCTCGCGCGCGGCCTCGAAATCGACCAGGCCGAGGCCGAGGGGATCGTGCGGCGGCGGTTCAGGTTCGCCGGCTATCTGCCCCTGGTGTTCATCTCCGCGATGAAGGGCGAGGGTCTGGCGAAACTGCTGCGGGCGGTGCTCGAAGTCTACGAGCAGCGGCAGACCAGAGTCGGGACCGCCGCCCTCAACAAGATCGTCGACCGGGCGGCGGGCGAGCACCTTCCCCGTTTGGTGGGGCGCAAGCGGCTCCATATTTTGTACGCTACGCAGTCTGGGGTGAACCCGCCGACCTTCGTCTTCTTCGTCAACGACGCGAAGTTGGTGCATTTTTCGTATCATCGCTACTTAGAAAACCGCATCCGGGAGGTGTTCGGGTTCATGGGGACGCCGTTGAAGTTCGTCTTCCGGGCCCGCGCGGAGTCTAATGCCCGGTAACGTTCTCGCCATTGTCCTTAGCTACCTGATCGGGGCGGTCCCGTTGGGACTCGTTTTGGTGCGCGTCATCAAGGGCGTGGACATTCGTGACTATGGCAGCGGGAAGATCGGCGCCTCGAACGTGCTGCGGTTGCTTGGAGTGCCGGCGGCGGTGCTGGTGTTCGCGTTCGACGCCGGGAAGGGGATCATCGCGATCCTGCTGGTCAAGGCGATGGGCGACGCGGTGTGGGCGGAAGCCGCGGCGGCGTTCGCGGCGCTGGCGGGGCACAATTGGTCGGCCTTCATTCGCTTTTCCGGCGGGCGCGGCGTGAGCACCGGACTGGGCGCGCTCTTCATTATGGCGCCGCTCTGGGGCCTTGCGGCGCTGGGCTTTGGCCTGATCGTAGTGCTGGCGTTCCGCTACGTCTCCCTGGGGTCGCTTCTGGGCACCGCGGCCGCGATGGTCATGGTCTTGGTGGCTGCGCTCCAGGGACATGAGCCGTGGGAGTACTTCGCTTACGCGGCCATCGCCGGTCCGCTGATCTGGATTCAGCATCATGACAACATCGTCCGGCTGGTCAAGGGCACCGAGCGGAGGATCGGCGACCCGCCGGAGCACCGCGTTGCGGAAGGGAACGAGGCGTGAGGGTCGGTATCGCGGGCACGACGACGTGGGGCACGACGCTCGGCATCCTCCTCGCCCGAAAAGACGTCGAAGTAGTCCTGTGGGCGCGCTCCGCGGACGAGGCCGAACGCATCAACGCGGCCCGGAGCAACGACGCGCGTCTGCCCGGCTATGAGCTCCCCGCCTCCATGCGGGTGACGGCCGACCTCGCTGAGCTGGCCGGCGCCGAGTTCCTGATCGCCGCCGTCCCCTCGTCGTCGATGCGGACGAACGCTCGTGCGCTGGCGGGTGCGGTGGGCCCGGACACGATTGTCGTCAGCGCGTCGAAGGGACTCGAACGCGAAACGTCGAAGCGCATGAGCCAAGTGATCGAAGAAGAGGTCCCGGCGGCGGTGGGGCGTGTCGCCGTGCTTTCGGGCCCCAACCTGGCGCAGGAGATTCTCGACGGGCAGCCGGCCTCGGCGGTGATCGCCTCCGTGGACGAGACGGTCGCGGAGCGGACGGTGTCGGTGCTCATGTCGCCGCGCTTCCGCGCCTATACCAACATGGATGTCGTGGGCGTTGAGCTCGGCGGAGCGCTCAAGAATATCGTGGCGATCGGCGCGGCGATGAGCGACGGGCTGGGATTCGGCGACAACGCGAAAGCGGGGCTGATGACGCGCGGCCTTGCCGAGATCGCGCGCTTGGGCGTGGCGGCGGGGGCGCGCCCGCTGACCTTCGCCGGGCTCACCGGACTGGGCGACCTCATCGCCACGAGCGCGAGCCGTTTGAGCCGCAACTACTTTGTCGGCGAGCAACTCGCCAAGGGTAGGCCGCTGAAGGTCATCCTCGAAGGGATGCGCAACGTCGCCGAGGGGGTCGACACGACCGTGGCCGCGCTGCGCATGGCGAAGGCGCTCGGCGTTGAGATGCCGATAGCGACCTGCACCTACCGCGTCATGTTTGAAGGCTTGGAGCCCGAACGCGCCGTCAAGGAGCTCATGGCCCGTGCCCCTAAATCGGAAGAGGATGGGATGTAGAGTGACGCCGTCATGGAGTTGTAGCCAAACTATATTGGCGCTATAATGGCTCTATTATGGACGCGTCGGTAAACCTATCGATCAAGAACGTGCCTGAGTCCTTGGTGGAGCGGCTGCGCGAGCGCGCCAAGCGTAACCACCGGTCGATGCAAGGGGAGCTCATGATGATCCTCGAGGAATCGCTGGAGTCTAGCGCCATCATGGAGACGCGCGCCGTCTATCGCACGGGGCTGGACGCGTCCGACGTCCATCGCATGGTGCGCGGCCTCAATTTACGCACGGGCTCCGATTCGACGCGCCTGATTCGCGAAGACCGGGATGCTCGCTAAGGTCGTAGATGCCTCCGTTCTCGCCGCCGTGATCTTCGGCGAAGAGGAGGCGGGCGAAGCGTTGGCCCTGATCGAAGGCCATGACCTCTACGCTCCGCCGCTGCTTGGTTACGAGATAACCAGTGTCGCCCGCAAGAAGGCGCGGCGCCATCCCGATCAGCGCGAGAGCATCGCCCTCGCCCTCGATCTCGGCCTGAGGCTGCGGTTCACTTGGATTGAAGTCGACCACGCCGAGGTGTTCAAGACCGCGCTCGATACCGGCCTCAGCACCTACGATGCCGCCTACCTTCACGTCGCCAGGGCGATGGCCCTCCCGCTCGTCACCTTCGACAAGCAACTCGCCGAAGTCTACGCCCGCGAGTTCGACGGCAAGGCCGGAGGCCGTTCGCCTACGTGGTGATCGGCTCGGCGAATTGCTCTCGCAGGACGCGCTTGAGGATCTTGCCCATGGGGTTCCGGGGCAGTTCGTCGACGAACACCACCGACTCCGGCTTCTTGAAGCTGGCGGTCCGTGAGCGCACCAGCTCCGCGATCTCGTCCAGCGATGGCTTGTCGCCCTCGTCGAAGGGTACGACGACCGCACGCACGCGTTCGCCCCATTCCTGGTCCGGCACGCCGATGATCGCGATGTCCTCGACCTTGGGGTGAGAGAGAATGATGTTCTCGAGCTCTTCGGGCGAGATCATCTCGCCGCCGCGCTTGATGATGTCCTTGGCCCGGCCGGCGAGGAAGATGTAGCCGCCTTCGTCGGCGTAGCCGAGGTCGCCGGTGTGGAGCCAGCCGTCTTTGTCGATCGTGGCGCTCGTGGCGTCTTCCTGCTTCCAGTAGCCCTTCATGATCCGCTCGCCGCGGGCCACGATCTCGCCCACGACCTCGGCGGGTAGGAGCGTGCCGACCTCGTCCATGATGCGGACCTCGACATCGGGCAGCGGCTTGCCGATCGACCCCAGCCGCTTGAGCTTGAGTTCCTTCTCTTCCTCGGTCCCCTCGATGATGTGGTCGTCGGGGCCGAGCATCGTGATCGTCGCCGCCGACTCCGTCTGACCGAACGCGTTGATGAAGTGCGTCCCGGGGAACTGCTCGATGGCGCGCTTGACCACTTCAAGCGGCATGGGCGCCGCGCCGTAGGTGATGACCTGGAGGCTGGTGAGGTTGTACTCCTGGAACTTCTCGTGGTCCATCAGCTGCTTGATCATCGTCGGCACCATCATGGCCCGGTCGACGGCGTGCTGCTGCACGAGCTGCATCCACTCCTCGGCGTCGAACTGGCGCTGGAGCACGAGCGTCCGCCCGCCGTACACCGCCGCCATCACCGCCTGGATTCCGGCGATGTGGTACATGGGCACGGTGAGGATGTTCTTCTCCTCCATATCGAGGTCCACGGGGGAGACGTTGTTCAGTACGTATTCGGAGAAGTTCTTGTGGGCGAGCATGACGCCCTTGGGCCGTCCCGTCGTGCCCGCGGTGAACATCAGGATCGTGAGGTCGGTGTCCTCTATCTCGGTAAACGGGTCTTCGTCCGCGCCGCCGGCGAGCACGTCCGCGAAGCTCGACCACCCTTCCGGGGCGGCGCCCAGCGACACGAAGTGCCGGACGCCCGGGGCCTCGCCGCGGCTCTCGTCCACCAGCGGGATGTAGCGCTCGCCCGCGACGACCCCGACCGCGTCCGAGTCCTGGAGCATGTAGGCGACCTCGTCGGGGCGCGCCCGGAAGTTGAGCGGGACGAAGATGGCGCCTATCTTGGCGCAGGCGAAGTAGGTCTCGATGAGGTTGGGGCTGTTGACCTCCATCATTGCGACCTTGTCGCCCTTTTGAATCCCCATGTCGGTCAGCGCGTTGGCCAGCTTCGAGGAGCGCGCCTGGAGCTGCTCGTAAGTCGTCGTGGCGTCTTCGAAGACGATGGCGGAGCGGTCTGGCGCGACGGCCGAGGTCACCATGAGAAATTCGCTCGTGTTCATAGGGCCTCCTAGTCCTGTGGGAGCGTGCCGCGCACGCCCGAGCATTATAGCTATCGGTGTCCTTTTGGTGTACGGGGGCGGAAGGACGTGAGCCGGCTCACGGACCGAAGGCGAGGCGCGAGGCCAAGCGTGCCTCGGAGGCGAGCCCCTCGGCAAGGCCGGCGTCGGCGGCGTGGGCCAGCGCGGTCTTGGCGGCGCGGACGGCCCGCGTGTCGAGCGCGGCCAACGCGCGGGCGGTTGCTTCAGCCCGGTGGAAGAGCGACCCCGCGGGTTCGACGCCGTTGACCAGCCCGATTGCCGCGGCCTCCTCCGCCTCGATCACGCGGCCGGTCAGCAGCGCGTCGAGGCCCCGGGCCGTCCCCACCGCCCTCGGCATGGTCTGCGTCCCGCCGGCGGCGGGAATCATGCCCAGGTTCGTCTCGGGCAGGCCGAACTTCGCGTCCGGCGCGGCGAGAATCAGGTCGCAGCCTAGGGCGATCTCGAGGCCCGACCCGAAGCAGAACCCCCGGACCGCGGCCACCAGCGGCGTGCGTAGCCCGAAGAGGCGAGCCCAGACGTCGCGCTCGAATCGCACTTGCCTCGCGATGAACTGCGACGGCGCGGAGCCGAACTCGGTGAGGTCGGCCCCTGCGCAGAACGCCCGCTCGCCCGCGCCGCGCACCACCGCGGCCCGGATGTCGGAGTTCTCCTCCAGAACGCCGAGCGCCTGATACAGCTCATCCCGCATCTGGACGTTATACGCGTTGAGCACCCGGGGCCGGTTGAGCGTGAGCCGGGCCACGGGGCCGTCGATCTCTAGGAGCACCGTCTCGAACGCCATCGCTACCCGCCGGTGAACTTCGGGGGCCGCTTTTCGAGGAACGCGCGGATGCCCTCGTCCCGGTCGCGGGAGGCGTGCAAGAGCACGGCGAGGTCGGCTTCCAGCCGCAGCCCCTGCTCGAGCGGCAGGTCCATGCCCGCGAGAATCGCTTCCTTGGCGTAGGCGTTGGCGATGGGGGCCGCGCTGGCCAGCCGCTCGGCGAGCTCCATCGCCCGCGCCTCCACGTCGGTGGGCGGCGCGACTTGGGAGACGAGGCCGCACCGCAGCGCCTCATCGGCAGTGAGGGCGCGGCCTAGGAGCACCATCTCCGAGGCCACGCTTCTGGGAACGAGGCGCGGCAGCCGCTGCGTCCCGCCGTCCCACGGCAGTTCGCCTCGACTGAGCTGGTCCAGCGCCAGCCGCGCCTCCGCCGACATCACCCGTAGGTCGCAGGCGAGCGAGAGCTCCAGACCCTGCCCGATCGCGTCGCCGTTGATGGCGGCGATCACCGGCTTCGCCAGGCTCGCCGCGACGGCGGCGACGCCGCGCCGCGCCGCGCTCTCGGCTCCGATTTCGGCCAGCGTCGCCTCGGCCCCTAGGCTGAACACCCCGCCCGACCCCGCGACGACAACCACCGAGACTTCGTCGTCCTCGACGGCGCGGCGCACCGCGTCGATGAAGGCCAGCGCCAGCGGCTCGGTGATGCGGTTCCCCGAATCGGGGCGGTCCAACGTGATGCGGCGCACCCCGCCCCGTGTTTCAGAGCGGACGTGCGGCCCAGGCGCCATCGTTACTGTCCGAGATACTCGCTGCTCCCGTCGAACGCGCCCTCGAACCGCACGAAGACGGCTTCGATCGCCCGCCAGCGAAGCTGCGAGTACTCCAACCCCCGCGGTACGTCGAACATCGTCACCCCCCGAATCCCGAAGGTCCGCTCCAGGTCGAACGGACCCCAGATGAACGTCACTTCCTGCGGGGGCGCCGGGTTACAGTAGTAGTACGGCTGAGTCGCGGGCACGGTCGGGGCAAGATGCACGAACCCCCCTTCCGTATCGAACGGGTCGATGGGACGGTATTCCTCCGAGTCCTCGTCCAACAGCCGGAAGGCGTCGGGGCCGACATTCACCCGCACCTGGTCCGACCGGTCGTTGCGCGCCGTGATCTCGAGGACGGCGATGGTCCGTTCGGGGTCGGGCTGCCGCACGACGTACGAGACGTTGTCGGCGAGGTAGTAGACCTCGTCGGTCAGCGTCAGGCTGTGCGCCTGCACCGACATCTGGTTACCCCGTTGAGCGGGAGGCACCTCAAAGGGGTCGTCGTTGCGGCAGGGGGACGATCCTCCCCCGCAGGCCCCAACGGTGGTTGCGACGATGACGCCAAGCACGGCGATGGAGACCAGAGGACGAGCTCGAAAGATGCGCATGCGATTCCTTAAATGTTCAATCGGAAGGGGTTGCGGCGACCGCCGGTTGTCCCGGCGCGCTCGTGACGCTCGTTATAAAGTATACGCGCTTGCCGCGAATCGGGGTTGAGCGCCGTCCTGCGCCGCCTTGCCATAGATACGCCCGTCTCTGATCGTTGGAACGAGGGCAGGGGGTGAGGGGTCTTAACTCCCTTTCCCAATGGAGACCCTTGCATAACCCAGCCTTGGGAGCGAGGGGTTGGCAGTGGGGAGGTCTTGCCCCCTCTCCCGCTGGGAGAGGGTTGGGGTGAGGGTGGGGGGAGGCGGGGGCTGCGCGACCTTGCCGGAGCCTGTGGCCCAAGGTTACGCAAAGGTCTCCAACCGCAGACGGCATAGGTGAGGGCCTCCCTTCAACCACCGAAGGCCGTCTAAGGTGTCCAGCCTTGGGAGCGAGGGGTTGGCGGTGGGGAGGTCTTGCCCCCTCTCCCGCTGGGAGAGGGTTGGGGTGAGGGCGGGGGGAGGCGGGGGCCGCGCGACCTTGCCGGAGCCTGTGGCCCAAGGTTACGCAAAGGTCTCCAACCGCAGACGGTATAGGTGAGGGCCTCCCTTCAACCACCGAAGGCCGTCTAAGGCGTCCAGCCTTGGGAGCGAGGGGGTTGGCGGTGGGGAGGTCTTGCCCCCTTGTATCTTGGGGAGGAGAGCGGTAGACCGACACCCCCCTGGTCCAAGAAAGACCGTGGGAGAGCGATGGTCGCCGCTCCTACTCCAAGGAAGAGCCCGAACAGTTGCCAGGGCATGCAAAGCCCGAATCTGCAAGGTAGGGCCAAAGGAGAGGGATTGTGGAGTCAGCGGAACGTTTCGTCGGGATCGACGTCTCCAAGAAGGTGCTGGACATCGCCGTCCTGCCGGACGGGACGCAGTGGAGCGTCCCCAACACGCCGCAGGGTATCGACGAATTGGTCGCCGCGCTCGGACCCCTGGCGCCGGTGCTGGTGGTGCTGGAATCGACGGGCGGACTGCAACGGGCGGTCGTGGCGGGGCTCGCCGCGGCGCAGATCCCGACGGCGGTGGTCAATCCGCGCCAGGTGCGGGACTTCGCCAAGGCCAGCGGACGGCTGGCCAAGACGGACCGGCTGGACGCGGAGATCATTGCGCGCTTCGGCATGGCCATCCGGCCGCGTCCCACCCGGCTGCCCGACGCGGAAGCACAGGCGCTGGAGGCGCAACTGGAGCGAAGGCGGCAGGTGGTCACCATGATCACGGCAGAGAAGAACCGTCTGAGCAGCACCGTGGGGCCGGTCCGCAAGGACATCCAGCGCCACATCGCCTGGCTGGAAAAGGAGTTGCGCAAGCTGGACGAGGATCTGAGCAAGCGCATCCAACGGAACCCGGTATGGCGGGAGCGAGAGGACCTGCTTCGGAGCGTCCCCGGGGTGGGGCCGGTGCTGGGCATGACGCTGCTGGCGGAGGTCCCCGAGCTCGGGGAGCTGGGCGGCAAGCAGATCGCGAGCCTGCTCGGGGTCGCCCCGTTCAACCGCGACAGCGGGATGCTGCGCGGGCGGCGCACCGTGTGGGGAGGTCGGGCGCCAGCTCGTCAGACCCTGTACATGGCCACGCTTACGGCCACCCGCCACAATCCGGTGATCCGGGACTTCTATCTGCGGCTCTGCGGGTCGGGCAAGGCGAAGAAGGTCGCGCTGACCGCCTGCATGCGCAAACTGCTGGTCATCCTCAACAGCATGCTCAAGCACGGCGCTGCGTGGAACCCGTCGTTCGCGAGAACGGAGGTCCCAGCCGTAGAGAACCCTTGACTTTCAACACAGTTGCTCTCCCGCTGGGTGTAAAGACCGGTGAGAAGGTTTACAGGTGTTCGGAGACATGGTTTACACATGGGGGTGTCTCCTGACGAGCGGTTCCGGGCTGCGCAGGTCCACCTCGGCGATGGGGTGCGTCATGAACCACACGCCCCAGACACCGTCGGAGGCCGCCGGCCGGAGCGCCACCGGGTAGCCGCGCAGTGCTCTGCCCACCTTGAACGTCCGGCCCTTGAAGCTCACCCACCCCTCAGCCCCCACCTTCCGTACCAGGTCTGCGTCCCCGTACGCGATCGGCGGCAGCGTCTCCGGGAAGCGCCGCGGGCTCGGTGCGTAGCGGCTGATGGGCACCGCCAGCTCCAACGCCTGGTGGGGGCGCTCCATGTTGTAGACGGTGCGCCAGCGGTCGAAGGCTTCCTGGCAGGCGGGGAGGTCGGCGAAGTGCCTGCCTTGCAGCACCTCGGCCTTCAGCGTCCGGTGGAAGCGCTCCCCCTTGCCTTGGGTTTGCGGATGGTACGGGCGCCCGTGGCTCACCCGGATGCCGAGGCGCAGGAGCCAGACGGTGAGGGGGGTGCGCGGGTGGGCGGCATCGCTGCCCCAAGGGGAGCCGTTGTCCATGAGCAGGCGTTCGGGCAGGCCATAGACGCGGAAGATGGCGCGCAGCCGTTCCTGCACCGTCTGGGTGCGCTCGTCGGCGCATGCCTGAAGGCCAAGGGCGAAGCGCGAGTGGTCGTCGACGATGGTCAAGGGATGGCACCGGCCGGCGCCGGTGGGGAAGTGGCCCTTGAAGTCCATCTGCCAGAGGTCATTGGGGCGAGGATGCTCGAACCGTTGCCAGTCACGCTGGGCACGTTCGGCAGTGGCGATGCGGCCGTGCCGGCGCAGGATCGCCGTGATGGTGCTCGGGCTGGGCACCGGGCCGCCGTCCCTATCGAGCAGGACCTTGCGTATGGTGCGGCCTCCCCAGGCGGGATGCTCCTCGCGGATCCCGAGGACGGCCTGCTCGAGCGCCGCCGCGGTCCGGCGGGGTGAGCCGCGTGGGCGGCGCGGCCTATCGGCGAGGCCGGCCTCTCCCTCCTGCGCGTAGCGGCCGAGCCACTTGTACGCGGTGGGCGGCGAGATCGTGAAGCGCCGGCACAACTCCCGGATGTTCGCTCCCTCCCGCTCAGCGAGTCTGACGAACTCATACCTCAAGGACACCACCGATGCCTCCTGCCAAGGAATGATCCACCTCCTGCCGCTTCGTTTGCCTGCGGCAGGTGTAAACCATGTCTCCGAACATCCGTTAATGATGTCCCCGGTCTATACACCCCCAGAGGGGGAGAGGCCGGAGGGCGCACACGGCTCGGCTGGACTTCGATGGCCCTTGGTGGTTGTTGCGGGACCCCTCACCCCAGCCCTCTCCCGGTGGAGACCTTTGCGTAACTTGGCGGGCGGGCTTCAGCAAGGTCGCGCGGCCCCCGCCTCCCCCCGCCCTCACCCCAACCCTCTCCCAGCGGGAGAGGGGGGAAGACCCCGCGCCTCCTCCCTTTCCCAAGGCCAGCGGGCGGCGTTCTTCCCCTCGACGGAGTTTTGCAAAGATCTCCGTTGGGAGATGGGGTTAAGACCCCACCCCCTCACCCCTTTCAACGAGTCGGAGGCCGGCGGTCTGTCCCTTGGCTGGGTTTAGGTGGAGGGAGGGCGAGTCGCGACTCGCCCCTACGGGGGGCGCGCCGTTACGCGGCGCGAGTGCGAGCTAGGGGGAGGAGGTGAGGAGGTAGGCGAGGATGCCGATGCCGATGGCGGCGAGGATAGCGGCGAGGGCGCAGCCGCAGCCGAAGCTCAGAGTATCGGCGTGGCCCTTTGGGGCGCCTTCCCGCATTTTCGCCCCCTTCAGCCGTCTCGCCGTACGCGGCCGGGGGAGGTGTTACGCCGGCTCGAAGAGGGGGATGGAGACGTCGTCGTTGATGTCGCGGAAGGTGACTTTGACCTTTTGGCCGATCTTCAGCTTGAAGGGGTCTTCGACGTTGACGATGTTGCTGAAGATCTGGACGCCGGGGCCGTCGAGGGTAACGTAACCGATGGCGTAGGGGACGTCGTCGGCCCAGGCCCGCGACTTGTTTTGGTTGACGATGGCGAAGGTGTAGATCTCGCCGGTTCCCGGGGCCTTCTCGAACGTGACGTTGTCACGCGTCCAACAGCGGGGGCAGACGCTCTGCGGGGGGAAGAAGCTCTCGCCGCAATCGGTACACATGGGGATGCGGAGCTCGTGCTCTTTGCACCCGTCCCAGAACGGCTTCGAGTCGGTGTCGGCGGTGGGGATCGGCTTCAGGTACTCGGTGGTCATGATTACACTCCCAGGACCAGCGTCTCGGAGGCGTGGCGCGACCCCAGCATGCCGCCGGTGCCGTGGGCGATGGATATCTTGGGGTCGCCGGGTACCTGCCGCTCCGTGCCCGCGAAGTCCTGCCGCAGCTGCTTTACCGCCTCGACGATGAGGAAGAGGCCGCGCATACCGGGGTGGTTGGAGGAGAGGCCGCCGCCGTCGGTGTTCATCGGCATGCCGCCGTCGATGGCGAGGCGGTTGCCCTCGACGAAGGCGCCGCCCTCGCCCTTGGCGCAGAAGCCGAGGTCTTCGAGGGCGGTGAGGACGGTGATGGTGAAGGAGTCGTAGATCATGGCGTGGTCGATGTCGGCGTGGGTGACGCCGGCCTGGGCGAAGGCGGCCTTGCCGGACTGGGCCGCGCCGGTGGTGACCCAGTCGCGCTTGCCGTTGGCGAGGTGGGCGTAGCCTTCGCCCTCGCCGAGCACCCAGACGGGCTTCTTCTTGATGGAGCGGGCCAGCTCGGGGCTGACGACGACGACGGCGCCGCCGCCGTCGCTGACGATGCAGCACTCGAGGAGGTGCAGCGGGTAGGCGATGATGCGCGAGCTGAGGACGTCGTCGATGGTGATGGGGTCGCGGAACATCGCCTCGGGGTTCAAGCCGGCGTGGCGGCGGGTGATGACCGAGATGTTGGCGAACTGCTCGTCCTTGGTGCCGAACTCGTGCATGTGGCGGTTCTTCACCATGGCGTACATACCGGCGAGGATGCCGCCGTAGGGGACCTCGAAGCTCTCGATGGGGTTGGGGTTGGCCATGTTGCGGCCGCCGGTCCCGATGGCGCGGGCGCTGGAGCGCGCGATGCTGCCGTAGGTGACGACGATGCAGTTGGCCTGGCCCGCGGCGATGGCCGCGGTGGCCCGGGCGACGTGCAACTGGTACGAGGAGCCGCCGACCTGGGTGCTGTCCACGAGGTCGGGGTTGAGCCCCATGTACTCGGCGATCTGCAAGAGTCCCATGCCCACGGGCGACATGAGGCCGTCGACGTCCTTGATGTCCAAGCCCGCGTCTTCGAGCGCCCGCTTGGCACTGAGCGCTTGGATCGCGTTCTCGGAAACGGTGGGGTCTCTGCGGCTTGGGTACTCGTGGACGCCGGCGATCGCCGCCTTACGCGTGAGCCCTCCCATGGATGCCTCCTCTAGGGGTGTCGCGCCGGATGGGCACGTCTGTCGGAACCGGCCCGGCGCGCTAGTCCAGGAGCGGAATGGAGCCCCAGGTCACGTCGTCGGGGGTGTCGACGAGCTTCTTCTCACCGATCATCTCGCGGATATTGAGGAGCGTCGCGTTCACCTCGTTGGTGATCATCACCCAGTCCGGCTCCGGGGGGAACCAGTAGGGGGAGTTGATGCGGACGACCTTCATTTCCTGCGGATTGAGATAGATACCGAACTTCTTGATATTCTCCTGGACCATGCCGCCTCCTAGACCAACCGGATGGGGCGCGGGGTTACCCGGTTGAGATGTTCGGATGTGGGCGCGCCGCGCCTCGCTGCTTCACTTCAAGCGCGCCGTGTATAGTAGTCGCCCGCCGCGACTTATTCAACGGTGACGGTCTTGGCGAGGTTGCGCGGCTGGTCGACGTCGCAGCCGCGGCGCACCGCGATACGGTAGGCGAGGAGCTGCAGGGGCGCCGCCGCTAGGACTGGCGCGAGCAGGGCTGGGGCCTCGGGGATGAAGATCGCGTGGTCGGCCTTTTCCGCCGTCCGGCTATCGCCCTCCGCCGCGACCACGATCACGCGTCCGCCACGGGCACGGACCTCCTCGATGTTCCCCAAGATTTTGTCGTGCAGCCGGCCGTTCCCCGGCGCGTGGGGGCCGTTGGGGGGCTCTCGGACGGCGAGGGCGAGCACGGGCATGTCCTCGTCGATGAGCGCGATGGGGCCGTGCTTCATCTCGCCAGCCTGGCAGCCTTCGGCGTGGATGTAGCTCACTTCCTTGAGCTTGAGGGCCCCCTCTAGGGCGATGGGGTAGAGCGGGCCGCGGCCAAGGAGCAGGAAGTCCTTGCTGTGCGCGTACCGCCTCGCCACGTCGTCGAAGCCGCCGGCGGCGAGCGCCAGGCCGAGCTGCTCGGGCAGCCGCGCCAGGGCGTGGACGGCCTCGGCGGCCTCGCCAGCGTCCAGTGTCCCGCGAAGCTCTCCCAGCCGTAGGGCGAGGAGATAGAGGCAGACCAGCGAGCCGGTGAAGGTCTTCGTCGACGCGACGGCGATTTCGGGGCCGGCGTTGATGAGGAGGGCGTAGTCGGCGAGGCGCGCCGCCTCCGATGCGGCGACGTTGGTAACGGCGATCTGGGCCGCGCCCCGCTGGGCCGCCTCATGCATCGCCACGAGGCTATCGACAGTCTCGCCCGACTGGGTGACAGTCACGACGAGCGTGTTCTTCGTCAGTACGGGATCGCGGTAGCGGAACTCGCCGGCATGCTCCGCCTCGGCGGGGAGGCGGGCCATGCGCTCGATCATCAGCCGCCCCACCTGCGCGGCGTGGTAGCTCGTGCCCATGCCCAAGAGCACGACGCGGTCGAAGGCGCGGGCACGGGATGCATCGTAGGGAAAACCGGGGAGGCTCACCCGCATCTCGTTGAAGTCGATCCGGTCGCGCATGGCGCTCACCAGCGACTCGGGTTGCTCCATGATTTCCTTGAGCATGAAGTGCTTGTAGGGCCCCTTGGCGGCGGCGGTGGGATCATGCCGCCCCACCCGCCATGCCTTCTCGATGGGGCGGCCCTTGAGGTCGGAGTAGGCCGCGCCCTCGGGCGTCACCACCGCCATCTCGCCGTCAGCGAGGTAGGCGACGCGGTCGACGGCGGCGGCGATGGCGGGGAGGTCGCTGGCGAGGAAGCCCTCGCCGCCGCCGCGCCCGACGACAAGGCCGCCGGCATGGCCGACGCGGAGGCCGATGACGGCGTTGGGCGCGTCCGCGCCGATGACGGCGATGGCGTGGCCGCCTTCCAGCAGCTTCGCGGTCTCGCGCACCGCCTCCTCCAGGGATGCGCCGCGTTCGAGGAACCGTTCGATCAAGAGAGGGATCACTTCCGTGTCCGTCTCCGAACGGAAGACGCGGCCTTCGCGGAGCAGGCCCGCCCGCAGCGCCTCGTAGTTCTCGACGATGCCGTTGTGGACGACGGCGACCTTGCCCGAGCCGTCGGTGTGGGGATGGGCGTTGTGGAGCGTCGGCTTGCCGTGGGTGGCCCAACGGGTGTGGGCGATGGCCGTCGCGCCGGGGTGGTCGAGGCCGGCGAGGGGGAGGTCGGCGATCTTCCCCGCCGTCTTCCGCACCTGCAGCGGCCCGTTTCCATCGAGCACCGCGACGCCCGCGCTATCGTAGCCGCGGTATTCCAGCCGCTTCAGCGACTCGACCACGATGGGGAAGGCGGGTCTCGATCCGGCGTAGCCAATGATGCCGCACATCGCGGGTTACTCCATTTCGGCGGGACGTTTGGGCCGGTAGTGGCCCTGGTAGAACTCGGGTAGGAGCGCGGCGACGCGTTCCATCATCATATCGGCAAGCCCCTGAAGCTGGGGCTTGCCCACTTTTCCTTCGATAACCGGCAGCGAGAACGGCGCTCCGATGACGACCCTGACCCGGGGCCGCTCCCAAAGGCTCCGCCATCCGAGCTTCTCGGTGCCGGTGATCGCGACGGGGAGGATCGGGGCGTTCGACTTCACGGCAAGCAGCGCCGCACCGCGTTTGGCCATCGCCATGCCGCCCGTACGCGAGCGCGTACCCTCGGGAAACAGGCCGATGACGTGGTCGGTGGAGAGGAGCTCCAGCACCGAGCCGATCGCGTCGCGGTTGGACCGTCCGCGGCGGTCGAGCGCTACCGCGCCGAAGTTCTTGGCGAGGAAGCCTACCAGGGGCTGCCGCATGAGCTCGATCTTCGCCAAGTAATGCGTCTGGCGGCCCAGCGAGGCGGGCACGAGCCCGGGATCGGTGAAGTGCAGGTGGTTCGAAATGACGATGAGCGGCCCGCGGGGCGGGACGTTCTCCTTACCGACCACCGTGCAGCGTGCCAACACGCGGAAGACGAAGTGCGTGAAAACTATAAAGAAGGCGTAGTGGAATCGCTGGTAGAGTCGAGTCACGGCCCCGCCGCGATGCGGCCCTCGGCGATGCGCGCGATCTCGTCTACGACGTCCTCGACGCCGTGCCGTGTGGTGTCGATGCGGCGGGCGTCCGGGGCGGCGGTCAGCGGCGAGAGGTCCCGCCCACTATCGAGGCCGTCGCGGCGGATGAGATCGGCGAGCACGCGTTCGTAGGATGCGGATTCGCCGCGCCGCCGGCGCTCCTCGAAACGACGGCGGGCACGCTCTTCGGAGGAGGCGTCCAGGTAGATCTTCAACGGAGCGTCGGGGAGCACCACGGTGCCGATGTCCCGCCCTACCATGACGACGCACCCTTCGGCGGCGAAGCGGCGCTGGAGCGCGACGAGCTCGCGGCGCACGCCGGCGACGGCAGAGACCCGCGACACGGCGCGGTCGACCTCCGGCCCGGTGATCGCCTCGGTGAGGTCACGGTCTCCGGCGTAGATCCGGGGCGTCGCGCCGTGGCCGGGCCCCGGTCGCAGGTCGAGGCCGGCATCTTTCGCGAGGTCGGTGAGCGCATCGTCGTCGTTCGCGTCCACTCCCGCCTCCAGGACGAGCACCGTCACCGCGCGGTACATGACGCCCGTGTCGATGAAGCGGTACCCCAGGCGCTCGGCGAGCGCGCGCCCGACGGTCGTCTTGCCCACGGCCCCCGGGCCGTCGACGGCGATGACGCCGACCAGAGTCGGTCGCGTTTTCGGCGAGTCCATTGCGGACATTATAAGGAAGCCGGCGGGCGGACGCGGGGAGCGTCCTGATCTCTCGGAGGAGATAGTTCCAAGGGGAGGGTGAGTCTCGCCCTACGGAGACCTTTGCGTGACTTGGCGGACGGGCTTCAGCAAGGTCGCGCGGCCCCCGCCTCCCCCCGCCCTCACCCCAACCCTCTCCCAGCGTGTAAAGACCGGGGACATCATTAACGGGTGTTCGGAGACATGGTTTACACCTGCCGCAGGCAAACGAAGCGGCAGGAGGTGGATCATTCCTTGGCAGGAGGCATCCGTGGTGTCCTTGAGGTATGAGTTCGTCAGACTCGCAGAGCGGGAGGGAGCGAACATCCGGGAGCTGTGCCGGCGCTTCACGATCTCGCCGCCCACCGCGTACAAGTGGCTCGGCCGCTACGCGCAGGAGGGGGAGGCCGGCCTCGCCGATAGGCCGCGCCGCCCACGCGGCTCACCCCGCCGGACCGCGGCGGCGTTCGAGCAGGCCGTCCTCGGGATCCGCGAGGAGCACCCCGCCTGGGGAGGCCGCACCATACGCAAGGTGCTGCTCGATAGGGACGGCAGCCCGGTGCCCAGCCCGAGCACCATCACGGCGATCCTGCGCCGGCACGGCCGCATCGCCCCTGCCGAACGTGCCCAGCGCGACTGGCAACGGTTCGAGCATCCTCGCCCCAATGACCTCTGGCAGATGGACTTCAAGGGCCACTTCCCCACCGGCGCCGGCCGGTGCCATCCCTTGACCATCGTCGACGACCACTCGCGCTTCGCCATTGGCCTTCAGGCATGCGCCGACGAGCGCACCCGGACGGTGCAGGAACGGCTGCGCGCCATCTTCCGCGTCTATGGCCTGCCCGAACGCCTGCTCATGGACAACGGCTCCCCTTGGGGCAGCGATGCCGCCCACCCGCGCACCCCCCTCACCGTCTGGCTCCTGCGCCTCGGCATCCGGGTGAGCCATGGGCGCCCGTACCATCCGCAGACCCAAGGCAAGGGGGAGCGCTTCCACCGGACGCTGAAGGCCGAGGTGCTGCAAGGCAGGCACTTCGCCGACCTCCCCGCCTGCCAGGAAGCCTTCGACCACTTCCGGCACAGCTACAACAACGAGCGACCCCACGAGGCCCTGGGACAGCGACCGCCGATCCGGCTCTACACCCCCTCGTTCCGGCCCTATCCCTCACGCCTCAGCTCGCCGGAATACGGGGCCGAGGTCACCGTGCGCCGAGTGCGCCACAACGGCGAGATCAAGCGGAAGGGGGACAGAGTCTATGTGAGCGAGTCTCTTCGGGGCGAGCCCATCGGCCTCGTCCAGCAAGACGAGCGCACCTGGTCGATACAGTTCGGACCCCTCCTCATTGGCGTCCTCGACGACCATGCGCGCCGGATCGACAAGACCCCGGTACACGTGTTACCTATGTCCCCGGTCTAACCGTTACCCATGTGCCCGGTCGCACAGAGGGCACGCGCCGACAGGCGCGTGGGCGCCCGCAGGGTGCCCCCTGCCGTAGATCGCCGCCCCTACGCCGCCCCCGCCAGACGCCGGAACCGCGCCTCGCTCCGGTACGGCCCCACCACCGCCAGGTTCATCTTCTCCGGCGAGAAGACGCGCTCCGCCGCCCGCCGCAGGTCCTCCGCCGTCAGCGCCTCGACGATCTCCACCACTTCGTCGATGGAGCGTAGCTCGCCGAGCAGGAGCAGCTGGCCGCCGGCCCACGCCGCCATGCTCCGGGTGTCCTCCGTCCGCAACAGCAGGCGTCCCTTGATCATCTCCTTCGCCTTGCGGAGTTCGGCCTTGCCGATGGGCTCCATGACCCCGCGGACCTCGCCGAGGATCGCCTTGATCGCCCCGTTGATCTGCTTGGGCTCGACCCCCGCGTAGACCGTCACCGCGCCGTCGTCGAGGAAGTGCGCCGCGTAGCTGTGCACGTCGTAGGCCAGGCCGAGCTCCTCCCGCACTCGCAGGAAAAGACGGCTGCTCATCCCCTCGCCGAGCACGACGTTGAGTAGGTCGAGGGCGTAGCGTTCGGGGTCGGAGCTGCTCAGCCCGGGGTAGGCGATGCAGAGGTGGGCCTGCTCGGTGCGACGGCTCTTCAGGCCGACGCGCGGCCCGTCTTGGCCGGCGCCTCCGCCGTTGACTGAGCGCTCCCAGGCGCGCCCCTTGCCGTGCCCCCGCCGGCGGCCCCAAGAGCCGAGCTGCGCCTCGACCGCCGCCACGACCTGCTCGTGCTCGATCTGTCCCGCCACGGCCACGACGCAGTTGTCCGGCGCGTACTGGTCGGCGACGTAGTCCACAAGCTGCGGCCGCATGATCCCGCTCACCGACTCCCTGCTGCCGCCGATGTCCCGCCCCAGGGCCTCCCCCGGCCACATCGTCTCGTCGATCAAAAGGTCGACGAGCTGCGCCGGGGAGTCGTACGTGGCGGCGAGCTCTTCCAGGATGACCTTGCGCTCCCGTTCGATCTCGCCGGGCTCGTACAGCGAGTTGCGCAGCATGTCGACGAGCAGGTCGAGGCTGAGGTCGAAGTGGGGCGCGGCAACCTTGGCCCAGTAGACCGTCGCCTCACGGTCCGTGCTGGCATTCAGATAGCCGCCGACACCCTCGATGGTCTCCGATATCACCTTGGCCAGGGGACGCTTCTTCGTCCCCTTGAACACCATGTGCTCGACGAAGTGGGAGAGGCCCGCTTCGGCGTCCGTCTCGTACCGAGAGCCTGCCCCTAGGAAGAAGGCGGTGGTCACCGAGCGCACGTGCGGCATCGGCGCGGAGACGATCCGCAGCCCGTTGTCCAACGTGGAGTCGGGGAAGACCGGCGCGCCGCCGCCCTCTGCGCTGACGGGACTCTGCACCGCCGCCGCTAGTCCTTCGCCCACTCCACGTTGCCGCAGAGATCGGACGGATGCGGGCGGGACTCGAACGCCTGGAAGAGCGCCTTCTCCCGGCCCAGCACGGTGTCGTCACCGTGGCCGGGGTGAACGGCGACGCCGTCGTCGAGGATAAAGATGCGCTCTTTCAGCCCCGCGACGAGCTGCTTGAAGTTAGCCGGCGAGCTGGTGCGCCCCGGGCCGTTGGGGAAGAGCGTGTCGCCCGAGAACAGATGGTCGCGCCACATGATCGACGTGCCCCCCGTGGTGTGGCCCGGCACGTGAACCGTCCGCAGCGTCACGCTCCCGACGGTGAGCTCGCCGTCCTGCTCGAAGAAGTGATCGGCCTCCAGCGGCAGGATGCGGGCCTCGCTCTCATGCACCCACACCGGCGCGCCCGTCGCCTCCTTGATCTCCCGGTGGCCAACGATATGGTCCCCGTGGCAATGCGTCATCAGGATCATCTTCACGTTCACGTCCGCCGCCTCGGCCAGAATCTTCTCCGGCTCCGCGGGCGTGTCGATGATCGCCGCATCATTCGTAGCAGGGTCCACCAGGATGTACGTGTTGTTGTCGGAAGACCCCGTCGTGATCTTCCGAATCTCAAGGCCGTCGCGATGAATCACCGGCATATGTCGTCACCAAAAGCGCTAAGGGATGGGCCGCAAGAATAGCAAACCGCAGGCAGGGGCGTAAAGGAAACCACCGAGAGCGCCGTCAGAGTCCCGGCTAGCCTTGACGGCGGTCGTCGGTCGCAATCAAGCCGCTGGCTTCCGCATATATTGCGCGAGGTCGCCGTACTCGACGCCTTCCAATTCAGCGGGACTCTCGTGCTCGATGTCTTCGAGCCCGCCGATCTTGCTGGTCCACCGGCCCGTGCCTAGCTGACGCGCCATGTGCGTGACGCCGGAGGGCAGTGCATATAGTGCAACCTTCTCAAACCCGTCTTCTAGAGCGCCGTTGGCGCATGGCTCATACCCGAGGACGCCGAAAGCCGCGACGTACGCTGCCACGCTACTTTCCATAGGAGCTTCTGGAGGCCAATAGTAGCCAGGGTGAGGCCCCCATACGCGGGTGTCCCTGCCGGCAGCCCAAGCGAAGCAGTTGTACCGCCCGTCTTCAGGGCTAGTGACACGGAAATCACGGAGGGCCGGGAAAAGCTCGCGGAGTCGAGCCGTCAAGCGTGCCTTTCGGGAGATCGGAGTCAGATATACCGGCGGCGCTTGCCCCAGTCGAGCCAAGCGGCTGTCATGGCGTCAACGTCGCCACGGTCTTCAGGCCGTATGGGAGACTCTCCGGCGATGGAGCTGAGCGCCCAGAACCATTGGGCTCGTGTCTCCTCCAAGTCCCGCAGGATCAGCGGAATGGCTTCCTTCCCCATGCCTATGATCTCCTGGTAAGCACGATGCTCCGCAATCATGCTGGGCGAAGAGAGGTGCGCCGTGTCCCGCTTCCATTTGGTAGCCCGCTGTTCGAACTCTGTCTGAAGCTCTGTCGCAGCCCGGACATCTGTCGCAGCTCTAGGATGCTTCCGAGTGGTCATCTCGCGGACTCCCCTTGGGCGTACTCCATGCTAGCACCCATTCTTCCTTCGCACGAGGGCGGGGTCCAAGACGACCCGAAAGAGTTCCCTCTGCACGGTCGCCCGCTCAGGCCCGCCGTCGCCGAAAGCGCCTAGAGCCGCGCCGGTACAATAGAACGCGGCGCAGCGCCGCCGGAGAGACCCGTTGACCAAACAAGCCGTCATCTTCGACATGGACGGGGTGATCACCGACAGCGAGCCGCTGTACGGCGAGGCCGTAAACGTCGTGCTAGCCCGCGAGGGCCTCGCCCTCACCGACGACGACCACCGCGCCATCATGGGCAGCAGCATCAGGTACACCTGGCGCTACGTCATCGAGCGGTTCGGGCTCGAAGGCGGCGTCGAAGACTGGACCCCCGCCTACGACGTCGCCGTCGCCGAGGTGCTCGGTGCCAACGCTGTCGCCGCCGAGGGTCTCGAATGGTTGTTGGGCGGACTCAAGGAGCGGGGCGCCCGCATCGGCCTCGCCACCTCGTCGCTAAGCCACTGGGCCGACGCCATCCTCAACCGCCTCGGCGTGGCCGGGGCCTTCGAGGCCATCGCGGCGTCGGACATGGTCGAGGCCGCCAAGCCGGCCCCCGACCTCTACCTGCTCGCGGCCGGCAAGCTCGGCGTCGCGCCGGAGCGCTGCCTTGCCATCGAGGACACGCCGCGGGGCATCGCCTCCGCCAAGGCCGCCGGCATGGACGCCGTCGCCGTCCGCACCGAGTCCACCGCGGGCATGGACATCTCCGCCGCCGACTACGCCATCGACCGCCTCAGCGACTTCGACTTCGCCTGGCTCGCCCGCTAGCCCGCCGCGCCGTTCCCCCCGTAGGGGCGCCCCTTGTGGGCGCCCGTCCCCTCTGGGGGGAGCACCTTAAACCTCTCTCCCCCTGGGAGAGACTGAGAGAGGGTCGGGGCGGGGCGCGGCGGTCCCCTCCGGCCTCTTCTCCCCACGGGAGAAGATTGAGATGAGGGGCCCCCTCGACAACCACCACGGGCCATCGAAGTCCGCCTCTCCCCGAAGGGGAGCGCCTTAAACCTTTCCCCCTCTGGGGGAAACTGAAAGAGGGCACGCGCCCCAAGGGCGCGTCGGACGGGTGGGGCCGGGAGGTCTTGCCTCTTCTCCCCACGGGAGAAGATTGAGATGAGGGGCCCCCTCGCAACCGCCACGGGCCATCGAAGCCCGCTAGCACCCTCGGCCCCCCGTAGGGGCGCCCCTTGTGGGTGCCCGTCCCCTCTGGGGGGAGCACCTTAAACCTCTCTCCCCCTGGGAGAGACTGAGAGAGGGTCGGGGCGAGTCGCGACTCGCCCCGACCCTCCGGCCAAGCAAGACGGCGCTATTCGTACGTCCACGGCTCGAAGTCCAGGATAGGCCAGTTGCCGTCGGAGTCCGCTATCTCAGAGTCTTGCCCTGGGAAGGCGATCCCGCCGATCTGGCTTTCGCCGACGATCAACTCCCGTCCATCCACTGCGTCCCCGTCGAACGTGAGCATGTCCGTGCCGCTCCCGCCGAGAAGCGGAAGCCCCCAACCTCCGGTCTGGGGGTCGAGCACATACAACTCGACCTTGCCCTCAACGTAGACGGGCTCACTGAAGGTCACTTCAATGTCCCCCGCCTCGTTCCTGGCAAGTCCCGCAACGGTCGGCGCGCCCATGGACCCGGACTCCGCCGGCAGGTCCGGGAGGTTGAACCACTGCGTGGGCGGTTCTATCTCAAGCGGCTCGTTATAGCCGACGTAGTTGATGGTGATGATATCCCGCGTCTCGCCGTCCAAGCCCTCAACGGCAACCCTGGTCTCCCTGGTCAGAAAGTCGTTGACGCCCACGATTCTGGTCAGACTGCCCGCTGTCCCAGGTCCCCCCATCCCGCCTTCTATTCCGGTCTGGTCGGAGACCAGCACGTAGCCTCTGGTCCCATCGCCAAGGTCTATGGATTCCTCCAAGGCCGCGTTGGCGTCGTTGGGCAGGTGAAGGAATCCGACTACCTGCACCACCGTCAAGAAATCTGTTTCAGGTGGAGTTCCCTTGAACCACACATCCGACTCAACGTCTTTGACATAGGTGTCGTCCCCGATGACCACGCCGTTCACGTCGATCATCTCCCCCTCGGGACCCAAGGAGATCTTGAATCGGAGCCTGTCCGGCGGGACGGTAGAGCCGCTGAGCCGTATGAAGCTCTCCCCTGCGCCGGCGCCTTCAACGGGGAAGAGAGCCAACAGATCGAAATCGCCTTCGAAGGAAAAGCCTTCGATCTGTTGCATCGCCTGCGCGTTGCACGAAGCGACCGTTGCGGCGTCGGCGAGCGCGCCGCCGGGCAAACAGTCCGCCGGAAGGCCGGCGGGGGCTCCCATCTCGGGCGTGGGCGTTGCTGTGGCCGTTGCCGTCGGGGGCGGCGCGGGCGTGACGGTCGGCGTCGCGGTGGGCGTCGGCGTGGGAACGGCCGTCGGTGTGGGAACGGCCGTCGGCGTGGTGATCGGTATAACCGTTGCAACGGGTTCTGTGACGGCAGGCCGCTGCGTCGCTGGGGAGTCGTCGCCGCAGGCGGCGAGTACCGCGCATGCCAGAGCGATCGCGATGACCAAGAAGCCCTTTTTCACGTCACGTCCTTTGGCGTCTGATTGCTCGGTCCCATTCAGACGTACTTCTGTTAAATTAATAGTAGCACGCCGGTCTGACGGGCCTCGTGGGCCGGAGACCCTCACAGGCACCCGTCGAAAGCGGTGCACCGCCGATGCGGCCCTTGCGCCTGGCTCGCCTACTAGCCCGCCGCGCCGTTCCCCCCCGTAGGGGCGCCCCTTGTGGGCGCCCTCCCCTCCGGCCTCTCTCCCCCTGGGAGAGACTGAGAGAGGGTCGGGGTGGGGCGCGGCGGTCCCCTCCGGCCTCTTCTCCCCACGGGAGAAGATTGAGATGAGGGGCCCCCTCGCAACCACCACGGGTTATCGAAGTCCGCCACCCTCACGATCAGTCACCCCCGTTACGCAAAGGTCTCCCCCTGGCGGAGGCTGAGAACGGTCCGGCACCGCACGGCGCCCCCTTCAGAACACGCAAAGCCGCGTGCTATAATCCCCCTCAACAGAAGTAGGAACGCGCTGCTAGCAAAGGAGTGAGCGCAATGAGTTGGCTCAAGACCTTCAGCTTACTGATCATCCTGACCGCCCTCTTGGTCATGGCCGGCGCCCTGCTCTTCGGCATGTGGGGCGCCATCATCTTCTTCGCCATCGCCGCCGTGATGAACATCTTCAGCTTCTGGTTCAGCGGCAACATCGCCCTCCGCATGGCCCACGCCACCGAGGCGTCGGAGGAGAACGAGCCCCGGCTGCACTTCATGGTTGCCGAGGTGGCCCGCCTCGCCGACATGCCCAAACCCAAGGTCTTCGTCATCGATAACGACTCGCCGAACGCCTTCGCCACGGGCCGCAACGCCAAGAACGCCGTCGTGGCCGTCACCACCGGTATTCGCCGCCTCCTTAACGAAGAGGAACTCCGCGGCGTGATCGCCCACGAGATGGCCCACATCAAGAACCGGGACATGCTCATCATGACCATGGTCGCCATCCTCGCCGGCGCCATCTCCATGATGGCCTGGATCGCCCAGTTCGGCCTCATCTTCGGCGGCATGCGTGGCGGACGCGGCTCGCTCCCCGGCCTCATCGTCACGCTGCTCATCATCATCCTCGTCCCCATCGCCGCCGCCGTCATCCGCTTCGCCATCTCCCGCACCCGCGAGTTCGCCGCCGACGCCACCGGCGCGCGCATCCTCAACAACCCCCTCCCGCTCGCCAACGCCCTCGAAAAGCTCGAGTCCGGCGTCCGCATGCGCGCCATGCCCGCCACCAAGACCACCGAGGCGATGTCCCACATGTACATCGTCAACCCCCTCGGCGCCCGCTCCCAGCACGCCAGCGAAGTCGACGGCCGGTTCGTGGGCATGTTCTCCACCCACCCCAAAGTCGAAGACCGCGTCCGCCGCCTCCGCGAAATGGTCCTCTACTAACCGCCGCGCCCCTCCGTCCCTCTCCCCGCTGGGGCCGCCCAAAACCTCTCCCCCTGGGAGAGACTGAGAGACGGCACGCGCCGCTTCCCTTAAACCTCTCCCCCCTATGGAGACCTTTGCGCAACCCGCCCGGGAGCGATTCACGAATCGCCCTCCCCTCCGACCGCTCCCCTCTGGAGACCTTGCGCAACCCGCCCGCGGGCTGAAGCATGGGCGGGGCCGGGAAGTCTTACCTCTTCTCCCGTTGGAGACCTTTGCGTAACCGGGATGTGGTTGTGGTGGTGACGCGGGGGCCTGTTCGAGGCCATGAGGGTGGTGTTGTTTGCGGACTCGGCGGCTTGAGGAGCCCCCTGCGAGGACCGATCGGGCCCTCAGCGGGCCCGATTTTGGCCCCGCCAGGCTGCTAGGGCGCACTCCGCCCTGGGACGAGTGCGTCGACAGCCAGGAGGCGCGCCGCCCGGCGCAGGTTGTAGGCCATGCACTTGAGCCACAGCTCCGTCGCGTTCCGCTCCAGTCCCATGTACCGCACCGGTCCATACCCGTAGCAGCGCTTCAGCGTTCCAAACACCTTCTCGACCGGCGCACGCACGCGGGAGATCAGCGCGTTCCGCCGCGTTTGCCAATGCGGCAGCTCCCGCTGGTGCTTGTGCGACCGATGCATGATCCGGTCTTTGATCCCCCGCGACTTCAGCCGGGCGCGCCGTTCCTTCGACTCGTAGGCCTTGTCCGCGTAGACCGCCGCCTCGTCCCCCGACACCAAGGCGTCCGCCGCCTCGGTATCGTTCACGTTCGCGCTCGTCAGCACCGCCTTCCGTATCAGTCCCGACTCCCCGTCCACTCCCAGGTGCGCCTTGTACCCAAAGTGGGCCGCGCCCCCTTTCCGCGTCCATCCCGCGTCGGGGTCGGTCGCGCTCCGCGCCCCAGGGCCTTCCTCCACCGACGGCCGTCGCGCCTGCGCCTTCACGATCGTCGCGTCGAGGAGCGTGCCCTGCTTCACCAGCAGCCGCTGTTCCTCCAACTGGCGGCTCACCTCGGCGAACAGCCGCTCCGTGAGCCCCCGTTCGGTCAACGCTTTCCGGAAACGGCTGATCGTCGAGTGGTCCGGCGTCCCGTCCGTCCAGCCCAACTGCACGAACCGGCGGAAAGAGATCCGGTCTCGCAACGCCTCCTCCATCGCCGGGTCCGACGCCCGGTACCACTGCTGCAGCAGCGCGATCTTCACCATCGTCAGCGGCGGGTAGCCGGGCCTCCCCTCGGGCGAGGCGTGCACTTCCCCCACCACTTTCCCGATCCGTTCCCAGTCCAACATCGCCTCGATATGTTCCAGCGTCTTGTTCGTCCCAAGCCCTTCCGGCACAAAGGCGTCCACGAACGTCGGCAGACCGGTCTGCTGGTGCATGCTTCCCTCCATCCGAGCGCTGCCCTCTACTCTGCCCCGCCCGTCCAGTTTTGCAAAGGTCTCCAACGGGAGAAGATTGAGATGAGGGGCCCCCTCGCAGCCGGCACGGGTTATCGAAACCCAGAATCCCCGCCACCCGTATTCCCGCGCAAGCGGGAATCCATCCCTCCTGTGCGACCGGGCACATGGGTAACAGTTAGACCGGGGACATAGGTAACACTTTAACGGGGGTCTTGGCGATGCGTTTCGTCTGGTCGTCGAGGAGGCCGATGAGGAGGGGGCCGAAGTGGACCGTCCATCTGCAGTCGTCCTGCGGGACGAGGCCGATGGGCTCGCCTTTGAGGGTCTCGCTCACGTAGACCAGGTCTCCCTTCCACTTGATCTCGCCGTTGCCGCGCACCCGGCGTACCGTGGCCTCGGTCCCGTACTCCGGCGAGCCGAGGACTGCAGGATAGGGGCGGAACGAGGGCGTGTACAGCAGGGCCGGCGGGCGTTGCCCCAAGGCCTCGTGGGGCCGCTCCGCGTTGTAGCTGCGCCGGAAGCGGTCGAAGGTCTGCTGCTGGCGGCGCCCGTTGGCTCTGGGCGGCGAGGCCGTCTCCGCCTTGAGGGTGCGGTGGAGGCGCTCGTCCGTTCTGCTCGGGATGGCCCGGGGCGATGCGCTCAGGGAGGATGCCCAGCTTGACCCACCAGACGGCCAGCGGGGAGAGGCTGCCCAAGCCAACGCCGGCGAAGGGCGGGCCGTTGTCGGTGCGGATGACCCGGGGCAGGCCGTACTCCCGGAAGGCGCGCGCTAACGCGCGCCGCGTCTCCGGGCCGGTGGGGCGCTCCAGCCCGCGGCAGGCGATGAGGTAGCGGGAGGCCGCGTCCTGGACGGTGAGGGGATCGACGCGCGTCCCGTCGCCGGTGCGGAACCAGCCCTTGAAGTCGATGGCCCAGACGTCGTTGGCGACGATGGCGTGGGCGAAGGGCTCGTTCCAGGGGGAGGCGCGCCGACGGCGCCGTCGGCGCTGTACCAGGCCGGCCCGGTCGAGGATGCCGCCGGCGGTACTGGGAGCGGGCCAGGGCACGCCGGGCTCGGCGTCGCGGAGCCAGGCGATGAGCTTCTTGGGTCCCCACGAGGGGTGGGCGCGCTTCGCCGCGACGATGCGCTCCTCCAGCTCGCGGGGCGTGGCGTTGGGATGATCGTGGGCGGCGCGGCTCCGGTCGCGCAGGCCCTCCTCGCCGTACGCCTCATACCGGCCGATCAGCTTGTAGCCGGTCTTGCGGCTGATCCCGAACTGCCGGCACGACTCGGCGTGGGGCTCCTCCCCCGCCGCCCGTCGCTCTATGAACTGCAACCGCTCCGCTTCGACACTCGTCTCTTGCCAGGGCAACACAACTCCTCCTCATGGATCGCTTCATGCAATCCTCCAGAGTGTTACCCATGTGCCCGGTTTGCCTGTTACCTATCTCCCCGGTCTGTACCCCCCTCCGGCCTCTCCCCCTCTGGGGGATGGCTGGGATGCAATCGCTACGGACTCATCGTCTACGGGTATCGCCAGTGTGATGTCCAGATTGTTGTCCCGATCCACCGTGACCTCTTCCACGACCATCTGGAGAACCTCTTTGCGCTGCTCGGGGATCAACTCGTCAAGGCCCTCGCCAACGTCCTTGGACCATGCCAGGACGGCCTCCGTCAACTCCCGCTTCCTGGCCCCGCTGGCCTCCCGGGCACGATAGTCGTCCACCTTCGCCCTGAGGCTCTCCAGCCGCTCTGTGATGAACTTGCGTTGCAGATCAAGCTGGTCTTCGGTGATCTTCCCCGACACGTACAGCCGGATGGCCCGGGCCTCCTCCAGCTGGACGGTCCGAAGCTCGCGCTCCGCCTTGGCGATCTCCTCGATGAGCCCCCCGCCCTCCCGGTCGTCCAGGGCCTCGATGCCGGCGACGATCAGCGCGGGGTTCTGCAGCACCCGCTTTGCCTCGCTCCAGACCAGGTCTTCCAGCCGTTCCGCCCGGATGTAGGGGCGCTCACGGCAGCGCAGCCGGCGGCTGAGGCCGTGGCAGTGGTAGTACCGCAGCGGCGTGGCCGACTCGTACCGGTAGACCTTCCCCTTGTAGCGGTTGGTGGTATGCCACTTGGCCTTCGACCGGAACCGCAGCCCACACGCGGTGCATCTGAGGAGGTGCTGGAGCAGGTAGGACACCTTGGTGTTCCGTCTGGAGACGGCGAGCCGCTGCTTCTTCAACTGCTGGGCCCGCTCCCAGGTCGCCTGATCAACCAGTGGCGGGATCGCGACCTCAGACGCGTCCTGGAGCGCGCCTTCCGCGACTACGGCCTCCCCCGGGTCATCCGGACTGACAACGGACCGCCCTTCGCCGGCGTCGGCCTGGGCAGCCTCTCACCCCTCTCCACATGGTGGGTCAAGCTGGGGATCCTCCCCGAGCGCATCGAGCCGGGACACCCCGAACAGAACGGGCGTCTCGAGCACCTCCACCGCACCCTCAAGGCAGAGACGGCGCCGCCGCCCAGGGCCAACCGGAGACGACAGCGGCGAGCCTTCGACCGCTTCCGGCACAGCTACAACAACGAGCGACCCCACGAGGCCCTGGGACAGCGACCGCCGGTCCGGCTTTACACCCCCTCGCTCCGGCCCTATCCCACACGCAGCAGCTCGCCGGACTACGGGACCGAGGTCACCGTGCGCCGGGTGCGCCGCAACGGCGAGATCAAGTGGAAGGGAGAGCGGCTCTACGTGAGCCAGTCCCTCAGCAGCGAGCCCTCGGCCTCGTCCAGCAAGACGAGCGCACCTGGTCCATGCAGTTCGGACCGCTCCTCATCGGCGTCCTCGACGACCTCGCACGGCGGATCGACAAGACCCCGGTACACGTGTTACCTATGTCCCCCGGTCTAACCGTTACCCATGTGCCCGGTCGCACAAGGCGATCGCTACTGAACCATCGTCGATGGGTGTCGCCATAGTGATGTGCAGGTTGTTCTCACGGTCCATCGTGACCTCGTCCACTTGTTGCCGGGTTTCGTGCGATGGATCCGAACGTACTGGCTGAGTCTGGCGAAGACCTGGCATGGGGAGAGTTGACCAAGGCGTCGGACGACGCGCTGAGTGCCTACGAGGGGCTTGCAGCTGGTACATGATGAGACCAAGACCGAAAATGAGAAAGAAGAGGTGGCTGTCGCCTTCATACCTGAGCGGATGGCGGAGTTCTATGGCCAAGAGTACGTCGCGGCTGTCCGGGAACTGGAAAACGCCACGGCAGGACTGCCGAAAGAACCAAGCACATCTTGGACGAGTCCGGTTGCTCCTCCAGCCGCTTTGGGAGATCGGAAGCGAGGATTCGGCGCTAACACCCCTGGAAGGCCCGCACCGGCCCCGAGGCGCCGCACGCTCGCCAGGCATTGGCCTCGCGCATCTCCCGCGCCAGCCGACCTTGTCCACTCACCAGCGGTCACAGGGAGGGAGATCATGAAGAGTGTCACCATAGACCGGAGCAAGAGGCTGAATCAGGAGCCGCATACGGGACACAACCGATGGCATCCAGATATCCCAGCGGTGGTCGAGGTTGATGAAGGCGAAGAGGTCGTGCTCGAGACCAGAGACGCGTTCGATCTGCAGATCGATCCCGACTCCACCGAGGCAGACCTGGACAGCATCGAGACCGGCGCCATCCATGCATTGACAGGACCTGTGCTGGTCAAGAACGCTCGGCCAGGCGACCTGCTCGAGGTGGAATTCATCGATATCGTGCCCAAAGCCTGGGGCTTCAGCGGTATCATGCCCGGCCTCGGCTTCTTGCGAGATGTCTTTACCGAGACGTACATCGTCCACTGGAACATCGCCGACGGCTGGGCTACCTCGCCGCAGATCCCGGGGGTACGGGTCCCCGGCGCACCGTTCATGGGACTGTCGGGCGTAGCTCCCTCCCCAGCCCAGCTTCGACTTTGGGCCCAACGAGAAGCCGATGTCGTTGCACGGGGAGGGATTGCCATGTTGCCGGATCCCGGCGGCGCCGTGCCGTCATCGGAGCCCGTGGCGTCCGAGGGCGCGCGCACGGTACCGCCGCGGGAAAACGGGGGCAACTTCGACGTCAAACAGCTGTCGAAGGGCGCCAAGCTTCTGCTGCCCGTGGCCGTGGACGGAGCACTGTTTTCCACCGGTGACGCACACTTCTCACAAGGGGACGGCGAGGTCTGCCTCATGGCCGTAGAGATGGCCTCCACGGTCAGTGTTCGCTTCAAGCTGTACAAGGGTGAGGCCTCACGCCACAACATACGTTGGCCCCGTTTCCGACGGGACGACTATTTCACCGACCCCAAGTGGGCCGCGCCGCAGAAGTTCATAGCCACCATGGGGATGCCGGTCACCGAAGATGGCGTCAACGAGGGCGAGAACATCAACCTAGCCGCGCGCAACGCCCTGCTCAACATGATCGACCTCATTCAAGAGCGGGGATTCAGCCGGGAGCAGGCCTACGTCATCTGCAGCGTGGGCGTGGACCTCAAAGTGAGCAATGTAGTTGACATACCCAATTACGTCGTCTCCGCCTTCCTGCCGGAAGACCTGTTTCATTAGACCCGCCAAACCAGTGGATTTGCTTGCTCCTCCCAGGGAATAGCTATAGAATCACCGTGCTCGGGGAAGCTCGATTGGGGGGTGGGGCATGGCGGAGTTTGATCTAATCATCCGGGGCGGGACGATCGTTGATGGGACGCTGACGCCCCGCTACGTGAGCGATCTGGCGGTCAAGGACGGTAAGGTCGCCCAGATAGGCGGCCTGAAGGGCAGTAGGGCTGCTTCCGAGTTGGACGCCGCCGGTCTCGTCGTAGGGCCCGGCTTTGTTGACCTGCACACCCACTACGATGCACAGGTCCAGTGGGACCCCTATTGCACCCTGTCCGGCTGGCATGGCGTAACCACCGTCCTCCTTGGGAACTGTGGCTTTGGTTTTGCTCCGTGCAGGCCCGAGGACCGGGACCGGTCGATGCTAACGATGACCCGCAACGAGGCGATCCCCTTTGAGTCCATGAAGGCCGGGATGCTTTGGGACTGGGTGACGTTCCCTGATTGGCTCGACAGCCTTGACCGCATTCCGAAAGGCGTCAACGTCTTCAGCTTTGTCCCGCTGTCGCCGATCTATGTCTGGGTTATGGGACTTGAGGAAGCCAAGAGCCGGCGCCCGACCGCCGATGAGCTTGAGCGGATGTGTGGGCTGATTCACGAAGGCATGGACGCAGGGGCCTGCGGCTGGTCCGCCCAGGTTCTCGGTGAGGGTTCCGATCAGCGGGACTTCGACGGCTCACCAATGATTACCGACCTCCTGGCCGACGAGGAACTCCTCGCCTTCGCCAACGTACTGGCGGAGCGAGGAGAGGGCTGCATAGAGCTTGCCTACTTCAAGGAGAGCGATGAAACTGGCCGTTTCTCCAGAGAGGAGAGCTTGAGCTTCATTGAGCGGGTGGCTGAGGTAGCCCGCCAACCGGTCATCTTCCAGACCATAGCTGCCGACGACAACCACCCCGACGTGTTTCGCCGCCTGCTCAAACGGCTGGCGGCAGACTGTCAACGCGGGCTCCGCGTGTACGGCCAGGGGGGCACGCGCCGGTACAAAGAGGCCGAGTTCACGCTCGAGGACTGGAACCTTTTCGATAACAGCCCCGCTTGGCGAGAAGCAACGGTCGGCACAGCCGAGCAGCGCAAAGTCAAGATGCAGGACCCGGAAATGCGAGCGAGGATGCGCGCGGAATGGGACGCCGGCTTTCGCCCGGGCCAATCCGGAGTGATCGACCAGTCGTCGTTGGAAGGCCTGGTCATTGGAGATGTCGGGCTTCCGCAACTGCATAGTGAGTACCTTGGACTTACCGTCGGCCAGGTGGCTGCTCAAGAGGGCAAACACGTTGTGGATGCCATGTTGGACCTGGCGGTGGCGGAGGATCTGCAGACGACGTTCTACGCCCGGGCGGGGCGTGGCAGCGGACCCTTGGTGGCCGAGCTGCTGGCCTCTCCCTACGTAGTCCCCGGCCTGTCCGACGGGGGCGCTCACGTCAAGTTCCAGGTTTCTGGAAACTTCCCCACGGAGCTGCTTATCTGGCTCGTGAAGGAAGAAGGCGTGATGAGCCTCGAAGAGGCTCATCATAAGCTCAGCTACCTGCCGGCCTTCTTTGGTGGAGCGCGCGATCGCGGCTCTATCCGCGAGGGAGCTCCGGCAGACCTCCTGGTGTACGATCTGGAGGGGTTGGAGCTGCTGCCGCCTGAGATATCCTACGACTTTCCAGCCAACGAGTGGCGACGAGTCCAACGTGCTAAAGGCTACCGGTGGGTGCTGGTCAACGGGCAGATCACCTTTGTCGATGGCGAGCCGACCGGGCATCTCCCCGGACGGCTCCTCCGCCAGGGTCGACGGGACGGGTAGTACAGGCAGAACGACACCCGCGCGAAGCCGGACTCGAAGCTGCGGCCTGATGTCCTTCCCCGCGAAAGATACGATGAGGCCGTACCGCGTGCTGCCCGTGCCCGACGAGCACACCAACGGTTTCTGGGATGCGGCCGCCCGGGGGAAACTGGCGATTCAGCGCTGCCAAACATGCCGGCGCTACCACCATCCGCCCGTGACGCTATGCACAGGCTGTAAGGACCCGGAGGCTCGACTGGATTTCGAGAAGGTGAGCGGCAGGGGCGTCGTCTACAGCTGGTACGTCCAACACGACAAGAACCTGGAAGGCTTCGCCGACAAAATCCCGTATCCGGTCGTTGCCGTGGAGCTCGAAGAGCAGAAAGGTCTCTTGATGGTGACCAACCTCCTCAAGTGCGCGCCCGATCGGATCCGGATAGGTCTGGGAGTCGAGGTTGTGTTCGAACGCGCCGGGACGGACATGAGCATTCCGCAGTTTCAGCCGCGGTAGCGCGAATACCAGATGAAGTGGCCTTCAGGCAAGCGCCCCTGCTTCGTGGGCGTTGGTTACACCCCCTGCCGTCGCTACAGCGGTCGGACCCTGTCGCACTTGGCCCTGGAGGCGGCGTTGGGCGCAGTGGCCGACGCCGGGTTGAGCCCTCAGGAGATCGATGGCCTTTCGGTGTATCCGGAAGCTCCGTTTGCCGCCGGTCAAAGCTTTCCCGGCATAGACGCGGTGGATGTGGTCCACATGATGCAGATCTTTCCGCTGGAAAACGTGCGCTGGTATTCCCAGTCCAGTGGCCCGCTGGCGGTGACCAGCGTGATCGAGGCGGCGAACGCCCTCGCTGCCGGCCTGGCCCGGTATGTCCTCGTATGGCGGGCCCTGCGCCACCCTGCCGGCCGACGTTACAACCGGGCGTCAACCCCTTCGGCAACTGGGCGGGCCCAGTTCGGCCTGCCCTACGGCCACAGGATTGGCTCGCCGGGTAGTGCGCTCGAGTGGCAAGCCCTCCATCACGCGCGCTATATGGAGAAGTTCAAGGCAACCCGGGACCAGCTGGCGACTCTGATCGTCAACTCCAACCGCAACGCGCAGATGAACGAAAATGCAGCGTGGCATGGGAGGACGATCAACCGCGACGATTACCTGAACGCTCGGATGATCTCTGAGCCGCTATCGCTTTATGATTGCGACATGCCGGTGGATGGGGCCGCCTGCGTCGTGATGACAACCGAGGACCGCGCCAAAGACACCCCGCACCCCGGCGGCTATGTCACCGGCTATGCTCTAAGCCCCGTCCATGCGCTCCACGCTGGGACTGACGCGACCTTGGAGGAGCTGTACGACATGGAGTTCCTGCACGCTCGGAACCTGTATGAAAGCGCCGGTGTGACTGCGAGGGACATTGACCTGGTTCACGTGTACGACGGGTTCAGCCCGATGGTGTGGAACTGGCTCGAGGCATTCGGTTTCTGCGGGATCGGCGAAGCCGCTCATTGGACACAAGGCGGCCGCATTGAGCTGACAGGCGAGAAGCCGCTCAACACGTCGGGCGGCAGCCTCGGTGAGGGCAGGCTGCACGGCATGACGCATATCGCCGAGACGGCCCGGCAGATGATGGGCACCGCCGGGCGCCGCCAGGTCAAGAACGCCGAGGTCGCCCTCTGCCAAGTAGGCCCGTTCCACTACGGGGCCAGCTTCATCTGCACCCGCACGTAAGAGGCGCCGGGACTTCAGAATATCGCCACCGGATTCACGGGCGCCCCGGTCCCGTTCGTGATCCGAATGGGGCTCACGCAGAACAGGAACTCCCACCTGTTTCGGGCGCGGCATGCCTGGGCGAGATCCTCCGTGTCGACGTGATCCACGAGCCACAAGCCCATGGCCACCATACCCACCTGATGGATCGGCAGACGGACCTTGGAGTAGAAGTTAGGATACGCGTCATTCCCCGAGTCCGAGCCCATCAGGGCGATGTCCCTCTCCCGAAACAGGGGTAGGCACGCCGCATGTGGGGATACCGACCCCGAGACATGCGGGTGTAAAGGCCCCACCGCCTCCCGACGCTTGACCCATCCCGTACGGATCAACAGGGCGTCGCCTTCCTCGATGCGAAAACCGCATCGCTCTTCCGCTGCCTCGATGTCCTGGGGCGTGACCCACTCCCCCACCTCGAGCCAGTCGATGTTCCTGACCAGGGGTACGTCAACCAGCACACCCCGGGTGACGATGCTGTCCTTGACCAGGTCCACGGACTCGACCGTTGCGCCCAGGCTGGTCGACACCAGGTGCGCCGGCCGACCGTTATACATCTTGCCTCCCCAAAAGATGTGGGCGAGGCTGTCGATGTGGGTGATCGTATGCCCGTGAAAGGCCATGCCGATAAAGTCTTTGGACGTCGAGTTGGGCGTGGCGCTGACCTTGTCGCCGCTGGCCCACCCCTCGCCACTTTCGATCATGTAGTGGAGCGGCGGCGGGGACTGGTCGGGTGTCGTCTCGTACGTGATCGGTCGGGAGCAGCAGACGGTCACGCCCTCCTCCACCAGACCGACGGCCTGCTTCGTCTTTTCGGGGGTAATGTGGTTCAGGGTGCCCATTTGGTCATCTTCACCCCAGCGACCCCAATTGGAGAGGGTGTCGAAGTAGCCAAGCACTTCTTCTTCGGTCGGGAAGTCACTCATCTCGCTCTCCTTTTCTGGGGAGCGGCGTCCGACGATAGAGAATGGAGTTTCGGATGCCTGTTTCCCAAGACTCGTTCATTACATCCCTCGTCGCTCCGCCGGTCAAGACCTTATCGGCCGGGTTTGCGGGCTCAGTTTCGGGTCAAGTTCGTCACGGAGGGCATCGCCGAGGAAGTTGGCGGCGAATACGACGAGGAAGATCGCCATGCCGGGCGTCACGCCCAGCCACGGCGCGACCTCGAGGAAGACCGAGGCTCCGCCGTGCAGCATACCTCCCCACGAGGGGATGTCCGGCGGCGTGCCCAAGCCGAGAAAGCTGAGCGAAGCTTCCGTAACGATGGCCCAGCCCAGCGTCAGGCTCGCCAGCACTAACGACGTGCCGAACGTGTTCGGCGCGATGTGCCGCAGCATGATGCGCCAGCTGCTCGCACCTAGCGCCTGGGCCGCCATCACGTAGTCGTCCTCTTTGATGCTCAAGGCTTGAGAGCGGACCGTCCGCGTGATCCCGGGCACGAAGACGACAATGAGAGCGATCACCACGTTGTTGGTCGACGGACCCAGCGTCGCTATGATCGCCAACGCGAGGATCAGCGCCGGGAAGGCCATGAGCGCGTCGACGAGCCGTTGTGACAGCAGGTCGACGAGGCCGCCGAAGTATGCGCTGACGATCCCTAACAGCGTTCCGAGGACGATTGACGACAGCACACTGATGGCCCCCACATACATCGAGATCCGTGCGCCGTAGAGGAGCCTGCTGAGGACGTCGCGGCCGAGCTCATCGGTGCCTAGCAAGGTTCGCAGGTTTGGCGCATCGAGCTGGGGACCGGCCTCCACTTTGAACGGGTCGAAGGGGGCAAGCTGTGGAGCGAATACCGCGGCAAAGGCCGCGAGAAGAAGTACCACTGCTCCCATCGCCCCCAGCGGCTTCCTGCGGGCGAACCCGTACGCGGTGCCCGCGAAGCGTCCGGCCATACTTGACGCCGAAGGCCTGCCTATCTGCTCCAGGGCTTCGTTAATGGTGGCGCCTCCGTGCCATCGAACACCGCCACTCAAACTGAGGCATCATGCGTATCGAATCCTGGGATCGAGCCATGCGTAAAACATGTCGATCACGAGGTTGAGAAAGAGGACGGTGAACGTCACCACCAGCGTCACCGCCTGGACTATCGTCAGGTCCCGCTGGCTAATGGACTCGACGAGGAATCTGCCGATCCCTGGGATGAGAAAGATCGTTTCGATGATGACGGTGCCTGCCAACAGCCGTGCGAACTGCCAGCCCGAGACGGTTACGATGGGAAGGAGCGCGTTGCCCAGGACGTGTCGCGTGTTCACAACCCGTTCCGGCAAGCCCTTGGCACGAGCCGTACGGACGTAGTCCTCCCTGAAGACTTCGAGCATCGACGACCGGACCACTCTGGCTATCAGGGCCATGTCATAGAACCCGGCAACGACGATCGGCAATGCCATTTGTTGAAGATTCTTTGCCGGGTCGTCCCAGAGGTGGGTGTAGCTGAGGGGAGGGAACCAGTTGAAGAAACGTACGGTGAAATAGATCACGAGAATCCCCACCCAGAAGGTGGGCATCGCGATCCCAATGGTTGCGAACCCTCGGGCAAGGTAGTCTATCCACGAATCCTGCTTGATCGTGGAAATCAACCCCAAAGGCACAGCCAGCGCCATGGCGAATAGCGCTCCCATGACCGCCAGCTGCAGCGTTACCGGCAACTTTTGCTTGAGGTCATCGACGATAGGACGGTCATTGATGAGCGACTTGCCGAAATCCAGGCGTAAGAGGTCCCAGAGGCCGTCCCCAAACTGGACGATGACGGGCCTATCGGTCCCCAGCTCTTTCCTGACGGCTGCCAAAGCTTCCTGCGTATACTGGCCTTCTCCCGCCGATCCCTCCAGCCGAACGACTGCTGGGTCACCGGGAATGACTCGCATGAGCAGGAAGATCACCACGTAGACCAAGATCAGCGTGGGGACGAAGAGGAGCACCCTTTTCGCAATGTACTGACGCATGGCCCCTTGCCCTGACAAACAAGTAGCCCCCGGCCCGGTCTCCGGGCCGGGGGCTACTGAAACAAGCTATCTCGGAGGCTGACGCCCAGCGCCTGGGAACATCCCCCTACGGGTCTTGGGGAGTTGGCGTCGGGCTAGCCCTCGTCCAACCAGATGTGCTCCCACTTCAGCCCGTCATGGTCGCCGTTGGGCAGGTTGAAGTTCTGCACCCGATTGTCCATGATCCACATCAGGGTGAGCGTGTAGACCGGGGAGTAGATGTTGTCCTCGAAGCTGAGCAGCCAGTCTTCGGCTTCCTGGACGATTGCCCTCCTCTTGGCCTGGTCTTGTTCTTGTCGCTGCTGTGCTGCCCATGCTTCGATCCGAGAATGGCTCCAATTCGTGTCGTTCTTGTATCCGAACGGGGCAGGTCTCCAGATCCGCAGCATTGCATCCGGCTCGACCACGAGGTATCCATAGCCGTCGTAGTTCATGTCGTAGTTTCCTGCCGCAAAGTCGGCCTTGATAGCCCTCGACTCTCCGGCAATGATCTCGACGTCGATGTTCAAGAACTCTTTGAGCTGCGGCTTGATCACCTCCACCGCCTGCGGCCAGTCGAGGATGTTCCTGACCTTCACGGTGGTCTTGAACCCGGAGGGGTAGAGGCCGGCTTCAGTCAGGAGCCGTTGGGCTTCTGCGATGTCGTCCGGATGTTTATTCCCGTCGGCCGTCTGTCGATATCCGGGCAGCTGGGCTACCTCTTCCGGTGACTTGGAGAACCAGAACCCGGGCATCATCGGGGTAGACAGAGGTGCAAGCGCCTCGGCGGGCGTATTCGTTCGAATCACCTGCTGCCGATGGATCGCCAGGTCGATGGCCTTCCGCACCCTTGGGTCGGTGAAGGGCTCCCTCTTGTAGTTGTACTTAATCCCCAGAGTCGACGGGGAGACTGTTGGGTAGCCGGTATGGGTTCCCCCTGCCTCGAGTTCTTGGGCCAGCGTCGCGTCATCTCGACCGCTGAGCCCGGTTGTGCTCTGGAGGCTCGTATGGACTCGCCCCGTCTTGAAAGCGGCGATGATCGTGGCGGATTCGTTCATGATGATGTACTCGAACCCGTCTAGCCGCGGATACCCCTCTTTCCAATAGTCCTCGTTCCGCTCGAACGCGTACGAGATGTCCGTCTTGTATTCTCTGAGCTTGAACGGTCCCGACCCCAGCACGTTCTCCGGAGTGTTGATATCGACGGTCGACGCGTGCCCCTTGGGGAGAACCTTCATGTAGTCGATGGCCAGGTAGAAGACCGCCGATGCCGACGGAAACGCCATGTTCATCTGAACAGTCGTGTTGTCGATCACTTGCGAGCTGCTGTAGTACTCGCGAAATTGCCCAGCTCGCGGCCTGGATGCTTCAGGGTCGGTCATCCGGTCCAGGCTCCATACCACGTCCTCCGCGGTAATGGGGCTCCCGTTCCACCATCTCGCATCGTCTCGAAGGTTGAAAACGATGCTCGTGCCGTCCGCCGTCACTTGCCATTCTTCCGCCACGTCGCCGCGAAGGTCGCTGCGCTCGGCGGTCTCGGGGTTGTACTCGACTATCTGGTTATACAGCGGAGAACTCGCGGTCGCCTCTGTGGTGCCTCCCCCGGCATGGGGGTCCCACGTCTCAGGTGCCGCATTGTTTGGAGAGACCAAGAAACCGCCCATCCTGACCGAAGGTTCGGGTGTGGCCGTGGGTGCTGGCTCGGGTGTGGCCGTGGGTGCTGGCGGCGCTGTCGGGACTGGCGTTGACGTAGGATCCGCACCTCCACACGCGCTCACGATCAACGCCACAATGCCCATCAGCGATACGACAACCCCTAGCGACATCGGAAAGCGCATACGCATAGCAGATTACCTCCTCTTCTTCCTCTTCTTCCTCTGAGTCCGCTATTGGGCGCACCTATAGCATAGCCAGTTGGACGGTGTCAACTGTACCCAGGCTTGGCGACGTTATTCAGCATCCTGGAGCCGCCTTTTCACTGCTTTCGTAGCTGGCCCTTGGATGACTGCTCAAATCGCGGCAGGGTTGCTCGCCGATCTTGGCTGCGTTAAGATCAGCCTGAGGCGTACTCCGCTCCGTACGATTTGGCGTTTCAAAGGTGCGCCGAGACGGGGCCCGGAGGACAAGTCGAGGGCGGTTGACACTAGGGAACTACAAAATGTCCAGCTATCGCATTATCTCCTCCGACAACCACGTCTTTGAGCCGCCCGACCTTTGGATCAACCGAGTCGACGCCACATATCGGGACCGAGCGCCGCGTCTCGTTCACGAACAGACGGGCGACTGGTTCTATTGCGACGGCATGCGGGTCGCCAGTCTCGGGGGCGGGACACAGCCGGGCAGGCGCTTCGAGGACCCCAGCAACGTGTCGGCGGAAGACGTGTGGGAGAACATGTTGCCTGGCGCCTACATGCCCGACGAACAGGTCAAGGACATGGACGTCGACGGTGTCGAGATGAATGTCCTGTACCCGACCATCGGCCTCTGGCTATATCGGTTGCCCGACTCAGAGCTGATGAACATTCTTTTCAGGGCCTATAACGAATGGATCGCCGAGTTCTGTGGCGGCTACCCTGATCGACTCAAAGGGGTGGGCATGCTCAACGTCGACGATGTCAACATCGCCCTCGCGGAGCTCGAGCGCTGTGCCAAGATGGGACTGGTGGGGGCCATGATCCCGGTCGAGCCTCCAGGCGGCAGGCCGTACGATTCGTCGGAATATGCGCCGCTCTGGTCAGCCGCAGAGGACCTGGGAATGCCTCTCTCTCTCCACGTTGCCTCCAATCGGACCGGTCCGACCAGCGATGCAACGAAGCCCTCCCAAGTCTGCAACTCGGACCTCTGGGTGCGCATGGCCCTCGCCGACCTGATCTACGGCGGCGTGTTCGAGCGCCACCCTGGGCTCCTTGTGGGTTCCGTCGAGCATGAGCTTTCGTGGGCACTCTTCTTCCTCGATCGGCTGGACTACGTCTACACCCAGAAGGCTCCAAAACGCACATGGCACCGCTTCCAGGAAGACATGCTTCCGAGTGACTATTTCCATCGCAATACGTTTCTCAGCTTCCAAGAGGACGCCCTGGGTGTTCAGATGCGCCATGTCATCGGCGTCGACAACCTGCTCTGGGGCTCCGACTACCCTCACCAGGAGTCCACGTTCCCCAGGAGTCGTGAGATTCTCGACCGGATCCTGGCCGATTGTACCGACGAGGAACAGGCGAAGATCGTGGGCGGCAACTCTGTCCGGATATTCAATCTGAACTGAGCGGTCGCCCTGCGGCTCCCTAGCGGCACGAACCGCAGTCCGGCTGCGGGCTCTGGACGCGATCAACGCTGCTCGAGGTGATTGACAGGTGGTCGACGCGCAAGTCCCGAACGGGGGTCAGCCTCTTTCAGGCTACCGTGTGTTGGACCTATCCGGTCCCCCCGGCGTGTACTGTGGGAAGCTCATGGCCGACATGGGTGCCGACGTCATCAAGATCGAGCCGCCGGGTGGCGATCCCATGCGGTGCATCGGCCCGTTCGTGGACGACCGCTCCGACCAGGAGGCGAGCCTGTACTGGCACCACTTTGCCACCAATCGACGGAGCATCACGCTGGACATCACCCACATCGACGGCGCCGCCCTGCTGCGCCGCTTGGCCAGTGAGGCCGACGTCGTCCTCGAGACCTTTCAACCGGGTTTCCTGGATGCTCTGGGGCTCGGCTATGAGGACCTGGAGTCCCACAACCCCGCGCTCGTCTTCGCTTCCATCACCCCGTTCTCCCAGACCGGCCCGTATCGGGACTACAAAGGTTCGGATCTCGTCGGGCTCGCGATGGGGGGGTATCTCTATGTCACCGGCTGGCCCGATACGCCTCCTACTCGCCTCTGGGGCTCCCAGGCGTACCACACCGCCGCCAATCGCGCCCTTATCGCCATCCTGTTGGCCTTGTACTACCGTCTCGGCACCGGTAAAGGACAGCGGGTGGATGTCTCCGTGCAGGAAGCGGTCGCGGCGACTACTGAACACGTGAACATGGGCTACATCTACGAAGGCAGACCCGCTGTCCGCAGCGGGTTCCGCCACGGTGGTCAATTTGTCGCCACCTGGAGATGCAAGGACGGCTATGTCAGCATCACGACCGGCAACCAGAAGTCCTGGCGAGACCTCCGGGCATGGATGGCCGAGGAGGGGATGGCTGGCGATCTCATGGACGAGAAGTACGACGATCGCATTGTGCTCCGCGGCGAGCACTCGGACCACATCGAGGCGCTGATCGGAGCGTGGGCCATGCAACATACGCGGCAGGAGATCACCGAATGGGGGCAGTCTCGAGGCTATCCTTTTGCCCCCGCGGCTACGGCGGCCGAGGTCCTGACCAACCCTCAGCTGTGGGACCGCGGGTTCTTCACGGAGGTGGAGTTCCCCGAGTACGGCAAGACCTTTGTGTACCCCGGGGCGCCGTACGAGTTACCCGAGTCCCCGTGGAAGCTCAGGACGACGGCGCCGCGTGTCGGCCAGCATAATCGAGAGGTCTATGTCGACGAGATGGGTATTTCTTCCGAAGAACTCGAGCGACTGGCCGCGGCTGGCGTGGTATAGAGTACCGTCGCCTGCTCCGGAACCACGACATGAACCAAGCACTCGACGGGACGCCAGGAGCGTTTGCTCTGATGGGAATCCGGGTCTTGGACCTCACGTGGGTCCACGCGGGCCCTGCCGCCACCCGTATCTTGGCCGACCAAGGGGCCGAGGTCATCAAGGTGGAGTCAAGCTCGGCGCAGACGATCGCCGGGGGAGCTGCGCCCCAGACGCCGCGGGGCGTGGGCTATCGGCACAACTGGAATGCCGGTAAGCTTTCGCTGGCGCTGAACATGAAGGCTCCACGAGCCGTTGCCCTTGCCAAACAGCTCGTCGCCGTGTCCGATGTGGTGGCCGAAAACTTCAGCAGCCGGGTCCTTTCTAGCTGGGGCATGGACTACCAAGAGCTGAGACGAATCAGGCCAGACATCGTCATGCTCCGGATGTCCGGATTCGGTCGCACCGGGCCGTGGAAAGACTACGTCAGCTTCGGGCAGACCTTGCAGGCGTCGTCCGGGTTCACGCATTTGACCGGGTTCCCCGATACCGACCCCTGCGGACCGGCCAGCGCCTATTGCGACGCGGTGGCCGGGATGGCGGGCGCCCAGGCCGTGCTGCTCGCGCTCATCCATCGAGCGCGGACCGGCCAGGGCCAGTGCATCGATCTGTCCCAGTTCGAGTCGCTCTCGGCCCTGCTGGAAACGTTGGTCTTGGACCTGAGCGTCAATCGCCCTGGCGAAATCCAGCGAGCTGGCAATCGCCTGCCGTATTCAGACGGCATCCCGCACGGCGTTTACCGTTGTCAGGGTGAGGACCGGTGGGTGGCGATCACCGTGTTCAACGACGCTGAATGGGAGGCCCTCGTCGCGGCGATGGGAAGGCCGTCCTGGGCGACGGAGGAGCGGTTCAGCACGGTTGCCGGCCGGCATCGTCATGAAGATGACGTGGACCGCCTCACGGAGTCCTGGACGCTCCAGCACTCCGCCGAGGAGGTTATGGAGCGCCTTCAGGCATCCGGGGTCTCCGCCGGAGTCGTTCAGTCCGGCGCGGACCTGGCGGAAAGGGATCCACAGCTAAGGGCGCGCCACTTCTTCCGCCAGGTGCCCGACGAGACGGGCACGCTGCGCTCCATCGAAGCAGCGCCTTACACGATGTCCCGCACTCCCGGCGGCCCGGCGAGAGGCGCTCCCGCATTCGGCGCGCACCAGACCTACGTGTTGCGCGACGTTCTGGGCGTGACGGACGAAGAGCTGGCGGAGTGCGCGGTCGAGGGCGTCTTCGAATAGCCGTCCCCGGCTCCGGCGCCCTCGCGGGTCAGTCAATAGCGATAAGGAGATGAGCCATGGTAGCTTTTGAAGAATATGCAGAGAAATACGAGAACATCCGTATGGAACGGCGCGACGGCATCCTTCAGATCACCTTCCACACGAACGGCGACACATTGCAATGGGGCGAGGTCCCGCACGGCGAATTCCCTTTGGCGTTCCACGACATCGGCAGCGACCAGGAGAACAAGGTCATCATCATGACCGGCGTCGGCGACGCCTTCTCCGGGCCGGTGGCGCAACCAAGGAAGCGCCAGCGGAGAAGTTCGGCTCTGGAGTGGGACAAGACCTACCGGGAAGGAAGGCAGCTGCTCATGAACCTGCTCAACATCGAGGCCCCCATGATTGGCGCCGTCAACGGGCCGGCGCCCCGGCACTCGGAGCTCCCGCTACTGTGCGACATCGTGCTGGCCGCCGAGGAGGCCTCCTTCCAGGACTCAGCCCATTTCCCTAATGAGGCCGTCCCCGGCGATGGGATGCACATTGTCTATCCGTTGTTGATGGGACCGAATCGCGGCAGGTACTTCCTGTTGACCGGCCAGACTCTCACCGCCCGCCAGGCCCAGGAGTTCGGCCTGGTGAACGAAGTCCTGCCCAGAGATCAGCTATTGTCGCGGGCATGGGACCTGGCGGAAGACATCGCCCGAAAGCCGACCCTGGTCGTGCGTTACACCCGAATCCTGATCACGGAGCAGCTCAGGCGCATGATGGGTGATGTGTTGGGCTACGGACTCGCTCTCCAGGGCCTCGGGGTCCTCGACTGGTCGGCGGACAACCCGTAGGGGGATATCGATGCTGGATCTTGTTATCCGCGGCGGCCTCGTGGTGACGCCCGGCGGGGCCGCTAACCTCGATGTAGCGGTCCAAGGAGAGCAGATCGTGGCGGTCGCACTGTCGGACGATGCGCGGCAGTTGGAGGCCGGTCGCGTCATCGATGCCAGCGGCAAGATCGTCGTCCCCGGTGGAGTTGAGCCCCACACCCACATCGCGCACCCCATCCACTTCCCCGGGGGCGCCCGAGGCGAAACCCAATCTCCGGAAGCGGCCAGCCGCGCCGCTGTCTTCGGGGGTACAACGACGACCATCGACTTCGCCTACCACTGGCCAGGCCCCGACGTTTTCAAGACGCTCGAGGAGCGCAAGGAGCGGTTCCGCGGGCGCATGTATACGGACTATTCATTTCACTGCGCCCTGCTCGGGGACGTGGCCCAGGAGGCGATCGACCAGATCCCTGACGTTATCAAAGAAGGCTTCGCCTCGATCAAGGTCTTCACGTGCTTCGGTCCCGCCCAGCGCAACCCACCGAACCAGGTCAAGGACGGCCATCTATGGGCGATCATGCAGCAGGTAGCCAAGAGCGACGGCATCATGGCCGTACACGCCGAGGATGAAGAGATCATCGAGTTCATGCTGGACAAGCTGCGCCGGGAAGACAAGGGCAGCGGCGAGTACATCTATCTAGCGCACAACAATCTGTCCGAGGACATCGCCTTCCGGAAGGTGCTGCGGCTCGCCAAGGCGACAGGGGCTGCGGTGTATTTCGTCCACACGACCGCCAAAGAGGGGGTCGCGGCGGTTGCCGAGGCCAGAGCCGAGGGGATGGCCGTCTACGGCGAGGTCCTCCATCACAACCTCTGTTTCACGTCCGAACAGTATCATGACCCACCGCCGTGGGGCGTCTGCATCCACACCTACCCGTCGATTAAGTCGCCACAGGACCAGGAGGCCCTCTGGCACGGCCTGCAGAATGGCGACCTCTCCACGACGGCCACCGACGAATACACGACGTCGCTTCAGGTGAAGCTGATGGGGAAGACAGTGGTTGATGTCACGGGAGGGCACAACGGGATCCAGACACGCATTCCTATCATCTTCTCGGAGGGCGTGAAAAAAGGTCGGCTCAGTCTCGAGCGGTTTGTCGAGGTCACCTCAGCGAACGCCGCGAAGATCCTTGGTCTGTATCCTCGCAAAGGCGCGATCGCCGCGGGCTCCGATGCGGATATCGCCATCATCGACCCCGCCGCTCGCGGGAGCATCGGGCTGGATGACCTCGAAGCGGACTCCGACTACTCCATTTGGGAAGGCTGGCAGGTCGAGGGATGGCCGGTGACGACCATCGCTCGCGGCCGGGTGGTCGTCGAGAACGGCGTGCTCCAGGACGAGCGGCTTGGCGGGCGGTTCCTGAAGCGGAAGATCTCTCAGGACCTGCTCAGGAACCCCGTGTGCTAGCACGGCCGGTCTAGGCGGAGCGACCGGCCGCTTCCTCCGCCGCGCTGCTTCCCGCGATCCTGCCGAATACGGACCCCGCGCAAAGACCAGAGCCCCCTGGGTAGTTGTAGTAGAAAAGGCCTCCCACCATGCCACCGGCAGCATAGAGGCCTGGGATTTGGTGGTCTCGGTTGTCGAGGACGCTTGACTTGGCATCGATCTTCAGTCCGCCGAAGGCATAGGCTATCCCGCAGGTGACGGGATAGGCGGTGTATGGCGGCGTATCCAACGGCAACGCCCAGTTGGACTTGGGCATTTGGAGTCCCGATGTCCCCTTCCCGTCGAGGACGTTCGGGTTGAAATCGCCGGCCCGCACCGCCGCATTGAACTCCACCACCGTTTTGGCCAACGCCTCGCCATCGAGGTCCAACGCCGTAGCCAACCCCTTGATCGTGGAGGCCTCGACCCTGGTCGCCTGGGGGATCCGGTACTCGTCGGAGAGGAGGTCCGCCACCTTGGTGTCGAAGAGCTGGAACGCCACGCGCTGGGGCTGCAGCAAGAGCTCTCGACCGTACCGGGCCCAGGTGTAGCTGGCGAAGTCGGCCCCTTCGTCGAGGAACCGCTCCCCGCGAACGTTGACGACGATGCCGAGTTGATAGGAGTGCTTCTGATGAAGTCCGACGACCTCCCAGTCGCCAAAGTCCGGGGCGTTGACGTCACATGTCACTGCATGGCAGGAGCTCCAGTGCCCGGCGGGTTGGGCGCCAATTTCCAGTGCCATCCTGATCCCGTCCCCGGTATTGAACCGCGATCCGCGAACCTTGACGAGATCCCAGTCGGGCCCAAGGTAGCGGGCTCGCATCTCGGGATTTGCCTCGAACCCGCCGCACGCGAGGACAACGGCGCGGGCCGTAACCGTCTCGAACCCATTAGGGCCCCGCGCTCGCACGCCGCTCACGCCGCCATCGCCGCCCACGATCAGCCGGGTGGCCTGATGCTCGTACCTCACTTCCACCCCTGCGCGAGCCGAGGCGTCGAACAGCTGCTCCGACAGCCCCCGGCCCCCACCGCGGGCCTGGATGACCACCCCGCCCGAGAACCGGCGCCTCCCTTCATCCAGGGCCGGCCCGTACAGGGGCTCGAAGCGCATCCCCTTGGAGCGCAGCCATCGCATCGTCGAGTTGGAACCGTCCACTAGGACCTGGGTGAGTGTCGGGTCGGCCAAACCGTCGGTGACCCGCATGATGTCGCTGTAGTACTCGGCCTCGGCATAGCCGTCCACCTCCACGTTCGCCAGCTCCGCGGCGGGGAGGTCGGGTAGCAGGGCCCGGATAGCGTCGAGGTCCTGAAAGGCGAAGCGGAAGACCCCGCCGGTGAAGTAGGTATTCCCTCCCCGGCGGTGAATTGGGGCCTTCTCCAGGACCAAGACCTGAGCCCCCTGCTCCCGAGCAGCGAGGGCCGCCGTTAGGGCGGAGTTGCCCGCCCCAACGATCGCGACGTCGTACGCGCCGGCTCTGTCCATCGAAGGTCTAGCAGCTAGCCGCTGGAGGGCTCGATAGGTTCTAGCCCCACTTCATTGGCCCACGCCTGAATGCCGCGGCGAAAGGCCAGCATCCCCATGGGCAACGCTACGGTCTCCAAGGCCTCGAGGATCTCCTGCGACGTGGCGCCCTCCTTGAGAGCGGTACGGATGTGGGACTGGATCTGGTCGGCGTCGGCTCGTAAAGCCGCTTCGACGACGATCTGCAGGAGCTCCTTCGTCTTCGAGTCGAGCAGCCGCTGCCCGGTATAGGTCCGCCGGACGAACGGCTCGTAGGCCTCTACCCAGTTGTAGTCGGCCGTCACCATGATCTTGCGCAGGTCGGAAACGTATCCAAGCTCTTGCTGCACGTGTCGCAAATGGGCGGCTTTGTTGGGGGCTGGCATGTCGTGCTCCTCTATCTCGTCGAATCTTGCTAGAAGGAAGCTCCTCCTCCGAAACAACCTCGGCCCGAGAATAATGCCGGGTCTGGGGGGCGTCAAAGCAGCCCGAGATCCGCGCCGGACCGGGGCTCAAACCCGAATTGACAACGAACGCAACTTCATCAACCATACTTTAACCCCGCGATCGGACTTCGGACACCCATCTTGGCTAGAATAACCAAAAGGATACTACGGAGCATCGGCCAAGCCACGGGGCTGGACATCGAGGAGTCCGACCTCGCAGAAATCGGCTCCCAACTCGACGAATTGGCTCGCGCTCTGGACGAGTCGGAGGTCGCGGCTCAGCCGAGCGACGGTCCCGCACGGCAAGCGGCGCTCGGGACGTACGAGTCGTTCTGCGGACAAACCGCTCCGGAAGGATTACCGCCCAACAAGAGGCCAACGGGCGGAAGTCGGCGTCATGAAGGCAGTTGATTTCAAAAAGGCCCTCGGTGCCAGGAAGCCCGTCGTTGGGTTCCAGCAGTTCCTGCCTTCCACCGCTGTAACGGAGATGGCGGGCCTCGCTGGCTTCGATTGGGTCTTTCTTTGCACCGAGCACGGCTCCATCACGATCGGGACTGAGCTAGAGAATCTCATTCGCACGGCTCGAGGGCTTGGGCTCACCTCGATCGTTCGCGTCACCTCCGGCGATTACGACTTGGTCCTTCGCTGCCTGGAGCTGGGCGCGGACGGGGTCCTGGCACCTCGAGTGCGTTCCCGCCGAGATGTCGAGCAAGTCGTCGAATGGGCCAAGTATCCCCCGTTGGGTAGCAGGGGTATGTGTGGCTACACGCCGGTCTATGGATACGGGACCCGTAGGTCGTCTCCCGAACAAGTCAACGACGAGACACTCGTGCTGCTCTTGATCGAGGAGCTGGCGGCCTTCGAAGAGTTGGACGACATGCTTTCGGTACCTGGCGTCGACTGCGCCATCTTCGGTGAAGGGGACCTGTCGCTGCAGTTGGGGATACGTACCGCGATCCTGGACCGCGATCCCGACGCGCTCAAGTTGATGGGCGAATACCGGCGTCGTTTCACCCAGGCGTGTTCCCGAAACGGGGTGGCCGTAGGCGACATCATCCGAGATTCGGCGAAGGTCCCAGAGATGGTCGCAGAGGGCGTAACGGTGTTCGTGAGCCTGCCCGACACGAGCCTCGTCCAGGGCGCCTTGAGCGACCTCGTCCAACGCACACACGGCCTGCTTCCACCCTGAAGTCAGTTCTGCGTCGAAGCCCTGCGTTGCGCCACGCCTCCTTCGGACGCTGGTGGTTTCACCGTGTGCCAGGGCGTGTGCTGCTCGTACGCGTACGCCACCCTGAAAAGGGTTTCCTCTCCAAACGCGCGCCCACCGATCTGAAGTCCTATCGGTAGCCCCTCCGAGCTGAGCCCGCAGGGCACCGAAAGAGCCGGAACACCCGCCAGGCTAAAGAGAGGGGTCAGGACGTTGGTCCGGTGGGTCGACGCTGTGCCCGGTGCGCCGGCCGGGTCACCTTCCAACTTCGTCGCGGGGCTTCCCGAGGTAGGGAGCACGAGGACGTCGCAGCGATCGAGAGCGCCCGCGACTTCCCGACGCAGCCGGTCCCGTACGCTCAGGGCCTTTCCGTAAAACTCCCGCGGCATGAGGGCGCCCATGAGCAGGCGTAGACGAGTAGCGTCGGCGTATTCGGAGGGGCGGTCTCGGAGCCAGTCTCGGTGGTTGACGGCCGCTTCGGCGGCCAACAGCGTCAATGCCGCCGTTCCGGAATATTCGACCGACGGCAGTGACACTGGCTCTACCGACGCTCCAAGCTCGGTCAGGACAGACAACGCCTCCACGACGGCCCTTCCGACTTCGGGTTCAATCGGCTCGGCATCGAGCAGCTCACCGATGACGCCGACTCTGACCCCTTCAATGCCCTGAGTCAGGCTCCGCCTGTAGTTCGGCGCCACCCTGTCGCTAGACAGTGAGTCCCTGGAGTCGAAGCCGGCGAGGGCTTCCAAGGCGAGGGCCGCGTCCTCCACGGTCCTCGCCATCGGTCCGACGGTGTCCATCCAGCGCACACCGGGCATCACACCGTAATTGCTGACGATGCCCGGGGTTGGCCTCAGTCCAACGAGGCCACACCATGCCGCCGGCACCCTTATCGAGCCGGTCGTATCCTCGCCCAAGGCCATGGCACAGAGGAAAGCCGCCGTGGCCGCCGCTGACCCGCTACTCGAACCTCCGGTCGACCTGTCTAGGTCCCAGGGATTTCGGGGAGCGCCGTAACGATGTACCGGTGCTACGGCGAACTCCATGAGGTTCGTCTTCCCAAGGAGGATGGCCCCGGCCGACTTGAGCTTGGCGACGGCCGTGGCGTCCTCGCTGGGCACGAACTCGCTCAGTATGGTGGAGCCCCCGGTGGTGCGTACGTCCTTGGTCCAGAGCTGGTCCTTGACCGCCACCGGGACCCCGTGGAGTGGCCCCGGGGGACGCCCCCGCACAATGGTCTTCTCGGCCGCCCGCGCGGACTCGAGCGCCTGCTCGGCGCACACCGTGAGGTAGGCGTTGAACTTGGGGTTGAGGGCGGCTATCCGTTCCAGGAACGCCTCGGTGACCTCGACGGGGGAGACATCCTTACGCGCGATCGCTCGCGAGATCTCCACCGCGGAGAGGATAGGGATATCCGCCCGGTTCACGCGCCTACACCGGGGCTCGACGCAGATGCCAATCTGTTGCCGACTCGAAAGCGAAGGCAGCCTTCAGGATAGTGGCTTCGTCGAAGGGCTTCCCCCCCATCTGGAGTCCTATGGGCAACCCCCCCGAGCTGAACCCGCAGGGGAGGACAACGGCTGGCAACGCCGCCAAGCTATAGGGAGTCGTGAAGGAACGTGCCCCGAACTGTCGTTGGATGACATCTTGGTCGCTCGAAAAGGGGCGGGTGCCTTCGTCGATGGTTACCGGAGGGGCATGCGCGATGGGTGAAAGAAGGATGTCGAACCGCTGGAACGCCTCCATCATCTGGTCACGGACCAGATCCACGCAACCCTCGACGACCTCAACTGGCGCGACCTTCTTTTGCCGGATGAGCTTCGCGAGGCTGCTCACCGTGTAGCTCGTTAGTTCCGGGACCGGCATGTCGTTACTCGTTTGCAAAGAGTGGATTCGGGTCTCTCGTTGCCAGATCGAGGCCCTCCACTTTCTTGACCTCGATCATCAGTGCCTTGAGCCGGAATGCGACCTCTTGGAGGTCCTCTTCCGGTATCGACAGGCCCGACGCTTCCGCCAGCGCCCGTAACCCATCCATGTTCAACCCGTCAGGCGATTCTTTCATGGGTATTCCGCGTCAGCCCGCTCGCCACGTGGCCGGAGGTTCGCTCAATCGTCGAGCCGCCAATTCGCGATGTCGATGCGGCGTGCCATTCAACCTTAGGACAGGCTGTCACACATTCGAGGAAGCGCTCTACTGCGACCGAGCGTGGCGGCCGTCCTGCGATGCGGCAGTGGAGACCTACGGACATCATCTTCGGTGTCTCCTTCCCCCTCTTCGTCTTCGTAGAGACATTCGAAGGAGTCCTTCATGTACTGGTAGAAGTCTTCCGTGCTGACCAGGCCACGCCTCCAGAAGCGTGCGTCGTTGCCTTCGGGGGTGTACGGAATCACGAGCCATGGCTGCCCGTTGACGGTCGTGTAGTAGGGCAGGTCGTTGCTCACCGAGTTGCTGTCGTAGACGAATCCGCCGATGTCGTGTAGCGACTCCCGCGTGTGCAAGCTGGCGCCGTATCTGCCTCCCCCTATTCGATCGTTCGGCCCTCGAGTTCGTTGATGGCTGCTGTCCAGTCCCGCATGTGTTCCAACCAGTGATCGTTGTAGGACGTGAACCGATGGCGCACGGTTGACGTCGTGTCATCCCAACGAACGACCGCCACAGCTCCCAAGTCGGGAGCCAGACGACCTTCCTCTCGAAGGTCCTTATGGGCTCGCTGGATGTCTGCGACTAACTCCTCGATGGTTCTCCCAGCCTCGCGGGCCACTGCGCGGGCGTTGAGCTGGTCCACGTGCGCATCCATCTTGTACGGAGCCCCTCCACCGCGCCTGGACTTCATGCCCTCGACAGCCAGTTGGTGGTAGAAAAGAAAGTGTGAGAGCACCTCTTTCGGGCCCCAAACTCCTACTCTGACGGGGGTGTCCGCGAGCCTGCCAAAGAAGCCCAAGCCCTCCCTTACCGTCTTGTCCAGGGTCTGGATAAGGACTTCTCGTTCATCGTTCGCAGCCATGGGCGCTTCTCCGCAAAGCGTCAGCTCACGCCGCCTTGCGCGTCGGGTTTCGTTCCGGCGAGGATACCACGGCAGCAGACCGTGGGCCGAGACAGGCTCTCTGGGATTCCAGGCTTTAACCGGTGAAGGCGCGGTCGTGGATTCGAACCAGCGCCCGTTGGCCCAGTGTGAACGGAGCTTCGAAGCGAGGGCGGTTTCTTAACGAGAGTGAGCTGACGGAGCGCAGGGCCTTCATCGAGAGCTTCGTCAAGGGGATCGTGGTGAGACCCGGCAACGCTGTGGTGCCCTACACCATACCCATGCCCGACGACTGCCTGATACCCGGCGGGAAAGCCGTGGAGATGGCCCTAGACGGCTCAGTACTGTCTACCATCAAGAATGGTGATCCTGCGGAGACTCGAACCGCACGGGGGTCCCGTCATCTGTGGCCGTCTTCAATCGGCTCCAGGCCCACGGCCCACGAGTACCGCAGTTTTCCGTTGCGATTGCTTCGCAATCATGGGGAGATTGAGAGAGGGCGCGCGCCGCCAGGCGCGCGAGCGCCCGTAGGGCGCTGTTCCCTGCTCGCCCCAAGTTACGCCAAGGTCTCCGTAGGGGCGATTCGCGAATCGCCCGTTCCTACCCCCGAACGGCCTCGTGGGGCAAGGCCCAAGGTTACGCAAAGGTCTCCTTTTGGGAGCTACAGCGCGTCGTAGAGCGCCCTGAGTATCCGGGCGCGGCGGGGGTCGTCGCCCAGGCCCGCGAGATATTGGTTCGGGGTATAGCCGAAACCGAGCCGGGCGTCGGGGTCGGCGAAGCCGAGAGACCCGCCGTACCCCGCGTGCCCGAAGGCGCGGGGATTGGGGCCCAATACGGGCGGCCCGTTGAGTTGGAAGCCGAGGCCGAACCGCATCTCCCCGCTCAACGTCGCCTCGACGCCGTCGGAGCGCTCGACGATGGCGCGCTCGATGGCCTCCTGGCTCACGACACGGACGCCGTCAAGCTCGCCGCCCTGGGCCAAGGCCGCGTACATCCGCGCCGTGGCGCGGGCGTTGGTGTGGCCGTTGGCGGCGGGAATCTCCGCGGCGCGCCACTCCCGCGTGTTCAGCATTCTGAAGATACCCGGCGGGTTCCCCACCGCCTTGCCCGCGAGCGATTCGGGATCGGGGCGCGCGACGTTGGGGTTGTAGGGTGGCGAGAGGACCTGGGCGACGCGGCCGTCGTGCTCGGGGCCGAAGCCGATCAGCCAATCGAGGCCCAACGGGCCGGCGATCTCGTCGCGGAAGTAGGTCCCCAGGCCGCGCCCGTCGATCCGGCGCACGAGTTCCCCGACGAGCCAGCCGAAGGTGAAGGCGTGGTAGCCGTGCATCGTCCCCGGCTCCCACCACGGCTCGGCCCTGGCGAGGGCCTCCGTCATCGCCTCCCAGTCGAACAGCGCTTCGGCGGGGAGCGGCTCGCGCACCGCGGCGAGGCCGGACCGGTGGCTCAACAGCATGTGGACAGGGATGGACGCCTTGCCGCCGGCGGCGAACTCGGGCCAGTAGCGGGCCACCGGCGCGTCGAAGTCGAGCTTGCCCTCGTCGGCGAGCCGGTGCGCGCACAGCGACGCCGCGCCCTTCGTCGTGGACATGACGCAGACGATGGTGTCGCGCTCCCACGGGCGCGAGCGTTCCCTGTCGGCGTACCCGCCCCAAAGATCGACGACAAGCTCGCCTTCGAGGTAGACGGCCAGGGCCACGCCGCACTCGGCGGGGCCGGACCCTTCCTGGTCGAAATTGGCGGCGAAGGCGTCGGCGACGGCGCGAAAGCGCGCGTCGGCGTGTCCTTGGACCGTGACGTCGGACATGGCGGTTAGGACGGCAGGGCGGTCGGCATCGTGCCCTTCGACCACGACGCTTGCTCGACGCGTTCGGTGATGCGCCAACCGGCCTCGGTGCGCACGAACTTGTCCTCGTAGTAGCCGCCGACGAAGAAGAGCTGCAACTCGCCGGCCTCGTCCAGCCAGCCCATCGGATTGAAGAACATGGTGCGGGTCGAGGCGCGGTCGCCGTCGATCTCGAACTCGGTGTTGCTGACGAGGTGCTGCGTCACGGGGAAGAAGGCCAGCACCTCGGAGAGCCACTGCTTCATCTCGGCCCGCGTCCCCCGCACGTCGGGCGCGGAGGAGTTGTAGTCGATCATGGCGTCCTCGGCGAACACGTCGTCGAGTAGGTCGAAGCGCTTCGAGTCGATGGCGGTGCAATAGCGGGTCAGCAGCCCGCTGATTTCAACGCCGTCGGCAACTTCCTGTGCGTCGAGCATGGCGTTCCCTCCTCTAGGCGCGTCGGGGGTCAAGGTACCCGCTTTCGCGCCCCGCGTCACCCCTCGGCGGGGCGTCTTTCCTCTCCTTCCCCAGCGCCCCGCGCCTCCTCGGCGAAGGCGGCGGCGTTGGGACGCGCCAGGGTGATCGCCGCGATCGCGAGCGCCGGCATGACCGCCATCACAATGACGGCGATGCGGAAGCTGTCGAACAGGGCCTGGAGAGCGGCGAGGGGCAGCGGCCCGAGGGCCGCCGCGGAGATCATGATCATCACCGCCGATCCCTGCACCCGCCCCAGCCGGTGGCGTCCGTAGAAGTGGGCCCAGATCACCCCCATGACGATCTGCGCCATGCCGGCCGATACCCCCAGCAGCGCCGCGTAGCCCGCCGCGGCCACCGGCGACGACATGAACAGCCCCAGCGTGACCGCGGCCGCCATCACCGCCATGGCCAGGGAGAAGAGCCGCGCCGGGCCGATGCGTTCGATCAGGAAGCCGCCGACGCCCGTGCCGGACGCGGAGGAGATGGCGAACGCCACGAAGACGCCCGCGGCAACGGCCTCGCTCAAGCCGCGCTCCTTGAAGATGGAGGTCTGGTGAAAGATCAGCCCGGTCACCACGAACGCGGGGACGGCCAGGGGCAGCGCGAGCCGCCAGAAGGCGGGCGAGGTGAAGACCCTGCGCCGGTCGGGGCCTTCGTCCCGCTCCGCCGGTGACGGTTCTCCGGGGGGTGGTCCGTTCGCGCCGTCAGGGTGGAGCCCGACCTCCTCGGGCGTGTTGCGGACGAAGAGCAGCGTGGCGGGAATCACCAGGACCCACACCGCGATGCCGAGCACGTAGTAGGTCTCCCGCCAGCCCACGCTTTCGATGAGCGCCCGCGACACCACCGGGACTACCGCGTTCGAGGCGGAGAAGCCCAGCGACATGAGCGCGATGGCGCGGCCCCGCTTGGCCACGAACCACTGCGCCACTAGCAGCGTCGAGTTGACGAACATCGACCCCTGCCCCAGCGCCCGCAGCGCGGCCAGAGCGAAGAAGAAGCCCACGATCCCCGACGACAGCGCCATGCCGAAGCAAGCGGTCCCCAGCGCGGCGGCCACCAGCACAAGGATGCGCCGCGCGCCGTACCGGTCGGACAGGCGGCTTACCGTCGCCGCCATCACCGCGCTCACCCCCGTGCTGATCGCGAACAGCAGCGAGATCGTGGTGCGGGAGATGCCGGTGTCTTCGATGATCGGGTCGATGAACGACGAGATCCCGAACGACTGTCCCGGCCCCGAGCTAAACGCGACGACGAAGCCGACGGCGACGATGATCCAGCCCCGGTAGAGCTTGGGCTGCGCGGGCCGGAGCGGCCTAGCGGCGCGAGGCCGGGACCTGCGCGGGTTGGACTTGAACGGGGTGGGCAGAGCGGCTCTCTCTCAGCGCGGCGGGGCCCGAAGGCGCACGGTTACGATACCAGAATGAAATGAGACCTTTGCAACAACCAGCGCCGCGCAACAGCGCAGCCCGTAGGGGCGTCCCTTGTGGGCGCCCTCCCTCCGGAGACCTCTGCGTAACCCGCCGGTGAGCCGGAAAACGGGTGGCGCGGGGCGGTCTGCCCCCTCTCCCGCTGGAGACCCTTGCGTAACCTGACCATATCCGTCATTCCCGCGAAAGCGGGAATCCATCCCTCCCGTAGGGGCGACCCTTGTGGTCGCCCTCCCCTCCGGCCTCTCCCCCTCTGGGGGAGATTTGAGAGAGGGCGCGCGCCGCTAGGCGCGCGAGCGCCCGACAGGGCGCTTCTCCCTCCTCGACCCCGGTTACGCAAAGGTCTCCCACGGGAGAGGCAGGGGTGAGGGCGGGGGCCTGGGAGGGGTGCGCCGGCGTCAACGTAGCCGCGGCCCCATTGGGGCAAGGAGCTTGGTCTCGACTAGCCGTGGCTAAGACTCGCCGAGGGAGTCGAGCGCCGTGGCGGCGAGGAGGCGCGCCGCCGTGGGCAGGACGGACTCGTCGAAGTCGAAGGCGGCGTTGTGGTGGCCTTGGGTGAGGCCGCGGGCCTCGTTGCGCGATCCCATCATGATGTAGCAGCCCGGGACGCGGTCGAGGAAGAAGGCCATGTCGTCGCCGAGCGCTGCCTGTTCGACCGAGGCAACGCACTCGGGGCCAAGCTCGCGGGCGGCAACGCCGCGCACCAGCTCGGTCATCGCTTCGTCGTTCACCACGGGCGGCGCGAGGTACTCCGACGTGAACTCGTACTCCGCCCGCGCGGCGAGGCAGATGCCGCGCACGATGTCCTCGGCGCGCTCGACCAGCACGTCGCGCTGGGCGTGGTCGAAGGTCCGCAGGGTGCCCTGAAGCACCGCCTCGCCGGGTATGACGTTCCACGTCGTCCCCGCCTGGAGCGACGTGACGCTCAGGACGGCGGGGCTCCCGAGGCGCGACTCGCGGCTCACCAGGGTCTGCAGCGCGAGGACGACCTGGGAGGCCGTGGGGATGGGGTCGATGGTCTGATGCGGGGTCGCGGCGTGACCGCCGCGACCCATGATCTTGATCCGCAGACGATCCACGGAGGCCCAGATGGGCCCCGCGCGCAGCCCGACGGCGCCGGCGGGCAGGAAGTTCCACAGGTGGAAGGCGAAGATGGCGTCGACCGCCGGGTCTTCGAGGACGCCGTCCTCGATCATCGCCGGTGCCCCGGCGGCCATCTCCTCGGCGGGCTGGAAGATGAATTTGACGTTACCCGCCAGGGTGTCGCGGCGGCGGGCGAGCATTTCGGCCGCGGCTAAGACCGCCGCGGTGTGGCCGTCGTGCCCTCAGGCATGCATCACGCCCGGATTGACCGACCGGTAGCCGGCGTCGTTCGTTTCCTCGATGGGGAGAGCGTCGATGTCCGCCCGGAGGGCGACCGTCTTGCCCGGCCGCGCGCCGCGCAGCAGCCCGACGACGCCGGTCTGCCCCACACCGGTCCGCACCTCAAGGCCCAGGGCTTCGAGCCGCTCCGCCACTATCCCAGCGGTGCGCGTCTCCTTAAAGGCAAGCTCGGGGTGCGCGTGGAGGTCGCGGCGGAGAGCCACGATCTGCGGGGCAAGAGCGGCGGCCTCATCGGCGAGAGTGGTAGCCATGAGCGGTCCTTTCCGGATAGTTCCCTTCCCGTAGGGGCGTCCCTTGTGGGCGCCCTCCCCTCCGGCCTCCCGTAGGGGCGATACGCGAATCGCCCCATCCCCGAGAGAGCCCGCCCAGGCCGGACGAACGCCCCCATTATGATAGAGTTAGAGCCCGGTTAGGCAAGCCGGAATGGGCCCGTGGGCCGGCGGCGCAAACTTGGAGGCGTTATGACAACCAAAGTGGGGATCAACGGTTTCGGGCGCATCGGCAGGAACGTCTTCCGTGCCATGCACGCCAACTACCAGGACAAGCTGGAGGTCGTCGCTCTCAACGACCTGACCGACGGCGCGACCAATGCCCACCTCCTCAAGTACGACACCAACTACGGCCCCTTCCCCGGCAAGGTCGACGTCCAGGACGGCCACCTCCTGGTCAACGAGCGTCCCATCCGTGTCTTCAGCGAGCGCGACCCCGGCAAGATCCCCTGGGGCGGCGAAGGCGTCGACGTGGTCATCGAGTCCACCGGCTTCTTCACCGACGCGTCGAAGGCCGCGGCCCACACCAACGGCGGCGCCAAGAAGGTGATCATCTCCGCCCCGGCCAAGGGCGAGGACGGCACCTTCGTCCTCGGCGTCAACGAGTCGACCTACGACCCCGCCAAGCACAAGGTGATCTCCAACGCCTCCTGCACCACGAACTGCGTGGCGCCGCTCGCCAAGGTCCTCGACGACAGCCTTGGCATCCAGCACGGCCTCATGTCCACCGTCCACGCCTACACCAACGACCAGTCGATCCTCGACGTCGTCCACGACGACCTCCGCCGCGCCCGCGCCGCCGCGATGAACATCATCCCCACCTCCACCGGCGCCGCCAAGGCCGTGGGCCTCGTCCTGCCCCAACTCAACGGCAAGCTGCACGGCATGGCCTTCCGCGTCCCCACCTCCACGGTCTCGCTGATCGACCTCGTGGTTAAGACGGGCCGCTCGACAACCGTCGAGGAGATCAACGACATCTTCAAGCAGGCGGCGGACGGCCCGCTCAAGGGCATCCTCCAGTACTGCGACGAGCCGCTGGTAAGCTCCGACTTCAAGGAGAACCCCCACAGCTGCATCTTCGACTCACTCTCCACCATGGTCATGGAGGGCGACATGGTGAAGGTCCTCGGCTGGTACGACAACGAGTGGGGCTACAGCAACCGCATCGCCGACCTCACGTCGTTCATCGCCGCCAAGGGCTTGTAGGGCCCTCCTCCCGTCTTTGAGAAATCTCTATTGCATCTGCTATAGTGGCGTCGCAGGGTAAAAACTGTCGATGCCAGACGCATTTCGGTGCACGGACCGAGAAGGATGCACGGTTAGATGCGACAGGGAGACGTGGGAACGGCACGTTGTTGAAGAACACCCTGAGATGCAGGGCCATGAGGCCGCTGTTTGCACGGCCCTCAGAGACCCTCTCTACGTCTACCAAAGCGGTCGTTTTGCGAACAGGAGGCTCTACTACCGCCCTCACGTCCTTCCACCACCACTCCAGCAGTACTACCTTTTGGTAGTTGTTGGGTATCGAGGCTCCGGGCAAACCGCAACAGGCACGCTCATTACGTCGTATTTGACTGCCAATATCAAACACGGAGACATGCTGCTATGGTCAAGGCGCTAGACGATCAGCCCAATTTGTCTCCCCCGGTCCCAAGGCTTCGCTGGAAGCAAGACTACGCAGGCTTTTCCTATTCCTACGACAAGGGGCGGGACGTGCTGTTCATCCATGAGACCCCGAAGCGGCCTGCGGTGTCCCTCGACGTCGCCGGCTACGTGTGGATTCGCTTCGATCCCGAGACCGGCGAAGTCGTGGGAGTCGAGATAGAAGACTTCGAGAAGGTCTTCCTCGTGAAATTCCCCGAGATGGCGGTGGGCTGGGAACGGGTCAAGCCCACGATCCTCAAGCGGTTCAAGAAACACGACCGTTTCTCGGACTACTTGAGCCTCTTGATGAACTACATCAAGAGCATCCTCGAGCACCGGCCCCCGCAACTCGCTTTCCGCTGACGCGCCCCACCACTCCGGCTAATGCTTGAAGTGGCGCGTGCCGGTGAAGACCATCGCGAGGCCCGCCGCGTCGGCGGCGGCGATGACCTCTTCGTCGCGGATGGAGCCGCCCGGCTGGACGATCGCGGTGACGCCGCCCTCGGCGGCGGCTTCGACCCCGTCGGCGAAGGGGAAGAAGGCGTCGGACGCCACCACGCATCCCTTGGCCTCGTCGCCGGCGGCCCGCAGCGCGAGTTGCACGCTCGTCACCCGGTTGGGCTGGCCCGCGCCCATGCCGCGCAGCGCCCGCTCCTTGGTGAGGACGATGGCGTTGGACTTGACGTGCTTCACCGCCCTCCACGCGAAGGCGAGCTCGGCGAGCTCGTCGGAGGAGGGGACGCGGCCGGTCACGACCCGCCACGACTTCGGGTTTTCGGCGAGTTCGTCGGGGGTCTGCACCAGCATGCCGCCCGACACGCGACGGTAGTCGAGCGGCGGCGGGCCGTCCGCGCCCCCGCTGATTTCCAGGATGCGTAGATCGCGCTTCTTCCGCAGCAGCGCCAACGCATCGGCCTGGAACGCTGGGGCGATGACGATCTCGAAGAAGATCTTGCGCATCTCCTCGGCGGCGGCGAGGGTCAGCTCGCGGTTGCAGGCGGCGATCCCGCCGAAGGCGGAGACGGGGTCGCCGGCGAAGGCGAGCCGGTAGGCCTCGGCCTGATCGGTGCGTGCGGCGAGACCGCAGGGATTGGTGTGCTTGACGATGGCGAAGGTCTGCTCATCGAAGTCGCGCGCGACGGACCAGGCCGCGTCGGCGTCGATGATGTTGTTGTGGGAGAGCTCCTTGCCGTGCAGCTGCCTCGCCGTTGCGATGACGCCGGCACGGGCGGGGAGCTCCTGGTAGAACGCCGACTTCTGATGCGGGTTCTCTCCGTAGCGGAGGCTTTGGAGCCGCCGCAGCCCGATAACGAGGTCGGGGCCCAGCGTCGGGTCGGAGGGGTCCTCGTCGCCGCGCAGGGAGGCGGCCACCGAGGCGTCGTAGGCCGAGACGTGCTGGAACGCCTTGTGTGCCAGCGTGCGCCGCTGGCCGAGCGAAAGACCGCCGCCGGTGAGCGCTGCCGCGACCCAGGGGTAGTCGTCGGGGTCGACGACTACGGCGACGGCGGCGAAGCGCTTCGCCGCGGCGCGTAAGAGCGCCGTCCCGCCGATGTCGATGTCTTCGACCGTGCCGGGGAAGGGACGGAGGTTCATCACCACAAGGCCGGAGCCTTCGATTTCCTTCACGCCGACGGCCCTTCCGGCGGGGACCACGTCGAACCCGCCGGCCATCCGCAGGCGGTCGAGGAAAACGGAGAGTCCACGGTCATCCCAAACGCCGACGATTGCCTTCACGCCACGCTCCTGCTTCTCAAACTAGCCTCTCCCGTAGGGGCGCCCCTTGTGGGCGCCCGGTCCCTTGTGGCCGCCCCTTGTGGGCGCCCGGTCCCGTGGGGGCCATCCCCGTATCGCGCTAGTCGAGCAAAACCCGCTCGCTGCCGCCCTGTTCGACGACTTCACCGATGGGGAAAGCTTCCGGGACCCGTTCGAGGATCGCGCCCACGTGCTCCGGCGCGGTGAAGACCGCCATGCCGATCCCCATGTTGAAGGCGCGCCACATTTCTTCTTCGGGAACACCGCCCGCCCGCTGAATCATACGGAAGATCTCGGGGACCTCCCATGCCGAGCGGTCGAACCGGGCGGCGAGTCCGGCGGGAAGGACGCGCGGAACGTTGCCGGGCAAGCCGCCGCCGGTTATGTGCGCCATGCCGCGAATCCACTCCAGCGCGGGCCCCAACGGCTTCACGTAGGAGCGGTGCGGTTCGAGGAGCGCCTCGCCCAGCGTCCCGCCGAGGGCGTCGTGGCGCTCGTCGAGCCGCCGGGGGTCGTCGTCGGTGCCCAGGGCGCGCCGCGCCAGGGTGTAGCCGTTGGTATGCAGACCGCTGGACGGGAGGCCCAAGATCGCGTCGCCGCATTGAATGCCGCTGCCGTCGATGACGCCGTCGCGCTCGACGGCGCCGACGATGAAGCCGACGAGATCGAAGTCGCCGCGCTTATAGAGGCCGGGCAGCTCGGCCGTCTCCCCGCCGACAAGGGCGCAGTTGTTGTCGCGGCAGGCCGAGGCCACCCCCATGACGAGGCGCTCGACCTGCTCGGGATCGAGCTTGCCCAGGCCGATGTAGTCGAGGAAGAAGAGGGGCTCCGCGCCGCCGACGAAAATGTCGTTGACGCAGTGGTTCACCAGGTCGACGCCGATGGTGCAGAAACGGCCCATCTGGATGGCGAGCAGCACCTTGGTGCCCACGGAGTCGGTGCTGGAGACGAGGACGGGGTTGGCGTAGCCGCCGAGCTCGAAGAGGCCGCCGAAGAATCCGACGCCACCGACGACTTCAGGGCGGCGCGTCGAGGCCGCCAGGGGCTTGATGAGCGCGGCGGCCCGTTCGCCTGCGTCGATGTCGACGCCGGCGTCGGCGTAGGTCAGCGCGCCCGCGCCGCTCCCGGAGCCCTTCCCCATCGCCGGCTACACCGTTTCCAGCGCGAACTTGTCGAGCTCAAGCTGGACGGGGATGGGGTACTTGCCGGTGAAACAGGCCTTACAGAAGCGCGAGCCGTTGGACGTCGCGCCGTCGCCCTCGACGACCTTGGAGAGCCCCTCGACGCTGAGGTAGCCCAGCGAGTCGGCGCCGATGATCCGGCGTATCTGCTCGACCGACGTCTTCGCGGCGATCAGCTCGCCCCTCGTAGCCATGTCGACTCCGAAGTGACACGGCCAGCGGATGGGCGGGGCGCAGACGCGCACGTGCACCTCGGAGGCGCCGGAGCGCCTCACCAGGTTCACCACATGCGGCGTCGTCGTGCCGCGCACGATGCTGTCGTCGACGAGGACGATACGCTTGCCGCGCACCACCTCCGGCAAGGGGTTGAACTTGAGCGCGACGCCGCGATCGCGCAGCCCCTGATCGGGCTGGATGAAGGTCCGCCCCACGTACCGGTTCTTCACCAAGATGTCGCTGTAGGGGATGCCGGACTCGCGGGCGTAGCCGAAGCCGGCGGCGGTGGCGGAGTCGGGGACGCCGGTCACCAAGTCGGCCTCGACGGGATGCTCCCTGGCAAGCTCCGCGCCCATCGCTTCGCGTTGCTGGTAGATCAGCGCCTCGCCGGCCATGCTGTCGGGGCGGGAAAAGTAGATGTTCTCGAAGACGCAGGAGGCGCGCTTCTTGCTCGGGGCCGCCTGCCACAGGTGGAGCCCGTCCCCGTCGATCACCAGCGCCTCGCCTGGATGGATCTCCCGCTCTAGCTCGGCGCCCAAGTGGTCGAGGGCGCACGTCTCAGATGCGACGACCCAGCCATCCTTGTACCGCCCGAAGCACAGGGGCCGCACGCCCAAGGGGTCGCGGCAGGCGATCAAGGCATCGGGCGTGGCGATGGCGAGGCTGTACGCCCCGCGAAGGCGTCCCATGGCGTAGCGGACGCGCTCCTGCCAATCATGGCCGGGGGCGGTGGCGATCAGCCACGCGATCACCTCGGAGTCGGTCGCCGTCTGGAAGACGATGCCTTCCTTTTCGAGGCCGCGCCGCAGCTCGAGGGCGTTGACGACGTTCCCGTTGTGGGCCAGGGCCAACGGTCCCCACGGCCCTTTGACGAGCAAGGGCTGCGCGTTGTGCGCCCGGCTCGAGCCGGTCGTCGAGTAGCGGGTGTGCCCGATGGCAAGGTGGCCGGTGAGGCGCTCGAGGTCGTGCTCCTCGAACGCCTGGTTCACCAGCCCCATGCGGGTGTGCAGGTGGAGGCGCGAACCGTCGCCGGTCGCGATGCCCGCGCTCTCCTGCCCGCGGTGCTGGAGAGCGTAGATGCCGAAGAAGGTGATACGGGATACGTCTTCGCCAGGGGCGTAGACGCCGAAGACGCCGCAACTCTCCTTCAGACTTTCGAGCACTTGTTCCTTACACTGCGCCGCAGCCGAGCGTTCGGGAGAATCGAAGCCACCAAGGAACGGAAGTTCAGTATAGACGCCCTTACCGACAGGGGTCAATGTCGCGCTTTCCTCGGTGGTACGCCAGTGCGACATCCAGCGCATGTCGCCGGGCTGATCAGGAAGTCAAGCGCAACCGGGGCAGTCACAGAACTCGCTACGGTTCTTGTAGTGATGAAGACCGTGGACGACGCTTCCCTCCCGGTCAAAGGCATCCGAGACCGCATCGAAGAACTCGTCGTCCTGCTTCTCGAATTTCCGCCACAACGCGTAAGAAACGAGATCGGCATACTGGATTAGGCGCGTCGCCTTCGAATCGACGAAGAATGGCACGTCGGCCAGATTCCGGGTGACACCCCATCGATGTCCTGCTGTTTTGAATTCAGCAGCAAGGGATTGGAGTCGCGTTTCCCTCGTAGACTTGTCCAGAACGATCAGTCCTCTCTGGCTGTCACCCTGATGGTGCAAGCGCTGGAGAAAACGATCAAACCTGTTGCAGAGTTGCTCGAAGGCGTATTCGGTCGGGTCCTCAGGAGAGCGTTCACGCTTGTCGACCACAGCCCCGAAGAGCCGCCAGTCTCCAAGAAGCGCCCGCGCCGTTTCTAGCCCGCGCCTTATGATGCTGCGGCGCTCAACTGTTGGCTCCCGTCGCCAGAGACCGCGGCCCGAAAGAATCTGACCCCCATGGAACTCGATGTTGGCGGGATTGCTATATCCAAGACTTGCAGCCAGTTTCTCCAGTTCGGCGTCAAGCCAATGGGCCTGACGCTCGAATACGGCGATTCCCGCTAGAATGAAGTGCTTGTCGTTCGGATTCCCAACCGAACCAGCGTCGTCTAGATATAACAGGTGCATACAAAGAAAAGGCGGCCGGGCGAGAACCATGTCTCAACGGACCGCTAAGGCAGCCCTCCCAACCGCATAGCCTGATCTTGGCACCCCTGCTAGAAAACGTCAAGTAGATAATGGTTGTTTGATGCCGCCAAGCGGGTCACGCAAGCGTGTCCCAAAGGAGATCTTCCCGCTTTCGCGGGAATCCATCCCCTCCCGTAGGGGCGCCCCTTGTGGGCGCCCGTTCCCTCCGCGCTAACGCTTTGCACAGGTCTCCAAAGGAGAGGGTCAACGGCAAAAAACGAGGGCGCCCCATTTCGGGACGCCCTCGAAAGCAGCCGTTTGTCGAATGCGCGTCTAGACGCGGTGGCAGGCGACGAAGTGGTCCTTGGCCATCTCGCGCCACTCCGGTATCTCCGCCTTGCAGACGTCGATGGCGATGGGGCAGCGCGTGTGGAAGACGCAACCGGTGGGCGGGTTGAGCGGGCTCGGCACGTCGCCTTGCAGGACGATGCGCTCGCGCTTGGCCTCGACCACCGGGTCGGGAACCGGGACGGCGGAGAGCAGCGCCTTGGTGTAGGGGTGCAGCGGGTTCTCGTAGAGCTCGTTGCGGTCGGCAAGCTCCATGACCTTGCCGAGGTACATGACGGCGATGCGGTCGCTGATGTGACGGACAACGGCGAGGTCGTGGGCGATGAACAGGTAGGTCAGGCCGAACTGCTCCTGGAGCTCTTCCAGAAGGTTGATGATCTGGGCTTGAATCGAGACGTCGAGCGCCGAGACCGGCTCGTCGCAGACGATCAGGTCGGGCTGCACCGCGAGCGCCCGGGCGACCCCGATGCGCTGGCGCTGGCCGCCGGAGAACTCATGGGGGTAGCGGTCTTTCATGTGGGGGTTGAGCCCCACAATGGTGAGCAGTTCTTCAACCCGCGCGTTGCGCTCTTCCTTGGTGGATGCCAGGTTGTGAATGACCAGCGGCTCGCCGATGATGCCGCCCGCGGTCATGCGGGGGTTCAGGGAGCCGTAGGGGTCTTGGAAGATGATCTGCATCCGCTGCCGCATCGGCCGCATCTCGGACGGTCGCATCGCGGTGAGGTCGCGGCCATCGTAGACCACCGAGCCGTCGGTGGGCTGGTAGAGCTGGAGGATGGCCCTGCCCGTGGTGGTCTTGCCGCAGCCGCTCTCGCCGACGAGGCCCAAGGTCTCGCCGCGGTTGATGTGGAAACTGACGTCGTCTACGGCTTTGATATCGGCGACCTTCCGCTGGAAGACGATCCCCTGGGTCACAGGGAAGTACATCTTGAGGTTGCGGACCTCAAGCAGGAGTTCGCCGTGGGCGGCGGTCCGGCCGCCGTTGGCGGCGGTGTCTTGTGCGGCGGCTTGGGTAGCGGCTTCCTGCGTCATACGGCCCTCGGCTTTCCTTCCTTCATGTCGTACCAGCAGGCGGTCCAGTGGTCATCGGCCACGGGGATCAGGGGCGGGTTCTCTTCCTTACATCGGTCGAACGCGTAGCGGCAGCGGGGCTGGAAGGGGCAGCCCACGGGCAGGTTCGAGAGGTCGGGCGGCTGCCCTTCGATAGGCACCAGCCGCTGCCTGACCGTCTCGTCGAGGCGCGGCACCGACTGCAGCAGGCCCTCGGTGTAGGGATGGTGGGGGTCGCCGTAGACCTTCAACGCTGTGGAGGTCTCCACGATGTGCCCCGCGTACATCACGTTCACCCGGTCGGCGTGGCGGGCCACGACGCCCAGGTTGTGGGTGATGATCATGATCGAGGTGTTGAACTGCTGCGCGAGCTCGTTGATGACCTCGAGCACCTGCGCCTGAATCGTCACGTCGAGCGCCGTCGTGGGCTCGTCGGCGATGATCAGCTTGGGGTCGCACGACAGCGCCATAGCGATCATCACGCGCTGGCGCATGCCGCCGCTGAACTGGTGGGGATAGTCGTCGACCCGTCGGCCCGCGTCGGGAATACCGACGATGTCGAGCAGCTCGATGGCGCGGTCCTTGGCGGCTCTCTTGTCCAAGTCCAGGTGCAGCTCCAAAGTCTCGGTGAGCTGGCGGCTGATAGTCAACACCGGGTTCAACGAGGTCATGGGCTCCTGGAAGACCATCGAGATCTGGTTGCCCCGGATCTTCCGGATCTGATCCGCCGGCATCTGGACCATGTCCTTGCCCTGGAACAGGATCTTACCGCTGACGATCTTGCCCGGCGGCTCCGGAATCAGGCGCATCACGGAAAGGGCGCTCACGCTCTTGCCCGAGCCGCTTTCGCCTACGAGGGCGAGGGTCTCGCCTTCCTTCAGGTTCCAGTCCACGCCATCGACGGCTTTGACGACGCCGGTGTGCGTGTAGAAGTAGGTCCTGAGATCCTGGACGTCGAGAAGGAACTCGTTGGAATCGGACGACGCTCCGTTGGAACCGGTCGCAGCTTCTGCGGCGACGTCTTCGACGGCGCCTGCGGCTTCGTTGTCGGCCACTTCCGACCTCCTCGCCTGGACCTAATCTGCCGGCGGGTGCATTCGGCGACCCGCCCGACCCACCTTACCTTATACCATGTTCGCGCGTAACGTGCTCGGCGTGTGGATTTTTTTGGAAGTGGGGAAGAGGAGACTCGAACTCCTACGCCTTTCGGCACATGATCCTAAATCATGCTCGTCTGCCAATTCCGACACTTCCCCATCGCGGCCGGGCCAGCGTCCGAACCTGCTGCGATGGTGAGCCGCACAGGAATCGAACCTGTAACCTACTGATTAAGAGTCAGTTGCTCTGCCAATTGAGCTAGCGGCCCCGGACCCTCCCGATGGAGCGCGGAGCGTAGCACACGCCCCCGAACCGGTCAATCGGTAGCGCAACCTTCTATAGGGGACACTTTTTCTTCCAACTTCTCCTTTTCTGGGGCAGACTGAGAGGGGGCGCGTTCTGGGGCAGACTGAGAGGGGGCGCGCCCGTCCCCCCAGGGTCCGCCACTAAGCCGGTGTGCACCGAGCCTCGTAAACCGTCAGAGTTCTTGGTATTGTCGGGTGAGGGACACCACCCGTGACAATACTAAGGACCCGGCCCTTTGACAAAGGAACGCTAGGTTCTCGAAGACTCCCAATCGAATGGAGGGGGCCCTAATGGACACGAACGGAACGCCATGGGAAGGCGAGCTCTACGAGACGAGCCGCTATAACTTCATCCCCGAGGTGCGGGACCAGTACAACTTTCGGGAGCCTGTCTTCATCCAGGACTTCACGCTTGTCAAGATGGACCATCTGGAAGGCACACGCCTGTACTCGGTCGAAGAGTACCAGGAGATCGCCCGACAGCTCGACGAGATAGGCATCCCGGAGACGGTGTTCTTGACGGACCAGTACACCGGCGCACCGAAAGAGACCCGTGTCTGGGAAGCGGTCCGCGGCGTCACCAAGCTGGGGTTGAAGATCAAGGTGCGGACGTGGGGCCACTTCGGGACGTGGGCACCCGGCGAGTACAAATCCCGCATCGACAAGATGGCCGACTATGGGGCGGACTCCATCGGTCTTTCCGCCTCCCTGCCGAAGGTCTTGGCGCAGGCGAAGGGCAACGGCGCTGCCGAGGAGCCGGTGGACGAGCTTCCCGACGCCATCGACTACGCGAGGAAGAAGGGACTTCCGGTATGCGTGGGGTTCGTCTACGTGGGCGGTCCAGAGGACTTCCCAACAGCGATCGCGCGGCAGAACCACTACATCGATCTGGGTGCTGAGAGCCTGCTGATGTCCGACTCCAAAGGGATCGCGACCCCCGACGCCACCCGGTACTTCGTGTCGCAGATCCGCGCCGGCCTCAAGAAGGACATCCCGATCTTCTATCACGTTCACGACTGTTTCGGCACTGCCACGGCGCAGGCGTTGGCGGCGACCTCCGCGGGGGCCTGCCCAGAGGTGTCCGTGAACGGCCTCGCCGACATGGGCTTCGCCAGCCTCGAAGAGGTCGTCGTGTCGCTCGAGCTCCAGTACGGGATCCACACCGGTGTCGACCTGCGCAAATTGCCGAAACTCTCTCATACCATCGAGAGGATCACCGGCATAGTGAACCCTCCATACAAGGCGATCACCGGACCGTTCCAGACGGCATCGGGGTTGCCGGACACCTATATCGGCATGGTGAACGGGAAGAGTTTCAAGGACCTCGGCGTCAAGACGCCTTACGAGCCTGAACTGGTTGGAGCGCGTCCTAACCTGCTCATGACCAACCTTGGGCTCAGCACCAGGACGGTCGAGGCAAAGCTCAAGCAAATGGGCCTGCGGAGCGACAGCGCCGCTGTGCAAAAGGCCTATGAAGCCCTTCTCGTGCAGCTCGAGGCCCTGGGCAACAAGTTCCCCGTGATGCTGAACGACGCCGAGGTGGAGGCGGTCTGCCGCGGCGCCGTCGGCTAGCCGTCCAGAGCGGCGATTCCCTCGAGCAGCGGCGTCCTCAGATCGCCTTCCTGCTGGAAGAAGAACGGACAGGGCAGGTCGACGCCCGCGTCGCGGTAGCGCTGGAGCCGCTCATCCCAGCGGCCGGGGCTGCCGGCCAGCGCCAGGCTGTCGAGCATTCGGGCCGACACCGCTCTGGCGCCCTCTTCAACACCGCCGCGCTCGAGTCCTTTGAGGATACCGTCGACCTCGGGCGCGAACCCGCCGCGCCTGAGATGGCTCTGGTAGAAGGGCATGCGCAAGTAGAACGCGATCTGGAGGCTGCAGACCTCCTCGGCGCGGGCGCCGTCGGCGGACGCCAACACCAGGCACGCAACGTCGAAGGCGTCGGGGTCCCGGCCCGCCTGGGCCGCCGCATCCCTCATCCGTGGGACGGCTTCGCCGAGGTGCTCGGGGGTGGTCATGTTGAGGATCACCCCGTCCGCCGCCGTGGCGGCGAAATTGGTCATCTTTGGCGCCAGTGCGGCGAGATAGACTGGAACGCGACGCTCCGGTCTTGGCCGCAGCAGTTCGAGGCTGGGGATGCTGAAGATCTCCCCCTCGAAGCTCGCCTCCCCCGTCCCCAACGCATCGCGCAGGATGGCGACGCACTCGCGCATCCGCTGGAAGGGCCGCTCGTGGGCGACGCCATGGTGGGCGAGCATGTTCGGCCCGTGGCTGCTCCCAAGGCCCAATACGAAGCGGCCTTCCGAGATCTCGTCCATGCTCGTCGCCACTTGGGCCAGGAGCGTCGGAGTCCGGGTATAGATAGGGAGAACGGCGGTACCGAGGCGAATGTCTGTCGTTGCCAGCGCCGCGGCGGCGAGCTGGGAAGGGGCATCCTTGCCGATCCCCGTGGACGACTCGGTCATCCAGAGCGTGTCGTAACCCCGCGCCTCGGCTAGCCTCGCAGCCTCCTGGACGAGCTCGACGGGCGCCCAGTTGCCGATGCAAAGCCCCGTCCGCGGCACGGCGCTAGTACCAGCCCTTTCCCCAGGTGCCCGGAGGCGCCGCGATGGGCGGGCGCCAGCCCCCCCACAGGATCTGTGGGGACAGGTCGACCCCTAGCGTCGTGGGAAAGACCGCGGCGATGTCCTCGACGCTCCAGGGTGCGTCCGGCTTGGTCATGCCGCGGACGACGGCCGGCTGGCTCATGAGACCCAGGACCCCCCCGGCCACGTGGACGATCTGTCCATTCACGTTGGCGGCTTCGTCGGAGGCGAGCCACACGACGACGGGGGCGATGGCCTCGGGCGGCCTCTGGAACTGTGTGGGTACCAGTCCGTCCCCCATCTCCGAGCCGTGGCGCGATTCGGGGGACTTGGCGACGGCGGACATCATCCGTGTGTCCGCTCCCGGGGAAATGCAGTTCACCGTGATGCCGTACCATCCCAGGTCGCGGGCGATCGACCGGGCGAACCCGGCGACGCCATCCTTAGCGGCGGCGTAGTTTGCCTGCCCTCGGTTTCCCCAGAGCCCGGCGACGGACGTAATGGGGATGATGCGGCCCCAGCGCTGCTCGCGCATCACCTTCGAGGCGAATTTGGCGACGGTGAAGGTGCCCTTCAGGTGGACTGCGATCACCGCATCCCACTCCGCTTCAGTCATGTCGACCAGCGTGTTCTCGGCGAGGTTGCCGGCCGGGGTCACCAGGATATCGACTCGCCCGAAGGCGTCGACCGCGGTCCTGACGATGCTCTCGCCTCCCTCCATCGTGGCCACCGATTCGTAGTTGGCCACGGCGACGCCACCGCCGGCTTCGATCTCCGCCACGACTTCATCCGCCGCGGCGCTGCTCGACTCGGAGGTGCCCTGGACCGCTCCGCCCAGGTCGTTGACGACGACGCGGGCGCCCTGCTCCGCCAGCGCTTTGGCGACGCTTCTCCCTATGCCCCGGCCGGCGCCGGTGACGATCCCGACCTTCCCCTCCAGCAGCTTTGTCGTATCGCGGGTCATGCGCCGGCCTTCCGTTGCGCCGGAGCTGGGTTTGCCGTTCGTTTGTCCAGCAACTCCGGCAAGACGCTCCGCAGCTCCTTAAGGCTCCAGAAACCGTGCTCTTTGTACCGCGTCTCGACGATCCTTGGTTGAGAGACCAGGGAGATTGTCTTGCCATGGACGAGGAAGGTCTGCCCGTTCACGTTGGCGGTCAAGTCGCCGGCGAGATAGGCCACGAACGGAGCGATGTCCTCGGGGGCCAATTCGGCAGGCTGCTCGGCCTGATCGATGCTTCGCTCGGAACGGACGGCTCGGTGCGCCTGAGAGACGGTGGCGCTCAACCGGGTCGCGGCCCTCGGCGCGACGCAGTTGGCGGTGCCGCCGAAAGACTCCAGCTCACGAGAGATCGCCTTTGTAAAGCCGGCCACGGCCGAAGTCGCGGCGCCGTGGTTGGCCTGTCCGGAGTTGCCGAAGAGGCCCGATTCGGCGCTGAAGGTGATGATCCTCCCCGACCGCTGCCTCTGAAACACCGTCGCGGCGTACTTGCACACCGCAAAGGTCCCCTTCAGGTGCGTCGCAACGACCGCGTCCCACTCCTCCTCAGTCATGTTGAACAGCATGCGGTCACGCAGGATCCCGTGGCAGGTCACGACCACGTCGAGCTTGCCGAAGGCCGCGACCGCCGTGTCGACGATGCGCTCCGCGCCCGTCATCGTGGCCGCCGTGTCATGATTGGCGGCGGCGCGGCCGCCGGCGTTGGCGATCTCTTCGACAACCCGGTCCGCGGGCTCCATGGACGAGCCGGGGCCGTCGACGGCCGTGCCGAGATCGTTGACGACAACCGCAGCCCCTTCCCGGGCAAAGAAGAGGGCAATGCCCCTGCCGATGCCCCGTCCCGCGCCGGTGACGATCGCCACCTTGTCCTTGAGGGCGTTCATCGCGCCGGGCCGCTAGAGCATCTCCTGGCCGCCGTCCACGTACAGGGCCTGGCCGGTGATTCCCGACGCCCCGGGCGACGCCAGGAAGACCACCGCACTCGCGATCTCATCCGGTGTCAGCAGGCGTCCCAGTGGAATCCCCAAGCGATACTCCTGGAGATTCCCCTTGACTACCTCGTCCATCTTGCTGGAGTCGCCGCCCCCGAACGAGCCAAGGGCCATCTCCGTTTCGGTCGGACCGGGGGAGACGGCGTTGACGGTGACTCTCGCGCCGGCGAACTCCAGAGCCATCACCTTGGTGAGCTGCACCAGCGCCGCTTTGGAAGCCGAGTAGGCGGCCAGGTGATACCTGGGAATCCGTGCGGCGGTCGAGGCGATGTTGACGATGCGCCCTCCGCGGCCGCCCTTCTCCATGATCGGGAACGCGGCCTGGGAGCAGAGCAGGGGGCCCTTGACGTTGACGCGGAACTGCTCCTCCCAGTCGGCGTCCTGGAGGTCCAGCAGCGGCCCGCGCGTCAGGACGCCGGCGTTGTTGACCAGGATGTCCACCCCGCCGAAAGCCGAGAGTGCGGTGTCGACGAGACGCCGCGCGCCGTCCTCGGTCGCGATGTCCGCGGCCACGGCGCGCGCGTCGCCGCCCGCGCCGTTGATCTCGTCGGCAACGCCGCTGATGCCCTCCGGCTCGAGGTCGTTCACCACGGTCCTGGCGCCCTGGCCGGCGAGTTGCAAGGCGATGGCCTTGCCGATCCCCCGGTGGGCGCCGGTCACGAGGGCAACCTGCTTGTCGAATAGCGCGCTCTGTCCGGCCATGGGACGTCTCCTCGTTCCAGGATTGATTGGGACCGCCTACGCCTGGTTGACGTGGGCGATGACCTCGATCTCGATGTCCCCCACCCCAGGCGCCAGGTCCCCCGCTTTGATCGTGGTGCGTGCCGGACAGTTCGCCGCGTCGGAATAGTGCTCGTGCCACACCTCGTTGAACCCGAGACGGTCTTCGATGTGACGCAGGTATACCGTCGCTTTGATGACGTTGTCCAAGCTGCTATCGCTCGCTTCGAGCACCGAGGCAAGGGTCTTGAACACTCGCCGGGTCTGGTTCTGAATATCGCCGCCCACGAAGACGCCGTCTTCGGGGTTTCGCGGGACGTGGCCCGAGGTGAAGACCAGGTCGCCCCAACGGACCGCGTGCGCGATCTTGAAGATCGGAACGGCCGCGCCTTTGGTGAAGATGACCTCTTTTTCCATCTCTCTCTCTTACTCCTTCCGCGTGCTTCCGGCGTGGCTGAGCTCAACAACAAGGTTCAGGTATCGATCGACCCGGCCCGTGCCCGATGGGCCGATGACGATGGTGGAGCCGGGCTGCTCGACGATCGCCGGGCCCGCGATGACGCTGTCGGGGGTCAAGTCCACGGCGTCGTAGGTGGGGCAGTCCACGAAGGCCCCCAATTCCTGAAAGTAGGCGCGGCGCGATTCGGCGGGGCCGGCCCGCTGGGACCCGTCGGCGGACGCCGGCTCCAGTTTGAACGGGCTCGGAGGTGCGACCGCGTGAAGGCGCCAGTTCACAGCCTCGACCGCGACGTTGGTCAGGTGCCGTCCGTAGAGGTTCCGGTACGCGTTGAAGAATGCGTCTCGCAGGGCGCCGGTCATGTCCGGGCCGAAGTCGACTTGAGGAATTTCGACGGAGACCTCGCGCGCCTGCCCCGCGTAGCGCATGTCGGCGGTGCGCCGCATGTGGATGGTCGCGACGTCGGCGCCGGCCTCGACCAGGGTCGCCGTCGCCTCCCTCTCGAACCGGGAGTACAGTCCCTTGACTTCCGCCCAGTCCAAGGCCTCGATCTCGGAGAAATGAGTCCCCACGAGGTCCATCGAGAATGGAGCCATGAGGAGGCCCATGGCCGAGGCCACCCCCGCGTTCAAAAGGTACACGACCCGTTGCGCGTGCAGCATGCGAGCGATCTCGTACCCGTGCACCGGTCCGGCGCCCCCGAAGACGACCAGTGTGTAGAGACGCGGGTCACGACCCTTTTCGATGACGTGCATGCGCGATGCCGTGGCCATGTTGTCGTTCACGACTTGGCTGATACCGATCGCGGCCTCGGTGACGTCGAGTCCGAGCGGGTCGGCAACGTGCTCTTCGATGGCCCGTTCGGCCGCGCTCATATCGAGGGTCATCGCTCCGTCCAGAAAGTGGTCGGGGTTGAGATAGCCGAGCAGAAGATCGGCGTCCGTAACGGTGGGTCGGTCGCCGCCCCGCCCGTAGCATGCCGGGCCGGGGTCCGCCCCCGCGCTGAGCGGGCCGACGCGGAGGAGCCCCATCGGGTCGACGTTGGCGATGCTGCCGCCACCGGCCCCGATCTCGATCAGTTCCAGCGCCGGCATCCTGAGGGGAATGCCGCTGAACCTCTTGAATCGGGCGATGCGGGCGCTTTCGATCTCGTTCGTGCGCATCGGCTCGCCGTCGTCGACCAGGCAGATCTTCGCGGTGGTGCCGCCCATGTCGAACGACAGCACCCTCGGAATCTCCGCTGTCCGCGCGTAGAAGCCCGCGGCCATGGCGCCCGCCGCGGCGCCGGACTCGATGAGCCATATCGGCAGCCTCCGCGCGGTTTCCGGAGAGCCGACCCCGCCCGACGACAGCATGAGATGGAACGATCCGGCGAAGCCGACCCCACGGAACTCGCGCTCCAACTTCTCCAGGTACTGCTCCACCAAGGGCTGCACGTAGGCGTTGGCCACGGTGGTCGACGTCCGTTCGAGCTCGCGAATCTCTGGAGCAACCTCGGAGGAGATGCTCACCGTCCAACCAGGGTAGTGCTCCTCGAGCCAAGCACGCACCCGGCGCTCGTGGTCGGGGTTGAGGTAGGCGTGAATCATGGACACCGCGACGGACTCGATCTCATCCCCCTCCAACTCGCGGGCGATGGAGGCCAGGCCGTCCAGCGCCAAGGGACGCACTACTGAGCCGTCAGCGCCGATGCGCTCATCTATCTGACGCCTCCAGAAACGGGGGACAAGCGGTTCCGGGCGCTCCTGGTCGAGGTCGTAGAGGTCGTATTTGAGCTCCCGGCCGATCTCCAGCACATCGCCGTAGCCCTGGGTCGTCAGCAACGCCGTCCGTGAGCCGCGCCGCTGGATCATGGCATTGGCGACCAGCGTGGTGCCATGGACGAGGCCCTTGAGCCGCCGGGGCTCGGTGCCGTTGCTATCGAGCAGATTGCCCAGCCCTTCAGTGACGCCCTCGCTGGGATCCGGGTAGGTTGTGAGGGCCTTGCTCTGGCGCACGGCGCCGGAGACGTCGTCGATGAGCACAAAGTCGGTGAAGGTGCCGCCAATATCGACGCCGACCCTAAGCGCCATCCGCCACCCCGGAAGCCTCGAGCCCGTAGACTTCCTTCGCCGCGCGGGCTGTAATGAAGCCTTTGCGGAGGTCGTCGCACACAAGCTCAGGGTCACGGTCCTCCGGCGCCCCCTGGCCGCCGCCGCCGCCGTAGTTGAGGGTGATCCTGTCTCCGGGTTGCAGCCGCACCCGCTCGGCTGCGTTCAGTGGGCCGCCTCCGTTGAGCGATGCGGTGTTGCACGTCCCATCGCCGCCTCCGAAGAAGCCGTGCGGCGGCGACACCGCTCCGCCGAGGAACAGCGAGAGGACGACAGGTTCCGTGCCCGTGATCTCAATCTCCACTTCCTGACCCAGACCGCCCCGGAACCTCCCGGCGCCACCCGAGTCTGCCGAGATCTCCTTGCGGAGGACTCGAAGCGGCACGTCTGTCTCCATGATCTCCACCGAGCCACAGCTCGGGTTTGTCGGAAAGGGAGCACACGCGAGCCCGTCCTTCGCGGCGCGAGCGCCCATGCCCCCATTCGCCATGAAGATGAACGAGAAGGGGTGTTGGCTCGCTGCCACGCTGTTGAACTTGGCGGCCACCGTCGGCATGCTGCCGCAGTCGGCGATCACGTGCTCGGGGAATACGTGCTTCAGCGCGCCGTAGACGACGCGCGACATCATGTGTCCCACGAGATGCCTTCCGTTCACCGCCGCCGGGGGCCGGGGATTGACCACGGTCCCCACCGGCGCGTGCACCGTGATCGGCCGATGGCAGCCGTCATTGTTCGGTGTCGTGGGGTCGAGAACGCACTTGAGCGCGTGGAACAGTAACGCCTTGGTGTACCCGGGTGGGCAGTTCACCGCGCCCGGCAGCTGCGATGTGGTACCGGCGAGGTCGATCTCCATCTCGTCGCCCTTGACATCGATCGCCGCGCTGATCGTGATCGCGTAGCCGAGCCCATCTATGTTGATCTCGTGGCAATACCGGCCGTCGGGAAGCTCGGCGATGCGCCGCCGCATCGCCTGCTCTCCGACATCGTGAATAGAGGCGGCCAGCGTGCCGAGGTCGGACAGGTCGTGCTCCCGCAGAAGGTCGCCCAGTCGACGTTCGCAGACCGTGCCGGCGTCGATCTGGGCATTGAGGTCCCCGAATACCTTGTCGGGCACGCGGGTGTTCTGCAGGATCAGGTCCAACAAGTCTTGCTCCACGTGGCCGCCCCGGTAGAGCTTGGAGGGAGGTATCAGCAGGCCCTCCTCGAACAGGTCATTGGTATCGGTGCTGAAGCCCGTCCCGCCGATGTCCGCCCAGTGGGCGGTGCTGCCGGTGAAGGCCACCAGCCGACCCTCGTAGAAGATGGGGGTTAGGAGGGTAATGTCCAGCAGGTGGCCTCCGGCGTACCACGGGTCGTTGGTCAGGGCGGCGTCGCCTTCCACCCAGGTCTCCTGAGGGAACTTCTTGAGGATGCTCCGGACCGCCTCGGGAATCGTCCCGAGGAAGGGCGGGATGCTGAACGAGCTCTGTGCCACGGCGTATCCGTCGGTATCGAGCAACACCACGCCGAAATCGTTCGATTCGGTGATCAGCGGAGAGAATGCGGTGCGCCCCAGGGTGAGCGCGGCCTCGTCTACGATCGAGACGAGACGGCCCCAAATGATGGAGAACCCAATCGGATCGAGGCTCTTGTCCAGCGTCATCGGCTCTCTCGTCAAAGACGAGCTGTTTGGTCGGGTCTCGTCTCTAGCGGTTGGCAGCGCGGTCCTTGAGCACATCCCCAGCTCGGACGGGGTAGGAGAGCTCATCGGGGTCCACGGGGATCTCTATTACCGTTGGCTTCCCCGAATCGAGGGCCTCGCGGATGGCCGGGGTGATGTCTTGAGGTCGATCGACGTACATCCCACGCGCGCCGCAAAGCTCCGCGACTTTGTCGAACCGAGGATTGCCGATATCGGCTTCCAGGTAACGCTCGTCATAGAGGAACTTCTGATACGCCTTCTCCGCGCCCCAGCTGTTGTTGTTCATCACCACCGCCACCACCCCGATGTCGTGGCGCACCGCGGTCTCGAGCTCCTGTATGTTCATGAAGAAGCCCCCGTCGCCGTTGATAGACAGCACGGGCCTATCAGGACAGCCTACCTTGGCCCCCAGGGCCGACGGGTAGCCGGAGCCGACGCAGGCGAAATCCGCCGGCGTGATCTGGGTCCTTGTTTCGTTGAAGTTGAGGCCGTCATAGCCGTAGTGAGAGTTGGTGCCGGCGTCGAGCACCACGATCGTTTCCTTAGGCAGCCAGCTCCGGAGTTCGGCGTAGACCCGCTGCGGGTTGATGGGAGTGTCGGGGAGGTCGAAGGCCCGTTCCAGCCGCTGGGCTCGCGCCGCCCGCATGTCGCCCGCCCAGGACAACCGCTGCTCGGTCCCGGGGAACTCTTGGGGTCCCGCCTCGAGAGCCTTCACCATCATGCGGGCCGCCACGCCGGCGTCGGCAAGCAGGCCTACACTCACGGGATAGTGCCGGCCGATCTCGTTGCTATCGAGCTCTACCTGCACGATCTTCGCGTCCGCCGGGACATATCGATTGTCGAGCCACATCGTGAAATGTCCGAGCCGGGTCCCGAGGGCCAGGATTGCGTCCGCCTTGCGGACTGTCTCAAAGGCCTCTTCGGCGCCGCCCCGGCCCAGCGGGCCAATGTAGAGCGGGTGGTCGTTCGGGACGGCGTCGCCCCTGGCGTAGGACGTCGTCATGGGCATCGAGAGCATTTCGGCGAGGCGGACCGTGTCGGCCGCGCAGTCGGCCTCGATAACGCCGCCCCCTGCGACGAGGACGGGGAATTGGGCCCGCGACAGGACCTCGACGGCCTGTCGCACGAGCTCCGGCTCCGGGGCTATCCGCTGCGACGGCCGGTAACGCTCGGGGGGCCAGAGGTCGACTTCGAGCGCCTGCGGGTTCAGGAGGTCGCGAGGGAGGTCGACGAGCACGGGGCCTTTTCTTCCAGACATCGCGATGCTGAAGGCCCGCCGGAAGACCTCTGGGATGCGTTCCGCCTTGCTTAGCTGTATGGCGGCCTTGGTGATGGGTCGCAGCAGCGCTACCTGATCGATCTCCTGGATGGCGCCACGGCCAATATGCTCGACCATGACGGCCCCGGTAACCGCGATCACCGGCGCGGGCGCTAAGTGAGCGCCCGCGATACCCGTAACGAGGTTGACGGCCCCCGGCCCATTGGTAGCCATACAGACGCCGGGACGCCCGGTGGCTCGGGCATAGCCAAGGGCCATGAATGAGGCCCCCTGCTCGTGCCGGGTACCGATGAAGTCGATGTCAGAACGACCGTACAGCGCGTCGAGCACCTCGATGTAGCTCGAGCCGACGACCCCGAATGCATGGGTCACTCCTTCGGCGCGCAGGGCTTCGACGACCGCTTCACCGGCCCGCATTTGGACCACGGAGCACACTCCTCCTTCCGGGCGCGACGGACAAGCGAGACCGAAGCACCCGGGCCTGTAACGTTACTGGGCAGCGCCCGTAGCGGGCGCTGCCCAGACTAAGCTCCGTCTCAGCACGCAGTCAACGTTCGCCCACTGCCTCGCGGGGCAGGGTTACTTGAGGGTAATGGTCTCCAGGCGAAGGTTCGTGGGCGCCCCAGGGCCAGGCGTCCAACTGTCGATCCGCTCGCCCACCGCGTACGGCACAATGCGTATCGAGATAGGAGCAGCCCAATACGTCTCATGCAGTTGTCGGTTAAGCGCCCGTAGTCGCTGCTCGCGTTCGTTAATGTCCGTGATAGCGATCAGTTCGCCGTAGGCGCTGTTGATGAATTCCTTGTCGTAGAAGCCCTCTACCAGGCCACCCGCCTCACGACCGTTCATGAAGATGCGGATGTTGGTGAGCATCGACGGCCTGGAGGACGGCGACACGAGGGTCACAGACACTTCGGCATCGAAGTCCTGTGGGTCCGCCCGGACCTTGGAGATAAAGACTCCCTGATCGACGGGGATGATCTCCGTGTTGATGCCGATGTCCCGCCAGGCGCTGGTAACCGCCTGGGGTACGTCCAGCCCAGATGGGTTGCCGGTGGTCGCCCAACTCCAGAGGACCACGGTCTCACCTGCGTATCCTGAGGAGGCCAGGAGTCTCCTCGCCTCGTCCTGGTCGAACTCGTAGGGCGGAAGCGAGGGGTCATAGCCCAGAGCAACCGGCGTAAAGAGAGCCGTGCCCAGCGGCCGAGCCTCTTCTCCAGTCGCGTAGAACGCCCCGGAGATCGCCGCCCAGTCCACCGAGAGGATGAGGGCCTTCCGGAAGTCCAGCTTGTTCGTCAGTTGGTCGGGCTCGTAGCTCCGCAGGAACTGGAGCATCGCGGAGCCCACGCTGTCGGGGCCGCTGATGCGGAAGCCGTCCGCCGCCAGCCCGTTCACGGACGCGTTGTCCACCTCCGCCAAGTCCGCCTGCCCGTTCCGTATGAGCGCGACCCTTGTGTTGGCTTCGGGGGCCACGACCATTCTAAGGCCGGCGAAGGAAGGCACGCGGCCCGCATCCCAGTAGTCGAGATTGGCTTCGAACTCGATGAACTCACCGATGTTGCGGTCCACGAACTTGAAGGGGCCGCTCCCTAGAGGATCGTCCTCGAAGCCACCTTCGATTCCGACCTTGGCGAAGTGGTGCTCCGGCAGCAGCAGCAGGTCTCCCTCGAGGGCCCCGAGGCTGGGAATGAACGAGATGTTCGTGTCTTTGAGGTGGACCGTGGCCGTCGTGTCGTCGACGATCTCAACCCGGTCCAAGGCGCTTCTGACCAAGCCACAGGAGACGCAAGAGCTCTCCTCCCTGTTGTAGTGGCTCATGGTAAAGACCACGTCGGCGGCATCTATCGTCTCGCCGTCGTGCCACTTGGCACCCGGTTTGAGATTGAACGTATAGACTTTGCCGTCAGGTGTCTCGAGGCTTTCCAGGATGCCGAGACTGAAGTCAAGCTGGCCCGTCTCATCAGCGCCGATGAAGTAGTCCAACAGCGCTGCGACGAAGATCAGCTCGAGACCGCCGGACTGCGATTTGTCCAGGTTCTCCTTGCCGAAGGAAGGCACGGCAATGGCGACATTCCCCGAGGGCGCCGGCATGGCCGTGGGAGCGGCCGTCGGAGCCGGCCTGGGCGTTGCCGTCGGCGCCGGCATGGCCGTGGGAGCGGCCGTCGGCGCCGGCATGGCCGTGGGAGCCGGAGCCACACCCGCCGCCGGGCCTTGAGCGCCCGCCGGGCCTTCGGCGCCCGCCGGGCCTTCGGCGCCCGCTGGGCCTTGAGCGCCTGCCGGCCCTGCCGGCCCGGGCGGTCCTTGCGCCCCCCCGCACGCGGCCACCACGAGGGCCACGACGGCGAGCCCCGCAACGATACCAAACAACATCTTGGGACCGAATCGCATGGCTCGTCTCCTTGTCCCTACGGCGTTCTCTTCAGCTTCTCTGCCAGGCGGATCGATACGTCTGCAAAGCCCCGGATCATGGCAGTCTGGCGGGCTTCAAGTGAATCGGCAGAATATACGTTTCCTTCTCTATCCTGTCAAGTTGGCACTCTGTTGCGTGTCGGACACCGCGCGACGGTGGGCACGATAGGTCAGCGGACCAGGCCGACGGGCAGATTGCCTGCAGCACGGTGGGGCCGACGGGGCTACGCCCCAGCGCCCATGGCCGCGACCTGTTCCCGGCAGACCTCTTCGACCTCCGTGTCGTTGAGCATCACGGGAAAGAGGTTGCCCTGGGCGTCGAGCCGTTGCCTGAGGGCTGCTTTGACTTCCTCTACCTCACGCTGCCCGGTGGGAAGACCCATCTGTTCCAGCTTGGCCTGTACCGTCTCGTTACAGAGAATGTTGTACGTCATCACCATCTGGGGGTACTGCCCGACCAGCTCGAGCTCATAGGGGGTCATGAGTTCGAGCTCGAGAAAGCCCTTGCCCTGGAGCGCCCCAATGTATCCGGGGACCAGGCTTGGAATGTTCACGAAGTCTCCCGTGATGGCCTTGTACGGCGGATTGCTTATCCCGATGATTCTCTCCATGGTCCGCGACAGCCGCTGCAGCTTTTTCACGTCGATGCCGGTGCGGACTCCGTAGAGCAGCTCCAGCGACATCACGACCTCTTCCAACGCCGCGAAGCCCCGGTCGGCGATCCCGTTGACCGTCGCCTGCGGCCAGGCACCCGCGGTCGCGGCCGCGAGCGCGAGCGCGGTCCCGGTCCCAAAGTTGTCGTGCACGTGGTAGTAGATCGGAACGTCTTCCTTCAGCCCCGCGCGGACGTTTGTGAGGAAGTATCTCGTCGCCTCGGGCGTCGCCACGCCCTTTGAGTCCGCCATGAGAAGGCTGGTGGCTCCCTGCTCGATGTAGAAGTTGGCCCGTTCGATGATCGTCGGCAACTCAACCCGGCCGGCGTGAGCGGAGGAGATGCAGACGTCGAGCCCCTTCTTTCTCGCGTAGGCGATCGCGTCCGGCAGCTCGCGAATGCGCTCGTCGAAGTCGGGCCCGGCCTTCGCCAGCCGAAACTGGTCGAGGATGTGGGGCGGCAGAGCGGACAGCCCCATGGAGTGGGCTCCGGTATCCGCCATCATGTCGATTCGGTCCTTGTATTCTCCCGCATCCCAGGCGTTGAACCATCCCCACACTCGTATCTTGAGGTTCTTGAGGCCCAGCTTGCTGACGGCCCGAAGCCCCTCCATGGCGCGCACGTCTTTGGGGGTCCCGGCGTGGTGAGAGGTCATGAAGACCGTCTCCTTCACGCCGATGTCGTCCATGAGCGTCGCTAGCTCCTGGTACTCCTCGAGCGAGTACAGGCGTGTCGCCTCCAGGTGATCCATCTTGGCGAAGGTGAAGTCCTGGACGACCATGGGCTCGCGAAAGTTGTACTGCGCCCGCACCTCCGGTACATAGTTGAACGGGCTGACCTTGAAGAGGTCTGTCTCCCAAGGAGTGTCGTTCTGGGCCATAGCGGTTCTCCTCTCCCTTGCGACAATCCCAACTCGGGCCAGAGGGCGCTACAAGGAGCCCGTGGTGGGGTGGCCCAAGGCTAGGTTCCACGTTGGCCGCTGTCAACGTACGCGGGGCCAGCATGCTGTCCGGAATTGACAGCCGGGTGGCGTGCGGGTAACTTCAGCCCGAGGTCACGACGGGAGCAGGATGGACCAGGGTCGCCCAAGACTGGAAGGAAAGGTCGCCCTGGTTACCGGCGCCGGGTCCAGCGGTCCCGGTGTCGGGACCGGCAAGGCGATAGCTGTCTTATTCGCCCGAGAGGGCGCTCGGGTGCTTCTGGTGGACCAGCTCGCCGAGCGGGCCGAAGAGACCCTGACGATGATCCGCGACGAGGGCGGCGAGGCGGCGACCTTCGAGGCGGACGTGAGCTCCGGCGACGGCTGCCGCCGCATGGTCGAGGCCGCGGCCGGTCGGTTCGGACGGTTCGACATCCTCGTCAACAACGTGGGAATCGCGGGATGGGGCACCGCCGTCGAGGTCAGTGAGGAGACCTGGGACCGGACGATGGACGTGAATTTGAAGAGCATGATGCTCACGAGCAAGTACGCGATCCCGAAGATGATCGAAGGTGGCGGCGGCGCCATCGTCAACATCTCGTCCCTGGCCGCGTGGCGAGCGAGCCCTCCAGGAGCGCTGGCGTACTCGGTATCGAAGATAGGCGTCGTCGGTCTGACGATGTCCATGGCCCTGGCCCACGCCCGGGAAGGCGTCCGCGTGAACTGTATCTTGCCCGGCCAGATCAACACGCCGATGGCGGCAGTCAACCTGGACCTGAGCGACGAGGCGATGGCGGCCCGCGCCCAGATGACGCCCCTCGGGACCCCGGGGACAGCCTGGGACATCGCTTGGGCGGCCCTCTTCCTCGCCAGCGACGAGGCCAGGTGGATCACCGGCGTGTCGCTCCCGGTGGACGCGGGCACCCTGTGCATCAGTGGTGTGTACCAGCCGTAACAAGAGGCTCGCCGATGACTCAGGCCGACACAGCGCAGACCATCATCCAGATGCAAACGGACTGGATCGAGGCTTGGCTTAGCCACGACGAAGCGGCCCTCGACCGGTTCGTCGCCGATGACTTCGTCATCACCACCGCCGGCAAGGGACTTCGAGAGTCGAAGCGAGAGTGGATCGATGGGTCGATGGCCCGCTACGCGCCGAAGTCCTTCGAGTACGGCGACATGCAGGTACGGGTGTTCCCCGACGCGGCTGTGGTGGTGTGGCAGTACACGGAGGAGACAACCGGCGATCTGCTGGCCCGGATCTACGGAGGGTCGGTGGAAGAGCATAGTCAGAGCGATACCGGGCCCGATATTCACCAGGTGACGTTCCTCTTGACCGACGTGTGGATCAAGCGGGGCGGCCGGTGGCAGGTGGTGTCGCGGCATGCAAGCATGCCGGCGACGGCGGTCCGCGGTGCAGGGGACGCTTGATGCGGGGCAAGTGATGGAGACGGCTCAACCCCTCCTGGAGGTGCGGGACCTCCGTACCCATTTCTTCGTTCGGCGGGGGATCGTCAAAGCCGTCGATGGGGTGAGCTTCACCCTCAATCGTGGGGAGACCCTCGGACTGGTTGGGGAGTCGGGCTGTGGCAAGAGCATCACTTGCCTCTCGATTCTTCGAGTCGTCCCCAAGCCGGCTGGGACAATCGTCGGCGGCGAGGTCATCTTCGACGGCCGGGATCTCCTCAAGCTCACGGATGAAGAGATGCGCCGGGTTCGGGGGCAGCAGATCGCCATGATCCTGCAGGACCCGATGACGTCACTCAATCCCGTCTTCACCATTGGCGACCAGTTGGGAGAGGCTCTTACCACCCATCAGAAGCTTTCCGGGTCCGCGGTGAAGGGACGGGTGCAGGACCTGATCCGTATGGTAAAAATCTCATCCCCGGAGGTTCGGGCGGGGCAGTTCCCACACCAGATGAGTGGGGGCATCCGTCAGCGCCTGGTTGGGGCGCTTTCCCTCGCCAACGAGCCACAGCTCATCATCGCCGACGAGCCCACCACCTCCCTCGACGTCACGATCCAGGCCCAGTACCTGAGGCTGCTCAACGAGCTGCAACAGGAAACGGGCACCTCCATCATCTTCGTCACGCACGATTTCGGTATCGTGGCCAAGATGTGTCACAAGGTCGCGGTGATGTACGCCGGCAAGATCGTCGAGGCCGGCCCTGTCCGCGAAATCTTCAATAGCCCCAGCCATCCCTACACCCAGGCCCTGCTGAACTCCGTGCCCAAGATGGAGCAGAAAGTCGATCGTCTCCATTCCATCCAGGGACAGCCGCCATCGCTTCTGGACCTGCCGGCAGGGTGCACGTTCGCCCCGCGTTGCCCGCACGTGATGGATGTCTGTTGGAAGGAGTTCCCGCCCGCGGCAGCGGTTGGACGGGAGCACACAGCCAGCTGCTGGCTCCATGTCGAGGAGAAACGTGACTGAGACAATCCTGGAGGTCCAGCACCTCAAAAAGCACTTCCCCGTAGGGAGGAGCATCCCGTTCCTTGCGCCGAATAGTTGGGTCAAGGCCGTCGACGACATCTCGTTCTCCGTGGAGGAGGGCGATACGTGGGGTCTTGTTGGCGAGTCGGGGTGCGGCAAGACGACGACGGGCCGGCTGATCCTCCTCCTCGAAGAGCCGACGGCCGGAACGATCATATTCCGGGGCCGGGACGTCCGAAGCCTCCGCGGGAAGCAGCTCAGAGACTACCGCGCGAACTTCCAGGCGGTCTTCCAGGACCCGTACAGCTCGCTCAATCCGAGGATGCGGGTGGGCTCCATCGTCGCTGAGCCGCTGGTGATCAACGGCTTCGGCTCCGCCCAGGAGATCGATGCCAGAGTGAAGTGGGTCTTCGAGCAGGTGGGGTTGGCCCCTAGCGTCGCCTCCCAGTATCCCCACGAGTTCAGCGGCGGCCAGCGGCAACGCCTTGCGCTGGCCCGGGCCCTGGCACTCAACCCGAGCGTCATCATCCTTGACGAGCCGGTATCGTCACTGGATGTCTCCATCCGGGCCCAGGTCATGAACCTCTTCAAAGACCTCCAGGAGAGCCTGGGGCTGACGTATCTGCTCATAGCCCATGACCTAGCCACCGTGCGGTACATGACGATGAAGATCGCGGTGATGTACCTGGGAAAGATCGTCGAGCAAGCCGAGACGGAGACCCTCTTCGAGAGCCCGCTTCACCCCTACACCCAGGCCCTCCTCTCGGCGGCACTTCCCTCCCATCCCGACATCGATCGCGAGGAGATCATCCTGCCCGGCGAGGTCCCCAGTCCCATTGATCCACCCTCGGGCTGCCGGTTTCGCACCCGCTGCCTCTACGCCCGAGCGATCTGCGAGGAAGACGAGCCGCCGCTCGTCGGAGCCGAGGGCTCGCATACCGTCGCCTGTCACATGGTAAACAACCCGCAGTACGCCGCGTCTGGCGGAGCGGGAGCGATGGAACGATGAGCGCCTCCGGCACGGGCAGCCCGTGGGAAGGCGATCTTCACAAGGTTAGCCCATATAACTTCCTTCCCGAGATCCAGGAACAGTACGACTTCCGTGAGCCGCTGGTCATTCAGGACTGGACGCCCCTGAAACTGGACCACCTTCCCGCGAGCCGTCTCTACTCGGTGGAGGAGTACCAGGAGGTAGCCCGTCTTCTCGACGCGGTCGGCGTCCAGGAAACCGTATTCCTAGCCAACCAATACGGAACGGCAAAGGACCAGCGGGTCTGGGAGGGGCTTCGGGCGGTCGCCTCATTGGGGCTCAAGACCAAGATACGGGTGTGGGGCCTGTTCGGCACCTGGCAGGAAGGGGAGTATAAGGAGCAGATCGACCGCATCGTGGATAGCGGCGCCCAGGCCCTCGGCCTATCGGCAGTCCCGGCGCGCAGTCAACTCGGTCGTACGGCCGAGGCCCCCGAGTCCGATGAGCGCCTGCGCGATCTCCCGAAAGCGATCGACTATGCCAGCAAGAAGGGTCTCGGCGTCTGCGTTTCCTCGGTCTACATCGGCGGCGACGGCGACTTCCTCGAGGATATGCAGACGGTCGTCGATCGACAGAACTTCTATCTCAATAGCGGCGCCGAGAGCCTCTTGATGGCGGACTCGAGGGGGGCATCGACCCCAGACGCTACCCGATATCTCGTGAAAACCATGCGGGCGGGGCTGGTGCGGGACGTGCCAATCTACTTCCACGCCCGCAACAACCTCGGGTCGGCGACGGCGCTGGTCCTCGCCGCGACGTCCGCGGGCGCATGGCCGCAGGTCTCGGTCAACGCGATCGGCGACCAGGGCTTTGCCAGTCTCGAGGAGGTCGTCGTGTCCCTGCAGTTGCTCTACGGGATCGAAACGGGCGCCGACTTGACCAGGCTGCATGAGCTCTCGGCCACCGTCGAGCGGATCACGGGCGTTCAACGACTCCCCTTCCAGCCGATTACCGGGGAACACATGAGCCTGATCGACTATCCGCCGCACTACCTCGGCTACCTGCGGGGAAAGAGCTACCGGGAGTTGGAGCTGAGCTCCTACGATCTGGACCTCGTCGGGATGCGCCCCACGCCGGCGATGACGTACGGCCTCCTCAGCCCGCAGACGGTGCGGGCGAAACTCGAGGAGATGGGCCTGCCGACGGACGACGACCGCATCCGGGAGGTCTACGACGCGATGAAGGAGCGTCTCGACGCCCTGGGTAACAAGTTCCCCGTTATGCTGAATGAGGAGGAGATCGAGGACATCTGCCGGAGAGCGCAGCGCCGATGAGCGTCACCGAAGCCATCGCTGAATGGATTGCCGGCACCGGCTACGAAGACCTGCCGCCCGAAGCCATCCGCGTTAGCAAAGAAGTGATGCTGGACACCTTCGGCGTCGCCCTGGCGGGAGCGACGCAACCCGTCGGTCAACTCGTGATCGACTATACCCGGGGCGAAGGGGGAACGCCCGACGCCGGGGTCATCGCCGGAGGCTATCGGACCGGCGCCGCCAACGCGGCCTTTGCCAACGGGGTCCTCGCCAACGCCCTCGACTTCGATGCGACGGCCCTCCCCGTAGGCCATCCCGTCTGCAGCATCTTCCCCGCGGTCTTCGCCCTCGCCGAGAAGCTGGAGCTGCCGGGGAGGAAGGTCATTGAGGCCTTCGTGATCGGTCTCGAGGTCCACGGCAAGGTCGCCTATGGCTATGGCCTTCAGGAAGGGCCGGCGAGAGGCTCGAGCGTCGGCGTCTACGGCGTGATCGGAGCCGCCGCCGCCTCGGCAAAGCTCCTCGGTCTTGATCCGTGGCAGACGCGCATGGCCCTGGGCATCGCCGCCTCTCACGCGGGCGGAATCAAAAAAAACACGGGGACGATGACGAAGCCCTATCACGCGGGGAACGCCGCCGGCGGCGGCGTTCGGGCCGCCGTGCTCGCTCGCGCCGGCTGGACGGCCACACCGGAGCCAATCGAAGGAGCGCTCGGCTTGGCCGACGAATTCATGGGCCTGGACCGGTTCGACCCGGAGATCACAACGCGCGGGCTGGGACGCCCATTTCATGTCGTTGATCCGGGCATCGCGATCAAGGGCTATCCCACCTGTCATCGGAACGTCCGTGGGGTCGACGCGGTCCTGAAGCTTGTCCTGGAACATGACATCAGACCCGAGCAAGTCGAGCACGTGACGGTGACGGTACCCAACGCGGGATGGATGAACCTGCCTCGCCCCCAGGACGGGCTCGCCGCCAAGGTCAGCCTTCAGCACAACGTGGCAGAGGCGATCCTGCACCGGCAGGTCGGTATTGAGAGCTTCGACGACACCGAGGTGTCATCGGCCGAGGCCCGGGCCATGGCAGAGAGAGTCGAGCTCGTCGTCGATCCATCGATGTCGTCCCAATATCGCGATGCTTCAAACCCGGTCACCATCCGTTTGAAAAACGGGTGCGAGCTACGGGAACAGGTCGACGTGGCGCACGGCGAGTGGGGCGACCCGCTCAGCCTGGACGAGATCGCGCGGAAGTACCGCGACAATGCCCTGCGGGTGCTCTCCCCCGAGGACTGCGACCGCCTCCGCGATCTGGTCCTGAAGATGGACGACCTCGACAGCGTCGTTGATGCAATGGCCCTGGCGACCGGTCCGGCGGTCCGCGCCTTGGGTGAATGAGCCCGTATATGACAAGTCTCGGGGATTCTGTTAGCTTGGCAACCGAGGCGGAAGATGAGGGGGCCCGAATGCCTGACTACAAAATCATTTCGTGCGACACCCATATCGTGGAGCCGCCGGACACCTATATCGATCGGATCGAGCCGGCGTTCCGAGAACGGGCCCCCCGGCTAGTGCGGTCCGAGAATGCCCAGGGCAGAGAGTACGATGCCTGGTTTCTCGATGGGCAGGAGTTGATTACTCTCGGGGCCTTTACTCAGACCGCGCTCCGGTTCGAGGACCCGTCCCGGATCGACTTCGTCGCCACGTGGGAAGACGTGCGCAAGGGAGCATACGACCCCCACGAGATGGTCAAGGACCTGGAGGAGGACGGGGTCTGGGGCGCGTACATCTACTCGAGCATCGGGGCCTGCTTCACCCGGATCGAGGATAGTAAGCTCCTCACCGCCATCTGCCGGGCGTATACCGAAGCCATCGCTGACTTCATCAAGCCGTACCCAGGTCGGCTCAAGGCGCCGGGCTTCATCAACGTTGACGATGTCGACGACGCATGCGAAGACCTGGAGCGATGCGCGGAGCTGGGGCTCACCGGGGCTCTCATCCCGGTCTATCCCCTTCCCGACAGACCCTACCGCCACCCCATCTACGACCGTCTTTGGTGGACTGCCGCTCACCTCGAGATGCCCCTCATCATGCATAGCGGCTACGTCCGGCATGGCATCCCCGGTTTGGAGCAGACGACCGACTTTAGCGAGTACACCCCGGCCGGGAGGTCCAACCACGACTACTGGGTCCGCTACTCGCTCGGCGCGATGATCTTCGCCGGCGTCTTCGACCGCTACCCCGGCCTGAAGATGTGCGCCGGAGAGCACGAGCTGTCGTGGATCCCCTACTGGCTCGCCAGGCTCGACGAGACGTACAAGGAGCGGGGTTTCTACGGCAGGGGCTGGCGTTCGAAGCGGGGCATGATCCCCAGCGACTACTGGCACGAGAACATGTTTGCCACGTTCCTCGAGGACCACGTTGGGGTGCAACGGCTTCGCGACATCATCGGAGTAGAGAACATGGTCTGGGGCAACGACTATCCGCACTCGGAGGCCACGTGGCCCAAGTCGATGGAGTATCTCGACAGGATCTTCACGGGAGTCCCCGACGAGGACAGATACAAGGTCACGTCCGAGAACGCGGTGCGCTTGCTCAAGTTCGAGGTCTGATCAGCCCTGGAGCGCCTCGACTCCTCTGAGGACCGATCCAGCTTCGTCATTCTCGGCAGGAAAGAGGAACAGGCACGGCAGGCCGATCCCCGCCTCGCGGTATCGGTTGATTTTCTCAGGCCAACTCTTCGGGTCGCCAACGAGAGCCAGCGTCTCCAGCATTCGTGGAGATACCGCTCTGGCACCCTCCGCGAGACCTCCTCGGCGCAGCCCGGCCACGATGGCTTCGACCTCGGCCGCGAAGCCGCTGCGCTTCATGTGCTCCTGGTAGAACGGCATCGTGTGATAGTTCGCGATCCGTTCGCTGCACACGCGCTCTGCTTCCCGGTCGTCGGCGCAGGCCAAGACGAGGCAGGCGATGTCCACTTCGTCGGGCTCGCGGCCCGCCCGCTCGGCGGCGGCCCGGACCAGCGGGACCACCTCTTGGAGGTAGTCGGGGGTGACCATGTTCAGAATCACCCCATCGGCGATTTCGCCAGCGAGCTGGGCCAGACCCGGTCTGAGGACGCCTATGTAGATTGGCGGCCGCCGGTCCGGGTTGGGTAGCAGCAGCTCCAGGTCCGGGATGTCGAAGATCTCGCCGTGGAATGTGGCGTGTCCGGTGCTCAGAGCCTCTCGAAGAATTGCCACGCACTCCCGCATTCTCCAAAGCGGGCGCTCGACCGTGACCCCGTGGGCCGTCGCCAGGTTGTTGCCGTGGCCTGCCCCGAGGCCGAGCGTAAACCGCCCTCCGGAGATCTCGTCAAGGCTTGTCGCAACCTCGGCGATCAAGGTGGGAGTCCGGGTATAGATGGGCATGATGCCCGTCCCCACGCGGATGGTTGAGGTGCCGAGGGCAACGGAGGCTAGCTGGGACGACACGTCCTTGCCCATGCCGGTTGACGACTCGGTGAGCCAGAAGATCTCGTAGCCCTGTCTCTCCGCGGACCGGGCTGCCTGCCGAAGGAGTTCGGCGGGCAGCCAGTTGCCCATGCACAGCCCTATCCTCGCCTTCGTCCGACACCGCCTTTCTGCTCTGGCGTCGCCGCCGGAGCCCGGCAACCGTACCCAACCTACCGAAAGCTTGCAACCGGAACTTCCCTAGCATTGGACTCGTTCGCCAGGCCGGCTCGCTGTTGACAAGCCGCGGAGCCGCACAGTACCATGCCGCCCTCTGTCAGAAGGTCTCCCTTTCCGATACGGGCAGGCCGAAGCGAGGGGCGCCGATACGACATCAAGCCCTGTGCCTTCGTCCCATCACAGAGCTCTCATCTCTGATCGAGAGACGCGAGTTGTCCCCAGTGGAGCTCGTGGACGCCCACCTGGAACGCATCGACGCGCTGGAAGAGACCCTCAACGCCTTCATCACCGTAGCCCGAGATGAGGCCAAAGCGGCGGCCAGGGAAGCCGAGCGGGCGATCTCCCGCGGCGAGTATCGCGGCCCGCTCCATGGAATACCCGTCGGGCTGAAGGACCTGTTCGCCACCAAGGGCCTTCGCACCACGTCCGGCACGACGGTCTGGGCCCACCACGTCCCGAATGAGGACGCCTCTTCGGTGGCAAGGCTCAAGGACGCGGGCGCGGTTATCGTGGGTAAGCTCAACATGAACGAGCTCGCCTTCGGGGCCACCGGTGAGAACGCCCACTATGGCGACTCGTGCAACCCCTGGGCCCCGGAGCTGATGAGCGGGGGCTCGAGCGGAGGCTCGGCGGCCGCGACCGCGGCGGGAGGGTGCGCGGCGGCCCTGGGCACCGATACGGGAGGCTCCGGGCGCATCCCCGCGTCGCTCTGCGGGTTGGTCGGCCTCAAGCCGAACTATGGGCGCATCAGCCAGCGGGGTACGACCCAACTGTGCTGGTCGCTCGACCACGTCAGCATCTTCGCCCGGACGGTGGCGGACTCGGCCCTCGTGCTGAACGCCCTCGCCGGCTACGATCCCCAGGACCCGACCTCGGCCGACCTGCCGGCGCCTGACTTCACCACCGGCCTCGAGGGCGGCGCGACGGGGCTCCGAGTCGGCGTGCCCCGTGAGTTTGTGTGGGACACCCTCGACCCCGAGGTCGAGACAGCCGTGAGGGCGGCCATCGACACCCTCGCAGGCCTCGGCGCAGCGATCGTGGAGGTCTCCATCCCGTCGCTCCCAACGGCCATCGATCTGGCTGCGACTCTGATGGGGGCAGAGGCGTTCGCGTCGCATGGAGCTCTCCTTGAGGCTCATGCCGAAGAGATCGACCCGCGGATGAGGCCCCGGCTCGCCGCCGGCGGGGACGTTACCGCCTCGGACTATATCGGGGCCCAGAAGGCACGGTCCGCGCTGACCCGGGAAGTCCTCAGCGCGCTGCGGGACGTGCACGTCCTGGCTTTCGCGACCACCGTCGTCGTCGCGCCGAGGCGCGGGGAGACGGACGTACAGGCCGGGGGCGCGCAACTCCCCGTCCTAAACGCCCTGGGACGGCTCAACAGGGTGGGAAACCTAACCGGATATCCGTCGATAAGCCTGCCGTGCGGGTTCTCGGGAGGTGGGCTGCCCATCGGCTTCCAGTTGATGGGCAGCCCGTTCGACGAGGTCACCCTTCTCCAGGCTGCCAACGCCTATGAGCGGGCCACGGGATGGCATGATGCCCATCCGCCGGTCGCCGTTCGGGGCGAACAGAAAGCATGACCGTGAAGCTGAAAAGGAGGCCATGATGGCTGAGAAGCAGATTCTGTGCGCATTCGGGATCGACGTGGACGCGGTTGCAGGAAAGCTCGGCTCGTATGGAGGGGAGGACTCGCCCTTCGACATCTCCCAGGGTATGTTCGCCGGAGAGATCGGGACGCCACGGCTCCTCAAGCTCTTCGACAATTTTGGGATCAAGACGACCTGGTTCCCACCCGGGCACTCGATCGAGACCTTCCCTCGCCAGACCGAGATGATGGTCGAGGGGGGCCACGAAATCGGCGTGCATGGGTATTCCCATGAGAACCCCCTCGCCATGTCTCCGGAGCAGGAAGAGGCGATTCTCGTCAAGTGCATCGACCTCATCAAGAAGTACACCGGAGAATCGCCGACGGGCTACGTGGCGCCATGGTGGGAAGTGAGCAACGCCACCATCGGACTGCTCCAGAAGTACGGCTTCACCTACGACCACAGCCTGTCGCACACCGATCATGAGTGTTACTACGCGCGGGTAGGGGACACCTGGACCAAGATCGACTACTCGCAGCCAGCCGAGACGTGGATGAAGCCGCTGGTCCGCGGGCAGGAGACGGACATTGTCGAGATCCCCGGGAGTTGGTACCTGGACGATCTACCGCCGATGATGTTCATCAAGAAGGCGGCGAACAGCCACGGCTGGGTAAACCCCCGCGACATCGAGCAACTCTGGCGCGACCAGTTCGACTGGGTCTACCGCGAGTACGACGACGCCATTTTCACCTTCACGATCCATCCGGACGTCAGCGGACGGCCTCAGGTACTCCTCATGCTGGAACGGGTCATTGCCTACGTCCAGAGCCACCCGGGGGCGAAGTTCGTCACGTTCAACGAGATCGCCGAGGACTTCAAGAAGAAGAACCCTCGCTAGAAGTAGTAGGCCTCCCGGCTCGAAGGCATAGCCGGGGGCGGCGTGGGCCGCCTCCGGCTATGCGCGTGGTTGGTGTGTATAATCCCCGCTTGAAGCGCCTTTCGGGCCGGCGCTGGTTGCCAAGAGCCAGCACGAGGAGGTCCTGCTAGCGCGATGATCCGGTTCGTACTCAGCCGTCTTATCCAGGCGGTCGTGGCCCTCTTCGTGGCCAGCCTCGTGATCTTCCTCCTCGCACGCATCACTGGGAATCCGGTCGATCTGATCCTTCCCATCGAAGCGACGGCGGAGGAGCGGGAGGCGCTCATTGAGGCCAAAGGCCTGGACCGGCACGTGCTGTATCAGTACTGGGTCTATCTCAAGGATGCCGTGCGGGGAGATTTCGGCACGTCGCTGCGTACCCTGCGCCCCGCAAGCGAGCTTGTCCCCAACCGGCTGGGCAACTCCCTCAAGCTGGCGTCGGCCGCGATGCTGGTAGCCGTCGGAATCGGTATCCCTCTGGGCGTGGTGGCCGCGGTCAACCGGGGTCGTTTCTGGGACCGGCTGGCCACGGGCGTGGCGCTGATAGGCCAGTCCGTGCCCGCCTTCTTCATGGCAATCCTCTTCGTGCTGCTGTTTTCCGTCGCGCTGGGATGGGCGCCCGCGGCCGGAATTGGCGGTTGGACGCACTACATCCTGCCCGCCCTGGCATTGGGATGGTTTTCCAGCGCGGGCATCGTGCGATTGCTCCGCTCCAGCATGCTCGAAGTGCTCGATCAAGAATTCATGCGGCTGGCGCGTCTCAAGGGAGTCAAAGAGTACAAAGTCGTGTTGAAGCACGCCTTTCGCAACGCGTTGATCCCGGTCGTAACTTTCATCGGATTCATGTATGGGATCATCGTGGGCGCCGCGGTGACCATCGAGGTCGTGTTCGCCTGGCCGGGTCTCGGACGTCTCGCATATGAAGCGGTGCTCTTCAGAGATTTTCCGTTGCTCCAAATCGTCGTGCTCACCTGGATCGCGCTCGTCATCGCCATCAACTTCCTTGTCGACATTCTGTACGTCCTCTTGGACCCGCGGATTAGGGTGTGACCGGAACAGAAGACTCGATCGTCAATCGGCCGCTCTCGGCGGTGCTGGGGGACTGGCGCAGGGCCCTCGGCGGGTTGAAGTCCGTTCCCAAGGTGCCCGGAGGAATCCTCCTCGTCATCTTGGTAGTGGCCATCTTGTCGTCATGGATCGCCCCGCACAACGCGACCAGAACGGACCTGGTCGCCCGGGAGCTGCCGCCGGCGTGGACCGAGGACGGGAGTTTCACCAATCTGCTGGGCACCGACCGCCAGGGCCGGGACATCCTGTCGCGGATCATCGTCGGGAGTCGCACCTCCCTATCCATCGCCTTCCTCTCGATCCTGCTCGGGGGACTCGTCGGCACCGCCCTGGGACTGATCGCCGGATATCGTGGGGGATGGGTCGATGCGCTCATCATGCGGACCGTCGACGTCTGGCTCGCGATCCCCGGTATCCTGATAGGCCTCACCCTGGCGTTGACGCTGGGCCCCGGCTATTGGATGGTGGTGACGGTGTTGAGCATCATCCTCTGGGCGCGCTACGCGAGGTTGATCAGAGGCGACGTACTGTCATGGAAGCAACGGGACTTCGTGGCCCTTGCCCGCGTCGCCGGGGCTTCATCGACCCGCATCATCTTCGTGCACCTGTTGCCCAACGTGCTGAACAGCATCGTCGTGCTTTCGACCCTTCAAGTCGGGTGGGCCATACTTGCGATCGCATCGCTCAGCTTCCTCGGAGTCGGAGTCCCGCCGCCAACCCCAAGTTGGGGAGGCATGGTGTCCGATGGGCGCAACTTCATCGACACCCTGTGGTGGATGTCCATCTTCCCCGGCATCGCGATCATGCTCGTCGTGGTGTCCTTCAACATGCTGGGCGACTGGCTCCGCGACGCGCTGGACCCGAGTCTGCGACAGCTCTAGCTCAGCTCGGCATATGGGCGCCGCCATCCACGTTGAGTGTTTGGCCGGTGATGAAATCGGAGTCCTCGCTGGCGAGGAAAACGACGGCGCGGCCGATGTCTCTCTCCGGGTCCCCAACTCGACGCAAGGGAAGCTTCGCCGTCCAGTCCTCTATGAACTTCCTCCTGCCCTTTGCCTGTTGGGAGTCCCTGCCGAAAGCCGCTTCGATCTTCGACGGCGTCAGCGCCGACGGGCAGATGACGTTCACGTTGATCTGATATTTGCCCCACTCTCGGGCCGCCGTTCGGCTGAAGCCTCGGACCGCCTCCTTCGTCACGTTATAGTCGGCGGTCCCTTCCCACCCTTCGAGGCCGGTGATCGAGCCGAAGTTGACGATCTTACCGCCGCCGTCCTTCATATATGGGAGCACGGCCCGGCAGCAGTACAAGGTCGACTTCATCCCGGACTGGTAGAAGGCGTCCCACTGTTGCTCGGTCACGGACTCGATGGTCGACCACCCCTCGTGGGTTGGCGTCGCCATGTCCCAGCTCTGTGCCGCGTTCACGAGGATGCGCGGGGGCCCAAGCTGCCCTGCGACCTCGCCAACCATCCTCTTCACTTGATCGTTGTCGGCCACGTCGCAGGGCGCGGCGAGGGAATCCCCTCCGAGCTTCCGCACCTGTTCGGCAACGGACGCCGCGGCCTTCTCGTCGATATCCGCTATCGCGACCTTCGCCCCTTCTTTCGCCAGCGCCAACACGATCCCGCAACCGAGCCATCCGCCGCCACCGGTGACGATGGCTACCTTTCCATCAAGCTTTCCCATCGGACAATCTCCTTCGGCTCCTTCGGACAAGGATTGCGTTGCGCCAACGCTGCGGCGCCGGCCCGTCCCTCCGGCCCCAAGCCTGATTGCGACATCAGGAACAATACTCGACGGAACGGACCTTGGGCCAGGGACCCTCATGCGCCAGGGCTGAATCGGAAAGGCATCGGAAGCCCACGCGCCGCCGGGCGTGCCGGCGCTAGAGGGCGACCCTCTCCGCCAAGCCTGTGCGGTTCAGCCCGACGACACTATGTCCAGATGCCGCCCGACGTGCCCCACCAGTAACACCTCGTCATCGTCGCTCCAGCAGAAGTGAATCCGCAGGGATGTTTCCGGGCCGCCCTTCCCCAACTTGATGTGCTCCTGCATTTCCACCCAGCGGCCAGCGTCGAAGAACCGTCGTTGATAGCCAAACTTGTTCATCGTCGCCTCGCTCTCGAAGGGCGCATAGTCGATTTTCTCGTCAGCGAACCAGCCCGCTACGGTCTTCCCTAGCTGACCTCGCGCCCGCGTTTGGGCGCACTCCGCCATCTTCCCAAACACCCGTCGTACGTTCTGCAACCGTCTCGGCCCCTGGTACAGTGATCCCTTAGCGGACTCACTCGCACTGGGAAGAAACTTCAACCCTTTCAGTTTCTTGGCCTCACGCACGGCGCCTAACAGGGTCTCCTGCCTCGCCGGGCGGTCAACCCAGTCATGGTCAGACTCCTCCACGGCGGAACCGAAGTCGGGGTCGCGCAACTGACGGCTGAGTTCATGGTTATCCACCATGAGCCGTTGGATCTGCGCGTCCCTCTCCTTGACTTCCGACTGTAGCCGCGCCTTAGCCTGCTGATGCTCGACCTCGCGTTCCTCATATTCGGCGAGCCCATCTCGCCATTCGTTGAGAAGCTCTTCGGTCTCCGAATTCTGGCGCCGTTCCTCCAGGAGTTGTTCGTGCTCCAGCCTGCGGATGCGCCGCAAGACCTCGTCGTAGATTCGAGGCCCTGCCGGAAACGAGGACATGCAGGCATCCCGTAACTCGACCCAGAACTTGCGCCCCGCCGTGCGGACCCGCTCCATGGGCCAATACCGGTGCTTCCATGACTCGTCGCCTACGGAGCACCCGGGGAAATAGACCCGCACTGCTCCCGCGAAGCACGCCAGTTGAGCGTTGAGCCATTTGTAGTAGTTGGTCCACGAGGCGAGCCTGTAGTCGTCGCCGATCTTCTCATGCACGCGCTCGTTCACCCGCACCAGTGGATAGCCTGCCCCCGACTGGACTGGCGCCTCTAACTCCTTGTTCACCGCTTCAGCCGTCTCGGCATCGTAGCCGACCACCCTTGCCAGCCCGAGAAGACGAGTCTGCAAATGGTCCGCGCTTACTACGCTCCGGCCGGAACGGTCTTCGGTTACGACCACCAACGGCATTCGTCGCTCACGGCCGAACACCGTATCGCGAACAAAGTCGGCTGCGTCCTCCGGCTCCACCCACGCCGCCTGGGTCGAGAGCCGCCGCCCGTCGCTCCGGCACTCGAACCGGTCAAGCAGGGCGTCGAGCAGCGCTCGCGGCGGTCCGGCATGGAGGTCGTCGGCGCCCTCGCTTGGCCCCTGGACCTCGACTTCCACCTCGACCGCTTCACCCTGCGTCGCGAGACGGAACTCAAGCAGCCACGCGGTAGGCTGCTCCCAGGACAACGCAAAGAAACCCGCCTCCTCCAGCCGGTCGGCCTCAATGCGCAGCGTCCCGTTGTCGCCCTCCCACTGCTCCACCGACGCATCCGCTTCAGGCTGGCCGAACTGCTCCCAAGCCCAACTGCGGACCGCGTGGGCCGCCTGCTCCAGCAGCGGCAGCCCACGCGCCTCCGGCCCTTCGATCGTGAAGCTCGCCCGGTAGTGTTCGGCCATGGCTCGGCCCTTCTTCCGCGGAACCTGCAAACGGGGCGCCCCGCGGGCGCCCGTGCGCCTGGGGGCGCGTGCCTTCTCTCAGTCTCCCCCAGAGAGGGTTGAGGTTTAAGGCGGACCCCGGGAGGGGAGGCGCCGAGTCACAGCTCCGAAGCCAGCTTGCCGCCTTCCGCCCAGTCCTCCTTGTCAATGCTTTGGAAGACGACGATGGTGTGGTCGGCGGAGGTGTTGCCGATGCGGACCATGGCGTCGGTGAGGGCTTCGGCGAGCTCGGCTTTCTGGTCTTTGGTCCGGCCGCTCCACATTTCGACTCGGATGATGGGCATTGGGGGTCTCCTTCGAGAGGCCGCGGAGAAGGCGGCGGATTTTCTCTCTCCATCATACTTGACGGATTCCCCGCGAAAACGGATTTCGGGGCGAAATGATACTTGACAGGGCTTGTCAAGGGGGTTTATCGTTACCTTAGCGAACGTATGTTCTTTACTCAGGCGGCCCCAACGGCCGTCCCCGCGTCCGCCGGACGACCCGCCGGCCATGGTGGCGTAACACGCGAGGCCGATCAGGCCTACCGCGGATGGGACAGTCGCGGCGGGGGTCTCAACGCCCTCTCCCACTGGAGACCTTTGCGCAACCCGCCCGAGGGCTCAAGCATGGTGGGGCCGGGAAGTCTTGCCTCTTCTCCCGTTGGAGACCTTTGCAAAACTGGACGGGCGGGGCAGAGTAGAGGGCAGCGCTCGGATGGAGGGAAGCATGCACCAGCAGACCGGTCTGCCAACATTCGTGGACGCCTTTGTGCCGGAAGGGCTTGGGACGAACAAGACGCTAGAACGGATCGACGCGATGCTGGACTGGGAACGGATCGGGAAGGTGGTAGGAGAGGTGCACGCGGCACCGGAGGGCAGGCCGGGCTACCCCCCGCTGACGATGGTGAAGATCGCGCTGCTGCAGCAGTGGTACACCGCGTCGGACCCGGCGATGGAGGAGGCGTTACGGGACCGGATCTCTTTCCGCCGATTCGTGAACCTGGGCTGGACGGACGGGACGCCGGACCACTCGACGATCAGTCGGTTCCGGAAGGCGTTGACCGAACGGGGGCTCACCGAGCGGCTGTTCACCGAAGTGAACCGCCAGTTTGAGGAGCAGCGGCTGCTGGTGAAGAAGGGCACGCTCCTCGACGCGACGATCGTGAAGGCGCAGGCGCGGCGGCCGTCGGTGGAGGAAGGCCCTGGGGCGCGGAGCGCGACCGACCCCGACGCGGGATGGACGCGGAAAGGGGGCGCGGCCCACTTTGGCTACAAGGCGCACCTGGGAGTGGACGGGGAGTCGGGACTGATACGGAAGGCGGTGCTGACGAGCGCGAACGTGAACGATACCGAGGCGGCGGACGCCTTGGTGTCGGGAGACGAGGCGGCGGTCTACGCGGACAAGGCCTACGAGTCGAAGGAACGGCGCGCCCGGCTGAAGTCGCGGGGGATCAAAGACCGGATCATGCATCGGTCGCACAAGCACCAGCGGGAGCTGCCGCATTGGCAAACGCGGCGGAACGCGCTGATCTCCCGCGTGCGTGCGCCGGTCGAGAAGGTGTTCGGAACCCTGAAGCGCTGCTACGGGTATGGACAGGTGCGGTACATGGGACTGGAGCGGAACGCGACGGAGCTGTGGCTCAAGTGCATGGCCTACAACCTGCGCCGGGCGGCGCGCCTCCTGGCTGTCGACGCACCCGTCCCAGGGCGGAGTGCGCCCTAGCAGCCTGGCGGGGCCAAAATCGGGCCCGCTGAGGGCCCGATCGGTCCTCGCAGGGGGCTCCTCAAGCCGCCGAGTCCGCAAACAACACCACCCTCATGGCCTCGAACAGGCCCCCGCGTCACCACCACAACCACATCCCGGTTACGCAAAGGTCTCCGTGGGGAGAAGAGGCAAGACCTCTCGGCCCCACCCATGCTTGCCCGCAGGCGGGTTGCGCAAAGGTCTCCAGCAGGGGAGAGGCCGGAGGGAACTCGCCCGCTGGGCGGGTGTTGCACTAAGATCTTGGACGGCTGGCCGCGGCGGGGCCAAGCCGACGGGAGGAGACCATGCCGAAGGGGATTTTTCTTGCCTACACCAACTGCGTCGAGCGGCAGCGGGACGAGGAGTTCAACCGGTGGTACACGCACACGCACCTGCCCGACTTGCTGAAGTCGAAGGGCGTGGTCAGCGCCCGGCGGTTCTTCAACCTCAACCCGGGGGTGGGGCCGTCGCAGTACCTGGCGCTGTACGAGATCGAGAGCGACGACATCGAGGCGTCGATCGCCGATATCAAGGCGCACGCCCGCGCGTCGTTCGGCGAGGGCCGACACGTCGATTTCCTGACCGTCGGCGCGCTGCACTCGTTTCAGGAGATCGAGCCGGAGTCGTTGCAGCCGCTGGAGGTGGTGGACTATCCGCGTACTCCTCGGTAGAGCGCTGCCCGCGCTCAGTCTTCCCGGGAGGAGACCTTTGCGTAACCGGGGTGACTGACCGCGAAGGTGGCGGGCTTCGATAACCCGTGGCGGTTGCGAGGGGGCCCCTCATCTCAATCTTCTCCCGTGGGGAGAAGAGGCAAGACCTCCCGGCCCCACCCATGCTTGCCCGCGGGCGGTTGTGCAAAGGTCTCCAGAAGGGAGAGGCTTGAGGTGGGACGGGTGGTCAATGGTGCGGCATTGGGGTACGGTTCGGGCCGCTGCGCCGGCCTGAGCCGGCGGACGGGAGGTGGGCGATGAGCGACGAAACGAGCAGGATCGAGGCGTTGGAGCGGCGGGTCCAAGAGCTGGAGGACAAGGAGGCGATCCGGGAGGTCCTGGCCCGCTACGGCTTCACCGCCGACTTGGGGCTGTCGAAGGACTGGGTCGACGTGTGGACGGAGGACGGGGTCTACGACCTCGGGCCGGACGACAAAGCGGTGGGCTCCGACGGGCTGCTCTACGACATCATCACCAACCCCAAGGGGCACAAGACCATCGAGAACCGCTCCCAGCACACCGTGGTGAACCACTTCATCCGCGTCGAGGGCGACACGGCGTGGGCCGAGGCCTATTCCATCGTCTTCGTGCGCGGCGACGAAGGGTACTACCCCTGGACGTGCGGCTACAATCACTTCAAGTTCGAACGGAAGGAAGGCCGGTGGCGCCTGGCGCTCCGGCTCCGGCGCGCCGTCGGCGGCGACGAGTGGGGCGGCAAGGTCATCAAGGCGTTCGCCGACGAGTAACGACGATAGAGAAGGAGAGCAGCGGATGAAACTCGACCTGCTGTATGAGATCGAGGTGGAGAAGCCCTGGCCGGAGGGCCAGCGGAAGGCCGAACAGCAGGCCTATTGGGAGGCCCTGGAGCAGATCGAACGGGCCGACGAGGCGGGCTTCAACATCGTGTGGATGGTGGAGCACCACTTCCGAGTGGAACGCTCGCACTGCTCGGGGCCGGAGGTCTTCCTGGGCGCGGCGGCGATGCGGACGAAGAACATCCGCATGGGGCACGGCGTCGTCCTGCTGCCCAAGCCGTTCAACCACCCGGTGCGGGTCGCCGAGCGCGCCGCCGTCCTCGACATCCTGTCGAACGGCCGCGTCGAGCTGGCCACGGGGCGCTCGACGCCGTACGAGCAGGACGGCTTCGACGTGCCCTTCGAGGAGTCCCGCGAGATGTGGGAAGAGGCGATCCGGATGCTCCCCGAGATCTGGACGCAGGATACTTTCTCGCACGAGGGCAAGTACTGGCGGGTCCGCGAGCGCGCCGTGCTCCCCAAGCCGGTGCAGGAGCCCCATCCCGCGCTGTGGGTGGCGGCGTCGAGCGACGACAGCTATCCAAAGGCAGGGGAGAGCGGGCTGGGTGTGCTGAGCCTCTCGATCCTCGTCCCGCTTGAAAAGCTGGGCCAGCGCATCGCGACCTACCGGGACGCTCTGAAGCGGGCGAAGCCCATCGGCAAGTTCGTCAACAACCGTCTCGCCGCTTACACGCTGGTCCATTGCGCCGAGACCAACGCCAAGGCGATAGAGAACGGGGGCATGGACGCCTGCCACTGGTGGTACCAGCACCTGGCCGAGGTGACCCTGAAGTGGGAGGGGCCGCTCATGAAGGCCCAGGCTGAGGCGTCGGGGACGGTGACGGCCATCGGCGGCGTCCAAGAGCGCCTGGCCGATATGGAGAAGCAGGCGCGGGGCGAGTTCGACGTCGGCGAGTACGACCGGCAGAACATGATCGTCGTCGGCGACCCCGACACGATCCTGCGCAAGCTCGAAAGCTACGAGGAGATCGACGTGGACAACCTGATCTGCCTGATGCAGTTCGGCGGTCTCAAGCACCCGGACATCCTCAAGAGCATCGAGCTGCTGGGCAAGTACGTCATCCCGGAGCTGGCGAAGCGGGAGAAGAAGCCGGCGGCGGTGTAGGAGCGGGTTCGCGCCATGTGGGCCTTGCGGGACCACCCGGCCATGACGAAGACTTATGCCCCTGAACCGGAGGGCAACTTGCTTCGGGCGAACCATTGAAGGCTTTTCACGAAATCAGGGATCCCATCCATGTGTTCATCCGGCTCGATTCGGACGAACGAGCGGTCTTGGACTCCCGGCCCGTTCAGCGGTTGCGGCATCTCCATCAACTAGCGCTTACGTATCTCGTCTACCCCGGCGCCACGCATCGGCGCTTCGAGCATGCACTAGGGGCAATGGAGCTAGCGGGGCGTGCGTTTGACGTCATCACCCATGAGCAGAACCTGCAGCCAGCAGTCAGAGAACGCCTCCCTGAGCTAGCTCAGCCTGACAAGCGGGCCTATTGGCGCAGAGTCCTCAGGATGGCGGCTCTTTGCCACGATCTGGGACACCTGCCATTCTCCCATGCGGCAGAGAAGGAGTTGTTGCCTGAAGGCGAGACCCATGAGGACATGACGGTGCAACTCATCAACTCGCCGGAACTGATGAGGCTCTGGCGTGAGACCATTCCTCCTTTGCTCCCAGAGCACATCGCAAAACTGGCAGTTGGGCGCAAGAGGAGTGGACAGACCCTCTCGGACTGGGAGGCGCTATTGTCCGAATTGATTGTGAACGACGCGTTCGGCGTAGATCGAATCGACTACCTCCTTAGAGACTCCCATCACGTAGGCGTCGCATATGGTCGGTTCGATCATCATCGGCTCATCGACACGCTGCGCATCCTCCTTCAGCCAGAATCCGGCGCGCCGGCGCTTGGGGTGGACGCTGGAGGTTTGCATTCGGCGGAAGCCCTGCTGTTGGCCAGGTACTTCATGTATACGTAGGTGTACTATCACCGGGTGAGACTGGCCTATGACCAGCACTTGATTGATTTTCTTCGGAAATGGCTTCCAGGAGGCGTGATTCCGTTAGATGTCGAAAAATTCATGCATTATACTGACGCGGAAGTCACGGTCGGTATGCTGGAAGCAGCGAACGACCCAGCGCATCCCGCGCATACCTATGCACGGAGGATTATCGACCGGCAACATTTCAGGCGCGTGTACACCCGGAGCCCAGGTGACCTAACTCACTGTCAGAACCCTGGTCGAGTCGTCGGGAGTGCGCTCGAGCAAGAGTTTGGGCCGGATAAGGTCAAGGCGATAGAGCGCGTGGAAGGCGGGGCCGTTGTCAGCTTCCCTGTTCTCGACGACAACGGGAGCGTCGTAGATGCGCAGGAGCTATCACAAACCTTGAGGACGATTCCTCCAGCGACATACGATTACGTCCTAGTCGATCCGGCCATTAGGGAAGCGTCGCGGGCTTGGATTGCAGAAAATAAGGCTGCGGTCTTGGAAGCGGCGGGCAAAGCAGAGGAGGAGTCCGGTGCCTAGCGATGTCGTGAAGCGAGCCCTGTTGGCCTATCTGATCGAACGCATGAACGCTACGAAAAGTTGGTGCGGCGAGACCCAAGTACAGAAGTCCGTCTTCTTTCTTCAAGCGCTCTTTGATCCCCCGCTCGATTACGACTACGTGATCTACAAGCACGGCCCGTATTCGTTCGATCTCCATGATGAGCTTACGGCCATGCGGGCGAGCACTTTGGTCGGGCTTGAGCCGAACCCCCCGTATGGCCCTCGCTTCAAACCGGGGCTGCTTGCCCAGAGTGTGGCGGCTAGGTTTTCTCGGATGCGAAGCAGATACAAGGAGCAGGTCAGCTTCGTCGCCCAACGAATCGCCACGCTTAACGTCGCTGATCTGGAGCGGATCGCGACGGCCTTCTTCCTGAGACGGGAATACGTCGACATGGATGACGATCGGTTAGCGAACTGGATCACGGAGCTCAAACCGCACATCAGCAGGGAAGCTGCCCTCGCAGGGATAAAGGAAGGTGGCCGAATAGAGCAAGCTGCCGACGCTATTGCCAGCCCGAGCTAGGAATCCACAGATTCCTGCCTCGACGAAGGAGAGGGCGATAGCAGTCTGTGGGGGTGGAGCGGGCGATGGGATTCGAACCCACGACCTTTTGCTTGGGAAGCAAACACTCTACCACTGAGTTACGCCCGCAGGAGAGTCGATTCTAGGCACGGCTTTTGGGCGCTGTCAACGAACGCAGGTCGGCGGCGGGCCGAGGCGGGCTTGCCGTCACTCGCCGAGGGCGGCGACTTCGTCCCAGTAGCGCTGCCAGCTTGGCCATGATTCGGGGAGGCGGCCCACGGGCGCGCTGCCGCGGGCGATGCCGGCGCCGGCGCTGGGGCGGGTGAGAGCGTCGACGCCGTACCAGCGCATGAGCCTGCGGCGCTTGAAGAACCACACACCGTCGCGGCGCTCGTAGGTGTCCCAGTACTGGATCATGCCGACCATCCACTCGCCGGGGCGGTCGATCTCGTCCCGGCAGTAGACGACGCCGTGGGCGTGGTCTTCGTCGTCGAGGTCGATGACGTGGTTGCCGACGAAGTGGATGCTCGCCTGGAACTTGCTGGACGAGCGGACGAACCAGTCCCGCAGCGCGGCACGGCCCCACTTGTCGCGGCCCACCTGGACATCCTCGATGAAGAGCGCCACGAGGTCGTCGATGTTGCGGGTGTCGAGGGCCAGGCCGTAGCGGTGGGGCAACTGCCTGATCTGCCGGTAGGCGTCGAGGCGGTCTACCCGCGCCGCGAGGCTGTCGCCGTTGTCCGTGGATCCGGGCATCGCCGTCCTCCTGCGCGCGGCTAGCACGTGGTGCGGAGCGTAGACGGTCTCCGGACGCCGGTCAACGGCGTGGCCAGCGGCGGGTGGGTCGATGGCCTTGGGATCGGGCGGGTACCGTTATCAGGTGCTGGGGCGTGCCCTCTCTCCGGGGGGACCCCTGTGAGCCGAAGCGACTGACGCGGGCGGGCTTCAGCAAGGTCGCGCGGCCCCCGCCTCCCCCCGCCCTCACCCAGCGGGAGAGGGGGGTAAAACCCCGCGCCGGCTCCCTTTCCCAAGGCCGCGGGCGGCGTTCCTCCCCTCGACGGAGTTTTGCAAAGGTCTCCGTTGGGAGAGGAGGTAAGACCGCTCACCCGCTCCCCTCGCCAAGACCGGAGGTTTGCGAACTCTCCGTTGGCGGAGTTACGCAAAGGTCTCCGGACGGAGAGAGGTGCAGAGCGGCATTCGGGAGGGGGAACGGGAGGGCGGTGCGTTAGTAGAGGTAGTGGCCCTGTACCGAGGCGGCGACCGAGAGTTCGATGTCGTGGATCGCCTGGGTCATCGCTTGGCCGATGAGGTCCAGTTTGCGCACCTGCTCGATGCGGGGGGCGGCTTGTTCCAACTCCCGCTTGGACAGGAGCTCCTTGAAGATGCCGCAGGCGTCGGCGAGACAGATGATCACCACGTCGCGCGGGTCGGGGATCTCGTCGCTGAACAGCACGCTCATGATGCGCAGCTTGACCTCGCGCTCGGCCTGACCGTCGATCATCGGGTAGCGCCTGGAACGGAAGACCCAGAGGAAGCGGTCTTCCTGGCGCTCCAGGATGCCGAGGGCGATGAGGCGGGTGAGGGCTTCCTCCTGGATGACATCGGAGCGCTCCGCGGTCTGTTCGACCCAGTAGCGGGCGTCGTGCTTCTCGCCAGCCGCGACCTCGGCCAGCGTTGGGTCGAGCAGGCTGTCGCCGGTGGGGGTGGCGTCCACCAGGATGAGATGCTCAAGGTCGGTGTCGATGCGGTTCTCCATGGCGAGGTCCATGAGCACGCCGCCGGCGAGGGCGTAGCTGAGCGACCAACTGGGGACGCGCGCGAACCTCCCGTCGTCGTCGTGGAGCAGGAGCAGGGTGATTTCCTCGACGAATCTCAGCATGGCGTTGGTCCTTTCCGGTAGGCGCAGGGAAGTTCCGTGCGGTCACATTCTACCCGACGGTGAGCGAAGCGTAGCCGGTTCGGATGTCGCTACCGGGCTACGAATGACGTCGTGGTGTCTGTGTTCACGGTGACGGTGTACTCGACGCCGCGCTCGAAGTCGGAACCTAACGGGACGTTGGTCTCTACGATGGGGTAGTCGGCGGTACAGGGGGCAGCGGTAAAGGGGCCAACCGAGTCGGCAGTCTGATGGTGGGTGATGGCCACGTCGATGCGGTCGGCGTCTGTTCGGCGGATTTCGTAGCCGTTGAACTGCGAGCAGCTGCTCCCTTTCGCCAAGGCAGAGAGGACGCGAAGCTGGTACTGGGGCGGAGCGCTTTCTAGGAGCACCACCTCGGCGAGCTCGATCGGCGACTCGGCGATAACCGTGTGCCGCCGGCCGAGCAGTGGCAGGGTAAAGGAGGTGGTTTCCTGGCCGTTTGCTATCACCCGGTAGGTCTGGCCAGATCGAAGCGGCTGTCTGATGGGCTCTACGGCGTCAAGCTCCACCACCTGCTCATCGCAAGGAATCGCCCAGGAGGTTGGGTGGCGGCTGCATCAGCGTAAGCCGGACGATGATGTCGTTGCCGTCCAACTCCAATTCCTGGTTGCCGGGGCGGGCGCAGCCTTCGATCGTGGACTGGTAGTAGGCGATCCGCAGCAGGTTTTCCGTCTCGTTGGGTATCAGATTGGCCCAAACGATGGGGGCGGGGACCTCGACCCAGGTGCGCCAGTCCGCGTTGTCGCCTACCTGGTCGGGGGGGCGGCTCCACTAGGACGAGGAGCATGTCCACTTTGTCGGGATTCCCGCGGGTGATCACGTCGTAGGCGGTGTCGTTGGTGAAGGCGAGGCGGCCGTCGGATTCGACGATCCGGGCGCTCAGTCCATAGGTGTTCCGGGGGTTGATGTCCTGGCGGTTGTATCGCACTTCGAACTTGATGGGAACTTGCCCGGGCCCGGAGATGGTCTGGCGAGCGATGAGGGGAGCGGGGGCGTCGGCGTAGGAGACGTCCCGCAGCTCGACGACGAGGGCCGCGCCCGGCGTCAGGGCCAACCGCTCCCGGTAGGAGACGCTGCCGGTTACCGAGGCGTTGGGTTCCCGGCCCGACGGGGCTTCCCACGTCGCGTTGGGTGGCCCGGACGCGCTCTGGCAGGCGGCCGCCAGAAGGATGGTCGATACGGTCAGGAAGGAGAGGAGGGCGGTCTTGGTCGTGGTCTTCATTCGGGCGGCCTCGGTGGTGGGGATGAGTCTACATATTTATAGACGCGGCCCGGCGTAGGTTTGTTCCCACGCCGCGCGACCGTTCGCTTCTCGCGACCCCCGAGCGAATGAGTAGAGGTGGAACCGACGACCTTGGAGGTGGTGGGCAGGACTTGAACCTGCGACCTAGCATTTTATGATGGTGGTCGGCGGCATCGGGGTCAGCGGGCGGCGTGCGTAGTAGCGCCCGGCCCGCAGTGCGACCCTTCCCCAAGAGAAAATCATGCCCGACTTTCCACGCCTCTTCGAACCACTCCAGATCGGCAACTTCGCGGTGCGGAACCGCATCGTGATGACCACCCATGGCACGGGGCACTCGGAGCAGCGCGATCTGCGGTACCTCCAAGAGCGGGCCCGGGGCGGGGCGGCGCTCATCGGCATCCATTCCGCGGGCACGACGAATTTCCCCCTTGGGCCGGGACGCTGGAAGGAGAATCACGGTCGCGACTTCGACGTGCGCCTACCCAATCCGGCGACGCCCGAGGGCATCGAGTTCTTCGACAAGATAGGCATCCCGGGCCTACGCAAGCGCGCCGAGGTGATCCACGATGAGGGGGCCAAGGTCTTCGGCCAGGTCTACAACGCCGGGGCCGGCATGCATCGCGACAGCCTGCAGCCCGCCTTCGGCCCCTCGACGGTCCCCGAGCCCTTCGACGCCGCTGTCCCTCACGAGCTGACCGAAGAGGAGATCGCCGACCTGGTGACCACCTTTGCCCACGGCATCCGGCGGGCCAAGGAGGCGGGCCTCGACGCCGCCGAGATCCACGGCGCGCATGGATATCTGGTCACCGAGTTCCTCTCGCCCCGGTTCAACCTGCGGGAGGACCGTTACGGCGGAAGCCGCGAGAACCGTGTCCGTTTCGTGTTGGAGATCATCGAGGCGGGTCGCAACCTCGTCGGTCCCGACTACCCCATCGGCATTCGGATCGGGCTGGACGGCGACGGCCGGCACGGCGGCCTCACCATCGACGAGCTTGCCGGCATCGGCCAGTCGCTCTCGCCTCACGTCGCCTTTATCAGTGTCAGCGGCGGCAACTACACCGGCCTGGCCGACGGCCTCGAGATCGCCTACGTCAGCCCGTGGTACGTGCGGCCCGCCCACAACGTGGAGGCCGCGGCCGCGGTCAAGAAGCTCGTCGACGTGCCCGTCTTCGTTACCGGTAAGATCACCGACCCCGCGATGGCGAACAGCATCCTCGCCGACGGCGCGGCCGACATGGTCGGCATGGTCCGCGCCCTGATAGCCGACCCCGAGTTGCCGGTCAAGGCGAAAGAAGGACGCCCCGACGACATCCGCATGTGCGTCGGCATGGACGAGTGCCACTACATTGGACACGCCCGGAAGCCGGTGATGTGCGCGGTGAACCCGGCGGCGGGCCGGGAAGCCGAGATGGAGATCGTGCCGGCGGAGGTCAGGAAGACGGTCCTCGTCGTGGGCGCCGGGCCGGCGGGCATGGAGGCCGCCCGAGCGGCTGCCCTGCGCGGCCACCAGGTCTATCTGGGCGACCGCGAGAAGGCGCTCGGCGGCACGGTCCGCATCCTGGCGCAGGACCCCAACCGCCGCAACCTGGCCGACATGATCGTCTTCTTCCAACGAGAGCTCCGCCAGGCCAAGGTCGAGCTACTCCTGGGCGACGAGATAGAAGCCGACGTCGTCCTCGAGATGGCCCCCGACGCGGTCGTCGTCGCCACCGGGGGCCGCCCCTACATCCCCGAGTTTCCCGGCGTCGAGAGTCCTCACGTGATCACCGCGATCGACCTTTTCTCAGGGGCTGCCGTGGCCGGTGAGAAGGTGATCGTCGTCGGCGGCATGGACGACCACATCGGGGCTCCGACGGCGGCCGAGTTCCTCGCCGACCAGGGCAAGGAGGTCGAGCTTATCTCCGAGCAAGTCGATCTGTCCCTCGGGGCCGAGCACCCGACGCGTTATCTGTTGTTCAAGAGGCTTCTCACCAAGGGTGTGACGATCTCGATGATGACCCGCATCCAGAGCTTCGACGCCCCTGGGGCGACGCTGTTGCAGACGTTCACCCGCCGGGAGCGGAAGGTCCGAGGCGTCGACACGGTGGTCCTCGCCTGCGGCACGAGGGCCGACGACCGCCTGGCGAAGGCGCTCCGGGGCAAGACGAAAGAGCTTGTCCTCATCGGGGACAGCCTCGCCCCGCGGCGCATCATGCACGCCATGCTCGACGGCGCCCGCGCCGGACGCACGCTGTAGCCGAGCACCAAAACAAGGCGCTGAAGCGCGCCGAATGGAAGGCGCTAAACCGGAACCTCAGCGTGAAGGTTCTGGGGTTTGTAACGCGTGGTGAGCCTGATTGGACGGTAGGCAGTACCATCTTCGAGATGTGGTTGGGGGCGCTGTGAACCTACCGAGGCCCTCGGCTTGGGCACTATGGTGCGACGGGGCTGAGGAACGCAAGCGATGCCTTGGCAGCCCCGTTCCGGTCGTTCGTTCGGCCCTGATGAAATCAGAGTTACGAAGAGAGTGCGCCCACTCAAACGTCCAAGACACCTACTATGTGTCCGTGTTAGGGACTTCTAGGGTTCTGATAAGTTCCTTGGCGTCCTGAATGCCCTCGCCCACCGAATCCTCGTCCAAGAATGCTTGATAGAAGTTAGCATGTAGCGCCTCGATTGATCGGAGCAGCCTCCGCTTATGGCTCGCGTTGGCTGGGTCGCCGCTGATTAGCTTGTTGGCATTTGCGATCAGTCGGCTGTGCGATCCCAAAGGCCAGTTCCGCTGACGGGCAACGGAGTTCACATAGTGGGAAATCGCCCCCCATGCCTTCTCGGAGGCCTGAAGCAGATCGCCTTTACGTAATTCGTCCTCGGCGTGCTCCAAGAACTGAGTGCTAATCGCTCGATGTTGCTCCGCCGTGGCCACGTTTATTTCCCAGAGTAAGCTTTGGGCTCGGTGTACTCAATAAGAGAGAATTGCCCCTCAACCTCCAGAAACCGGATAGTCGTCTCTACGCCGTACACGTCGATCAAATGGAGGCATTCTCCTATCGTAAAATGTGCGGCAGGTTTTGCGAGTCGCCCGTTGATGGCGATGTTGTCACCATAGACATAACCACCCTTGAGCGGATTGAGGCGTCCCTCAATCCCTGGGATATATCCTGTGCTGCGGGTAAAGAGCAGTGCCTTCTTGTCGTCCTTTGACGGCTCTAGCTCCACGGGCACGATTTCTGATTTTCCCGGAATAGTGGTTTTATGGAAAGGTAGATGGCCCTCCGCAGCTACAAGCACCTTCATTTCGTGATCGGTGCGGTATAGGTTCAGCCGACACTTACCGTCGGCGTCGGTCTGACCGGTGAGGTATCTTCCGTCAGGATAGGCTACCAGCACCACAGCGCCGCGAACAGCCGCTCCCTTGTTCGTCTTGATCTCAAATACCACGTCTGCCATGCATTTACCTGTCGCCTGGACTCAGCAATACCTGGTCATCACTTGGACTTCAATCATCTCACACTCACTCGCATCTCTGCCATGAGCGTCATGGTGGGCGCTAGTGGACTCGAACCACTGACCTCATCCGTGTGAAGGATGCGCTCTAACCGGCTGAGCTAAGCGCCCGCGTGCTCAATGTTGCGACCGTTCCGCGGCGGGGCCGGCGGCGCGGCGCCAATGTCTTTACTTTTTGTGGTGCCAACGGCAGGACTTGAACCTGCGACCTAGCGCTTATGAAGCGCCCGCTCTGACCAGCTGAGCTACGTTGGCGACCGGGGCGCGGATAGCCTGCCGCCCTCCGCGCTCCTGTCACTATACCACTACGACTTCGAGAGCCGCCACGGCCCGCTGGGCAGCGGGAGGCGGTAGAATGGGCGCGTAGAGGAGGCTCACATGGTTGCGATCCAAGCGCCGCCTGGCGGCGGCTCCGGGGCGGCCCTCGACTTCTTGCAAGCGCGCGGCATCCCCTACGACGCGTGGCCCATCCCCGGCGAGGTGGCCGCCCTCCAAGCCAAGCCTGCGCTCTCCGACGACGAGAAGGCGGCGGTGCTGGCGGCCTTCCGCCCGCGCCTCGAGTCCGAAAACCAGGCCCGCGGCTACATCATGGCCGACATGGTCGTGCTGAGCCCCGAGACGCCCGGCCTTGACGAGATGCTGGCGAAGTTCGACAAGGCGCACTACCACGACGATGACGAGGTGCGCTACATCTTCGCCGGCGAGGGCGTCTTCGGCTTCGAGCCGGAGGACGGCGACCCTTTCGCCGTCACCGTGTCGGCGGGCGACTACATCATCGTCCCCGCGGGGACGTACCACTGGTTCACGCTCACCGATGCCCGCCACGTTAAGGCCATCCGTTTGTTCAAAGACACCGCGGGCTGGGCGCCTCACTACCGCGAGTCCTAGCCGCACCGCGCTCTTCGTTCCGCCTCTGACGTGAAGCATCATGGCCGATCTCATCCGCGCGACCTACATCGTCTCGTCGCCCGAGCCTTTTGACGCCGAGAAGAAGGCGTTGGGGATTGCCTTGGGGCAGACGACCGATACGTGGACGCCGACGGAGCGCGGCGGGCTGGAGCGACTGGAACGCCACCGGGGGCGCGTGCTCGACGCGGGCGAGGCCGCCGTCCATGACGGCGTGCACACCGCCGAGGTCACCATCGGCTATCCTCCCGAGAATACTGAGGGCGACGTGGCGACGCTGCTGGTGATGGTCTTCGGCAAGGTCAGCATGGACGGCGCGATACGGCTGGCGGACCTCGAGCTGCCGCCGGAGTTCATGGTCGGCCTGCCCGGCCCGCGGTTCGGGGTCGAAGGACTGCGCCGGCTGCTAGGCGTCGCGGACCGTCCGCTGGTGATGTCGATCTTCAAGCCCTGCGTGGGGCTCACGCCCGACGACCTCGCCGCCATGTTCCGAGAGCAGGCGGAGGGCGGCGCCGACGTGGTGAAGGACGACGAGATCCTGCCCGATCTGGAGAGCTGCCCCACCGAGCGCCGGCTGGAGCGCTGCCTGGAAGCGGCCAGCGCCGTCGAGTCGGCGACGGGGCACAAGACGCTCTACGCGGTCAACTTGACCGCACGCGCCGGTGAGATCGTCGAGCGCGCCCGCGACCTGGCACGACGGGGCGCGTCGTGCTTCCTGCTCAACGTGCTGGCCTACGGGTACGGGACGTTGGAGGCGCTGGCCCGGGACCCAGAGGTCGGCGTGCCCATCGTGGCCCATCCCGCGGTGTCGGGCGCGCTCGGCGGCGCGCCGCGCCACGGCATCGCCTACCACGTCATCCTTGGCACGCTGATGCGCGCCGCGGGCGCCGACGTGGTGCTCTTCCCTTCCAGCTATGGCACGGTCGCGCTGCGGCACGATGAGACGGAGGCGATCCGCGACCGTCTCACCCGCCCCATGCCGGGCGTGGCGGCGGCGTTTCCCGGCCCCTCCGCGGGGATTCACCCCGGCCTGACTCCCCGCATTGTCGCCGACTATGGGCGGGACGTGGTGATCAACGCCGGCGGCGGGGTCCACGGCCACCCTATGGGCAGCCGCGCCGGGGCGGTGGCCTTTCGCCAGTCCATCGAACTCGCACTCGAAGGGGCTGACCCCAGCAGCGCCGATACGCCCGAGCTTGCCGCGGCTCTGAAGCTATGGGCATAAGCCCCGCAGACGCAGGGAACGTTCGGGTCGTCGAGCGGCGGCCCGTGGTCTTCTGCGACTTCGACGGCACGATCACGATGGACGAAGTGATCGTCGAGGTGTGGCGCGCGTTCGCGCCGCCGGGCTGGGAGCGCGACGTCGAGGCCATGCTGGCGGGGCGGAAGAGTTTGCTTCAAGGGGTACCCGAAGTCTTCGCCCGGATCCCCGCGAGCCGCGCGCCGGAGATCGCCGCCTTCGCCAAGCGCATCGTCCGCTTCCGGCCGGGGTTCGACGATCTGCTGCGCTACTGCCGCGCCGCCTCGATCGAGTTCACCGTCACGACCGGCGCCCTCGACTTCTTCGTCGAGCCGGTCCTAGAGCCCTACCGCGGGCTCATCTCGCGCATCGTCTCGATTCCGGCGGACTTGTCCGGCGAGGTCATCCGCGCCCGTACTGACATGGCCTGCGAGACGTGCGCGCTGTGCAAGGCCAAGGCGATGGAGGGCTTCCAGGACACCTTCCGCATCGTCGTCGGCGACAGCATCACCGACGAGCACGGGGCGCTGGCCGCCGACGCCGTCTTCGCCCGCGACCGGCTCGCCGCGATCATGCGCGAGCGCGGGCTTCCTTATCATGCGTTCGACACGCTGCTGGACGTCCGTGACACGCTGCGCGACTCCTACACGTTTCCGGCCACGACGCCCCCTCTGGGTGAGGGCCCGCCATGACGCCCGCCGACGCCTCCGAGGCCATGGCCGCCATCGACGAACTAATCGCGGCGGCGCGGTCGTTCTACGAACGGGGCTGGATGCTGGGCACGTCGGGGAATCTGTCGGCGCGCCTCGACTCCGGCCCCGTGGCGGAGGGCGAGCCGGTGGTCGCTATCACGGGCAGCGGCGCGAGTAAGGGGGCGCTGGGCTACGCCGACATCGCAGTGATTCCTGAAGAGAGCCGCTTCCTGCTGCCCGCGTTGGGCGCGCCGCGCCGCGGTCCTTCGGCGGAGGCGGCGATCCACCGGACGATCTACGAACGGCTGCCGGAGGCCGGGGCGGTCTTTCACGTCCACACCGTGGCGTCGACGGCGCTGTCGCGGGCGGCGGCTGGTGGCGGCGAGCTCCGCCCGGTCGTGGCCGAGGGGTTGGAGATGCTAAAGGGACTGGGCGTCTCTTGGAAGGACTGCGTCCTCCGCGCCGAGATTCCCGTGCTCGCCAACCGCTCCGACATGGAGGCCCTCGCCGAGGATGTGGGGGTTCTCCTCGACGCCTCCGACGCGCCCCTCCCGGCCCTTCTCGTCGCCGGCCACGGTCTTACGGTCTGGGGCGAGAGTATCGAGCAGGCCCGCAACCGGCTTGAAGCCGCCGAGTTCATCTGCGATATCCTGTGGGGGGAGCGCACGGGCCGGTCGCAGCCATGAGGCTTGCCCCTAGGGGTGGGCTGAACCTATAATGGGTCGGTTCTACCAGGGAATCTTCTATGCCAAAACGAACGTATCAACCCAAGGCGCGCCGAAGAAAGCGCGTGCACGGGTTCCGGGCTCGGATGAGTGACCGACACGGCCGTGAGGTGCTGAAACGGCGTCGGCTGAAGGGCCGAGAGCGCCTGACCGTGTAGCGTGGAGCCGCATGCGCAAAGAGGCGCGGCTCAGAAAGGGCTCGGACTACGCGAGGGTGCGCCGACAAGGGCGCGGATGGTCGGGGCCTCTCCTTACACTACGGGCTCTCGCGAACGAAACAGAGTTTAGCCGCTTCGGCTTTCTGGTAAGCCGCCGCGTGGGAAAGGCGGTCGTAAGGAATCGGGTCAAGCGCCGCTTGAGAGAGATCGCGCGGCGCGCGCCGGTTGCCAAGGGGTGGGACCTCGTCTTCATTGCGCGTCCGGCCGCCGCCGGCGCCACCTTTCAGGCAATCGAGGCCGCCGCGAAGCATCTCCTGAAGCGCGGCAGGCTGTATGAGCCGGGTCCGCGCAGAGACACAATATGAAGTCGATTGCGCTCCTGGGCATCAAGTTCTACCGCGCCGCCCTTTCGCCCTACTATCCGGGCGCGTGCCGCTACTCTCCTACGTGTTCGCACTACGGGGAGGAGGCGATTACGCGCCACGGCTTTGTTCGAGGAGGCTGGCTGACGGTGCGGCGCCTTGCCCGCTGCGCTCCTTGGGGGGGCGCCGGGTCGGACCCCGTGCCCTGAGCTACGAGTGATTGCTATTCTGATTTCGTTGCCACGCTGATGACCAAACTGCGCGCTGCCGCGCGGGCGGCGCTTCAAGGCCCGCGCGATGGGGGACGCCGACCGCGAGTCTTGGGGTTCGCGGCCTTGGCGTTGGTCACCCTGTTCCTTGTCTCCGCTTGCGCGGGCGGGGGCCTCGCCAGTGAGAAAGGCTGGTCGGTCCCCATCGTGTTGGACGGTACGCTCTACGTGGGGAACCGTGATGGGCAAGTCCTCTCCTTTGAGGCGGCCCGGCTCGACAATGGTTTCCGAACGGGAGCGCAGCCGGTCGACTTGGACAAGCCGGACGCGCCAGAGCATCGGCAGGCGTTCAAGGAGCTTTTTCAGGCCATCGACGATGAAGGCGAGAACAGTCTCGGCTTCTACGCCTCGCCTTTGATCGTGGATGATCGCGTGATCATCGGCGGCCTGAACGGCAACCTTTATGCCCTCTCCCGCGAGGACCTAGCCGAGGAGTGGCGGTTCCGGACTCGGCCCCATGGCGCCGACTTTGAAGTCGACGAGGGCCGGATCTTCGCCACGGCGGACGCTGAGGGCGGCCGCGTCTTCGTAGCCGACGAGGAGGGCTATGTCTACGCGGTGCGCCTGGACGACGGAGCCGAGATCTGGAAGAGCGTTACGGACGCCGAGCGCTTCTGGTCTGGGCCTGCTGTAGCCGACGGCGCGGTCTACATCGGCGGCATGGACCAGTCGGTGTACGCGCTCGACGCGGAGAACGGCGAACTTCGCTGGCGATTTGACGAGGCGGAGGGGGCGTTCGTGTCGACGCCGCTGGTGGTGGGCGACACGGTCTACATCGGCGCGTTCGACAACACGTTCTATGCGATAGACCGGCATACGGGCCGGATGAAGCATGCCTTCGAGGGGCGCGGCTGGTTCTGGAACGACGCGCTCCATGTAGACGGGACGATCTTCGTGGGGGACTTGGGCGGGATGTTCTACGCGCTCGACGCCGCCGACCTCTCGGTGAAGTGGCGCATCGAGCTCGCGGCGCCGGTGCGGTCGAAAGCGGCGGTGTACGAGGACAAGCTCTTCATCGCGGCGCGCAACGGACAGATCACCACCGTGGATATGGAGAGTGGGAACTTCGTCTCGCCGAGGATTCCGGCGATCGGGAAGCGCGTGCTGGCCGACCTCGTGGTGGCGGAGGGCGCGCTCTACGTGCGCGACGATGATCAACGCCTCCACCGGTTCGACTTGGACCGGGAGCAATAGCCGACGTGGAAATCTTCAGCTTCATATGGAACGAAGGCCTGGTCAGGCCGTTGATGAACGGCCTTGTCTTGTTCTACGGGCTACTCTTCGGCAACCTCGGCCTCTCGATCCTGGCGATTACGCTGATCACACGGCTCATTCTGTATCCGCTCACGATCAAGCAACTGCGTTCGACGCGGGCAATGACGCAGCTCCAGCCGAAGATGAAGGAGATGCAGGAGCGGTACAAGAACGACAAGACGCGCCTGCAGCGCGAGCAGATGAAGTTGTTCAAGGAAGCCGGCGTCAACCCGCTCGGCTGCCTGGGCCCAATCTTCCTCCAACTGCCCATCTTCATTGCGCTGTTCTATGCCTTGCGCAACGTGCTGGCCGACACGCCGGAGAGCCTTGTCAACCTGTCGCAGAACCTCTACGCGGGCCTGCCCTTCGGCAACGGAGCGGCGCCGATCGAGCAAGCATTTCTCGGGATGGACTTGGGAGCACTGGTCTCGGCGAACCCGTCGGGCTACGCTTTCATCCTGCCCCTGGTGGTGGGAGGGAGCACGTGGCTCGTGCAGAAGGCCACCACGACTCCCACCGTCGACCCGCAACAGCAGTCCACCCAGCGCATGCTGCAATGGATGATGCCGATCATGCTCGGCTTCTTCACCCTGAGCTTCCCCGCCGGCCTGGCCGTCTACTGGATCGCCTCGAACTTGGTTAGCCTTGTGCTTCAGATCCGCACGATGGGGGGCCTCGGCGGCCTCGCGCCGGCGACTTCGCCCGCACCTGCGCCGGCGCCCGCCGTCGAGGGTACCGTCGTCCGAGCGGGCGAGGCGTCCGCGGACGGCGGGGAGGGTGTCGGAGGATTCTTGAAGAAGGTCTTCTTAGGAACGCAACCCGCCGCCGGACCTCAGGTGGAGGCGGGCGCTCCGGACCCGGAAGAGGGATCCGAGGAGAGCGCCCCGCCCGCGAGACCGGCGTCGGCGGAAAGGAGTGTGCAAGATGGCGGGAATCGAAACGACGGGCAAGACCGTCGAGGAGGCCGTCCAAAAAGCACTCGATCAACTCGGCGTGGATCGCGACGACGTGGAGGTCGACGTCCTCGATGAAGGCCGCGGCGGTATTCTTGGCATCGGTTCGGCGGAGGCGAAGGTCCGGGTCGAACTTCTCCACGGAGACGTCGTCGATCTCTCCAAGGAGACGTTAGAGACTCTGTTGCGGGGGATGGGAGTGCAGGCGACGGTGGACCTGCCCCAAACGCCTCCCAAGATGGAGGAGGGCGAGACCCCGGGCCCGGCGTTCACCATCGACGGCGAGGACGCTGGCCTGCTGATCGGGCGGCGCGGCGAAACGCTGAACGCCCTCCAGCTCATGCTCAACTCTCTGATGAGCCGGAAGGTGAAGACGCGGGTCAACGCCACCATCGACATCGAGGGCTACCGCGAGCGGCGCTACGAGACGCTGCGTGCCATGGGGGCCCGGCTCGCGGAGCGGGTAGCCTCCACGGGGCGCACGTTCTCGATGGAGCCGATGCCCGCCCGGGAGCGCCGCATCGTGCACCTAGCGCTGTCCAAACATCCCCGCGTCAGCACTGAGAGCGTCGGTGAGGGCGATGCGCGGAAGGTGACCATCGTGCCCAAGCGGGGAGGAGGCGGGGGCCGCCGCCGTGCCCCGCGCGACCGGGTCCTCGACCCGATGGACTAGCGCGCCGGCCCCGAAGACCGCGGAGTCAGGAATGGCAGAGCAAACGACTGGGACGGCCCGGTTCCGTCCGGTGTCGAGCCGGGTAAGCTTTCCCGAAATCGAGGGGCTTATCCTCGACTTCTGGAAGCGCGAGGATGTCTTCCGCAAGAGCGTCGAGCAGCGGGAGGGGCGCCCTCGCTTCATCCTGTTCGAGGGCCCACCCACCGCCAACGGCCGGCCCGGGATTCATCACGCGCTTTCACGCGCGTTCAAGGACATCTTCCCGCGCTACAAGGCGATGCGCGGCTTCCACGCGCCCCGCAAGGGCGGCTGGGACACCCACGGGCTGCCTGTCGAGCTTGAAGTCGAGAAGGAGCTCGGCATCACCTCGAAGCAGGAGATCGAGGAGTTCGGGGTCGAGGAGTTCAACCGCCGCTGCCGTGAGAGCGTGTTCCGCTATGTCAAGGACTGGGAGGAGCTCACCGAGCGTCTGGGCTTCTGGATCGACCTTGACACGGCCTACGTCCCCTATGAGAACGACTATATCGAGACGGCGTGGTGGACCGTCAAGCGGCTGTGGGACCACGGCCTTGTCTACCAAGGCCGGCGCGTGGCCCCGCACTGCCCGCGCTGCGGCACGACGCTGAGCTCGCACGAGGTCGCGCTGGGCTACAAGGACGACACCCCCGACCCGTCGATCTACGTGAAGTTCGAGCTCTTGACCGAAACCGCGCCGGAGGCCCTACGAGAGCGCCTCGACGGTGATCCGGCCTATCTGCTCGCTTGGACCACGACGCCCTGGACGTTGCCGGGGAACTCGGGGCTGTGCGTCGCGCCCGGCGAGGAGTACGTGCTAGCGCGGCTCGAGGGGTCGGGGGAACGCGTCATCCTGGCCGCCCCGCTGGCGGCGTCGGCCCTGACGGAGCCGTTCGTCGAGGAGGCGAGGGTTCGGGGGGCCGAGCTCGCCGGTGCGTGCTACCGCCCCCTGTTCGACCCGGTGAGCCGGGGCGTCGATGTTTTCGAGTTCGAGGGGGGTGGCTCCGCCGCCGTGCGCCGCGCCGCGCCACCGGCCGACCTCAGCTACCCCGTGGTGACCGCGGACTTCGTCTCGATGGACGACGGGGCGGGCATCGTCCACACCGCGCCGCCGTTCGGCGAGGACGACTACCAGGCGGGCATGAAGAACGATCTCTACTTCGTACAGCCGGTGACCTTGGGCGGGGAGTTCGTCGAGGGGTACCCGTGGTCGGGCAAGTTCGTGAAGAACGCGGACAACGCCATCATCGAAGACCTGAAGGCCCGTGGGCTGCTGTACCGCCGGGAGACGGTCAAGCATACCTATCCCTTCTGTTGGCGGTGCGATTCGCCGCTGCTTTACTACGCCAAGAGCTCGTGGTACCTGCGGACGACGAGCGTTCGTGAGCGCCTTCTTTCCGCCAACGAGGAGATCAACTGGCGTCCTGAGCACATCAAGCACGGCCGCTTCGGCGAATGGCTGCGCGGGAACGTGGACTGGGCGATCTCCCGCGAGCGGTTTTGGGGCACGCCCTGGCCTGTGTGGCGGTGCGGCGGATGCGGCGAGACCGAGGCGATCGGCGGCCTGGACGAGGTACGCTCGAAGCCGGGCGTTCGGGGCGCCGATGAAGGCGTCGACCTGCACCGGCCCTACGTCGACCGGATCACGTTCGACTGCGGGGCCTGCGGCGGGGAGATGCGCCGCGTCCCCGAGGTGATGGACGTCTGGTTCGATTCGGGGATCATGCCCTTCGCACAGTGGCACTATCCCTTCGAGAACAAGGAGCTCATCGACGGGGGCTCGTGGTATCCCGCCGATTATATCTGCGAGGGCGTCGATCAGACCCGCGGCTGGTTCTACAGCCTCCACGCCGCCGCCGCGCTGCTCGAGGCGGCGACGGAGCGCGATATCGAAGCGCCCAGCTACCGCAACGTCATCTCGTTGGGGCACATCCTAGACGAGAAGGGCGAGAAGATGAGCAAGAGCAAGGGCAACGTCGTCGTGCCCGCCGAGGTCATCGACGCCCACGGGGCGGACGCGCTGCGCTGGTATCTCTACACCGCGGCCCCGGCGGGGAACAGCCGCCGGTTCTCGGTCGACCTCGTCGCGGAGTCGGTCCGCACGTTCCTGCTCACGCTGTGGAACACGTACTCCTTCTTCGTCACCTATGCCAACATCGACGGCTTTGATCCCGCAAGCCCCCCGCCTCCGGTGAGCGAGCGCCCCGAGCTAGACCGGTGGGTGCTCTCCAAGCTGCAGTCTTTGACCGCCGACGTCACGGGGGCCCTCGACGACTTCGACGCGACGGGCGGCGCCCGCGCCATTCAAGGCTTCGTCGACGACCTGTCGAACTGGTACGTGCGGCGCAGTCGGCGGCGCTTCTGGAAGAGCGAGAACGACGCCGATAAGGACGCCGCCTACCACACGCTCTACCAGTGCCTCGAAACGGTGACACGGCTGCTCGCGCCGTTCACGCCGTTCGTGGCCGAGGAGATGTACCAGAACCTGGTGCGCGGCGCGAGACCGGATGCGCCGCCGAGCGTCCACCTCACGGACTATCCCGAGGCCGACGTCTCTCTGATCGACGACGAGCTGGCCGCCGCCAACGACCTCGTGATCCGCATCGTGCGGCTGGGCCGCGCCGCACGTGCCAAGAGCCGGACGAAGGTGCGGCAGCCGCTCGAGGCCGCCGTCGTGGCGGCACGCGGGGACGCGGCGCGGGCCGCGCTCGACCGTTTGGGCCATCACGCGCGGGAGGAACTCAACGTCAAAGAAGTCCGCTTCGCGGACGAGTCCGACCTGGTGTCCTACGAGGTCAAAGGCAACCCCGCCTCCCTCGGCCCGAAGATGGGGAAGGAGATGGGCAGAGTGATGGGCGCCATCGCCCAAGCCGACGCTGCCGATCTGACGCGACGGGCGCGGGCGGGCGACGCGATCGAGGTCGCGGGCCATGTATTGGACCGGGACGACCTTGACCTCCGGGTCAACGACCGCGAGGGCTTCTCGACCGCCGGCGACCATGCGCTGATGGTGGCGGTGACGACGGAGATCACGCCCACGCTCGCCGAGGAGGGCCTAGCGCGGGAGCTGGCGCACCGCATTCAGAACCTGCGCCGCGCCGCCGGCTTCGACATCGCCGACCGCATCGTCACTTACTATCAAGGCTCTGATGAGGTCGCGACGGTCTTCGAGGCCCAGGGCGCCTACATCGCAGCGGAGACGCTGTCGGAGCGCATCAAGCGCGCCGCGCCGCCCGCCGGCGCGCACGCCGAGACGCAAACCGTCGAGGGCCGCGAAGTGACGCTTGGCGTGGCGAAGGCTTAGGGCGGGCTACGGTCGCTGCCGGCGATTGACGTTGCGCTCAGCAAGAGGCGCGGCAGCCATCTTCTTCAAGATTCTTCTTGACGAACAACCTCAGGGTACTCAATAATGGAGCGACACGAGGGGTACGGATATGGTTGCGCCAAGAGAGAAGTTCTCCAGCCAGGCCTCGCCGGAATTGCTGGCCGCCGTGCGTGACGTCGCCCGGCAGGAAGGCCGTCATTTCCAGGCGGTTCTGGAAGACGCCCTGAAGGAATACCTTGAGAACCGTGTCCGGGAAAGGCCCCGCGCTGCGGTTATGGCCCATTTCCAGGCTAGTGTCGAGAGGAACCGCCGCCTCGGTGAATTGCTGGCCAAATGACGCATGACTTCCCCACTATCGAGGAAGTCATCGCTATGCATGAGGCTTTGATCTCGACCTTTGGCGGCTCGCGGGGTGTCCGTGATGAAGGCGCCCTGGCCTCCGCGCTGATGCGCCCCCAGCTTGGATACTACGACGGGCTTATTCAGGAAGCCGCCGCTCTCATGGAGAGCCTGGCCAACAATCACGCCTTCGTCGACGGCAATAAGCGAGTCGCCTTCTTTGTGCCCGACACCTTCCTGCGTCTGAACGGACACTTCATCGACTGTGACAGCGATGAGGCGTACGAATTCTTCATTCAGAAGCTTACGGCCGGATCCTTCCGGTTCGCTGAGTTAGAGCCGTGGCTTGAACAGAAGGTCCGGCCCCTGCCAGGCACCGCGCCGCTGCTATAATCCGCGCAATCCCTCCTTGCTTTGCGCCCCCGCCCGCCATGGATGGGCGCGCCGGAGACTCGTGACGGAAGAGCAATCCGCCCTCATCCCCAACCGGCCGGTGTTCATGGCCATCGACGGGCACTCGGTGGTCTACCGCGCCTATTTCGCGCTGGCGGGCGCGCAGCTCAACTTGAGCCTGCGTTCGACGGGTGAGCCGACCGGGGCCGTCTTCAACTTCGTCAACATGTTCATCAAGGCGTGGCGTGACGTGGACCCCGACTACTGGGTGATCGCGTTCGACACGTCGAAGCCCACTTTCCGCGACGAGATGTACGACGCGTACAAGGCGGGGCGAGCCAAGATGCCCGACGAGCTGCAGAGCCAGATCGTCTGGGTGCGGCAGGTCGTCGAGGCGCTCAGTGTGCCGGTGCTGGAGTACGACGGCTTCGAGGCCGATGACATCATCGGCACACTGGCCCGGCGGGCCACCGAGCGGGGCATGGACACGGTCATCGTGACCGGTGACACCGATCTCACGCAGCTTGTGACCCCGCACGTTCGCCTGCGCTATCAGTCGTTTAGCGGTCGGTCGGACACCTCCGTCTACGACGTGGCCAAGGTCCGCGAGCGGTACGGTCTCGAACCGCCGCAGATTGTCGATTTCAAGGCCCTGACCGGCGACACGTCGGACAACATCCCCGGCGTGCCCGGCGTCGGTAGCAAGACGGCGACGGCGCTGCTGCAGAAACACGGCAGCGTAGCGGGGATCTTCGAGCGCATCGACGAGGTCGAGGTTCCCCGCATGAAGAGAATCCGAGAAGTGCTGCGGGAGAACCGCGAGCAGTTGGAGTTGAGCCGCACCCTCGTCGAGATCGACGCCAACGTGCCCGTCGAGTTCGACTTCGAGGCGGCGAAGACGCACGACTTCGACCGGAATGCTGTGATCGAGACCTTCCGCGAGCTTGAGTTCAACAGCCTGATCGCACGGCTGCCGGGGCTGCCGCAAAACGCGATGGGCGAGGCCGTCCCGAGCGAGACGGGCGGCGATACCGACTACCGCGTGGTGGATGACGACGAGGCGCTCGGCGCGCTTCTCGCGGAGATTACCGCGGCGGGCCGCTTTGCCCTCGACGTCCGCGGCACGACCCCCGCGCCCATGATGGCCGACCTGGTGGGTCTGGCGGTCGCTACCGCGGAAGGGAAGGCGGCGTACATTCCCTTGGGGCACGCCGCGGGCAAGCAACTCGACGCCGCCGCGGCACTGGAACGCCTGCGTCCGGTGTTCGAGGACGAGGACGTCGACAAGATCACCCACAACGGCAAATACGACACGATCTTGCTGGCGCGGAACGGCGTCGCGCTGCAGGGCCTCAAGTCAGACGTCACCATCGCGGCGTACCTGCTTGGGTCGAAGGCGCTGACGGTGAAGGCGCAGGCGTTTGAGCGGCTCACGGCGGAGATACCCGGCGAGGCCGACGTGCTTGGCAAGGGGAAGAAGGCTACGCCGGTGCGCGTCGCGCCGATTGCTGATGTTAAACACTTCGCCTGCGCTACTGCGGACTTCACGGGTCGACTATGGCTCGTCTGCGAGAAGGACCTAGTGGCTGAGGACATGCTGGGTCTGCTCACCGATCTGGAGCTCAAGCTCCTGCCCGTGCTTGCCCGCATGGAACGCGCCGGCGTGGTCATCGACGTCGACCTGCTGCACGGCATGTCGCGCGAGATGGGCGGGTGGATCGAGGGCATCGAGCGCGGGGCCTACGACAGCGTGGGCCATACCTTCAAGATCAACTCGCCGAAGGAGCTTTCGAAGCTGCTCTTCGAGGAGATCGGGCTCAAGGGGACGAAGCGGACTACGTTGGGGTACTCAACGGACGCCGCGACGCTGGAGTGGCTCCGCGGACAGCATCCCGTCATCGAGCACATCCTCGAGTACCGGCAGATCACCAAGCTGAAGTCGACCTACGTGGACGCCCTGCCGGAGATAGTGGCGCCGTCGACGGGGCGTGTGCATACGACCTACAGCCAGACGGTGGCGGCCACGGGACGGCTCTCGTCGAGCGACCCCAATCTCCAGAACATCCCCGTGCGCACCGATCTCGGCAAGCGGGTGCGCGACGCCTTCATCGCCGAGCCCGGCTCGGGTTGGCTATTGCTGTCGGCGGACTACTCGCAGATTGAGCTGCGCATCCTGGCGCACGTGACCGAGGACGCCGGCCTGATCGAGGCGTTCCGGCGCGACGAGGACATCCACGCCTCGACGGCGTCCCGCATCTTCGACACGCCCCTGAGCGAGGTGACTGCCGACCAACGGCGCTTCGCCAAGGTGGTCAACTTCGGGCTGGCCTACGGGATGGGCGAGTTCGGGCTGGCCAGCCGCGCCGACATTAGCCGCGAGGAAGCGGACGCGATCATGGGCGAGTACTTCCGGAAGTACCCCGGGATCGCCAAGTACCTCGACGACGCCCCAGCGAAGGTGCGCGAGCAGGGCTACGTGGAGACGCTACTGGGCCGCCGCCGGTACATTCCGGAGATCAGCGCGCCCAACCACCAGCTGCGGCAGGCGGGCGAACGGATGGCGATCAACCATCCGATTCAGGGCGCCGCCGCCGACGTGATCAAGATCGGCATGGTCAACCTCCAGCGCCGGATGGACGAGGCTACGCTGGAGGCCCGCATGCTCCTGCAGGTCCACGACGAGCTCATCTTCGAGTCGCCACCGGACGAGATGGAGACGCTGATCGGGCTGGTGTTGGAAGTGATGCCCGCGGCGATGGACCTGCTGGTTCCACTAAAGGTGGACTTGAAGCAGGGCCGCTCTTGGGGCGAGATGGCGTAGGGCTGGCGCCCGCCGTGTGTGGGCGGGCGTGGGGTTGGTCGGCATTGAGCGCCCTTGGCGGTTGTCAGGCGGCCCCTCGCCTCAATCCTCTCCCGGTGGAGACCTTTGCGTTAACTCGGCGGGCGGGCTTCAGCAAGGTCGCGCGGCCCCCGCCTCCCCCCGCCCTCACCCCAACCCTCTCCCAGCGGGAGAGGGAGTAAGACCCCGCGCCGCCTCCCTTTCCCAAGGCCAGCGGGCGGCGTTCTTCCCCTCGACGGAGTTTTGCAAGGATCTCCGGTGGGAGAGGAGGTTGAGGGTCTAGTCGCCGAGTTGGTAGAGGTTGCGGGCGTTGCCGACGAGGACCTTGTAGCGGTCCTCCTCGCTCCAGCCGGCGGTGGCGCGTTCGATGTACATCTGGGAGTTGGGGTAGGTGCAGGTGGGATGGGGGAAGTCGGACTCCCACATGATGTTCTCGACGCCGATGATGTCGCGCTGGGCCGGGCCGTTCTCCTCGAACCAGAAGTTCACGTAGCATTGGCGGTGGAAGTACTCGCTCGGCTTCAGGGGCATGCCGATGCGGGCTAGGCCTTGCTGCTGGTGCTGGTGGTCGGATACTTCGAGCAGATAGGGCACCCAGCCGATGCCGCTCTCCGACGAGACGAACTTGACACCGGGGAAGCGCTCCAGGATGTTGGAGAAGAGGATGGTGCTCATCACCTGGATGTTAGCCGAAATGGTCTTCACGGAGCCCTCGGCGCTGCCGAAGAGCCGGTGCTGGCCCTCCCAGCGCCCGGTGTCTGTGATGCCCATGCTGCCGCCGGAGCCGATGTGCAGGTTCACCGACAGCCCGGTCTCCTGAGCCGCGGCCCAGAGAGGGTCCCAGTAGGGGTCGGCGATGTGGGGGTAGCCGAACTGCTGGGGGAAGGCGAAGGTGAGTCCGTTCATGCCCATCCGCTTGCCGCGGTAGGTCTCCTCGACGGCGAGGTTGACGTCCCACATGGGGACCTGGGTGAGGGTGATGAAGCGCCCCGGATAGGGTGCGCTCCACTCCTCGACCTGGTAGTCGTTGTAGGCGCGGATCGCCTCGATGCGGTACTCCTCTTCGAACTCGGGGTTGCTGAAGGTGTTGCCGGCCACGCCGCTGATGTTGGAGAAGAAGGTGTGGACGTCGACGCCGTCGGCTTCCATGGCCTTGATGCGCTCCGAGGGGACGTAGGTGCAGACGGGGACTTCGTCCCACGTCTTGGGGTGGACGGTGCGGTCGGGCATCGCGCCGTTGACCGTGCCGATGCCGTTGGGCCGGCGGAGGTGTCCGTGGATGTACCAGTTGTCGGTGCCGTCGTCGTCGCGGCGGAGGTGCGGGATGTCGTCGCCCCATTTCTTCGACATGCGGGACGTCCAAGCGTCGGGCGCCTCCTGCAGGTGGTCGTCGGTGGAGATGACGCGGTACTCCATGACTTGCCTCCGTTCCTTCGCGGGGCCTCCTAGTAGGGGGCCCCGGGGCCGATGGCCCTCGCCTTGGGCATGACCTCTTTGGCGAAGCGCTCCATGTTCTCGCGCTGCTCAGGCCAGGTGGTGCCGTCGAAGCCGACGGAGCAGAAGGTGATCCCGTGGTCGGCGTACCGCTCGATGTCGAGGAGTATCTGCTCGGGCGTGCCGTGGAAGTGGGCGCGGCCGCTCTCGGGGACCTTGTTGTCGGTGATCTTGGCGAGCCCGCCGTAGACGACTTGGAAGTTCTCGGGGCGCTCGCGGGTGTCCTTTTGTGCCCAATAGTCCTCGAGGTAGCCGATGGCGTCACGCATGCCGTTGAGGTCGAACATGAAAGGGTTCCAGCCGTCGCCGAGGCGCGCCGCCCGGTAGAGGGAGAGCTTCGTCTGCCCGCCGATCCAGACCGGGGGATGCGGCTTGCGGATGGGCTTGGGCCAGAACCGCATCTCCTTGAACTTGACGAATTCGCCGTCGTAGGCCGCCTCGTCTTGCGTCCACAGGACCTTCATGGCGCGGATGTAGTCGTCGGTCATCTTGCCGCGGGTCTCCCAGGGCACGCCGAGCTGCTCGAACTCGGGCTTGAGGTAACCCACGCCGGCGGACATGATGGCGCGGCCTCCGGAGACGACGTCGAGGGTCGAGACCAGCTTGGCGGTGTGGAAGGGGGAGCGGTAGGGGATCACGTAGACGTTGATCACCGGCGCCATCTTGGTCTCGGTGGTGAGCCAGGCGAGGAAGGTTGCGGGGTCGAACCAGTAGGGGGTGGGGATGTCGTCGTGTTGCTTGGGCACGGCGAGGTGGTCGCCGACGTGGAAGGCCCAGTAGCCGAGCTCGCCGACGAGGCGGGCGTAGTCCATGATCCATTCCGGCCCGGTGTATTCCGGCCAACCGGTCACGACGCGATGCGGGTACCCCACCTGAAATTCCACGGGCGACTCCTTATCGGCACGGCAAAATCCGAGCGATTGTAGCACGGCGCCCGCGCGCCGAACGCCGCCGATATAATGGGCGCGCTCCGGGACTCACCAAGGAGGCGTCGCATGGAATTCGAAGGCAAGGTCGTGGTCATCACCGGCGCGGGCAAGGGGATCGGCAAGATCGCGGCGGAGAAGTTCGCCGCGGAGGGCGCGTCGATCGCCGTGGCGTCGAGGACCGCCGCCGAGATCGAGCGCACGGCGGAGGAGATTCGCGGCGGCGGCGGCAAGGCCGTTGCCATACCCACCGACATCTCGGAAGCCGAGTCGGTGCAGGCGATGATCGACCGCGTGATCACGGAGTTCGGCCAGATCGACGTGCTGATCAACAACGCGGCGATGCCAGGACGTCCGGGGCGCAGCGAGCTGCACCTGTGGGAGATGGAGCTCGATGACTGGGACTTCGTGTACGGCATCAACGTGCGTGGCACGATGATGTGCAGCAAGTACGCCCTGCCGCACATGATGGAGCGAGGGAAGGGCGGCAATATCATCGTGGTCTCCTCGACGGCGGGACGGCGCGGGATGGCCAAGCGCACGCACTACTGCTCGTCGAAGGCGGCCCTGTTCGGCTTCACGCAGGCTCTGGCTTGGGACTGCGGCCCCTACAACATTCGCGTCAACTGCGTCGTGCCCGGTGCGACGATGACCGAACTGATCGTCAACATGTTCAACCGTCACGCCAAGGAACAGGGGCTCCCCTACGACGAGATCGTGCGGCAGAGCGCGGTCGGCTCTCCGCAGGGCAAGATCGCCGAGCCCGGCGAGGTGGCAGACCTGATGCTCTACCTGGCGTCGGAGCGGGCAAGCGCCATCAACGGACAGACCATCGATCCCAACTACGGCACGTTTATGGCTTAGCGGCGCGGCGCGCTTAGCGGAGGCGAAGGAGAGGCGTATGAGCAACGGAGAACTGGCGGGCAAGGTGGCGGTGGTCACCGGCGGGGGCCGAGGAATCGGCCGCGCCACGGCGCTGAAGCTGGCAGGGGCCGGCGCGTCGGTGACGCTGGCGGCACGGACACCGTCGGAGATCGAGGGGGTGGCCGAGGAGGCACGAGCGCTGGGCGTCGAGGCCCTCGCCGTCCCGACGGACGTCACGAACGAGGCGCAGGTGCAGGCGATGGCTCGCGCGGTCGTGGAGCGGTTCGGCCGGGTCGATATCCTGATCAACAACGCGGGCGGCGGGGGCGGCTACCGCGGCCCGATCCTCGGACTGCCGGTCGAGGACTGGGACGGCGTCTTCGCTCTGAACTGCCGGAGCACGTTCCTCTGCGTGCGAGAGCTCGCGCCGCCCATGATCGAGAGCGGCGGGGGCGTGATCGTCAACGTGGCCTCGGAGACGGGGCGGCGGGCGACGCCGGGGCTGGCGCACTACGGGGCCTCGAAGTTTGCGCTGTGGGGCTTTACGCAGTCGCTGGCGACCGAGCTTGGGCCGCAGAACGTGCGGGTCAACGCGGTGAATCCCGGCGCGATCCTCACCACCGCCCTCACGGGATATTTCGAGCGCGTGGCGGTGCAAGAAGGGATCACCGTCGAGGCCGCCCGTCAGCGGATGTCGGCGAAGTCGCCGATGAACCGCCTGATCGAGGCGGAGGAGATCGCCAACGTGATCTTCTTCCTGGCCACGGACGCCTCGAAGCCCCTGGTCGGCGCTATCGTCGACGCCAACGCCGGCGCCCTTATGCGGTAATCGTGCCGCGGCTGGCGGGCAGGTTGTGGGCGGGGTTGGGCCCGGCGCTGGGCGGGGGGCCTAGTTCGGCCAGGCGCCGCTGTCTTGGAGCCAGCCTTTGACGGCGGCGTAGAAGGCCGGGGGGTTGTCGCCGGCGACGGTGTGGCCAGCGTTCTCGACGGTGACGAGGGAGCTGCCCGGGATCGCGTCGCGGACGCGCTCGGCGGCGCGGGCGGACCAGATGTCGCTCTTCGCTCCGCGCACCAGCAGCGTCGGCGTGCGGATTCGGTTGACGTCGGCCCACAGGTCTTTGGGGTCGCGCGGCCCGACCTGCTTGCCGAAGCGGCGGTGGTCCCACTTCCAGCCCCAATTGCCGTCGGGGTACTCGCGCAGGTGGTGGGAGAGCCGGTCGCGGATCTGCTCCTCGGTGCGCAAGGGGTTGTACTTCAGCGAGCGCTCCACGAAGGCCTCGAAGCTGGGGAGCCGCTGCACCTTGGTGAAGCGGCGGATGGCTTCGCCGCCCTTCTTCATCATTTCCGGGCCGACGTCGACGATGACGAGGCGGCGGACCTCCTCGGGGTGTATCGCGGTGTAGGCGTAGGAGTTCATCCCGCCCATCGAGAGGCCGACGAGGACGAACCGGTTGAGACCCACCTGTTTCACGAAGGAGGTGATGTCGCGGAGGTGCGCCCGCAGGGTGTAGACGCAGCGGGGCGACCAGTCGGTGTCGCCGTGGCCGCGCTGGTCAAGCGCGATGACGTGGAAGTCGCTCCGCATGTTGCGGGAGAACTCGTCCCAACTGTGCGCCGATTGGGAGCCGCCGTGGAGGAGCAGCATCTGGGGCGCGCCGTGGTTCCCCCAATCGAGGTAGTGCATCTTCAGCGAGCCGACCTGCACGTAGCGATCGGTGAAATCTTGCGGTTTCGACGTCATGGAACGCCTCCCCCCGCCTTGGGCCGCCGTTCGCGCTCGCCCACGGCGCGGACACGATAGCCTAGCGGCTAGGGCTTGCCAACTCTCCCTGAAGGCGGCGGAAGACGAGCCCGGTGGCCAGCTTGGGATAGAAGCAGGTCGACTTGGGGGGAAGCCGCTCGCCGAGGTCGGAGACCTGCCGGAAGACGTCCATGGGGACTGCCTTGGGCAGGAAGGCGATCTGCGCCTCGCCGCGCGAGACGCGCTCGACGGCCTTGACGGCGCTCGTCTCGAAGGATAGGAGCCCTTCGCGTTCCGCCGTCTCCTCGTCCATACCGAGCACGGGGATAAGGAGCGTCTCGCGGAAGAGCGCGGGCGCGAGGCCGGCCCCCGCGCGCGACCGGCCGGTGCGCGCCGCGACCTCGGCGACGAGCGCGTCGTCCCGAAGGCGCAGCGTGGTCAAGACGCCGGGATCAAGGCCCCAAACGGAGAAGACCGCCTCATCGTCTTCAAGGTCGGCCAGCGCGCGGCTGGCGATGGCGGTGGGGTCGGCTTCCGCCGCGCGGCGCTCCTCGACGTAGCACTCGGCCAGGCGGACTTGAAGGCGTTCGATCTGTTCGGGCCCGAGCCCGCGGAGCAGGCGATGGTAGGGCAGGTTGAGCAGGCCGGGGTCGTCCATCGCCACGACGGCGGTCATGAGGAAGTTGTGGGCGGCGGCGCCGGTCCCGCCGTTGCCCGCCGAGCCGTTCATGGATGCGGCGTAGTGGAGCGCCGTCTCGTATCGGTGGTGGCCGTCGGCGACGTAGAGGGGGGAGCCGGCGAGGGCCTGGTAGATGGCGGCGATGTGCTCGGGTGCGGTCAGCGCGGCCATCTCGAAGGACTCGCCGCTGCCGATCTCGGCGCGTGCCGCGGGGGCTTCGAGGGCGCGGTCGAGGAGGTCTGCGAGACCGGCGGAGCCGCGGTAGAGCGTCATGATGGGGCTGAAGTTTGCGCTCGTGGCCCGCATCAGCTTCAAGCGGATCTCCTTGGGGCCGCTGCGAGTTCCCTCGTGAGGGCGCACCGGACCGTCGGCGCTCAGTGGACTGAGCCGTACGGCGCCGAGCAGCTCGGTCCGCGTATAGGGTCGGCCCTCATGGATGAACCGATGGCGCACCGCGTAGTAGGCAGGGGCCTCGTCCTGGCGGAGCACGCCGTCGGCGAGCCATGCGGCGAGGGTTTGTGCCGCGTTGGTGTAGGGGTCGGGCAGGGCCGCGGGGTCGGGCGCTTCGAGGCGCACCGCGTTGACTCCGCCGGCGTCGAGCAGGCGGCGGCGGTCGCCGGGCGAGATCATGTCGAACGGTCCGCAGAGCGCCGCGCCGAGGGGGGCGCGCGCCGGATCGAACCGGAGACCGGCGAAGGGCCACACATCCGCCATGGAGCACTCCTGACTTGGGTGGAGGTTCTCTAGAAAGCGCCGGGTCGATTATACGCGCGCCCGCCGCTCCATCGACGCCGTTGATGGGGAGGACTGCGCGGAACGCGCTCAGCGAAGGCAGCGCCTATACTGTTGGCCTTTTCAGGAGCGCGAATGAGCCGCATGCTCTCAGCCGTCACGTCGCCGTTGGTGCTGATCTGGAGGCGCGCCCGGTCCGACGCACGCTTCTTGGCGGCGCTCTTTGCCGGCGTGCTCCTCGCCACAGCGGTGCTGGCGGGCTCGCCGCTCTATCTGAACGCGTTGAGCGAGTTGGGGCTGCGGCACGCTCTCCAGTACGAGCGAACCGGCGTCATCGACGTGGCCGTGCTTGTGCCGGGGCGACCTCCCGGCCGGGGTGTGTTCACGGCCACACAAGCGGACGTGCGCGAGCGGATCGGCGAAGCCGCGGGGCCATATATCGAGGCCGAGGGGTCGCAGTTGGCCACTTCATCGGTGTGGGCCGCGCTCCCCGAGGAGAGTATCTTCAGCGGCGCGATACGCGGCCGTATCCAGTCGTTCGATGCCTATGAGCCGCGCGTGCGCGTGCTGGAAGGACGGTTGCCCCGCGCGGGAGCGTCGGCGGACGGCGGCGCGGTGGAGGTGGCCTTGGGGGCGAACTCAGCGCGCTCTCTGCGCGCCGGCCTCGGGGGGCACATCGCGCTCTCCACGGGACGGGACGGCACCGGCGTGAGCGTCGAGACGGTGATCGTCGGCATCGTCGAGCCGCTCGACCGGCGCGACCGCTATTGGCAGTTCGTCGCCGACCCGTTCTCGCTCCAGGCCGATTTCACCACGGGCGAGGAGCTCCCGATGGTCCCGCTGGTGGCGCCCCACGAGACGTTCTTCACCGACCTCTCCGGCGGGCGGCGGGGCCTGCGCGCCGACTACTGGTTCTACTTCTTCCTCGACGGCAGCAACATCGAGGCGACCGAGGCCGGAGCGCTCCGCGAGGCGATGACGACGTTCGAGGACGAGGTCCCCATCAGGTTCCCCGGCTCGACGGTGCTTTCGGGGCTGACGCGCACCTTGGAACGTTACGAAGACAAGCTCTTCTTCAGCCGTATCCCGGTGCTGATCATGGCGATCACGGTGTCGGGCGTAGCGCTCTTCTACTTAGTCGTGATCGGCAACGCGGCGGTCGAGCGGCAGCTTTCCGAGATCGCACTGTTCCGGTCGCGCGGGGCCAACGGCCTGCAGGCGGTCGGGATCTACCTCTGGCAGGCGCTGGTCCTGAGCGCCACGGCGGTGGCGGCGGGGCCGCTCCTTGCCTGGGCCCTGGTCCCGCAACTGGGACGCGCGCCGCCGTTTGGGAACGTGACCGGCGGCGCGCCCCTGCCCGCCGAGATGACTGCGTCGGTGTGGGTCTTCGCGGTCATCGGCGGGGCGCTGGCCTTCGCGGCGCTCGCGGCTCCCGCGCTGAAGGGGGCAAGGTTCAACGTTCTGGACGCCCGCTCGGCCGCGGGCCGGCCCGGCCGACTCCTCGGCTTCCACCGCTACTACCTCGACGTGTTCCTGCTCGCCGTGACCGGGCTTCTCTATTGGGAGCTCACCCAGCGCGGCTCGCTGGTGACGCAGCGCATCTTCGGTGAGGACTCCATCGACGAGTTGCTTCTCGCGGCGCCCGTGCTGCTCATGGCCTCGCTCGCCCTACTCGTTCTGCGGGCGGCACCGTACCTGCTCGACGCCGTCTCGTTCGGGGTATCACGCTTCTCGACAAGGGCGTGGCCCGCCATTGGGCTCTGGACGATGGCGCGGAGTCCCGCGGCCTTTCTGCGCCCCGCCCTGATCATCTCGCTGACGGCGGGGATGGGGATGTTCGCGGCGAGCTACCACGAGACGATCGAGCGGAGCTTCGCCGACCGCGGCCTGTACTTCGCGGGGAGCGACGCGCGCCTTGTCGGCTTGCCACGCGGGCTCACCGCGGACGCCGACATCGCCGGAGAGTTCGAGTCCTACGCCGGCGTGGATGTCGCGGGCGCTGTCTACCGGACCGGCCCCGGCGCCTTCGCCTCGGCGCGCGATTACCAGCTTCTCGCCGTCGACACGCTCAAGTTTCACCGTGTGAGCTGGTACCGCGAGGATTTCTCCGATACCGATCTCTTTACACTGCTGAGGAAGGTCGAGGCGGGGCGGTCGATCCTGCGCGGCCTTGATCTTCCTGAAGGAACAACGCGGCTGGGCGTTTGGATCCGCCCCGACCAGGAGTACCTAAGCAAGTCGTTGTGGGTGCGCGTCCGGGACGAGGCGGGCGTGGACCGGCGGTTCCGGCTCGGTAGGCTCGACTTCACCGAGTGGCGCTACCTCGAAGCCGAGATCGGCACGCGCCACGGGCCGCTCGAAGGGGCGCTCACGCTGCAATCGCTCTTCATCTTCGAGCTCGATTTTCCCGACGACCCCGCGCCGATGGACGTGCTGGTGGACGGGTTCAGTAGCTCGGGGCGGTTCAACTTGTCGGACCTGACCGCCACGGCCGGCGGCCGGCGCGTCGTCGTCGACGCCCTCGATTCCACGACCCGCTGGGGCGTGATGAGGACGAGCCAACTCGTGGGCGAAGAGATCGTGGCCGATACGGAGGTCACGCGTGGCGGCGCGCCGACGCTCGAGCTCTCGTGGCAAGCGGTCTCTGGCGTGGGGAGGCGGGGTATCTATCCCGCCGACTATCACGAACCGCTGCCCGTGATCGGGAGCGAAGGCTTCCTGGCGCAGACGGGCCGCCGCGCCGGCGACACCGTAGACGTGCGCGTCGCCGGCGTGCCGATGCCGGTGACCATTGTGGACTCGATCCAGTTCTTCCCCACGATGGACCCGTCGGGGCCGTTCGTGCTGGGCAGCCTCGATACGCTGCTGCATTATGCGAACCTGTTCCGTGGGGCGCAGGCCCGGCCCAACGAGGTGTGGTTGTCGCTGAGCGACGACGAGGCGGAGCGGGCCGCCTTTCTGGATGGCATCCGCGCCTCGCCGTTTCGCCAGTACGTCGTGATCGAGGGCGACGCGGAGCTGCTCAACTTGGTCTCCGATCCGCTGGTGGGTGTGGGGAGCCGGGGCGTGTCCTTCTCGATCCTGCTCGTGCTCGTGGTGCTGACCGCGGGCGGGTACCTCGGCTACACCTACGCGGCGTCGTACCGATGGCGGCGCGAGTTCGCGGTGCTGCGCGCGCTGGGGTTGTCGGGACGGGCGAATCTTCTGGCGCATGGCTGCGTCCACGCCGCCATCATCGGCGCGGGGGCGCTGATCGGAGGGCTGATTGGCAGCCGGGCCCACGCGATGATGATCGTGTTCTTAGAGCACACCGAGCGGGGGCGGAACGTCCTGCCACCGTTCGCGGCGCAGACGGATTGGAGCGGGGTAGCGTGGGTCGCGCTCGCCGCCGCCGGGGCCGCCATCGTACTGCTGGCGTGGGCGGCGTGGCGCTATGCGAAGACAGAGGCATGGCGGACGCTGCGCGAGGGGAGTGACATCTGATGGGCGCGCTCCTCGGCATCACGCGGTTCGCGGCCCGGCGCGCCCGGCACCGCTGGCGGCTGCTCGCGCCATTGCTCGCCGGCGCCGTCATCGCCTCGGCGATCCTCTCGAGCTCGTCGATCTACGGCGATGCCGTCCGCCAACTCGGGCTCGACCGCTCGTTCGAGGGTGAGGCGCGGCACGAGCTCGACGTGGACCTGATATCGAGCTTCGCGCCGTCGCGCGAGTCGTCCTACCGGACCATCCAGAGCGAGGTCGACCTCGCTATCTCGCGGAACGTCGAGTGGTTCGTCGAGGGCTCGACTCGAAGCTTGGAGGGCGCGACGTTCTTCGTGAACGACGTGGGGCGCGGCGGCGCGCCGGTGGACGCCTCGCCGGAGAACATCGTCGGCGACGAACAGGACCGCATCGATCCCCGGCTGCGCGCTTTCTTCTTCTATCAGACGCTGTTCGACGAGCACGTTTCGTTGGTCGAGGGCGGCTGGCCCGAGACCGTCGGCGTCGAGTTGGACGCAGACGAGAAGCCGCTCGGCTTCCCGGAGATACCAGTGGTGGTGCTGGAGCGGACGGCGCAGCGGCAGGGCCTCTCCGTCGGAGACCGGCTGATGGCCGTGCCCTACTGGGAAGACGTGACCGCCTACGCAGTGGCGCGGATCACGGGCGTCGTGCGGCCCGTCGACGCGGAGGCGCGGTTCTGGCGGAGGGACCTGCAACGCTACGTGGAATCGACGCGCGAGGACAACTTCATCGCCATGTACGTGCCGGAAGAGACGTTCTTCCGGGGCGTCGGGCGCCTCTTTCCCAGCATGAAGTCGGACTATGCGTGGGGGCTGTTCGTCGACCCGGCACTAATCGACGCCGACAGCGCAGGCCTGGCGAGGTTCGGCCTCGATCGGACAGACGATCATCTCCGCGCCAGGCTTGCAAGCTACCGCTCGGTGACCGGGCTCGACGGGGCGCTGGCGAATTTCGAGACGCGGGACTTGTTCGGGCGCATCCCGCTCTCGGTGCTTCTTGTAATGATGTTGGGGGTCGTCCTCTATTACCTGGTCATGGCGTCCAACGTCGTGGTTGAACGGAACGCGGCGGAGGTTGCGCTTCTGCGCTCGCGGGGGGCTGATGGGGGGCAGGTCTTCCTGTTGTATCTGAGCGAGGCAGGTCTCATCGCGGTTGCGGCGTTCTTCGCCGGTCCGCCCATCGCGTTCGCCGTGACCGGCTTGATGGGATTCACGCCGGCGTTCTCGGCCTTCAACGAGGGCGTGCTGCCGGTGAGCCTGACCCCAGCCGCCTATGGCCTTTCCCTGGGCGGGGCGGCGTTGGCCCTCGCCGCGATGCTGCTGCCCGCGGTCGGGTCGGCCGGGCTGAACCCCCTCACGCATCACACGGAGTTGTCACGGCCCCGCGGGGCGCCGTTCTTTACGCGCTACTATCTCGATATCTTCCTGGGCCTCATCGCCGGCCTGCTGTTCTGGGAGCTTGCCTCGCGGGGCACGGTGGTGACGGACGCGCTCTTCGCCGGCGAGGCGGTGGACGAAGTCCTGCTGGCCGCCCCCGCGCTCTTCCTACTGGCCGCCGCGCTACTCCTGCTGCGGTTCTTCCCCATGATGACGGCCGTTCTTGGCTGGGCGGTCTCCCGTCTGCGCCACGCCGCGGCGCCGTTGGCGCTGTGGCGGATGTCCCGAGAACCCGCGCCGTTCACGAGGCCGCTCCTGCTGCTCCTGCTCGCCGGCGCCGTGGCGATGTTCGCCATCAACTTCGGCGCCACGCTCGACCGCAACTACGCCGACCGCGCGCGCTATGCCTCCGGCGGCGACGTCTTGTTCGAGGGCGCCGACCTCGCCCGCAGCGGTCCGTCGACGGCGTTCGACGAGGAGTTTGGTGGGATCGGGGAGGCGGCGACGCCAGCTTTCCGGACGACCGGACGGCCTCTACTCGGGCTGTTTTCGAGGGGCCGCTTTAATGTGCTGGGCGTGGACCCCGATACGTTCGGCGACGTGGCCTGGTGGCGGGACGACTTCGCTGGTGAACCGCTGGGCCGGCTGATGAGCACCTTGCGCGAGGACGCTCCGACGAGGGGTGTCCTCCTTCCCGCCGACGCATCGGGCCTTGGCGTGTGGCTCATGGCGGAGACTCCGCGGCGGGACGTCACGCTGCGCGCCCGAGTCCGGGACGCGAACGGGCGCCATGTCGATTACGACATGGGCCGCTTGGTGGCGGGCGAGTGGCGGCTATACGAGGCAGCGTTCACCTCGACCGGATTTGGACGCGCGCGCTTCGTGGCCCCAGAGCCTCCGGTCGCGCTAGTGTCGCTCACCATCGAACAAATGGGCGGCGCCGCGCTGGAACCCGGGGCGATTTATCTCGACGAGGCGCACGGGGTGACGCCGGGGGGCCGTGTGCCGGTCGAGGAATTTGGCGCGGCGGCGGGGGCGGCGGCGATCGAGGACGCGCTTGTCGCGGTGGTGGACGCGCTGCATCTCGAAGCCGGACCGGTGCGGCCGGGGGGCGAGGGTGCCACGGCGGCGTTTACGTGGGGAACGACGGGGCTCGGCTCGACTCATGGAATCAGCTTTGGTGAGACCCGTTCCGCCTCGGCGCCGATGCCCGCGCTGGCGAGCAGGACAGCGCTCGAGCAGGAGGGCTTGGAGCACGGCGACCGGATCGCCCTCTCCATCGCGAGTCACCGTATTCCTATCGAGATCGTGGAGACCGCCGAGTTCTTCCCCACGCTCGATCCCTTCGAGCAGGGGTTCCTCGTGCTCGATCTCGACGGCCTTCTCGGACGTCTGAACCGCGCCGACCGGGCGCGGGACTGGCAGCCGAACGAGGTCTGGGTGACGACCGGGCTCGAAGGCCCAGAGCGAGAGCGCTTCATCGCCGGCATCCAGCAGTCGATGGGGCTGGGCGCAATTGACCGCGACGCCATCGAACAGGACCTTCAGGCCGACCCGCTGACGGCGGCGGGCTGGAAGGGCATACTCTTCATCTCGCTCGCGGCGGTGCTCTTCGCGTCGCTGCTCGGTGTGGGGGTGTATGGATACGTGCAGGCGCAGCGGCGCAGGGTGGAGTTCGGCCTGCTGCGCGGCATCGGCCTTTCGACGGGCGGGCTGGCGACGATCGTGCTGATTGAACAGACGCTGATGCTCGTGATCGGTCTGGGGCTCGGGGGCCTCATCGGGTACTACTTGATCGGGGTGATGATGCCGTTCTTGGGTCTAACCGAGGAAGGGGCGCGGGTGCTGCCACCGTTCGCCGCGGAGATGAACCCCGTGGCCCTGGCGATAACCTACGGCACGATGGCGGTGGCGTTCCTGGCGGCGGGGGCCGGTATGATCGCGGCGCTGATCCGGTTCGGCATGCACCGGGCCCTGCGGCTCGGGGAGGTGGGATGATGACGCAGCGCTACGCGCGGGACACGTGGCGGCGCGACTCACGGGGCGGCGAGCCCTACGTGGTCTGCGAGGACTTGTTCAAGATTCATAAGGTGGCGGACCTCGAGGTTGTCGCACTGCGCGGGCTCGACCTCAAGATACGCACGGGCGAAATCATGGCCGTCGTGGGGCCGAGCGGCAGCGGGAAGAGCACGCTGCTCCACATTCTGGCGGGCTACGAGACGCCGTCGGCCGGTCGAGTGACCGTGGACCGGCAGAACCTGCTGAAGATGTCGGAAGGGGATCTCGTCGACTACCGGCGGACGGGCATTGGCTTCGTGTGGCAACAGGTGAGCCGCAACCTAGTGGCGTACCTGACGGCCCAGCAGAACGTCGAACTGCCGTTACTGCTGTCGGGGCGCGGCGGGAAGGAGCGCACCGAGCGGGCGCTTGAGCTGCTCGAGTTCACGGGTTTGAGCGATCGGGCCGAGCACACCGTGGACCGACTCTCGGGCGGCGAGCAGCAACGCGTGGCCATCGCCACGGCGCTGGCCAACAACCCGCCGATGCTGCTCGCCGACGAGCCCACCGGCGAGCTCGACACGGCGACGAGCCTTGAGATACTCGACTTGTTCCGCTCGGTGAACCGTACCTACGGCGCGACGATTGTCATCGTGACGCACGATGAGCACGTGGCCGAGCGCGCCGACCGGGTCGTAGCCATCGCCGACGGCAAGACCTCGACGGAGACGGTGCGCTATCACAGCTTCCGCTCGGATGACCCCCGCGAGGGCGAGCGCGCCGAGACGGCCATCGTCGACAGCGGCGGACGGGTGCGAATTCCACGTGAGGCGCTGGACCGCGCCGGCATCGGCGAGCGCGCCCGCGTGGCCGTAGAGGACGGCCGGGTCGTACTGCGGCCCGGCGAAGAATGAGCGGGGAGAGCGTGAGGGAGATGGAGCAGGAGCACGGTGTACCGGAAGACGCTGTCGCGTCGGCGCGCGGAGTCGGGCGGCGGTTCGAGGCGGCCGGGCGTACCGTCGCGGCGCTCGGCGGCGTCAGCGTCGACATCTTTCCCGGGGAGCTTGTGGTGCTGCTGGGGAGGTCGGGATCGGGCAAGACGACGCTGCTCAACCTGCTTGGAGGGCTCGACATGCCGAGCGACGGCGCCGTCTATCTCGAAGGCCGTGACACCGCCGCTATGACGCAGGGTGAGTTGACGCGGTTCCGGGGGTCGAAGATCGGCTTCGTGTTCCAGAGCTTCGGGCTGCTCCCACTGCTTTCGGCCCAAGAGAACGTGGAGTTGCCGCTGCGGATCGCCGGGGCTTCGCGGGAGGTCCGAGAGTCACGCGCCAGCGAGGCGCTCGACACTGTTGGTCTCAGTCACCGCGTCCGGCACCGGCCCTACGAGCTCTCGGGCGGCGAGCAGCAGCGAGTCGCCATCGCGCGGGCGCTGGCGCACGAGCCGCCGCTCGTGCTGGCCGACGAGCCGACCGCCGAGCTGGACTCGAGGACGGCGCGCTCAATATTTGAACTGCTCGCCGAGATCGCGGACCGCGAGCGCGTCGCGGTCGTCATCGCGACGCATGACCGCGCCGCCTTGGAGTTCGCCCACCGTGTCCTCGAGCTGGAGGACGGCGCGCTGGTGGGCGAAAGGCGAGGCCGCTAGGAGCGTCCCCAGCGCCTGGGGTCGATGCGCCGGACGAGCGCGCCGATGAGCGCACCCCGGAGTGCCGCCCAGCGCTCTTGGAGTTGGAGCCGCTCTTCCTCGGAGAGGCCCCGCGCGCCGTAGCGCACCTTCGCAAACCCGTGCGCGACCGCGATGGCGTCCTCTGGATCGAGCGCCATGCCGTCGGCGAGCCGCGCGGCGTATTCGACCGGTGTCTGGTCTCGCGTGGGGCGGATGCCGCCGTAGGCGCCGAGGCGGGCCATCCGGGCGTAGAGGCCGTGGGCGTAGGGAAGTCCGATGAAGCCGGCCTGCCAGGTCAGGAAGACCAGCAAGAACAGGCCCGCGATGAGCCCCGCCAATGCGGCGAGGGCCAGACCGATGCGAATGAACACCGCGAGGAAGACGCCGGTGACGCTCGTCTCCTCGGGCGGACGCACGACGTCCGGCAGGTCCAACAGTGCGGGGTCGTAGAGGTCGAGGAACTCGTCGAGGGGTTCGAAGATGTCGAGTCCGCCCGGGTTGAACCGGAGGTCGGGGGGCGGCGGAGGGCCGTGCACGATCGGCTCGAGGCCGGGGGAGGGCTCGAACGGGATCCAGCCGAAGCCGGGGAAGAAGACCTCCGGCCAACTGTGCGCGTCGGCGAAGGTCACGGTGTAGGCGGAGGACGCCTGGTCGAAGTCGCCGGTGGCGTAGCCGCTGGCGAGGCGGGCGGGGACGTCGGAAGCGCGCAAGAGCACCGCCATAGCGGAGGCGAAGTAGTCGCTGTAGCCGGCCTGCTGGGTGAACAGGAAGTGGTCGATGGCGTCGACGTTCAGCGGCGGCGTGGGAATGGCGTAGGTCTGCTGATAGCTGCGGAGATGCGCGGCGATGGCCAAGCCTTTGTCGAAGGGGTTCTCGATTCCAGCGGTGAGGGTCTCGGCGAGGTCAATCACGCGGGGCGGAAGCTCTTCGGGGAGCTGGAGATAGTTGTCGGTGACCCACTTGGGGTAGGCCGAACCCGCGCCGCGCAGGTCTTGCGGCGTGGCTATCGATATGACGGAGAGCGCCTCGTACGACTCGCCCGCCTTCAGGCGTCCTCGCGCCTCCGCGGCGAGCACATCGGGGACGTCCGGCGGATCGCGGCTCACCTCGATGGCGCCGCCGCTCTCCCCGATCACGCGGGTGCCTTCGGGCAACAGGGCCTGCGTTTCGGCACGCCCGCCGCGGACGGCGGCGACTTCGCCGACGACGGCGGCGATGTCCGCAGGCAGGTCGGGCGACGACTCGCCGCCGCGCAGGTCGATCTCGTAGACCCGAGGCGACGCGAGCTCGACCTTCGCGTTCACGCTGAACTCGACGGGACTGCCCGCGGCGAACAGCACGGCGGTCTCTTCGTGCAGCACGAAACGTTGGGCGACGATTTCTTGCTTGCGGTAGGCGTCGGAGCGCGGTACCAGGTCGATGTCGCTCAGGTCTCTCTCCGCGCGCAACTCTTCGAGGGCGATCCAGCCCCGGCCCTGATAGAAGTCGTAGCTCTGCCCGCGCCAATAGGCCGGCACGTCGGTGACGACGCTGAACACGGGGCCGTAGCCGGGATTGATCCCGCCACGCAGCGGCAGCGCCCCGCCGAAGCTGTGGAGGGGTGAACCGCGCTTCGAGGGAATGCCGGCGAAGACGCGCTCGAACTCGTCTTCGAGGCCGCGCCAGGGGCCCCTTGCGTCCTGGTAAGCGTCGCGCAGCTTGGGAATAACCACGTCGGTGTTTGGGATCGACCATCCGGCGGCGAAGACGACCGCCGTCAGCGCCGCGACGTTCATGACGAAGCTGTAGCGCCCCGCGACGCGCTTGGTCCCCTGCTGTCGCCAGTGTTCGAGCCGGCTCAGGTAGTAGATGCGGCCCAGGAAGAGGATCGAGAGCAGGAGGAAGAAGAACGTGGGGACGACGTAGTGGGAGTTCGGGAGGTAGGTCTGGTTGGTGAGCAGCGCCAGCGCTGGGATGATCACCGCGGGCCAGCCCCAGTGGTAGCGGAAGTAGAGAAGGGTCGAAAGGAAGGGCATGGCGAAGGAGAGGACTGCCAGCCCGAAGCCGAAAGGCAGCCTGTCGTTGCTGATGCCGCCCGCGTCGCCAATGGCGCCGATCCACGCGTCTACGCGGTCGAAGCTTTCACCGAAGCGCCCGCCAAGGGGGCCGGAGAGCGTGCCCGCCGTCTCCCAGACGGCGAGGCCCGCTCCCAGGGCGGCGCCGAGCAAGGCAGCGGCCAGGTAGGCACCGCGTCCACCGGCTTTGGCGGCGGACAGACCGATGATGAACCCCGCGACGGCGATGAGCCATAGCCGCGGTGACGGATCGACCCAGTCCGAGGTGTGGACCGCGACCACCGGGGTGATCTGCACGCCGAACAGCAGGAGCACGGTGAGCCAGCCCTCGGAGGGCGTGAGCAGGGAGCGGACCTCTCCCGACTTGGGGCTGGCCCGCGTCTCTCGAAGCCACCGGGCCATCAGACGGCCGCCCTTCCGGGAGCGAATCCGCCGAAGGGGCGCCCCGCCGCGCCGTGGGCGACGGCGATGAGGTCTTCCGGCGCGCGCGCGCCGGCCTTGATGACGTAGGTGGGCGTGTTGGTGGCGGCGGTGCGGTACGCCGCGTCGGGGTAGCCGCCGCGCGCAGGGTCGCCATCGACGATCACGGCGGTCACCCGCGCGTTGCGCTGTAGGAGATGACGGACGCCGTCGAGCCACTCGTCATCGGGCGAGGCGGTGACAAGCGCCACGGAGGTGTACCGCCCCACCCGCGTATGGAGATCGGCGATCATGTCGAGCAGGGGGCGGTTGCCCAAGGCGCGAATCGCCGCGAGTGCGTCCATGATGTGCATGAGTTGGTCGGAGCCGCGCTGCGCGTCGAGGACAAAGCGCTCGTCGCCGTGGGCTATGAAGCCGACGGGGTAGCCGCCCTCGGAGTAGCGGCGGCAGATCGAGGCGGCCACGCGGACGGCGGTCTCTTCGATGTCGCGGCCGGCGGGGCCGGCGTTGGCGCGGCGCTCCATGTCGGCGAGCACCCAGATGTTGTTGGCCGGCTCGACCTCGAATTCCTTGACCATGAGCCGATCGTGCCGCGCTGTGGCCTTCCACGAAATGCGGTTGAGGCTGTCGCCCCAGTAGTAGTCGCGGATGCCGTAGGCGTTGGTGGTCGAGTGCTGGCTGCGCCGCCGAACCGAGCCTTCGGCGGGTAGATCGGCGGGCAAGAGCACGAAGTTGGGCAGGTCCACCGTTTCGGGGTGGACGATCACACTGTTCTGCCGCCCCGCTCCGCGCTCCATCTTGTAGAGACCAAGAGGATCGGAGGCGGTGACACGGATGGGGCCGAGGCGGAAGACTCCGCGCACGGGGCAGGGAACGTCGAGGCCGATCCGCATGTCCGTCGAGCCGCCGAGACCGATGACCGCTCCCGGCGGCTCGATCGGCATATCGGTCGACTCCCGCACTTCGATGAAGCCTTGGAGCCACCGTCCGGTCCGGCGCACGTGGACGTGCTCGGCTATCGATTGGCCGGCGACGGTGCGGAGGTTGGCCCGGGCGACGTCGACGCGCATGCCCCGGACCAAGAAGGCCGTCCAGCCCAGCCCGATGACGAGCAGCAGGCCGAACACGTAGAACATGCGGAAGAAGACGGGGAATCCGGTGGCGAGCCCGAACCCCAGTACGAGCAGCGTCAGAACGATCAGCACTTTCGCCCGCTGCATCCCCACCCCCGCGAAGAGGCGCAATTGTAGCACCGTGCTTCCCCGAAGGCGCCAGGGGATATTTACCAGAGCGCGGGGCTGTTATCCTGACGTCATGGCCCGTCCGGTGATTGGCGTTACTGAGTCCCGTGAGGAGCCCGCAGCGCTCTACGCGGAAGCCGTGGAAGATGCGGGGGGCTCGCCTGTCGTCATCGACCTGGCGGCGGGTGGGCCGGCCGAGGACGTGCTCGCGGAGGTGAGCGGGCTGCTCCTCACCGGCGGGGGCGACGTGGACCCCACGCTCTACGGTCAGGAGCGTCACCCTGAGACGCGGGTGAAGCGGGGCCGCGACGAGACGGAGTTCGGGTTGATTCGCGCGGCCATCGAGCGGGACATGCCGGTGTTCGGCATCTGCCGTGGGATGCAGGCGATCAACGTGGCGCTCGGCGGCTCGTTGGACCAGCACGTCCTCGATCACCGGAGTCCCGATGGACCGGGGCAGGAGCCGGTCTACCACGAGGTGTTCGTACCGCCGGGGAGCCGCATCACCAATATCGTTGGCGTCGGCGGGTTCATGAAGGTCAACAGCCTCCACCACCAGGCCGTCACCCACAAGGGAAAGGCACCGGGGCTTTTGGTATCGGCTTATTCAGTAGGTGATGGTATAATAGAGGCCCTCGATAGCCCTAGAAGCAGCCACCGGTGGGTGGTCGGCGTGCAATGGCATCCCGAGCGCCGCGAAGAGGTTCCGCGGCATCACCGAAAGCTCTTCACCGGGTTCGTCGAGGCGGCCCGCGAATTTGGGGTATCCCCAAGGCCGTAAGCGCGGGCACTTCTGAGGTAAGCGTATGGTCCTAGAGAGCATCGGCAACGTCCGCCCCATCAAGCTCGAAGAGGAGATGCGGAGCTCGTACCTCGATTACGCCATGAGCGTGATCGTGGCCCGCGCGCTTCCCGACGTCCGGGACGGCCTGAAACCCGTCCACCGCCGCATCCTCTATGCGATGGAGGAGCTGGGGGTCCGCCCCAACAGCCCGTACAAGAAGAGCGCCCGCATCGTGGGCGAGGTGCTGGGGAAGTACCATCCCCACGGCGACGCGCCGGTCTACGACGCGCTCGTGCGCATGGCGCAGAACTTCTCGATGCGCTACCCGCTCATCGACGGGCAGGGCAACTTCGGCAGCGTCGACAACGACCCGCCGGCCGCCATGCGCTACACCGAGGCGCGGCTGGCCCGTATCGCCGAAGAGATGCTGGTCGACATCGACCGCGACACGGTCGACTTCACCACGAACTTCGACGACTCGCTCCGTGAGCCGACGGTCCTCCCGGCTCGGCTACCCAACCTGCTGGTGAACGGCGCGTCGGGGATCGCGGTGGGCATGGCGACGAATATTCCGCCGCACAACCTCAGCGAAGTGTGCGACGCGGTCGTCCACTTGATCGAGCATCCCGACGCGACCATCGACGACCTGATGGAACACGTGCGCGGGCCGGACTTCCCGACGGCGGGGATCATCATGGGCCGCGAGGGGATCCACTCCGCCTATCACACGGGCCGCGGCAAGGTGGTAGTGCGGGCGCGCGCTGAGATCGAAGAGTTGGGGAAGGGAGGCTCGCGGCGGCAGATCGTGGTGACCGAGCTGCCGTACCAGATCAACAAGGCGGGCCTTGTCGAGAAGATCGCCGACCTTATCAAAGAGAAGCGCGTCGAAGGGATCAGCGAGGTCCGGGACGAGTCGGACCGGCAGGGGATGCGGATGGTGGTCGAGTGCCGCCGGGACGCGATGCCCGAGCAGGTGCTCAACAATCTGTACAAGATGACGCCGCTGCAATCGGCGTTCCACATCAACATGCTCGCGCTGGTGGACGGTCAGCCGCGCGTGCTCAACATCCGCCAGGCCCTTCGGGAGTACGTCGACTACCGGCGCATCGTAGTAATCCGGCGCTCCGAGTTCGACCTGCGCAAGGCCCGCGAGCGAGCGCACATCTTAGAGGGCCTGATCACGGCGCTCGACAACCTGGACGAGGTGATTCGGACCATACGGGAGTCGGACGACGCCGAGTCGGCGCGCGGCGCCCTTATGACTGGCTTCGACCTCACCCAGGTCCAAGCGCAGGCGATCCTCGACATGCAGCTGCGGCGCCTGGCCGCGCTGGAGCGGCAGCGGATCCTCGACGAGTTCGAGGAGCTGCGCCAGCGGATCGAGTATCTCGAAGACCTGCTCGGCGACCCCGGCAAGATTCTCACCGTCGTCAAGGACGAGACGGTCAAGTTGAAAGAGGACTTTGGCGACGAGCGCCGCAGCGAGCTCAGCGACCAAGAGGCCCGCGAGTTCACCAACGAAGACTTGATCCCTCATCAGAACGTGGTGGTCTCGGTCAGTAACCGCAACTACGCCAAACGCCTCACGATCGACGCCTACCGCGTGCAGCGGCGGGGCGGGCAGGGCGTGAAGGGGATGGTGACACGGGAGCAGGACGTGGTGGATCATCTGCTCATCGCGGATACGCACGACCACCTGCTCTTCTTCACCAACCGGGGGCGTGTGCTTCACACCAAGTGCTACCGCGTTCCGCAAGAATCGACGCGCGCCGCGAAGGGGACGCCGCTGGTCAACATCATTCCCGTGCAGAACGACGAGCGGGTGACCGCGATCGTGGCGACGAGCGACTTCGAGCACGACAACTATCTCTTCATGTGCACCCGCCGCGGCAAGGTGAAGAGGACACGGGTCAAGGAGTTCGCCTACGTCGTCGCACGGACGCCGGGAATCATCGCGATGAACCTCGCCGACGGCGACGAGTTGGTCAGCGCCAAGATCGTCGAGGACGGTGACGACGTGATCGGCATCACGGAGCAGGGTCAAGCGATCCGCTTCCCCGCGGCCGACGTGCGGCCTCAGTTGCGCAACGCCAGCGGAGTGCGGGGCATCAAGCTCATAGGCGAGGACCGCGTCGTGGACTTCGAGCGAGTGGTCGAGGGCGGTTACCTGCTCGCCATCGGCGAGAAGGGGCTGGGCAAGCTGACGCGCTTAGAAAACTACACTCCCCACCATCGTGGCACGCAGGGCGTGATCACGCTGAACATTACGAAGCGCACCGGCCCGGTGGCCGCCGCCCGCGTGGTGCGCCCCGAAGAGGAGCTCGTGATTATCTCCAGCAAGGGCATCATGCTGCGCACCAGGCTCGACCAGGTCCGTAAGACCGGACGGAATGCGCAGGGCGTGCGCATCATGGAGATCAAGAACAACGACACCGTGGCGTCGGTCGCTTCCTTCGATAGCAGCAAGGCCAACGAGCCAGCGCCGCCGGCTGAGTAGTCCCGTTCGCACGGCATAAGCAAGAGGGGCCCCGCGGGGCCCCTCTTCTTTGCGCAATATTGCCGCGGGGAGACAGGGCGCCCTCCGGGCGCCCGCGCCTGGCGGCGCACACCCTCTCTCAGTCTCCCCCAGAGGAGACCTTTACGTAACCTTGGGCCACAGGCTCCGGCAACGTTGCGCAGCCCCCGCCTCCCCCCGCCCTCATCCCAACCCTCTCCCAGCGGGAGAGGGGGCAAGACCTCCCCCACTGCCAACCCCTCGCTCCCAGGGCTGGGTTATGCAAGGGTGTCCAGAGAGGGAGAGGGTCGGAGGGGAACGCCGCCTCGGCAGGCGGCCTTTAGCCGGCGGGCTTGACGACCTTGGTGTATTTGCCCTGAACATAGACCAGCGGCTCGACATCTTCACGCAGGGCCATGTCATCGACGCGGCCCAGGAAGATGGTGTGGTCGCCGGCCTTGTGCTTGGCGTCGACGGCGCAGTCCAGGAAGCCGATGGCGCCGTCGAGCGTCGGGAGCCCCGAGGCCGTCTTGCCCCACGCGAAGGGGCCCGCGCCCTCCGTCTTGCTGCTGGCGAAGAAGTTGGACTGATCCTCCTGTCCTTGAGCGAGGAAGTTCATGATGAAGCGGTCGCTGGCGTCCAGCATTGGGAAGCTGCGTGCCTTGTGGTCCACACAAACGAGGACAAGCAGGGGGTCGAGGGAGACGGAGCAGACGGAGTTGGCGGTAATGCCGTGGATGGCCCCGTCGGGGGTGAAGAAACTAATGACGCTGACGCCGGTGGGGAAATTGCTCCACAACGCGCGGAAGCGAAACTTGTCTTCGTCCTTGGCCATAGCGCAGGGGGCAGTTTAGCGTAAAGGCGGCGCTCACGGAAGCGACGCGCTACTCCTTCGCGCCGCCGGACCGTGAGCGGCGGCGGTCGGCACTGTCGATCATGATAGTGACGGGGCCGTCGTTGTGGATGTCGACCCGCATGTACGCGCGGAAGCGGCCCGTGGCGACGGTGAGGCCGGTCTCGCGGAAGAGATCGACGACCTTGCCGAACAGGGCCTCGGCCTGTTCCGGAGGGGCCGCCTCGGTGAATGAGGGGCGGCGGCCCTTGCGGGTGCCGGCGTGGAGCGTGAACTGGCTCACCAGCAGGATTTCGGCCCCGCAATCGAGCGCCGAGACGTCGAAGCCGCCCTCGCCGCCGCCGCTCCGCTTACCAGCGTCCGTTTCGTCGGGCTCTTCGTCTCTGGGAAAGATGCGGAGGTTTGCCGTCTTCTCGACGAGGTAGCGGGCGTCGTCCTCGTCGTCGCCGCGTGCGACGCCGACCAAGACGGCGAGGCCGCGGCCGATGCGGCCAACGACGGTGGAGTCAACAGCTACGGAGGCCGAGGCGACGCGTTGGATGAGGGCGCGCACGCGAGGGCCGCGCCGGTTTAGTCGGCGTCCTTGGTAGCGGTGGCCGCCGGTGCCTTCGAACCGCTCGTGTCCTTCTTCGACTCCGCGGCGTCCTTGTCGCCGCCGGAGTCCGCGGAGTCGGACTTCGCGCCGTCGCCGGTCTCGCTCTTGGAGTCGGTCTCATACGAACCGGAACGGCCGTAGTCGGTGGTGTAGAAGCCGCTCCCCTTGTAATGCACGGTGGGCGCGTGGATCACGCGCGCCGAGGGCGCTTCGCAGGTGGGGCATACGGCGATGGGGGTGGCGTCGAAGCCTTGGCGGCGCTCAAACCGGTGGCCGCCGTCGCAAGCGTACTCGTAGATCGGCATGAGGCTCCTCGAACAAGGGATTAGCGCCCGCCCGCGCGGAGTGCTAACGAAACGATAGTAGCAAGAGAAGGCAAGGAGTGACAAGAGCGGCGCGGCGTTAACGGGTTACGTCGTCGAGGCGCCGGGCGGCACGACGAGGCCCGAAGCGCGCACCGAGGCGCCGCGCCCTCCGGCCCGCTCCGCCCGCTGGAGCGTGTCGGAGAACCAGAGGAAGAAGTCGGCCATGTCGATATGCACGTGGCAGAGGCCGTACTTGTTGGGGTCGCGGACGACGCGGTCGCACTTGGTGTATTGGCAACGGTTCATGGAAGGCCTCCGGGCGGGGCCGCGCGTCAGATCGCGGGCCAGGGGTAGGGCCGCCAGGCGTCGGCGAAGGCGCGCAGGGGAAGGGTCGCGCTTTCGATGATGCGCCGGCAGCGATAGTAAAAGGAGTCGACCTCGCTGGGTGAGAGGTAGCGTTCGAGCGATGCGCGAAGGGAGTCGTCTTCGGCGGCGGTGGCAATGTCGCGCTTGAGGTCGTCGCCGATCGGCTCGTCCTCGATGTCCCACATCACGGTGCGCAGCTTGTTCTCGGCCAGGAAGGACAGTCCATGATCGATGCCGTGGATGCCGCCGCCGGTGTCCTTGAGGACGTGTCCGCTCTTGCGGTCGGCGTTGTTGATGAGGACGTCGAGGACGGCCATGCGCACCATGTCGGGCTTGTGTTCATCGACGAGGTTGAAATAGTGGCGGCCCCGCTCGGCGTGGACGAAGAGCTGGACCGATCCGACGCCGTAGGGGCCGTCGCGGATGACCGTGGGCGGGACGAGGTCCCATTCGAGGGCCGTGCTCACCACCCAAGCGAGGTGCTCGCGGATGTAGAGCGTGTTTGAGGGAAAGTCCCACAGGGGGGTCTCTCCCCGGCTGGGTTTGTAGACGCCGAGACGCGCCGCCGCATTGCCGCCGTCGATCTCGACGAGGAACGTCGAGTTATACCCCACCATGATCGGACGGTGTGCCGTGATCTCGCCGCTCTGGATCGCCTCCGCGGCGCTTTCTGAGAAGAGCCGATTCATCCAAGCCGCCTAAGGCGAGACGCCGGATACGGCGCCCGCGTGGTCCGCGGGCATTGTAGCACCGGCACCGAGCCCGCTCTCCGCTAGAGGCGCCGCCCCATGATGACGAGGCCGCGCTCGATCCCGTCCATATCGGCGACGGCGGGGAGGTGCCCCCACTCTTGAAAGCCGACGCCTTCGAAGAGCTGGATGCTAGGGGTGTTGTGCTTGAAGATGAGCCCGACGAGGTTGCGCAGTCCGAACTCGGGGCCGCGGTGGACCGCTTCCCACAGGAGGCTGCGTCCGACGCCCCGCTGCCGATGCTCCGGCGCGACGTAGACGCTGATCTCGGCGGTGATGTAGTAGGCGGGGCGCTCGTGGAAGGGCTGGAAGCTGAGCCACCCGCAAATCACCCCGGCCGTCTCCATGACCCAGACCGGCCGCATCTCGCGGTTGCGCTCGCGGAACCAGGAGAGCCGGCTCTCCACCGTGACGGGCTCGGTGTCGGCGGTGGACATGCGCGTGGCGACCGACACGTTGTAGATCTCGACGATGCGGGGCAGGTCGGCCTCGGTCGCGTCGCGCGTCTTCATGAGACCGTCTCCTCGACAAGTCGCTGGTAGGCCTCGAAGGTGGGCCTACCGAAGCAGACGAACCGCACCGAGGTAAGAACGGGATTCCGCTCCAGATGCGCCGCCGTCTCCTCCAGGGCGATACGGGTGGCGCGTTCGAGAGGGAATCGGTAGACGCCGGTGCTGATGGCGGGGAAGGCGATGCTGCCGAAGCGGCGCTCCTCGGCGATGACGAAGCAGGAGCGGTAGCAGGAGGCGAGGGCGTCGTCCTCGCCCCGGCGGCCGCCGCCCCAGACGGGGCCGGGGGTATGGACCACCCACGCCGCGGGCAGCCGGTAACCTTTGGTGATGCGCGCCTCGCCGGTGGGACAGCCGCCGATGGCGCGGCACTCTTCGAGAAGCTCGGGGCCGGCGGCGCGGTGAATGGCCCCATCGACCCCGCCGCCGCCGCGCAGCGTCGTGTTCGCGGCGTTGACGATGGCGTCGACGCGCTCTCGCGTGATGTCGCCCTCGACGATGGCGATGCGGTCGCGCACGGTCATCGAACCGTGGCCCTCCAAGAAGCCCGCTCGACGGGCTTCCCCTCTAGAGCATTATATGAGGGCGGCGCGACTCCCAGAGGCTACGCCGCCCAGAACACACACCGGAGGGGCGCACGATGACGACGCCGAAGATGACACGGGAAGGGCTGCGAGAGATCGGCGAGGAGGTCCGCCGGAGCATGGGGCACGCCGTCGCCCCCGACGGCTCGATTCCGACTTCGCCGGAGATGGGGACGTATTCGACGGAGGCGATCTTCGCCTTGGTGTGGGGCCGACCCGGCCTCGACCGGCGCTACCGGATGCTGGCGACGCTCGCGGTGCTGACGGTGCTCCGTGAATTGGTGGAGCTGCGCATCTACATCAACACCGCTCTGAACGGTCTGCTCACCCCGCTCGAAATCCAGGAGGCGGTCGTCCATTGCTCGCTCTACGCGGGGCAGCCGGCGGTGGTGAACGCGACGGCGGCGATGCGAAAGGTGTTCAAGGAGCGGGGCGTCGCGGTGGAGCAGCCCGTGCGCCCATACGTCAGCCTGGAGGAGCTCGAGCGCCGCGGCCGGGCGACGCGCGAGCGGCTGCTCGGCCCGACGGGCACGAGCGGAACGGTCTACGACACGGTCCCGGGCATGCGCGAGCTTCTGTGGTGCTATCCCTTTGGTGAGGTCTTTCACCGGCCCGGCCTCGATACCAAGTCGCGAGTGGTGTGCACGGTGGCCGCGCTCACGGCGCTGCGGGCCAATACGCAGATCGCGCTCTACGCCAAGGAGCACGCCCGCGCCGGACTCACCCGGGAAGAGGTGGCCGAGGTGATGGTGCAGACCGGGCCCTACGCCGGCTTCCCCGCGATGCTGAACGCGCTCTCCATCCTGGCCGACGCCGTCGGGTAGCGGCTAGTCCAACTTGTTCCGCACCGTCACCGCGGTCCTTCCCGAATCGCAATGGATGGTCTTGACCGCGAGGGCGACCTTGTTGTCAGCGTCGAGGGCGTCCCAATAGGCGTCGGCGATCTCGTCGATGTTGCCGGGGAGGGGTAGGGGGTAGGGGTCGCCGTCGAACGGCGGGAGGGGGTCTCCGTCGCCGGCATAGGTGTGGATGCAGGCGCCGAAGCCGTTGACGAAGCCGGCGTAGCGGTAGAAGCAGTGGATTGAGTGCTCTTCATCGCCGGGGTCGCGGACGATCTTGGCGAGCTTGAGTTCGGTGTCCTCGCCGTTGAGTCGGACGAGGCCCGCGATGCGGGGGGTGTAGTTGGGGGCGTCGGGTTCGTGGCGGCAGCCTTCGAGCGCCGTCTCGAACGTCGAGCCCGCCGCGACGTGCTGTACCACGCTATCGGTATGGTCGCCGTTGCTGACGATGTGCCAGCCGTGGAAGGAGGACATGGCGCGGTAGATGATGTTGCTGGGGTCTTCCACCTTCGCTAGATCGTGGGGCGCGGTCGCCACCTCGGCGCCCTCGGCTTCGAGCACTCGGTTGCGTGAGTTTGGGCTCCGCCCCATGACCCAGTAGACCTGCACCCAGTGCGCACTCTCCTCATCGAGCCCAAGCACGATACCCCGGCCCGGGTACGGGTTGGCGCGCAGCCGGGCCAGGTTCGCGTCGGCGATGTCGGGGAGGTTCATGGGGGGTTGAATGCTAGCACACACCTAGTCCGGGATAAGGAGCGGCATGGCCCGCTGGAAATTCCGTTCCAGGTTGTAACGCGGTGTGAGGTATTCCTCGTAGAGGATAGAGGACCACGGGTCTAGGTTCGCTTTGTGACCGCACAGCTCGTCTAAGCCGAGCGCTGTTCCAGACAATCTTGACCTAGTCGAGAACTCTTCCGGGGCATGTGTAGTCAGACGGCCATGAAGCGTTACTCCGAAGACTACGCCGATATGGCGCGACGATGCGATGGTCGAGTAGTCGGCCACTAGGCCTAAGAGCCGTAGCTCGGGGATATCTGTGACGCCAATCTCTTCCTCGACTTCACGTCGCAGCGTTTCCTCTAGAACGGCTTGCAACTCCAGTCCGGCCAGTGGGCCATCTACATGACCCCCGATAAGAAAACTAAGGCGCCCCTTCAGATCGTCGCGAGTCTCTCTCGTCCGGCGGAAAATGTAGAATCGCTCATCGGCTGAGTCGATCAGGGCGCAAGGGATCGGCTGAATCCGATCGGGACGCGTCTCCGCGATAGTCCTGGATATCCATTCCACATTGGACTCCCACGAAGCTAGGAGCTCCATAGTGGGGTCCGCGTGTACAAATCTGGTTTCGGTCGACAGCAATTGCCGCGGCAGCACCAGTATCTCGCGTTCGTTGGAGATCATGATGGTCCCCCATCAAGCACATCCAGGATCTTCGTAACGACTTCTTTGGCGGTAGATCTTTGGGGCGTGCCCTTTGGTTCGCTTGTGTCGATAGTGTGCAGGTCATAGCGGTCTTCGAACTTCTTGGAGACCGACTCATAAGCTTTGTTTAACCTTAGCAAGAAGTCGGGGTTCATCGCCTTGTCCTGGGTCATCTATGAGTGTGTGCTGATTCTCGCGCTTCATTGAAGTCTCGGGGTCGATCTGGAACAAGAACACGATGCCGATTGAAGACCGCCACCGCTCCAGTGAGAGGAAACCCTGAATGGTATCCGCCTCCTCGCCGGTAATCATGCCATCGGTTCGGAGCAGTTCAAACCATGCGAGGGCTTCGAAAAGGCCGCGGTCGAGCAAGGCGATCTGATACTTGTCGTCGACGTCGTACTTTCCTTCAAGGATATGCGTCAACGCATAGCACGCTGACCACGTGTTGAAAGCGGGGAGGTCCTTCTTGAGATAGAAGGGAGTGCGCCTGGAGGCGCCTTCGGCAGGCGCAAGGACACGGAAATCGACCCGGCGAAGAAAGTGCCTGACGGTCTCGATGCACGAGCTTTTGCCGCTCTTTGGAGTTCCGGCGAACTCTACGAAAAGCGGCCCAGACGACTGGTTTTGCTTGATGCGTTCCAGTACGTCTTCAGCGCGTTGTACGAGTTCAGGATCGTGGGCCATGCTAGTTCCTGTGTAGCAAGTATGCGGAGCTTTGGGCTACACCCCGTTGTCACACCCGTGCCGCTAGATCACGTCGTCGTTGCGGAGGCGGGTTACTTCGGAGTCGGGGAGGTTGAGGAGCTCGCCGTATACGTAGGCGTTGTCCTCGGCGTAGACGGGGAAGTGGCGGTCGAGCGTCCCGCCGACGTAGGCCGGGCTCTCGCTCAGCTTCATGGGGAAGTCCTTCACGGGCCACGTTCCGACGAATGAGTTGGTGAGCTCGACCTGGAAGCCTCGGTGCTGGAGCTGGGGGTCGTGGAACATGCGGTCCTCGGCCGTCTGGCAGAGGCCGGCGCGGACGCCCGCCGCTTGCAGGCGCTCCATGAGCTCGAAACCGTCGTACTGCTTGGTCTCGCCGGCGAGACTTTCGTCGAGCTCCTTCACGTGGCGGAGGCGCGCAGCGAGGGAGGCGAAGCGTTCGTCGTCGGCCCACGCGGGGTCTCCCAACGCGCCGGCGAGGGCGCGCCATTCGTCTTCGTCGTAGACGGCGATGGCGATCCAGCGGTCTTCGCCCTGGACGGGGTAGACGTTGTGGGGGGCGGCGGGGATGTAGGGGGAGGTGTTGCCGGTGCGCCGCGACTCGCGGCCGTTGGCGACGTAGTCGAGGATCGCGGTGCCCGTCATGTAGATGGCGGGCTCGGCCTGGGAGCAGTCCATGTACTGCCCCTCGCCGGTGCGGGAGCGGTAGTAGAGGGCGCTGAGCATGGCCATGGCGCAGTAGTAGGCGCCGCTCCAGTCCATGTAAGAGTAGCCCCACCCGGCGGGGGGCCACGGCGCGGGCAGCCCCGATTGCTCGGTGAGGCCGCTCATCGCCTGGGCGACGGGGCCCGTCGATACGAAGTCGGAGTACTCGCCGCGCTTGCCGAAGCCGGGCTGCTGGATGTAGATGATCGAGGGGTTGACCTTGCGCAGCTCGTCGTAGCCGAGGCCGAGGCGTTCCATGGTGTTCGCGGTGAAGCACTCGACGACGATGTCGCTGATGCGGACGATCGCCTTGAAGAGCTCCTTGCCCTCGGGATGGCGCAGGTTGAGGCTGATGCCCCGCTTGCCGGCGTTGATGCCGGCGAAGTGGCCGCCCTGATTGATGCCGCCGTCGACGCGCTTACCGGGGCCGGGCTGACCGCCGAGGATGCGGTCGCGGTCCTCACCCACGGGGATGATCGGAGGGCTGGCCCGGATCATGTCGAGGTGGCCCTTCCACTCGATGCGGAGGTCTTCGGCGCCGAGGCTGGTGAGCATGCGCGGGCCACCCGCTCCGGCGAGCAGCCAGGTGAGATCGGCGATGCGGACGTTGTCGAGCGCGAACGGCATTGCAGACCTCCCTTGGAGACCTTTGCGTAACTCGGCGGGCGGGCTTCAACAAGGTCGCGCGGCCCCCGCCTCCCCCCGCCCTCACCCCAACCCTCTCCCAGCGGGAGAGGGGGTAAGACCCTGCGCCGCATCCCTTTCCCAAGGCCAGCGGGCGGCGTTCTTCCCCTCGACGGAGTTTGCAAAGGTCTCCGTTGGCGGTAGTGTAGCGCGGCACGCGCGCCGCGTCTCCCGTCCGCCGCGAACGCGGGCGGCTACTTGGGGATTTCTCTCGCCCAGGCGTCGGCTTCGGTGGTGGTCTCGTAGTCGTCGGGGGAGTAGACGCAGCCGGGGCGGGGCGTCATGAGCTCCTCGCGGCGGCGCGTGACGTAGTCGCGGGCGCGGCGGTCCCAGGCGATGAGCCGTTCGTCGGCCTCGTGTTCGCGGCTCAGGCCGCGGGCGGCCGCCCATGCTCCCCACATGCGGGCGCGGGCGTCGACGTCGGTGGCCCAGATGGTGACGACCTCCGTGTCGTTCATCAGTACCTCGTAGAGGCCGGTGGCGGCATGGCCGTACTCGGCGAGCAGGGGCAGGCGCTCCTCGCGCACGGCGGCGAGGTACTCGGGTGCGGCGCCGGGCCGCACTTGGGTCAGCTCGTTGACGAACAGGGAACCCTTGATGCCACGCTCACGGATCTCCTCCGTCGTCGGGCTGCCCTCGACGCCGACGCAGATGCGGTCGAACCCGCCGGAGCGCCACTTGGAGGCCTCGTCCCACCAGCCCTCGTAGAAGGCCTTGCGGCGCTTGAGGTTGAGGCGGTCGATGTTCAGGCGCAGGCCCTCCCACCCGCCGGGGATGTCCCAGATGTTGATGACCTGGGGCCAGCGCCCCGTCATGCCGATGGTGTAGAAGGTGCCCTGGAGCTTGGTCATCCCCGGCATCGCCTCGGTGGGGTCTACCTTCAGGTGCTCCATGTACTCGTAGGCGCCTTGGCCGACGATGTCGACGTGTTCGTAGAGGTGGAGCGGACGTTCCATGTGAGCCTCCTCGCTGCCCCCGTCAGCCGAGTTGGGAGATGATCTTGTCGCCGAACTTCTCCGCGGTCTCGACGTGCTCGCTGGTGGACTCGCCGGGGAGGCCGACGGTCATGTAGGTGATGCCGACCTCGGCCAGAGCGTGGATGTTGTCGATGAGGCGAGAGTAGTCGAAGGTGGGGTTGTTGAACATGCGGGTGCCGCGCGCGCCGTAGGAGATCTCGAGGGGGGCGGTGCGGCCGACCTTGGCGGCGTGTTCGCGGGCGTAGGCGATGCGGTCCTTCAGGTCGTCGGCGTCGTTGATGGCGGGCGAACGGCGGATTCCGGCGAACTGGCTGGGATTGTGCATGGGGATCCAGCCGTCGCAGAGCTCGACGGCGCGCCGGATGGCCCGTTTCGCGTTGCCCCCGACCCAGAGGGGCGGGTGCGGCTTCTGGATGGGCTGGGGCAGCATGGTGTGGCCCTGCGCCGAGTAGCCATGTCCCTCCATGGTCACGCCGGCGGTGGTCCACGCGGCCTTCATGGCGCGGATGGCGTCGTCGCAGAGGTCGTTGCGGTTGTCGAAGTCGGCGCCGAGGGCGTGGAACTCCTTTTCGAGATAGCCGGAGGCGAGCCCGAGGATGAGCCGCCCGCCGGAGAGGACGTCGAGACTGGTGACGGACTTGGCGGCGAGGAAGGGGTTGCGGTAGGGGAGGACGTAGATGTTGGTCATGAGGCGCAGCGTGGTGGTGGCCGTTGCCGCCGCAGAGAGGGGGACGAAGGGATCGAGGGCGTGGTGGCCGCCCTGGGCCATCCAGTCGTCGGCGGGGAAGGGGTGGTCGGTGACGTGGACGGCGTCGAAGCCGGCCTTCTCGGCGGCGCGCGCCACGGCGGCGATGCTGTCGGCGCGGATGAACTCGTCGCCCAGATCGACTCTGTCGGTGTGAAGTCCTAGCGAGAACCGCATGCTGTCTCCTTGCGCCGGCCCGGGCCGGTGGTGGCGCCTAGTGTACCGGCTCGCCGGGCGGGCCGGGAGACGGTGGTGGGGGGGTGTGCAGGGCGCACGGGGGCCCTTGGTGGGCCCGAAAAAGTTTCGAGGGGCCCCGTCCTTTCCCCGCGCTCGCTGTGAGGGAGGAGGGACGCGCTCGCTAAAGGGCAAACTTGGCGAGCAGGCTACCTCGGAACTTACAAAGCTCCCGCGCGGGCCGAGGCCCGCGTCGGGAGCTCTTCAAGGCGATGGCTGAAGGTCAGCCCGCCTCATACAAAGCGCGGTCCGCCCCCGAACGAACGGGGCCTTGCGCCCGGCGCGCCGATGGGCCGGGCTCCCGGGGGCGGCGGAACGCCCCACGGCGAGGAGAGCCGGCTCACGTCCACCTAGAAAGGCCAACCCCTTGGAAAAGGGGACATGCGCGGCCTCGTTTCGCTGGCGCGGTGGACTGTTGAAGCGCATGTGCATGGGGTCATGGTAGGGAGTCGGGGCGGGCATGGGCAATGGGGGGATGGCGCAGGGGGTGGGGAAACGTCGATTGAACGAGGCGGAAACGAATTAGCCGAATAGGTCGGTATGGGTTCCGGTGCGCACCAGGGTTAGGGCGTCGTCATCTTGGTTCCAGATCAACAGCCAGTCCGGCTCGACGTGGCATTCCCAGGAGTCAGACCAGTCCCCGGACAGGCGGTGCGGCCTGTAGCGCGGCTCAAGCGACTGCTTCGATAAGAGCTGTTCGACGACGGTCCAGAGTTTCTTGATATCCTTTCCGCGTTTCTGGGTGAGCCGAAGGTCTTTTTCGAACCGCGTCGTGGTGAACAGGCGCATGGACTAGTCGAGGGTGGCCTTGAGTTCCTCCAGGCTGGTGTGCTCAGTGAGGCCTTCCCTGTTACGGGCCTGTTGCAGCGCTTCGATGGTCTTGGCGTTGGGGATACTGACGTCGAAGGGCAGGCCTCGGCGCAAAGTCACCTGCTTGTAGAAGAGGGTGATCGCCTCCGTCGCCGAGAGTCCTAGTTCCGAGAAGCACTCCTCGGCTTGTCGCTTCAGTGCCGGTTCAACACGGGCACGTATCATTTCAGTCTTGGCCATCGGCTTCCCCCTTCGTGCACCGAGAATCGTACCACAAATGGGATACGTTAGGGAAAGGTGGGCTTCGAGGGGCTTTGGTGGTTGTTGGGGGGCCCCTCACCTCAATCCTCTCTCGCTGGAGACCTTTGCGTAACTCGGCGGGCGGGCTTCGAGGCGTTGTCCGGCCCCCGCCTCCCCCCGCCCTCACCCCAACCCTCTCCCAGCGGGAGAGGGGCAAGCCCCCCCGCTCCCAGGGCTGGTTATGCGGAGGTCTCCAGAGGGGGAGGCGGCGCCGAACCTCGATGGTGAGGCGGGCGGCGCGACTCGCGGGCTTCTTTGGTCCAGCCGCTCAGCCGTGCCGGATCTTGAGGTATGCCAAGGACACGATCATGACGCCCGCAACAGCGTTCGCCGTGATGACCGAGGGCGATCCGATGGCTGCACCGTATGCGAGGAAGAGGACTATAGAGACGGAAATGGTTATTAACGTCCTGAGGTTGAGGTCGCCCGTGGACCGAGTGCGCCAGCTTTGCCTCACTTGTGGGAAGAGCGCTCCCGCTCCCAGGGCAGCAGCGGTAAAACCAACGATCTCGATGGGGTCCACGTGTCTTTCCGTCCTTTGCGTCAAGCGCGACTCGTAGGGTAGGGCAAAGTGTAGGGTGTGTCGCCCCACCGCGGGCCTCTCTCAGTCTCACGCAGAGAGGGAGAGGCTTAGGGTGGTCTCCCTACAGGGGGAGGGCGGCGGTGGCGTGTTCTATGAGGCGGATGAGGGGGCCGGGGTAGACGCCGAAGAGGACGACGGCAGAGAGGAGGCCGAGGAGGGCGCCGCGGAGGGGGAGGCCGAGGGGGAGGGGCTCGGGGTCGTCGGGCTCGTTGAGGTACATGCGTTTGATGACCATGAGGTAGTAGTAGAGGGAGACGAGGCTGGCGGTGGCGGCGATGATGACGAGCCAGAGCAGCCCCTCTTGGGCGACGGCGGTGAAGAGGAAGAACTTGGTGGTGAAGCCGGAAAAGATGGGGAGGCCCGCCAGGGAGAAGAAGGCGGCGCTGATTGCGAGAGCGAGGAAGGGCTGCCGCTTGCCGAGGCCGGCGTAGCCCTCGATCATCACGCGGCCGGTGAGGTTCTGGTAGGCGATGACGGCGGTGAAGGCGGCGAAGTTGGTGGCGGAGTAGCCGACGAGGTGGAAGATGAGGCCGTTGGAGGCCTGGGGGGAGAGGGCAACGATTCCCATGAGCAGGTAGCCTGCTTGGCCGATGCTTGAGTAGGCGAGCATCCGCTTGATGTTGGTCTGGGCGATGGCGACGAGGTTGCCGATCACCATGGTGAGGACGGCCATCGCGGCGAGGACGCCCCGCCAATCGTCGATGGCGGGGGCGAGGGCGGCGGCGAAGAGTCGGAGCATGAGGGCGAAGGCCACGGCCTTGGAGGCGACGGCGAGGTAGGCGGTCACCGGCGTCGGGGCGCCCTCGTAGACGTCGGGGGCCCACATGTGGAAGGGGGCGGCGGTGATCTTGAAGCCGAAGCCCACGATGACGAGGGCAAGGCCGGCGAGGAAGGCGGGGGAGACGCCGCCGGTCAGGGCCACCGCGATCTCGGCGAAGACCGTGGTCCCCGTCGCGCCGTAGACGAGGCTCAAGCCGTAGAGGAGCAGGGCTGAAGAGAAGGCCCCGATGAGGATGTACTTGACGCCGGCTTCGATGGAGCGGCGGCGGTGGACGGCGTAGCCGGCGAGCACGTAGAGGCTGAAGCTGAAGAGCTCGAGGGCGATGTAGGCGGTGAGGAGCTCGCCCGCCGAGACCATCGTCATCATGGCGAGGACGGAGAAGAGGAGGATGCCGTAGAACTCGCCGTGGCCGCTCAGGTTTTGCTTCACGTAGTCGGCCGAGGCGATGACCATGAAGGCGGCGATGGCGAGGAGGAAGAACTTGAAGAAGGTCGAGAAGCCGTCGACGTGGAAGAGGCCGCCGTAGAGGACCTCGGACTCGCCGATGAGCGTGAACGTCGAGCCTCCGGCGGCGACGATGCCGGCCAGCGAGAGCAGGGGGATCCAGTGCTTCCGCTCGTCGGGCAGGAAGAGGTCGACGGCGATGACGAGGAGGGCGGCGCCCGCCAGGATGAACTCGGGGAGGAAGAGGGAGTAGTCGACGTTCATAGGACTTCGGCGATGCGCTCGACGAGGGGGTTGGCGGCGCTATTGATGACGTCGAGGAAGGGGCGGGGGAAGACGCCGGCGAGGACGAGCATCGCGGCGAGTACGGCGCCGGCGAAGCGGTCGCCGAGGGGGGCGTCCTTGAGGCCGGCCCAGCGGTCGTCGGCGGGACCGAAGAAGCTGCGGGCGGCGAGGCGGAGGATGTAGACCGCGGTCAGCATGGCGGCAATCACGCCGAGCACGCCGACGACGGGGAAGGTGCGGAAGGCGCCGATGAAGACAAGCACCTCGGCGACGAAGCCGCTGAGTCCGGGGAGCCCCAGCGAGGCGAGCCCCGCGAGGATGAAGAGGAAGACGGTGATGGGCATGCGCTTGGCGAGGCCGTTGAGCTCGGTGATGTCGCGGGTGTGGGCCTGCTCGTAGATCACGCCGACCATGGCGAAGAAGAGGGCGGTCATGAGGCCGTGGGAGAACATCTGGAACACGGCGCCACTCACGCCGACGTTGTCGATGGTGGCGAGTCCGATGAGAACAAGTCCCATGTGGCCCACGCTGGAGTAGCCGATGACGAACTTGAGGTCCTTCTGCGCCATCGCCGACAGCGCGCCGTAGACGACGTTGATGGTGGCCAGCGAAATGAAGGGAATCTGCCACCAGTCCAGCCCCTCGGGGAGGAGGGTCATGCCGAGTCGGATGATGCCGTAGGCGCCCAGCTTCATCAGGACGCCGGCGTGCAGCATGCTGACGGCGGTGGGAGCGGCGACGTGGCCGTCGGGCGACCAGGTGTGGAAGGGCCAGAGTCCGGCCAGCACGCCGAAGCCGATCATGATGAGCGGGAAGAAGATCTGCTGGAAGTCGCGGGCGAAGTCGGCCTCCTGCAGCGCGAGAAGGTCGAAGGAGCCGATGCCGGCTTCGACGTAGATCGCGATGATGGCGATCCAGACGAGCACGCTGCCCGCGACGAGGTAGAGCACCAGCTTCAGCGCGCCGTATTCCTTGTTGGTGCTGCCCCAGACGGCGATGAGCAGGTACATGGGCAGCACGGCGAGCTCGTAGAAGAAGAAGAGGAAGAAGATGTCGAGGGAGAGGAAGGTGCCGTAGACGCCGGTCAGCAGCGTCATGAAGAGGACGAAGTACTCCTTGGGGCGGTCGTCGATGCGCCAGGAGACGATCACACCGGTGAAGGCGACGATGCCGGTGAGCAGGACCATCAGCGCCGAAATGCCGTCGGCGCCCCAGTGCACGGTGACGCCCAGGCTCTCGATCCACGCCCATTGGCGTTGGAACTGATAGCCCCCGGCGTTGTGGTCGTAGGCGATGAAGGCGTAGACGGAGAAGCCGAGCATGACCGTCGCGGCGAGCAGGGCGACGGTCTTGATCGCCGTGGCTCGCGACGCGGGGGCGAGCAGGATTAGGCCGGCCGCTCCCGCGGGGAGGGCGATGAGGATGGTGAGCAGCGCGTCGTCCAGGGCGGCCTCCTAGTTCACCGAGACCAAGACGATGATGGCCGCCGCCGCGGTGACGGCGATGGTGAGGATGTAGGTGCCGATCAGGCCAGTCTCGTGGTAGCGCAGCGCCCGACCCGCGAGCGCCGTCGCCTTACCGGGGATGTCGACGCCGGTGTCGTTGACGACGCGCCGATCGAAGGCGGCGATGAAGCGCGACGTGACGAGCACGACGTTATCGACGGCCCACTGGTAGAGCTCGTCGAGGTAGAACTTGTTGACCACGAGGGCGTAGAGGCGGGGGTAGCGGCGCTCGACGAGGGAGGGGGCGGGTCCGCCGCCGCGCGGGGCGTAGATGAAGCGCCCCACGATGAAGAGTCCGAAGGCCACGATCAGCGACGGCCAGAAGACGGCGTGGTTGAGCTCGTAGTGGTGCTCCCCGCCGGGTAGGTGGAGGAACGAGCCGATGCCCCCGAAGTCGCCCCAGTTGAGGGCGAGGAGGCCGAGGCCGGCGGCGGGAATCGCCAGGGCCGCCATCGGGGCGAGCATGAGCGGGCCGGCTTCGTGGGCGCGGCGGGCGGCGTCGGAGCGCGGCTCGCCGGCGAAGACCATGAAGAGCATGCGGGCGGCGTAGAGGGCGGTGAGCCCGGAGGCGGCGAGTCCGGCCGCCAGGAGCCAGCCGTTGCGGCCGTCGAGGACGCCGAGGAGAATCTCGTCCTTGCTGAAGAAGCCGCTGAGGGGGAAGAGGCCGGCGAGGGCGAACGTCCCGACGGCGAAGAGGACGAAGGTGACGGGCATGGCGCGGCGGAGGCCACCCATCTTCCGCATATCAAGATCGTCATCCATGGCGTGCATCACCGCTCCCGAGCCGAGGAAGAGGAGCGCCTTGAAGAAGCCGTGGGTGATCAGGTGGAAGATCCCCGCGGCGAAACCGAACGAACCCATCGCGAGGACCATGAAACCGAGCTGGCTGACGGTGGAGTAGGCGAGGGCGCGTTTGAGGTCGTTTTGGGCGAGGGCGAGGACGGCGCCGAGGAAGGCGGTGAACAGCCCGACGGCGGCGATGGCGTCGAGGACGCCCGGCGTGTGGATGAGCATGGGCGAGAGGCGGGCGAGGAAGTAGATGCCGGCGATGACGAGGGTCGCGGCGTGGATGAGCGCGCTCACCGGCGTCGGGCCCTCCATCGCGTCGGGGAGCCAGACGTGGAAGGGGAACTGCGCCGACTTGCCGGCCACGCCGATGAAGATGAGCGCGGCGGAGAGGTTGAGGCTCGTTGAGCCGATCTCGCCGGCCTCGGCGAGGGCGAAGATCTCGTGCATGGAGAAGGTGCCGGCGGCCTCGAAGAGGACGAGAACACCGATGAGGAGGGCCACGTCGCCGACGCGGGTCACGATGAACGCCTTCTTGGCGGCCTCGGCGGCGGATCGGCGCTCGGAGTAGAAGCCGATGAGGAGATAGGAGCAGAGGCCGATCAGCTCCCAGAGGACGTAGAAGACGAGCAGGTTGTCGACGACGACGAGGGCGAGCATCGACGCGGCGAAGAGGGCGAGCACGGCAAAGAACCAGCCGAGCTTGGGGTCGCCGCGCATGTAGGAGAGGGAGTAGACCTGCACCGCCAGCGACACCGCCGTCACCAGCCCGATCATGACGAGGGCGAGCTCGTCGATGGTCATGCCGAGGGAGACGCTGATGTCGCCCGCCTCGAACCAGAGGCGCTCGAAGCTGGCCGCGCCGTTGCCTACGACGTCGGCGGCGAAGAACCAGAACAGGGCGAATCCCGCCGCGATCGCAGCGACGGCGAGCGGCGCGCCCTTGAGCGGCATGTACCGCCCCAAGAGCAGAATGCCGGCGAAGGCGCCGGCGGAGAGCGCGGGCGGAAGCCAGGCCCACTCGATTCCCATGCTATTCCCCGTGAAGGTCCCCGTTGCCGTTCGGCGCTACCAGCGCATGAGGTTGACCTCGTCGATGTTGACGGACGAACGGCTCCGGTAGAGCCGCAGGACGATGGCTAGCGCGAGGCCGACCTCCGCCGCCGCGACGGTGATGACGAAGATGGCGAAGATGACGCCGACGATGAGGTTGGGGTCGAGGTAGACGGCGAAGGCGACCAGGTTGATGTTGACCGCGTTGAGCATGAGCTCGAGGGCGAGCAGGATCATGATCGCGTTGCGCCGCGCGAGGACGCCGAAGACGCCGAGCGAGAAGAGGACCGCGCTGACGATCAGGACGTGGGGGAGATCGATCACGCGGCGTCTCCAGAGCTAGAGTCGGAGGGAGTGTCGTCGCCCGTGCTCTCGGCTGAGGGCGCGCCGCCGCCGGGGCGGGCGAGCACGATGGCGCCGATGAGCGCCACGAGGAGGAGGAGGGAGGCGATCTCGAAGGGCACGGCCCAGCGGGTGAAGAGCTCAGCGCCGAGCTCGCGGAATCCGACGGGCTCGGTGGCGACGTCGTCGGGCCAGACGGTGGTGACCGCCGCCGCGATGAGCGCCCCCATCATGCCGAGTCCGGCGACGGCCGCGAAGGGCTTGTGCTTGGCGTCGAGGTCGCCCGCTTCGCCCGACTGCCGGGTGAGCATCAGGGAGAAGAGCACGACGACGATGATCGCGCCGCCGTAGATGAGCACCTGCACCAGGGCGAGGAAGGGAGAGAAGATCAGGATGTAGATGCCGGCGACGGCGAGGAGGCTGAGGAGAAGGAAGAGGGCGGCGTAGACCACGTTGGAGGCGATGACGACGCCGATGCCGCCGGCGATGGCGAGCGCGGAGACCGCGATGAACATGGCCAGCTCGACGCTCACGCGGGGTCTGCTTCTTTCGTGGCGCCCGCTGGCGGGGCCTTCGGCGCGGGCTTGGGCTTCGGTATTCCCGGCTTGACCTCGATGCCGGCGCGGTGCTGGAAGTCCCGCCCCATGCGGAAGAGATCGGGCTTGGAGGCGATGAGGCCCCCGCGCGTGATGTCGGCTTCCTCGTGGTAGTCGGTCATGGCGATGGCTTCGAAGTTGCAGACCTCGACGCAGATGCCGCAGAGGATGCAGCGTTCGAGGCGGATCTCGAAGTTGTCGACGATCTTCCTGCGGGAGCTCTTTCCTTCGGCGTGGAGGGGGTTGTCCTTCATCGAGACGGTCATGCAGTCGGTGGGGCAGTAGCGCTCGCAGACCTTGCAGCCGGTGCAGGAGGGCTCGTCGATGACGTTGTCCCAGAGCAGTGCGGGGAAGCCGAGGTTGCGGGGGGAGAGGGGGATGTGCTCGCCGCCGCGGGCGTTGGAGGGGCCGGCGCCCTCGGTGGGCCTACCGGGGTATTGGACGGTGACGGGCTTCCGAGCCATCGTCAGCAGAGTGACGCCGAGCCCCTTGAGGAAGCCGATCATCTACGCGGTCTGCTCCCGTCCCGTGATACGCCCCTTCTCGACGCGGACCCGAGTGGTCCGGGGGCGCAGGACTTGGTTGCGCCGCCTCCGGTCGTAGAGGCCGACGGCCCCGGCGAGCATCGCCAGCGACAGCAAGACTATAACCCAATCGGGCCAGTCGTAGAAGAGATAGAAGGCCGTTAGCACCAGGTTGGCGAAGGCGAGGGGGAGGAGCAGCTTCCAGGCGAGCGCCATGAGCTGATCGATGCGGAGGCGGGGGATGCTGGCGCGAATCCAGAAGATGAGGAAGATCACCGCAGAGACCTTGAGGAGCATCCACATGGCCTGGGTGAAGTCCTCGACCCATCCGCCCGCCGGCGCGGGTCCCCGCCAGCCGCCGAGGAAGAGGAGGGAGGCGAGCACGGCGATGGCGAAGGTGTTGGCGTATTCGGCGAAGAAGAACATCGACCAGCGGATGCCGCTGTACTCGATGAAGGGCCCGCCCATGACCTCGGACTCGGCGACGGGGATGTCGAAGGGGGTGCGGCCGACCTCGGCGAGGCCGGCGAGGAGGAAGAGGGCGAAGGCGACGGGCTGGAGGATGATGAACCAGAGCGGGCCCTGTTCCGAGACGATGGCGGCGAGGTCCGTCGTACCGGCGACCATTACGACGCTGATCACGGCGACGATGAGGGGCAGCTCGTAGCTGATGAGCTGGGCGGCGGCCCGGGCCGCGCCGAGCATGGCGTACTTGTTGAACGAGGCCCATCCGGCCATCAGGATCCCCGTCACGGAGACGCCCGAGACCGCGATGAAGTAGAAGGCCCCAAGCTCGAGGTTGCGGATAGCCAGGTCGCGGGTGAAGGGAACGGTGACCCAGAGGATGAAGGCCGGGACGAAGACGATCAGTGGCGCCATCCAAAATGAGAGTTTATCCGACTTTCCGGGGAGCAGGTCTTCCTTGGTGAGGAGCTTCATGGCGTCGGCGATTGGCTGGAGCAGTCCGAACGGCCCGGTGCGCATGGGGCCGATGCGCTGCTGGATACGGGCCAGCGCCTTGCGCTCGGCGTAGGTGAGAACGAGCACGGCGACGGAGATGAACGCCATGAAGACCGCGACCGACGCGGTGAGCCAGGCGGCGTCGCCCCACGTCATCGGTCGACCTCGCCGAGGACGATGTCGAGGGAGCCGAGTATGACCACGGCGTCGGCGATGTAGGCGCCGACGGTGAGGTCGCGGAGCGCCATGAGGTTGGAGAAGGAGGGGCCTCTGATCTTGACGCGGTAGGGGGAGGTGCCGCCCCGGCTGACGAGGTAGACGCCGAAGTCGCCGCGAGGATTCTCACCGCGGGCGTAGGCGTCTCCTATCGGTGGCTTGACGAAGCCGAACTTGGCGACCGGCGTCTGGACCGGGCCGTCATCGAGCATGTCGAGGGCCTGCTCGATGATCGCCGCCGACTGCCGCATCTCTTCCATGCGGACCCAGTAGCGGTCCCAGCAGTCGCCGTTCTCGCCGAGGGGGATGTCGAAGGTGAAGCGGTCGTAGAGCTCGTAGGGCTCGTCGACGCGGACGTCGTGGAGGACGCCGCTGGCCCGGAGGGAAGGCCCACTGAGCCCCCAATCGACGGCGTCGGGGCCGGCGATTGCGCCGACGTTCCGGGTGCGTTCGAGCATGATCTCGCTGTAGGTGAGGAGGCGGTCGGCCTCGTCAACGGCGCGGCGGATGCTGTCGAGCGCGCCTCGGACGCGGGGGACGAAGCCGTCGGGGAGGTCATCGGCGACGCCCCCGACGCGGATGTAGCTGTGCATCATGCGGGCGCCGCTGACGCTTTCGAAGATCTGTTGAAGCTCCTCGCGCTCGCGGAAGCCGTACATGAATGCGGTGCCGAAGATGCCGATGTCGGTGCCGAAGGCTCCGTAGAAGAGCATGTGGCTGGAGATGCGGTTGAGCTCGCAGAGGATGATGCGGATGAGCTGGGCGCGCTCGGGGGCGGCGATGCCCATGAGCTTCTCGGCGGCCAGGCAGAAGACGAGCTCGTTGTTGAAGTTGGCCACGTAGTCGAGGCGGTCGAAGAGCGTGATGATCTGCCGGTAGTTCTCGCGCTCGCAGAGCTTCTCGGAGCCGCGGTGCAGATAGCCGATGACGGGCTCGGCGTCGACGATTCGCTCGCCCTCGACGGTGAGGATCATGCGGAAGACGCCGTGCGTGCTGGGGTGCTGCGGCCCCATGTTGAGCAGCATGTCGACGCATTCGAGGCCGTCGGGGGCAGCGTCGTCGATTGCGGCGGGGGTGACGGTGCGCTCGGAGGTCATCGGGGGCGGTCCTCCAGGGCTTCGTCGTCGAGGGGCGTCTCCCAGCGCGGCGACGCTTCCTCGTCCCACTCGGCTGTCTCCTCGAAGGGGTAGTCCTTCCGGAGGGGGTGCTTGCCCTCGAACTCGTCGAACAGCAGGAGGAAGCCGGGGTTGGGGTGGCCGGTGAAGGTGACGCCGAAGAGCTCCGCGCCCTCGCGCTCGTGCCAGTCGGCGCCGCGCCAGACGGGCGTCACCGACGGGATGGCGGGGTCGTCCTTAGGGGCGTTGGTCTTCAGCGCGAAGCCGTGGCGGAGGGTGGTGGACCAGAGGACGTAGACGGCTTGGAAGGTGTCCTCGTACTCGGCGACGGAGAGACAGCCGAGGTAGTCGATCTGGAGCCGGGGGTCGTCCTTGGCGACGCGGGCGGCGTCGGCGATGCGCTCGCGGGGGACGGTGAGGGCGACGCGGTCGACCATGTAGCCGACCTCGGCGTCGAAGCCGGCGTAGACCTCGCGGAGGCGGGCCTCCATCGCGGGGTCCTCGACGCGGTGCGCTTCGGGGGCCTTAGGAGCTCGGTCGGCCACGTCCGCCGGTCTCTTTCATGATCTTGTCTTGGAGCTTGATGAGGCCGTCCATGAGGGCCTCGGGCCGCGGCGGGCAGCCCGGCACGTAGATGTCGACGGGGATGATCTTATCGACGCCCATCACGACGGAGTACGACTTGGTGTAGGGCCCGCCGCAGGTGGCGCAGCTCCCCATCGCGATCACCCATTTGGGCGACGGCATCTGCTCGTAGAGGAGCTTGATGGGCTCGGCCATCTTCTTGACGACGGTGCCGGCGACGATCATCACGTCCGACTGCCGGGGGGAGGGCCAGGTGACGATGCCGAAGCGGTCGAGGTCGTGGTGCGCCATGTAGGTGCTCATCATCTCGATGGCGCAGCAGGCGAGGCCGAACTGCAGCGGCCAGAGCGACGACTTCCGCGCCATCGCCACGAAGTGGTCAATGGTCGCGGTGACGACACCGGGCGCGCCGCTCTTCTGGAGGTTGCTCGACCCCGGCCAGAGCCGCTTGGGGTTGACGCTTATCTCCAATCGAGGGCTCCCTTCTTCCAGGCGTAGGCGAGGCCGAAGAGGAGGATGCCCATGAAGATGAGCATCTCGTAGAAGACGGCTTGGACGATTCCGGGGTCGAGGAAGACGACGGCCCAGGGGAAGAGGAAGACGGCCTCGACGTCGAAGATCAGGAAGAGGATGGCGAAGAGGTAGTAACGGAAGTGCATCTGCGAGTAGCGCTCGCCGGAGGGGACGATGCCGCACTCGTAGGGGAGGTCTTTGAGGACGGAGCGGGCCTTGGGGGCGATGATGAGGGAGGCGGCGAAGGAGGCGGTGACGAGCAGGGCGCCCCCCACCGACGCGATGAGGACCGCGCTCCAGTCTTGCCAGTACTCGCCAAGCACGCGGTAACGCTCCGTCCGCTAGGGCCAGGGCATGCGCCGCGTGGGGGACCCCGAAAAAGGCTCAACGCGGGCGCGCCAACGGAAGTATAGCACCGCGGGCAATTTGGGGTGGGTGGGGGGGGGCGCTCTCTCAGTCTCTCCCGGAGGAGACCTTTGCGTAACCTTGGGCCACAGGCTCTGGCAAGGTCGCGCAGACCCCGCCTCCCCCCGCCCTCACCCCAACCCTCTCCCAGCGGGAGAGGGGGGAGACCTCTCCACTCCCAACCCCCTCGCCCCCAAGACTGGGTTATGCAAGGGTCTCCGGAGGGAGAGAGGGTTGTGGCGGGCTTCGATGGGCCTAAGGAGGCGTCCAATTGCAAGATAAATTATCGTCTGATTGCAACTTTATGCTGCGTCCGACTGCAGGGCCGGCCTGCTAGCAGAGTACTAAAGAACAACCACGGCCTAGAGGGGGAGAGGCCGGGAGGGGGAGGCCAGCCCCCTAGCGCTTGGCGCGGGCCTTGCGCTTGGGGGCGGCGCCGTTGGCGGCGGCGCGGGCGGGTTTCTTGACGCGGCCGTTGGGGGATGCCTTGGTGGGGCGATTGGGGAGGAGCGGGGCTAGCCACTGGCCGGTGACGGAGTGCTCGTCGTCGGCGATGGCTTCGGGGGGGCCGATGGCGACGACCTCGCCGCCCTTGTCGCCGGCGCCGGGTCCGAGGTCGATGAGCCAGTCGGCGTTCTTGATGAGGTCGAGGTGGTGTTCGATGAGGATGACGGTGTTGCCCGCGTCGACGAGGCGGTGGAGGACGCGGAGGAGGGCGTAGGCGTCCTCGAATGAGAGGCCGGTGGTGGGCTCGTCGAGGATGTAAAGGGTGCGTCCCGTGGAACGTTTTGAGAGCTCGGTGGACAACTTGACCCGCTGGGCCTCGCCGCCACTCAGGGTGGTCGCCGGCTGGCCGAGGCGGATGTAGCCCAGGCCCACGTCGCGCATGGTGGAGAGCTTGTTGTTGACCTTGGGGATGGCGGAGAAGAAGTCCGACGCCTCGGCGACGGTCATGTTGAGGACCTCGGCGATGGACTTGCCCTTGAAGAGGACCTCGAGCGCCTCGCGGTTGTAGCGCTTGCCCTCGCAGACCTCGCAGGGGACGGTCACGTCGGGGAGGAACTGCATCTCGATGCGGACGTAGCCCTCGCCGGCGCAGGACTCGCAGCGGCCGCCCTTGACGTTGAAGGAGAAGCGGCCGGGCATGTAGCCGCGGGCGCGTGCCTCGGGGACGGCGGCGAAGAGCTCGCGGATTGGGGTGAAGGCGCCGGTGTAGGTGGCGGGGTTGCTGCGGGGCGTGCGGCCGATGGGGGACTGGTCGATGTCGACGACCTTGTCGATGTGTTCAAGGCCAGTGATGCGGTCGAAGGCGCCGGGGCGGTCCTTGGCGCGGTAGAAGACCTGCGCCAGCCGCTTGTAGAGGACGTCGTTGATCAGTGTGCTCTTGCCGCTGCCGGAGACGCCGGTGACGCAGACGAAGCTGCCGAGCGGTATGGACACGTCGACCTGCTTGAGGTTGTTCTCCCGCGCGCCCTCGATCTTGATCGCGTTGCCGTTGCCCCGCCGCCGTGTCTTGGGCACGGGGATGGTGCGGCGTCCGCTGAGATAGGCGCCGGTGATCGAGGCCTCCGTCTCCTTGATGACGTCGATGGGCCCTTCGGCGACGAGATGCCCGCCGTGCTCTCCGGCGCCGGGGCCGAGGTCGAGGATCCAGTCGGCGCTGCGCATGATCGCCTCGTCGTGCTCGACGACGATGACGGTGTTGCCGAGGTCGCGCAGGTGGAGCAGCGTGCCGATGAGCCGGGCGTCGTCGGCGGGGTGGAGTCCAATGGAGGGCTCGTCGCAGACGTAGAGGACGCCCATGAGCCCGCTGCCGATCTGCGTGGCGAGGCGGATGCGCTGGGCCTCGCCGCCGCTGAGCGTGCCCGCGCTCCGGTCGAGGGTGAGGTAGTCGAGGCCGATGTCGAGGAGGAACTTCAGGCGGCTGCCGATCTCCTTGACAATCTGGTTGGCGATGGTGCGGTCCCGCTCGTTGAGGGCGGGGGCCGCGCCGTCACCGCCCATCAGCCCGCGCACCCACGCCGAGGCGCTGGTGATGGACATGGCGGTGATCTGCATGATGTGCAGCCCGTCGATCAGGATCGAGAGCGCCTCGGGGCGCAGGCGCCGGCCGTCGCACTTCACGCAGGGGAGGGCGGTCATGTACCGCTCGAGCTCGCCGCGGACGTAGTCGGACTCGGTGTCGCGGTAGCGGCGTTCGAGGCTGCGCACCACGCCCTCGAAGTTCTGAGGGAAGTGGAAAACGCGGCCGTTCTTGGCCACGTGGCGCACGTCCACTTTCTCGCCGCCCACGCCGTAAAGGACGATGTCGAGCTGCTCGGGCGAGAGGTCCTCGACCGGTGTATCGACGGAGAAGCCGTACTTCTCGGCCACCGCGACGAGGATGCTGGCATACCAGGGCGACATGGAGCCGGCGCGGGCCCAGGGGGCGACGGCCCCCTCGCGGATGGAGAGCGCACGGTCGGTGATGACGAGTTCGGGGTCGACTTCGAGGCGCGACCCGATGCCGGTGCACTCGCTGCACGCGCCGTGGGGGCTATTGAAGCTGAAGGTGCGCGGCTCGATCTCGGCGAGGCCGATGGCGCCGTGCTCGGGGCAGGAGGCGAGCTCGGAGAAGACGTGGTCTTCGCCCTTGCCCTCGGAAGGGACGGTGGCGATGACGACGACGCCCTCGCCGAGCTTGAGGGCGGTCTCGATGCTGTCGGCGAGGCGGGTGCGGAGGTCGGGGTCGCCTTCGCGGATGGCGAGCCGGTCGACGACGGCCTCGACGTCGTGCCACTTCTGCTTGTCGAGGACGATCTCGCCGGCGAGGTCGCGGACCTCACCGTTCACCCTGGCGCGGGCGTAGCCGCCCTTGCGGAGGGTGTCGAAGACGCCGAGGTGCTCGCCTTTCTTGTGGCGGACGATGGGGGCAAGGACCATGAAGCGGGCGCCGGCGGAGAAGCCGAGCACGGCGTCGGCGATCTGCTGCACCGTCTGACTCTGGATGGGGCGTCTGCAGCGGGGGCAGTGGGGCTTGCCGACTCTGGCGAAGAGCAGGCGGAGGTAGTCGTAGATCTCGGTGACGGTGCCGACGATCGAGCGGGGGTTGTGGGAGACGCCCTTCTGGTCGATGGAGATCGCGGGGCTCAGCCCCTCGATATAGTCGACGTCGGGCTTCTCCATGCGGCCGAGGAACTGACGGGCGTAGGCGGAGAGGGACTCGACGTAGCGGCGCTGGCCCTCGGCGTAGATGGTGTCGAAGGCCAGCGAGCTCTTCCCCGAACCGGACAGCCCGGTGATGACCACGAGCTTGTCGCGGGGAACCGTGACGTCGATGTTCTTGAGGTTATGCTCGCGCGCGCCTTTGACGAAGATTTCGTTCTGGGGCATCGCAGTTCCAGCCGGGGGGAGTTGCGCTCGGGAATGGGGCGCAAGCCATTGTAGCGCGGACGCCGCCGGCTCAGAAGGGGGCGGCGTCGCGCCTGCCCTCTCTCAGTCTCTCCCAAAGGAGACCCTTGCGTAACCTGTGCATACCCGTCATTCCCGCGCAAGTGGGAATCCATCCCTCCCCGTAGGGGCGCCCCTTGTGGGCGCCCGCTCCCGTAGGAGCGATTCGCGAATCGCTCACTCCCCCACCCCACAGCGCCCCCTTGCGACGAGACCCTGAGTTACGCAAAGGCCTCCAGAGGGGGGGAGAGGCTTAAGGCATTTTCCCAGAAGGGCCGGGCTACTCGGGGTCGGCCCAGTTGGGCTTGCGCTTTTCGGCGAAGGCCTTGGGACCCTCGATTTGGTCGTGGTGGCCGGAGAGGGTGCGACCGATCGAGGACTGCCCCTCCTGGGCGGTGGTGTAGCCGTGTTCGAGGGCATTCCACAGGATGGCCTTGGCCGCCATCATCGCCGCCGGCGAGTTGCGGAGCATGGTCTCCGCGATTTCCTTGGCGCGGTCGAGGAGCGGCTTGTCGCGGACGACCTCGGTGACGATGCCGAGCTCGTAGGCGCGCTGGGCGTCCATGCGCTCGTGGGGGCCCATGAGGGCGATGCGCATGTTGGCGTGGAAGGGGATGCTCTTGGCCCAGAGGACCTGGCCGACCATCGCGGCGATGCCGACGCCGACGCCGGGGTTGAAGAAGGCGGCGTTCTCGTTGCAGATCACGACGTCGCTGTCGGCGACGAGCATGAGTCCGCCGCCGCCGACGATGCCGTTGACGGCGCAGATCACGGGCTTGCGTACGCCGTTCTGCCACGGCGAGGCCTTGACGCCGGGGGCGTCGGGGTCGCGCTTCTCGCCGGCGGCGTTGCGCTCGGCCGTCTCCTTCACGTCGACGCCGGCGCAGAAGGCCCTGTCACCGACGGCGGTGAGGATCGCCACACGCAGGGCGCGGTCGTTCTGAAAGTCCTCCCAAATCTCGGCCATCTCGTAGGTCCAGCCGGCCATAGTGAGGGCGTTCATGCGATGGGGCCGGTTGATGGTGATGATGGCGAGTTGCCCGTCTTTTTCGTAGAGGACGTCTCCTGGGGCCATGGGGGTTGCGCTCCTGTAGCGGGGTGGGAATCGGGGCAAGTCTAGAGAGGGGCCCCTGGGGTGTCAAACGGCCGGCCGAGGTCGCACGCGGGTTCGTGTAAAATCCCGGTGCCTGCGGCGGGAGACCGACTTCCCCCACACGACCTCGACCTACCCCAAGAGCAAGGAGACCCGCGAGGCCGCCCTCGCCGACGTGCCCGAGCCGGAGCGCCGCAAGATCCTCGTCGACAACGCCGTCAAGCTCTTCAACCTCGACGCGGCGTAGGCGGCGCGCGCGGTCTCCGGCGGGAGGCCCGCCACAAAGGAGTGGTATGCCCCGATCGTCTGCGACGTTCCGATGGGCAACCCTATTGGTGGTGTTGCTCGTCGTCGTGACCGCGTGCGGGGAGGACGCCGCCCCGACCGCCGCCCCCACGGCCACGCGGCCTCCGGCGCCGACGGCCACACCGACTGCAACGCCGACGGCCACACCCATCCCGACGCCAACCGCCACACCCATTCCGACACCCACGCTCGCACCGACACGGACGCCGACCGTCACGCCCTCGCCGATGCCAACCGCCACACCGACGGCCGAGCCCACCCCAACGGCCCCCCCTACGACGACGCCGATACCGACCGCGACCCCAACACCGCTGCCGACGGCCACACCGACCCCAACGCCGACGGCTATGCCCACGCCGTCGCACGACGAGGCATTCGTCACCGTCAGCGCGGGGGGAGTCCATAGCTGCGGGGTGAAGCCGGGCGGTTCGGTCGCGTGCTGGGGAAACAACGAATTTGGCCAGGCTACCCCGCCCGACGGCACGATCGTGTCGGTCAGCGCCGGATGGGTGCACAGTTGCGGGGTGAAGGCAGATGGCGCGGTTTTGTGTTGGGGCTCAGGTGAGGGCTCCTATAGTGGAGAAGTTCTCCCTCTTGGCGAATTCCCCGACCAAAGCACATTGCCGGACGGTTCTTTCGTCTCGGTCAGCGCCGGGGCGGCCTATAGCTGCGGGGTGAAGCTGGACGGTTCAGTCGCATGCTGGGGGGATGACGACTACGGCCAGGCCGCGCCGCCCGATGGGCAGTTCGACACTGTCACCGCAGGGTGGGCCCATAGTTGCGGCGTGAAGCCCGACAGCGCGGTGGTGTGCTGGGGCAACGACGACTATGGTCAAGCCACGCCGCCCGATGGGCAGTTCGACACCGTCAGCGCAGGGTTCTTCCACACCTGCGGAGTTAGGCCGGATCGGGCGGTTGCGTGCTGGGGATCCAATGAGGACCTCGATGGCAACTTCCAAGGCCAGGCGATGCCGCCCGATGGGCCGTTCGGCACCGTCAGCGCGGGGTTCTTCCACACCTGCGGAGTTAGGCCGGATCGGACGGTCAAGTGCTGGGGTCTCAATGAGGACGGCTATGGTAACTTCTTAGGCCAAGCTGCGCCCCCCGACGGCTTCTTTGTCACCGTGAGTGCAGGGGGGCTGCACAGTTGCGGGGTGAAGACAGACGGCGCGGTTGTGTGTTGGGGCTTGGACGCGGTTGACCAAGCGACGCTACCCGGCTAAAACACGCCAAGGAGAGACCTTCATTTCAATGCCGAGCACATCTACCAGCGGTGACGACGAGTGGCGCGGTCGAGGCGCCGCAGCACAGGCGATGTAGCGGAGGACGCCATGAAATTCGGCCTGGGATTTCCCATCATCAAGCTGTACCCGCCGACGGTGCAGCCGTGGGAGGAGTCGGCGACGCCGGCGGACGTGGTGCGCATCGCCCGGACGGCGGAGGAGGTCGGCTTCGACTACCTCGGCGTCTCCGACCACATCTTCATGAGCGTCGAGATGGCCAAGCTGATGGGCGGCCGCTGGTGCGAGGGCGTGACCACGATCACCTTCCTCGCCGGGGCCACGAAGCGGATCCAGGTCTACAACAGCGTCCTCGTGCTGCCCTACCGCGACCCGGTCATCCTCGCCAAGCAGATGGCGACGCTCGACTTCCTCTCCGGCGGGCGCTCGATCCTGGGCATCGGCATCGGGCACCTGGCGAAGGAGTTCGAGGTGCTGAAGGTGCCGCGGGCGGAGCGCGGTCCGATCAGCGACGAATACCTGGAGGCGATCAAGATTCTCTGGACGGAGGAGCGCCCCGAGTTCCACGGCAAGTACGTCGACTTCGACGACATCGTCTTCGAGCCGCGTCCGGTGGCGAAGCCGCACCCGCCCATCTGGATCGGGGGAAACACCAAGCCGGCGATGCGCCGCGCCGCCAAGTACGGCGACGGCTGGGTGCCCTGGCAGATCACGCCGGCGCAGCTCCCCGACGCGCTGGACTACCTGAAGAGCCGCCCCGGGTTCGCCGAACGGCCCCGCGCCTTCGACGTCGTCATGCCCGCGGTCTTCATCCAGCGGGAGGAAGGGACGCAGCGCGAGCTCGGCGAGACCCGCATCCCCGACTCGGCGGACGAGTGGCTCGAAGCCGTCGGCGCCAACCGCGACGCCGGCGCCACCGCCACCAGCCTCTCCCTCGGCCACACCAACACCGTCGACCACTTCATCGAAAAGCTCCACTGGTTCGCCGAAGAGGTCATCGCCCCCTCACGGGGGTAGCTGGTCATTCTACATTTGAGCTCTTCGACTTCTCAGTCAGGACGCTCTCACCCTCGTCGGGCAGTTCGTCCTCATCTTCTTTGCCAAAGTCCTTCATGACTTTAGCGTCCAGTATAAATTTGAGGTTCTTCCCAAAGGCCTTCAGCTTCCTTCTTCCGCCAAAGACTTCACGGACGGCACCTGGATCAGTACCCACACAAAATCTTGCACTATCAGAAGGGCAATTGCTGCTCGTCACCTTTGCAGTAACGATATATGATGTTTCTAGAGATGGCAGCTCAAATACTTGCTTTTCTTGTGGTTGCAGAACAATAAAATCTGCCCCGTATGAATCCCATGTATCGTGCCATTTTGAATCCACTCTACGCCCATCCTTCCATTCCTCAATCCGTACGGTTAAGTCAACATTTAGCGCGGGATTCTGCCCCACATTCTGTACAAATAAACCGTACACCTCTCTATCGTCCCTCTCGATCAAGTCTGAGAAGATGACCACTTTGGGCATGGTGAGACTCTTGTGTAGGCGATACACCGCAAGGGCCAGCACAAAATTCGCGATTGCAAATAGCGCAATTGTGGCACTCGCTATATATTCAAGGGGCTCCAGTTTTCCAGCTCCTTTTCTTCTATCGAAGTTGCCGCATCGTGGCGGCCTTGGGATCATACCATGTCATTCTGACGGCGGCGCGGAGTTCGGCCAGTTCCCCCGCCCGGCGAGTCGCCTGACCCCACCGGCCCCACCCTCCAATTCCCCAATCGCGCCCTCATACGCCCTCCCACCTTCTCGCAACGCGCGGCTCCCCGAATCCACAACTTGCCGATAAACTTCCAACCGTTCTCTAGTCTCGGCGCGCGCTCCCGCGGCTTCTGTTGCCGCGCTGCGGGCCGCCGACATCGGCTCCTCCAAACCTGTTGCAAGGTCAATGCGCCCGATACCCCTTGACAGGAACAGGACAAACGTTCTAATATACGGACGTGCGATCCCGCTGCCCCGAGGCGCGGAAGAGGGTGACCCCTTTATGAGCGCACTCCCCTAGTGGCCGCCCGTGAATCAGCCCCGGCGCCGGGGCTGAGGCGATGCAGAGAGCTCCTGCGGTAGGGCGCGCCTAGGGTGGGTCGGAGAGGGTGCCGTCGGGGCGGCGGCGCTGGTGGAGATCTTCTTCGAGGCGGCGCAGGGACGCCTGCGTGGCGCGGAGCTCGTTGATGAGGGCGTCGGCGGACTTCGGCTCCTGGCTTGCTCGCAGCCGTTCTTCTTTGACGGTGTTGAGGTTGTTGATGACCACGGCGATGAAGAGGTTGATGACCACGAATGAGGCCAGGACTACGAAGCTGACGAAGTAGAGCCAGGCCCAGGGGTGGAGCTCCATCGCGGTGTACATGATGTCGGTCCAGTCCTCCAGGGTGATGACGCGGAAGAGCGAGAGCAGGGAGATGCCGAGGTTGCGCCAGTGCTCGGGGTCGTGGTCGTGGAAGAACTGGTAGCCGATGATCGCGTAGACGTAGGCGACGATGCTGATGAGCACCACGATGTTGAGCATCCCAGGGATGGAGCGCACCATCGTGGTCACGATGAGGCGTAGCTCGGGGAGGGCCGAGACGAGCCGCAGGATCCGCGCAAGCCGCGCGAGGCGGGCGACGATGGCGAAGGGGCCGACGGCCGGAATGAAGGCGAGGACGACGATGGTGAAGTCGAAGAGGTTCCATCCGTCGCGGAAGTAGCGGTCGACGTGCGGCGAGACACCGAAGATCTTCAGGGCCGCCTCAGCGACGAAGACCCAGAGCACGACCCGCTGGCCTAGGTTCAGCCATTCCCCGGCGTTGTCGACCAGACGTGGGGAGGTCTCGAGCCCAAGCAGGGCGCCGTTGCCGACGATGAGCCCGATGATGGCGTATTCGAACGCGCGGGCTTGGGTTAGCCGCTCGGCGAGTTCCCGCATGTCGGGGTTAGTGTAGGGGAGTTGGGGGCTCCGTCAACATTGGCGCACCGGCGCCGCGCCCTCTCTCAGTCTCTCCCAGAGGAGACCTTTGCGTAACCCGTCTGCCGGCTTGAATACAGGTGGGGCCGGGAGGTCTTGCCTCTTCTCCCCACGGGAGAAGATTGAGATGAGGGGCCCCCTCGCAACCACCACGGGTTATCGAAGTCCGCCATCCTCGCGGTCAGTCACCCCGGCTACGCAAAGGTCTCCAGGGGGAGAGAGGCTTAGGGTCGCTGGTATAATGGCCGACGCGCCATTTCTCCGGAGGCTTTCGGTGCCGCTCAGCCGCGACGACGTCGCTCACATCGCCAGCTTGGTGCGCCTCGGCATGTCGGAGGACGAGATTGAGACGTTGCGCGTCGAGCTCTCCGACATCCTGGAGCAGTTCGAGACGTTGAGCGCGGTGGACACCACGGACGTGCCCCCGACGGCGCACCCCGGCGGCATGCGCAACATCTTCGACGACGACGAGCCTGCCTCGGGCCTGGACGCGGAAGCGGTCCTCTCCAACGCTCCCCTGCGGGAGGACGGCTTCTTCCGCGTCAAGGCCGTCCTGGAAGAGTAGCGCGCCGGTGGAGCTTCATTCCCTCACGGCCCACGAGGCGGCGGACATGCTGCGCCGCCGCGAGATCTCGTCGGTCGAGTTGACGCAGGCGCACCTCGACCGCATCGCCGCCGTCGAGCCCAGCGTCGAGGCGTTCGTGGCCGTCACGGCCGACCGGGCCCTCGCCGACGCCGAGGCCGCCGACGCGCGCATCGCCGCGGGCGAGGCCGGACCGCTGACCGGTGCGCCGATGCAACTCAAGGACAACATCGTGACCGAGGGCGTGGCGACGACCTGCGCGTCGCGGATGCTGGAGGGGTTCGTCCCGCCCTACGACGCGACGGTGAGCCTGCGGCTGAAAGAAGCGGGCGCGGTGCTGCTGGGCAAGGGCAACATGGACGAGTTCGCCATGGGGTCGTCGACGGAGAATTCGGCATTCCACCCCACGCGCAACCCGTGGGGGCTCGACCGGGTGCCGGGGGGAAGCTCGGGCGGCCCTGCGGCGGCGGTCGCCGCCGGCGAAGCGCTGTACTCGCTGGGCTCCGACACCGGGGGGAGCATCCGCCAGCCGGCCTCCTTCTGCGGCGTCGTCGGGGTCAAGCCCACGTATGGGCTGGTGAGCCGCTTCGGGCTCGTCGCGTTCGGCAGCTCTCTCGACCAGATCGGCCCGCTGACCAAGGACGTGCGCGACGCGGCGGAGGTCCTCCAGGCCATCGCGGGCCACGACCCGAACGATTCGACCGCAGTCAACCGGCCCGTTCCTGACTTCTCGGCGGGCCTGGGCAAGGGGATCGCGGGGCTCCGGCTCGGTGTGCCCCGCGAGTACGTCGACGGCATCGACGAGGCCGTGGGGCAAGTGCTCCAGCGCGCCATCAAGAAGCTCGAAGAGCTCGGCGCGGTCATCGACTACGACGTCTCGCTGCCCAGCACGCCGCACGCGCTGGCGGTCTATTACATCGTCGCGCCGTCGGAGGCGTCGACGAACCTGGCGCGGTACGACGGCGTGCGCTTCGGCCCCAAGGTCGCCGACGCGGAGAACATGTGGGACGCGATGGAGAAGGCGCGGCAGCGCGGCTTCGGCCCCGAGGTGAAGCGGCGGATCATGTTGGGCGCTTACGCGCTCTCCGCTGGGTACTACGACGCCTACTACCTGAAGGCGGCGCGAGTGCGGACGCTGATACGGCGGGAGTTCGAGGCCGCGTTCGAGCGGCTCGACGCCCTAGTGACCCCCACGTCGCCGACGCTTCCGTTCAAGTTCGGCGAGCGCACCGGCGACCCGGTGGCGATGTACCGCAGCGACGTGGCGACGATTCCGGTCAACATCGCCGGCGTTGCCGCACTGTCGGTGCCCTCCGGCTTCCTCGAGGGGCTGCCCGTCGGCTTGCAGCTCATCGGGCCCGCGTTCAGCGAGCCGAAGCTCCTCCAAATCGCCCACGCCTACGAGCAGGCGTCGGGCTGGAGCAAGCTCCGCGCCCCGGTCAACCCCGCACCCGCCGGCTGAGGCCGCGCCGCAGGCCCTGCGCCTGTACAATGGCCGCGCCCAGCAGGGTCACGGAGCAGAGCCATGGAAGAAATCCTCAAGATCCTCGAGTCCGACGCGCGCGCCTCCTACGAGACTATCGCGACGATGACGGGCCTCGACGCCGCCGAGGTAGAGCGCGTGGTGAAGGAGGCCCAGGACTCCGGCGTCATCGTCCGGCACCGCACGATGGTGAACTGGGAGAAGCTGGGCCGCCGGGACGTCTGGGCGCTCATCGAGGTGCAGATCGTCCCCGAGCGCGAGGTCGGCTTCGATGCCATCGCCGAGCGCATCTACCGCTTTCCCGAGGCGCGCTCCGCCTACCTTGTCTCCGGCACGTACGACCTTGCCGTCCTGGTCACCGCGGCCGACATCTACGAAGTGTCGCGCTTCGTCTCCGACAAGCTGGCCACGATCGCCGGCGTCACGGACACGGTGACGCACTTCCTGCTCAAGCGCTACAAGGAAGACTATGAGGTCTTAGTGGAGCAGGACGAGGACCGTCGGCAGCCCATGCAGCCGTAGCGGGGCTTGTGTAGCCGAGGTTAGGGCGCGGAGGCGATGGGCTTCGGTGGCCGCTGGTGGTTGCCGAGGGGTCCCCTCACCTCAATCCGCTCCCGTTGGAGACCTGTGCGTAACTGGGGCCGCAGGCTCCGGCAAGGTCGCGTGGCCCCCGCCTCCCCCCGCCCTCACCCCAACCCTCTCCCAGCGGGAGAGGGGGCAAGACCTCCCCACCGCCAACCTCCTCGCTCCCGAGGCTGGGTTATAAAAGGGTCTCCGTTGGGAGAGGAGGTAAGACCCCCACCCTCTTTTCGTCAAGGCCGGAGGCTGGCGTGTTCTCCCTCCGCTGAATTACCCCAAAGGGTTACGCAAGGGCTTGGGGGTGGAAGACTACTTGCCGAATTTCCGGTCGCCGGCGGCGGGCGGGCGGCGGGTGTGCCAGTCGGTGGCGTTCTGGTAGGCGTGGCCGATTCGGACCAGCGCCGCCTCGTCGAAGTGACGGGCCACGAGCTGCATGCCGATGGGCAGGCCCGACCTGGTGAAGCCGCAGGGGACGGAGACGCCGGGCAGGCCGGTGAGGGGAAGGGATACGGTGCAGCGCCCCACGCTGGACACGCCGCCGGGCGACAACGGCGGCTCGTCGGGATGGAACGCGGGCATCGGCGTCGTCGGATAGAGCAGGACGTCGACTTCGGAGAGCGCTTCTAGGTATTCCTGAATGAGGAGGGTCCGCATCTGCTGTGCCTGGATGTAGGTCACGGCGGGAGTGATTGAGCCCTGTTCGAACATCGAGCGCACCGGGTGGCTGAAGTCGTGGGGCCGGGTAGTGAGGGCCTTCCTGTGCGCGGCGGCGCCCTCGCAGACCATCGTCGTCATCAGGGCGGCGCCGGCCGCTTCGGCGTGGGGGATTTCGACCTTCTTGAAGCTGGCGCCGAGGTGGTCGAGGGCACGGCGGGCGGCGTCGATGGCCTGGCCGACTTCCGGGTCGAGCTCGTCGAAGAAGTAGTTCTCGGGTATGCCGATGCGCACGCCGTCGAGGCGGGGGCGCAGGCGCTCGGTCAGGGTGGGGGGACGTGCGGCGTTGGTCGTGGGGTCGGCGGGGTCGTGGCCAATGATTTCCTGGAGCACGAGGGCGGCGTCGTAGACGGTGCGGGTCAATGGGCCGGCGTGATCGAGCGACCAAGCGAGCGGCATCATCCCGCGGCGGCTCACGCGCCCGTAGGTGGGCTTGAAGCCGACGACGCCGCAGAAGGCCGCCGGAATGCGGATAGAGCCGCCGGTATCGCTTCCGATCGAGGCGTAGACCATGCCGGAGGCGACGGCGACGCCGGAGCCGCTGCTCGACCCGCCGGCGGTACGGGTGTGGTCCCACGGGTTCACTGCGGGGCCGTACTCGGGTTGGACGCCGCCGAGGGCGAACTCGGTCATGTTGGCCTTGCCGGAGATAACCGCGCCCGCGGCGCGCAGCCGCTCGGCGACGGCGGAGTCTCGCGTGGCTACGTTGTCGGCGAAAATCTTCGAGCCGACGGTGGTTTTGAGGCCGGCGACGTCGTAGAGGTCTTTGAGCGAGATGGGGATGCCGTGCAGGGGGCCGTCGATGCTGCCGCGAGCGAGGCGGCGGTCGGCCTTGGCGGCCTCCTCGAAGGCCGGGCCGGCCATGACGGAGATGAAGGCGTTGAGCGCCGGCTCGTCGCGTTCGATGCGGCGCAGGCAGGAGTCGAGGACCTCGGCGCAGGAGGCTCGCCGCGACCGGATGATGCGGGAGGTGTCCTCGATAGTCAGGTCGCAGAGATCGTTCATCGGGGCTGACTCGGCGGGAGGAAGTGGATGAGGAGGGGTTCGACGCCGTCGAGGTCGATCGCATCGAGCTTCGCCATGTTGCGGGCCACGGAGCGCGCCTCGCCTTCGAGTCGCTCGATGTCGCCGTCATCGACCTGCAAGCCCACGAAGCGTGCCATCTCGGCCACTGCTTCCTTCGAGAGCGGCGTCTCTTGGGTCATCGCGTCCTCCTCATGCGCCGGCGGTCCTAGTCTCCGGCGTCCGTCTCGTCGTATCGGTGTATACGCGGCTCAGGCGCCGCTGTCTTTCTCCAGGCCGTAGCAACGGACCGCGTTCTCGCCGAGGATCTTCGCTTTCGAGGTCTCGGAGAGGTCGGTGCGGTCGGCGAGCTCCTTCACCACGCCGGGGAAGATGCCGTCGGGGTGGGGGTAGTCGGAGGCGAAGATGATGGTGTCGTCGCCCATGGCCTGGATGATGCCGGGAATGATGGCCTCGTCGGGGTCGGCGGAGATATAGCACTGGCGGTCCCAGTACTCATCGGCCTTCATGGGCAGGGGGGCGCTGGCGTGGCCCCAGTATTCGAGGTGGTGGTTGATGCGCTCGAGCCAGTGCGCGATCCAGCCGCACCCCGATTCGAGGGAAGCGACGCGCAGGTTGGGATGGCGCTCGAGGACGCCGCCGCAGATGAGGTTGAGCACACCCATCTGCTGCTCGTGGGGGTGCGAGACGACATGGCGGAAGAGGAAGTTGTCGTAGCGGTCGAGGCCCGATTGGGGCACGTTCTGGGTGGTGCCTTCGTGGAGGCACAGGGGAACGTCGAGCTCTTCGAGCAGCGACCACATGGGATCGAAGTAGGGCTCGTGGAGGTTGCGTCCGCCGACGGGGTTGGGCCGCCACATTACGCCTTTTGCGCCTCGCTCGCCGACGGCGCGGCGGGTCTCATTCATTGCCGCGTAGACGTCGGCCTGGGGCACGACGGCGACGGTAATGAGCCGTTTGGGGTCGGTTTTGGCGAAGTCGTAGAGCCAGTCGTTGTAGGCGCGGCAGAGGGCGGAGGCGACCTCGGGGTCCTGGATGGCGGCGAAGTGGAGGCCCGCGGTGGGGAACATCACGGAAGCGTCCATGCCCTCGTCGTCCATGTCTTCGAGGCGGGCGCGAGGGTCGCTGCCGCCCTTGCGCCGCCGGGAGGGGCCGGGGTTCGGGTTGCGGGGGATGTAGGGCTGCATGCGGCCTTCGAGGAGGGTGCGGAGACGGCCCTGGGAGTCGGCGACGAGCCTGGGCGCCATGCCGTGAAAGCGCTCTTCCAGGTAACGCGGCCACATGGACTCGGGTTCGAGCACGTGGCCATCTGAATCGACGACGCGGTAACGGGGCATGCCGCAACACCTCCGGCCTCCAATCTTGCGACGGAAGGAAAAGGTGTGTCAACAGGAAAGCGCGGTCTTGCCGCCCGGTTTGGCGCCCCGTTTACCCCGCGAGGAGAGTTACTTTGATTGCGCCGGTGGTCTTGTCGAGGGCCGTGTCGAAGGCTTGGTGGATGGCGCGCAGGGGGTATTGGTGGGTCTGGAGGGGGGCGAGGTCGGGCTGGTAACGGGGTAGCAGGGAGACGGCGGCCGCGAAGTCGGAGCCGCGGCGGCTGGGGCCGTAGAGGACCGAGCCGAGCAGCTCGACTTCTTTGACGACGAGGAGGAGGCCGTTGAGGGATACCTCGCGGGTGAAGACGCCGAGGACGATGACGCGCCCCGACTTGCGCACCGCCTTGACCGCCTGGCCGATGGTATCGGCCTCGCCGCCGACGGTCTCGAAGACGACGTCGGGGCCGTTTTCGCTGGCCCAGGACATGAGGTCGGCTTCGGCGACGGCCTCGACGCCGAGGTCGGCGGCGGCGCGGCGCTGGTGCTCGTAGCGGGCACTGATGGCGACGCGGGCGCAGCGGTCGCGGGCGAGCAGGGCGGCGAGCAGGCCGATGGCCCCGGCGCCGATGACGAGGACGCGGCTATCGACCTCCAGCCGCGCCATGGTCACCGCTCGCACGCAGACGGCGAGGGGCTCGGCGAATGAGGCGGGGAGGGGCGCGACGGAGGGGTCGACGGGGTGGACGGTGTAGGCCGGGGCGTCGACGAACTCGCTCATGCCGCCGGGGATGCGGGTGCCGATGAGCGCGCCTTCGTTGCACAGGTGGTGTTTGCCCGAGAGGCAGAGATCGCAGACGCCGCACCGGGTGTGGGGCTCGACGGCGTAGAGGACGTCGGCGAGGCCGGCGGGCCCATCGAGGACCGTGCCGACGACTTCGTGGCCCGGAGTGTCGCCGGGCCGCGTGGGGAGAAAGTGGCGGAAGGAGTGGAGGTCGGAGCCGCAGATGCCGCAGGCGGCGACCTTCAAGCGGACGTGGCCGGGGGCGAGCGGGCCGGGCTCAACCTCGGCGAGCTCGATGCCGTCGTCGGTCCACTTAGACTGAAGCATGGGTGCTCAGCGGCCGGTCTTTCGGATGGAATTGAGGATACGGAAGGGCAGTCCCGCCGCCATCTTAGCTAACCCCACGACCGCCCCGATGGCCGTCGCCAGGAGACAGCCGGAGCCGACCACGGCGCATGCTAGCTCGACCCGAAGGTGGGCGAACGCTTCTCGCGGAAGGCGGCGTTGGCCTCCCGTTGGTCGGGGCTTCCGGAGGTGAGACCTTCGACGGCGAGGCTCATCTCCAGCACGAGGTTCACGTTCTGCCAGAGCATCCGGTTGATGCTCATCTTGGTCCACCGCACCGCCGCGCTGGCCCCGTTGGCCAGCTCGGTGGCGAAGGCCATCGCCTCGTCCATGAGCTTGTCGGCGGGGACGCAATGGTTGACGAGACCGATGCGCTCGGCCTCGGGGCCCCAGACGTACCTTCCGCTCATGAGGTATTCCTTGGCGCGGTGGGGGCCGACGAGCAGGGGCCAGATGACGCAGCCGCCGTCGCCGGCGACGAGGCCCATGTTGACGTGGGTGTCGCCGATGCGGGCGGTGTCGGCCATGAAGGTGGTGTCGCAGAGCAGGGCGACGCTGGCGCCGAGCCCGGCCGCCGGACCGTTGATGGCGGCGATGAGGGGGGCTTCGCAGTTGACCATCGCCTGCACGAGCCACTTTGCGCCGCGCAGGATGAGCATTCCGCCGCTGGGGCCGAAGTCTTTCATGTCGCCGCCGGCGCAGAAGGCGGGCCCGGCGCCGGTGAGGACGATGGCCCCGACGTCGGGGTCGGTGCCCAGGTCTCTCCAGACGGTCTCCAGCCCGTGGTGGAGCGCGGCGTTGACGGCGTTGCGCTTTTCGGGACGGTTCATGGTGACCACGGCCACGCGATCCTTGATCTCCACGAGAAGGTGGTTTTCGTCTGCGTAGCGTTGGTAGTCCATGCGCGCCCCCTGCTTCGGCTGGCGGGATTATAGCAGCGCCGCCAGTCGTGGGGAGCGAGGGGGACAGCTATGACAACCGGGTGTTGAGGCTCCCCAACGCTTCCGATATAGTGGTAACCCTAGGAGTGGCATGACGACCGAGCAACGAATCAGCAGGGTCGAAGGCGCCTACGAGCAAGTCGACAAGCGGCTGGACGACTTGAACCAGTCCATGGGCGGCTTGCGCAGTGAGATGGACAGCCTCCGCAGCGAGATGCGCGGCGAGATGGGCGGTCTGCGCAGCGAGATGAACAGCCGGCTTAACACGCTCACTATCGTCATGTTCGGTACGTGGGTGACGGTGATCGGGGCCGTCATCGGGCTCTACTTCGCCTGATTCAGGGCCTTCCCCTCACCTTCTATTCTCCCCTCGCTCCAGGGCTTCCCGTGCGCATGGCGTGCTAAGGTGTGCCCGGCGCCTATGGAGCGCCTTGCGCTGGAGGCTGCCATGCTGCTCGGCAAGTATCGGATGCTCGACCTCTCCCGGCTCTACCCTGGGCCTTTGGCGTCGCACTTGCTCGCCGACATGGGCATGGACGTTGTTAAGATCGAGGAGCCGCGCCCGCGCTACGGCATGGGGCGCGACATCCTGACGCCACCCGACCCCACGCCTGAGGAAGAGGTGGTGTGGTCGGCGTATAACAGCATCGCCCGGAACAAGCGCAGCGTCGCCCTGGAGCTCCTCGATGAAGCGGCCCGGCCCAAGGCCCGCGAGGTCTTCTTTCGGCTCGTGGAGCGAGCCGACGCCGTCCTCGAAGGCTATCGGCCCGGCGTGGTGGAATGGCTCGGCGTCGATTACGAGGCGGTGCGGGCCCGCAACCCCAAGGTCGTCTATTGCAGCATCTCGGCGTTCGGACAGTCGGGGCCGTACGCCGGCTTCCCAGGCCACGACCGCCAGATGTCGGCGGTGGCGGGGAGCGTCGGCCCGCGGCATCCGGAGACGGGCGAGCCGCTCGGTCACGGGGTCGCCTTCGCCGACGTGACGGCCGGTCTTCACGCGGCGGCCGGCATCCTGGCGGCGCTGCTGGAACGCGGCGAGACCGGCGAGGGGCAGTACCTCGACGTGTCGATGGTCGGCAGCGTGATGTCGTCGAACCTCGGGGCCTACGAGCTCCATCACCGCCAAGCGGCGCTCCGGCAGAAGTCCGAGCCCACGTCGCAGTCCACGCTCACCTTCCTCGAGTGCCGCGACGGCAAGTGGCTGACGACCTCGAATGCCGAGGTCCCGTTCTGGGAGCGCTTCTGCCGTCTGATCGGACGGGAGGGTTACATCCCGCTCCACCGCGAGTCGGGGCCGGAGGTCGAGGCGATGGTGGAGGACGTCCGTGGCATCTTCCGCACCCGCGACCGGGACGATTGGCTCCGCGACCTGTGGGCGGCGGACACATGCGCCGCGCCGGTGAACGACCCCGCCGAGGCGCTGGACGACCCCCAAGTCCGCCACATGGGCATGATGTGGGAGGCGGAGCACCCCGCGCAGGGGACGGTGCGGCAGGTGGGCTTCCCGATCGGCTTCTCGCGCTCGAAGGTGGAGCTGCGCCGCTTCGCGCCGGTCCTCGGCGAGCACACCCACGAGCTGCTGGCCGAGGCGGGCTACGCCGCGGCCGAAATCGTGGCCCTGGAACGCGACGGCGTGGTGAAGTCGTGGCCCGCGGCGGGGGGTTAGCGGGGGAGGCCGAGGCCGCGGACGGCGACTTGCTCTCGCATGATTTCCATGGTGCCGCCGGCTATGGTGGCGGAGATGCTGTGCCGCCAGTGTGATTCGAGGATGCCGTTGTAGAGGGCGGTGGGCGAGCCGGTCTGGACGCGGGCGTAGGGGCCCATGACTTCCATGGCGAGGTCGGCGTTGCGCTGGTGGGTCATCCGGGTGTGCATGCTGGTGATGGAGGAGTCGCGGGGGCCGGGGTCGTCGCCGGTGGCGACGATGGAGGCGAGGCGGTAGGTCATCACGCGGGCGACGCGGTAGCGGACGTAGGCCTCGGCGATCTTTTGGCGGAGCACGGGGTCGCTTCCGGCGGCGGGGGCGCCGTCGTCGGAGGGCTTGGCGTAGTCGATCACGTCGTCGAGGACGGCGTGGGCGGCGTGGCCGATGCGCTCGAAGTTGAGCGCGGCGGTGATGACGTGCCAGCCCTCGTTCTCGTTCCCTAGCATGGTCGAGCGTGGGGCGAGGACGTCGTCGAGGAAGACCTCGTTGATGTTGCCGTAGCCCACCATGCTGCGGATCTTGCGCACGGTGAGGCCGGGGGTGTCCATGGGGATGAGGAAGACGGAGATGCCGCCATGCTTGGGGGCGTCGGGGTCGGTGCGGGCGAGGAGGAAGCAGAACTCGGCGCTCTCCGCGTTGCTCGTCCAGATCTTCTGGCCGTTGATGACGTAGTCGTCGCCGTCGAGCACCGCCCGTGTCTGGAGCGACGCCAAGTCGGAGCCGGAGTCGGGCTCGCTGAATCCCTGGCACCAGACCACGTCGCCGGCGGTCATGCGGGAGAGGTGGTACTGCTTCTGCTCGTCGGTCCCGAACAGCATGATGCTGGGGCCGATCCAGTTGAGGTTCATGTACTGAGGGCCGCGCGGCTCGCGGTGGGACTCCATCATGTCCTTGAGCTGCATCTGCGTCCACACCGGGGCGTCGGTGCCGCCGTACTCCTTGGGCCAGGCCATGGTGAGCCAGCCGCGCTCGCCGAGCTTCCTGCAGAAGTCCTTGGCGAAGAGCTTTTCGTCGTCGTCGCTGGACGCGAAGTGGCCACGGAACCAGGGGGGGATGTTCTCGCGGCAGAAGGTGTCGACCTCCTCGCGGAAGTCCAGGTCTTTCTCGTCCCAGGTGAAATCCATGCGGTGTCTCCCAGGTGGTGATGGTGCCGTCAGGCGAGGGGGCGCGAGCGGGGGGCGGGCTCGTCCCGCTCCCAGAGCATGGTCAGGGTGAGGTCGGCGATGCGCCACTCGCCGCCGCGGCGGACGAAGCGCTCGGTGTAGAGATTGCCCTGCACCCGCGCGTAGCGTTGGCCGTCGTCGCCGGTGTAGAAGTGGTGGTTGTTGGAGTAGGTCCGCGCGTCAGCCTCGTCGCCGCGCACCTCGATCAGCGACTGGCCGAAGAAGTGCTGCGTGACCTCAAAATGCGCGACGCCGCTGACGAACGGGATGATCTTGTCGACGCCGCTGTCGTCGAACCAGTCGCTGTACTTGGCGTGGGCGTCGGGGGTGAAGCAATCGCGCAGGGCGTCGAAGTCGCGGCTGTCGACGGCGAGGGCGTAGCGCATGATCACGTCGCGGATGGCGGCGCGGTCGACGAGCGCTCGGACGGCGGGATCGGCTGATTCGGGAAGGGGCACGGCTCCTCCGGGCGTTGGTCTGGCCGGGTAGGGTTTCTAGTGGTAGGAGAGGCCCGCGTTCACGTCGAGGGACTGGCCGGTGATGGCGCTCGCCATGTCGGAGGCGAGGAAGATGATGGCCGCGGCGACCTCGGTGTCGAGGGCTATGCGCCGCAGCGCCATCTGGTTGGCGAAGCTCTGGTAGACCTCGTCGTAGGTGACGCCGAGCTCCTCGGCGCGTCTGTGGTAGTAGCGCTCCAGCTGGCCGCCCCAGATATGGCCGGGGACGACGCAGTTGACGCGCACCTGATGGGGCCCGAGCTCGTCGGCGAGGCTCTGGGTCATGACCGCGATGGCCGCCTTGGCGGCGCTGTAGGCGCTCCGCGTCTGGACGCCCTTACGCATCGACGTCGACGAGACGTTGATGATCGACCCTGACCGCTGCTCGATCATGTAGGGGGCGGCGTACTTGCACGCCTGCATGTGGGCCATCACGTTGTCGTCGAGGCAGGCGCGCCATTCCTCGGTGGAGGAATCGACGACGGTGGTAAAGGGTTCGTTCTTCGCGGCGTTGTTCACCAGGATGTCGATCCTGCCGAACTCGGCGGCGGCGGCCTCGGCGAGGCGTTTGGTCTGCTCGGCATCGGTGGCGTCGGTGGGGACGACGAGGGCGCGCCGCCCCACGCCGCGGACCTCGTCGGCGACCTCTTCGAGACGCGACTCGGTGCGCGCGGCCAGCACGACGTCGGCGCCTTGCTTGGCCATCTCGACACACAGGGCGCGGCCCAGGCCTGGGCCGACGCCGTTCACGATCGCGACTCTGTCCTGCAAGAGCATGGCTGCACATCCCCTGCCGCCGTCCCGCGCCAGCGGCCTCGCCGTAGTGCTACTATACCCCGCCATGCATGTCTAGCGAGCGCCCTCGCTCCGGCCCTCTAACGGATGGAGAGAGGGAAGAAGGGGGAGACCCGTGGGGGAGGAAGAACGCATGATCATCGGGACTCGTACCAGGGCCGGCATCGCGATTCCCCAGTCGTTCCTTGACGGGCCCGCCGACGCCGGCCTCATCAGCCGCCATGCGGCAAGAGCCGAGTCCCTGGGCTACGACAGCCTCTGGGTGCAGCACGGCGTGTTCAGCACGCCGCTCGACCCCTTCGTCCTGCTGACGGCAGCGGCTACGGCGACGTCGCGGGTGAAGCTCGGCGTCTCCGTCGTCGTCCTCCCACTCTTTCACCCTCTACACGTCGCCAAAACCGTGGCCAGCCTCGATCAGCTCTCGCAAGGGAGGATCATCCTTGGGGTCGGCTTGGGCGGCCACGAGGCGCGGTATCCCATCTTCGGTATCGACCCGGCACGGCGCGTCCGCCGTTTCACCGACTCGCTGGAGCTCATCAAACGTCTTTGGACCGAGGATGAGGTCAGCTTCGACAACGGGGAGTGGCGGGTCGACGGCCTGACGCTGGGGCCGAAGCCGGTGCAGCAACCGCATCCGCCCATCTGGTTCGGCGCGCGCGCCGAGGCGGCGGTCAAGCGGGCGGTGCGGCTCGGCGACGGGTTCATGGGGGCGGGCGCGTCGCGGATGGACTCCTTCCTCAAACTGCTCGGCTCGCTGCGGAAGCGCCTCGACGAGGCCAACCGGGACCCCGCGTCGTTCACGGTGGCGAAGCGGCTCTATATCGCCATCGACGACGACAAGGAGCGCGCCGCTGGCGAGCTTCGCCGCTTCTTCGACCACCACTACCAGAGCGCCGAACTTGGGCTCCAGGTCGCGGCGTGGGGCTCGGAGGACGAGGTGACCGAACAGGTGGCGCGCCTCGCCGGCGAAGACCTCGATATGATCATGTTCAACCCCATCTACGACCACGTCGAGCACGCCGAACGCATCGCGGAGCGGATCGTGCCACGGCTGTAGGGGGTCGGCGGGGCATACGGCTGCGAGTGATCCGCCAATGCTGGTGAGCCTGTCGAGCCCTAGCGAGACAGGCGGTACGACCCCTTCTCTATTCCAAGCGATGGGCCGCCATCCCCTCTTGACAGAGGGCGTGTGGAGCGCAAGATGTTGCGTACCGACATCGCCGAGAGTGAGGGCTCGAATGCCAACCCGGATCTTCGACACAGACCATCATGTGACTCCGCCCCCCGACATGTGGACGAGCCGCATGCCGAAGAAGTACCAGGACATCGCCCCCCGGGTGGTCGACCTGCCCGATGGCGGGCAGGCGTGGTCCTTCGACGGCGGGGCGATCATGCACCTCTTTGGCCTCGAGAACGTGGGCGGGCGTGAGCCAACGGAACTCACGTGGAAGGCCCACTACGACGAGCTTCACCCGTCGTACTACGAGCCTCAGGCCCGTCTGGAGATCATGGACCGGGACGGCGTCGAGGTTGCCCTCCTCTTCCCATCCGTCGCTGGTCAGGCAGCGGCAATCTACGAAGACGACGTCTACTTCGCCCACCTCCAGGTGTACAACGACGGCATCTGGGACTGGGCCCAGGACGGCGATCCCAAGCGAATGCTGCCTGCGGCCCAGCTGCCGAATCGCGGCGTCGAGCTGGCCATGCAGGAACTCGAACGGGTGGTGAAGAAGGGTTTCGTCCACTACCAGTACACCGGGGCGCCGAGCGGCGGCCCACTCCCGACGGCCGCGGACGACCCGTTCTGGGCCATGGTCGAGGAGGCCGGCATCGTTATCAGCATGCACGGTGGTGGCTCGGCGGGCCGGCCCAAGCCCAAGGCCCCGGTGAAGGCGTTGCCGGCGCCGCCCGTCCACCACCAGGAGATTATTGCGGCGATGCGCTCCAGCGGACTCGGGGCTCAGACGGCCCTCGGGCTCATGATCCTCAGCGGCGTGCTCGAGCGGTTCCCTAAGCTGAAGGTCAGCCTTGTCGAGACCAGCACGGGCTGGCTGCCGCCGTTCCTCGACCAGTTGGACGCCGTCTACACGCAGCATCGATGGTTGGGAGAGCAGAAGCTCAGCCGTCTGCCCAGCGAGTACGCGAAGCAGGTCCTCATCGGCGTCGACCGGGAGATCCAGGGCATCAAGCACCGCCACCACGTGGGCGTCGACAACATCACCTTCGGCAGCGACTATCCTCACATCGGCAGCTTCTGGCCTCACACGAGGTTCTACATCGACCTCCTGTTCGACGGCGTTCCCGAGGACGAGCGAGAGAAGATTCTCTGGAGCAACGCCGCCAAGATGTACGGGGTCAACTAGTCGCAGCGGGGCCCTGACAATCCGAGGAGACGGGACTTGAACGCACACCGAACCGCGCCGCTCATCGTTGACGCGGCCCAGTACCTTATCGAGCCACCGGACCTATGGTCCAACCGGGTCGCCTCGAAGCACAGGGAGCACGCCCCGAAGGTGGTGGCGATGCCCGGCGGCGGCGAGGGCTGGTCGTACGAAGACGGAGCGTGGCTCCGACCTCTCGGCCTCGAAGTGTCCGCCGGGCGCAGCCCGATCGACATCCAGGACCACGGGTACAGCTACGCCAGCATCCGGGAGGGCATGTACGACGCCCGAGAACGCCTCGCCGACATGACCATCGACGAGGTGGACGTGGCCTCGATCTTCCCGACGTACGGGCTCGACGTTCGCAGTATCGAGGACCCAGAGCTCCACATCGCATGCGTTCAGGCGTACAACGATGGCCTCATGGACTGGACGAAGGCGGGTAATCCGGACCGGCTTATCCCCCACGCACTTATGCCCGCAGTGGGCCTGGACCCGGCAATGGCCGAGCTGAAGCGCGTGGCGAAGCTGGGGTACAAGGGCATCGTGTTCAGCGGCTGGCCTGCCGGAGGGGAGAAACCAGAGGCGGCCGAGGAAGCGTTCTGGGCGTTCTGCGCCGAGGCCGGCATCGTGATCGACCTCATCCGGGGCGGGCCGGTGGGCCCCGACCGCACGCCCACGGCGCCGCAGCGGTACGTGGGCCCCGGTTCACGGGCCCAGGCAGCCGATCCCCCGCTCGAGATCATCTGGACTCAGGCGGCCGCGACCAAGAACGTCAACATGGCCTGGTTCGTACTCACGGGAATCCTGGAGCGCCATCCCGGCCTGCAACTCGCGCTCATCGACGCCGGGGCCGGTTGGCTCCCAACCTGCTCCGAGCTCATCGACTGGAACTATCGCTACGCCCAGTTCCTCGCCTTCGCAAAGCTCCGATATACGCCGGGCGACTACATCCGCCGGCAAGTCAAGGCGACCATCCGCAACGAGCGGCACACGGTAGACGCTCGGGCCGACGTCGGCGTCAAGGCCCTGATGTGGTCGTCGAGCTATCCGAACAGCACGTCGTCCTGGCCTTCGTCGCGGTTGACCATAGAGGACGAGTTTGGCGGCATCCCCGGCGACGAACGGCGGCAGATCCTGGGGGGAAACTGCGCCGCGCTCTACGGCATCCGAACGCCAGCCACGGCCTGAGCGGCGCTACGGACTGAGCCTACTTGCCGGTGGCGTGCTTCGTGAACACCGGCAGTTTTCGCCGCCGCCTCGACGCGCTGGTGAGAATGGCCTGGCTGGGCATAGCGGCTTCTCGGTCAGGCCGGGTGGTAGCGCTGCACTCTGACGTCTGCCGTCCTGGCGCGCATCTGCGAGGCGTCCCACCACGCCTGCATCCGCAGCAGCATGTCCATGCTGATGCCGAAGGCCTTCTCTATGCGCAGCGCCATCTCCGCCGACAACGCGCTACGGCCGTTCAGCAGGTCCGAAACCGTCGCCCGGCGGACGCCCAGAATCTCGGCCGCCTTCGTCACGGTCAGACCCAATTCCTCAACGATCTCTGTGCGGACGAAGTCCCCCGGATGCGAAGGGGTCATGTTCACCTTGACGCCGCTCGTGGTCATGTGGACCTACCGCTACGAGAACAGGTTCACTTCTTCGGGGTCGCACTCATCGATGAACGCTGGTACGTGGTCGTGTGTCATCTCGCTCAATAGCTGTTCCGATATCGCAGGTTCCTGATCCGCAGGGAGGAAAACCGGTTGGGAGATCGAGTCCATAAATTGTTTGAAAATCCTCCTTCGCTTTCCTCTACCAAAGGAGTTCCATACCGGAGGCGAGACCGTGATGTTCTCTGACTCTTCCAATAGGGTCTTGGCCAATAGGGCGGCAGCCTTCTTTGCATTCGTCTCGCCGATGGCGGGCACGATGACGCGGGCCAGGGCCTCGTTCACCTTCGGGAAGGAGACGACGGCGACCTGTTTGGTAGCCTCTGGGTACACCGTCAGGATGATTGGGACTTCATATGGGGACCGTGGGATTCGCAACCGCTCTACCTCCGCTAGTTCTCGTGGGGTGAAGGTAAGCGTGGAGCCGTCGCGCAAGATGAAGGCTGTTGCGGCTATTTTCGGCTCTGACTCGATGGGGATTTGCCTGTGCTCCAGCTGTACTGTGGTGACAGACCCCGCCACTGGAAATACTTGGTTGTGGAGTAGTGCCTTCACACGTTCCACCATGCCTGGACTGCGTTGCAAGTGGCGATGCCATACCGCGAAAGACGGATCAGCCTGGGCCATTATCCCGAACGTCGTTGCGACTACACGTTTTTCGTGTAGCTGAAATAACGCAGCTCTATAGGCTAGCAAGAGGCAGTGCTCAGGGTTGGCAGGATCGACTCTCGTATTCTCTATTCTGGAAAAGGTCTGATTGTCGTGCTGGCTACAGGCCATGCGTCCCTTCATGAGCCGGTTCGCTATGCTGCGAACTTCGAATTGCTGTCTCCACGTGGAGGGCGTTGCACCGCCAGCCCTGACGCGTTTATGCAAATCCGGGGTCATAACTAGAACTTTCCCGTCCTTCGACGCGATCTTCTTGAGCTTGGCCTCCTGCAACCAGTGCGCCTTGATGATTTGTGGGCTGCATTCTTCTGCGGGGCCGATAAGGCACCGCGCCTCGGCTTCCTCGGCCCGCCGCATAGCATCGAGGAAGAGGTCTTGCACTACCTTCGGAATATCCATCCGCAAATACCTTTCGAACGCTGGGGCTCCCCGGTGAGATCAAGCGCGGCCTTCGGTAATGGACATGCGTTTGTCCAAGGAGGCCCATGGTTACTGCCGTGGCCGCAGCAGTCGATGTTTCCGCTTGGGCCGGACAGCGGCGGGCGTCATCGGATGCCGCCGTGTGGCGAAAAGAAAGAAGAAGTGGCGCCCCGGAGGGGATTCGAACCCCCGATCTCCACATTGACAGTGTGGTATGTTAGGCCAGGCTACACCACCGGGACCAGGGCGCCCATCGATTCTAGCCGCCCCCTTCTGGTGTAGTCAAGAAATCGCCCGCCGGCGCGGTTCGTGTCCGGCGGTTGCGGAGGCGGCGCGCCGCACATGGGGACGGGAGCCGCGGAGCCGTTCGAGATCCACGTCGACGCCGCCGTCCTCGACGACCTGCGCGCCCGGCTGGCCCGCACCCGCTGGCCCGATGAGGTCGAGGGTTCGGGGTGGGCCTACGGCTCGGACCTCTCGTACATGCGGGAGCTGGCGGCCTATTGGCGCGACGGCTACGACTGGCGCGCTCAGGAACGCCTCCTCAATTCACTGCCGCAGTTCAAGGCCACGGTCGACGACTTCGGTCTGCACTTCGTCCACCTGAAGGGCAAGGGGCCGGACCCCCTGCCCATCATCATTCCCCACGGCTGGCCGGGGTCGTTCTTCGAGATGCACAAGATCGCGGGGCCGCTCACCGACCCCGCTGCCCACGGCGGCGACCCCGCCGACGCATTCCACCTCGTCGCACCCTCGCTCCCCGGCTACGGTTTCTCGCAGCGGCCGCACGAGCCGGGGATGAACGTCGTGCGGACCGCCGCGCTCTTCCGGAAGCTGATGACCGAGGTCCTCGGCTACGAGCGGTTCGTCGCCCAGGGCGGCGACTGGGGCGGCCTCGTTTGCGCGGCGCTGGGGCGCGGCCACGCCGACCGGGTGCCCGCCATTCACGTCAACATGCTGTCCGGCACGGTCAACCCCGACCCCGAGCAGATGACCGAGGCGGAGAAGGCCTACGTGGAAGAGGTCACGTCGTGGCGGCGTGAGCTGCGCGCCTACGCCGAAGTCCAGGAGACGCGGCCCCAGTCGCTGGCCTACGGCCTGAACGACTCGCCCGCCGGGCTCATGGCGTGGATCGTCGAAAAGTGGCGGGGGTGGTCGGACTGCGGCGGCGACATCGAGCGCTCGTACACCAAGGACGAACTGCTGACGAACGTGATGATCTACTGGGTGACCGACACGATCAACTCGTCGATGCGCTACTACTACGAGAACCGGAAGGCGCAGGCGGCGGGTCCGCTGCCGCGCGTGCCGGTCCCGACGGGGGTGGCGATCTTCCCCGCCAATGACATGAACCCGCCGCGGGAGGCCGCCGAGCGCAACTATAACGTCGCCCGGTGGACGGAGATGCCGAGCGGGGGCCACTTCGCCGCCATGGAGGAGCCGGACCTGCTCGTCGAAGACATCCGGGCCTTCTTCCGCGACTTCCGCACCTAGACCGCCGCCCAGGGAGCACCGACATAGCCGCCGTGCCCGAGCCCTTCGAGATTCACGTCGACGATGCCGTCCTCGACGATCTGCGCGCGCGCCTCGACGCGACGCGGTGGCCCGATGAGGTCGACGGCGCGGGCTGGGCGATGGGTTCGAATCTGACCTACATGAAGGAGCTGGCCGCCTACTGGCGCGACGGCTACGACTGGCGGGAGCAGGAGCGCCGCCTCAACGCGCTGCCGCAGTTCCGCGCCGAGATCGACGGGCTCGGCATCCACTTCGCCCACATCGAGGGCAAGGGGCCCGCCCCGTTCCCGCTCATCGTCAGCCACGGGTGGCCGGGGTCGTTCTTCGAGATGCATAAGATCGCGGGGCCGCTCACCGACCCCGCGGCGCACGGCGGCGACCCCGCCGACGCCTTCCACCTCGTCGTGCCCTCGCTGATCGGCTACGGCTTCTCCGACGCCTCCCGCGAGCCGGGCATGACGACCCACCGCATGGCCGAGCTCTTCGGCAGGCTGATGATCGACACCCTGGGCTACGAACGGTTCGGGGCGCAGGGCGGCGACTGGGGGTCGGCGGTGACGGCGAGTCTGGCGGAGCAGTATCCGGCGAACGTGGCGGGGATCCACCTCAACCTGGTGATCGGGAGGATGGCGCGCCTCGCCGGCGAGACGGCCTCGCCCGAAGTCGAGGCCTACCGCGCCGAGATGGCGCGCTGGGTGCGGGACGAGTCGGCCTACTCGATCATGCAGGGGACAAAGCCGCAGACGCTGGGCTACGCGCTCAACGACAGTCCGGTGGGACCGGCGGGGTGGATCGTCGAGAAGTGGCGCGCGTGGAGCGATTGCGACGGCGACGTCGAGCGCTCCTACACCAAGGATGAGCTGCTGACGAACGTGATGATCTACTGGGTGACGCAGACGATCAACTCGTCGGTGCGGCTGTACCGGGAGAACCGCGGCGAGTTTGGCCGGACGGGGCGCATCGAAACGCCCACCGCCGTCGCGATGTTCCCCAAGGAGATCTCCCACCCGCCGCGGAGCCTCGTCGAGCGGGGCTACAACGTCCAACGGTGGACGGAGATGCCGCGTGGGGGCCACTTCGCCGCGATGGAGGAGCCGGGGCTGCTCGTCGAGGATGTCCGCGGCTTCTTTCGGGGGCTGCGCTAGGCGTCCTCGTCGGCCCCCAGCGACTTCAGGTCGGAGAGAACGGTTTCCAGCCGCCTTTCGAGTTCGCTGATGTTCCGTGCCGCGGCCTCATGGGGCACAGCCCATCCCATGACGACCTGGTTCGAGATGCGTTCGGCTGACTCATCGGCAGCGAACTGATCAGTCCACGTCCGAAGAAGCGACGCCAACTCTGGAGGATATCCATATTTGGGGCCGGCCCGGCCGAACGTGAAGTCCTTCGCCCACCCAGCCTTACCTGGGGGATGGAGCCAGGCGACAGTGATGGGCTGAGCCCAAAAAGGGCAGGTCGTTCGAATAGTAACGATGGACGAACCCCAGGAGAGGGAAGCGCCGGCCTTATCAGCCGTGTCGAGCAGCCTTACCGCGGCGGCCAGCACTTCGTCGTTTTCGAACTCGGCCAAGAACGATGCGCGCGTTAGCCTTGTGCGCGGCGCGCTCTTCGATGGGGCGGCTGCGGTCAGCCCGATGACGCGCGGAACGAGCGTCTGCGTGGTCTTGCCGGAGAACTGCTTGATCTCGACGGCGAGCACTTCGATGTTGTCGCGCGTCTGCTCGTTGAGGAACGATACGATTCGGGTCAGGGAGTCCGGTATCTCGTCGGCTACGAACAGCAGACGAATACGCCTCGCGGCGAGGTTGTCGCCGACCCTTTGCCAGAAAGCGTCGACGTCCGGCTCCTCGTCCGCTTGCAGCAGCTTGCCGATCGCGCCCGTGGGATCCTTGGCGTTGTCTTCAAAATCCCGCCGGATGTCGTCGACTGCCCAGCTTCCCGCACCGCCGGTGGCGTGGGCGGCGTACTCCAGCATCTGCCCGACGACCTTACGGCGAACCTCACTATTGGCGCCCCGCTTCACTTCGACGAGCGTGGGCGTGGCGTCTTGATCGATGAGCAGGTGGTCAAGCGCCCAGCGGTCCCCGGCGTCTGATGTTTCGGCGATGCCCTTCTCACGAGTGACCAAAATCCAGCGCCGAGGGTCGCCCGGCCGCATCTGCTCTCCGTCGAGCAGTTCGGGATGCTCGGCGAGGAGGGCTTGCAGGTCGTCCTCAGTCGAGAAGGGCTCCTCTTCAAGCGGCTCGAGCTTCCCCTGCTCGTCTCTGGTATAGATTCGCTCGGTCATGCCATGCTACCCACCGCCGCCGCTCCCGAGGTTCATGAGGCGGGCGGCGCGTTTCTTGTGATAAGTGGCGTCGCCGAGGTAGCTCTGGAAGGTGCGGGCGCGCTTGGTGTAGTGGACGAGGCCGAAGTCGAGGTCGGTGCCGATGCCGGCGTGGACGTGGTGGGAGGCCTCGCAGGCCGCGGGGAAGGCGACGCTGGCGACGGCCTTGGCCATGCTGACGGAGAGCGGTGCGTCGTCGCGGCCCTCATCGATCTTCCAGAGGGCCTCGTAGGCCGTCCATTGGATCGAGTCGACGTGCGTCGTGCCCTCGATGACGTGGTCTTGGACGCGCTGGAAGGTGCCGATGGGGACGCCAAAGGCGATGCGGGTGTTGCTGTATTCGAGGGCCATTTGGGTCGCGGTGCGCGCCCCGCCGGCCATGTAGGCGCAGAGGACGGCGGTCCCGCGGTCGCGGGCGTGCTCGATGGGGGCCCAGCCATCGTCGACGGCGCCGATGACGGCGGATGCCGCAGCGTTCTCCAGGGTGATCTCGCAGACCTTGTCGCCGATCCAACCGGAGAGGAGCCGCACGGAGACGCCGGGGGCGTCCTTCTCCACGAGGAACAGGGTGATGCCCTGCTCGGGCGCGCCGTTGTCCGACGTCCGCGCGGCGACGAGCAGGCGGTCGGCGACGTGCGCGTCGGGGACGAAGAGCTTGGTGCCGTTGAGCGTCCAACTCCCGTCGCGCTTGGCGGCGCTGAGCTTGACGCCGTCGGCCTCCCAGGAGTAGTCGGGCTCGGTGTAGGCGAAGGCGAAGATCTGCTCGCCGGAGGCGATGGCGGGGAGGAGGTCGTTCTTTTGCTGGGCGTCACCGGCGTGGAGGATGGCCTGGGCGCTGAGCACCGCGGAGGAGAGATTGGGGCTGCTGCACGCGGCCTCGCCCATCACCTCGTAGAGCACGCCGAGGTCGGCGAAGGTCATGCCCATGCCGCCGTACTCCTCGGGGATGACCATGCTCGTCCAGCCGAGCTCGGCCATGTCGCGCCAGAGGTCCGGGTCGAAGCCGGTGGGGCTTTCGTCGATCTGGCGGACCCGCTCCTTGGGCAACTGCTGCTTGAGGAAGTCGGCGCCCATGGTCTTGAGCATCAACTGTTGTTCGTTAAGCGATAGGTCCATCGTTCCCTCCCCGGGATATGGCCGCGGTGATCGGTTCTTCGGCGGGCCGCTCCGCCCAGTCGTGGGCGGGCTCGGCGGCGGAGGCCTCGGGCAGGCCCAAGGCGGAGGCCGCCACGGCGCGCTCGCGGAATACGTGGTCGGTCAGCGTGCGGCGCTGGAGCGCGGCGAGCTTGGGCTCGGTGAGCGCGCGCGGCCCGAAGACCTCGCGCGCCGCCGCGGCGAGCTTCGCCGCCGCCCGCTTGGCGTGCATGGAATGCTGGGCCGCGAGGTAGCGGGTGTCCGCGCCGGTGCGCTCGGCCCACCATAGGCGCGCCCTGAAGAGGCGCTCGACCTCGCCAGCGACGTGCGCGTCGATCAGATGCTCCTGGAGGAGCTCGTTGTCCACGGCGCCGGGGCCCGTCTCCGCGCCGCGTGCCCAGTCGAGGAGCTCGGCGAGCAGCGCGTCCGAGCCTTGGGGCGAGCGCGCTGGGTCGAACGCGAACATGGCACTCAGCGCCATCTTCCAGCCCTCGCCGGGCTCGCCGATGGCGTAGGAAGCGGGGAGCCGGGACCTGTCGAAGTCGATGACGACGACGCAGTCGACGGCTGCGGAGTCCGTCGCCCGTACCGTCACGCCGGGCCAGGGCAGCGGCGCGAGCAGCATGACGAGGCCGCGTCCGGCGTTTCGGGCGAGGAGCCATGCGTACTCGGGGGAAGGCTCGGTGCTCTCGAAGCGCTGCACGCCGTCGAGGGCCCATTCGCCGTCGCGGAGCGCCGCTTCGACCGTGACTTCGTCGGGGTCGAGGTCGGGGTTCGCGGCGAGGGCGGGGACGGCGATACTCGCGCCCGCCGCGATGTCGGGCAGCCATCGCCGCCGCTGCTCGTCAGTTGCCCAACGGCCGAGGGTCTCGCAGAGCGCGGCCGACCGCCGGTCGAGGACGTGGGCGAGGCCGCGGGCGTAGAGCTCGTCGAAGAGGGCGGTCTCTAGGTCGGGGGAGAGGCCGGCGCCGCGGTACTTCTTAGAGAGCGTGGGGACGAGCCAACCAGCCTCGCCGAGCTTAGGCCGGAGGGCGCGTGCCGCGTCGGAGCCGGGGACCGGCTCGCCATCAAACGCGGCGAGGGCGGCGTCGAGCCAGCCGGCAGCCTCATCTCTGAGGCGCTGCTGCTCCTCGGTGTAGCGGTACTCGAAGTCCACGGGTCCCGGCTATCGCCGCCGCGAGCCTACGACGCCGCCGTCTTGGACTCGAACGTCGGGAGGTTGGCGGTGGCGGTGGCCGGCGTGGGGGCGGCCTTCTCTTTCGTCTTGCTGATGCCCAGGCGGCGGGCGATGATCACCCGCTGCACCTCGGGCGTTCCGCCGGGGTGCGAGCCCCACAGCGCGGCGCGCTGGAGGACTTCCGCCTCGCCCTTGAAGGGGGCCAGGGGCTCGTCGATGCCGAGCAGGCAGAAGGGGCCCATCGCCTCGCGGATGCGGTCCGAATTGCGGATCCGGTACTCCTTGCGGTAGAGGGAGCTCTGGGAGCCGTGGTAGGTCATCTCCTCCTTATTGTGGTACATGGAGAAGTTGCGGGCGTTGAGGAGATGCCCGACGTGGGCGTCGATGACGCACTCGACGGTCTGCTGGGCCACGAACGGGTCGTCGGCGAGCATGCCGCCGTTGCGTTTGCGCTCGTTGACGAACTCGACGAGCTCGTCGACTGCCTCTTCCTTGACGTAGGCCATGCCGCGGCCGCCGTGCTCCTGTTCGAGCGTCGTCTGGGTGACCTGCCAGCCCTGGTGGTCGCCGCCGATGAGCTGGTCGCCGGGCACGCGGACGTTGTCCATCGTCACGGTGTTCTGGTTCTTGCCGTTGAGGAGCTCCATGGGAGTGAGGGTGACGCCCGGCGTGTCGCCCTCGATGATGAAGTAGCCCAGGTTCCTGTGGCGGGGCGCGGCGGGGTCGGTCATGACGGGGCCGAAGAGGATGTCGCACTTGGCGGGGCCGCCGCCGCTGACGAAGACCTTCTGGCCGTTGATGATCCAGTCGTCGCCGTCCCGGACGGCGGTGCTCTTGATGGTGGCGAGGTCGGAGCCGCTCTGGGGCTCGGTGAAGTTCTGGAAGGCGATGGTGCGGCCCGTCAGCAGGCCGGGGAGCCAGCGTTGCTTCTGCTCCTCCGTGCCCCAGACCAAGATCGCGGGGATGACGAGCACGTTGCTGAACACCGTCGGGATCTTCCGGTTCTGCAGCTCCTCTTCGAGGATCACCTCGTACTCCGCCGCGAGGCCGCCGCCGCCGTACTCCTTGGGGTAGACGGGGTAGAGCCAGCCCTTATCGCCGAGCTTGTGGCGCAGTTCGATGGCGAAGTCGAAGAGCTCGTCGGAGATCACCTCGGGATCGACCGGGGCGCTGATGTCGGCGGGGACGGTCTCGGCGAGCCAGTCCCGCACTTCCTGCCGAAAGCGTTCCTGCTCCGCCGTGTACCGGTACTCGAAGTCCATAGATGAACCGCCTCCCCTGGAGCGCCGTCCGCGCCCGGCATCTTCGACACCATAGCAGCTTGCGGGGGGGAGTCAATGTTGAGCCGCGCGGGCGGGGCGAATGCATAAAGAGAGGCCCGGCGTGCGCCGGGCCTCTCGCTTTACGCGTGGTTCTCGGAACTCGCGGCTGGGTTACTGGGCCAGCCAAATGTACTCGAGGTGCCAGCCGCCCTGGTGCAACTGAATGCCCGCTAGGCGGAACTCGTACAAGTTCCGGGTGCGCTGGCTCTCGACGTGGTAGACCGCTGGCGTGGGCAGCCCAAAGTTGCGGAAGTCATTGATGACCTCGGCGTAGAACTCGCGAGTGATCTCCTTGATCCGCGCCTCGTCGGTGGCGGTCTTCCACTCGGCGACCAAGCCTTCCAGGACCGGATTGTTCCGGTCTTCGAGGTTGGCCGCGCCCTGACCCAGGAGGTTGCCCGCCCACGCCGACGGCGCGGCGCGCGGCCCCTGCACGTACAGCGTCATGCTGGGGAACTGCTGATGCGGCGGCGCGAGGTAGCCGATGGCCGTGTAGAACGTGCCGATGTCGGCGGCCCGGTTCACGCTGACTTCGATGCCGAGGTTGTTCCTGAGGTCGTTGGCGGCGGCCTGGACGTTGTTGGTGTTCGCCACCCCGTATTGGTAGTAGATGATCTCGTGCTCTTCGCCCGTGCTGTGGCCGGACTCGGCCCACAACCGCTGCGCTACGTCCGGGTCGAAGACATACGGGTTCTCATCGTCGGGGAGGTTGTTCCCTATCGCCCGCAGGTCGGGGAGTTCGTCGAAGAACGTCCCCCAAGCGCCGAATACGGGGTCGACGCGCGCGGCTCCTTCGAAGACGTTATCGATGATCCCTTGGACATCGATCGCCTTGGCGATGGCAAGCCGGGCTTTCGGGTCGGCGAAGGGCGCATCCGGCCCCTCAGTCCTGAAGCCGAGCGAGAAGTTCCGCCACGGCTGGAAGGACTCGACGATGGTGCAGTCGGCGCACTGCCGTCCGAAGTTCACCGCCGCCGACGGCGTGCTGATGCCCAGGTTCTGGGAGTGGAAGTCGATCTGGCCGGTGATCATCGCCGATCGGCCCAGGCTGGCCGACATGCCAAGAAGCAGATTGTAGCCATCGAGGTAGGGGAGCGGCTCGCCGTCGGCCCCAGCCTTGAAGTAGTCCGCATTGGCGACGAACGAGACCTCGACCTGCGCATCGTACTGATCGATGACCAAGGGCCCGGTGCCGACGGTGCGCTGCGTGTAGTCGCCGTCCATCTCGAAGACTTCCGGCGGGAAGATGCGGGCTCTCCAGTCGGCGAGCAGGGTGGGGTAGTTGGGGTCGATGGCATTGAGGATAAAGGACACGGTGCTGTCGTCGACGGCGACCACGTCCTCGATCTGGGCGGTGAAGTGCGCGTTGCCCTGCGCCGTCGGCTGGTCGGGCAGCAGGCTCCGCCAGTACTTCGTCGAGTGAACGATGTCGTCGGTGGTGAGGTCGCGGCCATAGAGGCCGGAGAGCTCGGCGGTGTAGCCGCGGGCGGAGGCGGGAGGGGTCTGCCATTTGACGCCATCGGCGATTGTGAAGTTCCAGGTCTTACCGCCGTCGCTGGTGGTCCACGCGGTGGCGAGGTCGCCCTGGGCTTCGCAGAAGCCGATGTCGCCCACCTCCAGGTAGATGGCGGGCGTGCAGCGTGCGATGGAGTTGTACGGCGGCGTGGCCGCGATGGCCACGGTGAATGACTGGCTGCGCACCAGGTCGGTGCCGCGGTTAGGAGCGGCGAACCCGTAGACGAAGGTCCCGCCGCGCTGCGGAGGCACCCGCCAGGCTTCGAGGCCGTTGCCCTGAATGGGCCGCCAGCCTTTGATCTCCTGCGTGATTGCCCCGATGTTGGGGGTGGGGGTCGGCGTGGCGGTCTGCACGATCGTCATCGCCTCCGCCGTCGGAGCGGGCGTGGGCGTGGGACCGGGCGTGGCCGTTTGCACGATGACCTGCGCTGTCGCCGTCGGCTGCGCCGGCCCTGCGGGGACGGGCGTGGCGGTCTGCACGATGACCTGCACCGTTGCGGTTGGAAGCGGCGTCGGGGTGTGCACGATCGTTTCCGGCGCCGACGGTGCCGCCGTCGGATCGCTGCCGCCGCCACAGGCGGCGACGACCAGCGCCGCGACCAACGAGACGACGGTTAGCGTCACAATCTTCGATAGCATCCGTCCGGGCATAGACGTCCTCCTGCCGGTCCTACATAGCCTCACAGTCCCGCGCTCTAGAACGCGGGACGCAATACCTAACCACGCTTGACCAGGTTGTGTCAACCGTTGAGGTGGGTGTAAGCCGCTCGCATCGGCTCAGTGCTCACTGCCGAGGGGCGCTAACTCTGGTCTACCCAGACGTACTCGATGTGCCAGCCGCCTTGGTGCAATTGCAGTCCCGCCAGCCGGAATTCGTACATGTTCCGCGTTCGTTTGCTTTGTATGTGGTAGATCGCGGGTATTGCCGTGCCGACGCTGCGGAAGTCGTTGATGATCTCGGCGTACCACCGGCGGGCGATCTCCCGGGCCTTGGTTGGGTCCGTTTCCTGGAGCCACTGGAACGCCAGCCCCTGGAGGACTGGGTTCTTCCTGTCCTCCAGATTTGGAGGGCCGAGTACAAAGCTCGCGGCCCAGGCCGCCGGGGAGACGGTGGGCAGTTGAATGAACATCGCCATGCTGGGGAACTGCTGCCGCGGCGGGCCCAAGAGTCCTATCGCGCTGTAGTAGGAGCCGACGTCGGTCGCCTTCTTGGCCTCGACCTGGATGCCGAGGTTGGCCGACACGTGCGAGGCGATCACCTCGGCGGCGACCGTTATCAGCGGCACGTAGGGCCAATAGATGATCTCGTGGTTCTCTCCCGGATTGGGGTCGGCCTCGGCCCACAGGCGTTTCGCGACCTCGGGATCGAAGACGTAGGGGTTCTCGTCATCGGGCAGGTTGTTCCCCATGGCCCGCAGGTCGGGGAATTCATCGAAGAACGTATTCCACGTGCCGGTCACGGGGAGCAGGGCCGCGGCCCCCTCGAACACGTCGTTGATGATGCCCTGTTGGTCGATCGCCTTGGAGATGGCCAAACGGGCCTTCTTGTCAGCGAAAGGCGCCCCGTCGCCTTCGGTCTTGAAGCCGACGGAGAAAATCCTCCAAGTTTGGAAGGACTCGACAATGGTGCAATCGGAGCAGAGCCGGCCGTAGTTCACCGCCGCCGACGGCGTGTTGACTCCCAGGTTCTGCTGGTCCATGTCTATCTGGCCGGTGATCATCGCCGAGCGCGTGAGGTTGGGCGTGACCCCCAGGATGACTTCATAGCCGTCGAGGTAGGGGAGCGGCGCGCCGTCGGCCCCGTCCTTGAAGTAGTCGGGGTTGGCGACGAATGAGACCTCGACCTGCGGGTCATGACTCACCTGGATCATGGGGCCGGTGCCGACGACCCTGGCGTTGTAATGGCCGTCGAGGGCGAAGATCTCCGGTGGGACGATGCGGGCGTTCCACTCCGACAACATGGTGGGGTAGTTGGGGTCCGGCAGGCTGAGCTTGACCTCGACGGTATACCGGTCGATGGCACGTGCGCCGGCGAGCTGCGTGGTGAACCGTTGGTTATTCTGGGGCGTGCCTTGCGACTCGCCGTCCGGCTTGGTCAGGCGCCCCAGCCAGTACATCAACGTATGGACGACGTCGTCGGCAGTCAGCTCCCGTCCGTAGAGGCCCTTGAGCTCTTCCGAGTAGGAGGGATGGCTGGGGTCGATGGTGTGCCACTTCACCCCTTCCGCGAGCTTGAACGTCAGTGTCGTCGCGTCGATCATGGCCCACTCGGTCGCGAGATCGCCCTGCGACGTGCAGGAGCCGACGTCGCCCACGCGCAGATAGGGGGCCGGGGTGCACCGTGTGATGGAGTTGTAGGACGGTGTCACGGCGACGGCGGTGGCGAACGAGTCGCTGAGGACCAGGTCGGTTCCGCGGGTGGGGAGCGGGAAGCCGTAGATGAAGGTCCCGCCGCGCTGGGGCGGCGTCCGCCAGGTGTCGAGGCCGTTGCCTTGGATGACGCGCCAGCCCACGATCTCTTCGGTGATTGCGCCCACGTTGGCTATTGGTGTCGGGGTGGCGGTCTGCACGATCACCGCCGGCGCGGAGGTCGGGGCCGGCGTCGGGGTCGGCGCCAGGGTCGGCGCCGGGGCGGCGGTCTGCACGATGACCGCCGCGGTCGCCGTCGGTTCCGGCGTCGGCGTGTGTACGATCACTGCCGGTTCCAGCGGCTTCGGGGTAGGGTCGGCGCCGCCGCAGGCGGCTACGACCAGGACGGCGGCCAGGAAGGCGATGCTCAGGGCGATGGGTTTCGAGAGCGTGTGCCGTGTCATACGTCCTCCTGCCCGTTCCCGGCGTCGCCACCGGGTCGGTTTACCTCGGATGCCGAAGTATACAAGACTCCCCCGGCGGCGTGTTGCGGAGCACAGGCCCAACGACCTAGCATGGGGCGATGAAGCGGACGGAGGGTCTGTCATGACCGAGAACCGTGGGATGATCGTTTCTTTGGCGGGAGACTGCCTGATCCAGCATCGGGTCTCGCGCTATAAGGAACCGCGCTTTCTGGCGTTGGCGGAGCACCTCAGGGGCGCAGACCTCGCCATCGCCAACCTCGAGTGCAACATCACGCAGGGCGAAGACCCGCCCTCGATGTGGGGCGGCGGAGGGCACGGCGCGACGTTCATGGCGACGCCGCCGTTCTGCCTGGAGGAATTGCAGTGGTTCGGCATCGAAGCGGTGTGGTGCGCTAACAACCACTCCGCCGACTTCGGCGAGGGCGGCATGGTGACCACCATCGGCTACCTCGAAGAAGCCGGCATGTCCCACGCCGGCACGGGACACAACCTCACCGAGGCGAGCATGCCGGCCTACGTGGACACCGGCGCGGGGCGGGTCGCGGTGATCTCGGCCTCCGACTGGGGCCCGCGGGGCAAGGCCGACCTGCCCTTTCCCATCCCTTTGGGGGCGCTCGCGGCGGACCAAGGCCCCATGTTCATGGACCGGCCCGGCGCGAACCTGGTGCGGTTCGACGCCGAGATTCACGTCGACGCCGCGACCCTCGACACCCTCCGGCGCGTCAGCGCCGCGATGGGGTGGGATGAAGCGAAACACGTCCGCGCCACCGGCGGCGGCAGGTCGGACGCCCTCATGGGCTACACCATGCTCAACCGCGAGGTGGACACCGAGACCGAGTTCTACTTCATGGGGACTAAGTTCATCCTCGACGACACGTTCACTTTCGAGACGGTCCCCTACGAGGTCGACTTGGAGCGGAACTACGCCATGATCCGGGAGGCGCGGCGCCAGGCCGACGTCGTGATCGTCGGCTTCCATCAGCAGGGAGCGGGGCGCCGCCTCGACGAGCCTTCGGACCACGTGCTGCGCTTCGCGCATGGGGCCATCGACGCCGGCGCGGATGTCTTCTGCGCCCACGGGCGGGGGCGCCTCAACGGTATGGAGGTCTACAAGGAGAAGCCGATCATCTACGGGCTGCCCGGCTTCATCATGCAGGTGAACCAGGTGCGCCACGTCCCGCCCGAAATGCTCGAACGCTGGGGCTTCGCCCGGACGGAAACGGCGGCGGCGTTCCTCGAAGCGCGCGACCGCGCCGAGGCCGGCGGCCGCAGCCAGATCGGCGTCGGCACGTCGAACCCTGGCGGCCTAGCAATCGCCGACGTGGTCTTCGACACCCAAGGCCGGCCCGAGGAGGTGCGGTTCCACCCCCTCGAAGTAACCGGCGGCACGCGCCCGCAGCAGGGCCGCCCGATGATGGCCGAGCCCGGCGGCGAAATCTCCACCGCTGTCCTGGAAGGACTCGCCGCCCGCTCCAAGCCCTTCGGGACGAACGTCCAAGTCCGCGACGGCGTCGGGACGGTGCGGCTCCGCTAAGCCCCGACCGCCGCAGGACGAGGGCGCTATAATGAGCCCTCTCGCTTCCGTTGGCCGGAGTGGCGGAATGGCAGACGCGACGGTCTCAAAAACCGTTGGGGGCAACCCCGTGTGAGTTCGACTCTCACCTCTGGCACCAAACCCATCATGCCGTTTGGCTTACGACGCGGCGAGGGCGGCTTGGGCTTCGGTTGAGAGGGCCTCGATGTCGGTGAAGGTCTCGGCGCGGGCGGGGCGGAGGAAGAGGAGTGAGACCTCCTTGATGGGCCGGCCCGCGGCGATGCCGGCGGCGAGGGCGTAGGCGCCGCCCTGCAGGCGGTAGCGTTCGGGCGGGTCTTCGTCCGCTTCGAGCGCGTCGGTCTTGTAGTCCACCACCACGAGCTCGCCGTCTTCCTCGAAGAGGAGGTCGACGAAGCCTTCGAGGAGCCGGCCTTCGGCGGGCGCGCTGACGTACAGTTCGCGGTAGTACTTGCCCGACGCCACGGCGCGTCTGACCAAGGGCGACTCCACCGCCGCCTTGGCGAGCGACGCGACCTCGGGCCAACGCTCCGCGATGCCCTCGGCGGCGGCTTGGGCCTGGCTGACCGCCTCGACGTCGGCGCCGGTCGCTAGGTCGATGCTCTGGAGGACGCCGTGGACGGCGCGACCCAGGTTCGTCCCTCCGCGGCCCCGCCGGTAGGGGGCGTCCTCTTCGTCGCGCTCCTCCTTGGCCTGTTGGGCCAGCGTCGTCGCCGCGACGGCGTCCGTCGCCGACGCCGTCCGCACCAGGGCGGCGCGTTCCTCACGCCACCGCTCTCGATCTGGAGGCGTCAGGTCGCGTGGCGCCGCGTCGGGCTCCGCAGCGACGGCGTGCGGCAACGCCGCGACGTCGATCTCGCGCCAGAGCCAATCGTTACCGGCGCAGAGCTCCTCGATCCTCGCCGCGGGCGACGATCCGGCCTCCCGCCGGAAGAGGCTGAGAACGAGGTGGTCCTCGGCGCGGGTCGCGGCCACGTAGGAAAGGCGCACGCCCTCCGCGGCGTCCGCCTCCCGCTCCGATTCCTTCGCGGCGTCCCAGCCGGCGGTGTGGAATGCGCCGCCTCCGAAGCTCAGCTCCGGCGGGCCGCCATCGCGACGGAACACAACGTTGCCGACGCGGCCGCGCCGGTCGGCGCCAAGGCCCGCGAGGACGACGATGGGGAACTGCAGACCCTTCGAGGCATGGACGGTCATGATGCGGACGGCGTCCTCGTCGGTCTCGGGGACGGGGACTTCGACCGCCCCCGCGCCTTCCTCGGCCTGCCGCTCGATCCAATCGAGGAAGCCGCGCAGCGAGCTGCCGCTGGACTCTACGAAGGCCCGTGCTTGGTCGGCGATCCAACGCAGCCGCCGCCAGCGCTCGCGGGGCCTGGGACGCCCGAACGCGGCCTCGACGACCTGCCGGTCGCGCACCAGTGATTCGATCAGCGCGTCGGGGCGGGTCCACGTCCTCTTGCGGTGATAGTCGAGCAGCATATCGAGGGCTTCGCGGACCGGCCCTCCTGCGTCGCCGGGGCTAAAGTAGTTGAAGCGGCCCCCCGCGTCGGCGAACTCCAGCAGCTCGACGTCGCTGCATCCGAAGATGGTGGAGCGGAGGGCGGCGACGATCGCCACCTGATCGGCGGGGCTGTCGATGGCGCGCAGGCAGTTCAGGATTTCCCGCACGTCCTGCGTGGCCAGCACCAGCGTCTGACTCTCTATGCGGTAGGCGATGCGGGCGTCTTCGAGGGCGTACTCGATGGCCCGGAGGTTGGTGCGCGCCGGAATCAGGATGCACACGTCCCGGAGCCGCGCCGGACGGAGGACGCGGCCGCTTTCGTCGGTCTCCTTGTCCCGCACCCGCCACGACCCTTCAATCTCCGCGACCAGGCCGGCCAACGCCGACGCTTCCGCCTGTCGTGCCGCCTCGGCGTCACCGACGGCGTCCCCGACGCGGTGGACGCCCAGCGGCGGGTCGGCCTCCGGCGGCGTCCACCGCGCGTCGAGGTCTTCGTAGGCCGCCTGCGCCTCGCCTGTCATGTACCGCGCGAAGACGTGGTTGGCCCACCGGATCACCGGCTCCTGCGAGCGGAAGTTCTGAGTCAGCGAGACGCGGTCCGTTCCAAAGCGCTCCCGGACTTCGTCCAGCGCGGCGATGTCGGCGCGCCGGAACCGGTAGATGGACTGCTTGGGGTCGCCGACGACGAAGAGTTTGCCGGGGACGACCGTTACGCTCGTCCAATCGGCGGCCTGCCCGTCGGCGGAGTGGTCGTCCGGGTCGCCGGCGAGGAGGAAGGCAATCTCCGCCTGGATGGGATCGGTGTCCTGGAACTCGTCGATGAGGATGTGGGAGAAGCGGCGCTGGAAGTGGCGGCGGCTGTCGGCGGCGTCCCGGAGGAGGTCGCGCGCCCAGACGAGCAGGTCGTGGAACTCGGCCCGCCCCTCGCGTCGTCGTCGCTCCGCGTAGTCGATGACGAAACGCCGTACCTGCTCCGCGAGGGCGAGCAGCGCTGCCGCTCTCGCCGCGCCCAACTCCTCCGCGCGCACGTCCTCCAGTCTACTGAGAAGCGCCTTGAGGGCCTTGCAACCGTTGACGCCATCGGGGCCGTCCTGCCAGTCGCTCTGCCTGCCCCTCGCGAATGAGAGCCTCCCGAAGCGGGAGAGCCGCGCCCACGCCGCGCCCGCGGCGCTCTCGCCCGCGAGCCGGTCGGCTAGGTCGACGACCTGGCTTCCGTGCCGGAACAGCGGGTCGTCCTCGCCATATACGGACAGCTTCAGGAGTGTCCCGATTTCGTGCCGAGCGCCGGCTAGCTCCCCCGCAGTGCGCGGCTCGGGATAGGCCGGGGCCGGAAACGGGCGATCGAGGCGGTCGTAGTTGTCGTGGAAGATCTTCGCCATCTCGTGCAGGTTGTCGGGGCGAAGACCGAGACGGATAGCCTGGCGCATGGGCCCGGCAGCCTCGTCGAAGTCGAGCGCGGTGTCGAGCCAGGCCTGCCACGCCTCGCCGAAGGCCAGGTCGGAGGCGATGGGGTCGGCGACCTCGAAGCCGGGGGGAAGGCCGGCCTCGAGTGGGCGCTCGCGGAGGAGCGCCCCGGCGAAGCTGTGCAGCGTCTGGACAGAGGCGGACTCGAGGTTTTCCAGGGCGGTGCGGGAACGGTCGGCTTCGCTGCCGCTCGCCCCGACGGCGACCCGCTGCTCCAAGCCTTCGCGGACCCGCTCGCGCAGCTCGGCTGCAGCGGCCTCGGTGAAGGTGATGGCGGCGATGTTCTCGATCGCCGCGCGGCCCGAGGCGATCAGCGCGACGACCCGCGAGACGAGCGCCGTCGTCTTGCCCGCGCCCGCGCCGGCCTCGACGAAGAGGCTCGTACCGAGTTCAGACTCGATGCGGTCTCGGGCGGTCTGGTCTGCCGGTACCCATTCGCCGGTCATGGCCCGTCCTCCCCGCTGTCGAGGAGCGCGGTGTAGGGCTCCATGCCGAGCGCGGACCGCTTGCGCTCCCACAGACGTTCGCGGTTGGAGGGGCAAATGCGGTCGAAGTCGCAATAGGTGCAGTTCTCGGGGCCGCGATTCCCCGCCTTCCCCGGATGCGCGGGGACGACGCCGCGCCGGATACCGGAGACGATCATCGCGGCGACCTCAGTAAATCGTTCCTCCACGTCTTGGAGCGCTACATCCTTCAAGTCGAAGTTGCTGCGGGTGCTGATGAACCAGTACCCGGCGCGAATCTCGCCGGCGCCGGGGTAGCGGGCACGGGCCGCGAGGGCGTAGATGGGAAGCTGGAGGCGGTGCCCCCGGTCCAGCGGGTCGTCGCGCATCCCCCTGTACGGATTGGCGCTCCCCGTCTTGTAATCGATCACCCAAATCCGCGACCCATCCGCATCGCCGTCGATCCGGTCGATGACCCCGTGGAAACGGAGCCTCGTGCCGTCCTTGAGCGTGAGCTCGACGGGCGGCCAGCCCTCGCCGTGCACCGGCGTGTCCATGGGGCGCGCCCCCGTGCCGCCGTCCATCCCGAACGTCTGCTCGATGCCCAGGGGAGTGAGACCGTTCTTGTTGAGCCGCTCGGAGTCCCTTTCGAGGAAGGTGTCCAGATCCTCCAGAATGTCCTCCCGCGCCACCGCCCAGAGCAGAGGCCGGCCGGTGACCCCTTCGGCCTCGGCGCGCTCGAACTCTTGGGCGGCGATCACGTCCAGCCGTAGCTTGTCCTCCGGGCCCCAGGGCCTGCCGCGTTCGGGCAGGCCGCCACTCCGAATTTGCTCGTCCACGAACCGTTCCAGGATGGTGTGGACCAGGCTCCCACGGTCGAGCGCCGAAATCGTCAGGATCCGCTCGGGACGCTCTAGCGCCGACAGCCTGAGGACGTCGCCGAAGAAATAGCGCCGGGGGCAGGTCGCCCAGCGCTCGAGCCGAGTGGGCGAGAAGGGGCGCTCGATCTGCCGCTGGAAGAGGCGGCTCGACTCTGCTACCGATGCCAGCTGTCCGTCCCACTGGGTGAAGTCGCGGCTCCGCTGGGCCGCTTCCATGCGGAGGGCGCGCCCAAGGGCCCCGCCGCCGTCAGCCAGCGGATGCTCATCGAGGCGCCCGCCGCCCGCGCGCCACGCTCGCACCGAGGCGAGGTCGAAGTCGTGCAGGTCGGCCGCGGCGCCGGGCTCGGCCAGGGCGGCTTCGGGAGAGTCGACCATGGATAGCCACGGCTCGTCCTTGTGTCGGGCAAGGCCGGAGGAGAAGACGGGCACCCCCGCGAGACGGCCCGCCGCTTCCAAGAACCACGGCGAGGGATGCTGGCCACGCTGCGCTCCGGGATCCGTTCGCGGGTAGCTGAGGAAGCGCTTGGGCGCCGCCGAAAGGGCGAGCAGGTAGAGACGCCGTTCTTCGAGCGACCGCTCCCCCGCGGGCGGGGCCAGGCTTCCGCCCAGCCGCTCCCGCAGGGCATCGGGGAGCAGGGCGTCCTCCTGCTGCTTGGGAGGCAGGGACCCGTCGGCCATGCCCACGATGAAGACCGCGTCGAAGGTCATGCCCTGCGCCGCGGCGATGGGTGCGGCGAAGACGCCCGCGCCCGTCGCGCCGACCCGGCCCGCGGGTTGGTCGAGCAGCCCGTCGAGCAGCGTCGTGAACCGCTCGATGTCGGCGGAAGCGTCAACGTCGACGCGGTCGGCGTCGGCCAGCGACTCGATGGCCTCCTTGACCTTGTCGTAGCTCTGCTCAGAGTCGGGCCACCGGCCGGGGTCGTGGGCGTAGTCTTCGAGCATACCGGCGGCCCACTCGGCGTACTGCCACCACGAGCCGGACTCCGGCGGCGCGCGGCGGGCAAGTTCGCCGACGAACGACCGGAGCCGCTCCGCCGTCACCCGTAGGGTCTCCAACCGGACGACTTGGGCCGGCGAGTCGCCGCGTGCCTCGGCGCGTTCGGCCATGCCGCCCAACTCCCGCTCGTAGCGCGAGAGGCGGTCTTCCCATTGGTCGGCGCCGCCGACCACGCCGGCCTCGGCGGAGACCTGTTCCCAACCAGGCAGGGCTTGGGAGGCGAGGTCCTCACCCCTGCCCGTTCTGAACGGCGTCTCGGCGATCAGGGTCATCGCCGCCTCGCGGCTCAAGTCCGTCCTGAAGACCCGCAGGAGCAGCGTGACGAGCTTTCCCGCCGGCGTGTCCCGCAGCCGCGCCGTGTCGGGTCCCGCGATGGGGATGCCGGCATGTTCAAGCTGGAGCCGGAGCAGCGCGGCGTAGGGCTCGGCCTGCCGGTAGAGGACGGCGATGCGGTGGAAGGGTGTCCCGTCGCCGGCCAGGCGGACGATACGGCGGAGGACCTGGCGGATTTCCTCGTGGGTGTCGGGCGCGCTGAGCAGATGATCGACGGCGCCACGCGCGGCCGCTTCGGCGCGGTCTTCCACCGCCGCCCCGGCCGAGAGTGCTGCGGCCCGCCGCGTCCGTTCGTCGACCCGCTCCTCGCCGGTCATGCCCAATAAGACCGAGCTCGATCCGACCTTGCCCAGCGCGTCGGCGAGCGCGGCCTCCGCGGGGGAGAAGTCGTGTATGAGGTAGAAGACGACGGCCCCGATATCCCGCAGGGCGCTGCTTGCCCCGCCGCCGCGTACGGTTTCGGCGGCGAGCCGCGTCAGTTCCTCCGGGCCGTAGTAGTCCCCGAGCAGCCCCTGGTACGCGCGGTACCACTCGACGAGTTGGTGGCGCAGGCGGTCGGACGACTCGACCTCGCCGAGCCGCCCGTCGAGGCGGTCGAGCAGCCGGAAGGTCCGCGCCGCGCTCTGTTGGGTCTTGGCGTGCCCGGCAACATCGGCGAGGGGGCCGGGGCCGAGACGCCGGCCCGCGGCGTTGACGGCGGCCTGCGCCAGCGCGGGGGTGAGCGGCGTCTTACCCCGCTTCGCGGCCTCCGGCGCGCCGAGATACTCGGCGAGCCTCGGCAGCGCCATGAACCGCACGTTGATCAGCCCCGCCGGACGGCTGAGCCGCCGCCGCAGCGACAGGCCGGCGTAACTCGTCGGCGTGACCACCGTCACCGGTGCCAGGTCGTCTCCGGCCTTGGCCCGCGCGATCAGCGCCCGGAGGCGCTCGAAGCCCCGCTCCCCGACGGGTTCGAGGAAGACGTCGGGGTGCGGCTGGCCGTTCACGGTGCGCGGCGCGGCGGGTCCGCCGGCGTCGCGGCCGCCCGTGCGTAGATCGTCGTCCCGAACGCGTCGATATGCTGTTTGAGCGGGGCGTAACGAATGTGCTCGTAGGCCTGCACGTCGCACTTCTGCGGAATGGCGGCGTCGTCGAGGTCGAGGGCCAGCCGCCCTAGGCGTCTTCCGTCCAAGATCCCGCGCGTGGCCAGATCGATGTCTGAACGCACGCTCGCCTTGCCCGTGGCGCGGGAACCGAACAGGATGACCTCGGTCAGCTCAGGATAGGCGGCGAAGATCCGGGTCAGCTTCCCCAAGGTTTCAGCGGAGAGATCGGGGGCGTTCATGGACCGGACGACTCCTGGCCCAACCGCTCGTACAGGTCGCCCAGGACCGCCAGGTAGCGGCGGCGTATATTCCGAATGATCTCTAGGAATGTCTCATTGTCGTAGGTGTGGGACACCTTGTTGCGGTCGGCAAGCATATCGGTCCAGGTTTCGCCGTCGTCGATCAATTTGGCCTGAAAGGCTGCGCGGATAACGGCGCGCGGCGTCACCGTCGCGAGCGTAGCCCCGTCGTGCTCCAAGCGGTCCTTGAGTGTTTTCCACGCCAGCTCGAAGGTGTACTCGAACCGTTGAACGACGCCCTCACGCTCCAGATCGCTCAGCGCCTTCGGGTCCTGCTCTAGGGGCTCCCGCAAGAGCGCATAGGCGCGCGCGAAGTTCGTGAAGCGGTAACGCCACCGTATTTCCTCGCTCATAACCTGGCTCCGCCGCGGGGCGCAGTTCGTCATTCCCCTGACCCGCAGCATGCGTTGTTTGACATTCTACCCCGCCGTCCGCGGAACGGTGGATGACGGGACCACGCGGCTCCGCTCAGCCTCGGCGGCTGCGGAAGCGCGGGTCGAGGATGTCGCGGGCGGCGTCGCCGAACACGGCGAGGGTGAGCGTGGCGTAAAGCACGGGCATAGGGCCGGTGACGTAGAGCTCGCCGCGGGCCTTGAGGGCCTCGGCGCGGGTCAGCCTGACCATCTGCGGCGCCGCGGCGATGGCGAAGGCGGCGATCACGCTGCTCGTCGATAGGCGAATGTGGTGTATGTATGTTGTGTATATTTATAGTATTCTAATGAGCATGAAGGCTATACAAGTCACCATCGACGAGGCGCTGCTTGATAGACTCGACCGTTACCCGGCAGTTCAGGAGCAGGGCCGATCCGCAGTGCTGAGGGAGGCCGTCGCCGACTATCTGACGCGCAAGGAGGCGGAGGAGATCGAGCGCCGTTACCGGGAGGGCTATGGCGCCGCCCCGCCTGCTGAGTTTGAAGGGTGGGCCGCCGAGGGCGTATGGCCGAGCTAATCAGTCCTCGCCGGGGCGAGATCTGGCGCTACGAATTCGCAGCGCCCGACAAAGATCGGCCGGTCGTCATCTTGACGCGCCAGGAAGTCCTCCCCCTGCTCCGCACCGCGACCGTGGCGCCGATTACTTCGACGATTCGAGGCCTGCCCAGCGAAGTGCTTGTCGGATCAGAGGAAGGTCTGAAGCATGAGTCGGCGATCAACCTCGACCACGTCCAGACCGTTGAGCAGCGCCGCCTCTTCAAGTACGTCGGGTCCCTGACCGGGGCGAAAATGCACCAAGTCTGCCGTGCGCTCGCCATTGCGACAGGTTGCCCGTAGCCGTTGCTCCGCTCAGCCGCGGCGGCTCCAGAAGCGCGGGTCGAGGATGTCGCGGGCGGCGTCGCCGATGACGGCGAAGCTGAACACGGCGAGGGTGAGCGCGGCGGCAGGGAAGAGGGTGAGCCAGGGGGCGGCCTCCAGGAAGCCGCCGGTGCCCTCGCGGAGCATGCGGCCCCAGGACGGGTCGGGCGGCGGCGCTCCCAGGCCCAGGAAACTGAGCGACGCTTCGGCCACGATCGTCTGCTCCAGCAGCGAGGCGGCGAGCACCGCCATGGGCCCCGCGCCGTTGGGGAGCACGTGGCGCAGGAGGATGCGGAGCGGCCCCGCGCCCGCGGCCTCGGCGGCGGTGACGTAGAGCTCGCCGCGGGCCTTGAGGGCCTCGGCGCGGGCCAGCCGGACCATCTGCGGCGTCGCCGCGATGGCGACGGCGGTGATCACGCTGCTCGTCGACGGCGTCAGCGCGGTCACCAACACGAGCGCGAGCACAAGGACAGGAAAGGCCAGGAGCGCGTCGACCACCCGCTGGATGGCGAGGTCGAGCTTCCCGCCCACGTAGCCCGAAACGAGTCCGACGGCGCCGCCCAACGCCACGGCGATCGCCACCGAGACGACGCCGACGTAGAGCGAGATGCGCGCCCCATGCACGACGCGGCTGAAGACGTCGCGGCCCAGCGTGTCGGTGCCGAAGAAGGCCCCGCTCGACGGTCCCTGCAACCGGGCGGCGATGTCCTGCGCCACGGGATCGTGCGTCGCGATTAGGTCGGCGAAGACGGCGGCAGTGGCGAGCGCGGCAAGCACCGCCACGCCCGCGGCCCCCAACGGCTTGCGCCGCGCCAGCGCCCAGGCGCCCCTTAGCCAGGACGGACGCATGCCGCGCTCCTACGCACGATACGCGACCCGCGGATCGATTACCGCATAGGCCGTGTCCGCGATTAGGTTGATGCAGAGGACGAAGAAGACGAGCAGCATGGCCAGCGCCTGGACCACGGGGTAGTCGCGGCCCGCCGCGGCGTCGGCGACGCCCCGCCCCAGTCCCGGCAGACCGAAGACGACCTCGACGACGACCGCGCCGCTGAGCAGCGCGCCGGCCTGGAGGGCGCCCACGGTGATGATGGGAATCGCGGCGGGGCGTAGGGCGTGCCGGAACAGCACCACGCGCTCGCTCAGCCCCTTTCCGCGGGCGGCGCGCACGTAGTCCTGCCCCAGCGTCTCCAAGAGCGAGGCTCGGGTCATGCGGACCAGCGCGCCGGCGAGTCCAAATCCCAGCACGAGCGCGGGGACTACCATGATGCGGACGTGCCGCCACGGGTCTTCCCACGGGTCGGCGTAGACCAGCGGCGGCGTCCAATCAAAGACGATAAGCAGCGCGAGCAGCGTCACGAGAGCCAGCACGAAGGCGGGCGCGGACTGGCCCGCGATGGAGACGGCCCTCGCCACGTAGTCGGGCCAGCGGTCCTGCGCCCGCGCCGCGAGCGCCCCGAGCGGAATCGCGGCGAGAAGCGCCGCCGCACCCGCGTACAGCGTCAGCAGCATGGTCACCGGCGCCTGCCGCGCGATGATCGAGGGGATGCCCTCGCGCGACACGAATGATCGGCCTCCGAAGTCGCCGTTCACCAGGCTCCACAACCAATTGCCGTACTGAACGAGGAGGGGGTGGTCGAGACCGAGCTCCTCGCGTACGAGCTCGATCTGCTCGACGTCGTGGGCCGACTCGCCGGCGCCGCTGAGGACGACCTCCGCGACGTCGCCGGGCGCGACCCGCATGATGAAGAAGACGACGGCGGAGGCGATCAGCAGCGTCGGCACGAAGAGGGCCAGCCGTATAGCGAGATAGCGGGTCACGTTGCGAACTGCCGATCACCCAAGAAGCGCCAGCCGGTGCGGCGGGCGTAGGCCGTGGGTCTGGACGGCGGTGCGCAGGCTGAAAGTGTGCCCGCAGGCAGAGTGCGCGTGGGGAAGGAGTAAATGGCATTAGGGCGGAGTGATATAGATAAGCCTTGTAATATTGTGTAGGGCACTGCTATTATCAATTTTGTAAGGCGCATGAGCATCCTGCGCTGTGGAAGGAGCCATCCCCAGTGATCGAATCCAGCATAACCGTGAAGGGGCAGACCACGCTGCCCAAGGCCGTCAGGGAGTCGCTTGCGGTGAAGGCCGGTGACAAGGTCCGCTACGTCATCCTGGACGAGGGCGTGCTGATCATGCCGGTGCGGTCCACCAGCCGCCTGTACGGTGCCTTGAAGTATGACGGCCCCGCCGTGAGCTTGGAAGCTATGGACCGCGCCATCGCAGAGGGGGCGACCGAAGGATGACCGCCCTCGACACCAACGTGATCGTACGCTATCTCGTCGGCGACCACCCTGAACAGGCGGAAGCGGCCCGCGTGCTGCTGGAGGGGTTGACCCCCGGCAACCCGGGCTTCATCTGCCGCGAGGTCGTGATGGAGGTTGGCTGGGTGTTGGAGCGGGCCTATCGCTTCACGCGCGCCCAGATTGCCGAGGCGCTGATGGACCTCACGGCTTCGGACAGCCTCGTGGTCGAGCATGCGGATGACGTCGCCGCGGCCGCGTACCGCTACCGCCAGGGCGGGGTCGGCTTCTCGGACCTGATGGTCCTAGCGGCGGCAGAACGGGCGGGAGCTGTGCCGCTCTACACCTTCGACCGCCGGCTCGCCCGCATGGACGGAGCGTTCCTGGTAAAAAGCGCGGTCGGAGGCCCGCAGCCATGAAGGACGCCCAGACCTAATGGGGACTGTGCCCGTTGGGGGCTACCTTTCGAGCCACACCGTGGCGAAGTCGGTGTGGGTGTGGCCGTCCTCGGGGGGGATGATAACCCCGCGGGCGAAGGCGCGGTACGGGACGACTTGGACTGAGCCGGCGATCGGCACCACGTACGCCTGCTCGCGGATGAAGTAGCGCTCGAACTCGCGCCATACCCGCACCCGCTGACTAAAATCCCGCGCCGCGCGCAGCCGGTCGTAGAAGTCGTCCACCAGCCGGTCGTCGTGCTTGCTGTAGGCGTCGGGGTTCTCCTCGTAGCGGCCGAAGACGGACTCGGTGCCCTCGGGGACGGGCGTGGTGAAATGCGCGCCGGGCTGGCTGTCGTATTCGAGGCTGACGCGCCCCCGGTTCCACTCTGCCTCGTCGACCACGCGCAGATCGAGGCCGACGCCGAGACCGGCGAGTTGGCCCTGGAGGAACTCGCACCGCGTCACCAGGCGGGCGCGGCACAGGTAATTCATCGAGAAGCCGCCGGCGAAGCCCGCTTCCGCCATCAGGCGCTTGGCCTCGGCGCGGCGCTCGTCCAGCGCTCCGGAGCTGAAGCGCGGCCACGTCACGAAGTCGCTGCCGGTGAACGGGTTGGTGAGGCCGAGAATCGGCGAGACGTAGCCGAACCCGCCCAACACCCCGGGGATCGCGGCCTCGCGGTCGATCCACAGCGAGATCGCCTGGCGGACCCGAACGTCCTGCCACGGCCCTTCCTTCAGCACGTTGAAGGCGAGCCGGAAGAGCCCCCCCTGCATGTGGCCGTACCAGACGTCCCCGGCGAGGTCGCGCTCGTAGCCGCGTTGGCGCTCAACGGTGAGGTAGTGCCCCTCGCCGCGGGCGCCGCCGTCGAGCCTGCCGGTGCGGAAGGCCGCGTCCATCGCCGCCGCGTCGGGTGTGATCACGAAGTCGATGCCGTCGAGGTAGGGCAGTGCCTCGCCCTGGGCGTCCCGCTCCCAATAGCCGTCGAAGCGCCGGAGCCGGAGCACGGAGCTGGGCTCATAGCCGTCGAGCATGAACGGCCCTGTCCCCACCAGCCCAACGTCGATCGGGCCCGCGCTCAGGTCGCCGGCGTCGATCAGGGGGCGCAGCAGATGCTCGGGGTGCGCGATCTTGAGGCGGGGATTCATCAGCACTTCGAGGTAGTGGGGGTTCGGCTCGGCGAGGCGGACGCGCACCTGGCGGAAGGGCAGCGTCTCGACCGCCGACGGGCCTCCGGCGGCGAGGCCGAGGTCGCCCCGAAAGTACGCCGGCGCGCGCACGCGGCCTTCATCGTCGATGCCGAAGGCGGCCAGCTCGAACCAGAACGCGACGTCGGCGCCGGTGAAGGGCTCGCCGTCGTGCCAGACGGCGTCGCTCTGTAGGGTGAAGGTCCACTCGGTGAAGTCGGGCGAGACCGTCCAGTCGCTGGCGAGGCCGGGGCAGACGAGGTAGATGTTCTCCCGGCAGCGGAAGACGAGGTTGCCCGGCCCAAAGAGTCCGCCGCCGGGGTGGTGCAGCGCGATGCTGCTGGTGCGCATGGGGTCGAAGGCGGCGGGCGGGTCGCCGCGGTTGGCGAGGACGAGCACTCCGCCGCGGCGGGCCATCTGGGCGTTCTCCGCGAGGTCCGCCGTGGGCGCTGCGGCCGGCGTCGCCGCGACCGACGGCGGCGATGGGCTCGCCTCCGGCGCCGTCTCCTCCGGTCCCGCCGCCCCGCAGGCCGCCACGACGAGCGTCACTGCGACAGCCGCGGCCAGCGCCCGCCCGTACGTCAGGAACCCGTTCATAGGTGCAACATCCGTGAAAACCGCCCGTGCATCTAGGATACGCAGGCGCGGGCGGGCGCGGATGTGGGGAGCAGCGGGCATCGCGCCGCCGCCGCGCGGTTTGACGCTCTGAACGGCTTCCCTCTAGACTCTGCCCACCTTTCTGCCTGGCGGCGCATGAACCGCGGCCTTGCCGCGCCCAAGCCCGAGTTTGACCCGTTGAGGAGACGCCCCATGGACAGTCCCGAACGGTATCCGGCTAGCGAAGGCCCCGCGCTGGCAGCGGTGCAGGCTTACTTCGACGCGGTCAACGGCGGCGGCGGTGCGGCCTTCCACGCGACGCTGCACTACCCCCATACCCGGCTCGCCGGCGGCGGCATCCGCCACTGGGAGCAAGCGCCCGAACCCCGCGATATCCGCGCCGGTCTCCGCGAGACCACGCCGGGCTGGGCCCGCACCGAGCTCGACGAGGCCCGCGTCGTGCAGAGTTCGGCGGACAAGGTCCACTTCGCGGTGAAGTTCACCCGCCGCGATGCCGCGGGCAACTCCCTTGAAGTGCACCGCTCCTTCTACGTCGTCACTAACATCGAGGGGCGCTGGGCCATCCAATTGCGCTCCAGCTTCGTTCCCACCCGCCAGCGTTAAGCCGGCCCATGAGCGACGAACGCGAGGCCTACGGCACGGGTAAACACCCACCCTATTGCACCTGCGTCGATTGCACCGCCCGCCGCAGAGGGGTCTCCCCACCCGAGCGCCCGCCTCCCAAGTCCGGCCAGGGCTGGGCGATATGCCGCTACTGCCTTAACTCGGGCCGCGACCTCCATGTGTCCGACGCCCCGATAGTGGACCCTCCCTACACGGCGTGCCCGTGGTGCCGCGGGCCGCTCCAAGCCACCGTCCACGCCAACGGCCACGACGGGCAGGCCCCTGTCTACAGTGTCGTTTGCGCCGATCATGGTGTTATCGCCCCGCGAGCCCGCCTTGACAATGCTCTGCGCCTGGCTCGCGATCCTTCATGCGAAAAGCTCACGCTTGCTGAGCGAGCGGAAAGGGAGCGCCACAGACGTCCGCCGGAGTCCGCAAAGGAGCCGAAGCCCGCGGAAGAGCCAGGGGAGGCGCCTTCGAGTCCGCCGAAGCCCGCAGAAAGGCCAACGGCGGCGTCCCCAAGACCGCCGCCGCAGCCCCCGAGAGAGCCAACGGAGGCACCTCCGAGGCCGCCCCCAGAAAAGCCGGCGAGGCCGGCTGCGGTTTCGCCAAAGCCGCCCAAGTCCGGCTGTGGTCCACGCGCCGCTATCGCCCTCTTAGTCCTCGTGGCGGCCATCGGCGCGGTGGCTTACTTCGGAGGTTTCCTCGACCCGAAGGAGGACCTGCCGCCCGAAGTCATCTCGCAACGGCGACGCCGACGGCGACTCCCACCTCGACGCCGGTAATCGCCCCGGCCACTGTGGCGCCCACGCCCGTTCCTACGGCATTGCCGACTCCGACACCCACCCCGGAGCCTGCGACGACGCCCACGGCGTCGCCGTTCGAGGTCTGGGAAGCGGCGGACAAAGCCGTCCACGAGGCATTCGCGGCGTACGAGGCGGCGGCGGAGGGCGAGGAGCGCGCGGCGGCGTTCGCGGTGGTCGAGGCAGCTCAAGCCGCAGAGGCGCATGCGTTCGCAGTATGGCAAGGGCTACCAACCCCCACGCCGCGGCCGCCGACCGCCACGCCGACGCCAGGGTCGCCGACGGCCACGCCTACCGCTACGCCAACACCGCAGCCAACTGCCACGCCGACCCCGCGGCCAACATCTACGCCCACGCCACGGCCGACCGCCACGCCCACACCGCGGCCGACGTCTACGCCAACACCACGGCCAACTGCCACGCCCGTCCCTACGCTCCGCTCCTACAAGGAGTACATGGTCGAGCTCATCAACGAAGCGAGGGCTGCGGCGAGTGTCCCTGCCGTGACGCTGGGCGACAACCGCGCCCCACAGATACACGCCGAGTCCTCTATAACGGACTGTTTCGGCGCGCATTGGGGCCTCGACGGGCTCAAGCCGTACATGCGCTACAGCTTGGCGGGCGGCTACCAGTCGAACGGTGAGAATGGCTTGGGTTTCGACTACTGCCCGTCTAACGTTAGGCCCCTTACAAACATCGAGCAGGTCGTGCGAGACGCGATGGAGGGGTGGATGGGAAGCCCGGGACATCGCCGCAACATTCTTGATCCCTGGCACCGGAAGGTTAGCATCGGCTTAGCTTGGAATCGCCACTACTACGCCGCCTACCAGCACTTCGAGGGGGACTACGTCGAATACGACCGGCTTCCGACGATTGACGCGAACGGTGTGCTCAGCCTGTCGGGGCGCGTGAAGAATGGAGCGCGGTTCCGGGACCGCGAAGACCTGTCCGTAGTTGCCAACTACGATCCTCCCCCGCACGAACTCACTAGAGGGCAGATTGCGCGAACATACTGCTACGACAACGGGGTGCGCGTAGCCTCCTTGCGCTACCCGCTAAGCGACGGCTGGTCCTGGACGGAAGACTCCTATGTGGTCACCGCTTCGAGGACTTGCCCCGATCCGTATGACATTCCGCCGAGTGCACCACCGCCCACTTCCTTCGCTGAGCAATCGCGTTTCCACCTAGAAGCCGTACGTGAGAGTCTGTCGGTGCAGAGCACATCCATCACGGTTCCCTGGGTCACCGCTCGGACGTGGAACGTCACGGGGGACTCCTTCTCAGTCACGGTCGACTTGAGTGACGCAATCGATGAACACGGCCCCGGGGTCTATTCGATTATTGTCTGGGGAACCATCGGCGGCGAGAGGGTCGTGATCTCGGAATACTCGATGTTCTACCAGGTCACCCCGCCGGACACGTACAGCGCCGCCGGCTAGGGGCGCAATTCCAAGGCGCTAGCACCCGTGCAGGGCGTAGACTTGGCGCGAGGGCCGTCGGCCCCGCACTTCTGCGTCGCCTCGGCCGAGTGCAGGGGCACCTAAATGCCCACCCACCCCAGCGCCGCCCTAAGCGCGACCGTTAGCCACCCATGCCGTCCAAGCGAGATTATTACGAAGTCCTCGGCGTAGGCCCGAGCGCCAATCGGCGGGAGATTCGGCGGGCTTACCGTAAGAAGGCGTTCGACAACCATCCCGACCGGAACAAGTCGCCCGGCGCTGAGGACAGGCTCAAGGAGATCAACGAGGCCTACGAGGTCCTCAGCGACGACGGCAAGCGCGCTCAGTACGACTTGGAGCGGCGACGAGGATCGTCCCGCCCGCCAGGCCCGCCACCTCCGAGGTCCCGGCCAAGCGGCGGCGCCGGACGAGGGGGCCAGACCGGTGGAGCGCCTCCGCCCCCAGGCCCCACGCCGGGCGGCGGCCCCACCCCGACGGGAGCCGGTGGCGGCTGGCGCCCTTGGATGCTCGTTGCGCTCTTCCTGATCGTGTTGGTGGCGGCCATTAACGTGCTCCCCGGCGGGGACGATTCCCCGGACCCGGTCGCGCCCCCGCCGCCCGCGGCTCCCGCGCCTACGGCGACACTCACGCCGACGCCGACCCCGGAGCCCACGCCGACGCCCACACCGGCACCGACGTCGACACCCACGTCCACGCCGACGTCGACACCCACCCCGACCCCCGTGCCCACACCGACACCGTTGGGACCGGACTACGAGGCGTGGCAGACAGCAGAGAAGGACCTCGCGGCGGCGTTGGCGGCATACCAGTCGGCGGAGGGCGAGCAGCGGTCCCCGGCGCTCGCCGCGTACGAGGCCGCCCTGGCGGCGGAGGTCCATGCCTACGCGGTGTTGCACGGGCGCCCCACGCCGACGCCGCGGCCGACTCCGACGCCCACGCCGACGCCGACACCCACCGCCACGCCGCGTCCAACCGCTACGCCGATGCCCACCGCTACGCCGACGCAAACACCCATCCCCACGGCGACGCCCACCGCGACGGCAACGCCGCGTCCAACCGCTACGCCCACTCCGACGCTCCTCGACTACAAGGAGTACATGCTCGGGCTCATCAATCAAGCGCGCGGGCGGGTGGGCGTGCCGCCGGTCGCCTTGGGCGATAACCGCGCCCCGCAAGTCCAGGCGGAGTCCGCGCTGGCGGACTGCTACAGCGGGCATTGGGGCCTCGACGGGATCAAGCCGTACATGCGCTACACGCTGGCGGGCGGCTACCAGTCGAACAGTGAGAACGACTTCGGGCCTGACTACTGCCCGGCCAACGCGTTGCCCCATCGCGGCATCGAACAGCTCATCCGGGACGCGATGGACTCGTGGATGGGAAGTCCTGGGGAGCGTGAGAACATCCTCAACCCCTTGCATAGGAAGGTCAGCATCGGCCTGGCGTGGGACTTCTACCACTACGCCGCCTATCAGCATTTCGAGGGGGACTACGTCGAGTACAACCTGCTGCCGGCCGTCAACGCCAACGGGGTGTTCTCCATGGCCGGAACGTTGAAGAATGGCGCGGCGTTCCGCGACCTCGAGCCCTCAGGGGGGAACCGGGGCGGCCCAGGGGGCGACCTGACGATCAGGATCTACTACGATCCGCCCCCGCAGCCCCTCACCAGGGGACAAGTCGCCCATGCGGACTGCTACAACTACGGAACCTTCCTAGGCACCCTGAGCGCTCCGCTCGCGGAGGGTTTCGGCACGCCGTATAGCTATTTCTCGCAGACATATTGCCGCGACCCCTACGGGGTGCCGGCGGACACGCCCCCGCCGACTTCCGCTCAGCGGCCGACTCCCACCCCCGTACCCCCGCTGCGGGTCCTAGGCCAGTTGATCACGCCGTTGCTCTGGGACGTGACGGAGCACGCCTTCACCGTGGCAGCCGACCTGCGCTCCATCTTGAACCAAGGCCCGGGGGTCTATACCGTGCTGGTCTGGGGAAGCGTCGACGGTGAGGAAGACGTGCTCATTTCGACGTACTCGATGTTCTACCAAGTGACGCCGCCGAAGACCTACGGCTAGCCAAAGCAAGGCAAGCCCTCGCGCCCCATTCGAACCCCGCCGCGGCGGCAGGGCGTACACTTGGATGGGTGAGGATTCCCCTGCGCACCGCCCGCGGGCGGTAGCCAATCTATGAGCGACGAACGAGAAGCCTACGGCGACGGGTCGCCGCCCGAGCGTCCGTCGCCCGGCTCCTTCAGGGGCTGGGCGATATGCCGCTTTTGCGGATACTCCGGCTACGGCGTCCACGTGTCCCCCGAGCCGCGGGGCAGCGCGCCATATACGGTGTGTCCGTGGTGCTCGCAGCCGTTGACCGCCACGATCCATGCCGCCGGGCGCGCGGGTCAGACCGCAGTCTTCAACGTGGTCTGCGACACCCACGGTTTTCTCAAGGGTCGCGTCCTCCTTGCTGAGGCCGCGCGCCTGGCCCGCTGCCCTGCATGCGAAAAGCGTATGCAGGCCGAGCGCGAGGAACGGGAGCGCCGCAGGCCTCAAGAGCAGCCTCCCCAAAGGCCACGCGAGGCGCCCCCGAGTCTGCCGAGAGCGGAGCGGCCCGCGGAGAGGCCGCCGGCAGCGCCGCCAAGCCCGCCGAGGCAAACCGAGTTGCCTCTGGAGAGGCCACCGGCGTTGCCACCGAGGCAGGAACAGGTGCCTCCGGAAAGCCCGCCTGGGGCACCGTCGAGCCCGCCGAGGGCGGGGGATCTCCCAGAAGGGCCGGGGGGGACGCCGCCCAGTCCGCCGCCCCCAGGAGGCCCACCGAGGACGCCCAACTCCGGCGACCTGCCGCGCGCCGCTTGGCCGCTTGTCGCGGTCGTGGCCCTGCTGGCTGTCGTCGGCGTGATCGTATACCTGGCATTCTCCGGGCAGGACGAGGCCCCGCCACCGGTGGTGGTCGTACCGACCGCGACGCCGACACCCACGTCGGCGCCGACACCGACGCCGGCGCCTACCGACTTGGAACCGACCCCGACTCCGAGCCCCATCCCCACAGCTGCGGCGATGCCCACGGCGGCGCCCGCGCCCACCGCGACGCCGACGGTGACGGCCTCTGAGGCGTGGCAGGCGGCGGAGAAGGCGGTGAGGGAGGCACTCGCTGCCTACGAGGCGGCGAAGGGCGAGGAGCGTGTGGCGGCGCTCGTGGCGTACGAGGCCGCCATCACTGCCGAGGCGCATGCATTCGCGGTGTGGCAAGGGCTGCCGACGCCGACGCCGCGACCGCTACCCTCGCCCACCGCCGGGCCGGCGGCGACTGGCACGCCCACGCCGACCCCCATGCCGCGCCCCACTTCCCCGCCGCCGCGAACCCCCGGCGTCGCGACGCCCACGCCGGTGCCGCCGGGGCCAACCGCCACGGCAGGGCCGGAGCCACCCTACGCCGCGGCGTGGATAGGCCTGGAAAACAGCGTGTGGCTCCAGGAGAACCACCCCGCGTTGGCATCGGCCATCACGGGACTCCCGTGGGTCGCCGACGGCATCGACGGCCCTGAACGGGAAGGCGTACAAGGGCTGGTGAACCTCGCGACGTTCTACCGGCCGGTATTTGGCGCCGTCATAGGCAGGCCATGGGTCGGCGACGGCCTCAACGAGTCGGAGACCGACGTCGTTCAGGGTCTCCGTTGGGTCGCCTATGGAGACCAAGCCGCGGCCTTGCGACTCCTCGACATGCCCTTCCTGGAGGTCATCGGGCCCGCGGACGCCGATGCGGTGGACTCCCTGCGCCTTCTGGCTTATTGGAGGCGTGGAGACTTCCAGAGGGTCCTGTCGCACCCGACGCTGAGCGACGGCATCTCGGACTTCTGGGCGCAGATCGTTGCGGTGCTGAATGACGTGAGCCAGACCAACCCCCAATTGATCGACGTCCTGCTGGACCCAGGCCAGGTCGCTGTCGAGCAGCGCACGGTCTCTCTGCCCTTAGCAGGCAACGTGGAGCTGGCCATCATTCGCACCGGCCCGGGAGCGCCGCGCAGCATGGATTTGCTGGAGCAAGCCGTGCGCCGCGCCGAGACGTTCATGGCCGAACCGTTCCCCAGGCGCCACGTGACGTTGCTCTTTGAGGAGACGGTCTCCAATTCCGAGCGCGGAGCCTACTTCGGTTCCCACGTCGCGGTCCGTCCCGAGTATGACGCCGACGACGAAGACCCCGAGGCGGATGCCGCCCGTCGGGTCATCGCACGTCAGGCGGCCCGCTATTACTGGCATGGCAACCGCGACTGGGTCGACGAGGGGGCGTCGGACTTCATGGCTTCCATCGCCGAGAGCGCCCGCACCGGCCTGCCCGTAGATCCCGTCAACCCTCCTTGCGCCCATGTCCAGACTATCGCCGCGCTGGAACGGCTGAACGAGGGGCGGGGCTACGACGCCTTCGACTGCGCCGATGCGCTGGGTGAGCGATTGTTCCTCGACCTGTATCTCACGTTGGGCGACGGCGCGTTCCGGCAAGGCTTCCGGAACCTGTACTTGCTTTCGGAAATCGAGGACGTCAATGGCGAAAAGGTGTCGGTGGGGATTGACGAGCTCAGGGTGGTCTTCCAGTCCTACGCCGCCGCTATCGCAAACATCACCGCCCGTTGGTACGACGGGATCGTTCCCCACGACGAAAGCCGCCTCGACCCCGGTCCGGTCGACGCCAGGCTGACCGGGATCAACGGCGGGCTCGACCGGGCGTTCGTCTCGCCCACCGAGGATGGGGCGCCGGTGTCCAGCTTCTCCGCCGCGGAGGTGAACGACCTGCTCTGGCTCACCCTCGAGTACTCCTACCGAGTCTTGGGCGGCCCGCACGAAACGCGTCTGGAGGTCGTGGAACGCTTTGAGGACGGCTTCGCCATCCGCCGCCAGAGCGTGACGCTGACCGCCGAGGAGCAGTTCATCGGCGAGGCTACACGGCTTCGGGTCGGCGTGGAGCCCGCGGAACCGTGGGCTCCGGGCCGCTACTGGGTGTACGTCTACGAGAACGGGCGCAAGGTGGCGGAGGTCGAGTACGAGGTTGTCCCTTAGGCGAAGGGCGTTAGGGCAGTGTCGTCACGGCTAGAGCGCCGGTAGATCGTAGGCGTGGATGGGATGGATGGTCTCGAAGGGGGAGGCGAGGACGGCGTCGAGGGGCCAGTTGGGGTCGGAGCCGCGGCCGGCGGCGCGCCAGTCGGGGATGCGCCGCGCGACCTCGCCCATGACTTCGACGGGGTCGCCGTCGAGGTAGTAGAGCCAGACGTGGCGGCGGACGGCGCCGCCGAGCGGGGCCGCGGTGCCGGCGTCGGGTATCGACGCGGCGGGCTGTCCTTCGTTGCGGAACCAGTAACAGCCGGCGACGCCGGGGACGGTGAGCATGTCGGGGACGTGTATCTCGTCGTGCCAGTTGGCGATCTCTTCGTCGAACGATGCGTCGCGCAGGTGCTTGATCGTGCAGAAGACGCCGGTGTGGGGACGCCAGGGCAGCCCTTCGGGGGAGACGACGACGCGGTCTGCCGTATACGCCTTCATGAACTTGTGGTGGCCGAAGGTGACGATGGAGCGGTTGGGGAAGGAGCGTCCCTCCGCCGCCGTCCGGCGCGACAGCGCGGAGAAATCCTCGATGGCGCGGTCGACGGGGTCGCGCATCATGTAGTGCCCCAGGTACTGCATGGGGCTCAGGGCGGCGTGGGCTCCGAGCCGCGCCGCGGCCATCCGCTTGGGGGCGGCCCACCGTCCGGCGTAGACCACCCCGTCGAGGGCGAGGTTCTCCGCTTGGTGGTCGCTGGCGTGCCACCAGTTGTAAGCCACGTGCTTTGAGGGGTCCGTGATCTGGGTCAACGCGAAGAACCCCGAAGCCGCCTTGTTCATGTCTCCGCCTCCTGCGTCTTGGCCAGCCGGGTGGGGCGCCGCGTCAGGGAGAGCAGCGCGGCCACGCCCGACATCGCCGCGCCGAAATAGTAGACGCGTTGCATGCCGGTGACAAAGCCCTCGATGAGCTGCGGGCTCGGCTCCCGCGCCTCGTCGCCGAGTGCGCCAATGTCGGCCTCCACTCCGAGCGCGGCGATGGCTACTGAGACGACCAGCGTCGCGACCGCGATGCCGTAGACCTGCCCCGTGGACCGCATGAGGGCGAGGAAACCCGCGACGAGTCCGTAACGCTCCGGCTCGACCGAGCTCATCACGGAGCTGTTGTTGGCCGGCGCGAACATTCCCATGCCCAAGCTCATGCCCGTAAGGGGCAGGATGACCTCGGTCAAGCCGGAGTCCGTGTCGAGGCGCGACATGGTCAGTAGGTTGAGCGACACGAGCGTCATCCCGCCCGCCGCCAGGATGCGGCCGTCGACCCTGTCGGCAAGCCTGCCGAAGAACGCGCCCGAGATTGCGAGCATCAACGCTTGCGGGGCCAGGATGAGGCCCGTCCGCCCCGGTCCGTTACCGAGGATTCCTTGGATGTAGAAGGTGACGATGAAGGAGTTGGACACGATCGCGGAGAAGGCGAGAAAGCTGGCGAAGCTGCCCAAGGCAAAGGCGCGGCGCTTGAACAGCCGCAGGTCGATCATGGGGTCGGCGGACCGGCTCTCGTGGAAGATGAAGACCGCGAAGGCGGCCGCCGCGAGGACGGCGGCGGCCACGATGGGGGGCGATGTCCACCCGGCGGCGTTTCCGCGCGACATGAAGAAGACCGTGGACACAAGCAGGACGGCGGAGGAGGCCATGCCAACCCAGTCGAGCCTGCCCCCGGGCCGCTCGTCATCGCGGTCTTCGGCGAGGACGTAGTGCGCGAGGAGCAGCCCAACCGGCCCCACCACGCCATTCATGAAGAAGGCGGCTCGCCAGCCCAAGAGGTCAATGAGGCCGCCGCCGATGACCGGTCCGGCCACGATGCCGAGACCCACCGTCGTTACTACGACGCCAAGCACCTTGCCCCGCTCGCTCTCGGGAAATATCGACACGGCGATGGCGATGCCCGTGGCCTGGACCGCCGCCGTGCCCAGAGCCTGAAGGGCGCGCGCTCCCAACAGCCAGCCGACGTCCTGCGCCGCCCCCGCGAGCACCGAGCCGGTCACGAACACCAGGAATCCCGCGACGTAGATCCGTTTGCGCCCCAGCAGGTCGGCGGCGCGCCCCATCGGCAGCAGGGTCGCCGCGAGGACTAGCAGGTAGACGGAGAGGAGCCACTGGATGGTCGAGAGGTCTGTTTTGAAGTGCGTGCTGATCGACGGAAGCGAGATGTTGACCGCGCCCACGTCGAGGGCCGTCATGAAGACGCCCACCACAATGGGGGCCATGACGATCCACTTGCGGTCGGTGGTGGATGGCTCCGGGGGCGTGCTCATAGCTCGGAGTGAGGGGAAGGGAGGTGGGGCGGCGCGCGGCGGGGGAGGAGAATAGCACGCTGGACGGGACTCCGCTCCGCACCCGAAAGATTGAAGTTATATTAAAACTGGTTTAGAATTATGTCCTGACTTTGCGTAGTGGTCGAGGAGGCGCCGGGTGTCTTATTCATCGCAAGTCCCTCAGCTAGCCAACCAAGTGGACGCCGCCATCGTTCGGCTGCCGCTGCTTCTGGTCCAGCTCCTGGCAAGTCTCGTCCGCATCCCTCTGCTCGCGGCGCAGTTGGCGGTGGGCCTCCTCGCCATGCCGCTCATCGCCGTCCAGTTGCTTGCCGAGGTTATTGAGCAGTTCCCGGCGCGGGTCGAGGACTACGCCCGCGAAAGAATCGCCGAAGGCCGCGAGAGGGCGAAGGGCTTCGACCGTCAGCAGGGCCAGGTTCTGGACCAACACATGGCGGCGGAACAGGACGAGCCGCCGGAGCCCCGCCTCCGTGCCAGGCCTGAGGAAGGCCGCTGGGAGGCGTTCGCCGCCCAGAACGCGACGCACGGTCCCCGCACCGCGGCGTAGGTCCCGCCTAACCCTTCCTTAGACGAGGCCCCGTGCCTTTAGGGCGTAGGGCTTCGGGGCCTTATCGCACCAAGCCCCTTGCGCAGGCGCTCCCGCGCGCGTGTTTCAGCGCCACGAGCCCCGTGGTATGCTACCCGCCGCGTCTGGGGCGGCTCGTTGACGTGCCCCCGGCCCGGAGTCATCGTCTTTCATCCTTGGAGACAAACGCGCCGTGATGGAGTCGGGTTTCCCTCTGTCCGCGGCCTGAATAGTGCTTAGTTTCGCTGTGACTTAAGGAGGCCTTAGGGTGACCACCGCGGCAACCGCTCGGGAAGAGTTCGTGGACGTGGCCGGATCGCGGCTCCACGTCGCCATCGCGGGATCGGGCGAACCCATCGTCGTGCTGCACCAGGACATCGGCAGCCCGGGCATCGACGATCCCTTCGTCCAAGCGCTGGCCCGGACCAACACGGTCTATCTGCCTACGCACCCCGGGTTCGACAAGCAGGATGTGCCCGAGTGGGCGCGCCACCCGCGCGACCTCGCGGTGATGCACCTCTGGGCGCTCCGTGATCTGGGGCTCACCTCGATTACCCTGTGCGGGCTGGGGTTCGGCGGCTGGGTCGCCGCCGAGATGGCCACCATGGCCCATCAACTCGTCGGCAAGCTCGTGCTCGTCGGCGCGGCCGGCATCCAGCCCCCCGAGGGCGATGAGATCACGGACCAGTTTGTCTACAGCGCGACGGAGTACATCGGGGCGGGCTTCGCCGACCAGTCCCACTTCGGCCGGCTCTTCGGCGAGAACCCGGATGTCGACCAACTGGAGATCTGGGAGATCAACCGTGAGATGACGACCCGCGTCGCATGGAAGCCGTACATGTTCAGCCTGCCTTTGGTCCGGCTCGTGGGCGGCGTCAGGGCGGCGACTCTGCTGGTGTGGGGCGACGACGACCGCATCGTTCCGCTGAGCGCGGGGAGGCGCTACCAGAGCCTCATCTCGGGGTCGCGCCTGGAGATCATCCCCGGCTGTGGACACTTCGTCGAGTTCGAGAAGCCCGCCGAGCTCGCCGAGCTCGTGGCCGGCCTCTAACGGCCGCGGAGACGGAGTGGCTTAGATACGGCCTGATATGGAGGAAGCGTTCCGATGCAACTGATCTACTTCACTGAGCAGCCGATGTCGGCGTATCCCAAGGAGGCCGGCGACAAGCTGGGCTACACCGCGACGTTCTTCCCCAACAAGTACTTCGACCCGGTGGCGGGCGCGCGGCTCTATCAGGAGCGCCTAGAAGAGTATGTCTACGCCGAAGAGATGGGCGTGGACGGGATCATGCTCAACGAGCACCACAACGCTCCCTTCACCATGCAGGCCAAGATCAACATCTTCGGCGCGGTGCTCGCCGCGGCCACCAAGCGCGTCAAGATCGTCCTGCACGGCAACCCCTTGCCCATCATCGACAACCCGGTGCGCATCGCCGAGGAGGTGGCGCAGCTCGACATGATCTCCGGCGGCCGCATCATCGCCGGCATCCTCCGCGGCGCGGGCCAGGAGTACGTCGCCACCAACGCCAACCCTGTCTTCACCCGCGAGCGCTTCGAGGAGGCCCACGACCTCATCGTCAAGACTTGGACCGAGTCCGGCCCCTTCCGCTGGGAGAAGGACCATTATCAGTTCCGCTGCGTGAACCCCTGGGCGCTTCCCCTCCAGAAGCCATACCCCCGAATCTGGTGCCCGGGTGTGGTGAGCAAGGAAAGCATCGTCTGGGCGGCTCGCCACCGCTATCCCTACATCGCGCTGAACCCGACGCTGGAGGACGCGGCCCGCATCTGGGACCTCTACGACGGGAACGCCAAGGAGGTCGGGTACGAAGGCGGCTCGCCGTACCGCGGCTACCTGATTCGCTGCCACGTCCAAGACTCAGCGGAGAAGGCGTTGGAGAACGCGCGGCAGTTCATGTGGATGCAGGGCGAGTTCCTCGGCTTGGGCCATCCCGTGTGGGGCAGCCCCTCCGGCTACGGCTCGCCGACGACTCGAAAGCAGCGCCTCGGCGTGGGCCGGCGCAAGATTGCCTCGTTCGAGGAACAACTCGCGAGCAACATGATCGTCGCCGGCAATCCCGACATGGTGATCAAGCAGCTTCGCACCATCCTCGAGAGTACGCGCGCCTCGATCCTCTGCCTTTGGGGCAACGACGGCAGGGTCGACCACGAGAACTCGATGAGTTGCATCAAGATGCTGGGTGAGGAAGTCATGCCCGCGCTGCGCGACATCGGGAAGGAGCTTGGCATCGAGGACCCGTTCGAGGCCAACACCCCGGTCTCTCTCAACCACGGCCCCAGCTATATCCCGACCAAGGAAGGGGAGCTCGTCGCCCCCTTCTAGGACATCGCCTGCCGCGCTACACTCAAGGTATGACCGAACGCGAAGCCCACGAGCGCGGCCACCCGCCGGCCTGCACCTGCGTCGCTTGCAGCGCCGCTAGAGTCCGCAAAGTCCAACGAGGCAGCCTGCTCGATCGGCTGCTTCGGACGCTGCGCCTCAAACGCTAAGCGCTGGGCCGCCCACGCTGCCCCGTGGTGTAGTGGTAACACAGAGGACTTTGGATCCTTGGACCCAGGTTCGAATCCTGGCGGGGCAGCCAGGGGCGGAGCACTCGCCCTAGTCGTAGCAGACAGGACGGGTCGGTCTGGCTGCCTACGGTATTGGTGGTCGGCTTGCCGCACTCCTGACTTCGGGGCAGAATAGGGCCTCCATCAAGCCTCCCCAGCGCCGGAGTAGACCCGATGATCGTCGACGTCCACCGTCACATGTGGTCCGTGCTCGAGCGGCACCATGACACGTTCAGCGGTATGGAGATACCCGGCCGCGAGAGGGCGGAGCGGCCCGACTTCGACTGGGAGCAGACGACGCGTGAAATCGTCGAGGAGATGGATGACGCCGGCGTCGACAAGACGGTGCTGTTCGTGGCCGACTTTGCGGCGCAGCTAGGCGACCCGCCGTTTCCCATCAATCAGGAGAACCGGCTGATTGTCGATGCACATGAGTTGTACCCGGAGCGGATCATTCCGTTCTATGGGATCGATCCCCGACGGCCCGGCGCCGCCGACCTGTTCGAGAAAGCGATCAGGGAATGGAACGTCAAGGGCATCAAGCTGCACCCCTCGGTAGGCTATTTCCCCAATGAGCGCTCGTGTTACTCGATTTATGAGCTTTGCGCGGCCTTCGACGTGCCGGTCATCTTCCACGCAGGGCCATGCTCGTATCCTCACCTCTACAGCCGCCACACGCACCCCATGGAGTTTGACCAGGTGGCGACCGACTTCCCCAAGATGCGCATCATCATCGCCCATGCCGCCGGCGATTGGTGGCAAGAGGCGCTGACGGTGTTCTACGGCCGGCCAAACGTCGTGGTGGACCTTTCGGCTTGGCAGATCAGGATACGCGACGACCCCAGCACCGCGCTTCACGCCCTTGGCAAGATGCGCGATGTCATCGGGATGCAGCGAATACTGTTCGGTACGGACTTCCCGGTCTTCCGGCCGATGCTGTCGCTGAAGGAGACGGTGGGCATGTTTCGGGACCTGCCCGCTCTCGGCGCCGAGTACGGAGTCGATTTCGACGACGCAGAGGTCGACGGCTTGCTTGGGGGGAACGCGCAACAGTTCCTGAAGCTGACCTCCTGATAGCGTCCCGAGCCTTTACCGTGGACGAGCTTGCAACGACGCTGAACCGCCTATGCGACGAGCAGCCGTTCCACACCGGCTGGTTCGTCAAGAGCATGGCGTCGGGCTGGTCGGCCAGCCGCCACGGCGACGTCGTGGTCCCGTCCGCCAGCACGCGGAAGGTCGCGATCATGACGGCGACTTTCGCCGCGGCGAGAGCAGGGCGCCTCTCCCTCGACCAACCGGTGGAGATTGACGCCGAGCATCAGAAGACAGACTGGGGCTGCTTTCAATTCCTCAAGCCGGGCTTTTCCATCAGCCTCCGGGACGCCGTCATCCTGATGATCATCATCAGCGACAACACCTGCACGGGCATCGTGGCTGACCTGGTGGGGCTGGACGCCGTAAGCGCCTTGTGCAAGTCCATCGGCATGACGAACACGGAGCACCGGCACGGCGTACCGACGCCTGGCCTCGGCCAGTACCGTCCGATAGAAGCCGTCAATACAACCACGCCCAACGACATGGGGCTGCTGCTCGAGCGCCTAATTCAGGGATCGACCGACACCCGCGCCGCCGGCGCGCTGGGATGCACCCCCGGCGATTGCGAGGACGCCTTGCAGATCATGAGCTGGCAGCGCCTGCGTGACCGTCTGCCCTCGCAACTGCCCTATCGGACGAAAATCGCCCACAAGACCGGGACCAGCACGAGCCTGCGTAACTTCAACGACGTCGGCATCGTGTATTTCGACGACGAACCGTTGTTCATCCTGACGGCCTATACCGACGACGTGCCGGTGGAGCTGCCGAACGGCGTCCCTGGACACACGGCGGCAATGCGCCTCATCGGCAGTCTGAGCCGTGCCTGCTACGACGCGCTGAAGCCCGCGGGAGCCAAGGCGTAGGTCGTCAGTTCGAAGGCCCTTTTCAGGGCCACACGGGGAGCCAGGTTGCGGTCCAGTGGGGCTGCACCTGGATTACAAAGTCCTGGGGCAGGCTCCCCCCGGCATCCCGCACTCTCACGTGCGTCTCGTCAACCTGTTCGAACCAGTCGTCGGCGAATTTCGGGAACGTCGCTGGGGCGGCGTCGCTTTCGTAGACCGTTAGGAACTCTGTCGCTTCGCCCGGCGGCTGATCGGCTCGTTGAAACCGGTAGGCCGTGTGGTAGGAGCCGGCGCGCAGGGCCTGGCTAAGATGCACATCCTCGTGCCACCGCGCAAAGGCCGCGACGTGTTCCTGAGCACAACTCATCTGGACGGTCGTGATCAGGGTTACGGGCCTTTGGTTAGGCGGCGCGACCGGCCCTGTGGAGGCAAAGGGGCGAGACCACGCGCGTTCGAATACGGGCCAAAGGCGCCCACGCTCCACTAGCTCTTCCGTCTCTCGATCGGCCCGCCGCAAACTGTCTGTGAGGTCCGTGTAGTCGGACTCCCAGATTGCGAGAAACCGCTCGGGCCTGTCTTCGACGGCCTTATACCGGTACACCCGATCAAAAATTCCCCAGCCCAGACCGTCGGGAATGTGCACGTAGTTGTACCAATAGTTGAACTCCGCCTCCTTACCAGGAAGCGGGTTGGTGAGGACGATGTAGATGCTGCGTGGATGCTTCCCTTGCACGGCGAGCTCCTGCGTCAGCGCAGATACCGGTCGAACCAGGCCTTGGTGTGGACCGCGAAGTCGCTCTTGTCCATCGTCTGAATGTCCGGGTAGACATGGATTGACTTGATCGGCGGGATGCGCTCGAAGACCGGCATAGACGTGGTGTAGGGGTGATAGTTGTCGTGGAGGGCGACGCCGACGGCGGTCGGGCACGTGATGGCATCGACCAGGTTCATAGGGTCGAAGAACTCCAGGTTCGCCAGAATCCCTTCCTTGCGGTCGGGGTGCCTTTCGAGGTACACGCGGAGTTCGTCGTAGGGGAAGAAAGTCCGTTCCGCCGCGATTGGGAAGTTGCACGGCCAGGGCACCTCCGCGACGGCGGCCCCGATCCGCCGGTCGAGTGAAGCCGTGGCGAGGGTCATGCCGCCGCCCTGGCTGGAGCCGAGGACTCCGACGCGTTGGGCGTTGATCTCGGGGCGTCCGAACAGGAAGTCCAGGCCGCGAATGCAGTCCATGAACCCGCCGCGGTAGTAGTAGGCCTCTTTGTCTTCCAACTGATAGGTGAGCGCCGTCGAGCCTTCCGGAATGGTCCATTCCTCCCGGCTCTCGCCCTGCCCTCTCGGATAGAGCGTCAGCGTTGCGTACCCGTACCGCACCAGATGCAAGGGCAGCACCATCACGCCGATGTAGCCGGGGATGGCCATGACCGCCGGCCAGCCGCCGGAGGGAGCGTCGCCGGTCGGGACGGTGTACCACGCACGAATCGGGACACCGCCGAGGCTGGTCAGGGTGACGCGATGGTTGACCAGCGTCTTGGCGTTACCCTCCAGGATGTAGCCGGTCTGCTCCACCGGCTCGACGACTTCGGCCATGGGAGTGGCGGCCAGCTCCGCAAGCGTGCGGTCCCAGAACTGGCGGATGTCGTCTCTCACAACGCAGTCCGGTGGCCTACGGCTTCTTGCTGGTCATCGACCACGGGCGCGCGGCCTCGCCCGGCGTATAGAGCCCGATGGAGTTGGCGTACTTCTCGAGCTCCTCGGGCGCCATGTACTTCTCCTCAAGCTCCCGCACCTTGGGGAATCCCGCAAGGTCGAAGCGGTGGGGCGGCTCGGGATACTTCCAGGAGTGATCCTCCTCCCACGACTCCCACTCACGCAGAGCATCGAGACCGCGGTCCTTGAAGTCGTGGAGGAACTCCCAGTTGATTCGATAGGTCATCCGGCGGGCGAGGCCCGGATAGAAGGCGCAGGAGATGCCCAGACCCTCCATTTCGTCGTGGGGTGGGGGGTCAGGCAGCGCCAAGAGCGTGAACATGATCGGCGGGCCGACCTCCGCGATGGCCTCCTTGACCTCGTCCATGCTCTGTAGGCCCTCGACATAGGCAATGTCGGCGCCGGCCTTCCGGTACGCATTCGCCCTGGCTAAGGCGTCTTCGAGGCTCCCGCCCACGGCGCCGCGGGCATCCGTCCGCGCGATGATGATGAAGTCCTCGTCGAGCTCGTTGCGGGCGTCGACGGCGGCGCGGTACTTGCCGACGGCCTCGTCGATCGGTATTACCTGCTTCCCGGCGACGAAGCCGCACCGCTTGGGCGCGACCTGGTCCTCGATGTGGACTCCGGCGACCCCGGCCCGGATGAAGGCGTGGACGGTGCGGCCTACGTTGACGGCATTGCCGTAGCCGGTGTCGGCGTCGGAGACCAACGGGATATCGACGGCCTGGGCCATGTACCCGGCATTCATCACCATTTCGCTGCCGGAGAGAAGGCCCGCGTCGGGGAGGCCTGCCAGCGTGCCTGACGTGCCCGCGCCCGACATATAACAGGCCTCGTAACCTATCCACTGGACCAATTGGGCTTCGAAGGCGTTGGTGCAGCCCGGGAGCACAAAGATCTCCGGACGTTCGAATAGCTGCCGCAACCGAGTTGTTTGCTTCACGACATCACCGCCTCGACCGCTCCGGTCTGCGGGAGCCTAGCCGAAGTCCTCTTCAATTGCTTTGACCGCGGCTTCGAGCGCCGTGATCATGGCGTCGAGCTCGCCGTCGGTAACATTGAGCGGCGGCGCAAGGACGAGGACCATCCTGCCTGCGTATTCGTAGGCAGCGAGCATGACGCCCAAGTCCTTCCCCACTGCCGCGACCCTCTTGGCGATCTCCGCCAACTGCGGCGCGGGCCAGACCTCTTTGGTTTCCTGGTCTCTTACCAACTCGAGGCCGAAGAGCATCCCGTGCGAGCGAAGGTCGCCGATGACCGGGCTGTTGGCCGCCAGAGGCTCCAACCGGCGCGTAATCTCGGCGTTCCGCGACTCGACGGTTTCGAGCAGGCCCGTTTCCTCAATGAATTGAATAGTGGCCAGCCCCGCAGCGCATGAGACGGCCATGCCGCCGTAGGTGTAGCCGTGCTGCAGATATCGCTCCGTCGATCCGAAGAAGGTGCTGGCGATTTCCTCCTTCACGTGCGTCGCCGAAAGGGGCGCGTGCCCCGCCGTGATGCCCTTGGCCATCGTGACGATATCCGGGACGTAGTCGTACTCCAAGCACTCGAGCCACCCCCCGGTGCGGCCGATGCCGGTGACGACCTCGTCCACGATGAGCAGCACGTCGTATTCATCGCAAATCTCGCGGATTCGCGGCATGTAGCTCTTGGGCGGCGGTATGACGCCCCGGGCGGTGATGGTCTGCTCGCCGATGTAACAGGCTACCGTCGACGGGTCCTCCAGCTCGATAAGCTCTCGCAGCTCGTTCGCGTACCCCTCCGCCGATGCTTCATAGTCGTCGCCGTACCTATTGCGATAGCTGTAGGGCGGATTGATGTGATAGAAACCGCCAGGCAGCGGCTCGAAGTACTTTCGTCTGGGAGTTACGGCGCCGGCGGCGAGGGTGGCGAGGCTCATTCCGTGGTAGTTGTAGTTGCGGCCGATGACCTTGTACTTGCTCCCGTTCCCCATCATCTTGTGGTATTGCCGCGCCATCTTGATGGCGGTTTCGTTCGCGTCCGTACCGTTGCAGGCGAACATCGTGTACTGGAGCGAGCCCGGGGACAGCGACGCGAGCTTTTCCGCTAAACGCACCTGGGAGACGGGAGCGGGCCAACCGCTCGGGTTTTGCACCAGATTCGACATCTCCCGGATCATCGCTTCGACGACGACGGGATGGTTGAAGCCCAGCGTCGAGGCGAAGGCGGAAGACGTGGCGTCCAGGAACTGACCGCCATCGATATCCGTAACCATCGAACCCCGCCCCGAGACGATGATCGAGGCGGCGGAGTCGAAGAACGAAGGGTCCTTCCCAAACGTCGGCCAAAGATGCGCCTTGGCAGTCTCTCTCAGTGTGGCGGCGTCCGGTTCCGGCATGCAAAACACCTGTGGTTGGGGTGGGCGCATCCTAGGCGCGAGTCGGAACCCCTGTCAAGAAAAGGGCCTCGCTCCCACAGAAGAAGAAACCTGTTATCGTTGCAGACCAACGCCCGATGGTTCACCGGCCATGCCGATCCTAGAGATACAGGACCTTAAGACCTACATTTACCTTGAGGAGGGCGTCCTCAAGGCCGTCGATGGGGTCAACCTCGTGGTCAATGAGGGCGAGATCGTGGGTCTGGTGGGTGAGTCCGGCTGCGGCAAGTCCATGATGGCCCTCTCCATCGTGCGGCTGCCGCCCAGGGAGGCGGAGACCATAGCAGGCAAGGTTCTCTTCGAGGGCGAGGACCTGCTGGCCCTGAACGAGGAAGAACTCGACCGGATACGCGGCCGCAAGATTTCGATGGTATTCCAGGACCCGCTTACCTATCTGAATCCCGTCATGAAGATCAAGGCGCAGGTGGCGGAGCCGCTCACGTTGCACAAAGGGCTCTCCAAGGCCGAGGCCGAAGCCCAGTCAATCGACATCCTCCGGGCGATGGGGCTGGGAGATGCGGCCAACGTCGCGGAAAGCTATCCGCATGAACTGAGCGGCGGGATGAAGCAACGTGTGCTGATGGGTATGGCCCTCGGATGCGATCCGTCCATATTGATCGCCGACGAGCCATTCACTGCCGTCGACGTGTCCATACAAGACCAGCTCATCGAGCTCCTGAAGCGCTTGCAGCGGGAGCGGCAATTCTCCTGCCTGCTGATCACCCACGACTTGGGCGTGGCCGCGGAGGTCTGCGATCGGATCTACGTCATGTACGCGGGCGAGATCGTGGAGACCGGGGACATCTACACGATCTTCGACGACCCGAAGCATCCCTATACGCAGGGGTTGATCAACTCGGCCAAGGTGGCCCGGTCCGAATCAGATGACTTGCCGTTCATCCCGGGCGAGGTCCCCTCGATGCTCGAACCTCCCCGCGGCTGCCGCTTTCATCCCCGGTGCGAACGGGCGATGGACCGCTGCCGCGAGCAGGCGCCGCCCCCGACCGATCTTCAAGACGGGCAATACGTGAAGTGCTGGCTCTATGAATGACGGGCCGGATGACAGCGTTCTTTTGCGTGTCCGGGACGTGCGTAAGCACTTCCGCCAACTCTCTCTGCGCGGCGAGCGGGTAAGCCGCGCCGTCGACGGCGTCAGCCTGGATATTCAGGATGGCGAGATCTTGGGTGTGGCCGGGGAGAGCGGTTGTGGCAAGAGTACGCTCTCCCGCCTGATATGCGGGCTCGTGCCCCCTTCGTCGGGAGAGATCGAGTTCAGGGGCCGCGACATCCGCGGCCTGTCGGGCCGGGACAAGAAGGAGTTCCGCCGGCAGGTTCAGATGGTCTTCCAGGACCCCGAAGGATCCTTGAATCCACGACGCCGGATTGGGTCGGTGCTGCAGCAACCCTTTCAAGTACACAAGCTCGGGAGCCCTCAACAGCAGCGGCGGCAGGTATTGGCGCTCTTGGAGCGCGTCAAGCTCACGCCGCCGGAGTACTACGCGAGCAAGTTTCCCTACGAGCTCAGCGGGGGCTCAAAGCAGCGCGTCGCAATCGCGCGGGCTCTGGCGCTTGAGCCGAGCCTCGTGCTCGCCGACGAGCCCGTCGCCTCGCTCGACATGTCGATCCGCGGGGCGATTCTGATGCTGCTGCGGGAGCTCAACCGGGACTTGGGGATTAGCATCGTCCTGATTTCTCACGACCTCAATGTTCTGCAGACCATGGCCTCCAGAATCGCCATCATGTATCTGGGGCAAATCGTCGAGATCGGGACCAAAGAAGAGGTGTTCTCCAAGCCCCGTCATCCCTATACACAATCACTGCTCTCAGTAAATCCCATCGCCGATCCCAAGAAGACCCGGGAGCGCGTGAAGCTTTCGCTTAAGGGCGAGGTCCCGTCCTCGTCCAATCCGCCGTCGGGTTGCCGCTTCCACACCCGATGTCGTTATGCCGTTGACGATTGCTCGACGGACGAGCCGGTGCTGGCGCCAACGACCGCGAATCACTACGCCGCTTGCCCGCACTGGAAGCGGATTGCAGCTTTACAGGGGTCGTAGAATGTGCGAACACGTCCTGGAGGCGGCTGTCCGGGAAGGAGTTCGGAGATGAGACGCAAGCCTAACCGCGTATTCGCTCTGCTTAGCATGCTTTTTGCGATCGTTTTCGTCGTCGCGTCGTGCGGGGAGGATGCGCCCGAGCAAGAAGACTTGGTGATCCGGCTCGCCAGCGACCCCACCACCCTGCAGTGGGCCTTCACCCTTCAGGGCTTCAGCATGCCGGGCATGTTTATGGCGACGTCTTTGGTGACGACCGACGCGAATGGAGACCCGCTCCCGCGGCTGGCCGATTCTTGGGAAGTGAACGCCGAGCGGACCCGCTATGTGTTCGAGCTCTCCGACGACTGGGTCTGGAGCGACGGCGAACCGGTCACCTCGGCGGACGTCAAGTTCAGCCTTGAGGACGCGCTGCTCAATAACCACCCGTTCGGCGGCATCTTCTGGAGCAACATCGCCAGCATCGAGACTCCCGAAGATGACGAGGTCATCATCAACCTCACGAACCCGCAAGAGTTGTGGGGTCTCCTGACGCCACAGTACGGCCCGATCGTGCCGAAGCACATCTACGAAGGCACGGACATGGCCAACCATCCGACCAACAATGACCCCGTGGTGGCCGGCCCCTACATGCTCGGAGAGTGGAGCCAGGGTAGCTACGTCACGCTGGTCAGGAACCCGGAGTGGGACGGTGACAAGCCCTACTTCAACCGCGTCATCTACAGGATCATTCCCGACGCGGACGCGACGGTGGCGGCGCTCGACCGAGGCGAGGTCCACGTCAGCCCGGCCTTCCCGCCCCTGCCCCCCCGGGACGTCGCCCGCTTCCGCAGCGATCCGAAATTCCAGGTCATCCAGCTTGCGCCGGTCAGCGGCGACCAGGACTCGTTCTGGCTCAACAACAACATCCCGCCCTTGGACGACAAACGCGTCCGGCAAGCGCTCTTCCATGCCATCGACCGCGACACCATCGTCAGCACCCTCTACCTGAACACCGTAACCGTCGCCGGCGGGCACATCTCGCACGCGGGCCCCAACGGCGTTCGGTTCCAGGGCGACTTCCTGGGCCGGTACAACTTCGACCCGGCGAGAGCGGAGCAGCTTCTGGACGAAGCCGGCTATGAAAGGGGATCGGACGGCACGCGCTTCGAGCTCAAGTTTATCGGCTATCCAACGTTCCCGGCGCCCGAGCTGGCCGACGCCGTGTTCGGCTACTGGAAGGCAGTCGGCGTCGAGGTGTCGATAGACCAGGGCGACGAAATCACGCCCTTCGCCAAGATCTACGAGGCGCCCGTCGACGACCCCTGGAGCGGCTACAACGTCGTCCTGCAGCTCAACATGTGGACGATCCCGTTCATCATGAACGGCTACTTCAACAGCTCCCGTATCGTTCCCGGCACGGGGACCTACTGGAGCAACAACTTCACCATCAATAGTCCCGTCTTCGACGAGAACATGGCGAAGTTCTTGAGCACGGCCGGGGATGAGCAGGTGGGCGCGATGCGCCAGGTCCAAGAGGTGCTCGCCGACGAGCTGCCGACGATCCCCATCACGACCGTGCTCTCCAACATGGTCGCGGATGCCAGGGTGCAGAATCTGCCGCTGGGCTGGGGCATCTTTACCGAGCCGCCTCTCGAGCCGTTCGACATCTCCTGGGAGGAGTAGCGGCGCCGGCGAAACAGTGATAGCGCGTTCAGGGGAGCAGACGGTCCTCGTCGGCTCCTAGCAGGCCAAGAGAATGGTGTGGGTCTTGCCGTCGGCAAGACCCACACTTCTCTTTTAGCGGCTTACGACCGTGAGCCAAGACCTGTTGGCGGGACATGCCAGTCATTCCACGGGCCTTCAAACAACCGCTCCCCGCCATGGGGCTTAGCGCCCCCGACCGGCGTGTCGTCCGCCTCGTCGTCCTGCGCCTCTTCGCGGTCGCGGCAACCGTACTCTTCGTCATCACCCTGTTGTTCTTCCTGTTGCACGCCGCGCCGGGCGACGCCATCAACTATCGATACGGCTCCGGTTCCGCCTTTACCGCCGATCAGCTCGAAGAATTCCGCGTCCAACTCGGCTTGGACAAGCCCATTCTGGAGCAGTACGGCATCTACGTTCGCGACCTCGTCCAAGGCGACCTCGGCCAATCGTCCAGGTTCAATGGCAGTGTCTTGAACGTGGTTCTCGACGCCTTGCCCGAGACCTTCATTCTTATGGTCCCGGCGCTCATCATCGGCCTCGTCGCCGGCACGCTCCTGGGAATCTACTCCGCCAGGAAGCCGAACTCGGCGCGCGACAACGGGCTCCGGCTAATCTCGCTGGTTGGCTATTCGACCCCGGAGTTTTGGGTCGCGATCATGCTCATTTTTCTTTTCTCGGTGCGCCTGGAGATTTTCCCCGTGGGGGGCTTCGTGGACCCGAGGCTGGACTCGGGAACACTGGCCTACTACTGGTCCGTCGCCAAGCACGCCGTGCTGCCGGTCTTCTCGCTCAGCCTTATCAGCATGGCCACCTACGCGCGGTTCAGCCGGACGAGCATCTTGGAGCAGTCGACAGAGAACTACGTCCTGACCGCCAGGGCCAAGGGGCTCGGAGAGCGGCGGACCTTCAACCGGCACGTCCTGCGGAACAGTCTTCTTCCGATGGTCACGCTGGTGGGCATCAGCCTGACCTATCTCCTCGGAGGGGCGGTGCTGGTCGAGACCGTGTTTGCATGGCCCGGAATCGGACGCTTGATGTTCGATGCCCTCCTGGCTCGCGACTACCCGCTGGTCCAGGGCATCTTTTTCATCACTGCCATGCTCGTGATCGCCATCAACCTGGTCGTCGACGTGGTGTACGGGTTCGCCGATCCCAGGGTGAGAAGGGGCACGTGAGCTGATGGCCCTGTTCTGGCGAAGGTTCAGTCAACGCCGGCTCGCGCTCGCGGGGCTCATCTTCGTGCTCGCCTTCGTGCTCGTTGGCCTGCTGGCACCACTGATCGCCCCGTCCCCCTCCCTTCACACGGACCTGGAAGCATCAGTCCAGGCGCCCTCCATCGACCACTGGTTTGGCACAGACATCCTCGGCAGGGACATCCTCAGCGAGATTCTCTGGGGTGCCCGGACGACGCTGCTCCTCGCACTGACCACCATCGTCATATCGACGGCCATTGGCGTCATCGTGGGCTCGTTCGCCGGGTATTTCGGCGGGTGGCCGGACTTCATCCTGTCACGGTTCATTGACATGTTCTTCGTCATTCCCCGGGTACTCTTGGCCATTCTGCTGGTCGCGATGTTGGGCTCGACAAACTGGAACATCGTGATGGCGCTGACCGTCGCATTCTGGCCGGTCACGGCACGGTTGGTCAGAGGCGAGTACATCGCATTCAAGCAGCGCCAGTTCGTCGAAGCGGCCAGGGCGGTGGGCGCTGGGCACCTCACCATCATATTTCGGGAGATACTTCCCTCGGCGATGCCGATCATCCTGGTGACGGCGACCTTCCTGATGAGCCAGGCTATTCTGTCCGAGGCCGGTTTGAGCTTCCTCGGTCTGGCCGACCCCAATACGTCGAGCTGGGGCCGCATGGTGTTTACCGCGCAGCGGGTGCTCCGCTATGCCTGGTGGGCTGCCGTCTTTCCCGGTGCCGCAATCCTCATCGTGGTGCTCTCGCTCAACCTTCTCGGCGATGGCCTGAACGAGACCATCAACCCCAAGACCGCGAGGCTTGGTATCGCGCGTCCGAAGAAGGAGCCCGCTACGGAAGAGCCGGACGCTCCTCCAGTCCAGGAGACCCCCAATGCCTAGCGAGGACTACCTCTTCACATCCCGGTTCAACATTCCGGCAGGGACTGCGGAGCGGTTCGAGCAGTGGTGCGATACCAGACACTTCCCCGACCTGCTGGATGCCGGGTTCCACAGCGCCGTCACGTTCAAGTCTGTTCAGGGGGAGCCTGAATACCTGCACCTGTTCGAGATCCCGGACCTGGACGTCTTCGACTCGGCGGCCTTTGGAGAGCTGTGCATCTGCGACCCGTCGTGTCCCCGGCCCGGCTGCCTAGCGAAACAAGACCCCGGCCGACCCGGGGCTCAGGCGATGGCGGACTACTTCCTCGACAGTTCCAGAGCGGTGTACGAGACCCTCGCTACGACCAACGCAGGGTCCTCTACCAGCCTGGCGGGGAGCCCCGCGCTGTTCACCGCACGGATGGATCTGGACCCGTCCATGGAGGACCAGTATCTGCGCTGGCAGGAGCGGGACGTATTCCCGGAGCTGGTCTCGATTCCGGGCTTCGTGTCCGGCCGCATCGGGCGGCGTGTCGACAACTTCGAGCCGGACGAGCTGCATGAGCACGTTGCCGCGGAGCCGACCTACATCATCATGTGGGAGGTCGAGAGCCCCGAAGTCTACCGGGAAGACAACCCTCGGCTGGCCGCCGCGCGAGCCCGGCCGGCCGCCGCGCGCATGCGGAAGGCGGTCCGCCGGAACCTCATAAATCTCTCGGTCCGCATCGGTGCACAATAGCCTGCGACCTTTCGCGAGCGGGTCATGCCGCCAACGGGAGAGAGCAGCCGCGGCGCTATGCTATAATCGCCGCTCCGGAGGGTCTGAAAGGAGTTCGTGATATGGACGAACACAAGATCATTTCTTCAGACTCTCACATCGTGGAGCCGCCCGGTCTCTGGACGGAACGGATGACGGGCAAGTTCAAGGACAGAGCTCCCGTCCTGATCAAGGGCGAAAACGACGACTTCTACGTGGATGAAAAGCCCATTGGGGCTACCCTTGGCGGTCTCACCGCGGCGGGTCTTCGGTTCGAGAAACCGGAGGACATCCGGCTAGAGGGAAAGATCACCGGGATCATACCCGGGGCCTATGAGCCCGGTCCCCGCCTCGCCGACATGGACCAAGACGGCATCCACTCGGACCTCATCTATCCCTCAGTGGGACTCCACATGTACAGCGCCGTTGAGGACCCCGGTCTCACGCGGGAAATATTCGCCGCCTACAACGACTGGCTGGCCGACTTCTGCGGCGCGGATCCCGAACGCCTTAAGGGCGTAGCCATGCTCGTAATGGACGATGACATCCAGGCCGGGATACGAGAGCTCCAGCGCGTCGCGAAGAATGGTCTGGGCGGCGCCATGATCAGCGTCTTCCCGAGGCCGGGCGAGTCGTACGATCAGCCGATGTACGAGCCTTTCTGGGCGGCGGCTGAAGAAGTGGGCCTGCCGATAAGCCTCCACGTGGGGACGAACCGGCCAGGCTCTCTGCCAACGCCAGGGAAGGACCAGACGAATATCACCCCTTCGGGAGCTACGCGGGCCAACAACGAGCACTGGGTGCGAATGACCCTCTGTCATATCGTCTTCTCAGGCGTCTGCGAACGGTACCCGAAGCTCATGTTCATCCAACTGGAGCATGAGTTGGCCTGGCTCCCCTTCTTCATGGGGCGCCTCGACTACGTCTACCGCGAACGCAAGCAGCTGACCCCCTACCGTTTCAAGGACGGCGCCGTTCCCACCGATTTCATTCACCGCAACGTCTATCACAGCTTCCAAGAGGACGGGCTCGGCGTCCGCGACCGGGACATCATCGGCGTAGACAACCTCTGTTGGGGCTCTGACTATCCGCATGCGGAATCGACGTTCCCCCGGTCGCGCGAAATCCTCGAGGAAATCTTGAACGGCGTGCCCGAGGACGAAAGGCTCAAGATCACCGCGCTCAACGCGGCGCGTCTCTACAACATCAACTAGGACGCACACTCCGGACAGGCTAAGGACCGCGAGCCATGGCTTCTTACCGGCTGTTCTCCTCCGACTCCCACGTCTTCGAACCGCAGGACCTTTGGCAGACGCGCATTGAGGCCAGGTTCAGAGAACGGGCACCGTACGTCGTCCACGAGGACGACACCGACCAGTGGTATGCCGATGGGAACATCAGGTTCGGTCTTATGGGGAGCAACTCCCAGGCCGGCTTGCGGTTCGAGGAGCGGGAGCGTCTCTCCATGGTGGGCCGGTATGGAGACGTTCCCGTAGCCGGATACGATCCTCATGTCCGTGTTAAGAACATGGATCTCGATGGCGTCGCCGGCGACGTGCTGTATCCATCCATTTCGCTCTCGGGCTGGATGATTCCCGCCGGCGACCTGGTTTCGGCGATGTTTCGCGCCTACAACGATTGGTTGGCCGAGTACTGTAAACCGTACCCCGGACGCCTCAGAGGGCTGGCGATGCTCAACGTGGACGACGTCGCCGAGGCCGTAGCGGAGTTGCAGCGGGCGGCGAACATGGGGCTGGTCGGGGCCATGATCCCGGTCGGGCCTCTTGAGCCTCCGTACTACGACCCGGTCTACGAGCCATTGTGGGCCGCGGCCCAGGACCTCGAGATGCCCTTGACCTTCCACGTCGGCACGGCGCGGTGGTGGCCCGAAGCCCCCGAGCTGACCCTGGAGGTCTTATCCGATCCGTATGAACTGACCAATTCCGACATGCGTGCGCGGAACGCCATTGTCTGGATGATGTTCTCCGGCGTGTTCGACCGTTACCCCAAACTCAGGATTGGCGCGATCGAGTATGAGGCTGCCTGGGCGGCCTATTTCCTGGACAAGATGGACAACGTCTACACCCAGAGGCCGGTGCACTTTGTCCCGCGCTTCAAGACCGACGCCATCCCCAGCGACCTCTTCCACAACAGCGTCTTCGTCAGCTTCCAGGAAGACGCCCTGGCCGTACGGCTCCGTGACCACATCGGAATCAACTGCCTGTGTTGGGGTTCGGACTACCCCCACGCCGAGTCAACCTTCCCCCGCTCGAAAGAGATCGTCGCCCGGATTCTGGACGGAGTGCCGGAAGACGAGAAGGCGAAGATCGCCGGCGGGAATACCGCACGCCTCTTCCGCTTCGATTGATCTACGGGCTCGCGGACGGCGCTTGCAAAAACGTGCTGATCGCGCCTGCGAGGTCGGCGGCCGCAAACTCGGCGGCGTTCGCGTCTCCCCGCTCCAGCGTCATGCTCTCCAGGCTCGGGATCAGTTCCTGAAGGCGATCGCTCCGGCGGCAGAAGTCGGCTTCGAACGGGCTGCCCGCCTCGATGTGTAGCGTCCGCGCTTGAATCAAGGGGAGCCGCCCGGCTGCCTCATAGGTGAAGACCGCACGGTATATCGGCCAGATGCTCTCCCGCGCGAGTTGCGTGTCCACGGCGTACTGGGCCATGAACCGCAAGAGGGGCTCGGGTACGGCCTGCGTGGGCGTTGTGCCGGCGAACCACCAGTGCTTCAACACGGCCATCGTGGCCTCTCCCCATATCTTCGGCAGGTGCGACCCATCCGCCGCGACTGTTGCGAGCGCCTGCGAGTGCGCTTCGAGGCCTTCGAGCAAGGCCGCTCTCTCCGCCTGGTCTTCTATGAGCGGAAACCCCATCAACACCAGCCGGTCTACTCGGGAGGGGCACTCGGCCGCGAGTTCGGCGCCGATGCTTGCTCCGGTGTGCAGACCGAAGACGTGCGCCCGCTCGATACCGAGCGCGTCAAGCACATGGACGACGGCTCCCGAGAGGTCGCCAATCTCCGCGCCGGCGCCCGGTGGGTCTGAGTTGCCGCAGCCCGGAGTGTCGACGGCGATGACTCGAAAGCGCGAGGAGAGCTCGGGGATGACGCCAAGATACGTCCGCGCCGACAACGGCGCTTGGTGCAGGAGAACGAGCGCATCACCGTCGCCGTCCGTGATGTAATGCACCTGACCTGAAGCCGTGTCCGCGTAGGCGCGCCGCATGATTTCCTCCCTAGCTCAACCCGTCCCGGATGATCTGTGCCAGCCTCTCTCGTTCGCGCGGCAGATCGTTCGGCTCCACAGGAATCGGGAGCCCATCGAGGGCCTGCTTGACCGGCCCTTTGAGCACATCCGCTTCCTTCTCAGAAAGATCCCATTGGTCAACGATGTCGTCCGGGCTCCATTGGACGATTTGGCGGAAGCCATAGTCCGCCGCCGCGCGGTTCGCTATCTCGATGAGCTTGTCCAATTCAACCCCTGCTGACGGTCCATAGTCCGCCGTCGACGATGAGGGTATGGCCGCTCATGTACGAGGCCTCGCTCGAAGCCAAGAACACGATGACGCTCGCGATCTCCTCCGGCCGTCCGATGCGGCCCAGCGGGTGCAGGCGGCCCAGTTCCGCGAGGGCCTCGGCGCTCTGCGTGCCGCCCCGCGACTGTGGCGTGTCCACCGGGCCGGGGGCTATGCCGTTGACGCGGATGCCGAGCGACGTGTACTGGTTGGCGGTGACGGTCGTCAGATGGATCAGACCCGCTTTGGCGATGGAATAGGGCACCGAGGCGCTCGCTCCCTGAACTCCCGCCATAGAAGAAATATTGACGATGGCGCCGCCGCCGTTTCGCAGCATCGCTGGGATCGAAGCGCGTATGCAAAGGAACGGGCCCTTCAGGTTGGTGGCCATCATGAGGTCCCAGTCCCGCTCGTCGACGTCGGCGACGGCCGGCGTGCGCATCAGCGTGCCGGCGGCGTTCACGAGCACGTCCAAACAGCCAAAGGTAGCGAGCGCCTGCTCGACCATGCCGGAGACCATATCGGCCTTGGATACGTCAACGGTGACCGTTTCGATCGACAGGCCCTCGTCATTGGCTAACGTGCGGGTCTCCTCAAGACCACGCGCGTTCCGGTCCGCGGCAAGCACGTTGGCTCCTTCCCGGGCAAACGACAGGACCGTCGCCCGGCCGATACCGGAACCACCGCCCGTGATGATTGTGGCGAGGTCTTGAAGGCGGGGGCCTATGATGATTGCTCCTCAGCAAGACGGGACCGCCTCCCTTGGCGCGCACGTTGCAACGCAAGAGGAGACGCCGAGATGCGGCCTATTCTGTACGGAACGCCGACTGGCCGCAAGCGAAGCGCGTGTCCCGCGCCGCCGCACCCGCTACAATGTCCCGAGCAAGTCGGCCCGCCGAGGGAGTGAGAGAAGATGAGAGCCGCATTCATTGATGTCAAAGGTGTTCGCACCCGCTACCTGTATGAGGGCTCGGGGGAACCGCTGCTCCTGGTGCACGGGTCGGGGAGCTTGGCGGAGAACTTCTACAAGAACATCGACGCGCTGGGGACTGAGTACACCGTCTACGCCCCCGACGTGATCGGGCACGGTTTCACCGAGCCGGTAGAGGTCGAGGGCATTCCCTACATGGCGATGGTGGAACACCTCGCGAACTTCGTCGACACCCTCGGGATCGAACGCTTCCACCTAGCGGGGTGGTCGATGGGCGCGCTCCTCGTGAGTCTCCTCTACTTCCGGATGCCGGAGCGCACGCGCAAGCTGATCCTGATATCGAGCGGCTCCTGCTTCAATACCGAGGAGGAGATCGCGAAGGGCCAGGACGGGAACGCGAAGAACGTCGCCAGGACCTTCGCCGACCTGTCGATCGAGACCATGCGCAAGCGCCACATGTCGTCGGTGCACCCCAAGGCCTCTCCCCCCGAGGAAATCCTCATGTCGCACATGACGGCCTATGCGCAGCCGGGCATGAAGGAGTTCTTCGAGCGCATGGCGTCGTCGAGGACGAACCTCGAGGCGCTGCGCCCCATCCGCGTCTACGACCGGCTGGAGCAGATCACGGTGCCCACGCTGGTCTTCGCAGGCAAGGACGATCCCCGCGCCGTCTTCCAGCGGGTCGTCGAAGGGACGGAGCGCATCCCCAATGCGCGGCTCGTGGCCTACGACGAATGCGGGCACCGCCCGTTCTACGAGTACGCCGACGAGTTCAACAAGGAAGTCCTCGACTTCTTGCGCGGACCGGAGTAGGGCCCGGAGGCGCTAGATGGCGCCCTCGTTGCGGAGTTCCCGGATCTCGCCCGGCGTGTAGTCGGCGAGGTCGCGGAGCACCTCGTCGGTGTGCTCGCCGACGTGCGGCGCGGGGCGTGTGGGGGTCTTTTCCCCCGGGGCCATGACAGCGCCCCGCATCTCCTTGATCGTCCCGAACACGGGATGCTCGATGTCAAGGATCATGCCGCGCTCCGTGAGCAGCGGGTTCGTCATGGCCTGGGCGAAATCGAGGATGGGAGCGCTCGGCACCTTGCCCCGGAAGATCGTGAGCAGGTGCTCGCTGGTGTGCTTGCGGAACTCGGGGTTGAGCAACGCGACGAGCGCCTCGCGGTTGGCTAGCCGGTCGGCGAAGGTCTCGAACCTCGGGTCTTCCTTCCATTCGGGATGGCCGAGGAGGTCGGCCAGGTTCTGGAAGAAGACCTCTTTGGCGCACATGATCACAATCCATCCATCGCTGGTCTGGAAGTTCTGCGACGGCACCAGCGTGGGGTGCGACGACGCGGGCTCCCGCCGCATGTCGAAGCCGCGGGTCAGGTGCCAGGCGCTCATGTAGCTCATCATGGAGGCCATGGTGTCGTACAGGGAGACGTCGATGTCGCAGCCCTGGCCCGTCCGCAACGACTTCACGATTCCCGCCATCATTCCGTAAGCGGAGGCGAGCGCGCCGGCTAGGTCGACGATGGGGATACCCGACCGCACCGGCGGGCCGCCGGGCTCGCCGGTGATCGACATCGCCCCGACTTCACCCTGAACGAGGTAGTCGTAGGCGGGATCGGCGGAGCGCGGGTTGTTCATCCCGTAGCCGCTCAGGTGGCAGCAGACGATCGCCGGGTTGGCGTGGCAGAGATCGGCGTAGGTAAGCCCCAGGCGCGTCGGGAGATCGCCGCGGAAGTTCGAGTAGACCCCATGCGACACCTTGACCAGCCGTTCGACGACCTCCTTGCCGCGGGGGTTGCGGAGGTTCACCGTCACGCTTTTCTTGTTCCGGTTAAACGACTGGAAGTAGATGCTATCGTTGACGCCGTCGACGAGGTAGGGCGGCACCCGGCGGGCCACGTCGCCTTCCGTGGTCGGGTCCTCGATCTTGATGATCTCGGCCCCGAGGTCCGCCATCTGCAGCGACCCATACGGACCCGCCCCAAACTGCGAGAACCCGATGATCCGGATGCCTTCTAAGGGCAACGACATGGCGGGTTGACCCAGTCCCTCCTAGAGCAGCAGCAGGGCCAGGGCGGGGTCTATCGAGGGCAAGGCCTCGAGGAAGTCCGGCTCCTCGTGGTAGCACTGCACCAGGACGTTGTCGGGGTCACGGAAGTAGATCACCCGCTTCTTCGGGTGCTCGACCTTGAACTCAACCTCGACGCCCTTCGCTGCCAGGGCCTCCTCGGCGCCGTCGAAGCCGCTGTCGTCCGCCAGCTCGAAGGCGATCCGGTGCACGCCCGGGTCACGGCCGGGGGTTGACGCGACGAGCGCCAACGAATAGCTGGGGTAGTCCTTGCCGTGCAGCACGGAGAACTCGCCCGTCGGCGAGTGATACAGCTCCTTGAGCCCGACCACGTCGATGTAGAAGTGGCGCAGCCGCACGAAGTCGTCCGCCACGATCACGGCGTGAGAGGATCGCTTGGCGTGGAGCGCCGCGTCGGGAACGCGCCGGACCTCGGGGTCGAAATTGACGAACGACTCGGTCTTCGGCTCCTCTTGGCCCGGGACATATTCCTGGTGGAAGACCTTGGCGCCGGGCTTCCGGTAGTCCCGCCAATTGCGCAGCATGTCCACGGTATACTCGACGCCGTTGCCTTCAGGGTCACTGAAATAGACGCTGCGGGTGACCAGGCGGTCCTCCAGCAGCCAGGGCTGCACGCCGTAGTCGGTAATCCGCGCGTAGGCGGCGACGAGCTCGGCCTCGTTGTGCATCTCGTAGGCGAAGTGATTGAGACCCGGCTTTGCGCCCCAGTCCAGAGGCACTTCCATGATGCCCTTCGCCTGTGCGTTCTTCCCACGGTCCTGGGTGTGCTCCCCCACCTGGGCGAAGCCAAGGTCGTGATGGGTGTTGCCATTGCTCATGAAGCCGGCGGGCCGGTTCTCCATGCGGAAGGTCTCTTCGATCCCGACGACCTGGTTGTAGAAGTCCAGCGTCTTGACGATGTCGCTCACGTAGAAGTTGTGATGCGCCAACCGTCGCGGTGTCCCCGTGGCCTGATATGGATTTGCCGATTGCGTCTGTGTCATGCCGCCTCCTTGCCCTGCCTTGCCCTGCCTTGCCTGCTCCGGCGCCTGTACTGCGGCGCGCCGTTCGGCATAGCGTACCCGAATCCCACCCACTTCGGTAGGTGCCGCCTTCGGCTACGGCCCGCCGGCTTCCCTGTAGACGAGCTCGTAGCTGATGCCGTCGTGGTCCCAGAAGAAGATGCCGGCTCGCCGTTTCCCTTCGGCGTCGACGTTGTAGTGGATGGGGCCCGCGAACCGGTAGCCCTGCGCTGTCAGGCGCTCGTAGTAGGCGTCGAGATCGTCGACGAAGAAGGCGAGATGGGCGTTGCCGACGTCGTTGGGGCCGGTGTAGGACTGGGGCTGCCCCGGCGGCGACGGGTACTGCAAGATCTCGACGGTGACCTCGCCCAGCTTCAGGAAGCAGACGTCGGTCCAGGTCTTCTTGATGCCGGTGACCGGGTTATCCCAAGGCTCGCCGTTCTTGTCGCCAAACGACTTGCGCTCGACCTCGACCATCCCGAACCACTCCTTGAGGAACGACGCCGTACGGTCGAGGTCGCTCACCGTAATGCCGGTGTGAAAGATCGCTTTCGCCTTCATTGCACCCCCTGCAACGTTCTCAACTGTCACGCCGGTAACTGTAGCACGCTCGTTGAAGAAACCGGTGCGGTTGTTGCTATACTCGCAGCGCCTCGCGAGGTGGGAGGGCTCCATGGCCGCCGCGTTGATCAGACGTTCCGTATCGGTCCCGCATGGGATCGGCAAGGTCCCTGCGTACCTCGTCAGGCCGCGGGCCGCCGGGACCTACCCCGGCGTCGTGGTGATCATGGAGTGGTGGGGTCTGGTGCCGCACATCAAGGACGTCGCCGACCGCTTCGCGGCTGAGGGGTTCGCCGCCATCGCGCCCGATCTGTACCACGGAAAGGTTGCGGAGACGTCCGAGGAAGCCGCCGCCTACTACGGCGCGATGAGCATGGAGGGGGCGGTGCGGGAGTGCATCTCGTGCAGCGACTATCTCAAAGCGCAGCCCTACGGCAACGGAAAGTCGAGCATGGTCGGGTATTGCTTGGGAGGGACGGTGTGTTACCTGGCCCCCTGCCGGGGCGCGGGCGTCGACGCGACCGTGGCGTTCTACGGGAACGCGCCCGACCCCGGGGCGCAGCTCAAGCACGCGGGATGTCCGATCTTCGGCATCTTCGGCGGGGATGACCCCATCATCAACGAGGAGCACGTGCGGCGGGTCAGAGGCGGGCTCAGAGGGTCGGAGCTCGACCACCAAGTCAAGGTGTACCGCGGGTCGGGCCACGCCTTCTTCAACGAGACGAGGCCGAACTACAACGACCGGGCGGCGGGTGACGCCTGGCGCAGGACGCTCACGTTTCTCCGCGAGCATCTGGCGTAGCCGTCCGAGCGCCGAAGGAGGCCAACTTGAAGGTGGTGTTTCGCTCCGAGGGCATGCCCCTCGATCCGCTGCTGGAAGCGGCTCGGCTTGCCGAGCAGGCGGGGGGCCACGCCCTGCTTACCGCGGAGAACCGCTTCGACCCCTTCTTGCCCCTCGTCCTGGCGGCGGAGCACACCAGCCGAATCAAGATCGGGCCGTCGGTGGCGATCGCCTTCCCCCGCAGCCCGTTCATGACGGCGCAACTCGGCTGGGAGCTCCAGCGTTACTCGAACGGAAGGTTCGAGTTGGGTCTGGGCACCCAGGTGCGCGGCCATATCCGGCGGCGCTTCGGAGCGTCGTGGGAGCCCCCGGTGCGGCGAATGCGGGAATACATCGGGGCGGTGCGCTCGATCTGGCACAGCTTCCAGACGGGCGAACGGCTGAACGTCGCCGGCGAGTTCTACTCGCTCAATCTGTTGACCCCCCAGTTCAACCCAGGCCCAATCGACCATCCTGCTATCCCGGTCCTCGTAGCCGGCGCGAATAGGGGCATGTGCAGGCTGGCCGGCTCGGCGTGCGAAGGGTTGCTGCTTCACCCCTTGGCCTCCCCGGAGTACGTGCGTCAAGTCGCGTGGCCCGCCGTGGAGGAGGGCGCCCAGTCGGCCGAACGCTCGCTCGACGCCTTCGAGCTCAGCTCCAGCGGCTTCGTCGCGGCGGGCGATACCGATGCCGAGGTCGGGGAGCGGTGGGAGGCAATCCGCGAGCGCATCGCCTTCTACGCATCCACGCCCGCCTACCAGACCATCCTCAAGGTGCACGGATGGGAGGAGCTCACGCCGGCCCTTCACGCCAGGTCGCGGGAGGGCAAGTGGAAAGAGATGGCGGGCCTGATCAGCGACGAGGTCGTCGCGGCGTTCACCGTCAGCGGGCGCTATGAGGAAATCGGGGCCAAGCTGCGCCAACGGTGGGATGGCGTGGCGTCAAGAGTCGAAGTCGCCTTGACCGCCATCGAGCGGGCGACGCCCGAACAGGTCGCGCGCATCGTCGCCGACGTCACCAACGACTGAACCGGCGCTGACTAGGCCGGCCGCAAGTCGTTGGTAAGCTCGCGGATTGAGCCGAGCCCTTCCAATCCCGCGATCGACGCCGCCACCGCGGCGGTCTTTTCGGGGCCGATGACGCCCTTCGCCCACTCGGCGAACTTCGCCTCCAACTCACTCCACGGCATGGGGTTCTCGGGCTCTCCCTTGGGCAGCGGCACGGCTCTCCGCGCCCTGCGCCCGTCGGCGGCCACGACTTCCACCCGCGAGCCCATGGTGTCGTCCGAGTCGTCGAAGCCGACGGTGGTGACGTCCATGAGCCGCTCCGTCTCGGGGGACCCGAGCAGCCCGTAGCTGTCCCAGGTGTAGGGATCGAGGACGGCAGCCGCGGCGGCGAAGTAGACGCTGAACTGGCCCTCGACAATGTTCCCCGGCCGCTTCTTCTCGGTGGGGGGACTTGCGACGAGGTTATACCCCGTCGGCCCCATCTCGATGTTGATGGCGGAGACATCGGAGGGGCCGAGGCCCTGCTCCTGCACGATGTCCCGTACGGCGTCGATGGTGGCGTGGTTGTAGCGGCAGCAGGGATAGGGCTTAACCGCCATGTTCATCACTTCCCACTCGCTGCCCAGACCGGCCACCGCGGCGGACGGGTCCCGGTCGTCATTCGAGTAGAGGTTGAAATAGCCGAATTTGCCTTCAATCGGTCCGCTTCCGCCGAAGTAGCCGTGGCGGGCCATGACGAGGCTGAGTATGGCGTTGTGGGCGGTCAGCCCGGTGTGGAGCCGCTTGTTCCAGGCGCCGTCGACGAGGAACTGCTGCGAGCCGGCGGTCTGGCTCCCGTTCAGCCCCATCGCGTTTGCCGTCTGCTTTTCGGTGAGGTCCATGAGGCGGGCCCCCGCCGCGGTACAGGCGAAGATGCCGGTGGTGGCGGTGGGATGGAAGCCGCGGTGGTGCATCGAAGGCCCGTGGGCCTTGCCGATCTTGTTGGCGATGTCGTAGCCGGCAACGGCCGCGGTGAGGAACTCCTTGCCGGAGACCGAGTATTCCTCCCCCAGGGCCAGCAGCGTGGCGAACATCGGGGCCCCGGTGTGCATGATCGCGACGCGGTGGGTGTCGTCGTAGTCCATGCTGTGGGCGAGCGTGGCGTTCATCATCGCGGCGTAGTGCGCGGGGTAGAGGTCGGCCTCGCCGAGCACCGTGCTCTTTCCTTTCGCGCCGCCGGTCAGATCGACCATGCCCTGCATAATCGGCGCGGACGACTCGGCCACCTGCCGCCCTCCGAGGGCGACGGCGAGGAAGTCCATGAAGAGCCCCTTCGTCTGTTGGACGACCTCCGGAGGCAGGGCCTCGAATTGCAACGTGAGGGCGTGTTCGGCGAGTCTGTTGGTGACACCGGCTGCGGTCACGACCATTGGAGTCCTCCTGAGCGGCGCGCGGAGATCGGCGGATCCACGACGATCGCCCCCCATTCTAACAAGACGGTCGCCGTCCATGACCACGCGGCGCGGCGCCGCCTTGACCCCCCTCTCGACTCGGCCCTAGTATCCCCAAGCGCCCGACTCCGGCCGACGCTTCCCATGCGGCGGTGGGGGCGACTCGCGCTCCGCATAGGAGATCCCATCAATGAGCAACGGTATCGAATTCTGCATCAACGGCGGCCAGGACGGGCCGATAGAGAAGACGGTCGAGCTGTGGAAAGCCTGCGACGACGGCGGCGTCAACCTGTTCGGCATCCCCGATTCCGCGGTCCGCAGCCCGGAGTTGTACAGCCTGCTCACGCTGTGCGCGCTCAGAACGTCCCGTATGCGGATCATGCCCTGTGTGACGAACCCGATTACGCGGCATCCCTCGGTGACGGCCTGCGGCATGGCGACGCTGAGCACCATCGCCCCGGGGCGTATCGCGCTGGGGATCGCAACCGGCGATAGCTCGATCTGGGGCGTCGGGCTCAAGCCCGCCGCCGTGGAGCGCCTGCGCCGGTACATCCTGGCGGTGAAGGGCCTGTTGGCCGGCGAGGAGGTCTCCTGGGATGGGAAGAGCTTCCGCCAGCAATGGGACGCCTGGGCGCCCGCGGAGCACGTCCCGGTCTACGTCGCTTGCTCGGGGCCGAAGGTGCTGAAGATGGCGGCGCAGACCGCCGACGGCGTCATCGTCACCATGGGGTTCTCCGACGAGGACGTGCGCTACGTGCGGGGCATCATCGCGGAGGGCTGCGCCGAGGTGGGGCGCGACCCCAGCGAGGTAGACATCTGGTGGAACGGCTACATCGTCTTCGGTGAGTCCGTCGAGGAGGCGATGAGCCGGAGCCTCGGCTGGCCCATGGGCTGGCTCACGATGACGACGATGGAAGGGAAGGGAATCCCGGAGGAGTACCGGAGCGCACTCGCGGAGTTGAACTCCGACAAGCACAGCATCGCCGCCGTGTACAAGACTCCGGACCGGCACAAGGTGCTGGCGGAGCGGGCGAAGAAGCTCGGCATCTACGATTGGCTCGTCGAGAGGTCGCCGAAGCTGTTCGGCACCCCCGACGACATCGTGGCGCGGCTCCAGGAGCTTGCGGCGGGGGGCATGAATCACTGGATGTTCTACATCACCGGGGCCGCCGAGTACCGCAGCACCCTCGTCCGCAGGCTCACCACCGAGGTCATCCCCAAGCTCGGCGCTTCCGCCTAACCGCCGGCCGCGAGGGTGGACTCCGCTTTTCGCTTGGATGATCGTTAGAGTCGGTTGTGACGGGGATTGGAGGGGCGGGAGAGAGATCGCGCGGGCCGTCGAAGCGTGCCGCAAGGGTGGGCACTTGGGCCGTGCGGCCCGCGGAGGGCATAGGGGGACCAGGGCGTAACCCCTTAAAAAAGTTGAGTAGGGGAGCATCCGCCGCGCCGACGCAGCGCCGGCGCGGCGGACGCGGGCCCGGCGGAGGTTACCGCACCGGGCCGCTTCTCCAACTCACCTTCATAACTCCGGCATGGCCTCGCTGGTCCCTAGGAAACCGGCCATGCGGAGTTCTTCGAGGCACCCGCTGAGGTCAGCGTCGCCCCGCTCGAAGCGTCGACTAGCGGCGCTCGTTGCGCCTACGCGCCGGAGTCTCCCGAAGGAACTCTTGCGCGCGCCCGCGGCCTTTTGGTTTGAAGGCTTCCAGAGGAAGTGGTGTGCGTCTTGGCCGGGCGCCAAACGGGCTGGTTCGCATGGGGACATGGTAGGGCAGGGGAGCGGGCATGGGGAAGGGGCGGATGTCGCGGGGGTCGGGGAGCGGGCGCGTCGCGACGCGCCCCTACAGGGGAGGGGACGGGCGACCACAAGGGTCGCCCCTACGGGAGGGGCTGGATTCGGTCAGCCGGTGATGAGCCGCGCCAGCGCCGTGACATCCGGCTCACGCTCGATCGCGGCGACGCGCTCGATGATCTCTTCCACCCGCTCCCGCGGGACGCCCCCCGCGTAGCGGCGCAGCTTCTCCGCCGCGTCGTCGAGGGTGGAGGGGTTGCTGGGCGCGCCCTTCCAGTCCGATACGACGATGGTGCGAGTCTCGCCGTTTACGGTGATCGACAGCTCAGCCGACGGGCCGCTGGTCCTGCTGAACCTCGATGCGTCCTCGCCGAGCTCGATGCGTTCGGCCAGCGCGCGCACTTGGGGGTCGGCCAGGGCCTCGTCCGACATCGACCGCGGGTCGTCGAGACCGCGCGTCAGCGCGACGCTCAGGGTGAAGGGCAGGCTGTACTGCGCGCCCATGAGCGTTTCGGGACGCTGTTGGAGGAAGCGCGGCTCCATCATCCAGGCGTTGCCGGTGACCCGGACGGCTTCGATATCCCCGGCGTCGAAGGGCTGCTCTCGCCGCAGGCGGCTCACGCCTTCTATCACGGCGTGCGATGAGACGTGACAGGGATAGGCCTTGACGGTGACGCCGAGCATTGCGTAGTCGTCGCCGAGACCCTTGGTGAGAAGCTCGGGCCGCGACGCGGGCGAGTAGACGTTGAGAAAGCCGTGCTCCCCTTCGAGCACGGTGGACGGCCCGGTGAATCCCCGCGACGCGAGCAGGGCGCTTTCGAGTCCCAACTGCCCGCCCCGGCCCACGTGGAGGCGTTTGGTCATGGCGCCCTCCGGGGCGAACTCAAGCAGGCCGCTGCCGTGAGAGCCGGCGATGCCGAGGGCATGCGTCAAGCGGGCGGCGTCGAGGCCGAGCGCCTTTCCCGCTCCTGCGGCGGCGCCGAACGCGGCGTTCGTCCCCGGCCCGTGGAACCCTCTTCCGTCCTCGACGGCGCGCGTGGCGGCGAGCCCCACCCGGCAAAGGACTTCGTAGCCGAGGACCATCGCGGCGGCGAAGGACGCGCCGTCGAGCCCCAGCCGCTCGCCGAGGGCGAGGACGGCGGGAAAGACCGCTCCCGCCGGATGCGCCGAGGCCGGGACGTGGGCATGGTCGCACTCGAAGCCGCCGACGGCGATGCCGTTGACCAGGGCCGCGTAGGAGGGCGAGCTCCGCCAGGACGCGCCGAAGACCGAGCAAGGGCCGTCGTTGCTCTGCTCCCGCGCCATCTCCCCCGCCATCAGCGTCCACGGCTGGCGCGCGCCGGCGAAGCCTGCCGCGAAGTTGTCGAGGAGGTAGACCTTCGCCGCGTCGGCCACGGGCGTGGGCAGGTCGGCGAAACCGGTCCCGACGACGAACGCGGCCAGCTCTTGGGCGGCGGTCCGCGCCATCGGTCCGTCCTACCCGGCCAGCCGGGCGGCTTCGGCGCCGGCGATGCGGCCGTAGACGGCCCCCCGCATGAGGCCGGTGCCTCCGGGGTAGTTCTCGTAGAAGAAGCCGCCGGTGATCTCGCCCGTGGCGTAGAGCCCGGGAATCGGCACGTCCTCCGTATCGAGCACGCTCGCCTGACCGTTGATCTGCAGGCCGCCGAAGGTGAAGGTGATGCCGCCCGTCACCGGGTAGACGGTGAACGGCGGCGTATCGAGGGGCAGCGCCCAATTCGACTTCGGCGGGTCGACGCCTTCCGTGGCCAGGCCGTCCTTCGCGGCGGGGTTGAACTCGCCGGGGCGCACTCCATCGTTGAACCGCTGGACGGTGGCGGTCAGCGTCCGCTCCGGGACGCCGATGCCTAGCGCGACCTCGGCGATGGAGTCGGCGACGACGGGGGTCCCGGTCTCATAGCGTTCTTCGAGGAGGTGGACGGTCTTCGCGTCGAAGATCTGGTACGCGACCGAGCCGGGCTGGGTGAGGATGATCCGTCCGTACTTGGCGTAGGTGTAGCTTCCGATCTCCGCGCCCTCGTCGACGAAGCGCTCGCCGAGGGCGTTCACCATGATCCCGAAGGGATAGGAGAGGCGGTTCGTCCGGTCGGTGAGACGCAGATCGCCCACGTCGGGAGCGCCGGCGTCGATGGGGGTCGAGTGGCAGCCCTGCCAATGTCCGTAGGGCTTTGCGCCGATGTCGAGGGCCAACTGAAGCGTTTCGCCGGTATTGAACCGGGAGCCGCGCACCTTGACGCGGTCCCAGCCGGGGCCGAGGTACCGGGCCCGCATCTCCGTGTTGGCCTCGAAGCCGCCGGAAGCGAGGATGACGGCCTTCGCGGGCACGTCCTCGGTGCTCCCGCCGGCCCTGACTCTGACCCCGGTCACGGCGCCCGAGCCGTCCTGGACGAGTCCGGTCACCTTCGCGCCGTAGGCGATTCGAATGCCGGCCTTGTCCACCATCGAGAAGAGCTGTGCCACCAGTCCAACGCCTTTGTTCTTCGCTTCCAGGATGGCGCCGGGGCTGAACCGGAGCCGGCCCTCCTCCTCGTTACGCCAGAGCACAGACCACTGCCACTGCATCCCAAGCTCGGTCATCCAAAGGATGGTGGGGAGGGACTTTTCGACCAGGGTGTTGGTGAGGCCCTTGTCGGCCTGGCCGAGGGTGACGCGCATGATGTCGTCTTCGAAGAGGCCGCCGTCGTAGGGCGGGGCCTCGATGCCCTTCCATTCATCGTCGGGGACGCCGGGCAGCACTCGGCGAAGGTCGGAAACGCCTTCGTAGGCGAACCGGAAGAGGCCGCCGCTAAAGCGGCTGTTGCCGCCTCGCTCCGCCTGCGGGGCCTTCTCGACTACCAGGACGTTGGCGCCGCTCCGGCTCGCGGAGATGGCGGCGGTCAGCGCCGCGTTGCCCGCGCCGACGACGATGACGTCGTAGCGGGCGGAGGAATCGGGACTGAGCATAGTGGTGTCCTTTCGGAGCGCCCGTGGGAGACTCGGCGCGGAGGCTCCAATGTACGACGCGGCTAGGCACGGGGCAACCTCGGGCGAGCGGCCCTTCGGCGCAATCGGCCTGCGATGCTTTCCGGTACACTTCCGGCATGATCGAAACCGCCCTCAGCGGGCTTCGCGTCGTTGACCTGACCCAATACGTCGCGGGGCCGTACTGCACTAAACTCCTGGCGGACTACGGGGCCGACGTCGTCAAGGTCGAAAGGCCTGGGAGTGGAGACTTGGCCCGCCGGGCCGGACCGTTTCCGAACGATGAGCCGGACCCGGAACGCAGCGCCCTCTTCCTCAACCTCAACACGAACAAGCGCAGCGTCGCCGCCGACTTGAAGTCGGCGGAAGGCCGCGACCTGGTCCTGCGACTTGCCGCCGCCGCCGACGTTCTGGTCGAGAACTTTCGCCCCTCGGTTCTGCCCTCGCTGGGGCTCTCGTATGAGGTCCTGAAGCGGAACAACCCCGGACTGGTCATGACCTCGATCACCGATTTCGGTCAGACGGGGCCATACCGGGACTTCCGTGGGTCGGAGATCGTCGACTATGCCCTGGGAGGGGCCTATCACTGTAGCGGCGCTCCCGGCCGCCGCCCCGTCAAGTTGGGGGGCAACGTGGTCCAACTCCTCGCCGGCGCCCAGGCAGCCGGCGCCACGATCGCGGCCCTGTTTGGCCGCGAGGTTCGAGGCCGCGGCGACCACGTGGACATATCGATCATGCAGACGCAGGCGGGGAGCCCGGACCGGCGGACGCCGATGCTCGTTGGGTATCAGTACACGGGACACGTCAACCGCCAGGGCGAGGTCTCGGTGTCGCCGGTGCGGCCATGCAAGGACGGCCACGTCAACGTCTACGTCGCGCCTTCGCGCATCGCGGACATCTACGACATGATGGGGATGCCGGAGCTGAAGGAGGACCCGCGCTTCGGAGACCCGGTGCAAGTCCTGCGGCCCGAGAATACGGAGGCGCTCGAGGGGATACTCATCGGCTGGCTCATGGACCGCAGCATGGTGGAGGTCTGGCAGGCCGCTCAAAGCGCGCGGGTCATTTCGGGCCCGGTCTATTCCGTGGCCGACTTGCTGAAGGATCCCCACTTCCGAGCGCGGCGTTATTGGGAGTCTATCGAGCATCCCGCCGCCGGTGCCCTTGAATATCCGGGGAGGCCGTTCTCCACGCCGGGCGTTCCCCGGCATCCGCGGCGCGCCGCGCCCCGGCTGGACGAGCACGCCGAGGAAGTAGCGGCTGAGATGGCGGCGCTCGAAACGCGGCCGCGGCCTCCGGCCCGCGCGGGGGCGGAAGGCCTGCCGCTGAAGGGCGTCCGGGTGCTCGACCTCACCGTGGTGCTGGCCGGGCCGAACGCCACGACGCTGCTCGCCGACTGGGGAGCGGAGGTGATCCGCGTCGAGCCGGTCAGCCGGCTCCAGCCGATCACCCGCGGGCATCGCGCCCGGCCAACCCAAGAGCTCGTCGACGCCAACCGGAACTGGCTCGTGGCCTACCCCGGCTGGGAGCCCGGCGATCATCCGTGGAACCGGTGGCCGCACTTCAACGCCCACGGGCGGAACAAGTCCAGTATGACGTTGAATCTCGACGAACCCGAAGGCGCCAGAGTCTTTCGCGAATTGGTGGCGATCAGCGACGTGGTCTTCGAGAACAACGTGCCTGCCACCATCGACAAGCTGCGCTTGGGCTACGACGAGTTGAGAAAGATCCGGCCCGATCTCGTCATGATGCGGATGCCCGCCTACGGTCTCGATGGGCCTTACGCGGGCTACCGCTCCCTGGGCGCTCACCTGGAAGGGACCGCGGCACATACCTACGTACGCGGTTACCCCGACACGGACCCCTCCGAGCGCGACGACGTCTATTTCGGCGACGCGGTCGCGGCGGCCACCAGCGCCGCCGCCGTGCTGATGGCGCTCTACCGGCGGCGCCGCACCGGTGAGGGCGGCGTCGTCGAGGTGGCCCAAGCGGAGAGCCTCATTCCATTCTTTGGAGACATAATCCTGGACTACCAGATGAACGGCCGGGTAGCCCAGGCCCAGGCGAACGATCTGTACGGCATGGCCCCGCACAACACCTACCCGTGCAAAGGGGAGCATCGATGGGTAGCGATCGCGGTTGGCTCCGGCGACCAGTGGTCGGGGTTCGTTGAGGCGTTGGGACGGCCGGCCTGGGCGGACGATCCCGCGTTCGCCTCCAAGGCGGGGCGGTACGAGCATCGCGCGAAACTCGACGCCTTGATCGACGACTGGACCTCAGGGCATGAGGCCGGGTGGGTGATGGAGACGCTTCAGCAGCACGGCGTGCCCTGCGGCGTCCTCAACGACGAGGCGATGGCCTTCGACGACCCCCACCTCCGCGCCCGCGGCTTCTTCGAGACCCTTCAGCATCCCGAATGCGGCGAGCACGAATACCCGGGCATCGTCTGGCGGATGGAAGAGACGCCCAATCGGATACGGTCCGTGGCCCCGGTGCTGGGTCAGCACAACGACTGGGCGTGCCGGGAACTGCTGGGTTTAGGGGCGCCGGGAATCGAGGCGCTGGAGCGAGCGGGGCACCTCGCCTCCGTCTATCCGCCGCACGTGATCTGAGCCGGCGGCGCGCGACGGGGCCGAGCCGCTAGACGCGCATCGCGTCGGTTATCGGCCCCAGGGACTCCAGGGACTCGAGGCGCCGAATGCCGTCGAGCAGGGCCTCGCCCCGCGCCCGGGGGAGTACGTCCCCGGCCAGGCTCCAGAACTTCTCCTCGACTTCAGCGTCGGTCATCGGGTTCTTCCAGTGGCCTTTGTTGTACGTCACCCTCGTCTGCGTCTCGGCGCCGTCATTCGTCCGCAGGGTGAGCGTCGACAGCATCGCCTCCGGCCAGAGGGCTGCGGCCTCGTCCGAAGCCGTTACCCGCACCTTCTTGAGCGTTTCGCGAACCTGTGGGTGGCTCAGGGTGGGCTCGTCGAAATGCGCCACGCCGACCTCTCCGAAGGTCAGCGCGACGGCGACGCCGTAGGGGATGCTGTGGTCCGCCGTCTCGCGGTCTCTCGGGTCCCACTTCTGGTCGTCGCCGGCCATAATTTCGATAGCGGGGGGGCAGGTCTCGATGTGGACTGATTCGATGCCGGCTTCCAGCGGGGCTTTGCTCCGAGCTTCCAACGCCGCCTCCAACGGAGTCTGGCCGAGATAGCCGAGTGGGAAGCGCTTGAGGCTCGTCTCCCGGCAGCGATAGCTGTCGGCGGTGAGATCGAGGTCGAACGTCGCGCCGCTTACCGAGCGAAAGAAGCCGGCTTCTCCCTCGAAGACCTGGGCTGGGCCCGTCATGCCGAGGGCAGCCAATCTTGTCGCGACGACAGCGTTCCGGCACGCATTCGCCGAGGCGCACCCCTTCCACATCGACACGTCGCCTAGGCGGGTCTGGAACAGCGCGACGTTCGCCGCCGCTGCGAGGCTGACGGCCTCCCGCGTCTGCTCGGCGGAAAGCCCCAGCAGCTTCGCGCTCGCGGCGGCGGTGGCTATCGCCTTGAAAATCACGTAGTCGTATCCCCGCTCGCGGAGGTTCACCGCGTCGGCGAGACGGCAGAAGACCTCGTAGGCGACGACCGCGGCCTCGATGAAGCGCCGGCCGTCGGCGTTGGCCGCCTCGCCCACCGCGAGCAGCGGCGCGAACATGTCGCTGGGGTGCCCCAACTCCTTGCCGGTGTAGGTGTCGTTGAAGTCGAGGTAGCGGACCGCGACGCCGTTCGCGAAGGTTGCCATTTCAGCAGTGGCGCGAACTCCGGAGCCCAACAGGGTCGCGCCGTCCCCGACGGGACGGGCGTCGGCGGCAAGCGACCGGGAGATGCGCGCCGGCTCCGAGTCCAGGGCCGCCGCGGCGCAGCCGAGGGCGTCGATGAGGTGTCGCTTCATCAGCGCCGTCACGTCCTCCGGGACCGCCTCGAAAAGAACGCCCCCGGCGTACTCCGCGATCCGGTCGGCAATTGTGCTTCCAGTCATCTTCATGCGCCTCCTCTTCGTCCACCGCGCTTGGCCCTCATGGTATCCTTTCCCCTTCCAACATTGGAACTGGAAGGTGCAACCCCGTGGCGATAGACCGCAAGATCCTCAACCCTGCCGCAGCCCCACCGAACCTAGGCCGGTACTCCCACGTCGCGCGGCTGAAGGCGGACGAGCTCCTATTCGTCGCCGGCCAGGTCGGGTTCAACGTCGATGGCAAGCTCATCAACCCCGGCGACGTCGCGGCCCAGACCAAGCAGACCTTTGCCAACATCGGCGCCATCCTCGAAAGTCAGGGAGCCGGGTTCGGGAACGTCGTTGAGTTTACGACGTATCTGACCTCGGCGGACTTCATCCCCGCCTTCATGGAGGTCCGCACCGAGGTGTTCGGCGAAATCTACCCCAACGGCGACTATCCGCCCAACACGCTGCTGGTGGTCGACCGGCTGGTCCAGCCGGAGTTGCTCGTGGAGATCAGCGCCATCGCCGGGGTTTGATGACGAAATCGATCATGACGCGCCGCCGGCCTCGCGGGCCGAGGCGGCCCTTTCGGTTGACCTCCCTAAACTTCTCACCTAGGCTAAACGCGCTGCCGACTCGGAGGGAGTGAGCACGATATGGGCGAAATTATGCTGGCGGGGACGACGCACTACCCGCTGTTGCTGTACCCCGACGAATTCATGTCAGCGCAGATGGAGCGTCACTGGAAGAGTGATCTGGTGCCGCCCGAGTGGAAGGACCAGAAGAACTGGCCCGCGCAGATGCAGGAGGAGTACGGCGTCGACGGCGCGAACGCACTCGTCTCGGCGGCGGCGCACCGAAAGCGGCTCGTTGACGGCTTTCGGAAAGTCCGGGAGGAAATCGAGGCATTCAAACCCGACTTCGTCCTCATCTGGGGTGACGACCAGTACGAGAACTTCCACGAGGACCTCGTCCCGCCCTTCAGCGTCTACCTCTGCGAGGAGTACGAGACCCAGCCCTTCCACAAGCGCCGCTTCAAGGGCGATGGCGATGAGATCTTCAACGTTTGGGGCGAGGACTTCGACCACGTCTTCAAGCACACCGGGCACCGGGAAGCCGCGAAGCACCTGGCCACGCAGCTGCTCCAAATGGGCTATCCCATGCCGTACGCCTACAAGACCCTGCACTACCAGGGCCTGCCGCACGCCTTTCTGAACACCCTGCTCTTCCTCGACTACGACCGGAAGGGCTTCGACTACCCGGTCATCCCCTTCCACGTCAATTGCTACGGAAGCGCCTTCGTGAAGAACAAGGGTGGAAGCCCGCTCCAGGCCGCGGAAGGCGCGGAGCCGGACCCGCCCGCCCCCTCGGCGCAACTCTGCTTCGACGTTGGAGCGGCCACGGCGCGGGCCTTCAAGGACAGTAAGTACCGAGCCGTGCTCATGGGGTCGTCCAGTTGGTCCCACGCCTTCCTCGTTCCCAAGCACCACATCCTTTACCCTGATGTGGAGGCCGACGTCGCGCGGTATGAAGAGCTGCGTGACGGGCAGGTCCACAAGTGGGCGGACCTTTCGATGGACGCCATCGAAGACGCTGGGCAGCACGAATTCCTGAATTGGATCTGCCTCGGGGGCGCCTTGCACGAGCTCGGCTTCAAGCCGAAGATCCACGACTTCATCACCACGCATATCTTTAATTCGTCGAAGTGCTTCATGACGGCGACGGCGGACTGACCCTCTGAAGGCAACGGCACAAGAGGCCCGGCGTTTCAGGCGTCGGCAGGGAGGAGTTCAGCGATGGTTGGCGTAGCGCCAGAGCGAGGGACGGTAAGCCCGGACGTAAGAGAAACACGGGACGAGGCCTACGGGTCGTCCCAGATTGGCCCATTCGACTATATCCCCAAGGTGGGCTTCCGCGAGTATTGGTACCCGGGCGTCTGGGCCAAGAAGGTCGGGCACAAGAAGCCCGTCAAGGTTAAGATGCTGGAAGAGGACATCGTCTTCTTCCGCGGCCAGGATGGGAACGTCGTCGCGCTGACGGACTGGTGCCCCCATCGGGGGGCCCGCTTCTCCCTGGGCGTGTGCGACTTCAAAGGCACCATCACCTGTCCATATCACGGCTACGTCTTCGACGAAAACGGTCAAGCCGTCGCCGGACTCATTGAAAGCGTTGAGTCGCCGCTCGCGCCGAAGATGCGCGCCCGGAAGTACCCCACGGAAGAGCGTCACGGCGTCGTCTTCGTCTGGATGGGCGAGACAACGCCCGTGCCCCTGGATGAGGACCTGCCGTGGGAGTTCCAGGACGACTCGTTGAATGTGACGAGGTTCAGCCGGGTGAAGGTCTGGGGGACCAACTGGACGGAGCCGATCTGGCAGGGGATCGACTACCACGAGTTCTACCTGCACCGGACCACCAAGTTCTGGCACTTGATCAACTTCCGGCAGCCCTTCTTCAGGCCGAAGCCGGTCGTGACCAACGGCGTGCGAATCGTGGAGAAGGGCGACAACTTCGTGACCACGACGCAGCAGAACATCGAGTTCGGCCAGAAGGAATACCCCAAGATCGGCAAGTGGCCGCAGCACAACTGGTGGAGGAAGCTGGGCAAGGCCCCTCCCATTGGGGGCCGCTTCGGGAGCCATCACAACGTCCAGCTTCCCTCGATCGTGCGGGTGCCTCTTGGCGGCGCCAACCACATGCGCTGGGGCGTCCCGGTCAGCGAGTGGGAGACGCGGATGTGGACCTTCACCATCGCTCCCAAGCCGGGCAACCCCATTCGGCAGCTCTGGCAGGACCTCTGGTACTACGGCTACCGCCGGGGCTACGGCGTGATCGCCATCAACGAAAACGAGGACTTCCCGATCTTCTCGAAAGAGGCGATCAATCCCTTCATACCGCAGAAGCTCGGCATCCTGGACCTTGGCGTGATCTACTTCCGTCGTCATCTCGCCAGGCGGGCCAGGGACCACCAGCGTCTGGGCGGCGCCTACGGCTGCGTCAAAGCGCCGCCGGACCCGACGAAGGTGGCTGAGTGGACCGCGCGGAGGGCCGCGGACTCCCCGTAGGATGCTATGACAACATTGAGCCCTCAGGACCAGAACAGGGAGACTTCCGCGACCGACGGCGTTTTGGGCGAGGACGTCATCAGGTGCGATGACGTTCACAAGTTTTACTTGGCCGGCGAGCGGTCCGTCTATGCCTTGAAGGGCATCGACCTCGAGGTGAGGGAGCGCGAGTTCGTCAGCATCGTGGGCAAGAGCGGGTGCGGCAAGTCCACCCTCTTGCACTGCATCGCGGGACTCCTCCCTGTCAGCCACGGCCAAATATGGATCAACGGGGAGGAAGTGCGGAAGCCGGGGAGTCGGGACATCGGTCTGGTCTTCCAGACCAGCGCGCTCTTGCGCTGGCGGAGCACGTTGGAGAATGTGCTCCTACCGATTGAGATGTTCGGACTGTCGCGCCGCGACTATGAGGGCCGCGCCCGCGAGCTCCTCCGCCTCGTCGAGCTCGAAGGCTTCGAGAGCCAATACCCCAACCAGCTTTCGGGGGGAATGCAGCAGCGCGCCGCCATCGCCCGGGCGTTGATCCATGACCCCTCGGTGTTGCTCATGGACGAGCCCTTCGGCGCGCTCGACGCGCAGACCCGAGAGTCGATGAACGTCGAACTGATGCGCATTTGGGAGGCCACACCGAAGACCGTGCTCTTCGTGACGCACGATCTGCAGGAGGCCGCCTTCCTCTCCAACCGAGTCGTCGTGATGAGCGCGCGGCCGGGGACGATCCAAGAGATCGTCGACGTGCCGATTCCCCATCCCCGGACGCCCGACGTGCTCTATTCGGATATGTTCGTCGAGATCACGCGGCATCTCCGCGAGCTTCTCGTGGAGCAGGGAGAAGACCAGGCGGCGTGAGCACCCAATCCCAGCGGCTGCGCGGGTCGGACGACGAGCTCTTCCAGCACTTCTACGAAGTGGAAGTCCAGGCCGAGCGAATGCGGAAGCGGCAGCAGTCCGTGATCAACTTCGCCGGGCGGCTGGTCATGGTTGGCGCGATCATCGGGGGATGGTTCCTCCTCGCGTCGTTCTACCCACCCCTGATCGTTCCAGACCTGATCGAAACCTGGCAAGGTTTCGTCAAGGGCAGAGAGGAAATATGGGAAAACCTCTTGCCCACCGTCATCGAGATCGCGCTGGGCTTCACGATGGGAGTCGTCGGCGGACTGGGCCTCGGCTCCCTTATCGCCCAGTCGAAGTGGGCTGAGGTCGTGATCCGCCCGTACCTCGTGATATCGCAGGCCGTGCCCAAAGTCGTTCTGGTACCGATACTGATCATCTTGCTGGGCTTCGGCATCTTACCCAAGATCACCATCGCCGCGCTCATCTGCTTCTTCCCGCTGCTGGAGAACACGATCACCGGCCTGCTACGGGTCGATCCGGACAGCCTGCGCCTCTTCCAATCGCTGGGGGCCAGCAAGTGGAAGATCTTCCTCAAGCTCCGCGTCTACAGCGCCCTTCCGCTTGTATTCGCGGGGATTCGAATCGCGGCCGTCCTCGCCACGCTCGGTGCGATCGTGGCCGAGTATTTCGCGGGCAACGAGGGGCTGGGCGCGCTGTTGGCGATATCCCTTGGACTGCTGAATGGCAAGCTGATGTACGCCACGATGGTCGTGCTGACGATGTTGGCGTTCACCGTGTACGTTTCCGCGCTCCATCTGGAACGGAAAGTGCTGGAGAAGAACAACCTGCAAGCCGAGGAGTAATCGGCAGCCGTCCGTCTCATGACAACCACAACCCAAGACGCCGTCAGACCGCCCGAGGTCACCCCCGAGGACCTCGCGGCCTTGGAGGCCGCTAAGCTCTCCGTCAAGGCGCGACGGGAGCGGATCCTTCACAATCTGGCGCGGCTCGCCGTCTTCATCTTGTTCATGGGCCTGTGGGAGATGCTGTCCCGTATCTACAACGTTAATCTCGTGCCCAGCCCCGCTGAGACCTGGGATGCGCTGGGGCGGGGCTGGACCCTCATACGAATGAAGTCCATCGACACGATCATCTCCATCGCCTTCGGCTTTGGGATCGGGGCCAGTTCCGGGATCATACTCGGTGCTCTCATCGGTCAATCGCGGACGCTGCAGGGCGTGCTGCATCCGTTCCTGATCCTGTACCAGTCCGTTCCGAAGGTCGGACTCGCGCCCATACTGCTGCTCCTTCTCGGCACCGGCATCTTGCCCAAGGCGGCGCTCGCCGGGATGTCCTCGTTCTTCCCGATGCTGGAGAACACGATCGTGGGGGTGGAACGGCCAGACCAGGACAGCCTTCGGCTGTTCCGGGGCCTCGGCGCGAGTCAATGGAAGATTTTCTACAAGCTCCGGTTGATTACGGCGCTCCCCTATGTGCTCACCGGCGTCCGCATCGGCGTCGTGTTCGCGACGGTCTCCGTGGTCGTCGCGGAGCTGGTCTCCGGCAGTATCGGCCTGGGCGCGACCATCAGACTGGCCAACGATCAGGTCGACACGCCGTTGGTCTACGCCGCGATCTTGGGCATCACGGTGATAGGGTTGGCCTACTATTCCCTGGCGGTGGCCGTTGAGTTCATCCTGCTCCGATGGTTCAATCTGAGCACTCCATCAAACTAGACAACATCGAGCCGCGGCGACTGGCCGGGGCTCTTGCGTAACGGTGGCATACCAGAGAAAGAAGCGAGGTAAGGAAAGTTGAAAGGAATGATGATGAAGAAGACGAATGTGCTACAGCGGCTCGCGACGGCTATCGCCCTGATGGTCGTCGTGGCGCTGGTGGCCGTTGCTTGTGGGGGGGACGATCCAACGCCCGTCCCAACCAGAGCGCCGGCGGCAACCACGGCGCCAACGGCCGTGCCGCCGACAGCCACGACCGAAGCAATGGTGGAGAAGGAGCTCACGACGGTGAAGGTCGGCCTGCCGACACCGCCGAGCGTGGGCAACATGTGGTTCGATCTGGCCAAGGCGAAGGGCTGGGACCACGAGTTCGGCATCGACCTGCAGATCGAACGGGCGACTGGCGGCGGCGCGGTAACGGCGCTCGTCGTCGGCGGCGCGGTCCACATCGGCGGCGGCGTGCCCGATTCGCTCCTGAACGCGGTGGCGCAGGGTGAAGACTTGGTCTCCATCCGCAAGCTGCATCCGCCGACGAAGGTGTTCCCCGTCTTCTTCGCCCTTGGGCGCAAGGACGCGGGCATCAACTCTTGGGCCGACCTGGAAGGCAAGAAGTTCGGCATCCTTGGTCCTGGCAGCGCGACGAAGTTCTCCACGGACCTCATGCTGTTCGCCAACGGCGTCGATCCCGAGAGCGTCGAATACGTGAGCCTGGGCGGTATCGGCGCCTACGTGGAAGCGCTGAAGAGCAAGTCGGTGGACGCGGTTGGCTCGTGGCTCGGGCCCAACCAGACCGTGTTCAAGCCCGATACCGAGCTGTGGAACAACCTGACCGTCTTGCCCGCCGACCTCTACCAGGGCGACGTCTACCTGGCTAAGCGAAGCTGGGTCGAAGCCAACGAGGAAGCGGTCATCGGATTCAACATGATGCTCGCGAAGACGCTGACGTACTACGTCACGTACCCCGAGCTGGCGGTTGACTTCGGACAGGCCAACATCCCCGAGGTCGCGGCGACGGACCGTGAGGTGGGGATCAATACCGTCAAAACGAACCGGCCCGCGCGGAGCCTCGACGGATTCATCAACCCCGGGGACATCGAAGAGTACATCCCGCTGGCGCAGCAGGCCGGCCTCATCTCGGACGAGTTGGACCCGTCGTCCATCGACGTGTACAACATCTTCCTCAACAAGTACGCCGAAGAGGCGATCAACCGCCTCTACGCCTCGGCGGAGGAGCAGGACGGCCTCCCGACCATCAAGATCGGCCTGCCGACGCCGCCGAGCGTGGGCAACATGTGGTTCGATCTGGCCAAGGCGAAGAACTGGGACAACGAGTTCGGGTTCAACCTCGAAATCGAACGGGCGACGGGCGGCGGCGCGGTGACCGCGCTGGTCGTCGGCGGCGCGGTCGACATCGGCGGCGGCGTGCCCGATTCACTGCTGAACGCGGTGGCGCAGGGTGAAGACCTGGTCTCCATCCGCAAGCTGCATCCGCCGACGAAGGTGTTCCCCGTCTTCTTCGCCCTTGGGCGCAAGGACGCGGGCATCAACTCTTGGGCCGACCTGGAAGGCAAGAAGTTCGGCATCCTTGGTCCTGGCAGCGCGACGAAGTTCTCCACGGACCTCATGCTGTTCGCCAACGGCGTCGATCCCGAGAGCGTCGAATACGTGAGCCTGGGCGGCATCGGCGCCTACGTGGAAGCGTTGAAGAGCAAGTCGGTGGACGCGGTGGGCTCGTGGCTCGGGCCCAACCAGACCGTGTTCAGGCCCGACACCGAGCTTTGGGATAACCTGACGGTGCTTCCCGCGGACCTGTACCAGGGCGACGTGTACCTTGCCAAGCGGAGCTGGGTCGACGAGAACCCCGATCTGGCTACGGCCTTCGCAAAGATGCTCGTGAAGACGCTGACGTTCTACGTCACCTACCCCGAGCTGTCGGTTGACTTCGGACAGGCGAACATCCCCGAGGTCGCGGCGACGGACCGTGAGGTGGGGATCAACACCGTCACCACGAACCGGCCCGCGCGGAGCCTCGACGGGCTCATCAACCCCGCGGACATCGAAGAGTACATCCCGCTGGCGCAGCAGGCCGGCCTCATCTCGGACGAGTTGGACCCGGCGGCCATCGACGTGTACGACATCTTCCTCAACACCCACGCGGAGCAGGCGATCGAAGAGTTGTACGCGGCGTACGAGGGTTAGTTCGAAACGGTAACGAGACCGACGGCGGTCTCGGCAGGAATTGACCCTGGCGCTTCGGAGAAATCCGGGGCGCCGGGGTCTTCCCATGTTGGAGGGGCATATGTTCAAGCAGGTAGGCGATCTCAACGTTCACTACGACGTACAGGGCGAGGGATACCCTCTGGTGCTGCTCCACGGCGGGGGGTCCCGATCGCAATGCTACGAGGAGATGACCCCGATACTCTCGAAGCATTTTCGTGTCTATACCTATGACCATCGGGGTTTTGGAGAAACGGAGAGGCCGCCGGAGCCCAACCTGTCGCACGATCTCTGGCGGGAGGACTTAGCTTCGATTCTCGACGCCTTCGGCTTGGATAAGGTCGCTCTGGGCGGCTGGTCCCTTGGCGGGGGGATTGCGCTCGACTTCACGCTGAAGTATCCCGACCGCGTCACGCAGTTGGTGTGCATGGGAGCGAGCAGCCCGCGTCTGGAGCGCACCGACCGTTCTGGTTTCGATCGAAGGCGGGCGCTGATCGAGCGGGGAGCGAAACCGGAAGAGATCGTCGCGGAGACGTTCGAGTTCACGAAGAAGGCCTTCAGCCCGCATAGCGTCGAGCACAATCCTCACGCGGTTGAGATGATCCGGCAGGAACATCTGAGGAACAACCCGCAGTCCTACCTGGAAATGATCATCGCCAACGAGAACCGGCCGAAGATCGGCGGCCGCCTGGGGGAGATCTCCTGCCCCACGCTGCTGGTGGTCGGCGAGCACGACGGGCGCACGCCGGTGAACCAATCGGAGGACCTGAACAAGGCGATCCCCGGTTCACTCATGAAGATCATCTCCAACTGCGGCCACTTCTACGGCTACGAGCAGCCGGAGGCGGCGTCAGAGGCGATCATCACGTTCTTGCAGGCGTTCGGGGCCCGCTCCTGACCGCCTTACACCTCTCTCCCACGGGAGACATTTGCAACACTGCGTCGAGGGGAAGAATGCCGCCCGCTGGCCTTGGGAAAGGGAGGCGGCGCGGGGTCTTGCCCCCTCTCCCGCTGGGAGAGGGTTGGGGTGAGGGCGGGGGGAGGCGGGGGCCGCTCGACCTTGCTGAAGCCCGCCCGCCGAGTTACGCAAAGGTCTCCATGGGGAGAGACTGAGAGAGGGCCCGCGCTACGTGTCCAGGACATTGGGGGCGAACATGTCTGCGACCGCCGGAGGCTTCGGCAGAAGCCCCTGCTCCACCAGGCATCTCCCGAACGTCTCGAGTTGGTCACGGTTCGCCTCGATCCCGTAGGGCCAGAAGTCTTCACCCATGAGTGCCCGCATCGCTTCGACTTCGGAAACCGCCCAGGGCAGCGTGATCTTCAGGGCATCGGTCTCGTATAGCTCGCCGTACGCTAGCCGCTTTGCCTCGACGAACGCCTTGAAGAGACTGGACGCGATCCACCGGTTGGCCTCGTAGACGTCCCGCTGTATGACGACGGTGTGCATGATTGGAAAGATGCGGGTGCGCCGGTAGTAGTCCTCTTCAATGGAGCGGAATTCGGGGAAGAGCCGAGCGACGTTTGGAGAGCCCGCGAGGAACGGCGAGGGAAAGTTCGGAGTGATAAGGGCGTCCAACTCCCCTGTATCCAACATACCGGAGAGCGTCTTGCCTTCGGGAATCGAGGAGACGTTGAACCCCTCGGGCAGGTCGAGCGCGATGCGCGCGCTCCCGCCCGGCTTCTCCTGCCCGCCCCACAACCACTCGACGGACCGCGGATGGACGCCGTGGTCGTGATGCAGCATGGCGCGGGCCCAGACCGCGGCCGTCATCTGGTAGTTCGGCGCGCCGATCCGTTTCCCGGCGAGGTCTTCGGGGCTATCGACACCGGCCTTCGTGTTGATGTAGATACAGGAATGGCGGAAGATGCGGGACGGGAAGACCGGAATCGCGATAAAGGGAGACTCGCCTCTGGCGGTCATGATGGTGTAGTCCGCCAGCGACATCTCGCTGACATCGAACTCACGATACTTCCACATCCTCGCGAAAAGCTCGCCCGGCTCCATCACGACGCCGACAATGTCCACACCTTCCGCGCTGACGGTGCCGTCGAGGATAGGGCGGGTGCGATCGTAGTTCCAACAGGCCAGAGATAAACGAAGCTTGCTCATGAAACTCCCACGAATTGATCGGCTGCTACCTGCGTCATTCTCGCAGACAGCGCCGCTAGGACGCAAAGTGTCGGCATCCGGCGTGGCTCAAGGGGTGACCCTTGCGAAACCCGCCCGTATCCGTCATTGCCGCGAAAGCGGGAATCCATCCCCTCCCGTAGGGGCGCTTCTCGTGGGCGCCCGCTCTCCTTCCCTCCGGCCTCTCCCCCTCTGGAGACCCTTGTGCTCCCCACCCGCGGACTGGAATACAGCCGGGGCGGGGAGGTCTTGCCCCCCTCTCCCGCTGGGAGAGGGTTGGGGTGAGGGCGGGGGGTGGAGCGGGGCGCGCCGACGTCCATGGAGCCGGAAGCCCCGGTTACGCAAAGGCCCCCTCTGGAGACCCTTGTGCTCCCCACCCGCGGACTGGAATACAGCCGAGGCGGGGAGGTCTTGCCCCCCTCTCCCGCTGGGAGAGGGTTGGGGTGAGGGTGGGGGGTGGTGCGGGGCGCGCCGACGTCCATGGAGCCGGAAGCCCCGGTTACGCAAAGGCCCCCTCTGGGGGAGACTGAGAGAGGGCGCTTCTCCCTCCGCCGGCCAAGGTAGTGCAAACATCTCCGAAGGGGGCGCGGCATGAAGTTCGGCGTGTCGATCTCTTCGATGGTGCAGGTGCAGGCCGGCGAGGACATGGAACGCCGCCTCGCCGACGTGCTGGCCTTCGTCCACGAAGCGAGGGACTTGGGCTTCGAGTACGTCAGCATCGGGCAGCACTACGTGGCCCACCCCTATCAGACGTTCCAGCCGATTCCGCTGCTGGCGCGGCTGGCCGCGGAGACGGGTTCGATGCGCCTCCACACCACGATCCTCTTCTGCCTCCACAACCCTGTCGGGCTGGCGGAGCACCTCGCCACCCTCGACGTCATTACCGGGGGCCGGCTGACCGTCGGTGCGGCCATCGGCTACCGCGAGGAGGAATATGCGGCGTTCGGCGTCGATCCCAAGACGCGGGTCTCCAGGACGATGGAGTGCCTGGAGGCGGTGCGACGGCTGTGGACCGAGGACTCGGTCACGATGCATGGCCGCCACGTCGCCCTCGACGGCGTGCGTGTTCCCACGAAGCCGGTCCAAAAGCCGCACCCGCTCCTGTGGATCGCGGCCAACGGCGACGCCGCCGTCCGGCGCGCGGCCCGGCTGGGGGTCCCCTGGCACATCAATCCGCACGCGAATTTCGAGACGATCGCCCGCCAGGTGGGGCTGTACCGTGAGACCGCGCGGGAGGCGGGGCAGCCCTGGGACATCGCGCTGCCCATGAACCGGGAGCTCTACTGCGCGGAGACGACGGAGCAGGCGCTCGAAGAGGCGGCGCCGTACCTGGGCCTCAAATATAAGACCTACGCGGGGTGGGGTCAGGACAAGGCCCTCCCCGGCGAAGAGGACTTTACCCAGGAATTCCGCGATCTGCTCCGCGACCGCTTCACGGTGGGCAGCCCGGAGGACTGCGTCGAGCAACTGCGGCCCTGGAAGGATCTGGGCGTCGGACTCGTCAATCTCCGCATGACTTGGGCCGGTATGCCGCTGGACCTGTCGCTCAAGGGGATGCGCCTTGTAGCCGAACGGGTGGTCCCGCAGCTGCGGTGAGCGAGGGTTAGGGGTAAACGTGGAATTTGGAATCTGGGTGTGGTCGAATCAGGTGCCCGTCGGCGAGGACCTAGCCGGCCGTGTCCCCAATATTCTCCGCTGGGCCCGCGAAGCCGAGGCCCTTGGATACAAGCACCTCAGCATCGGGCATCACTACGTCGCCCATCCCTACCAAGCCCTCCAGCCGATTCCGACGCTCGCCCGCCTGGCCGGTGAGACGCAATCGATCCGCCTCTGCGCCACCATCCTGTTCTCGTTGCACCGCCCCGTGGAGTTGGCCGAACAGTTGGCGACTCTGGACATCCTGTCCGGAGGACGCGTCACCGTCTGCGCCGGACCGGGATACCGCGAGCAGGAGTTCGCCGCCTTCGGCATCGACCCCAAGACCAAGGTCTCGCGGACCATCGAGTGCCTCGACGCCGTCCGCCGCCTGTGGACCGAAGAGGCGGTGACGTTCGAGGGCCGGCGCTTCCGGCTCGACGACGTGCACGCCACCACCAAGCCGCTCCAGAAGCCGCACCCGCCGCTCTGGATGGCCGCCAACGCCGACGTGGCCGTCGAGCGCGCCGCCCGGCTCGGCATCCCCTGGTTCGTGAATCCCCACGCCGATTACGACACCATCGCCCGGCAAGTCGCGTTGTACCGCAAGGCCGCGCGGGAGGCGGGGCATCCCGCCGACGTTTCCCTGCCGGCGATGCGCGAGCTCTACTGCGCCGAGACGACCGAGCAGGCGCTCCTCGAGGCCGCGCCCTACGTGGGCGCCAAGTACGCCGCTTACGCCGACTGGGGCCAGGACAAGACGATCAGCCCAACCGAGGACTTTCGCAGGGAACTCGCCAAACTCATGGAAGGCCGGTTCATCATCGGCAGCCCCGACGATTGCGCCGCTGAACTCGCGCGGTGGGAGGCCTTGGGTCTGGGGCCTATCGTCCTGCGCATGCACTGGTCGGGCACGCCGTTCGAGCTTTCGCTCAAGAGTCTCCGGCTGTTCGGCGAGCACGTCATCCCACGCTTCCGCAAGAAGAGCGCCGGCCGAGGCGCCGGTTGAGATACCCAAGCCCTAGACGCTAGGGCCGAAACGGAGGAATTCGCATGCGGTTCGGCATCATGGTCATGCCTCAGCACCCCGCGACCGACTCGCCGGTCAAGCGGTTTCGGGAGACGGTTGAGCTGACGCGCATCGCGCGCGACGCCGGCTTGGACGGCATCTGCGCCGGCCATCACTATCTCTCGCCCCCCTATCAGAACCTTCAACATCTGCCCTTGCTGGCCCGCTTAGCCGCCGATTCCGGCGACATGGACGTCATCCTCTCCATCGTCCTCCTCGCGATCCTGAACCCGGTCGAGGTGGCGGAGAACGTGGCCACGTTGGACGTGATCACCGAAGGCAGGGCTGTCTTCGGCATCGGACTCGGCTACCGCGACATCGAATATCAGGCCTTCGGCGTCGACGTGAAGACCCGCGTGGCGCGCATGAACGAGGGGCTCGACCTTATCCGGCGCCTGTGGACCGAGGAGAACGTCACCTTCCAGGGCCGCTTCTTCAACCTCACCGACGCTACGTGCACGATTCGGCCGGTCCAGAAGCCGCACCCGCCCATCTGGGTGGCCACCAACAGCGACGGCGCCACCGAGCGCGCCGGCGCGCAGGGCTTCCCCTGGTTCGTCAATCCGCACGCCGCGCTGCCGACGCTGGAACGCCAGGCCAAGCTCTACGAAGGCGCCGCCGCGAAGGCGGGCACGCCGCTTCCGGAAACGCGCCCAATTCTGAAAGAGATGCACGTAGCAGAGACGCGGGAAGAGGCGATACGCATCGCGCAGCCCTATCTCGCGGGGAAGTACCAGCGCTACGCGGACTGGGGACAGGACAAGGTGCTGCCGGGGAAGGAGAGCTTCCGCATCCCCTTCGAGGAGCTGTCCGCCGAAGGGCGCTTCATGATCGGCAGCGTCGACGACGTCATCCAGCAGATCGAGATGCACCGCGACCGGCTCGGCGTCGACTATTTCCTGTTCCGGATCTGGTGGCCGGGCATGGAGGCGTACCACGCCTACCGCGTGGTCGAGATTCTCGCCGAGCGCATCATCCCGCACTTCAGGAAGTCTGGGGCGTAGCGCCCACGCGTCGGATGTCTACGGCGGCCGCGCGACGGTCGCTGGGGATCAGCCCTCGTCCTCGTCGTCGGCTTCCGGCATGAGGACGAATTCGGGGTAGGCTTCAATTCCCAGTTCTCCCGCGTCCTGGCCTAGGCGTTCGACCTGCGGTGCCACGCGGATGCCTACCGTCATGTCCAGCACCCGCCACAGCACCCACGAGACCGCGAAGACGAACGCGCCGATGGTCACGATGCCGAGCAGTTGCACGCCGAAGTCGCCGCCGGCGGCGATGCAGACGGCCAGGGTCCCCCAGATGCCGGCGAACAAGTGGGCGGGCACGGCGCCGACTACGTCGTCCAGCCGGAGCTTCTCCAAGAGCTTGATGCCCATGGTGCAGATGAGGCCGCCGATGGCCCCGATGACGACCGCCCAATAGTGGTCGACGAAGTCGGGTCCGGCGGTAATCGAGACAAGCCCCGCGATCGCCCCGTTCAGGCCGGCGAAGAGGTCCATACGCCCGAGAACGTAGCGCGACACGACGAGGGCGGTCATGACGCCGGCCGCCGCGGCAAGGTTGGTGTTGACCAGCACGTGGCTCATCGCGACCGCGTCGGCGGCGCTTCCCAGCGCCAGCTGCGATCCGCCGTTGAAGCCGAACCAGCCGAACCAGAGGATGAAGACGCCGAGCGTCACTATCAGAATGTTGGAGGGCGGCGTGGGCCTGGGGGTGCCGTCGCGGCGGAACTTGCCCAGCCTCGGCCCGGCCACCAGTATCCCTGCGAGGGCCGCCCAACCGCCGGCGCCGTGGACGATGGAGGAGCCGGCGAAGTCCTGGAACCCCCGATCGTCGAGCCAGCCGCCGCCCCACGTCCATGCGCCCACGATCGGGTAAATGATCCCGGTGAGCACCAGAACGAACAGGAAGAAGGACCACATCTTCACCCGTTCGGCCAGGGCGCCGGAGACGATGGAGGCCGCCGTCGCCACGAACACCATCTGGAAGAACCAGTCCGACATGGTGGCGTAGCTGCTCTCCGCGAGGACAGCCGCCGCGTCCCCTTCTCCTCCCACCAGCGCGATCTCCTCCGCGGTCGGCCCGTAGAGGAGATTGAACGAGCCGATCACGTTTCCCACGTCGACGTACATGAGGTTGTAGCCGATGAAGAAATAGGCCAGCCCGGCGATGGAGTAGAGGCCGATATTCTTCAGGCAGATCATCGAGGCGTTCTTGGTGCGCACCGACCCCGACTCGAGCATGGTGAACCCGGCGCACATCCACATCACCAACGCCCCCCAGACGAGGAACGAGAAGGTGTTGAAGATGAACACCGTCTCCTCTTCGACCCCTGCCGCGTGCGCGACCGGCGGGCGGGCCAGGAAGAGGATGATCGACGCGACGCCCGTCGCGGCCAGAATCGCGGGAAGACGGTGATGCGAAAGGGCTCGTGTGAGCGTGCTCAAGACGTACCTCCTCTTACGATTGCGCCCATCGCGCCAGCGCCTTCTCCGGCGATGCGATCTCTTCCAGCCGGGTGTAGTAGGAGTCCCGCCAGGCGTTTTCGGGAAGGCCGGTGAACAGCATCAGGTTCAGCGGATAGTCCTCGCTGTCGGTAGCGCGGCGAAAATCGTCACGGAAGAGGAAGGTCGGCTTGCCTAGAGCGATGGCCATGCCGAGCTCGACCATGACTCCCTCATCGGGCGGCACGCCGTTGACCACCGCGAAGATGGCGTCGGACTCCGCGACGTCGCGGAAGTCGCCCTGGCCGACGCGATAGGCCCACCCGGGCGCGGAGAGATTCTCCGGTGCATTGTTCCGCGAGAACGGCTCCCAGACTTCCAGGCCCAGGGCCTCCAGGGCCGCCGTCAGCGGCGGCAGCAGAGCTACCCTCTGCTGGGCCGAGAAGCCGTAAGGGTTGGCCAGGTAGACCGTCTTCGCCATCTTCGCGCGCCGCCCATCCCTGCGGTGAGACCGCCGGCGCTGCTCCTGCGCCGGAACCACGGCCTCGCCTGTCCAGCCGCCTAGGCTTCCCGGAACACGTAGACGGCGGTCGCTCCCAGTACAAGGGGCAGTCCAACGTCGACGACGGCCCATATCTGACCATCGCCGCCGTTGCCCCACATCAAATCGAACCAGTTCCACAGGAGCAGCAAGAGGAGCGCGGCCGCCGCGTAGAACGTGACGTTCGCCGCGATGAATTCCTTCACGTCGGTCCGGGAGTGGACGAGGCGGACCCGCATGAAGCCCGCGATGACGGCGAAGGCCCCGGCGACGACCATGCAGATGTCGAGGATGTCCCAGACGGTGCGAGCGGTCCCCTCGATGTCGGGGTCGTACACGGGCGTCGCGACGAAGTGCCCCGCTACCGCCAGCGCCACGAGCAGCATGTACACAGCCGCCAGACGCGTCAGCCCCGCTACGACCATAACGCCCTCCCGTCGGCCAAGAGTCCGCGAACGTTGCCGACACAGTCTAGGGGAATCCCCAACCCTGTTCAATAACGTGGCGCACCGTCTTCTCGGATACTCGCCCGTACAATGACGTCACCGCCGCAGGCCGCGGCGCCGGGACCGAGCATCGCCCCTCGCGGGGTAGTGTCGAAAACACCACCGAACGGGTAGAATAGCTTCATTATCGTAGATAGGAGTTGTGCAATGTCTGAAGTTCGTGATGCCCTGGACGACCTCGAACAGTCCCTGTTGAAGCCTATTCTCGACGCCTTCCCCCAGGCTAGGGGGATGAGCATCGAGGTGGAGGTCCGGCAGGAAAACCGGAGAACACGCGGCGACACCTCCGTTGAGAGCTGGCAGCCCTCCAGGGACGGCGAGATCAGGATCCACTTCGGCGCTCCCGCTCGCGCGGAGTCGCGGCCGCGCGACTACGACGCGGTTGGGCCGCGCGACTACGACGCGGTTGGGCCGCGCGACTACGACGCGGTTGGGAACGAAAGCGCCGACCCCCCGCTCGACGCCGAAGATCTGCGGCGCGACCTCCTCGAGTCGCTTGAAATCGCCGAGCGGAGGCCGGGCTTCGACTTTGTCGCCCTCAAGTGGTTCCGAGACCTCTTCCTTCCGGCGGAGTGTCCGGACTGGGCAGAGTCGCGACCGCTTCGCGACCGGGCCGTCCGGAGCGCGATCGAGGACGGGGTGATCCTGACCAACAAGGTGCCGAACCCCAAGAACCCCGCCTTCCCCGTTACCGCGATTCGTGTGAACCGGGCGCATCCCGAGGTCATCGGCGTGCTTGGGGAGAACGACTCCTCCGGCCCGCGTTTCCGCCCCGTCCCCATCCGCGGCGAGCCGCTCTCCAAGACGGTGCTCGACGAGAGACGGTAGTCGGTGGCGCTCTACTACCTCGACACGAGCGCGTTGGTCAAGCTCTACGTGGACGAGCCCGGCACCGACCGCATGTTGCAGCTCGCCGACGCTCGCGACGGCAACCAGTTCGCCGTGCTCTCCATCGCGCAGGCCGAGGTGTGGTCGGCGGTGGGCCGCCGCCAGCGGGAGGGCGCCCTCGACGACGACGACGCCTCGGACTTGCTCGACCAATTCAGCGAGGACCTAGAGTCGTTTTTCCTTCGGCAGAACGTGAATGACTCCGTGATCGACCTCGCCTGCGCGCTCCTAGAGCGTCACGCGCTGCGGGCCGACGACGCGCTGCAGCTCGCCGGCTGCCTCGCGCTCCGGCCGGCGGCCCCGGAACCCCCGGTGTTCACCTGCGCCGCCCCCCCGCTGCTCCTCGCCGCGGAGGAGGAGGGGTTGCGGACGATGAACCCCGCCGGGTAAACCGCGCCGCTTGCGCGCGGGGCGAGGCCGGGAAGTCTTACCTCTTCTCCCAACGGGAGAAGATTGAGATGAGGGGCCGCCTCGCAACCGCCGCGGGTCATCGAAGTCTGCCCCTCCCCGAAGGGGAGCGCCTTAAACCTTTCCCCCTCTGGGGGAAACTGAAAGAGGGCACGCGCCCCAAGGGCGCGTCGGAGGGGTGGGGCCGGGAAGTCTTACCTCTTCTCCCCACGGGAGAAGATTGAGATGAGGGGCCGCCTCGCAACCACCGCGGGTCATCGAAGTCCGCCTCTCCCCGAAGGGGAGCGCCATAAACCTTTCCCCCTCTGGGGGAAAACTGAAAGAGGGCACGCGCCCCAAGGGCGCGTCGGAGGGGCGGGGCCGGGAAGTCTTACCTCTTCTCCCCACGGGAGAAGATTGAGATGAGGGGCCGCCGCGCAACCACCGTGGGTTATCGAAGCCCGCCCCTCCCTGAAGGGGAGCGCCTTAAACCTTTCCCCCTCTGGGGGAAACTGAAAGAGGGCACGCGGCCCTACGTCGTCGTCGTGATCCGATGGGTGGGGCCGGGAAGTCTTACCTCTTCTCCCCACGGGAGAAGAGGGAGATGAGGGGCCGCCTCGCAACCACCACGGGTTATTGAAGCCCGCCCCTCCCCGAAGGGGAGCGCCTTAAAACCTTTCCCCCTCTGGGGGAAACTGAAAGAGGGCACGCGCCCCAAGGGCGCGTCGGAGGGGCCGGGCCGGGAAGTCTTACCTCTTCTCCCCACGGGAGAAGATTGAGATGAGGGGCCGCCTCGCAACCGCCACGGGTCATCGAAGTCCGCCCCTCCCCGAAGGGGAGCGCCTTAAACCTTTCCCCCTCTGGGGGAAACTGAAAGAGGGCACGCGCCCCAACGTCGTCGTCGTGATCCGATGGGTGGGGCCGGGAAGTCTTACCTCTTCTCCCCACGGGAGAAGATTGAGATGAGGGGCCGCCTCGCAACCGCCACGGGTCATCGAAGCCGACCTCTCCCCGAAGGGGAGCGCCTTAAACCTTCCCCCCTCTGGGGGAAACTGAAAAAGGGCACGCGCCCCTACGTCGTCGCCGTGATCCGGTGGGTGGGGCCGGGAAGTCTTACCTCTTCTCCCCACGGGAGAAGATTGAGATGAGGGGCCGCCTCGCAACCGCCACGGGTCATCGAAGTCCGCCTCTCCCCGAAGGGGAGCGCCTTAAACCTTTCCCCCTCTGGGGGAAAACTGAAAGAGGCACGCGCCCCAAGGGCGCGTCGGAGGGGCGGGGTGGGTGGAGGCCGTTGACAGAGGCGAAGCCGTCTCCTAGACTCGCGGCGCCCCCCTTCCGTTGCCTTACCAGCCTATGACCTCTTCGCCCCGCACCCGGCCGCTGCCCGTCCCCACCGACTTTTCGCGCCCATTCTGGGAGGGGACACGGGCGGGCCGGCTGCTTGTCCCCAAGTGCGGCGACTGCGCCTTCTACCGCTGGACACCGCAGCCGGCGTGCCCGCGCTGCCTCTCCGAAGACTTCGAATGGGCCGAGGTAAGCGGGCGGGGTGAGATCTATAGCTTCAGCGTCGTGCACCGTTCCTCCGATCCCATCGTCTTCCCCGACCCCTACGTCGTCGCCGTGATCCGGCTGGAGGAAGGCCCCTCCATGCTCAGCACCATCGTGGGCTGCCCATCCGAGGAGGTGCGCGTCGGGATGCCCGTCGAGGTGACGTTCGAGAAAGTGAGCGACGACATCACCCTCTACCCCTTCAGGCCGGCATCCTGATGCCGGACCCCCGCGACGCGGCCATCGTCGGCCTTTACACCACCAAACAGACGCGCGGCGAGCGGCGGAGCGGGTTCTCCCACGCCATGGAGTCGCTGCGCGGCGCCCTCGACGACGCGGGCCTGACCATCCAGGACGTCGAAGGGCTGTTCGTTCAGCTCGATGGGTGGCCCCAAAACCCGGCGGCGCCCGCCTACGGCGCGAAAGCGAACTGGCCGTACCAGTTGGGCATCCCGCTACGGTGGCAGACGGGCGCGGTCAACGCGGCCGATACCGGCGCGCCGGCGATCGTCGATGCCGCCGCCGCGATTAAGACCGGCAACGTCGACACCGTCGCCATTATCCTGGGGCGCGGCATGACACAGCCCCCCGACGGGCGCACCGCTCCGTGGACGCGGCACGTCCAGGAGTTCACCGGCTGGACGGGATCGTACACCGCGGTCCAGTTTGCCCTCGTCGCCTCGCGGCACATGGCGGCCTACGGCACGACTCCCGAGCAGCTCGCCGCGGCCTCGGCTACGGTGCGCAACTACGGCCACGTGAATCCCCAGGGGTTGATGTACGGGCGCGGCCCCTACGACGTGGAGCGCGTGGTCAACGCGCGCATGATCGCCACGCCGCTTACCGTGCTGATGTGCGCCCAGGTCAACGACGGCGGGGGCGCCATGATCATTACCACCGCCGAGCGGGCGCGCGACCTCAAGAAGCCGCCGGTCCACATCCTCGGCGGCGGCGACCAGCTCTCCTATCCCGCCTACACGGAGGCGCCGCTGCTCGAACATCACCTCGGCGGCGACTTCGCCACGGACTGGGTGGACAAGGGCTTCCACCGCGCCGGCGTGACCCGCGACGACGTCGACTTCGTCGAACTCTACGACGGCTTCGCCATCTGGATGCTGACCCAGTGGGAGATGCTCGGCTTCTGTAAACCCGGCGAGGGCGGGCCGTTCGTCGAGAGCGGCGTGATGGAGCTTGACGGGCGCTATCCCACGTGCACCGACGGGGGCTGCATGGCGTTCAGCCACAATGGGACGCCGTCGCTCTTCCGGCCCATCGAGGCGGCGCGCCAACTGCGCGGCGAGGTGATGGACGACTGCCCCGGCTGGCAGCAGGGCGAGCACACGCACCGGAAGGGCGTCTGCCGGGCGGTAAGAGACCCCAAGATCGGCATGGCGGTGACCATGGGCCCGCCCACCGGCGGCGGCAACTTCGTCCTCCTCGCCAAGGACTAGCGTCTTGCCTCTTCTCCCCCCGGGAGAAGATTTGAGATGAGGGGCCGCCTCGCAACCGCCGCGGGTCATCGAAGTCCGCCTCTCCCCGAAGGGGAGCGCCTTAAACCTTTCCCCCTCTGGGGGAAACTGAAAGAGGGCACGCGCCCCAAGGGCGCGTCGGAGGGGAGGGGCGGGGCGGAGGAGTCTTCCCCTCTCCCAACGGAGACCCTTGCGCAACCCGCCTGCGGGCAAGCATGGGTGGGGCCGGGAGGTCTTGCCTCTTCTCCCCACGGGAGAAGATCGAGATGAGGGGCCGCCTCGCAACCACCACGGGATATCGAAGTCCGCCTCTCCCCGAAGGGGGAGCGCCTTAAAACCTTTCCCCCTCTGGGGGGAACTGAAAGAGGGCACGCGCCCCAAGGGCGCATCGGAGGGGAGGGGCGGGGAGGTCTTGCCTCTTCTCCCCACGGGAGAAGATTGAGATGAGGGGCCGCCTCGCAACCGCCACGGGTCATCGAAGTCCGCCTCTCCCCAAAGGGGAGCGCCTTAAACCTTTCCCCTCTGGGGGAAACTGAAAGAGGGCACGCGCCCCAAGGGCGCGTCGGAGGGGTCGGGCCGGGAAGTCTTGCCTCTTCTCCCCACGGGAGAAGATCGAGATGAGGGGCCGCCTCGCAACCGCCACGGGTCATCGAAGCCCGCCTCTCCCCGAAGAGGAGCGCCTTAAACCTTCCCCCCTCTGGGGGAAACTGAAAGAGGGCACGCGCCCCAAGGGCGCGTCGGAGGGGAGGGGTGGGGCGGAGGAGTCTTGCCTCTTCTCCCCACGAGAGAAGATTGAGATGAGGGGCCGCCTCGCAACCGCCACGGGATATCGAAGTCCGGTAACGCAAAGGCTTGGACCGGGGGTTGCCGCCTCGACGGCGGTGAAGCTACCATGCGCCCCAGTCTGACGACAGGACGATAGGAGGCGCCCCCTATGGCTTCGTGGACAGGAAAAGTTGCGTTCGTCACCGGCGCGGGCATGGGCATCGGACGCGCCACCGCGGTCCGTTTCGCCCGCATCGGCGCGAACGTCGTAGCCGTCGACGTGGACGACGAAGCCGGCCGCGAGACCATCGCCGAGATCGGCCACGGCGACAGCAAGGCCATCTTCGTCCAAGCCGACGTCTCATCGGAAAGCGACGTGGCCGCCGCCGTCGACAAGGCCGTCTCCACCTTCGGACGCATCGACCTGCTCCACAACAACGCCGCGATCATGCGCCGCCACGACTCGCTCGAAGCCTGGCCCATCGAGGAGTTCCGTCGTGTCATCGACGTAAACCTCAACGCGCCGTTCCTCGTGGCCAAGGCGGTCGCGCCCGTCATGCGCGACGGCGACGGCGGCGCCATCATCAACATGTCGTCCCAGGGCGGACTCGTCTCGGTGCCCTACTCCCCCAGCTACGCCGCGGCGAAGGCGGGAGTGATCTCGCTCACCCGCACCTTGCCCGACATGCTCCGCGGCACGAACATCCGGGTGAACGCCATCCTTCCCGGCTTCACCGACACCCCGATGACCCGGGACGCGCGCGCCCGCTCCAAACTCGGCACCGCCGCCATGGCCCCCATGGACGCCGCAGACCTCGCCCGCGCCGTCCAGTACCTCGCCGAGCGCGAGGACCTCGACCGCTTCATGATGGTCGTGGCCCGCGACGCCGAGGGCAGGATCGAGTACCTCCAGGTCCAAGACCCGCCGGCGCAGACCGCCATCGGCCTCGCCGACGACCTAGGGCCCCAGTGAACCGCGTCGACGGCAAGGTCGCCATCGTGACCGGCGCCGCCGGCGGCATCGGCCGCGCCTCGGCCCTGCTTTTTGCCGAGCGCGGCGTGAGCGTCGTGGCGGTCGACCTGAAGGAGGCCGAGGGCGCCGAGACCGCTCGCATGATCGCCACGAGCGGCGGCGAGGCCATCTTCGCCGCCGCCGACGTCTCCGACGTCCCCCAGGTGCAGGAGCTGGTGGGCAAGACGTTGACCGCCTACGGGCGCGTCGACTTCCTCCACAACAACGCCGCAATCATCGCGCACCACCGCGACATCGACGACGTGGGCGTCGAAGAGTGGCGGCGCATCATCGACGTGAACCTCTCCTCGCTCTTCATCTGCGCGAAGGCGGTGATCCCCATGATGCGGGCCCAGGGCGGCGGCGCGATCGTCAACACGTCGTCGGGGGCGGGCGTGGCGGCGTACGGGGTCGCCCTCGCCTACTCCGCCGCCAAGTTCGGCGTGCTGGGTCTGACCCAAGGTCTGCAGCAGCTCGTCGAGGGCGACGGCATTCGCGTGAACGCCGTCCTTCCCGGCATGACGCGGACGCCGATGCTGGAGCTCTCCGACACGGGGCGCGCCGCCCTGCGGAAGCCGGAGAACCTCCTCGACCCCATGGACCTCGCCCGCGCCGTCTACTACCTCGCGGTCAACGAGAAGATGCGCGCCGCCCTCGTCTACACGAGCCTGAGCGACGACGGCCCCGTCTACGACCTCGTGCTCCCCAACCAGTTCGAGCGCCTGAGTGGCGTGGAGGCATTCTGATGGGCAAACTCGACGGCAAGGCCGCCATCGTCACCGGCGCGGGGTCGGGAATGGGACGCGCCACCGCGGCGCTCCTCGCGGCGGAGGGCGCCAGGGTCGTGGTCGCCGACATCGACGAAACTGGGGCCGCCGAGACCGTCTCCCTCATCGCGGCGGACGGCGGCGAGGCCGTCGCGGCGGTGGGCGACACATCGGTGAACAAGGACGTCCAGGAGATTGTCGGCGCCGCCCTGTCGGCCTACGGCCGCATCGACGCGCTCCACAACAACGCGGGCATCCTCCGCGCCTTCGGGAGCATCGAGGAGCACCCCGAGGACGTCTGGCGGCGCGTGATCGACGTGAACCTGACCGGCTACTTCCTGATGTCGCGGGCGGTCATGCCCCTGATGCGGGCCGGCGGCGGCGCGATGGTCAACACGGCCTCGATGGCGGCCCTTCATCCCTACGCGCCCGGCCCGGCCTATTCCGCCTCCAAGGCGGGCGTGCTGAGCCTCACCACCGCGTTCGCCGAGGCGGGGGCCGCCGACGGCATCCGCGTCAACGCCATCTGCCCCGGCGGCGTCGACACCCCCCTCATCGAATGGGGCTCGCAGCCGATCCCCGCGGATCGCTCCGGCCTCGGGCTCATGGCCCCCAGCGACATCGCCCGCCTCGTCCTCTACTTCATCACCCACCCCGACATGACGGGCCAAGCCATCGCCGCCCGCTGGATCGAGGGCAGGGCGCGCTACCACTACGTCGACGTGTCCGTTACGGACCGCGAGCTGGAGATCGGGTAGCCGGGTCGGCGCGGCCCGGCCCTCTCTCACCCCTTTCCTTCGCCGTGACGCGGCCTTTTGGGTTGCGTTGCTTACTGAGAGGAAGACAGAGCCCCCTAGCACTCGAATGCATTCCGTCTATAAGCTGTGGAGCGACGTTGCACGAGGAGCCGTAGGGGACGGGCTCTAGCTCAGGGATGACCTTTTTGGTCGATGGGCTGGATTAGCTTGGACAGCAAGCCATGGCAGGCACCACCCCGTAAACCGAAGACACTAAGGCGCTCCCGCCTACTGCGAGAACAGAGAGGACGATCATGGACGAGAAATGCATTCGCTGCGATAAACCTGCTGCTTGGATCCTGGCAGCAGAGAATAAGGAGACTGGCTATCGGTGCCAACGGCACCTACTCGACGACCTGAAGGATGCGGTACGCCCTTTCTTGTCCCCGGTGACTCCGACATCGGAGCAGCCAGCCGACCCTGAGCACAAGGCTGCCATGGGGTTCCTCGCGTTTAGGCGAGATTCGGTCAACAGGCGCAGAATCGGGAATCACGAGTTGACGGAATCGGAGGAGATATTGGCTAGCATCGTTTGGCTTTTCTCCCGGATGGGAGAGGCATTCGAGAATGGCGATATTGAGACTGCCCAGGCTGTCAAGCAAGACGCTTTGGCGCTCGGTGCTGTCCTTCGGGAGCGATGGGGGGTCAGCGATACCGCTTCGGAGCAATAGCAGTAGCTTAGGCCATGTTGCTCGCCCACAGAGTTCAAACTGAGACACTACTTGGGCTCGCTGGTTCGTGGCGCGGGCGCTCCCTATAGTCCAGGGTTAGGAGACTCTGCGAGCCACCCATGCCGACGACAAAGCGCGACTGCTACGAGGTCCTCGGCGTGGGCCGACGACGGCATCTGCGTCAACGCCGTCTGCCCCGGCGTCGTCGACACCCCCATCCTCAAATGGGCCTACCAAGCCCGTCCCCGACGACCGCACCGGCCTCGGGTTCATGGCCCCCAGCGACATCGCCCGCCTCGTCCCCTACTTCATCGCCCATCCCGACATCACCGGCCAGGCCATCGCCGCCCGCTGGATCAACGGCAGGGCGCGCCACCACTTCGCCGACGTGTCCGTCACCGACCGCGAACTCCACATCGACTAGCCGCCCCCGCGGCGGCCGCCCTCTCTCAGGCTCGCGTTGCTTCTGAAGGGGTCTGAGGTGATAGCATGGCAGATCGATGGGCTGGACGAGCAGCACCCCACGTCCCCAGTACTGCGAATGTTGAACTTCAAGGTTGGTAGCAAGTACTCACGCGCCGATATCAAAGAATTGGCTGGTGTCGGTCGCAAGGCCAAAGGCGGCCCCTGGGATACGGGAATCGTGGAGCACGGCGGTGAGTTCTTGATCTTCGCCAACGTGGGTATTGAGGGGAGAACCGGTCATCACTATGACAATCGTTGGGAAGGGGAGTTGCTCCGCTGGTATCACCAGGGAAGGTCACGCCCCACATGGCCGAGCGTCAAGAAACTATTGAGAGATGTGAGTACAGTGCATGTCTTTTGGCGTAGCTCAAACGCGGCTCCGTTCGAGTATGCGGGATGCGCCAAGCCACTCGAAGTCTTTGACCGCTCCCCGGTGGAAGTCCTATGGTCGTTCGCGACCGTTGTCCCTGATCCAGGCTACTTCCGAGGCCCCGATGAGATTCCTGTGAGAGAGTACAGGGAAGGCAGTGTCCGCCAAGTTGAGGTGAACGTATACGAACGTGATCGTGCCGCCCGGCAGGCATGCATACGCCACTATGGTCTAGCCTGCGTTGTTTGCGGGTTGGTCTTTGAGGAGCGTTACGGGGATTTCGGAGCTGGCTACATACACGTCCATCACGTAGTTCCTATATCTGAAATCGGGGACAGTTACAAAATTGATCCGATTACGGACCTCCGTCCGATTTGCCCCAACTGTCACGCCATGGTTCACCGACAGTACCCTCCACTTTCGGTCGAGGAAGTTCGTAGGGAACTGAAAGGATAGATGGCGTCAAGCCACCGTCTAAGCACAGTAAACAGGTGAGACATCATGAGCGAAATAGAGCTCTCAGTTAGTTTTCCACTCGATTCCGACGGGTTTCTCCGCCGCGCTTGCCCCAATTGCAGCCGAGAATTCAAATGGCTGTCAACGGAGGTAGAGGAACCATCCTCACCCCCTGAAGAGTACTTCTGTCCGTATTGCGGAACACGAGCGGCACCTCAAGAGTGGTTAACTGAAGAACAACTCTCCTACATCAAGGCCCATGTGTATGACCAAGTAGTCCGTCCTTCTCTAGAGGATCTAGGTGATTCATTTCGGCGCTTGGGTAAGTCATCGGGCGGCCTCATTCAGTTCAATGCTAGGGTCGAAGCTTCCGAACCTCAACAGGCCCCACCTGTGTTTGAACCGAATGACATGAAGCAGGTTAGCTTCACTTGTCATCCTATGGAACCTATCAAAATCGCCGAGACATGGAGCGGATCAGTGCACTGCCTCTATTGTGGGGAATTCTCGAGTGCCGCGCCATAGTAGCGGAGAATCCATTGGGAAATGGAGACTCATCGACCCTCTTGGCCGAGGGGGAAATGCCGAGGTATGGCGTGCAACCGACGGAGAATCGAAAATCGCCCTTAAGATTCTCAACCAGCGCAGGACGGACTCAGAACCGTATCAACGGTTTCGCCAGGAGATCCGAGCACTTAGAAAACTCGGTTCTAAACCGTGCGTGATGCCGTTGCTTGACCAAGACCTTCCCGAAACTCCATCCAATGCCCATCCAGCGTGGTTGGCGATGCCAATCGGCGTACCTCTCGCCGCCTCCCTCTCCGATTCTGGCCTGCGGGACGTGGTGGCCGCAGTAGCCGAAATCGCAGATGCGTTGGCAGACCTACACGAGTGTCTCCATATGTATCACCGGGACATCAAGCCGTCGAATCTCTACCTGCTTGATGGGCGTCCTGTGATCTCAGATTTTGGCCTCGTGGATCTCCCTGACGCCGATGACCTAACTGTCTCCGGGCGACCTCTCGGTCCGAGATACTTCTTAGCATATGAGATGGTAGTTGACTCGGCACATGCCGACCCGGGGCCAGCCGATGTCTTCTCTCTTGCTAAGACGTTATGGGTCTTGAGTGTTGATCAGCGATGGCCCCCACAAGGCGAACAGAGTGCTTCGAACAGAGCGTACTCGATCGATGAGATTCGCCCACATCCATTGGCGCGTCTCCTCGACGAACTGATCGAGCGGTGCACTGAGCATGAGCCCTCGAAGCGTCCTTCGATGAGGCAGGTCTCCGAAGATCTGCGTGCTTGGCTCTCCTTAGACAACGATACGCCGCAACAATCAGTGGACTTAGCGGACATGTGGAGCAGACTGCGAGAAACCGCCGAGCTGAGGCTGCGACAAGTCAACGAGCAAGAAGCGCAGCGACAGTGCTTCCGACAAGCAGTGCGACGGCTGCAGGAGCTTTTGGACCCTTTACAAGCCGAAATCCGACGAGAATTCCCCGCTGCTGAGTTCAACCAGCGGCCCAAATTCGTCACCACGATGTTCTTCGATAGACTAAAGCATGAAATATCCAATGAAGACATCAGGGCGACGATCCTTTCAGGGCCTGGTTGGAATCCCGTTGTGCTGGCTATAGGCGTTGCGGTTCGAACAAGAGTAAGCGGCGAGCTTGAGTTCCGTGGCATGTTTTATCTTGGTAGTACGAAAACGTTCGGGGGCGGTATAGACGAATGGAAGTCCGAACCCAAGAGAGTCCCTTGCAATTCTATAGTTCTAGAGGACGGGCTCTCAGCGTTGGCCACGGAGATTCGGAACATGTTCCCATCTTGGCTGGAGAAGTTCACCGTCGCCCTAGGGTCTACAGAAGCCTGATCCGTCGTGCACTCCGCCGTCTGGATCTAGGCAGCGCCATGCTCGACGAGTCCCATCCGCATCTCAAGGGCGGTTCTGTCTCGTCAAACAGGTTCCAGGCCGACGGCCCACGAGCATGCCAGCGGTGGGGCCAGAGGGAGTCCCGCCCCCCTCACGCCCGCCGACATCCAGCTTCCCAGAGTCCTACCCCTCCGCTTGTCCCTAGCCCTCCCGCTCCCTATAATCCAAAGGTTGGGAGCCCCTGCGGGATACCTATGGCGACGACGAAGCGCGACTACTACGAAGTCCTCGGCGTGGGCCGGGACGTGACCGAGGACGATCTTCGGAAGTCTTTCCGCAAGAAGGCGTTCGACTACCACCCCGACCGTAACAAGGAGCCTGACGCCGAGGCGAAGTTCAAGGAGTGCGCCGAGGCCTACGAGGTGCTCCGCGACGGCGAGAAGCGGGCCAAGTACGACCGCTTCGGGCACGCGGGGCCGAACGGCGCCGGGGTCGGCTTCGAGGGCTTCGGCGGCTTCTCCGACATCGGGGACATCTTCGACGCCTTCTTTGGCGGCGGGTCCTTCGGCGGACGCCGCTCGCGGGCGCCGGCCGCCCAGCGGGGCGACGATCTCGCCGCCAACGTCGCCATCGAGTTCGAGGAGGCGGCCTTCGGGACGGAGAAGCAGTTCGACTTCTCCCGCCTCGAGACCTGCTCCCGCTGCCACGGCGCCCGGTCGGAGCCCGGCACCAGCACCGATAGCTGCGCCACGTGCAAGGGGCAGGGGCAGGTCCGCCAGTCCCAACGCAGCATCTTCGGCCAGTTCGTCAACGTCACCACCTGCCCCTCCTGCCGCGGCGAGGGCACGACGATCTCGAATCCGTGCACCGAGTGCCGTGGCCAGGGTCGCAGCCGCAACCAGGCGAACATCGTGGTCAAGATTCCGCCGGGGATCAGCCACGGCTCGCAGGTGCGGCTCTCGTCGCAGGGCGAGGCGGGTCGGAACGGCGGCCCCCAGGGCGACCTCTACATCACCGTGCAGGTCAAGGAGCACGAGATCTTCGAGCGCGAGCGCGACGACGTGATCTACACCCTCCCGTTGAACGTCGCCCAAGCCGCGCTCGGCGACGAGCTCGAGATCCCCACGCTCGGCGGCGAGACGCGCCTCAAGGTCCCGCCGGGCACGCAGCCGGGCCAGATGTTCCGCCTGAAGGGCAAGGGCGTTCAGCGCCTGCGCGGCGGCGGACGCGGGGACCAGATCGTCTACGCCGATGTCGCCGTGCCGTCGAAGCTCGACTCGAAGCAGAAGAAGGCGTTCGAGACCCTCGACGGCCTGCTCAAGAAGCCCGATCTGACGAGCAAGCACGGCAAGTCGATCTTCGACCGCATCAGGGACGCGCTGGCCTAGCCGCTACCACCTACGGAGGTCTTGCCTCTTCTCCCAACGGAGACCTTTGCGTAACTGGGGCGGGGTGGTGTGGGGGCCTGTTCGAGGCCATGGGGGTGGTGTTGTTTGCGGACTCAGCGGCTTGAGGAGCCCCTACGAGAGCCGATCGAGCCCCTTCAAGGGCCCCATTTGGCCCCGCCAGGCCGCTAGGGCACACTCCGCCCTGGGACGGGCGCGTCGACAAACAGGAGGCGCGCCGCCCGACGCAGGTTGTAGGCCATGCACTTGAGCCACAGCTCCGTCGCGTTCCGCTCCAGTCCCATGTACCGCACCGGTCCATACCCGTAGCAGCGCTTCAGCGTTCCAAACACCTTCTCGACCGGCGCACGCACGCGGGAGATCAGCGCGTTCCGCCGCGTTTGCCAATGCGGCAGCTCCCGCTGGTGCTTGTGCGACCGATGCATGATCCGGTCTTTGATCCCCCGCGACTTCAGCCGGGCGCGCCGTTCCTTCGACTCGTAGGCCTTGTCCGCGTAGACCGCCGCCTCGTCTCCCGACACCAAGGCGTCCGCCGCCTCGGTATCGTTCACGTTCGCGCTCGTCAGCACCGCCTTCCGTATCAGTCCCGACTCCCCGTCCACTCCCAGGTGCGCCTTGTAGCCAAAGTGGGCCGCGCCCCCTTTCCGCGTCCATCCCGCGTCGGGGTCGGTCGCGCTCCGCGCCCCAGGGCCTTCCTCCACCGACGGCCGCCGCGCCTGCGCCTTCACGATCGTCGCGTCGAGGAGCGTGCCCTTCTTCACCAGCAGCCGCTGCTCCTCAAACTGGCGGTTCACTTCGGTGAACAGCCGCTCGGTGAGCCCCCGTTCGGTCAACGCCTTCCGGAACCGACTGATCGTCGAGTGGTCCGGCGTCCCGTCCGTCCAGCCCAGGTTCACGAATCGGCGGAAAGAGATCCGGTCCCGTAACGCCTCCTCCATCGCCGGGTCCGACGCGGTGTACCACTGCTGCAGCAGCGCGATCTTCACCATCGTCAGCGGGGGGTAGCCCGGCCTGCCCTCCGGTGCCGCGTGCACCTCTCCTACCACCTTCCCGATCCGTTCCCAGTCCAGCATCGCGTCGATCCGTTCCAGGGTCTCGTTTACTCCCAACCCCTCAGGCACAAAGGCGTCCACGAACGTCGGCAGACCGGTCCGCTGGTGCATGCTTCCCTCCATCCGAGCGCTGCCCTCTACTCTGCCCCGCCCGTCCAGTTTTGCAAAGGTCTCCAACGGGAGAAGATTGAGATGAGGGGCCCCCTCGCAGGCAGCACGGATTATCGAAGCCCGCCACCTTCGCGGTCAGTCACCGCGGGCAAGCATGGGTGGGGCCGGGAGGTCTTGCCTCTTCTCCCCACGGGAGAAGATTGAGATGAGGGGCCCCCTCGCAGGCAGCACGGGTTATCGAAACCCGCCACCTTCGCGGTCAGTCACCGCGGGCAAGCATGGGTGGGGGCCGGGAGGTCTTGCCTCTTCTCCCCACGGGAGAAGATTGAGATGAGGGGCCCCCTCGCAACCACCACGGATTATCGAAGCCCGCCACCTTCGCGGTCAGTCACCGCGGGCAAGCATGGGCGGGGCCGGGAGGTCTTGCCTCTTCTCCCCACGGGAGAAGATTGAGATGAGGGGCCCCCTCGCAGGCAGCACGGGTTATCGAAACCCAGAATCCCCGCCACCCGTATTCCCGCGCAAGCGGGAATACATCCCTCCCTCCGGCCTCTCCCCCTTGGGGGAGACTGAGAGAGGGCCCGCGCCGCCAGGCGCGTCGGAGGTGCGAGGCGGAGGTCTTGCCTCTTCTCCCAGCGGGAGAAGACTGAGATGAGGGGCCGCCTCGCAGCCGGCACGGGTTATCGAAACCCAGAATCCCCGCCACCCGTATTCCCGCACAAGCGGGAATCCATCCCTCCCTCCGGCCTCTCCCCCTTGGGGGAGACTGAGAGAGGGCCCGCGCCGCCAGGCGCGTCGGAGGTGCGAGGCGGAGGTCTTGCCTCTTCTCCCCCCGGGAGAAGATTGAGATGAGGGGCCCCCTCGCAGCCGGCACGGGTTATCGAAACCCAGAATCCCCGCCACCCGTATTCCCGCGCAAGCGGGAATCCATCCCTCCCTCCGGCCTCTCCCCTCTGGGGGAGACTGAGAGAGGGCACGCGCCGTCAGGCGCGTCGGAGGTGCGAGGCGGAGGTCTTGCCTCTTCTCCCAACGGAGACCTTTGCGTAACTGGGGCGGGGTGGTGTGGGGGCCTGTTCGAGGCCATGGGGGTGGTGTTGTTTGCGGACTCAGCGGCTTGAGGAGCCCCTACGAGAGCCGATCGAGCCCCTTCAAGGGCCCCATTTGGCCCCGCCAGGCCGCTAGGGCACACTCCGCCCTGGGACGGGCGCGTCGACAAACAGGAGGCGCGCCGCCCGACGCAGGTTGTAGGCCATGCACTTGAGCCACAGCTCCGTCGCGTTCCGCTCCAGTCCCATGTACCGCACCGGTCCATACCCGTAGCAGCGCTTCAGCGTTCCAAACACCTTCTCGACCGGCGCACGCACGCGGGAGATCAGCGCGTTCCGCCGCGTTTGCCAATGCGGCAGCTCCCGCTGGTGCTTGTGCGACCGATGCATGATCCGGTCTTTGATCCCCCGCGACTTCAGCCGGGCGCGCCGTTCCTTCGACTCGTAGGCCTTGTCCGCGTAGACCGCCGCCTCGTCTCCCGACACCAAGGCGTCCGCCGCCTCGGTATCGTTCACGTTCGCGCTCGTCAGCACCGCCTTCCGTATCAGTCCCGACTCCCCGTCCACTCCCAGGTGCGCCTTGTAGCCAAAGTGGGCCGCGCCCCCTTTCCGCGTCCATCCCGCGTCGGGGTCGGTCGCGCTCCGCGCCCCAGGGCCTTCCTCCACCGACGGCCGCCGCGCCTGCGCCTTCACGATCGTCGCGTCGAGGAGCGTGCCCTTCTTCACCAGCAGCCGCTGCTCCTCAAACTGGCGGTTCACTTCGGTGAACAGCCGCTCGGTGAGCCCCCGTTCGGTCAACGCCTTCCGGAACCGACTGATCGTCGAGTGGTCCGGCGTCCCGTCCGTCCAGCCCAGGTTCACGAATCGGCGGAAAGAGATCCGGTCCCGTAACGCCTCCTCCATCGCCGGGTCCGACGCGGTGTACCACTGCTGCAGCAGCGCGATCTTCACCATCGTCAGCGGGGGGTAGCCCGGCCTGCCCTCCGGTGCCGCGTGCACCTCTCCTACCACCTTCCCGATCCGTTCCCAGTCCAGCATCGCGTCGATCCGTTCCAGGGTCTCGTTTACTCCCAACCCCTCAGGCACAAAGGCGTCCACGAACGTCGGCAGACCGGTCCGCTGGTGCATGCTTCCCTCCATCCGAGCGCTGCCCTCTACTCTGCCCCGCCCGTCCAGTTTTGCAAAGGTCTCCACCGGGAGAAGAGGCAAGACCTCCCGACCCCGCCCCTGCTTGAGCCCGAGGACGGGTTGAGCAAAGGTCTCCAGAGGGAGAGAAGCTGAGAGGAAGGAGCTTGCGCGACCGGCGCTACGCCGGTCACGCAGGGGCTCCTAGGTAGACCTCTCCATTTTGTGAGGAGCGGGGGCAAAGGGTACTGAGACCCTCGTGTTCGGGAGCCTTTCGCTCCTGTGAGAGGCACAGGAGCGCCAAGGGTCTCCCCGAAAAAAGAGGGATTAGGAACGTGAACGGCGCGCCGGGGAGGGCAGGCCGTTCGGACCCGGCGGGTCGCTAAAGCGACTCGTCTTCCCCGAAAATCCCTCTTTCCAGCTCCTTCATGGCCGACCTAGCCTCGTCGGTGTCGGGCTCCAGTCCCGGGCCGTACTTGCCAACAAGTTCCGCGCGGACTTTGAGCCTCAACGTGGGGCCATCCTGCTTTTCCAGGATCCGTTCCATGAGGAGCTCTTCGAGGCGGTCGCCGAAAGCGAGCTTCGCCTCGCGGAAGCGCTGACGGAAGATGTCGTCGTCGAACCACTCGAGTATGTCGAGGTAGGAGACTCCGGCGGCCCGCCGTCCAGCGCTCAGTGTGCCTACGCGCTCGAACTCCCGGAGGAAGCGGTGTTTCCGCCCACTCGGCGAGAGGTTTCGTGGTTTCTTGCGCGCGCCCGCGGCCGTTTCACCGCTCTCTGAGGCAGCGGAGGTATGCGATTGGCCGGCACCAATGGGCTGTGATTGCATGGAGACATCGTAGGGGGCGAGGGCGGGGATGGGCAATGGGCGGATGGCGCAGGGGGGGAGGGGCTGGAGGAGTGGCGGCCCTGTATACTGCCCGCGGAGGGCGGCATGCCGTTTGACGATCTGGTACACGTAATCGAAACGCTGAAGGAGCGCATCGGAGCGCATCGTCAGAGCTTGCAGTCCAATGAAACGCGCACGCGGATGGCCCTGATTGATCCACTGCTGCGAGCGCTAGGCTGGGACACAGAGGACCCGGCGCTGGTGCTGCCGGAGTACGAACTCGACACAAGCAGAGATACAAATCGGCGGGCCGACTATGCGCTGCTGGGCGCCGAGAGCAAGCCGGCTGCAGTCATCGAGGCCAAGAAGCTTGGGGCGCCGCTGGCGAACTACTTGGACCAGATGCTCAACTATGCCAATAGATCGGGGATCCGCTACGCGGGCGTGACTGACGGCAATCACTGGGAGATTTACACGGTATTTGACCCCAAGCCGCTTGAAGAACGCCGCTTGTTACAAGTGTCCATAGCGAACGACGCGACCCACGAGTCTGCGTTGAAGCTCCTGCTGCTCTGGCGTCCGAACCTGGCGTCGGGCCAGCCTGTTCAGCCGACCGCGCCGGTTCTTGCTGATTCGGTGGAGCTACAGCCGCCGCCGTCCCCACCCGCACCGTCGCCGTCGGAGCCTGTCTCTCCGCCGTCATCGGAGGGCTGGGTCGCGCTCACGGAGTTCGACAGTCCGGCGGGCGCCCAGGCCCCGTTGGCTATCCGATTCGCCGATGGGCAGGAAGCATCCACAGCAAAGTCGTGGCGTTCGCTGCTTGCGGAAACTGGAATGTGGCTGGATCGCAAGGGCCTGATACCTCCGGGCTCTTCTATTCCTTCAAGCAGTAAGGGTTACATGCTGCATCCAAGCCCGGTTCAACCTACCGGGAATAAGTTCGCATCTCCCGTCCACTTGCCCCAATCCGGGACCTATCTGGAAACTCACGGCTCCGCCCACGCGGTAGTCAATCGCGCACACAAGCTGCTCAAGGCGTTTGGCCAGGATCCCGCGCGGGTGTACGTGCGACCCAGGGCGTAGCGGCCCGCGCGCCCCTGGCGTGGGGAGGGCGGATCGAGCCTCTACTGGAGGGGCGCCGGCCCTCTAGGGACGACTTCCTTCGCGTGACGTGCTCGTCGCCCCACCGCGCCCCGCCCTCACCCTGCGGGAGACCTTTGCGTAACTCGGCGGGCGGGCTTCAGCAAGGTCACGCGGCCCCCGCCTCCCCCCGCCCTCACCCCAGCCCTCTCCCAGCGGGAGAGGGAGTAAGAAGGGGGGGAGGAGAGGGGCGCCCTCTCTCAGTCTCCCCCAGAGGAGACCTTTGGGTAACTGGCGTGACTGACCGCGAGGGTGGCGGACTTCGATAACCCGTGGTGGTTGCGAGGCGGCCCCTCATCTCAATCTTCTCCCGTTGGAGACCTTTGCGTAACTGGGGCGGGGTGGTGTGGGGGCCTGTTCGAGGCCATGGGGGTGGTGTTGTTTGCGGACTCAGCGGCTTGAGGAGCCCCTACGAGAGCCGATCGAGCCCCTTCAAGGGCCCCATTTGGCCCCGCCAGGCCGCTAGGGCACACTCCGCCCTGGGACGGGCGCGTCGACAAACAGGAGGCGCGCCGCCCGACGCAGGTTGTAGGCCATGCACTTGAGCCACAGCTCCGTCGCGTTCCGCTCCAGTCCCATGTACCGCACCGGTCCATACCCGTAGCAGCGCTTCAGCGTTCCAAACACCTTCTCGACCGGCGCACGCACGCGGGAGATCAGCGCGTTCCGCCGCGTTTGCCAATGCGGCAGCTCCCGCTGGTGCTTGTGCGACCGATGCATGATCCGGTCTTTGATCCCCCGCGACTTCAGCCGGGCGCGCCGTTCCTTCGACTCGTAGGCCTTGTCCGCGTAGACCGCCGCCTCGTCTCCCGACACCAAGGCGTCCGCCGCCTCGGTATCGTTCACGTTCGCGCTCGTCAGCACCGCCTTCCGTATCAGTCCCGACTCCCCGTCCACTCCCAGGTGCGCCTTGTAGCCAAAGTGGGCCGCGCCCCCTTTCCGCGTCCATCCCGCGTCGGGGTCGGTCGCGCTCCGCGCCCCAGGGCCTTCCTCCACCGACGGCCGCCGCGCCTGCGCCTTCACGATCGTCGCGTCGAGGAGCGTGCCCTTCTTCACCAGCAGCCGCTGCTCCTCAAACTGGCGGTTCACTTCGGTGAACAGCCGCTCGGTGAGCCCCCGTTCGGTCAACGCCTTCCGGAACCGACTGATCGTCGAGTGGTCCGGCGTCCCGTCCGTCCAGCCCAGGTTCACGAATCGGCGGAAAGAGATCCGGTCCCGTAACGCCTCCTCCATCGCCGGGTCCGACGCGGTGTACCACTGCTGCAGCAGCGCGATCTTCACCATCGTCAGCGGGGGGTAGCCCGGCCTGCCCTCCGGTGCCGCGTGCACCTCTCCTACCACCTTCCCGATCCGTTCCCAGTCCAGCATCGCGTCGATCCGTTCCAGGGTCTCGTTTACTCCCAACCCCTCAGGCACAAAGGCGTCCACGAACGTCGGCAGACCGGTCCGCTGGTGCATGCTTCCCTCCATCCGAGCGCTGCCCTCTACTCTGCCCCGCCCGTCCAGTTTTGCAAAGGTCTCCAACGGGAGAAGAGGCAAGACCTCCCGGCCCCACCCATGCTTGAGCTCGCGGGCGGGTTGCGCGAAGGTCTCCAAAGTAAGAGCGGAGGGCGCCCACAAGGGGCGCCCCTACGGGAGGGATAGATCCCCACTTTCGCGGGAATGACGGATACGGGCGGGTTTTCGCAGAGGTCTCCGTGGGGAGAGTGAGGTCAAGACCCCACCCCACATTGAGGCGCTAGCCGCGCAGGGCGCGGATGATGGCGTCGCGCTCGGCGGGGTCGGTGGGCTGGTAGAGGTGGGTTACGGCGCCGGCGACGCGTGTGGCGACGGGCAGGCCGTCCTGGTAGACGACGCGGTTGCCGGCGACGGAGGGGACGCGTTCACCCGGCGTGATGATGCCGGTGAGGTTCAACGGGTCGGCGCCGGAGAGGGCGATGAGGGCGCCGTCGCCGTCTTTGCGGCGGACGGCGCGGAGCGCGTCGACGGCTTGGGGCAGGGCGTACTGCTCGCCGGAGAACTCGGAGACGAAGCGCCCGCCGCGAATCTCGCCTCGGGCCTCCATCCTGCGCCAGACCCGCAGGAGGTCGCGCCAGGGTGGCAGCCCCGTCTCCCGCTGGGCGACCTTGTGAAACACGACGCCGTAGCGCTGAAGCAACTGGCGGCCCCAGAGCTCGGCGACGGCGAGCGCGCCGGGGGCGTCCTCGGAATCCGGCGCGGCGTGCTCGTCGCGGAAGAGCGCCCAACGCCCGCTCATGTCGGGCGGGACGACGGGCCGGCCCGGCCCAGCCCATGGCGTGCGGCGGGCCCGCCGATTCGAGCCGGCCCGCGTCGAGATGAGGCCCCGAAGGCCGCCGAAGCCGTCGCCGGTGATCAGCCCGGCGTTGACGAGCTGTCCCAGCGCGGTCCGTACCTCGGAGTTGAGCCGGTGGGTCGCCTTGGCGAGGTCTTGGGCGAAGCTGGGGCCGCGCCATTTCAGATAGTCCAAGATCTCCTGGGCCAGCGAGCCGATTTGGACCGAGCCGTTGGGCTGGGGCGCGGCGGCGATCCACGCGTCGAGGCGGTCGCGGAAGAGCAGCGCGACGGGCGAGGAGCGCGTGGGCCCCGCGGCGCGGCGGTCGCCGCCCGCCGGCGGAAAGAGCCGTCCCCAGACGACCTGCCCCGTCAGGCTCAGCTCGTCGAGCCACGACGGTGCGTAGCGGTCCATGCGGGCGCTCAACACCTGGCTCTCCCACGCGCCCGCGGGGGCCTGATAGCCCTGCAACGTGTCGAGAACCTTGGCCAGCCCCGACGCTCCCTGGAGCCGGGTCTCGGGCGCCGCGTGCTGCCAGGCGAAGAGGAAGCGCATGTACTGCTGCGGCGAGACCGGCTCGATCTCCTTGCGCAAACGGTCCAGCGTGTAGCGGTGGATGCGCGCGAGGAGGCGCCGGTCGCACCATTCCTCCTCACCGTGGGCGGCCGTACCGTTGGCGGGGCGTGGGGTGAAGGAGCCGCGGAGCACGGCTCCCTCGGTTTCGAGCGCGGCCAGCGCGGCGTCGATCTCGCCGGTGTCGAGGCCGATCGACTCGGCCAACTCGCGGGCCGTTACCGGTCCCAGGCTCTCCATACGGCCGCGGGCCAACTCAGTCAGGGCCTCACCGCGCTCCCAGGTGCGGGCGCGCTCGCGCTCCGGGGCCTCGATGGGCGGCTCGACCCGGCCGCCATCGCCGGCCAAGGAGGGGAAGACGGCCTCGAATAGGGGCAAGCGCTCGGCGGTGATCCAGAGCGGCGGCGTGGCTGTGCCGTCCGCGGGGGTGACCTTGGCGGCCCGCCGCTCGCCGGTCAGATCCGTCAGCAGCGCGGCCCAGGGCGCGGCCTCGGCCTCCGTCGCGTAGCCCAACAGGGCTAGGGCGTCGTGCAGCTCGTCGGCGTCGCGGGGATCGGGCCAGGCCTGCTCGCGCACCAGCGCAATCGCCGAGGCGTCGAGCGCCCCGAGGTCCCGCGCCGACTCGATGTCGATGGTGCGGCGCATCATCACCGCCTGGGCGCGGCGCTCTTCGAGCGGTGCGTCGTCGAGGAAGGCATAGGGCTTCGCGCTCAGGATTTCGTGCGCCATCGGCGACGGCTCGACCGTATCGACCGCCGTCGGCTGGAGCTCGCCGTTCTCGATGCGGTCCAGGACGTCGAGGAACGCATCGACGTCCATGGCCTCGTGGAGGCAGTCATCGACCGTCTGGCGCACCAGGGGGTGATCGGGGATTTCGATATCGCCGGCGACGTTCTCGGCGCAGGCCACCTGGGAGGGAAAGACGGCGGCGAGGAGGTCGCCGGCGCGCATGCGCTGAATCGGCGGTGGGACCTTCTTGCCGCGCTCGTGGCGCAGGACGGCCAGCGAGCGGGTGGCGTTCCACCGCCAGCGCACCTCGAACATCGGCGCGGCGAGGAGCGCCTGGGTCAGCACCTCCCGCGCCGACTTCGAACTCAGGTAGTGAAAGACGTCGTTCAGTGGAAAGCTGTGCTGCGGCCCCAGCGAGAGCACGATGTTGTCTTCGGTGGCGGCGGCCTGGAGCTCCTGGTTGAACGTGCGGCAGAACTTCTTGCGGAGGGCGAGGCCCCAGGCCCGGTTCACCCGCCCGCCGAACGGAGCGTGGAGCACGAGCTGCATCCCGCCGGACTCGTCGAAGAAGCGTTCGAGGACGATGCTCCGCTGCGTGGGGATCACGCCGAGGGCGGCCTTGGATGCGGCGAGGTACTCGACGGTCTGCTCGGCGGCCGAGTCCTCGATGCCGGCCTCGGCGGCAAGCCAAGCCGCGGTGTCCCGGACCTTCTCCATGTCGGGAGGCTGCTGGGCGCCGAGCCGTAGGTCGATCTCGGCGCGCAGGGCGGAGACCTCTTCGGAAAGCTCGGCGGTGCGCGCCGGGGCCTCGCCGAGCCAGAACGGGATCGTCGGCGGCAGGCCGTGGGCGTCCTCGACCAACACCTTACCTTGCGAGACCTTGAGGATGCGCCACGCCGAGATGCCAAGCTGGAAGATGTCGCCGGGCATGCTCTCGATGGCGAAGTCTTCGTTGACCGTGCCGACCATGACTCCCTGCGGTTGAAGTAGCACGCTGTAATCGGCGTTCTCCGGGATCGCGCCGCCGGAGGTCACCGCGGCGAGCCGCGACCCCTTCCGGGCGCGGATGCGCCGGTTCACGCCGTCGTAATGGATGCGCCCGCCGCCGCGTCCCAGGCGGGTGGAGAAGCCCTCGGCGAGCATCTTCACCACGTCGTCGAACTCGTCGCGGGTCAGGCCGCGGTAGGGATAGGCGCGGCGAGCGAGATCGAAGACGTCCGTCTCGTCCCACTCTTCGAGCGCCACCGCGGCCACGATTTGTTGCGCCAGCACGTCGAGGGGCTTCTCGGGGACGGTGAGCCGGTCGAGCTTGCCTTGGCGGGCCGCAAGGAGCAGCGCGATACATTCCATGAGGTCGTCGCGGGTGATGGGAAAGACGCGGCCCTTGGGGGTCCCGCCGAGCGTGTGCCCCGACCGGCCCACGCGCTGGAGCAGGGTGGCGATGGCGCGCGTCGAGCCGATCTGGCAGACGAGATCGATGTCGCCGATGTCGATGCCCAGCTCGAGCGAGGCGGTGGCCACGAGGGCGCGCAGGCTCCCCGCCTTGAGCCGCTCCTCGGCGTCGAGGCGCTGCTCGCGGGAGAGGCTGCCGTGATGGGAGGTGACCAGCCCCTCGCCGAGGCGCTTGGTCAGATGCATCGAGAGCCGCTCGGCGAGGCGGCGGGTGTTGGTGAAGATGAGGGTTGTGCGGTTCTCGCGGACGAGCGCGGCGAGGCGGTCGTAGACCTCCTCCCACGTCTCGTTGGACATGACGGCGCTCATCGGCTCGCTGGGTAGTTCGAGGCCGAGATCGAGGGCGCGGGCGTGGCCCTCGTCGACGATGGTGCAATCGGGTGCGCCGTCCGGCTTCGCGTGCCCCGCGCCGATGAGGAAACGCGCCATCTCCTCGATGGGCCGCTGCGTCGCCGAGAGACCGATACGGACGGGCCGCGACGGCGCGTTCGCCGTCACCAAGGCGTCGAGGCGTTCGAGGCTCAGAGCAAGGTGCGCGCCACGCCGGTCTCGGGCGACGGCGTGGATCTCGTCGACGATGACGGTGCGCACCGTCTCCAGCATCTTCCTCCCGCCGGCGGAGGTGAGCAGGATGTAGAGCGACTCCGGCGTGGTGACGAGGATGTGCGGGGGTCGCTTGACCATGGCGGCGCGCTCGGAGGCCTTGGTGTCGCCGGTGCGGACCAGCACGCGGATCTCGGGGGGCTCGACGCCCATCGCCTCCAACGCCTCGCGGATGCCGGCCAGGGGCTCGCTGAGATTCTTACGGATGTCGTTGCTCAGCGCCTTCAGGGGCGAGACGTAGAGCACCTGGGTCTGGTCGGGGAGAGGCGCGTCGACGCCCTGGCGCACCAGCGCGTCGATGGTGTTGAGGAAGGCGGAGAGGGTCTTGCCCGATCCGGTGGGGGCGGCGATGAGGGTGTCGCGGCCCTCGCGGATGGCGGGCCAGCCCTTCGCCTGCGGCGGGGTCACGGTCTCGAAGCGCGAGCCGAACCAGCGCTTCACCGCGGGGTGGAACGCTTCGAGTGCGGGACTGGTGTTGCGGCGGGTGCGGGCCATCACGAACGCCCCCGGCGGGGCGCGCCCATTTTACGCCTCGCATCGCGTGACGCGGAACGTGGGGATGGCAGAGTGGGGCTAGAGCGTCAATTGCAACGCGCGTTGCACTTTGCGGGCCAATTGAAACGAATTGGCAAAAGTTTCTGTTTTTGCAACACGTGTTGTATATCACAGCGCAATTCGAAAGGGATGCGCCCAAACATTTTCATTCGAAGTCTCAAATGCAACACGCGTTGCACTTTGCGGAGCAATTGAAACGAATTAGATGAAAAGTTTCTATTACGGGCCTGTTTGCAACACATGTTGTATATCACGGCGCAATCGAAAGGAATGCGCCCAAACATTTTCATTTCGAAGTTCTCAAATGCAACACGCGTTGCATATTGCGGTATAATTTGAAACGATTCTCCTGAAATGTTTCTATTAGAGCGCCGTTTTGCAAAATGATCACGAATCTTGAACACAGCCCCCTTGGGCAGCTTGTCACTACGATTGAGGGGCACCGGGCCTTTGTGCCGGCCCCGCTCCCCCGCGCGGTAGACCTTCCCGCGGACCTCGTCATGCAGCTCGACGAGGCGTCGCGGGCCGTCGCGACATTGAGCGGCGTGGGCGAAACGATTCCGAACCCGCATCTGCTCGTCAGGCCCTTCATGCGTCGCGAGGCGGTCCTCTCGTCGCGCATAGAGGGGACACAGGCTTCGCTGTCCGACTTGCTCCGGTACGAGGCCGCATCCCCCAACCGGCGGCCGGCGGGGGATGTCGTCGAGGTGGCGAACTACGTCTCGGCACTCGAACATGGCTTGCGGGCCTTGGACGACTTGCCGATCTGTGTTCGCCTGGCGAATCAGATGCACGAGATCCTGCTTCGCAATGTCCGGGGCGACGACAAGAGGCCCGGCATGCTTCGGAACGTTCAGGTGTGGATCGCATCTGAGGGGATTCCTATCGAGGCGGCGCGGTACGTCCCGCCGCCGGCGCCGATGGTGCGCGAGTTGCTGGAGGACTGGGAGCGGTTCGTGAACGAGACGGTCACGCTGCCTCCCCTGATTCAGTGCGCCATGATGCACTACCAGTTTGAGGCGATTCACCCCTACGTGGACGGCAACGGCCGCCTCGGCAGGCTGCTCGTGACCTTGTTCTTGTGCCACAAGGGGGTGCTGCGCGCCCCGCTCTTGTACCTCAGCGCCTATCTCGAGCGGCGGCGGCAGGAGTACTACGACGGGCTCCTGAATGTGAGCGTTACCGGCGATTGGCTTCCTTGGCTTCGCTACTTCCTGACGGGTGTAACCGAGCAAGCTCAGGACACATTGCTGCGCATACGGCGCGTCCGGGAGCTTCAGGATCGGTATCGCGCTCAGCTGCAAGAGGTTCGCGCCTCGGGGAACGTGTTCAAGCTCCTAGACGAACTCTTCGCGATGCCGGTCATGACCATCCCCGAAGCGGCGAGGCGCTTGGACGTGACCACCGCCGGCGCAAGGAACATCCTCAAGAAGCTTCATGACTTGGACATCGTCCAGATGCGCACTGGAGTGTGGCCCAGATTCTACGTGGCTGCCGAGCTCCTCGAAATCATCGACGCGCCCAGCGCGGTTCAACTACCCCAACCTCGCCTGCTCGATTAGAAGATGGCGATGGGGTTGACGGGGCAGCCGGTGGCGCCTTCGAGGGGGAGGGGGTTCACGGTGATGAGGAACTCCCAGCGGTTGCGGCCGGCGCATGCTTCGGCGAGCTCTTCGAGGTTGGCGTTGTCGATGATCCAGACGCCCATGGCGGTGATCGCGACTTGGTGTACCGGCATAGCTACGCGGGGGTAGCCGCTGGGCACGATGTCTTGGGCGACATCGCTGCCGAGGACGGCGATGTCGCGCTCGCGGATCCAGGGGAGGCAGGCGGCCTGGAAGCCGCCGCGGTTCGGCTCGGCGGCCTCGACGCCCTCCTCCAAGTGCTGGCGGTAGCTGCCCGTGCGTACGAAGAGGAGGTCGCCGGGCTCGACGCGCACGTTGGCCGCCGCCTCGGCCGCGTCGAGGTCCTCGGGGAAGATACCCGGCTCCTTCTCTAGCCACTTCACGCCCTTGAGGCGCGGGATGTCGAGGAGCACGCCGCGGGTGGTGACCCCCTCGCGGAGGACGGCGATGGAGTCGACGAGCGCGCCGAGGTTGGTGGTGCACTTGGCGGCGGAGAAGCCGTTGTAACTCATGCCGTTCCAGAAGATGTGGGAGAGGGCGTCGAGGTGGGTAATTGAGTGGCCGTGGTAGTTGAAGCCGATGAAATCGGTCGAGAACTGGAAGATCCCCTCCGCTTGTATCACGTCCTTCCACCGCTCGCCGCTGTTGGACATGAAGTGCATGAAGCCCTGCTGCCCGCCGAGTGGGGGGAGGCTCTTGTTGACGGGCCGCGCGCAGGTGACGGTGACGCCTTCCTCGATAGTCGCCAGGGCCTGCTTGCGCTTCTCCGGCGTGATGAGGTTGACCGCGCCGAGCTCGTCGTCGTCGCCCCAACGGCCCCAGTTGCTGAGCTTGTCGAAGTAGCTGAGGACCTCGGCTTCGGTGGCCTTGACGGGCATGGCGCGCCTCCTGGGGCATGGGATCGCGGCGAAGTGTGGCGGGGCGCGGCCCCGCGTGTCAAATGCGGCTTGAGGAAAGGGAGGGGGAGAGTGTGCGCCGAGGCGCGGCGGACGTCCTACAGGACGGGGCTCGCCCTTCGACAAGCTTGGAACCTACGCGGATGAAAGCCCTGTGTTAGAAGAATCCCCAATCATCGTCGTCCCTGCGCGACGCTCGGCGCTTCTTCACCTGCCGTTGCTTTGACAAGTCCTCGAAGTACTTCTGCGGGATTACTTTGGTTGGCGGTCCTTTGGCCTGTCTGGTCGGGGTCAGCTTGTACTGCTTGCGAAACTCCCCGTCGGTCCGGTCGCCCTTTCGCTTATTGCAAGGGGCGCACAGCAACTGGAAATTCACGATCCTGTCAGAGCCTCCCCGCGCCACCGGCTTCATGTGGTCGACTTCGAAATATGCGGGCTCCATCTTCTTCCCGCAGTACATGCACCTATTACGCTGCTTCTTGGCGAGCAACGTGCGGAGCTCCTCTAACTCACGCTTGCCGATCCGTCGCCGCTGCGGCGGCTCATCGTCGTCCCAGAAAATCATAAACATGCTCCCATCCCGAGACTAACGAAACCCCTGATCCTGAGCTTAGCCATCCTACCTAAGCCAGTTGGCCGGCCAACTCTTCGGGGTCGGTGGTGGGGGTGCGGCAGGCGAAGTTCTCGCAGACGTAGGCGGTGACGCTGCCGCCGAGGGGGACGCGGGCTTCGAAGAGCGGCGAGGCGAAGGGAGCGGCGTCGGCGGAGTCGAGGCCGGCGACGACTTTGTTGGGACGGTAGTCGCTGAAGACCACGTCGCGCATGCGGGCAAAGCCCGCGTCGCCGCGCTCTCCGACGAGGACGACCTCCCGGACCTTGCCGAGGTAGAAGTCGAGGGCGCCGAGCCAGTGGCCGAAACCGGCGGGATGTTCTTGCATGAAGCGGGCCACGGTGCGGATAGAGTTGATGGCCTTTCGCGAATATTCGGCGTCGCCGGTGAAGGACGCGAGACGGAGCAGCACGTCCGCGGCGGCGGACCCGCCGCAGGGCATGGCGTTATCGAAGACGTCGCGGGGGCGGACGATCAGGGCCTCTGCGTCGGAGCCGGTGTCGTAGAAGGAGCCGTCGCTCCCGCTCCAGAAGAGGGCGATCATCGCATCGGCCAGGGAGCGGGCCTCGTCGAGCCAGCGGGGCTCGAACGTCGCCTCGTAGACGGCGAGGAGGCCGTCGATGAGCATGGCGTAGTCTTCGAGATAGCCGGGGAGCTTGGCGCGGCCGGCCTTCCACGTCCGCAGCACGCGCCCGTCTTGGCGGAGGTTATCGAGGAGGAAGGCGGCGTTGGCGGTTGCGGCCTTCAGGTAGTCGGCGCGCTTCAGGACCGTGGCCGCCTCCGCGAAGCTCTTGAGCATGAGGCCGTTCCACGCGGTGAGGACCTTGTCGTCGCGGCCGGGGTGGACGCGGCTCTCGCGGACCTGGTAGAGCCGCTTCCGGGCGCGCTGGATGAGGAGCGCGAGGTCGTTCTCGGCCATGCCCAGACTTTCCGCGACACGGGCCGGGGGGTCGGGGACGTTGAGGATGTTCTTTCCCTCGAAGTTGCCGGCCTGGGTCACGTCGAAGTAGGCGGCGAAGGCGGCGGCCTTCTCCACGCCAAGCTCGGCGGCGATTTCCGCGGGGGTCCATACGAAGAACTTGCCCTCGACGCCCTCGCTGTCGGCGTCCTGCGCCGAGTAGAAGCCGCCGGCGGGGTCGGTCATCTCGCGGAGGACGTAGTCCAGGGTCTCCTCGACGATCAGGCGGTAGAGTCGCTTCTTGGTTATCTGGAAGGCGTGGAGGTAGACGCGCGACAGCAGCGCGTTGTCGTAGAGCATCTTTTCGAAGTGGGGGGTGAGCCACTGGGCGTCGACGGAGTAGCGGTGGAAGCCACCGCCGAGCTGGTCGTAGATCCCGCCGCGGGCCATGCGTTCGAGGGTGAACTCGACCATCTGGAGGGCGCGGTCGTCGTCGTCGCGGGCGTGGGCGCGGAGCAGCAGCTCGAGGGTCATCGGCTGGGGGAACTTGGGCGCGCCGCCAAAGCCGCCGTGGGTCCAATCGAAGGTGGAGCCCAGGCGCTGCGTCCCAAGCCGGAGAATGCTCTCGGTCAGCATCTCGTTGGGCGACCCGGCGGGCGGGGCGAGCCGGCCCGAGATACGGTCCGCCGACTCCAGCACGTCGCCGCGCCGGTTGTGATAGGCGTCGGCGACCGCCTTCAGGACGTCGGTGAAGGAAGGCATGCCGTGCCGGGAGGTGTTGGGGTAGTAGGTGCCCCCATAGAAGGGGCGACCGTCGGGTGTGAGGAAGACGGACATGGGCCAGCCGCCGCGGCCCGTCATCGACTGCACCGCCTGCATGTAGATGGAATCGAGGTCGGGGCGCTCCTCGCGGTCGACCTTGACGCTGACGAAGAGGGCGTTCATCACCGCCGCGGTCTCCTCGTCCTCGAACGACTCGTGCTCCATGACGTGACACCAGTGGCACGCCGAGTAGCCGATGCTGAGGAAGATCGGCATGTCCTCGTTCTTGGCCCGCTCCAACGCCTCGGGACCCCAGGCGTACCAATCGACGGGGTTGTCGCGGTGCTGCAACAGGTAGGGGCTGGTCTCGTCGGCGAGGCGGTTGGGCATGAAAGTCTCTCGGTGGACGGGGTTGGTCTTGGCGCCGCGTCCGGCGGCATACGCTACCCCCGCGGAGGCCGGGAGTAAAGAGCGGCGGTCGGGGAGTTCTTTGCGTAACTTGGCGGGCGGGCTTCAGCAAGGTCGCGCGGCCCCCGCCGCCCCCCGCCCTCACCCCAACCCTCTCCCAGCGGGAGAGGGCGTAAGACCCCGCGCCGCTTCCCTTTCCCAAGGCCAGCGGGCGGCGTTCTTCCCCTCGACGAAGTTTGCAAAGGCCCCCAGAGGGGAAGGAGGTTTAGGGGGACGCCGTCAGCAGGGGCTAGTAGATACCTTCGAGTGGGGGAAGGCGGAGTTTGGGGATGGCGGCGGCGAGCTCGTCGGGGGTCCAGCGGCCGTCTTTGACGAGGCTTTGGCCGACGGTGAGGGGCTCGAAGAGGCCGACGTGGCCGCCTTGGACGAAGAAGAACCGGCCGTTGATGTCGCCGGACTCTTTCGAGCAGAGGTAGGCGGCTACGACGGCGACGTCGCGGGGGTCTTGGGCTACGTCGAGCATGCGGCGGGCTCGGGCCTCGTCGAGGCCGCGCTCGCGGGCGCGGTCGGCGGCGCCGGTGACCATGCGGGTGAGGGCTGCGGCGGGGTTGATGGCGTTGACGGTGATGCCGAAGGGGGCGAGGTCGCGGGCGGCGACGTTAGTGAAGCCGTAGATTCCGCCCTTGCCCGCGCCGTAGGCCGCCGCTCCAGAGGCCCCAATCAGCCCGGCGCGGGAGACGACGTTGAGAATCCGTCCGTAGCCCTGCTCCTTCATGTGGACGCTGGCGTGGCGGGTGCAATAGAAGGTTCCGTGGGTATGCACCCGCACCACGGCGTCGAACCGCTCGGGGGCGAGCTCGTAAAGGGGCGCGGTGCCGGTGATGCCGGCGTTGTTCACCAGCGCGTCGATGCGGCCGAAGGCGTCGATGGCGGTCTCGACGATGCGCCGCGCCCCCTCGAAGTCGGCGACGGAGTCGTAGCTGGCGACGGCCTTGCCGCCGGCGGCGGCGATCTCGGCTACGACCTCGTCCGCCGGGGTGGTGTCCGCGGCCTGACCGTCCACATCGGGCGCGCCGAGGTCGTTGACCACGACGCCGGCGCCGAGCTCGGCGAGCGTCATGGCGATGGCGCGTCCGATGCCCCGGCCCGCGCCGGTGACGACGGCGGCCTGGCCCGCCAGGTCGATGGCCACGGGCTAGCCGCCTTCGAAGTAGCGGCGGGGGTTCTCGATGAGGATGCGGTCGATGTCGTCCTGCGACACGCCGCTGCGCCTGAGCTCGGGGACGAACGATTCGAGGAGGTAGGTGAAGCGGCGCTTGTCGGGGTTCATCGGGCGGGTCTTCATCCCGTGCATGCAGCCGACGTTGTCGTGCGAGAAGACGATCTGGGAGGAGAAGCCCATGGCGACGAGCGCTCCGATGACGCCGATCTTCGTCTCGTCGTCGACAAAGTTCTCAAGCCCCAGGCGGTCGAAGCCGATATAGGCGCCGCGGCGGAGCATGCTGACGTGATAGCCGAGGTCGGCGGAGTCGCTGCAATGGCCCACGGTAACGCGCCGGAGGTCGAGCCCCTCATCCTCGAAGATGTCGAGCTGCCGCGGCCCCATGGTGCCGTCGGTGGTGTGGGTGGTGATGGGGACGCCGGTCTTCTTGGCGGTGCGGGCCGAGGCGCGAAGGGCCTTCTCCTCGTTCTCGCTGACGTTGTGGGGGCCGGTGGCGCACTTGATGACGCCTGGCCTGATCTTGCGCGGGCCGACGCCCTCGGTGATCTCGGTGACGAAGATCTCTTCGAGCTCGTCGATGCTCTTGCCGGCGAAGTATTGCGGGAAGCCACGGAACGGGCCTTGGTCGGTGTAGAGGCCGGTGGCGCAGACGACGTTGACGCCGGAGGCGCGGGAGACGTCCTGCATGAAGTCGACCTTGCGGCCAAGCTCCATGGGGATGGGGTCGATGATGGAGGAGACGCCGGCGTCTTTCAGGCGCTTCATGTCCTCGGTGATCTTGATCAGCTGGCCTTCGTAGTCGAAATGGAGGGTGCTGTCGTAGTCGGCGCCGGTGGCCGAGGCCATCAGGTGTTCGTGGGTCAGGGTGGGGCCGAGGTCGGCCGAGCTTATCGGCCCCAGCACGGTCATGACGTCGACCGGGATCGCCATGTTCGCCTCCTCTTGGGGACCGCGCGCCGAGCGGGCGCGGGGTCCGCGCACAGGCCTACCTCTTCTTGGGCGGGGCCTCTTCTACGGGGAGGATGGTGAGCGGCGCGAAGGCGTCGCGGCCCGCGTACTTTGTGCGGGCGCCGACTTCGCTCTCGATACGGAGCAGACGGTTGTACTTGGCGGTGCGCTCGCCGCGGGCCGGCGCGCCGGCCTTGATCTGCCCTGACGCCGTCGCGACCGCGAGGTCGGCGATCGTGGTGTCCTCGGTCTCGCCGGAGCGGTGACTGATGACGGTGGTGTAGCCGGCGTCCTTGGCCCGCTTGATCGTCTCCAACGTCTCGGTCAACGAGCCGATCTGGTTGACTTTGATGAGGATGGAGTTGGCGATGCCCTCCTCGATGCCGCGTTCGAGGCGTTCGAGGTTGGTGACGAAGAGGTCGTCGCCCACGAGCTGGACGGTCTCGCCGAGGCGCTCGGTGAGATCCTTCCAGCCCTCCCAGTCGTCCTCGTGCAGGCCGTCTTCGATGCTGACGATGGGGTACTGGCGCACCCAGCCCTCCAGAAAGTCGATCATCTTGGAGGGGGTCAGGCTCAGCTTGTCTTTTCTGAGCGCGTACTTGCCGTTCTTATAGAGCTCGCTGGCGGCCACGTCGAGGGCGAGGAAGATATCCTCGCCGGCGGTGTAGCCGGCCTCCTCGATGGCTTCGAGTATCAACTCGACGGCGAGGGCGTTGGACTTCAGGCGCGGGGCGAAGCCGCCCTCGTCACCCACGTTCGTGCCCAGGCGGCGCTTCTTGAGCACGTTCTTCAGCGCCTGGTAGGTCTCGGAGGCCATGCGGATCGCTTCGCCGAACGACGGCGCGCCGATGGGCATGATCATGAATTCCTGGAAGTCGACGGAGCCGTCGGCGTGGGCCCCGCCGTTGAGGACGTTGAACATGGGAACGGGCAAGCGGGTGGCGGAGTCGCCGCCGAGGTAGCGGAAGAGGCCGAGGCCCTTGCTCTGGGCCGCGGCGTGGGCCACCGCCAGCGAGACGCCGAGAATGGCGTTGGCGCCCAGCTTGCTCTTGTTGGGCGTGCCGTCGACTTCGATGAGCCGCCGGTCCAGCGCCTCGTGGTCCAAGGCGGAGAGGCTGCGTATGGCTCCCGCCAGGGGGCCGTTGACGTTGGCGATCGTCTTGAGGACACCCTTCCCGCCGTAGCGTTCGGGGTCGTCGTCGCGCAACTCCAGGGCCTCGTAGGTGCCGGTGCTGGCGCCGGACGGTACCGCGGCGGTACCGACGGAGCCGTCGGTCAGCGAAACATGGACCTCGATGGTGGGATTGCCCCGCGAGTCGAGGATCTCCCGGCCGATAACGCGCTCGATGATGCTCATCCCCCCAGCCTCCCCCGCCCCAACGATTCGGCCTGAGTCACGGCGTCAGACGGGTCGGCGGCGACGTTCAACCGGCGCTCAGGCTCGCCGTCGCCCCTGATGAGGGTCCAGGTCTTCAACCCTACGACCGGCTTCTCGAAGGAAAGGGCGTGGCCGATCTCGGAAAGGGTGCCGTACTCGCCGCCGACGGCGATGCACACGTCGCCGTTCAAGACGACGAGGGCGTTCCGGGCGTAGCCGATGCCGGTCGCGATGGGGTAGTCGACGTAGGCGTTCGCGGTGGCACGGTCGCCTCCGGGAAGGATGCCGATGGTGACGCCGCCCGCCGCCTTGGCACCCTTGCAGGCCCCCTCCATCACCCCATTGCCCCCACCGCAGACGAGCGTGTGGCCCCGGGCGCCAATCTCTCGGCCCACCGCTTCCGCTAGGGCGTAGACTTCGGGGGTGCACCCGTCGGATCTTCCGAGAACCGCGATGTGCATCCCGAACCGCCCCCCAGTCCAATGCCGCCGACCATTATAGCATCGACTCCTTACCTGTTGGCCCCTGAGCTTGGGCCATTCAGGCCGGTTTGCTATCGTATGCCGCGTGCCGCGGGGCCGCCGCCGCGAAATACTGGAATGCCTCTATTTGCCAGCGATGCCGCCGCTAGCGGACTGTGCGCGGGGATAACCCGCGGCGCGTTGGCGCGGCTCGCCGCGGCCGGTCACGGGATGGGGGGACGCCGGTAGCGATGGCCCGCGACCCCGGGCGACCTCGCGCCGCGCCACCGAGGCGGCCCCTGCCCGCGACGTCGGGGCGGTTCGGCGCGCTGCGCCACGCCGACTTCCGCTTCCTCCTCTCCGGCAACCTGTTCACCCAGATGGGGCAGTGGTCCCAGCAACTGGGGAAGGGCTGGCTCGTCTACAACGATCTCGGCGGCTCGGCCTTCCAGCTCGGGGTCGTCGCCTTCGCGCAGGGGGCGGGCATGTTCATTATGTCGCCGGTCGGCGGGGCGCTCGCCGACCGGTTGAACCGCCGGCATCTCATGCTGTTCAGCCAGGTGTCGCTGGCGCTGGTCGCGCTGGCGCTGGCCTTTATCGTCATGACGGACGTAGTCGAGATCTGGCACGTCTACATCCTCGCGTTTCTTAGCGGGTCCTTCTTCGCGCTCAACAACCCCGCCCGCATGGCGACGATCCACGACATCGTGGGCAGGGAAGACCTGACGAACGCGGTGGCGTTGAACGCGGTGGTGATGAACTCGATGCGGGTGATCGGCCCCGCCGTCGGGGGCGTCCTGCTGATCGCCGTCGGCACGGAAGGGACGTTCTTCCTCCAGGCCGCGGGCTACGTCGGCGGCGTGATCTCGGTGCTGCTCATGCGGCGGACATTCACGGCGGGGCGGACGGGCGCGCCGTTCTTCCAGAGCATCGCCGACGGCATCCGCTACGCCCGCGGCGACCGCACGATCAGGGCGCTGCTTACCGTTTCGTTCCTCGCCGCGCTTCTGGGGATGTCGATGACGCAGCTCCTGGCGGCGTTCGCCAAGGACGTGCTGGGGCAAGAGGAGGGCGGCTTCTCCGCCCTGTTCATCATGCTCGGCGTGGGCGGCCTCGCGGGCGCGGTGATGCTGGTATGGAAGGGCGACATCCGACTCAAGGGGCTGGTCTACTTCTGCGCCGCGGTGGGGACCGGGCTGATCATCGCGGCGATGGGCGCGGTGGGGAACCTGGCGTTCTCGTTCGTGGCGATGGTGGCCCTTGGCGCCACGACGGCCTCCACGCTCGCCCTCGGCAACACCCTCGTCCAGACTAACGTGAAGGACGAATTCCGGGGCCGGGCGATGTCGCTGTACTTCCTGTCGTTCAGCCTGTCGCCGCTGGGAGCGATGGTGGCGGGCGCGCTCGGCGATTGGACCAACCTGCGCATCTCATTCGTCGTGGTCGGGCTGTGCCTCGCCGGGCCCGTGACGTGGCTCATGTTCACCCGCCGCGACCTGTGGCGGCTCTAGCGGCGGGCTACTCGACGTACTCGACGGCGATGCGGTAGGCCGCGGGCACGCCGGTCACCGGGGCGGCGGGGGCGACCAGGACGACCACGCCGGGGCCGTTGGCGGGCAGCGAGACCTCCCCCCGAAGCGCCTCGTCGAGCGGGACCTCGACGACGTTCCCACCGCCAAACTCGACGAGGCGGACGCCGTAGGTCTGGGGTACACGGTTATCGGTGCGGAAGAAGCCCTCGGCGGTCCACCCCGCGTCGGATTCGGCGTCGTCGAAGAAGCCGGCGGCTTCCAGGCGGAGGTCGTCGATGAGCATGCCCTCGGCATGCGTCGCCTGATCGGTGACGTACTCGAACCGGAGTAGGACCTCGCCGCCGACGTAGCCGGTGAGGTCGATCTCCTCCTCGATCCACCGCGCGGTGCGTCCGCCGCCGCTCTTGCCGGAATAGGCGGGGCCGAAGCTCAAGTCGAGCGGGTCGCCCACGGTTGAATCACGGCCTTCGAGCACGTCCCACGAGGCGCCTCCGTCGCGGGAGGCGAGCACGTAGGCGAAGTCGAAGCCCTCCTCGATGTCGAACCAGAGGTCGAAGGCAAGCGATGCCTGGCTCACGCCGCTCAGGTCGAAGGCGCGGGTGAGGGTCGCGTCGACGCCGTCGCCCCGGTTGCTCCACCACATCATCCGCCCGGAGCGCGGGGTGGTTGGGAGAAGCGCGGTCTCGGTGCGGCCCTCGAAGACGAGTCGACGGGCGCGGTCGTCCGAATCGATGATGACATAGTCGGCGGCGTACTGGCTGCCCTCCCTCTCCACTTCGCCCGCGCCGGCAATCCGGCTGCGGAGACCGAAGCCGAAGGCCTCGCCCGCAATGGCGAGGGCGCGCTTCAGGTTGTCCACCGTCCACTCGAGGAAGAATGCGTCGAAGCCGCCGTCGATCCCTTGCTCGCCCAGGAAGGCCTCGACCCCCTCAATCCCGGTCAGCGGACTGGTCAACAGGGAGACGAGGGCGTCTTCGCCGACGCGCTCGCCGAGGTAGGTCATGAAGCTGTAGGCCGCGCCATAGTGCGGGCCAACGGCTTCGTACTCGGCGGGCCATAGGGTCAACTGTATGCCTGGCGGGACGAAGAAGAAGGCTTCGGGCCCGCCGCGATAGCCCGCCACGTCCGCGACGTACTCCGCGGCGCCCTCATGGACCCAGGCGGTCTCGAAGGGGTCGGCGGCGGCTTGGGCGGCGTGCTGGAGCTCGTGGGCCAACGTGCCGTAGTACCGGTCGCCGCCCGGCTGCAGGGCGAGGAGGCTGAGGTAGACCATGGGGCGCTCGTTGCTGAGCCGGTTCACCGCGCGGGGAAGTGTGTCGAGCAGGTTGTAGTAGCCGGCGACGTTGGGGATGCGGGCGTTGAGGATGGTGAGCCGCGAGTCGATGCCGGCCCCCGGCTCCCAGTCGGGGTTCACCAGCCGCCGGATCGCGGGGATGATGCGCTCCTCAAGTTCGCGGGCCGACGCGGTGAGTTGGCTGTCGCGCACGCGGACCCCACGCTCCACGTAGAAGTAGGCGTGCTCGCTGACTAAGCGAAGCTCCGCCTCGACGGTGAAGGGGCGCAGCTCCCCGGGGTCGAGGACGTGGAACTCCTCGACGTGCCCCACGGCGAGCTCCGTCTCGATGCGCTGGAGCGGCTCGATCTTCATGCCGCCGCCAAACTTCAGGCGCTCCGCCAGCTCGATGGGGTCGCCACGGGGCGGCTTGGGGATGGGGAGGAAGTCCGCCGGCGGCGCGGGAATAGGGACCGGCGTCGGTGTGTGTGCGGGAGTTGGGGTCAGCGTGGGTATGTTTGTCGGTGCGGGGTCCGTCGCTGTGAGCAGGGCCGTGGGCTCGGCGGCGCGGGCCGTCGGCGACGGAGGGGGTGTCGACTCGGCAGTGGGGACGGGCGTCGCCGTAGGGGCGGCCGACGTGGGGGCCGCCGGGGTCGGCGCGGCGCCGTCGCACGACGCTAGGACGAGCGCCGCCGCCAGCACCGCGGCCAGCAGCGACAACCTCCGGCGGCTTGGATGCGGCGGGGTCGAGTCTATAATGCGCTCCATGAGCATGGCGTTGCGTGGTCCTGCATGGGGTCGTGGCTTCGGCGGACGGGCCGCGGCGCGGCTTCTTCCTGTTCTTACGTTGCTGCTCGTGCTCGCGGCTTGCAGCGGTGGCGAAGAGCCGACCTCGACACCGTCGTCAACACCGACAGCGGCGCCCAGCCCCGGCGAGATCATCGCCGCCTCTATCGACGCTATGACACAGGTTACCTCTTTTCGCTTCATCCTAGAGAACGAGGGCGGCGAGACCCCAATCTCGAACGGGCTGGGCCTGCGCCGCGCCGAGGGCGCCATGGTCAGGCCCGACCGACTAGAGGCCGAGATCGACGCCGTCTTCGCCGGTCTCGTGCTGCGCCTCGAAGTCATTGGCGCCGGCGGTAAGACCTACATGACCAACCCGATCAGCGGCGAGTGGCAGGTATTCGAGGCATACCTGAACCCGCTGGCCTTCTTCGATCCCGCCGAAGGCGTGCCGCGCGTGCTGCGGGGCCTGGAAGACTTGCTTCTGGGCGAGCCCGCCGAGGTTGACGGGCGCGCGGTGCACGCCATCACCGGGCGCGTCCCCGCGGAGGCGGCGCAGTTCATGGCGGGCAGCTTCGCCGAAGGCTCCATCCTCGACGCCGCTCTGCTCATCGACGCGGAGACCCACGAACTGCTCGAGGCCGTGCTCGATGGGCGGCTCACCGTCGACGAGCCCGAGGGCGTGTCGCGGACGCTGCGGTTCTCCGACTTCGGCGCGGCGTTCGAGATCGAGCCCCCCATCTAGCCGATGCGCGCAAGAGGAGAGGCCGGGCCCGCGGCCAAGACGTCGGCCTACGCCCTGTTGCTGCTCACGGGGTCCGGCGTCTTCGTGGCCTCGCTCGATCAGACGGTCGTGGTGACGGCCCTGCCCGGCATCTTTCTCGACATTTCCCTGCCGATTAGCGACCTCGACAAGGGCGCGTGGATCGTGACCGGCTACCTTATCGGCTTCACCGCGGCCATGCCGCTGGTGGGGCGCATCTCCGACATCTACGGCCACGGCCGGGTCTATACGGCGGCGATGCTGGTGTTCATGGGCGGCTCGGCGCTGGTCGCCATCGCCGACGGTCTCACCTGGATCGTCGCGGCCCGCGTGGTGCAGGCGGTAGGGGGCGGGGCGCTCGTTCCGGCGGCCATCGCGATCGTGTACGAGGCCTTCCCGGAGAACCGGCGGGGCGTCGCCATCGGGGCCATCGCGGCCATCGCCGAAGGCGGCGCGGTGCTCGGCCCGCTCTATGGCGGTCTCTTCATCCACTTCCTCGACTGGCGCTGGATCTTCTGGGTCAACATCCCTATCGGCGCGGCGGTCATCGCAGTCGTCCTGCCCGCCGTCACCAACCGCCGCCGCCTGGGTCTGCGCGTCGACTACTTGGGCGGCCTGATGCTCGGCGCGAGCATCACGGCGCTGGCGCTGGGCCTCTCCGACGACGCGGTCCTGCCCGCGAAGGCGGGTTGGCGGGCGGGCCTGCTCGCCGCGGCCGTGACGCTCTTCGCCGCGTTCGTGTGGCGTCAAGCCGTAGCCCGCGACCCGATGCTCCCGCTGCGCCTGTGGGGCAAGGCGCCGCTGGTGGCGGCCAACATGACGAACCTGTTCGTGGGGGCGGCGCTGATCCTCGCGCTGGTCAACATCCCGCTCATGACCGATACGGTGCTCGGCGGCGAGCCCCTCGACGGCGGCCTGCGCCTACTCCGCCTGACGGTGATGATCCCCATCGGCGCGGTGCTCGGCGGCTACCTCTACCAGCGCTTGGGCTACCGTCCGCCGGCCCTGCTGGGCGTCGCCCTCATGGCGCTGGGATTCGGCCTGCTGGGGCGGTGGACCCTGGACATCGGCGAGCCCCGCGGCACGCTCGATCTGATGGTCGGCGGCCTGGGGTTCGGGCTTGTGATCGCGCCGGTCACCGTCGCCGTCTTGGACAATACGACGGACGACCAGAAGGCGACCGGATCGGGGCTGGTGACGGTGATGCGGATGCTGGGGATGATCGTGGGCCTCTCGGTGCTGAGTTCTTGGGGGCAGAGCCACTTCGAGACGCTGGTTGGCACCTTCGACCTGCCGCTGCGGCTGTCCGGCGAGAGCTTGGAGGTCTTCGAGGCCCGCGCGGCGGCGTACGAGGACACCATTCTCGCCGCGACGCTGGAGTGGTTCCGCGACGTCTTCTTCGTGGCGCTGGTGGTGGCCGCCGCGGCCCTCATCCCCGCGCTCTGGCTCGGCCGACGTCCGGCCCGGCGGGACTGACGGCCCGGCGGCAGACGACGGCCGCGTGGAGTATAGTGACACTGCGTATCCGCTTCAGGCAGGGCGGCGCGCAAGGACGGCATGAGCTTCTCCATCGTCGACGACGTGTGCATCAGTTGCGACGATGGCAAGGGCGCGTCTCCCAAGATTCACGCCTCGCGGAAGCCGGACTACGTTGTCGCGCCCCGCTACGCTTCCGAGACGAAACCCTAACCGCGCCCCTAGCCTGCAGGAGGACTCCGTGACCCCGCAAACCAACGTCCATTTCCCTAGCCTCCAGTGGTTCCAATCGCTGAGAGCGTTGATGAACGAGAGCGAAGAGAAGTACCGGGCCTTGGGCTACGCCGACTCGAAGGGCGTGTTCAAGGTCGGCGGCCTCGCCTACAGCCTGGTGTTCGAGGTCCATCGCTGCTCCTCGGTGCGCGAGCTGGCGGAGGGCGAGATCGAGCGGTACGACCCCGATTGGATAATCGAGGGCGAGCTCGACGACTGGCGCGAGATGATCGAGAACATCAAGGCCAACGGGCGCGCCGACAGCGAGCACACCCTCAAAGGCCTCAGCCTGCCCGAACACCCGTTCCGTCTCTACGGCGCCGACCGGGGCCGCGTCGACCGGTTTCACCGCCAGGCACTCTCCTTCCAGGAGTTCATCGACGCCTCGGCGGCCCTGGACACGACGTTCTAAGGGAGGGCGCCACAGCAGGGTTTACCCGCCGAACGGCCCCGATGTAAGGTAGCCCGCGGAACGTACAGGAGGGGCGGTATGGAGATCAAAGGCGCGGTGCTCGCATTCGTCGACGTCGCTCCGGAGCTAACCGGGGACTACAACCGGTGGTACGACCTTGACCACCTGCCCACGCACATCTCGCGGCCCGAGGTGATCGCGGGGCGCCGCTACGTCGCCGATAAGGCGCTCAAGGCGCTTCGCCGCAACGTGGGCATGGAGTCCCTCCAGGACGGCAAGGGCGCCTACTTCACGACCTACCTGACCAGCACGACCGACTTCGATAGCTACCGCGTGTCGGGCAGGGAGCTCGACCGCGGCCTCAACCGCGCCGGACGCATGTGGCGGCAGGGGTACGTGCCCTACGCGGGCAACTACCGCGTGACGGGGACCTACGCCGCGGAGGGCATCCTCGTCGCGCCCGAAGCCGTTCCCCACCTCGGCCACCGGGGCGTCGTCGTGATCATAGGCGACGCGAAGGACGTTGGCGCGGCGAAGGCATGGTGGGAAGGGACGGGGCTGCCCGCCGCGCTGGCCGTCGACGGCGTCCACGGCGCGGTCGCCTTCGCGGGGTACGCGGAGGAGGAGGCGGGCCGGCTCGCCTACATGCTGCTGGTCGAGGCCGATCCCGCCGACACGGCGCTCAACGCGGCACTCGACACCGCCCTCGACCCGCCCGCCGGCGCCTGGACTCCCCTGGTAACGGCCCCGCTCCGCGCCGTCCGCCCCTTCGAATACGACTTCGATTTTTAGCCTGGGCGGTCCGGCTGCTGCGTAGCACTGGGAGGAGCGCCGCCCATTGGGCGCCCGCGCGCCTGCGGCGCGTGCCCTCTCTCAGTCTCTCCCAGAGGAGACCTTTGCGTAACTCGGCGGGCGGGCTTCAACAAGGTCGCGCGGCCCCCACCTCCCCCCGCCCTCACCCCAACCCTCTCCCAGCGGGAGAGGGGGCAAGATCCCGCGCCCCCTCCCTGTCCCAAGGCCAGCGGGCGGCGTTCTTCCCCTCGACGGAGTTTTGCAAAGGTCTCCCGGGGGGAGAGCGGCTCAAGGTGGGTCTCCCGCGCTCGGCTTTACAGGCCGAGGGCGTCGGCCATCTCGTCCTTGAGGGACTGACTGTCGCCGAGGTAGACCTCCAGGGCCTTGTGGCGGCGCCAGTAGAGCTGGATGTCGGTCTCCTTGGCTACGCCGTAGCCGCCGTGCATCTGGACCGCCTCGTTGGCGGCGAGGCGGTAGAGGGCGCTCGCGCCGATCTTGGCCGCCGCGGCGTCGATGGAGGCGGCCTCGCCTTCTCCCAGCCGCCAGGCGGCGCGGCGGGCGAGGAGGCGGATGCGGTCGAGGTCCATCTTGATGCGCGCGAGGCGGTGCTGCAGCGCTTGGTTCGTCCCGATGGGCCTGCCGAACGTGTGGCGCTGCTTGCAATGCTCGACGGTGCGTTCGAGGAGCGCCTCGGCGCCACCGGTCATCTCGCAGGCGAGCATGGCCCGCCCATAGTCGAGGACCCGGGCCAAAGCGGGCCACCCCCCCTGCCACTCGCCCAGCAGCGCCTCCTCGGGCAGGCGCACGCCGTCGAGGGTGACGTCGGTGAGCCGCTCGCCGCTCATGATGCGGTACGTTTCGAGGGTCACTCCCTCCTCGCCGGCGGGGACAATGAACAGTGAGATTCCTTCCTCTCCCGCCGAATCTTCGGCCCGCGCCGCGACGATGAAGAAGTCGGCGGCGGCCCCGTCACGGACGAAGCGCTTGTGGCCGTTCAGCACGATCGCCTCGCCGTCGATCGACGCGGTCACGGCGATCTCCCGCACGCCGCCGGCGGTTTCGGTCAACGCTAGTGCGCCGATCAGGTCGCCCGCGCCAATGCCGGGCAGATAGCCGAGCCGCTGCTCCTCGCGCCCCGCCTCGGCGATGAGCATCCCGCACAGCACGACCGCGGAGAGGTGCGGCGTGGGAGCGAGCGCGCGGCCCATCTCCTCGTAAAGCAGGCCGAGGTGGAAGAGGTGACCGTCCTGGCCGCCGTAGGTCGGGTGGAAGGGAAGCGAGAGCATGCCGAGCCCGGCCATGGCGGCGTAGAGCTCGCGGGAGTAGTCGAGGCCGGCCTCCTCGACCTCGCGGGCCAGCGCGGTGGGGCACTCGTTGGCGAAGAAGTCGCGGAACGAGCCGCGCAGCATTTGGTCGTCTTCGCCGAGAACGATGTCCATAGGTACGCCTCGGAGGTCAGCCTCGGGGAAGTCCCAGGCCGCGGCGGTCGGTGGCGATCCGGTTGAGCATGACCTCCGCCGAACCGCCCGCCGTCGTCCCCTGGCGGCTTCCCATCGCGAACCACAGGACGGTGTCGGCGAAGGGGAGGTCGCGGGCAGCCTCCTTGAAGTTCAGTAACCCTTGGTAGCCGAGTATCTTCATGCCGCCTTCGCTCATGCGCTGGTAGAGCTCGGCGGCGGCGATCTTCGCTCCGCCCAGGGGCACGCCGCCCATGCCGACGCCGCGCTTGGCGTGGGCCGCGGCCTCGTAGGACATGCAGCGCACGCTTTCGAGCTCGATGTAGAGCTCGGCGAGCAGGTGCCGCATCCATTGCATGCCACCGTCCGTTCCCTTCGTCGACCGGACGTAGGCCGCGAGGTCGTCGTGCATGCGCGCGGCGCGGCCGGTGTTGGCGGTGAGGAGGGTGGCGCGCTCGTCGTTGAGGACCCGAGTCATCTGATACCAGCCGTTGTTGACTTCGCCGCCGAGGACGGCGCCGGCGGGGACGCGGACGTCGTCGTAGTAGATGGCGGCCACGGAGGCGACATGGGGCTCGCCGCGCATGATGTGGACGGGGGCGATGGTGATGCCGGGCGTGGTCAGCGGGACGAGGAAGATCGAGAGGCCGCGGTGGCGCTCGGCGTCGGGGTCGGTGCGGGCCACGCAGATGTGGACGTTGTTCTCGTGGAACTCGGTCATGCCATGGCCGCCCCAGAGCTTCTGGCCGTTGAGCACCCACTCGTCGCCGTCGCGCCGGGCTCGCATCTCGATGTTCGCCGCGTCGGATCCCGCGTTAGGCTCGGAGATGCCGATGGTCACCAGCCATTCGCCGGAGGCGAAGCGAGGCAGGTAGGCCGCCTTCTGGGCCTCGTCGCCGGCGCCCCGCACCACGTCGCAGGCATGATGCGACCCGCACTGGACGAGGGCGTAGGCCAACTCCTCGATGAGGATGGCGTGCTGCATCGGGTCGAACTCGGCGCCGCCCTCGGCCTCGCTCCAGTGGGGGAAGAGCCAGCGCTTGGAGCGGAGCAAGTCCCAGATTTCGCGGGAGAAGTAGCCGCCGCCGGGGTGGCGGTAGGCGCGGCGCAGGACTTCGGGCGTGAGTTGCTCGGCGCAGAAGTCGCGGACCTCGCGGCGCAGCGCCTCCTCCTCGGCGGTGAACGCGAAGTCGATCATCGCCGCCCCACGCCGCCTACAGCCCCATGCGGTAGAGATCGTTGCAGTTGCCGAAGACGATCTTGTCCCGCACCGCCGGGTCGATGCCCTCGAACTGCTCCTCCATCAGGCTCAGCGACTCCGGCCAGGTGCTGTCGTCGTGGGGGTAGTCGGTGGCCCACATCAGCATGTCGGGCGACATCGCGTCGAGGTTCGCCAGCCCCAGGCGGTCGGTCATGAAAGTGAGCCGCACGTTCCGGTGGAAGATGTCGCGCGGGGTGAGGCCCGAGGGGAACTCGCCGCCGTGCCGACCCCGCTTGCGCCCGTAGCCGTACTCCATGCGCTGGATCAGATAGGGCACCCAGCCGATGTCGTTCTCCACGGAGATCACCTTGAGCTTGGGGAAGCGTTCGAAGACGCCGGAGAAGACCATCGTCACCAGCGTCTGAGGGATATGGTGCACGAAGTTGGTATAGCTGATGAGGAAGAAGTTGGAGATGGAGCGCTCGGGGCCGGTGAAGGCGTGCAGGCTGATGGGCGTCTCCAACGCTTCGGCCTCGGCCCAGAGCGGGTCGTAGTGACCGCTCTCGAAGGGCAGCCGGTCGGGCGGCGTGCCCCAGACCGCCGCGGCGCGGTAGCCCAACTTGGCGGCGCGGCGGAGCTCCTTCACGCCGACCTCGATGTCGAAGGTCGGGATGAGGGCGACGCCGTAGAGGCGTTTGGGGTCGGTGGCGCAGAAGTCGCCGAGCCAGTCGTTGTAGGCCCGGAAGCACGCCGCCTGGAGCTCGCCGTCGGGGATGCTGTAGACGCGCGCTCCCATGCTGGGATAGAGCACCTCGGCCTCGATGCCGTCCACGTCCATGTCAACGATACGGGCGGCGGGGTCGTAGCCGCCGCGGCGTCCCTCCTCGGTCTGCTGCTTCTGGGCGGCGTAGGGCGTGCCGAGGGCTCGGATCGCACCCTTCGAGCGGCCCTCGCAGACGAAGAGGTGGCCGTTGCCGTCGGGGCTCTCCTCGACGCGCGGCGCTCGCTCCCGAAACTCTGGGTCGATGCGCTCGGCCCACATCCCCCACGGCTCTAGGATGTGCGAATCGGCTGAGATGGCCCGTACCGTCATGCCGCGCCCCCGTCGGCCGCGCCTCGCGGCCTCCTCTGAACGGGCGTATGGTGGCACAACGCGGGGGCGGTTTCAAACAGGCCTTTTGCTATACTCCCCGCCTTCGGCGGCGGCCGCCCCGCGCCGTCAGGTCCTTCCATGAGCGACTACCCCCGATACGCGGAGCAGCACCTCGAACCCTCTCTCCAACTCTCCCTTTGCGTAACCGGCCGTCAGGATGGGAGAGGCGCCCTTTGGACGCCTGCGCGCCTTGGGGCGAGCGCATGAGCGCCACGCTGATTTCGTCCGACTCCCACGTGGTCGAGCCCGGCGATCTGTGGACCGAGCGCATGTCGGGCGCCGGCGGCGTCCCCCGCGAGCTCATCCCCCGCCTGGTGGAGGGGCCGGAGGCCGACGAGGTCTACGTGGGCGACATCGCCATCGGGGCGACCTTCCGCGGGGGCTCGGCGGCGGGGAAGCGCTTCGAGAGCCTGGAAGGGATGCGCCTGCACGGCCGCACCGGCGACGTGAGACCCGGCGCCTACGACCCCCACGCGCGGGTCTTCGACATGGACGCGGACGGCGTCGAGGCCGAGGTCGTCTATCCCACGACGGCGCTGCACATGTACCACAAGATTCACGACGCAGCGCTCCTCGGCGCCATCCTCGCCGTGTACAACGATTGGATCGCGGACTTCTGCGAGGTCTACCCTCACCGGCTGCGGGGCCTGGCGATGATCGTGCTCGACGACGCCGTCGAGGCCGCGGCCGCCGAACTGCGGCGCTGTGCCAAGCTCGGACTGGCCGGGGCAGTCATCCCCGTATACCCCACGCCCGGCGAGTTCTACGACGACCCCAAGTACGACCCGTTTTGGGCCGAGGCTGAGGCGCTGGCTATGCCGCTGAGTCTGCACCGGGCCACGAACCGGCCGGGAACGTTCACCGCGCCCAAGGTGTCGTACGACCGCGCCGTGCTCACCGCGCCGGACCGGGTGAACGCCGAGAATTGGGTGCGCCAGACCCTGTGCCACCTCATCTTCTCCGGCGTGCTCGAACGCTTCCCCGGCCTACGCTTCGTGCAGCTCGAGCATGAACTGGGGTGGATACCGTTCTTCATGGACCGCATCGACTACGTCTACCGCGAGCGGCCCATGATGATCACCCACCGTTTCGCCGACGGCTCGGTCCCCACCGACTATCTCCACCACAACGTCTATCACAGCTTCCAGGAGGACGCCCTGGGGATGCGCGACCGCGGGATCATCGGCGTCGACAACCTGCTCTGGGGCTCGGACTATCCCCATTTGGAATCCACGTTTCCCCGGTCGCGGGAGATCCTGGATCGGGTGATGGCTGGGGCAAGCGTCGACGACCGGGAGCGGATGACTCGGACAAATACGGCCAAGCTGTACGGGTTTTAGAGGAGGGGGCTAAGGTGCGGAGTCTTGTCAATTCCCTCTAACGGGAGTACCCTCTACGCAGTTTGAGAAAAATTTCGCAATGTACGGCTCACGAGACGCTTGACGCCCGCGACGGGCGCTCTCTATAATCCCTCGAACGCGACCCGAGCGGGCTGGTGGGATTGGTCGTGCATTGGAACGTCGCCCAGCTTCTCCAATCCCCCCTAGGCTCGGAGCGCGTCTACGCGATAGATGAGGCGGAGGACCGATACGAGGAGCTAGCCGGCAAGATTACAGGGGCCGTACGGCTGATGCGGACGGACCAGGGCATCCTGGTCAGGGCGCAACTTGACGCCCGAGTTCGCGCCGAATGCAGCCGGTGCCTCGCCCCCTTCACCGAGCCGGTAAGTTTTGCAATCGACGAGGTCTTTTACCCAAGCATCGATATCGTTCACGGCGGCAAGCTCGACCGCCCCGAAGATGAAGGCGCCTTCACCATCGACCGGCGCCACATCCTCGACCTCGGGGAGCCCTCCCGCCAATACGCTCTGCTGAGCCTTCCCATGAAACCCCTCTGCGCCCAAGAGTGCTCCGGCTTATGCTCCACATGCGGCGTCAACCGCAACGTCGAGGCCTGCGGCTGTCCGCAGGGCGGCGTGGACCCGCGGTGGGCGTTGCTCGAAACGCTGCACTCCGACACGGGCGTGAACTAGAAGGTACGTATGGCACCACTTCCGAAACGCAAACGCTCCAAGTCCCGACAAGGGACTCATCGGGCGCATCATGGGCTCCGGCTGCACAGCCTGAGCAAGTGCGCGCAATGCGGCGAGCCCAAGCCACCACACATCGCTTGCCGCTCCTGCGGGACCTACGACGGACGCCAGGTCCTGCCGGAAACGACCGAGTAGACGTCCTCGGTCGCGCCCTTTTGACAAGGGCTTCGAACCTCCAGGGGGTGAATCGTGAGCACCGAACAGCAAGAGGCCGGGAGCGGCAGCGAGAACGTTGCCTTTATTTTCCCGGGCCAAGGCTCGCAGTACGTGGGCATGGGCGCGGACCTCTACGAAAATTCAGCGGCGGCGCGGTCCGTGTTCGACACCGCCGACGCGATCCTCGAATTCTCGCTGTCGAAGCTCTGCTTCGGGGGGAACGAGGACGATCTGCGCCAGACGCACAACGCCCAGCCGGCGATTCTCACTACGAGCATCGCCGCGATGGAGGCAGTCGCGGAGGCCCGCGGCGGTAAGCGCGGCGGCGAGCCCCGCTACGTCGCTGGCCATAGCGTCGGCGAGTACGCCGCCCTCGTGGCGGCGGGCTCCCTCGGCTTCGACGACGCCCTGCGCCTCGTCCGCGAGCGCGGCCGTCTCATGCAGGAAGCCGGCCAAGTCCGCGAAGGCGGCATGGCCGCGATCCTCGGACTCGACGAGTCGCTCGTCGAGCAACTCTGCCAGCAGACCGGCGCCGAGATCGGCAACGTGAACAGCGACGGGCAGATCGTCATCAGCGGGGCCAAAGGCGCGCTGGTGCAGGCTCTCGACTTGGCGCGGGCCATGGGCGCCAAGAAGGCCGTGCCGCTGGTGGTAAGCGGCGCCTTCCACTCCAGCCTCATGCGCCCCGCCGTTCCCGGCATGATGACCGCCCTCGGCGGCGCGCACATCGCCAGCCCGCGCGTCCCCGTGGTCTGCAACACCACCGCCCAGCCTATCGACAACCAAGGAGCCATCCACGGCGAGCTCGTGGAGCAGATCTGCCGCCCCGTCCAGTGGTCCCGGTCGGTGGACTACATGGCCGGCCACGGCGTGCGCCGGTTCGTCGAGATGGGCCCCGGCAAAGTGCTGACCGGCCTCGTCAAGCGCATCGCCAAGAGCGCCGAAGCGATCAGCGTGAACGACATATCGACGGTGCGCAGCTACGCCCTAGCGTCGTAGTGCCGCCTTCGACGCGCTCCGGCGTAGAGGCGTCTTTCCGTGGACCTTTCAGGCAAAGTCGCGCTCGTCACCGGAAGTAGCCGAGGAATCGGCCGCGCCGCCGCCCTCCGCCTCGCCGCCGCGGGCGCCGCCGTAGCCCTCAACGCCACGAGAGACGTCTCCGAGACCCAAGCCGCCATAGAGTCCGCGGGCGGCGTGTGCTCGGCCCACATCGCCGACGTCGCCGATCCCAGCGAGGCTGCCGCGATGGTCCAAGGCGTCATCGAGCGGCACGGCGGTCTCGACTTCCTGATCAACAACGCCGGCGTCAACCGCGACACGCTGGCGCTCCGCATGTCCGACGACGACTGGCGCCGGGTGATCGAGGTCAACTTGACCGGCGCGTTCAACTGCGCCCGCGCCGCCCTCAAGCACATGGTGCGCCGGCGGGCGGGGAGGATCGTAAACATCGGCAGCGTCGTCGGCTACCGGGGAAACGCGGGGCAGGCGAACTACTCGGCGTCGAAGTCCGGTCTGATCGGCATGACCCGGAGCCTCGCGCTGGAAGTCGGCTCACGGGGCGTCACCGCCAACGTCATCGCCCCTGGGTACATCGAGACGGACATGACCCGCGGGGTCGCCGAGACCAGTCTGAACGCCGTGCGCGAGATGATCCCCGCGGGGCGCTTGGGCACGCCCGAAGACGTGGCCGTGGCCGTACTCTTCCTCTGCAGCGACGAAGCCGCCTACATCACCGGCCAGACGCTCCCCGTGGACGGGGGCCTGGCGCTCGTCTAAGGTGAGCGGGAAGCAAAAGGCCATGCCCGACGCGCGAAGAAAAGCCCGAATCCTCGCCTTGCAGGTCCTCTACGAGGTCGACTGCTCGACGCACGCGTGGGCGTCCACGCTGGAGCGCGCGCTCGAGGAATCGTCGTTGAACAAGGAGGGGAAGGCGCTGGCGCGAGGGATCGTCGCCTGCGTCATCGAGCGCCGCGATGCGGCGGACGAACAGATCGCCAAGTACGCGCCGCAGTACCCGGTAAACCAGCTCTCCGCGGTCGACCGGAACATCCTGCGTATTGCGGTCTGCGAGATTTCGTTCAATAATACGCCGCCGAAGGTGGCGATTAATGAGGCCGTCGAGATCGCCAAGGCTTTCGGAAGCGACAACCTGCATCGGTTCGTCAACGGAGTCCTTGGATCGGTGATGGCGGCGACGAACCCGTAAGTACACTTGCCGGAGGCTCCGTTGTCTACCGTTTTCGAGCGCGTTACCAAAGTCACTGTCGAGCAGCTTGGCGTGGAAGAAGACCAGGTCGTTTCCAACGCATCGTTCGTGGAAGACCTGAACGCCGACTCGCTGGACCTCGTCGAGCTGATCATGGCCCTCGAGGAAGAATTCAGCGAGGGCGAGACCAAGCTCGAAATCACCGATGAAGACGCCGAGAAGATCGTCACCGTCCAAGACGCGGTGGACTTCATCACGGACCGCAACGGCGGCGACTAGGCCGCCGCGCGCCTAGCCCAGCTCGCGCTTCGCCTGTTGCCAGAGCGCCTCTTGCTCGGCGAGGGGGAGCGCGCTCAAGCTCCCGCCCCCCTCGGCGGCGGCCCGCTCCATGTGCCGGAAGCGCTTCTGGAAGCGCTCGTTGGCCCGGCGCATCGCCGTGTCGGCGTCTACGCTGACCCAACGCGCCACGTTCACCACCGAAGCGAGGATGTCGCCGAGCTCGTGCTCGCGCTCTTTCGGCGAGGCCGCCTCCTTGAACTCGTCGATCTCCTCCCGCAGCTTGTCGAGCACGCCCTCGATCTCTTCCCACTCAAACCCCGACTTGCCGGCGCGTCGCTGCAATTCCTGGCTCCGCGCCAGGGCGGACAGCGAGTTAGGCGCCCCGTCGAGGACCGACTCGGGCGCCGCGCCGCGCTCTTGCTCCTTCAGGGTCTGCCAGTTCGCCGCCACCTCGTCCGCGTCCGAGGCATGGGCTTCGCCGAAGACGTGGGGATGGCGGCGCAGGAGCTTGGCGTTGATCGAGCGGAGCACGTCGGCGATGGTGAACGTTCCCTCGTCGGCGCCGATCTGGGCGTGGAGCCCGACCTGGAGCAGCACGTCGCCGAGCTCCTCCGCGAGGTGTGCTCGGTCCCCCTCGTCGATGGCGTCGACCGCCTCGTGGCACTCCTCGATGATGTAACGACGGAGCGTCTCGTGCGACTGCGCCCGGTCCCACGGACAGCCATCGGGACCGCGCAGCTTGGCCACGATCGCGAGAAAGGTGTCAAAGGTGTCGAGGTTTTCGAAGTCGCTCATAGCGGCACGGCACGGGGACGACCAATTATCGCCGCCGCGCCCCCGCCTTGACAACGGGAGCGCTCCGTCCGCCGCCTTGACACTTGGATAGGACGCCGCGAATGATGCACCGATGGAAACCTTGCTCGCCCTGGCGCGCCGCCGCTTCCCGCTGATCGCGGTCCTCGTCATCGCCGTCGCGATGCCGTTGTTCCTCATCGCGGCCAACGTGCGCATCGTGACCGAGAGCGGCTGGTTCTACACCTACGCCTTCGCCCGCTACGGCGTCTCGGAGCGCACCGGCATCGAGCCGCGCGAGCTGCGGCGCGTTGCCGACGAGATCAAGGCCTACTTCCGCAGCGGCGAGGAGCGCCTGGACGTCCGAGCCACGGTCTACGGCGACGAGCGTGACCTCTTCAGCGAGCGAGAGATTCTGCACATGATCGACGTGAAGCGCCTGATGCGGGGCGTGAGCCTGATCGAGCGGGTGAGCTTCTACACGATGGCCGGGCTGGCGCTGGCGCTCCTCGCCCTCGTCGGGCGGCGCGCCGCCTTGCTCACCGTGGGACGCGGGCTCGTCTACGGGGCGGCGCTGAGCTTCGCCATTCTCATCGCGCTGGGGATCGGGTTAGCCGCCGGCTTCGACGCGCTCTTCACGCGGTTCCACGTCATCAGCTTCGCCAACGACCTCTGGCTCCTCGACCCCAACCGGGACTTCCTGGTGATGATCTTCCCCGAGGCCTTCTTCCGCGACGCGACGCTCGCCATCGCGGGACTGACCTTGGGGCAGGCAGCGCTGACCGGGGGCGTCGTCTACGCGCTGCGGCGCAGAGCGGCGCGTGCCCTCTCTCAGTCTCCCCCAGAGGGGGGAGAGGCTTGAGCGTTAGTTGAAGGCGCAGGCGCCGGGCTCGGGGGCGCCGCAGCGGCCGCAGCCGGCGTCGTCCATCGGCATGGCGCTGCCGCCGCTCGTCACCGTGGCGAAGAGGGAGAGGGCGCGCTTGGCGCCGGGGTGGCCTTCAGGGCACGCCGACGGGGAGTCAGCTTCGCTCATCGCGCGCCGGACTTCGAAGCCGCTCCGGCACGTCTCGCAGTAGTACTCATACACTGGCATGGGAACCGGCCTCCGCCTTCTATTCTAGCTCAACGGCGCCGCTGGGGTAACGCTCCTCGGTGGGCGTCGCTTCAACGAGCCGGCGCATCCCGTCGCGCCAATCGACTTTCGTCTCACCGATAAGGGCGTGCATGCGGGTGGTGTCGCAGAAGTTACTCCCCGCGTGCCACGCGACGCGGTCGAACTCGGCCTTCACGCCGATGAGTCCGGCCATGAACTCACACCAGTCCTCGGCGGCGACGGCCTGGCTGCCGCACCAGTTCACCACGACGGGGGGAACGCTCGCGGCCTCGAGGAGCTTGACCGCCTGCCACACGTAGTCGTCCTCATGCAACGGGCTGTACAGGTTCGGGGCGTCGGCCGAGAGGGGAATGGCCTTCCCCGCGCGCAGCATGGCGAGATGCATCGCGGGCAGCCCGCCCGCGTTGCCGTAGGCCGCGTTCAGCCTCCCGATGGTGGCGGGGACTCCGAACTGTTGCGAGAGGAACTTGACCACGGCCTCGCCCGCCAGCTTCGAGGGGCCGTAGGTGGGCGAGACGGGAAGGCCTTCCCCCAGAGGATCGTCCTCGGCGCGGGGGATGCGCCCCCGGGGCTTGTAGACGGAGCACGTCGAGCAGTAGAGGAACGACTTCGTCTTGCGAGTGTGGTACATCAGCTTGCCGGTCCCCACGGCGTTGACCTCGATGGCGTACTCGAAGTCGGCCTTGCCCGCCTGCTGGTAGACGGCGAAGTGGAGCACACGGTCATAGTCGTCGTCGATGAGGGAGCCGAGGTCGTCTGAGACGAAGTCGCCGGCGATGCACTGCATGCCGTGGCGTTCGAGCCGGTCGCGGCTGCCCGGTTTGCCGAACCGCGCCAGAGCGTAGACGTCGTTCTTCTTCGCCAACTCCACCGCGATGGCGTAGGCGACCTGCCCCGTCGGGCCCGTAATCAGGATTTTCTCGCCTTCGATCATGCGGCCCGCTCCGTTCCAGTCTTTTCGCCGCCTGCCCTTCCCCAAGATACAGGGACGGAGTGAGGCCCTCGGCGAGTCTACCGCCGGGGGGCGCTCTGTCAACCGGCGACGACTAGGCGGCGACGATCAGGACGGCCGCCGACGCCGTGAGCCACAAGACGAAGTTGAGCAGCAGCGGACGGTCCTTCATGAAGATCTCTTCGGGACTGCCCCCCATGTTTCGCGTGTGGACGAGGAAGAGATAGCGCAGCACGCCGTAGAGGACGAAGGGGATGGTGAGCATCATCGAGTTGTCGTCGGGCAGGTTGCCGGCGGTGAAGGTGTAGAGGGTGTAGGCGAGCACCGTCGCCGGCGCGACCACCGAGAGGAGATGGTCGAGCAGGCCCACCGAGTAGTGTTCGAGCGCGGGGCGGTGGCTCGACCCGTTCTCGCCGAGCGTGGCGAGCTCGCCGCGCCGTTTGCCCAACGCGATGAGCAGGGCGCCCAGGCTCGTCATGACGTAGAGCCAGGGCGAGATCGGCGCGTCGATGATCTGCGCCCCCGCGGCGGCGCGGATCACGAAGCCCGCCGCGATGGCAAAGATGTCGAGGATGACCTCGTCCTTGAGGCGTATGTTGTAGGCCGCCGTGATTCCCAGGTAGAGCGCGAGGAGCGCCCCAAAGCCAAGGTCGACGACGAAGGCCGCCGCCAGCCCACCCGCCGCGAGCACGGCGGCGGCGGGGAGCGCAAAGCCGCGGGCGAGCCGTCCCGAGGCCAGGGGCCGGTCCCGCTTCGTGGGATGGAGGCGGTCGGCGGCGAGATCGCGGTAGTCGTTGAAGACGTAGGTCGCGCCGGCGACGATGGAGAAGAGGGCGAAGCCGATGGAGGCCTCGCCGAAGAGCCCCAGGTGGTCGGAGAAGCCCTCCGCGCCGCCCTCACCGAGCGTGAAGAAGAACGCCAGGTAGACCAGCAGGTTTTTGGCGAGCTGTTGGGGGCGCATGGCCGCGCCCAGCAGCCAGAGTTGGGAGTACCACGGGCTGGGAGCGGCGGCCCCGGAATGTGTAGGATGATCGTCGGACGAGGACATGCGAGCTACCGGCGGGGCATCATGGTAACAAAAGCAGTAGGCGTCCGCGCCGGAGCGGGCCGGTGAGCCCGCGCCCACCCAGGCCGCGCCTCGACGTCCTGCTCGTCGAGCGGGGGCTGGCCGAGAGCCGCGCCCAGGCGCGGGGGCTCATCATGGCGGGCCGGGTGCGCGTCGGCGGCGAGCGCGTCGACAAGGCGGGGACGCTCGTCGCGCCCGACGTTGAGATCGACCTCGACCGGCCGCCCCGCTTCGTGAGCCGCGGCGGATTCAAGCTCGAAGGAGCGCTCGACCACTTCGGCGTCGATCCCGATGGCCTCGTCTGCCTGGACGTGGGGGCCTCCACCGGCGGCTTCACCGACTGCCTGCTCCAGCGCGGCGCGGCGAAGGTCTACGCCGTCGACGTGGGGCGGGGCCAGCTTCACGACCGCGTCGCGCGCGACGAGCGGGTAACGGTCTTCGACAGGACGAATGCCCACCACCCATTCACGCTCCCCGGCCCCGCCGACCTCGCCACAGTCGACGTCTCCTTCATCTCGCTCACGCAGGTGCTGCCCAACGTCCTGCCCCACCTTGCGCCCGGGGGCCGCGCCCTCTGCCTGGTGAAGCCGCAGTTCGAGGCGGGACGGGAGCAGGTCGGGCGCGGCGGCATCGTGCGCGACCCCTTGGCGCGCGCCTCCACGCTCGCCAAGGTCGGCCTCTGGGCCATCGACCGCGGCATCCGCGTCCGCGGCCTCTCGACATCGGTCCTCACCGGCGCGGCGGGCAACGTCGAGTACTTCGCGCTCCTGGAGCCGTAAGCGGGGGGCGGGGGCCGCTACACCGCAGAAACGGGCCGGGCGGTCGTAGGGAAGATAGAACTCGCTGACATTCATCGGAAATGCACGCGGAAATGCACGCGGAAATGAATGTTGAAATGAACTAGGACTCTGTTACTATGCTACAGAGTCTATCTTGGAAATGAACGCTAAAATGCACGCGGAAATGAACCGTACATGACAACCGTCCGCATCAGTCGCTATTCTCTACCCCAGCAGTGGCTGCGCTATGATGCCTCGGCCATAGTCGGGCTGCTAGTAGATGCCAAGACTGCCGCCGGTGTCCTGAGTCAGCTGCCCTACTTGTCCCGATGGATTGAGCAGGTCCACGAAGAGCAACTGCGGTTGGAGGCGGTCGGCACCTCGCGCATCGAGGGCGCCGAGTTCACCCAACGTGAACAGGATGAAGCCTTCGTCCCCGACGCACCCGCGAGTTCCGGGCTGACCCATTCGCAACGGCAATTGCGGGCCGCCGACACAACCTACCGCTGGCTCCGCGAGGTCCCGGCCAGCCGACCGGTTACCGCCGAGTTGGTCCAGAACATCCACCGGCGCATCGTCACAGGCTGCGACGATGACCATTGCACACCTGGCGCGCTACGGCTTGCTGGAGCGAACGTTACCTTTGGGAGCTCGCGCTGCCGGGGCGCGGAAGGGGGTACCGATCTCGCCGCCGCATTCGGCGCTCTCGGCCAAGCCTTCACTGGGGAATTCCAGAGGCACGACCGCATCATCCAAGCCCTAGCTGCCCACTACCACATAGGCGCCATGCACCCTTTCGGAGACGGCAACGGCCGCACGGCACGCGCACTGGAGGCGTTCATGCTACGGGCGGCCGGAGTCAATGACATGGTCATGGTCAGCCTGTCCAACTACTACTACGAGCACGTGGAGGAGTACCTGGGGGCGTTGTATGACTCCCGCAACAGCGGGCACGACCTCACGCCGTTTCTGAAGTTCGCCTTGCCGGCGGTCGCGGAGCGGTGCAACGCACTCGCCGCAGAGATCCTTACCCACAACAAGCGGTTGCTCTATCGCGAGTTCGCGCGCTCACTGTTCGGGCGGCTGCGCAGCCCCCGCCGCCGAGCGCTGGCGGAGCGGCAACTGCGGATCATCGAGCCCCTGCTGGACTCCGGATCTATGAGCGCGTCCGATCTAGTACAACAGGTATGGGTGCATTACGTGGGCCTGAAGCACCCTTCACGCGCGCTTGGGCGAGACCTCAGCGGACTGCTCAACCTCTCCGCAATCGTCGTGAGTGGCGACGGCGCTGTCACTGCCGACCTAGACTGGCCACGGCAATTCTCGGAGTCGGAATTGCTCGAGCGGTATGAACGTATGCCTTCCGCGGCGCCCATCCATCCAGCGATGGCGGAACTGACGCGGCTGCTAGGCCCCCGCCGCTAGCCGCCCGGCCCCTCGCGCCAGGGCAGGCCCTCGGTGATGCGCAGGAACTCGGCCTTGAGCGTTTCGTTAGCGACGATGATGGAGGGGCTTTCCAGCGAGATCGGCGCGCCGTTCCGGTCGGTGACCACCGCGCCGGACTCCTGGGCGATCAGCACGCCCGCCGCGATGTCCCACGGCGCGAGGCAGTGGTGGAAGTAGATATCGGCGCGCCCCGAGGCGGCGTAGGCCAGCCCGAGCGCCGCCGACCCCATGATGCGGACCGCCTGCATCCCCGGCCAGAGCCGGTCGAGCAGCTGCAGCGCGAAGCCGGCCATGGCGTCGTCGTAGCCCATGTCGGTGGCCAGCGTGGCGGCGCTCAGGCTCGTCCTATCGGAGACGCACAGAGGGCGCCCGTTGCAGACGGCGCCGCCGCCGCGATGCGCTTCGAACATCTCGGCGCGCGAGGGATCGTAGGTAGCGCCGTAGAGCACCTCGCCGTCGTGTGCAAGGGCGATGGTTGTGGCGAAGTAGGGGACGCCGATGGCGTAGTTCCGCGTGCCGTCCAGCGGATCGACGATCCACACGTAGGGGGACGCCGCGCTCCCGCTCTCGCCCGACTCCTCCGCGAGTACGCCGAAGTCGGGGTACTCGGCGCGGAGGCGCTCCAAGATCAGCGCCTCGGCCTCGAAGTCCACGTCGGTGACGATATTGGCGCGCCCCTTCTCGCGCACGTTCTTTTCGTCGTGGAAACGGTCGAGAAGCAGCGCGCCTGCCTCACGGAGGAGGGGAAGGGCGACATCGCCGACCTGTTTGCCGCTGCGGGAACGTGGAATATCCGCCATGAAGGGACGCCGCGGCCTCGGACGGGGCACGCCGAACGTGAAGTCTATCACACCCCTTCGGATATCCGTCGGCGGCGCGGCCGGACTGAGGCCTAGTGGCGGGCAATCGTAGAATGGAAGTAGCAACGCCATAGCGGCGGCGCACGGAATAGGGAGAACTTACCGATGCCGAAAGGACGCAAGGGATCGCTGCTCGTGCTGCAGTCCGGTGGGCCTACGCACGTCATCAACCAGAGTCTGGCCGGCGTGTTCCACGAGGCCGAGCGCAGCGGGGCGTTCGAGCGCGTCCTTGGGGCCGACCACGGGCCCCGCGGCCTCATCGACGGGAAGTTCATCGACCTGTCCGCTCAGCCGAAGTCCGTCTGGCGCGCGGTCGCCCGCACGCCGGGGTCGGCGTTGGGCACGGCGCGCCGCAAGATCACCGACGAAGACCTCCCCGCCGTCTTCGAGGCTCTTCAGTCGCATAACGTCACCTGCCTGATCAGCATCGGCGGCAACGACTCCGCCGAGAACGCCCGCCTCTTCGGCGAAGCGGCGCGGAAGCGGGACTACCCGCTCACGGTGATGGGTGTGCCCAAGACCGTCGACAACGACCTCCCGGCGACAGACCACTGCCCCGGCTTCGGCAGCGCGGCGCGCTACCTCGCCCTCGCGACGATGAGCACCGCCCGGGACGCCGAGGCTATGGGCGTCGACCGCCCGATCCTGGTCATGGAAGCGATGGGGCGCAACGCGGCGTGGCTCGCAGTGTCGTCGGGCATGGGCAAGCGTGAGGAGCGCGATGCACCGCACGCGATCGTCAGCCCGGAGAGGGTGGCCCACGAGGACCGCTTTCTGGCCCTGCTTGACGAGGCGATGACCAAGTTCGGCCACGCCGTCGCGGTCGTCGCCGAGAATGCCAAGGGCCCCGACGGGCCGCTGGGGGCCGGCGGTGAGCCCGACTTCGTCGATGAGTTCGGCCACGCCTACTGGCCCAGCCCGGCGCACTATCTGTCTCGCTTGGCGAGCCGGCGTCTGAAGGTACGTGCCAATTTCACTAAGCCTGGGATGCTGGCGCGGTCGATGGCCCCGACCGTCTCTCGGGTCGATGCCCGCGAGGCGCGGATGGTGGGCGAGGCGGCGGTGCGCTACGCCCTGCAGGGCGAGAGCGGCAAGGTGGTCACGCTGGTGCGCGCCCCCGAAGGCCCCTATCGGTGCGGCGTCGGCCTCGCTCCGCTGGAGGCCATGGCGGGCAAGGAGCGCTTGCTCCCCGAGGGCTTCTCCGAGCCGGTCACCGAGTTCCCCACGCGCCTCTTCCGCGACTACGCCCGCCCCCTCATGGGCGGCCCGCTCCCCCGCTTCGGCCGCTTCCGCTAGCCCGCACGCGCGTCACTCGGCGGCGCGGTGCGATTCCTCGATCGCGGCCGCGAGGGTCGCGGCGAACTCGTCGCAGACCTTGGGGAGGACGGGCTTCAGCAGCGCGTTCACCATGGGACCTTGCAGCCCGCCCGGCACCAGCTCAAGGCGCACGTGCATCCTCGTTGCGCCGCCGTCCGCCGGCGCCGCGCTGAAGCTGCCCGATCCGGCGACGTTGTCGTTCGTCCCTTTGAGGGTGAACGCGACCTTCGACGGCTCGGCCCACTCAGTGATGTCTACGTGGAACGTCACGGCCTTGCTTAACTGTCCCACTTGGCCCTTGAGCGTCCACAGCGACTCGCGTTCCGACAGCCGCTCGTGCGACTGATAGCCGGTCACCAGCGGGGCCCAGTTGTCCATGTCGCTGATGAAGCGCCACACCGCCTCGATTGGCGCGCCGACGTCTCGGACGGCCTCACCCTCCGCCACGGCCTAGCCTCCCAACGGCAGGGCCCGCGAGGGCCGCGACGCGGCCGCCTTCCCCGCGATGTAGCCGAACGTCATCGCGGGGCCCAGCGTCGCGCCGCCCCCCGGATAGGTGGGGCCGAAGACGCCCGCCGCCACGTTCCCCGCCGCGAAGAGTCCCTCGATGTGGCCGCCTCGGTTGTTCTTCACCCGCGCATCTGCGTCGATGCGCGGCCCGCCGTTGGTCCCCAGCGCCCCCCAGAGGATGGGGAGGGCGTAGAACGGCGGCGTCTCCAGCGGGGACAGCGTCCTCTTCGGATCGTAATCGCCGCCGGTGTGCGGCCCGTAGGCCTTGGCGCCCCGCTCGAAGTCGGGGTCAACCCCCTCGGCGGCGAACCGGTTGAAGCGGGCCACCTGCTCCTCGAGGCCGTCGGGGTCGACGCCGATCCTGTCCGCCAGCTCGCGGATCGTCGGCGCCTGGTCGACCCAGTCCGGGGCGGGCTCGCCGGGCATCATGGTGAAGATGATGTTCTTGCTCTTGCAGGCGTCATCGAAGATCGCCCACGCGGGGTAGTTGGGGTGCTCCTGCGCCACCGGGTCGAAGTTGTAGAACGTCTTGGGCAGGTCCATGTAGGTGGTGCACTCGTTGACGAACCGCCTGCCGGCGCGGTTGACCAACATCGCGCCGGGGAGCGTGGGGATCCCGCTGCCGGTATGTGCGAGGGGATGGCCCTCGAACTCCATGGTGGGGTCCACCACTGCCGGACTCCACCAGGCCTGCCCCATGTTCCCCAGCGCGGCCCCGGCCTCCATCGCCATCACGAGGCCGTCGCCATCGTTGTACGGCGGGCTGAGCGGGTGGGTGAGGCCCTGCCGCAGGAAGGCGCTCACCAACTCCTTGTTCCATTCGAAGCCGCCGGTGGCGAGCACCACGCCCTTCCGTGCGCCGACGTAGAGGTCGCGGCCCTCGTACTCGGCCCGCACGCCGACGACCGCGCCGTCGCTGTCGAGCACCAGCTCGCGGGCCGGCGCCTCCGTCAGCGCCTCGACGCCGCGGTCGAGGAGCCCCTTGAACAGCGACGCAACGAGGGCGCCCCCCATGGTGCGCACGTCGTTCTCGGCCCGCTCCGCCAGCAACGAGAAGTTGATCTGCGACGGGTCGGTGGCGACGGAGCCTTCCTCCATCGTGATCCGCGGATAGATGGGGCTTATGCGGAGCCGCTCCGCCCACTCGCCCAACTGCTTGGCGTCGAAGGGATGGTTCTCGATGGAGCGGCCTCGTTGCTTGCCGCCGGGGAACTTGTGGTAGTAGTCGGCGAACCAGCTTGTGGAGAACATGCGCAGCGGCGTGTGCGCTTCGAGGTAGTCGACCATCTCGTGCGCAGTGTCCACGTAGACCTCGAGCAACGAGGAATCGGGCTCGATGCCCAAGGTGAGACGGCGCAGATAGGTCAGGGCGTCCTCGCGGGAGTCTTCGACGCCCACGGCGGCCATGTGCTTGTTACGGGGGACCCAGGGCATTCCGCCGGAGACGCCGGTCGTGCCGCCGATCAGCGGAGCCTTCTCCAGCAGCAGCGTCTCGGCCCCGCCGTCGTGCGCCAATGTCGCGGCCACGAGGCCGGCGCCTCCCGACCCAAGCACGACGACATCCGCTTCACGGTCCCACTTCGCAGGAATCTTGGCAGGCAAGTCCGACCTCCCGCCGCGGTCGGGGCGCGGCGTCGTTCGCATAGGGGTTCTTGGGGCTTACCGGCGGAGCAGCTCCGGGTTGCGGGCCTCGATCATGCGCCGCAGGCCGTCCTTCCAATGCACCGTGGTGCGGCCCAGGTATTCGTGCATCCTGTCTGGGTCTGGCGAGATGCTGCCCAGGGCCTGCTCGGTGTAGTCGAACTTCGGTTCGAGGCCGGTTAGCTCGCCCATGTAGGCGCACCACTCCTCGATACTCGCCTCGTCGCTGCCGCCCCAGTTCAACGTGAGCGCGGGGACGGAGGCCGCCGCCAACAGCTGCTCGACGTGAGCAACGACGTCGTCCTCATGGATCGGGGCGTAGTAGTTGCCCAGCGAGGGGTGGACGGGAATCGGCAGCCCCTGCGACATCGCCAGCAGGTGGTAGTACGGCCAGCCGCCGTTGTCTCCGAAGGGCACGTTGAGACGGGCGATCACGGTGGGGACGCCAAACTGCGTACAGGCGAAGCGGGCGACGACCTCGCTGGCGATCTTGCAGATGCTGTACGTCGCCAAGCCCATGACCCCGTGGCTATCGCCGAGGGGGTCGGTCTCCTTGAGCTTGCGCCCGCCGGTGGGTTTGTAGACGGCAGTCGAGGAGCAGTGCAGGAAGGCCTTCGCCTTCCTCGTGTGATACATGAGCCGGCCAGTCCCCTCGCCGTTGACCGCGAGGTCGTAGTCGAAGTCGATGCCGGGACTCTTCACCACGGCGAAGTTGAGGACGTAGGTGAAGTCGTCGTCGAGCGCGTCGAAGGAGTCCACGCCCAAGTCCAGCTTGACCGCCTTGACGCCGGCGGCCTCGACGCGGGCCCGGTCGTCGGGGTTGCTGAAGCGGGCGATCCCGACGACCTCGTTACCCTTCGCCAGGGCCTCGCAGACCGGGAACGCGACCTGCCCCGCGGGCCCGGTCACGAGAATCTTCTCGCCTTGCAGCATGACAGCCTCCTCACGTCGCCGGATGCAGCGGACGCCCCAGCGCCGGCGCGAAGGATAGCCCAGCCCGCGCCGGAATGGTAGGACGCGCCGGGAGAACCCACTCGGACCCCGGCGAGGGAGGGTAGGCGGGACTGCCTTAAACCTCATCCCCCTCTGGAGATCTTTGCGTAACCGGGGCTCGTCCCGTCTCCGCAATTCCGTGGGAGGCAATGGACCCGTCTCCCTTGCCGGCAAGGGGCAATGGGGCCGTCTCTCCCGCAATCCGTCCACCGCTTCGGCAACTCCGGCGGACGGCCCTCACGGGCCGCAACCGACTTTCTTACCGCCCTCTAACACTGTAGAGGCAGTGCAACTCCGCCCCCTCTCAGGGCGGGCTAGCGGCCGATGGCCACCATCGGAGGGCTGGGCTGATAAGAACGTTCGTTCGCTATCGTTAGACTACCAGCGACGATGCGGGCCGTCAAGGGGGCGTGTCACAGAGGGCCGCCGCAGGGGTGGCGAGGGACGCGCCACTCCGGTTGCGCAAGGACCTTCTTAGAGAAGCGCGGGCCGAAATAGACTCACCCCTCTCCACGTGGAGAGGGGTGAGGACGCTTTCGTTGGGGAAGAGGGGCGTTCGCGCTAGCTGTTGAGGTTGTAGAGCTCGACGCAGTTGTCGGCGATGATCATGCGCCGCTCGTCCTCGGGGACGTCTTCGAGGTGCCTGGCGATGTACTCCTGCGACTTCGGCCACGTGCTGTTGATGTGGGGGTAGTCGCTGGACCACATGATGCGGTTGATGCCGATGGTGTGCCGCTCGCGGACGCCGACATAGTCCTCGATGAACGTGCCGTAGATATGGCGACGCCATATCTCGCTGGGCTGCTCATCCAACGGGCTCTTGGTGTGATAGCGGTGGCGCGCCCAACTATGGTCCATCCAGTCCACCAAGAACGCCATCCAGCCGATGCCGCTCTCGACCGAGACCAGCTTGAGCTTGGGATGGTTCTTGAGCACGCCGCTGAAGATCAGGCTCGTCATCGGCTCGGCCATCATGGCCTTGTTCACCGTGACGCTGACCAGCAGCATCTGCTCCAGGCCGCGGGTCCGGGGCTTGCCGCCCAGGTGGAAGTTGATCGGCATTTCGAGGTCTTCTAGGGCCGACCAGAGCGGCTCGTAGACCGGATCGATGTACGACTTGTCGCTGGGGTCGGAGGTGTCCACCGCGGGGATCGAGGGGAGCAGGACGCCGCGCAGGCCCAGCTTCTTGGCGCGCGTGGCCTCGGAGATGGCCAGATCGGTGTCCCAGAACGGGATCTCGGCGATGCCCACAAGGCGCGCGGGGTTGGGGGAGCAGTAGTCCGCCAGCCAGTCGTTGTAGACCTGCATCATCGCGAAGCGCAGCTCGCGGTCGGTCGTCTTCATCTCGACGCCGCCGCCGTCGCCGCTGCCGTAGAGCACCTCGGCGTCGACGCCGTCGGTGTCCATGTCCTTGATGCGCGCCATGGGGTCCCAGCCGCCGGCGTGGCCCTTCTGGGCGACGTCGCTCTCGACCTTGAGCTTGGCGTAGTCCGCGCCCGCGGCCCCGGCCAAGGACATGAACTTCTGCTCACGGCCCTCGAAGCGCAGCACTTCCTTGCCGTCTTTCTTCTCGACCCTCGGGGCGCGGTCTTTCAACCCCGCCGGTACGCGATCGGCGTAGATGGTGGGCGGCGGGTTCACGTGCGAGTCCGCGGAAACGCACTTGTAGGTTACTTTCGTTTGCGTGGTCATCGGTCCCTCCGTGGTCTGCAATCGGCCCCGGCCTACTCCTAGCCCATCAGGCCGGGCCAGAGGTAGTCTACCGCTATCCAACAGAGGCGTCCACCGCGCCGGACGCTATACTCGGACCGCGCCGTTACTCAGGAGGATGCGCCATGGCCGAGACCCATTCCGCGAAGAGCCGACCCAAGGAAATGCGGGGCCGGATCACGCCCGACGGCATCGCCCGGATGCGGGCGCGCGTCGGCATCCTCGCCCCTCGCCCCAAGCCCTTCAACACCGTCGCCTCCGAGGACTCCATCCGCCACTACTGCTACGGCTACGGCGAGGACAACCCCCTCCACACCGACCCCGACTACGGCGCGACGACCCGCTGGGGCTCAGTCGTCGCTCCGCCGGCTTACATGACCACCTGCGGCATCGTGAACGCCAAGCCGATCCCGCCCGACGTCCGTGAGAAGGGCCGCGGCGCGCTCAGCGGTGTCCCCAACTATCTCTCGGGCAATTCCTGGGAGTTCTACCGCCCCATCCACCCCGGCGACGTCATCACCCGCCGCTTTTATATCTCCAAGGTCGAGGAGAAGGAGACGAGCTTCGGCGGCAAGGCGGCCGTCGTTCATCACAAGAACGAGTACGTCAACCAGCACGGCGAGCTCACCGGCGTGTTGATGAACTACTTCTTCCACGTCGAGCGCGAGGCGTCGGAGAAGAAGGGCAAGAACCTCACCATCGACGACCCGGCCTACGACGAGGCCTACCTCGCCAAGATCGACGAGGCCTACGCCAGCGAGTACGTCCGCGGGGCCGAGCCCCGCTACTGGGAGGACGTCGCCGAGGGCGACCGCCTGCCCTCGATCGTGCGCGGCCCGCTCTGCGTCACCGACATCATCTGCTGGCACATCGGCAACGGCTTCGGCCAGTTCAACGTCGGCCCTCTCCGCGCCGCCTACCGGAACCGCGTCAAGGCCCCCAACTTCTACACCCACAACGAGTACGGCGCCTGGGACGCCGCCCAGCGGGTGCACTGGGACGCCATCCGCGCTAAGCGCATCGGCAACCCCCGCCCTTACGACTACGGCCGCATGCGCACGCAGTGGATGATGCAGCTCGTGGGCAACTGGGCCGGCGACGACGGCTGGCTCTTCCGCCACTCCGACCAGATCCGCAAGTTCAACTACATCGGCGACACGTCCTGGGTCCACGGCAAGGTCGTCGCCAAGCGCGTCGACGGCGTCCACCGCATCGCCGACCTCGAAGTCTGGATCGAGAACCAGCGCGGCGAGGTCACCGCGCCGGGCCAGGCCTCGGTGCTCCTCCCCTCCCGCGAGGCGGGCCCCGTAACCGTCCCCGGCGAGACGGGCGACTACGCGCCGGCGGCGCTGGCTACGGACTACTCGGTAGTCGTGGAGTAGGGACGGCGGCCACAAAAGATATTATTTGCCATTAATAGCATATTTTGCCATACTAATGCCTAAGAACCACCTTCAGGGGAAACCGCCATGACCACCGCGCGCAAGAAGTCCGTCCGAGCTAAACCCTTTGCGGAACGCATGACAACCCGTATCCGCCTAGGACCAGGGGGCCGGATCGTCATCCCCGCCGCGCATCGCAAGGCCCTCGGGGTCGAGCCTGGGGACCGGATGACCATCTCCTTCGTGGACGGGGGCCTGCGCATCACCACCCAGGAACAGGCGTTGGCGTGGCTCCAAGAGGAAGTCCGTCGGCACGCCCGCCCCGGCGTGAGCCCGTCAGAGGAACTTATCGCGGAGCGGCGGCGCGAGGCCGCGCGTGAGTAGAACCGTACTCGACGCATCGGCGGTGCTAACACTCCTTTGGGATGAAGCAGGAGCCGCGCGCGTCCGGGAGTTCCTTTCCGGGGCAGCCATCAGCGCCGTCAATCTGTGCGAGGTCGTCACCAAGCTAGCGGATGACGGGATCCTCTCCGCGTCGGCACGGGCCCGACTTGATGAGTTGGCCTTGCGTGTGGTTCCCTTTAGCGAGGCGGCGGCCTACGCCGCCGGTACGCTGCACAGCGACACGCGGCGGCTGGGGCTCTCACTCGCTGACTGCGCCTGCCTTACGCTCGCGCGGTGGATGGAAGCCCCGGCGGTGACCGCCGACCGGCTCTGGCGTGAGGTCGCCGGCGTCGAGGTCGTCGTTATCCGCTAGCCACGCGGCGGCTACAGCTTGAACACGGGCACCGCGTTCTCCACTAGGACCTTGCGGCGCTCCGCCTCCGGCACGTCCTTCAGTGGATATCGCAGGAGTGCGGGTGGGAGCGGGTCTATCGCGCGGATCTATCTCCACGCCGCCGAGGCGATTCCCTACGTCCGCGCCATGAACGTGCGCAACAGGGGTGCGATCTTGCCCGGCGCCTCCTCGGCGAGGAAATGGCCGCAGTCGTCGAACTCGTGCGCCTCGACGTTTGCCAGCTCGGACCGCCACCGTTCGAACTCCTTCTTCCGAAAGGCGATGTCCTTGAGCCCCCAGAGAATGAGCGCGGGCTTCTCTCTGAACGTTGCCCGGTCATCCCAGATTGACCGCAGCCAGTCGGTCGCGCCGATGATGGCCCCGGGCAGCGCCGCGCTCGCCGTGCGCGCCTCGGGCGTCGGTTGGGCCATTCGGTAGTGGTCCATCACCGCCGGCGTCAACACGCCCTTCTTGCCGACAGCCCTAGGCACGACACTGTTCACAAAGATATTGCGGCGCTTGATGAGATAGCGTCCAACCCAACTCGACATCATGAAGCTGAACAGCCGGAAGTGAAGATCGCGCCCGACGGGCCAACACCACGTGTTCGTGATGACGATTCGCTTGACCCGGCCCGGATGCTTGCGCGCGAAGTCCAACCCGATCGGCCCGCCCCAGTCGGTCATGAACAGGGTCACGTCCCGAAGGTCAAGGTGATTGAGCAGCGCCGCGAGCGCCTCCGCATGCGCTTCAGGTCGATGGTCCTCGCGCCGGTCGCTGCGGGACGACAGGCCGAAGCCGATATGGTCGGGGGCGATGCACCGGAAGCTCGACCGCAGTTCCCGGACCAGATGCCGGAACTCGAACGACCACGACGGATTGCCGTGCACGAACACCATCGGTTCGCCCGCGCCCTCATCGACGAAGTGCATCGTATGGCCGGACGGCGTGGTGAAGAACTTGCTCTCGAACGAGAACATCTCGTCCGACACCCAGGCGGGGCGCGCGGCTGGTCCCTGCCCCATCAGAAAGCCTCCCTCTCTCGTCTCGGCGATAGGTTGGTTACGGGCCGTCGCGGCCCAGCGCCCGCGGCTACGGGGCGAAGCGGTAGACGACGGGAAGTTCGGCCACGTCGGTGACGCTTGAATCGGTGTGGTGGGCGATCTCCACGCCGCCGACGCCGCAGTCGCCGAACTCGTCGCAGGAGATGGTACCGATGACGCCCTCGAAGCCGATGAGGCCGGTCAGGGCCTCCCGGAGCTTGGCCCGGTCGATGTAGAGCGTATCCCCGTCGACGACCGCGACCTCCTCGATGGCTCTGAGGAGCATCGTGGCGGCGTCGTAGCCGTGGGGCATGTAGGCCGAGCTGGGGGCCTCGCCGTACCGCTCGCGGTACCCCGCGGCGAGCGTCGCGCCGCTCTTGCCGGTCGCCTCGTTGACGTTGGCGTCGAAGTGCAAGTCGGGGCCGGGGAGGTAGACCCCCTCCGACTCGGGGATGGCGAGGAAGTCGGAGACCACCAGGGCGGCGCCGCCGATCAGCGTGACGTCCTCGAGTCCGGCGACCTCGCCGACCTGCATTACAACGGCGGCGCCCTCTTCCCGGAAGAGCGGGAAGAAGAGGGCGTCGGGCCCGCCGGCGGCGAGTTGGGTGAGGACGGGGACCATGTCCGTGTCCCCCCTGCTGACCGCGGCTATCTCCACCGATCCGCCAAGCCCTTCGAACGCGGTCGTGAACGCGCCGGTGAGACCGGTGGTGTAGGGATCGCCGTCGTGGATGGCGGCCACCTTGCGGAGGCCGAGATCGCCGTAGGCGAACTGCGCCACGGCGCGGGCCTGGTAGAGGTCGTTGTTCGCCGTCCGGTAGTAGCCGGGATGGTAGTTCGGCCCGGCGGTGCCCTGAAGATCAGAGGTCAGCGACGGAGAGGTCGTCGAGGCGGCGATCATCACCAGGCCGGCCTCGCTGATGATCGGCGAGGCCGCCGCGGCGGCCACCGAGCAGGACGTGCCGATGACGCCGGCGACCCGGGGGTCGCCGATGACCGTCTCGGCGGCGGCGCGGCCGCCGTCCGCGGTGCAGAGCGAGTCGAGGCCCGCGCCCAGCGAGACCTCGCGGCCATGGATGGGGCCGTAGTCCTCTACCGCGAACACGGCGCCGCGCTGAATGGGAACCCCCAGATCGCCGAGCCCCGTCAGGACTTGCATCGACCGTATCTGGATCGCCTCGCCGGGGGCCACCTCGACGGCGCCGAGCGGGCCGGCCTCGAAGGCGGGGCCGCCGCAGGAGACGGCCGCCAGCGCAAGAGCTGCCAATGGGGCGAGCCAACGCAACCGCAACAGACCTCGACGCATGCCGCCGGTACGCACTACTCCGCCTCCTCCGCCCGAGCAGGGTTGACCCTGCCCAGGAAGACGTCGGTCAAGATATTGGTCTGCCGCACGGATTCCGGCGTGCCGTCATGCGCGACCATGCCCTTGTCCAGCACGTAGGCCCGGTCGGCGATTTCCAGCACGCCCTTGATGTTGTGCTCGACGATGAACGTAGTCATCTTGAGCCGCTCGTTGATCTCCGCGACCTTCTGGAAGACTTCCTTGACGATGATCGGCGCGAGGCCGAGCGTCGGTTCGTCGAGCAGCAAGACTTCCGGCGTGGCCATGAGCCCCCGGCCCAGCGCCAACATCTGCTGCTGCCCTCCCGACATCTGGCTGGCCACGTCGCGGCGCTTCTCGTGGAGAACGGGGAACAGCTCCATCACCGAGTCCAGCCGCCGGGCCTGCTCCGTCTTGTCGTTCAGGTACAGGCAGCCCATCTCCAGGTTCTCTTCAATGGTGAGATGCGTGAAGACCCGCCGCCCCTGGGGAACGAACGCAACGCCCTTTTTCACGATTTCGTGCGTGGCCTCGGACAGCGGCTCGCCCCGCAGGTAGACCGTCCCCCCGACGACTGGGGCCAGCCCCATGATGGCCTTGAGGACGGTGGACTTCCCCGCGCCGTTGGGCCCCATCACCGCCACCAGTTCACCCCTGCGGACGCCCAGCGATACTTCCTCCAGCGCCCGCACCGCCCCGTACCGCACGGAGATGTCGACCAGCTCGAGCAGCATCTCCCCGCCGGCTGCTTCATCGCCGGGCTGCTGCGCTATTTCCGCCGTGGCATCCATACGTCTTCCGTGTGGGGGCTAGACGCCGAGGTACGCCTCGATGACCTCGGCGCGGCTCAGGACCTCGTGGACGTCTCCCGCGGTGAGCAGCCTCCCGCTGTCGAGCACGATGATGCGGTCGGGAAGCTCCCGCACGATGTCCATGTTGTGCGAGATGAAGATGAGGGTGCGGCCTTCGTCCCGCAGCCGCTTCACGATGCCCTTGACTCGCTCGATCATCTGCGGAAAGAGGCCGGCGAAGGGCTCGTCGAACAGATAGATGTTCACGTCCAAGGCCAGGGCGCGGCCGATCTCCAGCAGCTTCCGTTGGCCGTAAGACAGGTCCATGGCCAGCGAGTCCCGTTTCTCCCACATCCCCACGTCCTCCAGAATCCTCTGCGCCTTCTCCCGGTGACTGGGCTTCGTCCGTTCGATCATGGCGGGGAAGAGCTTGCGGTTGGTGAGGACCACCATGATGTTGTCCCACACCGAGATCTGATCGAAGAGCCGCACCTCCTGAAACGTCCTCGCAAGGCCGTGGGACGGCGTCTCGTAGGCCTTCACCACCTTGAAGCCGGTGCCGCCGATGATCACCATGCCGCCGTCGAGGGGCAGCACGCCGCTCAGCAGGTTCACCAACGTCGACTTTCCCGAGCCGTTGGGCCCGACGATGCTGGTGATCCCCGTCTTGGGAATGACGATGCTAAGCTCGTCCACCGCCTTCACGGCGCCGAAGTGCTTCGAGATCTCGACGGTCTCCAGCGCGTAGTCGTCGCCGGGTTCGGGACGGTCCGCGGTCACAGCTTGTACCTCCCCGTTAGGCCTTGGGGCCGGAACAGCATAAGCGCCACCAGCAGGATGCCCAACACCACCTGCCGCGCTTGGCCGATGTGCTCGGTGGGCAGGAAAGGTAGGAAGCGCATCCCCTCCTCCAACAGAACGAAGGCCATGGCCCCCAGGAGCGAACCCCAGATCGTCGCCAGCCCCCCGAGGATCACGATCGCCACGAGGAGCACGGACTCCAACAGGACAAACGAGTTCGGGTCCACGAACGTCGTCCAGCTCCCGAACAGGCCGCCGGCCAGACCCGCCATCATGGCCGAGATGACCCAGATGGCCAGCTTGTACCGGGTCACCTGATAGCCGAAGACTTCGGCGGCCTGCTCGTCCTCCCGGATCGCGGTCAGCACCCGCCCGAAGGAGGACGTCACCAGGAACCAGGCGATCAGCACCACCACAGCCAGGGCCGCAAAACAGAAGAGTAGGAACTCCAGCTCGCCGTCGAACACCCACCCGCCGATCTCGGGGCGGGCGATTTCGTGGATGCCGAAGGCTCCCCTGGTTAGGCCGCGCCAGTTCAGGAAGACGTTGAAGGAGATGATGGCGAAGCCAAAGGACACCAGGACGTAGATATCGTCCCTGAACCGGTTGAAGACGACGCCGACCACCACCGCGACCAAGCCGGCCAAGAGGACGCAGACCGGCAGCGCGGCGAAGAAAGGCCAGCCGAAGGTGGGGATGGACTCGGTCCGCAGCTCCGCGTACGAGGTCTGCGACGTGAGGATGGCCATCGCGTAGGCGCCGATGCCGAAGAAGCCAATGTGCCCTATCGAAAGCAGTCCGGTGAATCCCACCACCAGGTTCAGGCTGACGGCCAAGATCGCCCAGATGGCGAACACCGTGCCCACCGTGATCGCAAAGCCGACGCCTTGCCACAGCGCGAACGCGACCGCCCAGGAGATGACGAGCAGGTTCGCCCACACCTCCACGTTGCCCCGGTTGAGCCGCAGAAGCTCCCGGGTATCGCGCGCAGTCACCCGCGATAGCATCACGACACGCCTACTTCCTCGGCAACAGCCCCATGGGCCAGAACGACAGGAATAGGATGAGGATAACGAACGAGATGACGTCCTTCCATTCGCCGGCCAGGTCCCAAATACCAAACTGCTCGACCATACCCAAGGCGAATCCGCCGACGATAGCCCCGTAGAGGTTGCCGATGCCGCCGACCACCGAGGCGATCCACCCCTTCAGCAGGAGCAGCAGCCCCATCCTCGGCTGAATGGCCGTATCGTGGCCGCTCAGCAGCCCGGCCAACGCGGCGAAGACCGCCCCGATGAAGAACACGATGGCGATGACGACCGTCGTGTTGATCCCCACCACCTTCGACACCTCTTCGTCGTCGCCGATGGCCCGCACCGTCCTCCCGAAGGCCGTCTTCTTGAGGAAGACCAACAACCCGACGAAACCGGCGAGGGCCACCCCGATGGTGAAGACGTTGAACCCCTTGATGTAGGCGCCGCCAATGGTCCACGGCTCGCTGCCGAAGGGCTCCGGTAGCGGGCGCGGCGCGCTCTGAAAGAGAATGACGATGAACGCGCTGATGACCAGCAGAATGCCGAGCGTGGCGACCAGCATCACCAGCGGCGACCTCGCCCGCTGCCGCATGTACACGTACAAGCCCCGGTACAGAGCGAGCCCCACGGTCCCCGCCAGCAGGCAGGACACCGCCCAGCTCAGGTACAGCTTGGCCCCGGGCGCGCCGGCGACGAGGAGGCCGCAGTAGGCCCCGATAACCGCTCCGGCGACAGCGGCTACGACCGCGAGCGGCCGGGGGGCGGCGCTTCCCACAAGCGCCTCGCCGCCCTGTCGAAGCGCCCACCACGCCGCCAAGGCCGTCAGCACGCCGACGGCGGGGCTCAGCAGGACGTGTAGGTCCGCCGGATAGCTGAGGACCACTCCCGCGTAGACTCCGGCCCCCACGGCCAGGAGGCCCCAGCCGGCGCGCAAGGCGGTCGGCCCGGCACGGGCCCGCAGCCGGCTGTAGAACGCCTCGTACAGGGCCCACGCGACGACCGCGGCGACGACCGCGGCGAAGACGCCGTTGACGTACGGCGAGTTCACCGCGTGTAGCCCACCCAAGGACTCTTGCGACCGCAGGTAGAAGACGCCGTAGGCGCCCAGGGCGGCGGCGGCCCCGTAGTACAGGTCGAAGAACCAGACCGTGCTGTAGACGATGGTGAAGCCCATCGCCAGCAGGGCGTAGACGGCCCCCACGGAGAGCCCGTTGAAGGTGAACTGCAGCGCCTGATTGGGCGACTGGCCGATCTTCCAGGCGACGTAGCCCGCGACCGCGGCGGTGAGTACGGCGGCGAGGAGCCTGCGATGGTCGGCCGCGCTGCTAAGCAAAGGCTTCCGCCCTCACTGGTCTCGGTACGGCGGAGCCAGCGCTCCGGACCGCCGATCTGCCCCGCGGCGCCCCGACGGTCACGACCGGGCGCCGCGGGCGTGTCGCTTACCCGCTGGGGGCGGGGCCCAGGACCTTATAGCCCTGGTTCTCGGGCGTTCGCTCCGCCACCGGCAGGACTTCTACCACGAGGTTGGAGAGGCCGACGACCTCGCCGTTCTCGTCGAAGCTGTAGTTGTCTCCGATGGCGCCGCTCCAGGTGATGTCGTAGAGGCAGTCCCGGAACCCGTCGGCGTCCTGGTCGTCATCGGTCTTCCCGAGACACTCGGCGGTGATGTAGACGTCGTCGTAGACCGAACCGATGTACCACGGCAGCGTCACGTACTGGTAGCGGGCCCGGAAGTTCCTCAGCACGTCCTGCGCCGTCGTGTTGGAGGGATCGAGGTCCGCCACGATCGCCTTCAGGCCGGTCGCCGCCTCGCCCGCGACTTCCAACGCCGTCGCCCCGACCGGCACGACCTCGCTGTAGATGGGGCCCTCGTAGCCCAGCTCGCGGACCTGCTTCACGATGGTCCCGCCGGAGGCCTCGCCCTGGGCGGCGAGGTGCAGGCCGTCGGGGTTGGCGCTGAGCAGCTTCGTCAACTGCGTCCTGAAGTCGATCACCTCAGTGGCGTACCGCTCTTCGGCCACCAGCGTGCCGCCTCGCTTCTCGAACTGCGCCACGGTGGCCCCCCGCACGCCCTCGGCGTAGTCGGTTGCCTCCGTAATCGTGGCCAGGTTGCGGACTCCGTCGGCCCACATCAGGTTGCCGGTGTCGATACCCAATTGGGCGTCGTTCAAGGACGTCCGGAAGATGTAGTCCCCAGCGTTCGCGATGTCCGGGTTCGTCGCCAGACCGGAGAACATGACCACGCCGTCCGCCTCGGCCAAGGGCGCTGCGCCGAGCATGGCGCCGCTGCACGACGTGCCGAGAATGATCTTGACGCCGTCCACGCTGGTGAGCTTGCGGTAGGCGGTGATGGCGTCCTGCGCGTTGCACTTGGAGTCTTCGACGATGAGCTCCAGCATGCGCCCATCGACCCCGCCGGCCTCGTTGATCTCGTCCACCGCCATCTGCTTGGCTTGGACGGCCACGTTCCCGTACGTCTCGCCGGGGCCGGTGACCGACTCCATCACGCCGATCTTGAAGGTCTCATCGTCGCCGTCTCCGCAGGCCGACACCGCCAACGCTAAGACCGACAGTAAGCCTAGGAAAACTATCCACGTCTTGGGTGATACTCGCATGACAACCCCCCCCTCGAAAACGAGCCTGGGTCCATCCCGCGCTTCCCGCGCTTTCCCACGCGCCCGCGCGCGCTAGCGCGGCATGCTTGTACCGCCAGTTTGTACCACCAGTAGCGCCCCCGTTGCAAGTGCACCCAGCGGGAGCGAATAGCGAGAAAGAGGACGCCGTGAGAGGCTAGCCGCCTATTGGCGGAAACGGGTCATTCTCACTCAGGAGCCCCTGCGTCTCCCGGATGGAATGCTCCTGAAAGCTCTTGTCGCCCCACAGGCTCTTCACGTACGTCAGCACGTTGATGATCTCTTGGTGGCTGAGCTGGTCCCCGAACGCCGGCATACCGCTCTTGTAGCCCGGTATCGCCCCGCCCCGACTCACGATTCGGTAGAGGAGCCCGTCCGCGTGATGCCAGGTGTGGCCGTCGCCATTGAGCGGAGGAGGTGGGAGTGTCCCGTCCTCCTTGGCGATGCGCCAGTTGGGCTGTCCCTCTCCGTTGGCTCCATGGCAAACGGCGCAGGTCGTGGCGAAGATCTCTGGTCCCGTTCGGGAAACGGGAGCCGGTGCTCGGGTGGCGGGAGCCGGCGAAGGGGCGACGCTCGTCGCCGTGCCGCCGTCGCCGGACGGGGACGAGCAAGCGCCGGCGACGACAATGACGAGCACCACTCCAAGCAGAAGACCGGCCCGCCACCTGAGCCCTCTCCCCCTACGGGCATCTTTATGCACCCCTCCCCATGGTCGGAAGACCGGCGGGGCGGGGAAGAACACCGCCCGCTGGCCTTGGGAAAGGGAGGCGGCGCGGGGAGGTCTTGCCCCCTCTCCCGCTGGGAGAGGGTTGGGGTGAGGGCGGGGGGTGGCGGGGGCCGCGCGACCTTGCTGGAGCCCAACCGCCGAGTTACGCAAAGGTCCCCTCTGGGGGAGACTGAGAGAGGGGGCGCGCCGCCAGGCGCGCATCACGACACCTCGTACGCCCACATCTCGTACCAAATATCCGGCTCGCCGTGCGGCATCGGCTGGAACGGCGCACCCCGCTCCAGTAGGCGCCACGTCCCCGCCGCTTCAAGCGCCGCCTGCTTCACGTCGAACCCGCCCTCGGTGTAGAAGTCGGTGCGCATTGAGAACACCACCGGCCCGCCCGCCTTCGTCACCCGGACCAGCTCGTCCAGTGCCTCCGCCGGAGCGTGGCCGAACGTCAGTACGCCGATGCACGTCGTCCCGACGAAGCCGTCCGTCTCGAAGGGCAGCGGCTTCCCAAGCTCGCCGACCATAAGATCTTCGTAGACACCCTTCTCCTTCGCCGTCGTCAGCATCCCCGGCGACATGTCCAGCGCCGTGACCCGCTTGAAGCCCTGACCGGCCAGCTCCTCGCCGACCATCCCCGTACCGGCCCCCGCGTCGAGCACCTTCGCACCCTTATCGGCCACGTACTTCGCCAAGAGCGCGGCGCCGGCCCTCGGCGCGCTGAACCCCAGCGTTTTCAGGTCCGCGTCGTATTCCGACGCCCACCCGTCGTACTCGCTCGTCAGCTCGCCGTAGTCCTTCGACGCATACACGCGCTGAATCCGCTCCGTGCGCGCCTTTTCGCTCGTCATGCACAATCCTCCCAGCCGCGTTTCATTGAGTCTACAACGAGCATGCTCGCGTAGCCGCACCGCCTCCGCCCCACCTAAAGATCGGGAGGCAACCGCCGAGGCGCCCTGTTCGTTAACCAAGGTGTACGCTATTGGCGAACCTTCGGCACGCACAGGGGGTCGAGGATGAGGCCATCTGTAACCCTGCAGGACGTCCACCGGGCCCGGAGCGTCATCGCTGATCTGGCGCTTCGGACGCCCATGCTGCCCGCCCACTCCCTCGGCGGGCTGGCGGGGTGCGACCTCCTCCTCAAAGCCGAGAACCTCCAGCGAGCAGGCTCCTTCAAGGTCCGCGGCGCCGCCAACAAGATCGCCGCCCTGACTCCCGAACAGAAGGCCTCGGGCGTCATCGCCGCCAGCGCCGGCAACCACGCCCAGGGCGTCGCCTTGGCGGCCGGCAACCTTGGCATCCCCTGCACCATCGTCATGCCCTCGGGTGCTTCCCTCCCCAAGGTCGAGGCCACCCGGGGCTACGGCGCGACGGTGCTCCTCCAAGGCGATGACTTCGACCAGGCCCAAAAACACGCCCGCCACCTCATGCGGGAGAACGATGCGACCTTCATCCCCGCCTTCGACGACCCCGCGATCATCGCGGGGCAGGGCACCATCGGCCTAGAGATGCTCGAGCAGGCGGAGGGCCTCGACGCGGTCATCGTACCCGTGGGCGGCGGAGGCCTGATCTCGGGGATCGGCCTAGCGATAAAGGAGACGGTGCCCGGCGTCAAAGTCATCGGCGTGCAGGCCGAGGCCGCCACCGCCCTTGTCGACTCCTACAAGGCCAACCGCCGTCTCACCGTGCGGGGGAAGGCCACCGTGGCCGATGGCATCGCCGTGGGGACGCCGGGGAGGCTCACCCTTCCCCTGGTGAGGCAATACGTGGACGAGTTGGTGGTGGTCGGGGAGGAGGAGATCACGCAGGCCATGATGCTCGTCCTGGAGAGAGGCAAGCTGCTTGTGGAAGGGGCCGGCGCGGTCGGTCTCGCCGCCGTGTTGGGAGGCAAGGTCCAGGTCGCCGGGAAGAAGGTCGCCGTGGTCCTCAGCGGCGGCAACGTGGACGCGCACCTCATTGCGCGCATGGTCGAGCACGGCCTCGCCCACGCGGGCCGCTACCTCGTCTTGCGCGTCATGGTGGAGGACCGTCCCGGCCGCCTGAGCCGTCTGCTCAGCATCGTCTCCGCCACCGAAGCGAACGTGCTCGACATCGGCCATCTCAGGCACGCCCCCTCGGTGCACCTAGGCCAAGTAGAGATCCAACTCACCCTGGAAACCAGGAACAACGCCCACGCCGAGGAAGTACGCGAGCGCCTACGCGAAGCAGGTTACACCCTCTACGAAAGCGCCCCGCCTGACGCCCTCGCCCCGGCCCTGGGGGGCACGTAAGTGCGCTGCGCTCTCATCCTCGCAGCCCTCACGCTGACCGTCGCGGCAGCCTGCACCTCGGGCGGCGACGATGCCGAGGGGTCGCGGCTGGACTCGGTGCGCGACCGGGGCAAGGTCGTCTGCGCGACCCTTGACGACACCCCCGGCTTCGGCTTCCTCGACACCCAGGGCAACCTGACCGGCTTCGACATCGACCTCTGCCGCGCCGTCGCGGCGGCGACCCTCGGCGACGCTGACGCCGTCGAGCTTCGCATCATCGACGCCGCGGAGCGCGGCCCGGTCATGCAGGCGGGCGAGGTGGACATGCTCGTCTTCGTGACCACCTGGACCAGCTCGCGCGACGCCGCGTGGGGCGACTTCGTGCCGACGATGTTCTACGACGGTCAGGGGTTCATGGTGCCCGCCCGCCTCGGGTTATCGAGCGCCTACAGCCTGGGAGGGGCCGCGGTCTGCACGTTGGCCGGCACCACCAGCGAGCTGAACATGCAGGACTTCTTCAGCCAGAACCGGATGGAGTACTCCGCGGTCATCTTCGATTCCGCCGACGTGGCCTTCGACGCCTACACCACCGGGGTCTGCGACGTCTTTACCACCGATCGCTCCGCCCTCGCCGCGCTCAGGTCCAGCCTCCCCAATCCCGGTGAGCACGTGATCCTCCCCGAGGTCATCTCAGAAGAACCGCTCACCCCCCTCGTCCCCCACGGCGACAGCCAGTGGTTCGACGTCGTGAAGACGGTCATGGGCATCCTGATCCAGGGCGAAGCCTTGGGCGTCAACTCCGCCAACGTCGCCGACCTTACCGCGAGCGACAACGTCAAAGTGCGGCGTCTCCTCGGCGTCGACGGCTCGTGGGGCCAGGAGAACCTAGGCTTAGCCGAGACGGTCGCCCAGACCGTCATCGCCCAGGTCGGCAACTACGGCGAAATCTACGACCGCCACCTGGGCTCCGACGGCCTCGGCCTCCCAAGGGAAGGCGGCCGCAACGCCCTCTGGGCCGACGCCCCCTGCACCGACTGCCCCAAGGGCGGCCAGATCTACGCCCCGCCGCTGCGGTAGCGGGGGTGCTGGTAGACTTGGACTGATGCTTGCCTATCCGATTGCGCTGGAAGACGACGACGGAACCGTTCTGGTGACGTCTCCCGACTTCCCGGAGCTGACCACCTTCGGAGAGGACCGCGATGAGGCCGTCGCCCGCGCCGTCCACGCGCTAGAAGAGGCGATAGCGGCCCGTATCCACGACCGCAAGGACATCCCAACCCCCTCTCAGGGTGAGACCTACGCCGTACTGCCGACGCTGACTTCAGTAAAGGTGATGCTCTATCAGGGCATGAGAGACCAGGGGATCGGCAAGGCGGAGTTGGCCCGCCGCCTGGGGTGGCACCTGCCGCAGGTCGACCGCGTCCTGGACGTTCAGCACCGGTCGCGCCTGGACCAGATGGACGCGGCCCTGGGAGCCATCGGCCAGCGCTTGCAAGTCACCGCGGCGGTCACGCCAGCGCCGCCGCCGGTCGCCGACCGCCCAAGCTAATCACCGGAGAAGGAACGGTGTGTGTCGACTGCCCCAAGGGCGGCCAGATCTACGCCCCCACTGCGGTAGCGGGGCGGCATGCAGACACTTCCCTGGACCTCACTGCAGCTGGCTCTCTATGAATTCAATGACTTCAACACAGCCTGGTAAATATTCTCTGACGCGTCCGACCGATATTCGCGCGTTTTCGCCATGCACGATCTGGTGACGATTGCTCATAATGGAGTCTATAGCATTCTTCCGCCGTTGGTCATCTTCGTTTAAGAACGCATGAAGGTCTTCCGCCCATCTCTCATTGAAACTTCGAGCAGTTTCGACAAATCTCGTAGCTTTCGGATTGGAGATGTCTTCAAGCTTCCTGGTAGCAAAGTTTGCCACCTTTGGATTTGCCGATCCTCTTATGTACTCGGCGTAAACTGCAGCAAGTGCATTTTCCAAAAACCCTGCCGTCAGTACGCAGAGATATCTTCCCCAATGACCGAGCAGTTCGATTTCTTTGCCCGTTGCCGCGTCTGTGCGATCCAGCAGTGATTTCAAGGCGGCGAGTTGTCCTGCAAGCTCACGGTTCCTCATTTTAGAGGGACTTAAAATGCTCTGTGGCCTTCTTCATGCGTGTCCTTACAGACTGTTCGTTCGCTGTTCTGCGGGATACCGCGTCCATGTAATCAGAATCATCCAGTAGATCTCTGTGTGCCGTTCTTATATCTTCGCGTTCTGGAGTGCGATCCGTCGAAACGATTCTCCGTGCCAATGCAACAGCCATCGAATCGAACACTGCCACGTTCAATGCACGATCAGGGCGAAAGGCATTCTTACCCAATGCTCCTTCAAACGCCGTCATCGTCCGGACAAATACATGACCGGCCTTCTCCAAGAAGGCATCTTGAGGATTTCTGTTCTTTCCTGCAAATTTTGTGAGGAACTCTGTCATGGGAGGTTTGTAATTCTCGGAGTCGAAGTAAAAGGCCAAGAAGCGTAGTATGAGCTCCTGATCCTTTTGGCGACGGCTCACCCTACCGAAGATAGACCGCCAGACGGGTTCATCATTCAGAACACCCAATTTGTCTATGAGCGTCCCGCGGTAGATGGCGCTGCGCATCTCTTGGGGTGTCAAACGAACACCACTACTGTTAATCCTGTCGAAAATATGGTATACACTCGTATTGTCTTTCGATGGTACATCCTGCTTCACCACTGTAGCGTGAATAGTGGAATTGTCGATGCGGAATCGATCATTTTGTGCCAGAGCCTCGTACGTCATCCCTTCGAACTCCTCCTGAACACCTGTCAATTTAAAGACGGCCTCGGAATTCGGCGCAGTCGGTGGGTTAAATACACCTTTGTAGAAAAACTCTATGGTCCTCAACCGCTGCTGTCCGTCAATAACTACGTACTTGTTAGAATCAAAGTCTCGCGACAGGAAAATTTCGGGAACTGGCAGGCCTAGCAACAGCGACTCGATAAAGCGTGAAGCTTGCCGAATATTCCAGACATAGCTTCTCTGGAATGATGGAATGACAATTTCACCCCGCTGAATCCGTCGGTAGAGCCCCTCCACATCGAAATCCACCCCGAAGCTCGTAATCCCGTAGCGCACTGGTGCTACTGAATCATCATCCTCGTCTACGACCTCCTCTTCCTCTGTTTCGGTTGCCTTCAGGGTTTCAGTTTCGTCGGCTTCGAGGCTGACCATCTGCTCCTCCTTCTCGGACGTGCAGGCCTTCTTCTTGTTGTTCACACCGTCAATTTGCTGTTCTTTACATGGCAAAACCATACAGCACACGTGCCTATTGTAACGGAAGCAAGAATGCTCGGTACCTTTGGCCTCAGTGCCTAGTGAAGGCTGCCACCTTCAATAGGTGTAGGCTTTCCCCTGATGGCTAAAACGAACGCATTTGCTTCGCCAGGGATGATGGCAAGCGCTCGTGGACTCGAACCACGAACCCCAATCCTATCAGGACTGTGCCCCGACCGCCGCAGCACCCTACCGAGCCGGAGGCTCCCCGTCCGCGGAGGGCTCTCCCTCTGTGGTAGGAGGTTCTTCCTCCATGCCAGGAGCTTCCTCCCCTACGGCGGAGGGTTCCCCGTCCGTGGCGGGAGCTTCGCCCTCCATCGGGCCCGGCGGCGGTGGCGGCGGCCAGCGGCGATAGCGAGGGCGATTCAACCTCTGGCCATAGCGGTTCAAGAGATAGATAGCCGCGCCGACCACAATTATGACCGGGCTGAGGATGGCGACCCAGATGATGATCCTGGTCGCCACCGATACGATCGCCAACAACGCCCGGATCGCGCCCTTGGCTGTCCCGCCGAAGTTCCATCCCAGGACCAAGAAGCCCGGCGACTCGGTGACCTGCACCGAGAACGAATCGGAGCCCGACACCCGGCCCGCATCGCTCACGGCGCTGACCGTGAGCACCGCCGTATAGGCCGCGGGCCGGTGATCGGAGAAGGTGTGGCTCGTCTCCACACGGGCGGTCCCCTCCTCCGGCTCGCCGGTCACCGTGGGCGACCCGTCGCCAAAGTCCCACTGATACTCGTAGTCCCAAAGCTCCGCGTGGCGGAGGAACGACGCGTTATAGTCCTGCTTGTCGCCCTCCTCCACCGTCCGGTCTTCCCCAGCGAACACCTCGATGGTGGGCACGTGGCTGACCGCCACCTCCAGGGAGTCGGAACCCTCTCCGATCCCGCCTTCGCCGGCGGCGCTCAGGTGCACCGACACGATGTACGGTGAATCGCGGTCGTCGGTGTAGGTGTGGTTCACCGTGGCCGTTATCCGGGTCCCGTCCGGCCTCAGGATGCTACCATCGCCCCTCGCCGAGTTCCCATCGCCGAAGTCCCAGACGAACGAGACCTCGTCGGCGTCCGGCGGCGCCCTGAACGACGCCCGGAACCGCGCCGCCTGCCCCACCCGTACCGCGACGTCGCCTCCCGCGTCGACCGATATGGTCGCCGACGCGAGCTTGAGGCTGACCTCGAGCAACGAGAAGGCCGCGGTCTGCTCCAGGAAGTTCAGCCGGCCCTGGATCGTCTCGATCTGCTGTTGCAGCTCGGAGATCTCCTTCTGGACGAGCAGGGCGTCTTCCACCTTCCCCGCCCGGTCCAAGAAAGAAAGAAGCCGCTCCTCAGTGGCCCGGAGGCTGACCAGCCGCGACTGGCTGTCGACGTACTCGTCGGTCACGTCCTCGCTGGTGACCGCCCGCGACTCAACTTCGAGGGCGAGCGCCTCCACGCGGAGGAACGCTTCGTCCAAGGACTGGGCCGGCACGCGAATGGCGATGCTCCCGCTGTGCCTGGACGACCGGTCGGAGTTGACCACCCAACCGCCCAGCCCACTGGCCACGTTGGCGATGCCGTCGACGGTGTGGGCCACGTCGTCCACCACCAGCGACATGCGCGCCGTGTGGACGATGATGCGGCTCTGGGCCAAAGGCGCCGGCCGGACCTTGCCGCCGACGCCGCCATCCGCCTCCTGCGCGCCCGCAGCCGGTGTCGGGGCGGGGGCCGCAGTCGCGGCCGGGGCCGCGGTCGGGGCCGACCGGGGGCTACCGTAGGCCCCCTCGGAACCCGCGCTAAACTCGGCATCCTCCCCGCCACAGGCGGCGACCACCGCCAGCAACAGCGCCGCGAACGCCGGGACCGCCCAAGCACCCCACCGCATCGCCTTCACCTCACTACTGTTCTGTAAAGCGTGACTGGTCCGGCCCTATGCGAATTGGAAACCTTCCCTACTCGGTCTCGAAGCCGCCGTCATCGAAATTCAGCGTTTGACAGCCTAGCTCTCCGCGTCGACCGCCCCTGCTTCAACCAAGATCGCTTCGATTTCGGTCCGTCCGCGTTCCATTGCGATGGCGAGCGGAGTTAAGCCGTTGTACCAAAATGTTGTGGTTTCGCATGTGTCGTTTACGTCGATGCCCGCTTCGATTTGTGCCCTCACCCCTCCAAGCTGTCCGTTGCTTACCGCTAAGCACAATGCCGCGTTCGACTTGGGTTCGAGTGGGGGTCTGGCGTTCAGATTGCCATGATCGATGTCCAGAGTTCCCAAGTTGAGAACGGGATATTCGGTCGCCGAGCCGAATCTCCACGGGTCGTCACTTGATCCGTCTCCGTTCAGGTCCACGTTCCAGTCGGCGTAAGCGCCCGTGTACCCGGTGGGCGATCGCAACTCAGCGGTGGTCTTGCCGTCGCCTCCGGCGCTATCGGATTGACCGGAGGTCTCCGTATCCCAGTAGCAGTTGGCTACGGTGCCATAGTTGCCGTTCGATCCAATCAGCCCTCCTCCACGTTGCGGCACTCCGCCTGTGGAGAAGCAAACTGTTACGACGCCTTGGTTCGATCCGAGCAGACCGCCGTAACGGTCGGCTCTGCCGGACACTGATCCCTCAGCGTAGGCGGCAGTGATAACACCCGTGTAGCGATTGTCCCCAACAAGCCCGCCAACGTCAGCATAGCCGTTGCCGGACACGCTGCCCGTAGCGTAACTGGCAGCAATGACGCCGGAGTTCACACCGGCCAGACCACCAAAGTTGTCAGCTTGCCCCGATACGCCGCCGGTAGCGTAGCTGGTGGTGATCTTGCCTTCGAACATGTTGGCTCCAACCAGCCCGCCAACGTCAGCAAAGCCGCTGCCGGACACGCTGCCCGTAGCGTAACTGGCAGCGATGACGCCGGCGTTCACGCCAGCCAGACCACCGAAGTTGTCACCTTGCCCCGATACGCCGCCAGTGGCGTAGCTTGTGATGATCTTGCCGTCGATCTCGTTCGCACCAACAAGGCCGCCAACGTCAGCAAAGTTGCTGCTGGACACACTGCTGGACACGCTGCCCGTAGCGTAACTGTCGGTGATAGTGCCGGAGTTCACGCCGGCCAGACCGCCGAAGTTGTCACCTTGCCCCGACACGCCGCCACTAGCGTAGCTAGTAATGATCTTGCCTTCGCTCTCGTTTTGACCCACAAGCCCGCCAACCTTGGCAAAGCACTCGCCAGGACAGCCCTTTCCGGACACATTGCCCGTAGCGTAACTGTCGGTGATGGCGCCGGAGTTTGCGCCGACCAGACCACCGAAGTCGTCCGTGAATCCGGACACGACACTGGTGGAGTGACTGTTAGCTATCGTTCCGCTGTTTTCCCCAACCAGGCCACCACCACTGGCATAGCAGGTACGCCAGAATCTACCGCTCCTGACTCTGCGGACGCTATCGACTTCGACGGCGGAGCGACTGTTCGCAATGCTGCCGTGATTGAAGCCAACCAGTCCGCCGATCTGGTCAACACAACCAGCAATGAGACCATCAGCAAAGCTGTCCTCAATGACGCCGTGGCCGATTCCAGCCAGGGCACCGGCAGCTCCGAATCCGGAAGCCTCTACGCTTGTGTCCACCAATCCAATACCAGAGACTGTGCTCCCAGAACCGAGAACTCCAAACAGGCCGACAGTGGGCGACCTACGAATATACAGATTGGAGATTGTGTGGCCTCCGCCTTCAAAGGTGGTATCAAAGGGGTCGTTACTTTCACCTATCGGACTCCACCCGGCGCCGCTGTTCCAATAGACATCGCCCTCGTCAGCTTCACCGTTCCCATTGGTGTCAAAGTCCAGATTGGCTGTCAGCTCATACCCGGCACAGCTTGCGACAGAACACATCGTGCCGGTGTCGGCATCGGAAAAAGCGGCCACATAGTCGGCATTGTCAGAAATGCCGTCGCCGTCCGTGTCCCACCGAATAGCATCAAGCTGCGTCAGGTTGTCTACTTCGATAAGACCGTCACCATCTCGGTCACGTGCTGACGATGAAGTTTCGGTCGAGGTTGGTGTGTCTGATGTTGGCCCAGGCGTGACCGTTGGAGTTGGCGTGTCTGATGTTGGCCCAGGCGTGGCTGTTGGAGTTGCAGTCTGAGGCGGCGCGGGCGGCGCTGTAGAAGAATCAGTTCCCGGCGCCTTGACCGGGTCATCGGAGTCTATATCCGAACAGCCTCCCCGGTTGCAGGCGACCACCCAATAGTTATTCTCGTCACTATCCGGGGCAGCGTGGACGTAGGTAGTCCCAACCACGTTCCTTGCCAACTCCTCGCAGAAGCTGGCGCTGCCGTCCCTGTTCAACCTGCAGCTGGAGTCGAAGAAGTCGTCGTGGTAGATGTTGTAGTGGTCAGCGCCGGCCACAGGGTCCCAACTGACGCGTATCGTTGAACCTTCCACGGCATATCGCACGTTGGCGGGGGCGGCAGGCGTGGATTCGGTCGGCATAGCCGTCGGCGTCGGAGTCTGAGTTGGCGCGGGTTGCGGTGTGGGGGTGTCCGTTGGCGTCGGAGTCTGGGTGGACGCCGACTCCGGTGCGGCCGTCGCCGATGGCGTCGGGGTCTGAGTGGGCGCCGACTCCGGTGCGGCCGTCGCCGTTGACGTGTCACCTTGAGGATCGTCGCCGGAAGACTCCTCCTCGCCAATCAACTCTGAGCCAATACATCCTGACGTCACCAAGGCGGCGCGCACGTCGTCATCCCAACCCCCTTCCATCTCCTGGATTTGAGCGAGGTAGACGAGCCCATGGACCAGCAACGCCGTGTATTCGTAGGACGCGTCGGCATCGAATTGGGAGGCGGAGGCAGATAACCCTCGCAGGAACAGCAACACCGCGTCATGTAGATCGGTGAGCGCCATGGGCGGGATGAGGGATTCGGCTTCCTCCAGGCTCGGCCTTACGATCTCCAGAAACTCTCCCCAGGTTGGCGGCTCGATGTCGTCCGGCAATGCTGCGCACCAGTTGGCGTATTCGACGACCGTCATCTCGGCAGAGTCTGATGCAGTGGGGGCTACTTCCGTACTGTCGCTACAGGCGGCAAAGGTCAACAGGATGAACGATAGCGCCACCAAGGTTAAGAGATTAGGCAATTCGGCCTTGTTTATCAATGAATTCCTCTTATTCTTGAAGTTGAAACCGCTGGCAGAGTTCCTTCACTTCATGTTCATTTGACAGCTTTTCAGTGCCTTGGCTATCGTAGGGTCAAATTTTCGCCGCAACCAAGTACCAAATGCCCTGGATGGTCAGGGCATTTGCCCTATCTAGGGCAGTAAATGTTCGTGGCGCGCGCGCCAAGTGACCAACTTAGTCAACTTGCGCCGCGCCAGCAGGGGAACAGGAGGGCTGGAGCTTGGCCACCAATACCTCGGCGAGCCGTTCCTGTGGAATGGCTAAGCCCCGCCCCGAGGAAGCACACACGTCACGGTCGCGCCGCCCATAGCGCCCCTCTTTTCAACGACAAGACGGCCTCCCAATCTCAGGGCGTCCCCGCCCATGTTCTCGAAGCCGTGACCGTGCTGCGCATAGTCGCTGGGAAGCCCTATTCCGTTGTCTAACACCGACAGCCGTACCTCTTCCTTCTCACACGCCAGGTGGATCGTCACCTTGGTTGCCTGGGCATGGCGGTAGGCGTTGGTGAGCGCGTTGTGAGCGATCGAGAAGAGCAGGCCCCTAGTCTCGGTGGAGAGGGACGGCTCGACTCCAGTCTGTGTCAACTCGCAGGGCACAGACGTGATGTTGGCGAAGCTGGCGGCGTGGGATTTGAGAGCGAAACTCAACGCACGACCCTCGTAGATGCCGCCCATGTTGATGGGGTGTCTCAGCTCCCAGATGGCGGAGCGGGACAGCCGGGAGGTCGCCTCGAGGGTGGCGGCCAGCTCCGGGTTGGCGTCCTCGGCCTGGGCCCTGGCGGTGTCGATGCCAAGCCCGATCATGTACGCCGATTGTGCTGTGGTGTCGTGGATCGACTGCGAGAACTCGACCCGCTCACGCTGCAGCTCGCGCTCGCGCTCCACAGCTTGCCTCCACCGCGCTCGCTCGAACTTGGCAATGATATTGACAATTGCGGCCACTGCATACATGACACATATCCGGGCGAACAGGGTCTTCTCCTCCGCCGCAGCAGTGTCGATGCCGTCCCCAACGGTCAGGCTGACGACAAGATACAGAGCGGCCACGAGGGTCGCGCAGGCCATCGTTAACCAAAAGGACGTGAGGATCACCGCGTACCCGGCAAGCTGAGGGTAGTAAAGCAAGTACAAGAAGTAGTGACTGAATCCTCCGCCTGCTGCCACAGCAATCGAGAGTAGGAATACATCCATCGTCGCGTTTGCGAGAATCCAGCCCCGTGTCACGGTCTTATTCGCTGCCAACCGGAAGTGCGTGTATCCGTTGAGGCCTACCAGCAGCAAAAGCGCCGGCACATACACCACATAGGTCTCCTGCCAATCCGCTGGCCGGTACACCCACAGCACGAGACCGAAGGCGACTATAAGCCAGCGTGCCCAGACGAAAGTCCTGGTAATGAGTCTCAAACCGTCCGGGTCGTTGTCGCGACGTTCCCAGCCGGTCATACCCAGAACATTTGCTGCTCTTGTGACCAGATGAACGCCGCGGCTTAGGTGGTGCCTTGAACTATCTCCCTTTCCGAACACTGCTGATTCCCCGGGCGCACAGCCCTAACTCTCCGGGTCGTAGTCATCCAGCAGCCCGTTCCGAGCTGTCCAGAGCACCAGACCCTGCATTGACGTGACGCCCACCTTTTGCTGGATGCCATAGATGGCGTTTCGCACAGTCACCGGCCTGATGCCCCTCTGTTCAGCTATCCGGGCGTACGTCATGCCCCCAGCAAAGGAGACGAGTATCTCCCTCTCCCGTGTAGTCAGCCCGGCGGCTTCCGCCGCATCTCCCGCCTCTGAGACGCATCGGACCGCTGCTACCACGCCCCGCACAAGCTCAGCGGGCAAACGAAGCTCTCCCCGGAATACGCCTCGCAACGTCGAAAGAAGCCGTTCCCTGTCGGTTTCCTTCTGAAGATACCCGGTTGCACCAGCGGCCACCGCCTCCAGCACCGCCGTTTCCTCGTTCGCGACCGTCAGCATCACGACACGCGTCTCAGGGGCGGACTCAATGATATCGCGGCAAGCTTCCACTCCGTCCTTCGTCGGCATCATGACGTCCATCACCACCAAGTCTGGAGACACCTCGGCCGCCACTTTGACTGCCTCCTCGCCGTCCCCCGCCTGTCCCACAACCTCGAACTCCCCAGACTGCTCCAGGACGTATTTCAGCCCCTCCCTAACGATGGAGTGGTCGTCTACCACCAGTACCTTGATGAGCTCGTTTGATTTCATGCCAGCCTCCTCTCAGCCCGAAATCCCGACGAGGGTTACGCACCCCACAATTGCGCTACTAAGATGGTGTTTTGCGTCTTCCATTGTTCCCCGTCAGGACCGTTTCGTTCATCCGCTGGTGCCACAGAATCGGATAGGAGATCGGCCAAGACCTGCTGTGTAAGTCGTGAAGTGGGTCGGAAAACGCCTCTCCGATACGCGCTCGAGGGACGGAAAAGTTCGAGTCCCCGAAGGGTCTAGCTACAAATGAGTGGGCGATCGTGGACTCGAACCACGGACCCCAGTCTTATCAGGACTGTGCTCTGACCGCCTGAGCTAATCGCCCGAGAGGGAACGGGAGTCTTCGAGTCTAGGACGCCACACCTGTTGGTGTCAAGGAAACGCCGTCCGTGCGGGCGGCGTCCCCGGCGCCCGGGGCGCTGCCGATTCCCCCGCGAGCCCTTTATACTATTCGGGCGCGCGCCGCGCGGGAGGCTACGCATGGAGTTCCGTTTCACCCCAGAGGAAGATTCGTTCCGGGCCGATGTCCGCGAGTTCATTCACACCGAGACGCCCGAACAGCTCCGCAACAGCGGGGGCGGCGAGAGCAGCTTTTCCACACAGAACTGGCCCCACACCCTGGAGTTCCGCAAGAAGCTCGGCGCCCGCGGCTGGATCGGCATCTCGTGGCCCAAGGAGTACGGCGGCCTCGGCGAGTCCCTCGTCAAGCAGGCCATCCTCAAGGAAGAGCTCTCCTACTGGCGCGCCCCGATGCTCGACGCTCAGGCCTACCAGCTCGGCCCCTCGCTCATCGTCCACGGCACCGAGGAGCAGAAGAAGCGCTACCTTCCCGGCATCGCCTCCGCCGAGGACGTCTGGTGCCAGGGCTTCTCCGAGCCCAACGCCGGCTCCGACCTCGCCTCCCTCCAGACCCGCGCCGAGATCGACGGCGACGACTTCGTCATCAACGGCCAGAAGATCTGGACCTCCGGCGCCCACCTCGCCGAGTACATCCACCTCCTCGCCCGCACCGACCCCGAGGCCCCCAAGCACCGCGGCATCTCCTACTTCCTCTTCTCGATGAAGACGCCCGGCGTCACCGTCAAGCCCATCCGCCAAGCCAACGACGGCGAGGGCTTCAACGAGGTCTACTTCGATAACGTCCGCATCCCTAAAGACTCCATCTTCGGCGAGCTCAACCGCGGCTGGTACGTCGCCACCACCACTCTCGACTTCGAGCGCTCCAACGTCGCCGGCGCCGCCGGCGCGCAGCGCAACCTCGACGACCTCGTCGCCTACTGCACGGAGACCACCCGCCTCGGCGAGCGTCTGATCGACCGCCCCGACGTGCGCTACCGCCTCGCCGAGGCCGCCGTCGAGATCCAGGTCGCGCGGATGCTCTCCTACCGCGTGCTCTCGCTGCAGGCCAACGGGCAGGTGCCGAACATGGAAGCCTCGCTGGCCAAGCTCTTCTCCGTCGACGTGTCGGGCAGGCTGGCGATCCGCGCCATGGAAATCCTCGGCCTGACCGGCCAGCTGTACGGCGGCGGACAGCACGCCCCCATGAACGGCCAACGGCTCTCCCACTACCTCTCGACGATGTGCAGCGTCGGCGGCGGGTCGCAGGAAATCCAGCGCAACATCATCGCCACCCGCGGCCTCGGCCTGCCCCGCTAGCCGTCGCCCGCACCGGTAGCGGACGGCGCGCTCTCACCCGGCGCGTGGATCGGCGCCGCACGGACCCACAGCCACACGCCGACCTGCGTCGCGGCGGCCACCGCGCCGACGGCCACGAGCGCCGTCTGCGGCCCGACGACTTCGGCAAGCCCTCCCAGGATGAGCTGCCCGAAGGGGGCGACGCCCCAGATGATGGTCCGAAAGGCGAAGACACGCCCCGAAATCTCGCTCGGCGAGAGCAACTGTACCGTCGCCATATTCAGCGCCAGAAAGATCGACTGCGTCATCCCCACCACGACGATGATGCCGAGCGAGAGCGCGAACGTGTCCGACTGCGCGAATAGGATCAGCACCAGTCCTTGCACCACGCCCGCGCCGATCATGACCCCCGGCCGCGGGCGCGAGACATTCAGCGCCGCCAGCAGCAGCGACGCCGCCAGGCCGCCGATTCCGGCACTGGTGAACAGCAGCCCAAGCTCCGCGCCGCCGACCTCCAGCACGTCGCGCTGAAATATGGGGAGCAGCGCCATGTACGCCGTGGCGAACACGGTAAACAGGGCGGCGGATGAGATGACCACCGTCAGGCTGTGCGAGTTCCGTATGTAGCGCAGGCCCTCCAGGAACGCCTCCCGCGCCGACGCCGTCGCGTCGCCCGCGGGCGGACGCGGCGGGAGCCGCACCGCGGTCAGCAATGCGAGCGCCGAGAAGCCGAGGGCCGTGAAGAAGGCCGCCTCGACGCCGCCCCCTTCCAAGATGAATCCCGCAGCTCCGGGCGCGGTCGCCATCATGCCGTTGAGCACCACCGTGAAATGCACCACCGCGTTCGTGACCGCGGGCCGCGGGACCAGATCGGCGATCATCGCCTGCCGCACCGGCAGCGTGCCCCCCGTCACCGCGCCGCCTAACAGCGAGAAGATCATCAACAGCACGATCGTCATGCCGCCAAATGCCAGGACGACGGCCGTGGCCAGCACCAAGACGATGTTGAACACCTCCGCGGCCACCAGGATCTTCCGCCGGTCGATCCGGTCCGCCAGCGTCCCGCCCACCAGCGGCAGCACCAGAATGGGGAGCGACCAGAGGGCGAAGCTCAGCGTCACCAGGAACGGCGACTGCGTCAGGTCCTGCGCCAGGTAGGCCCGCCCCAACTGCTGGATGTGGACCGAGGCGAAGGTCATCACCGCTGTCAGCCAGAACCAGCGGTAGCCGGTGTAGTGGAAGGCTTGCAGGCCCCGGACCGGCTGTGGAGCTCGTGTGGGCGGCATGCGAAAGGCCGGCGGCCTAGCCGTCGGAGGGCGAAGGGGCAGGGCCGTTACTGATGGGAAGCGTGAAGCGGAACGTGGCCCCCTCGCCGGGCTCGCTTTCGGCCCTGATCGAGCCTCCTAGCGCCTGGATGGTGTGTTTCGCTAGCGCCAGGCCCAGCCCCGTGCCGCTGCTCGCCCGCGAGGTGTCCGCCTTGTAGAACCGCTCGAAGACGTGCGGCAGGTGCTCGGGCAAGATGCCGCCCCCCGAGTCGGTGACGGACACCTCGACGGCGTCCTCCGCCGCCTGTGCCCGCACCTTCACGCTGCCGTCCGCCGGGGTGAACTTGAGCGCGTTGTCGAACAGGTTCTGCAGCACGCCGTGCACCGCGTCCCGGTCGGCGATGACGTCGGGGAGGCCAGGGGGAAGCTCGACGTCGAGGTCGATCCGCTTGCTCGCCGCCCGCCGCCGCACCCGGTCGGCGGCGGCCTCGACGAGGGCGGCGATGCTCATGGGCGCGGGGGCGAACTGCGCCTTGCCCGCCTCCAGCGTGGCGAGGTCGAGCAGCTCCTGCACCAGCGTCGTCATCTGGTCCACTTCGCCATTGATGAGGCGGAGGAACTCGGCGGCGGCGGCGGGATCGTCCGCCGCCGCGCCCTGCAGCGTCTCCACCGACGCTTTGATCGACGCGAGGGGTGTGCGGAGCTCGTGGGAGACGTTGGCGACGAACTCACGGCGCACGCTTTCGAGCCGGCGGAGCTCGGAGAGGTCGCGCGCGATCACCAACACCGCCGCGCCACCGCGCCGCTCCATCGGCGTCGCCGACACCTCCAGCAGCCGCAAGTCGTGGCCGTAGGAGATTTGCGCGGAACGGTGACGCCCCTCCGCGAGGGCGGCAGTGACCAGGCTCGCCACCTCGTGGTCGCGGACCACTTGCATCAGGCGTTGGCCGATCACCTCGCTGGCGGACACGCCGAACACGGCCAGCGCCGCCGGATTGGCGACGGCGACCGTCCCCGCCTCGTCCACCATCAGCAGCGCGTCGGTCATACCGTCGATCACCGCGCCGAAGGTGTCGCGCTCGTGGTAGCTCGTCTGCACCTGGTTTTCCAGCGCGGTCGCCATTTCGTTGATCGCGACCGCCAGCGGGTCCGCCTCACTGATGTGCGGCGTCTCCGCCCGCTCATAGAGTTGCCCGGCGGCCAGACGTCGTGCCACGTCGGTAAACGCGCCGAGGGCCCGCTGCAGGTTCCCCGTGAAAAGTAGACTGAAGACGACGAGGGCGGCCAGGGCGGCCGCGCCGACGATGACGACCGGCCGCACCGCGCCCCAGTAGGCCTCCCCCAAGCTCTCCTTACCGACAGTGACGCGGACGACGCCGTTCACGATGCCGCCGTCCGCTACGGGCGCGGCGACGTGCAGCCGCGGCTCGCCCGTCACCGGGTCGTTGCGGTTCATGCGCTCGGTCCCGCCGTCGAAGGCGGCCTGGATTTCCAGCGCGTCGCCGGTGGTGAGGCCGACCTGGTCGGAGGCGTAGCGCACCTCGCCGGCCGCGTCGACGACGGTGACCGTCTCGCCCGGGCCGAGGACGGTGGCGGCGGCAGCGTCGAGGCGTTCCGGCCCGAGCCGCCCTTCGATGACGCCGCGAGCGGTCGCGGCAAGGCCGTGGGCCTGCGCGGTTGTCCTGGCGTCCAGTGCGTCCACCGCCTGGCCGCGCGCCCGCGCGCCGAGCACGACCGACGTCGCGATCGTGATCGCCGCCACGAGAACAAGGCTCGACAGCAGCATCCGCCAGCGCAGGCTTCGAAACATCCTACGCCTCGAACTTGTAGCCGATGCCCCTTATCGTAACCAGGTGCTTGGGGCGGCTGGGGTCCTCTTCGATCTTCTCCCGAAGCCAGCGCACGTGAACGTCGACCGTACGCGTGTCGCCGCTGTACTCGTAGCCCCAAATGCGCTCCAAGAGCGCGTCGCGGGAGAAGACGATGTCCTGGTTTTTCAGCAGGAAGGCCAGCAGGTCGAACTCCTTGGGACGCAGCGGTGTTTCCGTCCCTCCGATGACAAAGCGCCGCGCCGCCGGATCGAGCTCAAGATTGTGCGCGGTGAGCACCTCGTGGGCCTGCTCCTGGCCGCTCGCTCGCCGGTCCATTTCGACCCGACGCAGCAGAGCGCCCACCCGGGCGAGCAGCTCGCGCATGCTGAAGGGCTTCGTCATGTAGTCGTCGGCGCCGACTTCGAGGCCGACGATCCGGTCGACCTCTTCCACCTTCGCCGTAAGCATGAGAATGGGCGTCGTGGCCTCGCGCCGGATGGCGCGGCAGACGTCGAGCCCGTCCAGCTTGGGCAGCATGAGATCCAAGATCACGAGGTCGGGCGTGGAGGTGAGCGCGAGGTCGCGGCCCTCCGCGCCGTCGCTGGCCACGAGCACCCTGAACCCGTCGCGGCCTAGGTTATAGGAAAGGGCCCGGCGAAGAGTGTCTTCGTCTTCGATGACGAGCACGGTGCGCTGGCCTGTGGGCTCCACGCGCCGATTATACTCCCGCGCCGCCCCCTCGCGGACGCCCCGCCCACCCCAGAACGGCCCGCTTGGCCGCAGCCTCCACCTGCGCGGAGGCGCGCTCAGGCGGCGCGTCGGGCGGGCTCTCCCCACCCAACTCCTCGCTCGCCACGACGCCGTGGGGCCGAAGCTCCTCCGGCGTGAGGTCGATCCGGCCGCAGACCGCGATCACCGGCGCACCCGCGTCCCGCGCGGCGTGGGCGACGGCTAGGACGCCCTTCCCGTCGAGCGTGCCGGCATCGAGGCGTCCTTCGCCGGTAAGCACCAGGTCCGCGGCGTCGAAACGGGCGGGCGGGCCGATGAAGTCGAGCACGAGCGCCCCGCCGTCCACGAGCTCCGCGCCCAGGAAGGCGTGCAGACCGCCGGCTAGGCCGCCCGCCGGCCCGCTGCGCGGTGTGGCCGGCAGGTCGACGCCGGTCGCCGTGCGCACCACGCGGCAATAGTTGTCGAGGCAGGCCGAGAGCAGGTCCATGTCGTCGTCGTCGCACCCCTTCTGCGCCATGAACTTGCGCGGGCCCTCCGGCCCCGTCATCGGAATGTCGACGTCGCAGGCGACGCGCACGCGGGCCTCGGCGAGGCGGGGGTCGAGGCCGGTCGTGTCGATGGAGGCCAGCGCGCCCAGGGCCGCCCCGCCGGGCGGAAGGAGCCCGCCGACAGCATCGAGGAAGCGCACGCCCAAGGCGCTCAGCGCGCCGGTCCCGCCGTCCACCGTCGCGCTGCCGCCCATGCCGACCAGGACCTCGCGGTAGCCGCGGTCAAGGGCCTCACGTATAAGCTCGCCCGTCCCGTACGTTGACGCGGCGCGGGGATCGAGACGCGCGGGGTCAAGCAGGCGCAGGCCCGACGCCCGCGCCATCTCGACGACGGCGGTGCCCCCGCCGCCCAACGCCCCCCACCGCGCCCGTGTCGGGGCGCCAAGCGGCCCACGGACTTCCGCCTCGAAGTACTGCCCGCCAGTCGCGCCCACCAGCACGTCGAGGGTATCGTCGCCGCCGTCGGCCATCGGCAGCGCGACGGCCTCGGCCTGGGGAAGAGCGGCGCGGCAGCCTCGGGCCATGGCGCGGGCCGCCTCGTGGGCGCTCAGGCTGCCCTTGAACGCCTGCGGCATGCAAAGGATGCGCAAGGCCGCCGCTCTACGCCTGCTCCGCGCCGCCCCCGACGCCGTCGTAGAACGCGTAGGTCGCGGCGCCGATTCCGACGGGTTCGAGGTGCCGCCCCAGGGTGCCCTCGAAAAACTCCTCCAGGGCGCGGACGTCCCACCCGTCGGCGTGCACCGCCGGATGGACCGGCTTGGGGTGCGAGAACAGGCTCAGCGTAGTGCCCTGCAGCCGCACGATCTGGCCGGTCACGTTCGCCGCCGCGTCGCTGGCCAAAAAGACGACCAGCGGCGCGATCGTCTCCGGCGGCACCTGGGCGGTGGTCGGGTAGCCGCCCGCGGTCGACATGTCCGACATCCGTGTATACGCCAGCGGTGAGATCCCGTTGACGCGGATCCCGTGGCGGGCCAGATCGAGGGCCATCGAGTAGGTCAGCCCGGCGACACCTCCCTTGCTCGCGGAGTAGATCGAGCGCCCTTCCAGGCCGGCCTGCGCCCCGGACGTGACGTTGAGGATGCACCCCCGCCGCTGGGGAATCATCGCTTCGGCGGCGTGGCGGGCCATGGCGAAGACCCCTTTGACGTTGACGGCGATGATCGCGTCAAGCTCCTCCTCCGTCGCCTCCCATATCGGCGCCACGCGGTAGAGCCCCGCGTTGTTCACCAGCACGTCGAGCCCGCCGTACTCCTCGACACAGTGCTCGACGACCCCGCGCGCCTCGTCCCATCGCGCCACGCTGCCGCCGTCGGCGGCGGCTTCGCCGCCCGCCTCGCGGATCTCCCGCGCGACCCCCTCGGCCTCCTCAACGTCAATGTCATTGACCAGCACCCGGGCGCCCTCGGCGGCCATGGCCATGGCGTACGCCCGCCCCAAGCCGCGCCCCGCTCCGGTGACGATAACCGCTTTGCCTTCAAGCAGGCCCATACCGCCCTCCAGGCGGCGCAGTATAGCAGCCGCTCCGCGGCTCACCACACGCGGCGAACGTCGTACCGGTCGAAGAGCGACTCGTTTGAAATGAACGCCAGATTGCGCGCCAGCGCCTGTGCAATGAGCATTCGGTCGAACGGATCGCGGTGGGAGCCGGGCAGCGCGCCGGCGCGTTCGGCGTCGCCGACCGTGACCGGCAACTCGTCGAAGCCCTGGTCGGCGATGGCCCCGGCGATGTTACGGGCGACCGCCTCGGCGCTTGGGAGTTTTCCTAGTCGGTGCTTGGTAGAGATTTCCCAGGCCGACGCCGCACTGACAAGCACCTCGTTGGCCTCCTCGGCGATCGCCCGCCGGGCGGGTTCCGACAGCCGACCGCTTCCGGAAAGCCACCACAGGAACGCGTGTGTATCGAGAAGATACCGCGACGCTCATCCCTCCCAGGCAGACAGTTCCGCCTCCGGAAGGGGATCAAAGAAGCTGTCGTCGATAGCGATGCGCCCAGCGAGCGCGCCGAAGCGCCGCTTGCCCCGGCGTTCATAACTCACCAGCCGCGCGACCGGCTTGCCGTTGCGCGCGATCACAACTTCGTCGCCGGCCTCGACCTCCGCGAGCAGCCGCGAAAGCTGAGTCTTCGCTTGATGAACATTGACCGTCGTCATGAGTGAACGCCCCAGTAGCGCTATTAGCTAAGTTTAGGACTAAGCCCGGGGCGGCGTCAAGCCCCTCCGTCCTCTTCCCCACGGTTGTGCTACCACCTTACCGCCCCCTCCCCTCGCCGGGCTGCCTCCCCTCCGCCCCGAGCCCGCAGACTGGCGCGACCGGCCCTGCTCCCCTACCATGACCCCATGCCGCGAGCCGCGCACGACCAGTCCCTAATCGACGTCCTCAAGGGCATCGTGGGCGAGGAGCACGTCCTCCACACCCCCGAGGACATGCTGGTCTTCGAGTTCGACGGCTCCATCGACCGCCGGCTCCCCCAGGCCGCCGTGCTCCCCTCGACCGCCGAGGAAGTGTCGCGCGTCGTCCGGCTGGCCCACGACCATGGCGTCCCCCTCGTCCCCCGCGGCGCGGGGACGGGCCTCAGCGGCGGCGCGGTCGCCATCGAGGGCGGCATCCTCCTTGTCACCACGCGCATGAACCGCATCCTCGAAGTCGATCCGGTGAACCGCTGCGCCGTCGTCGAGCCCGGCGTCATCAACCTGCACGTCAGCCAGCGCGCCGCCGAGTACGGCCTGATGTACGTCCCCGACCCGTCGAGCCAGAAGACCTGCACCATCGGCGGCAACGTCGCGGAGAACTCGGGCGGGCCCCACTGCCTCGCCTACGGCGTCACGACGAACCACGTGCTCGGCCTCGAAGTCGTCCTGCCCGACGGCGAGATAGTCCGGCTCGGCGGCTTCGAGCCCGGCCGCCCCGGCTACGACCTCCTCGGCCTCTTCATCGGCTCCGAGGGCACCCTCGGCGTCGCCACCAAGATCATGGTCAAGCTCACCCCCGAGCCCGAGGCCGTCAAGACCCTCGTCGCCCCGTTCAAGGACATCGACGACGCCAGCCGCGCCGTCTCCGAGATCATCGCCCGCGGCGTCATCCCCGCCGCCCTGGAGATGATGGACCGCATGACCATCGAGGCCGTCGGCCCCATCGTCCGCGCCGAGTACCCGCCCGACGCCGGCGCCGTCCTCCTCATCGAGGTCGACGGCCCCCGCGAGGCCGTGGCCGCCGACGCCGCGTCCGTCGAGGCCATCTGCGCCGAGCTCGGCGCGCAGGAAATCCGCAGCGCCGAAGACCCCAAGCGCCGCGAGCGTCTCTGGGCGGCCCGCAAGGGCGCGCTCGGCGCGCTGGGGCGGCTCTCCCCCAACTACTACATCCTCGACGGCGTCGTGCCCCGCACCCGCCTCCCCGAAGTCCTGCGCCTGGTCAACGATATCTGCGACCGGCACGGCTTCCGCGTCTCCAACGTCTTCCACGCCGGCGACGGCAACCTCCACCCCAACCTCCTCTTCGACGAACGCGTCGAGGGCGAGGCCGAGCGCGTCCTCGACGCCGGCGAGGAGATCATGCGCGTCTGCGTCGACGTGGGCGGCAGCATCACCGGCGAGCACGGCGTCGGCCTCGAAAAGAAAAGCTTCATGCGCCTGATCTTCACCGACGAGGACCTGCACGCCATGGAGAAAGTGAAGACGGCCTTCGGCGCCACCGACACCTTCAACCCCTGCAAGGTGCTCCCCACCGGCATCGCCTGCGGCGAGGGCTGGAAGCTGTCGCGCCTCCCCTCCATTCCCGGGGCCTACCTCTAGGCCATGACCCAGGCGGCGCTGCATGACGCACTGGCCGGCGCCGTGGGCCCCGCCGCGCTGGCCCACGACGGGCAGCTCCCCCTCTTCGCCGTCGACGGCGCTGCCCCCAAGGCCGCGGTCGCCCCCGGCTCGGTCGACGCCGCGGCGGCCCTGCTCCGCCTCGCCAACGAGTCGCGCCTCGCCGTGATTCCCCGCGGCGGAGGCGTCTCCATGGCCGCCGGCATGCCGCCCGACCGCCTCGACGTCATCCTGGAAACCCGGCGGCTGAACGCCCTCACCCTGCACGAACCCGCCGACCTCGTCGCCGGCGCGCAAGCGGGCATGACCCTCGAAGCCCTCAACCGGACCCTCGCCGAGCACGGCCAGATGCTCCCCCTCGACGCCCCCAACCCCGGACGCACCACCCTCGGCGGCCTGCTCTCCGCCGACATCGGCGGCCCCCGCCGCGGCTTCTACGGCGGGGCCCGCGACCGAGTTATCGGCCTGAAGGCGCTCGACCCCTCCGGCACGCCCATCAAGGGCGGCGGGCGGGTGGTGAAGAACGTGGCGGGCTACGACCTCCCCAAGCTCTTCATCGGCGCTCACGGCACCCTCGGACTCATCACCGAAGCGACGTTCAAGCTCGCGCCGCTCCCCGCCGCGCGGTCGGCGATCGTCGGCGCCTTCTCCAAGATCGGGCCCGCCCTCGACGCCGCCCTCGCCGTCATCAAGAGCGGACTCCGCCCCGCCGCCCTCGACCTCCTCAACGGCGCCGCCTACCGGGCCGCCGCGATGCGCGTCCAAATGCCCTCGATCTCCGACCGCGACTACTTCCTCGCCGCCGAGCTCGCCGGCGTCCCCGGAGCCGTCGAGCGCCAGACCCTGCAGGTCCACCGCGCCATCACCGACGCAGGCGGCAAGTCGCTGCTCGTCGAGGAGTCGTCGCAGCGCGAGGGCTTCTGGCGGGCCGTCATCGACCTCGGACGCACCGCGCAGCGCCCCGCTACAATGATCACGCGCTTCTCCTGCCGGTGGGACGGCCTCGAAAAGCTCTTCCTGGGGCACGAGACCCTGGCCGAGAGCAACGAGGGCGAGGCGGCCATCGAGGTCTATCTCGGCGTTGGCCTGGGACGGGCCGCTTGGTGGCTCGGCGAGAGCCCGCCGCCGGAGCCGACGAAGATCGCCGCCATCATCGTCACGCTGCGCAAGGCGGCGGAGATCGCCGGCGGTCCGTTCGTCGTCGAGGCCGCGCCGCTCGGCGTAAAGAAGCTGGTGGACGTATGGGGCCCGCCGGGGCCCGATTTCGAGATCATGCGGCGGATCAAAGACCTGTTCGACCCCAACGAGGTAATGAGCCCGGGCCGCTTCCTCGGCGGGCTCTAGACGCGATGACGACTCCTACCGACCACGTCCACACGCCGGCGGCCCCCGGCTTCGCCGGCCCCGACGCGCCCCTGGAAGAAGACCTCTACAAGTGCGTCCACTGCGGACTCTGCCTCCAGGTCTGCCCCACCTACGTCGAGCTTGGCGTCGAGACCGAGTCCCCTCGCGGGCGCATCGCGCTCATGAAGGGCGTGTACCAAGGCCGCATCGGACTCACCGACGGCGTCGCCGGGCACCTCGATCTCTGCCTGCAATGCCGCGCCTGCGAGGCCGCCTGCCCCGCCGGCGTCCCCTACGGCCGCATGATGGAGGCGACCCGCGCCCAGATGGCGACGCACCGCCCCCGCTCTCTGACCCAGCGGCTCGGCGTCTTCGTCGGCGTGCGGCTCCTCCTCCATCACCCCGTCCTGCTGCGGACGCTCGCCTTGACGCTGAAGGCCTACCAGCGCAGCGGACTCCAGGCCCTCGTCCGCGGAACGGGCCTCCTCCGGCCCATAGGCGCCCTCGACCGCCTCGAACGGCAGCTCCCCCGCCTCGGCCGCTTCTACAAGCGACCCCGCAAGCCGGTAGCGCCCCGACGCGCTGCGTCCCGGCGCGTGGGGATGCTCGACGGCTGCGTCATGCCCCTCGTCTACGGCCGGGTGAACGAGGCGACGGCGAGCGTGCTCGCCCGCAACGGCTGCGAGGTCGTCGTCCCCAGCCAGGGCTGCTGCGGCGCCCTCAGCACCCACATCGGCGAGCGCGAGTCGGGCCGCGCCCTCGCCCGTCGCAACATCGACGCCTTCCTCGACGCCGGCGTCGACGCCATTGTCGTCAACTCCGCCGGCTGCGGCTCCACCATGAAGGAATACCCCGAGCTCCTAAAGGACGACCCCGCCTACCGCGCCAAGGCCGAGCGTTTCGCCGCCATGGTCCAGGACGTCCACGAGTTCCTCGACGCCCTCCCCCTCGACCCGCCCACCGGCGAGACGCCGGCCCGCGTGACCTACCAGGACTCCTGCCACTTGGCCCACGCCCAAGGCGTCGTCGACGCCCCTCGGCGCCTCCTCAACGCCATCCCCGGCGTGAAGCTCGTCGAGATGGAAGGCTCCGACATGTGCTGCGGCGCCGCCGGTGTCTACAACGTCACCCACCGCGCCATGTCCGACCAACTCCTAGACAACAAGATGGGCCACGCCGCCGCCACCGGCGCCGACGTCATCGCCACCGCCAACCCCGGCTGCATGCTCCAACTCGAAGCCGGCGCCCGCGCCCGCGGCATGCCCACCCGCGTAGTCCACGTCGTCGAGCTCCTCGCCGCCTCCTACGCCGCCACCCCGCCCGCGCCCGACGCCTGAAGGAGTCTCTCCATGCGAAGGGCCGCGGTCCTGCTCGCGCTTGTCTTGGCCGTCACCGGTACCGCAGTGAGTTGCGGAGAGGACCGACCGGGAATCGCCGCCGAGGTTGCCAACGAGTGGGTGCAGGACAGCACCGACACGGTATCTCAAGCAATCGTCGAGTTGCTCCTTGTAGCCCCTGCCCTGAGGGACATCCTGGAGAACGTCCCCTCCGCCAAGACGCTGCTGGCGGGCATCGTCGCAGACCAGATCAGGGACAAGGTCGCGTGGACCTACTCGACGCCCACCCCTGAGGACGACGTCACCTACCGCGTGACCGCGACCGCCGCGGCCGAGTTCGACATCGACCTACCTCTTCTCGAGGCCTGGCCATATGCCGTCACCCTACCGTTCCACCTGCTCATCGACACCGACTCCCGAACCGTTCAGGACTGGTCCGCCGACTTCGACAACGCCGCCGTCGCGTCCTACTAAGGGAAACGACCGGCCAGTAACCCCAGCGTCGGTTTGCACCAGCCTGGAAAGAGGGGATTCGCACTCCCCACGGAGCGGGGCTCCCTTGTACCAAAGTATCCTGTGGCCTACAATAGCGTGACGGTCGAGATTCGGCAGACTGAGGTCTACGCCCGCTGGTTCAGGCGGCTTCGGGACAGGGAGGCTAGGGTGCGAATCGACAGCCGTATCAGGCGCCTGTCCCTGGGCAACCCGGGGGACGTGAGACCAGTGGGCGAAGGAGTCTCAGAGATTCGCATCGACTACGGACCCGGCTACCGGGTGTACTTCGCACAGCGAGGCCAAGCCCTGGTCGTCCTCCTGGCCGGAGGCGACAAGGACAGCCAGGAGCGGGACATCCGAAGGGCGCTCGAGCTGGCCGGGGGACTATAGGAGGTAGCAGCTATGGGAAAGACGCAGACCCGGCCGTGGGATCCAGCGGAGCATCTGGAAACCGACGAGGACATGTCCGCCTACCTCAACGTCGCCCTGGAAGAGGGCGACATGAGCCTGATCATGGCCACGCTGGGGGACATCGCCCGCGCCCGGCGAATGGCGACGATCGCACAGGACACCGGGCTCGGCCGGGAGAGCCTCTACAAGTCCCTCTCTCCCAACGGCAACCCTGAGTTCGCCACCGTGCTCAAGGTGGTGCGAGCCTTGGGGTTCAGGCTTCAAGTCACCGGTTCACTAGATCCGAAATAGCGGCGCTCGACTGCCCCCAACCCCTACCCCGCTCGGCCGCCCGGCCTACTAGCCGCCGGCGGGCCTTACCCCCCATCATGCAGCGTGGGAAGGAGACCCCACCCCGTTGCTTGAATCCGACACCCTTCGTAGAACAGCGCTGCTGCTGGTGCTTGCCGGCCTGCTGTGGAACCTGGTCGAGGCCGGGGTCTCACTCTGGGCAGGCGCCCAAGCCGGGAGCGTGGCCTTGCTCGCGTTCGGGCTGGACAGCATCGTCGAGCTGCTCGCCGGCGGCGTCTTGGTCTGGCGGTTGCGGGCGGACCGCGACGAATTAGAGGCGGAGGCCGCGGAGAGAAGGGCGCAACGGCTCCTGGGGATCAGCTTCTTTCTCCTGGCGGCCTACATCCTCCTCCACTCCGGGACCAGCCTCCTGGGATGGCTGCCCGAGCCGCGGCCCAGCCTCGTCGGCGTTGCGATCGTGGTGGCCAGCACCGTCGTGATGGCCGCGCTCTACGTGGGGAAGATGCGCATCGCCACCCGGATGCAGTCCCGGTCGTTGCGAGCCGAGGCCATGGAGAGCCTCTTCTGCGACCTTCAAGACCTGTCCATCCTCGTCGGCCTTGGACTCAACAGCCTCTTCTCATGGTGGTGGGGCGACCCGGTCTCGGCCCTGTTCCTCGTCCCCTTCTTCGTCAAGGAGGGCTGGGAGAACGTCGCGGCTCATCACGACGAGCATGACGACCACGAGACCCGGGTCTGTTTCTGCCCCGGTTGTCTCTATGGCTTACGCAGCTGCCGGGCGGCCTGTTGCCACGCCTGACCCGTGGGTCTATCTGTCCTTATCCCACGGAGAGTTGAGTGATATCCTGGGAAGGTGCTCACTCAAACAACATATCCTTGGCTAACGGCCATGCGAGCCGTTAGCGCCATCAGCCTGGTAATCGTGCTAGGCCTGCTCCTTGCGGAGCGTTATCTCTCCCTCAGACTGACCGACCTAGTCGTCGTCTGCGCCGCTGTCTGGATGTTGACTGCGCCTTGCAGCATAGCGCCCTTCATGGTCAGCATCCTACGGAGGTTGCGCTGGTCGTTGGCACGACCACAGCCTCGCCCGAGCCCTCCGAGTCTGGCGAGGCTTGCCAAGGCGCTGGGGACGCCCATCCTGTCTCCAACCATGGTGGTCGACATAGACAAGCCCAACGCATGGACTGACGGGACCACCCTATTCATAACCAGGGGTTTTGAGCCGTTCCTTGAGACCGCCGACGGCGAGGCTATTCTGGCTCATGAGCTCGCACATGCGAAACTCCAGCATCCCATCAAGTACGGGCTGCTACTCATGGCCGTGGCTTTCATCTCCCTGCTGTTCGGAGTGCAGTTCTCGGCATTTCACGATGCGCTGGCAGTTGCGGTGACTCTGTTCGCCTTCCTAACACTAGGCGCCCTCGTATTCCCGGTGGCGTCGCGAAGAATGGAACATGACGCCAATGCCGAGGCCTGCAAAGTAGTCGACCCTGCTGTACTGATCAGGGCAATCAAGGCCTTGAAGCCGCGAGAACAGTGGGGGCTGGAGTCGGATAGTCACCCCAGTGTCAAGGCAAGGATTCACAGGATTCAGTCGTTACAACAAGTTCAGGACAACCACGTGGTGGGGGGTTAGGTGCCGGGGCTGGCCCCGCTCTCGCCGTTGCGCTCATGAGCAGCTGTGCGCACAGCGGACTCGACGCCCTTAGCTCTGCTCTTCGCAGTCGATCATCCAGCTGATGCCGAACCGGTCCGTGCAGGAACCGAAGTACGACCCCCAGAACATGTCCTGAAGCGCCATCGTGACCGTGCCACCCTCCGAGAGCTTGGCGAAGATCTCGTCGCTCTCCTTCCTACTGTGGGACGAGTAGGAGATCGAGTAGCTGCTCCCCTTCTCTACGGGAGGGCTGAACGTGCTCGGCACATCGCTGCCCATCAGCGTGCTCTCCCCGATGGGGAAGGACACGTGCATGATATTGTCCCGCTCCGCATCGGGGACGCCCATATCAGGGGGCCCGTCGCCGAAGGTCTGGAAGACCGAGAACTCGCCCCCGAAGACCGAGCGGTAAAACTCGAACGCCTCGCGGCAGTCCGTGTTGAAGTGCAGGTAGATATTCAATGTCATCTTCGTCTCCTTGTCCGTCCTACGAGCCTATCGGAACAGCCTTCCCCCACCGCTACCCCGCCGCCGCCAGCGAGCGCTCCGCCGCCGCGACGCCGGCGCCGCGCTCAACCGCGCAGCCCTGCGACGCCAGCACGCCTTCAAGCGCGCCGAGGAAGAGGCGCACGTTCTCCGGCGTCGAGCCGTAGCCCATCAGTCCCACGCGCCAGGCGTTGCCCGCGAACGGCCCCAGGCCCGCCCCGATCTCGATGTCGTGCTCGTTGAGCAGCGCGCCGCGGACCTCGGCGTCGGACGCGCCCTCGGGTATGCGCACCGTCGTGAGTGGGTAGGCCCGGTAGGCCGGGTCGACGATGAGCTCCAGCCCCATCGCCTCCAGCCCCGCGTACAGCGCCGTGGAGTTCCTCCGGTGCCGCGCGTGCCGCGCCTCCAGCCCCTCTTCGAGGACCACCGCCAGGGCTTGATGCAGACCGTAGATCATCGAGATCGGCGCGGTGTGGTGATAGCCGCGAACGCCGCCCTCGCCCCGCCAGTACCTGAGGATCGATTGGATGTCGAGATACCAGTTGGCGACCATCGACTTCCGGGAGCGGACCACCTCGAGCGCCCGCTCGTTGAAGGTGAGCGGCGCCAGCCCCGGCGGCGCGCCGAGGCACTTCTGCGTCCCCGAGTAGGCGATATCGATACCCCAGCCGTCCACGTCGACCTCCACGCCGCCGAGCGAGGTGACGCAGTCGGCCAGGAAGAGCGCGCCGCGCTCGTGGGCCATGGCGGCGAGCGCTTCGAGGGGCTGCAGCACGCCCGTCGACGTCTCGGCGTGGACGATGGCGACGAGCTTGACCCGGCCCACGCTATCCAGCGCGGCCTCGACCGCCTTGGGGTCGAGGGGCCCGCCCCACGCCCCTTCGGCGCGGATGACGTTGCCCCCGTATCGCTGCACCATGTCGCCGATGCGCTCGCCGAAGTAGCCGTGCATCCCGATGACCACGTTGTCGCCGGGCTCGACGACGTTGCACACCGCCGCCTCCATGCCCGCCGACCCCGTGCCCGACACCGGGATCGTCGCGTCGTTCTCGGTGCGGAACACCTCCCGCTGCATCGCGCAGACCTCTTCCATGACGTCCACGAACCGCGGGTCCATGTGCCCGATCACCGGCCTGGTCAGCGCCTCCAACACCCGCGGGTGGACGTTGGCGGGGCCGGGCCCCAGCAGGGTCCGTTTCGGCGTATCGAGCAAGCGGGGAGCGCTCTTAGGCACAGCAGGGCCTCCAGGAGAATGACTTCAACGGGGGAGCGAATCAGGGAAGCGCTTCAAGCCTAGCAGCCCCCAAATCCGCCGGTCAAGCGGCCGGCTGGCCTCCCTGCCGCCGGAGGAGTAGCTCAGAAGCCGTGAGGCAGGGGCATAGGCCAGGTAAGATAGGCTCTGAACGTGTTTGTCTCTCGGTTCGAAGGCCCAATCCGCACCGTGACCACCCAGCAACTCCCCCACCGGCGGTTGTCGGCGCGCGCCCGGATCGGGATCGGATAGCCCGTGCTCGGCCTCGTCACCGACTTCGTCAGCAGCTCGCGAGGCAAATGGGTCACGCTGCTCGTCTGGGTCCTGGTCGCCGGAGCGCTGATCTCGCAGTTGCCGGGGCTCGACGAAGTCACGGAGAACGAGTCTGCGCTCTTCCTTCCCTCCGACGCGGAGTCGACTCGCGCCTTCGACCTGGCGCGGGAGCGCTTCCCCGCCGCTGGCACGCCGACGCTGATCGTCGTCCGCGAACCCGCCGGGCTCAGCGAGACGGCCTGGGCCGCCGTCGCGGACCTTGAGGCGTGGCTCAGCGGGCCCGAGGCGCCGGATAGCGTCACGCGGGTCCGCGCGCCGGGGCCTGGGGAGGACGCCACATCCGGCCTGGTTTCCCCGGACGGCACGACCCTCTATCTCTTCGCCGCGCTCGCCGGGGAGCCCGCCGAGCCCGAGTTCGCCGATGCCGTCACCGCGATCCGCGACCGCGCCGCGGCGCTCGACCTGCCCGGCGTCGAGGTCGCCGTCGGCGGCCCCGGTGGCCTGATCGTTGACCTCGTCCAGGTCTTCGCGAGCATCGACTCGTTCCTGTTGATCGTCACCGTGCTGCTGGTGCTGGTGCTGCTGGTCCTGATCTATCGCTCGCCGATCGTCGCGCTGGTCCCCCTGCTCGCGGTTGGTCTCGTCTTCCAGGTCGCCGGCGCGGTCGGCGCATCGATCGCCCAGCAGTTCGACCTGCCAATCTCCGGGCAGACCACGGGCATCATGACCGTCGTCCTCTTCGGCACCGGCACGGACTACGTGCTCTTCGTCTCCGCCCGCTTCCGCGAGGAGCTCACGCGCCATGCCGACCGGCACGAGGCGATGCGCCGCACCATGCGCGGAGTCGGCGGCGCCGTCGCCTCGGCCGGCGCCACGATCCTGATCGCCTCCGCCGCCCTGGCGTTTGCGGTCCTGCGCTCCTACCAGTCGCTCGGTCCGGTCATCGCGATCGCAGTGGGGCTGATGATGCTGGCGGCGCTCACGCTGGTCCCGGCGCTGCTCACCATCGTCGGACGCCGCGCCTACTGGCCGAAGCAGCCGCGCCTCGACCCAGCCGCGTCCGTCGCCGAGCAGCCGGCAGAGCGTGAGGACTGGCGCCGCAGCATCTACGGCCGGATTGGCGGCGTCGTGCTGCGCCGTCCGCGCGCGGCGCTGGCGGCTACGATGGCGGCGCTGACGGTGCTCGTCGCGGGCCTGCTCGCCTTCCAGCCAAACTACGACCAGCTCCAGAGCCTACCGGGCGACACCGAGTCCGTGCGCAGCTTCGAGCTGCTGCGTAGCGGCTTCCCCGGCGGCGAGCTGTCCCCGACACGCGTCTATGTCTCGCTGCCGCCGGGCGAGCAGGCGCTCGGTCCGGAGCGGCTCGAGCAGCTCGACGCGCTGACGCTCGCGCTCGCGGGGCACCCGGCCGTCGCGAGCGCGTCCGGACCGAGCCGGCCTTTCGGCACGAGCGGGCCACCGGGAACTGGGGCGCGGTTCGTCTCCGCCGACGGCGGCACGGCGCAGATCGACGTCGTCCTACAGCAAAACCCCTTCGCCGGGGAATCGCTCGACATCGTCCCCGAGCTGCGCGAACTCGCCCGCGAGAGCGCGGCCTCGGCCGGACTCGACCCCTCCGGCGTGCTGGTCGGCGGCGACACCGCCGCGGAATTCGATGCCCGGACGGCCGGCAACCGCGACTCGAGGGTCGTCCTGCCGCTCATCCTGCTCGCGATCGGGGTCGTGCTCGCCGTGCTGCTGCGCTCCCTGATCGCGCCGCTCTACCTGGTGGCGACGATCGCGTTCACCTACTTCGCGACACTCGGCCTCGCGGTAGTGGTCTTCCTGGTCGTGTTCGACCACGCGGGAATCGGGCCGGGCGTGCCCTTCTTCCTGTTCGTGTTCCTGAACGCCCTGAGCGTCGATTACAACATCTACCTGATGTCACGGATCCGCGAGGAGGCGCGGCACGCACCGCTCAAGGAGGCGACGGGGTACGCCCTCGCACGGACCGGGCCGGTCATCACCTCGGCCGGCCTGATCCTCGCGGGCACCTTCTCGGCGCTGATGACGCTGCCACTCACGGATCTCGTGCAGCTCGGCTTCGCCGTCGCGGCGGGCGTGCTGATCGACACCTTCATCACGCGCACGCTGATCGTGCCGGCGCTGGTCGCAATCTTCGGTCGCTGGAACTGGTGGCCGTCCCGCCTCGGGGCCTGAGCGTTGCGATTGCCTCTCCCCTGTGGGGGACACTGAGAGAGGGCCGGGGCCGGGAGGTCTTACCTCTTCTCCCCACGGGAGAAGATTGAGATGAGGGGCCGCCCGACAACCACCAACGGTCATCGCATGCTCAGCAGCCGCCGCAGCCCCTAAGCTGTATCCTCGCGGAAGGCCTTGGCCCGTTCCAGCAGGAAGGGCAGTCCCTCCCCCGACGGCGTACGGAGCAGCACGTCGCACGCCGGCGACAACGCCGTCTCCAGCGGGTTCACCTCGATGAGCCGCGCCCCGCGCTGCTGCGCGATCGAGGGCAGCCCCGCCGCGGGGTACACCAGCGCCGACGTCCCGATCAGCACGACGCAGTCCGCCATCAGCGCCTGCGTCTGGCAGACTTCGAGCACGTCCACCGGGATCGGCTCGCCGAACATCACCCCGTCGCCCTTCACCAGTCCCTGGCAGTGCGGACATCGCACCGGCAGCTTTTCGAGGGAGACCTCGCCCGGCGCGAAGCGGGTCACGCAGTTGACGCAGCGGTACTTGAAGCGGTTCCCGTGGATCTCCGCCACGTTGACGCTCCCCGCCACCTGATGGAGGTTGTCCACGTTCTGCGTCACGATGTGGCGGATGAAGCCCTCGCGCTCCATCTCCGCGAGCGCGTAGTGGCCGGGGTTGGGCTTGGCGTTCTCCAGCGCCTCGGAGAAGGCGGCCATGTCGGGGTCCTGGGGCCGGAGACGCTGCTCCCACCACTCCTTGGGGTCGCGGATGAACGAGTCGTACATCCGCATGTCCGGCTCGCCCTTCTTCGTCCACAGCCCGCCGGGGCCCCGGAACGTGGGGATGCCGCTCTCCGCCGACATCCCCGCGCCCACCAGCGCGATGGCGTGCCGGGAGCGCGCGAGCATCTGGGCCGCCTCGTCGAAGGCGCGGCGGTGGTCGTCGCCAATGGCCATGGCCCGCCTATGCTAGTCAGCGCCCCCCACCCTAGCAAGCGCCGACGGCGCCGCCCGCCACGCGCAGGACCTGCGCCTCCGCCAGGAACGACGGCTCGAACGCGGCCAGGTCGGCCGTCGTGATGATCGCCTGCGCGTGCCGCTCGACCCGCGCCTCCAGATACCGCCGCCGCGCCGGATCGAGCTCCGAGAGCACGTCGTCGAGCAACAGCACCGGCGGCTCCCCCGTCCACTCCTCCATGAAGCGGGCCTCGGCCAGCTTCAGCGCCAGCGTCGCCAGCCGCTGCTGCCCCCGCGACCCGAACGCCGCAAGGTTCGCGCCGCCGACGGTGAAGACGAAGTCGTCGCGGTGCGGACCGGCCACCGTCGTCCCCTGCGCGACCTCCCGCTCACGCCCCTCGACCAGCGCCCGCGAGAACAGCGCCGCGAGTTCGTCCTCCGCCGCGTCCACCGCCTCCGCGAGCGACGGAGCGTAGGTCAGGTCGAGCCGTTCCGCGCCCGCGGTGAGCTCAGCGTGCGTCTCCGACGCGAGCTCGCCGAGCCGCCCGACCGCCGTCCGGCGCGCCCCTATGACGACCGTGCCCGCGGCCACCAGCCCCTCGTCCCAATACGCCAGCTCATCGACGCCGGCTCGCCGCTCGCGAATCGCCTTCAGCAGCGAGTTGCGCTGAACGAGGATGCGGTTGTACTCCTGCAGGCTCCGAAACAGCCGCGCGTCGACCTGCGACAGCGTCAGGTCGAGGTAGCGTCGCCGCACCGAGGGCGTCCCAAAGACCAGCTCGACGTCCTGAGGCTCGAACAGGACGGCCTGCACCTCGCCCACCAGGCCGGCGGCGGTGCGGTTCACGCCGTTGACGCGCACCCGCTTCTGAAGATGCGCCGGCTCCCCGCCGGAGCCGGTCGGCGTGCGTTGCAGCACGATGTCGATCGTCAGACGCGGCTCGCCGCCCGACGCCTTCTCGACCTCCGCCTCGATGCGCGCGTAGGGGATCTCTGCGTCGGAGGTCCAGGCGACCAGCTCGCGCTCATGGCGCGCCCGCACCGACTTGGCCGCGGCCAGCATGAAGAGCGCTTCGAGGATGTTCGTCTTGCCCTGGGCGTTCTCGCCGTGCAGGACGGTGCGCCCAGGCCCGAGCTCGAGGTCAAGCTCGCGGATATTGCGAAAGTGTTCGAGGCGGAGCCGGCGAATCAGCAACCGGTCCCTCGCTCATGGGAACCCGCCCGTGGGGATGGGCGGCTAGCCAACCGCCTCGGCGACGCCGTTGTTGGGCGGGCTCTCCCGGTTGCTCGTGAGTATCTCGCGCCCACGCCGCGCCGTGGCGAGCAGTGCGCCGAGCTCCCCTTCGAGCTTTTCGAGCACCTCGTCCGCATACTCGTCGGCGCCCTGGAGACGCTGCCGCGCGATCTCTTCCGCCCGTTCCAGCACCTCTCCGGCCTGCTCTCGCGCCTCGGCGATGATACGCTCCGCGGTGGCCCGCGCGTCCCGGTAGACCTGCGTGTCCGCGAGCTTGGTCATCGACTGCTCGTCGGCTTCGGCGCGGATGCGCTTGGCCTCGGCGTGCGCCTGCGTCAGGATCGAGTCTTTGAACCGTATGATCTGCTGCGCCTCGGTGATCCCCGCCGGCAGCGCCTTCTTGAGGGCGTTGCATAGCTCGGTGAGGTCCGCCGGGTTGAGCACGGCGCGGTTGGTCAAGGGGAGCTTGGTAGCCGAAGCGGTCAGCGCTTCGAGTTTCTCAAGGACCTTGAGGGCCTCAAGGTTGGCGGCCGCGGGGCCGTTCGCCTGCTTCATGCGACTCCTCCCCTTCTGCCGACGCCGCGCTAAGCCGGTGTGAGCTTTTCGCGCAGCGCCTTCTCGACGTGCTTGGGAACCAAGTTGTCGATCCGCCCGCCAAGCGAGCAGACCTCTTTGAGAAGGCTTGAACTCAGGAACTGGTAATCGATCCGCGTCATCATGCAGACCACCTCGATCGAGGGGTCCATGTTTCGGTTCATCATCGCCATCTCGAACTCGTACTCGAAGTCCGAGTTGGCGCGCAGGCCCCGGACCATCGCCTTCGCCGAGAGCTCTTTGGCGAACCCGATCGTCAGGCCCTTGTACGTTCGGACGGTGACGTTGCCGACTCCGGCCATCGCCTCTTCGAAGAGCTGCACGCGCTCCTCGGTGTCGAACAACAGCTTCTTCGGTGGGGCGTCGAACACCCCGATGACAAGCTCATCAAAGATACTCGCCGCCCGCTTCGCGATGTCCACGTGGCCGTTGGTCACGGGATCGAAACTCCCCGGATAGAGCGCGATCGTCATACCTAGACCCCGGCGTCCTCGCGGGGCTCGTAGAACGATAGCGCGGTGTCGCCGTAGCGGCGGCTGGTCAACAATTGCAGGCCCGGCGCCTCAGGGGCCGCGGCCCGGAAGGCGTGTTCAAGGACGACGCGCCCGCCCGCGCGGACAAGCCCCCGCTCCGCGAGCACGCCCAGCGCCCCGGCGGCCTCGGTGGCGGCGTAGGGAGGATCGGCGATCGCCAGATCGAAGGTCTCGTCCGTCGCTCGTAGATACTTCATAACCGTCGCGCACGAAACGGCGGCCCGCTCATGCAGCCCCGCGGCCCGGAGAGCGTTCCGAATCGCCGCGCATTGGCGGCGGTCCCGCTCCACGAAGCGCGCGAAGGCCGCGCCGCGGCTGAGCCCCTCAATCCCAAGGGCGCCCGTGCCCGAGTACAAGTCGAGCACCCGCGCCCCTTCCAGCGTCTCTGTCCCCAGCGCCGAAAACAAGGCGCTGCGGACGCGCGAAGAAGAGGGCCGCACCCCGGGGGCCTTGGCCTCGAGCCGCGCCCCCTTGACGCGCCCGGCGATAACTCTCACGACACAAAATCCAAAACCGCGTTCAAGGGGATGCTTCCATAATACGTGCGCCCCCCTCTTTCCGTCAACTTGCAGCCCCGCCCCGATGAGCCCCACAACCGACCGGGGCGGAGCGGTCTTCCCCCTCTCCCGCTGGAGACCTTTGCGCAACCCACCCGCGGGCTCAGGCATGGGCGGGGGACGAGAGGTCTTACCTCTTCTCCCCACGGGAGAAGATTGAGATGAGGGGCCCCCTCGCAACCACCACGGGTCAACGAAGTCCGCCCCCTTCGCGGTCAGCCACCTCGATAAGCAAACGTCTCCGCTGGGGGAGGGTGGGGGCGCAGAAGGCCCCACCAACCCCCTCGTGTATAATCCCCCCGTCCCTCCGTCGGCCCCCTCCCATGGACCTCAAAGCGCTGATCCGCGACGTTCCCGACTTCCCTTCCCCGGGAATCGTATTCAAGGACATCACACCGCTGCTCCAAGACCCCGGCGCCGTGCGCCATGTGGTCTCCCTCCTGGCCGACCGCTACCGCCCCGGCGGCGTCGACGCCGTGGTCGGCATCGAGTCCCGCGGCTTCATCTTTGGCGTGCCGCTCGCCCTGGAGTTGGGCGTGGCCTTCGCTCCGGCCCGCAAGGCGGGCAAGCTGCCGCGCGAGACGGTCAGCGCCGAGTACGCCCTGGAGTACGGCTCGGCCCTCATGGAGCTGCACGCCGATGCCCTAGCCCCCGGCGCTCGCGTTCTCCTCGCCGACGACGTCCTCGCCACCGGCGGGACGATGGCGGCGGCACGGGATCTGGTCCTCCGCCTCGGCGGCGAGGTCGTCGGCGCAGCCGTGCTCATGGAGCTCGATTTCCTCAACGGCCGCCAAAAGCTCGACGGCCTCGACGTCTTCTCCCTCATCCGTTACTAGCCGGCTTACCCCCACCTCTCGACACGACATGAGCCCCCTCGACACGGTGACCTTCGACCTCTGGCAGACGCTCATCATCGATTCGGGAGCGTTGGGCGTGCCCCGCATGCAGGCCCGCCTCGACGGCGTCGCCGCCACCCTGGGCGGCGAGGGCTTCGACTTCCCCGTCGAACACCTCCGCAAGGCCTCCCGCACCACCTACCAGGTCTGCGACAAGGTCCGCACCAACGAGGGCGACGTGACCTTCGCCGAGCAGGTGGGCATCTTCCTGAACGCCATCGACGGCGAGCTGGCCTCCCGGCTCTCCCCCGAGGCCCGCGCCGAGGTCGAACGCCACTACGCCGACTCCTACCTCGACCATCCCCCACAGGTCGACCCCGAGGCGGCCGACGTGCTCGCCGCGATGCGGGAGATGGGGCTGAAAGTGGCCCTCATCTGCAACACCGGCGCGACGCCGGGCGTGACGCAGCGCGTCTTCCTCGAACGCGAGGGGCTCATCGGCTTCTTCGACACCCTCACCTTCTCCGACGAGGAGCGCCTCTCCAAGCCGGCCAAGGAGATCTTCGACCGCACCCTCGAACGCATCGGTTCGACGGCGGCGGGCACAATTCACGTCGGCGACCACCATCGCAACGACGTCGAGGGCGCCAAGCGCGCCGGCCTCCGCGCCATCTGGCTCCGCCGCAACGACTCCCAGCCCGCCATCCCCCCCGACGCCGAGATCGTCAGCCTCGGCCAGGCCGTCCCCATCATCCACCGCCTCGCCGAAGCCCTCCCGTAGGGGCGAGTCGCGACCCGCCGGGGCGCTCCGACGTTCAGGGAAGACTTCCTGACGAGGGCCCGCACGCCGTGTGCAACTCACCACAGACAGTCACAAGGCCTAACGAGAAGCCCTGGAAGTACGCCTTCGGGTCGGATGTGGACACGCGCAACGGATGAAGCTCTACGGGCCCTCCTCCGAAGGCCTGCGGAGCCTAACGCCGCGCACACGTCGCAAGCGAAACTCGTTCTCGTGGGAGAAGCTGGCGGCGCAAGAAACCTAGGGCTTCCGGGGGATCAGGCCAGCGGGCTGAGTCGACCGACTTAGGAGGCTCTAACTGCGAGCTGTTTCCAGAGGTCGTTCTTGAAGACCTGCCCGCGAACCACCCGAAGGACAACGATGTCGTAGGGGTCGTCCTTCCTGAAAATATATGTGGCGGCGTGCTTGATTCCTGGTTCATAGCCGCGCTGCATCAAAGCCGCCGCGGCTTCACCTAGTGGCATGTACGCTGCATCAGACATTGACTAACCTTCTAACAGTATGTTGGCTGCTCGGCGTTAATTCAATCCCCCGACTTCTCAGGAGTTCAAGGTAGTCGCAGTCGGGGGTCGAGGTAGCATAGGCCCTCAGGGCATTAAGGGTTTCGTCCAGCTGCTTTTCGAGCTCCTCTGCGGTTTTGCCTATGAGGGTAACCCCTAGACCGTCCACCGCCCATGCGAGACCTTCAGGGACTTGAATCAATTCCCCTGTGAAATGCACATTGTACTGGGCTACCCCAGCCATGACGCTCCCTTCTCTGATCTTTGAACTGCGTTCAAGTTAATGCCGTACGTCGGGTATAGCATATGTTCAGGGGGGTGTCAACGCGCTAAGGGTTAGAACTGAACCAGGTTTTGCTTCAGTCAAACAGATGCGCCACCCCAGCCCTTCAGTTGCGGACGGGGCCGCGTTCTCGTATCATCTTCTGGTGCGCTTTCCGTCGCCCGGCGCGGGCCGGCGACCCTCACCCCAGCAACGCTCCATAGGTGTTTTTTCATGGCTATAACGACCCTTACGGCGAGCCCTAGAGCTCTGTTCGGCAAGCGGGCCCGCTATCTCCGGCGCGCCGGCATCACCCCCGCGAACCTCTACGGCGCGGGCATCGACTCCACCGCCCTGCAGGTGGACACCAAGGACCTGGTGCGGACCATCGTCCACACCACCCGGAACACCCCCGTCAGCCTGCAGATCGAGGGCGAGGCCGACCCCCGCACCGTCTTCATCTGGAGCGTCCAGCGCGACCCCCTCACCGAGAACGTCGTCCACGTCGACTTCTTCCACGTCGAGGCGACGCGCACCATGCGCGCCACCGTGCCCATCTATCTCGACAACGTCGACCCCGAGCTCGACAAGTTCAGTAAGCGCGTCAACCAACTCCTGAGCGAGGTCGAGGTTGAGACGCTGCCCATGGACCTGCCCGAGGAGATCCGCCTCGACGGTGCCCCGCTCCAAGAGCTCGACGACGAGATCAAGGTCTCGGCGATCGAACTCGGCGACAGGGTGACCATCCTCACCGACCCCGATCTCATCGTCGCCAAGGTCTTCGAGCTAATCGAGCGGGTCGAAGAGGAAGACGAAGTCGCCGAGGGCGTTGCCGAAGGCGAAGAGGCCGCGGCCGAGGGCGAAGAGGCCGCGGCCGAGGGCGAGTCCCCCAGCGACGGCGACTAGCTCGGCAAGACCGAGCCCGCGAAGTCCCGCCGCCCCGCGGCGAACTCCGCCGCCGTCATGGCCCGCTTGCCTTCGGGCTTGAGCGCCGTCACCGCCAGGCCGCCGCGCCCCGTTTCGATGACGATGGGGCGCTCGACGCTTCCGTGCACCGTCCCCGGCGGGCCGCCCGCCCCCTCTGCCGGCGAGGCCTCCACTATCTCGACGCGCGCGCCGCGCCAAAAGGTGAAGCTCCCCGGCCAAGGTCGGTAGGCGCGGACCTGCCGCGCGATCTCGTCCGCGCCGTCCCCCCAATCGATGCGGCCGTCCTCCCGCGACAGGCGTTGAGTGAACGTGACCGCCGCCTCGTCCTGCGCGGTGGGCTCGATCCCTCCGTCCAGCCAACGTTGCAGCGTCGTGGCCATGAGCGCCGCGCCGCGGGCCGCGAGCCGCTCGCTCAACGTCTCCCCCGTGTCCTCGCCGCCGATAGGCTCCGTTTCCTGACTCAGCACGGGGCCGCTGTCCATACCCTCGTCGACGAGCATCACCGTGACGCCGGTCATCGCGTCGCCCGCGAGGATAGCGGCCGGGATCGGCGACGCCCCGCGCCACCGGGGCAGCAGCGACGGGTGGAGGTTCAGCGCCCCCTTGGGGAAGAGATCGAGGACGGCCCCCGGCAGGAACCTCCCATAGGCCGCGACCACGCCGGCATCGGGCCGAAGCGCCGCGAGCGCCTCGACGGCCTCGGAGTCCTTCAGGCTCCTGGGAGTGCGCGTCTCGATGCCCAACTCCCGCGCCCGTTGCTTCACCGGGCTCTCCGTCACGCGTCGGCCTCGGCCCGCCGGACGGTCGGGCTGCGTATAGGCCGCCACGACGTCGTGCGGGCCGTCGTTGAGCGCCTCCAGCGTGGGCAGGGCGAACGCCGGCGCGCCCATAAACACGATCCTTGCCATAACGCGATTATAGGCCCCGCGGGCGTCAACTCCGCGCTCTGAATACAAACCTGTTTGGCGTTTCGCGAGACCCCGCAAAATCGGCGGGAATTCGTCACGCCGCGCCCTTGACCCCGCTTCCCGCCCGTTGATAGCGTTGCCGTCGCACGGTCCGCCAGTAACTTTCCTTGGCGGAATCCCCACCCCCCTCGGCCCTCCGTAGGAGTCCTCCTTTTGTCCCCTTCCGCTCCGTCGGCCAAAGAGACCTGGGCCGCGGTCCTCGGCGTCCTCCAGCTTGAGGTGGCCCGCCACAACTTCGATACCTGGCTCAAAGACACCGTCGGCCTCGTCACCGCCGACGGCGAGTTCACCGTCGGCGTCCCCAGCGGTTTCGTCGCCGAATGCCTCGAAAAGCGCATGGCCCCGCTGATCGCCCAGGCCCTCCAGCGCCAAACGGGCAGGGAGTGGACCCTCCGCTACGACATCGTCGGCGAGACCGCCGCCACGACGCCCTCCGCCCCGCCTCCCGCGCCCTCCGCACGCGTCCGAGGCGCGGGGGCCGCCCTCAACCCGCGGTACACCTTCGCGGCCTTCGTCGTTGGGAAGACCAACCGTTTCGCCCACGCCGCCGCCATCGCCGTCGCCGAGCAGCCCGGCGCGGCCTACAACCCGCTCTTCATCCACGCCGGCGTCGGCCTCGGAAAGACCCACCTCCTCCACGCCATCGGCCACGCCGTCGCCGCCCAGGGCCGGCGCTACCTCTACGCCAGCGCCGAGCACTTCACCAACGACTTCGTCACCGCGCTCCGCGAGAACCGCGTCGAGGACTTCCGCGACAAATACCGCCAGACCGACGTCCTCCTCATCGACGACATCCAGTTCATCGCCGGCAAAGAACACTCCCGCGAGAGCTTCTTCCACACCTTCAACGACCTCCACACCTCCGGCAAGCAGATCGTCATCACCAGCGACAGCCGCCCCAAGTCGATCCCCCTCCTCGAGGAGCGCCTCAGCTCCCGCTTCGAGGGCGGCCTCACCGCCGACATCAGCCCCCCCGACCTCGAAATGCGCATGGCCATCGTCGGCGCCAAAGCCGACCAGGCCGGCGTGCACCTTAAAAACGACGTCATCGAAGTCCTCGCCCGCAAGTACCTCCGCAACGTCCGCGAGCTCGAGGGCGGCCTCAACAAGCTCCTCGCCATGGCGCAGATGGGCCGCCTCTCCATCGACCTCTCACTCGCCGAGCAGGCCATCGGCGACGTTCAACTAACGCCCGCCAGCGCCCGCAACTATCACCCCATGGACATCATCGACCTCGTCGCGGCCTACTACGACCTAACCGCCGACGACCTCGCCTCCGCGACCCGGAAGAAGAACATCGCCCACGCCCGCCAGGTCGCCGCCTACCTCCTCCGCCAAGAGACCCGCCGTTCCCTCTCCGACATCGGCCGCCTCCTCGGCGACCGCGGCCACTCCACCATCCTCCGCGCCAACGAGAAGATCGCCGCCGAGATCGACGTCAACTCCGAGCTCCGACGCCAGGTCGGAGAAATCCGCGACGCCCTCGACCGCAGGAGCGCCCGGGCACTCTCCTGAACTCCCCTCTTTTCCATGCCAGGGTGTGCACAACGCCGCCTTTCCTGTGCGTAACCTAGCGTTTGTTGTGCGTCGCGGGCGTTACCCGTGCACCGCCCGCCGCGGTCGACAACACCTCGGCGACACCCCCTCTCCTACGCGCACACTGCCAAACACAGGCCCCCGAAGCGCCCACCAGAAGCGGGCCTACGAGCCGCCCACAAGCGCACACCCTTATGACTATTCCGATAAGCTAATACTTAGAAGATGGTTCCTTTAGATAAATTCTTTGATAGGGTCGTCATCACCGTGCGTTCCGGCGACGGGGGCAACGGCGCCGTCAGCTTCCGCCGCGAGAAGGGTGTACCCAAGGGCGGCCCCGACGGTGGCCGTGGTGGCGACGGGGGGAGCGTGCTCCTGCGCGCCGAGCCCCAACTGAGCACGCTGAGTGCCTTTCGCCGGAAGAGGCGCTTCGCCGCGGAGCGGGGCGTCAACGGGCGCGGCAAAGACATGTACGGCCGCAAGGGCCATGACGTGGTCGTCGAGGTCGCCGTCGGCACCGAGGTCTGGCTCGAAGCCGCTCGGTCGTCGGTGCGCGTGGCGGATCTCACCGCTGCGGGTCAGGAATACGTGGCGGCGGTCGGTGGCAGGGGCGGCAAGGGAAACGCCGCCTTTGTCTCCTCGACGCAGCAGGCCCCCTACATAGCCGAGAAGGGAGAGCGCGGCGAGGAGCGGGTGTATCGGCTTGAGTTGAAGCTCATGGCCGATGTGGGCGTCATCGGGAAGCCCAATGCGGGCAAGTCGACGCTCCTGCAGTCTGCGACGATGGCGTCGCCGAAAATCGCGCCCTATCCCTTTACCACGCTCGAGCCCCAACTTGGCGTCGTTACCCTGGGCTGGGAGAGCTTCGTCCTCGCCGAGATTCCCGGCCTTATCGAAGGGGCGCACCTTGGCATTGGGCTGGGGCACGAGTTCCTTCGCCATGCCACCCGCACCCGGGCGCTCGTGCACCTGGTGGATGGCGGCCAGCCCGACATCGCCGCCGCGGTCCGCGAGGTGAACGACGAGATCGAGGCCTACGGCGCCGGGCTGGAGCGCAAGCCGCAGCTTCTCGCGGTCAACAAGATCGACATGCCCGAGGTTGCGGCCCTCGAAACGGAGCTTCGGAGCGCCCTCGCAGCGTTCGATGGCCCGCTCTTCTTCATCTCCGGCGCATCCGGCGAGGGCGTCCCTGCGCTCATGCAGGCCGCCGTGGCCGAAGCGAAACGTGTGCCGGTCGAACCGGAGCCGGTGGAGCCGGCCCCCGTCTCCGTGGGCGGTGGACGCCCCCAGGTGCATGTCGGAGCCGAGGGCGAGTACGTCGTCGAACATCCTGCGGCGGAGCGCCTCGTCGGGGGCAGCGACCTGCGCAAGTGGGCGGCCCTCGCCCAGCTCAAGATCCAACTCGACCGCCTCGGGGTCACCGACGCCCTAGAGCGCGCCGGTGTGTCCAACGGCGATACCGTGCGCTTCGGCGACATCGAGCTGGAGTGGTAGGTAGGCCATGCCCCTCGGCATCTTCGGCGGGACCTTCGACCCCATCCACACCGGCCACCTCATCGTCGCCCGGGCCGCCCTCGAAACCCTGGGCTTAGACGAAGTCCTGTTCGTCCCTGCGGGCAGACCCTGGATGAAGGACGCCGGCGCCATCTCCGCCGCGGAGGACCGCGCCCGCATGGCCGAGATCGCCGTCGCGGGCGACCCCCAGTTCCGCGTCTCCCGCCTGGAGATCGAGCGGGCGGGAGAGACCTACACCCTCGACACCCTACGCGCCCTGCCTCCGGATGACGGCCGCCCTGTCCTCATCCTCGGCGCCGACGCCTTCGCCGGCTTCCCCGCCTGGCGAGAGCCGAACGAGGTCGTCCGCCTCGCCCGTATCGCCGTCCTAGGCCGCCCAGGCCACGACACAGCGGCCATCGTGGACGAAGTCAAGGCCCATGTCCCAAACCTCGACGCCGCGCCCCTAGAGGCCCCTCTCATCGAAATCAGCGCCACCGCGATACGCGACCGAGTCCGCCGCGGCCTCTCCATCCGCGACCTCGTCCCGCCCCCCGTCGAGCGCTACATCGCCGCCCACGGCCTCTACCGCCCCGCTGACGAAGGAGCCCCCGACTCCCCACGCGACCGCCTGAAACGGATCATTGAGACCCGCGCGGTCATGCGCGGATCCTTCACCCTCGCGTCGGGGAAGACGAGTGCCTACTACTTCGACGGCCGCCGAGCGACCCACGACGCGGAGGGCGCGGGCTTGATCGGCGAGCTCGTCGCCGAGCTCCTCGACCCCGGCGTCCAGGCCATCGGCGGTCCGGCGACGGCGGCGAACCCGATCATCACCGCGACCCAGATCGCCTCAGCCAGCGCGGGCCGGCCCATCGACGCCTTCTACGTGCGCTCCCAGACCAAGGATCACGGAACCCGGCGGCTCGTCGAAGGCAACCTGCCCGGCCCCGGCGCCAAGGTCGTGATCGTCGACGACACCATGACCACCGGCGGCTCCCTGCGCCATGCCATCGAGGCCGTCGAGGCCGAGGGCTGCAAGGTCGCCAGAGTCATCGTCGTCGTCGACCGCGGCGAGGGCGGCGCCGACGCCCTCCGCGCCAAGGGCTACGAAGTCAGCGCCCTCTTCCACGCCGACGCCAACGGCAACCTCAGCTAACCCCCAGCACCCTCCCCGCCATTCCCGCCCCCGTAGGGGCGGCCCTTGTGGCCGCCCGCTCCCCCCGCAACGACGATACGCAAAGATGACCGCGGGGTGCGCTCCCCTAAACCTCTCTCCCTCTGGGAGAGCGCCCCATTAAACCTCTCTCCCTCTGGGAGAGACTGAGAGAGGGCACGCGCCACAGGCGCGTCGGGGGTGGGGGCTAGGGGTGGTTTTGCTCCCTCTCCCGCTGGAGACCCTTGAAAACCGTCGAGGGGAAGAACGCCGCCCGCTGGCCTTGGGAAAGGGAGGCGGCGCGGGGTCTTACGCCCTCTCCCGCTGGGAGAGGGTTGGGGTGAGGGCGGGGGGAGGCGGGGGCCGCGCGACCTTGCTGAAGCCCGCCCGCCGAGTTACGCAAAGGTCTCCCCCTGGGAGAGACTGAGAGAGGGCACGCGCCGCAGGCGCATCGGGGGCGGGTGGCTAGGGGTGGTCTTGCTCCCTCTCCCGCTGGGAGAGGGTTGGGGTGAGGGCGGGGGGAGGCGGGGGCCGCGTGACCTTGCTGAAGCCCGCCCGCCGAGTTACGCAAAGGTCTCCCCCCGGGAGAAGACTTAGAGAGGGCACGCGCCACAGGCGCGTCGGTGGGGAGGGCTTACCTCCTCTCCCAACGGGAGAGAACTGAGGTGAGGGGCCCCGCCACGACCACCCAAAGGCCGTCGAAGCCCACAGCCTAGGAAGCCCGATCAGGCGACCCGACGCCTACACGTCGAGGTTCTTAACCGACTTCGCCTGACTCTGGATGAACGCCTTGCGCGGGGCGACCTCTTCCCCCATCAAGGTGGTGAAGACGTCCTCGCAGTCGGTGAGGTTGTCGATGTCCACCTTCAGCAACGTCCGGCTCTCGGGGTTCATCGTGCTGTCCCAGAGTTGCTCCGGGTTCATCTCGCCCAAGCCCTTGTAGCGCTGCAGGCTCAGCCCCCGCACCCCGCCTTCGAGGATCTCGCCCACCATGTCGATGAGGGCGGGCGTCGAGTCGAACGCGCCAAGGTCGCGGTCTCGGCGCTTCACCGAGTACGTCGCGCCGCCGTCGTACTCCGCCAGCGTGGCGTACTCGTCGTAGAGCCGGCGCAGCGTCCCGCCCACGAACGAGGAGTCGAACGCGGCGGCGGCGTTGGGGTCGCCGTTGCGCACGTGCAGCTCGAATGAGGTGTACTCGTTGCCCCGGACGTAGGCCGCGCTGACCGGGTCCAGCTCTTCGAGCCGCCGGCCGAGCTCGTCCACGGAGTCGCGGTCGGTGAAGTCGACCCCTTCGAGGAAGTCGAAGTCGATGCTCCGCAGCAGCGCGAAGAGGAGGTCGCGGGAGTAGCCGCGGCCTTCAAGGTCGCTCAAGAGTGTGCGCAAGGCCTGGATGTGCTCGGCACGGGGCCGGAGGGGCGCGGCGTCGCCATCGCCGCCGGAGCTGGCGGTGACGTCCCTGAGCGCCAGTTCAAGGATCACGCGGTCCTTCTCACGCTCGCTGAACACCCAGTGCGCGTCTCTGCCCGCGGCGACGCGGTACAGCGGCGGCTGGGCGATGTACAGATTGTCGTTCTCGATCAGCTGGTCCATGTGCCGGAAGAAGAACGTCAGCAGGAGGGTCCGGATGTGGGAGCCGTCCACGTCCGCGTCGGTCATGATGATGACGCGGTGGTAGCGCAGCTTCTCGATGTCGAAGGTCTCGCCGATGCCGACGCCCAGGGCGGTGATCAGGGCCCGGATCTCCTCGTGGTTGAGCATCCGGTCGAGCCTGGCCTTCTCCACGTTGAGAATCTTGCCCTTGAGGGGAAGGATCGCCTGGAAGCGCCGGTCCCGCCCCATCTTGGCCGAGCCGCCCGCGGACTCGCCCTCGACGATGTAAATCTCGCAGTTCGCCGGGTCCCGCTCGGTGCAGTCCGCCAGCTTGCCGGGAAGCGTCCCGCCCTCCATGGCGGTCTTGCGCTGCACCAAGTCGCGTGCCTTGCGCGCTGCCTCGCGGGCCCGCGCCGCGGTCAGGCACTTGTCGATGATGCGCCGCCCGTCCGCGGGGTGCTCTTCGAGCCACGCCGACAGCGACTCGTTCATCACCGTCTCGACGTACCCCTTCACCTCGGGGTTGCCCAGCTTGCCCTTCGTCTGCCCCTCGAACTGCGGATCGGTGATCCGCACGCTGATCACCGCCGTGAGCCCCTCCCGGACGTCCTCGCCCTGGAGGTTCGGCATGTCGTCCTTGATGAACTTCTGCTTGCGCGCGTAGTCGTTGATGACGCGGGTCAGCGCCGACCGGAACCCCGTCAGGTGCGTGCCGCCGTCCCGCGTGTTGATGCAGTTGGCGAAGCACATCACCGTCTCGGCGAAGCCGTCGTTGTACTGCAGGGCGACCTCGATCGTCGCGTCCTCGACCACCCTCGAGATGTGCAGCGGCTTGTCGAACACCGTGCGACGCGAGGCGTTCAGGTGCCGGACGAAGCTGGCGATGCCCCCGTCGAAGTAGAAGCTCGTCTCGCGGTCGGAGCGCTCGTCGATGATCTGAATTTCGAGGCCCGCGTTCAGATAGGCCATCTCGCGCAGCCGGGTGGCGAGTGTGGGGAAGTCGTACTCGTGCTCGCCGAAGATCTGAGAGTCGGACTTGAACGAGACCGTGGTGCCGCGGCCGCCCATGGGCAGCATATCGGTCACCAGTCCGGTGGGCCGGCCCCGGGAGTACTCCTGGAACACGCGCCGCCCGTCCCGCTGCACCTCGACGCGCATCTTGGTCGAGAGGGCGTTCACCACGTGGGCCCCGACGCCGTGCAGCCCGCCGGACACTTTGTAGCCCGCGCCGCCGAACTTGGCCCCGGCATGGAGCGTCGTCATCGCCGTCTCCATGCCGGTCAGGCCGGTCGTGGGGTGGACGTCGATGGGAATGCCCCGCCCGTTGTCATGGACGGTAACCGTGGAGTCCTTCGCGATCTTGATCGTGATCCGGTCGCAGTAGCCGGCCATCGCCTCGTCGACGGCGTTGTCCACGATCTCGTAGACCAAGTGATGGAGCCCCCGCTCGTCGGTGCTCCCGATGTACATGCCGGGCCGGCGGCGGATCGCATCCGTGCCCTCGAGCACCTGGATGTCTACCGCGGTGTAATCTTGTGGCGCTGCGCCGCCTGGTGCCTGCATTGACATGAGGTGTAATTCCTGAATGGGCCCCGGCGTTTCCGCGGTCCCGGAGGGTGGGCTTCGCCGAAGGCCAAGCTACCATAACATTCTACCACGCGACAGGAGTAAATGGAACTTCCCGACAGGGTAATTGCCAAACCGCGTTTTGAAACCAGGCTAAGCGCCGCCCCCGCTCGGCTCCGCCCCGGCCCGCCTTCCCTTCCCGCCCCGCCGCAGGCATACTAGAACGCCTTCCGGACACCCTTCCATGCCCCTACTCGCCGTTCTTGCCCAAGCCGCTCAGGAGAGCCAGATCAACTGGCTGCAGGTCATCCTCGCCGCCGCCCTCGGCGTCATCATCGCCTGGCTGGCATTCCGCTGGCTGCCGCCGCTCCTGAAACGGATCGTCTACAAACTCGACGTCTGGATCCCCGGCGACCTGTCGGTCTTGGACAAGCCGGCGGCCTTCCTGGGCGCGGCCGTCGTCATTGGCTGGGTTCTCTTCGGCGCCGCCGTCTCCATCGCCAACGGCCTCGGCGCTGACACCACGCAGATCAACGCGGACCTTCTCGATTTCGGCGCCGCCGTCGGCACGTTCGCCGCCGAAGAGTTCGTCCAGATAGCCATCATCGTCGGCATCGCGTACGTCCTGGTGAAGGCGACCGAGCGCGCCGTGCCCCAGATCGTGAGCGGCGTGGTCAAGGACCGCTCGCGGCCCGACACGCCGCCCGGGGAAATCGAGAAGCGCGAGGTGACGCTCTCCGCGATCATCATCGGGGCGGTCAGGGTGTTGGTCTTCCTGATCGTCCTCTTTATGATCCTGAGCGGGATCGGCATCAGCGTCACTCCCGTCCTCGCCGCCGCCGGCGTCGTGGGCATCGCCGTCGGGTTTGGTGCCCAAAGCCTCGTGAAAGACGTGCTCGCCGGCCTCTTCATCATCCTCGAAGACCAGTACCGCGTCGGCGACGTGGTGAACGTGGCGGGCAAGGGCGGCGTCGTCGAGGATATCAACCTCCGCCGCACCGTCATCAGGGACCTTGAGTTCGTGGTGCACGTGGTCCCCAACGGCTCGATCGACGTAGTCTCCAACCTCACCAAAGAGAAATCCCGCATGGTGATCGATATCCCCGTGGCCTACAAAGAAGACCTCGAACGCTGCATGGAGGTGCTCAACGGCATCGGCGAGGAGATGCAGCAGGACGACCTCTGGGGCTCGATCATCACGGCCAAGATCACCGTGCTGCGGGTCAACAACTTCGCCGATTCCGCCATCGACATTCGGTGCCTGGGCCAGACGCTGCCCATTCGTCAGTGGGAAGTGGCCGGCGAGTTCCGCAAGCGCGTCAAGCGGCGCTTCGACGAATTGGGCATCGAGATACCCTTCCCCCACCAGACCGTCTACTGGGGCGTCGACCAGCCGCCCTTCCACCCCCCGGAGGGCGAGAAGCCCTAGCCGCGTTTCGCGGCGTTGCGCCAGCGCCAAGCCAGGAAGACGCCGCCGAAGATCAGCAGCCCCATGACCGAGGCCCACAGCGCCGTCCCCCTGGCCCCCGCGTCGGTGTTCTCCCGCACCACGATCGCGCCCTCGATCGACCCCGTCCCCAGGGGGCTTTCGACGGTGGCGGTGAAACGCCACTCGCCGGGAGTGAGGAACGTGATCAGGTTCTGGAAGAAGTCGGGCTGGTCGAGCCGCCTGGTCCCTTCGAGGTCGAGCCGCTCCCCCGTCTGTGGCTTGGTGAACCGGTAGGTGAGACGCGGCTCCGGCACCGACTCCCCGCCCGGGTGCGTGAGCACCAACGTCGTGAACCTCGACCCGAGATGGGCCACCGGCGACACCGGGTTCGCGCCGATGCTGATGGAATAGGGCCCGCCGACGCCTTCGGCGATCTCGTCGGCCACGGCCCGTATCGTCGCCGGAATCACGATCTCCATCGTCGCGCGCCCCAGCGGGCCGTCGAGGATGAGGCGCGCCGTCCAGTCGCCCTCGCTCGCAAAGAAGAACCCCGCCTCCTCGAACCGTCCCGGCTGCTCGCCGTCCGGCTCCAACTCCACCCGCGACTCCGTGCCGTCGAGCGGATCGACGATCAACAGCGCCGCGGTCACGCCGGCCACTGGGGCCCCCGTCGCCGCGTCGGCGACCGCGACCTCGATGCGCCCCAACGCCCCGGCGGCGGCGGGAAGCGGATCGATGAAGAAAGCGGCCTCGTACCCCCCCGCCGTCTCGGTAAGTGCCGGGACCCCCTCGTCCTGGGCCACAACCGCCACGGGCACCAGCCCCAACAGCACCGCAACCATCGCTGCGCACCACGCCGCGGCGCTGGCGAAACTGGCGGTATTGGCGAAACGAAAGGAGTCGGCGATAGTGATGCCCCCCTAGGCCCCGGCGCCCCGTGCGCCACACGTGCATGGTACCGCACTCCTGGTAGCCGCTGTCGGTGTCCAATGAAAATGTCAGGGTAAATGTTCAATGACTATGTCAGTAGGGGGCTCCTCCAAGGGTGGTTGGGCGATGGCTTGGTTGGGGTGCGGGCCTTGGTTTTGGTCTGTGGGTAGTGAAGGCCATGGGATGGGGGGCCGGGCTTGCCGGCTGGGAGGCGGCCGTTGGAGCGGCGGCCCTTGCGAGCGCGCAGCACGACGGGCGCGTCGGGGGCCGGGGCGACGGCCACGGTCCTGCCCTGATGGACGACGACGATGCGGCCGTCCAGCCGCTCCTGGACTTCGACCGTGGCGCGAGCGTAGCCGGCGCGGTGGCCGTCCGGCAGGAGCTGGAGAGCGGCGCCGTTGAACCGGACGGTGTCGTCGTTGGCCACGGTGCGAAGATACTTGAAGCACAAGACCGCATCGAGGTCGAGGCCCGGCGCCGGCCGGCGATAGGCTGGTCCCGGCTGAGCCGGCGCCACGCCGAAGCGCCGATCGTAGCGCGGCAGGAAGTCCCAGAGCAGGGCGTTGGCCTCCTCGATGGCGGTGACGCCGGCGAGGCGCAGCTCGGAGACCAGGCGGTCCTGGAAGGTCTCCCAGGCGCGCTCGACGCGCCCCTTCGCCTGCGGCGTGTGGGCCAGGATGAGCTCAATGCCCAGTTCCTCAAGCGCCCTGGCGAACTGGGTCGGGTCGCGCCGGCCGCGGCGCTGCTCCTCCAGGCTCTCGGGGTCCTTGGGAGCGCGCTGGAAGATAGCATGCCGGTCGCTGTAGAGGGCCAGCGGGACGCCGTGCCGGTCGATGATCTCCTTGAGCATGATCAGGTAGCCGTGGGCGTCCTCTTGCTCCCGGAACAGGGCGAAGGGGACCGTCCCGGTGGCGTCGTCTACGGCGCCGATGAGCGTCAGGTAGGGGCCGCGGCCCTCCAGCCAGTCGTGCCGGCTCCCGTCGATCTGCAGCAGCATCCCCTCCTGGGGGTAGCGCTCCCTTCGACGGTAGCGCTTGGCCGACCGGCGGCGGCGAGGACTGCCGACGCCCCCGGCCAGCAGGACCCGCCGGACGGTGGAGCGGGAGAGGCGGACGCCCTCCCGCTCCGCCAGCAGCTCGGTGAGATGCGTGTGGTTGAAGCCCGCATAGGGGCCTCGGGCCAGCGCCAGCACCTTCTCCCGCATCTCCGGGGACGTGGCGGTCGTCGGCTTCCTGCCTCGGTTCCCGTGAGCCACGGACGCAGCGCCCTCCCTTCGGTACGCCGCCAAGAGCCGCCACCCATGGCGCTCGCTCACCCCCATCAGCCCGGCCGCCTCAGCCACCGACGCCTTCCGCTCCAGCACGCCGTTCAACACCTGGAGCCTCGACTCTTCTCTCCTCGTCAACGTCAGTCCTTTCATAGACTGACATTTTCATTGAACAGTTACCTACTGACGGAATCATTGCACACCGACAACTCCTGGTAGCCGCACGGTTCCTGAAGCCCGTTGTGCTACGATGCCAGCGCCAGACGACGCGCAATGGCGCGCTCGCCGCCCCGGCCCGTTACCCAAGTCCCCCCATGCTCCCCGACCCCCAAAGCGCGCCCGACCCACTTGAAGAGGCGCGCCGCCAACGGCGCATTGTGCTCGGCGTCGCCGGCCTGTTGGCCGGGGCCGTCGTCCTGGGCGTGGGAATGATGGCGCTGGTCATCGCCTTCGTGCCCGGCGGCTTCGTCGACTCCTCATTCGCCAACCAGATCGACGAAGACCTCGTGATCTACGTGAACGGAGAGGGGCAAGCCGTCGCCGGCCCCGGAGCCACGGTCAGCAACTTCGCCCTCTTCCCCAGCGACGAGGCCGAGGCCGCGCTCCGGTACGTCGTGCAGGCCTACACCCTCGACTTCGAGCGCGAAGGCTGCACCGCCGCCGGTGGCTGCGAGGACGAGCTGCGCCACTGCGCTGTCTACACTTGGGCCGACCTCTTCGCCCTCGACTGGATCGCCCCCATCACGGAGAACGTGACCCCCGGCCTACGGTTCGACGAGGTTGCGCTCGACGCCTGCCCCTAAGGACCCCTGCCCCTAAGAAGGATCGCGGGTGCCTTCCGGACTCAGCGGGCCGCCGGTCGGAACTTGGGCAGCGTCAGGTCGTCGGTCACCGCATCGAAAGCGACTTCGAGCGGCATGCCGATTTCAAGGTCGTCGATAGCGCAGTCCAGCATGCTGCTGACCATGCGGGGCCCCTCTTCAAGCTCGACGAGAACCACGGGATAGGGGACGTCGTCCTTGAAGGCGGGCAGCGTGGGCGGATGCACCACGATGTAGCTGTACAGCGCGCCCTTCCCGCTTGCCCTGGTCCAATCGTACTGCTCGTCGCCGCAGAACGGGCAGGTGAGCCTGGGGTAGTAGCGCGGCTTGCCGCAGCCGGAGCACTGCTGGAGCAGGAGCTCGCCGCGCCTGCAACCGTCCCAGAACTCGGCGCTCCACGGGTCGGGCAGTGGGGTGGGAAATGGGGCGTTGGTCATCAGGTCGCCTCGCGGGCCGCGCCGGATCGGTTGAGTAGGCGGGCATTGTAGGAAGGGCGGTTGACTTCTGTCAACGAAACCGTTCCGACGAAATCCGCCAACCTTGACACTCGAAATCGACGGGGCTAATAATGGCGGTGAAAACTTTGGGCTTTCCAAAGGCCCACACCGGAAGGAAACGACGGGACAGTAAAGAAAGGACGGTAGAAGTTGGCTAACCCAATTAGCCGCGTCATCGAAGGATTCGTGGCGCTGGTGACCGGGGGGCTGGCTAAGAAAGTCGAGGCCGCTGAACGGCAGGCTGAAGGGATCGTCAACAAGGCGGAGGGCCGGCGCGAGCAACTCGTCAAAGAGGCGCGCGCCGAGGCGAACAAGACCCGTTCCTCCGCCGAGGCCGAGTACAAAGAGCGTAGACAAGACGTTCAACGACAAGAGCGGCGCATCGCCCAGAAAGAGGACGCCCTCGACCGCAAGATCGATGGCGCCGACCGAAAAGAGCGAGAGCTCAGAGAGAAGGACCGCGGGCTAGAAGACCTGCGAACGGAACTAGAGAAATCGCGTGGCCAACAGGTGGCCGAGTTGGAACGCGTCTCCGGTCTCTCCAAGGAAGATGCGCTTGCCGAGCTATTCAGGAGCGTCGAGAACGAGCTAGAGCTCGAAGCGGCCAAGAAGATCCACGAGATCGACCGCCGAATCGCCGACGAGGCCGACATGAAGGCCCGCAAGGCGATCGCGCTGTCGATCCAGCGGCTGACCTCGGACGTGGTCTCTGAGACCACAGTCTCCGTGGTCCCCCTCCCCAGCGACGACATGAAGGGGCGCCTCATAGGGCGCGAGGGGCGCAACATCCGCGCCCTAGAACAGGCGACGGGCGTCGACCTCGTGATCGACGACACGCCAGAAGCGGTTACGCTCTCCGGCTACGACCCCATCCGCCGTGAGGTGGCCAAGGTCGCCGTGCAGAAGCTTATGCTCGACGGGCGGATCCACCCCACCCGTATCGAGGAGATGGTCAATAAGGCCCGCGAAGAGGTCGAAACGGGCATGCGCAAGGCCGGCGAGAAGGCGGTCATCGACGCCGGCGTGCTCGGCCTCTCCTCGGAGGTTACCGCGCTCCTCGGACGGCTGCGTTATCGCACCAGCTACGGCCAGAACGTCCTCAAGCACAGCGTCGAAGCGGCGCACCTCGCGGGCATGATGGCCTCCGAGATCGGCGCCAACACCCAGGTCTGCAAGGCGGGCGCCTTGCTCCACGACCTCGGCAAGGCGCTCACCCACGAGGTGGAGGGCGGCCACGCCGAGATCGGCGGCGAAATCGCCCGCAAGTACGGCATCAACCCTGAAGTCGCCGCCGCCATCGAGGAGCACCACGACGACGACCGCGTCAACGTCGAGGCGTTCATCGTCGCCGCCGCCGACGCCATAAGCGGCGGACGGCCCGGCGCCCGCCGCGACACCGCCGAGATGTACGTGAAGCGCCTCCAGGACCTCGAGGCAACCGCCACCAGCTTCGACGGCGTCGAGAAGGCGTACGCGATCCAAGCCGGCCGTGAAGTTCGCGTCATGGTCCAGCCCAAGAGGATCGACGACGTCCAAGCCGCGAAGCTCGCTCACGACGTGGCCCAGAAGATCCAAGACACGATGATCTACCCTGGGCAAATCAAGGTGACCGTAGTCCGCGAGACCCGCGCTGTCGGCCTCGCCAAGTAAACCGAGTCCGCATCGGTCCCGAAGGGGGCGTGGGGTTAGCTCCCACGCCCCCTTCGTTTGCGGAGCGTCCTTTTCAGGGCCTGGGGCGGGCCGTATACTGAAGCGCCGGGGAGGCCCCATGCCCCAAATCGCCCCGGAGTAGGCGCGCCAGCATGCGTATCCTCATGGCCGGAGACGTCGTAGGGAAGCCGGGCCGGCGCGCGGTCCGCGCCCTCGTCCCGGAGCTTCGCCGCGACCTCAGCCTCGACTTCGTCATCGTCAACGGCGAGAACGCCGCGGGCGGAGTCGGCCTCACGCCGGATACCGCCCAAGAGTTGTACGCCGCAGGCGTCGACGTCATCACCACGGGCAACCACGCGTGGGCAAAAAAAGAAATCGTCCCCTATCTTGAAGGCGACTACCCCCTCATCCGCCCCATGAACTACCCGCCGCGTGCCCCCGGCAAGGGCTACTGGCTGCAAGACGGCATACTCGTCACGCAGATCATCGGCCGCGTCTTCTTGGCCAACGTCGACGACCCCTTCCGCGCCATCGACGAGCTCCTCGGGGAGGTCGGCCCCGACACGAGGGTCATCATCGTCGATTGCCACACCGAGGCCACCTCGGAAGTCGGCGCGCTGGGCTGGTACCTCGACGGCCGGGTGAGCGCCGTCCTGGGTACGCATACCCACGTGGGCACCATCGACGCCAGGGTCCTCCCCAAGGGCACCGCGTTCGTCTCCGACGTGGGCATGGTCGGCCCGCGCGATTCCGTCATCGGCAACGCCGTGGAAGAGGTGCTCGAACGGTTCCTTGGCCAGCAGCACGTCCGGCTGCAGGTGGCCTCCGGTCCCGCCGTCTTTAGCTCCGTCCTCGTCGACGTCGACGAGGAGACCGGCCTCGCCCGCAGCATCGAACGCGTCGACAGAGAGGTCGCCTAGCCCGCGCCGCCCCAGGGCCTGCCCATGGACATCGCCCCGCACGCAAAGAGGTAAGCTGAACGCATGGCCGACGTAGACCTGCACATGCACACCACGAGGTCGGACGGGCGTCTGACGCCGACGGCGCTGGTGGACCTCGTGGCCTCCCAAGGGGTGAAGACCTTCGCCGTCACCGATCATGACACGACCGAGGGGCTCGCCGAGGCCGCCGAGGCAGTCGCCAAGCATCCCGGCCTCACCCTCATCGACGGCGTCGAATTGAGCACCGACATCGAAGGCTCGGAAGTGCACATCCTGTGCTACTTCGTCGACAAGTCCGACGCCCGCTTCCAGTCCGAGCTCGCCCGGTTCCGCGAAGGGCGCTACGCCCGCGGCAAAGGAATGGTCGAGAAACTCACCGCCCTGGGCATGCCGCTCTCGTGGGAGCGCGTCCTTGAGATCGCCGGCGACGCCTCCGTGGGCCGTCCCCACGTGGCCCGCGCCTTGATCGAGGCGGGCCATGTCGCCACCAACCAAGAGGCGTTCGACAAATATATCGGCCGCGGTGGCCCCGCCTATGTCGAGCGCGAAAAGCTTATTCCCGAGGAGGCGATCGCGCTCGGCGTCTCTAACGGGGCCGTTCCCGTCCTCGCCCACCCCGTCTACACCAAGGGCGTCGAGCGCCTGCTGCCCTCGATGAAGGAAGCGGGACTCAAGGGGGTGGAGGTGTATTACGGGACCTACAGCCCGGAGGACGAGCGGCGGTTCAAGAATCTCGCCGAGGCCCACGGACTAGTCCCGTGCGGCGGCTCCGACTACCACGGCAACTACGAAGGCCAGCGCTTGCCTGGCGCCGCCGGCCCGCCGGCGAGCTCCGTCGAGGCGCTGCGATCGATGAGCCGGAACGCCGGCGGCTAGACCCCCATGCTCGATGCCCGCGCCATCCAGGAGATCATCCCCCACCGGCCGCCCTTTCTGTTGGTGGACCGGATCCTCGAAGTCGAGGCCGGGAAGAGCGCCACGGGCCTCAAGCAGTTCACCATCAACGAACCCTTCTTCCAGGGGCACTTCCCCGGCAATCCCATCGTCCCCGGCGTCCTCATCGTCGAGGCGCTGGCCCAGGTGGGCTCCGTGGCGATTCTCTCCCTCCCCCAGAACCGCGAAAAGGTCGCCTACTTCGCGGGCATCGACGGGTTCAGGTTCAAGCGGCCCGTCGTACCCGGCGAGACCCTCAATCTTGAAGTCACGCTCGAACGGGTGCGCGGCCCCATCGGCAAGGGGACGGCGCGGGCGTCCATCGACGGGGAGACCGCCGCCGAGGGGCGGCTCACCTTTGCCCTCGTCGACCGGCCCAACGCCCCGGACGCGGCGGCGTAGCCGGATGCCTTCCCCCGAGCACCGCCGAGGCATGACGCCATGACCGCCGTTGCGATCATCGTCGTCATCGCCGCCTACTTCTGGGGCGCGATCCCGGTGACGCACCTCGTCGTGAAGGCCATGCGGGGCGTCGACCTTCGGGACTACGGCTCCGGCTCCGTAGGTCCCAGCAACGCGGCCCACCTTGTAGGACGCCGGATCGCGATCGCGATCGGCGTGGTGGAGGTGCTCAAAGGCGCCGCTCCCATCTGGGTGGCCCAGGCCGTTGACTTGGAAATCGGCCAGCAGATGGCCGCCGGCGTCGCCTGCATTGTGGGCCACAACTGGTCGGTATGGATCCGGTTTAAGGGCGGAAGGGGCATGAGCATCCTCCTCGGTGTCATGCTCGCCATGGCCCGCTTGGAGCTGCTGCTCGTTACCATCATCGCGCTCTTCGGCATCGCGTTCTGGAGCAGCGTGCCCCTCTTCCTCGGCCTCTCCGCTGCGCTGCTTCCCATGTGGAGTTGGCTCCTGGAGCGAAGCGAGGCGTACATCCTGGGCCTTGGCCTCATGGTCCTGGTCATCGCCCTCAAGCGGCTCTTGGGCAACGAACTGCCCGAAAAGTGGTCCGAGCGCATCATCTTCTACCGCCTCCTCTTCGATAGGGATGTCAGAGACCGGGACGAGTGGGTGCGTCGCGGGATCAAGACCAAGCCCGCCGGGGATGACTCGTCTCCACCGCCCCCATCGCCGCGCCGGCCGCGACCGCCACGGCCTCCGGCTCCTCCGTCACCGAAGCCTCCGGCTCCGCCGCCACCGCGGCCCCCGGCTCCGCCGCCGCGGCCTCCGGCTCCACCACCACCGCCGCGGCCCCCGGCTCCGCCACCACCGCCGCGGCCCCCGGCTCCGCCGCCACCGTTCCCCCCGGCTCCGCCGCCGCCACCGCCGCCACCGCCGCGGCCGCCGTCCCCGCCGCCGCCACCGCCGCCGTACCCGGCCCCGTACCCGCCGGAGGACCCTCGGCGTAGCCCGAGGTAAAGCGGATGCAGTGCGCCACGCACCCACGGGTTGAGACCATGCTAGGCTGCGGCAAGTGCGGCAAGCCCATCTGTCCGCGCTGCTCCGTCGCAACCCCGGTAGGCTTTCGCTGCGAGTCGTGCGCGCAGGTGCGCAAGAACCCCATGCTGGTCATGAACGCCGGGGAGCACGCCACGGCCGCCGCCGCCGCGTTGGGGCTGGCCCTCGCCGGGGGTGTCATCTGGGCGCTGGTGAACGGCGAGCTCCGCGGCTTCCTCAGTATCTTTGCCGCCGCGGGCGTCGGCTACATCATCAGCGAAGGGCTGATGCGCGCCACTAAGCGAAAGCCCGTCCTCTATCTCCGCTACGTCGCCGGTGCCGCCGCCCTGCTCGCCTTCTTCGCCGGCAACGTGCTCCTACACTACTGGTACGGGGACGCCCCGTTCATGACGGCGCTGTCCCACTTCTGGGCGGAGAGGCTTGTGCCGACCATTACGCTGTCGGGGCAGCTCGTCTGGGTATGGAAGACTCCCGACCTCTGGACGATCCTCGCCGCTGCGCTCTCGGTCTACATCGCCGCGTGGCGCACGGCCCGCTAGCTTCCCACTCCGGCGGCGCTCGACTACAATACCCCGCGTCCGCCGCCGGTGCGCCCGGCGGCAAGCCCCCGGAAAAGGAAGCGAGGCTCGCGCATGGGCGAAGTTAGCGGCGGCCGCTTGGTGGCGAAAGCGTTGAAGGCCGAAGGCGTGAGGTACATCTTCACCCTCAACGGCGGCCACATCTACAACATCTTCGAAGGCTGCGCCGACGAAGGCATCGACATCATCGACGTGCGCCACGAGCAGGTCGCCGGCCACGCCGCCGAGGGCTGGTCGCGCGTCACGCGCACCCCAGGCGTCGCCGTCGTAACCGCCGGCCCCGGCGTCACCGACACCGTGACCGCGATGGCCAACGCCTTCCAGGCCCCCAGCCCCATGATCTGCATCGGCAGCAACAGCGGCGTCAAAGACCAGCTCATGGGCGGCCTCCAGGACTTCGACAGCGTGACCCTCATGCGGTCGGTCTCCAACTTCTCGGAGCGCTGCGCCCTCACCAACCGCATCCCCGACTACGTGGCCACCGCCTTTCGGTGGTCGACCACGGGACGCATGGGGCCCAGCTACCTCGAGTTCCCCAACGACGTGCTCAACGCCAAGGTCGAGGAGTCCAAGGTCCACTTCCCCACCAACTACCGCACCAGTGCCCGCATCCCCGGCGACCCCGAGCTCATCAACGAGGCGGCGCGGCTGCTGAAGAACGCCAAGCGCCCCGTCGTCATGGCGGGGAGCGACGTGTGGTGGACCGAGGGCGCGGCCACGCTCCGCGAGTTCATCGAGACGATCAAGGCGCCTGTCTTCCTCAACGGTATGGGCCGCGGCTCGATCTCGCCCGAGCACCCGCAGTTCGGCGCGCAGTCGCGCCGCTTCGCGCTGACCCAGGCCGACCTCGTGCTGCTGATCGGCGTGCCCATCGATTTCCGCATGAGCTTCGGGCGCAACACCCTGATCCCCGACGAGACGAAGCTGATTCACATCATGTCCGATCCACGGGAGATCGGCCGCAACCGGGGCAACGACGTCGGCCTCGTCGGCAACGCCCGGCTCATCATGGAGCAGATACTCGACGCGCTGCCCGGTGCGGGTTTCGAGGCGTCGGGCGATTGGGTGGACAAGGTCCACGAAGACGAGATGGGCTTCCGCACCCACGACCTCGAGCTGATGGAGACGAACCAGTCGCCGATTCATCCCATGCGCCTCGTCGGCGAGATCCGCAAGTTCCTCGACCGCGACGCGACCGTCGTCGGCGACGGCGGCGACATCGTCACCTTCGGCGCCCGCGGCATCCCCATCCACGAGCCCGGCCACTGGCTCGACCCCGGCCAATTCGGCTGCCTCGGCGTCGGCACCGGCTTCGCCATGGCGGCCCAGCTCGCCCGCCCCGGCAAACAGGTCCTCCTGCTCAACGGCGACGGCGGCTTCGGCCTCAACGGCATGGACATGGAGACCATGGTCCGCTTCAAGTTGCCCGTCGTCTCCGTCGTCGCCAACAACGGCGGCTGGGCGCAGACGATCCACGGCGTGAAGCGCGCCTATGGCCGCGCCCTCGGCTGCGACCTCTCGCAGGAGACCCAATACGGCAAGATCGTCGAGGCGATGGGCGGATACGGCGAGCGCGTCGAAAGGCCCGAGGACATCCGCCCCGCCCTCGAACGCGCCTTCGCCTCCGGCCTCCCCGCCTGCTTGGACGTCGTCACCGACCCCGAGATCAGCTACGGCACGATGCCCGGCAGGTCGCAGCGCCGCGTCTCCTAGGCGAAGCGAAGCACCGGATGCCGCACGTCGAAGTCAACGGCTTCAAGATGTACTACGAGTCCCAGGGCTCGGGGCATCCCGTCGTCTTCGTCCACGGCCACACCCTCGACGGCCGGATCTTCGACGATGTCGTCCCAGTGGTCGCCAAGTACTACCGCGCCATACGCATCGACCTGCGCGGCCATGGGCGATCGGAGGCCCCCGACGGCGAGTATTCGTGGAAGGCGTTCGGCCGCGACCTCTCTGCCTTCGTCGAGACGATGGACCTCGCCAAGCCCTCGTTCGTCGGGCACTCCGTCGGCACCACCGTCATCATGGAGTACCTCTTTAACAACCCCGGCCGCGCCACAACAGTTGTCTTCATGGCCGCCGGCGTCTCCGGCGACCCTATTTCGGCCAACCTCCAGAAGTACATGGACGAGCAGGCCGAACGCTTCCGCAGGGTGGGCAAGACCGACGAGTGGGTCGAGGGCCGTGTGAAGAACATGGTCTGGGAAGGCACGCCGGACTACGCCGCCAAGGAGGCCAGAGTTCGCGCCATGGTCGACGCGTGGTCGGGCAAGAGCTGGCACATCCTCACCGGCTCGACCCGGGACGACCGCCCGACGCAGAAGGAACAGATCGAGTCCGGCGCGATTCAGGTCCCCGCCCTCGTGGCGGTGGGCGAGCACGACGGCGGGGCCTTCCAGAAGGGCGCGAAGTACCTCGCCCAGCATCTCCCCATCGTCCGCAGCGAGGTGCTGCCCGAGGCCGGACACCTCGGCCCCCTGGAAAACCCCAAGGCCGTCAACGACATTCTCGTCGACTTCCTCAACGGCGCCGTCGGCAAAGCCCTGGGCTAGGCGCCTACGCGCTCAGCTTCGCGGCGAGGGGCAGACTCTTCCCTCTTCTCCCCACCGAGACCTCTGCAAAACCCGCCCACACCCGTCATTCCCGCGCACGCGGGAATCCATCCCTTCCCGCAGGGGCGCCCTTCGGTGGCGTCGGAGGGGTGGGGCCGGGAGGTCTTACCTCTTCTCCCCCCGGAGACCTCTGCAAAACCGCCCGCGGGCAAGCATGGGTGGGGCCGGGAGGTCTTGCCTCTTCTCCCCACGGGAGAAGATTGAGATGAGGGGCACCCTCGCAACCGCCACGGGTCATCGAAGCCCGCCCCCTCACGGTCAGTCCCCCCTGTTACGCAAACGTCTCCCCCCCGGGAGAAGATTGAGATGAGGGGCCCCCCAACAACCACCAAAGGCCATCGAAGCCCGCCCGCCTCTCCCCGAAGGCGAGCGCCTTAGACCTTTGCCCAGGGGAGGCAATGGCAACCCCAACTCTTGCCCCGGACCCGTTTTCTCATAGGTAAAATGTCGGCATCGCCGGTTGCACAGGGCCACAACGCTCTGACCGGCATCCGCGTGAACGTCACAGGAGAAGATTCGTGAGCACCGGACAGATGAACTACTACCAGAGCAAATTGGCGTACGAGACGGACTCAGCGGACCTGTATGAGGCCATCGAGAATGGCGAACCTGTCGTCGTGGTCGATGGCCGTGCTGCGGGCGCCTATGCTCACGAGCACATCCCGGATGCGATCAGTCTCCCTCACAGGGAGATAAGCGCCGAAACGACTGCCTCGTTTGACAGGTCGAAGCTCTACGTCTGCTACTGCGACGGCATCGGGTGCAATGCGTCGACGAAGACCGCTTTGAAGCTCCTGACGCTGGGTTTCCAGGTGCGTGAACTCATCGGAGGGCTGGACTGGTGGAAGCGGGACGGCTACCCGACCCACCTGTCGGAAGCGGGGGCCAGACTCGAGATACAGTGCGGCTGCAACTAGGCCACGCGGACTCAGGCTTTCGCCTACTCGGCCTCGTATATCTCGAGGCCCAACGCTCGCTCGCCGGGCCCGCTCGACCGTCCGGGGCAGGCTGAGACCGCGACGATGCACGGCATCAGCGCCTGCAGGTCGACGTGGTCGCCTGCCTTCACGTCGAACGGCTCCTCCCAGAACGTCCGGCCGCTCTCGTCGATCCCCGTGCGCATGAGGTGTTGAACGGGTCGTGCACGTAGTTCCCATCGAGACCGAACGGCTCCACCGCCCTGGCGAGGATCTCCTGGCGCCCCGGAGAGTCGATGCCGTAGCGCTCCACCCGGCTCACGGCGCAGCACCGTCCGCTGAGCATGTCGTGCGTGACCGCCCCGCTGGGCGACGGCTGGTGCTCGACGGTGTCCTGGGTGATCTCGACTCAGACCGATATGCAGTAAGCCGCCTAGGCGCTCAGCTTCGCGGCGAGGGGCAGGATCTTCTCCGCGACTTTCCGCATCTGATCGATGCAATCGGCTTCGGTCTCGGCGAAGCCGGGGCCGACGACGACGCGGTCCGCCCCCGCCTCCAGGTAAGCCGTCACGATGTCGGGTTCCGGCGGCTTCCCGAAGATCGAGATCGGCAGAGACGCCGGGTCGCGCCCCGCCGCGCGTGCGAGGTCGTGGAGGGTAGCTCGCCGCTCCGGTAGGTCCTCCGGCGTCACCTTCTCCGGCGACCACCCGTCGCCGTAGGCAATAACACGCTCCAGCACCTTCTTCGCCACGCCGCCGAGGTAGATCGTCGGGTGCGGCCGGCGCTCCGGCCGCGGTATCGACCGAGCCTCGGGAAACCGCCAGAACCGCCCGTCATGGGCCACCGCTTCCCCCGTCCAGAGCGCCTTCATCGCGCGCAGCGCCTCTAGCGTCTGCCCCCAACGGCGGCTGAAGTCCACGCCCATGATCTCCGCCTCCTCTTCCAGCCAACCTGCGCCGACGCCGAGGATCAGGCGGCCGCCCGTGTGGCGGTCGAGCGTGGCCAGCATCTTGGCGAGGCGCACCGGGTGATGCTCGGGGATGAGCAGGACGCCGGTGCCCAGCCGGAGCGAGTTGGTCACCGCGCCGGCGCGGGACATCATGATCAGCGGGTCTTGGAAGCCGGGGACCTGGCCGTCGGTGAAGAAGGCGGAGACGCTCTTCGTCACCATGGCGGGTGCCACGACGTGCTCGGCGAACCAGATCGAATCGAAGCCGAGGCGCTCCGCCTCCTTCGCCACCGGCGCCGGATCGAGCACGCGGTCGGGATCGTGGGGCAGGGGGAGCGGGAACGAGACGCCGATCTTCTTCACAGGGGAGACCTCCGGGTTTCGGAGCGCGCGCGGAGTCTAGGCGAGCCCTCGAACGGGGAATCATAACGCAGTTTACCCCTGCGGCCTGAAGTCGCCCTACTTGGGCATGCGAGTCTTTAGGACGAATCAACCACGTCCTTCGGCGGCGCGGGGAGCGGCTGTGGTGCACCCTTCGGCGGGCGCCATGGCTTCTTGTCCGTCATGACAGCCCTCCTCGGAACGCGTCGGGGTTTCTATCTCGCACGCAGTGGGCGAGTCTGTCGAAGAATGCTGACATGTCGGGTTCGGTCACAATACGCGCATTCTCGGCGAAAGCGACCTCCACAATGGCCGATGCTTCCACCATGCCAGCCGCCCATGCGGGCGCATCGCGACCGGACAGTCGATGACGGCGTCACGGAAGAAATCAACCCATCTCGTTCCATCCTGCCGAAGGCCGCTCCCAGTCGTGTCGAAGACCATGATGTAGCCTGTGACGATTTCTGGCGATAACAGTTGAACGTTCGCCATCTCTCCGGCCAGATCGTCGACACGGTTTGGGACTGTCCCGGCGACATTACGTAGGATCGATTTCAGGCTAATGCCGAGACGCACCCTGCCATCGCGGGGCCACACTACATCCCAATTCTTTGAGCGCCCTATGCCCGGTACGGGAACCTCCGTATTGGCCCCGAGAATGCCACGCTCAGCAAGCTGCTCGACACACATGTGTGCCAGCATTGCGAGCCGTTTGGTCGACTGGCTTTTTCCCTCAACGACGGCAATACGGTACAAGTCTTCAACAGCGTCTTGCAGGGAGATCATGACCCAAGGCGCGCCATTGCCATTGAGTAATACTTGGGCTCGATCTCTATTCCAATGCTATTCCGTCCCCACTGACGGGCAGCGACTTGCGTGGATGCCGTGCCGGTGAACGGGTCGAGGATCGTATCGCCGACGAAACTGAACATCCTGACCAAGCGCTCCGCCAGTTCTACCGGGTATGGCGCTGGATGGTCTCGCGTCGAAGCACCGGGGACGTCGTTCCATATCTGCCGGAACCATTGGGCATGCTCCTCAGCGGATATGACGCTGAGGAGGCGTGCGGCTGCGGTAGGACTGCGGTAACCACCGGGCTTCCGCAGCATGAGGATGAATTCAATGTCGTTCTTGACCACGCCGTTGGGCTCAAAGGGCTTACCGAGGTAAGAGCTGCGGCGGCTGGCTTCGGTGGTCAGGTTGCTGATCTTGTGCCATATGATCGGCGCGAGATTGTCGAAACCGATGTTGCAGGCTTGCACTTGTATAAATGCGTGAAGCGGAATCACCGTATGCCTGCCGCCGTTCCTTCTTCGGGACAGACACACATCACCGACTATGCAGATCAACCTTCCGCCCGGCACTAAAACATCGTAGCAGTGCTCCCAGACACTCTTCAGGCTGTCCAAGAATACGCCATAGTCATGGAGCCGCCCCAGTTGCCCGTCACTCTCGGGATACTCCTTGAGCGTCCAGTAAGGAGGAGAGGTCACGACGAGATGGACGGATGACGAAGGGAGATGCACCTTCCTCGCGTCACCCAAGATGACCTCATGCGTTGTGTCGACGGTCGTGATCTGATCGCGTATCCGTGCTATGGCAGACGAATCTTTGGCAATAGCGGGAATGGATCGTTGATCAAGCCCCGACGAATGTAGACCTTTCATTTCGGTCGTGAGGGCAGACTCCAACCTTGCAGACTCCGTGACCATGAGGCGGATTCCTTTCTACGCCGTAAGCTCGGCGTAGGGCAGGCGCTTGCCCGCGAGCCCGTGCGCAAGGTTGCGCATCTGTTCGGTTGTGTCCTGGGGGCGGTCGTTGTGCCGCCCCCCAACTTGGCGACGTAGCGCCCCAGGTGCTTGGGCGGTGCTTGTTCTTTTCCTTGCCGCCCACGTAGGTCCCGTCGACTTCGACTGGCCCCTCGAACAGCGGATGATCGGTGGCCCACGCCTTGCGGATGCGATGCGCGAGATGCCAAGCGGTCTTTTGAGAGACGCCAAGGTCTCGGTGGAGCTTCATGCTGGAGACGCCCTTCTTCACCGCGAAATCGGATCGGCAATCGTTGCAGCGGAAGGGCTGCGGCTTACGATCGGTGCGGTGCTGGATGTTCTTGGGGTCGCAGCGCGGGCACTGTATACCGTCCGGCCAACGAGCGTCAACAAACCACTGCTCGGCGAACTCCGGGTCGGAGAACATCTCGGCCGCCCGAACGAGCGAGATGCCCCTGCGGTATGCCCTGCCCGGAGCTTTCACTGGTTTCTTGCCCTTTGTCGCCGTCGCCACGCTGTCTATCCTGGTGGGGGGGTTATGACGGTATTTACCCCAGCAACAGGAGTTCTAGCAAGGGGTTCGTGTCACGCTGGGGCGTAGATTGCGTTTTAATTCCCCTCGAACGGCTGTCAACGCCCGCCGCTGATCGGTGCCGCGCGGCGTTCGACAGAAGCGGCGTTTGCCCTTTAAACGCGCCACGCTATACTAGACGTAAGGTGTGGTGCACGCCACGTTGCTGGTGTGCACGCCGGACCCCCGCCGCACAACTAGGGCGCGCGCCCCTCGCCAGAGGATGGCCCCCCCTCGCGGCGTTGATACTGGAGGAGACCCATGACCCAAGCCGCCGCATCCCCGCAAAACGAGCCCCGCTCGGAGACCTACGCCCCGCACGATTGGAAAGCGGAGGACTTCGCCTCCGAGAAGTATCGCGCGGTCAACATCCACAACTTCGAGCAGCTGCCCCAGATTCAGGCGATGCCGGAGGAAATCCGGCGCGCCGTAACCGTCGTTGGCAACGTGCTGCCGTTCAAGTCGAACCGGTACGTCGTTGACCACCTCATCGATTGGGACGCCGCGCCCGACGACGGCATGTTCCGCCTCACCTTTCCCCAGCGCGACATGCTCAGCCCCGAGCAGTTCGACCGCATGGCCGTCGCGCTCGACCAGGGCCTCCCGGCGGACAAGATTCGGGCGGTGGCTAACGACATCCGCATGATGTTGAATCCGCACCCCGCCGGCCAGAAAGAGCACAACGTGCCCGCGCTGGAAGGCACGATGCTGGAAGGGATGCAGCACAAGTACCGCGAGACCGCGCTCTTCTTCCCCAGCCAGGGCCAGACCTGCCACGCCTACTGCACCTTCTGCTTCCGCTGGCCCCAGTTCGTGGGCATGAAGGACCAGAAGTTCGCCATGCGCGAGGCCGACCGCCTGGTCGACTACACCGCCGCCCACCCCGAGATCAGCGACGTCCTCTTCACCGGCGGCGACCCGCTGATCATGAAGACGAAGAACCTGCGTCAGTACGTGGAGCCCCTGCTGCAGCCCGGCGTAGGGCACCAACTTCGCACCATCCGCATCGGCTCGAAGGCCATCGCCTACTGGCCTCACCGCTTCCTCTACGACAACGACGCCGACGATCTCCTCCGCCTCTTCGAGGAAGTGACAAGCGCGGGTCTGCAGCTCGCCCTAATGGCCCACTTCAACCATCCCGCGGAGCTGCGGACGCTGGCGGCGTTGGAGGCGGTGCGGCGGATTCGCGCCACCGGCGCCCAGATTCGCACCCAGACACCGCTCCTCAAGCACATCAACGCCGACCCGACGACGCTCTCCGACATGTGGGTCGAGCAGACGCAGACCGGCTGCGTGCCCTACTACCTGTTCGTCGCCCGCGACACCGGAGCGAAACGCTACTTCGAGATCCCCCTCGTGGACTGCTGGGAGACCTTCCGCCTAGCCTACAAGCGCGTCAGCGGCCTAGCCCGCACCGTCCGCGGCCCGAGCATGTCGGCCACCCCGGGCAAGGTGCAGGTGCTCGGCGTCGTCGAGCACGCCGGCGAGCGCATGATCGCCCTGAACTTCCTCCAAGGCCGCGACCCCGATTGGGTCGGGCGTCCCTTCTTCGCCAAGTACGACGCCAAGGCCTCCTGGCTCGACGAGCTCGAACCCATCGGTGGCGAGAAGGAATTCTTCTACGAGGCGCGGATGCGCGAGCTACTCGCCGAAGAAGGCAGCCCTTGGGCGCGCCCCGATACGCGGTTGCTCTTGGAAAGTGCCGCTTAAGCGGTCCGTAGCACCGCCTAAGCGGTCCGTAGAGGGGATAGGCCGGTAGCGTTTCCGGCGCGCCGCGAGCCTTCGGCGCGGTGGGGAATTGGCGCTATTTGCAAGCGTAACCCCACTGGCGCATCTGCTCGTTGACGTTGACGGCGCCCACATACACGTCCGCCGAAGGCCTACCGTCGATCTCGCCGCGCCTCTCGATCTGCACCTCTTTGCCCCGGACGAGCCTGGCGAGGCGGCGCACGCCGAGCTGAAAGCCGGGCTCGCCGCCGGCGGGCGCGCACACGTCCGCCAGGGTGATCTCTCCGCCCGGATCGCACTGCATCGTGCCGCCGTCCAGGGCTCTTTGAACGCGTACGGTCTCTGGCATCCGACTGGTTCTCCGAAACTGAAGCGCGCGCCGTGTGGCAGCCGAAAGAGGCCCGGCGAGTATAGCATCGGGCACGGCCCGCCCCGCGTTTGACTGAGCGTTCGTGAAAAGATGCACACTCCCTCAAGAACGTGTAAAATCTTGGCGACGACCTCTCGCAACGGGGGAAGCCTTGCCGCGGCTCAAAACGATACTGTTCCTCGCGTCCGCGATCCTCGCTGGCGCGCTCCTCTTCACCGCCTGCATATACACCGAGTTCACCGAGGTCGACGTCGAGCTCGGCAAGGAATGGAGCGGCGGCGAGATTGAGGGATTCCTCCACACCAACTACGCTTCCGTCCCCGAGGGCGAGGTCATCTTCGCGGTGAAGAACGAGGGCTCCTTCAAGCACGACTTCATTGTGCTTGAGACCGACCTCGAGCCGGAGAACCTGATCGTCGCGGGCGACCGAGTGGAACTGGACCTTTCGGGCACGGAGCGCGGGCGCATCCAGCCCCGCTACCTGCTGCCCGGCGGCTCGAACAGCCACACGTTCAAGCTGAAGCCCGGCGACTACGTCCTCCTGAGCAACGAGCCCGGGGATTACCTCTCGGGCATGTTCGCCGCCCTCTCGGTCGAGTAGCCGCCCGCTCCGGCCCGCCCGGGTCCCGTCCTTAGAGCAGCGCCGCCTTGACGCGCGCCGTCACCTGCGCGCGAGGCACGAGTTCCGGCTCACCGCCGGCTCGCAGCTTCAGTTCCACGGCGTCCTGCTTCAGATTGCGCGGGCTTACCGTCAACCGCACCGGCATTCCTAAGAGGTCGGCGTCGTTGAACTTCACGCCGGGGCTCTCGGCGCGGTCGTCGTAGAGCGTTTCGACGCCCGCCGCGGTCAGTTCCTCGTAGAGCCGCTCAGCCTCCTCTGCGACCTCCGGCGACCGGTCGGCCCCGAGCGCGACGATGGACACGTCGTAAGGAGCGATTGGGGTCGGCCACACGATGCCCTTCTCGTCGTGATTCTGCTCGACGGCCGCCGCCATCAGGCGTCCCACGCCGATGCCATAGCAGCCCATGAAGGCGGGCTTGCGCTCCCCCGAAGCGTCGAGGAACTCCGCCCCGATCGAAGCGCTGAAGACCGTCCCCAGCTTGAAGACGTGCCCCACCTCTATGCCTCGCGACGCCTGAAGCGCGGCCTCGCACGACGGGCAACCCTGCCCCGACTCCGCGAGCGCGATGTCGGCGAGCGCGTCGACCCGGAAGTCGCGGGGGTAGTTCGCGTTGCGGTAGTGGCGATCGGGCGCGTTGGCTCCGGTGACGAAGTTCGCCCCGTCGGTGATCGACTCGTCGGCCACCACTGGGAGTGCCTCGAGACCGACCGGCGACGCCGAGCCGGCCACCAGCCCCGCCGCCGCGACCTCTTCGTCGGAGGCGAGGCGCACCTCCATCGCTTTGAGCAGGTTTTTGAGCTTCACCTCGTTCACGTCGAGGTCGCCGCGGATGAAGACGAGCGTGACTGCGCCGTCGATGGTGTAGAACACGGCCTTGAGGGTTTTCTTAGCGGGGATGTCGAGGGAAGCCGTCAACTGCTCAATGGTCTTCATGCCAGGCGTGTCGATAGTTTCCAGAGGCAGGGGGTCCTCGGCGTCGCCCGGCGTTCGGCGGCCCGATGCGCGCTCCTGGTTCGCGGCGTAGCCACACGTGGTGCAGTGCAGGATGGTGTCCTCGCCGTGCTCGGCGAGCAGGATGAACTCGTGCGAGTGCTTGCCGCCGATCGCGCCGCTGTCCGCCTCGACCGCCATCGAAGGAAGGCCGCAGCGCGTAAAGATATTCCGGTAGGCTTCGACGAGCCGCCGGTACGTTACGTCGAGCTCCTCCTCGCCGGCGTCGAAGCTGTACATGTCCTTCATGTCGAACTCCCGGACGCGGAGCAGTCCCCCTCGCGGCCGCGGCTCGTCGCGAAACTTCGTCTGGATCTGGTAGAGCCGCAGGGGCAAGTCGCGGTAGGAGCTCATATTCTGCCGCGCGAGGGTGGTGATGACTTCCTCGTGCGTGGGGGCGAGCACGAGCTCGCGCCCGCGGCGGTCCTGTGTCTGAAAGAGCGTATCTCCGAAACCGGCGCGCCGTCCGCTCGCCTCCCACAGCTCGGCGGGCTGGAGCACGGGCATGTGTAGCTCCTGCCCGCCGGCGGCGTCCATCTCCTCGCGGATGATGCGCTCGATCTTACGGATCGCCCGCCATCCCAGCGGCATGATGGTGTAGACGCCCGAGGTCAGCGGCGCGATCATCCCCGCCTTCAGCAGCAGCCGGTGGCTCTCGGACTCGGCGTCGGCGGGATCTTCGCGGTGCGTCTTGCCGAACAGTTGGGAGAAGCGCATGGGTATTCCGAAGAAGAGGAGTTCGGCGTCCAGTATACGGCAGCGTTAGCGGGGTAGGCCGAGGCCGCGCGTGGCGATGATGTTGCGCTGGATCTCGGACGTGCCCGCCCGGATCGTATTCGCCACCGAGTCGAGATACTTGCGCAGCGGCTTGCCCCGCAGCGAGGCGTGCTTCGAGCCCCGCGCCAGCACGCCGTAGTGCCCCATCGCGTCGACGAGCATCCGGCACTGACGCTGCCCCACCTCGGACCCGACGAGCTTCGAAATCGACGCCTCGCGGTTGGGTACCAGCCCCTGCGACTGCATCGAGGCCACCCGGTAGGCCAGGTTGCGCTCCATCCTGATCTCGATAGCGGTCTCGGCGAGACGGTGGCGCACCAGCGGGTCGGCGAGCGCCTCAGGCAGCGCCTCGCGCATCACCGCGACCACCTCCTCTTGCAGCATCTCCGCCTGCACGATGCGCTCGATGCCGGAGCGCTCAAAGTCGAGGTTGTGCGCCACCGTGTACCACCCGCGGTCCTTCTCCCCCACCAGGGCCGAGGCTGGCACCCGGACGTTATCGAAGAACACCTCGTTCATCCGCGAGCCCGCCATGGTGTAGAAGGGGCGCATGGTGAGGCCCGGAGTGTCTTTCAGCGGGATGATGAACACGCTCACGCCGCGGTGCTTGGGGGCGTCGGGGTCGGTGCGCACTGCGGTCCACAGGTAATCGACCAAATGGGCGCCGCCCGCCCACATCTTCTGGCCGTTGATCACGTAGTCGTCGCCGTCCTTCACCGCCGCGGTCTGTAGACCGGCGAGGTCGGAGCCGGTGTTCGGCTCGGTGTAGCCGATGGCGAAGCCGATCTCGCCGGTGATGATCCCGCGCACGAAGTGGGCCTTCTGTTCTTCGGAGCCGAACTGGAGGATGCTCGGCCCCATCTGGCGCTCCGCCGGGATGTGGTAGCCGCACGGCGCGCGGTTCCGCGCCATCTCCTCGTTGAAGATCATCTGCTCGATGTAGCCTAGGCCCTGGCCGCCGTACTCGACGGGCCATGCGCGCCCGATCCAGCCCTTCTTCCCCAACTCGCGGGAGAAGGCGGGCGAATACCGCGTGTCCTCGGCCTCGACCTCGCTCTTGCCGGCGAAGTCGCGGCCCACTTGGAACCGGGGCAGGACGCCGCCCAACCAGCCGCGGACCTCCTCACGGAAGGCCGTCTGCTCTTTGGTGAACTCGAACCGCATCACGGCGTCTCCGGCGCGCGGACGCCAACTTCCAAACACGCCAACTATAGCAGTAGCTTCAGGGGCCGCCCAACCGCGGCGCGGCCGCGCGTTTGGGCGTGGGCGGCGTCGAAAAGACGATCATGACTGCCCCCAGCCCCGCCAGCGCGGCCATGGTCACGAACGATACCGCGTAGCCGTTCTCCACGTGGTCGCTCAGCACCCCGGCGAAGATCGGGCCCACAACGCTGCCGATCAGCATGAGGACGGCCCCATAGCCTGAGATCGTGGCGTAGTGCTTCCGGCCGAAGTACTCGGCGCGCGTCGCTATCCAGACGGGCGCGCCGCCGCCGTGCCCGACGGCGAAGAGGACAAGAAAGATGAGGCCGTGCCAGAAGTGCTCGGTGAAGGCGAGTACCACCAGGCTGGCCGCCTGGATCAGCACCGCGGTTGCAAGCACGTAGCGCTTGGTCAAGGCGTCTCCGAGCACGCCGAACCCCAGGCGTCCCGCCGCCCCTACGGGGCCGATGAGGCCCAGCAGGAGCGCGGCGCGCGCCGTCGAGAAGCCGACGTCTTCCACCAGGAAGGCGATCAGGTGCACTGGGACCGCTGCGGTGCCCATCAGCCGGAGCAGGAAGCCGGCGTTCATCACCCAGAATTGGCGGGTCCGCATCGCCTCGCCGGGCGTGAAGTCGACCTCGTCGGAGCGTCGCTGCTCTTCTGCTCCCCCCGTCGCCGGCGCAGGCCCCCCGTCGGGCTCGTAGCCGTAGGGCTCGGGGCGGTAGCGCATCAGCAGCGCGAGGGGCAGACCCACGCCCCAGATGACGAAGCCCGAGTAGAACGCCGTGTCCCGCCAGCCGCTATGCTCGATCGACCAGGCGATCCCCAGCACGATCAGTCCGCCGATCGCCGACCCCGAGAGCACCAGCCCCAGCGCCCGCGTGCGCTGACGGACGAACCAGTTGACCACCGTGGCGAAGACCGGCGGCCCCAATCCGAAGCTCTGCCCCATCGCGATGAAGAGAATGAAGACGACGTAGAACCACAGGAGCGAGGAGACTTGGCTGAGCAGAATGAACCCTGCGCCCATCATCGTGATCCCGAAGAGCATGATCGGACGTGCCCCGAACCGCTCGAGGAGCAACCCCTGGACGGGTCCGAGCATGCCATGTTCCAGCCGGGCGAAAGAGAAGACGCCGGAGACCGCGGTCTTCGACGCGGAGAACGTCTCCGACACGGGCAGGAAGTACGCGCCCATGCCGGCAAGGTAGAAGCCCGACGTGAGTGCGTTGGCGCCGGTTCCGGCCGCGACGATTACCCAGCCGTAGAAGAAGCGCCGCCGTGGGGGCGCACCGGTGGTCGCGCTCATGGGCGGCGCTCACCGCAGGATAGAGGGCGCATGGGAGACCTCTGCGCCGCGATTAACGGGTGAACTTCTCGTTCTGCCAGGCGAGGGCCGCCTTCAGCCCCTGCTCCTTCGCGATGCGGCCGAACTCCTGGGCCGCCGGCGCCTTGTGGGCGATCGCGTCCGACTCCCGCGCCAGCTCCTGGAGCATCTCGCGCCCCATCAGCTCCACGGCCTTGTTGCAGATCGACTTGTTCTGCGCCAGCAGATCGTAGGGGACGAGGGCGATGTTCGAGGCCAGGCGGTGCGTCTCCTCATCGAGCTTGCCGGCGGGCAGGGCCTGCATCACGAGCCCGATCCGCTCCGCGGCTCGCCCGTCGATCATGTCGCCCGTCAGCAACATGCGCTTGGCCCACTGCGGCCCCACCAGGTACGTCCACATATGCGTGGCGGGCGAGCCCATCGAGCGCACCGCGGGAAAGCCGATCAGCGCGTCTTCCGCGGCGAGGACCATGTCGCAGCTCAGGGCGAGGTCCGTCCCCCCCGCCAGGCAGTAGCCGTGCACCTTCACGATGATCGGCTTGGTCAGATTCCACAACACCGACCAGCGCCCCGACCGCGCCGTCAGGCTGTCGATGTCGGCGCGGATACTCAGCGCCGCGGGCGCCTGGGCGCCTTCGACCTGCTTCTCCTCGGTCCGCGGCGTTAGGTCCCAACCGGCGCAGAAGGCCCGCCCCGCGCCCTGGATGACGAGGCAGCCGACGCCGTCGTCGCCCTGCGCGTCCCTGGCCGCCTCTAGCAGCTCATCCATCAACTGCTTGGTCAGCGCGTTCAGCTTCTCCGGGCGGTTCAACGTGATGTAGCGCACGCCGTCCCGGGTTTCGGTAAGCAGGTTCTCGAATGGCATGGCCGCCTCCCTCCGCGATGGCGACATTCTAGCCGGTCTTCGCCGCCTACGCGGGCGGCGAAAGCAGGTCTTTGAAGATGGCGTGGACGTGAGCGTACAACCGCGCGAGCTGGGGGACGCTGACCGCAGGGTTGGCAAGCCGGTCAAGGTTGACATGGCTGAACAAGTCGAACTGACCGAACCGCTCGACGCGCCCCTCGAACTCGGCCGCCAGCGCCTGCGTCTCGACGTAGGGCACGAGACGGTCGCCGCGGTCGACCATCAGGTACAGGCGCGCCCGCAAGTCCGCTGTGGCCGACTCCGGCGACAGCTGGCGGAGCTCGTCCCGCGCCGCGGCAGGCAACTCGCGGATAAGACGCTCCGCCTCCGCCGCGCTCCCGCTGCGCAGCAGCCGGACGACGGTGAGGGCCTCCCCGCCGAGCGCCGTCTCGTCTGGCGCTTCCGCCGCGTCGGCCGCCCGCGCCGCGGCTTCCCGCTCGGCGGGGTCGTTGATCAAATCAAGGAGCCGTCGGCGCACCACGTCGCGGGTCAGCGAGTCCGGCCGCCATGGCGTAGCCGTACCGTCCTCCATGAGCGTCTCGCCCAGGGTGGCGGCGATAAGCGTGTCCGTCCGGTAATAGCCGCCGAACCAGCTTACGAACGCGACCCTATCGGCGATGCGCGCGTCGGCGGCGGCGAGGAACGAGAGCGACGAGCCAACGCACACTCCTACATAGCCGATGCGCGACTCGTCGACGTCAGGACGCGCCGCCAGGGCGCCAAAGGCCTCGACCAGGAAGTCGATCTCGCGCGGCGTGACCCGCCGGTCGACCAGGGTGGGGCTCACGGGGATGAGCGCCGCGGCCCCCATGCGGGCGAGGCCGTCGCCGAGGCGGCGCACGCGGAAGTCGTTGAGGGGCGCGGGATTGACCCCCAGCGCGACGATGATGCCGGGGTGCGGCCCGTCGCCCGCGGGGAGGTACAGATCGGCCTCCCAGCCCTCCTCGGACGGGCCGAAGCGCAGCGGCAGGCGCGTAGGCTCGCCCGTCATCCAGTTGAGTGGGCGCGCCGGGGCGTCGGGGATGAGATGCGCCATGAACAGGGCCGTCTTGGCCGCCGTACGCCCGTCGTGGGTGAGCGTGAAGAGCAGGACGAGCGCGGCGGCAGCGGCCAACAACGCCGCGCCAATCCGCCGCCACGTGGGGCGCGGCGCGGTCAGCCGAAGCTTCACGGCCCTAAGCGGTCGAGCACCGCCTCGACGGCGGCGCGCCCGCCTCCCGACGGCCGGCCGGCTTCGTCGATGACGAGCTCCCCGTCGCCGAGGGCCGCCCCGACGGCGCGGCGAATCAGGCCCGCTGCCCCGGATTCGCCGATGTGGTCCAGCAACATCGCCGCCGAAAGGATCTGCGCGCATGGATTGGCGAGGTCCCGCCCCGCGATGTCGGGTGCCGACCCATGCACTGGCTCGAAATAGGCCGCGTCGACGCCGATGTTCCCCGAGGGGCACATCCCGATCCCGCCGACCGTGCCGCCGCCGAGGTCGCTCAGGATGTCGCCGAGGAAGTTCTCCATCACCAGCACGTCGAAACGCTGCGGCGTCTGCACCAGGGCCTGCGCCGCGGCGTCGGCGTAGAGGAAATCCTTCTCGATGCTGGGGTACGCCTCGCCTATTTCCTGGAAGACACGGCGGAAGAGCCCGAAGCTCCTCAGGACGTTGCTCTTGTCCACGCAGGTGACGCGGCTGCGCCCGTCCGACGGCGCCCCGCCGCGCGTCAGCGCCGTCTCGAAGGCGAAGCGCGCGATCCGCTCGACGCCCCGCCGCGTCACCATCAGGGTGTCGGTCATCACGTCGTCGTTGCCCACGCCGCGGCCCCGCGAGAGATACAGGCCCTCCGTGTTCTCGCGGACGATCACGTAGTCGATGTCGCCGGGGGCGGCGGCGACGGCGGGGCGGACGCCGGGCCACAGCAGGATCGGGCGGACGTTGGCGTAGAGGTCGAGGCCGAGGCGCAAGACCCCGCCGAGCAGCCCCGCTTCCGTCCCGTCGGCGAGGCGCGCGGAGGGGAGCCCTACGGGGCCTTTCAGTACGGCGTCCGCCTCGCTGCATGCCCGAATCGAGTCGGTGCTCAACGCCGCGCCGATGCGCGCGTAGCAGCCCGCCCCGCCGTCGTGCTCCTCGAACTGGAGGGCGAAGCCGCCGTCGATCTCTTGGGCGCGGCGCAGCACGCGGAGTGCCGCCCCGACCACCTCGGGGCCGATGCCGTCGCCGGGGATGGTGACGATACGGTACGTCTTCATGGTTCCCGTCAGTGTAGGGCTATGGTCAACGTCGAAGCGCCCCGCCGGAATTGCCGCCACTGGCCGCATCCCCTACCATCGGGGCATGGTGACACTGCCGGGGCCCCTCGTCGAGACGGATTGGCTGGACACCAACCTTGCCCAGCCCGATCTCCGCGTCTTCGATTGCACCGTCTTCCGCGACCCCGCCCAGGATCCCGACGAGCACCCCATGCGCTTCATCAGCGGCAAGGACGCCTGGCGGCGGGGCCATATCCCCGGAGCGGGCTTCATCGACCTTGTCGAAGAGTTGACGGTGAAGGGAGACACGCGGTTCATGTTCCCCGTCCCCCCGCCGGAGCGCTTCGCCGAGATCGTCTCCGGTTACGGCATCGGCGAAGGCGTGCGCGTCGTCCTCTACGACAGGACCGGCCAGAGTTGGCCGGCGCGCGTGTGGTGGCTGCTCCGCGCCCACGGCTTCGGCGGCGCCGCGGTCCTCAACGGCGGCTGGGAGAAGTGGAAGTCGGAAGGGCGGGCGGTCTCGACGGACGACTCCCGCTACCCGCCGGCGCGGTTCACGTCCAAGGTCCGGCCCGAGCTCACCGCCACACGGAGCGAGGTGCTCGCCTCGCTCGGCGCCGCCGAGACCTGCTTGGTGAATACGCTCAGCCGGGAGGACTTCGAGGGGACAGCCCCGCCCCGCTACGGGCGGCGCGGCAGGATTCCGTCGAGCGTCAGCGTCCCTGTCACCACGCTGTTCGACGATGCGACGGGCGCCTTCCTCGCGGCGGAAGGCATCGAGTCGCGGTTCGCCGCGGCGGGAGCCCTCGACGGCAAGCGCGTCATCACCTACTGAGGCGGCGGGATCGCCGCCAGTTCGGCGGCGCTCGCTCTTACCCTCCTCGGCGTCGAGAACGTCGCGGTCTACGACGGCTCGATGTTCGAGTGGGCCGCCGACGCCGCGCTGCCGCTGGAGACCTCCGCTCCGTAGCGGTCTCTACGCCGGCTAGGCCGTCGCGCCGCCCTCGTCGAACGCGATGTCCAGCGCCGTGATGAAGCGGTCGATATCCGCCTTTTCGATCGCGGTGGAGAGATTCGTGCGGATGCCGCCGGGGACGTGGAAGCCCTGGCTGAGCAGCGAGAAGCCCACCCGCCATGCTAGGGCCGCGTCGCCCTTGCGCGCGGCGCGGTGGTTGCGCACCGGCTCGGCGGTGTAGTGGAACGCGCTGAAGTGGCACACGCCGTTCACTTGCAGAGCCACGCCGCGGGAGGCCGCGAGCTCGCGTACCCGGCCGCGCATGTACTCGCCGATCTCGTCCAGGTGGTCGTACGCCGCGGGCGTGAGCTGCCCGAGCTGGGCGACGCCCGCAGCCATCGCCAAGGGGTGCGCGTTCCACGTCCCGGTGTGGAGCACTGGCGGTGCGCTGCCCTCTCCCGCGCAGAGGGCCATGATGTCGGCCCGCCCACCGAACACGCCCATCGGCATCCCGCCGCCCACGAGCTTCCCGCACGCCGTCAGGTCCGGCGCCACCCCGTAGTAGCCCTGCGCGCCGCCCCGCGACATACCGACCGAGATCATCTCGTCGAAGATCAGCAGGACGCCGTGCCGGTCGCACAGCTCGCGCAGGCCGGCGAGGAAGCCGGGCTCCGAGGGGATACCGCCGCCCGCCCCCATGAACGGCTCGACGATCACCGCCGCCAGGTCGTCGGCGCGCTCCATGATCACGTCGGCGCAGCCCTCGAGGTCGTTGAACGGCATGAAGGCGACTTCGTCGCGGACGCGCGGAGGCACGCCGTTGCCGACGGGGTCGCCCTCCATACCCGGCCAGGGCTGGCCGATGTTGGCCCCCATCCCCGAGCTCATCATGTCGTGCAGCCCGTGATAGCTGCCCTCCATGCGGGCGAACATGGTCTTGCCGGTGAAGGCGCGGGCCAGCCGCACCGCGAACATCGTCGCCTCCGTCCCCGACGCGGTGAACCGCACCCGCTCCAGCGAGGGGATGCGCTCCCCCAGCATCGACGCCAACTCCACTTCGCCCGCCGACATCAGACCGTGCCCCATGCCCTTGGCGAGTTGCCGTTGCACCGCTTCCACCACCGCGGGGTGCGCGTGGCCCAGCGGGAGAGAGCTGAAGCCGTTCGCCATGTCCAGGATGGCGTTGCCGTCCACGTCGTAGAGGAACTGCCCCTCGGCGCGCTCGATGAACGGCGGATAGTGGGAGTAAACCAGGCCGGTACGGCTCACGCCGTCGGGTAGGTGTTCTCGCGCCCGCTCCGCCAGCGCCCGCGATTTCGGCGTCGCCGCGAAGTAGCGCGCGCGGGCCCTCTCCATCCCGTCGGTGTTGGCGTCGGTCATGGATCCTCCCTCGTCGCGTTTCCTTACCGCGCCGTCGCGGGCGGGCTCAGCCCGCCGCAGCTTCGCGCAAGTGTTGGTAGCTCCGTATCGAGCGCTCGATGGCCGCGTCGTAGCCCATCTCCTCGTGGTCGGGGCTCACGATCTCCATCTCGTAGTAGCCGGCATACCCCGATTCTTCCAAGGCGCGGAACATAGCGGTGCACGGCGCGATCCCTTCCCCCGGGGCGGTCCGGTCGAGCGTCCGCAGCGTTGTCGCCTTGTGGTCGCTGATTTGGACGTTGAAGATCGACGCCGCGGACCGCCCGATTTCGGCCAGGATGTCCGGCGCGAACCACAAGTGCCAGAAATCGAAGACATAGCCCAAGCTCGGGTCGCCGATTTCGGCGACGATGTCGTAGGCGTCCTTGGCGGTGTTGATGAACGTGAGGTCCTGCCGCATCGGATGGATCGGCTCGATGGCGAGCCGGACCCCGCGCTCCTTGGCGTGGGGCAGCAGCAACCGGAGCTCCTCGGTGAAGCGCTTTGCCGCCGCCTCCCACAACGCATCGCCGCGAGGCCCGCTCATCACGAACACGCAGTCCACGCCGAGCTCAGCGGCGGCGTCCAGGTCTCCCATGAAGGAATCGACCACCTCGCCGATGGGCGGGGCGTCGTGCCCATACCGGCCGATCCCCTGATAGTTCGTCACCCGCAGGCCGGAATCCTTCAGGAGGCGGACGCCCTCGCGCCGCCCGTACGCGTCGAGCCCGGCCCGGGTCACGCCGATGGCGGGGACGCCGTGGCGCAACCACCCCTCGATGCACTCACCCAGGCCCCAGTTCGGCGTCGTGATGGTGCAAATCGAGAAGCGCGGGTCGTCCATGGAAAGTCTCCTCGGGGTCGCGCCCCAAGTGTGGGCCTTCTCGCCGCCGTGGTAAAGGCTGCCGCCGGCGGCACGTGGTGGGCGGCTCATCTGGGCCGCGAGCCTGCTACAATCCGGCGTCGGAGAATCGGCGTAACCGGCATTGGGACCGGCCCGCGAGAGTCGCTGAGGCGCGGGCGGCGTTAGGAGGAACAATGGAGTTCGGTATCTTCGTGCAGGGACATGCTCCGGGTCAGGCGAACGCCCACAGCCCGGTCTACGAACAGGACTGGGTGCGCCGCGAGCTGGACATGATCCGCCTCGCCGACAAGCACAACTTCAAGTACGTCTGGGTGAGCGAGCATCACTTCCTCGAAGAGTACTCCCACCTCTCCGACTCTGCCTCTTTCTGCGCCTACGCGCTGGCGGTCACCGAGCGTATCCACCTCGGCTCGGGCATCTTCAACATGAACCCCGTGGTGAACCACCCCATCCGCCTCGCCGAGCGCGTCGCGATGCTCGACCAGCTAAGCCAGGGGCGGTTCGAGTTCGGGACGGGCCGCGGCGCGGGGAGCCACGAGATCGGCGGCTTCGGCCTGACCAACGATGAGACGCGGGCCAACTGGGACGAGACCATCCGCGAGTTGCCCAAGATGTGGCGGCAGAAGGGCTACTCTCACCCCGATGGCAGGGCGTTCGTTACCCCCTCCGAGGGGACGCAAATGATGCCAGGCCGCGAGGGCGCCTTCAACGTCCTCCCCAAGCCCTACGCCCACACCCACCCTGCGTTGTGGGTCGCCGCCGGCAATCCGGGCACCTACGAGCGCGCCGCGCGGAACGGCCTGGGCCTCCTGGGCTTCAACATCGGCTCCGTGTGGGACATGAAGCAGCACATCGAGACTTACAAGAAATACATCGGCGACGCCGACCCCATCGGCGAGTTCGTGAACGACAACGTTATGGTCACCGTCGGCTTGACCTGTCAGACCGACGGCCGGCGAGCCCGCGAACTCGCGGCCTCGGCCGGCTCCACCTATCTCGCTTCCCTAGTCTTCCGCTATCACGACACCTTCCCCAGGCCCGAGGGGCTTCCCCGCTGGCCCGAACTGATCCCCGAGACGCCACTCGAGCACATCGACGGCATGATCCAGGGCGGCTACGCGCTCGTCGGCGACCCCGACGAGATCATCCAGCAGATCCAGCCGTACCAGGACATTGGCTGCGATCAGCTCGTCTTCAGCGTCTGCGGCAACCAGCCCCCCGAGGCGGTGGCGGAGTCTGTCGAGCTTTTCGGAAAGTACGTCATCCCCGAGTTCGACAAAGACCCCGTGCACAGCACCGTCCGCTACCGCGAGGCCGCCGGCGGTCCGCTCGTCCCCCGTGCCGGCTAGAGCCCCGCGCCCCGCAAGGCTCTTAAAGGCCCCCTTCGGAAGGGGGCCTCGTCTTTAGGTCGGCGCAGTTGCGCGGGGGCGGAGCATCAAAAGGAACTGGGGCGCGAAGGCGAGGAGCCCCATGACGCCGAGGGCGGCTTGCGGCGTGGTGAGGTCGGCGGCGGCGCCGAGGAGGATCTGCGCTGCGGGCGCCATGCCGAAGACCACGATCCGGAGCGCGATGACGCGCCCCATGACGTCCGGCGGCGCGAGCCACTGCACCATGGCCATGTTCAGCGTAAAGAACCCCTGAGAGAACGCGCCTACCACTACCAGAACCCCCAGAGCCACCGCGAACGAGGTCGATTGCGAGAAGGCGGCGATGCACAGTCCCGACATCGCCCCCATCAGCAAGCTCAGGCGCAGCGACGGGCGCTCCGAGCTCGTGAGGGCGAGGGCGAAGGCCACCACCAGCGCCCCCACGCCGCTCGCGGCGAACATGAGGCCGAGACCGGAGGGGCCGACGTCCAGGATGTCCCGCTGGTAGATCGGCAAGAGCGCCATGTGGGGCACGATGAATACCGTGCCGATGACCCCCGAAATCATTACTAGCATCAGCGGCCGCGACGCCCGGACCGCGCGCACGCCCTCGGTGAGCTCCCGCGCCAGCGGGGCCTTCTCTCCTCGCGGCTTCGACGGAATGCTGGGCATACGGGTGAGGAAGACCATGGAGATTAGCGACGATCCGCACGCGGCGAAGAACGGCGCTTCCGGCCCCGCTAGTTCGATCACCAGTCCGCCGATCGCAGGCGCGGCGATCATCATCAGGCTGAAGATGGTGCTGTAGAGGAGCAGCGCGTTCGTCTCCGTTCCGGGCTCGGCGACGTCGGGGATGGCCGATTGGCGGATGGGTACGGAGAGTCCCATAAGGACGCCGGCCCCGAGCGAAAGCAGGAGCAGGCCGGCGATGCTGACTCCTTCGGCGGCGACGAGCAGCCCCACGGCGAGGGCGAGGGCGATCTGGCCCACCTCGAGCGCGAACAGCAGCCGCCGCTTGTCGAAACGGTCGGCGAGCAAGCCGCCGATGAACGGCATAATCAACATCGGGGCCAAGCCCACCGCGAAGACGGAGGTCACCAGCAACGGCGATTCGGTGAGATCGCGGGCGAGGTAGCCCCGCGCCAGCTGCTGCATCTGCATCGCGCCGAAGCTGAGGAGCGCGGCGGCCCAGAACAAGCGGAAGCCGCGCCCATAGAAGGCGCGCAGCGCGGGAATGCGTCCGTAGGTTGCTCGGTTCACGTTCGTCGGCGGGCCTCGGGCCGCCAACCAGTGTACGGCCTAACGTTGAGGGAAAGAGGGACGTGCCGCCGGGCGCTAGCGCATCGTCGCGCCGCCGTCGACGGCGATGGCCTGGCCGTGGACGTTGCGGGCGCGGTCGGATGCGAGGAACGAGACCATCCATCCCAGGTCTTCGGGAGTGTTGCCCCGCCGCAGGGGCAGTCGCGAGGCGGCCCGCTGGAACATCTCCTCGTCGTTCATCGTGGCCGCGCCGGGGACGCGGATGCGGAACTGGTCTTGTATGCCGCGCGCCATGTCGGTGCCCTCGGTGATGCCGGGGCAGATCGCGTTGACGTTGATGTTGTAGCGGCCCAGCTCCACCGCCAGCGACTTGGTGTAGCTGATGTCGGCGGCCTTGGATGCGCTGTAGTGCGCCGCGCCGCGGCTCCCCATGAAGCCGCCGTTGGACGCCACGGTCACGATCTTGCCGCCGCCACGCTCCTTCATGTGCGCCACTACCGCTTCCGAGCAGTAGACCCGCGACATGAGGTTCACCCGGAGCGCCGCCGCCCAATCGTCGTCGGTGGGCTCCGCGCGCTCGTTCCAGCCCGCCGCGCCCATGACGCCCGCGTTGTTCACCAGGACGTCGATATGGCCGAACGCCGCCAGCGCCTCCGCCACCATCCGCTCCGCGCCGTCCCGCGAGCTTACGTCGGCCTGAATCGCCACCGAGCGCCGCCCTAGGGCCTCGATTTCGCGCGCCGTCGCGCGCGCGGGTTCCGCGTCGCGGTCGCAGACGGCAATGTCGGCGCCGTCTTGGGCCAGACAAAGCGCGATGCCGCGCCCGATGCCCCGGCCTCCGCCGGTGACGATGGCGGTCTTACCCGCCAGAAGCTCGGCCACAGCCGCTCCCTTCTTCCGCGTCCGTCTCACCGTCCGGCGGGCTTAGCCGCCGGTGGACATGGAGTCGAGGATGACGCCCGGCGACATGGGAAGCTCGGTCATGCGCTTGCCGATGGCGCGGCTGATGGCGTTGCCGATCGCGGCCATGGGCGGCACCAGCGAGGCCTCGCCGACGCCGCGCAGCCCGAACGGATGGCCCGGGTTGGGCGCTTCGACGAGCACCGGCTCGATCATTGGCAGGTCGAGGCTCGTGGGGATGCGGTAGTCGAGGAAGCTCGAGTTCGCCATCACCCCACTGTCGAGGTAGTAATACTCCTCGTTGAGCGCCCAGCCGATGCCCTGCACCGTTCCACCCTGCATCTGCCCCTCGACGTAGCTCGGGTGCGCCGCCTTCCCCACGTCCTGGAAGATGGTGGCGCGCTCGACCTCCGCCTTCCCCGTTTCAGGATCGACCTCGACGTCCACGAGCAGCGCCGCGAACGACGGGCCGACCTGCTTCGGGTCGGCGGAGGCGGAGGCCGTGACGGCCCCGCCGGTCGCCATCAGTTGACCGGCCAACTCCTTGAAGGTGAGCCGGTCGTCGGGGTTCTTCGACGAGATGAAGACGCCGTCGACGTAGTCGATGTCCTCCGGCTGTGTCTCCCAGAGCAGCGCCGCCCGCCGAACCATTTGGTCTTTGATGTCCTGGGCGGCGTTGACCACCGCTATGCCGGTGGCGAAAGCGGTCCGGCTGCCGCCGGTGACGCCGGTGTAGCCCACCGAGTCGGTGTCGCCCACGCTGGGGTGGACGTCCTCAGCCCTGAGTCCCAGAACCTCCGCCGCCTGCATGGCGAGGGCGGCCCGCGAGCCGCCAATGTCCACGGAGCCGGTCACCAGGGACACCTGGCCGTTCGAGGTCACGTTCAGGATTGCCGACGAATTCATGCCGGCGTTCCCCCAGTAGCCCATGGCAAGGCCGCGGCCCTTGTACGGGCCTTCGAGCGGCGAAGAGTAGTGGGGATGGGCCTTGATCGTCTCTTCGAGTTGCTTCGCGCCGATGCTGGGGAACGGCATGCCGGTGGCCTGCCGGTCGCCGGTTTGGGTGACGTTCTTGAGCCGAAGGTCGAGGGGGTCCATCCCGAGCTTCTGGGCGAGCTCGTCGACGACCTGCTCGACGGCGAAGGATGCCTGCGGCGAGCCGGGAGCGCGGTAGGCCGCCGTCTTCGGCTTGTTCACCACGACGTCGTAGCCGTCGATCACCAGGTTCTCGACCTTGTACGGCGCAAGGCAGGTGGAGGCGCCGGAGCCGACGGACGAGCCGGGGAAGGCGCCCGCTTCATAGGCCAGGTAGACCTCCGCCGCGGTGATCGAGCCGTCGCGCTTCGCCCCCATCTTGACGCGCATCGAGGTGCCCGAGGCGGGGCCCGTTCCTTCGAAGACCTCCTTGCGGCTCATCGAGATCTTCACCGGATGGCCGCTCTTCTTCGAGAGCATCGCCGTCACCGGGTCGAGGTAGGAGGTGATCTTGCCTCCGAAGCCGCCGCCGATCTCCATCGGCACGACCTTCACACTGGAGACGGCGAGGTTTAGGATCGACGCGACCTGGTGCCGGACGATGAACGGCCCCTGCGTGCTCTTCCAAATCGTGACGCTGCCGTCGGCGCTCCACAGGGCCGTCGAGTTGTGCGTCTCGATGTAGCCCTGGTGCACCGCCTTCGTAGTGAACGAGCGCTCGACGATGACGTCTGCCTCGGCGAAGACCTGCTCTGGGTCGCCCTGCTTGAACTGCGTGCGCGCCGCCACGTTCGTGGGCCCGGAGTCGTCCGCCGTAGTAGCGTCGTTCGTGCGCAGCGCCTCGTGCAGCACCGGCGCCCCCGGCGCCATGGCCTCCTCGACGTCGAGCACGTGGGACAGCACTTCGTAATCGACCTCGATGAGGTCGATGGCGGCCTCGGCGACGTGCTTGCTCGTGGCTGCGACGGCTGCGACGGCGTGCCCCTTGTACAGCGCCTTGCCTCGCGCCAGGACGATCTCCGTCAGGACCTGCGGGTCGGCCAGCGTCTCCATGAAGTTGGAGGGTGGGGTGGTCTTCTCGGGCAGGTCCTTCGACGTCACAACGGCGCGAACGCCGTCCAGCGCCTCCGCCTTCGAGGTGTCGATCGAGCGGATGCGGGCGTGGGCGTAGGGGCTGCGGAGCACCGCCCCATGCAGCAGGTCGGCGAGTTGCAGGTCGGCCCCATACTTGGCTCGGCCCGTGACCTTGTCGTAGCCGTCGTGCCGGATCGGGCGCGTTCCCACCACTTTGAACTCGGTGGACGGACGGTCGGCTGTCGTCGTCATGCTCGTACTCCTCAAATGGTTATCGGCGTAGGGCGAACGCCCCTGTAGGACGGCCGCAGCTTCAACGGCCAGATGCTAACCCGGCGGGGTCGAGCTTTCAAGCGGAGCGTGCGCCGCGGCGCGGCCCTTCCCGTAGGGGCGCCCCTTGTGGGCGCCCTCCGGCCTCTCCCCCTCTGGGGGTGTAAAGACCGGAGAGAGGGCGCGCGCCGCAGGCGCGCGAGCGCCCAGAGAGCGCTCCTACTCGCCGGTGAACTTCGGCGGGCGCTTCTCCATGAACGCGGTGGCGGCCTCCACGTGGTCCTTGGTGTGGAAGGAGAGCCCCTCGACGGCGAGGCTCATCTCAAGCACCAGATTGAGGTTCTGCCAGACAATCCGATTGACCGCCATTTTGGTCCAGCGGACCGCCGCCGCGGCCCCGTTGGCGAGCTCCGTGGCATAGGCCAGTGCCTCGTCCATCAGCTCGTCGTGCGGCACCACGTGATTCACCAGGCCGATCTTCTCCGCCGTCGGGCCGTCGACGTAAGCCCCCGCCATCAGGAACTCCTTGGCGCGGTGCGGTCCGACGAGGAGCGGCCAGATCACCGCCCCGCCGTCGCCGGCGACCAATCCCACCTGGACGTGCGTGTCCCCGATGCGCGCCTGATCGCTCATGTAGATCACATCGCACATGAGGGCGATTGTCGCGCCGAGCCCCGCCGCGGGGCCGTTGACCGCGGCGATGATTGGGGCCTCACAGTTGGCGAAGGCCTGCACGAGGTACTTCGGCCCTCGTGTGTGATTGAGCGGCGACCGCTCCTGGACGTTTCCGCCCATGGTGCTGATGTCGCCGCCGGCGCAGAACGCCTTGCCCGCGCCGGTGAGCACGATCGCCCCCACGTCGGGGTCGGTGCTCAGGTCGTCGAGGATAAGCTCTAGCCCCTCGTGCAGCGCAGAGTCGATGGCGTTGCGCTTCTCCGGCCGGTTCAGCGTCACCACCGCGACGCGATCCTTCATCTCCACGTCGAGGTGGTGTTCCTTACCGTATTTGCTGTAGTCGCCCAAGGGAGCCTCCAGGGTGCGGTATCTCGCGGGGGATTATACGGGATTGCCCGCAAACCGAAAGCGCCGGGGCCGGCCGCCCCGCGGGCCTACGCCTCCGTTCCCTCGTTCAGGATCGCGAGATAGCGGTCGTAGGCGTAGATGCGGTTGCGCTTCCGCCTGGGATCCTACGCGCGATCCAAGATCGACGAGCAGCAGCGACCGGTTTCACCGCGTTGCATCGTGGCTACGCACTTCGCTCGGCTCTGAAAAGTTAGCGTGTAAGACTCAATACTCTGCGCCGTTATTGAGCCTAAGGTCGCAAGACTTAACAGGCTGCGCGGCTATCAAGTTCATTGACGCAGAACTTAATGCCCGCAGCGCGCGGGGCGAAGCGTGACTTAGGGGCTCTTGTAAGCCCGACGGCTACGCGCGCGGAGGCGTGGCGTTGCGGCGCCGGCGCCAAGGGTCGGTGATCTCGGGGGGCTGGTAGCCGACCTCGGGCCCGAGCGGGTTCACGTCGGAGCCCGGCGTGACCAGCTCGTCGATGCGGTCCAGGATCTCCGCGCCGAGATCGACGTCCACCGCGCCAAGCTGCCCCGTCAGGTGCTCCATCGTGCGCGGGCCGATGATCGCCGACGTCACCGCCGGATGGTTGAGCACGAACGCCACCGCGAGGTGCACTAGGGATATGCCCGACTGCTCGGCGAGGGGAACTAACGCCTCGATGATGTCCAGCTTGCGCTCGACGATAGGGTCGCCGGCGCCCGGCCTCCCCAGCAGCGACTTCTGCGGGACGTCCTGCCACCCCTCGTCGCGCTTCCGCATCGCCGGAATCGAGCTGCGCGGCGCCTCGGGGAAGGGTTGGCCGCGGCGGTAGCGCCCGCTGAGCCAGCCTTGGCCGAGCGGGCTCCACGTGATGACGCCCATGCCGTAGCGGGCGCTGGTGGGCAGTGAATCCTTCTCAGCCCCGCGGGCGAAGATCGAATACGGCGGCTGCTGACAGCGGAAGCGCTCGTAGCCGCGCTTCTCGGCGATCCAGTGGGACTCGGCGATCAGCGAGCCCGGAAAGGTGCAACTGCCGATGTAGCGCACCTTCCCCGCTCGCACCAAGTCGGTCAGCGCGCTCATTGTCTCTTCCAGGTCGGTCAGCGGGTCGTGGCGGTGCAGTTGGTAGAGGTCGATCCAGTCCGTCTTCAGGCGGCGCAGGCTGTCGTCGACCGCCCGGACGATCCAGCGCCGCGAACTGCCGTGCTCGTTGATGTCGCCGCCCATCGGATGGTGGACCTTGGTGGCCAGCACCACGTTGTCGCGCCGCCCGCGCAGTGCCTCCCCGACGATCTGCTCCGACTCGCCGCCGGAGTAAACGTCGGCGGTGTCGATGATGTTGATCCCCGCGTCGAGCGCGGCGTGGATGATGCGCGTGCAGGCGACACGGTCGGGGTTGCCGAACGAGCCGAACATCATCGAGCCCAGACAAAGCTGGCTCACCTGGATGCCGGTACGGCCTAAGAGACGGTACTTCATGAGACCTTCTGTTTCCTCCGCTTCTTTGCAGCCTTCGGCGGCCCTCCCTCGGCGGGCCTCACGTAAATCAACGAGGGGGCGCTCTTTTCCGGCTTGCGCGTCTCGAACAAGTCGGGCCGGGAATTGATCAGCAGCGACAACTGCTTATAGCCGAACGTCCGAGAGTCGAAGGCGGGGTCGAGTTGGCGCGCGCGCTGGCCGACCGTTCCCAGGAAAGCCCAGCCGTCTTCCTGCGCCCCCATCTCCATCGCTTGGGCAATAGTCTGGACCCAGTCTCCGCCGCCCATCTCCGTTGCGGGCCGCTCCTCGTCGTCGGGCGCGCCGCCGCTGGCCGCGGCGCGCTGGACCCGCGCCTTCGGCTTCTCTGGAGGGATGAGGTTCTTGGTATAGACAAACACCTCACATGCGTTCACGAGCGACTTAGGGGTGGTTGCCTGCCCAATCCCCATCACGAACAGGCCCTGCTCGCGGATCCTCGTCGCCAACCGCGTGTAGTCGCTATCGCTGGAAACGATGCAGAAGCCGTTGACCGTGCCGGAGTGCAAGAGGTCCATCGCCTCGATGATCAAGGTGCTGTCCGTGGCGTTCTTGCCGGTGGTGTAGCGGAATTGCTGCACCGGTTGAACGGCGTGGGCGTTGAGAGTGTCCTTCCACTTGGACATCTCCGGCGTCGTCCAATCGCCGTAGATGCGGCGGGTGGTGACGATGCCGTATTTGGCCGTCTCGGTCAGCACCTGCCCGATCAGCGCGGCCTGAGCGTTGTCGCCATCGATCAACAGGGCTATGAAGCGCTCCTGGTCTGGAGATTCCGCCACGGGTTCCTCCACTCGGGTCGGACGCTAAAGATCGAGGCCGTAGAGCTTGGCGGCGTTGTCTCGCGTAATCTTGTCGCGCGCCGCCGCGTCGACGCCGGCAAAGACGCGGTCGATGGTGGCCATCGAGTTGGGCCACGTCGTGTCGGAGTGGGGGTAGTCCGAGGCCCACATCACCGATTCAGCGCCGATGAGGTCGAGGTCGTGTAGACCGGTGACGTCCTCCTCGAACGTGGCGAAGAGGTTGCGCCCGAACCAGTCGCGCGGCCCCGATTCCAGATGCACGCCCGTCCATGCGCTGTGACGCTTCCGCACGTGCTCGCCGCGCTCGATGAAGAAGCCGAGCCAGCCGATGCCGCCTTCGACGGAGACGAGCTTGAGGTTGGGGTAACGGTCGAAGGCCCCGGTCCACATGATGCGCGCCAGCGTCTCCGCCATGGAGATGGGGCCGATGTGCATGTAAATCGAGCCGCCGCCCGGCATCCGCATCGTCTCGGCGCGCAGGGGCAACGAACGGGGCCGCCCCGAGTGCACGCTGAGCGGCATCCCGACCTCGTTCGCGGCCGCCCAGAACGGTTCGAAGTAGGGATCGTTCCAGTCGCGGCCCCCCGGCGGGATGTAGGGGATCAGCGCCCCGCGGATTCCCGGGAGCGTCGCCAGGCGCTCCAACTCCTCGACGGCGTCCTCCGTCGTGTCCATGGGTAGCAGCCCGATGCCGACGAGCCGGTCCGGGGCCGTCGAGCAGAACTCCGACATGTGATCGTTGTAAACCTTGTAGACCTCGCGGGCGAGCTCCGGGCTCAGCCGCACTTGGTCCATCATCATGTCGAGGCAGATGTTGGGGTACAACACCGACGCCGAGACGCCGTCCCTCTCCATGTCCCGCAGCCGCCCCGCCGGATCGTAGCTGCCCACCGGCACGTCGTCCCACGTGAGACCCTTATCGGTGAACTCCGAGGCGTCTCGCCCCGCCATCACCAGGATCCCCAGGGCGCGGGGCGCCTGATCGGCGACGACGAAGCCCTGCCCGCCGTCCGGCAGGTCCACTAGGCGCGGCGCTTGGTCCCGCAGGCGGGCGGGCAGCCGCTCCCGCCACAGGTCCGGCGGCTCCTGTAGATGGTCGTCGGCGGAAACGATCACGCGCTGGCTCATACTCCTTCTCCTCGCCCGCGTCCGGCGGCGCGGGCAGACGGATTGTAGCAGGGGCGGCTCGAGGAGCGCCGGTGCTATAATCCCCGCCGGCCCCGCCCCCGTTCACAAGGGGACCCCCTGGAGGAGACGGCTATGGAGATTCGCTTTACCGCCGAGCAGGAGGCGTGGCGCGGGGAAGTCCGCGACTTCCTCGACAAGGAGCTTCCGCCCGAGAAGGAGTTCAACCAAGAGTTCGAGGAAGACCCCGAACTCTGGGACTTCGCACGGGAGTTCACCCGCAAGATCGGGGAGCGGGGCTGGATCGGCCTGACCTGGCCCAAGGAGTACGGCGGCCTGGAACGCACCCCCATCGAGAAGTCGATCATGATGGAAGAGTTCACCTACCGCGAGGCGCCGATGGTCAACTCGATCGGGTGGGGCCTCGCCGCCGGGAGCCTGCTCGTCGGCGGCACCCACGAGCAGAAGCTCCGGTTCCTCCCCGCGATCGCCAAGATGGACACATTCTGGGCCGAGGGCCTCACCGAGCCCAACGCCGGCTCCGACCTCGCCTCCCTGCAGACCTCCGCCGTGCGCGACGGCGACTACTGGGTGATCAACGGGCAGAAGACCTACACGACGTGGGGTACCCACGCCGACGTGCTCTACCTGGCGGCCCGCACCAACCCCGACGTGCCCAAGCACAAGGGCATCTCCATCTTTTGCCTCGACCTATCCCTCCCCGGCATCAGCTTCTCTCCGCTCTTCAACCTGGGGGGCGGGCGGCAGAACCACACCTTTCTCGATAACGTCCGCATCCCCAACGACATGATGGTCGGCGAGGAAGGCATGGGCTGGTACTACATCATGAACGCCTTCTACGGTGGGGGCGGCGGCTATGCGGGCCACGCCAAATACCAGCGGATGCTCGACGACGTCGTCGCCTACTGCAACGAGACCACCCGCTACGGCAAGCCGTTGATCAAGGACCCGGCAGTCCGCCACGAGCTCGCCAACATGGCGATTACGGTCGAGACCCTCAAGCTGCTCACCTACGAAGGGCTGTCGGCGGCCAAGTCGAGCGAGCCCCCCGCCTTCGGCGGCGCTATGGGCGTGGTCATCTCGAAAGAAGCCCAACCCCTGTTCGCCCAGGCGATCACCCGCATCGTTGGGCCGATGAGCCAGGTCAAGAAGGGGAAATGGGCGCCCCTGGCGGGGCATGCCGAGGAGTGGTACCGCGGCTCGTTCGCCAACCACGCCGGAGGCACTTCGCAAGTGAAACGCATGGTCCTAGCCACCCGCGGCCTCGGGCTGCCGCGGTAGGAGGACGGCTTTGGACCTCACGTTCAACGAACAACAGCGCGCTATTCAGCAGACCGCCCGCGACTTCTTCAGCGCGAACTCCACCGCCGAGACGGTGCGAGAGCTTGAAGAAGGTGGTCCCGGCTACTCCCAGGAGTTGTGGAAAGAGATGGCCGGCCTCGATTGGCTTGGCCTCACCTACCCCGAGCAGTACGGCGGCGCCGGGGCCGGACTCCTCGACCTCTACCCGATTTATATCGAGATGGGCCGCTCCATCTTTCCCAGTCCCCACTTGTCCACGGTGGTCCTCGCCGGCGAGACGATTCTCGCCCTAGGCAGCGAGGAACAGAAGCAGACCATCCTGCCCCGCATCGCCAAGGGCGACCTCGTCCTGCCCCTCGCCGTCATGGAGGCGGCGGGCGAGTACGGCCCCGAGGGCGTCCAGACCACCGCAACGCCGGACGGCGACGGCTACCGGCTGCGCGGCGCCAAGACCCTCGTCCCCTACGCCGAGGCTGCCGAGCAGGTACTAGTCCCGGCGCGCACCGGCCCGGGGCGGACCGACGGCGTGTTCTTCCTCGTCGACCCCCAGGCCGACGGCGTGACCGTCGAGCCAATGGACAACATCGCTGGCTACCGGCTCTACGCCGTCATCCTCGAAGACGCGCGCGTCTCCGCCAGCGCGATGGTAGGCGCCCCCGGCCAGGTCTACGGCCCCGCCAAAGCGGTGTTCGACCGTGCCCGCGTGCTCCAGTGCGCCGAGATCGTCGGCGGGGGCGAGAAGATGCTCGACTTCGTCGTCGGCTACGCCAAGGACCGCGTCCAGTTCGGACGCCCCATCGGCCAGTACCAGGCGGTGCAGTACCTCTGCTCCGACATCGCCATCGACATGCACCTCACGTCGCTGCTCTCCCGCCAGGCCGCCTGGCTCATCGACGAGGGCGAGCCGTACGCCAAAGAAGTCGCCATGGCCAAGGCCCACGCCAGCAAGGCGGCGCAGCACATGGCCCACCAGGCCCACGAAGTCCACGCCGGCGCCGCCTTCATGCTCGAACACGACCTCCAGCTCTACACCCGCCGCGCCAAGCACTGGGAATTCAACCTAGGCGACCGCGCCTACCACGAAGAGCAAGTCGTCCAAGCCCTCGAAGCGTGATCGCCCCAGCGGAGAACACGGCGAGCATGCTGGCAAAAGGCCGGATGGCGCCGCTAAGCTGAGCTGTAGGTAACCGCCATGGCTAAGCGTCGAGCGAGCCCCATGAAGGCTCTGCCGCTCACGGAGCACCTGAAGCGTAAGCACAGTCCAGTCCGCCGGTACTTCGACGAATCCTTTCCGAATACGCGGGGGTTCCCAAGGGTAGTGCGAGCGCGCCTAAGCAGGATGCCCATGATTGAGACCCCTGCTGCTATGAGCTCCGGCGAACTCGGCTTAGTGGGAATGGCGATCGACTACCGTATCCGTTACTACTTCGCCGCCTACCCGGTCGCCAAGCGGTCGGCCGCAGCTTCTGGGCTGAAATCGTTCGTCGCATTAACGTGGTCCAAGAAACGGCTTGCCCGCTATCAAAGCCTCCTCGAGTCTCACGACCGGTACATCGCCGATTTGAAGCCTCATGGCCGCCTGTTGGGACGGGCCGATGAGGAAGAGTTGAATCGGCGGTGCGTTGTCCTGGCAATGTTCGAGCAGCTTTATCGTATGGGGCTTTTTGCTATCGGGAAGACTTGGCTGGATAGGAATCCGCTCAACCCACTAGCCATACCCGAGGAGCCTTGGATTGACGACCTCTGCCGTATGTCTGAGGCCGCGTACGTAGCGATGCACGAACGGCTAGACGAACCTCACCACCTCAATCCCAAGTTCGAGGGGTCTCGTGATCTGGCTGGGGCCGACGCGGACCTGATCGTTGGCCGAACACTGATCGAAATCAAGGCATACAAGGATCCGACAAGGCATTCAAACCAGAATCTGTATCAGATATTGGGCTACGCGCTGCTGGACTACTCGGACAAGTATGAACTTGAGGGGCTAGGTCTGTACTTCGCCCGTTATGGCGCATCAGTTGAGTGGCCGATGGAGGCCTTCCTCGCAGACATAGGCGCGAGAGGCTCGCTAGATGAGCACCGGAAAGAACTTCAGGCCCTGCTCAAGGGCACCTGACATCGATAGAGAACCGAGCGCCCATCCCCCTCCCTGCCGCGAGCCGCTATAATGCCGCCACCCCCAACCCGACGGGGGCTAGGAGGGCGCCGTGATCGACCGCTCCATCGCTGATCTGGACGGCAAGACGGCCATCGTCACCGGCGGCGGCCGGGGCATCGGCAAAGGACTCGCCCTGGGGCTCGCCGCCTTCGGCGCCAACGTCGTGGTTGCCGAGCGCAACCCCGATCTCGCCGAGGAGATCGCCGCCGAGATCGCCGCCATGGGCGGTAAGTCGCTGGCCGCGCCCACCGACGTGCGCGAGTTCGACCAGGTCAAGGCGGCGGTGGACAAGGCCGTGGAGACCTTCGGCGGCGTCGACGTGCTGGTCAACAACGTGGGCGGCGGCTTCCCCGCCGACTTCCTCCACATGAGCGAGCGCGGCTGGGACGCGATCCTCCGCATCAACCTCAAGGCCACCTTCTACTGCACCAAGGCCGTCTCCGAGCAGATGATCGAGCAGGGCCGCGGCGGCTCGATCATCTCCGTCGCCAGCATCGAAGGCCTGCGCGCCGCGCCCGGCTGGGCCGTCTACGGGGCCTGCAAGGCGGGCATCATCAACTTCACCCAGACGATGGCGCTCGAGTTATCCAAGCACCGGATACGCGTGTCGTGCATCTCGCCGGGGCACATCATCACGCCGGGCATCCCCTTCGAGCACGCCCTGGGCGACGACAACCCCTACGAGCGCTCGCTCCCGCTGCAGCGCCTGGGCACGATCGAGGACATGGCGGGCGTCGCCGCCTTCCTCGCCTCCGACATGTCGGAGTGGGTCACCGGCATCAACATCCCCGTCGACGGCGGCGCCATGGCCGCCCGAGGCTGGGTCCGCGACCACGAAGGCGTCTGGCTCACCAGCCTCTAGCGCCGCGCTGCGGCGTACACCATGGACGCCCCCAAGACGCCCGCTGGCGAGCCTACCCCCGCGCTCGTCGCCGAACTCGACCGCTTGCAGCATCGGGCGTGGCCCGCCGCGCATGAGGAGGCGCTCGGCGGCTGGCGGCTGCGCTTCACCGGCGGCGTCACCCGCCGCGCCAACTCCGTCTTGCCCCACGGGCCCGCCGCGCCGGACGCCGAGGCCGCCGTCGCGCGGGTCGAGGCGGCCTACACCGAGCGGGGCCTCGATCCGCGGTTCTTGGTCTCGCCCGCCGCATCGCCGTCCGACTTGGACGCCATCCTCGCCGAGCGCGGCTACGCGGCGGAGGCGGCGACCCTGGTGCAGACGGTCCGGCTTCCCCTCCGGCGGTTTGCGGTGGCGGAGGGCATCCAGGTGGACGTCCGAGGCTTCGACGATGCGTGGCTGTCCGTCTACGCCGCGGCTGAGGAGCTGACGCCCCGCGAGGTCGAGGGGCGCCGGGCCATCCACAGGCGCATACGGGCGGAGGCCGGCTACGCCACCGCCCGCTTGGACGGCCATCCCGTCGGCGTGGGGTCCGTCGTCGTTGAGGACGGCTGGGCCGGTGTCCACAACATGGCGACCGCGACCGAGCACCGTCGCCGCGGCGTCGCGCGCGACGTGCTGTACGCGCTGCTGGAGTGGGGCGCGGCCCGCGGCGCCACGCGCTCCTATCTCGCCGTCATGGAGACCAACGAAGCGGCCCGCGCTCTCTACGAACCCTCCGGCTACGCCACGGCCTACCGGTATTGGTACCGGGTCAAGCAGCGCCGGTAGCTCCCGCCTCGCCTACGACTCCGCGGTCAGAGCGCGGACTCGTGCCTCGACGTCGTCCCGGATAGCCCGGACGCGCTCGATGGGCTGGCCGTGCGGATCGTCGAGCGCCCAGTCCTTGGCGTCCAGCATGAACGCGGGGCAGGCCCCGGCCTCGTAGCAGCCCATCGTGAAGATGCGGTCGGCGCGTTGCGCCATCTCCGGCGTGAGGAGCTTGGGGCGCTGTCCGGTGATGTCGAGTCCCCGCTCGCGCATCGCCTCGACGACCACGAGGTTGAGCGCCGCCGTCGGCTCCGTCCCCGCCGACTCGGCGTCGAACCGCCCTCCGGAGAGCTCGCGGGCGAACGCCTCAGCCATTTGGCTGCGGCCGCTGTTATGCACGCAGACGAACAGAACGCGCCGCGTCACTTCTGCCTCTTTCGCAAGCCCCTACAGGCGGTAGAAGTCGACCGCGTTGCGGCCCCGGATCTTCGCTTGGTCATCCTGTGGGAGCCGGGCGATGTTCTCATCGAGCATCTGGACGAAGCCGGGGTAGAAGGCGTCGGGGTGGGGATAGTCGGAGCCCCAGATGATGCGGTCCGCGCCCAGCCACTCCGCCGAGGGCACGAGCAGCGCCTCCTCGGGGTCGAACGAGATCCACCAGTTGCGGCGGAAGTACTCGCTCGGCGTCATGGTGAGATGGGGCAGCGTGTGCCCCATGTACTCGAACCGGCTGTCGAGGCGTTCGAGGAAGGGGACGAGCCACCCGCCGCCGCTCTCCAGCATGCCGAAGTGAAGGTTGGGGAAGCGCTCGCAGATTCCGCCGGTGATGACGCCCATGATCGTGTGCATCCCGTCGACGGGGTGGTTGAAGGGTGTGCGCATGTACATGCGCGCCGCGTCGGGGCCGACGATGTCGAACAGGCTCGCCGAGCCGAACATCGAGTCGCCGGGGAAGGGATGGAAGCCGATGGCGACGCCGAGCTCTTCGCACGTCCGCCAGAAGGGGTCGTAGGTGTCGTGCCACCACTTGACCTCGGCGTTGGGCAGCGTGTCGCGCAGGAAGACGGCGCGGAAGTTGTGCTGCTCGTAGCAGCGGCGCACCTCGTCGCACGCGGCCTCGACGTCGTGGATCGCGACGACGTTCGTGGCCCCGAGCATCCGCTGCGAGTCCTGCGAGCACCACTCCGCCAGCCAATCGTTCAAGGCTCGGTTGACCGCGATGTGGTACTCGGAATCGGGGATCCAGGTGAGCGCGCCCGTGGGGTACATGACCGCGGCGTCGATACCCTCGTCGTCCATGACGCCGAGCCGGGCCGCCGACTCGACGGCCCCGGGCGGCAGCGAGCCGTACATGCTCTTCTGACGCTTCGTCCCGTCGGCCTCGCGGCTGCCGCTCACCGCGAGCAGCCCCTTCTGGTGCTCTTCGCTCTCGCGGGTGAAGACGACGTTGCCGAAGTTGACGCTGCCCTCGCTGATCCAGTCGCGCCCGCCCCAGTCCTCCGCCCCGTCGTCCTTGATGATGCGGTGCGGCGCCACGTCGCGGTACTTGGGCTCGATGTAGGGCCGCAAGTCCTGAGGCTCCATGTAATGCCCGTCGGCGTCGACTACCTTGAGCCCGATCTTGGCTTCCGTCGTCATGGCCGTTCCTCCCCAGTCCCCCGTGCCTCCGAGCCCGGCGCGGGGCGCCCCTACTATAGCGGCTACGGCCATGGGGGCGAACCAGCCCCAAGCGCCGCTGGGCGTCCTTGACCCCCGTTCTCGCCGCTCCCTATACTCAAGCCCGCGACCCGCAAATCCGCTCCACGAGGGCTCGTCCTTTGGAAATCACCCGTCACGGTCCCCGCTGCTTCCATCTGAAATCGTCCGACCTTACGGTGCTTACCGATCCCGTCGAAGAGGGGCGGGCATGCGATGCGCCCGCCGCCGACGTGATCGTCTGGAGCGCCGAGGATGGCGAGGCGGCGGTGGCGGCGGACAGCGCTGGGAAGCGCCTGATTCGCGGCCCTGGCGAGTACGAGATCTCAGGGGTCTTCATCCACGGCGTGCGTACCTACCGCGACGCCGAAAAGGGCGCGTCACGCGGCCGCAACACCGCCTACACGCTCTCGATGGACAACGTACAAATATGCTATCTGGGACGTATCGGGCACACCCCCACGTCCGACCACGCCTCCGCGCTCGGCGACGTCGACGTGCTCCTCGTTCCCGTCGGCGACGAAGGGCTCGACCTCGCTGCCGTGGCGGAGACCGTCGGCGTCCTTGAGCCCCGCCTCATCGTGCCCATCGGCTCGCCCACCGAGAGCGAGGTCGCGGCCGTGGCGAAAGAGACCGGCGCAGCCATGCAGCCGCCCTCGGCGAAGCTCTCCGTCAGCCGCGCGTCGCTGCCCGCGGAGCCCCAAATCGCTGCGCTTTCCGCCGGCGGAGAAGAGTAGGCGCGCCGTCGGCGCGAGCAGAGGCCGCTAGAGAAAGAGGTTGACCGCCTCTTTCATAATCACGATGTAGCCACGGCCCGGCTCCAGGATGGGCTCGGCCCTGGCTACGTTGTCGGCCTTTTCCGCCGCCACGTCGTCGTCGGTGCCGGGGACGCCGTCGGGCCCGAAACCCATCTTGCCGTCCGGGCCGGCCGGGTCGACCCCATTCCATCCATCCATCGACGGCGTCAGCCACTCGAATCCACGGGCCGGGTCGGGGTCGAAACGGACGATGCGCTCCCACTTGCCTGCCACCGATTCCAGATAGTCGGACGCAGCGACGGGCGACGGCTCCACACCGACGACCGCGTTCCCCACGTTGCGCGTGACCAGACCGAGGTAGTTCACGCCCCGCCGGAGAGATTGCGTCGTGAAGATGAGAGGCGAGCGGGACCCCGTCAGCTCCACCCCCGCCGTCTCGAACCGCCGCGCGTACACCCAGTAGGCTTCCCCTTCGACAAGCTCCGTCACCTCGCCGGACCATACGCCAAGCGTGGAGGTCGAGGCCACTAGCCCCACCTCCGGATCGAAGCGCACCACCGCCTCAACTGTGGTGTTGGCGAACAGCGCCGACGGCACCGGCGACACAGGTCGGGCAGGCAGCGAGATGAGGTTCCACCCAGGTTGGAGGAAGAGATCGAACGTCGGACCGTGGACCGCCTCGATGATGAACTCCTGCCCCTCGCCCTCGTTGCCCGCCGCGTCGACCGCGCGAAGGCGCAGCGCATGCGTTCCTAGTGACAGGTGCTCGATGGCGAGCACGAAGACCCTGCCGTCGGCGGTGAAGACCTCGTTGGTCCGCTCTGAATCGTCGAACGATAGGAAGCTCAGGGTCACGGGTTCTCCGTAGTCGAACCGGAGCCATATCGGGCCCTCGATGGTCAGCGCCGTGGGCGGCGACCCTTCTGCCGGGGGGTCGAGCGACGCCGATGGCGGCGTCGCGTCCCACGTGAATGAGACCGTCGCGGCGAACACGTACGACGCCGTCACGATATCGCCCTGCCTCGGCGCAGGCTCGAAGTCCGCCAGCGCCATTTGCCGCGGCGGCTTGTCTGGGACGCCCCCCGCGAGCGTGGTCGCGAGCGGGCCCACGGAGGGGCCTCGGTCGGGATCGCTATCGACAGCCAGGGTTAACTCCCCAGACTCGCCGTCGGCAAGCCGTTGGCTCACCAAGAAGGCAATTCGTGATCCGTCCGCCTGCGACGACATGTCCTCGCCCGTCCGCCGCATCGCGTTGCCCGCGGCGTCCCGCGCCTCGACGGCGACCACGACCGCGCCGTCCGTGTGGCCGGCGATTACGACCGACCAGACGCCGTCGCCTTCTAGGAAAGGCCCGCCGACGATCGAACCGTTCTCGACTGAGAACCGTGGCGCCGCGCCGAGCGGTTCCGACGCCTGTGCCGCCACTCGTACCGCTCGGTTGGTCCGCTGGCCGCCGCCCTCGACGGCGAGTGTAACTGACGGTCCCGTGGCGTCCGACGCCCTGATCGACGCGCCCATCGGCATCGCGTTCCCCGCCGTATCGGCGACCGGCCCCGCGATCTCCACCAACGGCGTGTCGTCGGTCCGAGTGTCTGCCGTCCGCAGATACACATACGGTCCGCGGGCCGCCGCCGCCAGCGGGGCCGCGCCGTCCACCAAGAAGTCCTCCGCGCTCACGGTGGCCGGGTCCAACGGTGCGCCCGGGGCGCTCCCATCGAGCCCTGCGACTACGCCGCCGTCGAATTCGATCCGCACCGCGCCCACTTCCGGGCCGACCTCCGAGCGCAGCGCGGCGTCGTAGAAGAGTCCCGTCGATGCGCTGGCCATCACCGGCGGCGTCCGGTCGACGATGAACGTGAACGGCGCGCCGGCTGCGCCCGTGCTCTCCACGGAGATGCGGTTCCCCACCCGGTCCCCCACGTCCATCGACCATGAGACCACACGGTCCGACGCTGGGACCGAAGCCGTGAACGTCACGGCGCCGCCGCTCTCCTCCACCGCCCCGAGTCCGCCGTCGGCCCCGCCCAGCACGACGCCGTCCACAGTCATGAGTGCGGCGCTCTCCGCTGTGCCGAGGCCGCTCAGGTCGACTCCTGCGCCGGCGTCGGTGGCCGTTGCGCGCAGCTCGGCGGTCGCGCTGGTGACGAAGCCACCCTCGACGGGACTGAGCGCCTGCAGCGTGGGCGGGGTGAGATCAATGGTCGCCGACGCCCCGGCCGATCCGTAGCCCACGAAGAACGTGTCACCGTCGGCGGCGGGCAGGAGCCGGTCGACCAGCGAACGTGCGGCGTCGTCGTCGGTCAGGCCAAGCTCATCGCCCAGCCCGGTGAGCCGCGCCGCGAGGCCCCCCTCGCCGGCGACGTAGAGATCGGCGAGAAGCTCACCCACTGTCCGGGCCGGGGCCGTGATGTGGTCACGCACCGCCCGCAGGTCCGCCGCCGTCACCAGTCCCACGTTCAACGGATAGCGGCCACTCCCCGCCGGGCTCTCAATCACCGAGTACCGGCGCGTCTCGCCGCTGCTCCGAGCCGTCTCCGTGCTCACCGCCACGCCGGCGATCCGCCCCAGTTCGCCTGTCTCGAATGTCAGCACGACGTTCCGAGGGTCCTCGCCGAGGAGGGCCTCGCGGGGTGGGCCGTCGAGCGTCACGACTCCCGTGGCGGGGTCGATGCTCTGCGCGGCAAATGTGTTGACGCCGTCGGTGGCGGAAACGAGCCCCGAGATAGGTGTCGCGCCCGGGTCGTGGATGTCGAAAATTGGCGTCTTGTAGGTGAACCGTATGTCGGCCCCCGCCGCCGGCGCTGGGTCGATCAATAGCTGCACCATCACCGTGCCCGCCTCGTGGTCCGGCACAATGCCGTATTCGGCCAGCGTCAGCGCCGTCCCGTCGATGCTGACCACGACATCTTCGCGGGCCCAGTAGCCGTCGGGCAGGTTGTCGTGAGCGATGCCGCTATCGCCCATGGTCTGGAGCGGGGCAAACAGACCGTTCATGCCATCGACGGCGCCCGTGGGCGCCTCGTCGCTGACCAGAATGTCGCCTTCAAATATCACCGCCCGGGCGTCGGTGAGGTCGAAGACCGTGTTCGCCCCGTCGCCGTCGGCGCGGGCGGTGAACCGCTGCACCGGAGAACCCGCGGCGGCGGAGACCTCGACGCCCACAACGTTGAAGCCGGGGTTTACCGAGAAGTAGGCGCCATCGTCCACGCCGCCGCTCAGCCGGATTGACGGCGCGCTTTGACCAAGTACGACACCCACAAGTGCGACCGTTGCAAGCGGGCCGAGAATGAGGAGAGCGAGAAGAGCGATAAAGGGCGCAGCGCGATAGGCGCGCGGGTGAGCCACAGACGGCCCCTTAGCCGGGACGGCCCCGGCTCGTGTTGAAGGGAGCGGCGGCAGTATAGCATAAACATGTCCTAGTATTGTGTTATCGGAATACGGCGTTCGCCGAGGGGTGAAGGGGGCGGACGCGCACGACCGCGTTGACGGCGCTATAATGAGCGCCCCCGGAGGGGGCGTCGCTTCTACGGGTGGCGGGGGTGGCCATGCTAACGAGTCGTCAGCGGGATATCCTCAATTTCATCGTGGGCCAGTACGTGGTCCAAGCGGTCCCCGTGTCGAGCCAGGCGGTGGCCAAGAGTTCGGCGCTGCGGCTCAGCCCGGCCACGGCGCGCAACGAAATGGCCGAGCTCGCTGAGGACGGCTTCATCCACCGGCCCCACATCTCGGCGGGGAGCGTCCCCCTCGACAAGGGCTACCGCTCCTACGTCGAGGCGCTGCCCGACGACCCCGAACTGCCTGCCGGCGACGCGGCGACTGCTCGCCACAGCCTCAGCGGCGCGAGCGAGGACGTCGAGCACTGGACGGCGGCCGCGGCGCAGACCCTGGCGGGGCTCATCGGCAACATGGCGCTGGTCACGCCGCCCAAGGCGGCCCAGGGCAAGATCCGCCGCCTCGAGTTGGTGCGGCTCCAAGAGTTCGCCGTCATGCTCATCCTGGTGCTCCAAGAAGCGAAAACGCGGCAACGAATCGTCCCCATGACGCAGATGACGACCCAGGACGATCTGCAGGAGCTATCGAACCGGCTGAGCTCGATCTACGCGGGCGCAAGCTACGACGGGGTCGACGCCGCGCCGCAGTTGGGCCCCATGGAGCGGCAGGTGCTCGACGTGGTCAGGGACCTCTTGCTCGAAGAGGAGCTCGACCGGATCGACGAGCCCTACGTGTCGGGCCTGCGTAACCTGGTGGGCCAGCCCGAGTTCACCGAAGACGGCGCGCGCGCGGTCACCATCATTGGGTTGCTGGAAAACCGCCAGCTTCTCCGCGAGATGATCTCCGCGGCGATCGAGCGGAGCGACTGGCGGATCGTCATCGGCGGTGAGAACGAGGCCGAAGAGATGCACGATTGCAGCGTCGTCCTGTCGCGCTACGGCGACCCCGAGGGCGTCGGGGGCGTCGTCGCTGCCCTGGGCCCCAAACGCATGGACTACCGCCGCTCCATGGCCTCCGTCCGCCTCGTCTCCACCATCATGGGCGACATGGTCGCCACCCTCGACTAGCCCTCCACTCCCCGCTGGAGGCCTTCGCGCAACCCGCCGTATCCGTCATTCCCTTCCCGTAGGGGCGCCCCTTGTGGGCGCCCTCCGGCCTCTCCCCCTCTGGGGGAGATTTGAGAGAGGGCGCGCGCCGCCAGGCGCGCGGGGGAGACTGACAGAGGGGCGCCCCTAACCGAGGCACGCCGGCGCATGTCGTACAATGAGGGTGTCCCAACCCCCTACGGATAGACGAGTGCGCCCCATGCTGGACGAAGAGAAAGCGCAGGAAACAGACGAGACCGAGGCCGGTGTCGAGGACTCCGGCGAGGAGTCCCTTGAAGAGCGGGCGGCCCAGGCCGAACAGTATCTCGAGAATTGGAAGCGGGCCGAAGCCGACCTCATCAACTTCAAGAAGAAGACCGAGCAGGAGCGCCGCGAGCTCAGCGTGTTCGCCAACGCCATGCTCGTGACGTCGCTGCTGCCCACCCTGGACGATATGGAGCGGGCCTTCGACTCGCTGGACGCCGACACGGCCGGCCTCGACTGGGTGGAAGGCCTCAAGCTCGTCTATCGCAAGCTGCTTTCCACCCTGGAAGGCCAGGGCCTGAGCGTGATCGCGACGCTGGGCGAGCGCTTCGATCCAACGATGCACGAGGCCGTGATGCAAGCCGAGGGCGAGGAAGGCGTCGTGGTGGGGGAGCTGCAGAAGGGCTACCGCTTCCACGAGCGGGTGATCCGCCCCGCCATGGTGCAGGTCGGTGCCGGCGCCGTCGTGAAGGACGCCTAGCGCCCCGGTGGTCCGGTGAGGAGCGCAACCCTCAGGTCCGGGGTCGCTGCGGCCCTCATAGCCATCACCATCGCTATGGCTGTAACCGCCTGCGGCGAGCCGTCCGTACGCGGACGCGTCATTGAGGTGCGTGCCGACGATATCATCGAGTGGGAGAGCATCGTTCTCCGCACCGGCGACGGCCGCGACCTCGAGTTTGCGCGCGGCCCGGAGATCGATCTGCGCTTCTGGCGGGCCTCGCACCTGCGCGAGCACATGACCTTGGGCCTGCCGCTCAGCGTCGAGTACGAGGCCGTCGACGGCGTCCTCGTCGCGACGGCCCTCGCCGACTAGTGCCTACCCGACGGTCAGGTGCTCCGCTCCGCGTGCGTAATTCAGGAGCGTCACCGAGGGATCGCGGTTCACCAGCGGACGCCCGAACATCGGATGGCCAAGGCTCCGCACCTCATGCTCCAGCTCGTACAGCACGTCCCCAGTTTCCGGGTCGACGATGTCCTTGAACCGGAACTGATGGGCGTCGGACTCCTCGGTCACGAGGCCCCGGCGCTCAAGCTCCGTGTGAGCTACCGAGAAGTCGGTCACGTAGATGGCGACGTGATGTCCGTCGTAAGGGCGCCACTCCGCCGGGTTCTCGACGAACACCAGCGATTGGTCATAGCCGGCGCGGACCACGGCGGCGGGGCGTCCGCCGCGGCGCAGCTCCGACTTGGCGCCGAGCACCTGGTCGTAGAAGGCCACGATACCCTTCGCCGCACCCGCCGGAACGTTGAACTCCACGTAAGGGACCCCCAGGCGCGCCCGAAACATATCGCCGGCCTCGACGCAGTCGAACCGGTTCCCCCAAGGGCAGGTCACGAGTAGACACCCATCTTCGGCCACGCACTCAAAATGTGTGCCGTCGAGCCGTGGCCGGATACGTTCTAGCCGCTCCCGAAGCTGTTCCAGGTCGGGAGTCACCAGCCCGACGCGCCCCCGCACGACCTGCGCGGTGGCGGAACGGGTCGGCAAGTGAAACTGCTGTCGTCCCGCGTTCACCCACATGTTCTCCAGTCCAACCGACATGTAGGGATCGCGGGTGAGCCCCAAGCCCGTGATGTAGAACAGCGTGGCTTTAGGCTGATCGTCGACGGTGAGGTTCAGGTGGTCCATCGCGACCAGGTTCCCGAGGTCTTCGGTGGTACGGTCGTAGCTCGCCATCAGCGTGTCCTCCGGATTGCCGTGCGCTAGGTGCTCATTCTAGCAGCGGCGATGGACTGGTAGTCCTAGGTCGGCGGCTCGCCCAGCAAGCGCCGCACCGATGCTTCGAGCTCGAATCTGGGCGAGAAGCCCTCGAAGCGGTCGAAGACCAGTCCGTCGGCGTCGACGAGGAAGACCCAGGGCTCGGAGGCCAGGCGCCACTCCCTGACCACGGCGCGGACCACCGGCTCGGCCTCGCCCGCGAGGACGAGGTCGGGGCGCTCCATGATCTCGATGTGGACGAAGTTCATGCGTCCGCCATAGACCTCCGCCAGCGCCCCTGCGATTTCGAGCTGCGGCCCGCACGTCCGCGTCCCACAGAAGGCGGGCGTGGAGAAGACGATCATGAGCGGGTTGCTCTCTGCCAGCGCGTCGGCGATTGACAGCCGGTAGAACTCCGGGTCACCCACGGGCCGAGCCGAGGTCAGCTGCTCGATGGGAGCGTCCGCCAGCGTGAGGTGGACGCTCGCGGGTGCCGGCTGTCCGAAGCCCGGCGTGTCGTAGCGCGTCTTGGCCCTGAACCCGGTGACCGCGGTGGTGGGCTCGCGCCCTGCGCGTTCGACCTCGGCCTCGACCAGATAGCCGCCGGTCTCGGCAAGGTCGAGGCGGATGGAGTACAGGCCGGCGGCCGCGGGCGTCTCCGTGCCCAGGTGAAGGGCGGCCGTCTCCGCCACCGGCGCGCCGCCCTCATCGTCCGTGCGGCGGACGCGGACGATGACCTCGGCGGGGCCGAGCGGCGCGCCCCCCTCGTCGAACAGGGCGAAGAGCAGCCGGTTCGGGCCCACGGTGATATCCGTCGAGGCGGGCCTGATCTGGACCGCGGGCGGCGTGGGCGACGGCAACGCCGCCGGCGCTTCACTGGGCCCGCGCCCGCACGCGGCGATGGCCACCGCGGCGGCCATCGCGCCCGCCGCGACGAGCGATCGTGTCAGGATGTTCGAGGGTAGGCGCATTAAGGGGCCCGGGGCGGGCGCATCGGGGACGCGCTCAGGGCATATAATAAGCCGCCCCCGACTCCTTGAGGCTTCGCCATGCCCGAAATCGACCTTGATCTGCTGCTGAGAGGCGTCCAAAAACCCGCGCGCTACGCTGGCGGCGAGTGGAACGCCGTGCCGGACCAACACGATCCGGAGGCGTTGAACGTGGCGCTGTGCTGCCTCGACGGCTACGAGTCCGGCATGGGGAGCCGTGAGCTTCAGTGGCTCTACGTGGCCCTCAACGAGGCCCCGGGAATCCGCGCCGAGCGCGTCTTCCTTCCCGCCCGCGACATGGCCGATCGGCTACGCTCCGCCGGGGTGGCGCTCTACGCGGTCGAGAGCAAGCGCCCCGTGCACGTGTTCGACGCCGTCGTGCTACTGGCCCAGCGTCCCGCCCACCTCCTGAATGCCGCCGCGATGCTGCGGCTCTCCCAGATCGAGCCTTTCGCGGCGGAGCGGGACGAGGCGGCACCGCTCATCGTGGCCGCGGGCGAGGGCATTGTGAACTGGGAGCCTATCGCGGCGTTCGTGGACGCCGTGCTGCTCGGCGACCCCGACGAGTCGCTCCCTGCAGTGCTCGAAGCCGCGTCCGTCGGCGGCGCCCGAGACGAGCGGGTGGCTCGTATCGCCCGCGTCCCCGGCGTCTACACGCCGTCGTTCTACACGATCTCGGACGCGGACGGGACGGCGCGCTACATCGGGCCCGGCGAGCCGCCGGAGCTTCACTGTCTCGACACCGACTATCCACCGTTCGCCGCGCGGCAGGTCGTCCCGCACATCGAGATCGACCGCGATGGCGGCCTTGTCGACCTCACGCGCTGCGCCACCGCCGAGCAGGCGGCCCAGGCGGCGTTGACGCTAGGGGAGGCCTGCGGCTACCAACAGGTCCGGCTCCTCGCGCCGCCCCTGCGCGCCTACGACTTCTGCGCCGAGACGGGCGCTTGCCTCCGGCGCGCCGCCCCGTCGAGCGATCTTCGCCTCCTCCTGCCGCCTCTGGACGCCGGCTTCGCCGAGGCGATCGACGCCGGCGCGCTCGATGAGCTCGCCGCAGCGGCCGAGACGGCCTTTCGCGCCGGATGGTCAGGCCTCACGCTCGCCGCTTTCCTGGGCCACCCCGACGCGCCCGGCGTGAATGGCACGGCTTACGACGGCCCAACGGTCATCGACGCCGCCCGCCGCGTCCTTGATGTGGGGCAGCGGGTGCTGGGGCGGCGGCCGCGGCTCCGCGTCGAGCTCACGCCCTTCACACCCCTCGCCGGTGGCCCCGGCGAACGGCTGCCCGCGATCGATCCCGAACAGGCGCGGGAGACGGCGGCCAAGATCAAGAAGCAGCTCCGAAAGCTCGGCGCCCACACGGCGAGCGCCGACGCCGACACGGCGGTGATCGAGGCGGCGCTCTCACGGGCGGGCCGCGACATCGCCGGCGTCTTGGCCGCCGAGGCATCCTCCCTCTACGACGAGCGCGACGGGGCCATCGACCGGCGCGCGTGGGAGGCCGCCTGCGATGCCGCCGGTTTCGATTGGACGCGCCTGCTCGCCGTCCCCGCCGAGGGCGACCCCCTCCCCTGGGCGCACCTGGGACGAGCCGCGGCCCGCGCCTAAGACGGCCTACGTCCGCGCCGCTTTCCTTTTACGCTGCCTGCTGCCCATCGAGTAGGCGACGTCCCGTCGCTCCCTCTGGAAGGGGGTTGGGCTGAATACACAAGATGATGGGTCAGATATTGTAAAGAATGCAGTATCTTGCGGTTAATACTTGCCATTTGGGCAAAAGCCTAGTAACATTGCCTTGACCAAAGGCGGCGCTCTGGAAGGCGCGGCATCCAAAGGAGGGGGCTATGGCCACCCAAGTTGAGCAAACATCCTTTGACCTGCTGGGGAAGCGCTGGTCAGCGTTGATCGTGCAGGATCTGATCGAGGGGCCGCGGCGCTTCCGCGAGATTCTCGGCGATCTGGGCAGGATCAACGATAAGGTGCTCTCTCAGCGGCTTAAGGAGCTGGAGGGGCGCGGGATCGTGAAGCGGCGGCTGTTCCCCGAAGTTCCGGTTCGTGTCGAGTACACGTTGACGGAGAAGGGGCGCGGCCTGGCGGGGGTGATCAACGCGATGGAGCAGTGGGACGCGGCTTGGTCCGACGGTGAGCCGCACCCCAAGAACGGCGCGGGCGCGATGCGCGAGCTCGCCGCCACGCCCTCCATCGCGTCGGCCGCTTCCCAAGACGCTGAATCCGGGGGCCATCGGCCCTTCTGGAGGCGCCTGGGACTCTAACCACGCCTTCCCACCAGCGGCGCGAGCACCTCGAACGGGGCCCTCCAGGGCCCCGTTCCTCGATTTCGCTGCCGCGCCGTATGCTATTCTCGTTGGCGGAATCGCAGGGAGGGACGGCGCGCGTGAACTTCTTCGGCATCGGGGCGATGGAGATCGCCGTCATCCTGATGGTCGCGCTCGTGGCGCTGGGCCCCAAGCGCTTGCCTCAAACGGCCCAGAAACTGGGCGTGATGCTCCACCAAGCGCGGCGGCAAGTGGCCGAGGCGCGCCAAATGTTCACCTTCGACGCGGACCTGAACGCGCCGCCGGGGGCCCCGGATTCCTCGCCGCCGCCCACGAAGAACGTGGAGCGTGTGGAGAGCGACGACACCCCAGGCGCCGGCCCCGGCTCACCCGCGTCCGGCATCGAGAGGTAAGCGCCGCTCGTGGCCGGCCCGTCTCAGTCCAGCGGCGGCGAGTTGCCGATCACCGGCCACCTCGCCGAGTTGCGGACCCGGCTTATCATCACGATGGCCGCGGTGGTCGCGGGCGTCATCGTCTCATTCATCTACCGGGACTTCATCTTCGACATCCTGCTCCGCCCGGGCGAACGCGACGGGCGGCCAATCGAGCTGGTCTACACCACGCTCACCGGCGCCATCGGCCCCACGATGAAGGTCGCGCTCTTGGGGGGCGCCATCGCCGCGCTTCCCGTCGTCGTCTACCAAGCGGCCCGCTTCCTCGCGCCCGGCATGACGCGGGCGGAGCGGCGTCACTTTATTGTCATGCTCCCCGGCGTGGCCCTAGCCTTCGCCGGCGGACTCGCCTTCGCCTACTTCATCCTGATACCGCCGATCATCGACTTCCTCCTCACCTTCGGCGACGACGTCGCGGCGCCCCTGATCACGCTCGAAAGCTATATCAACACCGTGCTCGCCCTGCTCTTTTGGATGGGCGTGGCCTTCGAGACCCCGTTCCTCATGTACTTCCTGGCCCGGTTCGGGATCGTGACGCCGGAATTCTACGCGCGGCAGCGCCGCATCTGGCTGGTGATCGCGGTCATCCTCGGCGCCCTGATCACCCCGACGTTCGATCCGGTGAACCAGTTGATGGTGGCGGCGCCGTTCGTCGTCCTCTACGAGGTGGGGATCCTGTTCTCTAGGCTCGCCGTCCGCGGGAGGCGCCGCCGGGCCGCGGCCGCCGAGGTCGACGGCTAGGGCGGGGCATGAAAAAGGCGGCCATGGAAGACCGCCTTACGTCGGAAGCCGTGAGTGAAGGGGCTAGTGTTGCGCCGGGGGCCGTTCGGACGGCTCGCTCGACTTGGCGTCACCGGCGATCTTGGTCTGCTCGCCATCGCCGCTGGTGATGCCCCGCTTGAACTCGCGCAGCCCCTTCCCCAGCGAGAGGCCCATCTGGGGCAGGCGGGCGGCCCCGAAGACAAGCACGAGCACGCCGAGGATGAGGAGAATCTCCGGCCATCCAAAACTCCGAAACATACCGTGCCTCCTCGGCGGCGCGCGCCGGGACTCGTCTCTGAGTTCATACTATTCTGGGGCGCGAGGGCCGTCAAGGAAGCGCCGCTCGCGGGCGGGAGTCGGCGTAAGGCGGTATCATGAAAATGAGAAGAGGTGCTTCATGAATAATCAGAACGGCTCAGCGCCGGACGCCCCCAGGGTCGTCGTGTTCATCGACGGAAGTAATCTGTACCACAGCTTGGAGGAGAACTGCGGGCGTGCCGATCTCGACTTCGAGTTGTTTGTCCACAAGCTGGCCGGGGGACGGCCCCTCTTCCGGACGTACTACTACAACATCGTGCAGGACGTGGAGCGCAGGCCGGAGCAGCACAAGGAGCAGCAAAAGTTCCTGGCGAGCCTCTACGCCGTGCCGAGGATGGATCTGCGCCTCGGCACACAGAAGATGCGTGGCGACCAACTCGTCGAGAAGGGCGTCGACATCATGCTGGCGACGGACCTCCTTCGCTTTGCCTGGGAGGACATGTACGACGTGGCGATCCTTGTTTCCGGCGACGCCGACTTCATCTACGCGGTCTCGACGGTGAAGAGCCTCGGCAAGCACGTCGAGGTCGCCGGTTTCCCGAGCAATCTGGCGATGGACCTGGCGAACGCCGTCGACGACCGCCACTTCCTCGATACCGACTACTTCAAGGGCCTGTGGGCGGGTTCGAAACGGCCCTCGGCCCGCGGTGGCCGGCGGCGCAAGCGCCTGCCGTTGGGCTAGCCGCTATCCGCCTTCGCGGCGGCGTCCTTCGCCTCGACCCAAAGCCGGTAAGCGGCCCGGCGCGGTACGCCGAATGCTTCGACGGCCTGGGCCACGGCGTCCTTGCCCGTGACGCCCGCCCCGGCTAACGACGTCAGCAGTCGCCGCGCCGCCTCGACGGCGTCGTCACCGGCGCCCTCGCCTTCCTCCGCACCTTCGATGACGAGGGTGAACTCGCCGCGGGGCTCGGCGAAATGCGCCGCCGCCTCATCGATGGTCCCGCGAAAGACCTCTTGGTGGAGCTTGGTGAGCTCGCGGCAGACGGCGATGCGGCGGGGGCCGAAGACGCCGACGGCCTCCCGCAGCGTGGCCCGCAGCCTGTGCGGCGCCTCGAAGAGCACCAAGGTCCGTGGCTCACCGCTCAGGCTCTGGAGGAAGCGCTTCCGCTCGCCGGCCTTGCGCGGTGGGAACCCGACGAAGGTGAACTGGTGCGACGGCAGCCCCGAGACCGCGAGGGCGGCGCTGACGGCGCTGGCGCCGGGCAGCACGTCCACGGGTAGCCCCGCCTCGATCGCCGCCGCCACGATGCCATAGCCGGGGTCGCTGATCGAAGGCATACCGGCCTCGGTGATCAGGGCCACGTCCGCCCCGCGCAGGCGCTCCAGCAGCGACGCCGTCCGCCCCCGCCCCCCTTGCTCGTGGTAGCTGATCACCGGCGTCTTGATGTCATACCGGCCCAGCAGAATCTTGGCTCGCCGCGTGTCCTCCGCCGCGATGAGATCGACTTCGCTCAGTACGCGGATGGCGCGCAGCGAGATGTCTTCGAGGTTCCCGATCGGCGTTCCGATCAGGAAGAGGACGCCCACGCCCTACACCCCAAGCCCGGCGGGGGCGAGTCCCGCGGATGCGGGCGCGGGGGTGAACTCGAGGAGCGCCCCCCGCTCGGCGCCGGAGAGGTCGGCGTAGGCCTTCGCGCGGGTGAGGGCGGGGAGGTCGTCGCGCGTCTCCCGCAGGAGGCGGTCGGTCTGCCCGTCGCCGAGTTCGAGGGCGGCGAAACGTGGCGGGGCGGCCATCCGCCCAATCTGCGCTAGGAGGCGGCGCGCGAGGTCGAGCCCGTCGGCCCCGCCGGACAGCGCCAGCCGGGGCTCCCGCCGAAGCTCAGGAGCAAGGCGCTCCATCTCCTCGTCGGTCACGTAGGGGAGGTTGGCCGCGACGATGTCGGCGCGCGCCTTCTCGGGTGTCGGCGGCGCGGCGTCGAGCAGGTCGCCGCGCCGGAACTCGATGCCTCCGGCGCCGAGCCGAGCCGCGTTCGAAGCGGCGACCGCGAGGGCCGCGGGCGATATGTCGGTGGCGATGACCCGCGACTTGGGCAGCGCCAGCGCCGCGCTCACCGCGACCGCGCCGCTGCCTGTTCCCACGTCGACGATCACCGCCTCGCCGCCGAAATGCTCTTGGGCCAGGTTGATGACGAGGTCCACGAGCGCCTCGGTCTCCTGACGCGGGACGAGGACGGCGGGCGTGACCTCGAAGTCGAGGCCGTAGAACTCGCGGCGGCCCAGGATGTAGGCCAGCGGCTCGCGGTCGAGGCGCCGCACCAACATCGAGTCCAACCGTTCGTGGAAGCCGGAGGGCGGCGGTTCGCCCAGCGAGGCGTAGAGCCGTGCGCGGGAGATACCGGCCGCCGCCATAACGAGCACCTCGGCTTCGAGGGGCGCCTCTTCGGCGCCTGCCGCTCGGAGCCGCTCGCGCGCGCCGGCGAGGACGGCGCCGAGCGTCACGCGACCACCGCCGCCTCGAGCTGCCGCGCCCGGTCGTGCGCCACGAGCGAGTCGAGCATGTCGTCGAGGTCACCGTCCATGAACTGTGGCAGGTTGTGCGCGCTCACTTCGAGGCGGTGGTCGGTGATACGGTTCTGGGGATAGTTGTAGGTGCGGATCTTCTCGGAGCGGTCCGCGGTGCCCACCTGCGCCCGCCGCGCTTCGGTGATCTCCGCATCCTGCCGCCGGCGCTCCGCGTCGTAGAGGCGCGCGCGGAGCACCGCCATCGCCTTCGTCTTGTTCTTGAGCTGCGACCGCTCGTCTTGGCAGATGGCGGTGACCCCTGTGGGCAGGTGCACGATGCGCACCGCGGTGGCGACCTTCTGCACGTTCTGCCCGCCGTGCCCGCCGGAGTGAAAGATGTCGATACGGATCTCGTCCTGGTTGATCTGGACCTCGACCTCGTCCGCTTCAGGAAGCACGGCGACCGTCGCCGTCGAGGTGTGGATGCGCCCGCTCGATTCCGTCGTCGGCACGCGCTGCACCCGGTGGACGCCGCTCTCGTGCTTCAGGCGGCTGTAGGCCCCGCCGCCGTGGACCTCGAAGGTGATCTCCTTCAGACTGCCGATGCCGGACTCGTGCTTGTCGATGACCTCGGCGCGCCAGCGGCGGCGGTCGGCGTAGCGTGTGTACATGCGGAAGAGGTCCGCGGCGAAGAGGCCGGCCTCGTCGCCGCCGGCCCCGGCGCGGATCTCGACGATGACCGACTTCTCGTCGTTGGGGTCTTTCGGAAGCAGAGCGACCTGGATGTCGTCAGTGAGGCCCTGGATCCGTCGTTCGAGCGCGGCCTGCTCCTCGCGGGCGAGTGCGGCCAGCTCCTCGTCCGCCTCGGCGCCTGCCAGCGTCTTCGCCTCGCCCAGTTCCCGCGCGGCGCGCTTGTAGCCGCGGTAGAGCTCGACCACGCGCTCCAGCGAGGCCCGTTCCTTAGCCAGCGCCTGGACCTTCTCGTAGTCGGCGGCGACCTCGGGGTCGGCCATGCGCTGAGTCAGCGCCTCGTAGCGCTCGTCGAGCCCGCCAAGCCGTTCGCTGAGATGGTCGATCATGATTTGGCGCCCGCGCCCTGTTCGGCAAGGAAGACGCCGACGGTGTCTCGATTATAGCAAGCGCCTCCGTACCGCACGGCCCCGCTCCGCTACGGAGAATGACGTTTGACGTCCACCGTCAACGACCTTAGACTGGACGGCAGCGATGATTCTCGGATACCGGGACAAGCGGACCGAGCAGTTCGCCGGTGGGGCATTCGTTGCGGCGGTCCAGGGATTTGAAGGACAGGCGGCGAAACGGCTCTCGATCCTGAATGCGGCGCCGTCTCTGGCTACGCTGAGTGCGTTGCCGAGCAATCGACTAGAAGCGCTCAGAGGTGCGAGAGAAGGGCAATACTCCATCCGCATCAATCGGCAATGGCGTCTCTGCTTCACCTGGTCCGATGCTCCGGGTCCAACCAACGTCGAGATTACGGACTATCACTAGAAGCGAAGAGGGCTTGAGGCATGTTGAAGCGAGTCGTACATCCAGGGGAGATTCTCAAGGATGAACTTGCGGAGCTGGGCGTGGCCCCAACGACGTTCGCGCGTCAGATCGGCGTGCCGCCGAACCGTGTTGGTCAGATCATCGTCGGCAAGCGTTCAGTGACCGGCGACACCGCCCTGAGGTTCGGGCACTGGTTCGGCGTCGAACCGCAATTCTGGCTGAACCTTCAGACGCAATTCGATCTCGCCGCCGCCGAACAACGCGTTGGATCGGTTGTGCGTGCCCTGCCCACCGCCGCCGGAGGGGCATAAAGGAACGCTCTCCTTGCTCCGCCCTCTCTCCGCTACCCACCGAGGCGGGCGATGGCTTCGGCGGTGGGAAGGGTGTGCTGCTCGCCGTCGGCCAGGCGCTTAACCGTCACTGTCCCGTCGCGGACCTCGTCCCCGCCGAGGATGAGCGCGTGCTCCGCGCCGATTGAGCCGGCGTAGCGAAGCTGTGCCTTCAGACTCTTGCCGCCGGGAGCCATGACCGCCGAGACGGCGGCGGCGCGGAGGCTGGAGGTCAGCTCGAGCGCGGCGCGCCGGGCCTCGTTGCCGAGGAACGCCACGAGAGCGGTGACCCGCGGCGCGCCAGGCGGTTCGACGCCCTGACGCTTGAGGTTGATGATGATGCGCTCGATGCCCGAGGCGACGCCGACGCCCGCCGTCGGCTTTCCGCCGATCTGTTCAATGAGGCCGTCGTAGCGCCCGCCGCCGCCCAGCGTGCTCTGCTGCCCCTCCTCTGGCGGCGCGATCTCGAAAACGGTGTGCGTGTAGTAGTCGAGGCCGCGTACCAGCGTGTGATCGATGGAGTAGGGGATTCGCAGTGCCTCCAAGCCGTCGAGCACCGAGCTCCAGTGGGCCGCGGCGTCCCCTTCGAGGAAGTCCGTCGAGCGCGGGGCCTCCGCGGCGAGCCCTACCGAGACCTCGTCCTTGCCGTCGAGGAGCCGTAACGGATTCGCCTCGAAGCGCCGCTGAGCGTCCGCGCCCATCCGAGGTAGGAGCGGCCCATAGTAGTCGCGCAGCGCTTCGATGTAGCGGGGGCGCGAGGCGGCGTCGCCCATGCTGTTGACGAAGAGCGTGAGGCCGCGCAGCCCTAGGTTGGCGAAGAAGCGCCACGCGATCTCGACAATCTCCACGTCCGCCTCGGGGTCGGCCGACCCCAGCAGCTCGACGTTGAGCTGGTGGAACTGGCGCTGCCGGCCCGCCTGGGGACGGTCGTACCGGAACATGGGGAGACGCGTCGAATAGAGCCGGACCGGCTGCGGCAGCACGTGCATCCCGTGTTCGACGTAGGCGCGGGCCACGCCGGCGGTGCCTTCGGGGCGCAGCGAGAGCAGGTCGCCCCCGCGGTCCTCGAAGGTGTACGTCTCCTTCTCCGCCACATCGGTCGCCTCGCCGACGGAGCGGACGAAGAGGTCCGCCTCCTCGAAGATGGGCGTGTCGATGCGCCGGAAGCCGTACAGCGCGAGCAGGTCGGCGGCGGTGCGGTCGACGTGCTCCCACCAAGGCTGCTCGTCGGGGAGGATGTCTTTGGCGCCGCGGGGGGCTCGGTACACGTCAGGACCTCGTACAGGTTAGAACAAGGATACCATTCCGAATCTGGGCCCTTCCCTGCCGGGGGTTGGTTTCTCTCCCGCCCTTCCACCGCGAAAACTCCTGGGTCATGCGAGTTTGTTCAAGGAGAGGTGGCCAAGGAGGGCCCGACATGACGCAGCAGCCAGTTCGCCAAAGCCTCCCGAAGCTCAGTGCCGCATTCGCGGAGAGAATGGCCCGCGCCGGGGTAGAGGATGAGTTGCTTAGGCTCTAGGGCCCAGTCGTAGATTTGTTGGGAGCAGGCCACTGGAAGGCGCGCGTCGTCCTCGCCGTGGATGAGGAGCAGCGGCCGGGGAGCGAGCTTCGCGGCCCCTGTCGACCCGTAGGTCTGACTGCTCAGCGCCGCGACTGCGACGACCAGCGGGCTGAGCGCGCCCGCCACGATCACGACCGCGCCGCCAAAGGAGTGCCCCACGAGAGCGACCCGCCGCGCGCCGAGCCCCTTCAGCATTGAAACACCGGCAAGGGCATCGAGGGCGCACTCGCGGAGATCCCCCGGGACTCCGATAGTTGAGGCGCAGGGAAGTGACCCCACGGCCCGCGAGGTTGCTCGCCAGGTCGGCGTAGACGCCGTCGGCGGGCCCGCCGAAGCCGCCGATCGCGCCGGAGAGCCAGACGACGGCCCCGTCGCTCCCCTCGTGGGGATGAAAGATGGCCGGAATCGGCCCGCGTGAGGTCTCGATCTCGACGAGCAGCGTCCCGTCGGGCTGCGGGTCGGCGGCGATGCGCCGGATTTCGAGGCCCAGGCCGCCGTCGTCCTGCGGAGGGCCGGTCATGGTCAACCGGCGCGGCGGCGAACGAATCGGCCGATTCGTTCGAGTGCCTCTTCGAGCTCCCCGGTCGATACGGCGTAGCAGCAGCGGACGTAGCCCTCGCCCGCCGCGCCGAACGCCGATCCCGGCACGACGGCCACGCGCTCCTCCTTGAGGAGCTGTTCGGCGAAGTCGTCGGAGCGCAGACCCGTCACCTCGATGCAAGGGAAGGCGTAAAAGGCGCCCTGGGGCTCGAAGCAGTGCAGCCCCATGTCGTTCAGCCCCTTTACCAGCAGCCGGCGGCGATGGTTGTAGGCGGTCACCATGTCGTCGACGACCCGGTCATCCGTCCGGAGGGCCTCGACGGCCGCCGCCTGGCTGGGGCCCGGGGCGCAGAGCATCGTGTACTGGTGGATCTTCACCATGGCGCCGAGGATCTCCGGCGGGGCCGCCGCGAAGGCGACGCGCCACCCGGTCATGGCGTGGCTCTTCGAAAACCCGCCGAGCAGGATGGTCCGCTCCCGCATACCGGGCAGCGAGGGAAGGCTGGTGTGCGTGTGACCGTAGACGAGCCGGTCGTAAACTTCGTCGGAAATGACGATGAGGTCACGGCGCACGGCCACTTCGGCGATGGCGAGCAGTTCTTCCCTGGAAAGGACGGCGCCCGTCGGATTGTTGGGGTAGGAAAGGAGGAGGGCCTTGGTGGCGTCGCCAACGGCGGCCTCGATCTGCTCCGCGGTGACGCGGAAGCCGTTCCGCTCCGTGGTGGCGACGGGGACGACGGTCCCGCCGGCGAGCGTTACGCAAGGGCCGTACGAGACGTAGCTCGGCTCGGGGATGATGACCTCGTCGCCGGGATCAAGGATGGCCCGCATGGCCAGGTCGAGCCCCTCGCTCACCCCAACGGTGATAAGCAGCTCGTCGCGGGGGTCGTATTCAAGGCCGTAGCGGCGTTTGAGGTCGTCGGAAAGGAGCCGGCGCAGCTCGAAGAGACCGTGGTTGGAGGTGTAATGCGTGTGGCCGCGCTCGACGGAATGGATGGCGGCCTCGCGGATGCCCCAAGGCGTGGCGAAGTCGGGCTCGCCGACGCCGAGCGAGATCACGTCGTCCATCGTCAGGATCATGTCGAAGAAGCGCCGGATGCCGGACGGGGCGACGGCTTGGACGCGGCGGGATATGGCGCGGCGCGAGGTGCTGGTCACGTGCGTGAGTTGAGGTCCTGAAGGAGTAGGAAAGCGGCGAGGTTCCATAAATCCATTCTAGGACGGAAAGGGAAGGCTCACAAGAAAGCCGAGCCGGGGCCCTCTCGTAGTCTCCCGGGAGGGGGAGAGGCAAGGAGAAACCGGGCGAGGGGCTTTGCTAGAATGGCCGTTGCCGAATGCCCGCCCACCCGTCCGACCGCGTCTGTCGCTTGCTCCTCTCATGGACTACCGCCAAGCCCTCGACTACGTGCTCGGCTTCGCGAATTTCGAAGTCGAGGGCCCCGAAAAGTTGCGCTACCGCGACTTCAACCTCACGCGGGTGACGGAGCTGTTGCGGCGCGTCGGCGACCCGCACCTGCGCTATCCGACGGCGCACGTGGCGGGGACCAAAGGCAAGGGCAGCGTCTGTGCCATGACAGCCTCCGCCGCCAAAGCCGCCGGCCTGAAGGTGGGGCTGTACACCTCCCCGCACCTGCACAACCTCCGCGAACGGATCCAAGTAGACGGCGAGCCGATCTCCAAGGCGGCGTTCGCGGAGGGGGCGGCGGCCCTCCGGCCGGCGGTGGCGGCGGTGAACGCGCGAGAAGTCTGGGGGCGGATCAGCACCTTCGAGGCGCTGACGGCACTGGCCTTCCGTCATTTCGCGGCGGAGGGCGTCGACCTCGGCGTGATCGAGGTGGGACTCGGCGGGCGGCTCGACGCCACAAACGTCGTCGCACCGTCGGTCTGCGCCGTCACGAGCCTGAGCCTCGACCACGTCGACGTGCTCGGTGCCAGCCTCCCCCAGATCGCAGCGGAGAAGGCCGCCATCATCAAGCCCGGCGCGCCGGTCGTGAGTGCGCCGCAGCCCCTGGAGGCGCTGGACGTGGTGGAGCGGGCGGCGGAGCGCGCCGGCGTCCCGCTGCGTCTGGTGGGGCGCGACATCACGTGGGAGCGGTGGCGCACCGGCGGCGGTGCGCAGCGCGTCGAAGTCGCCACGCCTTCCCGGTGCCACGCGCTGGACGTGCCGCTGGGAGGCCGACATCAGGCGGAGAACGCGGCGGTCGCCGTCGGCGTCTGTGAGGCGTTGGCCGAGGCCGGTCTCGGCCTCACGCCTGAAGCCATTCGGGAAGGTATCGCTAAAGTGCGGTGGCCGGCGCGGATGGAGATGTTGCCGGGGGAGGCTCCCACCGTGATCGACGGGGCCCACAACCCGTATTCAATGCGGTGCTTTCGTGAGGCATTGCGGGAGCGCTTCCCCGAATCGGACGTCGTGCTGGTGTTCGGCGCGAATCGGTCGAAGGACCTCGATGGAATGGTCGCGGAGGTCGCGCCGTTGGCCCGGCGCGTCGTCGCGGCGCAGTCGCGGCATCCCAAATCGGCCCCGGCGCGTGCTATTCTGGCGGCGTTCTCCCGGTGCGGAGTGGAAGCCGAGGAGGCGGATGGCGTCGCCGGCGCGATGGACGCGGCCCGTCGGCTCGCCCGCCCCGGAGACGTAATCGCGGTGACGGGCTCGCTGTTCGCTGCCGCGGAGGCCCGGGAGCGCGTGTTGGGGATCAGCCCCGAGGTCTATATGACGGGGAAGCCCTTACCCTAACCCTCTCCCTGAGGGAGATGGCATAAGAGGGGAGAACGTGCGGGAACGGGACGAAGAACGGCGGGTCGTGGTGACCGGGCTGGGCGCGTTGACGCCGGCCGGGGTCGGCGTGTCCGCGACGTGGGAGGCGCTGAAAGCGGGGCGCTCCGGCATCGCCCGCCTCACCCTGTGCGACCCCACGGGGTACTCCTGCACCGTCGGCGGCGAGGTGACGGGCTATAAGGCGTCGGACTACCTCGACTCGAAGACCGCCCGGCGCATGGCGCGGTTCGTGCAGTTCGCTATCGTCGCGGCACGCGAGGCGGTCGATCACGCGGGCCTCGACCTCGGCGCCGAGGACCTCGACCGCATCGGCGTCGTGCTCGGCAACGGCAACGGCGGCTATCCCGAGATTGAGGATGGCGCGCGGACGCTGGTGGCGAAGAGCGGCATGCGGATGAGCCCGTTCTTCTTCCCGATGACGCTGCCCAACATCGCCGCGGCCCAGGTCGGCATTACCTACGGCCTGCGGGGGCCCAACGCCACCATCGTGACTGCCTGCGCCGCGGGGACGCAGGCGATCGGCGAGGCCGCCGAGATGGTCCGGCGCGGCGCGGCGGACGTCGTCGTCACCGGTGGCGTCGAGGCGGGCATCAGCCAGCTCGGCCTTGGCGGCTTCGCCGTCATGCGGGCGCTCTCGACGACATTCAACGACGAACCGGCGCGGGCAAGCCGTCCCTTCGACGCGCGGAGAGACGGCTTCGTACCGGCGGAAGGCGCAGGGGTCCTCGTGCTCGAAAGCCTGGCTCACGCCCGCGAGCGCGGCGCGGAACCCCTCGTCGAGGTCGCCGGCTACGGCGCCACGTCGGACGCCTATCACGTCGTCCATCCTGACGAAGACGGCTCGGGCGCAATGCGCGCGATGCGGATCGCGATCACCGACGCCGGCCTTGCGCCCCACGAGATCGATTACATCAACGCGCACGGCACCTCGACGCCGCTAAACGACCGCATCGAAACACTGGCGATCAAGCGGCTGTTCGGCGAGGCAGCCCACGGCGTCGCGGTGAGCTCGACGAAGTCCATGCTGGGACACGCCCTCGGCGGCGCGGGCGGTATGGAGGCGGTCGCGACGGTAATGACTATCGTCGACGGGGTCATGCATCCGACGATCAATCAGGAAGAGTCGGACCCTGACTGCGACCTAGACTACGTGCCGAACCAGGCGCGCTCGCGGGACGTGCGGGCTGCGATGACGAACAGCTTCGGATTCGGCGGGCAGAACGCCTGCGTCGTGATGACCCGCCCCGACTAGGGGCGCTAGCTTGCGGCGGCTTCCAGCGGCTCGATCTTGCCGGGGAGCATGCCTTCCAGGATGCGTTCCATGGCCATGCTGTGGCTGCACGCGTCATGGGTCGAGAAGTAGTCGCAGGTGCAGCGGAAGACGCCTTCGCGGAAACCGATCTCGTGGGTGCGATGGTCGCCGGCAAACCGGAGGGTGAATCGGCTGAAGCTTATCCTCTCCCGCTCTCGCGCGTAACGCTTCGCCTTTTCGACCTTTCCGATCAGGCTGGAATCCATCGTCGTTGCACCTCCGTGCGGCCCGCCGCGCCCACGATTCTATATCGCGGCGGTGCGGCGGTCAACGAGCGTCGCGCGGCGCTTCAACAGAAGTAACAGGGTGCAAACTGCTTTGACATTTTCTTCACAATCTCATATAGTCGCATTTCTACCTCGGCCCCTACTTTCCGGCGGTTCTTTAGAGAACGCACGGGGCGGCCGGGGCTGGGTGACAGGTGTTCGCGGCCCGCGGTGAGGCGGGCGTGGACGGGCGGCCCGGGAGGGAAGATCCCGGGTTTTGAGAGGATGGGAAGTGGTGCAGGCTAGGGAGCGTAAAGAGGCGATCGAGTTCGTTCTCCACTCGACGAAGGAGCACGACGTCAAGTTCATTCGCCTCTGGTTCACCGACATCCTGGGCGGCCTCAAGGGCTTCGCCATCACCGCCGAGGAGTTGCGCGAGGCGTTGGAGCGCGGCAAGCCGTTCGACGGCTCGTCGATCGAAGGCTACGCCCGTTCCGACCCGGACGGCGGCGACCGGTGGGACCCCGCCGAGAGCGACCTGATCGCCCTTCCCGACCCGACGACGTTCACCCTGCTCCCGTGGCGGCCTCGCCAGAACGCGGTCGCGAAGATGTTCTGCGACGTGCTTATGCCGGACGGCGAACCATTCGGGGGGGACCCCCGGCAGGTGCTCCAGCGCAACCTGCGCCGGGCGTCGGACTTGGGCTATACCTACTACATCGGACTTGAGATCGAGTACTTCTACTTCAAGGACAACGAATCGACGCAGGTACTCGACCATAGCGGCTACTTCGATCAGACGTCGTTGGACGTGGGGTCGGAGTTGCGCCGCGAGACCGTGCTCACGCTGGAGCAGATGGGCCTGCCGGTGGAGTACAGCCACCACGAAGTGGCGCCCAGCCAACACGAGATTGACCTGCGCTACGGCGACGCGCTCACGATGGCCGACGCGGTGATGACCTACCGGCTGGCGGTGAAGGAAGTCGCCACCAGCCGCGGGGTTTATGCCACGTTCATGCCGAAGCCCATCAACGGGGTGAACGGCAGCGGGATGCATGTCTCGCAATCGCTGTTCTGCGGCGAGGCGAACGCCTTTTTCGGAAAGGACGACGAATACCACCTGTCGGACTTGGCCAGGCACTTCGTTGCGGGTCAACTAGCCCACGCCCGCGAGATATCCGTGGTGACGAACCAGTGGGTGAACTCGTACAAGCGCCTCGTGCCCGGGTTCGAGGCCCCGGTCAATCTGACCTGGGCGCAGCGCAGCCGCTCCGATCTGGTGCGGATCCCCGACTACCGCCCGGGCCGTGGGGAGAGCACGCGCGTCGAGTACCGCGCGCCGGACTCGGCGGCCAATCCCTACCTTACCTTCAGCGTGCTGCTCGCCGCCGGGCTGGATGGGGTGGAGCGCAAGTTGGAGTTACCCCCGCCTTCCGACCACGCCGCCGGACAACGCGGCCCCGTGGAGTCGCTCCCCAGCAACCTCATGGATGCCGTGGCCGCCGCCTCGGACAGCGCTCTCGTGCGCCAGGCATTGGGCGATCACGTGTTCGAGAGTTTTCTCCGCAACAAGCAAACCGAATGGGAGGAGTACCGCGGCCGCGTCCACGAGTATGAGCGCCGCAGGTACTTGCCCGTTCTTTAGATGGGACGATAGGGACCGGCCATGGGAAAGTTGACCAACGAGCAAAAGGACGCGCGCGACCGCGGTCTGCTCTACGATCCCCGTTTCGAGCATGACGCCTGTGGCGTCGGTTTCGTGGCCGACGTGAGCGGACGCCAGAGCCACGCCACGCTCCGCAAGGGCATCGAGTCGGTGTGCAACGTCACCCACCGTGGCGCGGTGTCCGCCGACGCCAAGACCGGCGACGGCGCGGGCGTGATGACGCAAATCCCGCGCGCCTTCTTCCGCCGCGAGATCGCGAGACTGGGGCGGCGCCTCGCCGTCGAGGACCTTGCGGTCGGCATGGTCTTCCTTCCCGGGTGGGACGACGCGGCGCGGGACAAGTCCATCGCGCTCATCGACGAGGTAGCCCAAACGCACGGCTTCGAACACCTGGGCTGGCGGCGCGTTCCCGTGGACCGCTCCGCCTTGGGCGAGACGGCCGCCGAGACCGAGCCCGACATCCGGCAGGTCATGCTCGGCAGAGCCGACGCCGGCGACGATGCCGACTTCGGCCGGCGGCTCTACCTGGCGCGCAAAGAGATAGAGACGCGCGCCGCCGAGGCCGGTCTGGAGGACCTGTACATCGTCTCGTTCTCCCACAAGACGCTTATCTATAAGGGGCTGCTCGTCGCCCCTCAGTTGAGCCACTACTACAAGGATCTCGAAGACGCCGACTTCGAGACGGCCATCGCGCTCTTCCACCAGCGCTACAGTACCAACACGTTCCCCAACTGGTTCCTGGCGCAGCCCTTCCGCTATCTAGCGCATAACGGCGAGATCAACACGCTCTGGGGAAACTACAACTGGATGCGCGCCCGCGAGCCCGAACTCGAAAGCAACATCTGGGAGGACAAGATCGGGAAGCTCCTCCCCGTCATCGACGCCACGGGCAGCGACTCCGCGCAGTTGGACAACGTCGCCGAGCTCTACGCGCAGTCGGGGCGCGACATCCTGCACACGATGATGATGCTCATGCCCGAGGCGTGGGAGAACATGCCCCACATGAAGCAGCGGTGGCGCGACTTCTATCAGTATCACGCCTGCCTGCAGGAGCCGTGGGACGGTCCCGCCGCGATTGCCTTCACCGACGGCGACGTCGCCGGCGCGACGCTCGACCGCAACGGCCTGCGCCCCGCCCGCTACAAGTACACCGACGACGGCATCGTGGTGATGGGGTCGGAAGTCGGCGTGCTCCAGTTGAACGACGCGCGGGTCATCGAGAAGGGTCGGCTCGGTCCGGGGCAGATGATCGCCGTCGACACCAAGAACCGGCGCTTCCTTTCTAACGAGCAGATCAAGAACGAGGTCACCGCGCGCGAGTCCTACGGCAAGCTCGCGCGCCGCATGGTGAGCCTGGGCGCGATTCCGGAGGTGAGCGGGAAACAGGCAACGCAGGCAGACCTGTTTTCGTTCACCCAGGACGTTGCCCTGAGCCCCAACGGTGGCCGGCCCGGCGAACTCGACCTGTTCCAGAAGCAGCGAGCGTTCGGTTATACGCTGGAAGACCTTTCGTTTGTCATCAAGGCGATGGTCCTCGAATCGAAAGACCCCATCTTCTCGATGGGCGACGACACGGCGCTGAGCGTGCTTGCGACGATGCCGCGCTTGCTCTACACCTTCTTCAAGCAGCGGTTCGCGCAGGTGACCAACCCGCCGATCGACTCGCTCCGCGAGGAGCTGGTGATGGCGCTCGACACCTATCTGGGCGCGCGGCACAGCGTTCTTGAGCCCGGTATCCGCAAGCACGGCAATCTGATCCATCTAAGCTCCCCCATCCTCTTCAACGAAGAGCTCGCCGCCGTCCGCGACCGGACGGAGACGGCGTTCAAGTCGGTCACGCTCGACGCGGTGTTCGAAGCGTCGCGCGGCGGCGCGGGGCTGGAGCAGGCCATCGACGCCCTGTGCGAAGACGCCTCGGCCGCCATCGACGACGGCGCGGCTATCCTCGTCGTCAGCGACCGCAAGTGCGACGCCGCACACGCCCCGATTCCGATGCTGCTGGCCGTGGGCTCACTTCACCAGCATCTGATACGCCAGGGGAAGCGGATGCGTGCCAGCCTCATCGCCGAGTCCGCCGAACCCCGCGAAGTGCATCACTTCGCGTGCCTGCTGGGCTACGGCGCCAGCGCGATCAACCCCTACCTTGGGCTCGAGACCCTCGCCGAGCTTATCGAGGAGGGCGACATCAACGACATGAGCCTGGACGAGGCCAAGGCGAGCTACCGCAAGGCGCTCAACGGCGGCATCCTCAAGATCATGTCCAAGATGGGTATCAGCACCGTCACCGGCTACCACGGCGCGCAGATATTCGAGGCCATCGGCCTCTCGCAGGCGCTTATCGAGAAGTGCTTCACCGGGACCACGTCGTGGATCGGCGGGCTCACGCTGGAGGACTTGGGCGAGGACGTGATCGCCAAACACGAGCGAGGCTTCGCCCCCACCAAATTCCACAAGCTCGACGACGTGGGGTACTACCGGTTCCGCCACGACGGTGAGCGCCATACCAACAGCCCGCAGATGGTCCGCGCGCTCCACGCCGCGGTCAAGTCGAACAGCTACGAAGACTACAAGGTCTTCTCTGACCTCGTGCAAGACCACGCGCCCATGGATATCCGGGACCTGCTTAAGTTCAAGCCGCACGGCCCCGCCGTTCCCTTGGAAGAGGTCGAGCCGGCCGAAGCCATCATGAAGCGCTTCAACGGCGCGGCGATGTCGCTCGGCGCGCTGAGCCCGGAGGCCCACGTCACCCTTGCGATGGCGCTCAACATGATCGGTGGCAAGAGCGACACGGGGGAAGGCGGCGACGAACCGGCGCGCTATTGGCCCGCCGAGAGCGGCCCCTCGCCCCACAGCCGCATCAAGCAGATAGCCTCGGGCCGCTTCGGCGTGACCGCGGAGTATCTGGCTTCCGGCGACGAGATCGAGATCAAGATGGCGCAGGGGTCGAAGCCCGGCGAAGGCGGCCAGCTTCCCGGCCACAAGGTCATGGAGCATATCGCACGGCTGCGGCATTCGAAGCCGGGTACGCCGCTGATCTCGCCGCCCCCGCATCACGACATCTATAGCATCGAAGACCTCGCGCAGCTTATCTACGACCTCAAGATGGTGAATCCGCGCGCCAGGGTCACGGTGAAGCTTGTCTCCGAGGCCGGCGTGGGCACCATCGCCGCCGGCGTCGCCAAGGGCTATGCCGACAACATCTTGATCAGCGGCGACTCCGGCGGCACCGGCGCCTCGCCGCTCAGCTCGATCAAGAATGCGGGGAGCTCCTGGGAGCTCGGCCTTGCCGAGACCCAACAGGTTCTCGTCCTCAACGACCTGCGGGGCCGCGTGCTGCTCCGGACGGACGGCGGCCTCAAGACGGGCCGGGACCTGGTCGTCGCCGCGATCCTGGGCGCGGAGGAGTACAACTTCGGCACGGCGGCGCTTATCGCTATCGGCTGCAAGATGGCGCGCCAGTGCCACCTCAACACCTGCCCCGTCGGCGTCGCCACCCAGAAAGAGGAACTCCGGCAAAAGTTCTTCGGTACCCCCGAGATGGCGGTGATCTACTTCACCCACGTCGCCATGGAGACGCGTGAGGTCTTGGCCAGCATAGGAGCCCGCTCCATCGACGAAATCATCGGGCGCACCGAGCTCCTCGAACCCATCGAGTCGGACAATCCGCGCATCCAGCAGCTCAACCTATCGCGCGTGCTCGCCGACCCCGACCCCTCCGGCGTGAAGCCGCGCAAGCGGGTACAGCCGCGGAACGACCGCCCCAACAACGTGCCGCTCGACGACGAGATGCTCGAAGCGCTCGCCGACGCGATCAATGGCGGGGAGCCTATCACGCTCGACTACCCAGTGTGCAACGCGGACCGCACCGTGGGAGCGCGCGTCGCGGGCGCCATCGCGACGAAGTACCGGACGTCGACCCTGGACCGGCACATCGGGGAGCTAAGGTTCAAGGGGAGCGCCGGCCAGAGTTTCGGGGCGTTCTGCTCCGGCGGCCTCCGGCTGGTGCTCGAAGGCGAAGCGAACGACTACGTTGGCAAGGGTATGGCCGGCGGCGTGATCATCATCAAGCCGCCGGAGAACGCCCGCTTCACGCCGCACAAGAACATCATCATCGGCAACACCGTCCTCTACGGCGCGACGGGCGGACGCCTGTTCGCGGCAGGACGCGCCGGCGAGCGCTTCGCGGTGCGAAACAGCGGCGCGACGGCGGTGATCGAAGGCGCCGGCGACCATTGCTGCGAGTACATGACGGCCGGGCTCGTCGTCGTGCTTGGGGAAACGGGCCGCAACTTCGGTGCCGGCATGTCGGAGGGCGTGGCCTATGTCCTCGACGAGGACGAGCAGTTCCCCACGCGCTACAACACGGAAATGATCACCCTCGAACGCGTGCGCCGCGTCGAGGACGCTGAGCTCCTCCGGTCGCTGATCGAGGACCACCATAAAGAGACCGGCAGCCAGAAGGCCGGCGAGATACTCGGCGAGTGGGAGCAGTACCGGCGTTCGTTCTGGAAGGTCATACCGAAGACGGCCCACGACAACAACCATGCCGCCGCGGCGCCAAGCAGCGACGTGCGCAAGACGCCCGTCGGGGCCCGCTAAGGCGTCCCGCGCCCGCCGACCGAAGAGAGGAAATATGAAAGCGACCTACATCACCGAGTTCGGCGGCCCCGAAGTCCTCACCTACGGCGACGTCGCCGATCCCGAGATCGGGGCCGGCGACGTGTTGGTCCGTGTGAAGGCGACCGCCCTGAACCACCTCGACGTCTGGCGCCGCGCCGGTCAGCGTGGCACTACGTCCACCCTCGACGAGCCGTTCATCCTCGGCTGCGACATCGCCGGCGAGATTGCGGCAACGGGCGCGGACGCCAACGGCTTTTCCCCCGGCGACCGCGTGGTGGTGAATCCGGGGGTCATCCCCCCCGAGGACCACAAGACCTACGCGGGGCGCGAGACCATGTCCCCCCGCTACGCCATGATCGGCGCTGCGCGCAACGGCGGCTACGCCCAGTACGTCCAGGTGCCCGCCGAGAACGCGCACCCAGTGACCCGCGAGGGCTCATGGGAGGAGCTCGCGGCCCTTCCCCTCACCATGCTCACCGCCTGGCACATGCTCATCGGCCTCACCAAGCTCAAGGCGGGCGAGACGGTGCTGATCCAAGCGGTCGGCTCCGGAGTCGGCACGGCGGCGCTACAGATCGCGAAGCTCGTCGGCGCGACTACCATCGTCACCGCCAGCATGGACTCGAAGTTGGACCGCGCCAAGAAGATGGGAGCCGATCATCTCATCAACTACCAAGAGAAGGACTTCGCCGCCGAGGTGAAGGAGATCACCGGCGGTCAAGGCGTGGACGTCGTGTTCGACCACATCGGCGCGTCGACGTTCGCGGGCAACGTCCGCAGCCTGGCGATGGGCGGGCGCTACGTGAATTGCGGTGTTACCAGCGGCCACAAGGCCGAGCTGCACATCGGTCAGCTTTTCACCAAGCAGATCACGCTCCACGGCTCCTTCATGGGGACCAACGACGACATGCGGCACGTCATGCGCCTGGTGAATCAGGGCAAGCTCCACGGCGTCGTCGACCAGGTCTTTCCCCTCGAAGAGGCCCGCAAGGCCCACGAGGCGATGGAGGACCGCAACGTCTTCGGCAAGCTGGTTCTCCAAGTCCCTTAACCGCATTCGACCGGAGCGGAGGCGTTGAGTCGGCGCGTCGCGTTGCTATAATGTGGCGCTTCTCCAGACGGGCGGGCCGGAAAGGCGGGCGGGTTTGAGCGACGGGAAGGCGTTGGCGGACCGCGTCATCGGGAACGTCGAGCGAGTGATCGTCGGCAAACGGCGTGAAGTCGAGCTATCGCTGATCGCCCTCATCTGCCGGGGGCACGCGCTCATCGAGGATATCCCTGGCGTGGGCAAGACGACCCTCGCCAAGACCCTAGCCCGCTCCCTTGGCTGCACGTTCAAGCGCATCCAATTCACTCCCGACCTGCTGCCCGCCGACATCACCGGCGTCTCCATCTACAACCAGGCCAACGGCACGTTCGAGTTCCGCGAGGGGCCGATCGTGGCGCAGGTCGTCCTCGCCGACGAGATCAACCGCGCCACGCCCAAGACGCAGTCCGCTCTCCTCGAGGCCATGGAGGAGCGCCAAATCACCGCCGACGGCGTCACCCACATGATGCCCGACCCTTTCTTGGTGCTGGCGACACAGAACCCCATCGAGTACGAGGGCACGTTCCCGCTCCCCGAGGCGCAGCTCGACCGCTTCCTGCTCCGCATCACGCTCGGCTACCCGACCCGGAGCGAGGAGGTGGCGATCATCGAGATGCAACAGACGGAACACCCCGTCGATTCCGTGGCCCAGGTGGTATCCGTGGCCGAAGTAGCCCAGTTGCAGGCGGCGGCGCGCGAGGTCTATGTCGACGGCCTGATCAAGGAATACGTCGTGAGCTTGAGCGACGCCACCCGCCGGCACGAGGCCATCTACCTGGGGGCCTCGCCGCGGGGCTCCCTCGGGCTCTTCCGCGCCGCGCAGGCAAAGGCGCTTTTGGAAGGCCGGGACTATACCATGCCCGACGATGTGAAGGGCCTCGCCGAGGCGGTGCTGGCCCACCGGCTGATCGTCAATCCGGCGTCGCGGATGAAGGACATCACTGGATCGACGATCCTCGCCGACGTCCTCGACCGCGTGCCGGTGCCGGGCGCGAGGCCGCGGGACCGCGCCCAGAATTAACCGCGTCGCGGCGGCATTGACCCGCCGCCCGTCGCGGCTACACTACACCCTCGCACATCTCGAACTCGGAACGGAGCGCGCGCATGGGCTTTGGCGTCATCGAAATCGACCATGGATGGATGGGCTATGTGTACTCCGAGCGGGGCCTATCGCGGCTCACGCTGCCCCGCGATAGCCGCCAAGAGGCGTTCGATGAACTGGGCGCGGACGTGTTCGCAGCCGGCGGCGGGGAAGACGCCGCCGCCGTCGGCCTGCTCACCGCCTTTCTCAAAGCCTACTTCGACGGCCGCTCCGCCAACGCCGCGTCCTTCACGCTCGACTTGGCCGGCTACACCGAGTTCCAGACCCAAGTGCTCGAGCGTGTGCGCGACATACCGCGCGGCGAGGTGCTCAGCTATGGGCAGGTCGCCGCCGAGGTGGGGCGTCCCGCCGCGGCGCGCGCCGTCGGCGCCACGATGGCGGCCAACCCCGTCTGTGTGATCATCCCCTGCCACCGTGTCGTCGCCGCCGACGGCGGGCTCGGCGGCTACGGCGGCGGCTTATCCATGAAGCGCCGTATGCTGGAGATGGAGGGTGCGCTGCGCCCGCCGGTGACCGCCCCTTCCCCTACTCCAAGGGCTCGTCGGGGTCCCAGGGCCCGGTGAGTTCGGCGAGGAGGGCGAGGCTCTCCGCCTCGCGGTTGTCGGGGACCATGACCCGTACCGGTGTGACGCCCGACCCGGCGTAGACCGCGAGCGTCGCGGTGCGCACGTGTGCCGGGATGCCGTTATTCCGCAGGAGCTGCGCGATCACTTCGCCCATAGGCTCGTTCGGCGCGGTCGTGACGGTCGTCCAGTCCATCTACCGGCCTCCTTCGCCGCCGTGCCGGACGGCGGTGGGATGTTCGAGTTGCCGCGCCGCCTCCGCCCAACCGGGGCAGGCGTCGCCGCTCGCCCACTCGGTGAAGGCGCCGAATTCCACCCACGCATCGAAGCGTTGGACGGCATCGGCGTGGGCCTCGCTCGTGAGGAATGGGAGCATCGATTCGCGGTCCCGCCACACCGTTAGCGTGCGGAACCGCCGCGTGAAGAAGCGTGCGGTCAGCGCGTACCTGATAAGGCCGGGAGTCCGGTCGAGTTGTTCGGCGAGACGGTAGTTGAGTTTGATGAAGGGGAAGATGTCGCGGTAGCGTTTGAGGCGCAGCACCGTCGCGACGCAGAAGAACTCGTGGCCCGGCTCCTCTCCGTCGACCTCGACCCAGCGCATGTCCGGCCCTAGACCAGCCGGACGGCGCGCTCGCCGACCAGGGCCGTGAGGCGTTCGAGGAGCAAGTCGTCGCAGGCGACGGTGAGCGGCATCTCGAGTTCGCTGCGGCGACCTCGGCTGGCCACGTAGAGGCGCACGGGGCTCTTGCCGCTGTGCGATTTGAGGGTCTCGAGGAGCGCGTTGAAGCGGGCGAGGTCGGCGCGCTCATCGTCGGTCTCTTCCAGCGTGACTTGCAGGGTACGGACGACGACAGGCGGCGGTGCGGGCGCATCGGGCTCGGCGGCGGATGGCGGTTCGGCCATCGGCGCGGGCGGCTCGGGGCTGGCGGCTGGCCCCGTGAAGGACTCGCCGTCGAGGACGACGGGCCCCGGCTCGGCGGGAGGGGGCTCGGGCCGCCCCCCATTGACCCCCTCTCCCGGAGGGTGCTCGGGCGGCGCCTCGCTTGCCCCCTCTCTCTGAGAGAGAGGGTTGGGGTGAGGGCCGGGGTGGGCAGGTGGGGTTTCTTCGCGCTCGGTGGGGGACTCGACCGCCCGGCGTGCTACGTCCTCTGCCGCGCGCACGACGTCGAAGGGGGCCTCCTCAATGGCCGCCGGCGGCTCGTCCCTCGGCTCGTCGTCCCGTGGACGGCCCGCGTAGCGCCCGCGGGCGGCTTCGAAGCTTTCCGCGGTGTCGCACGACATTGAGGCGCGGTCCTCCCGTACCCGGACCTTGCCCGAGGCGACGACCATCTCGTCCATCTCCCAAAGGTGCGCCGTCTTTGCGTAGACGTTGGGCCAGACGGCGACCTCCAGGCTTCCCTGGAAATCTTCCACTAGGGCAATGGCGAAGGGACGGTTATCGCGCCGTGTGGTCATCATGCGCACCGACGTGACCCGGCCCGCGATCGTGATCGTCTCGCCCTCCATTTCGTTGTCGACTTGCCGCGAGGGGGTGACGACCGACGAACCCAGCGCCCGGTAGATGTCGAGCAGCGGGTCCTCGCTGAGCGCGACGCCGAGCCCCTCGCGCTCCCACTCGGCGCATTGCCGCTTGCCGATTTGGTCGCCTTCAAGCTCGATGGTGGGTATCGGGATGGCGACCTCGTCGCCGAAGAGGTCGAACATGGTCGACTGGCCCTCGTCGCGTATGCGGGCCTGCTCGTTGGCGATGGAGATGATGCGGTCGAGGTTGTCGAGGAGTGCGCCTCGACCGCCAAAGCGGTCGAGCGCGCCGACCTTGATGAGAGACTCGACGGTGCGGCGGTTGAGGCAGCGCGCCGGCGCGCGGCGGCAGAAGTCGGCGATGTCGACGAAGGCGCCGTGCTCGCGCTGCTCTTCCACCAGCGGGGCCACGGCCGATTCCCCGACGTTCTTCACCGCGGCGAGGCCGTAGCGGATCGCGGGGCGGCCTCCCTCGTCGCGCTGGATGGAGAAACCGGTGCTTGGCTGGCTGATATCAGGAGGGAGGACGTCGATTTGTAGGCGGCGGCATTCTGCTATGGTGGTTGTTACTTTCTCGGTTTCCTTGAAGCAGGATAGCAAAGCCGCCATATATTCCACGCCGTAATTGGCCTTAAAATAGGCGGTCCAGTAGGCGATTAGGGCGTAGCTGACGCTGTGGGCCTTGTTAAATGCGTATCCGGCGAAGGGTTCGATGAGTTCCCACACTTGGTTGGCGAGGGGATCGTCGTAGCCTTGGGCTTTGGCGCCGCTGAGGAAGTTGTCGCGTTCCTCCTGCATGAGGGCGGCGATCTTCTTGCCCATGGCTTTGCGGACGATGTCGGCTTGGCCGAGGGTGTAGCCGGCGAATTGCTGGAGGATGAGGAGGACCTGGTCCTGGTAGACGATGATGCCGTAGGTCTCTTCGAGGACGTCTTCGAGGATGGGGTGGGGGTAGCGGACGGCGCGCTTGCCGCGCTTGGAGTCGATGAAGTTGGGGATCTGCTCGATGGGGCCGGGGCGGTAGAGGGCGATCATGGCGGAGAGATCGCCGAGGGACGAGGGCTTGAGCTCCTTGATGTAGCGGCGCATGCCGGTGCTTTCGAGCTGGAAGATGCCGGTGGTCTCGCCGGAGGCTAGGAGGGCGAAGGTGGCGTCGTCCTCCAGGGTGAGGGCGTGGAGATCGATCTCCTCCCCGCGCGCGTCCTTGATGAAGGCGATGGCGCGCTGGAGGATTTGGAGGTTGACGAGGCCGAGGAAGTCCATCTTGAGGAGGCCGAGGCGGGCGATGTCGTCCATGGCGAACTGGGTGATGGCGATGCCGCCCTCGGCGCCGTCCTTGGGGCGGGCGAGGGGGACGTAGTCGATGAGGGGTTCATCGGCGATGACGACGCCGGCGGCGTGGGTGCCGTAGCTGCGGCTGACGCCCTCGAGGTTTCTGCCTGTTTCGACAAGTTGGCGCACGCGGTCGTCTTCCTCGTACCGGGTGCGGAATTCGTCGATGTTCTCGATTGCGAGGTCGATGCTCCAGCTCGTTATTTCGCCTCTTTCGCCCTTGCGGTAGCCGGGCGGAATAAGGCGGGCGAGGCTGTCGACCTCGCCGTAGGGCATGCCGAGGACGCGGCCGGTGTCGCGGAGGGCGGCCTTGGCCCCCAGCGTGCCGAAGGTGATGATCTGGGCGACGCGGTCGGCGCCGTAGCGGCGGACGACGTAGTCGAAGACCTCGTCGCGGCGGTCGTCCTGGAAGTCCATGTCGATATCGGGCATTTCCTTGCGCTCGATGTTGAGGAAGCGCTCGAAGACGAGGCGGTAGCGCATGGGGTCGACGTTGGTGACGCCGAGGGTGTAGAGGACGAGGCTGGCGGCGGCGCTGCCGCGGACGCCGTAGAGGATGCCGCTGTTGCGGGTGAAGTCGATGATGTCCCAGACGACGAGGAAGTAGTCGGGGAAGTTCGTCTTTTGGATCACGTCGAGCTCATAGGCGAGGCGGCGCTGGAGCTCGTCGGTGACGTTGGGGTAGCGGCGGGCGAGACCCTCGCGGCAGAGGCCGGAGAGATATTCGAAGGCGTCGCCGCCGCCGGGGACGGGGTAGCGGGGCAGGTGCGCGGTGGAGAAGTCGATGGAGACGTCGCAGGCGTCGGCGATGCGGCGGGTGGTCTCGATGGCTTCGGGGAGGTCGCGGAAGAGCTCGGCCATCTCGTCGCCGTCCTTCAAGAAGTAGGAGGCGTCGGACATCTTCAGACGGTCCTCTTGGTCGACGGTGGTGTTGGTCTGGATGGCGAGGAGGACGTCCTGGGTGGCGTGCTCGTGGCCGTGGACGTAGTGGACGTCGTTGGTGGCGACGATGGGGATGTCGAGGGAGCGGCTCATCTCGACGAGCTTGGTGTTGACCCGGTCGAGCTCGGGCATGTTGCCGTGGCGCTGGAGCTCGAGGTAGAAGCCGGCCATGCGCTCCTTGAACCACAGGGCGGCGTTGCGGGCGTCGTCGTCGCGGCCGTCGCGGAGGAAGCGGGGGATCTCGCCGTTGAGGCAGCCGGAGAAGGCGATCACGCCGTCGCCGTGCTCCTCCAGGAGCTCGCGGTCGATGCGGGGCTTGTAGTAGTAGCCCTCGAGCTGGGCCTTGGTGGCGAGGTTGAGGAGGTTGCGGTAGCCGGTCTGGTCCTTGGCGAGCAGGGTGAGGTGGTAGGGCTTCTTGGCGTCGGACAGGCGGTCGCGGCGGCTGGCGGTGGCGAGGTAGGCCTCCATGCCGATGATGGGCTTGATGTTGGCGGTGCGGGCCTTGCGGTAGAACTCGACGATGGCGTGGAGGACGCCGTGGTCGGTGAGGCCGATGGAGTCCATGCCCAGGGCCTGGGCCCGCTCGATGAGCTGATCGATGCGGCAGAGGCCGTCGAGCAGGCTGTACTCGCTATGGAGGTGGAGGTGGGTGAACGGCGTGGGCACGTTCGCGGGGGCCTCGGGGGGAGTGGGGGGCATTCTAACATGTGGTGGGCGGGTGGTGGTGGGCGGCTGGGCCGCCGGTTGGTCTTCCGCCCTCACCCCAGCGTGGTGGGCGGCTGCGCCGCCGGTGCACTTCCGCCCGCACCCCAACCCTCTCCCTCACGGGAGAGGGGGCCGGACTTCCGCCCTCACCCCGGCGCGGTGGCGGCTGCGCCGCTGGTTGCTCTCCCGCCCTCACCCCAACCCTCTCCCTCACGGGCGAGGGGGTGGGAGGTGGTGGGCGGCTGCGCCGCTGGTTGCTCTTCCGCCCTCACCCCAGCCCTCTCCCTCGCGGGAGAGGGGGCCGGACTTCCGCCCTCACCCCGGCGCTGTCCCTCGCGGGCGAGGGGGTGGGTGGTGGGCGGCTTGTGCCGCCGGTTGCTCTTCCGCCCTCAACCCCAACCCTCTCCCTCGCGGGAGAGGGGGCCGGAGGCGGTTGGCCGCCGGGGGTTTGAGGGGGTGTGACATGGGGGCCTTTTCTTTGGCGGTAGAATCGCTTTATGAGTGATATGAGGAGTTTTGCCCGTGGGTTGCGGCGGTGTGGGACTGACGCGGAGCGGGCGCTGTGGGCGTTGGTGCGGGACCGGCGGCTTGGGGGGTATAAGTTCCGGCGGCAGGTCCCTCTTGGGCCGTATGTGGTTGATTTCTTGTGCCGGGAGGAGCGGCTGATCGTGGAGCTGGATGGCGGCCAGCACCAGGACCGGATGGGCTATGACGCGGAGCGGACGGCTTGGCTCTCGGCGATGGGCTTTGCGGTGGTGCGGCTGTGGAATAACGAGTTCCTTGAGGATACGCATGCGGCGGGGGAGCACATTTTGGCGTGGCTTGAGGGGCGGGGGCGGTAGGGGGTGGATGGTGGGCGGCTTGCGCCGCCGGTTGGTCTTTCGCTCTCACCCCGGCGTGGTGGCGGCTGCGCCGCTGGTTCTCTTCCGCCCTCACCCCAGCGCGGTGGCGGCTGCGCCGCGGTTGCTCTCCCGCCCTCACCCCAACCCTCTCCCTCACGGGCGAGGGGGTAAGAGGTGGGCGGCTTGCGCCGCCGGTTGCTCTTCCGCCCTCACCCCAGCCCTCTCCCTCGCGGGCGAGGGGGTAAGAGACGGAGCCGCCCTCACCCCAGCGCTGTCCCTCGCGGGCGAGGGGGCCGGAGGCGGTTGGGCGCCGGGGGTTTGTGGTGGGAGGGGTAGGTGGTGGGCGGCTGCGCCGCCGGTGCTCTTCCGCCCTCACCCCGGCCCTCTCCCTCGCGGGCGAGGGGGCCGGACTTCCGCCCTCACCCCGGCGCTGTCCCTCGCGGGCGAGGGGGCCGGAGGCGGTAGGTTGCCGGGGGTTTGTGGGGGAGGGGTGGATGGTGGGCGGCTGCGCCGCCGGTTGCTCTTCCGCCCTCACCCCAGCCCTCTCCCTCACGGGCGAGGGGGCCGGACTTCCGCCCTCACCCCAGCCCTCTCCCTCGCGGGAGAGGGGGCCGGACTTCCGTCCTCACCCCAGCCCTCTCCCTCGCGGGCGAGGGGGCCGAGAGGCGGTTGGGCGCCGGGGGTTTGTGGGGGAGGGGTGGATGGTGGGCGGCTTTGCCGCCGGTTCTCTTCCGCCCTCACCCCAGCCCTCTCCCTCGCGGGCGAGGGGGTAAGAGGTGGTTGGTTGCCGGGGGTTTTGTGGTGGGCGGCTGCGCCGCCGGTTGCTCTTCCGCCCTCACCCCAGCCCTCTCCCTCGCGGGCGAGGGGGCCGGACTTCCGCCCTCACCCCAGCCCTCTCCCTCGCGGGCGAGGGGGTAAGATCGCCCCTCCCGTTGCGTTCTGTTGCGTTCTTGTGCTACTCTTATGTAGTCTCGCACGCGCGGGGTCATATTGTCTTATGCCTCAGGCATCCCTACATAACCCACGGACCATGGTGACCCCCGCTTTCTTTTATTCCGCGCCCGCTCGCTCTCAGGGAGAGAGAACGAATGCGGGCCGCGTACGGGTTGACACTTACGCTCAGGGGCCGATAATGGATGTGTGTGGGGCAGCGTACGCGCTCCGCTCATTTCCCGTCCTCTCCGACAGCTTGACACTTCAGATAACCTGAGTAACCGTAAGACCAGTCATTTCTTTATGTCGTTTTCACCGATTCCAGACGTAGGCTCGCTCCCGACGCGGACATGTGCGCATGATGCCGCGCGGAAATTTGGGCGAAGTCAGCAAAAAGGAGGTTGCGATGGCTCCACGATGCCGCGGGAAGCCAGATACTTGGACCGACGGGTAAGCGCTCAGGCGCACGGGCCAGGATGGGCCCTCGCGGCTTCTTTCTCTTTGAAGCAACCTGAGTCAAACTACGAAAGGAGCAAGGGTGTTCATGAAACACACAATCTCCCGATTCTTTAGATTCTTCTTGGTCGCCGCTCTCGTGGCGGCCATGGCTGGTTCTCTCCTCCCCAGCAAGGCGCTGGGCATCGCGACGGACGGGGTCTCGGTTTCAGCCAGCCCGGCGGCTGCGGGCGAGGCGGCCGAGTGGGTGATTACCTTCAAGTCGCAAGGTCCGATACTGCCGGATGACGACGACGCCGCTAATGGCGTTGAGGAAGACGAAATCGTGTTGACCTTTACGGGCGCCGCGATTCCGGACATCCCTACGAACGACCCGAATACCCCAGACATCGATGAGGCGGAAGTGGGACGCATGGCGTTCGCCGCTCACATCATGGTGAAGAGCGGTGGCGAGTCGGGCAGCCCGACGACGGTAACCAGCGCGTCCACTACCACCTTCACCTTCAACACGCCGGTAGCGATTGGCACGGCAGAAGACACCGATACCGACGCCGTAGAGTTAGCCGGCGGCGAGGCAACGATCACCATCTCCGTGGACGCGGGCATCACGATCGCGATGCCAGCCGAAGCGATGTCGGTCGCGGTGAACCCCGAAGGCGAGGCCTCGGCGACTGGCACGGTCACGACGTACAACCGCCCGACCGTCAAAGAAGGGACCCTGGAATCCCTGGACACGGGGCAGGTGGCGCGGTGGGACGTCACGTCCATGAACGTGGCGGAGGGCCTAATCAGGGACCAGCACGAAATCATGGTGTCGTTCTCGACAGGATCCGTGCCTTCGACCATTGACAAGAACAGCATCAGGTTGATTTCGGGTCTGGGCACGGGGACAGCTGACGACGATGACGTCTACGCCGGTTCTCCGAGTCTGAATCCGTCGGTCAGCGGCAGGATCATTAGGTTTGTCTCGCCGGTCGACGTGCCGGCCAACGGCACCGCATTCCTGAGAGTTATCATCTCGGAGGCTGCGGGCATCGCGGCCCAGAGCCAACCGGGTAAAATGGCGATCACCATCCAGGCGGGAGAACTCAACCCCGAAGCGACGAGCGCGCCGGTCGACGTTGGCCGGCACCTAAGCTTCGCCCCGGCTAAGGCGAAGCGGGGCGCGACCGTCACCGTGACCGGTGGTGGCTTCACCGTGGGCACGAGCGGCGACATAAAGATCGGAAAAGAGGACGGCGAAGAAGAGCCCACCGGCACCGGCGGCGTCTTCAACGTGGACTCGTCGGGCAAGCTGACCGGCAGCTTCGTGGCGAGCGCAAACACCAGGAATGGTGGCCAGATCTACGTGCAGGACCTAGGGGCGAAGAAGTCCGAGCCGGTCTGGAGCGCGAAGGCATTCGTGCAGTCGGCGTCGGCGCAGCCGGCGACGACGGAAGTGCCGCTCGGGTCCCCGGTCAGGGTCACGCTGAACGACTTCCCTGCGGACACGGCGGTCACCGGCACGCTCGCGGGCGGCACGCCGGTGCCCCTGACGACCAGCGCTGGCGCCGCCGCGATCACGAATGATAAGGGTGGCGGCACGTTCAACTTCGCCATTCCGCAGGCTGCGGGTCCGGGCACGAAGCAGGTCTCCGTCGCGGCTGGCACCAAGTCGGCAAGCTTCCTGGTCACCATCGTGAGACGGACGCTCTCGGTATCGCCTTCGTCGGCGGTGCCTGGGCAGGCGATTACGGTGTCGGGCACCGGCTTCACGACCGGCGGAGGCGTCACTGTCGACCTGACTTTGGGAGTGGAGCCTGTTGAGATCATCGCGACGAAGATCGGGGTGAACACGGACGGGACGTTCCTGTACACGGGCAAGGTACCGTTCAGCGAGGCAACGGGCGACGCGGGCGCCCCGGGCACGTCGGCTGCGCTGACGTGGACGGCAACCGAGGACACCGACACGTCGCGGAAAGCGACCTCGTCCGGCTTCAGCATCCAGAAGCGGGTGATCACACTGAGCCCGAGCACGGCAAATCCGGGCTCGTCGGTCGAGGTCTTCGGCTCCGGCTGGGGTGTCACGACGTACGAGGACGACACCTCACAGGTGACGGTTGAACTGTCAAACAGTAGGGCTAAATTCGGCCCGTTCCCGGTAACCTCGACAGGCGAGTTCACGGGCGCCTTCACGGTGCCGGCGAATTCGTCGGTGACGACGATCAAGGTGACGGCGACTGACAATAACGGTGGCCTCAGCGGCACCCCGCCGAACGTCAGCGTCCAGCAGGGCATGACGGGTGGTTTCAAGGACCCGAAGAGCGCGAGCAAGAACCTGAGTGTGCCAACGGGCGTAGTGACGGCGTCGCCGGACACGGCCTCGACGGGCACGGTCATCACCGTTACCGGCAAGGGCTTCGCGGCGCAGACGAACCTGTCGGCGCTGAGCTTCGGCGAGGAGACGAACGCGCTGCCGGTGCCGGCCCCGGCGACGGACGTATTGGGGAACTTCACGGTTACCCTGACGGTCCCCGCCGCGTCGCAAGGCGGTTCGCTGCCACCGGGCGCGGTGGTCATCACCGCGACGGTGGGGATGATCTCCGGGACGACCTCGTTCACCATCCCCGGGCCCTCGATCACCCTCTCGGCTGACTCGGCGCGGCCCGGCCAGCCGCTGACGATCACGGGCACGGGCTTCAGTGCCTACGCCAACGTGGACTCGGTCAACTTCGGTTCGGCCCCCGCGTTGCCGGTGCCCAATCCGCGCACCGACGGCGTCGGCGACTTCAGTGCCACGGTAATCGTGCCGACGCTGAACCCCGGCGCGTACACGATCACGGTGCGCACGGGCCCAAGCTTCACGGCGACGTCGCCGGTGGCCATCCTGAGCGCCACGTCGGGGCGGACGGTGAGCCCTGAGATCGCCTTCCAGGCACTGACGTCGCGGGGTCTGCTGACCCTGGCGGCGGCGGCGGCTCCCGGCGGGACTGAGTTCGGCGCCTTCGTGCCGGGCTTGGCGGGCAACACGCTGGTGCAGGTCGTGCCCAACGGGGTGCTGATCCTGACGCTGAACGCGGATGCCCAGATCTCGGTCAGCAGCCAGGCGGCGGTGAGCGTGTCGGCGGACACGCCGACGTTCTTCGCCCTCGGCACAGCGGTGACCGTCGAAGTAATCGAATAACAGCAGATAAGGACGCGGAGGGCCTCCCGGAGGTTTCCGGGAGGTCCTAGCCGCAGAAAGAGAGGAGAAGCTCATGACGAAGCTCCGACTCGCAGGCGTCCTTACTGCGATCGCGCTGCTGGTGGGTCTGCTTGGCTCGGCGGTCACGGTTTCGGCGCAAGGCGCAACGGTGATCACGGGTGACGTGACCCTCAGCGGCACGGCGGCCCCAACGGGGACGCAAGTACGCGTGGTGGATGCGGACGGGAATGTGGTGGCTTCAACGACGACGGGCCGCAGCGGTTTCGCGGCGAATGGGTACCGGATCGACATCAGTCTCACGTCGGGCGACGCGCTGTCGGGCGCGACGGTTAGCCTCCAGGCGCTGACCGGCGAGAACACCCTGTCGGGGCCCAGTTGGGCGCCGGGCGTGGGTGCGGTGACGGTCCAAATCATCGCGAACTCGGTCATTACCCAGGACATCGAGACGGACACGGCGGCGCCCACACCGGGCATCATCGTGACCCAAGCGGAGATCGAGGCGATCGTGGCGGCCTACATCGATGCGAACCGAGCGTCGTTGCGCGGCGCGGGTGGTGCGCGAGGCGCGGCCGGTGCGGCCGGACCTGCCGGACCTGCCGGACCTGCCGGACCTGCCGGCGATGGCGGTGATCAGGGCGCTGCGGGACCTCCGGGTCCGCGGGGCGCGACTGGTGGCCAGGGACCGCAGGGTCCCGGTGGCGACCAAGGTCCTGCCGGCGCGAATGGCGCTAACGGTACCGCCGGGCCGCGAGGCCAGACGGGCAACGATGGCGCACAAGGTCCGCAGGGCGCGCAAGGTCCTGCCGGCTCGAACGGCGCGAACGGCGCGGTTGGTCCTGCCGGCGCGGCTGGCGAAGATGGCGGCACGGCGCTCGCGGTGGTCGCACTCATCATCGCAATCGTGGCGGCAATCGCCGCAGGCGCGGGCGTGATGATGGCGCAGAAGAAGTAACCACGCGAACCTGATCGAAGGACGCGAAAAGAGGCGCCCCGGCCGAAAGGTCGGGGCGCTTCCTTTTTTAAGCGCTAACCACCCCTAGACGCCGCCCCCGCGCCCTGCTAGAGTGCGCGCTTGTGTGCGCTCCGCGCGGGGCGCCGGAGGGCCTCCTTGCCCGAACTGCCCGAAGTCGAAGCCGCCAAGCGCTACCTGGAGTCGGAGGGGCTCGTCGGACGGCGTTTCACCGGCGCCGACCTCCGCTGGCCGCGGGCGGTGCGGTCGGGGGACGTCGAAGACTTCGTGCTGGGGATCACCGGAGCGGCGGTGCGAGGTCTGGGTCGGCGGGGCAAGTTCATCCTCGCGGAGCTGGAGGAGGGCTGGCTCGGCATCCACCTCGGCATGACCGGCTCCGTCCCCATCGTCGAAGGCGCCGAGCCGCGTCACCGCTTCGCCCACAACGTGCTCGCCCTCGACGACGGGCGCGAGCTCCGCTTCGTCGACCCCCGCAAGCTCGGGGGGCTGTGGCTGGCGGGCGACATCGAGGAGATCGCCGGCGGGCTCGGGGTCGAGCCGCTGGGGCCGGCGTTCACCGTCGAGGCCCTGGAGCGGCTCCTCGCGGGCCGCACTGCGCCCGTCAAGCCCCTGCTCATGGACCAACGCCTGATCGCCGGCGTCGGCAACATCTACGCCGACGAGGCCCTCATCCGAGCCGGCGTCAGCCCGCTGCGCCCCGCCAAGTCGCTGAGCGCGGGGGACGTCGCCGGAGTGCACGCCGGCCTCGTCGAAGCCCTCGAGCTCGCCGTCGCCACCCTGACGTCCCTAGGCACCTCAGGAAAGCCCCCCACCGCCCGCGAAGACACCCGCGACTACTTCCTCATGCCCCGCGAGCCCGGCGCCCCCTGCCGCCGCTGTGGCGCCCCCGTCGCCCGCTCCATCATCCGCGCCCGCAGCGCCTACCACTGCCCCGCCTGCCAGCGCTAGCGCCGGCGCACCTCAACCCTCTCTCCCCCCGGGAGAGACCGAGAGAGGGCCGCGCCGCCAGGCGTAGGGGCGGGAAGTCTTGCCTCTTCTCCCAACGGAGACCTTTGCGTAACCTGTCCATATCCGTCATTCCCGCGAACGCGGGAATCCATCCCTCCCGTAGGGGCGCCCCTTGTGGGCGCCCGCTCCCCCGCGCCAAAGCTTTTGCAAAGGTCTCCCCCGGGAGAAGACTGAGATGAGGGGCCGCCTAACAACCACCGTGGGTCATCGAAGTCCGCTACCGCTCGATCCCCTCAAACCTCTCTCCCCCTGGGAGAGACTGAGAGAGGGCCGCGCCGCCAGGCGTAGGGGCGGGGAAGTCTTGCCTCTTCTCCCTCCCCGGGAGAAGATTGAGATGAGGGGCCCCCTAACAACCACCGCGGGTCATCGAAGTCCGCTACCGCTCGATCCCCTCAGACCTCTCTCCCCCTGGGAGAGACTGAGAGAGGGGCGCGCCGCCAGGCGTAGGGGCCGGGAAGTCTTGCCTCTTCTCCCCCCGGGAGAAGATTGAGATGAGGGGCCCCCTTTCAACCACCACGGGCAATCGAAGCCCGCCACCCCGCCGTGACCACCCTCCCGTAGGGGCGATTCGCGAATCGCCCTCCCCCTCACTCACCCCTCTCCCACCCGTCATTCCCGCGAAAGCGGGAAACCATCCCCCTTGTTGGGTGCGCCCGGGGCTCTACACCCCAACCTCCCCCGCAGGCGACCCTTGCACAACTTCCCGCGGGCAAGCATGGTCGGGTCCGGGAAGTCTTGCCTCTTCTCCCCACGGGAGAAGATTGAGATGAGGGGCACCCTCGCAACCACCAGGGCCAATCGAAGCCCACCCCTTCTCGCGACAGAACGCGGCGCCCGCCCCACCGACACCGCCGCCTTGACCATCCCCCCCACGGGACCATACAATGACCCTAGAGAACAAACGTTTGCATTACGCGGGAGCCGGGCCCATTGCCCCGCGTAGGCGAGAGAGGCCGGCGCCTGCCCCGTGGACGCACGGGAGCTAGCCGAAATCTCCGCGGAAGGCGTCTCAGTGCCCCGTTGCGGGAGACTGAGAGGCGGGCGGGCGCGCACCGCGGGGCGCGTCCGCACCCAAGGGTTGCCCCCCGGCCAAGGGGTTACTGCGCCAGCCGGCGCAGCCGCGCCGCCGCCAGGTCGACGAACAGGACGAGCAGGAGATACCAGAAGAGGATCAGCGCCACCTCGGTGAACTTGAACAAGCTCATCGCCAGCCGAAAATCCGCGCCGAGGCCGCCGGCGGCCACGAACCCCACGACAATGGTGGTGCGGATGATGACCTCCCACCGGTAGCAGAGGATGGTCACGAACTTCGGCAGCGCCTCCGGGAGCACGCCGAAGACGAGGACCTGCAGGCGGCTCGCCCCCGTCGAGCGGAGGGCGCGCACCGGCCGGGTGTCGAGCCCCTCCACGATCTCGGCCCCCAGCTTCCCCAGGATGCCGGCGTTATGCACGGCAAGCGCGAGGATACCGGGCAGCACCCCCTGGGTGAAGATGAACACGAAGATCAGCGCCCACACGAGCTCGGGCACGGCCCGGCTCACGGTGAACCACCCGCGGGTCAGGAAGAAGAGCGCCTTCCACACCACGGAGCCGTAGGGAGCGAGGCTGCCCATCATCACGTTCCGGGCCCCGAACATGAACAGCGCCAGGGCGGCGAGGGCGGCCAGTCCGGCGGCGGCGGCGCTCATCGCTAGGGTCTCGCCGGCCAGCCTGGCCTTATCGGCCCACTCGCCGGACTCCAGGAACGCCGGCGTCGCCGTCGTGTTGAACCCCAGCAGCCCCTTCACGAAGTCGAAACCCCGCTCGAAGGTGTCGCCGGAGAAGAAGCGCCCAGCGTCGAACAGCTCGCCGGTGAACACCGTCACCCACGCCGCCACGGCGAGCGCAGCGGCGGCGGCCGCCGACCAGGTGCCGAAGCCCGCCCTCATCCCTGCTCCACGGCCACGCGCCGCCGCACCACCGAGCTCCAAACGTCCACGATCACGATAATGACAACGAGGAAGTAGACGAAGGTCCACATCCGCGAGTAGTCGATGTCCTGGAGCGAGATCTGGATGTTGTGTCCCAGCCCACCGAGTCCGACGAAGCTGAGCACGGCGGCGGACCTGATGCCGCACTCGAGGCGGTAGAAGGTGTAGCTCAACATGTCGGGCAGGGCCATCGGAAGCCGCCCGAACCAGAAGACACGCGACTCCGAGGCGCCGGCGCCCCGCAGAGCCCGCAACGGGGCCTCGGGGACGTCCTGCAGCAACTCGGCGTAGATGCGCCCCAGAATGCCGCCGTAGGGAATGCCCAGGGCGAGGACGCCCGCCATCGGCGACAGCCCGATGGCGGCCACGAACAGCCACGCCCACACCAGCTCGTGGACGGCGCGAAACCCCGCCAGGGCGAAGCGCGACCCCGCCGCCCCTGCCCGCCGTCGCCGAGCCGATCTGAAGACCACTCCGGAGGCCACCACGCCGAACGGCACCCCAATAAGGAGGGCGACGGTCATACCCGAGAAGGCGAAGGCGATGGTGGTCCAGGTCGAGCGGGCGCCGATGGCGAGCACGTCGGGGGCGAGGTCCGGCTGAAACGCGGCGGCGGCGATCTCGCCCATCGCGCTGAGCCCGCCGGTGTTGAAGACCCCGCCCCGCCAGTCGACGGCGGCGAGGCTGAGGACGAAGGCGGCGGCGAGAATCGCGGTCAGCGCGCCGCGTCCGCCGAGGAACCGCCCGCCCAGCCGCGCCTCTCGCTCGTCCATCACTCCTCGCGCAAGCCCTCGAGGGCGTAGAGGTCGTCGAGCTGCGCCGCGGTGACGCGGTCGGCGGGCGCGTCGAAGTGGACGGCGCCGTTGCGCAGTCCGACGAGCCGACCGAAGTGTGCCCGGGCCAGCGTGGGGGAGTGCACGGCGGCGACGAGGGTCTTGCCGGCGCCCCTGGCGGCGTCGGCGAGGATGCGCAAGACCTCCTCGGCACGAGCGGGGTCGAGCGAGGAGACGGGCTCGTCGGCGACGATGACGGCGGGGTCCTGGACGAGGATGCGCGCCACGGCGACGCGCTGCTGCTCGCCGCCGGAGAGAAAGCCGGCGCGCACCCGGGCCCGGTCGGCGACGCCGACCTGGTCGAGAGCCGCCACGCCAAGATGGCGCTCCCGCGGCCAGACCAGCGAGACGATGGCCTCCGCGAGGCTCCAGCGCCCGAGCCGCCCCGCGAGGACGTTGTGCAGCGCCGAGAGATTCGGCACGAGGTCGAACTGCTGGTGGACCATGCCGACCTCCTCGGCGAGCTCGCGCCCCGGACGCAGGCGGGCGAGGTCCTTGCCCCGCAGGCGTACCGTTCCCTCGCTCGGCGCGATCTCGCCGGCGATCATGGCCAGCAGTGTCGTCTTGCCGCTGCCGCTGGGGCCGAGGAGCGCAACCGCCTCGCCTTGCTCGACGCAAAGCGAGAGCGGCCGTACCGCCTCGACGCCGCCGTAGCGCTTTCCGGCCGCCTCGACGAGGACGGCGGGCGGGCTACTGCTCTTTGATGAGTTCGAGGCTGCGGGCGATGGTCTCAATGGTCCGGTAGTTCTCATTTGTCGTCGGTATGAAGCGTTCAGCTTGGAAGGCGTCCATGATCTCCTGGTCGCGGCCGCCGTTCGCCGCGTCGAGCTTGAGGATGGCGTCGACGAGGCGCTTCGTAAAGCCGCCGCCGTAGACGTCGTCGAGCCCGGGCCGCACGACCCAGTGGTAGTCGACGTAGCCCGGTGTGGTGAAGAAGACCTCCACCTTGGTGCGGTCGACGGCACCGTCGCGGACCCGGGTGTCCCACACGTTGGCGTTGAGCGCGCCGGCCTCGACGGCGCCGGCCTCGACCTGCTTCCACGTGGCGTCGTGGGAGCCGCTGTAGGCCACGCCGGTGAAGTCCCTCTCAGGGTCGATTCCCGCTTCGCTCAGGAAGAAGCGGGGCATGAGGTGGCCCGAGGTGGAGCTCTCGCTGCCGAAGGTGAAGGTGCGCCCGGGAAGGTCGTCGAACCCCGCGATGCCGGAGTCGGGAGCGGCGACGAAGACCGACTTGAAGTCCTCGTCGGTGACGCGTTGGGCCACGGCGTTGGAGCCGGGCACGGCGAGACGCGCCTGAACGCCGGTGAGCCCGCCGTACCAGGCAAACTGGACCTCGTCGTTGCGCCAGCCGGTCACCAGCGCGGCATACGACTGGGAGGGCAGGTAGCGTACGTCGGCGCCGGTTTCCTCGGAGAGATACTCGGCGAGCAGTTTGAACCGTGCCTCGAGGACCGAGACGTCCTGATCAGGGATGCCGCCGATGTAGAGCGCGGGCTCATCGCCTCCGCCGCATCCCGCGACGAGCAACGCGACGGCGATGACCGAGATGGCGGTCAGTGGCCGGCGAAAGCATCGTCTGAGCAAGGCGGTCTCCTAAACGAATCGCGCGGAAGGCGCGGGTGACAGAGGGTGCTGCGGTGGCGGGAAGCGCGGCGCGGGGGAAAGCGGCCAAGGGTGCGCCTGTGGGGAGGGCGCAACGACCCCGCGCCCGCCACTCAGCCCGGAGTGGCCGGCGGAGTCGGTCAGGTGAAGCCGGCGCCGCTCATGAGACGACGGAATCTTGCCAGCCTCCGCCAGGCATGTCAACGAGAGCCCCCTCTCAATCTCTCCCAAGGGGGAGACCCTTGCGTAACCCGGCGGTCGGGCTTCAGCAAGGTCGCGCGGCCCCCGCCTCCCCTCGCCCTCACCCCAACCCTCTCCCAGCGGGAGAGGGAGGTAAGACCCCGCGCCGCCTCCCTTTCCCAGGGCCAGGGGGCGGCGTTCTTCCCCTCGACGGAGTTTTGCAAGAGTCTCCAGGGGGAGAGAGGTGTGTGGCGGCCCCCAGAGGGCGAGAGGGGGAGCGAAAGGGGAGGGCGAGTCGCGACTCGCCCCTACGGGACGTGTGGCGGATACTCGTCGCCGATGTGGCCCGCTTCCTCGAGGCGGCGTTGCTCGGCCTCGCCGAAGCCGAGGAGGTCGCCGTAGACGTAGGCGTTGTGCTGGCCGAGGGTCGGCGGCGGGTAGTCGAGGCGGCTTTCGGTGCGCTCCATGAGCCACGGGCTGCGGGGGTACTCGATGGGCATGCACTCGTGGTCCATGGCGTGGAAGAAGCCGCGGGCGTTCAGTTGGGGGTCGGCCATGAGGTCGCGGTCGTCGTTGAGGGCGCCGGCGGGGACGCCGTGGCGTTGGAGGTGGCGCATCACCCACTGGTCGTTGAAGCGCGACGTCCACCCGGCGACGAGCTCGTCGAGCTCGGCGCGGTGCTCGAAGCGCGACTCCTGGGTGGCGAAGCGGGGATCCTTGGCCCACTCGGGCCGCCCCATCGCCTCGACGAGCCCCGCCCATTGGGCGCCGGTCCCCACGGCGATCGCCACCCAGCGCTCGTCGCCGGCGCAGGGGTAGGTGTTGTGGGGGGCCATGCGGTAGTAGTCGTTGCCCTGGGGGCCTGGCGACTCGCCCGTCATCTGATAGCCGAGTAGGTGCTCGCCGAAGAAGGGCACCATGCACTCGGCCTGGGAGAGCTCGACGAGCTGCCCCTTCCCCCGCCGCCGGAGCTGGAGCAGGGCGAGGGCGGCGGCGTAGGCCCCGCAGAGGGCGGCGACGGCGTCGGCGAGGAAGATGTCCTCGGTCTGCGTCGGATCGGTGTCGCGGTAGCCGCGGAGGTAGGTGTGCCCCGACGTGCCTTCGAGGTGCGAGCCCAGCGACCGGTAGTAGGCGTAGGGGCCGGTGAGGCCGTAGGCGGGCATGCGGAGCATCACGATGTCGGGTTTGACGGCGCGGAGCGCCTCGTAGCCGATGCCGAGCTTGTCGATGGTGGTGGGGGCGTTGTTCTCGATCACGATGTCGGAGACGGCGACGATCTGCTTGAGGACCTCGACACCCTCCTCCTGCTGGAGGTCGACGGTCATGCTCAGCTTGTTCTTGCCGTGGCTCTGGAAGAAGGGCCAGCAGTTGAAGTCGCGGCCAGTCATGGTGAAGCCGGGGTAGGCGTTGAGCCAGTTGCGAAGCGAGTCGATGTAGGCCTGCGCGGGGCGGGCGAAGCGGCCGCGGGTGTTGGGCTGGAACAACTGAAGCGGCTCGATGCGGATGACCTCGGCGCCCCAGTCGGCGAGGTAGCTCGTGGCGTGGGGCCCGGCGAGCACGAGGGAGAGGTCGGCGACGCGAATCCCCTCGAAGGGACGGCGGAGACTCTTGGGGGTAGACACGGGTCCCGCGCCTCCTGGCCGTTGTCGGGTGGGCCGGGCCGCGGGCCGCGCATGAAAAGAGGCGGCTCGCGCCGCCAAGTCTCCAGCGATGGCCCCCCTCCCCCATTCGGGGCTTGGCCGCGGCTCCGTGGCGGGGCCTTTGCTTCCGTCAGGCTACCCGGAGGGGCGGGGAGCGTCAAGGGATTTTGGGGGCGGAGGGCGCACTGGGGCCAGGGCGGTAACCATTTTTCCGATCACGGGGCTGGGCGGTGGCGGATGGGGAGCATGGCCGCGCCGCGAGGCGCCCATGCGAGCTCGGCTAGAGGTTACCGCGCCGAGCCAACTTGCCAACCGTCACGTTGCAACTCCCGGCATGTCCCGGCGGTCTGAGAACGCGTCCCGCCGCCTCTCTAAGTCCCGCTTCTCCCGCCGGTCGTGGGATGTTTCCGGCCGGCGGGCGCCCTTGCGCGCCACGGCGCCGCCCCGCGGGAGGGGTTCGCCACGGCAAGTTGAGAACGCATGGGACATGCAGGGACATGGTAGGTGGCCGGGGCTGGCATGGGCAATGGGGAGATGGCACGGGGAGTGGGGGGAGGGCGCGCCCTTCGGGTACCCGCGCGCCGCTAGGCGCGCGCCCTCTCTCAGTCTCCCCCAGAGGGGGAGAGGTTTGTGGGGGCTCCCCCTGCGGGGGAGCTTTGGTTAAGGTGACGCCCCGCCCGCCCTCTCTCAGTCTCCCCCAGAGGGGGAGAGGTTTGTGGGGGCTCCCCCTGCGGGGGAGCTTTGGTTAAGGTGACGCCCCGCCCGCCCTCTCTCAGTCTCCCCCAGAGGGGGAGAGGTTTGTGGGGGCTCCCCCTGTGGGGGGAGCTTTGGTTAAGGTGATGCCCCGCCCGCCCTCTCTCAGTCTCCCCCAGAGGGGGAGGAGGCCGAAGGGCGCCCCTTCGGTCGGTTGCAGGTCCCTGTGTGATGTAGGATGTCTACTTGTGTTCACGGCATGTGGATGGAATAGCCCTTGAAGCAAACTCTTGAGAAGGTCGCCGACTCCGGGTGGCCTACACACCTGTTGCCGTAACCTCTTGAAGGACTTAGGGATGAATAGTGAGAGGCGAGATAGATGAGGGGAAATGTGAAGTCGGCGTTATCGGCGTTCGCTATCATCGGCATCACGCTGATGCTTGCGGTGTTGATAGGGTGCGAGTCCCAACCCACGCCCACTGCAGGGCCTGAACCCACAGCCACTGCCGCGCCAGTAGTACCTACGCCCACTGCAACCCCGGCGCCCACTGCGACGCCAAGCCCGGAGCCCACGGCTACCGCGACCCCGGCGGCCACCGCGACGCCAAGTCCGGAGCCTACGGCCACTGCCACCCCGGCGCCCACTGCGACGCCAAGCCCGGAGCCCACGGCTACCGCGACCCCGGCGCCCACCGCGACGCCAACGCCGGCGCCCACTGCTTCTGCAACCCCAGAACCCACCGAAGCTCTTGCTTTTGATCCCTCGGTGGTCCGCGGCACCCTCTCGAACGGTCTGAGCTACTACATCAGGCATAACGAAGAGCCGCGCAACCGTGCCCAGATAGCGCTGGTGGTAAAGGCCGGCTCTATCGATGAAGAGGAGGACCAGCGAGGTCTGGCGCACTTGGCAGAGCACATGGCTTTCAATGGGACCGAGCGCTTCGCCAAGCAGGAGATCGTTGAATACCTTGAGTCCATCGGCAGTACGTTTGGCGCCGACCTGAACGCCCGGACCGGCTTCGATGACACCCTATATTGGCTGGAGATCCCGACCGACGATCCCGAAATCACCGAGACCGCGTTTCAGATTCTCAGTGACTGGGCCTACGCGGTGGCCTTCGACCCAGTTGAGGTTGAGCTGGAGCGTGACGTCGTTCTGGAGGAGTGGCGCCTCTCTCAAGGATTCAACTCGCGCCTTCAAGAAAACTTGCTCCCACTGCTCTTCGGCTCCTCGCGCTACTCCGACCGGGATCCTATTGGCCTGACGGAGGTCATCGAGAACGCTCCGGTAGAGCTCCTCAGGGAGTTCTACGAGCGTTGGTACAGGCCTGACCTGATGGCCGTCGTCGCTGTGGGTGACTTTGATACTGCGTCGATCGAGGCCAAGGTGAAGCAGCACTTTGCGCCGCCACCCGAGGGCGAGGCAAACCAGGAGCGCGCTGCCGTGGCGCCTTCCACAGATAGGCCGCGTTTCGACATTCCGGGTCATGAGGCGCCGCGCATCGAAGTGTTCACCGATGCCGAGTCGCCTGGCACCCAGTTCGTCCTGGTCCAAAAGCTTGCCCCCGACACGAGTCAAGACCTAGCGGGATTTCGCCGCCACGTCGTGCAAAGTCTTGCCTTCAGGATGCTGAACGCGCGACTTTTCGAGCGAGGCCAGATCGCCGATCCTCCGTACCTCTCGGCTGGAGCCGGACGTTCGCCGTATGTGGAGCCCCTGGACATCGTCACGTTCTCGGCATGGGTGGAGCCAGACGGAATTGAGCGCGGTTTGGCGGCTGTGCTGGAGGAATTGCAGCGCGTCCGACGGTATGGCTTTACCGACAGCGAACTGGCACGTGAGAAGGCCAATTTGTTGAGCTCGGTGGAGAGCTTGTACAAGCAACGGGACCAGACGTCGTCGGCGTATCTGGTCGACTCATACGTAGACCACTTTCTCAGCGGGACGCCGGTTGTCGGCATCGAGGCTGAGTGGGAGTTGTACCAAGAGGCGCTAACGCAGATCTCCTTGGAGGAGTTCGATGACCTGGCGGAATCCTGGACGCAGTCCGAGGACACGGCGCTCTTAGTCGTGCGGCCGGAGGAGACCGACGCTAGCTCAGATGGCGATCTGGCCGCGGCAACCCTGGCCCAAATCGAGGGTGTCCGCACACTGGAGGTAGAACCCTACGCGGACGTCCTCGACGACGTACCGCTGCTGGCAACCATTCCGACTCCGGGGAGCATCACCGGTGAGGAGCGAATAGAGTCCATCGACGCTCTGAGGTGGACGCTCTCCAACGGCATTTCCGTGATCGCGAAGCAGACAGACTTCCGCGATGACGAAGTGATATTCAGGGCCTTCAGTCCCGGCGGGCACTCCTTGGTTGCGGACGAGGACCATGTGTCCGCGCTCTACGCCGCGCAGTTGGTTTCCGGAAGTGGCGCCGGTCCGCACGACAATGTGGCCCTGGACAAACTGCTGGCCGGCACAAGGGTCTCGGTGTCCCCTTACATCGGGGAACTGTTCGAAGGCTTTGGAGGCAGCGCCTCCCCGGAGGACATGGAGACGCTGTTCCAACTGATTACGCTGTATGCGACCGCGCCCCGGCTGGACCCCGTCTTCTTCTCGAGGTACGAATCAAGCCTGCGCAGCGTCGCTGAGACTCGGGCCGCCCAGCCGGACGCGATTCTGTTCGACCTCGTGAATACGGTGCGGCACCAGAACCACTTCCGTGCTCGACCCCTCACCGTCGAACTTCTGGAGGAACTAAGCCTGGAGCGGGCGGGGGCGGTGTATGCGGACCGGTTCGCGGACTTGGGAGACGCAACGTTCGTCTTCGTGGGCGCGTTCGACTGGGATGCGCTGCGCTCACTGACCGCCACCTATTTGGCGAGCCTGCCAACCACCGGGCGCGCCGAGCAGTGGCAGGATGTCGGGATCGATCCGCCAATGGGCGTGGAGGACCACGTCGTCCGCAGCGGCACCGAACCACGCAGCCAGACGGTCGTGGTGTTTGCCGGGGATATGGAGTGGAGCCGCGAGGAGGCGCTGACGCTTGCCGTGGCGGGCGAGATGCTCGGGATCCGTTTGCGCGAGCGAGTGCGTGAGGAGCTTGGCGGCACTTATAGCATCGGTGTGGGCGCAAGTGGCTCCAGTCTTCCGGACCCGGAGTATCTGATCTCGATAATTTTCGGCAGCGACCCCGCACGCGCCGAAGAGCTATTTGGGGAGGTGCTGGAAGAAGTGGATTGGCTGCGCGCGGGGGGTGAGCAAAAGTACCTGGACACGGTCAAGGAGCTTCTCCGCACCTCCCGGCAGGAACAAGTGCGAGAGAACGGATTCTGGCTCAGTCAGATCCAGGCTTCGGTGCAGCGTGGCGAGGCGTTCATGGAGATTGTAGGCTTCGAGGAGCGGTTGGAGGCGTTGACGCTGGAGCAGGTGGCCGCAGCAGCGGAGCGCTATCTGACCGACGACCGCTACGTGCGGGTGGTGCTACTGCCGGTGGAGGAGTAGGCGGAAGGGGAGAGAGGTTTTCCACGGTGCCCGCCCTCAGTCCCTCCCAGAGGGAGGGAGGTTTAGGGGGAGCTCCCCCTGGCGGGGGAGCCTTGGTTGCTTGGGTGCCCACGGCAGCGTGTCGTATGATTGGGCCGTCCCCCGTTTCGCGCGCCGGTAGCGCAGCGGCAGACCCAATGGGACTCTAGGGCTGAGGTCCGACCTCCAGCCGGCTTGCCATCTCGCGCGCTCGCATGGCTCGTCTGAACTTATGACAGACCCACAGCCCAGGCGCCGCTCCCCCGGAGGCTTGCCCTCCAGGTGGCGCATGGCCGCCTGGTGCACCTTACTGTGTGGCGCGATCGCGATCGCCGCCGCATGTGAAGACTCTGGTACTGCTACACCCCCTCCCACTACCGTTCCTGCTGATACTCCAACGAGGGCGCCTCCACGCACGGCTACGCCGGCACCAACTCCAACGCCGCAGGCAACACCCACGCCGACCCCACGGGCGACTCCGACACTGACGCCGCAGGCTACGGCCGCGCCGACGCCCGGGCCTACGGCTAGGCCTTCCGCCGACCTGGAGAGGGCAACGCTGGTGATCCTCTACAACGCTACCGATGGTCCCAACTGGGCGAACAACAGGAACTGGTTGAGCGAAAAACCGATTAGCGAATGGTATGGGATTTCAGATGATGCGGATGGCGGCGTAACTGGAATATTGCTCTACGACAACAACCTAAAGGGGTCGATTCCGCCGGAGCTCGGCCACCTCTCGGTGCTGCGCCTGCTGAATCTCCAAAGGAATCGATTGACGGGGGCGATCCCGCCGGAGCTCGGCAACCTCTCCGACCTCAGGTGGCTAACGCTCATTGACAACGAACTGACGGGGCCGATATTGCCGCATCTCGGTAATCTCTCCAACCTGAGACGACTGGAACTCGCCGGCAACCAATTGACGGGGCCGATCCCGCCGGAACTCGGCAATCTCTCCAATCTGGAACAACTGCAACTACGCGGCAACCAATTGACAGGGACGATCCCTCCGGATGTCGGCAACCTCGCGGCGCTACACCGACTGGAACTCGGCGACAACCGATTGACGGGGGCGATCCCGCCGGAACTCGGCAACCTCTCGGTGCTGCACCGACTGGACCTCGGCGACAACCGATTGACGGGGGCGATCCCGCCGGAACTCGGCAACCTCTCCGATCTACGGACGCTGAGGTTCGACCAAAACCGATTGACGGGGGCGATCCCTCCGGATGTCGGCAACCTCTCCTCCCTGGAGACCCTCTGGCTTCAGGAGAACCAACTGACAGGGGTAATTCCGCGGGAGCTGACCGCAGTGTCTACCTTGGTCGAATTCCGCTTCGAGGGGAACGCGGGGCTTTGCGCGCCGACTGACGCCGCGTTCAAAGCATGGCTCGGGGGAATTGCCCGGGCAAACGGCGATACGTGCCCGGCAAGAGCGACGCCAGCTGCACCCCCCGCAGACCCAGACAGGGCTGCGCTGGTGGTCCTCTACAACGCTACCGACGGTCCCAACTGGGTGAACAACAGGAACTGGTTGAGCGAAAAACCGATTAGCGAATGGTATGGGATTTCAGATGATGCGCATGGCCGCGTAACTGAAATATTGCTCTACGACAACAACCTAAAGGGGTCGATTCCGCCGGAGCTCGGCCACCTCTCGGTGCTGCGCCTGCTGAATCTCCAAAGGAATCGATTGACGGGGGCGATCCCGCCGGAGCTCGGCAACCTCTCCGACCTCAGGTGGCTAACGCTCATTGACAACGAACTGACGGGGCCGATATTGCCGCGTCTCGGTAATCTCTCCAACCTGAGACGACTGGAACTCGCCGGCAACCAATTGACGGGGGCGATCCCGCCGGAAGTCGGCAACCTCTCCAATCTGCACCAACTGCAACTCCGCGGCAACCAATTGACAGGGATGATCTCTCCCGATCTCGGCAACCTCTCGGTGCTGGACCGACTGGACCTCGGCGACAACCGATTGACGGGGGCGATCCCGCCGGAACTCGGCAACCTCTCCGACCTACGGACGCTGAGGTTCGACCAAAACCGATTGACGGGGGCGATCCCTCCGGATGTCGGCAACCTCTCCTCCCTGGAGACACTCTGGCTCCACGACAACCAACTGACAGGGGTAATTCCGCGGGATCTGACCGCAGTGTCTACCCTGGTCGAATTCCGCTTCGAGCGGAACGCGGGGCTTTGCGCGCCGACTGACGCCGCGTTCAAAGTATGGCTTGGGGGAATTGCCCGGGCAAGCGGCGATACGTGCCCGGCAAGAGCGACGCCGACTGCACCCCCCGCAGACCCAGACAGGGTTGTACTGGTGGCGCTGTACGAGGCGGCCGAGGGGCCTAACTGGGCGAACAACAGGAACTGGTTGAGCGACCGGCCGCTCGGCGAATGGTATGGGATTTCAGCCGACGCGGATGGCCGTGTCACTGCAATAGAACTCTACGACAACGAACTAACGGGGTTGATTCCGCCGGAGCTCGGCGACCTCTTGGCGCTGCGCCTGTTGAATCTCCAAGACAACCGATTGACGGGGTCGATACCGCCGGAACTCGGCAGCCTGGCCAATCTGGAGTACCTGCGGCTCGGCGACAATCGACTGACGGGGACGATTCCGCCGGAACTCGGCAGTCCGACCAATCTGGAGTACCTGTGGCTCGGCGACAATCAACTGACGGGGGCGATCCCGCCGGAACTCGGCAGCCTGGCCCATCTAACCACCTTGGTGCTCCGGAATAACCAACTGACGGGGGCGATCCCGCCGGAACTCGGCAGCCTCGCCAGTCTGAGGTATCTGTGGTTCGGCGGCAATCAACTGACAGGGACGATTCCGCCGGAGCTGGGCAACCTGTCCAACCTGGAATCCCTGCAACTCGGGGGGGATGGGCTAACGGGGGCGATCCCGCCGGAACTCGGCAACCTCGCCAGCCTGAAAATCCTGCAACTCTGGGGGAAGGGGCTGACGGGGGCGATCCCGCCGGAACTGGGTAGCCTCTCAAGGCTGGAAACCTTGGAAGTCGCCATCACCACATTGACAGGAAGCATCCCTCCACAACTGGGCAACCTCTCCAAGCTGCGGTCTCTCAGGCTGTCCTCCAGTGCATTGACAGGGCAGATTCCCCCTGAACTCGGGAACCTCGCCAGGCTGACGCGGTTGGTGCTCGACCAGAACCAACTGACGGGGGCGATCCCGCCGGAACTCGGCAACCTGTCCAACCTGAATTACCTGCAGCTCGAGGGGAATGGGCTGACGGGACCGATCCCCCCTGAACTCGGTAGTCTATCAAGGCTGGTGGGGCTCGTGCTCTATAGCAACCAATTGACGGGACCGATCCCCCCTGAACTCGGGGACCTGTCTAGATTGGAGACGCTGTGGCTGCGCCAAAATCAACTGACGGGACCCATCCCTCCTCAACTCGCCAACCTCTCCCGTCTCCGGGTCCTGTTCGTGGACTCCAACCAGCTTGTGGGAGCGCTTCCATCGAGCCTGACAGCATTGGCTGCTCTGGACAACTTGAGCTTCGAACACAACGCGGGGCTCTGTGCGCCGGCCGACGAGGCGTTTCAGGCATGGCTGCGCGGAGTTGAGAAGGCAAGCGGCGATACGTGCCCGGCAACGGCCGCGCCGGCTGCAGCCGCCGCGGACCCAGAGAGGGCTGTACTGGTGGAGCTGTACGAGGCGACCGACGGGCCGAACTGGGAGGACAATCTCAACTGGTTGAGCGACAGACCGCTTGGCGATTGGGCCGGCGTTACCACCGACAGCAGTGGACGCGTTACCAGATTGCGCCTTCGCAGCAACCAGTTGACAGGGGCGATCCCGCCGGAACTCGGCAGCCTCTCCAATCTAAAGGACCTAAGTCTCAGCTTCAATCAACTGACGGGCCCTATTCCCCCGGAACTTGGCAACCTGTCCGCTCTAGAGGAGCTGGATCTCAACGAGAATCTACTGACGGGGCTGATTCCGCCTGAACTCGGCAACCTTGCCAACCTGGAGAGCCTTGAGCTCTACGATAACCTACTGACGGGGACGATCCCGCCGGAACTGGGGAACCTCGCCAGCCTGACCACACTCTGGCTCAGCGATAACCATTTGACGGGGGCGGTCCCGCCGGAACTGGGGAACCTCGCCAGCCTGACCACACTCTGGCTCAACTATAACCAATTGACGGGGGCGATTCCGCCGGAACTGGGCAACCTCGCCGACCTGAGTCAACTCCTGCTCTATGGTAACCAACTGACGGGGGCGATCCCGCCAGAACTCGGCAAGCTTTCCAGCGTGGTAGTCTTGTCTCTCAACCACAACGAACTGACGGGGGCGATCCCGTCGGAACTCGGCAACCCTTCCGGTCTACGCCAGCTCAGGCTCGACTCCAATGAACTGACGGGGCCGATCCCCTCGGAACTGGGCAACCTCGCCAGCCTGACCACACTCTGGCTCCACGACAACCAATTGACGGGGGCGATTCCGCCGGAACTGGGCAACCTCGCCAGCGTGGAAGCCTTGTCTCTTTACCACAACGAACTGACAGGGGCGATTCCGCCGGAACTGGGCAGTCTCTCCAATCTGAAGTACCTGGGGCTCGGCTTCAATCAACTGACAGGGCCGATCCCGGCCGAACTGGACGACCTGTCCAACCTGCGGAGTCTGAGTCTGATGATGAACGGACTGACGGGGACGATTCCTCCAGAGCTCGGCAATCTCTCCGACCTGGAGCAGCTATATCTGTATTCTAATGAACTGATGGGAGAGGTTCCGTCGAGCCTTACGGCACTGACCGCTCTGAACCAATTCCGGTTCCAAGACAATGCCGGACTATGCGCGCCGGCTGACGACGCGTTCCAGGGATGGCTGCGCGAGGTTGGGAACGTAAGCGGCGCTACGTGCGCGGCGTAGGTATTCATTCGTTGGCGCGGTTAGCGCCGGTGGGTGTGTAGTTGGTCGGGCGTCGACGGCTCTTGGTGGTTGAAAGGGGGCCCCTCATCTCAATCTTCTCCCGTGGGGAGAAGAGGCCTGAGCGGAGGCGCGCAGGTCAGGCGAGGGAGGTGCGGAGGATGGCGACGGCGGCGCGGGGGAGGCCGAGGCGGCCGGTGTGGGCGAGGTAGAGGGGGGTCCAGGTGGGGTTGAATTTCTGCTTGAAGCGCCGGAGGCCGTCGGCGTCGTAGAGGGGGCGGGCGGCGTGTCGGAGGGCGGCGAGGGCGGCGTTGGTCCAGGGAGCGCAGGCGGTGAGGTTGGTCAGGGGCGCCCCGGAGAGGCTGGCGTAGGGGCAGCCTTCGTCGCGGAAGGTGAGGAGCGACGAGGCGGTGAGGTAGTCGGCGAGGCCGGCCATGACGCCGGGACGGTAGCGGAGGAGCTCGAGCATCCAGCCGTCGCGAGCGGGAACCCAGGTGATGAAGCCGGCCATGCGGCCCTCGGCGTCCTCCGCGGCGGCGGCGCGGGCGGCGGGGTCGAGCAGCGCGCCGGCCCCGCCGAAGGCGAAGCGAAGCTCGGGGGGCCGCTTGCCGCGGAGCCAGGCGGCGGAGACGGCGTCGGTCTCATGACGTCGGATGGCGCGCTCCTCGGGAGTCATCCAACGGAAGCGAAGACCGCGGGCGCGGGCGCGGTTGAGGGCGGCGCGGACCTCGCGCCACTGACGGCCTCTCGGCTCGACGCGGCGCGGGTCGATGATCGCCTCATCGCCGGCGGGGGTCAGGCCGAAGCCCGCCGTTCTCGCTGCCTCGGCGAGCTCGGCGGGGAGCCCGCAGACCACGGCGCGCAGTCCCCGTCGGCGGCACCAGTCGCGGAAGCCGCCGAGGACGGACGGCGCGGTGTCGGAGGGGCCGGCGGGCGGTCCCAGGGCGACGGCGGCACCGGCGGCGACGCGGAAGCCGAGGCGGGGCTCGCCGTCGAAGAAGAAGCGTCCCGGCCCCTCGCGCAGGCCCATGTGGCTGAGTCCGTGCGCCCCGCCACGCGGCGGGGTGGGCGCGGACGGCGTGGGGGGAGCGGCGGTGAGGACGGCTGTGGTCACGGGGGCGATTGTAGCAGTGATGCCCCGCCCCGGCCCTCTCTGAGTCTCCCCCAGAGGAGACCTTTGCGTAACCGGGGTGGCTGACCGCGAGGGTGACGGACTTCGATACCCCGTGGTGGTTGAAAGGGGGCCCCTCATCTCAATCTTCTCCCGTTGGGAGAAGAGGCAAGACCCCTCTCCGCCGGGGCGGCTGCGGCGCGTGCCCTCTCTCAGTCTCCCCCAGGGGGAGAGAGGTTTGAGGTGGGGGACTCTTTCGCGGGCTTCCGGGAAGCATGACGCCTGGGAGTCCCTCTCCCAGGCGTCATGCAACCGGAGCGGCAGGAACCGGTGGAGAAGTCAGTGGTTAGGAACCCGCCTTCTCGGCCATCAGGTCGGTGAGCGGCTCCTCGGCGGGGTAGGCTTCCATGCCGTGCTCGGGAACGTCAAGCCCGCTGAGCTCTTCTTCACGGCTTACCCGGAGGCCCATCGTCTTGTTCAGCGCCCAGAACATCACGCCCGCGGTCACGACGACCCAGCCGACGAGGGCGAGGACGCCGATGATCTGGATCACGAACTGCTCGCCGTTGCCGTCGACGAAGCCGGAGACGCCGTAGCTGCCGTCGGCGAAGATGCCCACGGCGAGGACGCCCCAGAGGCCGGCGCCGCCGTGGACGGAGACCGCGCCGATGACGTCGTCGACGCGGAGGATACGCTCGACGACGTAGGTCGTGCCGAACATGACCGGGATGGCCAGGGCGCCGATGACGACTGCGGCCCAGGGGGCCACGAAGGCGCAGCCGGCGGTGATGCCGACGAGCCCGGCCAGAGCGCCTCTGCAGGCGGTGGGGAGGTCGGCCTTACCGGTCTTGAAGATGGTCCAGTAGAGCGCGACGAGGGCGCCCGCCGCGCCGGCGAGCAGTGTGTTGGCGATGATCACGGAGATGCGGAGGTCGGTCGCGGCGACGGCGTTGCCGGCGTTGAAGCCGAACCATCCGAAGAAGAGGATGAAGGTGCCGATGACGGCGAAGGGGACGTTGTGCCCGCTGATCCGGTTCGGGGTGCCGTCGGCCTTGAACCTGCCGAGGCGGGGGCCGACCGCGGCGGCGCCCATGAGGGCGGCGATGCCGGCGACGGCGTGGACGACGCCGGAGCCGGCGAAGTCGGCCAGGCCGGTGGTCTCGCCGATCTCGAGGCTGCCTAGCCAGCCGCCGCCCCAGACCCAGTGGCCGTAGATGGGATAGATGAGCGCGGCGAGGACGAAGCTGAAGGTGAGGTAGGCGTTGAGCTTCATACGCTCCGCCACGGCCCCGGCGACGATGGCGGCGGCGGTGGCGGCGAGCACCACCTGGAAGAACCAGCGCGTGATGGTGCTCACGTCGTAGGCGTCGCCGGCGAGGAAGAAGCCCGATCCGCCGATGAAGGCGCCGCCGGTTTCGAGGCCGAAGCCGCCGGCTCCGCCGAACATGAACGCGAAGCCGAAGGCCCAGTAGGCCAGGCTGGCGACGGCGAAGCCCATGAAGCCCTTCGTCATGTAGCTGACGGTGTTCTTGGACCGGATGAGTCCCGCGCCCAGTAAGGCGAAGCCCGCCTGCATGAAGAAGACCAAGGCGCCGGCGAGCAGCGTCCATGCGAAGTTGACGGCGCTGCCGGGGTCTGACGCTAGGGTGTCGGCGCCACCGGCGTCCTGCGCGTGCGCCATCTGGGGGATGAGCCAGAAGCCGGCGAAGAGGAGCGCCAGCATGACGAAGGCGGTGAGGGCCCGCGCCATCCACATGTTGTCGGGCCGCGTCCCACCCACCGGGAGGGTGAGGTAGCGGCCCGCGCCCGCGAGTGCCGTCATCATTCGAACCGCCTCCTCAGTGCCATGCCGCGAAAGACCAGGCGAACGCGATTGCTGCCAGCGCCATTGTCATTGCGCCAAACCTCTCCCGTCAATCGACGCGAGGGAGTCCAGCCTAGAGGCGGCGTGCGCTACAATGCCGCCGTGGACTACTTGGAAGGCCTGAACCCCCCGCAACGGGCCGCCGTCGAGGCGATCGAGGGCCCGGTCCTCGTGATCGCGGGGCCGGGCAGCGGCAAGACCCGCGTCATCGTCCACCGGCTCGCCTACCTCATCGACCGCGTGGGGGTGAATCCCCGCCGCATCATGGCGGTCACCTTCACCAACAAGGCGGCGCGGGAGATGCGCGAACGCGCGGCGCGGCTCCTCGGCGACCGCGCCGGCAACATCACCCTGGGCACGTTCCACGCGATCGCGGCGCGCATCCTCCGCATCGAGCACGAGTTCGCCGGCCTCGACCGGGACTTCGTGATCTACGACGCCGATGACCAACGGTCGCTCGTCAAGCGCGCCATGCTCGATCTTGAGATCGACTCCAAGCGCTTCGGGGCCGGGCCCGTCCGCAACGCGATCTCGGCGGCGAAGGCGAAGCTCCTCGGCCCCGCCGCGTACGCCGAGGAGAAGGCGAACTACTTCGAGGAGGTCGTCCACCGCATCTACGAGCGCTACGAGGCGCTGCTGGCGCAGAGCAACGCCCTCGACTTCGACGACCTGCTCATGCGCCTCGTCACGTTGCTGGAGCGCAACGACGATGTCTTGGAACGCTGCCGCGGGCGCTACGTCCACGTGATGATCGACGAGTTCCAGGACACCAACGAGGCCCAGTACCGCATCGCCCGGCTCATCGCCGACCCCGGGCGAAGCGGCGGGGCGGCGAACCTCTTCGCCGTGGGCGACCCCGATCAGTCGATCTACTCCTGGCGCCAGGCGGAGATCGCCAACATCCTCGGCTTCGATCATGACTATCCCGGCGCGGCGGTGATCAAGCTGGAGCAGAACTACCGCTCCACCGGCGTGATCCTCGACGCGGCAGGCGGCGTGATCGGGGCGAACCGCCGGCGGGCGGTGAAGGAGTTGTGGACGGAGAACGGGCGCGGCGACCGGATCGGGTTGGTGGACGCGCTCGACGAGCACGACGAGGCGGCGCGCGCCGCCGCCGAGATCGGACGCCTGGTCGGCGAGGAGGGCCGGCGCCACGCCGACATGGCGATCTTGTACCGCACCAACGCCCAATCGCGTCCCTTCGAAGAGGCGTTCATGCGCTACGGGCTCCCCTACCATCTGGTGGGGGCGACGCGCTTCTATGAGCGCCGCGAGGTGAGGGACGTGGTCGCCTACCTGCGGCTTATCCGCAACCCCGCCGACGACGTCAGCCTGCGGCGGGTGATCAACGTCCCCGCCCGCGGGATCGGCGGGCGCACGCTCGACGAGCTGGGCCGGTGGGCGTCGGGCCGGGGGGTTCCGCTGTACGCCGCCGTCCAATCGCTCGGCGATCCCGAGCTCGCGGCGGAGCTCGAACTCACGCCGCGGGCGGTGAAGGCGCTGACCGGCTTCCGCGAGCTTATCGATTCCCTCGCCGAGGAGAACAGGCGCGTCTCGGTGGCCGAGCTGGTGACGCTGGTCTTCGAGATGACGGGCTACCGCGACTATCTCGAGACGAGCGACGACATGGCCGAAGAGCGCGTCGAGAACGTCATGGAGTTGCGCAGCGTCGCCGAGGAGTTCGAGTGGATGGACTCCCCGGAGGGGCTCACCACCTTCCTCGAGCAGGTCGCGCTGGTCTCCGATACCGACAACCTGGGCGAGAAGCCGGACACCGTCACCTTCATCACGCTGCACCAGGCGAAGGGGCTGGAGTTCCCCGTGGTCTTCATCGCGGGGATGGAGGAGGGGGTCCTCCCCCACAACCGCTCGTTCGATGACCCTGAACAAATGGAGGAGGAGCGCCGCCTCGCCTACGTGGGCGTCACCCGCGCCGAGGAGCGCCTCTATCTGATGCGCGCCTACCGGCGGTCGTCCATGGGGAGGCGGGGGACGAACCCGCCGTCGCGCTTCCTCGACGATATCCCGCCGGAACTGACCCGTTCCCTCAATCGGGGGCGTGGCGGCCCGCGCCGCGCCTACGGCGGCTTCGGCGGCGGCACGCCGGAGCGGGGCTCCGCGCGCCTCCGGGGCTGGGACGATGTGGACGATGCGGATGAGCCGCCGCGCCGCGTTTACGATGGGCCTGCGACCGTGCCGGGCCGAGTGACGAGGCGGCCCGCGCCGTCCGGAGTGCGCGCCCGGCGAGACGCCGCCGCCGAGCGGGCCGCGGCCGGCTTCGACGCCGGCGACCGCGTCCGCCACGCGAAGTTCGGCGACGGCTTCGTTGTGAACTGCGTTGCCTCCGGCGCCGACCACGAGATCACGGTCCAATTCCCCGGCGAGCACGGGATCAAGCGGCTCCTGCTCAGCTTCGCCCGGCTAGAGAAGCTGTAAGCGGGAGCGGCGCCCCTTCCCGGTCTCCCCCGGAGGGGGACTCTTGTGTAACTCGGCGGTCGGGCCTCAGCAAGGTCGTGCGGCCCCCGCCTCCCCCCGCCCTCACCCCAACCCTCTCGCGGCGGGAGAGGGAGAAAGACCCTGCGCCGCCTCCCTTTCCCAAGTCCAGCGGGCGGCGTTCTTTCCCTCGACGGAGTTTTGCAAAGATCTCCGGGGGGGGAGGCCGGAGGGGAGGGCGATTCGCGAATCGCCCCTACGGGAGGGATGGATTCCCGCGTGCGCGGGCGTAGGGAATGACGGGTGTGGGGAGGGGAGCGGGCGCCCACGAGGGGCGCCCCTACGGGAATGACGGGTGTGATCTCGCCCGCAGGCCGGAGGAACCGTCTATCGTCTAGAATGGAGAACCGGACCATGACCGCTATCCTCGCCATCGAGACTTCCTGCGATGAGACGTCCGCCGCCGTCGTCGTCGACGGGCACGACGCGCGGTCGAACGTCATCTCTTCGCAAATCGACGTGCACGCCCGCTACGGCGGCGTGGTCCCCGAGGTCGCGTCGCGGGAGCACGTGCTGCGGATCGGCCCGGTGGTCCGCGAGGCGCTGGACGGCGCCGGCATGGGCTGGGCCGACCTGGACGCGGTCGCGGTGACCGCGGGGCCGGGGCTCGCCGGGGCGCTGCTGGTGGGGGTCAACGTGGCCAAGGGGATCGCGGCGGCGGGGGGTCTCCCCCTAGTCGGCGTGAACCACCTGGAGGCGCACGTCTACGCCAACTGGATCGGCGCCGAGCCGCCGCCCTTTCCCTTCGTTTGCCTCATCGCTTCGGGAGGTCATACCGACCTCGTCCTCATGCGGGGGCACGGCCAGTACGAGATGCTGGGACGGACCCGCGACGACGCCGCCGGCGAGGCGTTCGATAAGGCGGCCCGCATCCTCGGTCTCGGCTACCCCGGCGGCCCGGTTATCCAACGGACCGCCGAGCGCGCCCAGGCCCCGCGAACGCTGCCCCGCGCCTGGCTGCGCGGCGGCCACGACTTCAGCTTCAGCGGTCTGAAGACGGCCACGCTCCACATGGCGCAAGACCTGGGTCTATACCCGCCGCCCGCGCCTGATGGCTTTGAAGAGGAAGCGGAGGCCGAACGCGAGGCCGTGATCGCCGACGTCGCCGCCGGTTTCCAGGAGGCGGTGGTGGATGTCTTGGTCGAAAAGACCGTGACCGCCGCGGAGTCGGCGGGGGCCGCCGCCATCGCCCTCGCCGGGGGCGTGGCCGCCAACAAGCCGCTGCGGGAGCGCCTCGCCGCCCGAGCCGCCGTCCCGGTCCACATTCCCCCGACCGTGCTGTGCACCGACAATGCCGCGATGGTCGCCGCCGCCGCTTTTTTCAACCTGGCGGAGGGGCTGGCGTCCAACGGGCGGGATCTGGGCTTCGATGTGTCGCCGGGGCTGTCGCTGGCGTAGGTTGCTAGGCCAGGGCGCAGCCCTCGCAGAGCAGGGCGTCGCAGCGCCGCTTGTAGAGCCCGATCATCCCCTGCTGGACGGCGGCGGTGCGCGGCGCATCGGCGGCCCCACGTTGGCGCAGCATCGCTTCCATGCGCCGCGTCAGGCGGTTCGCGGCCAGCGGAGGGTGTGTGCGGAAGGCGGCGAGGCAGCGTTCGGCCAGGGCGGCATCGCCCTCGCGCCGCGCCGCCGCCGCCAGCCAGGGCAGGGCCACGTTGACCACGATGTCGGCGGCGCGCGACGCTCCCACCAACGCGGCTTCCTTCTTGAGGATGGCGCGGCCGTTGTTTTCCGGGGGTGAAAAATCACAGCGGGCGCGCCAGTAGCCGGGGCCGTCGACGGTGAAGGCGGCGGCGAGGCCGCGGGAGCCCTCGTTGAGGAGGAGAGCGCCGAGGCGTCCGGCGAGGCCGCCGGCCAGCCGTGCCGCGATGGTCCCCGCCGCCGCGGCCCGCCGCGCGGGCGCGTTCGCCGGACGCGCGCCGTCGAAGCGCCAGGGCAGGCAGTCTGATCGGAGGTCGGCGGGGCGGCGCTCCCAGAGGGCCTCCAGGAGGCTTGGATAGCCGGGCCCGGCCTCCCAGCCCCGCTGCGAGGGGAGCAGGCCCGCCGCTCCCAGCAGGAGGGCCTCGGCCCAGTAGACGCGGGTCGCCTCCGGCGCGTGGAGCAGCGCAGCTTCGAGCGCGGGCCAGGGGGCCAGCTCGGCGAGGCGGCGGAAGGGCTCGACGTTGCGGGCGTAGCCCAGGGCCTCGAGGATGCCGGCGTAGAGCGCCTGCTCGGGGCCGCTATCGTTGATGTGTTGTGCGTAGGCGGCGGCGCGCGCCTCGAAGCGGCGCAGTCCTTCGTGTTCGAGGACGGCGGCCAGCTCGGGGGCCGGGCCGGGGCGCATGCAGGGCCGGGCTTCCTCCGGCGCACCGGAGGCGGAGCCGCCGAGTTCGATGACCGCGGTGGGGGCGGTAGCGCCGTCGGACATCGCGACGGGTGTGGCGGGCGGCTTGAGGGCGACGTGCAGGATGACGCCGCGGTAGCGCGGGTCGCGGTGATGGCCGTGGGCGCGCCAATCGGCGCCGTCGACGTGGATCTCGACGTCGCCGCGGGCCAGGCGCCCGCGGCCGTCGCGGAGCACCGCGCCGAGGAAGTCGGGGCCCGCGCCGCCGTTTGGCCAGCCGGGAAAGACTATGCTGCGCGATCCGCCGCCGGTGAGGGGAACTTCGCGGCCCGCCGCGGCGGCCCACCAGTCGTGGACCGCGGACTCCGGGGGGCCGTTAGTGTCGCGCGGCGCCTTCGCCCGCTTCGTCGCGCTCGTCCGGTACGCCGCCGGACGCTCGGCTAGCAGGAGCTCCGCCGCCGCTGTTGCCCGGTAGCGGCTTCCCGCCTCCGGCCCGGTATGGAGCACCGGAGGCCTCGGCCATGCGGAGGAGGGCCCGCGCCGAGACGCCGCGGGGCTTGTAGACTCCCGTCTCCCATTCGCTGACCGTCTGCTGGCGCGCACCGAGCTCATCGGCCATCTCCTGCTGCGTCATGCCCAAGCGCCGCCGCAGCGCCCGTACCGTCTCCGGATTCCACTCGCTTCGCTCTTCGCTCACGGCCTCCAAATCCTACACGGTTCCGTGTAGGGACGCAAGCGCGGCCCCTTGCGCGGGGGCCTCTCGCGGGGTACTATGGCCGATGGATTAGCAGTCGGGCCCTCCGAGTGCTAATCGCGGACGGTGCGGCGGCGCGACCGCCGCAAGGACAATAGCTAACCGTTATCGAAGGAGGCGTACGTGGCGAGAAAGATTAAACCGATGGGGGATCGTGTCCTGGTGAAGTCCCTCGATGCGCAGGAGACGATCAAGGGCGGCATCATCATCCCCGATACCGCCAAGGAGAAGCCCCAGGAGGGCGAAGTGCTGGCCGTCGGCCCGGGCCGGGTCACCGAAGACGGCAAGACGATCCCCATGGAAGTTAAGGTCGGCGACAAGGTCGTCTACGCCAAGTACGGCGGGACCGAGATCAAGGACGACGACGACGATCTCCTCATCCTGAGAGAGAGCGACATTCTGGCGAAGGTCGGCTAGCGCCGCCTTTGCTCATTCGGCCCGCCGGAGCGCGGGATTCAGAAGGAGTCCAAGGAGAGCTATGGCAGGAAAGCAGATCGCACACGCGGAAGAGGCGCGCCGCTCCATCATCCGGGGCGTGGATGCCTTGGCCGACACGGTCAAGGTGACGCTCGGTCCCAAGGGGCGCAACGTCATTCTGGATAAGAAGTTCGGCCCGCCGCAGGTCAACAGCGACGGCGTCACCATCGCCAAAGAGATCGAGCTCGAAGACCAGCTGGAGAACATGGGGGCTCAGCTTCTCAAGGAAGCGGCCACCAAGACCAACGACGTGGCCGGCGACGGGACCACCACCGCCACCGTCCTCGCCCAGGCCATCGTGCACGAAGGCTTCAAGAACGTGACCGCCGGCGCCAACCCCATGGCTATCAAGCGGGGCATCGAGATCGCCGTGGCGGCCGTCCGCGGCGAGATCCAGAAGGTCGCCACGCCGGTAGCGGGTAAGGAGCAGATCGCCCAGGTGGCGTCGCTCTCCGCCCACGACACCGAGATCGGCGGTCTGATCGCCGAGGTCATGGAGAAGGTGGGCAAGGACGGCGTCATCACCGTCGAGGAGTCCAAGGGGCTCAAGTACGAGATCGAGTACGTCGACGGGATGGAGTTCGACCGCGGCTACATCAGCCCCTACTTCGTCACCAACACCGAGCGGATGGAGTCGGAGACGGACGACCCGTACATTCTGATCACCGATAAGAAGGTCTCCGCGGTCTCCGACATTCTCCCGGTGCTGGAGAAGGTCCTGCAGGTGACCAAGAACTTCGTGCTCATCGCCGAGGACGTCGAGGGCGAAGCCCTGGCCACCCTGGTGGTCAACAAGCTTCGCGGCACGATCAACTGCCTCGCGGTGAAGGCGCCCGGCTTCGGCGACCGCCGCAAGGCGATGCTGGAAGACATGGCCATCCTCACCGGCGGCACGGTGATCAGCGAAGAGGTTGGGCGTAAGCTCGACTCCGCCACCATCGCCGACCTCGGCCGTGCCCGCAAGGTGTCGTCCGACAAGGACAACACCACCGTCATTGAGGGGCGCGGCGACGACGAGTTGATCAAGAGCCGGATGACCCAGATCAAGTCGCAGATCGACACCACCACCTCCGACTTCGACCGGGAGAAGCTGCAGGAGCGGCTGGCGAAGCTCGCCGGCGGCGTCGCGGTGATCAAGGTCGGCGCGGCCACCGAGGTGGAGTTGAAGGAGAAGAAGGCCCGGGTCGAGGACGCGCTTTCGGCCACGCGTGCGGCCGTGGAAGAGGGGATCGTCGCCGGCGGCGGCACGACGCTCATCCGCATCCAGAAGGGCCTCGACAAGGTCAAGGGCGCCGAGCCCGACGAGACCACCGGGGTGCAGATCGTCCGGCGCGCCTTGGAAGAGCCGGTGCGCCAGATCGCGGCCAACTCCGGCGCCGAGGGATCGGTGGTCATCCAGGGGATCCGCGAGTCCAAGGCGAAGAACTACGGCTACGACGCGGAGATCGAGAAGTGGGGCGACATGATCGAGATGGGTATCGTCGACCCTGCCAAGGTCACGCGCGCGGCGGTGGAGAACGCGTCCAGCATCGCGTCGATGATCCTCACCACCGAGGCGATGATCACGGAGAAGCCGGACAAGACCCCGGCAATGCCTCCGATGCCACCCGACGGCGGCATGGGCGGCATGGGCGGCTTCTAGCCGTCTGCCGGCTAACGGAAGACAAAAGGAGGGGCCGTCCGTGCGGGCGGTCCCTCCTTCTCTTTGTTCGTGTCCCCTCCTCGGCCTCCCTCTTAGTCTCTCCCCAGGCGGAGACCTTTGCGTAACTCGGCGGTCGGGCTTCAGCAGGGTCGCGCGGCCCCCGCCTCCCCCCGCCCTCGCCCCAACCCTCTCCCAGCGGGAGAGCAACTGTGTTGAAAGTCAAGGGTTCTCTACGGCTGGGACCTCCGTTCTCGCGAACGACGGGTTCCACGCAGCGCCGTGCTTGAGCATGCTGTTGAGGATGACCAGCAGTTTGCGCATGCAGGCGGTCAGCGCGACCTTCTTCGCCTTGCCCGACCCGCAGAGCCGCAGATAGAAGTCCCGGATCACCGGATTGTGGCGGGTGGCCGTAAGCGTGGCCATGTACAGGGTCTGACGAGCTGGCGCCCGACCTCCCCACACGGTGCGCCGCCCGCGCAGCATCCCGCTGTCGCGGTTGAACGGGGCGACCCCGAGCAGGCTCGCGATCTGCTTGCCGCCCAGCTCCCCGAGCTCGGGGACCTCCGCCAAGAGCGTGGCCCCGAGCACCGGCCCCACCCCGGGGACGCTCCGAAGCAGGTCCTCTCGCTCCCGCCATACTGGGTTCCGTTGGATGCGCTTGCTCAGATCCTCGTCCAGCTTGCGCAACTCCCTTTCCAGCCAGGCGATGTGGCGCTGGATGTCCTTGCGGACCGGCCCCACGGTGCTGCTCAGACGGTTCTTCTCCGCCGTGATCATGGTGACCACCTGCCGCCTTCGCTCCAGTTGCGCCTCCAGCGCCTGTGCTTCCGCGTCGGGCAGCCAGGTGGGACGCGGCCGGATGGCCATGCCGAAGCGCGCAATGATCTCCGCGTCCAGCCGGTCCGTCTTGGCCAGCCGTCCGCTCGCCTTGGCGAAGTCCCGCACCTGGCGCGGATTGACCACCGCCGTCGGGATCTGCGCCGCGGCGAGCCCCGCCACGACCGCCCGCTGCAGTCCGCCCGTCGATTCCAGCACCACCAGCACCGGCGCCAGGGGTCCGAGCGCGGCGACCAATTCGTCGATACCCTGCGGCGTGTTGGGGACGCTCCACTGCGTCCCGTCCGGCAGGACGGCGATGTCCAGCACCTTCTTGGAGACGTCGATCCCGACGAAACGTTCCGCTGACTCCACAATCCCTCTCCTTTGGCCCTACCTTGCAGATTCGGGCTTTGCATGCCCTGGCAACTGTTCGGGCTCTTCCTTGGAGTAGGAGCGGCGACCATCGCTCTCCCACGGTCTTTCTTGGACCAGGGGGGTATCGGTCTACCGCTCTCCTCCCCAAGATACAAGGGGGGTAAGACCCCGCGCCGCCTCCCTTTCCCAAGGTCAGCGGGCGGCGGTTTTCCCTCGGAGTTTTGCAAAGGTCTCCAGGGAGGAGAGGCTTGCGGCGGTGAGGGATTGACAGCGTATTTTGGACACTCCTATAATCGCTATAGAAGTGGAGGTTGCGGCCCGCTTGGGTCCGGCCAGTGGCGGCGCTCATAGCGAGGCGGCCTTCACCGTTAGGGACCAGCCCTCTCGTTCCAGCACAGGTCTCTCCATTCGCGCCCTTGGGCTGTCCGGCGGCTTACCGTGCCGCCGAGGCGAGCTTCCCGGCTTCTCCGTTGGGCGCGACCCCTCCCTGGACGGCAGCGATCCACATGAGCCGAAACCCGTGAGCCACGCGGCGAAGTTCATCTTCGTAACCGGCGGCGTCGTTAGTTCCGTCGGCAAAGGCATCGCCGTCGCCTCGCTCGGACGCATCCTCAAAAGCCGAGGCCAGACGGTCTCGGTGCAGAAGCTCGACCCCTACCTGAACGTCGATCCCGGCACCATGTCCCCCTATCAACACGGCGAAGTCTTCGTGACCACCGACGGCTGCGAGACCGACCTCGACCTGGGGCATTACGAGCGCTTCATCGACGTCGAGCTCACCAGCGACTGCAACGTCACCGCCGGCGACATCTACAGCTCGGTGATCGCCAAGGAGCGGCGCGGCGACTATCTGGGCGGGACGATGCAGGTCGTCCCCCACGTCACCAACGAGATCAAGGACCGCATCCTCCGCCTGGCGGACAAGAGCGGCGCCGACGTGATCATCGTCGAAGTGGGCGGCACCGTCGGCGATATCGAGGGGCTGCCCTTCCTGGAGGCGATCCGGCAGATGCGGAACGAGGTGGAGCGCGGGGCCGCGCTCTACGTGCACGTGACGTATCTGCCCTACATCATGGCGACACGGGAGCTGAAGACGAAGCCGACGCAGCACTCGGTGAAAGAACTGCGCGGCATCGGCATCCAGCCCGACATCATCCTGTGCCGCAGCGACTACGAGATCCCGGAGAGCGCCCGGGCGAAGATCGCGCTGTTTTGCGACGTGCCGCCCGACGCGGTGGTCCCGCTGGAGACGGCGGACAACATTTACGAGGTCCCCGCGATCCTCGAAGACGCGCGTATCGGCGACCTCGTGATCGAGCGGCTGGGGCTGCAAGCGTTCTCCGGCGGGCTCGAGGACTGGCGTGTGATGGTCGAGAAGATGACCGCCGAGTACGAGCCGCTGGCCATCGCGGTGGTGGGGAAGTACGTCGACTTGCACGACTCCTACATCTCGGTGCGGGAGGCGCTGCAGCACGCGGGGATCGACCATGAGCGGGAAGTCGAGCTGGAGTGGATATCGGCGGAGGCGTTGGAGTCGGGCGACTGGGAGCCGCTGCTTGCCAACGCGTGCGGCATCGTCGTCCCCGGAGGGTTCGGCGAGCGCGGCATCGAAGGCATGGTGCGCGCCGCCCGCTACGCGCGCGAACGCGGTATCCCGTATCTGGGCCTCTGCCTGGGTATGCAGATCATGGTGATCGAATTCGCCCGCCACGCCCTGGGAGGCGAGGCCAACTCGACCGAATTCGACCTCGAAACGCCCTATCCCGTGATCGACCTGCTGCCCGGGCAACGCGAGATCAACGGCATGGGCGGGACGATGCGCCTGGGCGAGTACCGGTGCGATATCGAGGCGGGGACGGTGGCCCGCCACGCCTACGGCGAGCGTACGGTCGTCGAACGGCACCGCCACCGCTATGAGTTCAACAATGACTACCGGGAGCAGCTCTGCGAGGCGGGGCTCGCGCCGAGCGGACTTTCGCCGGACGGCTCTTTAGTCGAGATCGCCGAGCTGCGCGGGCATCCATTCATGTTGGGGACGCAGTTCCACCCCGAGTTCAAGTCGCGCCCCAACCGGCCCCACCCGCTTTTCCAGGCGTTCGTGGGCAGGGCGAAACAGATCGTCCGCGAGGGCGGTCAGCACAAGCTCCCGATCAGCTAAAGGCATGAGTGACGGGCAGGAGGCAAGGGCGTTGAGAGAGGACGGACGCAGGTCAAACCAGCGAGGATCGCGGCGGCGCTCGGGCAACCGGGGCGGCCAGGTCCAGGTCATGGAGCCCGAGGTCGACTCGGGGCCGACTACCGACTTGGCCGCCGTGATGGCGGTGCTCGACTCGAAATCGCGGGACGACCTCGTCACCGTGGCCGGTGAAATCGGCATCCAGGGCGTCACGCGGATGAAGAAGAGCCGCCTCGTCCAGGAGCTTCTTCAGATCAAGGCACAGGAGCAAGGCCACGAGGTCGCCACCGGTGTGGTTGAAATCATCGGCGACGGCTACGGCTTTCTTCGTAGGAACGGCCTCCGCCCCAGCCCCGACGACGTCTACCTCTCGCCCTCCCAGATACGACGCTTCGCGCTGCGCACCGGCGACCTCGCCATCGGGCTTGTCCGCCCGCCGAAGGAAGGCGAGAAGTACCGCGGCTTGCTGCGCGTCGAGGGGGTCAACGGCCTTGATCCGGAGACGGCGAAGAAGCGCCCAAACTTCGAGCGCCTCACTCCCATCTTCCCCGAGGAACGAATTACGCTGGAGGTCGGGCCCAAGAATCTCTCGAACCGGATCATCGACATGCTGGCCCCCATCGGCCGGGGGCAGCGCGGCCTCATCGTCTCGCCGCCCAAGGCCGGCAAGACGATCCTCCTCAAGAACATTGCCCAAGGCGTCTCGGCCAATGCCCCCGAAGTCGAGCTCATGGTGGCCCTCGTCGGGGAGCGTCCCGAGGAGGTCACGGACATGGAGCGCTCCGTGGAGGGCGAGGTGTTCAGCTCGACCTTCGACGAGCCCGTCGAGGACCATACGCGGGTCGCCGAGCTGGTGCTGGAACGCTCGAAGCGGCTGGTGGAGGGGGGGAAGGACGTCGTCGTGTTGCTCGACAGCCTCACCCGTCTTACCCGCGCCTACAACCTCGCGGTGCCCACCAGCGGGCGCACGCTCTCCGGCGGCATCGATCCCGTGGCGCTGTATCCGCCGAAGCGCTTCTTCGGCGCGGCCCGTAACTGCGAGGGCGGCGGCAGCCTGACGGTGATCGCTACCTGCTTGGTCGACACCGGCAGCCGCATGGACGACGTGATTTACGAAGAGTTCAAGGGCACCGGCAACCTGGAGCTGCACCTTGACCGTAAGCTCGCCGAGCGCCGCATCTACCCCGCGATCGACATCCAGCGCAGCGGCACGCGCCGCGAGGAACTGCTGCTCAACGAGACGGAGCTGAAGCAGGTCTGGCTCCTCCGCCGCATCGTCGCCATGATCGGGGCCGACGCCCAGCGGGAGACCGAGGCCACAGAGAAGATCCTCGACCGCCTGACGAAGACCCCCACCAACGCCGCATTCCTGGCCTCGCTCAACAAGGGCGGGGTGTAGCCGGCGGCGGTCCGGCCCCGCTCCTTTACCGCGGAGGTAGGGGCGCCCTGCGGGCGCCCGCGCGCCTGCGGCGCGTGCCCTCTCTCAGTCTGGCCCAGAGGAGGCGTTTGCGTAACTCGGAGAGGGGAGGGGATGGATTCCCGCTTTCGCGAGAATGACGAATAGGGGCGGGTGACTGACCGCGAAGGTGGCGGACTTCGATAACCGGTGGCGGTTGCGAGGGTGCCCCTCATCTCAATCTTCTCCCGTGGGGAGAAGAGGCAAGACCTCCCGGCCCCACCCATGCTTGCCCGTGGGCGGTTGTGCAAAGGTCTCCAGAGGAGGAGAGGTATGTGGCGACCCTCGTTAAGCTTTCCCCAAGGGGAGGGCTGGAAGAGGGGGAGGGCGATTCGCGAATCGCCCCTACGGGAGGAGAATGCCCCGCTTGGGGCTACCAGGGCATTGAGACGCCGCCGTTGGGGTGGATGATCTGGCCGGTGACGAACTCGCCGGTCTGCGAGACGAGGTAGAGGATGGCATGGGCGATGTGGTCGGGGTGGCCGGCCAGTCCGAGGGGACTGCGCTCCTGGGTGGCCTGGATGAAGGCGTCCTTGCGTCCTGGGACCTCCCGGCCCTCGGCATCTAGCCAGTGTCGCTCGGTGAAGCCGGTGATCACCATGCCGGGGGCGATGGTGTTGACGCGCACGCCGTGGGGCGCGCCCTCCTTGGCCGCGGTCTTGCCCAGCATCGCGACCGCGGCCTTCGACATTCCGTAGAGGGCCCAAGTCTCGGTGCCGGGGGAGTCGATGATGCCTGAGGAGACGTTGACGATGTTGCCCCGCTTCTGGGGAATCATCGCATTCAGGGCGTGCTTGACGCCGAAGAAGACGCCCTTGAGGTTGATGGCGAAGAGGTCGTCCATCATCTGTTCGGTGGTGTCCACGATGAGGCTCTGCTGGGGAATGCCGGCGATGTTGCCCATGATGTCGATGCGGCCGTGGTCGGCGACGGCCTTTGCCACGAGGGCCTCGACCTCGGCCTCGTTGGTGACGTCGCAGCGGACCGTGGAGGCCTTGCCGCCGGTGTCTTCGATGAAGCGGGCGGTCTCTTCCAAGCCGGCCGCGTTGACGTCGGCGAGGATGACCCTGGCGCCGGCTTGGGCGAGGACGATGCCGGTGCTGCGGCCCATGCCGCTGGCGCCGCCGGTGAGGCAGGCGACCTGCCCGGAGAGATCGAAGAGCTTCGCGATGTCGGCGGCGGCCATGGGGGCTCCTTTACCTGATGAGCGGGGAATGAGCGCCCGCTGAATCTAGGACTCGCCGCGCGGCAAGTCAAGCCTACCCGCGTCTCTGCACGTTGCGCGGACAAGGGCGCACCCCTCTCCTCCCCTCCGACGCGCCTGGCGGCGCGTGCCCTCTCTCAGTCTCTCCCAGAGGGAGAGAGGTTTAAGGTGGTCTCCAGGGGTTACCAGGGCATCTGGAGGCCGCCGTTGGGGCGGATGATCTGGCCGGTGAGGAACTCGCCGGTCTGGGAGACGAGGTAGAGGATGGCGTGGGCGACGTGGTCGGGGTGGCCGACGATGCCGAGGGGGGTGTACTCCTCGGCGGCCTGGATATAGGCCTCCCTGCGTCCCGGGATTTCCCGACCCTCGGCGTCCCGCCAGTTATGCTCGCTGAAGCCGGTGATCACGACGCCGGGGGCGATGGTGTTGACGCGCACGCCGTGGGGCGCGCCTTCGGCCGCCGCGGTCTTGCCCAGCATCGCGACCGCGGCCTTCGACATGCCGTAGAGGGCCGAGTTCGCGGTGCCGGTGAAGTCGATGATGCCGGAGGAGACGTTGACGATGCTGCCCCGCTTCTGGGGAATCATCGCATTCAAGGCGTGCTTGACGCCGTAGAAGACGCCCTTGAGGTTGATGGCGAAGAGGTCGTCCATCATCTGCTCGGTGGTGTCCATGATGCGGCTCTGCTGGAAGATCCCGGCGATGTTGCCCATGATGTCGATGCGGCCGTGGTCGGTGACTGCCTTTGCCACGAGGGCCTCGACCTCGGCCTCGTTGGTGACGTCGCAGCGCACCGTGGACGCCTTGCCGCCGGCATCCTCGATGAAGCGGGCGGTCTCTTCCAAGCCTGCTTCGTTGATGTCGGCGAGGATGACGGTGGCGCCGGCTTGGGCGAGGACGATGCCGGTGCTGCGGCCCATGCCGCCGGCGCCGCCGGTGAGGCAGGCGACCTGTCCGGAGAGATCGAAGAGTTTCGCGATGTCGGCGACCGCCATGGGGTGACTCCTCTAGTGGGAGAAAGGGGTACTGGGTGAAACGGGGATGATCGCCCGCTGAATCTAGGGCGCGCCGCGGGGCAAGTCAAACTGCCCCGCGACTCCGCAAGTGGGGCCCTCGCGCAGTCTCATCGAGAAAGGCCCTTGCGTAACCGGGCGGGCGGGCTTCAGCAAGGTCGCGCGGACCCCGCCTCCCCCGCCCTCACCCCAACCCTCTCCCAGCGGGAGAGGGGGTAAGACCCCGCGCTGCCCGCGGGGCAAGTCAAACCGCCCCGCGCCTCGGTGGGTTCCGATACAATAGCGGCCTCTTTCGACGGGCGGCTCCGGGAGGATGTCATGGCGAACGATTTGCTGATCAAGAACGGCCTCATCATCGACGGGACCGGCGGCGAGCCGTACCACGGGGACGTGGCGGTCCGCGGCGGGCGCATCGTCGAGACCGGCGCCGCCGATGGGAGCGCGGCCCGCGTGATCGACGCCGACGGTCAGGCCGTCGCCCCCGGCTTCTGGGACGTGCACACCCACTACGACGCGCAGTTCCTGTGGGACCCCATCGCCACCTCGTCGTCGTGGCACGGCGTCACCAGCGTGATCATGGGCAACTGCGGCATCACCCTCGCCCCGTGCAAGCCGGAGGACCAGGACTATCTCATCCGGATGCTGGCCCATGTCGAGGCGATGGACGAGCGGGTGGTGTCGACCACGCTGCCCTGGGAGTGGGGCGACTACGCGGACTTCCTGCGCGCCCTCGAGCCGCGGCTGGGGCTCAACGCCGCCACGTTCGTGGGGCACTCGACCCTGCGCCGCAACGTCATGGGGCCGGAATGCGCCGAGCGCGCGGCCACCGATGATGAGGTCGCGCGTATGAAGCAACTGCTGCGCGAGTCGGTCGAGGCCGGCGCGCTCGGCTTGTCGACGGCGCGGGTGGCGACGCATTGGGACGGCGACGGTAATCCCGTCCCGAGCCGCGTGGCCGAACTCTCCGAGGTCTACGAACTCGCCGCGACACTGGGGGAGATGGACAGAGGCATCGTGCAGCTCGCCGTTGGGTCGGACTTCAACAAGTACACGGATGAGGGGCGCGAACGGCTCGCCAAACTGATGCGCGTTAGCGGCCGGCCGGTCTGCATCAACTCGGTGGCGCAGACCACCACCAACGTGGACGGCTGGAAACTGGTGCTGGACTGGATGGCGCGGATGCGCGACGAAGGGGGCCGGATCATCGGGCTGGGGAACGTGGTCCCGAACCGGCGCGAGTTCAACCTGCGGTACACGGATTTCTTCGACCGCTACCCGCTGTGGCTGAAGCTTTCGATGCAGCCGTTCGAGGAGAAGATGCGCATGCTCGCCGATCCGGTGCACCGGGCGCGGCTGCGGGAGGACACGGAGAACGTTACCGACACCTTCTTCCTGCAGAACCCAATCAAGTGGGAACTCGTCACGCTCGTCAAGGCCAAAACGGAGCGCTGGAAGAGATTCGAGGGGATGAGCCTGCAGGAGATCGGCGAGGCCCTCGGCCTCCATCCGACCGAGGCGCTCTTCGACATCTCGGTCAGCGAGGACCTCGACACGCAGTTCCGCCAGACGGGGAACCGCAACCCGGACGAGGCAGCGCAGATGGAGATTCTGCGCGCGCCCGACATGATCCCCGAGCAGTCGGACGCCGGCGCGCACGTCATTACGGAGAACAACACCGGCTTCCCCAGCCACTTGCTCGGCCATTGGGTGCGGGAGCGCGAGGCGCTGAGCATCCAGGAGGCGGTGCAGCGCATGACCTCCGTGCCCGCGGGGCAGTTCGGGGTGACCGACCGTGGCGCGCTACGGCCGGGGATGGCGGCGGACATCGTCATCTTCGATCCCGAGACCATCACCGCCGGCGACCCTGAGTTCGCCGACGATCTGCCCAACGGCGGCCGCCGTCTGATCCAGCGGGGCGAGGGTGTCGCGTACACCGTCGTGAACGGCGAGGTCACGCTGGACCACGGCGAGTACACCGGCGCGCGGGCGGGTCAAACGCTGCGGCGGGGCTAGGCCGCCGGGACGGCGATCTTGTAGAGCCGCGCGGCGTTGTCGCGGGTCACCTTGCGCCCCGTCTCGGGCCCGATGATGGCTTCCATCTCGGCCACGGCCTCGCGGGAGTGGGGGAAGACGCCGTCGCCGTGGGGGTAGTCGCTGGCCCACATGACGTTGTCGGTGCCGATGTCGCCGAGCATCTTCACTCCCACCCAATCGTCCTCGAAGGTGGCGTAGACTTGGCGGCGGAAGAGTTCGCTGGGCTTCTCTTTGAGCTTGAAGTCGTGGACGCGGAACCCGTGCTTCTCCTGCACTTGGTCCATCCGCTGCACGACGTAGGGGAGCCAGCCGATCCCCGACTCGCCTAGCACGAGGTTGAAGCCGGGATTCTCCGCCAGCGCGCCGCTGAAGATCATGATGGTGAGGGCTTCGTCCATCTGCATCTGGCAGATTGAGGTGTAGGCCGAGGTCACCCACGACCCGAGCTCGACGCGCAGGCGCTCGGTGCCGCCTCCGAGGTGGACGCTTACGGGGAGGCCGGTCTCGTCGGCGGCCCGCCACAGCGGCGCCCAACTCTGGACGTAGGCGTGGTCGAAGGGATCGGTCCGCACCCAATCGAAGAAGTTGAGCAGGGCGCCGCGCACGCCCATGGAGGCCAGCCGGCGCAGCTCGTTGGCGGCGGCCTCGCCGTCGTGGGAGGGCAGATAGCCCAGGGCGCAGAGCCGCTCCGGGGCCGCCGCGTTGAACTCCGCGGCCCAGTCGTTGTAGGCGGCGAGGACGGCGAACTTGAGCTCGGGGTCGGGGATGGGCCAGCGCAGCGGACCGTAGATGACGTGGGTGTGGACGCCGTCGAGGTCCATGTCTTCGAGGCGCAGGGAGGGTGTCGAAGGGCGGCGGCCGTCGTCGTCGGGGCCGGCGGCCTTGCCGTCGAGCCAGCCGAGGCTGCCGCTCGGGCCGAGCGTCGCGCCGTCGATCCGCCACTGCTTGCCGCCGTTGACGTCGACAACGCGCGGGGCGTGCTCGCGGTAGCGGGCGGGGAGGCGCTCCGTCCAGAGGTCGGGCGGGAGCGTGTGCATGTCGAGATGATCGTCGGCGGAGACGATGACGGTGTCCATGGCGGCCCTCCTTCGGCCCGCAGGCGGGCGTGGCTGACGATAGGCGTCGCGCTCCGGTTCGTCAATCGAGCGCGGGGGACGCCTCTACGGGAAGCTCACTGTCGCGAGAGGTGGCGGGCTTCGATTGGCTCTGGTGGTTGAAAGGGGGCCCCTCATCTCAATCTTCTCCCGTTGGAGACCTTTGCAAAACTGGACGGGCGGGGCAGAGTGATGGGAGAGATAGAAGTGGGGGGTTGCCATGCACCAGCGGACCGGTCTGCCGACGTTCGTGGACGCCTTTGTGCCGGAAGGGCTTGGGACGAACAAGACGCTAGAACATATCGAGGCGATGTTGGACTGGGAACGGATCGGGAAAGTGGTGGGGGAAGTGCACGCCTCGCCCGAGGGGAGGCCCGGCTACCCGCCGCTGACGATGGTGAAGATCGCGCTGCTGCAGCAGTGGTACCGGGCGTCGGACCCGGCGATGGAGGAGGCGTTGCGAGACCGGATCTCTTTCCGCCGGTTCGTGCAGCTGGGCTGGACGGACGGGACGCCGGACCACTCGACGATCAGCCGTTTCCGGAAAGCGTTGACCGAACGGGGGCTCACCGAGCGGCTGTTCGCCGAGGTGAGCCGCCAGTTGGAGGAACAGCGGCTGCTGGTGAAGCAGGGGACGCTCCTCGACGCGACGATCGTGAAGGCGCAGGCGCGGCGGCCGTCGGTGGAGGAAGGCCCTGGAGCGCGGAGCGCGACCGACCCCGACGCGGGATGGACGCGGAAAGGGGGCGCGGCCCACTTTGGGTACAAAGCGCACCTGGGAGTGGACGGGGAGTCGGGACTGATACGGAAGGCGGTGCTGACGAGCGCGAACGTGAACGATACCGAGGCGGCGGACGCCTTGGTGTCGGGGGACGAGGCGGCGGTCTACGCGGACAAGGCCTACGAGTCGAAGGAACGGCGCGCCCGGCTGAAGTCGCGGGGGATCAAAGACCGGATCATGCATCGGTCGCACAAGCACCAGCGGGAGCTGCCGCATTGGCAAACGCGGCGGAACGCGCTGATCTCCCGCGTGCGTGCGCCGGTCGAGAAGGTGTTCGGAACCCTGAAGCGCTGCTACGGGTATGGACAGGTGCGGTACATGGGACTGGAGCGGAACGCGACGGAGCTGTGGCTCAAGTGCATGGCCTACAACCTGCGCCGGGCGGCGCGCCTCCTGGCTGTCGACGCACCCGTCCCAGGGCGGAGTGCGCCCTAGCAGTCTGGCGGGGCCAAAATCGGGCCCGCTGAGGGCCCGATCGGTCCTCGCAGGGGGCTCCTCAAGCCGCCGAGTCCGCAAACAACACCACCCTCATGGCCTCGAACAGGCCCCCGCGTCACCACCACAACCACATCCCGGTTACGCAAAGGTCTCCAACGGGAGAAGATTGAGATGAGGGGCCGCCTCGCAACCACCGCGGGTTATCGAAATCCGCCACCCTCGCGGTCAGTCACCCCAGTTACGCAAACGTCTCCCACGGGAGAAGATTGAGATGAGGGGCCGCCTCGCAACCACCACGGGGTATCGAAGTCCGCCCACCTTTGCGGTCACTCACCCCGTTGCGCCCACGTGGCCGGGGCCAGAGTTACGCAAAGATCTCCTGTGGGGGAGACTGAGAGCACGCGCGGGGCGCTGCTATAATTTGCGGAGCGCACAAATCCGACCATTCTGGAGGTCCGCCCGATGGGCAATTTCGTGAAGGTGGCCAAGGTCGCCGATGTCCCTGAAGGAGAAGTGATCGGCGTCGACGTTGGCGACGCGCGTGTCGCCATCGCCAACGTCGACGGCGCGTTCTACGCCTTCTCCGCGGTCTGCGAGCACATGGGAGGCCCGCTGGAGGAAGGCTTCCTCGAAGGGACCTCGCTCCAGTGTCCGTGGCACGCCGGAGACTACGACGTGACCACCGGCGAGGCGCTCATCCCCCCCGCCAGCGGCAGGCTCGCCTGCTTCAAGGTGCGCGTCGAGGGCGGCGACCTCGAAGTCGAGGAGCCGGCGTAACCCCCGGCGCGCCACGTATGCGCGTCGCCCAGATCACCAGCACCTACCTCTCGGTGCCGCCCCGAAGCCACGGCGGCACCGAGCTCATGGTCTATCACCTCGTCGAGGGGCTCGTCGGGCGCGGGCATCACGTCGAGCTCTTCGCCTCCGGCGACTCCCGCGTCAGCGCCGCCCTCCACGCCGTCGTCGACGTCGCCACCTCCTACGACGAGGACTGCACCACCTACGTCGATAAGGAGATGGAGACCCGCAACACCTATAACCTCTACCGCCGCGGCGGCGACTTCGACGTCATTCATGGCCACTGGCCGACGCTGGCGGCGTACTTCTCGCCGTTCACCCGCACCCCAACGATTCTGACCTACGCCTACATCGAGCGGGAGCTGCACGACTACTACCGGGCCAACTTCCCCAACGTCCACCCCGTCTGCATCAGCCGGCGGCAGGCCGAGAACCTGGGCGAGCCTGGCCTCCCCGTCGTCCCCAACGGCATCGACGTGGACGCCACGCCCTTCGGCGCGGAGGGCGAGGACTTCCTCGTCATCGTGGGGCGCATCGCCCCCAACAAGGGCATCGCCGACGCCATACGTATCGCCAAGGCCGCCGGCGAGCGGCTCGTCATCGTGGGCCACGCGCCGCCGCAGCTTCCCTGGGCCGAGCGGTACTACCGCGAGGAGGTCGAGCCCCACGTCGACGACGACCGCGTCCGCCACGCCGCGCACCTGCCCAACGACGAAGTGTTGAAGCTGGTGAGCCGCGCGAAGGGCTTTCTCTTCCCCTTGCAGTGGGAGGAGCCCTTCGGTCTCGCCGTCGCCGAGGCCATGGCCGTCGGCACGCCGGTCATCGCCTATCCAAAGGGGGCGATGCCTGAAGTGATCGCAGACGGCCGGAGCGGCTTCCTCGTCGAGACCGAGGACGAGGCGATCCGCGCCATCGGGCGCTTGGGCGAGATCGACCGCCGCGCCTGCCGCGCCTGGGTCGAGGAGCAGTTCCCCATCCGCCGCATGGTGGAGGGGTACGAAGCGGTCTACCACGCCGTGGCCGCCGCGTCGGCGGCGTAGGCGAAAGAGGGACGGACCATCGACAGCGAAGAGCATCAGTCCGAAGCGCCGCATCGGAGCGGCCTGCCGTCCCTGCTCGCGCCCGGGAGCCACTGGCGGCACAAGATCGTCACCACGGCGGTCAAGCTGGACGTGTTCGAGCGGCTCGCGCTGCGCCCCTCGACGGCGGCTCGCGCCGCTGAGGAAGCGGGCGGCGACGCCAGGGCCTTCCGCATCCTCCTCGATGCCCTGACCGCGCTCGGCCTCCTCGCCAAGCGGGGCCAGACCTACGTGAACACGGAGGACGCCGACCGCTACCTCGTGCCGGGACGGCCCGACTACGCGGGCGATCAACTCGTGGTCGACGACCTCTGCTGGGACATGTGGGGCCGGCTGGAGGAGACGCTGCTTCACGGCGAGCCCGCCGTCGGCGATTCCGTCTTCCAGGAAGGCCAGGGCGACGAGGTGGCCGAGCGGCTGCTGCGCGGACTGCACCGCGATGCGGTCCTCATCGCGCCCGCCTTGGCGAAGGCGCTGCCGCTGGCCGAGCACCGCGCGGTGCTCGACGTGGGCGGCGGCGCGGGGGCCTACGCGCTGAGCTTCGCCCGCGACTATCCCCACCTGCGCGCCTCGGTCTTCGAACTGCCCAAGGCCGCGGCCCTGGCGCGCGAGAACGTCGAGGCCTGGGGCCTCGCGGACCGCGTCGCGGTCGTCGAAGGCGACTTCCTGCGCGTCGAGCTTCCCCCCGGCCACGACCTCATCTTCATGTCCAACATCCTCCACGGGCAGGGGCCGGACGAGAACGCCGCCCTCTTCCAACGCGTCGCACGGGCAGCTCCCCCGGCAGGACGCGTCGCGGTGCGCGACGTGATCATGGAGCCGGGCCTCGCGGGCCCTGAGTTCGGGGCCGTCTTCGCGGTCAACATGCTGCTACACACGCGGGGTGGGCGCTGCTACGCTCTGCGGGAGATCACGGACTGGATGACGGCGGCGGGACTCGAAGACATCCACCACGACGCGCCGAACGCACTCATCCTGGCCCGCAAGCCCGCCTAGACCGGCGCGGGAGCAACGAACAAGGAGGCGTCTGATGCGGATGAAGGACAAGGTGGCGCTGGTGACCGGCGGAGCGTCCGGTTTGGGCGCCGCCACCGCCGTCCGCCTGGCGGAGGAGGGCGCGAAGGTCTGTGTCTGCGACCTCGACGAGGTCGGCGGCCGGAAGACGGTCGCGCGGATCGGCGAGGCCGGCGGCGACGCGTTCTTCGTCAAGAGCGACGTCTCCACGGCGGAGGGAGCGGAGGCCTGCGTCGCCGCCGCCGTGGAGCGCTTCGGCGCGCTCCACGTCCTCTTCAACAACGCGGGGATCAGCGGCGCCTACCGGGCGGGGCAGTCGAACCTCGATTCGATGGAGCCGGAAGAGTTCGACAAGGTCATCGCCGTCAACCTGCGCGGCGTCTTCCTCGTAGCCAAGTACGCGGCGCGGGCCATGCGCGAGGCCGGCGGGGGCGCGATTGTGAACACGGCCTCGATCGCGGGGCTCGTGGGCATGGCGAACCCCGGCTACAGCGGCTCCAAGGGCGGCGTCCACGTGATGACCAAGATGATGGCCCTCGAGCTCGCCAAGGACAACATCCGCGTCAACGCCGTCGCCCCGGGGTTCATCAACACCCCGATGCTCCGCGGCGTACACCGGGGGACCGACGAGGCGACGCAGCAGAAATCGTTGGAGCGCTACGCATCGGTCACCCCCATCGGACGGCACGGGGAACCCACCGACATCGCCAACGCCGTCCTCTATCTCGCCTCCGACGAGGCCTCGTTCGTTACCGGCCACAGCCTGGTCGTCGACGGCGGCTTCACCGCCCAGTAGAGACCTTTGCGTAACGCGCCCGCGGGCTCAAGCATGGGTGGGGCCGGGAGGTCTTGCCTCTTCTCCCACCGGAGACCTTTGCAAAACTCCGTCGAGGGAAAGAGCGCCGCCCTAGGGCCTTGGGAAGGGGAGGCGGCGCGGGGTCTTCCCCCTCTCCCGCTGGGAGAGGGTTGGGGTGAGGGCGGGGGGAGGCGGGGGCCGCGTGACCTTGCTGAAGCCGACCCGCCAAGTTACGCAAAGGTCTCCAACGGGAGAAGATTGAGATGAGGGGCCGCCCCGCAACCACCTCGGGTTATCGAAGTCCGCCACCTTCGCGCCCAGTCACCCCAGTTACACAAAGCTCTCCAGTGAGAGCGATTGGGAGTGAGGGCGGGGCGCCGGGAGGGGTCCGCCGACGCCTGCGAAGCCCGAAGCGCCGGCAATGCAATGGTCTCCAATAGGAGCGCTGTCCAATGGGTAGATTGAAGGGCAAAGCCGCCTTCATCACCGGCGGGGCGTCGGGGTTCGGACGCGCCGCCGCCCTCCGCTTCGCCCGCGAGGGAGCGAAGGTCGGCCTGCTCGACGTTGCCGAGGAGGGCGGACGCGCCACGGCGCACGCCGTCGAGGAGGCCGGCGGCGAGGCGATCTTCGTCCCCGCCGACGTCCGGGACGAGGCTGGTGTGCGCGCCGCCGTCGACGCCGCGGCGGAGCGGTTCGGGCGCCTCGACATCCTGTTCAACAACGCGGGAAGGCCCTCGCCGCACCGCCAAACCCCCATCGAGGACGTCCCCCAGGAGGACTGGGACCACATCCTCGACACCAACCTGAAGGGGATGTTCCTCGCCGCCAAGGCCGTCGTCCCCCACATGCGCCGCGCCGGCGGCGGCGCGATCGTCAACACCGCCTCCTTTGCCGGACTCGTCGCCATCGGGGCCGTCTCCTACGCCGCGTCCAAGGGCGGGCTGGTCGCCTTCACCCGCACCCTCGCCTCGCAACTCGCGCCGGCGGGCGTCCGCGTCAACGCCGTCGCCCCTGGATACACCAACGTCTTCACCGCCCAAGGCGAGGTCGCCCGGAGCGCGGAGGACGACCGGCGGCGGCTCACCGCGAACATGGCGGCGGGCATCCCGCTGGGGCGGGTAGGGACGGCCGACGACATCGTCAACGCCGTGCTCTACCTCGCCTCCGACGAGGCCTCCTTCGTCACCGGCCACGTCCTCGTCGTCGATGGAGGCTACACCGCGCGCTAATCGGCGGCCCGTTGGAGCGCGGCGGCCAATCTGGTACGATGCGGGGCGTACTCGAATCGAGGAGGGCTCCGGGGGCGCCGGGCCGCGAAAGCCCAGGCTGCGCCTGCGATGGAAATCGAAGTAACGGTCGTTCTGCTGGTCCTGTTTCTGGCCCTCTCCGCTTTCTTCTCTAGCTCAGAGACCGCCTTCTTCGCCCTGCAACGTATCCGCGTCGCCCAGCTCCGCGAGACCGGCGTCCCCCGCTCCGACCGGCTCGCCCGCCTGAAGGACAACCCCGAGCGCTTCCTCTCGACGGTCCTGCTGGGGAATAACGCGGTCAACCTCGCCCTCGCCTCCATCGTCACCGCCCTCGCCTTCGACCTGATCGGCGGCTCGCGCGGCCTCGGCGTCGTGATCGCTACCGTCGTCACCACCGTGGGCATCGTGATCATCGGCGAGGCCGTCCCCAAGACCATCGCGGCCCGCTACCCCGAGCAGTTGCTCTTCCTCTTCCTCCGCCCGCTGGAAGTGGCGCAGTGGGTCCTCTTCCCGCTGGCGGCGGTGCTTCAAAAGGTGAGCGCGGGGATCACCCGCCCCTTCTCCAAGCCCAGTGGCGCGGCCCCCTCGATCAGCGAGGAGGAGCTGCGCACCCTAGTCCGCCTCGGGACCACCGAGGGCGAGGTCGAGCAGACGGAGGCGGAGTTCATCCACCGAGCGTTCGGGTTCGGCGACCTACAGGCCCGCGAGATCATGACTCCGCGCCCCGAGATCGTCTTCCTCTCCAAGGACGCGACCTTCGCGGACTTCCTGCAGGTCTACGCCGAGGAGTCCCACACCCGCTTCCCCGTCTACGAATCGGCGCCGGACAACGTGGTGGGCACGCTCTCGTCTAAAGACGTGCTCCGGGCCTACAGCGAGAGCGCCTTAACCGACGACGACCCCATCGCGCCCCTAGTCCGGGAGCCCTATTTCTATCCCGAGACAAAGCACATCGACGACCTCTTCGTCGAGATGCGGGCCCAGGGCGCGCAGATGGTTATGCTGATCGACGAGTTCGGGGTCATCGCCGGCCTGCTCACCGTGAAGCAGATCGTCGGCGAGGTCGTGGGCAAGATCGTCGACGCGGACGAGGACTCGGAGCAGGAGGTCGAGACCATCGACGAACGCACCTTCCAGGTCGACGCCGGCATGCGTGTCGACGAGGCCAACGAACGGCTGCACCTCGGCCTCCCCGACGAGGAAGGCTACGAGACGCTCGCGGGCTTCGTCCTCGCCACCTTGGGGCGCATCCCTCGCGATGGCGAGCAGGTCCGCGCCGGCGGCCTCCGCCTGACCGTCAGTGAGATGGACGGCGTGAAGATCGAGAAGATCCTGGTGACGAGGCCCCCCGATGGCAGTCCAACGCCTCAGGCTTAGCTACGGACGCTCGGGCGCGCTGCAATACCTGGCGCACCTGGACATGATCCGGCTGTGGCGCCTGCTCTTTAGGCGCGCCGGCGTCCCCATCGCCTACTCCGAAGGACGCAGCCCGCGCCCCCGCATCTCCATCGCCGCGGCGCTCCCCGTCGGCGTCACCAGCGAGGGAGAACTGCTCGACATATACCTGAAGCGCCGCCTCTCCGGCTTCTACTTACTGAAGCGCATCGAGCCCCAACTGCTCCCCGACCTCCACGTCTACGGGACCGAGGAGATCGGGATAGACTCCCCATCGCTCCAATCGCTGGTCCGCGAGTCCGAGTACCTCGTCAGCGTGCCCTGTGCGGAGAACGGCGGGTCCGGCTCCCCGGAGCAGTTGGAACAGGCCATCGACGGCCTATTGGAGGCGGAGACGCTGCCTTGGGAACACCGGCGCGAGAAGGAAGTGCGGCGCTACGACCTCCGCAAGCAGGTCCACGACCTGTGGCTCGAGGAGACCGGCACCGGCGAGGCCACGATCGGGATGCTGCTGCAGACCGACCCCGAAGCGAGCGGACGCCCCGAGCAAGTGGCCGCCGCTCTTGGAGTCGGCGCGCCGACGGCCGTCCACCGCTCGCGGATCGTGCTCGCCCCACCATCGAAGCGCCGCCGCAAGGGCGCCCGCAACTGACGAAGGCGGAGGACGCGATGAAGCAAGAGGGCGGCCCCGTCCGCCGCGTCCACCGCGCCGTGCGGGCGTTCTTTCGCGATCACGCCGCGCTCGCCGATGCGGGACGCGTGCTCGTTGGAATCTCCGGCGGCCCCGATTCCGTCTGCCTCCTCGATGCCGTGGCGGCGCTGCAGGACGAGACCGGCGTCGAGGCGCGCGCCGCCCACCTCGACCACGGACTACGCGGTGACGAGAGCCGCGCCGACGCGGCCTACGTGGCCGGCCTCTGCGACCGGCTCGGCGTCGGCCTCGACGTCGAATGCGTCGACGTGGCCGCGCTGGCCAAGGAGTCGCGGCGCTCGCTGGAGGAGGCGGGCCGGCTTGCCCGTAACGACTTCTTTGCGCGGGTCGTGCATCGCCGCGGTGCGGGTGCCGTGCTGGTGGCCCACACCGCCGACGATCAGGCCGAGACGGTGCTGCTCCACTTGACGCGCGGGGCGGGCCTCGCAGGGCTCGGCGGCATGCGTCCACTCACCTCGTGGGGGTCGCCCGAGGGCACGGTCCGCGTGGGGCGCCCCCTGCTCGGTCTGACACGCGCCGACACCGAAGCCTACTGCGCGGCGCGGGAGCTCAGGCCCCGCCTCGATAGCTCGAACGACTCGCTCGACTTCGCGCGCAACCGCATCCGGCACGACGTGATCCCCGTCCTGCGGGAGATCAACGCCGGCGCGGGCGAGAACGCCGCCCGGTCCGCCGAACTCGCCGCGCAAGCCGTCGCTTATCTGGAAAGCCAGGCCCACGAATGGCTGGCGGCGAACGGGTCAACCCAAAGCGGCGTCGTCGCGCTGCCGCGGGCCGCGCTCGCGGCGCAGCACCCCGCGCTGCGGGCCTACGTCCTCCGCGAGGCTCTGCGGGAGCTCGTCCCCGGCCTGCGCGGAATCGGTTCGCGCCATCTCGACGCCTTGGACACGCTGAGCGCGGGCGCTTCGGGGCGGCGGGCCGACCTCCCCGGCGGCGTGGCAGCCTACGCCGAAGCGGCGGACCTCGTGCTGAGCGCGGGGCCGCCCCCAGCGCCCGCGGCGCCGATCGAGGCGAGCGCCTTGACTCTGCCGGGCGTCGGCGACGCCGGCCCTTGGCGCGTCGAGGGTCGCCTTGTCCCGTCTTCCGAGCCCTTCCCCAACGACCGCTACGCCGCCCACCTCGACCCCGCCGCCGCCCGCCACGTCACCGTACGCTCCCGCCGCCGGGGCGACCGCTTCCAGCCTCTGGGCATGCGCGAGGCCAAGTCGCTGCAAGACTTCTTCGTCGATGCCAAGGTCCCGCGCGCCGAGCGCGACGGCGCACCCCTGCTCGTGGCGGACGGCGAGATCATCTGGGTGGTGGGGCACCGCATCGGCGAGCGGGCCAAGGTCCGCCACGGCGCCCGGGAGGCCCTACGCGTCGAGTTCACCCTGCGGAACGGCCCGGACGGCAGCACCTAAACTTCTCCCCCTCAGGAGACCTTTGCGCAACCCGCCCGCGGGCTCAAGCATGGGTGGCGGTCTTGCCTCTTCTCCCAACGGAGACCCTTGCATAACCCAGTCTTGGGGGCGAGGGGGTTGGGAGTGGGGAGGTCTTCCCCCTCTCCCGCTGGAAGAGGGTTGGGGTGAGGGCGGGGGAGGCGGGGTCTGCGCGACCTTGCCAGAGCCTGCGGCCCAAGGTAACGCAAGCGTCTCCCTCTGGGAGAGAGAGCCGTTAACCGGCCCGCGAGCCGCCGGTGACCATGATGGTCTCCCCCGTCATGAAGGAGGCCGCGTCGGAGGCCAGGAAGAGCACGGGGTGGGCGATCTCCTCGGGGCGGCCGGGACGGCCCATCGCGTTGCCGGCGACGGCCGCGTCGGGATCGAGCCCCGCGAGGACGCGCCCCCGGATGAAGCCTTCGGTCTTGGTGCTGCCCGCGGCCACGCAGTTCACCCGGATGCCGTACTCCGCCCACTCGGCGGCGAGCATGCGCGTCATCTGCTGCAGGCCGGCCTTCGCCGAGCCGTAGGGCATAAACTCGCGCGCGCCGGAATTGGCCGCCGCCGACGAGATGTTGACGATGACCCCGCCGCCCTGCTTCGACATCACCGGGAAGGCTGTTTGGGAACAGAGGAACGGGCCGCGCAGGTTCAGGTTCACCATGCGGTCCCAAATCGAGTCGGTGACCTCCGCCGCGGCGACGCGGTGGTTCCCGCCCGCGTTGTTCACCAGCACGTCGAGCCGCCCGTGGGCGTCGACGGTCCGCTCGACCATCGCCTCGACGGCGGCGCGGTCGCGCACGTCGGTGGGCACGACGAGGGCGGTGTGGCCCGCCTCCCGCAGCTCCGACGCCACGCGCTCCAGGTTCTCCGTCTTGCGGCTCGCTAGGACGACCCGCGCGCCGTGGGCGGCGAAGACATGAGCGATGGCGCGGCCGATTCCCGTCCCGCCGCCGGTGACGATGGCGACGCGGCCCGTCATATCGAGGAGCGAGTCCGGCATGGGGCGAAGGCCCTCCTGAGGAAGCTGCGGCGAGTGTACAATGACGCTCTCAGAGCGGCAACAGGACGCCGCACACCCCCGAGCAACCCCCCGCATTCGCGTGCCCCAGCCTCCGGTCCCTTCCCAATCTACGGGGGAACGTTGGGATCGTTGCAACACAGACACCAGCTTAGAAAAGGAAGCACCATTGGACACTCCGAACACCGCCGACAGGCTGAACATGCCTCTGGGCGAAGCGATATTCACGCTGCGGGCGATACGCCGCCTGAGGCCGGACCCGATTCCCGACGAAGACCTGCGCGCCGTCCTGGACGCGGCGATCAGGGCGCCCAGCGGCGGCAATACACAGCCGTGGCGTTTCCTCGTCGTGCGAGACCCCGCGCTGAGAAGCAGGCTCGGCGAGCTGTACAGGGAAGCCTGGTGGGCCAAGCGCGGTGACGAAGGCATCATGGGGCCGCAGGATATGCCGGATACCCCTGTTCGCCGCTCAGCGATGCGGCTCGCCGACGAATTCGGCGACTCGCCGGTTATGGTTCTGCTGTGCGCCGCCGCTCGCGGCCCCGGCGCCTTGAACTCCGTGGTCCCAGCGGCCCAGAACCTGCTGCTCGCCGCCCGGTCCCTGGGCATCGGCGGGACGATCGCCACGCTGCACCCCACCGTGGAGGAGAGGGTGCACGCCCTGTTCGGTATCCCCGATGACGCACAGGTCGTCTACTGCATACCTCTGGGCTACCCGCGCGGCAAATTCGGGCCGACGACGCGCAAGCCCCTCGGCGAGGTAAGCTCGATCGACCACTGGCACACCCCGTCAGGGTGGTAGCCATGCCTTCGGATGCGCCCGCCGACGTGACGGGCGGATTGCGAGACCGCGGTCAGTCCGTGCGCTTGGGCCGCGTCATGCGCAGCCCGATCATCGTGATGAGCACGGCCACGATGGCCACGATGAGTTGTCCGGTGAGCATGATGGCCGCGAGGCACACCGCGAGCATGACGAGGTACTCGAAGCCCAGCCTCTTGAACGTGGGCAGGGAGCGCCTGCGCCTGTCCGGCTCTTGGTTCATGGTCTCCCCGCTATGCTCCGGGCTCGCGGGCGCCCAGGCTCTCTCGTAGGTGCTTGAGCCCGAAGGCGTGGTTCTCTTCAGTGAAGCTCGCCACGCACGCCTCGGGCGTCTCGATCCGGTAGCCGCGGTAGAAGGCGTCCGCCGCGGTATGCAGGACGCAGACGTCGGTGCAGACGCCCACGATAGTGACGCGCTCGGGGGCGAGCGCACGGACGCGGGCGTCGAGTGCCGGGTTGGTGAAGCCGCTGTAGGCGTGCTTCTCGAACACCTCGCCCCGCGGGACGAGGCCCTGCAATTCAGGGACGATCTCCGCTTCGACGGAGCCCTTCATGCAGTGCGCCGGAAAGACGCCGAGGGCGATCTCCGGGTCCGACGGCTCGTGCGCGTCGCAGGTGAAGAGGACGGTGTCGCCCTCGCCGAGCCTCTCCTCGATCAGCGCCCCGACGGGGTCGATCACACGGCGCGCTGCCTCGCCGCAGGAGAGCGGGTAGCCCTCTTCGAGGAAGCCCCGCACCATGTCCACCACGATCACGACGTCCGCCAAAACGCCGCCTCCGTTCCCGCCATCGGGAGTGGCGAAGTATAGCACGCCCCCGATGGAGCCTTACGTCCGTTCCCGCTGGAGACCTTTGCCCAACCCGCCCGCGGGCTGGGAAACGGATGGGCGGGGAGGTCTTGCACCCTCTCCCGGCGGGAGAGGGTTGGGGTGAGGGCGGGGGCGGGGAGGGGTGCGCCAACGTCCACGAAGCCCGCATCTCTCTTGTGCAAGGGTCTCCGATGGTAAGATGCGGCCCATTCCAGATGGACGGCGGACGCGAGCTACAGGACAAAGGGAGACAGGCCGATGGCGGGGAGCGAATGGCGTCGGTAACGAGCGCCTACGCACGCAAGGGCGCGAGGCCGCTCGTCGCGATGGACTGCTCGCCGCCGCGCTCCGGCGATCCGTCGTTCGCCGCCGCGCTGGCCGGCATCGAGGCCGAATTCGTCTGCGCCGCCTACAGTCCAGGACGTTCGGTGCGCATGGACTCCGTAGCCGCCGCCGCCTCGGTCCGGCGCGTCGCGGGAATCGACGCCATCTTCAGCCTCGCCACCCGTGACATGAACCGCCTCGCCTTCCAGATGCACCTGCTCGGCGCGCAGGCGCTCGGCCTCGACAACGTCCTGGTCCTCTACGGCGACGAGTTTTCCGCCAAGGACTTGACGCGGACGCGGGCGGTGCGGGACGTCACCCCCACCGGCCTGCTCGCCGATATCCGCGCCATGAACGAAGGGCGCGACTTCAAGGGCCTGAAGCTGGCCGCGCCGACGCAGCTCTGCGCGGGCGCGGCCATCGACCTGAGTAAGGGCGCCGAGGCCGAGGCCGCACTGGCCCAACGGAAGGTTGAGGCAGGCGCGGAGTTCATCATCGCGCAGCCCATGTACGACCCCGCCCCGCGCCGCGACTTCCTCGACTGCTATGAATCGCTCGCGGGCGCGCCGTTCGCGCCTCCGGTATTCTGGGGAGTGCAATTGCTGACGCGGGACGGGCTGGTGTTCGGCGACCCGCCGCCGCGTCTCGTGGACGAGATCGCGCAAGGTCGCCCGCCCGCCGACGCCGCGGTCGAGATCGCCGGAGCGCTGCGGGAGGCCGGTGCCGACGCCTTCTACGTCGTGCCGCCCATCCTCAAAGGCGGCGCGCGGGACTACGAAGCGGCCCGCGACGCCATCGCCGCCATCAAGAAGCTCTAACGCGGGACCCCCGCCGGAAAACGCAGGCCATGAAGATCGCGGACAAGCTCGCACAGTCGGGCCACAGCTTCTCGTTCGAGTTCTTTCCCCCGAAGGACGAGAAGTCGGCGGAGGCGCTGCTCCGCGCCGTCGAGCGCCTGCGAAGCCTCGAGCCCGCCTACGTTTCAGTGACCTGGGGCGCGGGGGGGAGCACCCACCGCAAGACCCTCGACGTGGTCCAGATGGCCAAGTCGCGCTTCGGCCTGGAGAGCATGGCGCACCTGACCTGCGTCGGCGCGTCCAAGGTCGAGATCGACGCCGTGCTCGCCGACATCGATGCGCGGGGCATCGAGAACGTCCTCGCGCTGCGCGGCGATCCCCCCCAAGGCGACGCCACGTTTACGCCGCACCCCGACGGCCTCGCCCACGCCGACGAGCTTGTGGCCCGCATCCGCGCACGGTGGGGCTTCTCCATCGGCGTCGCGGGCTATCCCGAAGGCCACATCGAGTCGTCGAGCCTGGAGGCCGACCTCGACCACCTCAAACGGAAGATCGACGCCGGGGCCGACTTCATCGTCACCCAGCTTTTCTTCGACAACGACGCCTTCTTCCGCTTCGTCGAGCGCGTCCGCGCCGCCGGCATCGACGCGCCGGTCCTTCCCGGCATTATGCCCATCACCAACGTCGGCCAGATCAAGCGCTTCACCGACCTCTGCGGCGCGTCGATCCCCAAACGCCTGCTCGACCGCATCGAACCCATCGCCGGCGACCGGGAGGCAGTCATCGCCGCGGGCATCGACTACTCGACCCAGCAGTGCCGTGAGCTGCTGGAGCAGGGAGCGAAGGGCGTGCACTTCTACACGCTCAACCTCTCCCGCTCCACGAAGACCATCCTCGAAAACCTCCGCGCCGCGGGCATAGCCCGTACGGTCTAAGCGCCGCCGAGGCTACATGCCGATGGCGGAGCCGGCGCGGGCGGCGGGGTCGGTGCGGACGTTGACGACGGCGGGCCCGTCGGCGGCGAAGGCGCGGTCGATGGCGGCGCGGATGTCCTCCGGCTTCTCCACCCACTCGCCGTGACAGCCGATGGCGGCCATCATCTGGTCGTAGCGCTGCCAGCCGAGTTCGCGCCCCACACTCCCGTAGGATCCCCGGCTGGTGAAGCCGGCGTTGTTGCAGATGACGACCTTGATGTTGAGGTTGTGGCGCACCGCCGTATCCATCTCCATGCCGTTCCACCCGAAGGCGCCGTCGCCGCTGAGCACGACGACGCGCTTGTCGGGATTGGCGGCCTGCGCGCCGAGTCCGAAGGGCACGCCGACGCCCATGACGCCGTGCGGGCCGGCGTTGAGCCGGTGGCGCGGCAGGAAGGTGGGGATCGAGTGGCGGGCGAAGCCGAGCGTCTCGTGACCGTCCACCACTAGAATGTCGTCGGGGCTCATCGCCTCCCGTAGCTCCCTGCAGAGACGCAGCGGGTGAATCGGGTCGGCGTCGGAGTGGAGCAGGTCTTGCGCGCGCTCCTCTCGCGCCGCGTCGGTGGCGCGGAGCGTCTTCACCCACTCGCCGTAGGCGGTGGGATCGATGCGCCCCGCGGCCTCTTGCGTCAGCTGTTCGAGGACGGCACGGGCGTCGCCCAGGATCCCCACGTCGACGGCGCGGTTGTGGCCAAGCTCTTTGCCATCGACGTTGATCTCGATGATCTTCGCGTCGGCGTTGAAGCGGGGAGCGCGGAGGTTGAACAGCATCGCGTTCGCCCGCGTGCCGACCACGCAGACCGCGTCGGCCTCCCGAAACGCGCCGCTGCGCGCGCCGGGGAAGAAGAGATCGTGGTCTTCGGAGATCGCACCGCGCCCCTGGGGTGTGGTGAAGAACGGGATCCCCGTGGCCTCGACGAAGGCTCGTAGCTCCGCCTCCGCCTCCGACCAAAAGATGCCGCTGCCGGTGATGACGAGCGGTTTCTTCGCGCCGGCGAGCACGCCGACCGCCTCGCGCACCAGCGCCGGGTCGCCGTAGGCGCGGGCGCTCACCCGGTACCGCTCAGGGTAGGTGACTTTCTCTTCTTCGACCTGCCGCGTCAGCACGTCCCCCGGTGCGTCCAGATAAACGGCCCCTTTGCAGCCGTCCTGGGCGTGGCGGAAGCCGATGCTGAGATATTCGGGGATGCGGTGCGTGAGGTCCATCTTCATCGCCAGCTTGGTGACCGACTTGAACATCGGAACTTGGTCCATCTCCTGGAAGACCTCGACGCCGATCCCCTCGATCGAGGAGGAACCGCCCACGCAGATCACGGGGCACGCGTCGGCCTGGGCGTTGGCGACGCCGGTGATGGCGTTGGCGGTGCCGGGGCCCGCCGTCGTGACGCAGACGCCGGTTTTGCCCGTAGCGCGGGCATAAGCGTGCGCCGCCATCGCCGCCGCCTGCTCGTGGCGGACGTAGTAGCAGGTCAGACCCAGCTTCTCCGCCTCTGAGATAATTGGCGAAATTGGCCCGCCCATCAGATAGAACAGCGTATCGACGCCCTCGTTCTGCAACGCCTTCGCCACCAGATACGACCCGCTCACCTTCGCCATGACGACCTCCTGCTATCGAGCCCCGCGCCTTCCGCCGGCGGCCATAGTACCTTATCGGGACGCCTAGTCGGGATCGACGGCGATGACGACCTTACCGAAGCCGAAGAGCGGTTCGAAGATGAAGGTGAGGCCGTCGGCGTCGTGGGGGATTTCGAAGACGATGAGTCCCTGTTTCACCTGCTCGGCGTCGAAGAAGCCGTTGACGGGCGAGCCGATGGCCGACCATGTCGCCGGGCTGATGGCGTAGATGTAGCCCAGCGAGTCCTTCAGGGTCATCTGCTTGTCGGAGTCGATCTCAATCCCCCCGGTCGAGAGGTTTTTGACCGATAGGTCGAGGACCACGAACCGGAACCCGGAGTCGGGGCGGACGGGCAGGCCCTCGGTGAGCGACTGGGCGCCGTGGAGGAGCAACTCCACGTCTCCGGTCTGGACGGGCTCGCCGGCGGCGAAGATGGTGGGCGGCGTTTCGCCGGGGATCAGCGCCGGCGGCTCGAGGGCCCTGGGCCGTGGGCCGAGGGCGACGAGGGCCTCCTGGCCGCCGAGGGTGCGCAGGGTGAGACTGAGGAGCAGTCCTTCCGCATCATCCGCGATCTGGAAGGCAACCTCGCTGCGGATACGTTCCCCGGAGTTGATAACCCCTTGGCCGGGGAGCTCGGCCCCTCTGGCGAGCGCTCCCCGCTCCGGGTCGTACACACGAGTCGCCGAGTCCTTGAGCCGGATGGTGAAGAGCCTCGATACATCCCGCTCCCCGGCGTTGACCAAGGCGAGGTCGACGGCGACGTACTTGCTGTCCGGGTTGGGCCGGATGTGGACCGGGAGCTCCGGCTCTCTCCACCCGAGCACGACCGCGACCAGGTCCCCCAACCGGATGAGGTCGCCTAGGCCGAACTCCGTCACGCTCTGGGACAGAGGGTCGGGAATGGGGACGGGCGTTGCCGTCGGCCCCGCCGGCCTGGGAAGGGGCGCGGCGCTTCCCTCCCTGAGGAAGGGGAGGGTGTCCTGGACCGTGGCCGCCGAGACGGCGAAGCCGGACGACACCGGCGCGCCGGGCTCGATGACGTTCACCCCGGTGACACGCCCGTCCAAGGCGAACAACGGGCCGCCGCGGTGGTCGGGGTCGACCGGCGAGCCCGTGCGGATCACCCAGCGGTTCGTGGACGAGTCGAACTCAATGCCGGTGACCGTGGCTTCGGCGACCGCCGCCCGGTCGCCGCCCAGCGAGTACCCCATCGCGAACACCGTGTCGCCCGCGGGCGGCGCGATGTCGGCGCCAAGCGGCGAGGCGCGGAAGTCTTCCGAGCAGCAGATACGGACAAGCGCCAGGTTCCTGACCGCGTCGACGCCGACGACCTCCCCGGTGTACAGCGCGGCGTCGTTCACCAACACCGCGATGGCCGTGCCGTCTTCAACGACTTGGTGCGCGGTGAGAACAAGCGCCCCGCCGTCGGCCCCGGTCTCGATGATGACGCCCGAGCCAACGGTGGAGAGGGTCGAGATCTTCACCACGCTTGGGCGGACGGTGGCGACGGTGACCACCAGCGTTTGCTGGATGGTGGGCGTTGGGCTGGGACGGGGCCTCGCCGTCGGGGTGATGGTGGGGGTCGCCGTCGGACGCGGCGTTGGCGTCGGCGTCAAACGCCGCGTTGGCCTCGGCGTGGGCTGGGGTGTCCATGTCGGTGCGGGTGTCCATGTAGGCGCGGGCGTCCACGTAGGAAGCGGTGTCGGCGTCGGCATGGGCGTGCTCGTTGGCGTCGGCGTAGCGGTGGGCGTCGGTGTCGGTGTCGCCGTGGGCGTCGGTGTAGGCGTCGGGAGCGGCGTCGGCGTCGGCGTCCGCGTAGCCGTGGGCATAAGCGTTGGCGTGGGACGCGGCGTGATCGTGGGCACAGCCGTAGCCGTCGGTCGCGGAGTCGGCTCGACGGTCACGGGGTCCGGCTCCGGCGCGCCCCGGCACGCGGCCACCGCCAAGAGCGCGGCGCAGACGGCTATGAGCACGCGCGTCGTCATTGCAAAACGGCCACCGTGGCCGCCGGTCCTCCCCTAGCCTGCGTCGGCGTCGCGTACCCGCGGTATCACTTCATTAACCACGAGCTCCAGGCACTCCTGGCCAAGCTCAGCCGGCATCCCGCCCATGGTGGGGCGGAGGTTCAGCGAGGCATAGTCACCGAGCGCCTGTCGCTGGCGGAGGAGGAACTCGGCGCATTCCTCCGGCGTCATCACACGGTAGATGCCCCGCTCCTTCAGAATATCCGCGCTTGGCGCGGTGAAGAACATCATGTTCGGGTCGTCGTCGTTGTACTGGGCGTAGGCGTTCCACTCGTGGAGGGCGTGCGGTGCGATGACGTCCCACGCGCGCTCGGGGTCGCGGGCGACGTGGAGATGGAAGGGATGCGGCTCCGGCGCACGGGGAAGCTCCGGCCCAGGGTCCTTGCCCAGCTTCAGCATCTCGTCCCGATAGGGCGCCCACCACTGGCCCCCCACCGGCATGAAGCCGTCGGCGTAGCGCGCCGCGCGCCGGGCCGCGGCCTCGCTGTTGCCGCCGAGCATGATCTTGGGCCGGGGCTGCTGCACCGGTCTGGGACGCACCTTGATCCCCTTCAGCTTCCAGAAGCGGCCGTCGTAGTCGAACGGGCCCTCGTCCTCCCAGCAGCGCCGGATGATGTCGAGGGACTCGTCCATGCGCGCGGCCCGCTCGTTACGAGGCACGCCGTAGCCGTCGAACTCCTTGTGGTGATAGCCGCCCGCGACGCCGAGGGTGAAGCGCCCCCCGCTCAGGCAGTCGAGCACCGCGCCGTCCTCGGCCACGCTCAACGGATGGTGGAGCGGCAGCACCATAATGCCGAACCAGATCTCGATGCGCTTGGTCCGCGCCGCGATCGCCCCCGCCATCACGAACTGGGAGGGCAGGTAGCCGTCATCCTCGAAATGGTGCTCGGCGAGGGCGACCCGCACGATCCCGTTCTGGTCGGCGTACTCCATCATTTCGAGGAACTCGCCGTAGAGCTGCGCGTGTGAGCGCCCCGAGATCGGCGGGTTGCGGAGAAAGGCGTTGATTGAGACCTGCACGGCGCCTCCTGCGGTCATCGTAGACGGACAGCGGCGGTAGACCACGAGAACGGCGGCGCGGAGCGCGGCCCACAGGAGCGGTCACCGGAAACGAGCGTACCAGCGGGACTAGGGGATGACAAGAAGCGGTGAGTCCTAGCCGAACGCGATGCGGAAGAGACGGCGCACCGAGTCGTCAGTTTCGACGCCCGCAAGGTCGCCCGGCGCGAACCAGCGCAGGTCGAGAGACTCGCTGCTTATGCGGGGCTCGGCTCCGGGACCGGCGCGGACCAGAAAGCGCGTATCGAGGTGCAGGTGCTCCGGCTCGCCGGGGCGGGCCGGTATCACGTGGACGTCGAGGTCGACCGGCGCGGGGTCGATAGCGAGGTCGGCGATCCCGCTCTCCTCCACCGCCTCCCGCAGCGCCACACCGGCGAGGTTGGCATCGCCGTCGGCGTGCCCGCCGAGCTGCAACCAGCGACCCAGCTTGCGGTGATAGGTGAGCAGCGCCCGCCGCTCCTCATGGTCGAGCACCAAGGCGGAGCCGGTCAGATGGCCCGGCAGGCACGTCCTGCGGTGCCCGTCCTGCGGGTGCGCGTCGATAAAGGCCAGCATCCGGTCACGCACCGCCCGCTGCGCCTCGTCGGGCGCGTCATACGCCAGCAGCACGCGCCGCGCCGCATCAAGATCATCGGTCGGCGGAAAGGGCCCCCGGACAAACCGCATCGCGGCCGCAGTCTACCAGCCGGCTCTGCCTGCGGCAGGCACCGTTACGGAACCACCTCGTACTCCACCTCGGCCACCTTCCGTCCCTCGTGGTACACGTACACCCAATACCGGCCAACGGCCCACCGCTCCGAGGGCGAGACCCCTACCCGAAGCCACCATGAACCACCGACATATTCTGGCTTTGCAGTGAACGACACGGTGCGGCGATCGAAGACAAAGCCGTCCTCGAAGTAGTCCACAAGCTCCAACTCCACCTCGTAGGGGGCCGACACTGCGTAGTCATAGTCTATGAACAGCCATACCCAATCGCTCGCGGTCTGGGAAGAGAAGCTAGACCCTGGCGTCCCACCTCTGACCGCGCTCACATACGCCTGATCGATACGCCCATTGACAGTGTACAGATTGGGATCGATCGGCGAGATGTCTCGCGCGGAGGCGTCATACGGCTCGCTTCCGTCGTACCACCTGGACGTTATGACGTTGACGACGGGAGCCGCGATGTCCGCGCCCATCCTGAAGGCTTCTCTGAGGTGGCTCATCCCGACTTCTGTGCCGGACTCTGTGTCATCCTCGCCTTCGGCTTGCGACAACTTGTAAAGGTTCCGGAGGCCTCGCCGAACCCTATCCTCGTTGAAACTGCGGTAGAGGTCCACGAACACGCGCTCGCCTAGGGCGTAGTTGCAGGTGAACGCTTCATCGCCTTGGGAGGGGGCCAGGCGCTCCAACTCCGCGATCGTGCGGGCATAGCCACAGGGGTCGTTGGTAATCCCCACCGGCTGGCCGGTGCGGGCGTACTCGGCGACGGAGGCCATGAACTCCGCCGCCCCTTCATCGATCCAATCGCTGCTCCCGTTCCAATAGTAGTGCGCCACCTCGTGAGCGATGTGGACGCCTGCGACTTCGGATTCACGGCTGCCGTCATCCACGTCATATTTTGATAGACTGGCGATGTGCGTGCCGAAGTTCGTCCCAGCGGAGGACGGCGTGACAGCCTCTCCAAACAGGTAGCCAACATAGCCAGTGGGGAAGGGCACCCCCATGAACTCTTCGGCATGTCGCACGGCATGCTCCAGCAAGTCCATGCTGCGCGCCGCACCCGGAGCGGTTCGGATGATAGCGAGGTTGACCTCGCCGGCCAGTGGCAACTCGACGGCCCGTTCCTCCAGCGCCACCCGGTCCGGGTCAAGAAGCGAACTGATCAGGCGTGGGTTGGTAGTGCTCACTCCGTACAGCACCACGACGATCTTTGCCCAATCATCCGTGATGCCTGCGATGATGGTCGGGTGAGACATGACCCGCTGAAAGTCGCGCGGCCTGAAAGAGGCTAGGCGCTGCAGCGACTTCACCGCTGCAGAGTCGGAGGGCTCTAGCACCTCGAGGAAGGGCATCCCGGCGATCGTTGCGGCCGCTGCTTCATCCTCGGCCGCAATCCAGCCTAGGCGCTGTATGACCTCAAGCTCAGAATCCTCAAGGCCGTCCTCGACCCACGGTTTGTCCGCTACGGAGGAGAGGGTTCCCGCTCCGTAGGAAGCAATGACGGCGAGTTGACTCACCGCGGCGCTGTCAGCGGGCTCGACGGTCTCAAGGAAGGACAGCGCGAGAATCAGCAGGGCCGCGGCTTCACCGCCCCGTTCTGCGGCCCAATAGAGGTCCTCCACGACGCTAGCTTCAGACTCGTCGAGGCCGTCTTCAACCCAAGCCTTGTCCATGAGAGCGCCGAAAGCGGACTCGTGGAACGTCGCGAGGTGTACCAATCCTTGGACGGGCTCTTCCTCGGCTTCACCAATCCCGTCTCCGACCCACTGAAGCGCTATGATCGCCGACGCTAAGGCCGGTCTGTTCCGCTCCAACCAGTCGCTGTTCAACAGGCTTGCCCAGACCGCGGCGTAGGGTGGTATGGGCGTAGCGGTCGGCACCGCTGTGGGTGTAGCGGTCGGCACTGCCGTGGAGGTGGCGGTCGGCACTGCCGTGGAGGTGGCGGTTGGCACTACCGTGGGCGTGGCGGTTGGGACTGCCGTGGGCGTGGCGGTCGGCACCTCCGTGGGTGCCGCGGTCGGCGCTGCCGTAGGCGTGGCGGTCGGCGCCGCCGTGGGCGTGGCGGTCGGCAGCGGCGTGGGTGTCGCGGTCGGCAGCGGCGTGGGTGTCGCGGTCGGTACCGCGGTGGGCGTGGCGGTCGGCACCGCCGTGGGTGTCGCGGTCGGCGGCACCTCAGGCGCGATCGTCGGCAGCGCCGCAGGCTCGTCGCTGCTGCAGGCTGCGACCAAGGCCGCGAGCGCCCCAAGGAGCGCCGCGGCGGTCACGAGCCGGCGAAGCGAGACTCTAAGCATGACTGGAGTGGCCTCCTCTCGGCCGCTACTGCTCACCCGTCCGTTACTGCGCCAGGAAGCCGCCGTCGAGGTACAGGGTGTGGCCGGTGACGTAGGAGGCGGCGTCCGAGCAGAGCCACAGGACGGCGTTGGCGACCTCCTCGGCGGTGCCCATGCGGCCGATTGGCTGCATGTTCTCCAGGAACTCGCGGGGGACGCTCTGCATGGTGCGCTCGTTCATCGGGGTGTCGATGGCGGCGGGGCAGGTGGCGTTGACGCGGATGCCGTTGGCGATCTGCTCTAGGGCCACGCTGCGGGTGATGTTGGCGACGGCCGCCTTCGTGGCGGTGTAGGCGTGGGTGCCGGGAGCGCCGACAACGCCGAGGATCGAGGAGGCGTTGACGATGGCGCCGCTTCCCTGGCGGTTCATCTGCCGTACCTCGTGCTTCATGCACAGCATCACGCCGGTGAGGTTGATGGCGAGGTAGCGGTCCCAGGTCTCGCGGTCCTGCTCGGTGATGGGGACGCCGCCCTGCTCGATGCCCGCGTTGTTGAAGGCGCAGTCGAGGCGCCCGTAGCGTTCGACGGCGGCGGCGACGGTGGCCTCGACCTGGGTCTCGTCGGACACGTCGCAGGCGACAAAAGCGGCCTTGCCGCCCTCGGCGGCTATTGCCGCGGCGGCGGCCTCGCCCCCCTCGACGTTGATGTCGGCGAGGATGACACTGGCCCCCTCGCGCGAGAAGCCCCGCGCCGTGGCCAGCCCGATCCCCGACGCGGCCCCGGTCACCAGCGCCGCCTTGCCGTTGAAGTTGTAGTCCATGTCGTTGCTCCTTGGGCGTCGAGAGATGCGGGTCGCGCGGCCCGATGCGGCCGGACGCTACTGGGCGGTGAGGCCGCCGTCGACGGACATGCAGTGGCCCGTGACGAACGACGCCTGATCGGAGGCGAGCCAGGCCACCGCCTCGCCGATCTCGCCGGGCGCGCCGATTTGGCCCCGCGACAGGTGCGGCGGGAGCATCTCACGGAAGCTGGGCATCGCCTGCCCTGCGAGGCGGGCCACCATCGGCGTGTCCACGCCCCCGGGGCAGACCGCGTTGATGCGGATCCCGGTGCGCGCGTACTCCACGGCTGCGGCCTTCGTTAACTGGAGGACGCCGCCCTTCGAGGCGCTGTAAAGGGCCAGTCCGGGCACGCCGCTGATCCCCGCCGACGAGCCGGTGTTCACGATCGCGCCGCCGCCCTGCTCCAGCATCACCGGTAGCTCGTACTTCATGCACAGGAAGACGCCCTTCAGGTTGACGCCGATGACGCGGTCGAAGTTCTCGACCTCGTTGTCGGCGACGTGGAGGTAGGGGACCCCCTCGATGCCGGCGTTGTTGAAGGCGCAATCGAGGCGTCCGTAGAGATCGACGACGCGCTTGACGAGCGCCTCGACCGAGGCGGGGTCGGTGACGTCGCAGCGCACGAACGAGGCCTCGCCGCCGGCGTCCTCGATCATGCGGGCCGTCTCCGCACCGCCGTCTTCGAGCACGTCGGCGATGACCACCTTGGCGCCCTCGCGGGCGAAGATGCCCGCCGTGGCGCGTCCGATGCCGCCGCCGCCGCCAGTCACCAGTGCGATCTTTCCTTCGAGTAGTGTGGGCACGTCTCTCCTCCCGGACCAGCGGGCGAATGGCCGGGGCGCATACAAGGGCGGCCCCGCGAACGCAGCGCACTATAGGCGGCGGACTCGCGGGGGGCAACCGGCGCATCGCGGTAGGTGGCATAGTACATAATGGAAGGTAGAGTTCAACGGAGCGGCAAGACCGCAAGACCCCGCCGCGCGGGGCGTCAAGGAGGATGCATGGAGTTCGAGATTCTGTACCAACCGTCGTACGCGCTGGCCAAGATCGCGCTGCGGGGCGGCGAGTCGATCGTCGCCGAGTCCGGGGCCATGGTGGCCATGTCGGACAACGTGGAGATCCAAACGGAGGCGCGCGGCGGGCTGTTCGGCGGCCTGAAGCGCTCAATGCTGGGCGGCGAGAGCTTCTTCCAGAACACCTTCGTCGCGCAGAACGGCCCTGGCGAGGTCATGTTCGCCCCCGCGCTTCCCGGCGACATCGCGCACCTGCGCCTCAACGGCGAGACGGTCTTCGTGCAGTCGGGCTCCTACATGGCGTCGTCGCCGGACATCGAGGTCGACACCAAGTGGAGCGGCGCCAAGGGCTTCTTCTCCAAAGAGGGACTCTTCTTGCTCAGGGCCTCCGGCATGGGCGACCTCTTCCTCAGCAGCTACGGCGGCATCCACGAGATCACCCTGAACCCCGGACAGAGCTACACCATCGACACCGGCCACATGGTCGCCTTCGACTCGACCATCGACTACAACGTGCGGAAGGTCGGCGGGCTCAAGTCCACCCTGTTCAGCGGCGAGGGCCTCGTCGCCTCCTACAGCGGGACGGGGCGGCTCTTCATGCAGACCCGCAGCGAAGACGCCTACCTTTCCTGGCTGATTCCGCAACTGCCAAAGCGCGGCTAAGGGCCGCGGCGGGGACGGCGTGGCAGGCGCGCTCGAAGGTGTCCGGTATCTCGACTTGGCCCGCGTGGGGCCCGGCGGGCACTGCTCGCGCATCCTCGCCGACATGGGCGCCGACGTCATACGCATCGCCGAGCCGGCGCCGAGCGCGGCCCGCCGTGCTGCCCTCCCCGCCAACGACGCCCGGACCTACAGCCTGCGCCGCAACACCCGCGTCATCGGCCTCGACCTTAAGAGCGAGACCGGCCGCGCCGTCTTCTACCGTCTCGCCGCCACGGCGGACGCGATGGGCGTCGGCTTCCGTCCGGGCACGCCCAAGCGCCTCGGCGTTGACTACGAAACGATGGCGAAGGTCAACCCCCGCCTCGTCTACTGCTCGATGACCGGCTACGGCGCGACGGGTCCATACGCCGGCTACGCGGGCCATGACATCAACTACCAGGCGCTCGCCGGGCTCGCCGCGCTGAACGGCGACCCGGATCACAAGCCCCATCCCGCGGGCACGGTCGGCGACGCCGCCGGCGGGGGCATGCAGGGCGTCATCGGCATCCTGGCGGCGATCGTCGCCCGCGGCCGCACCGGCCGCGGCCAGTTCGTCGACGCCGGCGCCACCGACGGCCTGCTCAACCTCGTCCACCGCTGGTTCGAAATGGAGCACGAGACCGGGGTTCCCGTCACCCGCGGCTCCGAGATGACGCTGCGCAAGTACGCGTGGTACGACACCTACGAGACCAAGGACGGCAAGTACGTCAGCGTCGGCGCCGTCGAGCCGTACTTCTACGCGAACCTCTGCCGGGCCCTGGGCCGCGAGGACTTCATCGACCATCAGTACGACGACGCCCGCATCGACGAGATGCGCGCCGCCTTCGCCGCGATCTTCCGCACCCGCACCCGCGACGAGTGGACCGCGGACCTTATGCCCACCGACTGCTGCGTGGCGCCGGTCTACGAGATCGGCGAGCTCGCCGGCGACCCCCACTTCCAGAGCCGCGGCGCGTTCGTCGACTACGACCGCCCCTCGGGAGGCCGGGCCCGCCAGGTCGCGCCGATGACCAAATTCGGCGGCACGCCGTCCGTCATCGAGCGGGTCGAGCCCAGGCTCGGCGACTTCACCCGCGACATCCTCGCCTCGGCGGGCTACACACCCCTCGAAATCGAGGCCCTGCTCGCCGCCGGCTCGGTCAAGTAGCCCCTCCCTCCGGCCTCTCCCCCTCTGGGGGAGCACCTTAAACCTCTCCCCCTCTGGGGGAGACTGAGAGAGGGCCGCGCCGCAGGCGCGTCGGATGGGTGGGGCCGGGAGGTCCTGCCTCTTCTCCCCACGGAGACCTTTGCGTAACCTGTCCATATCCGTCTTTCCCGCGAAAGCGGGAATCCATCCCTCCCGTAGGGGCGCCCCTTGTGGGCGCCCTCCGGCCTCTCCCCCTCTGGGGGAGATATGAGAGAGGGCGCGCGCCGCTAGGCGCGCGAGCGCCCGAAGAGTGCTTCTCCCTCCTCGACCCCAGTTACGCAAAGGTCTCCCACGGGAGTAAGGTTGAGATGAGGGGCCTCCTCACAGCCGCCAAAGGTTATCGAGGCCCGTCACCCTCATCCCCAGCGGCTGCCAAGGGACCCGAAGCGGGCCGCTGGGGCTTCCGCCCGCCGCGTCGGCGTGCTACCATGCGCCCGTAAGACAAAGAAGCTCCGCGCCTTTAAGTCGGTCCGGCGAGGCTGACAAGGGAAGTATGCGGTATTTGACGCCCCGAGCGTTTAGCGCTCCTCCATATCGGCATGACGAAGGCCTCCGGCCCGCACCGGAGGTCTTTCTTTGTGAGGCGTGCCGTGCGTGAGAAGGAAGTCCTTGACGTGGAGGACATCCGCCGCGCCTTGGTGCGGGTCGCGCACGAGATCGTCGAGCGGAACCACGGTGCCGAGGGGTTGCTCTTCGTGGGCGTGCTCACCCGCGGGCTGCCGTTGGCGCGCCGTCTTGCGGCTCACGTCGCGGACTTCGAGGGCGCGGACGTCCCCGTCGGGGCCCTCGACATCGGGCTCTACCGCGACGACCTCTCCAGCCGCCGCTCCCCGCTGCATAAAACGGACCTCCCCGCCGACCTCACCAACACCACCATCGTCCTCGTCGACGACGTGCTCTACACCGGGCGCAGCATCCGCGCCGCCATGGACGCGTTGATGGACTTCGGACGCCCCAAGCAGATCCAGCTCGCGGTTCTGGTGGACCGCGGCCACCGCGAGCTGCCCATCCGCGCCGACTACGTGGGTAAGAACATCCCCACGTCGCGGGGCGAGGGAGTCCGCGTCCGTGTCCGCGAGGTGGACGGCGATGACGGTGTCGTCATCGCGGACACCCCCGAGCGGGGCCGCCACGGCGAGAGAGAAGGGAGCCCGGTATGACCATGACCGAAAGCCGCTCCGAGGTCCACGCTGCCGCCGAGCGGCCCGCGTCGCCGACCTCCCCCCGCCGCCACGTGCTCGACCTCGACGACTTCACCCGCGCCGAGATCGAGGGCGTCATAGAGACGGCGGAGGCGATGCGCGAGGTGCTGGGGCGCGAGATCCGCAAGGTGCCCACGCTGCGGGGGCGCACCGTGGTGACGCTCTTCGCCGAGCCGAGCACGCGGACGCGGGCCTCCTTCGAGCATGCCGGCAAGATCATGAGCGCCGATGTCATCAACATCTCAGCCTCGGAGAGCAGCCGCGCCAAGGGGGAGTCGCTGGTCGACACCGCCCGCACCCTGGAGGCGATGGGGGCCGATGTGCTGGTGATCCGCAGCGGCCTCTCCGGCGCGCCGCACCTCGTGGCCCGCAACACCACCGTCAAGGTCATCAACGGCGGCGACGGCGCCCACGCCCACCCCAGCCAGGCTCTCCTCGATCTGTTCACCATCCGCGAGCGGCTTGGCGCCATCGACGGGCTCCGCGTCGCTATCGTCGGCGACGTGCTCCACAGCCGCGTCGCCCGCTCGAACCTCTGGGGCCTCCAGAAGCTCGGCGCATCGGTCGCGCTCTGCGGCCCGCCCACCCTCCTACCCTTCGAGGCCACCGCCGCCTTCGACCCCGACGACACCGGCTTCCTCTCCGTCGAGACGGACATCGACCGCGCCCTCGACGGCGCGGACGTGGTGATGGCGCTCCGTGTCCAAAAGGAGCGCCAGACCGCGGGCCTCCTCCCCAGCCTGCGCGAGTACGTCCGCTTCTATCAGGTGAACGAAGAACGGATGTTGCGCGCCAAGCCCGGCGCGATGGTGATGCACCCCGGCCCGATGAACGAAGGCGTCGAGATCAGCCACGGGCTGGCCCACGGGACGCGCTCCCTCATCGAGACCCAGGTCACCAACGGCGTCGCCGTCCGCATGGCGCTGCTCTACCTGCTAGCCTCCGGGGAGCGCGGCGAGTGAACGCCCCGCTCCTCATACACGGCGGGCGGCTCATCGACCCGGCGAGCGGGCTCGACGGCGTCGGCGACCTGCTCATCGCGGGCGGGGTGATCGTCGAGGCCGCGCTTGGCGGCGTCGACGCGCTGCCGGAGGGCGCGGACGTGATCGAGGCGGGCGGCCTCGTCGTCATGCCCGGCTTCGTCGATCTGCACGCCCACCTCCGCGAGCCGGGGTTCGAGGAGAAAGAGACCATCGCCACCGGCGCGCGGGCCGCGGCCAGGGGCGGCTTCACCACCATCTGTTGCATGCCGAACACCGACCCCGCCATCGACTCGCGGGCCACGCTCGACTTCGTGCTGGGGCGCGCCGCCGGCGCGCCGGTCCGTGTCCTGCCGGTGGCCGCCGTCTCGAAGGGGCGGAAGGGCGAGGAGCTCGTCGAAATGGCCGAGCTCGCCGAGGGCGGCGCGGTGGCGTTCTCCGACGACGGCAGCCCGGTGCTCACGCTGGGGCTCCTGCGCAGCGCCCTCGCCTACTCCAAGGCCCTCGGCGCGCCCATCATGGACCACTGTGAGGAGCCCTCCTACGTCGGCTGCGCCATGCACGAGGGGAGCGTCTCGACGCGCCTCGGCCTACGGGGACAGCCCGCCGCCGCCGAGGAGGCCATGGTCGCCCGCGGTGTCCAGCTCGCCGAGCTCACCGGCGGCCGCTTCCACGTGGCCCACATGAGCACCCTCGGCGCCCTCGACATCGTCCGGCGCGCCAAGGAGCGCGGCCTCCCCGTCACCGCCGAGGTGACCCCGCACCATCTCACCCTGACCGACGAATGGGTCGGCGGCGACCGCGCCCTTGACGGCGCTCCGCCTACGGGCTACGCCGCCGCCGCCGTGGCCTACGATACCAACACCAAGGTCAACCCGCCGCTGCGGCCCCGGCGCCACGTCGAGGCGATGATCGAAGGGCTCGCCGACGGCTCGATCGACGCCATCGCCACCGACCACGCCCCGCACGCGACGGTCGACAAGCTCTGCGAGTACGAGGCCGCCGCCTACGGCATCAGCGGCTTCGAGACGGCGTTCGGCGCCCTCATGACCCTGGCGCACTCCGGACGCGTCCCGCTGTCCGTGATTGTGGCGGCGCTCACCGAAGGCCCCGCCCGCGTCCTCGGCACTTCCGGCGTTCGGCTGGGCCGGCTGGCCAAGGGCGCCCCCGCCGACGTGACCATCGCCGACCTCGAACACGAGTGGACGGTCGACCCGCAGGCATTCGCGTCGCTGGGCAAGAACACCCCGCTCGCCGGGCAACGCCTGAAGGGGCGCGTGGTCGCGACCCTGCACGACGGCATGATCGTCCACGACGAACGACAGGAGGCGGTGACGAGTGCCTGAGGCGTTCCTGGCGCTGGAAGACGGCGCGATCTTTCGGGGCGAAGCGTTCGGCGCGCGGGCGACGTCCGTCGGTGAGGTGGTGTTCAACACCAGCATGACCGGCTACCAGGAGATCCTGACCGACCCCTCCTACGCCGGCCAGATCGTCACCCCGACCTACCCCCTCATCGGCAACTACGGCGTCAACAAGGCGGACGTCGAATCGCGCCGCATCCAGGTGCGCGGCTTCGTCGTCCGCCAGCACTGCGACCGGCCCAGCCACCAGCGGAATGAGATGACGGTGCACGACTACCTCGTCGCCGAGGGCGTGCCCGGCCTCGCCGGCGTCGATACGCGGGCACTCACCCGCCGCCTGCGCAACCGGGGCGTGATGATGGGCGTGCTGACCTCCGAGGCCACGCCCGACGAGGCGATGAAGCTGCTCCGGGACAGCCCGGCCTACGACGATCAGGACTACGTCCGGTCGGTTACCGCGGAGCAGGGGGAGCCTTGGAGCGGCGGCGCCCGTCCCCAGCGGCGTATCACCGTCGTGGACATGGGGGTGAAGCACAACATCCTGCGCCTGCTCAGGGCGCGCGGCTGCGACGTCGCCACCGTCCCCGCCTCGACCACCGGCGAGGAAATCCTCGCCGCCAACCCCGATGGCATCCTGCTGTCGCCCGGCCCCGGCGACCCCGCCCCGCTCGACTACCTGATCGCCAGCACCAAGACCCTGCTGGGGCGGCGGCCCATCATGGGCATCTGCCTGGGGCATCAGGTGATCGCCCACGCCCTAGGCGGCACGACCTACAAGCTGAAGTTCGGGCACCGCGGGGGCAACCACCCCGTGCGCGACAACGAGACCGGCCGCGTCCACATCACGGCGCAGAACCACGGCTACGCGGTGGACGCCGACTCCCTCCCCCGCGAGGCCGAGGTGAGCCACGTGAACCTCCACGACGGCACCGTCGAGGGCTTGCGCCACATCTCGATGCCCATCCTCACCATCCAGTACCACTCCGAGGCGGCGCCCGGCCCTCTCGATAACGTCGAGATGTTCGACCGCTTTCTCTCCATGGTCGACGAGGCCCGCTAGCCCACGGCCATGAACGGCGGCGCCACTGAAGAGCAGTACATCTGGTTCGCCGACGTGGCGCAGCGCGCCTACGACTGCGAGTTCTGCCCCCGCATGGAGCGCAACTCCGCCGTCCTCGGCCCCCTGAACGGGCGGATCGAGGCGCGCGTCTTCGTCATCGGCGAGGCCCCGGGGCGCTTCGGCTCCGCCGTCACCCGCGTTCCCTTCCAGGGCGACCGCAGCGGCGAGAACTTCCAGCGCCTCCTCGAACACGCCGAGCTCCGCCGCGGGGACCTCTTCATCGCCAACGCCGTCCAGTGCAACCCCAAGGACGCCGAGGGCCGCAACGACCGCCCCACCACCGCCGAGCTCCGCAACTGCTCCAACTACCTCCGCGAGATGATCGACATCGTGCAGCCGCCGTATGTCGTCACCCTCGGCGTTCGCGCCCTCGACGCGCTCCACCTCATCGAGCCCCACGCCATCAAGCTCAAGGACGCCGTCGCCACCGCCGTCCCTTGGCGCGAGGCCAAGGTCGTGCCGCTGTACCACCCCAGCGGACGCGCCATGGCCAACCGCCCCTTCGAACAGCAGGCCAAGGACTACGAGCGCCTCGGCCTCATCCTCCGCACCGACCCGGACTTCAGGTCCCTCGGCCCTCCCGCCCACCAGCCCTTGGACCTGTAGGGGCGAGTCGCGACTCGCCCTCCTCTCCGGCCCTTCCCCCTTGGAAGAGACTAGAGTAGTGCGGGCGGTGAGGGGCGGGTCCCTTCGGCCTCTCCCTTCCCTGGGCGAGCGAGAGAACCGCGCCGCAGGCGCGTCGGCGCCCGCGGGGTAGCCATCCTCGACCGCTACAGCTGCTAGGCGCGCCCTTGCGACACGTATCTGATGGCTAGAGAGTTGGGCTAAGGGCTCCAGCGGAGCTACAATAGCGTGGGCAACGGGATAGCTACCCAAAACCGCACGGATCGGCTCTTGAGGTTCCAGCGATGACTAACAAGCCTTCCGCATTCTTATTAATGCCGTTCGACGACGATACCATTTATACACGTTTCATCAAACCCCTGCTGGAAGAAGCTGGATTCGACGTCGACCGTGCTGACGATATAGACAGTCAACAAAATATCCTCAAGGACATCCTGGAGAGCATCCATAAGAGCGACTTGATTGTTGCAGACTTAACCGGCTCGAACCCAAATGTGTTTTACGAGCTTGGTCTCGCCCATGCTCTCAGGAAGCCTGTTATTCTTCTCACGCAGGTCATCGATGAGGTCCCTTTCGACCTGAAGTCGTACCGCCTGCTGGAATACAGCACACACTTCGCACATATTGACCAGGCAAAGGGGAAACTGACTGACTACGCAAGGAAGTTTCTTAATGGGACTCTACCGTTCGGCAGCCCTGTCACCGATTTCGCTCAGGTCGAGCCTGTGTCGGAGCGATCCACAGATGTCACGATTCCCGGTACAGCACAGGAAGACGATCGAGGAGTCCTCGATCACCTGACCGACCTCAATGATGGTTACGGTCGCATCGCAGAAATCGTCGAAGGAGTGTCGGCCGACCTTCACGTGCTAACCCAATCCATAGGACATGCAACGGAGGAATTAACGCAGATCAGCGCCAATCCCAGTGCTTCTTCTCCGGCGGCCGCACAGAGAGTGTGTCGCCGACTGGCTGAACAAATAGCCCACTTCAGTTCCCAACTGAAGAAAGCGAATGCTGAGTATTCGGATATTGCACAGAATACCGAAGACAGTCTGGAGTCTGTTGTGTCATTCCAACTGGCACAGTCCGACGTAACCAGCCCTGAGGTTCAAGAACAGCTAACTTCGCTGCGGCTCTTCCAATCTAGTACGATCCGGGCGCGCGACTCACAACTCGACCTGGCGACGAAAATGGATACGCTGCCTCGTCTGGAACGTCGGCTCAACCGTGAAGTGGCGCGGGGAAGCGAGGAACTCCGAGTTATGGCGAACAATCTTGACAAGACAATTGCGTCGATATCAAGAGCCCTTGAAAAGCATGCCTAAGGTGAAGGGCACAGCCAGGTGATCACAGGAGCCTAGCGTACATCTTGCAGCGCTGCCGTCCAATAACAAAATAGCCGCCACGCCCTTCGCTGGGCGGCGAAATGCCCGACTGCTAGCCGGTGGGCCCGCAGATGCCCTCGGTCGCCCCTAGTAAATCCCCTCCAGCGGCAGCCGCCGCAGCTTGGGGATGGCGGCGGCGAGCTCGTCGGGGGTCCAGCGGCTGTCCTTGACCAGGATTTGGCCGACGGCGATGGGGTCGAAGAGGCCGACCTGGCCGCCTTGGACGAAGAAGAAGCGGACGTTGACGTCGCCGGACTCCTTCGAGCAAAGGTAGGCGGCGACGACGGCGACGTCGCGGGCGGCGACGTTGGTGAAGCCGTAGATGCCGCCCTTGCCCGCGCCGTAGGCCGCGGCGCCGGAGGCCCCGACCAGCCCGGCACGGGAGACGACGTTGAGAATGCGCCCGTAGCCCTGCTCACCCCAGCGGACGCGCCATGGCCAACCGCCCCTTCGAACAGCAGGCCAAGGACTACGAACGCCTCGGTGTCATCCTCCGTACCGACCCCGCCTTCCGCCCCCTAGGCCCTCCCGCGCACCAGCCGCTTGATCTCTAAGGGCGCCGCCTTGCGCCTCGGCTAAGGCCGCTGCTATCATGCCTCGGTTACCGGCCCCTACGCTGGCCTGCAATCTCGAAGGGGCGCAACACTTTTCGGAGGCTCCATGACCACAGACGACAAGCCCCAAGGCTACAACGGCCACGCCTACTTCACCATCGACGACATCGCGGCGATGCTTCCCAGCCCGGCGCGGCTCATGCCGGAGGTCGGCGCGCGGTGGTGGAAGGCCTACTACGCCGCCAAAGAGGGCAACTGGCCCCTCGCCGAGTTCCAAGTCAAGGAAATCGAAGAGCTGATCGACACCTGCATGATCACCCGCCCCAAGTACGCCCAGTGGATGGAGCCGTTCATCACCGACGACCTCGGCGGCGTCAAGAAAGCCATCAAGGCCGGCGACTGGGCCCAGTTCGAGGAGCTCTTCAACGAGTCGACCAAGAACGCCAACGACTATCATAAGGCCGCCGACAAACCGCTTCTCCAGTGGCGGCTCCCTGAGTACCCGCCCCCGGACCTCGACCTCTCCCCCCTGCCGGACGCCTAGCGTCCGCCCAACCAACGATTGCGAGCTATCGCAAGAAGGCTCCGCCGCGTGGCCCGCGCGGCGGGGCCTTCAACTTTTCTCGCCGCGCGCGCATCGGCGGACTATCATGGGAGCGGCGCCGTTGGGCGCCCGCGCGCCTGCGGCGCGCGCCCTCTCTCAGTCTCCCCCAGAGGGGGAGAGGCTTAATGTGCTGCCTCGATGGGGGAGAGCAGGGTTTTCGATGGACGCGACACTCAGACGTAACCTCCTCTCGCTCTACGACGCGCCCAGCCCCGGCGACCCGTCGCGTATCGTGCCGGGGTACGACAAGGCACACGCCGAGCGCGCCAGCCGCATCGTCCTCGCCCTCGCCGACGAATTGGGCGTGCCCCGGGAACGGCTGGCCGACCTCGAAATCACCTGCCTGCTGCATGACCTAGGCCGGGCCGGCATGGACCCGCGCCTCTTCGGGCGCATCTTCCGCCTTGCCGAGGAGCGTGGCGTTCCGGTGCGGCTCTCCGAGATGCGCGAGCGCTACCCCGATCTCGACGAGACCCACGCCTGCGGGCACTTCCTCGACCTGATGGCCCCCGTCTTCCACGAAACGGGGATTGAGATCACCCCCGCGGTCGCCGACCACGTCGCGATGCGGCTCGACTTCAAGGGGCGGCTCCGGCGGGTGCTCGCCGAATGTGGGCCGAAGCTCGACGCCTGGGGCGTCGCCGTCCATCCCTGGATGGAGAAGGTGATGCTGTACTACTACTACCCCGCGCTCATCGAAGACGAGCCCGAGGAGACGCGGCGCATGGGCATGATGCTCGTGGCGGGGGAGAACTTCGAGGCCTACAACAACCACGAGCGCGCCCGCGACTACTACCTGGGCCGCGCCGCGAGCCTCGCCGCCGTCTTCGACGCCCTCGACCAATTCGAGCGCCGGGGCCTCGTCGACGCGGCGGTGATGGACGCCCTCCGGCGCGTCACCGCGTCTGGGCGTCTCGACGCCGTGATCAAGGAGTCGCGCGGCATGGCCGACGACGACCCGCTGCCGCCCGAAGACCTCGCCTTCCAACGCGCTCTCTCCGAGTCCGGGTAGGGGCGGCCCGCGGCTTCGATAAGCCATGGTGGTCGCGAGGGTGCCCCTCATCTCAATCTTCTCCCGTTGGGAGAAGAGGCAAGACCTTCCGGCCCGGCCTGTCCCTCCGACGCGCCCGTCGGGCGCGTGCCCTCTTTCAGTTTCCCCCAGAGGGGGGAAGGCTTATGGAGCGCGGCTGGTAGACTAGGCCGCCATGGGTACCGATTTCGTGTTCATCCACGGCGGGGGCCGGGCGGGATGGTGCTGGACGCCGACGATTGAGGAGATGGCCCGTTCGGGCCATCCCAATCTGGGTCGGCTCGTCGCTTTGGACATGCCCGGCTGGGGAGCGAAGAAGGACGCCGAGGACTGCACGCTGGCCGGCTACGCGGCCTCGGCTATCCGCGACATCGAGGACGCCGGTCTGCGCGACATCGTCGTCGTCGGGCACTCCTTCGCCGGTCTCACCATCCCCTACGTGGTCACCGCCATTCCCGAGCGCTTCAAGCGCGTGGTCTTCATGGCCTGCGCCGTCCCCGACGAGGGCGACAGCCTGCGCGACCTGCTGGTGAGCATGGGGAAGATGGACATCGGTGCGCGGCTTGAACCGGCCGCGCCGAGGGAGCGGTTCAAGTCGGAGTGGGACCTCGACCGGTCGAGCCGGCGGCTGGGGCGGGAGCGCGCCGAATGGCTCCTGGCCTGCCTCGAAAGGGAGTTCGAACACGAGCGCCCCATGCCGGCGATGGAGAAGGTCGCGCGCGCCGGGTTCGTAGGACTCAAGCCCGCCTCTTGGATCGTGCTTACCCGCGACCGGTCGATGCCCTCTGACTGGCAGCGCAAGTTCGCCGCCAAGTTCGCGATACCGGAGACGGAGCAGATCGAGTTGGCCGGGGAACACGACGCGATGATCAGCAGCCCGAAGCGTGTTGCTGAGATTCTGTTGCGCTGGGCCTAGGACGGCCTAGCTGGCCGTCTAAAGCGGGCTGCGTGCTACAATTGCGGCGGCGCGGAAGCGCTTGCCGAGGGCGCTCATGACAACGCAGATCCAACGACGCGCATTCACCGTGGACGAATACCACGCGATGGCCGAGGCCGGCATTCTGACGAGAGAAGATCGCGTCGAGCTGTTGGACGGAGAGATCATCGCCATGGTTCCAATCGGCAGCAGGCACGCGAGCTGTGTCGATAGACTGTCGGAGATGTTGTTCGAGGGGCTTCACGGGCGGGCCATTCTGAGGGTCCAAGGCCCGGTGCGGCTGGACGCGGGAAGCGAGCCGCAACCCGACCTCATGCTGCTGAAACGGCGCGACTACTCGCGGGGCCACCCTGGGCCGGACGACGCGCTGCTGCTGATCGAGGTGTCCGACACGACGATCGAGTTCGACCGCAATGCGAAGCTCCCGATCTATGCCCGCTCGGGGATCCCCGAAGTCTGGATCGTCAACCTGGACGCGCGGTCGGTGGAGCTATATTCGACGCCGTTAAACGGAGAATACGCCGAATCGCGGTTGATAGGCGCGGAGGGGAGCCTTACGCCGGCCTCCTTCGAGGACATATCGCTGCCGGTGAGCCGAGTGATTCCCAGTTGAAGAGGCCTTGCTTCGGCTCTCTTGTTCAAAGGGAGTCGGCCTAGCTGCGGGGAAGGCCGAGGCCGCGGCCTGCGATGACGTTGCGCTGGATCTCGTTGGCCCCGCCGATAAGGCTGTACATGAGCTGCATGCGGATGAGGTGCTCGACGCGGCCGTCGGCCAGGACGTAGCCGCGCTTGGCGGTGTGGCGCTCGATCTGGGCGTAGAGTCCGAGCAGAGCGCCGGCGGTGTGGGCCATGCGCTGCGTCATCTCGCTGCCGAAGATCTTCACCTGCGAGGCCTCGTACGTCGGCTGATGACCGATGCTCTGCAGCCAGCCGATGCGGTAGGCCAGCATCAGGCAGACTTCGGCCTCGATGGCCATCTGGGCGAGGCGGTGACGGACGTTGGCGCGGACGGGGTCGGCCGCGCTCCATCCGAAGTCGCGCCACACCTTGATGAGGTCTTCGATCTGGCGCTTGGCGGTGGGGGCGTGCTCGACGACGGTGCGCTCATGGTTCAGCACCGTGGTGGCGATGTACCAGCCCTGGTTCTCCTCGCCTATGAGGCAGTCGCGGGCGTTGACGCGGCAGTTGTCGTAGTAGACGACGTTCTGCATCCCGCCGGCGAGGTTGCCGAACTCCTCGTAGCGGATGCCGGGCGTGTCGGCGGGGATGACGAAGAAGCTGATGCCCTTGTGCTTGGGGGCGTCGGGGTCGGTTCGGGCGAGGAGGAAGCTGTAGTCGGCGATGTGGAGGTGCCCGCCCCAGATCTTCTGGCCGTTGATGACGAAGTCGTCGCCGTCGCGCCGGGCCTGGGTGCGGAGGCCGGCGAGGTCGGAGCCGGCGTCGGGTTCGGAGAAGCCCTGATGGAAGGCGACGTCGGCGCGCGAAATGGGGCCAAGGAAGCGCTCCTCCTGCTCCTCCGTGCCGTGCATCCAGATGGCGGGGCCGAGGAAGCCGACGCCCTGGTCGCGGGCGCTGAACCGGTAGTAGGCGCTCTCCTCGGCGAAGATGAGCTGGCGGGTGATCGGGGCGTCCTGCCCACCGTACTCCTTGGGCCAGGCCATGGTGAGCCATTGCCGCTCGGCCATCTTCTTGCGCACCGAGCGGATGTACTCGTGCATCGTGTCGCGCTCGTCGTAGCCGCCGTACCAGTCCGCGGGCAACTCCTGTTCGTAGAAGTCGCGGAGTTCTTGGCGGAAGGCTTGGTCCTCGGCGGAGAAGGCGAAGTGCATGAAGGCTCCCGAAGGCCGGTAGGAGCCGCGGCGCGCCCGCGGCCCCTGGGTCGGCCCTGGTGTTGGAGAGACGCCTTAGAGGAGTTCCTTCTTGAAGAGCAGGCGCTCGATGCCCCACTTGCGGCTGCCAAGAATGCCGATGGCGCCGGCGATCAGGAACCAGAGAAGCGGGACTTCGCCGCCGTGGGCGCCGAAGGCGGAGCCCATGTCGCCGGCCGGGTTGGGGTACAGGTGAGGCCAGGCGTCAAAGGCAAAGTGAATCCGGAAGTAGGCGACGATCATCATCACGGTGAGCGCGCCGGCGCCGAGCCGGGTCAAGACGCCAAGCCCGATGAGGAAGGCGCAGATGAACTCAACCCACCCGGCCGCGGTGATGAGCTTGTCGGTGGGGTGCGGTACGGGGAATCCCCAGAGTCCAAACGCCTTCTGCCAACCATGCAGGCCGACGAAAAAGGCGAAGAGCACGCGGAACAGCAGGAAGAACTCATCCGTGAATCTTAGGAGCTGGCTTCCGAAGATGCCGTTCCCTTCGTCGTCCATGGAACCCTTTTCCGTCCTTTCCGCCGGTTGACTGGGACTGCCGCGTTCGCCGAAAGTGCGCCGGATCCTATCAAGCGAGGCCGGCTCTTGCATACTCCGGCGGGGGTCAACCGGCGGCGCCGTTATGCTATGCTCACTCGGAGCAAAGATGCGCCCGCCCACGCGTCGGCGCGCGGCGAGGCGAATGGAGGAAAGCGATGAAATACAAGGTGGTCAACTCGGACGGGCACACCATCGAGCCCCCGGACATGTGGCTGCGGTATCTGCCGAAGAAGTTCCACGACCGCGCCCCCCGCGTGGTGAAGGACCCCAAGGGCGGCGACGCGTGGGAATTCTTCCCCGACGTAGCGCCGGCAGCGATCGGCATGGTCACGACCGCCGGCCAGAAGTACGAAGAGATGCACTGGCACGGCTCGACCTATGAGACGATCAACAGGGGCTGCTTCGAGGGCGACGCCCGCGTCGAGGAGATGATGTTCGACGGGGTCGACGCGGAGGTACTCTATCCCTCGCAGCGGATGATGACCTACTTCACCGGCTCGGACGACGAGGAGTTCCACAAGGCCGGCGTCGCCGCCTACAACGACTGGATCTACAACGAGTTCTCCGCCGCCGATCACCGCCGGCTGATACCGATGTACCAGATGCCGAACCTGGGTATCGAGAACAGTCTTGCCGAATTGAAAAACGCGAAGAAGTCCGGCTACCGCGGCGTCATCCTGACCCACTGGCCGAGCGGCAATCCGACGCTGGGCAAGGACGAAGAGATGTTCTGGGCTGAGGCGGAGAGCCTCGAAATGCCGGTCCACATCCACATCAACATCGGCGGCGGGAAGCGCAACGCCAAGGAGGCCGCCATCGCCGCCGCGGCGGCTTCGGAGAACCTGAACACCATGCTCGGCGGGATGCCGTTCGGCAGCTTCCCCCAGACGATGTCGGACATCATCCACAAGGGCGTCTTCGACCGCTACCCCACGCTCAAGATGGTCGGCGTCGAAGTCCAGGCGGGATGGATTCCCGCCGTGCTGGCATGGTGGGACGACCGCTACTGGCGGAACCGGTCGATGACCGGCTGCGACCTGAAGATGCTGCCCAGCGACTACTTCCGCCGCAACTGGCTCGTCACGTTCATCATCGACCGCTTCGCCGTCAAGAATCGCGAGGACGTCGGTGTGCGCAACATCATGTGGTCGAACGACTACCCGCACCACGGCAACGACTGGCCCTACAGCCGCAAGGTGATCTCCGACATGTTCGACGGCGTGCCCGAGCCCGAGAAGTACGCCATGACGTGCGGTAACGCGATGGAGCTCTACGGCCTCGAGGACGACGAATAGGCGTCCTCCGCCCTCACGTATAGTCTGGATCCGAATAGGCCACGCTCCCCGGGGAGCGTGGCCTATTTGCGTAAGTGTGGCCGAGGGAGGAGGGGCGCCTGCGGCGCCCGCGCGCCTAGAGGGGCGGATGCTGGCGCTCCCCCCCGCGACCGCAAGGGAGCGTGGGAAGACGGGGCGCCCGTAGCCTATAGGGCATATGAGTGTCGGGTATACTGGTGGGCGGAGGTATCCTGTGACGCCAAAGAGCGGCGTGCGCATCGAGCGCGACACCATGGGCCCGATGGAGGTCCCCGAAGCGGCGTACTACGGCGCCTCGACGATGCGCGCGGTGTTGAACTTTCCCATCTCCGACCTGCGCTTTCCGCGTTCCTTCATCCGGGCGCTTGGACTGATCAAGCGCAGCGCCGCCGAGACCAACCAAGACTTGGGGCTGCTCGATGCGAAGACCGCCGGCGCCATCGCGACGGCGGCGGACGAGGTCGCCGAGGGCAAGCTCGACGAACATTTCGTCGTCGATATCTTCCAGACGGGGTCGGGCACCTCGACCAACATGAACGCCAACGAAGTGATCGCGAACCGCGCCGGCGAGCTGCTCGGCGAGGGCCGCGGCTCGAAAGCGGTCCATCCCAACGACCACGTGAACCTTGGGCAGTCGTCGAACGACGTCATCCCCACCGCGATACACCTGGCGGCGCTGATTGAAATCGAGGAACGGCTCGCGCCGGCTTTGGATGAGCTACACGCCGCCCTGCGGAAGAAGAGCGACGAGTTCGCCGACATCGTCAAGACGGGGCGCACGCACCTCCAGGACGCCACCCCGGTCACATTGGGCCAGGAGTTTGATGGCTACGCCGGCCAGATGGAGCGCGGGTTGCGCCGGCTCGACGCGGCGCGGGCAGACCTCCGCGAAGTCGCACTGGGCGGCACCGCCGTGGGCAGCGGGGTGAATACCCACCCCGAGTTCGCAAGCCGCACGTGCGCGAAGGTCTCCGCCGCCGCGGGCGTCGAGATCCGCGAGACCGATAGCCACTTCCAGGCCCAGGCGACCCTCGACGGCGTCGTGCAGGCCAGCGGCTGCCTCCGCACCGTCGCGGTCAGCATGCTCAAGATCGCCAACGACGTTCGGTTCCTCGGATCGGGGCCGCGCGCCGGGATCGGCGAGCTCGCGCTGCCCGAGGTGCAGCCGGGAAGCTCGATTATGCCCGGCAAGGTGAACCCCGTGATCGCCGAGTCGCTCATACAGGTCTGCGCCCAGGTTATCGGCAACGACTCGGCGGTGACCCAGAGCGGCGAGTGGAGCTTCTTCGAGCTCAACACGATGATGCCGCTCGCCGCTTATAACGTCCTCCAGAGCATCGACCTGCTCGCCGCGGGGGCGTCGAACTTCGCCACGCAGTGCGTCGAGGGCTTGGAGGCGACGAGCCAGGGGCCGGACTCCGTCGAGCGCGGGCTCATGCTGGCCACGGCCCTCGCGCCCGTCGTCGGCTACGACAGGGCCGCCGCCATCGCCAAGGACGCCGCGAAGTCGGGGCGGACCATCGCCGAAGTCGCCGAGGAGCAGACGGACCTCAGCGCGGACGACCTCGCTCGCATTCTCGACCCCTTCGCCATGACCAAACCAAGCGCGTAGCGGAGACGACAGAACCCGTCCAAACTAAGCATTCGTAGTAACGAAGGAGCGAGGAGAAGGCAGGCGCGGGAGCGGTGCGCAGTTCAAACTGCGCAAGGAGCCCAGACTATGTTCAAGCGAATCACATTGATGAGCGCCGCCCTCGCCGCGGTCTTGGCGGTCGCCGCATGTTCCGGCGCAGACCCCACGGCGACGCCGGTCCCCCCGACGGCCACCCCAATGCCCGCGCCAACCGCCACACCGGTCCCACCGACGGCCACGCCAGTCCCACCGACGGCGACGCCGGTCCCACCGACGGCTACACCGGTGCCGCCGACGGCCACGCCAGTCCCGCCGACAGCCACACCGGTCCCAGCCACGCAGCCACCCGCACCGGCGGCTACGGCTGCGCCCGCGCCGACGGCCGCGCCGGCGCCCTCAGGGTCGCCGGTCGAGGTCTACGCGCAGCAGTGCCAGATGGACGTCGCGATCCAGTTCATCAACCAGCTGAATTCGTTCGAGGGTGATCCCCTCACACTCGATCCGACCGGCACCCTCACTTGGGGCAAGCTCGCGGACTCGCTCGATGGTGCCGTGAACAACCTCGGCCAACTCATGCCGCCGCCGGAGATTCAGGCATATCATGACGCTAGGCTGGGCACCATCAAAGCCTTCCGTGATGCTGCCCAGGCGCGTCCCAGTGGAGGTCTGTTCATCCAGGCCTTCCTGGAGGAGTTCTTGCAGGACGTCTTCCCGAAGGCGATCGAGATCAGCCTCGACCCGAACAAGACGGAGGAGCAGAAGGAACAGTTGATTCAAGAGCTCGCTGAGGAGAAACTAGGCGAGTTCTTTGGCCCGGACTTCGTCGAGGCGGTCAACGCCGAGACGGAAGCTAGGGAGGCGCTCTCTGAGGAGACCTTGAGCATCCTGGAGCGCTATGAGTGCTTGACGGCTTAAGTCATGTTCAAACCTGTCACCCTACTGAGCATAGCCGTGGCGGCGGCGCTGACCGTCGCCGCGTGCTCCAGCCCTGAGCCCACGCCGACCCCAACGGCGACCCCACTGCCGCCAACGGCGACGCCGACGCCCGCGCCGCCACCCACGCCCGGCCCGACCTACACGCCGGTGCCGACGTACACGCCGGCCCCGACGTATACCCCTGCCCCGACCTGGACGCCGCCACCGCCAACGCCGACGCCGCCCGTGGGCCCGGAGGTGGAGGTCTACGCCCAGGCGTGCGGGTCGATCGCCGCCGTGCAGGTCTTCAACCGGGTTGGAACGTTCGACGGCGACCCAAGCACGCTTGAAGCACTCGGACCCCTGACCTGGGGCACGCTAGCGGAGTTGGCGGCCGCCGGCGTCAGCTCCTTTGGCACCTTGGCCCCGCCGGCAGATCTTCCGGCCTACCACAACGCCCGGGTGCGAGTCCTGGAAGCCCTGCGCTTCGCGGCCGAGTCCCACCCCGCCGACGCCCTCTTCGTGGAGGATTTCTTGGGCCTCGTCCAGAATATGTTCCCCCGACTTCTCCAGATCGGCCTCGATGCGACCAAGACCGATGAGGAGAAAGACCGCTTAATCAATGAGGCGGTCCAGGAGGAAATGGGCGGGTTCTTCGGCCCAGACTTCGCCGCGGCGCTCCAGGCCGAAGCGGAAGCGAGAGCGGGGCTGTCCGAGGAGGTCCTTGCCATCCTCGACCGTTACGGCTGCTAGGCCCGGCGCTTCCCTAGTCCGCCAGCGCGTCCTTGTAGAATCGTCCGCCCTTCATGATGCCGAGCAACCGCTCGCGGTCTTGGAGTACCGTGATGTCGACGGTGGGGTCGCCGTCGACCACCAGCAGGTCGGCCAGTTTGCCCTTTTCGATGGTGCCTAGGTCGTCGCTCATGCCGAGCAGCGCGGCGCCGTTCACCGTGGCCCACCGGATCACGTCGAGGGGCGACGCGCCGGCGTGCCGCGTGTAGACCGCGAGCTCCTTGGCGTAGTCGCCGTGCGGCGTCACCGACGTCCCGAAGTCGTCGCCGACGCAGATCTTGACGCCCGCGGCGGAGGCCTCGGCGAGGATGCTGCAGGTGTACTCGAAGTCCCGCTTCAGCGCACCCCACCAGCCGAAGGCGCTCTCGCCCCGCGCCTCGGCCTCCTCCATGATCCGCAGCGGGAGATAGAGGCTCGGCAGCACGAACGATCCTGCTCCCAGGAACGCCTCGATGCACTCCGCGTCCATCATGTCGGCGTGGTCGATGACGTCGACGCCGGCGTCGACGGCTTCGAGAATGACGCGCTTGGAGACGATATGCCCGCGCACCAGCTTCCCCAGCGCGTGGGCCGCGTCGACGGCGGCGTCCATCTCGGCACGAGTGACGGTCATGGTGTCCTTGGGCAGCTTCACCCCATGGCCGCCGGTGGGGTAGAGCTTGATGATCTCCGCGCCGCGCTTGATCTCGTCGCGCACCGCGTACCGGAACTCGTCGGGGCCGTTGCAGATGCGCACCGCGCCGAGCTCGCGGGCCTCCCACCACCACGGCGCGGAGTCGTTCGAGTCGGCGGTCGTGACCAGGTCGCGGCTCGACGGCATGAGCCGCGGCCCGGGGATGAGATCGGCGTCGATAGCCTCCTTGAGCGAGGCGTCGATGTCGTGGGACACGCTGGCCCCCACGGCTCCGGTGAAGCCGCTCATCAGCACCGTCTCCACGTTCTTCGCGGCGCGGATCGCCTGGAGCGCCGGCGGCGCCTCCATGCCGGGCGGAGCCGTCCCCGCGCCCACGTTCTGGTAGGCGGCGTGGAGATGGCACGTGATCATCCCGGGCATGACCGTCTTGCCGGCTAGGTCGATCACTCGGTCGCCGGGGAGGGCTGGTGGCGGCCCGTCCCCCGCGGCGGCGATGCGCTCCCCTTCGACGACGACGACCGCGCCCCCGCGCGCCGGGCGCTCGCCGTCAACCAGATTGGCGTTCGTGAAGATCGTTCTGCCCATGCCGGCCCCCTAATGCGCGCGGCGCTTGGCCCGCTTCCCTAGGGCCACCAGAAACGTCACGCTCTTGCCCGCCGCGTGCGGTGACAAGAAGTCGATGGTCTCGTCGTCGAAGAAGGTGAGCCCAGAAGCGCCGAACCCCTGTGCGTAGGCCGCCAGGTAGAGCCTGCCGCCCATCACGCCCGCCTCCAGCTGCGCGGCGCGGTAGGCCCGGTCGCCGAACCGCTCGGCGAGCCGTTCAAGCTCGACGGTGAAGAAGACATCCGCCGCGGCGTCCTTGGGAAGGTCTTGCTCCAGGCCCAGAAAGCCGGCCTGATCGCGGAAGTCTCCCAGCATCAGCGGCTCCAGGGCACGCTCCTCGCGGCGGTAGTGGTAGACGCCCGGCTCCAGCCCGTCGACGGCGTTGGCGATAACGTACATCTCGTTCACCGGCCTGGCCGCCTCACCAAGGAAGTCGGCGGCGAGAGGCGCGTCTGCCGAAGCGAGGCAGGCGGAAAGCTGCTCGAAATCGATCGGCTCGCGGGCGAAGGCGCGCGGCGACCCGCGCCGCTGGATGATCTCCTCGATGATCCGTGGCCCGTCCTCGCCGTTTGCCTGGGTGGGAAGTGGCTTCAGCGCGACCGGCGTCCGCGCCGGTGGAGGGTCGTGGCGCGGAGGCGGGTCGCCCCGCCAAGCGGCAGCCTCTTCGGGCGTGACCAGCGACGAGGCCGCCTGCAACTCGCGTATCTTTGGGTAGTCCACCATCGTGCGGGACAACGGCGCGGTCTTCAGGTCGAGCGGCGGCGTGTCGGGGGTCGTCGGCGTCGGGCCTACGCCTTGCCCGATGGGGACCAGCGCCACAGCCCCTTCCCACTGCGGGTCGAGTCCTAGCAGCGTCTCGATGGGCCCGTCGGTGAAGCCCGCCACGACCCCGGCCCGTAGCTCCGACGCCGCAGCCACGGCGAGGAGGTTCGCCAGCATGGTGCCGCTGTCCCAGCCCACGTGCCGGTAGGCCCGCGACTGGTACTTCCAGGAGTTGCGCCAGTAGGTGCTGGCGAAGACCAGCGTGGCCGGAGCGTCGACGACCCAGGGATGCCGCCCCGACGCCTCGGTCACGGTCTCCCGATAGTCCCCGGCCCGCAGCCGCCGCAGGGCGAAGTCGTGGGCGCCGAAGTGATAGACGCCCGCCTCCAGGCCCTCGATTTCGCCGCAGACGAGATAGAGATCGACGTGGTAGAGCGCGCCGGTGCAGGCGGCGGCGCGAAAGTAGAGCTTGTGTCCGCCGTGGTCGTAGCTCTTGGTGATGCCGGCGGAGTAGTAGAGCAGCTTGGCCAGGTCGGCGAGCGCCGGGGCGCGTTCCGCCGCCGAGATGCCGCCGCCGATAGCGTCGAGGGCCGGGATCGAGGAGGGAGAGAGGCCGCGCGGTAGCTCGATAGGGTCCAGGTCCTCGTAGACCTTGAATGGCATCGGCTGGTTCGCCCAATCGAGGAAGTGCCGGTTCGTCCGAATGGTGATCGGCGAGTGCTTGGTGGCGGCGTGGTAGTCGAGCGCGGCCTGCCCACCGCTGTCAGAAGGAGGTGGCACGAGGCTCGCGCTCCTGCCGCGCCCTAAGGCGCCCGGCGGCTGAAGATGCCGAACGAGCTCGTGAACCCGTGCAGGAAGGTGCTCGACCCCACCGGGCCGATCTCGCCGTTGCAGAAGAAGCCGCCCAGCGGGATGTCGCCGACCTTGCCGCGGAAGAGGTCCGTATCGTGGTCGGGCTTGCCGAAGAGGTGCTGGCCGCGGCCGAGGCAGGAGAAGAGCAGCGCGCCCGCGCCCGGCGCGTCCTGGCGGGCCTCCGCGTGGGCGCCTAGCATCGTGTCGAGGTCCTCGGCGGCGCTCACCGAGTCCCGGACGTGGAACTGCACCACCTGCCCCTCTCGCAGCATCTCACCGATGGCGAGGCCGTTGCTCTCGCGCTGGATCCCCATGACGTTGCGAATGAGGAAGTCACCCTGGGCGAACTCCGTCTTCAGCGGGTCCATCACCACGCCCAGGTGGAGCGCGGAGTTGATCAGCCGCCGGTCGCGCTCATCCGCGCCCTCGAACTCGCGCCGAAGGACCTGCATCGGCTGCTCCTCGTCAAGTTCGAGCAGGATGTTCCCCTGTGCCTTGGTGACGACGTGGGTGCTGCCGATGGGGCGGCAACCCTGCGCCACGATGGTATCGACTCTGATGTCGCCCGATATGGCGACGCCAACGGCCCCGCCGCGGTGGAGGTCTTCGTTGAGGAAGAGCGCGTTGCGGCCCGGCCCCTGACCTCCGCTGGCCAGCCCGCCGATCTTGACCGCCGACGGAAAGGCGTAGTCGAGGCCCGCGATCAGGGCATCAGTGCGCAGTGAGAAGGGGTCAGCGAGCAGAATAAAGTGCGGGTCGTCTGCGGCGGCGACGCCGACGGCGGTCTCCCACGCGGAGGGGCCGGCGTCGGGGTCGGGGAGGCGCTCGTCCTGAATGACGAAGGGAGTGACCTCGACGCCCGGAAGCGAGGCCACGGTCAGCGAGAAGCCAGTGCGGTCCTCTACCTCGCGGCCTCCGCCGATAACGCCCCCGCCCGAGCAGCCGATGAGGGTCTTTGGCCCCAGGCGCTCCCGCAGCGATGAGGCGATCATGTCGAAGTCCGGCGCGTGATGCGGCGAGACGAAGACGACGGCGAGGTCGGGAGGCTCGCCTCCCAGGTCGGCCCGCGCGTTCCCCACGACTTCGGAGATGGCGTCCTTGACGTCAAACTCCTCGGAGACGCTGGAACTCCACTTCATCGAGTGACCGCCTCAGCCCGCCTGAAAGCGGGACAACCGCATTATGGAACCACCTGAACAGCGGCGCAACATCGCCGCCCCTAGGCGAGCCGGACCACCGCCTCGCCCGAGACGACTTCGGTCGCGCCGTTCTTCACGATGGACACCGCTATGACCGCCTCGCCACCGGGGTTCTTGGACACGACAGAGGCGACGGTCCCGCGGACGACGAGCTCCTCGCCCGCGAAGGCGGGGGCGTGGTTGCGGAGGGAGAGACGCTTCACCGCCGCCGCGTTGCCCGACCAGGCGGTGAGCATACGGACGAGATAGCCGGTCATGAGCGGCCCGGTGACCAGGACGTCGTCGTAGCCTTCCGAGCGCGCCCATTCCTTGTCGTAGTGCACCCGGTGCGGGGTCCAGAAAGCCACGCCGAAGAGGAAGATGGAGACGTTGGTGGGGGTGACGGCGAGCGGCGGAAGCTCGTCGCCGGCCTTGACCTCTTCACGGGAGCGGAGCGCGGTCATGAAGCGGCCTCGGCTTGGAGGGCCTGCGAGATGGCGGGGTAGTCGAACGTGAACCCGAGCGCCTCGAGCCGCTTGGGGAGCGCCCGCGTGCTGGCCAAGATAGTCTCGACGGCCATTTGGCCGAAGGCGAGCCGGACGGCGAAGGCCGGCGCGGGAAGGACCGCGGGACGCCGCAGCGCGTTGCCCAAAGCCTTGGCGAATTCGGTATTGGTGACAGGGTTGGGGGCGACGGCGTTGAAGGCCCCGTCGACGGCGTCGTTGTCGAGCGCGAATCGGAGCGACTTCACCGCGTCGTCGAGGTGAATCCAGCTCAGCCACTGGCGTCCGCTGCCGATCGCGCCTCCTAGGCCGAGACGGAAGAGCGGCACAAGCCGCGAGAGGGGGTCGCTCCTCCGGGAAAGCACCACCCCGAAGCGGGCGCACGCGACGCGGACGCCCTTCGTCCTGGCGGGATCGAGTGACGCCTCCCAATCGGCGGTGAGCTTGGCGAGGAAGCCTTCGCCCACGCCGCTCTCCTCGTCGAGCGCCGTGTCGCCGCGGTCGCCGTAGATCCCCACGGCGGAGGCGGAGACGAGCACGGCGGGCGGGTTGTCCATGGAGGCGATGGTCTCGGCTAGGAGCCTCCCCGAGTCGATCCGCGCCGCGCGGAGCGCCGCTTTCCGCGCCGCGGACCAACGCTTGGCGGCGACGCTGAGCCCGGAGAGGTGCACGACGCCGTCGACGCCCGCGAGCGCGGCGGGGTCGAGTTCGCCGTTCGCCGGGTCCCAGAAGGCCGCGCCGCCGCCGGTGGAGCGCCGGTTGCGCACGAGCCGCAGGACCGCGACGCCCGATTGGGCGAGCGACGCCGCGAGGGCGCCGCCGATGAGGCCGCTCGAACCGGTGACCGCGACTTTCACGCCGCCTACCTGATCCGGTACCCGCCGTCGACGTTGATCGACTGGGCGTGGATGTTGCGCGCCCGCTCGGAGCAGAGGAAGACCACGAGGTCACCGATGTCCTCCGGCGTCTGGCCGCGGCCCATCGGCACGCGGGAGACGGCGCGGCTGTAGATCTCGGCGTCGCCGAGTTCCTCGGGCGTCTCCCCGCGGACGCGGCCGATGTCGTAGATGCCGCTCATCATGTCGGTCATCAGGAGGCCGGGGAGAATTGCGTTCACGTTGATGCCGTGACGCCCCAGCTTCAGCGCGAGCCCTTGGGTGTAGTTGATGTCGGCGGCCTTGCTGACGCAGTAGTGCGTGAGCATCGGGCTGCCCTGAATGCCGCCGATGGAGGCGATGTTGACGATCTTGCCGAAGCCGCGTTCGATCATGTGCTCGGCGGCGGCCTCGGAGCAGAACACCCTGGACATCAGGTTCACGCGCAGCACCGCCTCCCAGTCCTCGTCGCTGGGCTGGGACCGGCTCTGCCACCCGGGCGCGCCCACGACGCCGGCGTTATTGACCAGGATGTCGATCTTGCCCATCTCGTCCTTGGCGGCGGCGATGAGCCGGTTCGCCCCTGCGCGCGTCCCCACGTCGGCCTCGACGGCGAGGGCGCGTCGTCCCACGGCGCGAGCCTCGGCGGCCACGGACTCGGCGTTGGACGGATCGAGGTCGCCGATCACGACGTCGGCGCCCGCCTCCGCCAGCTTCAGGGCGATGCCGCGCCCGATCCCGCGCCCCGCTCCGGTAACCGTCGCGGAGAGACCTTGCAGGTCCATCGATAGCTCCTCCCGCATGGATGACTCCATCGCTGAGTGGGTAGCCTAACAGGAGCGGGCCAACGCGTCATCTTCTCCCTGGGAGACCTGTGCGTACCGGCGGCAGGCTCCGGTAACGTCGCGCGGGCCCCGCCTCCCCCCGCCCGCACCCCAACCCTCTCCCAGCGGGAGAGGGAGTAAGACCCCGCGCCACCCTCCCGCTCCCTCGGCTAGCGGCCGGTGAAGCGCCAGGACGCGATCTTGAGCGCGGGCACCCGGTTCACCGAGAAGAACTCCCGCACGAGCTTGGTCTCGGCGGCGATGGCGTCGACACGGTTGAGGGCATCGAGGTAGCTCTCAGTGAAGCGCAGGTCGCGAACGGGGCCGGCGATCTCGCCGTCCTCGATGAGGAAGACGCCGTCCCGCGTCATCCCCGTCATGTGGACCGTCAGCGGATGGACGACCCGGGTGTACCAGAAGCGGGTGATGAGCAGTCCGCGCCGGACGGAAGCGATCAGGTCGTCTCTGGAAGCGCCGCCGGGGGCGAGAAACATGTTCCGCGGGATGGGGCCCATCGAATACTGGGCGGGCAGCGCGTGACCGGTCGTCTTGGTGCCCGCCTTCGCCGCGGTGAACCGGTCGTGGACGGGCGATGCGGCGGCGCCGTCCCGCACCAGATCGGTCCGCCGCGCTGGGGCGCCTTCGGAGTCGAATGGGCGCGGGATGCCCGCATCATCAAACGGGTCGTCCCATATCGAGACATTGGGGCCCATCACGGCCTCGCCGAGCCTACCCGACATGAAACTGCGCCCCTCCTCGACGGCCAGGCCCCCGAAGCCGACGTAGCCCAGGAAGTCGAGCATGTCGCTGACGGCGAATTCTTCGAGTACGACTTCGTAGTCGCCCGGCGGCAAGCTCCTAGGGGCACGGCCCGCGAGGGCCTTGGCCGCGGCCTCATCGGCAACGGCCTCCGCGTCGATGTCGCCGACACGCGTGGAAAGCTGGCCGGCGTGGCCCGACGAGTCGTCGTCCATGACCACCGCCATGAGGTCGGCGGTCGTGCCGGCGTGGTAGACGAAGAGTCCCTCCGAGTTCGCCACGGCGGTGCCGTGCGCGCCGGTCCGGAAGGCTCCGGCGGCGGTGAGCCCCGCGTCCGCCGCCTTGCCGGTGATCGTCCGTACCTCGGCGGCGCGCTGCATGGGGCCGTACTCGGCGGTGTCGATGTCGTAGCCCCCCACGGACTGCAGCGTCGCCGGAGCAAGCAGCGGCAGGTAGCGGTCGGAGTCGGGGAGAGCCTGCGCGATTTCGCTGGCCTGCGCCACCGCTTTCTGGACGCCGTCGTCGCTGAGGTCGTTGGTGGAGGCGGTGCCCCACCGCCGGCCCACGCCCACCCGTACCGAGACGGCGGCGGAGCGCTCCGCGACGTTCTGGTGGATCTCGTTGTTGGCGAACCGGGTCAGTGCGGCGTCGGTGAAGCGGACCGAGACCTCGGCGGGGCGGCCTCTAGCCGCGGCGAGCGCGCCGTCGGCGAGGCGCTTGGCCTCGGACTCCGTCGTCATGACCGTGGCGTCACCGCGCCCGGTCTAAGCGGAGCCCGGGGAGGCCGTCGATGCTCTCTCGGTTGTTCCCTTCGACGTAGGCCTGAAGGCCGGCGGCCCCCTTCTTGCCCGCCCAGCGGTAAAGTTGGTCGCGTTCTTCCTCGTAGGCGTAGCGTGGGACGCCGAAGCCGCAGGAGTCGGCGATGCGCTCGACGTGGACCCGCACGATGGCGCGGGCCCCGTCGAGTCCGGGCGGGAGCCGTCCGAGCAGCTCGTCGAAGCCCTCCTCGCCGGGCTCGACCCAATCGCCGCGCCCGTGCAGGCGCAGGATCTTCGGCGGCCCCTCGAAGGCGCAGAACATGACGACGATGCGCCCGTTCTCCCGAAGATGGGCGACGGTCTCGATGCCGCTGCCCACGAGGTCGGCGTAGGCCACGGTGAGCGGGTCGAGAATGGCGAAGCTGTCGATCCCTTTCGGCGAGAGGTTGACGCGCCCGTCGATACCCAGGGGCGCGGTCGCCACGAAGAAGAGATGCTGCCGCCGGATGAAGGCCGCGATGCGGTCGTCGATCTGGGGAAAGACATCGCCCATAGGGTTTGTCCGTCCTGCGGCGAGATGGCCCGCGAGAGCGGGGCTGAAAAGAGGCGCCACCCCGAAAGGGGTGGCGCTGCCAGGAGAGATGTTCAAGACGGCGGCCGAAGCGCCGCCGAGATGGGGCCTCGTTAGCCCTTCTTCAGGAGCGGCAGACCGGTACGTTCGTTCTCCACTACGATGTAACCTGTGGGCAGGGCGTCGATTGCGTTCGAGCCCGCGGCGCCGGCGAAGTAGAAGATCGTCTGCTTCTGCCCGCCCTTCAGCGTTACTTCCTTGGAGTGGAGGTAATAGGTCTTCCCTGATTTTTTGCTTACCGTGCTGTAGGCCATTTAGCCCCCCTCGTAGGCTGCATGAGTCTCCTAGGACTCAAGTTGACCGTAATCCTAGCATACCGTGTCTATACCCGTAAATCTTCGAGTTATGACGACCAGCACCGTGTGAAGCGCTCTTACCCAACGGAAGACGGCTTGAGTCTCGACGCTTAGACGAGCAGGGTCACGGGATTTTCGAGCAGGCGGCGGACCTCGGCGAGGAACTCGGCTCCCTGCGCCCCGTCGGCGACCCGGTGGTCCAGCGAAAGGGTCACCCGCATTAGGTCGGCAACTTGCACCTCGCCGTCCCGCACCACAGGAGTCGGCGTCACCGCCCCGACCGCCAGCGCCGCCGCCTGCGGCGGGGTGATGATGGCGGTGAACTCCTCGACGCCGTACATCCCCAGGTTCGTGACGTTGAACGTCGCGCCGGTGTACTCGTCGGCGGAGAGCTTGCCCGCCCGGGCGCGCCCCGCCAGCGCCTTCGTCGCCCCGGCGACGTCTCGAAGCGTGAGCGTGTCGGTGTCCAGGAGGGCAGGCGCGATAAGGCCGGTTTCCAGCGCGATCGCCATCCCGACGTTGACCCGCTCCTTCACGTGAATGCCGGCCTCGGTGTAGCTCGCGTTCATCAACGGATGCTTGACCAGAGCCATGGCGCACGCCTTCAGCGCCATGTCGTTGAAGCTGATCTTGTCGTCGGGAAGCGCCGCGTTGAGCTGCGCGCGGAGGCGCGCCGCGTCGCTCATGTCGATGACCGCGGTGAGGTAGACGTGCGGGATGTGCTGCTTGCTGTAGGTCATGCTCCGCGCGATGGCGTCCCGCATCTTGCTAAGCGCGACGACCTCGCCGCGCTTGGGCCCGGCGGCGGGCGCGGAGACCGCCGCCGGCGCGGCAACGGGGGCGGCGAGCGCCTGCGCGCCCCCGGCGGCGAAATCGGTGACGTCCTTCTTGGTCACGCGTCCGTTGGGGCCGGTGCCCGGGACGGCGGCGATGTCGATGCCGAGCTTTTGCGCCTCGCGCTTCGCCAGGGGCGACGCTTTCACGTCCCCACGCATGGCCGGCGCAGGCGGAGCGGCCGCCGGCGGGGGAACCGCGGCCGCAGCCGGAGCCTTAGCGGGAGCGGCCGCCGGGGCCGGCCGTTCCGCGACCTCTTCGTCCGCTGCGGCGATCACGGCGATGACCTCGCCGACGGGAACGGTCGTCCCCTCGTCGATCAGCGTCTGCCGGAGGACACCGGAGTCGAAGGCTTCAATTTCGACGACCGCCTTGTCCGTCTCGATCTCGGCGATGATCTCGCCTGACGCGACCTCGTCGCCCTCTCGCTTGATCCACCGCACCAGGGTCCCTTCCTTCATGTCGAAACCCATCTGCGGCATGATGACTTCGCTGGCCATGCTTGCGGCTCCTACCGCCTCCGTTGAGGCGCCTTACAGGATAGAGTGAACGGCTTCCACGACCCGCCGGGCGTCGGGGATCGCGGCCCGTTCGAGCGTCTTGTTATACGGCATCGGCGTTTCTTCGCCGGCGACCCGCGCCACCGGCGCGTCGAGATAATCGAACGCGTCGCTCATGATCGAGGCGGCGACCTCCGCGCCGAAGCCGCCGCTCTTCCAACCCTCCTCGACGACGACGGCACGGGTTGTCTTCATCACGGATTCGGCGACCGTCGCGGTGTCCAGCGGCCGGAGTGAACGCAGGTCCACGACCTCGGCCTCGACACCCGCCGCCGCCAGCATCTCGGCCGCTTCGAGCGCGATGGGGACCATGCGCAGATAGGCGGCGATGGTCACGTCGCTCCCAGCGCGCTTGACGTCGGCGGCGCCGAAGGGAACGGCGTACTCCTCTTTGGGCACGGGGCCCTTCTCGCCGTAGAGCAGCGAGTGCTCGACGAAGATGACGGGGTCGTTCCCCGCGATGGCGGTCCTGAGCATCCCGCGGGCGTCGTAGGGCGTCGCCGGAGCGACGACCTTGAGGCCGGGGACGTTGGCGTACCAGTTCTCCAGGTTCTGGGAGTGCGTCGCGGCAAGCTGGCTCCCCCCGCCGGTGACTGTCCGAATGATCAGGGGCACGGAGAGCTGGCCGCCCGACATATAGCGCAGCTTGGCGGCCACGTTCACGATCTGATCGGAAGCCAGCAGACTGAAGTTGATCGTCATGAGCTCGACGATCGGGCGCAGGCCGCCCAGCGCCGCCCCGATGCCCGCCCCCACGAGGACCGATTCCGCGATGGGCGAGTCTTTGACGCGGTCCTCGCCGAACTCGTCGATGAGGCCCTTGGTCACGCCATAGGCGCCGCCGTAGAAGCCGATGTCTTCGCCCATCAGGAACACACGCTTGTCGTTGAGGAGCGCCTCACGCAGCGTCTCCCGAATGGCGTCCCGGTAGGTTAGATCGGGCATGGCCCTGTTTCCTTCTCCGCGCCTGCCGCCCTAGCCGCCGTAGATGTCCCGGTAGAGCTCATCCAGGCCCGGTTCCGGGCTCTCGTTGGCGAAGGCGATCGCCGCGTTGACTTCCTCCTCGACGTCGCCCCTGATGGCGTCCAACTCGTCTTGGGAGGCCGCCCCGCTGCCAAGCAGCTCCGCGCCGTACCTCGTGATAGGATCCTTCTTCTTCCACACCTCTTCCTCTGCCTTGTCGCGGTAGGCGACGGGGTCGGCCATGGAGTGCCCCCGGAAGCGGTAGGTGATGGCTTCGAGGAAGAATGGGCCGCCCCCCCGGGTGTGCTCGACGGCGCGCCCCATCGCCTCGTAGACCGCCAACACGTCCATGCCGTCGACCCGTTCGCTGGGGATCGCGAAGGCGTCGGCGAGGCGGTGCATCGAGTGCCCGGCATGAGCACGCTCGACGCGCGTGCCCATCCCGAACCCGTTGTTTTCGAGCAGGAAGATGACGGGCAGTTGCCAGAGCGCGGCGAGGTTGAACGACTCGTGGAACTCTCCCTCGTTGACCGCACCGTCGCCGAAGATGCAGAGGCACAGCCGGTCTTCGCCCTTGCCCGCGAGGGCCAGCCCGGTGGCGACGGGCATCATCCCCCCGACGATCGCGTAGCCGCCGAGGAACCCCTTCGAGGCGTCGAACAGGTGCATCGAGCCACCCTTGCCCTTGCTGGTGCCCGTGGCGCGCCCGAAGAGCTCCGCCATGATCCGCTTGGGGTCGAGGCCGCGGGCGAGAGCGTGCCCATGCTCTCGGTAGTGACTGACGATGTAGTCCTGGGGTGCGAGGCGGGCGAAGGCCCCGGCCGCGATGGCCTCCTCGCCAATGTACAGGTGCAGGAAGCCGCCGATCTTCGCCCGTCCATACCACTCCGCGCAGCGCTCCTCGAAGCGCCGAATGAGCGTCATCGTCCGGTAAAAGTCGAGGGCGAGCTCCTTGCCTACGGCTAATTCTTTCAGCGTTGTCACCATGCCCCGGCCTCCGCGGGCAGCCGGCCTCGGAGGGCCGGCGCGTCGTCGTTGACTAGATGTGGATCGGCGACCCTGCCACGGCCAGCGACGCCTCCATCACGGCTTCGGACATCGATGGGTGGGCGTGGACGGCCCGCCCCAGCTCGAGGCTGGATCCCTCGAGCACCTTGATCATCGAGACCTCCGGCAGCATCTCGGTCACGTCGTGTCCGAGCATGTGCGCGCCGAGCACCTCACCGTCCTCGGCTGCCACGATCTTAACAAACCCGGCGGTCGCCCCCGAGGCGACCGCCTTGCCGTTTGCCGTGAAGGGAAACTTCCCTACGCGGACGCTAAAGCCCCGCTCCGCCGCTTGATCTTCGGTGAGACCGAAGCTGGCCGCCTGGGGCTGGCAGTACGTGGCGCGGGGCATGTCCTCGTAAATAATCGGCTCGATGTCGAGGCCGGCGATGGCCTCGGCGGCGGCGATGCCCATGTGCTGCGCGACGTGGGCCAGGGCCAGCTTGCCAGTGACGTCGCCGATGGCGTAGACGCCGGGCGCGCTGGTGCGCATCTCCTCGTCGATCTCGATCCAGCCGCCGCGGCCAAGCGTCACGCCGGCCTCTTCGAGTCCGAGTCCCTCGCTGTTCGGCAGGATTCCGATGCCAAGGAGCACCTTCTCGGCCTCGACCACCCCCGCCGACCCGCCCTCGCCCAGCGAGAGCCGGACGCCGTCGGCGGAGAGATCCGCCGACTCGACGGCCACGCCCGTCTTGACGGTGATGCCCAGCTTCTTCAGCTCGCGGGCCAGTCCCTGGCCCACCTCGGCGTCCTCGGCGGGCAGGCAGCGGTCGAGGGCCTCGATGACGGTGACCTCGACGCCGTAGGCGCGGTAGAAATAGGCGAACTCCAGCCCCACGGGGCCGGCCCCGACGATGGCGATGGACTTCGGCGGCTCGCGAAGGTCGAGGGCTTCGCGGCTAGTGAGCACTTGCTCGCCGTCGGGGGCCAGCGAGGGAAGGCCGCGCGCCCGCGCGCCGGTGGCGACGATCACGGCCTTCGTGTCAAGCCGCTCGCCCCCAGGCTCCACGGCCACGGTGCCGGGGCCATCGAGGCGGGCACACCCTTGCACGAGGTCGACCTTATTCTTCTTCAGAAGGAAGTGGACGCCCTTGGTCATCTGGTTGACGACGCGGCGGCTGCGGTCGATCGCGGCGCCCATGTCGTAGGAGGCGTTCTCGACGGAGACCCCGTAGTCGGCGGCGTTGCGCACGAGGTTGACGACTTCAGCGTTGCGAAGGAGCGCCTTGCTGGGGATGCAGCCCCAGTTGAGGCAGACGCCGCCGACTTGGTCGCGCTCGACGACGGCGGTCTTGAGCCCGAGCTGCGCGGCCCGGATCGCGGCCACGTAGCCGCCGGGGCCGCCGCCGATCACGACTACGTCATACGCCGCTGGCAAGTTGCTCCCTTCGCCGCTGTTCGGGGGCGGCCGTGTGCTCGTGCGCGTGGTACGAGCTTCGCACCAGCGGGCCCGATTCCACGTGACTGAAGCCCATGGCGAGGCCGGCGGCCTTGAGCTCGTCGAACTCCTCGGGCCGGTAGAAGCGGTCGATCTTGATGTGCTTCTCGGTGGGGCGCAGGTACTGGCCGATGGTCAGCACGTCCACGTCCGCCTCCCGCAGGTCGGCCATGGTCTCGACGATCTCGTCTTTGGACTCGCCCATCCCGGCGATGACGCCCGACTTCGTGATCATCTCCGGCGCCCATTCCTTGGCCTGGGCGAGTAGTTCGATCGAGCGCCGGTAGTTCCCTTTTGGCCGCACCCGGGGGAAGAGCCGCTCGACGCTTTCAATGTTGTGGTTCAGAATGTCGGGCCGCTCGTCCACGACCGCCCGCAGGGCCGTGCCTTGGTAGTCGGGAATCAGGGTTTCCACGCGGCAGCCGGGGGCGCGCTCCCGGATGCGCCGGATGGTTTCCACGTAGACCGACGCGCCGCCGTCGTCGAGGTCGTCGCGGTTCACCGAGGTAACCACGGCGTGGCGCAGTCCCATCGCCTCGACCGCGGAGGCGACGCGGACCGGTTCCAGGGGGTCGAGGGCCTGGGGCTTGCCGCTTGTGACGGCGCAGTAGGCGCAGGCCCGCGTGCAGATGTCGCCGAGAATGAGGAAGGTCGCCGCGCCGTTCTCCCAGCACTCACCGATGTTGGGGCAGCGGGCCTCCTCGCAGATCGTGTGCAGTCGGCGCTCTCGCATGACGCCCACGATCCGCCGGTAGTTTTCGCCTCCGGGGAAGCGGACTTTGAACCAAGGCGGAAGCCTGCGCTCGGTCACGTGCTGGCGCCTCCAACGGACAGGGCCAAGACTGCGTGTAACAGTTGGCCGGAGTATAGCACGGCGGGCGGATTCGACCGGCCCAGGCGTGCCGCCGTCAGCCTTCGCGAAGCCGAATGTAGCCGATCAACTCGGGGTGAACGCGCTTGATCTCGGCAATCATTCCCGCGGCGATGTCTCGGATCGTGAAATGCGCTTCCTTCGCGCTGCGCAGCTTCAGCAGATGGAAGCACTCGCGGAGGTTGATCTTCACCAGCAGCCGCCGGTTGTGGGCGTGGGTGACGACGTACTGCGCGGCGTGCGGGCTAACCTCGGCGACCTCCTTGTACGCCTCTGCCGAAGCCGCCATCGCCGCCTCGAATTCGTCGTCGGCCCCGGCGTCAGCTACGACGAACGGGACCACGTAGCCGAGGTCTGGGGTCAGCGGCTGCGGCAGGTACGTCTGCATGCGGTGCCGCTTGTACTCCCGGTACGCCCCGTAGTCCATCGTGAGCTCGAAGAGATACTCGACCATCTCGAGGTCCCGCAGGGGAGGATCGAACGGCCCCAGCCCGTCGAGGGCGTCGTCGAACAGGGCCCGGCGCGCCTCCGGTCCCATCAGGGCGCCGCGCCGCTCCGCCTCGGTGTAGGAGAGGCCCGAGTTCGAGAAGAGCAGCGAGGTGACCAGCTTGTCCTGGGCGTCCGGCGTGTAGTCGACCAGCTTCGCCTCGACGGGGCGGGCGTGGAGCGCCGCGCCGCGCTCCGCCGCGCCCGATTTGGCGGCGAGGGCCCGCCGCGCCGTCGTGAGGTACTCGCTGGCGTCGGCGTACTTGATCAGCGTCGGCGCGATGGCGCGGCCCTGTTCCTTCAGCGCCGCCCCGAGGTCGCGGGCCTCGGCCAGCTCCGACGAAAGCAGCTTGCTAATGGCGTGCTCCATCGAGCGGGCGTTGAGGGTCACGCCCACGTTCGTCAGCGTCGCCGCGGGCAGCGTGAAGCGGCAGTGGTCGGTGGCGATGCGGCGCAGGCGCAGCCGGTACGCGCCGTCCCGCTCCTTCTCACGTTGGGGATGCGCCGTCCGCAGCCAGGCCAGGGTGCGCTCGATGAGTGAGTGGTAGGCATCGAAGAGGCGGTCGCAGGCCGCGACGTACACGCTCTCCACCGCATGGCCACGCACCTCAACAGGGACGTGGTAGCTGCCGCGGTCGAGGACCTGGTAACGGGACGACTTCTCGGTGTACGAGGCGAGACGGTTGTCTTCGAGATCGTCGCACGCCAGCCGCGACAGGTCCTCCACCGCCATGTGAATCACGGCGTGCTCGGCGACGGAGGCGTGGCCGTAGCCCACCACCCACTTTTCGTTGAAGTCGGCCGCCTTCGTCTCGGAGACGACGCGGCTGATCTCGTCGAACGGCTGGGGGCTCCGCGAGGTCATCGCGAAGGTGACCGCGATCTGCTCCTGGCTGAGCTCTCGCGGGTCCAGCGGATAGACGCGCATACGCCGTGTGGTGTGGGAGGTAGTCGTCACGCTGGGCATTGTAGCGCCCGCCCGTGCGCGGCGAAAAGCCGCCTCCGCCCCCTCCGCCTGTACCCGCCTGAGGCCAATTTGGTGGGCCGATGATACTTGACAGCCCTTGTCAAGGGGGTTTATCGTTACCGTAGAGAACATATGTTCCCAACCCGGGGCCGACGCTTGCGGTGCGCCGTATACTTGGCGCACTTTCGCCCGCCCCGCGGTCTATCTGAAGCGGGCGCGGCGAGCTAAGGCCGCCGATGCTCGACCCGCCCGTTGCAGAGACTCCCCTTTCCGGGGTCAGCGTCCTCGACCTTAGCCAAGGGATCGCCGGCGGCTACTGCACCAAGCTGCTCGCCGACCACCGGGCCGACGTCATCAAGATCGAGCCGCCGGGCGGCGACTCCCAACGCGCCGCGCCGCCGTTCCATCACGACGACGCCGACCCTGAGAAGAGCGGCTCGTTCCTGCACCTTAACGCGAACAAGCGCAGTGTGACGCTGGACGCGGCGTCGCGGGCGGGGAGGAAGATTGTGCTCGCGCTCGCCGAGCAGGCCGACATGATCGTCGAGAGCTTCGCGCCCAGCGAGAGCGAAGCGCTGGGACTGGACTACGCGAGCCTGTCGCGCCGCCGCCCCGGCCTCGTCGTGGTCTCGATCACCGGCTTCGGACGGAGCGAGCCTTACCGGGACTTCAAGACGTCGGAGATCGTCACCTACGCCATGGGGGGGCCGATGCACGCGACCGGGCTCCCTGGGCGCGAGCCGATGAAGCTGGGCGAGAACGTCCTGCAATATCACGCGGGGGCCTGCGCGTCGAGCGCGGCGATGATCGCCCTGTGGAAGGCGGAGACGACCGGCGAAGGCGACCACGTCGAGTTCTCGCGCTTCCGCGCCCAGGCCGCCAGCCAGGACCGGCGCACGACGATGTTGGTCGGCTATCAGTACACGGGAGAGAACAACCTGCGCAAGATCGGGAGCTCCGTGCCGGCGACGGGGGTGCGCATCTGCGCCGACGGCTACGTGCACTTCATGTCGGGCGAGGCGAAGATCGTCGACATGGCGCGCATGATGGGCCAACCCGAACTCCTGGAGGACCCACGCTTCGCCACGGCGACGGCGCGGGCGAGGCCCACCGCGGCGGACGAGTTCGACGAGTACCTGCTCCCCTTCACGCTCCAGCACTCGAAGCGCGACCTCTTCCAGTTGGCGCAGGCGAACCAGATTCCGTCGGGGCCGCTGTACGACTCGTCGGACCTGCTCGGCGATCCCGTGTTTGAGGAGCGGGGGATGTGGGAACGCGTGACGCATCCCGCCGCCGGCGCGGTGACGCAGGTGGGGCGTCCCTTCATCATGCACGGCAGCCCGCGCTGGCCCATGCGTCCCGCGCCGCTGCTTGGAGAGCACACCGCGGAGGTGTTATGTGGCCGGCTCGGCGTCGCACCCGAGGAGCTCGCCGCGCTGCGCCGCGAGGGAGTGGTGTAGATGGCGCTCCCCCTAGAAGGCATCCGGGTGCTCGACCTCACCATCGTGTGGGCGGGGCCGCACGCTACGATGCTCCTCGCCGACTGGGGCGCCGAGGTCATCCGCATCGAGTCCACGCAACTGATGCAGCCGAACACCCGCGGCCGCCTGGCCCATCCGCCGCCCGATCTGCCCCGCCTCCGCAAGGACTGGGGCCTCGCCTACCCCGATTGGGAGCCGGGGGAGAACTCCTGGAACCGCTACCCCATCTTCCAAAGCCACGCCCGCAACAAGCGGAGCATGACGGTAGACATGCTCCGGCCCGAGGGGCGCGCCGTCGTCGACGACCTCTTCCGCACCGCCGACGTCTTCATTGAGAACAACGTGCCGAGCACCATCGAGAAGCTCGGCCTCACCTACGAGGAGCTTCGCAAGGTTCGGCCCGATCTCATCGCGGTGCGCATGCCCGCCTACGGCCTCGACGGGCCGTACAAGCAATACCGCTCGTTCGGGGTGCAGGTGGAATCCACGGCGGGGCATACCCTGGTGCGCGGTTACCCCGACGAGGACTACTCGACCATCGACCAGACCTATCTGGGCGACGGCGCGGCGGGAGCGTCGGGGGCCTTCGCGGCGATCATGGCCCTGCGACACCGCATGCGGACGGGCAAGGGGCAGATGGTCGAGGTCTCCTTAGGGGAGAACTTCGTCCCCTACCTTGGGGAGTCGATCATGGACTGGACGATGAACCGCCGCGTCCACACCACGCTGGGGAACCGGCGCCCCGACGGCGCGCCGCAGGGCGCCTACCCCTGCGCGGGCGACGACAACTGGGTCGCGCTGTCCGTCACGTCGGACGACGAGTGGGTGGGGCTGTGCGAGGCGCTGGCGGTGCCGGAATTGCGCCGCGACCCGCGATTCTCGAACGTTCTCGCCCGGTTCAAGCACCACGACGCGCTCGACGAACGGATCGCGCAGTGGTCGTCGGGGCTGAGCGCGGCGGCGGCGGCGGCTGCCTTGCAACGCCATGGAGTGCCCGCCGGGCCGGTGTTGCGCGACTCGGAGCTGTACGACGATCCGCAGCTCGCCCATGACGGCTTCTTCAAACGCTTCGAGCACGCCGACGCCGGAACACACGATTATCCGGGTCTGATGTGGACCATGGACCGCACGCCCAACGAGCTTCGGACACCGCCGGTCCGCTTGGGTGAACATAACGACTACGTCTATGGCGAGTTGCTTGCCTATTCTCGGGAGCGCCGCGCCGCCCTGGAACGGGACGGTCACATCGGGACGCGCTACGCTTCCCACCTTCCTTGAGGAAGCGCGACAACGCCGCCGCGATTGCCTATAATCACCACGCTCCGCTCGATGGTGGACGAGGAACCGGGGCGGGCCTAGCGGGAGACGGCATGTCCGAGCGATACGAACGCGAAATCGAAGAGATCATGGGGGAGGCGGGCGACCTCCGCCCTCGGCGTCCGCTGCGCCAGCACTTCAAGGATGCGCAGGAGCGCGCCGGGCAGTCGTTGCGTCAAGAGGCGGGGCACTGGCTCCGTTGGCTCACGCCCAAGAAGGTCGGCGGCCTTGGCGCCGTTGTGCTGATCGCCTCCTTGTTCGCGCGGAGCCCGGCGGTCATCGGCGCGGCGATCGGGCTGTTGCTCCTTGCCTACCTACTCGTCATCGCCAGGGGTCAGAAGTCCTTCAAGGAGCAGACGGGCTACGAGAAGACCTGGCGCGGCGAGCCGGTCAAGTACTCCAACAACGGCGGCGGCGCGGACTGGCGCGGGCGCTTCCGACGGTTCTTCGGCAAGAAAAAGTAGCCTGCGAGGCCGAACGGCGGGCGCGCTACTCCGCCATCTGTTCCAAGCGGTCGATCGTGGCGTCGAGCATCGCCTGACCCTCCGCCGCGGTCACCTTGCCCCGTGCGGCCTTGAGCTGGCCGGCGATGTTCAGGCAGAAGCCGCGCCATTCCTCGAAGGTCCCGCCCACCGGAGCCGCGACGCCGGCTTCGAGCACCTTCGCCTGACTCTCCAGCGCCTCGGCACGGCGCGGGTCGGTCAACTCGAGCATGTCCACGAGGTGGAGCAGCCCTTCCTCGAAGTGCTCTGGGTCTTCGAAGACGAAGTCGGTCTCGTTCGGCATGGCGTTCACCGGCTGCGCGATGGGTCGGCCCTTCGGCGGGGCCCAAGTCTAGCACGCCGATGGCGGCCCGGGCGGATCAATCGACGGTGTGGACGTCGAAGACGGCGCCAACCTTGGCCAGACGCCCTGCGGCGATCTCGACCGCCGCCGCGCTGAGGTCGCAGCCCACCCACCGCCGCCCCAGCGCCTCAGCCGCCGCGAGCGCCGTCCCCGAGCCGCAGAAGAAGTCGGCCACGAGGCCTCCGGGGGGCGACGCGGCCTCGACGATGCGCCGCAGCAGCCGCTCCGGCTTCTGGGTGGGGTAGTCGGTTCGTTCGGCGGCGGGGGCGTGCATCATGTCGGGAATGTCGGACCACACGTCGCCGAGCGGGCGGCGGTCGATGACGAGGCCGTCCTCCTCCGGTAGGTAGTACTTGACCCGCGCGCTTCCCGTCCGCGTTCGATGGACGCGGCCCTCGGCGTCGAGCCGCGCCATGCTCTCGTCGCTGTAGTCCCCGCGCGGCGCGGTCTTGAACCACCGCCCGTCGGCCCCGCGCCGGTAGCCCCGCGCCCGCGCCGCCTCGGGGGTCAGGCGTTCCTCGACCTGCGGAGTGGCGAACCGCGTCGCGGGCGACTTGGAGTAGAAGAGAATGGTGTCGTGGTTGCGGGGGAACTGTCCCGCGCCGGCCTTCGCGCCGCGGCCGCCGTAGTGCCACACGATCTCGTTGCGGAAGTTCTCCGCGCCGAAGATCTCGTCGAGCAGCAGCCGTCCGTGATGGCAGGCCCGCCAATCGAGGTGGAGGAAGAGGCCGCCCGACGGCGCGAGCAGACGCCGCATCGCCGCCAGCCGCTCCCGCAGCATGGCGGTGTAGGCCGCAATGCCGCCCTGCCACACGTCGCGGTAGGCCGGCTCGCCGTGGGCCCGCTCGCGGGCTTGCTTGCGCGCGCCGAAGCGCAGGGCCTCTCCGATAGCGAACGGGGGGTCGGCGTAGATCAGGTCGATCGCGTCGCCAAGCTCATTTTCGAGCAGCCGCATGACGCGCGCATTGTCGCCATGGAAGAGCAGGCCGCGCCACGGCGTCCGAAGAAAGGGGCCGCCATCGGAGGGTTCGGGCATCGCGCGGCGATTATACGCCGCAGCGCGGGCACGCCTTCCTCAATCGAGGAGGAAGCAGGCGTTGCTCTTGATCACGAGCCAGACGTTGCGTCCGGCACGCAGGTCCAGTTGGGCCGCCGACCTTGGGGTCACTTCGGCGCGGAAGGTGACTCCGCGGCAATCGACGGAGAGCAGGCGCTCGAACCCGTCCTTCGCGACGTCGGCGATCACGCCGGGGATGACGTTTTGCGCCGAGAGGCCGGCGGGCGGCTCGACGGCCACCAGCACGTCGCCGGCGCGGACGCCGACGCGCGCCGTCTCGCCGGGGCGCAGGCCGGCGTGGGCGGTCACGATAGAGACCGGGCCCAGGTCGCAGGTCATGATGCCGTCTTCCGGCGAGACGCTGGCGACGCGGCCCTCGAAGACGTTCTGAATCTCGGTGACGCGGGAGAGGCCTCGGGCGCGGGGGCGCTCGATCACGTCGAGCGGGCGGCCCTCGTCGACGACGCGCCCATTCTCTAGGACGACGACGCCGTCGGCCATGGCCACGGCGTCGCCGAGGTCGTGAGTCACGAGCACGATGGGGATTCCCACCCGCTCCTTGATCCCCAAGATCTCCCGCCGCAGCTCTCGCCGCAGTGGAACGTCGAGGGCGGCGAAGGGCTCGTCGAGGAGCAGCGCCCGGGGCTCCGGCGCGAGGGCGCGGGCCAGCGCCACCCGCTGTTGCTGACCGCCGGAGAGCTTGGCGGGGGGACGGTCGGCCACGTCGGCGATCCGGAACGTCTCCATGGCGCGCGCCGCAGCCCGCTCTCGTTCCTCGCGGGTCTTGCCCCGCGCGCCGAAGGCTACGTTCCGCCGCACGCTGAGGTGGGGAAAGAGGGCGTACTGCTGGGGAACGTATCCCACGGCCCGCTCGTGGGGCTTTACCCAGACGCCGCGTTCGGAGCAGTGCAGCACACGCCCGCCGAGAGCGAGATAGCCCGCGTCGGGGCGCACCAGGCCGGTGATAGCGCGCAGCGTCATGGTCTTGCCCGCGCCCGACGGGCCGACGATGGCGAGCACGCGGCCGTCCTCCACGCGCCAGTGCGCGTCTAGGAAGAAGCGCCCCACGGAGTGGCGCACCCAGCCTTCAAGCATCGGCGCCGCTCCGTTCCGCCAGCCACCGCACGGCGAGAAGGACGCCGAGGGCCATGACTAGCATGACGGCGGCCAGCGCGAGGGCCGCGCCGAGGTCGGACTCGAGGGCGGCGAGGACGGCGAGGGGCATGGTCTGCGTCCGCCCCTGCAGGCTGCCGGCGAACATGATGGTGGCCCCGAACTCGGCGATGGCCCGCGCCCACGCGATGACCAGTCCGGTCACCAGCGCGCGGCCCGCCAACGGGACCGAGACACGCCAGAAGACGGCGAAGGGCGCGGCCCCGAGCGTCTGCGCGATCCCCTCGATCTCGTCGTCGATGGCCTCGAAGCCTACGCGCGCCGAACGGATGAAGAAGGGCGCGGATACGAAGATCTGGGACATGACGACGGCGGTGGTGGTGAAGGCAAGCGAGCCGCCCAGGCCGCCTAGCGGGCCGGTGCGTCCGAAGGCCATGAGCATCGCCAGGCCCGCGACGGCGGGCGGCAGGACGATGGGAAGCTCCAGCAGCGCGTCGACGACGCGGTGGCCGGGGAAGCGGCTCCGCGCGAGGAAGAAGGCCGCGGGCGTGCCCAGCAGGGCTGTGATGGCGACGGCGATGCCGCTCGTCGCCAGCGAGAGACGGAGCGCGTCGAGGACGAAGCCCTCGCTGAGGCCGGCCCAGAAGCCCTCTTCGCCGACGCCCCGCGCGACCATGACGACGAGCGGCAGCGATATGAAGAGCAGATAGACGCCGGCGAGCGCGCCCCCCGTGAGCAGCCAGCTTCGGCCCAGGCGCGCCCCCGCCTCCATCACGCGCCCCCGTCCGGCGGCAGGAAGCCGTGGCGCAAAAGGACGCCGCTCCCCCACGCGCCCCCGTTCGGCGGCAGGAAGCCGTGGCGCAAAAGGACGCCGCTCCCCCACGCGCCCCCGTCCGGTGGCAGGAAGCCGTGGCGTTGCAGGATAGCGCGCCCCTCCTCCGAGAGGACGAAGGCGATGAAGTCCGCGGCCAGGCCAGGGGAGGCTGCGCCGCGCACGACGCCGATGGGATAGCGGATCGGGCCGCTATACCGCTCGGGGATGGGGATAGCGGCGAGGTCGCCGCGCCCGGCGCCGCCGGCGTCGGTTACGTAGGCGAGGGCGGCGTCGGCCTCGCCGATCTCGACCTTGGCGACGGCGCGCCGGACGTTCGCCTCCTTCGAGACGATGTTGCCCACGACGGCGTCGCGGTAGGCGGGGCCGAAGTCGGGATCGGCGGCCAGACGGTGGAGTGCGGTGAGGGTGTACCGCCCAAAAGGCGTCGCGTCGTCGCCGGCGACGACCCGCAGGCCGGGCTCCGCTAGGTCGCCGAGGTTGCGGACTTCGGCCGAATCATGCGGGACGATGACGGCGAGCCGGTTCCGCGCGAAGACCACGGGGTCGCCGGAGATGACTCCGGCCTCCGCCGCGAGGTCCATGTTGAACTCGTCGGCGGAGGCGTAGACGTCGGCGTCGGCCCCCTGTTCGAGCTGGATGCGCAGTGTGGAGCTTGCCTGGTAGGCGAGGCGGACCTCGACGCCTTCGTTCCGCTGCTCGAACTCGTGGGCCATCTCGTTGAATGCCTCGGTGAGCGAAGCGGCGGCGAAGACGGTGACGGCGCGCTCGCCGCCAGCCCCGCCGCACGCCGTCACGGCGATGACGGCGACGCACGCCGCGGTCAGACAGCCGGCGAGGCGGGTTCTTCTGTTCCGTTGATGGCGCACACACCGATGCTAGCGGCGCGGCGGGCTGGGGACACCGGCGAAGCGCACAAAGAAAGCGAGCCGCCGTGGCGGCTCTGCTACCATGAGCGGCGTGGAGGCAATCGAAGCGCTGGCGGGGGCCCTGGAATCGGTCGAGGGGCGGCGGGATGTCCGCGCGGCCCTGCGCCGCCTGCTGGCCCCGGTCGAGGAGTACGACGAGCGCACGCAGTCCGACTTGTCGGCCACGCTCCGCACCTTCATCGCCCTCGGGGGGAACGTCCACGCCACCGCCGAGGCCCTCTTCCTCCACCGCAACAGCGTCGGCTACCGGCTGCAGCGTATTGAGTCTCTGACCGGCGTCGATCCGCGCGACCGACAGGCGCGCCTCACGCTGACCGCAGCCTTCGCTATCGCCGATCCCGAAATCATGCAGCCGCGCCCCGGAGAAAAGGAGCAACGATGAAGAGCAGCGCACGCAACCGGCTTCCCGGCGTCGTGACCGGCGTCCACATCGAAGGGCTTCTGGCGCAGGTCGACCTTAAGGTCGGCGACAACCACGTTGTGGCGCTGATCAGCGCGGAGGCCGCCCGCGAACTCGGCCTGAAGGAGGGCGACCGCGCCGCCGCGATGGTGAAGGCCACCTCGGTCATGATCGTGAAGGACGGCTAACGCGGCCCGCCCGGGCGTTGGTAGACTACACGCGGAGACCGCGCCGCCACGGCGCGGCCCCGGACGCATAGCCATGTCCCCTTTCAAGATCGTCTCGGAATTCAAGATGACCGGCGACCAGCCGCAGGCGGTCGACCGGCTGGTCGAGGGCATCGAGCGGGGCGACCGGTATCAGACGCTGCTCGGCGTGACCGGATCGGGCAAGACGTTCACCATGGCCAACGTGGTCGAGCGGGTGCAGCGCCCCACGCTGGTCATCGCGCACAACAAGACGCTCGCGGCCCAGCTCTCCACGGAGTTCAAGGAGTTCTTCCCCGACAACGCTGTCGAGTATTTCGTCTCCTACTACGACTACTACCAGCCGGAAGCCTATATCCCGAGGTCGGACACCTATATCGAGAAGGACGCCGACATCAACGAGGAGATCGACAAACTGCGCCACGCGGCGACGCGGGCCCTCCTGACCCGTGAGGACGTCCTCATCGTCGCCTCGGTCTCGTGCATCTATGGGTTGGGCTCTCCTGAGGAGTACGCGAACTTCCGCGTGCGGCTCGAACGCGGCGGGACGGCGCGGCGCGGCAAGGTGGTGCGCCAGCTCATCGACATGCAGTACGAGCGCAACGACCTCGACCCCACCCGCGGGCGCTTCCGCGTTCGCGGCGACACGCTGGAGATCCAGCCCGCCTACGAAGACCTAGCGCTGCGCATCGAGTTCTGGGGCGACGAGGTCGAGCGCATCACCGAGCTCGAACCGCTGACCGGCGAGATCCTCGGCGACCGCGACACCGTCGAGATCTTCCCCGCGAAGCACTTCGTGACCCCGGCGGATAAGCTCGCCGCGGCGATGCAGGACGTCGAGTCGGAGCTGGAGGAGCGGCTCGCCGATCTGGAACGCCAGGGGAAGGTGCTTGAAGCGGCGCGACTCGAACAACGCACCAAGTACGATCTCGAAATGCTGCGTGAGAGCGGCTACTGCTCGGGGATCGAGAACTACTCGCGGCACCTCGCTCGCCGCGCCGCCGGTAGCCGCCCCTCGACACTCCTCGACTACTTTCCCGACGATTTCCTGCTGTTCGTCGATGAGTCGCACATGACGATTCCCCAGGTCCGTGGGATGTACCACGGGGATCAGTCGCGCAAGCGCACGCTCGTGGAGTTCGGCTTCCGTCTTCCCTCGGCGTTGGACAACCGGCCCTGGAACTATGACGAATTCGATGAGAACATCGCGCAGGCGGTGTTCGTCTCCGCGACGCCGGCGCCCTACGAGTTCGAGGTGAGCCAGCAGGTCGTCGAGCAAGTGATCCGGCCGACCGGCTTAGTCGATCCGACGGTCGAGGTGAAGCCGACGCAGGGACAGATCGACGACCTGATGCGCCAAGTGCAGGTCCGGGTCGAACGGCGGGAGCGCGTCCTTATCACGACCCTCACCAAGCGCATGGCTGAGGAACTGGCCGACTATTTGAAGGAGATGGGGATCAAAACGCAGTACCTGCACTCGGAGGTCGACACGCTGGAGCGGAGCGAGATTCTGCGTGACCTGCGCCTGGGCGTCTTCGACGTGGTGGTGGGAATCAACCTGCTGCGCGAGGGGCTCGACTTGCCCGAAGTCAGCCTCGTCGCCATCCTCGATGCCGACAAGGAGGGCTTCCTGCGGTCGGGCGGCTCGCTGATCCAGACCATCGGGCGGGCCGCCCGCCATGAGGACGGCCACGTGATCATGTACGCCGACACTATCACCGACTCGATGCGCCAAGCGATCGACGAAACGGAGCGCCGCCGCCGGCTCCAGGAGGATCACAACCGCCGGCACGGGATCACGCCGCAGGGGATCAAGAAGTCGATCAAGGACATTACCGACCGCGTCCGCGCCATCGCAGAGGAGCAGGCGCCCTACGTGACGACGCGGGAGATGCCTCGCGACCAGGTGGCGCGGCTCATCAAGGACTTGGAGCGCCGCATGAAGGAAGCGGCACGCGATCTTGAGTTCGAGAAAGCGGCGGCGCTGCGCGATCAGGTCGTCGACCTACGCAAGGCCATGGTGTTGGATGACGACGCGCAGGTCGCCGAGCGCGGCGAAAAGGTCGGCGTTACCGTCACGTCGACAGAGCCGGTCGTGTACCGCGTGAACCCAACGCCGCGGCGGTCCAGGCGGCGGCCGCAGCGATGACCCCCCGCGGCTCATGGGGAGCGCGCTACTTTTGGTGGCCGATCCTTCGGAGCGCCGTCGCCCTCGGGCTCGGGCTCACCGGCCTCTTCCTCGCGGCCTTCGCGGCGTTGAACGCAACAGTCGGCTTGTTCCGGGGCATCCCGCTCGCCGGCCCCATGGCCGTTCTTGCTTCCGTGCCAGTCTACGTGGCGCTCTTCCTGGTCTATGGCATCGTGTTCGTCGGCCTGGCCATTGTCAGCCTGATCGCCGTTCGTCAGGGATTGGAGGCGGCGCGGCCTCGGTTCATGCCCCCACCGGGCCCCGGCGCCGGCCCGCCCCGACACGTGGATGTGCGAGTCAGCGACGTCGACGGCGCGCCCTAGCCGGTCGAGAATTCGCCGACGGCGCCCCCTACCGCAAACGGGCTTGCGGTGGCATACTCTGGGCGCGCGTCAGGATCCGAGAGGGGCGGTCTCGGGACCTGGGGCAGAGGTTTGTGAACGCGTGACTGCTTTGTCTTCCGTCCCCGCTCGACAGCTCGCCTTTCCCCTTGGCGGACTCCCGGAGCGGCTGCGCCCGATGCGCGCGGCCGTCGCCGCCGAGCCCTTCGATTCGCCGCGCTACATCTTTGAGGCGAAGTGGGGCTGCGTCCGCGTTATGGCCTCCATCGCGCGGGGGCGGGCGGTCTTCCGCACCGTCAGCGGCCGCGACGTCACCGGCGTCATGCCCGACCTGGCGCGGCGCTTGACCAAGGCCGTCGCCATGGACGGCGTCGTACTCGACGGAGAGATCGTCTTCCGCGATTCTGCGGGGCGCTCCGACCCCGCGCGGGCGATGCGGCTACTCACCGGCGGCGAGGACCAGGCCGGCCTCGACCCGCCTGTCCTCCACGTCGGGGACATCCTCTACAACGGCTACCGTCCGGTCACCGAGCTTCCGCTTGTCAGCCGCAAGCGCATCCTGGAAGAGATCGTCGAGCCCGACGACGCGGTCCAACTGGCGTACTACCACGACGCAGAAGGGACCGTCTTCTTTGAAGCGGCGCGCGCCCTGGGTGTCGAGGGCGTGCTCGCCAAGGTCAAAACGAGCCGCTACCGGATGGGCGCGGTGAGCAAGGACTGGCTCGACATCAGCGACCGGCGCACCGCGGACGTGGTGATCGGCGGCTTCACCATGGGCGGCGCGGGTGCCAAGGAACCCTTCCAGACGCTCCTCGTCGGCGCCTACGACGGCGGCGCGCTGCTCTATCTCGGAGGCGTGTCGGGCGGGTTCACCCCGGACGACCGTGCCGTGCTCCAGCGAACGCTCGCCGGGGCCGCGTCCGACGAGCCGCCCTTCGTTGACCCGCCGGAGCTGAACGAGCTGCTCTACTGGTGCGAACCGTTGGTGGTAGCGCACATCGAGTATGGCGAGACAGGGCCGGGCGGGCAGCTCCACTTCGGGCGCTACATCTGCCTGCGCCACGACATGACGCCCGCCGACAGCATTGCGCCGGTACGCGTCCGCGCGCCTAAGTCGCGCGGCTAAACCCGCAGGGGGCGGTCTACGCGCCCCACGCCGCGGCTATCGACTCCGAACCCGTGACCACGGCGAGAGCCCGTATGGTGTGCTGGAGGACGGCGTCGCCGTAGTCCTCGGGGACGCCGGCGACGCAATCGACGGGGACGATGCACTTGAAGTTGCGGTTCACCGCCTCGATGGCGGCGCCCACGATGGCGACGTTGACCGAGACGCCGATGGGGATCACGGTCTCGATTCCCATGTTGCGGAGCAGGCTGTCCAGCCCCGAATCGTGGAACGAGGTCATCGCGCCGTGGGAGATTTCGTAGAAGAAGTCGCCGGGCTGCGGCGCGAGCTCGGGGATGATCTGGGTGGCCTTCGCGCCGTGGGTGAGATCGGGGCCGCCGCCGCGTTCGAGGGCCTTGTCCAAGGGCGTGTTGTGCATCGCGCCGGCGTTGCCCGGCCAGCGGGCCATGCGCCGGTAGAAGACTCTCGCCCCCGCCCGCCGCGCCGCGTCGATCAGCTTGGCCATCTTGGGAATGATGCCCCGGCCCAGGGCGACGTCGCGAAGCTCGGGGATGGCGACCGGCCCGCTCGTGGCCAGGTGGTACTCGTCGGAGTCGCAGACGAGAATCGCGGTCTTTTCGGGGTCGGTATAGGTCTTGAGATCGATCGGCACGCGCGCCCTCCTTGTCTCTTGGGGCCGGGAGGCAGCCTAGCGCCGCCTCCGATGGGCCGTCAAACCGCGGCGATCGTCGAGGGCTAGGCGGCGCACTGGTCCTCGAGGCCGAGGCCGGCAAAGCGCACCTCGTCCCCGATTTCGATGCCCAGCGCCGCGACTTCGCCCGCGTTGATTTCGAAGATGTAGCGTACCGGCTCCGAAGGCGAGTAGATGGGTAGTCCGGTGCGCTGCTCTGGGTCGGCGGGGGGCGGCACGTTCTCCGTTAGATCGGCGACGCGGCAATCGGCGCCGATCCAGACGAAGTCGAGGGGGATGAGCATCCCGCGCATCCAGAAGCTGGCGACGATGTCGCGGGACTGGGGGAAGAGCATGCCCGACTGCGTTGGCAGCTCGGCGCGCCCCGAGAGGCCGCGGGCTTGCTCCGCGCCGGTGCGTGCCACTTCCGCCAAAAACCCAACGCCGCCGATGGTCACTAGGGGGCCGGTAGGGGTCGCGGTTGGGTCCGGTGGGGGGGTGGAAGAGGGCGGGATTTCGGTGGAAATCGGCGTTTTTGCGGTGGGTGTGGGGGACGGCGGCGGCGGCAGCGGAGTGGGGGTGGGGGTGGGGGTCGCGGTTGGCTCCGGCGGTGAGGTAGGGGAGGGCGGCGCGGCGGTCGAAGTCGGCGGGGCGGTCGTGGTGGGTGCTGGGGAGGGCGTGGGGGGCAGGGGAGTTGGCGTCGGGGCTGCGGTTGGAGCCTCGGTGGTTGGGGTGGGCGGGGGAACGGGGGAGGGCGCTGCCGTGGGCGCGCCGCCCGCGCATGCCGTCGCGGCCAATGCCGCGGCCAGCGCGAGGAACAGGACGACGAGCGGGGGTGCGGGTCTGTTGGTCTGCAGGGGAAAAGCGCCCTCTCTCAATCTCCCCCAGAGGGGGAGAGGCCGGAGAGGAGGGAGGGCGAGTCGCGACTCGCCCCTACGGGAAGGGCACTGGCGCGCAGCCCTGTTAGGCAATGGTCTTCTCCGGTGGGCGCACCATCGGGCCGCGGTTAGGGGACGAACTCGTTGGTCAGCAGCTTGTCGAAGTCGATCTCGGCGTCGAGGAGGTCGTTGTCGCGCATGAAGGTGACGAAGCCGCTCCAGCGGGACTCTTCCATGTAGCCGAACCGGTCCCAATCGCGCCACACCTCGACGAGGAGGTGGACGCCGCGGGCGATGAGCTCGCGCTCCATTTCGGGATTGGCCTCGGCGACGGCGTCGATGGCGGCCTCTGGGTTCTCGACGGTGTACTCGTGGCCGCGAACGACGGCGCGCAGGAAGCGTTCGATGAGGTCGCCCTTCTCCCGCACGCCGGTCTCGCTGGCGATGAAGACGAGCTCGTCGTAGGCGGGCACGCCGTAGTCCTCGATGTGGAGCACGTTGACGGGGTAACCGAGCATCTCGCCCTGGACGGCCTCGACGTTCCAGTAGGTGCCGATGGTCGCGTCGACTTTTCCGGCGTACAACGACGGCCCTAGGTCGAAGCCGACGTTGATGAGCTCCACGGCGTCGAGACCGCCCTCGACGCCGGAGCGGCGCAGGATCACCTCCAGGTAGACCTCGTTGCTGGGGATGCCGGGGTAGCCAATCCGTTTGCCGGCGAGCTGGGCAGGATCGGTGATCCCCGAGCTTTCGAGGGTTTGGATCGAGTTGAGCGGGACGTTGACGATGGCGCCGACGGCGGTGATGGGGATGCCCTCGGCCTTGGCCAGGATCACGTCGGGCTGGTAGCTGATGGCGAGGTCGACGGTGTCCCTGGCGACGAACTTGGGCGGGTCTTCGGGGTTGCCGCCGAAATTCAACTCGACGGCCAGCCCTTCGTCCTCGAAGAAGCCCTGGGCCTGAGCCGCGTAGAGCCCCGCGTGGTCGGCGTTGGGGAACCAGTCAAGGGAGACCACGAACCGGTCTGGGTCATCCTCGCCGCAGGCAACGGCGAGGAGCGCCACGGTGGCCAAAGCGCACGCCGCGGCGAGCAGCCGACCCTTACCCATGATCCGATGGCGAACGTCGGTGAAGCGCATGGTCCCTCCTGCGGACTAACGGTCTGGAGCTTCGATCCGCTCGGCGCGGTGGGCCCAGGGGGTGGCCCAGCGCTCGACGCGGGAGACGGCGTAGAAGAGCACGATCCCCATCACGCAGAGGACTGCGATCGAGGCGAAGACGCGGGCGGTGAGGAACTGTGCCGAGGACCGGGTGATGAGATAGCCCAGCCCGTCGGCGGCGCCGACCCATTCGCCGAGCACCGCGCCGATGACGGCGACGGCGGCGGCCATCTTGGCGCCGGTGAAGAAGAGGGGCAGCGCCGAGGGCAGCCGCACCAGGCGGAAGACCTGCCACCGCGAGGCCCCCATAGTGTGCATGAGGGTGAGCATCTCCGGATCGACGCGGCGCAGCCCGTCGACGGTGTTGATGGCGATGGGGAAGAAGGTGATGAGCACGATCACGACGACCTTGGGGAAGAGCCCGAAGCCGAACCACACCACGAGCACCGGCGCGATGGCGATGATAGGAATGGCCTGCGAGGCGATCACGTAGGGATAGAGGGCGCGGTCGAGGAGCGGCGAGTAGGCGATGGCGACGGCGATCCCGAAGCCGATGACGACGGCGGCGGCGAAGCCGACGAGAGCCTCCTGGGTGGTGACCCAGGCGTGCCGGCTGATGAGGCCGAAGTCGTCGCGGAGGGCCTCGGCGATCTCCGTCGGCGCGGGGAGGAGCCAGTCCTGCACCGAGGTGAGAAAGGCGACGGCCTGCCAGATAACAAGCGCGAGCATGGCGAGCAGGACTGCGGCGGCGTAACGATTGGCCGCCGCGCCCGCGGCGCGGAGCGGACCTGCCTCGGCGGCGGGGCCGGTCCGTGCGCCCATGACGGGCTCCCGTGTGGGGAGACGTCTCTGGAAGATCATGACGCGACCGCCGGCTCGGGCGCGCTCGAGCGCAGCGTGCGCAGGATGTCGAGCTTGCGTTCCATAAAAGCTGGGGCGGCGGCGAGCTCGTAGGTGCGGGGCCGGGGCAGATCGACGGCGACCTCGGCCCTGATCTCGCCGGGGCGGCCCGACATGACGTAGACGCGGTCGGAGAGGAGGACGGCCTCCTCCACGTCGTGGGTCACGAGCAGGATGGTCAGTTTGAGCTTGGCCCAGAGGCCGAGCAGCCATTCCTGCATCGAGGCCCGGGTGAGGGCGTCGAGGGCGCCGAAGGGCTCGTCCAGAATTAGCACGCTCTTGTTGAACATGACGGTGCGCATGAACGCGGCCCGCTGCCGCATGCCGCCGGAGAGCGCGTAGGGGTAGGCGGCCTCGAAGCCGGCGAGGCCGAATTCGTCGAAGAGGGGCAGGGCGTCGGCGCGCGCCTCGGCACGGGGGACGCCCATGATCTCGAGGCCGAGCACGACGTTGTCGAGGACGGTGCGCCAGGGGAGCAGCAGGTCTTTCTGCGGCATGTAGCCGACGAGTCCGACGCGGCCCGATACGTCTGCGCCGTCGATGAGGATGCGGCCGCGGTCGGGCCGCGTCACCCCGGAAATGACGTTGCACAGCGTGCTCTTGCCGCACCCGCTCGGCCCGACGATGCTCACGAACTCGCCGGCGCCGGCGTGGACGTGGACGCCGCGCAGCACGGGAAGCTCCCCGCCGTCCGCGCGCTCGAATGACGTACTGACGCCCAGGGCCTGCACGCGCGGCTGCGTCACGGCGCGCCGCCTTCGCCGGCCGCCAGGGCCCAGGGGCTTTTTAGGCTGACCATGTGATAGGTGGGGCCGTGGCCACCGCCGAGGTTGAGCGAGCGCCGCACCGCCTCCGTCACGTAGGACTTGGCCTTGCGGGCCGCCTCGATGGCGGGCAGGCCTTGGGCCAGCCCCGCGGCGATGGCGGCGGAGAAGGTGCAGCCCGTCCCATGGGTGTTGCGCGTTTCGAAGCGGGGCGCGGCGAGCTCGTGGACCGTCTCGCCGTCGAAGACGCAGTCGACGGCCTCGTCGGTGTCCGACAGATGGCCGCCCTTGACGACGACGATCTGGCCGTCGGCGCACCGAAGCCGCCGGGCGGCGGCGTGGGCGTCTTCGAGACTGTTCACGGGCCGTCCGGTGAGCGCGCCGGCCTCGTGCAGATTGGGGGTGACGACCTTGGCGAGGGGCAGCAGCCGGTCGCGGACCGCAGTGACGGCGTCCTCCGCCAGCAGGGAGCGTCCGCCCTTGGCGATCATGACCGGATCGACGACGAGGTTGGGGAGGCGGAGCTCTTCGAGCAGATCGCACAGCCGGTGGACCAGCGGTGCGGAGGAGAGCATTCCCGTCTTGACCGCGTCCACGCCGATGTCGGAGGCCACGCCGCGCAACTGGGCCTCGATCAGGTCGAGGGGAAGCTCGTGGGCGGCCTGGACGCCGAGGGTGTTCTGCGCGGTCACCGCGGTCACCACCGACATACCGTAGACGCCGAAGGCGGTGAAGGTCTTCAGGTCGGCCTGGATGCCGGCGCCGCCGCCGCTGTCCGAGCCGGCGATGGTGAGCGCTCGTGGAATGGCAGGGGGTGTTCCGTCGGCGGTCATGGGCCCGCTCCGGCGAAGTGGTCCCACCCCGCCGCGTCGAGCGGGCGTTCGTAGCCGTCGGCCTCCACGAGGCGCAGCCCGCGCGCTTCGGTGATCTCGCCCACGGCGGTGAGCGGCGTTCCCGTCGCGCGGCGCACCGCTTCGATCAAGGCGTCCGCATCCTCGGAGGCGCAGGTGACGATGAGCTCATAGTCCTCGCCTCCGTGCAGGGCGGCGAGGAGAGGGTCGAAGCCAAGTTCGGCGGCGACGGCGTGGGCGGCGGGATCCACGGGGAGGCGGGCGGCGAAGATCCGCGCTCCAGCGCGGCTCGCCTCGCAGAGATGGCCTAGATCAGCGGTGAAGCCGTCGCTCACGTCAATCGCCGCGGTGGCGAGGCCCGACGCCGCGATGGCCAGACCCTCGGCGACGCGGGCCGCGGGGACGAGGTGCGCGCGCGCCGCCGCGTCCGCCGCGCCGCCGGTCAGACCCGCGTCGAGGGCCAGCAGGCCGGCGCGCGCCGCGCCGAGCGCACCGGTCACGAAGACCGTGTCGCCGGGGCGGGTGCCGGAGCGCCGGAGCAGCGCAGGTTCGTCGGCCTCGCCGTGCAGGGTGACGTCGATGACGATTTCGTGAGCCGAACCGGAGAGGTTGCCGCCGATGACCGCCGCGCCGTGCTCAGCGAAGCCCCCCCGCAGGCCCTCGTAGAGGCGCTCGACCCACTCGACTTCCGTCGCGGCGGGCAGAGCGAGCGAGACGAGCGCGTGGGTGGGACGGCCCCCCATCGCGGCGATGTCGCTGAGGTTAACGGCGGCGGCCCGCCGTCCGAGCTGCTCGGGCGTGATGCGGTGCTTGATGAAATGGCGCTCCTCGATCTGGATGTCGCAGGTGGCGAGGAGCAGCTTGCCTGGGGTGGGCCGCACTGCCGCGGCGTCGTCGCCGATGCCGACGGTGACGTCCGGCGCGTCGCCGAGCGTTCGCCGGATGCGTTCGATCAGAGCGAACTCGCCGAGCTCGCCGACCGTCGGCGTCTTGGCGGCGGCGCGGGTCATGATCGGCGTGCCTCGTCGATCAGGCAGCGCATGCGCCGCGCCGCCTCGGCGATGTCGGGGGCGGCGATGATGGCGGTCATGACGGCGAGGCCGTCCGCGCCGGCGGCGACGATCTCGGCGGCGTTCTCATGGTTGATGCCGCCGATGGCGACGACGGGCAGCGAGACGTGGCGCTTGATCTCGGCGACGGCGTCGGGGCCCACGGGCGGGCCGGCATCGGCCTTGGAGCCGCGCGCTTCATAGATGGGGCCGACGGCGACGTAGGTCGCGCCGTCGCGCTCGGCTTCTTGGGCCTGCTCGCCGTTTTCGACGGAGACGCCCACGATGGCGTCCTTGCCGAGAAGGCCGCGGGCCACCGCCGCCGGCATGTCGTCCTGACCAACATGCGCTCCGTCCGCCCCGGTGGCCTGGGCCACGTCGAGCCGGTCGTTGACGACGAACGCCGCTCCGGCGCGCTTGGCAAGCTCCTGCATACGAAGCCCGGCGCGGTAGAGGGCCTCGGTGGACGAGCCCTTGTCCCTGAGCTGCACGACCCCCGCGCCGCCGGCGAAGGCGGCCTCGGCGATCTCCTCGTGGCTCCGGCCCTTGGCGAGATGCGGGTCGGTGATGACGTAGAGGCTCAGGTCGAGGCGCGTCATGCGGCGCCTCGGGCGAAACGCCGCGCGGCCATCGGGCCGGTGTCGTCGCGGCCTTCGGTGATGAGGTCGGCGACGATGCGGGCAGTGACAGGCGCGAGGACGATGCCGCTGGCGTAGTGGCCGGTGGCGAAGACAACGTTCTCGGCCTCAGGCGCGGGGCCGAGAACGGGCAGGTCGTCGGCGCACCAGGGGCGCAGTCCGGCGCGGGTGTGATGCACGCTCGCCTCGCCGGCCCCAGGGACGAGAGCTGCCACGCCGCTGAAGAACCCCCCCATGCCCGCGACGGTGGTCTCCTGGCGATAGCCCACGCCGTGCTCCCGTGTGCACCCGATCAGCGTCGTGCCGTCGTTCTTGGGCGCCGCGTAGTGGATGCCGCGCAGCACGGTGTGCCGCAGCGGACGGGCCAGCTTGTTCAGATAGGCGACCTGGCCGCGCACCGGATGGACGGGAACGTCCATGCCGAGCCATTCGCCCGCCTCGCAGCCCCAGGCCCCGACGGCGAGCACGACCGTTCCGGCGGCTGTCTCGCCGTCAGGGGTCATCACGCCGGTCACACGCCCGTTGCCGCGCGCGAGGGCGGTCACGGGGGTGTGCTCTCGGAACTCGGCTCCGTTCTCGATGGCGGCGCGGCGCAGCGCCTCGACGACGCGCGGCGGGGTGACGTTATGCTCGTCGGCGGAAAAGACTGCGCCGCGAATCTCGGGGGAGAGCGCCGGCTCCACCTCGAGGGCTTCCTTGGGCGAGAGCCAGGGCATATGAAGGCCGCGCTCCCCGGCCCACGCCGCTTGCTGTTTGAGGGCGGCCTCCTCCTCTTCTTCGCCGGCCACCCGGAGGATGCCTGAGCGGAAGTCTATGGAGAAGCCGCCCGCCTCCTCGATCTCGTCTTTGAAAAGGGACCACATGCCGTAGCTCTCGAAGCAGAGGTCGATGGCCGGCTCGCGGGCGAGGCTGTCGGATGCGGGGGCGAGCATCCCCGCCGAGGCGTAGGTGGCGCAGGAGGCGAGCGTGTTCCGTTCGATGAGGACCACGCTGAGCCCGCGCTTGGAAAGCTCATAGGCGACGACGGCGCCGATAATGCCCCCGCCGACCACTACCGCGTCGGCTGATTTGTTCATTGCTTAGCCACCTCCGACCATGTGCACGATATCTACTACGTCGCCGGCCCGGAGGGTGATCGAGGGCCAGGACTCCTTGTGGACCACCTCGCCGTTGTAGCCGACGGCGATGGGGCGGGGGCCGAGCTCGAGGCGCGCGATGAAGTCGGGGAGCGGCGTCGGCGCCTCCAACTCCCGCGGCTTGCCGTTGACGGTGAGCGCGACGGTCATCGGCGTCCCGCTCCCGACGCCGCGGGGCGGCGCAGCGCGGCCCGCAGCGCCTCGACGGCCTTGGCCGGATCGGGGGCGGCGAGCACCCCCGACATGACCGCGAGGCCCGCCGCGCCCGCTTCGATCAGTTTCGGCGCGTTGCTTGGCGTTACTCCGCCAATCCCGAGCACGGGCTTGTAGGTGACGCCCGCGATCCGGCGGAGGAGGTCGGGACCTTCGGGGGTCTTGCCCGGCTTCGAGTTCGTCTCGAACATCGTGCCGGCGATGAGGTAGTCGGCGCCCTCGGCGTCGGCGGCCATGGCCGATTCCAGGCTATGGACGGAGCGCCCGATGAGGAGCGCGCCGCCCGAGATGCGCCGGGACGCCCGTGGCGGGAGGGCGCGTTCGCCGAGGTGGACGCCGTCGGCGCCGCAGGCCAGCGCCACGTCGACGCGCTCGTTCACCACGAACAGCGCCTGGCCGTCAATCGCCGCCTTGAGGCGCTCGGCCAGGGCGAGAAGCTCGCCGCCGGGGAGTTCCTTCTCGCGCAGTTGCACCATGTCCACACCCGCCTCGACGGCGGCGGCGACGCGCGCGACAAGCTCGCCGGTGGGGGCGGCGCTCCGGCCGGCGACGAGGCAGATACAAGGGCTGGGGAGGGTCAGCTCCTTACGGACCATGCGGGTATGTCTTCCTGGGGGCTGGAGGCCGAGGCGTACGCCTTCTTGGGGATGCGCCCCGCGCGGAACGCCTTCCGGCCCGCCTCGACGCCTTGCTTCATCGCGTCGGCCATCATCACGGCGTCTTGGGCGAGCGCGATCGCCGAGTTGACGAGCACGGCATCGGCCCCGAGCTCCATGGCTAGCGAGGCGTCGGAGGGCGCGCCGAGCCCGGCGTCGACGACCACGGGCACGGTGGCCTGCTCGATGATGATCTTGATCTGATCGAAGTTGACCATGCCCTTGCCCGACCCGATGGGTGAGGCGAGGGGCATGACAGTGGCGCAGCCGGCCTCTTCAAGCCGCTTGGCGAGGATGGGGTCGTCGTTGATGTAGGGGAGCACGACGAAGCCCTCGGCGATTAGGATCTTGGCCGCTTCGAGGGTGCCGACGGGGTCGGGAAGGAGGTACTTGGGGTCGGGGATGACTTCGAGCTTCAACCAGTTGGAGATGCCCATCGTCTTCGCCAGGCGGGCGGTGTAGAGGGCTTCCTCGACGGTCTGGCAGCCGGCGGTGTTGGGCAAGATGTGGTACTCGCCCCAATCGATGTGGTCGAGGATCGTCTTCTCGTTGCTCTCGAAGTCGATGCGCTTCAGGGCCACGGTGACCATGTCGGCGCCCGAGGCGGCGATGGCCTCGGTCATCTCGTCGTCGGTGCGGTACTTGCCGGTACCGACGATGAGCCTCGACGCGAAGGGCTTGCCCGCGATCACCAAGTCGTCGCTCATGCTTCCACCTCCACTTGCGCTGTGGCCGAGACCCCGTCCCGTCTCGAATTTCTCGCGCACAAGAAAAGCACCGCCTTGGGAGCGGTGCTTGAGGCTTCGCGAATCCCTGCGCTGGCATTACCCAGATCAGGTTTTGGCGGTCGGTGGGCTGTCCCACCCTCTCAGCCTGGCAAGCCAAGCTCCCGCAGCGTTGAGACGACTATAGACCTTTCGACGGGGGTACGTCAACGCGGGCCGTCCCGGCGGGGCGCGTCCGACGGATCGGCGGCGGGGCCGTCGCCGCTCTTACAATGGCCACGGCATGATGTACGACTTGCCCAGAAAGACGAAGGCGTACGTCCTCACGGGCGTCACGCTCGGCATGTTGTTCAACACGATGAACTTCACGCTGATCACGCCCGCGATTCCCGACATGCTCGGCGACCTCGACGGCCTGGAACTCTTCAGTTGGCTGTTCACCGCGCCGATGCTCACGTCGATCATCGCCATTCCCGTGGTGGGGCGCCTCTCCGACGTCTACGGGCGTGGGCCGTTCCTCATCGGCGGAATCGCCATCTACGTGACCGCGGCGCTGCTCTCCGGCGGGGCTCAGGACATGACGCAGCTCATTGTGTCGCGGGGGGTCGCCGGCATCGGGCAGGGCGCCACCGCCGCGACCGCGTTCGCCATCATCGCCGACCTTTTTCCGCCTGCGGAGCGGGGAAAGTGGATCGGGCTGAACTCGGCGGCGATCGCGGTGGCCGGGGCCGTCGGACCGCTGGTGGGAGGGGTGCTCACCGACAACCTCTCCTGGCGCTGGGTCTTCTTCGTCAACGTGCCGCTGGGTCTTCTCACTATCGGCCTCCTGCTGGGGCGCATTCCTTCGAGACGGATGATGGGGACGCCCCGCATCGACTACGGCGGCATCGCGCTGTTGACGGGTGCGCTGGTTCCGTTCCTGCTGGCGATTTCCTGGGGCGGATCGCAGCACCCCTGGGGGTCGCCCACGGTGTTGGGGCTGTTCGGCGCCGCGGTGGTAGCGGCCGCGGCATTTTTCGTCCAGGAGCGGCGCGCGCCTGAGCCGCTGGTGGAGCTAGAGCTCTTCGGTAACCGGGGGTTCCGCGGCTCCGCGCTTATCGCCTTGGTCCATGGCTTCCCCGTCTGGGCGGGAATGCTCTTCACCCCCCTGTTCGTGCAGGTGGTCTTGGGACATTCGGCCAGCGCCTCGGGAACGTTGATGCTCCCCATGATCCTAGGAGTGGTGATCGGCGGCTTCGCGGGGGGCCAGATCGTGGCCCGTACGGGCCGCTACCACACGATTGGCCTCACTGGGTCTGTGGCGCTCGCGGTTTCGTACTTCCTGCTCGCGACGCTCGATCCGGGCACCGGCCTGGGCACGCTCGTCGGGCTCATGGTCCTTGCCGGGGTGGGGACCGGGGTGGTGATGCCCGTCTACATGATCTTCGCCCAGAACGTCATGCCCGTGGCGGCGCTTGGCGTGGTCACCTCTACCGTCGGGTTCTGCCGCAACGTCGGCGGGGCCATCGGGGTCGCCGTCGTGGGCACGGCGCTCAACGCCCGCCTCGCCTCCCAGATCGACCGCCTTACCCCGCCCGAGGTCGCGGCTGCTGTCCCCGCGGAGACCCTCGACCGGTTCCAGGACCCGCAGACACTCCTGGACGACGGCGCGATCGCCGAGATCGAGACCGCGTTCGGCGCGCTGGGGGCACAGGGCCCCGGTCTCTTCCAGCAGATGCTCGACAACATGACGCTGGCCCTCTCCGACGCCATCACGTTGACCTATCTGCTCTCGGCGTTCGTGGCGCTGGCCGGGGTGGCCGTGGGCGTCGCGCTGAGCCGGACGCGGGCCGCCGAAGAGCCGGAGGACGCGGCGCGCGGGGCCGACCGCTAGTCGTCGATGGGCAGGCGGACGCGCTCGACGGTCACTCCGTCTTGCGGGTGCAGCGAGACGAGGTTGGCGCTGGCGAAGGAGCCGCCCGACTCGGAGGGCGAACCACAGTAGAAGGCGGGGACGCCCTTGGCGCTCACGTCGAGGAAGCGGTGCCAGTGGCCCAGCGCCAGATAGTCGCAGCCCAGGCCCGCGATCTCCCGCTCCCAGATTGGGGACGAGCGGTAGTTCGACTCGTCGTCGGGGACGTAGTGGCCGTGGGCCAGCGCCACATTCCAGTAGCCGTCGCCGCCCCGCTCGAAGCCTTCGAGTGGCTTGTGCGCGGGGTGGTGTTCCAGCATGGCGCGCGCCCAGACGTTGAGGCGGAGGTCGTCGAAGCGGACGCTTTCGCCGTCGGGATCGTCGAGGAAGCGCACGTGACTGCCCGCGGCGACCATGTCGACGCGCTCGTAGATTGAGGGCCGGCTCAGGCAGTCGTGGTTGCCGACGGTGACGATGGTGGGGATGTCAAGTCGGCCGAGCTGCACCAGGGCCTCGTCGACCTCCGGCGGGCGCACCCGAGCGCTGTCGAACAGGTCGCCGACGATCAGCAGAGCGTCGACGCGGCGCTCGATGGCGGCGTCGACGACGGTGCTGAGCCCGAGGAGACGCCGGGCGGGGTTGATGTCGTCGCCGATGTGCACATCGGACGTATGAAGGAGCCGGAGGTGGGGGCGGTCAACGCTCACGGATTGAGTCGTTGCCTTTCGAGTAGGTGCTGTACGCTTCCGTTGCCAGACCCCCCAATAGTAGCGATGCCCTGTTTCCACTGTCAACGCGGGGTGTAGTTGTATCAGTTTGGATCTGTTGGACGAGGCAGGGAAGGCGACACGGCAGGCTGTGCATATTGTATATAAGACGTATAGACACGTATATTCGGTATGACCCTGCATGGTCTGAAAAACGCGAACCCTCGACGGGAGGGTGGAAGCAAGGCGTCCCATCGAGCTGCCACGAGCGGGCGGTGAGGGTGTACAAGCGCCAAACCACGATTCATATGAACAAGAGAGAGTCGGCATCCGACCTGGAGCCTAAGGTGGCTGGTTGGACCCTGCGAGCCAGAGATATCCCACTCCTACGGATAGTAGAGACAAAGAGCGGGAAGAAGAAGCACTTCGTCAAGATCGTTACGCCGGGAGAAATTCGGCCAATCTGCTTCACGTCGAAGAGTGAGACGATCATCAAAGCATACAAAGTGGTCGGGGATCTCCACGAAGATCAACCTAAGGAGATCAAGATCCACCACCAGGATGATTTTTGCCAAGGCTGCAAAATCGCATTACGGCGAATCATCGGCGTTCAATTCACACATCTCATGACCCGCCTCCTCCCTCTCCTCGATCCAAGGCAACCGAAGACCGACAGACTCATGACCTTTGTGGTGGAAGCGAGTCGCCACTGAGACTACCACCGCGCCCGCTTCATTGACCGGCCACCGACTGCGGTGCTACACTGTTGGGCAGATGGTTCTCCACCTCTTCAGTTTGTCTTGCGCGAGGGGCGGCGCTCATGGGCGTTCGCCCCTTTTTCGTTTTCGCGTGAATCTTTTCGAGGGCCGTTGTAACCCCAAGCCGCCGCTGCGCGGCCCAATCTGGATGTCCAAGACCCACTATGGCTGCTACCCGTATGTCGCCCCCAGAAGCAAACGACCGAACGACCAAGCCGAAAGGCCTTTCCCGATTCCTTCCCTGGCGGAAATCGGGCGATAGCGAGAGTCCGGCCGGCGCGCCGCCGAAGGCCGAGTCCGCCGCGCCGCCCGCCGCCCGCTCTTCGCCGAACTCGGCAGGCGGAGACGAGACTCCAAAGCGCTCCAGGCCGCGCCGCCGTGGCGGACGGGGGCGGTCGGGACGCGACCGTCCGGAGCAGGACCGTCCCGAGCAGCGGCAGGCGGAACGCCAGCCGGTGCAGCGGCCCCGACGGGAAGAGTCGGCGCGGGAAGCCGAGCCAAGGCACCGGCGGCCGCAACCCTCACCCCAGCCCTCCCCCTCGAAGGGAGAGGGGGCAAAGCAGACCCAGACGGGCAAGCTCCCGAGAGACCGCAAGTTCGGAGACATCGACGTTTCCGAACCGCTGGCCAAGGCCCTCGACGACATGGGCTACACCGAGCCCACGCCCATTCAGACGAACGTCGTTCCCGTCATGCTCAGCGGCAGGCACCTTGTTGGGCAGGCCCAGACCGGCACCGGCAAGACGGCGGCGTTCGCGATCCCGATCGCGGAAACGGTGGACGGCGCCCGCAACGAGGTCCAGGCCATCGTCCTGACGCCGACGCGTGAGCTTGCCCAGCAGGTGACGAGCGAGGTCGCGAAGGTGGCGAAGTACCGGGGCATCCGGGCCGTCAGCATCTACGGCGGCCAGCCGATCAAGCGCCAGCTCGACGCGCTTGAAGAGGGGGCGCACGTCGTGGTCGGCACGCCGGGCCGTATCCAGGACCACATGGAGCGGGGAACACTCCATCTCGATAAGATCCGTATCGTAGTGCTCGACGAGGCCGATCAGATGCTGGATATCGGCTTCTTCCCCGACATCCGCCGCATCATGCGCCACACCCCCCGTAACTCCCAGCGCACCCTTTTCAGCGCCACCGTCCCCACGATTATCAAACGCTTGATCTACTCCTACTTCGAGGATCCGGAGTTCATCACCGTCGGCCCGGAGTCGGAGCCGGTCGAGCACGTGGACCAGTATTACTGCGAAGTGGCCGACCGCGACAAGTTCGACGGCCTGCTTGAACTGTTCACGGATGACTACGAGCAAGCGTTGATCTTCCGGCGTACGCAGATAGGCGTCGACAAGCTGGTAGCAGGGATGAAACGCCGAGGCCACGCCATCGAGGCGATCCACGGGGCGATGCCGCAGGCGAAGCGCGACGCGGCCATGCACGGCTTCCGCGAGGGCCGTATCAAGCTGCTCGTGGCCACGAATCTGGCCTCCCGGGGTATCGACGTGCCGGCGGTGTCGAACGTCATCAATTACGACATGCCCGAGAACATCGAGGAGTACCTCCACCGTATCGGGCGCACCGCCCGCATGGGCCGCGGCGGGGTCGCCGTCACCTTCGTCGGCGAGTGGGACTTCGAGAACTTCGAACCGATCAAAGAGCGTCTCGGCGACCGTCTCAAGAAACGCGACCTTAATCTCTACAAGCCCCGCGCTGCCGGCTAACCCCCGGCGCCAAAAGGGAGGGGCGCCCTGAGGGCGCCCGCGCGCCTGGCGGCGCGCGCCCTCTCTCAATCTCCCCCAGAGGGGGAGAGGCCGGAGGGGGCTAACGCGCCCGCCTTGACACCGGGGCGGGGCCTTTCGAGAATGGGCGCGCGGCAGCTAAGCGCCGCGGAGGTCCGCCCTTGACCAAGCCGAGCAAGCCGAAGGGTTTCCTGTTCGACATTCGCGTCCTCGAGGTTGCCGATCACCGGGGCGAGTTCTTGGGGAAGCTGCTCGCCGGCGCCGGCGCCGACGTGGTCAAGGTCGAGCCGCCTCAGGGCGCTCCGACCCGCGGCATCGGACCCTTCTACGAAGACAGCGGCGACCCCGAGCAGAGCCTCCACTTCTGGCACTATAACCTCGGAAAGCGGGCGGTCACCCTCGATTTGGAGCAAGACGAGGGGCGGCGCATCTTCAAACAGCTTGCCGCGGGGGTCGACGTCATCGTCGAAACGCGGCCGGCGGGCTCCATGGCGTCGCTGGGCCTAGGCTACGACGACCTCAAGGCGGAGAACCCCGAGCTCGTCTACGCCTCGATCACCGACTTCGGCCAGGACGGGCCGCGGGGGGACTGGCAGGCGTCCGACCTGGTGCATCTCGCGCTCGGCGGGGTGATGATGAACTGCGGCTACGACTCCCGCCCTGACGGGGCGTACGACACGCCGCCCATCGCTCCGCAGATGTGGCATGCCAGCCACATCGCCTGCAATCAGACCTACATCGCCATCCTCGGCGCGCTCATGTACCGCGAGCGTTCCGGCCGGGGCCAGCACATCGACGCCTCGATCAATCACGCCATCAGCGTAAGCACGGAGATGGATATCCCGTTCTTCGTCTATAACCGCATGCCGCTGCGCCGCCAGACGGGCCGCCATGCGTCGACGTCGAGGTCGACAAACTCGCAGGCGATGACCAAGGACGGGCGCTACGTGAACGCGAGCCTCGGCATCGGGGTCGGGGCCAAGGTCCAGATCGACATGCTCCGCGAGCACGGCGTCGCCGATGACCTGGCCGATCCAAAGTACGACGACCCCGAGGCGCTGAGCGACCCCGCGGTGGGGCGGCACGTCAACGACCTCATCAAGCGCTGGATCGGCTCCCACAAGCTGGACGAGGACCTGTGGAAGATCGGCCAGGGCTACAAGATGCACTGGGTGCCGATCCGCCGTCCTGAGGAGAACCTGGACGACGACCATTGGCGCGCCCGCAAGACCTTCACCGAGGTCGAGCACGAGGACTTGGGGCACAGCTTTACCTATAACGGCGCTCCGTGGATGGCGGAGCATTGCCCATGGACGGTAGGCCCTCGCGCCCCGCACCTGGGGGAGCACAACGACGAGGTCCTCGGCAGTCTGGGGCTCGACGACACCGCGATCGGGGCGCTGCGCGCGCAAGGCGTCGTCTGAGGCTCGACGCCTCCAACAAGCTCGGTGTGTATCCGTCCCGGCCCCCGCCTCTTCGGCGGTTTGTTCGTTGACTTCTAAGAGGGCCGGGCTACACTAACTCCCATTCTGTCCCGGGCCTGTACCGGAGGTCGCGATGCGCTTCTACTGGTTCCACCTGATGCCCTATCAGGAGCTGCCCCCCGACTTCTCCACCACGTACCCCAGCGTCTGGGTCGATCCTCCGAGCGACCTCTTCGACCCCGCAGCGGGGCACCGCATGTACAACGAGTACATGGACGAGCTCGAGTTCGCCGCGCAGGTGGGCTTCGACGGGGTCTGCGTGAACGAGCATCATCAGAACGCCTACGGCATGATGCCCTCGCCGAACATCATTGCCGCCTCGCTGGCGCGCAGCACGGCCAACTGCGCCGTGGTGGTGCTGGGGAACAGCATCGCGCTCTACAACCCGCCGATTCGCGTGGCGGAGGAGTTCGCCATGCTCGACGTGATCAGCGGCGGGCGGCTGGTGGCCGGCTTCCCGGTGGGCAGCTCGATGGACACGAACTACTGCTACGGGGCTACACCGGCGACGCTCCGGGACAAGTACGACGAGGCCCACAACCTCATCATCAAGGCATGGACGGAGACCGAGCCCTTCCACTTCAACGGCAAATACACCCAGTTGCGCTACGTCAACACCTGGCCCAAGCCGATCCAGAAGCCGCACCCGCCGGTGTGGGTGCCCGGCGGGGGCAGCATCGAGACTTGGAAGTGGGTCACCGAACGGGACTACATGTACTCGTACCTGAGCTACTCCGGCTACAAGCGCGGCGAGCAGGTCCTCGGCGGCTTCTGGAACACCGTGGACGAGCTCGGCGTCGAACGGAACCCCTACCGAGCCGGCTTCCTGCAGCTCGTGGCCGTGGCCAACTCCGACGCCGAGGCCGAGGAGCTTTACTGGCCCCACGCCAAGTACTTCTACGACAAGTGCCTGCACATCTCGGCGAAGTTCGCCGAGGCCCCCGGCTACCGGACCGTCGCCACAATCGAGGCGGGGCTCGAATCGCAGTTCTCCGCCCCCGCCAGGGACCGGCGCAAGGAGCTGACCTGGAAGGATCTCATCGACGGCGGGTTCGTCATCGCGGGGAGTCCGGCGACGGTGCGCGAGCAGCTCGAAGACGTGATCAAGCGCCTCAACGTCGGCCACCTGATGTTCCTGGCGCACTTCGGCGACATGACGCGTGAGAAGACGATGTACAACACCGAGATGATCGCCAAGGAAGTGCTCCCGCACCTGCGGCCCATGTGGTCGGAGTGGGAGGACCGCTGGTATCCGCAGGGCCTCTCCCAGGAAGATCTCCGGACGCCCGCGGCGCTGGCGAACGGCGGTTAGGCAGGAAGAGAGAAAGCAGGGACCAGGCGATGGCGGACCGGCAGCGGGTAGCCGTTCGAGGAACGTTTGAGGTCGACGTGTGGACCGCGGGCGACGGCCCGTCACTGGTCTTTCTGCACGGCGTCGCGGGTCTGCCGGCATGGCCCGATTGGCTCGACGCCTTCGCGGACGACTACCGGATCGTCGCGCCAGTCCTGCCCGGTTTCGGCGAGTCCACCGGCCTCGACGACCTAACGGACTTTCTTGACCTCACGCTCTACCACCTTGACTTGTTCGATGCCCTTGGCGTCGAGCGGCCCGTCATCGTCGGCCACTCGCTGGGCGGCGCGATCGCGGCGGAGATCGCGGCGATCGCCAATACGTCGGTGTCGAAGCTGGCGCTCGTGGCCCCGTTCGGCCTGTGGGACGACGAGAACCCCGTGGCCGACATTTTCGCTACCACGGAGAAGGACACGGCGCAGCTTTCTTGGGCCGACCCCGAGGCCGCCCTGCAACGCGGCCTCTACTCGATTCCCGACGACGTGGGGGCGAAGAAGGTCGCGGTGATCGACCGCGCCAAGTCGCTTTCGACGGCGGGCAAGTTCCTTTGGCCGATACCGGACAAGGGGCTGCGGAAGCGCATCCACCGCATCGCCTCGCCCACGCTGCTGATCTGGGGCGGGTCGGACAAGATAATGCCGCCGTCGTACGGCGGCCTCTTCCAAGACCGCATCGACGGCTCGCGTCTCGTCACGATCCCCGACGCCGGCCACTACCCCATGCTGGAGCGGCCGGAAGCCTTCGTCGCGGCGCTGCAGGAGTTCTTGGGATGACAATGAGTGATGCCGAGGGGGTGGTCGACCACCCGACGAAGGAGCAGCTTGAAGCCGGCTTTGGACACGTCGTGCAGTCGCCCAAGGACAACGGCCCTTTGGTGAAGATCGTTCGGCGACCTGACGTGAACCGGCGCGAGGTCCCCACGGAGGGTGAGCTCGACGTGGATCTGGGTCTTGTCGGCGACAACTGGAAGGTGCGAGCGAACCCCACTACTCCCGACGGCAAGGCGGACCCGGTCGCGCAAGTCACGGTGATGAACGCACGATTCCTCTCGTTGATAGCGCAGTCGGAGGAACGGTGGGAGTTGTCAGGGGACCAGCTCCTGATAGACCTCGATCTGAGCATCGAGAACTTGCCGCCGGGAACACGGCTACGCATAGGCTCCGCGGTAATCGAAGTTTCGAAGAAGCCGCACACCGGCTGCGCGAAGTTCGCCGCGCGATTCGGCCAGGACGCGCTGCGGTTCGTGAGTACCCCGGAGGGCAGAGCGCGGAGGCTGCGCGGCGCCAATGCCAAGGTCGTGCAGTCGGGCGCCATTCGCGTAGGGGATGAAGCGGTCAAGCTTCCCCTAGAGGGATGACGCTGGGGCCGACCACCTTGGGGTGGTAAGGCGCGTCCCTAGCGCTTCTCCGGCGCGGGGCATCAACCGATTGGATCTTGACAGGGGTCAGCTTACACTATAGTTTTGCACCGCTTTTCAGGTCCAAGTCCGTATTTGAGGAGGAAGGGAAAGAGGCATTGTCCCAGCCGGAAGAACAGCCGCTCAGCCAAGTAGTGCCACTGCTCGTTGCGGCCTTGGTGTGTGATGTCGCCGTTGCCGATCCAAATACCGGAAAAAAGAACCTTATCGGCGTATTTGAACGAGTGAACGCGAGGACGTTCCCCATAGAGCAATCCTTCTCGGTATACTTCAAGTTCACCGACGCGGAAGGGCGCTACGTTTTTGATGTTCGGTACGTACAGGTCAAGACCAATCAGCTGCTCGCTAAAGTCAAGGAGCAGATCATAGTCTCTGATCGCCGCACTTCGTCGGCGATCCACATGGTGCCGGTTCCGCTACCCGTTCCGGAAGAAGGCAGGTACGAATTTCAGATTTGGGCGAACGACAAGTTCCTCGGCTCCACGTTCTTTGACGCCGTCCAGATTAGGGAGGACCCAGAGTGAGCCCGTTGAGATTAGAGGAATTGCCCCCGCAAGTGGTGCCCGAGCAGGAAAACGCTGAAGCTACTTCTCAAATCCTAAAGTGGCTTGAAGCGCTTGACCAAACGCCTGCGGAGTCCGGTGGCTTGAGGGCGGCAACGCCTGCGGAGTTCCTCCTGGGCAGCCTGCGGGACGGGCGGCTTCGCGTCGTGGGGCCGATCTCGGTGTCGCGAACGGCTGAAAGTGGCCAAATTGTCCTTGAGGCGCATGAACTCAACGAGTTCGGGTTCGGGGGCAACGTGTCAGAAGCTATCGCCGACCTGCAGACCGCGATAGCTGAACTCTACTTCACCTTGGATGCCGAGCAAGATCGCCTCGGCCCCGACTTGGCGGCGGTTCGGGAAACGCTCACCCGCAAAATCCGAAGGGCCGATGCCCATCTCCGCCCATGAGTTTGATGGCCTCATCCGGAAGTTCGACTTCCAGACGAGGGACAGCGGAGACGTACTCGCCTGGCTGGAGGTCGACGGCAAGGTCGTCGTGCGGACACGGCGATCCCGAAAGGCCTCCGGCGATCTGCCGATGCAGCACAGCATCCGGCAGCAGATGAAGCTAAGCGCCGACCAGTTGCGACGAGCGATCCGCTGTACGCTTGGCCGCGACGCCTACTTAGGCATCCTCCGAGAGAAGGGCGTGCTGTAGGGAGTCCCTCATCTTAGCGCGCGTCCGGCGCGGTGATCGGCCCTGTGGGGTCGCCGGGGATTTGGACGAGCTCGAGGCGGATGCCGTCGGGGTCGTTGATGAAGACGGCGCCTGATTCACCGCCGTCGGGCGTAGCGTTCAAGGTGCGCGACGCAGTGAGCACGTCGGCGCCCGCGGCTACGAGCCGGTCGACTACCGTGTCCAGGTTGGAGACGCGGATTGCCACGTGGCTGTAGCCGATCTCGACGGCGTCGCGCTTGGGCTTTGCCAGGCCCTCCACGTGAAGCTGCTGAAGCTGGAGGGTGAAGCCGTCGCGCTCCAGCCAGACGCCGGTGAGGCGGATGTCGGTCCGCCCCAGCAGGCGCGTCGAGGGGCTGCCCACGGTGTCGATCTCGTAGAGCGGGCGGAAGCCGAGCACGTCTTCGTAGAACCGGCGGGAGCGCTCTAGGTCGGAGACGCGGAAGCAGAGGTGCGAGACGCGCTGAATGCTCATGTTGGCCGGGCCTAGAGGTCGATGTGATAGAGCTCGGCGGCGTTCTCGAAGAGGATCTTGCGGGAGACCTGTTCGGGGAGGCCGTCGAAGCAGCGGTCGATCACGGCGCGGGAGTTGGGCCACGTTGAGTCGGTGTGGGGGTAGTCGTTGCCCCACATGTAGCTGTGCTCCCCGTATTCTCCGGCGTTGGCCGCCCCGACGGCGTCGTCGAGGAAGGTGACCCATACCTGGCGTTTCATGTACTCGGAGGGGTCCATGCTCAGGGGATTGCCGATCTTGGCGGCGAACTTGTGGTTGGCGTGATCCATGCGCTGCATGAAGTGGGGAAGCCAGCCCGTCTCGCACTCGGCGCCGATGATCTTGAGCCGGGGGAAGCGTTCGAGGACGCCGCCGAGGACGATGTCGGCGAGGGAGCGCTGTATCTCCTGGATCAGGTTCATGTATTTTGACGGGCCGCCCTGCCCCGGATCCGTGCCGAGCGGGGGTATGCTGCTCTCGGGGCCCATGCCGGAGACGATGTGCAGCGAGAGCGGCAGGGAAAGCTCTTGGGCTGTCTCCCAGAGCGGGTCGTACATCCGGTGAAAGTAGGGGCGGCTGAGCGGGGGCGAGGCCCAGATCATGCCGCCCTTCAGCCCCAAGTCGGCGGCGCGGCGCAACTCTTGGGCGCCACGCTCAACGTCCCAAAGCGAGATCATGGCGACGCCGTGGAGACGATTGGGGGAGTAGGAACAGAACTCGCTCAACCAGTCGTTGTAGACCTGGAAGCAGGCGTGCTGCAGCTCGAGGTAGTCCATGGGGTAGAGCCGGAGGCCCAGCGTGCTGTAGAGGACTTCGGCCTCGACGCCGTCGGCGTCTTGGTCTTCGAGCCGGGCCGCGGGATCCCACCCGCCGGGCCGCGCGTCCTTCATCGTCGACTTGAGGAGGTGCTCGGTGAGATCCTTGTCGTTCTTGCCCAGGGCCCAGGCCCCTGAGATCTGCTGTCTGCCAAGGCCGGGAATCACGAAGGCGGAGCCTACCCCGTTCTCGTTGTCGACCACGCGGGGCGCGTCGTCACGGAACGGCTTGTCGAGCCGCTCTGCCCAGAGTTCGCCCGGCTCCATCGTATGAGAATCGCCTGAGATCGCTCGCCGCGCGGCCATGCGCCACCTCCGTTCGGCCGCGCCTCCAACGGCGTGACCGCAGGGCGACTATAGGCCAAGGCACGGAGGCTGCCAAGGAGGGAAGGCGGAAGCGGGGAGAGACCCGGTTAGAGGATGGCGTCCTCGCCGACTAGCGCCTCCGCTTGGGCGCGGTCGTCGGCGGTGAGGGCGATCATCGAGTAGCCGGTGTGGCGGCTTAGGATGTGCAGGCTGCGTATGTTTACGCCGGCCTGCTTGAAGCGTTCCGCCACTTTCGCCAATGCGCCAGGCTCGTCGGGCAGCCGTAGGACGAGGGTATCGTCGGTTATTGAGCGAAATCCCGCGTCTTTTAGCACGTGGAGCGCGCGGTCGTCGTCGTTTGTGGACAGGACGACGACGCCCCGTTCGTCGAGGCCGCCCACGGCGTCGATTGTTTCGATGTTGATGCCCGCATGGGCTAGGGCCGTGCTGATGTCGGCAATGACCCCGACCTCGTTTTTTACCGTGACGATGATGCGGCTCATCGATGTCTCCTTCGGGCGTAGCCGGGTCAGGCCGCCTGTGCCCTGACGCAATCATCGACGACCGCGTCGACGGTGGCGCGCGTTACGTGCGGCATGGTGATGATGTGGGCGATGTCCCCTTCGGCGGCCATCTGCCACTTTCGCTCGATATCCTTCGGCGGCCTGGGGAAGACGACCGTCACCGAGTTCTTGTGCCGCCATGCCGGAAGGCCCCGGCGGTTGAAGTGATCGACGGCGTACTGGGCGACCGCCAGCATATCCGTCACGATGCTCTTGAAGCCCTCCAACCCGTGGCGCTGGAATGCGTACCATAGGATGAGCGGCGTCAGGGCGTTGCGTGATCCCGGGAGGGTGGTGTCGAGGACGCCCACGTATTCGACTCCGCGCGCGATGCGGGCCACGTAGCTCTGCTTGGTCAGCACGACGCCGCAGGGTATCGGGGAGCCGATGAGCTTGTGTCCGCTGATCGAGACGCTGTCGGCGCCGGCATCGAAGCCGTAGGGCTGCGGGTCTTCGACGAACGGCAAGATCATGCCGCTCAGGGCGGCGTCGGCGTGGATGTAGGACTTGGTAATCGCCAGGTCGCGGAGGATGCCCCGCACCTTGTCGAGGTCGTCCACGGCGCCCTTCATCGTGGCCCCGATGTTCGCCATGAAGATCACCGGCGCGTCGCGGTAGACCCGTATCGTCTCGTAGAGGTCCTCGTAATCGATTTCTCCGTTGTCCTGGCTCCGGATCATGACTTGGCGCATGTTCAGCACGCGCAAGATCTTGAGGACGCTGTAGTGGGTGTCCTGCGAGAAGTAGACCACGCCGTCGGGGAAGAGCTCGCGCGCCATGTAGAGGCCGTACATGTTGCCCTCGGTCCCGCCGGTGGTGACGTAGCCCCACATCTCCTCGGGGTCTAGGCGCATCAAATCGGCGAACTGGGCGATGACCTCACGCTCGATGGCGTGGGTGTTGCTCTGGAAGTTGCTCTCGTGGAAGGGGTCGCCGACGTTGTTGGCGGCGTACCGCATGATTGGGAGCAGCGCCGAGTAGTCGAAGTCGAGGTTGCACGGATAGCCCGTCAAGCGCGCCGCATGGGCCTCGAAGTCGTTCCACAGCGCGTCGAGGCGCGCTTTGACGTCCGGTCGTGGTTCGTCCATGGGCTGGAGATCCCTCACTGGAGGTCTCTCCATTGTAGTCCGCCCTTCGGTTTGGGTCTCTAGGGTCGGCGGCGTCAGCGGCCGGTCCACCGTGGGGGGCGCTTCTCCAGGAAGGCGTGGCGGCCTTCGGCGCGGTCTTCGGTCTTGGCGGTGACGAGGCCGCCGTAGGACTCGTATTCGAACGCGGCGGCGGCCTCACGGTCGAGCGGACGGCGCAGGGCGCGCTTGCTCAGGCGCACCGCGACGGGGGCGGACTCGGCGATGAGCCGAGCCATGCCGTAGGCGGCCTCTTCCAGCCCGTCCGCGGAGACGACGCGGTTCACGAGCCCCATCTTCAGCGCCTCGTGGGCGTCCACGAATCGCGACGTGAGGATCATCTCGGCGGCCTTGGGGTAGCGGACGGCGGAGGGGAGCAGCAGGCTGACCCCGGAATCGGGCGTCAGCGCCCGCTTGGCGAACATCGCGGAGAAGCGGGCGTCCTCGGCGGCGATGCGGATGTCGCAGGCCAGCGCGAGGCCGAGGCCGCCGCCCACGGCGTTGCCCTGAATCGCAGCGATGGCCGGTTTGTCGATTTGAAAGAGGTTATAGGCGCACCAGCCCAGGTGCCCGGACCGTTGCAAGTTTGCCGCGGGGGTGTTGTTGTTGGCGGCGGCGACATCGGTGGTGGCGCGCAGGTCGGCGCCGGCGCAGAAGCTCGACCCGGCACCGGCGAGGACCACGACATGCGCCTCGGGGTCGGCGGCGGCCTCGCGGCAGATGCGGTCGAAGAGCAATGCGGTCGCGCGGTCGACGGCGTTGAGCCGGTGGGGCCGGTTCAACGTGATTGTCGCGATGCCATCGACGACGCGATAGAGGACGGGCGGCCCGCCGTCTTCTTCTGGCGAGGGCAGCGGCGACGCGGAGGCGCTCATACGCCTTTCCAGTCGGGGGCGCGCTTCTCCAGGAAAGCGCGGCGGCCTTCGTCCATATCCTGAGTCTTGAGGTTGACGGAGACCTCATAGAGCTCGAGCTCGTGGGCGGCGAGCGCCTCGCGGTCCATCGTCCGGCGGAGGGCGCGCTTGGAGAGCCGCGCCGCGACCGGGGCCTGTTGGGTCATCTCGCGGGCTAGCTCGTCGATAGCTCCGTCGAGATTGGCGGAAGCGACGACACGGTTCACGAGGCCGATGTCGAGGGCTTCCGCGGCGTCGACGAAGCGCGAGGTGAAGACGAGCTCGGCGGCCCGCGGGTAGCCCACCACGAGGGGGAGGAGCAGGCTCACGCCGGAGTCGACGGAGTAGCCGCGCTTGGCGAAGATCGTGGCGAAGCGGGCGTCCTCAGCGGCGACGCGGACGTCACAGGCCAGCGCGAGGCCAAGGCCGCCGCCCACGGTGTTCCCCCGGAGCGCGCCTATCAGCGGCTTGTCGAGCAGGTAGAGGTTGTAGGCGCTCCATCCGAGGTGCCCCCGGCGCTCGATCGCGGCCGGCGCCGAGGCCCGCTCGTCGGGCGGCTTGCTTTCCGAGAAGCGCAGGTCTTGGCCGGCACAGAAGCTTCGCCCCGCGCCGGAGAGCACCACCGCCCATACGCCGTCGTCGTCGCGGGCCCGCACGACGGCGTCGTCGAGCTGCACCGCCATTTCCTCGTCGAAGGCATTGAGCACATCGGGGCGGTTCAGGGTGATCCGGGCGACATGGTCCCGGCTTTCGTAGAGGACTTTTGCTTCGTCCATGCTTCCTCTCCGCGGCGCGTCCTTCGATCATGACGCGGACGCGCGGGCATTGTAGAGGACGGATGGGCCTAGGCGAAGCGGGCCGCATCGGGCGCCGGTAGAATGACGGGCCGCCGGTTGCGACAATGCCGCGTCCCGGAGCATGGGACGCCCGGAAGTAGCCGGAACGCAGGAGGGCCGGAACGTGGGAGAGCTCGACGGCAAGGTTGCGATCATCACCGGCGCGGGGCGGCTGCGCGGCATCGGGCGGGCCTGCACCGTGGCGAAGCTCGGCTGCGACGTCGTCCCCACCGGAACGGGGCGGCCTACCAAGTCTTTTCCGCCCGACGAACAGGCGGCAGGCTGGCGCGACGTCGAGAGCACGGCGGAGCAGGTGCGCGAGCAAGGCCGGCGCGCGCTGCCGGTGGTCGGCGACGTGACGAAGGCGGCGGACATCGACCGCATGGTCGCGGAGACGGTCGCGGAGTTCGGCCGCGTCGACATCCTGATCAACAACGCCGCCTTCCGGCGGGGGGAGGACCGGGTGACGCCCGACCTGCTCTCGGAGGAGGTCTTCCGCAAGGTCCTCGACATCAAGCTCGTGGCTCGTTCTTGTTCTCCAAGGCGGTCGCCAAGCAGCTCATCGAGCAGGGCGAGGGCGGGCGCATCGTGAACGTGTCGTCGGTGGGCGGCAAACGGGGAGGGGCGGTGACGGGGGCCTACGCGGCGGCGAACTTCGGGCTACAGGGCTTCACGCAGACGTTGGCCCAGTGGCTCGGTCCCTACGGGATCAGCTGCAACGCGGTGTGCCCGGGGGTGACGGACACGCCGCGCATGGACGTGCTGGGCTACCCGAGGGACGAGCGGTGGGAGCGGCTGGAGGCCTCGATTCCGCTGCGCCGCGCGGCCAGCGACGACGAGATCGCGGACGTGATCGCCTTCCTGTGCACGCCGAAGGGGGCCTGCATCAACGGCCAGTCGATCAACGTCTGCGGCGGCATGGTGATGTGGTAGCGGCTGCCGGACGGGACGCGGCGCCTATGGCGGGGACGATGAGGATGAGCTTCCCCGCCCTCACCCCAACCCTCTCCCAGCGGGAGACGTTTGCGTGACCGGGGTGACTGACCGCGAGGGTGGCGGACTTCGATAACCCGCGGTGGTTGCGAGGCGGCCCCTCATCTCAATCTTCTCCCGTTGGAGACCTTTGCGTAACCGGGATGTGGTTGTGGTGGTGACGCGGGGGCCTGTTCGAGGCCATGAGGGTGGTGTTGTTTGCGGACTCAGCGGCTTGAGGAGCCCCTACGAGAGCCGATCGAGCCCCTTCAAGGGCCCCATTTGGCCCCGCCAGGCCGCTAGGGCACACTCCGCCCTGGGACGGGCGCGTCGACAAACAGGAGGCGCGCCGCCCGACGCAGGTTGTAGGCCATGCACTTGAGCCACAGCTCCGTCGCGTTCCGCTCCAGTCCCATGTACCGCACCGGTCCATACCCGTAGCAGCGCTTCAGCGTTCCAAACACCTTCTCGACCGGCGCACGCACGCGGGAGATCAGCGCGTTCCGCCGCGTTTGCCAATGCGGCAGCTCCCGCTGGTGCTTGTGCGACCGATGCATGATCCGGTCTTTGATCCCCCGCGACTTCAGCCGGGCGCGCCGTTCCTTCGACTCGTAGGCCTTGTCCGCGTAGACCGCCGCCTCGTCTCCCGACACCAAGGCGTCCGCCGCCTCGGTATCGTTCACGTTCGCGCTCGTCAGCACCGCCTTCCGTATCAGTCCCGACTCCCCGTCCACTCCCAGGTGCGCCTTGTAGCCAAAGTGGGCCGCGCCCCCTTTCCGCGTCCATCCCGCGTCGGGGTCGGTCGCGCTCCGCGCCCCAGGGCCTTCCTCCACCGACGGCCGCCGCGCCTGCGCCTTCACGATCGTCGCGTCGAGGAGCGTGCCCTTCTTCACCAGCAGCCGCTGCTCCTCAAACTGGCGGTTCACTTCGGTGAACAGCCGCTCGGTGAGCCCCCGTTCGGTCAACGCCTTCCGGAACCGACTGATCGTCGAGTGGTCCGGCGTCCCGTCCGTCCAGCCCAGGTTCACGAATCGGCGGAAAGAGATCCGGTCCCGTAACGCCTCCTCCATCGCCGGGTCCGACGCGGTGTACCACTGCTGCAGCAGCGCGATCTTCACCATCGTCAGCGGGGGGTAGCCCGGCCTGCCCTCCGGTGCCGCGTGCACCTCTCCTACCACCTTCCCGATCCGTTCCCAGTCCAGCATCGCGTCGATCCGTTCCAGGGTCTCGTTTACTCCCAACCCCTCAGGCACAAAGGCGTCCACGAACGTCGGCAGACCGGTCCGCTGGTGCATGCTTCCCTCCATCCGAGCGCTGCCCTCTACTCTGCCCCGCCCGTCCAGTTTTGCAAAGGTCTCCAACGGGAGAAGAGGCAAGACTTCCGGCCCCACCATGCTTGAGCCCTCGGGCGAGTTGCGCAAAGGTCTCCAGTGGGAGAGGGCGTTGAGACCCCCGCCGCGACTGTCCCATCCGCGGTAGGCCTGATCGGCCTCGCGTGTTACGCCACCATGGCCGGCGGGTCGTCCGGCGTTATTGCCGGAAGCTTCGGAAGGCTCTGGCGATCCAGTGCCAAAACACGGCAATTGGCAGCGCGGCGAAGGATGCGAGGGCCGTGGTGAAGCTGGACCACCTGATCCCCGTGACGAGGTCGCGGGCGGCTGTCTCGGTGATGTCGACGAGCTTGCCCGCGACGAGGCCGGACGTTTCGGCGAAGGACCCGCCGGTCTCGTCCAGGATGTCGGCGCGCGCTTGCTCGAAGGCCGTGCCGGCCATTGATTCATAGACCGGCCAGGAAAGGATGCAGATCACCGAAGCTGAGATCAGCAAGACGAGCGCCGCCCACGCCGCCCTGCCGGACCAACTCTGCCCGCCGAGGAGTCCGATGACCACAAGCAAGACCGCAGCAAGAACATAGACTCCCCAGGCGTACCGCGTAGACTCGCCGAACCATTGGCGGGCGTCGTCTAGGGCCACGCCAAAATCGCCTGGGTCGTCCTGGGGGTGTACGTAGCCATCGGCGAGGAAGGAGCGGGTCTCGTCGATGGCGCTCAGGGCGTCGCCGGAAAGGTCGTCGCGAAGGTCGTCCTGGTTGTAGGTCCAATCCTCATCGAAGATCCCACGAAGGTCGTCGAAGGAATCGAGCGCCTCTTGGCCTCCGCTCCGTTCCAACGCCGCACGAAAGTCCTCTTCCGTGAAGGCGACCGAATCGGGCACGGGTCCCAGGGCCTGGAACCGGACAGCGTCGGCTATGCCGGGCGTTGCCAGACTCACGATTTCGCTCGCGGGTACGTCCGAGGGCAGGCAGGCCGGCAGCTCTTGCCCCTGGATGCTTCTGGCGGTGCGCGCCTCCGCTTCCGTAGCGCAGGCGGGCAGGCTCCGCAGGGCCTGGTCCAACTTGGCGACGGCGAGATTCGTCAGGGCCGTTGCCGCCGCCGGCTTGCTCCGGGTTAAGGAAAGCTCGGCGGAGAAGCCTTCCGACCTTCCCGTCAGGTAGTCGCTGACTTCAACGATGAACGGCTCGACTTGTTGTTGGACCAGCGCCGGCGACACGCCCTGCCGTAGTGCGTCGACGATCTCTTCTCGCGCAACTTCTATGCCGTACGGCAGCGTAACCGTCGCCCCCAGCCGTTCCTCTAACTCGGGCTCGACGACGCCGGTAAACGCGATGTCGTGCGCGTCGGCCTCGCGCAGAATGGACGCGGTCTCCGCGGCGGCGGCCGTCTGAATGTCGGTGAGGCGAACGCGGACCTCAAAGGTGTCGGACTCGCCCAGCAGGTAGGGCGTCACCTCGTCGAGGGCCTGTTCGACCTGGTCCGCCGACCACTCGGGGGTTACGGCTCCCTGGACAGCCTGGGCGAGTCTGTCCTCGGCCTCTTCATCGGTACCGAAGAGGAAGAGTGTCCACCCGGAGGGGTCTTCGACATCGGCCCGTGCTTCCCGCACCGAATCTAGGATCCGTGGGTAGACCTCCTGATCGAGGAGGCCGTCGTAGGCGCCGGACTCCCGTAGAAGCCGTTCGAGCTCGTCCACTACCCCTCTCACGTGTCCGGCGGCGTCGACGGTCAGGGTGACCTTGTCGCTTCGTGCCGCGACGTAGTCCCCGATCTCCAGGACGGCGGGGGCGACCAGGTGTTCGAGGTCCTGGGGAGAGAGGGCCCGGCCCACGGCGTCGGTGATCTGCGGGGTGGTGAGTCCAGAGGCGACCAGCGGGTTCTGGTGGAAGTCGCCGCCGAATTCATCAGGCTCTAGCCGGCGCGCCTCGTCGAGGGCTGAGGAGAGGACATCGACGGTAACGAAGCGGTAGACGTCGGTCTTCTTCAACAGGCTCGGATAGTAGTCGGGATTTAGGAGACCGCCGTCCAGCCTCAGGAACGCCAGAGCCACGAAGAGGACCGCCATGAAGGCGATACCCAGAGGAATGATGGCGAGTCGAAGGAAGATCATGTGAGGGCGCATAGTACCGCAAAGAGGCGGCGTGGGTTAGTCCGGCCCGACAAACGTCCGTGGCGGCGTGGCTATGCGGTAACGTCGCGGAAGCGGTGATTTGCTATACTTCAGAAGCGCCTTTCTGGGCGCACCCGGGGATATAGCTCAGCTGGGAGAGCGCCGCGTTCGCAATGCGGAGGCCGGGGGTTCGAATCCCCCTATCTCCACCATTCCTCGTTAGGCCGCGCCGGATTCGGCTGGCTTTGCGGGCTCCCTACGCCATCCGCAAGACGACCGTGCCCAATGGTCGGCACGGGCTTCTATCTCGGCTCGACCGGCGAATGAGCCATTAACGAATCGGCCCCGCCACCCAGAGGGCCGGCGGGGCCTGTGTCGAACCTACGTTAGGACGCGCCTAGGCGTGGGCGTGGTGCTCGTGGTACGGGAGGCGTGCGCGGGGTTGACAGGCTACCAGGGGGTGGACCGCTCGTCGTGCGCGTGGTCAGGCATCCTGTAACTGATTCCGGCTTCGTCGAATGCCGAGATTGAGAGTAGCGCGCCGAAACTCTCCGCCGCCATGGGCTTTCCACGAATCTTCGCCCACAACTTCCGGAAGCGCTGCAACATCCGAAACTGGAACAGCAGGCCGATCTTCCTGGACCTAGGAAAGCGCATTTGGTCGGCGAGGTCGTCTCCTATAAGCGCCCGCGAGATGGGGTATATCTCTTTCTGCACCATAGTCTTCCGTACATCGGGGTCCTCTACGCCCGCGACCAAAGGAGCGGAGTTGATGAGCGCGTTCGCCATGAGCACCGACTCGTCGGCGATAGGCGGCTCGCATATGGATGCGATCTTGTGTATGTCTAGGGCCTCCGCTTCATTGGTGAAGAGGATGGTCTCAGGTATCCCCATGATATAGGCGGTGTAACGCCAGATGGCCATGATGCTGTCCCGCTCCTCTTGGGTGTAGGAAACGCCCACGGACTCGGAGTGCTTGATTGTCCGTGCAGAGAAACAGGCGGCGGCGTAGCCGGTGTGCGCCGAGTTTATGGGAACGCCCCAAGCCTCCGTGTCCCACTCCCCGGAGTCGTGCAGCAGGCGCCGCATCCGAGCGTGAATGAACCGGATGCGGACGGATAGCTTCCAACCGTCGCCGGTCCGTTCCAGCCCGCCGGGGAAGAATACCTCGAGGAAGTGGCGGTTATTCTGGCGGAGCCGCCTGACGCCGCTATCGAACACGCGGCCCGTCATCACGAATGACTTGGCGATGAGCGTTCCGAAGCCGTCGACCAGCACCCCGGCCGCGAATCCGGCCAGTATCAAGCCGCTGTCCCTGTGAAAGGCACGGATGCCCGGGACGAATTCCTCGTAGTCGAGCCAAGGCGGATCGGGAGCGGGGTAGTCGATGAAGAAGTCGCGCAGCACTTTCGGCGCGGCGCGCATGACCTCCACGTCTTGCTCCATACCGGCGTGGATGAAGCGGGTTAAGTCAGCCTGAGGCACCGGGGCGAGCTCCTCCGCCATGTCGTCCATGAGGGGATCGCCGATCAGCGTGTGCCGGAGGTAGGTGGCCGCAAGCTCGGGGTCATAGGCCAGCGCCCTTTCGACGTTGGGCCTGTACTCGGTGGGCAGGACGACGCCATCGAGGGTGTCCCGACCGTTGACGGTGTCAGGCGCGGGAGAACTTTGAGGGTTCGTGCTCCGCATTTTGCCTACCCTTTTTCGAAGCCCTCTAGCCCCTAGGGAGACGCCGCTGACGACAGCGGCGTGAGTGCGGCTTGGGCGAGTCAGCACGCCCCTTTGCAACAGAGGTAGCCCCAATATGCTACTAACCAGTTGAGTGTCAAGTCAAGGTGACCGGGCGATTGTCTCTGTAGGGTATACTCCCGTGGGTGCGCGGGAGGGGGTCCATCCTGCTCTTGAAGGAGTCGCCTCGTGACTGAATTCTTGGCCCGCATCAGTGCGCGAAGGCCGTTGTTGATCATCGCCATCTGGGCCGTGATCGGGCTGATCGCGGGCGGGTTCGCCGTGGACGCCGAAATGGCTCCCGGACCGAAGCCGCTCACGGACATACTCGACAGGGGCACGACCACGGAGTTTCGACTGAGGAGCAGCGCCGAGTCCGAACGCGCCGACCGTCTGCTGGAGGACCGGCTCCGGGGCCCCAAACCGATCAGCGAGATTGTGATCGTCCAGTCGGACTCCCTGACCGTGGACGCCCCCGAGTTCCAGGCAAAGGTCGAAGCGGTCTATGACGATGTTCTTTCCCTGGGGGGCGACATCGTCAAGCCAACCCCTCAACAAAACTACTACCTGACCAACGACCCAACGCTCGTCTCTTCCAATGACCGCATGACCACCGTCGTGCCTCTGGTCATGACCGGACCCTTCGAAGATGCCCTGGAGAACATCCCCGCCGTCCTCCACGTCGTCGAGGAAGCCGACGGGAAGGACGGCTTCCGCGTGTTCCTGGTAGGGGATGCCAGCACCAACCACGACAACAACGAGCTGGCGGAAAACGACCTGAGGCAGGGAGAACGCGTCGGCATCCCGATCGCCCTCGTCATTCTCGTGGTCCTCTTCGGCACCATCGCCGCCGCCCTGATGCCAATAGGCCTGTCCATCATGTGCATCGTTGTTGCCATGGGCATTGCGGCGCTCATCGGTCAGACCTTCGATCTGTTCTTCTTCGTCACCCTCATGATCATCATGATCGGGTTGGCCGTGGGGATAGACTATTCCCTCGTCATAATCTCCCGCTACCGGGAAGAGCTGGCCCGCGGACTGGACACGAAAGCGGCCATCGAGCGCACCGGCGCAACGGCGGGCCGCACGGTCCTCTTCAGCGGCCTCACCGTCATCATCGCCCTCTGCGGCCTCCTTATCGTTCCCTTCTCCCTCTTCCAGTCCCTCGCCCTTGGCGCGATCGTGGTCGTATTCGTTGCGTTGGCGGGCACCCTCACGCTCCTGCCCGCCAACCTGGCGCTCCTCGGGCCGAGAATCAACCACCTGCCCATCCCACTCTTCGGCAAGGGAAGGATCAGACCCTCCGAGTCCTCCGGGCATGGGTTCTGGGAGGTGGTAACCCGCGTCGTTACCCGGTTCCCGGTCATCAGCATCATCGTCGTCGGCGCTCCCATGATCGCCGCCACGGTCTTCTACTTCCAGATCGAGACCGGGATTAACGGCGTCGACGTCTTCCCCGAAGGCACCCAGACGAGGGAGGCCTTCTTCGTAATGGAAGAGAACTTCCCCGCCTTCGCCAGCTTCAACCCCACCGATATCGTGATCGACGGCGCTATCGACAGTCCCCAGACGCAGCAGGCCATAGAAAAGCTCAAGGCGTCTCTCGAGGCGGACCAAGGTCTGCAAGCCGTTCTTGGCCCTGTCGTCAACGACGCCAGAGACCTGGCACTGCTGACGGCTATCATCCCCGGAGAGCCTCGCAGCCAGGCCTCCGTCGACGTCGTGGAGACCATCCGCGGCCAGCATATCCCTGCCGCATTCGAGGGGGTCGACGCAGAGGCCTTCGTCGGCGGCGTGACCGCGCAAGCTACCGACGTATTCTCCATCGTCCGAAGCTACACGCCCATCGTCTTCGCCTTCGTGCTCGGGTTCAGTTTCCTCGTACTCATGCTCGTCTTCCGGTCCATAGTCCTCCCGATCAAAGCCGTGTTCATGAACCTCCTCTCCGTGGGCACCGCGTACGGGCTGATGGTCCTGGTATTCCAGAAGGGAGTAGCCACGGACCTCCTCGGCTTCCAACACGCGGAATCCATTGAGGTCTGGGTACCGCTCTTCCTCTTTGCCATCCTCTTCGGGCTTTCTATGGACTACCACGTCTTCCTGCTGAGCCGCATTCGTGAGCGGTACGATCAGACCGGAAACAACGCTGAAGCCGTAGCCTACGGTCTGCGGTCGACCGCCGGGCTGATCACCGGGGCCGCCCTTATCATGGTCGCCGTGTTCGGCGCTTTCGCCGCGGGGAAGACCACCGTCAACCAGCAAGTGGGGTTCGGGCTCTCCGTAGCGGTACTGCTGGATGCGACCCTGGTGCGATCGGTCCTTGTCCCGGCGAGCATGGAGGTGCTGGGCAAGCGGAACTGGTACCTGCCGGGGTTCCTTCGCTGGCTCCCGGACCTGCGCGTGGAGCCGGCCGAAGAAAGCTCGGCCCCCGGCGCGGGCACGAAACCGTAGCATCGGCTACCGGTTGCCGGACCAGGTCTACGCGGAACGGGTCCAGCCAGTGGTAGGCGTTTTGGGCCCAGCTGCCGGCCCGCGCGGCTAGACCGCGACGGCGGCACGCCGTTATCCTTCACGCGGCCCCGCTTGGCGTAGGCGAGGCCTTGAACGATCCCCCATTCGTTGGAGCGCGTGCGCGAGCCATGCAGGATAGCGGCGAGAGCGATCATGCCTTGGGTGGCCCTTCGGCCCCGGCGGGCGTGCTTGCCGACGGCGATCTCCGGCGCGCGGTGGGCGAGGGGTGGGTCCGCTCCGAGGACGCGATACCCGAGGCCTCGTACCAGCCGGCGAGCCTCGACCTTCGCTTGGGACCGACGGCGCACCGCCTAAGGAGCAGCTTCCTTCCCTCCGAAAAGCGGGTGAAGGAACGCCTGGCGGACTACTCGATGGGGAGCGTCGATCTGCGGCGCGGCGGTATCCTCGAAAAGAACCGTCCTTATCTGGTCCCGCTGCTCGAAGAGGTCCGACTGCCCCCTTCCATCTGGGCCAAGGCCAACCCGCGCAGCTCCATCGGGCGGCTGGACGTCTTCACCCGGGTCATCACCGACTACGGGCAGCGCTTCGACGAGATCCAAACGGGCTACGCGGGGCCGCTCTTCCTCGAAGTGGTCTCGCGGTCGTTCACGATTCGGGTCCGCGAGGGGCTTTCGCTGAACCAGCTCCGGCTGATCCGCGGCAGCGCGAAGCTCGGGGACGCCGATATTATGGCGCTGCACACGGCTGAGCCGCTGTTGTTCAAACCCAGCGCACCGGGCGGTGCGCCGGCGCCGTTGAGCCAAGACTACCTCGACTCCGTCGTGCGGAGCAGCGGGCTCTTCCTCAGCGTCGATCTGCGGCCTCCCACGGGCAGAGTCGGCTACCGGGCGAAGAAGAACAGCATGCTCGTCGACCTGGCGAAGACGCAGGCGCACGTGATCGGCGATTACTGGGAAGAGGTGCGTGCGGAGCAGAACGGACGGTTGATCCTCGAACCCGAAGAGTTCTACCTCCTCGTTTCCGAGGAGCGCGTCTCGATACCGCCGGGCGTGGCCGCCGAGATGACGGCGTACGACCCGACGAGCGGCGAGCTGCGCACACACTACGCGGGCTTCTTCGACCCCGGGTTCGGCTATAACGAGGCGGGGACGCTGGCGGGAAGCAAGGCCGTCATGGAAGTGCGCGCCCACGACGTGCCGTTCGCGCTGGAGCACGGGCAGAAGATCGCCAAGCTGGAGTTCGAGCGCATGGCGGGCAGGCCGGAGCAGCTCTACGGGAGCGGCTCGGTGGGCTCGTACTATCAGGACCAGACCTGGGCGATCAGCCGCCACTTCATCCCGCCGCCGCTGGTCTCCCCTCAGCAGGCCGGTCTCCCCGGCTTCGCCGAACCGACCGCGGGTTAAAGAGGAGTCTCCCGCAACCGCGCCCGCGCGCCGAGAGGCGCGCGCCCTCTCTCAGTCTCCCAGTAAGGTGGCGGACCTCGATAACCCGTGGTGGTTGCGAGGCGGCCCCTCATCTCAATCTTCTCCCGTTGGGAGAAGAGGCAAGACCTCCCGGCCTCACCCCTGGTTAAAGGGACTCGCCTGGGGGAGGGCCGATGCCCCCGCCCCAGGCGAGCCTGACTTTCGTTTGGGGGCCGCGCCCCCATTTCGGCGCTACGTTCTAGTCATCGAGCCAGACGATTTCGGCGCAGTGGGCGCAGTGGTGGTACGCCCGTCCGCCCACGGCCTGCTGATAGCTGTTGCGGATGCGGCCGCTCTGGGAGTCGTAGCTCGCCTCGGTGGGGGCGGGCATCCACCTCATCTCGTTGAGGATTTCCTCGTAGTAGGCCGCAGCCAGTTCGCGCTCCCGCTCCGGCGTGGGGCCGAGGAGCCACTCCGCGGCGAGCTCGTCCATGATGGGGCTTTCGAATCCGGCGGTGTTCTCCTCGTCGAAGGAGCGGAGCTTCCGCGGTATGAGGGCGTTATGGACGGCTTCGTTGTTGGTGACGGCCACGAAGCTGCCGAAGTTCTGGATGTCGTCGGCGTTGATGTAGCCGAACTTCTCGTAGTAGACCCCGATGTCGGAGGCCCTGAAGGTCTCGATAGTGATCTCAAGGGTCTGGGCGATCGACTGCGCCATCGCCTCGATGTAGTTGGCGTGGCTCGACGAGTAGGCGAAGAAGTGGAGCTCGTGGTTCTCGCCGGGGGAACGCCCCGCTTCCGCCCAGAGCTGCTTGGCGACGTCGGCATCGTAGACGAATGGGTTTTCGTCGTCGGGGCGGTTGAGTCCCATCTCTTCGAGTGAGGGTGGCTGGTCCCAGACCAGGGACCAGCTGAGGCTGATCGGCGTCATGATGGCCGCGCCTTCGTAGACGTTGTCGATGAGGAACGCGTAGTCGATCGACTTGGCGACGGCGAGGCGGGCCTTGCGGTCGGCGAACGGGGCGTCGGGGATGCGGTCGGTCGGCCGGTGCTTGAAGATGAGGATCCTGGAGGTATTCCTGGGGATGAAGTACTCGAGGATCTGGCAATCGGGGCACTGCCGCCCGAAGTTCAGCGCGGTGGACGGGCCGGAAATACCGATGCTCGACGCGCTGTCGATTTGGCCGGTGATCAACGCGGAGCGGGCCAGCGACCCACCCATGATGATGACCTTGTGGGCGTCGACGTAGGGGAGGGGCTCGCCGTCGGCGCCGATCTTGTAGTAGTTCGGGTTCGACAGGCCGGTCCATTCGATTTCGCGGTCGTATTCGACGAGCATGAACGGGCCCGACCCGACGAGCCGATCGTTGTGGTGGCCGTCGAGCTCCCAGACGTCGGGCGGCGTGACGCGCGGGTTGAACTGGGCGAAGGTGTAGTTGAAGTAGGGATCGGACGAGGCGAGGGTGAACTTGAGCGTCTTCTCGTCGACCTCCTCCATCCCGGTGATTTCCCTGCTGTAGGCGAGGGCGTTGGGCGTGGGCTGCTTCTCTCCGTCGGGCTTGAGGAGGTTGCCCTGCCAGTAGTTGACGGCGTGGATGAGGTCGGTGGCAACCACGGGCCGGCCGTAGAGGTCGGAGAGCTCGGACGTGTAGCCCCGCGAGCCTTCGGGCATGTCGTGCCACGCCGCGCCGGGGTGGATCGTCACCGTCCACTCGCTGGCGTCGGAGTTGCTGCTCCACTCGGAGATCAGGTCACCGACGGGGATGCACGCCCCCGGATCGGCCACCTCGAGGAGCGGCGCGTACTGGCAGGTGAACATCTTCTGATAGGCCATGTTCGACGAGGTCGAGACGGTGTAGGAGCGGTTGATGATCTGGTCCGTGCCCCGCGAAGGGGAGGGGAAGCCGTAGACGTGGGTTCCACCACGCTTGGGCGGCGTCCGCCAACCATCGAGCCCCGCGCCCTGAATGAAGCGGGCTCCCTTCAACTCGGTGGTTACGCTGCCGGCCGCCTGGGCAGGCGGCGCCGTCGCCGTCTGGATAATGATCTGCGGGGTCGCCGTGGGCGCCGGCGTCGGCGTGGCCGCGGGGGCGGCTGTCTGAATCACGGGGGCTGCTGTCTGAACAATGACTTGCGGCGTTGGGGTCGGCCCCGGTGTCGGCGTCGCCACAACGACTATCGGCGCCGCCGTAGGGGCGGGCGCGGAAGTGTCATCGCCGCCGCCGCAGGCGGCGACTACCATGGCCAACGCAAGGACTGCGCTGAAGAGAATCAGAACTCGGCTGCTCAGACGCTTCATCATCTACGACCTTTTCGCGGGCACGCTCACGCCCCAAATTAACAGGGCAAGGCGCACCGCAGGGGTTTGAGCGCCGAATTGTAGGGGGTGGGGTCAAGGTTTGCAAGCTTTGCGAATCAGGCGCAAAGGAGGGAGGCATCGGCCGCGCCGAAATCCGGCGACGGAAGGTCTGCCCGAGGCCAGAAACGTTGAGACGCCCGCGCTCGGTCTCTCCCGACGGGGGAGTTGTCAGAGGGAAGTTTGACCCTGCGGATTTGCGCTTCCTATACTGGCGGCCCGCCCGCGAGGATGCTATGGCCGGTCCGCCGTTGCTGCATGGACTCCGTGCGCTCGATCTGACCGACGAGCGGGGGAGTGTCTGCGGGCGCATCCTTGCCGACCTCGGGGCGGACGTGATCAAGGTCGAGCCGCCGGGCGGGAGCCGGGAGCGCCGGGTGGGGCCGTTCTGGGACGACGACCCACGGCCCGAGAACAGCCTCTGGTTCCTCGCCTACAACGCGGGGAAGCGCGGTGTGACGCTCGACGTCGGGACGCAGGCGGGGCGGCGCATCCTGACACGGCTGGCCGAGGACGCTGCCTTCTTGGTCGAGTCGGCGCCGGCGGGGGCGTTCGACGGGCTCGGCCTGGGGTACGAGGCGCTGCGCGCGGTCAATCCCGCGCTGGTCTACGGCGGCGTCACCGACTTCGGCGGCGAGGGCCCGTACAGCGGCTATCTAGGCTCCGATCTGATCACCCTGGCCATGGGCGGGCTGATGAACACCCAAGGCGACGCGGGACGGCCGCCCGTCGGCTTCAGCCTCGGCCAGGGCTACCTACACGCGGGCGCGGAGGCCGCGGCGGGGATGCTCATCGCGCACTATCAACGCGAGGTCTCGGGTGAGGGGCGGCGCGTCGAGGTCTCGGCTCAGGAGGCGGTCACGTGGGGGCTGATGAACGCGGAGCAGATATGGGACTTGAACCGCACCAACACGGTCCGCGGCGGAGCGGTGCGCCCCCGTACCGACGGCGTCATGTACCGCATGCACTGGCCCACGAAGGACGGGTACGTCACGTTCTTTCCCCGGGGCGATTGGGCCGGTCTCTCGGCGTGGATGCTTGACGAGGAGTTCTCCGACGACCCCGGCCTGCTCCGCGATTGGACAGGAGTGTCTACGCTGACGATGACGCAGGAAGAACTGGACCACTACGAGGGGCTCGCGCAGGAGTTTTTCGCCACGAAGACCGCGTCCGAGCTGTATGAGGGCGCGGTGAAGTGGCGCTTCAATCTCTACCCCGTCCTCACGACGGAGCAACTGATCCGGTACGCGCAGCTTCGCGAGCGCGAGTTCTGGGTCGAGGTGGAGCACGACGAGCGCGGTGCGGCGCTGACCTATCCGGGGAGCTTCGCCCAGACGTCGAACGCGCCGCCGCTGGTGCGGGGGCGGGCCCCGCTGATCGGCGAGCACAACGACGACGTCTACCGGGGTGAACTAGGGCTGAGCCGCGCCGAGCTCGGAGTCCTGCGGGCGGAGGGGGCGATCTGATGGGCCTGCCCTTCGAGGGAGTCAAGGTGGCCGACTTCTCGTGGGTCGGCGTCGGTCCGATCACCATGCGCTACCTGGCCGACTACGGGGCGACGGTGGTGCGGATCGAGAGCATCCAACGCCCCGACTTCCTGCGGCTGGCCGCGCCGTTCCGCGACGGCGAGCCGGGGATCGACCGCAGCGGCTTCTTCGCCAACTACAACGGCGGCAAGCTGGGCGCAAGCCTCGACCTGAAGCATCCCAAGGCTTTGGACGTCGCCAAGCGCTTCATCGCCTGGGCCGACGTCGTGGCGGAGAGCTTCACCGCGGGGACCATCGAGCGGCTCGGCCTGGGCTACGAGGCGGCCCGCGAGGTGAACCCCGGGGTCATCTACTTCAGCTCGACGAACCAGGGCCAGACCGGGCCGTACCGGATGCAGCCGGGGTTCGGCACGCAGCTTGTCTCGCTGGCGGGCTTCACGGAGATCACCGGCTGGCCCGACGGCGAGCCCTGCGGCACCTACGGGGCCTACACCGACTTCATCAGCCCCCGTTACGGCGCCGCGCTCGTCGCCGCGGCGCTCGACCGGCGGCGCAAGACCGGCGAAGGAATGCGCATCGACCTCTCGCAGCTCGAGGCGGGGCTGCAATTCCTTGCCCCGCTGCTGCTCGACTACACCGCGAATGGGCGCGTCGCAGGCCGCGTGGGCAACCGGTCTCCGTGCGCCGCGCCGCACAACGCCTATCCCTGCGCGGGCGACGACCGGTGGTGCGTGATCACCGTGCTCGACGACGCGCAGTGGCGGGCGCTCCGCGGCGCGATGGGCGACCCCGACTGGGCGGTCTCGCCCGACTTCGCCACCACCCTGGGGCGCAAGCGCAACGAGGACCGCCTCGACGAGCTCATCGGGGAGTGGACGCGGGGCTTCGAGGCGCAGGAGCTCATGCGGACGCTACAAGGCGCACGCGTTCCCGCCGGCGTGGTCCAGAGGTGCGAGGAGCTGTTCTCCGACGCGCAACTGACGCACCGCGGGCACTTCGCCTTCCACGAGCACGCTGAGATCGGTCGGCATGCCTACGACAACTTCGCTCCGCGGCTTTCGGATACGGCCGGGGGCGTCGCGGGCCCCGGGCCTTGCTTGGGCCAGCATAATGAGACGGTTTACCGGGACTTGCTCGGCTACACCGGCGGGGAGATCGAACGGCTCGCAGCGGACGGTGTCTTTGTATGAGGAACTCGACGCTGCGGAACAGGAAGAGGACCGCAGCGCGCAATTCAGGGGTTGACTAGGAGGCAGGCGTGGCCGGTGCTCTGGACGGACTGACGATCATCGACCTCTCGCGCTTCGCGCCGGGGTTCTACGTGTCGCAGTACTTCGGCGACATGGGGGCCGACGTGATCAAGATCGACGAGCCGCCTCCCAAGGGCCGTCGCGGCGGGTTCAAGGACCGCCCGTTGGAGTACAAGGACGTGAAGGACGTCCGCGGGGCGGCGCTCAACACCCTGGAGCGCAACAAGCGCCGCATCACGCTCAACCTCAAGGACGAGGCGGCGCGCGGCGTGTTCTACAGGCTCGTCGAGCGCGCCGACGTGGTGCTTGAAGGCAACCGTCCCGGCGTCGCCAAGCGCCTCGGCGTGGGCTACGAGACGTGCCGCGAGATTAACGACCGCATCGTCTACTGCTCGCTCACCGGCTACGGGCAGGACGGTCCCTACGAGCAGCGGGCCGGCCACGACATCAACTACATCGCGACCGGAGGGGCACTCGGCATCACGGGGACGGCGAACGGCGCGCCCGCGATCCCCGGCAACGTCATCGCCGACTACGCCGGTGGCTCGCAGTTCGTCATCATCGGCGTGCTCACGGCGCTCATCGCCCGCGGGACGACGGGCAAGGGCCAGTTCGTCGACATCGCCATGACCGACGGTGTGTTCTCGCTGCTCACGCAGTTCGTGCAGCAGTACCTCAACGACGGCGTGACGCCCCGTCCGGGGCAGACGCGGATCACCGGCGCGGAGCCGCACTACTCGGTCTACGAAGCGAAGGACGGCCGATGGATCGGGATCGGGGCCAACGAGCCGTGGTTCTACGCCAACGTGTGCAGGCTGATCGGGCGGGAGGACCTCGCCGATCATCAGCACGACCTCGACCGCAAGGAGGAGATCCGGCAGGCGTTCGAGGAGGCGTTCAAGACCAAGACGGCGCAGGAGTGGCACGACCTGCTCGCCGACGAGGACACCTGCGTGACCAAGGTGCTCGACTTCGGCGAGGTCCTGCGCGATCCGCAGCTCGCGCACCGCGGCATGGTGCTCGACCTCGACCACCCTGAAGCCGGTAAGGTCAAGCAGGTGGGCTTCCCCGTCAAGCTGTCGGCGACGCCCGGCGAGGTCCGCCGCTTCGCCGGCCTGAAGGGAGCCGACACCGACGTCATCCTGGCCGAACTCGGCTATTCGTCCGAGGAGACGGCGCGGCTGCGCGATTCGGGCGCGGCGCTGTGACGCCGGGGGTAGCGCCTAGAGGAGACCTTTGCTAAAACGGGGTGACTGACCGCGAAGGTGGCGGACTTCGATAACCCCGTGGTGGTTGCGAGGCGGCCCCGCATCTCAATTTCTCCCGTGGCAGACCTTTGCGTAACCGGCGCTTCCGGCTCCATGAACGTCGGCGCACCCGTCCCCGCCTCCCACCCTCACCCCAACCCTCTCCCAGCGGGAGAGGGGGCTGGACCAGAGGGGACGGGCGCCCACAAGGGACGCCCCTACGGGAGGGGGATGGATTCCCGCGTTCGCGGGAATGACGGATACGGGCGGGGTTGCGCAAAGGTCTCCGTGGGGAGAAGAGGCAAGACCTCCCGGCTCCACCCATGCCTGAGCCCGCGGGCGGGCTAGGAAGGGTCTTCTAGAGGCGCTGCGCGATGACGCGCTCGTAGTCGGGGAAGTAGCGGCCGATGGTGGGCAGGTCGAAGCGGCGGAGAATCGATTCTTTGGGTTCGCGTTCGAGGAGGAAGACGAACGAGGCTTGGACCAGCGCTTCGGGTGTCGCTTCGCCGCCGGCGAGCCGTTCGTAGGCGTCCCGGCTCAGGGTTACTTCGTGCCGGATGCTCGACCCGCCGCCGGTCACGACGACCTCGGCGACCCACCCGCCGTCCGACTCGGTTAGGCTGACGCGCACGTCGTCCATCAGGGTCTCTCTTTGGGGCGGGTCGGGGGTAGCTAGCGGAGCATCCCCAGCTGCTTGGGCAGGCCCTTCATCTTGCCCGACGACATCTTCTTCATCATCTTGCGCACCTGCTGGAACTGGCCCAGCAGGCGGTTCACGTCGGCGGGGGTCGTGCCGCTGCCGTTGGCGATCCGCTTGCGGCGGCTGCCGCCGATGATCCCGGGCTTGGCGCGTTCCTTCGGCGTCATCGACTGGATCATGGCCTCGACACGGGTGAAACTGGCGTCGTCCATCGCGCCCTTGGGCAGCTTCGCGCCCAGCATCTTGCCGCCGGGGATCATTTCGAGGACCTGGCCTATCGAGCCGAGCTTCTTCATCTGCTGGAGCTGATCGAGGAAGTCTTCGAGGTCGAAGGCGGCGCGGCGGACCTTCTGCTCGAAGGCCTTGGCCTTGTCCATGTCGACCGTTTCCTGGGCCTTCTCGATGAGGGTCGCCATGTCGCCCATGCCGAGAATCCGGGAGGCGAGCCGGTCGGGGTGGTAGGGCTCGAAGGCATCGGTCTTCTCGCCGGCGGCGATGAACTTGATCGGCAGGCCGGTGACGGAGTTGATCGAGAGGGCGGCGCCGCCCCGCGCGTCGCCGTCGAGCTTGGTGAGCACGAGGCCGGTGAGCGAGAGGCGCTCGTGGAAGCCCTGGGCGACGTTCACCGCTTCCTGGCCCGTCATCGCGTCGACGACGAGCAGCAGCTCCGTCGGGGCGAGCTTGCGCTTGATCTGGGCAAGCTCGTCCATCATCTCTTCGTCGATCTGGAGGCGTCCGGCGGTGTCGAGGACCACCCAGTTCGCGCCGACCTCGCGGGCCCGTTTCAGCGAGCGCTCGCAGACCGCGAGCGCGTCCGCCGCGAGGCCTTCGTCGTAGACGGGCACGTCGATCTGCTTGCCGAGGGCGACGAGCTGCTCGACGGCGGCGGGGCGCTTCACGTCGGCGGCCACGAGCAGGGGGCGGTCGCCCTGCTTCTTGAGGAAGGCGGCCAGCTTGGCGGAGGTGGTCGTCTTGCCAGCGCCTTGGAGGCCGGCCATCATGACGACCGTCGGCGGGGCGCTCGCGGCGGTGAGGTTCTTCTGCGCGCCGCCGAGGATGGCGGCGAGCTCTTCCTGAACGATGTCAACGACGGCCTGGGTCGGCGTCACGCCTTCGAGGGCGCCCGGTTCCAGGGCGCGCGTCTTCACCTTGGCGATGAACTCGCGGACGACCTTGAAGTTGACGTCGGCTTCGAGCAGCGCGAGGCGCACCTCGCGCAGCGCCTCGTCGATATCCTTCTCGCCGAGCCGCCCGCGCCGTCCCAGCTTCTGAAAGACGCCGCTAAGCTTGTCTGAAAGCGCTTCGAACATGACCGGCGCCTATTCTACCGCCCAGGGGCCAAGCCGCGCGCGGTGCGCGTGCTAGAATCGACCTCCCCATGCCCACCCGCCCTAAGCCCTCATGATTCCGGTCAAGCTACGCCTGCGGAACTTCATGTGCTACCGGGACGGCGTTCCCGAGCTGCGGCTTGAGGGACTGCACGTCGCGTGCCTGTGCGGGGCGAACGGCGCGGGTAAGTCGGCGCTGCTCGATTCGATGACGTGGGCGCTGTGGGGCAAGGCCCGCGCCAAGTCCGACGATGACCTCATCACTATCGGACGCGACGAGATGGAGGTCGAGCTCGAGTTCCTGGCGCAGGGCGCGTCGTACCGCGTGGTACGCAAGCGGTCCCGGGGAGCGGGGCGCAGGCCGAGCAAGACCCTTCTGGAGTTCCACGTCTCGTCCGGCGGCGGCTTCGAGCCGATTACCCTAGGGACGCAGCGTGAGACGCAGCGGCGCATCATCGAGACGCTGCGGATGGACTACGACACGTTTATCAACAGCGCCTTCCTGGTGCAGGGCCGCGCCGACGAGTTCACTCTGAAGACGGCGGACAAGCGCAAGGAAGTGCTCGCCGAGATTCTCGACCTAGCCTACTACGACGCCATCGCCGAGCGCGCCCGCGACGAGGGGCGGCGCAAGCAGGCGGAGGCCCAGGCGCTCCGCGCGACGATCGGCGACGACGACCTCGAACTGGCGAAGCGTGGCGAGCGGGAGGAGCGCGCCACGGAGGTCAAGCAAGCCCTGGCCAAGACCGAGGAGGAGCGCCGCTCCGCGCAGGAAGAACTCGACGGGTTCAAGACGCGGGCCGTCGTCCTCGAAGGGAAGGAGCGCCAACTGACGCAGGTCAAGGAGCGGGCCGCGAGCCTGGATAAAGAGATCGCCGACCTTCAGGCGGCGGTGGTGACGGCGAAGACAGAGCGCGTCGGCTACGAGGCCCGGCTCGCGGAGCGGGACGCAATCGAGGCGGGCTTTCGGCAGTTCGAGGCGGCGGCGCGGGAGAAGGACCGGCTCGAAGCCCTGGAGCGCCGCTCACTGCACCTCGCGCGGGAGAAGGCGGAGATCGAACGGGCGATCGCGGAGGCGCGCTCGAAGGCCGAGGCCGAACTGGAGAAGGAGAAAGCGGCGCTCGGCGATTTAGAGCGGCGCGCCGGCGAACTCGAAGCGGCACGGGCCGCGCTCGAAGATGCCGAGACGCGCCTCGCTGCCCTCGAACCGCTGCGACAGCAGCGCGAGGAGCTTCGCCGGCGCGTCGAGGCGTCGAGGGGGAAGGCGGGGGAGCTCGCCGCCCAAAACACGCAGCTTCTCGCCGAGATGAACGAGATCAAAGAGAAGATGGGCCAACTGCGCGCGGGGAGCGGGGTCTGCCCGCTCTGCGAGACGCCACTGTCCGAGGACCGGTGCGAGGGCGTCCTCGAGGAGTATGAGTCCAGAGGCAAAGCAAAGGCCGCCGACCATCGCGAAAACCAGGCGCGGCGCGAGGCGCTGATAGCGGAAGAGAAGGCCCAGCGCACCGAGGCCGAGGGCCTCGACGCCCGGCTGCGCGTCGAGGAGCCCAAGCTGCAGGAGGCCATCGGCGGGGTGAGGCTCACGTTGGCCGGGGCGGAGGAAGCGGACCGAGCCCTGCCCGAGCGCCGAGCCCAGGTCGAACAGGCGGCGAAGCGTCTGGAGAGCGCCGCGTTCGAGGAGGCGGGGCGCCTGGAACAGGTCGCCGCGCGCATAGCCGAGTTGGACTTCGACGCGGCGGCGCTCGAAGCGGCGCGGGCGGCGTTCCAGTCGTTGCAGCCCGCCGAGGCGAAGCTCCGGGAGTTGCGGGAAGCCGAGCGCCTGCTGCCCGGCGTCGTTGAAAGATTGGAGCAGGCCGAGACGGCACTGCAAGGCCGCGCCGCCGAACTTGACGGCCTTCGGGAGGAAGAGAAGGCGCTCGGTCCCGAGGTGGCCGCGCTGCCGGAGGTACGGAAACGCACGAAAGCAGCTGAGGCGGCCGCGGCGGAGATCGACGCGCGCCGCGGGCGGTTGGAGCAGGAGCTTGGCGCGGCGGAGTCCGACCTCGCCCGACTGGACGCCATCGCCCAACGGCGTCAGGAGCGCGGGAAGACCCTGGCCGCGGCGGCGGAGGAGCAGGGCGTCTTTGACGAGTTGGCGGCGGCGTTCGGACGCAAGGGCGTGCAGGCGCTCATCATCGAGACGGCGATTCCCGAAATCGAGGAGGAGGCCAACCGGCTCCTGGCTCGTATGACGGATAACCGCATGCACCTGACCCTCGAAACGCAGAGCGATTACGCAAGCCGCGAGGGAGTGCGCGAGACGCTCGACATCCGCATCGCCGACGAGCTCGGCGTTCGCGGCTACGAGATGTTCAGCGGCGGCGAGGCCTTCCGCATCAATCTCGCCCTCCGCATCGCGCTCTCGCGGATGCTGGCGCGCAGGGCCGGCGCCCCGCTGCCCACGCTCTTCATCGACGAGGGCTTCGGCACGCAGGACCCGGCGGGCCGCGACCGCATCGTCGACGCCCTCAACGCGATCCGCGACGACTTCGAGCGCATCATCGTCATCACCCACATCGACGAGCTGAAAGAGCAGTTCCCGGCGCGGATTCAGGTCGAAAAAGGCCCGGAGGGGGCCACGTTTTCGCTCGCCTGATCGGGAGGCGGGAGTATCGAGGCGTGATGCAGGAGTCGGCGAACCCACCCCTGGACCATGCGCGGCTTCGGGCCGGCGCGGGGGAGCTGAGCGTTGAGCTTTCCGCCGAGGCGCTGGCCGCCTTCGACCGTTACGGGGCGCTGTTGCGTTCGTGGAACGAGCGCGTGAACCTGGTGTCGAAGGCCAGCCTCGCCAAGATCGAGGCGCGCCATATCCTTGACTCGCTGACGGCGGTGCTCGCGTTGGGCGGAGCGCCCTCGGGCAAGGTCATCGACGTGGGCGCGGGCGCGGGCTTCCCCGGCCTGCCGCTGAAGATCGTCTACCCCGCGATCGACCTCACGCTGGTCGAGGCCACGGCGAAGAAGGCGCGCTTCCTGGAAGCGGCGATTGATGGGCTCGGGCTCGAAGGGGCCGCCGTCGCCGCCGAGCGCGCCGAGACGCTGGGCCAGGCCCCGGAGTACCGGGAGGCGTTCGACGTCGTACTCGCCAGGGCGCTGGCGCCGCTTCCGGTCCTCGCCGAGCTGACGCTGCCGTTCTGCCGCCGGGGCGGCGTGGTGGTCGCCTACAAGAGCCCCGGTGTCGAGGACGAGGCCGCGGAGGCGAGGGTGGCGATCAAGCTGCTGGGCGGCGCGGCGGCGCGCATCGTTGAGGTTCCCGCGTCGGTCTCGGGCGACCCGCGCACGCTCGTCGTGATCGAGAAGCGCGTGCCGACGCCGCGGAAGTACCCCCGCCGTCCGGGCACGCCCGCCAAGCAGCCGCTGTAGCGGGGAGCGGCGCCCTAAGGGCGTTGCCTAGTGAATCCGTAGCTACCCACTTTCTGGTTTGGCTGCGAACTTATCTGGGGGGTAGAGCGGCCACTTTGTACGCTGAAACGTGAATCCCCATGTGTTCTCCAAGTAGTTCTCTAACGCATTCGCATATTTGGCTGGAGCAAAGCGCTCCACAACTGGGAACAGGACTCTGCCTGCGGAAGAGAAGAGTATCCCGGGAAGAGAGACCGAATCGATGGAAGCGTCCCCAACGGGCGGTATACCCATAATGCATAGCTCATGACCAAGGAGGAATGAAAAATTGGCTCCTGACTCCCGAACAGGGATCGTGTAGGAGTTTTCAAGAGGCAGACTCAACAGCCGGTATTCGGTCAATTCAAGAAACGCCCCGTAGTCGAGTCCGTGCTCCTTCAGCGAATCCCCGCGCTCTCCCAGGATAGTGGAGGTCGTCAGAGTGGCAACTACGATCGGTCTCTTGCCGTCCATGCTGCACATGGCGTAGGAGCACAACGTTCGGAATTTCTCCGCCACAGCAGGAGTCAGTTCTCGCACAACGGAGTGCGTGTGCCGTGAGATTGAGCCCGGACGCGCCATCTCGCCAACGAGTACCCGTGCCCACATTTCTTGCAACGTCTCGTCGGACTCGTTGCAGGCGTCATCAACCCACCGACGCATGAATTCGTCGTTTGGTGGCTTTAATTCAGATGGGTCGTCCACAGCTTTCGCCCTTCCAAGTATCCTAAGGATGTTGGTTGCCAGGCGAACCGCTTCGTTCGTCGTAGCTAGGTCGACATCACCCGCGAACTTGACATCTATGGCGGTACCCAGAAACTCTGCTGGCACAACGCCCATATCCATCAGGTCGCTGATAGCCTTCAGGTCCTCTCGCTGATTGCCGCGCAGTCTGAACTCCCGTAACATCTGGGCAAGCGAGGACGTTGGTAGCTTGCTCAGCGCTTGAATCGCGATTGTTGACCAGTCCATTCTCTGATTCTCCTTCTAAGGCCTGTGAACATTCAGGTCAATTATCTGAATCCACTGACTATGACGATGGAACTGCCTTCATAAAGTCAAGGCATTCAGTGTGCGGGTAGTCGATACGCTCGTAAGGTGGGCGCGTCGCTACAGGCTGACTTCCCGCAGGTCGGGGGCGACGATGAGGGTCGGCTCGGTGAGGGCTTGGACGTCGGCGGGGGTGTAACCGGGGGCGACTTCGCGGAGCACGATGCCCTCGGGGGTAACGGCAATGACGGCGATGTCGGTCACGATGAGGTCGACGCAGCGGAAGCCGGTAATGGCGTAGCTGCACTCGCGCACGATCTTGGGGGTGCCGTCCCGCGTGGCGTGCTCCGTGACGGCGATGATGCGCTTGGCGCCGGCGGCGAGGTCCATTGCGCCGCCCACGTTGCCGATGCCGCGCCCGGGGAGCATCCAGTTGGCGAGGTCGCCCTGCTCCGAGACTTGGAGCGCGCCGAGCACCGCGACGTCGATGCGCCCGCCCCGCATCATGGCGAAGGCCTCGAGGGAGCCGAAGTAGCTCATTCCCGGCTGGCCGCTGACGAACTGGCCGCCGGCGTTGATCAGGTCGATGGAGCCGTCGTCGTCGTCGAGGATGGGGCCGTAGCCCAGCACGCCGCTCTCGCTGTGCATGACGATGCTGCGCCCCTCGGGAACGAAGCCGGAGGCGAGGGTGGGGATGCCGATCCCGAGGTTCACGATGTCGCCGTCGCGGAACTCGCGGGCGACTCGCATTGCCATGACTTCGCGGTCGAGCGGCTGCTTCATGACGGCCTCCTGTCTAGCCTTCGCCGCGCCGCGCGATGCGGTCGACGTAGACTCCCTGGGTGACCACGCTTTCGGGGTCGAGGGCGCCGAGGTCGACGAGATCGTCGACCTCGGCAATGGTGACCTCGGCGGCGGTGGCCATGGCGGGGTTGAAGGTGCGCGAGGTGCCTTGGTAGGTCAGGTTGCCCCAGGGGTCGGCGCGGTGGGCGCGGACGAAGGCGTAGTCGGCGCGCATGGCGTGTTCGAGGACGCAGTGGCGGCCGTCGATCTCGCGCTCCTCCTTGCCCTCGGCCAGCGACGTGCCCGCACCGGTCGGGGTGTAGAAGGCGGGGATGCCGGAACCCCCGGCCCGGATGCGCTCGACGAACGTCCCCTGAGGCACGACTTCGAGCTCGACCTCGCCGGCGCGGAGGCGTTGTTGGAAGGGGGTGTCGACGGATGCGGAGCGGGGCACGGGGAAGGTGGCGACGACCTTGGACACCTGGCCGTTTTCGAAGAGGACGCCCATGTTGATCGTCTCCTCGCCCGACTTCGCGCCGAAGCCGGGGAGTCCGGCGGTGTTGCTGATGATGGTGAGATTGCGGGGGCCGAGGTCGCGAAGCGCGAGGATCAGGCGGCTGGGCATTCCGCCGGGGCCGCCGAAGCCGCCGATCATGATCGACGATCCGTCGGCTATGCCGTCCACGGCCTCGGCGAACGACGCGACGATCTTGCTTACGGGCACGGTCGGGCCTCCCAGGCGAAGCGAATCGCGGCCTATGGTAACGCAACCGGCGGGCGCATCGGAATCGGGCGCGGCGCGTGCTACACTGCAAGGCGGCTAGTTTCCTCCGCCCGCCGCCGGACTCCTCCCCGCGTCCAAGGCGGGCGCGGAGCGCTCTCGACGGGGGTGTGCGGTGAGCGACAGAAAGCGCGACGATCTCGCTGCCGCCGAGGCGCGCTGGAACGAACGCAACCGGGACGCTCCGGAGCGCGGAGAGCTCTTCACTACGATCTCAGGCATTCCCGTCGAGCGGGTCTACACGCCGACGGCGATTGAAGACTCCGACTACCTGCGGGACGCCGGCCTTCCCGGCGAGTACCCGTTTACGCGAGGGCTCCATCCCACCGGCTACCGCGGCAGGCTGTGGACGATGCGGATGTTCGCCGGCTTCGGCGGCGCCGAGGAGACGAACCAGCGCCTGAAGTATCTGCTAGACGAAGGCCAGACGGGGCTCTCCATCGCCTTCGACATGCCCACACTGATGGGCTACGACACCGACCATCCGCTCTCCGTGGGCGAGTTTGGGCGCTGCGGCGTCGGGGTATCGTCGCTGGCCGACATGGAGATCGTGCTCGACGGTATTCCGCTGGGCGAGGTCAGCACGTCGATGACGATCAACGGCCCCGCGGCGGTGCTGTGGGCCATGTACCTCGCCGTCGCCGAGAAGCAAGGCGTCCCCTTCTCCAAGCTGCGGGGAACGCTCCAGAACGACATCCTGAAAGAGTTCACCGCGCAGAACGAGTTCATCTTCCCGCCGGGCCAGTCGATGCGGCTGGTGGTCGACACCGTCGAGTACGCCGCCAACGAGTGCCCGCAGTGGAACCCGGTGAGCATCAGCGGGTATCACATCCGCGAGGCCGGCTCGACGGCGGCGCAGGAGCTCGCTTTCACCCTCGCGGACGGCTTCGCCTACGTCGAAGCCTGCGTCGAGCGTGGTCTCGACGTGGACGACTTCGCGCCTCGCCTGAGCTTCTTCTTCAACGTCCATAACGACTTCTTTGAGGAAGTCGCCAAGTTCCGGGCGGCGCGGCGCATCTGGGCCAAGGAGATGCGGCACCGCTTCGGCGCCAAGGACGAGCGCTCGTGGTGGATGCGGACGCACGCTCAGACGGCCGGCGCGGCGCTGACGGCCCAGCAGCCGGAGAACAACATCGTCCGCGTGGCGATTCAGGCCCTCGCCGCCGTGCTCGGCGGCACGCAATCGCTGCACACCAACTCGATGGACGAGGCCTACGCGCTGCCCTCGCAGGAGGCGGTGACCATCGCGCTGCGGACGCAGCAGGTGATCGCCCACGAGACCGGCGTGACCAACACCATCGACCCCCTCGGCGGGAGCTATCACGTCGAGCAGCTTACCAACGAGCTCGAACGCCAGGCCTACGCCTACTTTGAGGAGATCGAGCGTTTGGGCGGCGTGGTCCGAGCCATTGAGGAAGGCTTCTTCCACCGGGAGATCGCCGACGCGGCCTACCGCTATCAGCGGGAGTGCGACCGCGAACAGCGGATCACGGTGGGAGTGAACCGGTACGCGGCCGGCGAGCCGGAGAAGATCCAGTTGCTGGAGATGGACCCCGAGGGCGAGCGCAGGCAGCTCGAACGGCTCGCCAACGTGAAAGAGACACGCAATTCGGAGGCGGTGAACGCCGCCCTCAGCGGGCTCCGCGAGGCCGCGGCGGGGGAGGCCAACCTGATGCCGCCGATCATCGACGCCGTCAAGGCGTACGCCACGTTGGGCGAGATCACGGACGTGCTCCGCGACGTTTGGGGCGAATATCTGCCCTTCGGCGGGGAGCGGAGGAGCGAGACCGGCAGGGCGGGCGCGGCGTATGCGTCGGTCTAGCGGGCTTGCGAGAGAGGTGATGACGGCAGGACCACAGACGGCAATTCTCCCGCCCGGCGCGAGCCTGGGACAGGCGCTCGCCGCCGACCTCAATGGCGAGCCGGGACTTCAGGCAGCCATTGCGGCCATCGCTAACGCCGCCGCGGAGATCGCGTCCGACGTGGCACGGGCCGCGCTCGACGGCGCCCTGGGCAAGACCGGCAAGGTCAACATCCAGGGCGAGGAAGTGGAGAAGCTCGACGAGATCAGCATGCGCCGGTTCACCGAGCATCTGACGGCGAGCGGGACCGTGGCGGTCCTGGGCAGCGAAGAGCTGGACGAACCGCAGGTCCTTGGGGATTCCGACGACCACCGCTACGTCGCGGTCTGCGATCCCATGGACGGGTCATCGAACATCGACGTCGCCGTCAGTGTCGGGTCGATCTTCGGCCTGTACCGGCGCGGCGCGGGCGAGCCGGCCTCGGGCGCGTCGGTCTTACGGCGGGGCCGGGAGCAGGCGGCGGCGGCGTACGTGATCTATGGATCGAGCACGGTGCTCGTTACGGCGACACCGGGGACGGTGCGCGGCTTCACCCTCGATTCCGCCGACCGGACGTTCCGGCTGACCCACCCCACGGTCCGGATCCCGGACGATTGCCCCTACTACAGCGTCAACGAGGGGAACTTCCACCGGTGGGACGAGCCCATGCGGACGGCGGTGGCGGAGTTGCGCCGGACCCACTCGTCGCGGTACGTCGGCTCGCTCGTGTCCGACTTTCACCGCAACCTGCTCAAGGGCGGCGTCTTCCTCTACCCGGGCGATGCGAAGAACCCGAAAGGTAAGCTGCGCCTGGTCTACGAGGCGGCGCCGCTGGGATACGTCGCGGAGCAGGCGGGGGGTAAGGCGAGCAACGGCGCGGCCCGAATTCTCGATCTGCAGCCGGAGGCGGTCCACGAGCGCACCCCGCTCATCGTGGGGAACGCGGACGTGGTGGACCGGGTCGAACAGATATTGCAAGCATCATAAGATCGCGGGAGGCGGAAGAGACCATGACGGTAGAGACGCGGGAGCACACGCTGGAAGGCATCGCACGGGCGCTGGTCGCACCGGGGCGCGGCATCCTGGCCGCCGACGAGAGCACGGGTACCATCACGCGGCGCCTCACCTCGATCGGCGTTGAGTCGACGAAGGACAACCGGCGGGCGTGGCGGCAACTGCTCTTTACCGCGGAGGGCGCGGGCGAGTACATCAGCGGCGTCATTCTGTACGACGAGACGCTCCGGCAGAGCGCGAACGACGGGCGCGCGTTCGTCGACGTGCTCAGAGGCCAGGACATCATCCCCGGCATCAAGGTCGATCTCGGCGCGAAGCCGCTGGCGGGGGCCGACGGCGAGCAGGTCACCGAGGGCCTCGACGGCCTCCGCGATCGCCTCGACGAGTACGCCAAGCTGGGCGCGAAGTTCACCAAGTGGCGCGGCATCCTCTCCATCGGCGACCACATTCCGTCCGACTACTGCATCGGTGTCAACGCGCACGCCCTGGGGCGCTTCGCCGCGCTGTCGCAGGAGGCCGGCCTCGTTCCTATCGTCGAGCCCGAAGTGCTGATGGACGGCGACCACGACATCGACCTCTGCCGGTGGGCGACGGAGCGTGCGCTCCGTGCGGTCTTCGCCGAGCTGGCGGCGCAGCGGGTGTCGCTGGAGGGGATGTTGCTCAAGCCGAACATGGTGCTCTCCGGCGCGGACGCTCCCAACCGGGCCGGGCCCGCCGAGGTAGCGGCGGCGACGATCGAGTGCTTCAAGCGCACCGTGCCCGCCGCCGTCCCCGGCATCGTCTTCCTTTCCGGCGGCCAGTCCGACGCCGAGGCGACGGAGAACCTGAACGCGATGAACCTCGGCGACCGCGACTTCCCCTGGGAGCTCAGCTTCTCCTACGGCCGCGGCCTCCAGGCCACGCCGCTGGCGACGTGGGGCGGCAAGCCGGAGAACGTCTCCGCGGCGCAGCAGGCCCTCCTGGAGCGCGCCCGCGAGACGGGCGCCGCCCGCGAGGGCAAGCTCTAAGGCGCCTTAGGGAGCGCGGTGCGCGGAAGACGGCGAGCCATGACGACTACCGACGTCAAGACGAAGGTCGTGGACTGCGATACCCACTTCTGGCAGCCGCTGGAACTGTGGGAGCAGCACATCGACCCCAAGCAGAAAGACAAGGTGGTCGGCCACATCCGCGCCCATGACCAAAGCCTGCACCTGAACGACAGCGTGCGGGCGAAGTTGGCGGAGACGCAGAAGAACCGGGGCGGGGACTACGCCCCCGAACGGTTGGCCTGGATGGACCAAGAGGGGATATTCGCCAACATCATCTATCCGGGGCAGGGGCTGCTGGCGTACCACCCGGACCCGCACATCGCCGCGGCGGCATGCCGCGCCATCAACAGGTGGGAGTCGGAGTTCAGGCAAGCGGCCCCCGACCGCCTCAAGCCCTGCATGATGCTGCCGATGCGCCACCCCGACCTGGCCCTGGAAGAGTTCCGCTACGCCACGCAGGAACTCGGCCTCGACGTCATCTTCGCGGCGCCCACGCCCGCTAGGGAGCGGCGCTGGTCCGACCCCACGCTCGACCCGCTGTGGAGCGCGATTCAAGAATCCGGTGCGGTGATGACCTTCCACGAGTTCACCCGCATGGGCGGGGACATGCCGGTCGTGGCCCGCGAGTCGTACCGGGATATGTACGCGCTGTCCTATCTCTGCGGCCACACCGTCGAGGCGCAGCTCGCCGTCATGGACCTCATCGGCGGCGGCGTGCTCGAACGCTTCCCCGGCCTGAAGGTGGGCTTCGTCGAGGCGCACGTGGCTTGGCTGCCCGGCTGGCTCGCGCTCATGGACAGCCTCTGGCCGCGCATCTCTACGTCCTACGACGAGACCTCCGGCACGGGCACGCTCTCGATGAAGCCGACCGAGTTCTTCCGCCGCCAGTGCTTCATCGTCGCCTTCCCCGACGACGCGTGGATCGGCGAGGTGGTGAAGTACGTCGGCGAGGACAACGTCATGTTTTGCACCGACTTCCCCCATCCGCAGACGCGTTGGGGCGGCGTCGAGATGTTCCACGAGCGGCAGCCGCACGTCGCGGAGCCGGTGGCGCGGAAGATCCTCGGCGAGAACGCGGCGCGCTTCTTCAACCTGGCGTAGCCCGGCGGCGCGGCGTCATGGCAGACCACGAAGACCCGATGTCTTGGGAACGGGTGGACACGCAGCCCGGCCCGGACTTGGGCATCTTCTCGGTGCGGTTCGACTTCTACGCCGACCCGCGGTCCGGCGAGCGGATCAAGCGGGTGGTACTGGAGAGCGGCGATTGGTGCTCGATCGTTGCGCTGACGCCGGATCGCCAAGTCGTCCTCGTCCGCCAGTACCGGTTTGGGGTCATGGCGGCGACGTTAGAGATACCGGGCGGATCGGTGGGGCGAGAAGAGCCTCATTTGGATGCCGCGAAGCGGGAGTTGCTGGAAGAGACCGGCTTCGAGGCCAAGGAATGGGCGTACTTGGGGAGCTCGCTGCCGAACACCGCGTTCCTCGACAATCGGATTCACCATTGGCTTGCGAAGGACGCGGTACGCGTCGCGGACCCCGCGAACAGCGAGCACGAGTACACCCAGGTCGAGACCTACCCGGAGGCGGAGCTTGCGGGGCTTGTGCATCGAGGTGAGATCGAGCACAGCCTCGGCCTCGTCGCGCTCTCCCGCGTCTTCGACTTGCGGTTGCCGCCGCCGAAGCGCTAGCTGGCTTCGGCGAGGGCGGCCTCGATTTCTTCGCGGGTAGCGGGGTCGGTTTCGGTGGGGAGGGCGGCGCGCAGGGCGATTTCCGCGTCCGAGCCGCCGATGCGGCCCAAGGCCCAGGCGCCGTGGCCGCGGACGAGGGCGCTCGAATCCGCGAGGGCGCGCCGGAGCGCGGGGACGGCCCGAGCGTCGCCGGCGTTACCCAAGGCGACGCAGACGTTCCGCCGCATCCCTTCGTACTTGGTGCGCATCAGCGGCGTGCCGCGGAAGCGGCGGGTGAACTCGTCCTTCGACAGCGCGAGCAGCTCGATCAGGTCGGGATAGGCGCGGTCGACGTCCGACGCGGCGAAGGCCTCGTCGCCGGTGGTCGCGGCGTTGCGGTCGTTGACGGGGCAGACGTCCTGGCAGATGTCGCAGCCGAAGACCCAATCGCCGAAGTGGGGGCGCAGCTCCCGCGGAATGAGGCCCCGGTTTTCGATGGTGTGGTAGGAGATGCAGCGGGTGTTGTCGATGACGTAGGGCGCGGGGATGGCGTCGGTGGGGCAGGCGGGGATGCAGGCGATGCAGCTTCCGCAGTTCTTCTTCAGCGGCTCGTCGGGCTCCAGGTCCAGATCGGTGAGGATCTCGGCGAGGAAGACCCACGAGCCTGCATCGCTCGTCAGGATGTTGGTGTTCTTGCCGAACCAGCCGAGGCCGGCGCGCTGGGCGGCAGCGCGGTCGGGCATGGGGCCGTAGTCGACGTAGAAGCGGGCGGCACCGCCGCCGAGCGCTTCGAGCGACGCGACGAGCGCCTTGGCGCGGCGCTCCATCACCCGGTGGTAGTCGCGGCCCCAGGCGTAGCGGGAGACGCGGCCCCGGAGCGCGTTGTCGTCGGGGAGCGGCGCGGGGTCGGGGGTGTGGTAGGAGAGCCCCAACGCGAGGATGGAGCGGACGCCGGGGAGGAGCCTCGCGGGGCGGGCGCCGCGCTTGACGCGCGCCTCGTGGAACCAGGGGAGGCCGTCCATCAGGCCGCTTCGGATGCGGTCGATCGTCGCGCGCTCGGCGTCCGTGAAGTCATCCGGTGCGGCGACGCCGACGAAGTCGAAACCGGCGTTCCGGGCGGCGCGCTTGACCTCGGCGGTCAGGGCGTGGCGGGGGTCAGCCGACGATGTCCTCGCCACCGTCCACCCCGATCGTGTTACCCGTGATCCAAGCGGCGCGCGGGTCGGAGAGCAGCGCGATGGCGGCGGCCACGTCCTCCGGCGTGGTGAGGCGTCCGCTGGGATTGCGCCGCCGCGCGCCGTCGAGCAGCTCGTCGTTGCCGGGAATCTTGCGCAGAGCCGGCGTGTCAGTAACGCCGGCGCGGACCGCGTTCACCGTAATCCCCTTGGGAGCCAGTTCGCAGGCGAGTTGGCGGATATGGGACTCGAGCGCGGCCTTGGCGGCGGAGACGGGGCCGTAGCTGGGCCAGATGCGCGTGCCCCCCGCGCTGGTCATGGCGAAGACGCGGCCGCCATCGCCGATGAGTCCGCGCCGCACCAACCCCTGTGTCCAGTAGACGAGGCTGTTCGCCATCACGTCCAGTGTCATGTCGATCTGCTTCTGCGTGACGTCGCCTCCGGGCGCATCGGCGACGTAGGGGCGCAGGGTGCCGAACGCCAGCGAGTGGAGCACCACCCGCACCGAGCCGCCGTCCAGCCGCTCTTGGATGTCGTCCAAGACCTGGGCGCGCTTGCCGGCGTCGGCGGCGTTGACGTTGAAGAAGACGGCCTCGCGGCCCCGGGCGCGGACCGACGCCATGACCTCCTCGGCCATCGGCATGGTCGTGGCGCGGTCGAGGTGGACGCCGAAGATGTCGAAGCCGGACTTGGCGAGCTCTTTGGCGGTGGCGCCGCCGAACCCGCTCGATGCTCCGAGAATCAACGCCCAATCGGTGGAAGCGCTCATAGCGACTCCTGACGCGCCGTGCCGGGTGCACATGGGCCGGCGCGGTCTTCATTGTAGCGGACGCGCGGGCCGCCCCGGTCTCTACGCGAGGTAGAAGCGGCGGAGGAGGCCGAGCGCCCAGTCGACGACGAAGCGGAAACGGTTGAGGACGTGAGCGAAGAACCAGGTGGTGAGGATGCCGATGAAGGCGCCGCTCACCACGTCGAGGGGGAAGTGCATGCCGGCGTAGACGCGGGCGAAGGCGAAGAGGACGGCGCCGAAGCCGATCGCGAGTCCCCATCGCGGCCGCACCAGGAAGACGCCGGCGGCGAGGGCGAAGGCGAAGGCCGCGGCGTTGCTGGGGAAGGAAGGGTCGGTGGGGCGGTAGAAGAGGATGTGGACGTCGTCGATGGTGAAGAACGGCCGGGGGCGGTCGATGGCGGAGTTGAAGATCGTGACCACGAGATTGGAGAAACCCACGCCTATGGAGGCGTAGAGGAAGGCCCATTGGCCTTCGTAGCGCTCCGCGGCGTTGCGCCCGTAGAACCACAGGACGAAGGCGGCGAGCGAAAGGACGACGGGGAGGAAGAAGTCGCTGACCAGCATCTCCATGACGTTGTCCAGCGCCCTGGAGCGGCCGGCCAGGCCGTTGATCGCCTCGAAGAGGCCGCGGTCGGCGTCAAGCATCGCCGTCGGCCTCCGGGCTGGACGTTCCGGCGCGGCGCGCCTTCAGGAGCGCGAAGAGCGTCCCGGAGCGGAACGCCTCGATCGATGGCGGGACGCGGGACGCCGCCCGTCCGGCGCGCCGGACGACCGAGGCCAGCACGTAGGTCCCGACGACGGCGGCGGCGAGTCCACCCCACAAGAGACCGAACTGCTCGGAGCCTTCGACGCCGCCGATGTCGCCGGGGATGGAGGGGTCGCCGGTGAGGGTGAACCAGATGAAAGCGCCGCAGAGTATCGCCGCGCCGAGGAGGCCAGCCGCCCGCCGGTTGGCCAGCAGTTGCATCCCGTCGAGTCCGCTCATGGCGGCGGTTACCTGAAGCAGGCCCGCGGTAGCAAAGGTGACGAGAAGGAAGTAGTCGAGTGCGAGGGTGAACACGGGGAACGCCCGCCCCGGACCCGGCCGCCTAGGCGCTGACCGCCGCGGGATAGACGGGGTGGCGCCACGCGCTATAGCGCTGGTTGCGCCCGCGGATCACGTCGAAGTAGAGCTCCTGCAGGGCGCTCGTCACCGGGCCGATCTCGCCGACGCCCACGAGCCGGTGGTCGATCCGGCTGACCGGCACCAGGTGCGCCGCCGTGCCGGTGAGGAAGCACTCGTCGGCCTGGTAGAGCTCCGACCGGTCGAGCGATCGCTCGACGGTCTCGACTCCGAGCTCCTCGCGGGCGAGCTCGATGATCGTGTCGCGGGTGATGCCGAGGAGGATGTTGTCGTGGGGCGCGGGCGTGACGAGCTTGCCGCCGGAGACGATGAAGATATTCTCGCCGGAGCCCTCGGAGACGTGGCCGTCGGCGTTGAGCATGATCGCTTCGTCGAAGCCGCTCTCCGTCGCTTCGGTCTTGGCGAGCACGCTGTTGACGTAGCCGCCGGTGATCTTGCCGCGGGCGGGCAGGCTCATGTCGTCGATGCGCCGCCACGACGAGGTGGCGCAGTGGATGCCCTTGCTGGGGTCGAGGTAGTTCCCCAACGGTACGGTGAACATCATGAAGTCGTCTTCGAGCTCCTGCGCCTTCATGTTCGCCACCACCTCGGCGCTCTTGTAGGCCACGGGGCGGATGTAGAGGTCGGCCTTGAGGCCGCTCTTCCGGATCAGGCGGTCCATGATGTCGCAGAGCTGCTCGGGGGAGAAGCGGACGCCGATCCGCAGGATCTTGGCGCTGGCGATCAACCGCCGGAAGTGCTCCATGGGTCGGAAGACGTAGAGCTGCCGCTGCTCGTCGTTCCAGTTGCCGCGAATCCCTTCGAAGCAGGCCGTGCCGTAGTGAAAGGCATGGGTCGTGATCGGAAGCTTGGCCTCGGCGATCGGGACGATTTCGTTTTTGAAGAAGGCGTACATGCGCAAGCGTCCACGGGACAAAGCTAACGGGGATTATACAACGCGACGGGGCGGAGAGGCAGACGCCGGTGCGTTGACATGCTACGAAGAGGTAAGTAGGCTAGCATTGAGGGACACGGAGTGGCCGGGTAACGCCGTCGCGTGTAACGGGATGGGCGCCGGTCATAGCCGTGGCCTTCGTCGGTTAAGGCCGAGCCCACCATGTCGTGAATAGCGACAGGCGCCTCCTCTTCCTAAACCGCAGCGATTCTGAAACAATCGGCTCACCGGCGGCAATGCCTAGGTGACTCTTCAAGAATATGGTTAGATCGCGTTTCGCCCGAGTGTTGGCCGACGCCTTGTAGTAGCCTCGCTGATCCTTCCAATCGAACTGGACACAACCCAGCAGCAAATCGACGATTTGAAGAAATACCGAGGTTTCGGAAGATGCGCGCAAGCATCCGGTGACATGAGGTAGGGTGCAAAGCCTGTCCTCCAAATATGCTCTAGCCTTCTTCGGCTTGCCCTGAAAATCCACAATCGCGAATACCGGGCGCTTGAGCCTCCTGCGCAGTAATTCCTGGGCGATAGCCAGGTAGGCATCCCAAGGATCTTCTCCCCAACGCCGGTAATCGAATGCAGGGTCGGTACGGTCGAGTATCAGTGAATGGAATTCCATACCGCCCAATGAGAGGTACAGGGCGAGTAGGCTTACGTAGTCTTGAAGGTTATGCCTAGCAACTGCACTAAACTTGTATTCGTGATGCTGTGTCGTCCGGGTTAGCTGAACCCACTCATCGATCGTGGGTGTGGTCACTCCTTCCCTGATATTCCGGATCAGCCGCCTTCGACCTGTGATGCGTTGTTCCCTAAACCGGAAGTGCAGTGTAGAGAGCTTGTCGGTGATGGCTTTTGGATCGGGTGCGACTAGAAGGCCGATGCCATAGACGGGTTGTGCCTTGGGGGATGCTGACAGAACGCCGGTTTCGTCCACGAAGGCAGGGCACACATCCATGCAGGACACTCTAGCAGTTGAGCACTCCGCCCCAAGTGGTCACGTGTCCGACCACGCCGTGATCGCCGGGGTCTACGACCGGCTGCTGGCGGCGTACGGGCCGCAGGGCTGGTGGCCCGCCGACTCGCCGTTCGAGATGATCGTCGGCGCGATCTTGGTGCAGGCGGTGGCGTGGCGGAACGTCGAGGGGACGATGGCCAAGCTCAAGGAGGCCGGCGCGCTCTCCCCGTCGGAGCTGCGACGCATCCCGGAGCCCGAGCTAGCCCGCCTCTGCTACTCGTGCGGCTACCACAACGCCAAGGCGCGCAAACTGAAGGCCTTCGCCGACCGCCTTGGTGAGCATGGCGACGACCTCGATGCATGGCTGGCGGGGCCCACGGAGGCGCTGCGCGAGGACCTGCTCTCGATTCACGGCGTCGGCCCCGAGACGGCGGACTCGATTCTGCTCTACGCCGCGGGGAAGCCGGCGTTCGTCATCGACGCGATGACCCGCCGCATCGTGGACCGCCTCGGCGTCCCGCCCGCGGCCCGGACGTACGCGGGCTACCAACGTCTGTTCGAGGCGAAGCTGCCCCCGGACGCGGCGGTGTACGGCGAGTACCACGCCCTGCTCGTCGCGCTCGCCAAACGCCATTGCGTGAAGCGGGAGCCCCGCTGCGGCGGCTGCCCGGTCGCCGACCTGTGCGCCACGGGCCGGGCGCGCGCGGACGTATAATTCCCTCTTGGCAGACGATTCCCCGGAGACCCCCGCACCCATGCCCCGCTACGATCACGTCCTGCTCGACTTCGACCGCACGCTCAACGACTCCGACTACGTCTACGAGAAGAACCTCGAAGGCTTCCTCGGCCTCACCGGGCGGGAGGTGCTCCAGTTGTGGGAGTCGGTGCACCGGATCGTGCTCGCCAAGCACCCGAAGCGCCACGCCGACCTCGACCTGCACTACAAGATGATGACCGAGGAGCTAAACCGCACCACCAAGGCCGAGGTGACGGCGGAGCTGCGGCGGCGCATCCGCGCGGCGCAGGAGGAGTGCTGGTACGCCACCGCGCTGTTCGAGGAGACGTTCGGCTATCTGGACGCGATGGCCGGCGCGGGGTACACGTTGCATCTGGCGACGGGTGACTACGCCAAGACGAAGGTCGAGCACATCGAATCGCGGGCGGGGCGCTCGTACTTCAAGGCGACGTTTGACGAAGAGACGCTCGGCGTGGGCAAGGGGAAGCGCGATTACTTCGACCGCGCGCTGGAACGGCTTGGCGCGCCGCCCGAGAGCGTCGTGGTCGTGGGCGACAGCCTGACGAACGACATCAAGCCGGGGCGGGACGCCGGGATGGACACGATTTGGATCCGCCGGAAAGGCGAGGCCAACAAGCGGGGCGTCGTGCCCACGCGGACGTTCGCCACGCTAACCGCGTCGCTGGCGCATTTCACCGGCCCCGCGTGACGCCGCCTGGGGCGCCCGTTGGCTAACGCCCCGCGTTGGTTATACTGAAACCGGAGGCTCGGGAGCTATGGATATCCAACCCATCTTCGGCGAAGCGGGGCGGTTGCTCGCGGCGGGTGAGCCGTTCGTGCTGGCCACGGTGGTAAACACCAAGGGGTCGACGCCGCAGAAGCCGGGGGCCAAGCTGCTGGTCCGCGCCGACGGCACGATGTTCGGCACGCTGGGCGGGGGCTGCGTCGAGGCCGACGTGCTCACCGAGGCGCGGATCATCCTGGAAGAACAGCACGACGGCCCGCCGCAACTGCGCCGGTTCGTGCTCAACGAGGACATCGCCGCCAAGGACGGGCTGGTGTGCGGCGGGACGATGGAGATTCTCATCGACCCCCTGGCGGGGCACTCCGAGCTTGCCCCGCTGTTCGGCGAGATCATGGCGGCGTTCGAGGGCCGCGGCGACCGGGCCTTGGCCACGCTAGCCGATCCGGGAACGTCGAGCGGCCGGCCCGAGGCCAAGCTGTTCATCCGGGACGACGGCGGCGCGGTGGGCGGTCTGGGCGCTCTCGAGCTCGACGAGGCCGCTATCGAGGCGGCGCTCGACCTCATGCCCAAGGGGCGCGAGGTCTGGCTTACGACCGAGTCGAAGGCGAAGATTTACGTCGAGACGTTCACCCGCCCCGCGACGATTGTCATCGTCGGCGGCGGGCATGTCGGCTACGCCGTCTACAAGCTGGCTACGTTCCTCGGCTACGCCACGATCATCGTCGACGACCGCCAGATGTTCGCCAACGAGGAGCGCTTCCCCGAGGCCGAGCAGATCGTGGTCGGGGACTTCGACGCGGGCGTCGCCTCGCTGGCGCTGACCCCGAACTCCTACGTCCTCGTCGCCACGCGCGGCCACAAGTACGACGACGCGGCGCTGCTGGCCGCGGCGCGCTCGAAGGCGGGCTATGTGGGGCTGCTGGGGAGCAAGCGCAAGGCGGCGATGATCTTCCGGCGGCTGTTCGAGGAGGGCATCGACGGAGAGCGGATCGGCGAGATTCGCGCCCCCGTGGGCCTCGACATCGGCGGGCGGAGCCCGGAGGAGATCGCCGTCAGCGTGATGGCGGAGGTCCTGGCGGTCCGCCACGGGAAGAAGGGCGGCGTGTTGAAGGCCGACCGTCTTCTCCCCAAGGCGAGGCAGCTCGCGGGACGGGCGTGACCCCGGCGTCTTCGGGCGCGGCGGCCTGCGCCGGCGTGCTCCTCGCCGCTGGCGAGTCGAGCCGCATGGGCCGGCTCAAACAGACCCTCGACTGGCTGGGCGAGCCGCTCGTCGCCTATCAGACGCGGCAGCTCCTCGAAGCCGGCGTGGGACAAGCCGTCGTCGTGCTGGGCCACGAGGTCTCAACGGTCCGGCCCATGGTCGAGGCGGTCGAAGACCCCCGGCTCACGATCGTGGTCAACCCGGACTACCGCGAGGGGAAGACGAGCTCGATCAAGGCAGGGCTGCGCGCCGTGGGCCCCGGCGCGGCGTCCCTGCTGTTGCTCGCCGCCGATCAGCCCCGTCCGGCGGCGCTGCTGCGCCGGCTCGCCGAGGCCCATGAGGACCAGGGAGCGCTCATCTCGATACCGGCGTACCGGGGAAAGCACGGCCATCCCCCCATCTTCGCCGCCGCGCTCCTGCCCGAGCTGCTCCGCATCACCGAGGAGGGCCGCGGCGTCCGCGAGGTAATCCAACGGCATAGCGGCGGCATCCACGAGGTGGCAGTCGACGATCCGCTGGTGCTGACGAACCTGAACACGCGCGAGGACTACGAGCGCGCCCTCGCGCTGGCCACGTTGGGCCCGCAACGGGAGCCGTCGGCCTAGCGGAGGCCGCCGTTCCGTTGACACGACCCCTCGCAATGCTAGACTGAAGGTCCAAACGCAGGGATTCAACCGGCGTACCGGCCCCTCGGTGAGGATTCGGGGCGCGCGCCGCGGGCGTCCCGCGGTATGTCGAGGGACGTTGGCCTATCGGCTTTTCACGGGAAGCTAGGAAGAGAGCAGTATGACCACGGTCGAATCGAAGAAGGGCGCGGAGAAGGGCGTCATCCCCTATCTGCCGGAAGAGATCGACGCTTTCGAGCAAGAAGTCGGGAAGTTTCGCTCGGGCGAGAACGCTGAAGATGTGTTCATCAGGTTCCGCCTGAAGCAGGGCGTCTACGGCCAGCGCCAGCCTGAGGCGCAGATGTTCCGGGTCAAGCTGCCCTTCGGCGGCGTGACGGCGGACCAGCTCGAGACGCTGGGCGACTTCACCGAAGAGTTCACGCCCCTGAAGAAGGGGCACATCACCACGCGGGAGAACATCCAGTTCCACCATATCCTGTTGGACCGGTCCGCGGAGGGGCTGCGGCTCCTCGGCTCGGTGGGACTTACTACCCGCGAGGCCTGCGGCAATACGGTGCGGAACGTGGCGGGCTGCCCGCTCGCGGGCGTCTGCGGCGGCGAACCCTTCGACCCCACGCCCTATCTGACGGCCTACGCCCGTTACTTCGTACGGCATCCGCTGACGCAAGCCTTCCCCCGCAAGCTCAAGACGGCCTTCTCCGGCTGCGCCCACGACTGCGCCATGACCGCGATCCATGATCTCGGCTTCATCGCCCAGACCAGGGAGGTGAACGGCGAGACGGTGCGGGGCTTCAAGATCGTCGTTGGCGGCGGGACGTCGATCATGGCCCGGCTCGCGCCCACGCTCTACGAGTTCGTGTCCGTGGACGATTACCTGCGGGTGTCGGAGGCGGTGTTCCGGGTCTTCGACGCCGCCGACGAGCTGCGCAAGAACCGGATGAAGGCGCGCATCAAGTTCCTTGTCGACCGCATCGGCATCGAGGAGTTCCGCACGCTGGTGGACGCGGAGCTGGCGAGGCCGTGGGCCCAGGAGAAGATCGATCCCGAACCGTGGATGTTTGACGACGACGAGGCAGCCGGCGCGCCGCCGCCTCCTACGTCGAGCCGGTTCGTAAACGGATCCGCCTCCCCTGAGTTCACCGCGTGGGCGGCCACGAACGTGAAGCCCCAGCGCCAGGAGGGCTACGCCGCCGTCGAGGTGACCGTTCCCCAGGGCGACCTGACGGGCGACCAGTTCCGCGGGCTCGGCGCGATCAGCCGGAACTACTCAGGCGGACGCGTTCGCCTGACGCAGGAGCAGAACCTCGTGCTGCGCTGGGTCCGGACGGAGCTCGTTCACGACGTTTGGAACGATCTGAAGGCGCTGGACCTCGTCGAGGGCGGCGCGGACGAGATCACCGACGTGGTGACGTGCCCCGGCACCGACAGTTGCAAGCTGGGCATCACGTCGTCGATGGGCCTGGGACAGGCGCTCCGCGAGAAGATCGCCGCCCTCGACACCACCGACCCGCAGATCAAGAAGATGCACGTGAAGGCGAGCGGCTGCCCCAACGGCTGCGGCCAGCACCACATTGCGAGCATCGGCTTCCACGGCGCGGCGATCAAGGGAGGCAGCGGTCAGCAGGTGCCCGCCTACGAGGTCTTCGTCGGCGGGAACGCGACGGGGACGGAGGGGCCGATCCGCTTCGGCCAGCGCGTCCGCGGCCGGGTGCCCGCCAAGCTCGCCCCCGAGTTCATCGAGCGCGTCCTCGACTTCTACACCCGCGAGCGGGAGAGCGGCGACGAGCGGTTCCTCGACTTCGTGGACCGCGTCGGGCCCGAGGCCTTCTCGCCTCTCCTTGCCGACCTGCAACAGGTGGGACCGCTGGGCAAGGACACGATCCAGCTCTACATGGACTGGACCAAGACCATCCCCTTCAAGGTCGAGCGCGGCGAAGGGGAGTGCGCCGTCTAGCCGCGCCGCGGCGCTAGTAGATGACCTGCTGCTCGATGAGGCGCTCGACTTCTTCGGGGGGCAGGGCGATCTCGTCGCGGTAGAAGCGCTCGTTGTCGGCGCCGAGGGGGCGGCCGAGGCCGCGCACCGCGCCCGGTGTCTCGCTGAGACGCCAGGGGATGCCGTAAGTCACGTCGGCGGCGTCGAGCTCGTCCACCTGCACGTCAATCGAGGTGCGGCGGGCGATGTCGTGGGGGTCGTGGTAGAGCTCGCTGACCTTGTACGCCGGGGCCGCGGCCACGCCCGCCCGCTGGAGTAGGTGCGTCGCCTCGATGTTCGAGCGCTCCCGCGTCCAAGCCGCGACGGTCTCCTCCAAGGCGGCGAGGTTCGCTAGGCGGTCGGCCAGGGTGGCGAAGCGGGGGTCGGCGGCGAGCTCGGGGCGGCCGATGGCGCCGCAGAAGGCGCGCCACTCCTCCTCGCCGTTCACCGCGATCGAGACCCAGGAGTCGTCGTCCTTGCTTGGGTAGATCTCGTGCGGGGCCATGTGGGGATGGCGGTTCCCCTTGGGCTTGGGGACCTCGCCGGTCATCTGATACTCGATGATTGGCTCGCCGAGGAAGCCGGGCAGCAGCTCGCTGAACGGCAGGTCGATCAGCTGGCCCTTGCCGGTGCGCGAGCGGTGGAAGACGGCGGTCATGATCGCGTAGCCGAGCATGACGCCCATACCGGGGTCGGGGTCCCACACGTGGAGCATGGGGCGGCCCTCGTCCTCGGGATAGCCGACGAGGGCGTCGCTGCCAACGGCGACGTTCATGGAAGGGCCGAAGGCGAGCAGGTCGTCGTAGGGGCCCCACTGCCCCGCGGCGGAGAAGGCCGCCATGATGAGGTCGGGCTTCTCCTTGCGGAGGCTCTCGTAGTCGACGCCGAGGGCCCTTTGCTTGTGCGGCGAGAGGTTGAGGACGAGGACGTCGCCCCAGTGGATCATGCGCTTGAGGAGATCGACTCCTTCAGCGTGCAGCAGGTTGAGGGTGACGTAATACTCGCGGCTCCGGTAGTACCAATGCGACTCGAGGATCTGGCGCATGGGCGACTTGGGGCGGCCGAAGTTGCGTTGCACGTCGGTGCCGCTGTTCGACTCGACCCGCGCCACCGTCGCGCCCATGTCGCCGAGGCAGGCGCTGACCTGCGGCCCCGCCCAGACTTGGGTGAAGTCGACGATGCGGATACCTTCGAGGGGGAGGCTCATATCGAGCCCGCCGCGCGCAGCTTTTCGAGATCGGACGAGGAGCGGCCAAGGAGGCCGCCGAAGACGTGCTCGTTGTGCTCGCCGAGGTGCGGCGCGGGGCCGGGCTCGACCCGCTCGGAGGCGGTCAGCTTGAACGGCGCGCCCGGGACGCGCATCGGGGGGCCGCCGCCGTTGGAGACCTCCGTCCAGTAGTCGCGGACCTGAAGCTGCTCCCATTCCAGCAGCTCGGCCACGGTGTGGGCGGGGTGCCACGGGATGCGGCTCGCGCGGAATTTCCGCCACAGTTCGGCCTTGGTGTATTGGGCGAGCCAGGGCTTGATCTGGTCGTCGATCTCTTCGGGGTACTCTTTGCCGGCCTTGTCGCGGTCGGCGAAACGGGGCTCGCTCATCCACGCCGGATTGCCCATGAGGTCGCCGAAACGCTTCCACTGCTTCTCGTGCGCCACGATGAGTCCGTAGTAGCCATCCTTGCACGGCAGGAGCACGAAGGGGTAGATGGTGGGATTGCGGTTGCCGCCGCGGCGGGGGTAGAAGCCCGTGTCCACGTAGTCGATGTAGTCCATCGGGTTGTTGAACGTGTTGAGGCAGTCGGCGGTGGAGATATCGACGTGCTGGCCCCGTCCGGTGCGCTCGCGGTTCATCACCGCGATCATCGTCGCCGAGGCGGCGTTCATGCCGCCCCAGTAGTCGGCGCGGTCGTAGGGCATGGCCAAGGGCTGCCGCTTGGGGTCGCCGGTGCGGTAGGCCACGCCGCCCGCCGCGGAGGCGGTGAGGGCGTAGCCCTTGAAGTCGCGGTAGGGGCCGAAGTGGCCGAACGTGGTGATCGAGGTGTGGACCAGGGTGGGATTTGCCGCGGCCGAACGCTCGGGAGTCAGGCCCCAGACTTCGAGCTCGTTGGGCATGTAGTTATCGATCAGGATGTCGGCGCGGCGGGCCAGGTCGAGCACAAGCTCGGCGCCGCCGGGGGTGGCGGGGTCGATAGTGACGCTCTGCTTCCCGGCGTTGAGGTAGAGGAAGAGGCCGCTTCGGTCGGGGTCTCCCGGGGCGTCCTTGGGATAGGGGCCGTGACGCCGCGCGCGGTCGCCGGCGGGCGGCTCGATCTTGATCACCTCCGCGCCATACAGCGTGAGCAGCCGCCCCAAGTAGGGCGCGGAGATGTACTCGCCGAACTCGACGACGCGCAGCCCCTCGAGCGCCCGGGTGTCCTCCGAGGGCCGCGCTCCGCCGGATGGCGCCGTATCGGTCCGCGCTTGGGTCATGGCGCCGCCTCCGCGGCGAGCAGGCTGATCTAGTCCCAGACCGAGACGTCAAGGCCGCTATCGGCGAAGGCTTGGCGAATCATGTCGCCGTTCGCCACGTCGGGGCCGCGGTTGTAGTCGTAGTGGCGGGTGCTCGCCACGCGGTCGACCCACGGGATGCCGTTCGGCGCCGGCATGTGGACGCCGCGCTTCTCCGGGTACGCCTTCTCCCACACCGCCACGTGGTCGGCGTCGATGAGGAAATTGATGCTGTCGCAGGTGACGATCCAGTCCTTGCGAAAGTTGTGGGGGCTGACGCCGATGTGGAGGACGGCCGTCTTCGGCTCGAAGTCCACCAACTGGCGGTCTTTGGCGGAGAAGCGGATCGGCTCCCAACAGCAGGGGCAATGGGAGTCCACCGTCACCGTCTTGCCGGGGAACATGGCGTTGATGGCGCAGGACTCACCGGCGCAGCCCGCGAACCACTTCGACTCGCCGTCCACCGTCACGCGGTGGCGCGTCGCGGCGTTGGAGAAGGGCGGCACCTTGACGATGTCCTCGCTGCCGGGGACGAACATCACCTGCACGGCGCGCTCCAGCTGCCAGAGCGCGTGCCACGTCTGGTTCTGGTCGAGGCCGTTGTCGCGCATGATCTGGGGGAGGTTCGGGCTGCGTCCGTGCTCGATGAAGAAGTCTTCCAGGTAGAGTCGGACCTTCTTCGCGTTCTCCGTCATCTCGAACCACTCGGACGCGGTGTCGTGGTAGACGCCGTAGGGAGCGTAGATCGGGTGCATCTCGTCCTCCTTTCTCTGGGCCGGCGCGGATCCCCGTGTCGGGGCTAGGCGACTAGGGCGGCCTGGGGCACGGAGCGGCCGAACGCGGGCATGACCTCGCGGGCGAACCGCTTCAGCGACCGCATGATGTCCTCGTGCTGAAGCATGCCCGACTGGACGATGCAGAGCACCTGGTCGATCTGGTTCGCCTCGTAGCGTTTGAGGACTTTGGTGATGCTCTCGGCGCTCCCGACGCAGAGGCCCTGACTGGAGCGGGCCTTGTCCATGAGCTTTTTCATTTGCTCGTGCGTGGCCTTGGGGCGCTTCTGGTGGACCTTCATCCTTCCGGACGACTGGACGGTCTCATTGCCATCGTCGTCGAAGGTGCGGTGGTCCGCGCCCTTGTATTTGCTCTGCTGGGAGGGGTTGTAGTAGCGGGCGAACACGTCCTGGTACCAGACCACCGTGGGGCCGGCGGTCTCGTCGGCCTCGTCGTCCGACTCGCCGCAGTACATCATGCAGAAGGCCGCCGTCTTGTTGTTGACCACGCCGGTGACGGGCTTGGCGTCGACGACCTTCTCCTTGTAGCGCCGGATGCGCTCGCCGACGTAGTCGGGGGACTTGGCGGCGAAGGCGAGGACGCCGAGGCCGAGCTCACCCGCGATCTCGTAGGTGTCGTCGGAGCCGCAGGCCATCCACATCGGAGGGCTGGGCTTCTGGATCGGCTTGGGGATCACGTTGCGGGGTGGGATGTTGACGAACTTGCCTTCGTAGGAGAAGGAGTCGGTCTGGAACATCTGGGGGATGATGGTGGCGTTCTCGATCACCTGGGCGCGGCTAAGCTCGGGGGGCACCTCGAAGCCGCCGAGCTCCTGCCAGGACGAGCCGCGGCCCACGCCGAACTCGACGCGCCCGTTGCTCATGATGTCGAGGCCCGCGATCCGCTCCGCCACACGGATCGGGTGGTTGAAGTTGTTGGGAAGCAACACGACGCCGTGCCCGATGCGAATGCGCTCGGTGCGCATCGCGCATGCCGTAAGCCAGATCTCGGGTACGGAGGAGCTGGAGAGCTCTTCGAGAAAGTGATGCTCGACCGCCCAGACGCCGTCGAAGCCGAGCTTCTCGGCGAGGACGACCTGCTCCAGGCCTTCCCACCACTTGTTGTACTCGCTGCGGGCATGCCACGGCTTGGGGTTCGCCAGCTCGTACAGCAGTGAAAATTCCATCTTGACTCCTTACCGGTCCGCTGTGCGCGGGGCCTCTCGACCCGCGCGGCCGGTTCAGGCTAACACGCCGATTTCCGCCACGCCAATCATGCAGAACTTCGGTGCTACGCCCCCGGCCGTCTGCTGTCGGCGAACCCTTCCGGCGGCCTTCCCGAGCGCGCCAGGGTCGCTCCGCCGTCGGCGACAATCGTTTGTCCGGTGACGTATTGCGAGAGGTCGGAGGCCAGGAAGAGCACCACTGATGCGACCTCGGAGGGGTCCGCGGCGTGCCCCAGCGGGATCTGGGCCTCCCTCTCGGCCGACATGCCCGCGGACACGAGCGGCGTCTTTACCGAACCGGGAGCGACGGAGTTCACGCGGATGCCATAGCGGCCATACTCCCAAGCCAGGGTGCGGGTGAGGTGGATCACCGCCGCCTTGCCCGCGCCGTAGATCGAGTGATGCGCCGCCGCGTTCTGCCCGCTCACCGAGGAGTAGTTGACGATGACGCCGCCGGTCTCCTGGGCGATCATGCGCTTGATCGCGGCACGGCAGGGCACGAAGGCCGCCTTAAGGTTCATGTCCATTACGTCGACGTACGACTCGTCGGACCAATCGGCGGTGGGGGCCCAGGGGTTCCGCGCCATGCCTCCGGCCACGTTCACCAAGCCGTTGATGGGGCCGTAGGCCGCGGCGGTCTTCTCGAATAGCGCGTCCACCAGGGCGGGGTCGCGGGCGTCGACCCGCGCCGGGATGGCGGTCCCGCCGGCCTTGACCAAGGCGTTGGCGACCATCGTCGCACGGGACTCGTTGTAATCGGCGACGACCGTCTTGGCGCCGGCCTCGGCGATGGCGTGGGAGGTGGCCTCGCCCATGCCTCTGCCGCCGCCAAGGATGACGAAGACGCGGTCCTTTAGGGATATCTGCTCCAAATACATGACGTCCTCCACTCGTGGGCGCGGCCCCATAGGCCGCCGCCCAAGCGGGGATTGTAGGGGGAGGCCCGTTTCGCTGTCCACCTTCGAGGCGGGGAGACGCGCGGTGGGCGGCTGGTGCCGCCGTTGCTCTCCGCCCTCACTCAATTGTCTCCCTCGCGGGAGGGGCCGGAGCAGAGGGGGAGGGCGCCCACGAGGGACGCCCTACAGAAGGGGGGCGGCACGGTTACAAGGGTTTCCGTGAGAGGAAAGGGAGCCGGAGAGATAGGGTGGAACGTTGACAACCGCGGGGCGGTGGGTGTAAACTCATCGTTGCCCTTCTATGCCCCTCGTGCGCCCAACGAGCAAGCCGCGTTCAGGGAATCTACGCCGCCCGGTACTGCCTTCCGCTTACCCGCTTGGCCTGATTGCGCCCTGGCGCGTGAGAGCCCTCCTAAGGAGCCTCGCCGCATGACGACCCTGGTCTCTTCGTCCCATGGAACCGATGCCAGTGGAAGAAAGTCCTACGCCCGCATACCAGAAGTCCTCGAAGTCCCCAACCTTATCCAGATCCAGAACAACTCCTTCAACTGGCTGTTGAAGGAAGGCATAAAAGAACTCCTCGACGAAGTCACGCCGATCCAAGACTTCACCGGCGGGCGGTACGAGCTCCGGTTCGAGGACTACGAGTTCCGCGAGCCGAAGTACACCGAAGACGAGTGCCGCGAGCGCGACAAGACCTACGCCAAGCCCATCTACGCCAAGACCGTCCTTGAGAAGAAGGCGGGCGACGGCGCCGGCGAGGAGGTCGAGAGCTGGGTCTTCATGGGGGACCTCCCCATGATGACCGACGCCGGCACCTTCATCATCAACGGCGCCGAGCGCGTCGTGGTCAGCCAACTGGTGCGCTCGCCGGGCGTCTACTTCAAGATCGAGGAAGATCCGGGCAGCGGGCGCGGCCTCTGCTCGGCCAAGCTCATCCCCAACCGGGGGGCCTGGCTCGAATTCGAGACGAGCACCCGCGACGTGCTCTCCGTCAAGGTCGACCGTAAGCGCAAGATCCCCGTCACCACGCTGCTGCGCGCCCTCGGCCTGGGCGACGACGAGCAACTCATCGAGACGTTCAAGGACGTTGACAAGAACGTCGACCATCCCTTCATCCCGACGACTATCGAGAAAGAGCCCGCCGTCCGCACCGAAGATGAGGCGCTCCTCGACTTCTACCGCAAGCTCCGCCCCGGCGAGCCGCCGAGCCTGGACAACGCGAGGGCGCTGCTCAACACGCTGTTCTTCAATTTCCGGCGCTACGACCTCGGACGGGTGGGGCGCTACAAGGTGAACAACCGCCTCGGCCTCGGCGGCGCCTCACGGAACGGCAAGGCCAAGGGCGCCGACAGCGTCGACCCCTCCCCGGCTGAACGTGTGCTCTCCGCCGAAGACCTCGTGGCCATCGTCAAGCGGATGGTCATGATCAACAACGGCGAGGACCGGGACGATGACATCGACCACCTCGGCAACCGCCGGGTCCGCGCCGTCGGCGAGCTTACGCAGAACCAGCTCCGTATCGGGCTGCTCCGCATGGAGCGCGTGGTCAAGGAGCGCATGACGCTGATCGACCCCGAGCAGGCGACGCCGAGCGCCCTGATCAACATCCGGCCCATCGTGGCCGCGATCAAGGAGTTCTTCGGCGGGTCGCAGCTATCGCAGTTCATGGACCAGACGAACCCGCTGGCCGAGCTCACGCACAAGCGCCGCCTCTCGGCGCTGGGCCCCGGCGGCCTCTCCCGCGAGCGGGCCGGCTTCGACGTCCGCGACGTGCACCACAGCCACTACGGCCGTATCTGCCCCATCGAGACGCCGGAAGGCCCCAACATCGGACTCCTCGGCTCCCTGGCCACCTACGCGCTGGTCAACAAGTACGGCTTCATCGAGACGCCGTACCGGCGAGTCCTGAAGGAGGCTCCGAACAGGCCCGCAGAGCTCGTGGGCCGGACCGTCCGTGAGGACGTGACCAACGCGGCGGGCGCGGTGATCGTCGCGGCCGGCGAGGCGATTACCGAAACCGCGGCGGAGAAGATCAAGCAGCTCAAGGCCCGCAAGATCAAGGTCAAGCCCTACGCCTCCAAGGGGATCGAGTACCTCTCTGCCGACCACGAGGAGCAGTACACCATCGCCCAGGCCAACGCGGTGCTGGACGACCGGATGCAGTTCTCCGAAGAGAAGACGGAGGTCCGGCAGGGCCGCGCCTTCGCGATCGAGAGCCCCGAGAACGTCGACTTCATGGACGTCTCGCCGAAGCAGATCGTGAGCGTCTCCACCTCGCTGATTCCGTTTCTCGAGCACGATGACGCGAACCGGGCCCTAATGGGCGCGAACATGCAGCGCCAAGCAGTGCCGTTGCTCAAACCGCAGGCGCCGTTGGTGGGCACCGGCATGGAGTGGCGGGTGGCCCGCGACAGCGGCCAGGTGACCCTTGCCAAAGCCGGTGGGGTCGTCTCCGCGGTCGGCGCCGAACGCGACGATCAGGACAGGCTTATTTACGTCGTGAAGGTCCGGGACAAGAAGGGTGTCGAACACCCGCACCGGCTCCAGAAGTTCATCCGCTCGAATCAGGGGACGTGCATCAACCAGCGCCCCATCGTACGGAAGGGCGACGTGGTGCAGGCGGGCGAGCCGCTCGCCGATAGCTCCTCCACCGACCGCGGCGAGCTGGCGCTGGGGCAGAACATCCTCTGCGCCTTCATGAGCTGGGAAGGCTACAACTTCGAGGACGCCATCATCCTGAGCGAACGGCTGGTGAAGGATGACCGCTTCACCTCCGTCCACATCGAGAAGCACGAGGTCGAGGCCCGCGACACGAAGCTCGGCCCCGAAGAGATCACCCGCGATATCCCCAACGTCGGCGAGGAGAGCCTGCGCGACCTCGACGAGCGCGGCATCGTCCGTATCGGCGCGGAGGTGAACCCCGGCGACATCCTCGTGGGCAAGATCACGCCCAAGGGCGAGACCGAGCTGACGGCGGAGGAGAAACTCCTCCGCGCGATCTTCGGCGAGAAGGCGCGCGAGGTGAAGGATACGTCCCTGCGCGTGCCCCACGGCGAGCGCGGCAAGATCATCGACGTGCGGGTGTTCTCGCAGGAGAACCACGACGAGCTCTCGCCGGGAGTCAACCGCCTGGTGCGGGTCTGGATCGCCCAGACCCGGAAGATCGCGGAAGGCGACAAGATGGCGGGGCGCCACGGCAACAAGGGGGTCGTCGCCCGCATCATGCCTGAAGAGGACATGCCGTTCCTGCCCGACGGTACCCCGGTGGACGTGATCCTCAACCCCATCGGCGTGCCCTCCCGCATGAACCTGGGGCAGGTGCTGGAAACGCACCTCGGCTTCGCCGCCCAAGCGCTGAACTTCACCGTCAGCACCCCCGTGTTCGACGGCGCGGAGGACAGCGCGATTGAGGACGGCTTGGCCCGCACGTGGATCCTGGCGCGCAGCGGTGCGATGGAACGCGCCAACGGCCGCGCGCCGGAGCAGATTGCGGCGGAATGGCTGGACGGGCGCGGCTACGACGGCGCCAAGGCGTTCAGCGAAACGGAAATGGGGGAGGCCACCCTGGCCTGTCTCAAGATATGGCTCGAAGACGAGGCCGGCCTCTCCCATGAAGGCCTGACCCCGGAGGAGACCTTCGCTCTCGTCCGGCGCGTCCACGGGGAACGGCGGCTCGCGCCCCCGATCTTCGGCAAGACCGCGCTCTTCGACGGCCGCAACGGCGAGGCGTTCGATCAACCCGTTACCGTCGGGTACATCTACATGATGAAGCTGATTCACCTGGTCGAGGACAAGATCCACGCCAGGTCTACCGGGCCGTACTCGCTGATCACGCAGCAGCCGCTCGGCGGCAAGGCGCAGTTCGGCGGCCAGCGGTTCGGTGAAATGGAGGTCTGGGCGCTCGAAGCCTACAGCGCCGCCTACAACCTCCAGGAGATGCTCACCGTCAAGTCGGACGACGTGGTCGGCAGGGTCAAGACCTACGAGGCCATCGTCAAAGGCGAGGACGTTTGCCAGCCGGGCGTCCCCGAGTCATTCCACGTGCTCCTGAAAGAGCTCCAGAGCCTGGGGCTGTCCGTCGAACTGCTCAACGAGGCGGCCGACCAACGCAACTCCGTCCTCGACGAGCTCACCGGCGACGCCACGGACCTTGACGCCGATCTCGGGAGCCTAGAATTGGGCCCCGATCTCGCCATATCCGCTGCGGCCCTCGCCGGCGGTAGCGATGACGGCGATTCCGACGACGAGCCCGCCCCGGTGAGCGGGGACGTCGTCGAGGCGGCGGTCAAGGCAAGCCAGGACGATGAGGACGACGAGGACGACGAGGACTCGGACGCGAAGGATGACGAGGGCAGCGCCGGCGAGGAAGAGGACGAAGACGACCAAGAGGAAGACGAGTCCGCCGAGGGCAAGGACGACGGCAAGCCCTCGGCCGAGGATTCATAGGGGAGGGAGCAACCCGAGCATCGAACCGTAGGGTGAGGGACCGAGGCTAACAAAGAAGGGGAAGTGATGCCCGAGGCGAATGACTTCAACGCGATCAGGATTTCACTGGCGTCGCCGGAGCAGATAAAGAACTGGTCATACGGCGAGGTAACCAAGCCTGAAACGATTAACTACCGCACGCTGAAGCCGGAAAAAGACGGCCTCTTTTGCGAGCGGATTTTCGGCCCGACAAAAGACTTCGAGTGCTATTGCGGCAAGTACAAGCGCGTCCGCTATAAGGGCATCGTCTGCGACCGTTGCGGCGTCGAAGTCGCGCGGTCGAAGGTGCGCCGCGAGCGCATGGCCCACATCCAGTTGGCCGCGCCCGTCGCCCATATTTGGTTTGCCAAGGGAACGCCCTCGCGCATCGGGCTGTTGCTCGACCTCTCGCCGAGGAACCTCGAACGCGTCCTCTACTTCGCCCAGTACATCGTGACGTCCGTCGACGATGAGCGGCGCCAGGAGATCATCGAGGAGCTCGAAGAGGAGGCGGAGAACCGCCGGAAGTCTCTGGTGGCCGAGATCGACGCCCAGGTGGCCGAGATCGAGCGGAACGCCGAGGCCGGCCTCAAAGAGCTGGCCGAGCAGCGCGCGCGCATCGAGGGCGTCGTGGTCGAGGACCGCGAGGCCGCCGAGGCGGCGGCGCGCGCCGAGCTTGAAACGGTCCGGGGCATCGTCCAAGAGCTCGCGGGCAAGAAGGCCGTCAGGAAGATCGAGCTCTTCGGTGAGGCTATCGCCAAGAAGGGCACCCCGATCGACGACGAACTGATCGCGGGCCTTGACGGTCGGCTCGAAGTGCGCCTCGGACAGATCAAAGAGGAGGCGGCCGAGCGGCAGCTCAACGAGACCGAGTCGATCGACAACCAGATCGAGGCCCGGAAGGAAGAGGCCGACAAGCAGGCCAACGACGTGCGGCGGCCCGGCGACGATCTCAGAAAAGAGCTCGATGACACGCTGTCGGGGAAAGTCAGCACCCTTGAGAGCGTGAAGGAGCGCGAGCTGCTCACAGAGTCCCGCTTCCGCGAGCTTCGGGACGAGTACGGCGAGTTCTTCGTCGCGCGCATGGGTGCCGAGGCCATCCTCGAGCTCATGCAAAAGCTGGATCTCGACACCTTCCGCGACAAACTTCAGACGGAGATTCAGTCGACGTCGGGCCAGCGCCGTAAGAAAGCGACGAAGACCATTCGTGTGGTCGAGGCGTTCCGCAAGAGCGGCAACAGCCCCGAGTGGATGATCATGCGCGTGCTGCCGGTGCTGCCCCCCGACCTTCGCCCCATGGTGCAGCTCGACGGCGGACGCTTCGCCACCAGCGATCTCAACGATCTCTACCGCCGCACCATCAACCGGAACAACCGGCTGCGGCGGCTGCTCGAGCTCGGTGCGCCCGAAATTATCATTCGCAACGAGAAACGCATGTTGCAGGAGGCCGTCGACGCGCTGATCGACAATGGTCGGCGCGGGCGCGCCATAGAGGGCAGCCACAACCACCGCCTGAAGTCGCTCTCCGACATGCTCCGCGGCAAGCAGGGCCGGTTCCGCCAGAACCTGCTCGGCAAGCGCGTGGACTACAGTGGGCGCTCGGTGATCGTCGTCGGGCCGGAGCTTGCGCTGAACCAGTGCGGCCTGCCCAAGAAGATGGCTCTCGAACTCTTCAAGCCCCTCGTCATGCACCGGCTCGTGGCCTTGGGGCTGGCGCACAACATCAAGAGCGCCAAGCGCATGGTCGAACGGGTGCGCCCCGAGGTGTGGGACGTGCTCGAAGACGTGATCCGCAACCGGCCCGTCTTCCTCAACCGCGCCCCCACGCTGCACCGGCTCGGCATTCAGGCGTTCCAGCCGATCCTGATCGAAGGCAGCGCCATCCAGATACACCCGCTCGTCTGCGCGGCGTTCAACGCCGACTTCGACGGCGACCAGATGGCGGTCCACGTTCCGCTCTCCTATGCCGCCGTACTCGAAGCCAAGCGCCTGATGCTCAGCACGCGGAACATGCTCTCGCCCAGCTCGGGCGAGCCGCTCGCCGCGCCCACGCTGGACATCGTCATGGGCTGCTACTACCTCACCCAGATCCGCTCCGGCGCCAAGGGCGAGGGCCGCAAGATCAGCTCGCCCTGGGACGCGAAGCTCCTCCACGACCTCGGCGAGATCGATCTGCAGGCCGTCATCAACGTGCGCGGCGTCCGCGGCAAGAGCGACTACACCGAGACGACCGTCGGCCGCATCATCATGAACGAGGTCGCCCCTGAGGACTCGGGCATACGCTTCCGCAACGACGTCATGGACAAGCGGGAGCTCAAGGAGCTCGTCGCTGAGTCCTACCAGCGGCTTGGTAACGAGGGCACCGCCGCGGTGCTCGACAAGATCAAGGCGCTCGGCTTCCGCTACGCCACTCAGTCCGGCGCCACCATCGCCATCAACGACATCCAGGTGCCCGGCGTCAAGACGGAGATACTGCGGAGCGCCGACGACGAAGTCCAAGACCTCGATAAGCAGTACCAGCGGGGCCTGATCACTGACGACGAGCGTTACCGCCAAACGGTGGACACGTGGACCAAGGCCTCGGAGTTGATGGAGTCGGCGATCCGGGACCATCTGCCCGACTACGGCTCACTCGACCTGATGTCCAGCTCGGGCGCGAAGGGAAACATCGCGCAGATCAAGCAGATGGCGGGAATGCGCGGCCTGATGACCGACCCCCGCGGGCGGATCATTGAGTTGCCGATCCGTTCGAGCTTCCGCGAGGGCCTGACCGTCCTCGAATACTTCATCTCGACGCACGGCGCGCGGAAGGGCCTCGCCGACACCGCGCTCAGGACCGCCGACTCCGGCTACCTGACGCGTCGGCTTATCGACGTGTCGCAGGACGTGATCATCAAGAGCGAGGACTGCGGGACGGACGAAGGCGTGTGGATCATGGACCGCCCCGATAGGCCGCTCATGGGCAAGTTTGAGGAGCGCATCGTCGGGCGTTATGCCGCGACCCCTGTCGCCGACCCCATCACCGGCGAGGTTTTGGTCGACCGCGACGAGGAGATCGACGAGGGTCTCGCCGAGCTCTTCGCCAGCCAGCTTCAGGACTACCGGGTGGAGGCCCTGAAGAAGCTCGGGGTTCCCGAGGACGACCTCAGTGCCGCCGATTCCTGGACCGACGCCGTCCGGTACCTCACCGAACGCAAGGATATGGCGAAGGAAGACGCCGAGGCCGTGATCGGCATCGAGCATCACCGCGTACACGTGCGGTCGCCGCTCACCTGCGAGGAGCGGCGCGGCGTCTGCCAGCTCTGCTACGGGCGGAGCCTGGCGAAAGGCGAGATCGCGCAGGAGGGCGAGGCGATGGGGATCATCGCCGCCCAGAGCATCGGTGAACCCGGCACGCAGCTCACCATGCGGACGTTCCATACCGGCGGCATCGCCGGCATCGACATCACCAGCGGCCTGCCGCGCGTCGAGGAGCTGTTCGAGGCGCGCGCCCCGAAGGGGCAGGCAATCATCGCCGAGATCGACGGCGGGCTCGAAGTCGTGCAGACCGACGAAGGACGCCGCATCAGGGTAGTGCATACCGAGGTCTACAGCGACGATCACGACATTCCGAAAGGCTACGAGGTCCTGATTGAGAGCGATTCCATCGTCGAGGTCGGCTCCACGCTGGCCCGGAAGAAGCGCGCCAAGAAGGCCAAGGAGGGCGAGGAGACCGAGGACGGCGAGAACGCGGTCATCGCCCGCATCGCCGGCCGCGCTGAAGTGAGCAAGGACGTCGTCACCATCTCCTACGAAGAGCGTGAGGAGCGCTTCTACGCCATCCCCGCAGCGGCGCGCATCATCGTTCAGGACGGCGGCGAGGTCCGCGCCGGCGACCCCCTGACCTCCGGCCCGCTGAACCCGCAGGACATCCTGCGCGTACTCGGCCGCGAGGACGTCGAGAAATACCTCGTCGAGGAAGTCCAAAAGGTCTACCGCGCCCAGGGCGTGACCATCAACGACAAGCACATCGAGATCGTCGTGCGCCAGATGCTGCGCAAGGTGCGCGTCGAAACGCCCGGCGATACTGAGCTGCTGGCCGAGCAGATTCTCGACCGGTTCGCCTATCAAGAGGTCAACGACAAGGTGATGGCCGAGGGCGGCGAACCCGCCACGGCGGTCGCCGTGCTCCTAGGCGTCACCAAGGCGTCGCTGAACACGGAGAGCTTCCTGGCGGCGGCGTCGTTCCAAGAGACCACCCGCGTGCTCACCGAGGCGGCTGTCAGCGGCACGGTGGACCGGCTGCTAGGGCCCAAAGAGAACGTCATCATTGGGCGTTTGATCCCCGCGCAGTCCAAGGAAGTCATGGCGGAGCTCGCCTTGCCGAAGGAGCCCCCGCTCACCCTGCTCGACCCGATTGGGGACGGCGAGGGCTTCGAGATCGCGCTGGGCGACCGTCCCGAGGACGACCTCGCGGCGCTGTTCGAAACGGCCCCTAGCGAAGGTGCTCCCGAAGCGGCCCCCGCCGGCGGCATTCCGGAGGAGCAGCGCATCTTCGAGCCCGAGCCCGATCCGGTCCCGAGCCGCATCTTCGAGCCGGAACCCGATCCCGGACCGCGTCACTACGAGCCCGACGACGACGAGCCGATACGGCCCGACTAGACATGAGCGAACTCCGCGACCAGTTGGACGATTCGAGAGGGCGCATCGCCGATCTCGTGGTGCGTCTTTGACCTCGTCGGCAAAGAGCGTGAGCTAGCCGCACTGGAGCGCCGCTCCGCCGCGTCCGACTTCTGGGACAACCAGGAGAAGGCCCGCGGCGGGATGCGGCGCATCGCCGAGTTGCGCGACGCGGTGTCAGAGTGGCGCGGCCTCGAACGCGACGTCGCCCAGCTTGAAGAGTTGCTCGACCTCGCCGAGGGCGAGAACGACCGCGCCGTTCAGGACGAGATAGCCCGCGAGGCCTCCGCGATCGCCGCCCGCCTCGACCGGCTTGAGTTCGACCTCGCCCTCAGCGGCCCCTACGACTCCCGCAACGCCCTGCTCTCCATCCATGCCGGCGCCGGCGGCACCGAGTCCCAGGACTGGGCGCAGATGCTTCTTCGCATGTACCTGCGCTGGGCCGAGCGCCGCGGCTTCGACGCCGTCGTCCTCGATATCTCCCACGGCGAGGAGGCCGGCATCAAGAGCGCCCATATCGACCTGAAGGGTAAGTACGCCTACGGCTACACCAGGTCGGAGAAGGGCTCCCACCGGCTCATCCGCCTCTCCCCCTTCGACGCGGACCACGCACGGCACACCTCCTTCGCCCTAGTCGAGGTGATGCCGGAAGCGGACCCGGTCGAGGTGACCATCGACCCCGACGACCTGCGCTTCGACTACTTCAGGGCCAGCGGCAAGGGTGGGCAGAACGTCCAGAAGAACTCCACGGCGGTGCGCGTCGTCCACGGGCCGACGGGCATCACCGTCTCCGTCCAGAACGAACGCTCCCAGCGCCAGAACCGCGAGGCCGCTATGACGATCCTCGCCTCCCGCCTCATGCGCCTCGAGCTGGAGAAGCAGGCGAAGGAGAAGGCGCGGATCAAGGGCGAGTACGTGCCGGCGGAGTGGGGGAACAAGATCCGCAGCTACGTCCTCCACCCCTACAAGATGGTGAAGGACCACCGCACCGAGCACGGCTCCACCGACCCCGATGCCGTGCTCGACGGCGACCTCGACCCCTTCCTCGGTGCCTACGTCCGGCTCATGGCCGGCGGCAACGGCAGCTAGCGCGCGGCACCGTCCCTCCGGCCTCTCTCCCTCTGGGAGAGTTTGAGAGAGGGCGCGCGCCGTCAGGTGTGTGGGCGCCGACGCGCCTAGGCGAAGGCGCTGATGACCTCGCTTGAGAAGCGCTCGGCGATGCGGCGGTCCCAGGGCCGGGGAGTCATGATCACGATGTGGGTGACGCCCACGTCGACGTAGCGCGCGACCTCCTCGCGCATCTCGGCGGGGCTTCCAATCAGGGCGCCGGCGCGCACTCGCGCTTCCAACGGCTCCCCGTCGACGCTGTTGCGCGCCTGGGCGGTCGAGGGCTGCGTTTGCAGCGACCGCCCCCGCTGCTCGATCACGTCGTGTGCCCGGTCGGCGTCGTCGGTGAGCAGCATGTCGCAGTAGCGCATGTATTCGATCTCGTTGGGGTCGCGGCCCCGCTCGGCGCACAGCGCCTCGATGCGCGCGATCTTCTCCGCCGCGTAGGCCGGGGTGCTCAGGCTCGCCCAGTACTGGGCATGCTTCGCGGTGAGCGCGAGCCCGGTCTCGCCCACGGCGGCGATGAGCACCGGTGGGCGCGGCTTCTGCACCGGCTTGGGCTCCATCGGCGCGTCCTCGATCCGGTAGTGCTTGCCTTCGTAGGAGAACGAGCGCTCGGTCCACAGCCCGTGAATCATGTCGAGGGCCTCGCCGAGCATCTCTTGGCGTGTCTTCAGTCCTGGAAAGGGGATCCCGTAGGCGAGGTGGTCTCCCTTCGACCACGCCGCCCCGATCCCCAGCACCAGGCGGCCGTTGCTCATCACGTCGATCGTGGAGCAGATCTTCGCCAGCATGGCGGGATGGCGGTAGGTGACGCCGGTGACCATGCACCCGAGCTTGAGGGTCTTGGTGACCGGCGCCAGGCCCGCCATCAGGGTCCAGGCCTCCAACAGCGGCGTGAACGTCGCGCGCATCGAGCCGCCTCCGCCCACGCCGAACATGTGGTCCGAGCTGTAGAAGCCGTCGAAGCCGAGCTCTTCCAGGGTGTGCGCGATCTCGACGACCTGCTCGAACGTTCCCAGGGACATCGTCCCCCCGACGCTGAAACGGACAGGCTTGCGCGGCGGCATACGGATCTCCTCCTACCGTGCGGCGGTCGTGACGCGCGGCCCGCGCGGGCTAGAAGACGGCGATGGGGTTGACCGGCGAGCCGGTGCCGCCGGTGATGCGGAGCGGCCCCATGCTGAACAGGAACTCGTAGCGCCCCAGACGGTCACAGGTCTCGGCTAGCGCTTCGAGGTCGCAGTTGTCGATCAGCCACAGGCCCATGGCCACGATCCCGATCTGGTGCACCGGCGCGCGCATGTGGGGGTAGCCGCTGGGGAAGAGGTCCTGGGCGCTGTCCGAGCCGACCGCAGCGATCCCGCGCTCGTGGAACCAGGGCACGCAGACCGCGTGGAACCCCGGACGCTGCTCATAGACCTTCCGCGAGGGGCCTTCCTCGTTCCGGCGGCGCACCGCCCCGAAGCGCGCCAGCAGCACGTCGCCGGCGCGGACGGTGACGCCCAGCTCGCGCTCCGCCGCGTCGAGGTCCTCGCGGTAGACGCCGTCGGTCCGCTCCAGCCAATCGACCCCGCGCAGCTTGGGGATGTCCAGGAGCACGCCGCGGCTCACAACCCCATCCTTCAGCGCTTCGACCGCCAGCGTTTGCGAGCCTTGGGCGGTCGAGATGAGGTTGGCGGGCCGTCCGTTGTAGAGCACGCCGTCGCGGAGCACGTGCGACAGGCTGTCCACGTGGGTGACGGTGAAGCCATGATAGGCGACGCCGAAGAAGTCGCCGGTGGACTGAAGCTCATCGGGCTGGGTCTTCTTGCCCTCGAAACGCTCGCCGCCGCCTGTCATGAAGTGCAGCGGGGGCATGTCGAAGTCGACCTCGGCCGTGCGCGGAATCAGGCGTGAGCAAGAGACGGTGACCCCGTCCTTGACCAGCGCGGCGGCGTCGCGGCGCGCCTCGGGCGTGATGAGGTTAACCGTGCCGAGCTCGTCGTCGTCGCCCCAGCGCCCCCAGTTGCTGCACGAGTCCATGTAGCCAAGGACTTCTTCTTCAGAAGGAACAAAGGGCGCCATGCTGACCTCCCCGGCGAGCTTCGCGGCGCGCAGCATACCAGATTGGCGGGTCGGCTTACCCCTCCGTGGGGCCGAGGCTAGGTTGCCTCCGAGGGCCGGCAAGGATACCGTGCGGGCATCCGCGCGCCCGTTGCCCTGGCGGCGTGCGGCCACGCTCGGCGCCACTGGAATCCCCCGATGGAATCCTTCATCGACCTGCTGACTCCTACGGAGATAGACCTGACGTGGTGGAAAGTGGCCGCGCTGCTGGCAGCCGGCGTCCTCGGCGGTTTCATCAACACCGTGGCGGGCGGCGCCTCGATGATTACCGTACCGCTGCTGATATTGCTCGGCATGCCCGCCGACTATGCGAACGGCACGAACAGAGTTGGGATTCTGCAGCAGTCGATCGTAGCCATCGCCGGATTCAACAGGCGCGGCAAGCTGGACAAGAGCGCTGTTCTGCCGATGCTTGCGCCCACGGTGGTGGGCGCCGTGCTCGGTGCGCTGGCCGCGAGCTGGCTGGATCCCGGCGTCCTCAAACCCGTGCTGTTAGGCACCATCGTCACCATAGCCGTGGTGATGGTTGTCTTTCCCGATGCCATAACGCCGCCGGAAGGCGCCCCAACATACAGACTGACCGATCGCCCGATCGGACTGGTTCTGCTCTTTGTCGCGGGGCTTTACGGGGGCTTCGTGCAGGCGGGGGTCGGCTTCATGCTCATAGCCGCGCTGGCGGTGGGGTTGCGGTACGACCTCGTGCGGACCAACGCGCTGAAGGTCGTTTGCACCGCACTGTTCAGCATTGCTTCCTTGGCGGTGTTTATCGCCACGGACCACGTGGTGTGGCTTCCAGGGATCATTCTCGCCGCGGGCATGACGGTGGGGGCGCTCGCCTGTATCAGGTTTGCTTTGAACGTGAGCCGGACGGTCATCAAGTGGACGGTCTTCGTCATCGTCTGCCTGACCTCCGGCGCCATCCTGCTGCTTCCCAACGTCTGATGCTGCATGACCCCGCGTCGCGCGCCCTTGACCGCCGGGGCGCGCTCTTCGACAATTCCGCTATGGGCGACATCCTGCGCACCGAGGGCCTCGTGGAGCGGCCGCTGGCGCTGAGCTTCGACGACCTGGCGGCGCTGCCGGGGCAGATCCCCGACCTCGCCGCGGAGATACCGGGGCGTGAGGGCGGCGGGGTGCGCCTCGACGCCGTGCTCGAGGCCTCCGGCGCGCGCGGCGACGCCCGCTTCATCACCCTCGCCACCGACGACGGCTCGTTCAGCGCCAGCATCCCGCTGGCCCCGATTCGCGCCCAGGGGATCGTCGTCTACCGAGACGGCGGCGGGCGCGGCGGCGGCGGCCCGCTCTCCAAGGCCAAGGGCGGCCCGGTGCGCTTCTTCATCAAGGACATCGAGTCGTGCTCGCTGGGGGCCGGCGAGGCCGACCGTTGCGCCAACGTCAAGCACCTGCGCCGTATCGAGCTCAGCGCCGCGCTGGGCAAGGACACCCGGCCCAGCACGCAGCCTGAGCACGAGGCGCTCCACGAGGCTTCGCCGTCCCCGGAAGGCCCCCGCCCCGCCCTCATCCTCACCCCAACCCTCTCCTTCTCCAAGGGGGAGAAGGAGAGGGGGCAAGCCCTCCCTCCGCCTCCCTAGACCGGCCGGACGTTTCGCGGTCCGCCGCAACCACCAATGGCCTACGAGACCATCAGCTACGAGAAACGAGACCACGTCGGCGTCGTGACGCTGGACCGTCCCGACGCGCTCAACGCGTTCAACCGCCGCATGGAGGCGGAGCTTTCGGGCCTTTGGACCGAGGTGCGAAACGACGACGACGTCTGGGTCGCGGTGCTGACCGCCGCGGGCGACAGGGCGTTCTGCGTCGGCGTCGACACCAAGGAAAGCACCGCCGAGGTGAGCGCCATGAGCCAGTTCGAGCGGTGGAAGAAGGTCCCCGGCTCGACGGTGACCGCGCGCCAGAACGGGTGCTTCAAGCCGGTGATCACCGCGGTGAACGGCATGTGCGGCGGCGGCGGGCTCTACTTCGTGGCCGACAGCGACATCGTCATTGCCTCCGAGAACGCCACGTTCTTCGATCCTCACGTCACCTACGGCAGGGTCGCCGCCGTCGAGCCGATCGCGCTGACCCGCCGCATGCCCTTCGGCGAGGTGATGCGCATGGCGCTCATGGGCAGCGCCTGGCGCATGAGCGCGGAGCGGGCCTACCAGGTCGGCCTGGCCCAGGAGGTCGTCCCCCGCGCCGGGTTGCTGGCCGCGGCGATGGAGATGGCCCAGGCGCTTGCCGAGCTCCCGCCGCTCGCCCTGGCGGGCACCGTCGAGGCGCTCTGGGCCGGGCTGGAGATGGACCGCAAGGCCGCGATGGACCACGGCCTCCTCCTGGCCCAGCGGAACACGTTCACCGAAGACCACATGGAAGGCCGCCGCGCCTTCCTCGAAAAGCGCAAGCCCAACTACAAGAACCGCTAATCGCCGCTATCGCCGCCATTTCCACCATTCCCGCCAATTCCGCTTGCGCTTCGAGCGCCTAGACAGGACTCCCTTGCACAACAAGCGCGTCATCCTCGGCGTGTTCGCGCATCCCGACGACGAGACTTCGGGCTGCGGCGGCACGTTCACGCGCTACGCCCGCGAGGGCGTCGATGTCTTCAACGTCACCGCGACCCGGGGCGAGCTCGGCACGCTGGGCACGGGCGGCCTCAACATCGCGCGGGAGGAGCTGCCCCACGTCCGCGAGCGCGAGCTGCGCGCCGTGCTGGAACGCTACGGCGCGAACCCGCCGATCATCCTCGGCTACCGCGACCAAGAGGTGAAGGACGCCGACCCCGAGGAGCTGACGGGGAAGGTCTACGCGGCGATGGTCGAGGTGACCCCGGACGTCGTCATCACCTTCGGGCCGCTCGGCATCTCCCGCCACGACGACCACATAGCGCTGCACCGGGCCGCCGTCGCCGCCTTCGAGCGCTACCGCGAGACAACCGGCAAGCCGGCGCGCCTCTTCTACGTCGCACTCCCCCAAGAGTTCATGGACGACGGCGAGCTCGACCTGGAAGGCCCCGAGGTCGATCCCACGCACCGCGTCGACATCGCGGAGACGAGGGCCGTCAAGCTCGCCGCCCTGCGCAGCTACGCCTCCCAAGAAGACGCTCAGCAGCTCGCCGCCATGTTCGAAGAGCGCGCCATCGCCGCCGAATGGTTCCACCAAGCCATCCCGCCCCCCGACCGCAGTAATGGCGTCGTGGAGGGTTTCTGGTAGCTCCGGGCGTCCCCTCAAGCCCCCCCGGCTGGAGGGCTGACGGCTCCCGTAGATCCAACCCTCTCCCAATGGAGACCTTCGCGTAGCCTTGGGCCGCGGGCTCCGGCAAGGTCGCGCAGCCCCCGCCTCCCCCCGCCCTCACCCCAACCCTCTCCCAGCGGGAGAGGGGGAAGACCGCCCCGCTTCGCTTGGATGATTGTTAGATTCGGGTGTGATGGGATTGGACGGGGCGGAAGGGTGGGCGCTCCGGGGTGCGGCCCGGGGTAGGCATAGGAGGACCTGGGCGTAACCCCGAAAAAAGGCTGAGCCGGAGAGTGTCCGCTGCGCCGCCGTAGCGGGCGTAACGGACGCGGGTCCGGGGGAGGTTACCGCGCCGGGCCGCTTCTCCAACTGCCTTTGCAACTTCGGTATGGCCTTTTCGGTCCCTAGGAGACCGGCCATGTGAAGTTCTTCAAGTCGTCCGCTGAGGTCAGCGACGTCTCGGTCAAAGCGCCGACAGGCGGCGCTCGGTGCGCCTACGCGCCGGAGACTCCCGAAGGATCTCTTGCGCGCGCCCGTGGCCGTTTACAGGCTTCCCGAGGAAGTGGGGGTGTGCGCCTTGGCCGGCGCCGAACGGGCTGATTTCGCATGGGGACATGGTAGGCGGTGGGTGTGGGGATGGGGAAGGGGCGGATGTCGCGGGGTTGGGCTGCTCGGGGGGTGGGAGCGGGCGCCCACGAGGGGCGCCCCTACGGAGACCTTTGCGTAACCCGGCGGGCGGGCTTCAGCAAGGTCGCGCGGCCCCCGCCTCCCCCGCCCTCTCTCAATCTCCCCCAGAGGGGGAGAGGTTTAAGTGAATGCCACCTCCGCTCCCCCCGCCAGGACCCTAGTCGGGTTTGCAAAGGTCTCCTAAGGGAGGGGATAGATTCCCGCGTTCGCGGGAATGACGGATACGGGCGGGCTATGCAAAGGCTCCGGAGAGGTGAGGCCCCGCCGCCGCCCTCTCGCAGGGTATCATTCTGGTATTCGACGGCTGTCCGCGGAGGCCGTGGAAGATGGATATACAGGACCTGACATGCCCGGCAGCCTATTCGCCCATTACTTCCTGACCGACGGTATCAAGGCCACGCCCGAATGGCAGGCGTCCGTCGCGTCTGCGCAGGCGTTCGCCGCGTTCGCAGGCGGCGTTCGGCAGCGTTACAACACGCTGAGTCAGACCACAGCCCCGAACGAGGCTGTCACCGAGCAGGAGTTGATCCATCCGGTGCTGGAACTCTTGGGGTGGGCCGACTACCTTCCTCAGCAGGGCGCGGCGGGGAACGAGGATATCCCGGACCTCCTGCTGTTTGCCGACGTTGGTTCCAAGGAGCGGGCTGCCGCAAGAAGCAATGCTAACGAGCGGTACCGCGATGCCGTAGTAGTCGAAGAGAGCAAGCGGTTCCGCCTGCCCCTGGACACTCGAGACGCGAGCTCCGGCAACCGGTCTAGGACACCGCACGGCCAGATACTCAGGTATCTGTCGACCGCCGAGGTCGAGTCGGAGAACCGCATCCGGTGGGGGATTCTGACCAACGGCAGCGTGTGGCGTCTCTACGACTACCGCGCCCGTCCTCGTGCCACCGCCTATTTCGAGGCCGACCTCGAGAAGCTGCTGGCGTCCGGCGACGAAGACGGGCTCCGCATCTTCTACCTGCTGTTCCGTCGCGATTCCGTTACTCCGCAGCAGGGGGCCACGGCCAGCTTCTTGGAAACGGCGCTGGCCGAGGGCCAACGTTACGAGGAGAAGGTCGCAAAGGACCTTTCGAGCGTGGTCTTCGAGAGGGTCTTTCCAAAGCTTGTGGAAGCACTCGCGAGGGCCTCAGGAGCCGACCTTTCAGACGTGCGCCACGGGGCGCTGATCTTCCTCTATCGACTGCTCTTCGTGCTCTATGCGGAGGACCGGGGCCTGCTCCCCGTCAACGATTCGCGTTACGAAAACTACGGCCTGCGGAAGCCGGTGCGCGAGGATATCGCCAGCAGGATGGCGGACGGGGCCGTGCTCTCAACGCGAGCTACGAGCTACTACGACCACCTGATGACGCTGTGCCAACTCATCGACGAGGGTGATCCGTCCATTGGCATGCCGCCCTATAACGGCGGCCTGTTCGCCGCGGAGGCCGCTCCTCTGCTGGCGGAGGTCCGCCTACCCGATTCGACCATCGCCCCGATCATCTACGACCTGAGCCACACGGAGACTGAGGGCACACGCCAATTCGTCAACTATCGCGACATGTCGGTCCAGCAGCTTGGCTCGATCTACGAGCGCCTGCTGGAACGTGAGCCTGTCCGGGACGACGACGGCAAGATAGTCGTCCGTCCCAATCCCTATGCCCGCAAGGACAGCGGGAGCTTCTTCACGCCCCAGGAGCTAGTCGACCTCATCGTCGACCGGACCCTGAAACCGTTGGCGGAGGAGCGTCTGAAGGCGTTCGAGGACAAGTCGAAGGAATTGAAGAGCGACCACCGGCCCACCGCCGAGCGGCGTACCGAGCTGCGCAAGGTCGACCCCGCCGAGGCTGTCCTGGATTTGAAGGTACTGGACCCCGCGATGGGAAGCGGCCACTTTCTGGTCACCGCCGTCGATTTCCTGTCGGACTACATCGCCGATCTGGTCGAGTACGTGCCCGCGGTGCCGGAGTGGCTTGACGGCGAGTATGTATCGCCACTTGTGGAGCGTGTAGAGAGGATCCGGCGGGAAATCCTCCGGCGGGCCCAGGAGTCGAAGTGGGTCATGGACGAGGACCAGCTCACGGACCAAGCCCTCATCCGCCGGATGGTGCTCAAGCGCTGCATCTACGGCGTGGACAAGAACCCCCTCACCGTCGAGCTGGCGAAGGTGTCGCTGTGGCTGCACAGCTTCACCGTCGGCGCGCCCCTTTCCTTCCTGGATCACCACCTTCGCTGCGGCGACTCGCTGGTTGGCCTGCGGGTTAGCGATGCTACAAGAGACCTGGCCCGCCTGGGTGGCATGTATTCCGGTAGCGCTATCCAGGCGGCGGAAAATGCGGCGGAGGGCATGCGCCAGATTGAGCAGATGTCGGATGCCGACGTGGCCGAGGTCCGCGAGTCGGCCAGCCTCTTTCAGGGCATCGAAGAGGCGACTTCGGAGCTCCGCGGCGTGCTCGACACACTCTGTGGAGTCGGTTGGCTGACCGCGGGGATGAAGTCGAAGGAGCGCACCGGCTTTGAAGCACCATTGGTGGGGACGCTGGCCCTACGGGAAGACAGGGCCTACCAATTGATCGCAAGCGGCCCCGCAAGCGTCGATGACGACGACACGATCAAGCAACGTTCCTTCTGGCCGGGCTTTGAAGGGCTGTGGAGCGCCGCCACGTCTATCGCCGAACGGGAGAAGTTCTTGCATTGGGAGGCGGCCTACCCCGGCGTGTGGCGCCGCTGGCAGGACGAACAGCCGGTCGGCGGCTTCGACGCGGTGATCGGCAACCCCCCGTGGGACCGGATCAAGCTTCAGGAGGTGGAGTGGTTCGCCAGTCGTTCCCTAGAGCTGGCCCTAGCGCCGACCGCGGCTGCCCGGAAGACCGGCATACAACGGCTGCGTGACAAGGACGCCCCCCTTGCGGACGAGTTCGACGCTGCGAAGGAACGAGCGGAAGGACTTGGAGACATGATTCGAGCGTCGAGGCGCTACCCCTTGCTGAGCGGCGGCGATATCAACCTCTACTCGCTGTTCGTCGAGCGCGCCTTGAGCCTGATGAAACCCGATGGCTTCGTGGGCCTGCTCACGCCGTCGGGGATCTACGCGGACAAAACCGCGGCGGTCTTCTTCAAGTCCATCTCCACCAGCGGACGTCTCGCTGGCCTGTTCGACTTCGAGAACCGCCGTCTCGGAACAGAGTTGCCGCCCTACTTCCCCGATGTGGACTCGCGGTTCAAGTTCTGTGCCCTCATCGTTGGTGGTGCGGGGCGGCAGTTCGACGAGACCGAGTGCGCTTTCTTCCTGCCCGACACCGGCATGATCAGCGACCCCGACCGCTGCTTCCCGCTGTCACCGAACGACTTCAGCCGCGTCAACCCCAACACCGGCACCGCGCCCATCTTCCGTACGCGGCGGGACGCAGAGATCACGCGCCGCATCTACGAGCGGCATCCGGTGCTGGTAGACCGTTCAGGCAGCGAGGAGTGCCGCGCATGGCCCGTCCGGTACGTGCGGATGTTCGACATGACCAACGACTCCGACCTGTTCCGCACGTCGGCGCAGCTTGACGCCCAAGGCTTCTACCCCGTCCAGGGCAACCGCTGGAAGCGTGGCGAAGAGCTGTACCTCCCTCTTTATGAAGGCAAGATGGTGCAGGCGTTTGATCACCGCGCCGCGAGCGTGGTCGTGAATCCCAAGAACCTGAATCGTCCGGCGCAGCCGCGCGAAGCTAGCCTCGACGAACACGCTAACTCGGATTGGTTGCCGGATCCACAGTTCTGGGTTAGTGAGAGTGAGGTTGACTGGCCGACTGACCTGGGTTGGACCGTGGCGTTCAAGGATGTGACTGCGCCAACGAACGTCCGGACAATGATTGCTGCGATTACACCTCACTCAGCTTATGGCAATACGCTACCCCTTCTGATGCCCACTGCAGGTGCGATAACTGCCTATCGGGAAAACGCATGGCTCTGGGCCGCCTGCCTCAATTCGTTTGCGCTAGATTTCGTAGCCCGACAGAAGGTTCAAGGACAACATCTAAACTGGTTCGTTGTCGAGCAGCTGCCTGTCATCGCGCCCGACGACTACGACCGGCAGTTCGGCGACACGACCGCCCGCGATCTTGTCCGCGACCACGTGCTCCGCCTCACCTACACCGCCCACGACATGGCGCCGTTCGCTAAGGACCTTGGGTACGACGGCCCGCCGTTCATCTGGGATGAGGAGGAGCGTCGCCATCTGCGGGCGCGGCTGGACGCGCTCTACTTCCACCTCTACGGGCTGTCTAGAGAAGACGCCGAGTACGTCCTTGGCACGTTCCCGATAGTCCGTAAGGAAGACGAGGCCGCGTTTGGTTCGTACCGTACGCGGGATCTGATCCTCGCCTACATGAACGCCCTCGCCGCCGGGGATACGGAGACAGTGGTGTCGGTGTAGGCCTTGGCGCCCCGCCCGCGGGCTACGCAGGCTTCAGGGCGTCGGCGAGGATGGCGTTGTCGTCGTGGTGGTAGCGGGCTCGGTAGGCGGCTTCCGCTACGCGGGGGAGGATGGCGTCGACCTGGCGCTGGTCGAGGGTGGCGGCGATGTCGGCCGCCCCGGCGTTCTCCAGCATCTGGGGCAGGCGGGTGCGCAGCCGCTCCAGGGTCCACTGGAGGGCGTCGCCGTCGGCGATGGGGTCGAGGTGGAGCATGACGTTCGACCGGTCCTTCCACGAGATGTAGTGGTAGTGCGGGTCCTCGTCGAAGCAGTCGAAGCGGAGGTGCTCCAGGGCTTCGCCGCCGCGGACGCCGTAGACGTGGAGCGAGACGCCGCGGTCGTCGAGGGCGCCGTCGCCCTTGTCCGTGCCGCCGGCGGGAGCGATCTGGCTGGCCGCCGTCACCGCCTCCGACAGCAGCCGGTACTCGATGCCGAAGCGGAGCGGCCCGGCGTCGACGAACTCCGTCTGCGCCGCTAGGGGCGGGATGGGCATCTGGTTGTAGTAGGTGATGTGCGACGGCATGGCGGCTCCCCGTACTCCGTGGCTAGCGGACGTGTCTCCCGCTAGTATGCCACCGCCGCGCTAGCGGGGCAGCCCGAGGCCGCGGGTGGCGATGATGTTGCGCTGGATCTCCGTGGTGCCGCCGGCGATGGTGTTGCTGACCGAGCGGAGGAAGCCCTTGCCCACGCGGCCCCGCATCGGGGCGCGCCGCTGGGGGACGTCGAAGAGGCCGTAGAGTCCGAGGATGTCGGCGCAGTGGCGCGAGATGCGCTGGCTGGCCTCGCAGCCGTACATCTTCGACATCGACGCCTCGTAGTTGGGCACCATCCCCTCGCTCTGCTGCCAGGCGACGCGGTAGGCGAGGAGGCGGCCCACGTTGTAGTCGATCGCCATCTCGGCGAGCTTGTGCCGCGCGATCGCGTCCACGCCGCCCGTGCCGGGCCGCCCTTCCTCCCGCATGAAGCGTTCGAGCCGGCGGTACGTCTTGTAGTTGTTGGCGATCCGCTCGATGCCGGAGCGCTCGAAGTCGAGGTTCGCCGCCACCACGTACCAGCCCTGGTTCTCCTCGCCGACCATGCCGCTCTTGGGGACGCGAACGTTGTCGAAGAAGATCTGGTTGAAGCCGTGGTCGTTGTCCATGCTGATCAACGGACGGATCTCGACGCCCGGAGTGTTGAGTGGCAGGACGAAGACGCTGATGCCCTTGTGCTTGGGCGCGTCGGGATCGGTGCGCGTCGCCAGCCAGATGTAATCGGCCATGTGCGCGCCGCTGGTCCAGATCTTCGAGCCGTTGACGACGTAGTCGTCGCCGTCGCGGACGGCGCGGGTCTGGAGGCCGGCGAGGTCGGAGCCGGCGCCGGGCTCGCTGTAGCCGATGCAGAATGAGATGTCGGCGTTCACGATGCCGGGGACGTACTGCCGCTTCTGCTCCTCCGTGCCGTTGAGCATGAAGCTGGGGCCCATCTGGCGCTCGGCGATGAAGTGGTAACCGATGGGCGCCTTCGAGGTGATCATCTCCTCGTAGTAGATCAGCCGCATCATGTGACTGATGGCCTGGCCGCCCCACTCCTTGGGCCAACTGAGGCCGATCCATCCCTTCGCAGCGAGCTTCTTCGAGAAGGCCCGGTTGTGGTACGTGCCTTCGGCGCCGTCGTCGATGGCCTGCCACTCCTCCGGTGTCAGCGCCTCGTCGAGGAAGTCTCGCACCTCCTGGCGAAAGCTCAACTGTTCGGGCGTAAGGGCGAAGTCCATGCCGTCTCCTCTTCGCGTGCGGCTTTAGGGGCCCTCTCTCAATCTCCCCCAGAGGGGGAGAGGCTTGGGGGGGACCCTCTCTCAGTCTCCCCCAGAGGGGTAGAGGGTTGCTTGACGAAGACGACACGCCGTTCGATGAGGCGCTCGATCTCGGCGGCGCCGTAGCCCAGACGCTCCAGCGTCTCCTGCGTGGCGTCGCCCAACACCGGCGGCGCGGACGGCGTCGAGACCTGCGACTCGGAGTAATGCACCGGGTGCCCCGGCATGCGGATCTCGCCGACCCGCTCGTGCTCCACGCTCAGGATCGAGCCGTTGTTGACGACCTGCGGGTCGTCGTACACCTGCTCCGGCGTGTTGAGCGGCCCGCAGGGCACGCCTGCCTCGTCGAGCAGATCGAACCATTCTTGCGTCGTCTTGGAGCGGAAGATCGGCTCGACTTGGGCGACGAGGGCGAGGTTCTCTTCGGGAGTGGTCCCGCCGTAGCTCGCGCCGTCGATCATTGGGTCGTCGATGCCCAACAGGTCGCGCAGGTGCCGGCGCATGACGTTGTTGAGGCAGGCCACGGCGAGGAAGCCGTCCCGCGTCGCATAGGGCCGCCAGTAGATGTTGCGAGTGTTGGCGCCGAGGTGGCTCGCCCGCAGCTCGAAGAGCTCGCGGATGTTCAAGCCGGCCCGCGCCGCCTGACTGACCTTCTCGGCGAACTCACGCCGCGGCGCGGCGTCGTACCGTTCGACGTTGTTCATGGGTCGGTATTGGCAGGCGAGAATGGCGTCGAGGAGGTTCGTCTCGACCTTCTGGCCGCGGCCGGTGCGCTCGCGGACGAGCAGGGCGCCGACGATGCCGAGCGCGAGGAAGACGCCTGCCGAGTAGTCGCTGATCGACGTGGTGGTCATGCCCAGGCCATTGGTGGCGAAGGTGCCCTCGTGCGCGATGACGCCGCCGATGGCCTGCGCCACCATGTCGAAGGCCCCCCGGTGGGCGTAGGGGCCAGTGTGTCCGTAGGCGGTGATCTCGCCGTAGACCAGCCGGGGGTTGAGCGGCGCCAGCGTCTCGTAGTCGATGCCGAGCCGTTTGGTGGATTGGGGGCGCTGGTTGACGACCACGGCGTCGACGCTTTCGACGATCCGGCGCACGATGCCGGCGGCGTCCTCTTTCTTCAGGTCGACCACGAAGCTGCGCTTGGTGCGGTTGACCTGGAGGAAGCCGCGCCCCTCGCCGTCCAGCGGCGCGGAGTAGCGCATGCGGTCGCCGCCGGGCGGCTCGATCTTGAGGACGTCGGCCCCCAGGTCGGCGAGGACCATGGTGCAGTAAGGGCCGGCGATGTATTCGGTGAAGTCGGCGATTCGAACGCCGGTCAGAATGCCGGACACTGCGGGCCTCCCGCGGACCGCCAACGCGTCCGCGCCGCGCGTAAGTGTACGCTACAGGGGAAGCGCGCGGGGGTAGGGGGCGTCCGGCCGCTTAGCTGGGACGGGGTTCCGGTTCGGGGTGACGGAAGGTCCAGCCGAGCGAGCGGAGCGGGGCGCTGACCCGGTGCAGGTGGACGAACAGGTCGGTGTAGGCCTGGAGCGTCGAGACACTGCGGTAGGAGATGCCGCGCGCCCGGCAGAGCGCCTGTACGTGGGGCTGCGCTTCGCGGAGCCGGTTGCGGGGCATGGTGGGGAAGAGGTGGTGCTCGATCTGGTAGTTGAGGCCGCCGAACATCCAGTCCGTAACCGCGCCGCCGCGTACGTTGCGCGCGGTGATCGTTTGCCGTTGGAGGAACGACATCGCGGCTCCGGCCTCGGGCTCCGCCATGCCCTTATGGTTCGGCGCGAAGACCATGCCGTTGTAGAGGCCCATCACGCTCTGGTGGACGGCCGCGAACAGCAGGGCCGTCGTCCAATCGCCCAGCGCGTAGAGGACGAAGCCGTACCCGATGGTGTGTAGGACCAGCGCCGCGGCTTGGGCACCCCGGTTGCGCACCCGGTTGCGGTAGAGGTGCAGCAGGCCCGCCAGCCGCATGGTGTAGGGCTGCAACAGGAGCCAGAACGGGAACAACAGCGCTTGGACGGCGATGAGCGGGCGGAAGGCCCACCGCCGCGTCGCGATCTGCGCGTGGGTCAACGCGAGGACCGAGTAGTCGCCGTCGGGGTCCTTCTCCGGATCGTTGGGGAAGGCGTGATGGCGGCTGTGCTTGTCGATCCAGTAGGTGTAGCTCAGGGCCAGAAGCAGGTTGCCGAACAGGAGGCCGGCCAGGCCCATGAGCCGCGGCGACCGGAGTGTCTGCCGGTGCCCGACGTCGTGGCCGAACATCTCGGCCTGCACGTTGGCTACCCCGAGGACGACCGCCGCCGCTAGGACGACCGCCAGGGACTCGGACCAGAGCGCGAAGAACAACCCGCCGCCAAAGAGCGCGGCGACGGAGAGCGCCTTGGCCAGGTAGTACCGGGGCTGGGCATCGAAGAAGCCCAGGCGTACCAAGTCATGCCGGAGGGCGTCGTAGCCGCGGGCGGTGGGAACGGGTGCTTGGGTCAAGGACTACTTCCCCGCGCGCGGCGACCTTAAGCCGCCGCGCGCACCGCCACCGGCATCGAGAGACACCTTAGCGGAGATTGGAGAAGAGAGAAGTCGGCGGTCTACCAGCGGCCACCGCCGCCACCGCCACCACCACCGGCCCTGCGTCCGCCGCCGCCACCGGTCGATTCGCGCGGGCGGGCCTCGTTCACCGTCAAGGTGCGGCCTTGGAAATCCGCGCCGTTCAGCGCCTGGATGGCGCTCTCTGCCTCGTCGTCGTTCGGCATCTCGACGAAGCCGAAGCCCTTCGACCTGCCGGAGTACCGGTCGGTGATCAGGCGGACGTCGTCGATCTTGCCGTGCGTACTGAAGAGGGACTCCAGATCGGGCTGAGTCGCATCAAACGAAAGATTGCCTACGTAGATATTCACGCAACGCTCCTAAGGGGGAAATTGGCGCCCTGGCTCAGCTAGCGTCGCGCGCCCGAGTTGTGAGAGACAGGAAGGCATACGGGACATTCGCCATGTTCAAGACGCGCATATCATACCACTTCGTCGAGCATCGCGCCCGCCTTCGGTGGCGCACACCGGGCGACATGGGAGAAAAGATGGTCGGGGCGAGTGGATTTGAACCACCGACCCCCTGCACCCCATGCAGGTGCGCTACCGGGCTGCGCCACGCCCCGACGTTTCGAAGTACGCCGCTCCCAGAAGTGGGAAGCGCCCCGACCATCGGACAGAATAGCACGCCGCCTTCGACGGCGGCAATGAACGAGGACCGCGCCGCTCCGGTTTACGTCCCGCGCGCATCCGCCTAGAATCGAGGCGGACAGCCCGAGCACAGACACCAGGGAGGACGGCTATGGACCAGCGCATCGGCGTCGATGTCTATTTCGACTGCGTGTGACCCCACGTCTACCAAGCAGCAGTTTGGCTGCGAAAGGTCAAGGAACGGAAGGGCGACGCGCTACAGATCAACTGGCGCGCCTTCCCACTGGAACAGCAGAACAGCAAGGAGGGCCCCGAGTGGCGGCTGTGGGACCACGCCGACGACCACCCCAGCCGCAGCCTGCCCGCCTTCCGCGCGCTCGAAGCGGCGCGGCGCCAGGGTGACGACGCATACGCCGACCTCCACTACGCGCTACTGGAGAAGCGCCACACGGCGCGCCTCAACTTCCGTGAGCCCGACGAGATCGAGGCGGCGGCGAAGGAGGTCGGTCTCGACCTCGACCGTTTCCGCGCCGACGCGGCCGACCCGGCGCACCTCGCGAACATCGCCACGGACTTCGAGTCGGCGGCGCCCAAGGGCGTCTTCGGCACACCGACGTTCGTGTTCGAGAACGGCCAGACCTTCTTCATGCGCATCAAGGCCCCCGACGATCCCGCCGAGGCCGAGCGCATCTTCGACGGGCTCTACGAGGTCCACGTGAAAAGCTCGGCGGTCGACGAGGTTAAGCACCCCCACCCGCCGGAAGATTAGGCCCTACTCGATCACCTCGACCACGTCGGCGAAGCCGATCTGGTCGAGGCCGAAGGGGAGGCCGTCGGCTGCCGGTCGGCTCAGCCAGAGTCCGACCGGCGTGTCGAAGGAAAGCGGTGCGCCGCTCAGGTCTTCGCCGGCGAGGAAGCGGGCTAGCATGTCGCCGGCGATCCGTCCGTTCTCTTCGGCCACCGGCCCCAGAGCGGCGAAGGCGCCCCGCTCCACGTGATCGCGGCGCGTCCCCACCACGGGGATGCCCCGGCTCGCCGCCGCCGCAAGCACGTCCTCCAGCGCGTCGTCGAGCAGAGCCGACGGCGTGAGTGCGATCGCGGCCACGTCAGCGTCCGCCGCCTCGCGCACGGCGTCTTCCACCGAGCCGGCGTTGGTGATCTCCACCCGCACGATGTCGAGTCCTGAGCGGATAATTCCTTCGGCCCCCAGGCGCGCCGCGGCGACGGAGTCCAACTCGTCCGGTACGACCAAGACCGCGAGCCGCGAGCTTGCGATCCGGTCGCTCGGCAGCGTCAGGCTCGCCATGTTGACCAAACTCGCCGCGTGCGCGAACGAGCCGCCGGTGATTGCTCCGTGCCGGAAGCCGCCCTCGCTCGCGCCGCCGATCGTGTCGTCGGTGGCCAGCGCAAAGAAGACCGGCCGCCCGCCGGCGCCTTCGACCGCCGCCCGCAGCGCGTCGGAGCCGATCGCTAGGAGGATGTCAACCTCCTCTTCCACGACCAGCTCTTCGACGATCTCGTCGAGGGAGAACTCGCTGCCCTCGGCGTTGAACCGGAAGTACCGGACCTGCTCGGTGGCCTTGTAACCCGCCGCGTCCATTGCCTGGAGGAAGCCGTCGCGGGCGTCGTCGACGGCGGGGTCGTCGAAGCGCTCGACGATGCCGATCTCGACGATGTCGCCGCCCCCGCACGAGGCCAAGGCAAGCAGCGCCGCCAGCAGGGCGGCGAGCAGCCGTAGGGCGGGGAAAGAACGGAGTGTCGGGAGGGGCATGGCGGAGCAGCGGCGAGGCTCGGACGATGATAGCAGAGCGGCGAAGCCGCGTCGTCCTGCGCCCGCCGCGCAAGCGCATGACTTTACAGAAGACGAGGCGTATAGTTACTAGCAGTTCGTCAGCCAGTTGCGCAGGAGGAAGCCATGGGAGTGCTCATCCGATGGTTCGCGCGGCAGGCCGAAAGTCTTTCCGGCGGGCCCGTTCCCGCCCAGCACGACTTGCAAGGAGTCGTGCGGTGTTCCGAGGACGATGTGGGCCAAATGGTCCGGGCGCTCAGCGCCGAAGTGCTCCTCCTCCGGGATAAGACCAACCAGTTCCGCGGCAAGGGGATGGTGGTCACGGCTCGGGTGGACGAAGAGCGCGGCAACGGCGCCCGTCCCCGTCCCCGACGCCCAGTCAAGATCGGCCTGCGCCTAGTAGACAAGACCGCGCCGCAGGCGCGGCGCCGGGCGGGCTAGGGCCGTCGGGTGAGATAGGGCCGGCGGCCTACCACCAGATCTTGCCCTCGGTACGGCGCAGGATCTCGTAGTAGTCCTTCGTCCAGAGCTCCGTGCTCAGGTACTTCCAGCCGCCGTCCGCCAGCAGGCAGACGATGTTGCCCTCGGTCATGCGCTCGGCGACCTTTTGCGCGCAGGCCACGACGGCGCCGCTGGAGACACCCGCGAAGACGCCCTCGCGCTCGCAGAGCTCCCGCGTCGCCTCGAATGACTCGCGGCTGGTGATGATGCGCTGCCCGTCGAGGACGGACTGGTCGAGTATCGGCGGGATGAAGCCGTCCTCGAGGCTGCGGAGGCCCTGGATAAGCTCGTCGGGGTGGGGCGCGACGGCGATGACCTTGGTGGCGGGGTTATGTTCCTTGAGCCGCCGCCCCGCGCCGGTGAGCGTGCCCCCCGTGCCCAGGCCGGCGATGAAGACGTCGACCTCGGGCAGGTCGCGCAGGATTTCGACGGCGGTGCCCTCGTAGTGCGCTAGCGGGTTTGCCTCGTTGCCGTACTGGTAGGGCATGAAGTAGAGATCGTTGTTGCGGGCGAGCTCCTGTGCCACTTGGATCGAGCCGTTGCTCCCCCGCTTGCCGTCGGAGAGGATGATCTCGGCGCCGTAGGAGTCGAGCAACTGGCGGCGCTCGATGCTCACGTTCTCCGGCATGACGACCTTGACGCGATAGCCCTTCAGCCGCCCGATCATCGCGATGGAGATGCCGGTGTTGCCGCTGGTGGGCTCCAGGATGATGCGCTCTTTTGTGAGCGAGCCGTCGGCCTCGGCGGCCTCGATCATGTACTTGGCGATGCGGTCCTTCACCGAGCCGGTGGGGTTCTGTCCCTCCAGCTTGGCGAAGATGCGCACCCCCGGCTTGGGGCTCGTCCGCCGTAGCTCCACCATCGGCGTGTTGCCGATGGCGTCGATGATGCTCGCGTAGTACATCTGGTGTGGCGAGGCCGGGCGGGGCCTAGCCGCCGCCGACGCCGCCGCAGAAGACTTCGTAGTCGATGAGCTCGGTGACGGTGGGGTCGTCGCCGCAGAGCGGGCAGTTCTTGTCGCGGCGCAGCTTCACGGTGCGGAAGTCCATGCTGAGCGCGTCGAACAGGAGCAGCTTGTTCACCAGCGGCTCGCCGATGCCGAGGATGATCTTGATCGTCTCAACGGCCATGATCGAGCCGATGATCCCCGGCAGGACGCCGAAGACGCCCGCCTCGGCGCAGCTCGGCACCATGCCCGGCGGCGGCGGTGTGGGGTAGAGGCAGCGGTAGCAGCCTTCCCCCGGCTCGAAGACGCTGGCCTGCCCCTCGAACAGGAAGATGCTCCCGTGGATCAGCGTCTTCTTCGCCAGGTACGCTGCGTCGTTCACCAGATAGCGCGTCGAGAAGTTGTCGCTCCCGTCGACCACGATGTCGTAGTCGGCGAGTATCTCCATGATGTTCTCCGAGCTCAGGCGCTCGTTGATGGGGTTGACCCGTATGCCGGGGTTGATGTCGTTCAGGGTCTCCTGCGCCGAGACGACCTTGGGACGCCCCACGTCGTCGGTGTCGTGCAGGATCTGGCGCTGGAGGTTGCTCACGTCGACGACGTCGAAGTCGACGATGCCGAGGTCGCCCACGCCGGCGGCGGCGAGGTAGAGCGCCGTCGGCGAGCCGAGGCCGCCCGCGCCCAGCAGCAGCACCTTCGAGTCGAGCAGCTTGCGCTGCCCGATCCCGCCCACTTGGGGCATGATGATGTGCCGCTGATAGCGCTTGAGCTGCTCGGTGGTGAACGCGAGCGGTGACGCGGTGGTCGTCATATCCGGCTTGCCCCCAAATCCGGCCCGGCCTCCCACAAGCCGCGGCCGACTGCAACCAAAAGAGTCGTCAACAGAAGTATAACAGAGCGAATCACGCCCGCACAAACGACCGCGGGGGCGTTTCGTCCCCGCCGCGCATTACTGCTAGAATGTCCGCGCCCTTTTGGAAAGCAGGCGGCATCGGGCGCCTCGGACGCGCCGGCCCGCCCGCCGCAGGAGAATCGCAGATGAAACCGGTATTTTCCCCTGAAGACGAGGCTTTCCGTCAGGAGGTCCGCGACTTCTACGCCGCCGAGCTGCCCGACGACTGGTTCGGCGGCATGTACGACGAGTCGGAGCGCTCCCTCCAGACCAACAAGCGCCTCAAGAAGATGATGGCCGACAAGGGCTGGCTCACCATGGCCTGGCCCCAGGAGTACGGCGGACAAGACGCCCCGCTCACCCGCCAGGTGGTCTTCGCCGAGGAGAGCGCCTACCACCGGGTGAGCGCCCGCGACGCCGGCACCGGCTACCTCGGCATCGCGCTCATGGCGCACGGGACGGAGGAGCAGAAGCAGCGCTTCCTCGGCCCCATCTCCCGCGCCGAGATCGACTTCCACCAGGGCTTCTCCGAGCCGAACGCGGGGTCCGACCTCACCGGCCTGACCACCCGCGCCGTCCGCGACGGCGACGACTACATCATCACCGGGCAGAAGATTTGGGGCGGCCACGTCGAGCAGTCGGCCTACAGCTTTCTCCTCGCGCGGACGGACCCCGAAGCGCCCAAGCAGAAGGGCATCAGCCTCTTCATCATTCCCACCACCACGCCGGGCCTGCGGGCCGACAGCTTCGAAAACATGGGCGGCGGCTTCCAACAGGTGGTCTACTACGACGACTGCCGGGTCAACGCGAACGAGTGCCTCATCGGCGAGGAGAACCAGGGGTGGTACATCGCGGCGACGGCGCTCAACCACGAGCGCGCCTTCGTCGAGCACGCCGCCAACGGCCGACGCCTGCTCCTAGAGGTCATCGAACTGTGGCGCGCGCAGGGCCGCCACGAGCGGCAGGACCACCAAACCCAGCTCCTGCGTCAGAAGCTGGCCCAGATCGCCGTCGAGGTCGAGGTGTGCCGCGTTCTGAACTACCGGTTCATCTGGCTCTACGGCGCGGGGAAAGACCCCAGCTATCAGGCGTCGCAGGTGAAGGTCTTCGGCAGCGAGATGACGCAGCGGTTCATGCACGTGGCCGGCGAAGTGCTCGGCCTCTACGCGCAGGTCCAGCGCGCGAACGGGGACATCGCGCCGCTCCAGGGCCGCATCGAGCAGCAGATCCGCTATCAGCCCGGCTACACCTTGATGGGCGGCACCAGCGAGGTGCAGCGCAACCTCATCTCCACGCGCGGCCTCGGTCTGCCCCGGTAGCCGCGGGTCGCGGGAGCACGGGAGGCGTCACAATGCCAGTGCAGGGCTTCGACCACATATCGCTGCCGACGGCGGACCCCGACGCCTTCATCGACTTCTACCGCCGGCTGGGGTTCAACATCCTCTACGAGGACGAGTGGCGGGCCGGCGAGGCGAAGTGGTTCGCCGTGCAGATCGGCCCCAACGCCAAGCTCAACGTTCACCCGCCCAAGCTGTGGCAGAACCCGCGTTTCACCGCCCGGGGCCCCACCGCGATGCCCGGCTGCGGCGACATCTGCTTCTACTTCGACGGCACCATCGAGCAGGCCAAGCAGCTGATCCTCGATGCCGGCGCCGAAATCGCCTACGGCCCCTACGACCAGAAGGGCGGCGGCCACGCGGGCCAACGGGACGGAACGAGCGTCTACACCCGCGACCCCGACGGTAATATCCTGGAATTCATGACCTATCCGCCGCGGTAGCTCGAAGGAGCAACGCGGACCCAACGAGACCCCCACCGGAGCCGATCCATGCACCCAGTCTTTTCCGCCGAAGACGAGGCCTTCCGCCAAGAGCTGCGGGACTTCTACCGCCAGGAGCTGCCCGACGACTGGTACGGGATGCAGGGCCACGAATCGGAGCAGGCCACTGAGGTCATCCGCAACGTCCGCAAGAAGCTGGCGGAGAAGGGCTGGCTCACCATGGCCTGGCCCAAGGAGTACGGCGGCCAGGAGGCCTCGATCACCAAGCAGCTCGTCTTCTCGGAGGAGAGCGCCAACCACCGCATCACGGTGCGCGAGGCCGGCGTCGGCTATCTCGGCCCCGCCATCATGCAGCACGGGACGGAGGAGCAGAAGCAGCGCTTCCTCGGCCCCATCGCCCGCGCCGAGATCAAGTTCCACCAGGGCTTCTCCGAGCCCGACCACGGCTCGGACCTCGCCGGACTCACCACCAAGGCCTGGCGCGACGGCGACGACTTCATCATCAGCGGGCAGAAGATTTGGGGCGGCCACCTGGAGGAAGCCCAGTACAGCTTCCTGCTCGCCCGCACCGACCCCGAGGCCCCCAAGCACAAGGGCATCAGCTTCTTCGTCATCCCCGCCGGCACCGAGGGGCTGCGCCCCGAGACGTTCGGCAACCTCGGCGGCGGCAAGCAGCAGATCGTCCACTACGACAGCTGCCGCGTGAACGCGGCGCAGTCGCTCATCGGCGAGGAGAACCAGGGCTGGTATATCGCCACGACCGTGCTCAACCACGAGCGCGCCTTCGTCGAGTACGCCGCGATGGGCACGCGCATGCTCGAAGACCTCACCGCGCTGTGGCGGGAGCGCGGCATGGACAAGAGCGACGATCCGATCGTGCGGGTGCTCCGGCACAAGCTGGCCGAGTTCGCCGTCGAGATCCGGGTGTGCCGCATGCTCCAGTACCGGTTCGTCTGGCTCTACGGCGCCGGCAAGAACCCGAGCTTCGAGGCCTCCGAGCTCAAGATCCTCGGCAGCGAGATGACGCAGCGCTTCGCGCACACCGCGGTCCAGGTCCTCGGCCTCTTCGGTCAAGTCGACCGGGAGACGCCGAACAAAGCGCACGTCCTGCTCGACGGCACGGTGGACCACGCGCTGCGCTACTCGATCGCCTACTCGATCATCGGCGGGACGAACCAGATCCAGCGCAACGTCATCGCCACGCGCGGCCTCGGCCTGCCGCGTTAGCGGCGCGCCGCGAACCGCTGCCGTAGGAGCAGCCTCTAGACCCTTTGCACAGGGACTTATATGTCTCTGTACAAAAACTCGTGCGGAATCCGCCCTAAGGTCGCTTGACAATACCGGCCTTGGAGTGCTGATATATGCACATTAAGGAAGAGACCAATAGGCGCAAGATTCGGCAGCGGTTGGAGCGTGAGGGTTGGGTGCTGGTGCGGACGAACGGGCCGCATGACATCTTCGAGAACGCCGAGACCCACCAGACCATCCCGCTGCCCCGCCGTCGGTCTCTGACCTCTGGGACGGCCCGGAGCATCGCGAAGCGGGCCGGTTGGGTCTGAGGAGAGGATCATGGTTAGGTATCCGGCATTTTTGGAGCACGAAGACGGGGTCTACGGCGTAGTCTTTCCGGACCTTGACGGCGTCGTGGCGGTGGGGGATTCGGTCGACGAGGTCCTGCTGAACGCGGAGGCCGCCCTTAGGGACTACGTTACCCACATGGAAGCGCGGGGTTGGCCCTACGCCCCGCCCACGCCGTTTTTCGAGGTCGAGGCTCCAGCAGGAAATCAACTCGTGTCGATTCCGCTGATTCACCCTTCCCCCCAGACGGTCCGGGCGAACCTCGCCCTGGAGGAGGGGGTCCTAGCGTTCATCGACGGCGAGGCCCAGCGGCGGGGCATGACCCGCAAGTCCTATGTCTCCTGGATGGCTAGGCGCATCGCCGCCTTGGGGGGCTAGGGGCGACTAGTACCCCCTGGATCAATGTACACAAGTAAATGATTCCTTTTGCATAACCCGCACGCGGGTCCGAACAGGTGGGGCGGGACCTGTTGCCTCTTCTCCCAACGGGAGAAGATTGAGATGAGGGGTCGCCTCGCAACCACCGGAGGCTCGCGAAGCCCGCCAGCCCCGGTCACGCAAAGGCCTCCACGGGTGGAAGCGCCTATCGCCTCATCCGCTGCAACGCGCGCCAGACCATCGAGCCCACTAGGACGACGATGAGGATAAGGACGAGTTTGGCGAGCATCGGCTTAACGGCCCCGTCGAGGCGCTTTGGCGGGATCATAATAGCACCGCGAAGGTCGGCCGAGGCGGGCCTTGACCCCTTCGGGGGCGGCCTGTAGCGTACCGCTCCGGGCCTCGGCGGGGCCCGCCAATGACCAGATTCGCCGCATTCCGCGTCGCCGTCATCGTAGTTCTGCTTGCCGTCCTGGCGGGCGGCATCGCCGCGCTGGTCGCCGGCGGCGGGCCTTCCGGCGGCGTTGAGATCACGGTGCCGTCCGACGGCGGCGAAATCCGGGTGCACGTGTCCGGCGCCGTGGCCCGCGAGGGCGTGTACGCGCTGCGGCGCGGCGACCGCGTGATCGACGCGGTGGAGGCCGCGGGCGGACTGCTCCCCGACGCCGACACCGCGGGACTGAACCTGGCGGCCCGCCTGACCGACAGCGAGCGCATCGACATCCCAAGGCTGAGCGAAGCGGCCCCCACGGCGACCCCCGCCCCGCTCGACCTGAACCGCGCCACCGCCGCCGAGCTTGAGGCGCTGCCCGGAATCGGCGAGCGGCGGGCCCAGGCCATCCTCGACTACCGGACCGTGAGCGGCGGCTTCGACCGCGTCGAAGACCTGCTCCTCGTCGACGGCATCGGCCCGGCGACGCTCGAAGCCCTCCGTCCGCTCGTCGTGGTGCGTTAGTCGATGCGGATCATTCTGCTCGCCGGAGGCTGGCTGCTCGGCGTCTATCTGGGCGCGGAGCTTGGTCTGCCCGCGGCGCTGGCGATCGGGGCCGCGGGAGCGCTGCTTGCGGGGCTGCTCTTCGCCAGCGTCGCCGCGCCGCGCCGCCCGTGGCTGCTCGTGGTGCTAGCGGTGGCTGGGGCGCTGACCGGCGTGCTGCGCTTCGACCTGCACGACGCCGGATCCGACCTGGGCGGCCTCGCCCCGCTGCATGGGTCGCCGGTCGAGCTTCGCGGCTACGTCGATTCCTACCCCGAACGCGCCGGGACGGCGCTGCGCTTCGAGCTGCGCGTGCAGGAGGCGCGGGGCGGCGACGATTGGCGGGAGACGGAAGGCCGCGTGCTGGTGACGGCGCGTCCGCCCGCCGCCTTGACCGCCGCCCGCGAGCACCCCTTCTTCCATCAGGACGACGCCCTCTGGCTCGCCGGCGAGATCGAGGCGCCGCGCCGCTCCGGCGACTTCGACTTCCCGCGCTACCTTGCCCAACAGGGCGTCGGCTCGGTGATGGCGTTCCCTCGGATAGAACTGCGCGGAACGGGCCAGGGGCCGTGGCTCGACCGCGCCCTGTTCACCGTGCGCAGCGAGATCGCCGGCGCCCTGGCGCGCACGCTTCCCGAGCCGCAGGCCTCCCTGGCCCAAGCCCTGACCGTCGGCGTCCGCTCGGACATCCCTCCGGACGTCGTCCGTAACTTCCGCGACTCCGGCGCGGCGCACCTGCTGGCCATTTCGGGCCTGCACGTCGGCATGGCGCTGATGATGACGTTGGCGCTAGCGCGGCGGTTCGCCGGGCGGCCCCGCTGGCTGGTCTTTGCGCTCCCGTTACTCGCCGTGTGGGGCTACGCGATGCTCGCCGGACTGCCGCCGTCAGCCCAACGGGCCGCGGTCATGGCCACCTTCTACCTGGCGGCGCTCTACTTCGGACGCCAGCGCCACGGTCTCACCGCCCTGATGCTCGCCGCGCTGGTGCTGACGGCGTTCGACCCCGGCATGGTGTGGGAGGTCTCCTTCCAGCTCAGCTTCCTCGCGATGGCGGGCATCGTCGTCGTGGCGCCGTGGGTCACTGAGCGCATCGAGTGGGGCGCTGGGGCGGGCGTCCTGGACGCGGCGGCGCGGTTCACGGCGCGGGCCGGCGTCGCCGGGTTCGCCGCGACGCTGTTGACCTGGCCGGTTGTCGCCTTCTACTTCCACCAGGTCGCGCTCACCGGCATACCGGTCACCGTGCTTGCCCTACCCCTCTTGCCCATCGCGTTGGCGTTCTCGCTGCTCACCGGTGCGCTTGGGGTCGTCTCGGAGCCGGCGGCGTGGCTCTTTGCATGGGGCGGCTGGGCGGCGCTTGGTGTCCTTGCGTGGACTACGCAGATCTTCGCGGCGCTCTCCTTCTCGAATATTCAGGTGGGCGAGGTGAGCCGCGTCCTCGTCGCCGCCTACTACGCCGCACTCGGGGCCGCCGCCCTCGCGACCGCGAAAGCGGCGCCGCTCGTCCGTGCCGCCGGCAAGCTGCCGTTCCCCGCCGTGCCGCGCGTGGAGGTCCGCCCGTTTGGGCTTGCCGCCGCCGCGCTCGTCGTGGCGTCGGCGTTGGTGTGGACCGCCGCCTTGCGGGGGCCGGACGAGATGCTCGAAGTAACGTTCGCCGACGTCGGCCAGGGCGACGCCGTCGTGGTGCGCACGCCGTCGCGGCATACCCTGCTGGTGGACGGCGGCCCCAGCCCCGCCGGCGCCCTCGACGCGCTCGGCGCCGTGCTCCCCTTCTGGGACCGCGGCATCGACGTGCTGGTGCTGACCCACGCCGACACCGACCACTCCGGCGGGCTCGCCGAAATCGCCGCGCGCTACGATGTGGGTCTCGCGCTGGAGCCGGGCACGCCGTCGGGCGGCGCCGAGCGTACCGCGTGGAAGGCCGCCGTGGAGCGCGCGGGCGCGCCGGTCTCCCTGGCCGTCGCCGGCCATCGCATCATCTTGGGCGAGACGACCGTCGAAGTCCTGCACCCGCCCCCTCGTCCGCTCCTTGGCACGGGGTCGGACGGCAACAACAACTCCATCGTGTTGCGCGTCGTCTACGGCGACGTGTCGTTCCTGCTCACCGGCGACATCGAGGCGCTCGGCGAACGCTTCCTGCTTGACCAAGGCGCCGGTCTGGAGAGCACGGTACTCAAGGCGGCCCACCACGGCAGCGCGACATCCTCGACCGCCGCCTTCGTCGAGCGCGTGGGCCCGGCCGCCGCCGTCATCAGCGTGGGGGCGGAAAACCGTCTCGGCCACCCCGATCCCAACGTCGTCTCGACGCTCCGCGGCGCCGTCGGCGGCAACCTCTTCACCACCGCCGACCACGGCCCCATCCGCTTCCGTACCGACGGCGTCCGCCTCTGGGTCGAGCGCGATTAGGCGCTTGGTCTTGCCTCCTCCTCCGCCGTCCGGTCGAAGCGGCGGATGACGATGCCGCCGATGATGAGCAGCAGCCCGATTACCGACGCCGGCCGGATCGTCTCCCCGACGATGACGTTGATAAGGACGAGCGAGAGGAACGGCGCCAGATAGACCAGGTTGCTCACCTGCGCGGTGGTCCGTGAGAGGGACAGCGCGCGCATCCACAGCACGAACGTCACGCCCATCTCGAAGACGCCCGCGTATGCCGATCCCCCGATGCCCCGCAGGTCCAGCGGAGGCGGCCCGGCCAACGCGAGCGCCGCGATGGTGACGAAGACCAGCCCAAAGGCGAAGTTCAGCAGCAGCTTGACGACCTCGTCACGGTCGTCCCGGACGTTGGTCAACCAGAACGTGGCCCAGATGAGCGCGCTGCCGACCGCGAGCGCCGTGCCAAGCGGGTCGCTGACGCGAAAGGCCAGCAGGTCGCCGCGCGTCGCGATCACGAGCACGCCGAGGAAGCTCACCGCGATCGCGGCCAAGGATATCCGGCCTAGGGGTTGCTTGAGCAGCGGCACCGAGAGGATGACCACCACCATGGGCCAGGTGTAGTTCAGCGGCTGCGCCTCTTGGGCGGGCAGGCGGTCGTAGGCCTCGAACAGCACGAGGTAGTACAGGAATGGGTTGAGGAAGCCGAGCGCCGCCGACCGGAGGTACTCCTTCCGCGAGCAGGTGAACGCCTCCCCCAGCTTGCCCCGCCATGCCGCGATGATGAGCAGCGCGCCCGTCGACACCAGCGCCGCGTAGAACAGCATGTGCGGCGCCTCGACGTACCGCAGCGACACCTTGAACGCCGAGGCCACCGTCGACCACAGGAGGACCGCGCACCCCGCGTACACGTATGCTTGCGTCTGTCTGCTCACGACGCCGTTCCTATACAACCGCCAAAGCCCTATCGTAGCCCGTCAATCCATAGGAGGGGTGGCCGCTCTTTCCCCTTGGTGGGACCACCCCACCCGCCCTCTCTCAGTCTCCCCCAGGGGGGGAGAGGTTTAAGGTGGCTCCCCTGCGGGGAGCTTGGTTGAGGCTTGTCCCCCCGCCAGCGTCCGCTCAGGTCTCCCCAGAGGGGGAGGCCGGAGGGCGCCCACAAGAGGCGCCCCTACGGGAGGGATGGTTGCGGTGGAGCCCCACCCGCCCTCTTTCAGTTTCCCCCAGAGGGGGAAGGGGGGTGACCGCCCTGCTCCCCCCTTCCAGTCCGCGGGCGGGTTACGCAAAGGTCTCCAACGGGAGAAGATTGAGATGAGGGGCCGCCTCGCAATGACCACAGGCCATCGAAGCCCGCGACCCTCGCGACTCCCCGGCCCGCTACGCAAGGTCTCGGACGGGGTAGCCGCGTCCACCCTCTAACGCCCTGCCGCGAAGCCCCCGGTGGCCCTTGCTATAATCCGGCGGCGGCGAGTTGGACATCGTCGCGGGAGGAGACCTCTGGCGCGTATCGACGGGCGAGCGAACGACGAGATCCGGCCTACCATCATCACCCTCGGGGCCCAGCCCTACGCCGAGGGGTCGGCAATGATCGAGACCGGCGGCACGCGCGTGCTGTGCGCCGCTTCGGTTGAGGACGGCGTTCCCGGCTTCCTGCGGGGCCAAAAGCGGGGCTGGGTGACCGCCGAGTACGGGATGCTGCCCCGCTCGACGCTGACCCGCCGGCAGCGCGAGGTGGGCCGCCGCGACGGGCGCTCCGTCGAGATCCAGCGGCTCATCGGCAGGTCGCTGCGGGCCGTCGTCGACATGGAGGCGCTCGGCGAGCGCACCGTCACCATCGACTGCGACGTGATCCAGGCCGATGGTGGCACCCGTACCGCGGCGATCACCGGGGCCTACGCCGCCCTGTATCAGGCGGTGAGCGCGTTGGTCGAGAAGGGCGCGATTCCGGCGATGCCTTTGAAGGACTCCGTGGCCGCGGTGAGCGTGGGGCTCGTCCTCGGCGAGGCGCTGCTCGACCTCTGCTACGAGGAAGACGTGCACGCCGACGTCGACTTCAACGTGGTGATGACCGGCGGGGGCGAGTTCATCGAGGTGCAGGGGACGGCGGAAGGCGATCCGTTCTCCCGCGCGCAGCTCGACGGGCTGCTCGACCTCGCCGCACAAGGCGTCCGCGCCCTGGGCGAAGCCCAGCGCGCGGCGCGGGACGGGGCCGTGTCCGGCGCGTAACCGCGCCGCCGCGGGCGGACCATGAAAAACCGGCTGGCGAGCCTCCTAGCGCAGCCGCCCAAAGAGGCGCGGCCCGAGGTAACGAGCGACCTTGGGAGCGGGGGCCGCGCCTTCGTCCTCTTCTGCGCCCGTCAAACCCAGTACTTCCTCACCAACAACAGCATGCAGATGGCCGCGGCCATCGCCTTCTACTCCTTCTTTTCGCTCTTTCCGCTTTCGATCCTGATCATTCTGGCGTTCGACTTCTTCGTTAACGAGACGGCGCTGCAACAGGTCGAGCTCCAGCGGGCGCTGGGGACCTTCATTCCGGTGTCGCAGGAGACCATCGCCGACGCGGTGCGGCGCGCCGTGGCGTCGGCGGATATAACCGCGCCGCTGGCGATCGTGGGCCTCGCGTGGGCCTCGACGGCCGTCTTCGCCACCCTGCGCAAGGGGATCAACACGGCCTGGGACGTGCGCATCCCCCGCCCGTTCCTCCGTGAGCGCGTCATCGACCTGAGCTTCACCGTCGGCGCGGGGCTGCTGTTCACCAGCCTGCTCATCTCGAATACGGTCATCCGCGCCTTCGCCGAGACCAACAACCCCGCGGAGATCAGCGGCTTGCTCGCCGGGCCGGCCTATCTCGCCGTCAGCACCTGGCTCGTGAGCTTCCTGGCCCTGGTCACGCTGTACCGCTTCCTCCCCAACACGCACGTCGAGGTGAAGAACGTGCTCTTCGGGGCGCTGATCGCCTCCCTGGCCTTCGAGATCGCCAAGGGCTCGTTCTTCTACTACACCCGCGCCCGCGCCGACGTCACCCCGGTCTACGGTGAGTTCACCTCCGTCGCCGTCCTCCTGGGGTGGCTGTACCTTTCGGCGGCGATCGTGCTCATCGGCGGCCTGATTGCCTCGATCCACACCAGGCTCGTCGAGCAAGGGGTCGTGTCGCAGCTCGACATCTGGACGTTGGGCCTGGCGCCCGCGCTGGCCAAGGCGCGCCGCAGGATCGGGACCGAGGCGCGGACGCTCCGACGGCTTTGGCCGAGGGGCGGCGGCGGGGCCTAGGGCCCTCCCCGCCGGTATACTTGCCGGGCCGGTCATGAGGCCGTGCACGGCGAGGAGGAGCGCGTGAAGGTCCGTAAGGCGGTGATTCCGGCGGCGGGGTGGGGCACGCGGTTCCTTCCCGCGAGCAAGGCGGTCCCCAAAGAGGCGCTGCCCATCGTCGACAAGCCGGTGATCCAGTACGCCGTCGAGGAAGCCGCGGCCTCCGGCATCGAGCACGTGGTGCTCGTCACCTCGCAGAACAAGAAGGCGGTCGAGGACTACTTCGACCGCAACTTCGAGCTCGAAAGCATCCTTGAGGCCAAGGGCGACGCGGCTCGCCTAGAGCAGGTGCGCGCTCTCGCGAGCCTCGTCGAGGTCTCGTCGGTCCGCCAACAGGAGCAGCTCGGTCTCGGCCACGCCGTGCTCACCGCCAAGAACGTCGTGGGCGACGAGCCGTTCGCCGTCATTCTCCCCGACGACGTCTTCGACGCCGCGACGCCCGTCACCCGGCAGTTGCTCGACGTCTTTGAGCGCTACGGCGCGGGCGTCGTCGCGGTGAACCACGTCGCCGACGAGGACGTGAGCCGCTACGGGATCATCGACGGCGAGCGCGTCGATGGCGGCGCCTACAAGCTATCGCGGCTCGTCGAGAAGCCGCCGCTGAGCGAGGCGCCGTCGCGACTCGCCATCGTGGGCCGGTACGTCTTCACCCCCGAGATCTTCGACGCGCTGGAGCGGACCAAGCCCGGCGCCATCGGCGAGATTCAGCTTACCGACGCCATGAACGCGCTGGCCCAAGAGCAGGGACTCTACGCCATCGAGTACGAGGGCGAGTACCTCGACGCCGGCACCCCGCTGGGCATGGTGAAGTCGTCGGTCCACGAGGCGCTGAAACGCCCCGATATGGGGCCCGCGCTGCGCGTCTGGCTCGCCGCCAAGCTGCGCGAATAGCGGCGCGGCGCGCTACAGGCCGAGCAGACGAGCCGCGTTCCCGCCTCCGATAGCGGCCTTCTCCTCCGCGCTAAGCGCGGCCCCTTCGAGTTGATTGAGGACGCGCTCCTGCGGGAGCAGGGGGAAGTCGGAGCCGAACAGGATGCGCTCCGCCCCCACCAGCCCCGCGACCGTCTCGAACACTCGCGCGTCGTAGAGGAACGGCGTCGCCGCGGTATCGAAGTAGACGTCGGCCAACGCCTCGCGCACCTCGGGCATCAGGGCGTAGAACGGCAGGCCGCCGCCCCAGTGCGCCATCACGATGGGCGCGCCGGGGAAGTTCTTGGCGAAGGCCAGCAGCGTCTCGGGGCGCTGGTTCCCCTTGCCCGGGTAGAGGTGGCCCACCGGCTCCGAGGCATGAGTGAGGACGGGCATCCCATGCTCCTGCGCTGCGTCCATCAGCGGTTCGAGGGCGTGCCGGTCCGCGAGATCGAAGCCCTGCGTGTCGGGGTGCAGCTCGCCGACGCCGCGGGCGCCCAGCCGGGCGCAGCGCTCCACCTCCCGCGCCGCCGCCCGCCCCGCCAGCGGATTCACCACGCAGAAGGGGACGATGCGCGCCGGGTGCACCGCTGCGGCTTCGAGAATGAAGTCGTTGATTTCGACGCAGTGCTCGTGGGCCGACCAGCCGATGCTGACGAGACAGGCCCGGTCGACACCGTTGCGGTCCATGCTGTCCAGCAACTCGTCGAGGCCGCCGAGCTTCGCCTCCGGCCTCCCATACATCGAGCGGAAGGTCAGGTCGCGGCCCAGGTAGTCGTCCCGCCGCTGCCGGACGCTTTCGGGGAAGGCCTTCACGTGCGCGTCGATCCGCATAGCCCCATCGTAACAAAGCGCGCCGCGGGGGGCGCCGAAGGGCGCTCGTTCGATTGACCGGCTGAAACAGGAATGCTAGACTTCCGCGCACTTCCGAACCAGGCGGGAACCGCCGCGAACCCGATTCGGCACCGCGCCCTCGCGAGGTCTTCTTGAAGAGTTATATCGCGAAGCGGCTCCTCCAGTTCATCCCCGTCCTCCTCGGCATTTCGATCCTGATCTTCTCGATCATGCGCATCGTTCCCGGCGACGTCGCCCTCTCGATTCTCATTGGCGACGGCTCCGGCACCCCCGACCCGGCGGCTTATGACGCGATCCGCGCCGACCTCGGGCTCGACGATTCCTATGTCGTTCAGTACTTCAAATGGGTTGGTGGGATCTTTGTCGGCGATTGGGGCGATGCGATCTTTAAGGACAAGACGGTCCTGCAAGAGATCGGAGACTCGTTCCCGCTCACGTTCCAACTGGCGACGCTCACCGTCATCATTTCTTTGGTTATCTCGCTGCCGCTCGGAGTCTTGATGGCGGTGCGCCAGAACACGTGGATCGACTACGTTGCCCGCATCGTAACTATCGGCGGGCTGGCGCTGCCCAACTTCTTCGTCGCGGCGCTCATGCTGCTGGTCATGGTGGTGTGGTTCGAGTGGATACCGCCGATCAGGCCGGCGAACTTCTGGGACGACCCCTGGACCAACTTCCAGCAGGTGATCTGGGCGGCGCTCGCGCTGGGCTACCTGCTCTCCGCCGTGGTCGCAAGGATGACCCGTTCGGCGCTGCTCGAGGTGCTGCGGCAGGACTACATCCGCACGGCGTGGGCCAAGGGCCTCACGGAGCGGGCGGTCGTGGTCCGGCACGCCCTGAAGAACGCTTTCCTTCCCGTCGTCACCATCGTTGGGCTGCAGTACGCCGCGCTCATCGGCGGGACGGTCATCATGGAGAGATTCTGGAACCTCCCCGGGCTCGGCTTCTCGCTCGTTGAGGCGATCATCCGCCGCGACTTCCCCATCGTGCAGGGTATCGTCATGATGTTCTCGGCAATTGTGCTCATAGCGAACCTGATCGTGGACATCCTCTACGCCTGGCTCGATCCCAGGGTCAGGTTCGGCTAGGGACGCGGACGCATGGCAGTGCAGACTGGAATGATGGAAAGCACCTCCCGCGTGGGAGAAGTCCTTCGAGGCTTCTGGTCTTGGCTCGTCGGGTTCTGCAAGGCGCAGCCCCTGGGCGCGGTGGGCCTCTTCTTGGTGGTGTTCGTCGTCTTCATCGCCATCTTCGGCGAAATGCTCGCGCCCGGCGACGCGCAGAAGATCAACGCCTCGAACACCTACGCCCAACCCGAATGGACCGGGGGCTTCATTCTTGGGTCAGACAGTCTAGGGCGGGACAACCTCAGCCGTCTCATGATCGGGACGCGGGCGTCGATCAGCATTTCGGTCATCGCCATCTTCTTCGGCTCGCTGGCCGGATTCCTCATGGGCCTCGTGAGCGGCTACTACGCCGATTGGCGCGACTCCGTGATCCAACGCGTCGTCGACATCGTCATGTCCATTCCGACGCTCGTGCTGGCCCTGGCCATCGTGGCCACGGCGGGACAGTCGCAACGCAACGTCATCATCGCCATCGCCGTGATCCAAATACCGAACACCGCCCGCGTGGTGCGCTCCGTCGTCTTGAGCGTGCGCGAGATGGAATTCATCCAGGCCATACGAGCCGTCGGCGCCTCGGACCTTCGTATCCTCATCCGCCACATTGCCCCGCAGACGTTCGCTCCGGTGATGATCGTCGTCACCTCGTTCCTCGGCCTTGCTATCATCATCGAGGCGTCGCTCAGCTTCCTCGGCCTCGGCGTGCCCCCGCCTAACCCCTCCTGGGGATCGATGGTCGCAGACAACGCCACGGCCACCGTATTCAACCGGGCCCCGTGGAACGCGGTCTTCCCCGGCCTCGCCCTTACGCTGACCGTCTTCGGCTTCAACCTCCTCGGCGACGCCCTCCGCGACACCCTCGACCCCCGCCTCCGCCGAGGCTAGGCGGAAAGGCCGCGCGGGGCCCCGCCTCCCCCCGCCCTCACCCCAAGCCTCTCCCAGCGGGAGACCTTTGCGTAACCGGGGTCGACGAGGGAGAAGCGCCCTTCGGGCGCTCGCGCGCCTAGCGGCGCGCGCCCTCCTGTGCGACCGGGCACATGGGTAACAGTTAGACCGGGGACATAGGTAACACTTTAACGGGGGTCTTGGCGATGCGTTTCGTCTGGTCGTCGAGGAGGCCGATGAGGAGGGGGCCGAAGTGGACCGTCCATCTGCAGTCGTCCTGCGGGACGAGGCCGATGGGCTCGCCTTTGAGGGTCTCGCTCACGTAGACCAGGTCTCCCTTCCACTTGATCTCGCCGTTGCCGCGCACCCGGCGTACCGTGGCCTCGGTCCCGTACTCCGGCGAGCCGAGGACTGCAGGATAGGGGCGGAACGAGGGCGTGTACAGCAGGGCCGGCGGGCGTTGCCCCAAGGCCTCGTGGGGCCGCTCCGCGTTGTAGCTGCGCCGGAAGCGGTCGAAGGTCTGCTGCTGGCGGCGCCCGTTGGCTCTGGGCGGCGAGGCCGTCTCCGCCTTGAGGGTGCGGTGGAGGCGCTCGTCCGTTCTGCTCGGGATGGCCCGGGGCGATGCGCTCAGGGAGGATGCCCAGCTTGACCCACCAGACGGCCAGCGGGGAGAGGCTGCCCAAGCCGACGCCGGCGAAGGGCGGGCCGTTGTCGGTGCGGATGACCCGGGGCAGGCCGTACTCCCGGAAGGCGCGCGCTAACGCGCGCCGCGTCTCCGGGCCGGTGGGGCGCTCCAGCCCGCGGCAGGCGATGAGGTAGCGGGAGGCCGCGTCCTGGACGGTGAGGGGATCGACGCGCGTCCCGTCGCCGGTGCGGAACCAGCCCTTGAAGTCGATGGCCCAGACGTCGTTGGCGACGATGGCGTGGGCGAAGGGCTCGTTCCAGGGGGAGGCGCGCCGACGGCGCCGACGGCGCTGTACCAGGCCGGCTCGGTCGAGGATGCCGCCGGCGGTACTGGGAGCGGGCCAGGGCACGCCGGGCTCGGCGTCGCGGAGCCAGGCGATGAGCTTCTTGGGTCCCCACGAGGGGTGGGCGCGCTTCGCCGCGACGATGCGCTCCTCCAGCTCGCGGGGCGTGGCGTTGGGATGATCGTGGGCGGCGCGGCTCCGGTCGCGCAGGCCCTCCTCACCGTACGCCTCATACCGGCCGATCAGCTTGTAGCCGGTCTTGCGGCTGATCCCGAACTGCCGGCACGACTCGGCGTGGGGCTCCTCCCCCGCCGCCCGTCGCTCTATGAACCGCAACCGCTCCGCTTCGACACTCGTCTCTTGCCAGGGCAACACAACT